>NZ_CP040121.1:0-3384950 GCF_005304985.1 Duncaniella sp. B8 | reverse complement strand
GGAGCATACGGCGTTGGCCTTTTACAATCTGCTCGTGGAGGTCAAGAAACCAACCCACCATCTCGGCCACGGAGCATTGGCGGACGAAAGCCGCGAGGCATATGGAGATCCGTGCCTGTCTTGCCCCACAGTTTAATGGCCTTGTAGTCGTTGCGGGTGGTGGACTTGAACGAGGGGTCGCAGTAGCACACGAGATAATCGTACTTGGCGAGAGGCAGCGGGCGACACCAACGTATCCAATCGTTGCGGAAGATGCTGCCCTCGGTAATGGGGTTGTTCATCTTCTCGCGTTGGAACGATATATAACCCATGAACCGCTCCTCGGCACGTATCTCCTCGATAGACCACTTAGCAGCCCACGCGGGTTTGCCGTTTTTGTCAATGGCATTCACCTTAGAGACCACGACACCGTCGGAGGCCATGAAATTGGCGAGGACAGAGTTTTTGCCTATAAGGTTGCCGACCATACAGAAACGGCCACGGCCACCGTCGAGCGTGCCGAACAGGGCTTCTTTTACCCACTTGTGAGCCGCGCCACGCGGTCGGGGTTGTTTACAAGTTCGTCGTCGTCGAGGTCATCTATCACGATATAGTCCGGGCGGTACTTCTTGTAACGGAGACCACGCGGCGACTGGCCGCGACCGCGAGCGAAGAAAGCGCGACCGTCGGCGGTTACGAACTTTCCTGTCTCCCACGACCCTGTAACTTTCTGCACCCCGAAGTCGGATATATAGCGTTGGTTGAACTCGAACTCCGCCTGTATGTCGCCGAGGAGCGTCTCGGCATTGTCCTTGCTCTTGCCGACAAGCACCATGAGGTGCAGTTTTTTGAGGGCTTTGAGATACATGGGAATGCCGACATCGAAATGGACGGACTTCGCGTGGCCTCGCGCCCACTGCGCGGCATATTGGATTGTAGGATGGTCGCGGAGCGTGTGCGCCGCCTTTATCTGAAACGGTGCGCAGTCGGTATGCTTCCCTGTCTCCTCGTCGTCGCAGTAGTGCGCGAGATAGTAAGAAAAGAAGCGGCCATAGTCGGCGAGGAGATACGCGATGCGTTTCTCCTTTTGCGCCGGGGTCTCGCGGACAGACACGACAGAGCGCGTCTGCACGGTCTCGCACCATTGCTTCCACTGCTCGATCGCCTCCTTGCGGTTCTGTGCGGTGTTCCTTGCCATACGCTACAATTTGCTGCTGAGCATTTCAAGTATATACTTGTTCTGATACTTGTTGACAAGTTTACGGAACTCCGGCGTAATCTCCAGGTCTGTCTCCGCCTGGTATTCGAGCCAACGGCCAAAAGCCATGAAGCACTCGATGAAATCGACAGCGGAAGCCTCCTTGTCGAGACGCTCGATAGTGGCCGAGAGTTTCACGAGCTGATCGACGACCGTCGCGGACTTGGAGATGTCGAGGTCTCGCAGTTCCTCTATCTTGTCCTTTATGGCCGAGAGCAGTTCATTCTGCAGACTTTTTGCGGGTAATAGACATCGCAGCGCGTTTCTCACCCCAGCAGCCGTCCTTTACCCACTTGCCTACGGTATTGGCCGACACGCCGACTTTCTCGGCGATAGAGTTTTGCGGCATACCCTGCATGAAAAGAGCCTCGGCGAACTCCTTTTTATCTGTTGAAACCTTGTTTGCCATTCATAATAAATGATGTTTTCGGGTTGTATCAATGTTGATTTTACGGTGCAAAATTGCGACAAACGGACGGCGCGAGAAAATAGAGTGTAAAGTTTTTACACTCTGTTTTGCAGGGCAGTAAACCCTCCCCAACTTTGCACCGTAAAACGACATCGCGGAGTAGAGCAGCCGGGTAGCTCGCAAGGTTCATTCCCTTGAGGTCGCGGGTTCAAGTCCCGCCTCCGCCACAACCCCCTTTTGCGATCCGTCGGCGCGGCGGCACAGGGTTTTCACACAGTGAAGTGCCACACAAGCCGCGCCGACATTTTTTCATCATTATCACGCCAATGCCGAAAGAAGCAATCATATCGACCCCGCGCCTCAACAGTTACGGCGCAAGGGTACTGACCGAGGGCATAGACCTCACGCAATACCAAAAGAACCCGGTACTCCTGTATATGCACCGACGCGGGCGCAAGGAGGATATGCCGATAGGGATCATGGAGAATGTGCGCGTGGAGGGGGATACGCTCTACGGCACGCCTAAATTCGACGACGACACCGAGGACGAGCGCAACATCTCGAAGAAATGGGAGCGCGGCACGCTGCGTATGCTCTCCGCCGGGCTTGACATCATGGAATGGAGCGAAGACCCCACGCTTCTTGTGGCCGGACAGACGCGCCCGACCGTAACCAAAAGCAAACTCATAGAGGTGTCGGTGGTGGATATAGGCGCGAATGACGATGCGCTGCAGGTCGGCCTATATCACGAGGGGAAACTGCTCACCCTCGCCGCCGGGGAGGAAAGCGACCACCTGCCGCTTCTGAACCTCACCGTACACGAAGAAAAGACAGAACAACCCCCAAATAACAACATCAAAAAGAACATGGAAAAGATCCTTTTGAAACTCGGCCTCGCGCCCAACGCCACCGAGGACGAAGCAGTGGCCGCAATCACAAAATTACAGGAAGACAAGGCCGCTATGACCCTCGCCCGCATCACCGACGCGGTAGACACGGCAATCAAGGAAAAACGCCTCACCCCTGACAAGAAAGAGAAATACATCGTGCTGGGCAAAAACGTCGGCCTTGACACCCTCAACACGCTCCTTGACGACATGCAGCCCGCACAGAAGCCCCTCGACCTCGTGCGTCCCGCCGGAGGCGGCACAGCCCCCACCGCGACCCTTACATGGGACAAGGCAACCCCCGAACAGCTTGCCGACCTGCGCGACAATAACCGCGAGGAGTATGCCCGGCTCTACAAGGAGTATTTCGGTTTCGCACCCAAATTCAACTGACATCAACTCAACAAACATTTTCAATCAACAAAAGACGAATGAAAAGATTTCTTCTCGCCCTTATGGGCATGATTATCGGAGTTGCGCTGACCTCCGCAATGGGCGCGACCCTCGGTGTGGCCGTGGGTGTCTCGCCGCTCGCCGGAGCATTGACGCTCAACGGCGTTGCGGTAGGCACGTCGCTCATAGGCGGTCTCGCACCCGCCAACGCGCTCCGCGCCGGGCTTTATCCCGAAGCGTGGACAGGCGAGCTTGTAAAGGCATTCCGCACCGCAGCCGCCGCAATCGGGTGGTATAACAAGATCCGCAGCTACGACCAATATGTGGAAAAGGACGTTATCCACATGGTGGATGTGGGAGTAGATCCCGAAGTGCTTGTGAACAACACCTCCTATCCGCTGGAGGTCGAGACGCTCGAAGACGGCGACATCGCCGTGCGCCTCGACAAATACCAGAGCAAGCCCACCCGCATCACCGACGACGAGCTTCACGCGCTCGGCCATGACAAGATGGCCTCAGTGATAGAACGCCACAAAGAGGCATTCGACGAGGTGCGTTTCAGCCGCGCAATCCACTCTCTCGCACCCGCCGAGAACACGGCCAAGACCCCGGTGCTGCTCACCACAGGCGAGGTTGACGGCGACCGCAAGCGACTGACGCGCCGCGACATCATCGCGCTCAAAAAGGCTTTCGACAAGGCCAGGATACCCGCCGAGGGGCGCATCCTCGTGCTGTGCGCCGACCATGTGGCCGACCTGCTGGAGCAGGATCAGAAATTCGCCTCGCAGTATTACAACTACGACAGCGGCGCGATAAACCGCATGTACGGCTTCGAGGTGTACGAGTATGACGCATGTCCCCACTACAACACCTCCACGAAGAAGAAACTGGCCTACGGCGCAGTCCCGGCAGCCACAGACCGCCAATGCTCCGTCGCATTCTCGCTCAAACGCGCCATGAAAGCCAACGGCTCGACGAAGACCTATCTGCAGGAGGCCGCAGCCAACCCCACTACACAGGAAAACCTTTTCTCCATGCGCACCTACACAATCTGTCTGCCGACAAAGGCCGAGGGTCTCGGCGCGATAGTGAGCGCACCGAAAGCATAACCAGGTATGAAACAAACGCTGAAATATCTCGTTCTGCACTGCACCGCCACCCCGGAGGGACGCGACGTGACAGCCGCCGACATACGACGGATGCACACCTCTCCCAAATCGGCGGGCGGTCGCGGGTGGAGCAAACCCGGCTATACCGATATAATCCGGCTCGACGGCACGGTGGAGCGTATAGTCGACAACAACGAGGACAACTTCGTTGATCCGTGGGAAATCACCAACGGCGCGAAAGGCTACAATGCAGTGAGCCGCCACGTAGTCTATGCCGGAGGCTGCGACAAAAACATGAACCCCAAAGACTCCCGCACGGCGGCGCAGAAAAGCGCAATGGCAAAATACGTGCGCGACTTCCACGCCAAGCACCCTAATGTAAAAATCATCGGTCACCGCGACCTGTCACCCGACCTCAACGGCAACGGCGTGATAGAGCCTTACGAGTGGATGAAAGCCTGTCCGAGTTTCGACGTTGCCGCATGGCTCAAAGAAATCGGCATAACACAATAACGCTGAATGACTGAAACGATCCTTGCCGCAGCGGTGGCGATCATCACCGCGCCGCTCTCGGCATTACTCACGGCCATATTCCTGCGCTCCAAGCACAAGGCAGAAGTGGAGCAGCTCCGCGCCGAGGTGAAAAAGACGCTCGCCGACGTGCGCGGGCGTGAACTCGACAACGACAAAAAGGCCATAGAGATGATTATGGAACTTGTGGTCGAGCCGCTGCGCAAGGATATGATTCAGTTACAGGAAAAAGTAGACACCCTCACCAATGCGATTGAAAAAATCAATTCATGTCCTCACGCTGACGATTGTCCTGTCAGCCATGAGCTGCGCCGCGCCAAGAAAAGCGATGTCGGAGCAGCGGTCACAAACGCACTCGTCGCAGTCAGAAACGACATCGGGCGAGACCCACCTGCAGGACAGCGCGGCGATGCGCACGGAGCGGCTTCTGAATGAATGGCTCGCGGCATGGCTTCAACGCGAGGAGACAAGGGACGAGGCCACCGAGCGCGTGACCGAGATATTCGACACGACGCAGCCGCCGGACAGCGTCACAGGCACCCCGCCGCTGTCAGCCCGCATCCGGGAGCGTCACGAGACCAGGAGCCAGAGCGACAGCCGGGCAAAGGTGGAGACCGCCAAGAGCGACAGCACCGCCACCGAATGCGAGGCTCACTCACGGACGGACGAGGCCACGCAGACCGACATCGAGGCCGAAACGTCCGGGGAGAGCGAGGCCGAAAGCCGGGAGGAGAAAGGCGCGGACAAAACCCTCGTTTGGGTGTCGATAGCCCTGTCCCTCGTATCGCTCGCTGTCATCGCCATAATTATCAAACACCGTTCAAACAGACATTAAACACCATACGACAATGGCAAAAAAGACAAAAGAAACAGAAAAATCCACGGCGACGGTGGCCGCGAAAGCCGCCGCCAGGATAGCCGAGGAGACCCTGCGCCTCAATCCCGACATAAACGAGGTACACGTAACCTCTGACGGCACGGCGTTCTACACCCGCAACGACGCGCAGAACCACGCCAACTCCCTGCCCAACCGCGAGGTGTACTCCACCAACCGCAGGACTGCCGCGCTGAAAGCCGCAGCAGCAAAGAGCAAGGCCGACACCGCCGAGCCTGCCGCACCCTCCGACACCGAGCCGGAGGTGGACGAACTGACCGGGGAGGCAGTGAATGATACCGACAACGAACCCGCCAACACCGACGAATAATGCAGAATCTCACCATTACCCGGACAAACGGCAACATCGTGCGCTCGCTCGCTGGTGAAGACCACATAAGCGGCCTCGTGTTCTACTCGGCAACCCTGCCGACGGCCACCGAGGGCGTGGACGGCTTCACCGCAACAGAGCGCATCCACGCCATATCATCGCCGGAGACCGCCGAGAAATACGGCATCACCGCCGACGCGGAGGCATGGGAGACAAGGGTGCTTCACTACACCCTCGCCTCGATATTCAATATGAATCCCGGCGTGAGCCTGTATGTGGGCATCTTCAAGCCCGCCGCCGGAACAAACGCCTTTTCGGAAATCAAGCAGATACAGAACCATGCCGGAGGCCGTCTGCGGCAGGTGGGCGTGTGGAACGGCGCGGTGGAGCTGAGCGACACCCTCGTCAACTCCCTGCAATCGGTACGCACCACGCTTGAAGCGCAGAACAAACCGCTGTCGATACTCTACGCGCCGAAAGTCTCCGACGTTACCGCGCTCCCCTCAGACCTCGCAAAGATCGGACGCAACGGCGTGTCGGTCATCATCGGACAGGACGGCGCGGGAGTGGCCGACGAGCTCTACCGCGACGCGGCCAACGCCGCCAAAGCGAGCGTGTCGGCACTCGGCGACGCACTCGGCGCGGTGAGCAAGGCAAAGGTACACGAGAGCATCGCGTGGGTGGAATCGTTCCCGACGAACATAGCAGTGGCCGCTTTCGGCGACGGCAAGAAACTGCGCGATCTCGACGACGAAGTTATAAAAACGCTCGACAACTCGCGCTACATTTTCCTGCGCACCTACGACGGCCTCGCCGGGTGCTTCTTCAACGACAACCACACCCTCGACATTCCTACAAGCGACTACGCCTATATCAACGACGTGCGCACGATGGACAAGGCCGTGCGCGGTGTGCGCACCTACCTGCTGCCCAAACTCGGACGGCCTATGAAAGTGGACGCGGACACCGGGAAACTGGAGCGCACGGCGGTGGAGCATCTCATCACCACAGGCAACAAGGCACTGGAGGAGATGGCAAAGGCCGGGGAGCTGAGCGGCTACCGCTTCGACATAGACCCCGACCAGAACATACTCGCCACCTCGCGTGTGCGGGGAGTGATAAAGAACGTGGCCGTGGGAGTTATGCGCAACCTCGACCTTGAAATAGGTTACGCCACAAGTGTATAACCATTAACGCGACAAAAGAATGAACACATTGGACGCGGCCTATAACGGAATCCCGCTTATCAACGGCGAGGAATATTCGTGGGGCAACATCAAGACCTGCATAAACGGCATCGTCGTAACCGGGATCACCGCGATAGCCTACGGCGACAAACAGGACATGCAGAACAACTACGGCGCGGGGAGACACCCGGTAAGCCGCAGCTACGGACGCATAACCCCCTCGGCGAAAATCACGCTCTACATGAGCGAGGTTGTGGCGATTTCGCGCACCTCCCCGACCGGGCGAATGCAGGACATCGCGCCTTTCGACATCGAGGTGGCCTATCTTCCCCCCAACGGCATCATTGTCATCGACAAGATCCGCAACTGCCAGTTCACGGAAAACAAACGCGACTGGAAAGAGGGGGACATGAACCAGCAGGTGGAACTCGAACTGCTCCCCGGCAGCGTCGAATACGGCAAGCCCGACGGCGTTTAAGCCGGAAACCCGGAGTGTGAAACCCGAAACACGAACTTTTTCAGAAACAACAATCTCAAACCGATATGGATAACAAGACAATCGACATCAACACAGAGAATTTCACAGTAGTAAACGGCGACATCACCGAGGAGCAGATAGCCACGTGGAAAGGGAAGCATGGCCGCGTGGTGGAGGTAGAGGTGGCCGACACCGACTTCGAGGAGCTGCACCGAGGCTATTTCCACCGCCCGGACATGAAGACGATGCAGGCTTTCTCGGCCACGGCCAAGCAGAACGAGGTGAGAGCCGCCGAGGTTCTGTTTGACAACTGCTGGCTCGGCGGGTCGCCTCTGATGAAGACCGACGCGGTCTACAAGATGCAGGCGACCGGGGAACTGCAGAACATCTTCGGGAAGTGCGTGTCTAAGCTAAAAAACTTGTAGAGGCGCACCAACTCTCCGGGGGCGTGGAGGACGACGACCCCGGAGAGATAGCGAAAGGGTGCGCCTTGATCCGCGCCAACTTCGGGACAGACCCGGAGACACTCACCGACGAAAGGTGGGCTATGCTGTTCCAACAGGCCGTGTGGCTGGAAAACTTCCGTCTTGAAAACATGGCAAGAATCCTCGCAAAATTATTCTCACCCGCAGATGCCGAATTATAGTGCCAATGAGAGCAGAAGCAAAATTCATTTTGATTATGCCGAATGCAGCCTATAATGCAAAGCCACCTTTGAATGAGCAATTACAACTTCAATTACGCTTTCAACATAAGCGGCAACTGCAATGCCGTGGTTGCCGAGATTTCGGGAGGTGTCGAGAACCTCCAAAGGAATCTCCGTGCGACCACGTCGCTGTGGGACACATTCGAGGGGAAGATACTCGCGCTTAACCAGTTCACGCAGTATGTCGGCAATCTTAGCCAAAGCCTGAACGAGACGCTCTCACCGGGCGCGGCACTTAATGCGTCGCTCGCGGAGTTGCAAGCAATATCCGGCGCGGCCGGAGAGGAACTTGCCATTGTTGAAAAATACGCCCGCTCCTCTGCAAAGGAATTCGGAATCTCTGCCGCCGGATCGGTGGAATCCTACAAACTGCTGCTGTCGCAGCTTTCGCCGGAGCTCACCAAGAACGGCGAAGCTCTCAACCACATGGGGGAGAACGTCGCAACTCTTAGCAAGATGATGAAAGGCGATGCGACCGCCGCAGCCGAGGTTCTGACAACGGCGATGAACCAATACGGCGTATCGCTCGACGATCCTCTTGCGGCCTCCGACCGTATGTGGGAAATGATGAACACAATGGCCGCTGCCGCACGTGAGGGTTCTGCCGAGCTGCCCGCAATCAAGGTGGCTCTTGAACAGTGCGGTATGGCCGCGAAAGCCGCCGGAGTTTCCTTTGAGGAGACCAACGCCTCCATACAGGTTCTTGACAAGGCGGGCAAGAAAGGTTCGGAGGGCGGCGTGGCTCTGCGCAACGTGATGTCTACACTCGCGCAAGGCCGCTTTCTGCCAAAGGATGTGCACGAGGAACTCGCCGCAGCCGGGATAAGTGTAAACGACCTCACCGACAAATCAAAGTCTCTTGCCGAGCGTCTACAGGTACTCAAACCCGTAATGGCCGACGACGCTCTTTTCAGCAAATTGTTCGGCAAAGAGAACTCCGCCGCTGCAATGGCTCTCGTGCAGGGCGTTCCAAAGGTTCAGCAATGGACGGAGGCCATAACAGGCACGACCACCGCCATAGACCAGAGCCGTATTATAATGGACACCTACAACGAGCGGTTGGCGCGGGTACAGGCGAAATTCAGTGATATAAAGATTTCCATATTCAACTCCTGCGGCGACCTCGGTATATGGACGCAGGTCGTGGCGGGTGCGCTCGTGCCGCTCTCCCAACTCGTGCCGCTGATCTACGGCGCGGCAAAGGCGGTCATCTTTCTGCGGAGCGTGAATTTCAAAGGCGCGTTCACAGGCGTTGTTTCCTCGATACGGAACGTTGTCGCGGGGCTGATGATGCAGAATATAGCCATAACCGCGTCCGGCGGCTATTGGCTCGCATTCAAGGTTCTCGCGCAGAACGTGTGCCGCTCAATAGGTGTCGCCATTATGAACATCCCCATTGTCGGGTGGATAGCCGCCGCCATTGCCGCAGTCATCGCCATAATTCAGCAGCTTTGGGATAAGTGCTACGGCTTCCGCGTGGCTGTCTTTACCGCGTGGGAGGGCATCAAAGCCCTGTTCTCCGCTTTGTGGGAATGGCTGTCCGGGCTGTGGCAGAGAATATCCGCGTTTTTCGTCGGCCTGTGGAACGGCATAAAGTCAATGGCACAGAAAGTCGCCAACGTCTTTATGGCCGTGGTAAACAAAATCCGCTCATTCATAGCCGCGATCCGCAACTTTGTCGTTAAGGTAGTCAATGCCGTGGTCGAGAAGGTGAGCGCGATATGCAAGCCGCTCGTTACCGCTTTCAAGAATGTAGCCAACGCCATAAAAGGTTTCTTCGGCAAAATCATTGACTGGGTGCGGGATAAGTTCTACGCTCTGATAAACTGGTTCATCGACAAATACAACTGGATAGCCTCCAAACTCAACTTCGACAAGATAGCCCGGCTCGGCAGGGAGGCCGCAGACCGCTCTTGGGCGGCAGACCACCCGGAGCAGCCGGACGATGATTCTTCCGGCGGTGGAAACGGCAGCTCCGACCCCGTCGGTAACGGAGGTGGGCTTGGCGGCGGTTCACCAATCGGCAATGCCCTCGGCAGTGTCGGCGGCAGTGCGTCGAAAGAGACCGACCGTGTCAAGAATATAAACATCACCATTGACCGCCTTATCGACAAATTCACCATAACGACCAACAATCTCTCCGAAAGCAAGGAGAGGATAAAGGATGCGGTGGCCGAGGCTCTTCTTTCGGCTGTCAACGATGCAAACTACGCTCTATAATACAGACCATGCAGGAATACAAGTTTGAAATAATCAATGCCCGGTTCATAGCGTCCAGGGTGGCGATACAGGCAAAGGGACTCGCTTACAGGCTGCGACCGAACAAAGGACGCGACGCGCAGAAAAACGAGGACTACAAGCTCGGGACGCTGCCCGGCTACGTGACGGGGGGCGGCACTACAGAGGGCGGCGCGGCTATCAACAAGGCAGAGGAGAAGTGGAGCGGAAGCGGCGACTATTGGCTTGGCCGCACGGCTCTGACGGACATGGTGGTGAAAGTGCCGGACGAGGGTCTGCTGCTGATCAACGATGCTACGGTGAACGTGTCGTTGCAAAAGGAGGTGGTGAAGACGGCACTCGTAGGCCGCGCCGGAACGATAAAGGAGTATATCACCGACGGCGACTACCAACTGAGCATAAGCGTGGGGATAGTCGCCGTGGACGACGATGGCAGGATATGCGACCAATACCCGGAGCGGGCTGTGGCGCAGCTGCGGGAGATAATGGAGAGGCCGGAGGCACTGGAGGTGAGCTCGGCGTTCCTTGACCTGTTCGGGATAAGCCATATAGTCGTAACCGGGTTCTCTGCAAAACAGATGACGCACTCTAACAGGCAGGTGATAGAGATAACGGCGTTGAGCGACACCGAGTATGTGATAGAATCAACCGATTATTAACCGACGTTCAAACACCTTTCAAACGATGAACGGACTTACGACATACGAGAACTGCGGCGACCTTGCCATAGAGGGCGGGGGCTGCATCGTGGCCGGGACGGAGGCGCAGACGATAGAACACGTTCTTGTGGCTAACCGTGGAGAGTGGCGGGAACACCCGCTGCTCGGCGGGGAGATCCGCAAGATGCAGCACGGCCTTGCCGGGAGGATGTGGGCTGCGCGTGCGCGGCAGATGTGCCGCGAGGCGGGAGTGGCCGTGAACCGGGTAACGGTGAGTGATAACGGAAAAATCACGGTGGAATGAAGACGACGGCGAGAGAGGGGCAATGCCTCGTTGACATAGCGTTGGCGGCGACAGGCTCGGTGGAGGGCGTTTGGGCGTTGGCTCTGCGCAACGGACTGAGCGTGACCGGGGAACTCGGCCACGGCACGGAGATAGCGTGGGAGGCCGGGGACGTGACGGACGCGAGGGTTGCGGAAAAGTACGCCGCCGAGGGTATATGCCCGGCGACGGCGGTAAGTGAAAAGACGCTTGCCGGACTGCTCGACAAGCCTGTGATAATAATCCCGCCGGACTGGGAGATAATCCCGGCAGACCCGGTGAAGAAACAGCCGACAAGGGCTGCGGTGTTCGCGGGGGCGTTCACGGCGGCATTCTCGTAAGGCGCAAAAGGAGAAAAGAAACGAATCACAAACAACATCATACATTAGGACGATATGAAACAGGACTGGAAGCCCGAGGAACTGCGGGCAACTGCGGCAGAGATCCGCGGGGCGGTGATGCCGAAATCAATCACGCCGGAGATGGTTGGCGGGATGCTTGCAGGTCTCACCGAGGCCGTGGCCGAGGTGGTGGAGACGCTCGGAGAGATACCGAGGGAACACGTAAGGGTGCGTGTAAACACCCTCGACAGCGAGGGGCTTACAGCCTGCTCTACCGACGCAACCGTTTATGTGGATATATTTACCACGAAAGGTTATCCGGCGGTAAATATGCCGAGGAAAGAAATCAAGGTGAACGGCGACGGCATTGCGGAGTTTGATGTGCCCCACGGCTTTCAGTTTGCGGTTTACGCCAAGCATCCGGGGCTGAGCGCATCGTTTCAGTGGGTGCATACAGCCGCCATTGGCGAGCGGCCAATTATCGTGCTGTGGTGTGTGCCTGTTGGTGTTTGGTGGTTTGGCGCGATATTCCACGGTACTGAAGACGAAGATATGGACTGGGGAGACGAACTCTACCGTCCTGTACCCTACCTGTTCGACCACTTTACAGATGACTGGGACGAGATAGAGGCGAGGGCAACTCCCGACCTGCGTCCCGGCGAGAACTCCATGGACTACTACAACTACGGAATTATGGTGGCTACGGCAGACACCTGCTTTGTCATAGCTCCCAATTCTTTCTCGGTTGAGAGAATGGCATGGAGCAACAGCAGGGCATACGGAATGTATATCCCAGGCATGGAGCATATAAACCACTATACGGAAGCGGGTAAATGGCAAGGCGATTATGCCGAGGCTCAGAACCGCGCCCGCGCCGACATGGACGGCAATATGAACACGGCCAAGATACTCAGAGCTGTAAACGGCGCATTGGCGGCAGAGTGGGTCGGGTCGGTAGTATATGACTATTCAGAGAACCGATGGCTGCCGTCGGCAGGACAGGTGTATCTGATATGGCTGAACAGAACGGCCATCAACCGACTCATGCAGGAGGCGATGAACAGCGACGCAGAGACATGGGCTTATGCCCTTTTGCCTTATCAGAACGACAAAGGGCAATGGCAGAATCCCAACGGGCATTACGAGTACTGGTGGACGAGCACTGTCTTCGACGATTGCTGCTCGTGGGTTGTCAACTCCTATGGCTACATCACCGACACCAGCGACGACTCTTACGACGTGCGGGCGGTGTCGGCTTTTCATTTTGAATATTAAACCTTTTTCCTTTCCTTTGGTGAGGTCGCCCCCTTAAAGGGCGACCGGGCAGAGGGAAAGCGACACCGGGCGAAGCCCGGTCGAAAAAATTTTCGTAACTTTGCAGACGATTAAAAAATTAACTGAAATGGCAAACGGCGCGGCGACAGCCGGGGCATACAAGAGCGTTTACAGGCTGATACAGCAGATGGTCGGCCTCAGCGACAACGTGCCTGTGAAATACCGACGGTGGCTTTGGGAGAAGACGTTGGACGCTGCAACGGATCTGATCGCGCTGATAGTGTATGCGTGGGATGAGCAGAACGTGGCGCACAAGGTTGTCTACATAGACCGGGCGTTGACGAAATTCACGGTGCTGAACACGTATATGCGGCTGTGCAACGAGGCGCGGGTGCTGCCATTGCAGAAACAGACAAGTCTGTCGGAGCTTATGGCCGATATATCCGGGCAGCTCGGGTCGTGGCGCAAGGCCACGGCTGAAAGGGCGAAAAAAGGTGTCTAAGAGTGAGTGTTCCGTCGGCCACGGCTTACGGAAGCGCGATTTTCTTTAATGAAAAGGTCTGTGCGCTCTCATTAAGAGCAAGGAACAAGCCAGTCACAGAAGATTACTGCTCGTGGGTTGTCAACTACAATGGCAACATCAACAACAACAACAGAAACAACACTTACGACGTGCGGGCGGTGTCGGAATTTCAACGGAAAATGAACAACCAACCGGAACAACATATCGCCATAGGCTACGACAGTCTTTTGTCCGCCTATTATCAGTGCCGCCGCAACAAGGCGTGGACTGAGGCGGCTGCGGCCTTTGAGATACACTACGAGACCGAACTGCTGAAACTGCGCGACGAGATACAGGCCGGACGGTACAGGCCGCAGCCCTCGATCACGTTCCTCGTGGAATGGCCGACGCTGCGGGAGGTATTCGCGGCGATGTTCCGGGACAGGATAGTGCAGACTTGGATCGCACAGCGGATAGAACCGCTTTTTGAGGCGCAGTTCATCCCGGCGAGTTTCAACTGCCGCAAGGGTAAGGGTACGCTTGCCGCCGTGAAACATCTGCACGAGGCCATACGCGAGAAATCCGAGAACTACACCCGCGACTGCTGGGTTCTGAAATATGACCTCAAAGGTTTCTTCATGTCGATAAACCGGGCGATGGTGACGGATAAACTCTGCCGTTTCATCCGGGAGCGGTACAAGTGCGCGGACGTGGAGACGCTTGTCTACCTCACGCAGGTAACTCTGCTCAACTCCCCGGCGGAGGGGTGCATCATACAGGGCGACCCGCGCAAGTGGGAGGAACTGCCTCCGAACAAAAGCCTGTTCACCGTGCCGGAGGGGTACGGCCTCCCGATCGGAAACATCACCTCGCAGCTCGTGGCGAATTTTCTGCTTGACGAGACCGACCATTACCTTACCGAGACCCTCGGCCTCGACATAGACCGCTATGTGGACGACACGGCCACCGTGGACTGCGACAAGGAGAAACTGCTACTCGCTATGCCGCTTATCAGGGAACACCTGTGGCAGACAGCCGAGGTGAGGGTAAACCCGAAAAAGTATTACCTGCAGCACTACAAGAAAGGCGTTAAATTCCTCGGCACGGTCATCAAGGGAGAGCGCATCTACATCGCCAACCGCACCCTCGGAAAAGCGATGTGCCGTCTGCACGGATTCAACCGACAGGCCGAGGAGCGCGGCGCGGCATGGTGCAAAGCCAACGCGGAGCATTTCGTGAGCTGCATCAACTCCTATCTCGGCCTCATGCGGCAAGGACAGGAATATGGTATGCGCCGGGCTTTCTGCGGTAGGATCTCCGAGGCGTGGATGAAATACATTGTGGTGGAATGGGACTTCACCAAGATAATACTAAAACAGAAATACAAACACCGCGAGCGCGTGAAGCGTATGCTCCGCCGCAAGCGTAAACAAGCATCAAGAAACAGAATACCAAAAGCAAAGCGAATGACAGCACGAGTTTTCAGCGGGGAGACGCTCCCTGCCGTTGAGCAGTTCAACACCGGTCGCAAAAGGGGTTGCATTGTTCGTTGGGACTACGAGCCTGTCAAGACAACAATCCCCGAAGTTGACAAACGCGCCGCGTTCCGCAAGCGCAAGGCGTTGAGCCGCGCCGCCAAAAACGGCACACCCCCTCCCGCCGAGGAACCGCAGCAGGGCAAGGAGGTTGACAGCGGCCTTGTGGCCTATTCTGAAATGCGCTACTTAGGCATTCCCGACCCGGAGCGAGTTGTGGCCGACATTCAGTATGACCTCGACCTGCGTTACGGCGACGCACCGCGCCCGGAGATTGATTTCGACGCTTACCGCTCGGCCATAGCCGCGCTCAACAAAGCGTGAGGCGATGTCACGGTCAATCGCCGAGATAAAGGCTCAGATATGCGAGACCTTCATCTCACAGGACGCTATCCGCACAGGGTACGGACTGAAAGAGAACCAATCCTTTGACAAGGCTTTCTCGCCGGTGTCGCTGGAGAGCCTGATGTTCTACGTCGTCGCCTCCTGTATATGGCTGCTCGAAAAACTTTTCGACCGCCACCGCGAGGAGGTGGACGCGAGGATAGATGCCCTGCGCCCGCACACGCTCCGTTGGTACGTTACAAAGACCCTCGCCTATATGCGCGGCAAGGATCTCATAATGACCGACGGCGTGGTCGTGGCCGACTACTACGACACGTCGGGAATGACGGAGGCCGACATCGAAAAGGCACGTGTGGTGAAATACGCGGTCGCCACCGAGGACAACACGCAGGTGTTCATCAAGGTTGCCGCGAGGGGCAACAACGGCCAGCCCACGCCTCTGCAGCCCGATGACCTCGCCGGACTGAAAGGCTACCTCTCGCAGATAAAGGACGCGGGAGTGGCCATAAAGGTGCTGAACGAACCCGCAGACAATATGCGCGTGGAACTCGTGGTGCTTTATGATCCGGCCATACTCACGGCGCAGCCCACAGGCAACGGTCGCCCGGATGCGGACGGCTACACGGCCATAAGGCTGCTGCGCGACGGCAAGGACGTGATAACCGAGGTCGTGAGCGGTGTCATATCCAAGCTGCCTTTCAACGGCGAATACCGAAACTCCGACCTTATGGCCGCTTTGCAGTCCATTGAGGGAGTGCGCGTGGCCGACATCGTGAAAGTGGAGGCCGCAGCCGGAGGCTCGGAGGCTTACTCGCGTGTCGTCGGCTACCGCCGTCCCTATTCGGGTTATTACGCATTGCAGAACCTCACGGTCAGAGGCCGTGCCTATCAAGTGGCCGAATGATGATTTTTGACATAGATTTCGACAAGTGGATAGCGACCATGCTGCCGACGTTCCTGCGTCTGCGCCGGGTGTTCGCTTTCTGCCGCGCCTTATGCTCGCCGCTCTACCTCGGCGACGACACAGGGCTGTACCCGCGCTTCCTGCGGGCGCGTGGCGACCACATATACAGGTTGAGCCACAACGGGCAGGTGTGCTATCTCCGCGCCGCTCTCAACGACGCTTTCAATCTGAAAAAAGGGTTTGAGATCGAGGACGCGGGGGCATACGAGGGGGAGTGGGTCTATGCAAAAGACCCGACGATGCCGAACCAGTTGCTCGCCGTGGACGAGAAGAAGAACCGCAAGCCCGTAGAGGGTGAGCCGCCGGAACATCCGACACCGTTGCTCGCCGACGAAGCGCGGCTCAACGCGCCGCAGAACTCGTTCATCGTGCGCGTCCCCAACAACATCTACACAACGCAGCTCGACAAGGTGAAGGCCATTGTGGAGCAATACAGAATCCTTTCAAAAACTCCGATTTACACCCCAACAAACTCAAGCAATGAACAGAGCGGAATATTTATCAACGGCGGTCGCAAACGGTGGCAATGGCCTGTATCCATTATCGACGCAGGGGCTGTCGTTCATACAAGACCAGATTACCTTTTTACAGGCATTCGCAAGGATAGGCGGTAAACGTTACATCCTGCTCGCACCTACGGCCACCGCCGACGGCGTTGTGGTGATAGACGGCGAGGTGCTGCGCTTCAAGGCCGCAGCCAAGCCGGGCAACGGCATTCAGATCCGGGAGACAACCGAGAACATCGTGGCCGACGGCACGACCTACCGCGAGGCGCGGATTTACCGTTACGCCGAATATGTGCCGACATATACAAAGAACGTGCCGGGATTATATCCGGCCTCCGGGTTCTCGATGATAGAAACCAACGACCAGTTGGCAAAGAAACTGCTCGACTACACCGCCGTCAACAGCGACCTCGCCAAGAAACTCACCGTATTGTCTACCGACAGCCTCACCCGCGTTCAGTTGGACGCGCAAAAGGACAACGTGCGTCTTAACTGCCGCAAGGGGTGTTTCGCTCTGAACGGCGCGGAGGAATACACGATCAACGTCTACCGCCACAGCGCGAACAACATCACGCAGGAACAGATCCTGCCCGACCTGCGCCGCTACGTCCGCTATTGGAACAGCGCGGCAAAGACGTGGGGAGGTTTCTACCCGGTTACGGAAAACCTGCATATCGACGTTAAGGTTGTGAAAGGATCGACCGTCTATGTGCGCCACGGCTTTATCCCGGAGGGGGTTCAACTTGTGCTGCTCCGCAAGAAGAAACGCAGCCGAAAGCGTCGTTCCGGCGGCACGACAGGCACAAACGCCGCATGGAAAGGGAAATCCATGCTCCGGCAACCGAAGAACCAATACGTGCATTACAAGGGCGTGATACTCTCCACCTCCTCACCTAACAACTGGTATGTGCCTAAGTGCATAGGCGTAACCGACAAGGAGGACAATGCCCTTATCGGAAAGGAACTCGGATCTGTCTGCTCGGATATGATTGTGGCAAGCGGGAGTCTGTCAGAAATCGCCGCCGGGAACGGACTCTACAAAGTGGTCGGCACTCGCGTCAAGGCCTCCAAGAAAGGCACGAAGCCCAAGACACAGGCTTGCTGCTATGCGCGGATCGCGTTGCAGTTTGCCGCAGCCGGGAAGACGTTCAAGAGCGCGGGCGGCGAGATGGCGCGTATGAAATACCGCCTTTGGTTTCATCTCGACAAGAAGACCAACAAGACCGTGGTGCGCCGTGGGTTCTCTGCCGATTAGGGACAAAAAAAGAGGGGCGGTTGAAAAACTGCTCCTCTAAAAACCCCGGCGGTCGTAACTCATTATATGCTCTGTTGTGAAATCTTGTAGGTTGTCGCTGACTAATCCAGTCGGTGCTTCGTTCAAAATCATCTCAACGGGGTCTATAAGACGCTCAATCCCTGCTGTCGGACGCGGCCATTGCCGCGATAACTTAGTGTGAGAGGGAATCGCACATGCCGCACACACCATACACTATCTTGAAATCGAAATCGCAAAACTGTCGAGGGTGTAATGCATGGCGCAAAGATAACCGTTAAATTCTTAACCCCAATAAAACAGCCGATGAAAAAAACAGAATAACAGAAAACATACGTCGGTGGGCAATAAAAAACAGCCCCCGACCAGATAGTAAAGGCGGCAACCACATACTATCACAAAGACGCGATACCCCGCGCAGTCGAGGGCTGTATAAGCCTTTTGACCGCAGGGCATCGCGTCTTTGTATGTGGTTGCCACTGCAAAATTACGCAAAAGGGGCGAGATAACCAACCGTTTCACAAACTATCAAACCCCATTTTATGCTGAATGAATGACAGCAACAGTCTCCCGACGGAGATTTACAAGGAGACCTCCTCGCTCGGACGGCTTCTGATAAAGCCTGTTGACAAGGCCACCGCAAAGGAAATGATTGTCAAGAACCACTACTCCCACAAATGGAACGACGGAGGTTTCGGTGTCTACAACTTCGGAATCTTCCGCGCCGACGAACCCGACCGCTGCCTCGGCGTGGCCGTCTACGGCTACATGAAGAATCCAAAGGCGCGCCTGTTCACGCACCCCAATCCCAAAGCGTGGATGTGCGAACTCAACCGTATGTGGATAGATGATGAACTCGGCCACAATGCCGAGAGCATTCTGATAGCCGCCTCGATCAAGCTGCTGCGCCGCCTTGACCCTAACCTCGTGGCCGTGCAGAGTTTCGCCGACGGTCGCCTCGGCTGCGGCACTATCTACAAAGCCGCCAACTTCCAGTATTACGGCTTTCACCTCACCAAGTTTCTGCGTAACAGGCGCAGCGGTGAGATGGTACACGAACAGATATTCACCAACTCAACATCGCCGTCGGGCTTTCTACGCGCCAATGTCGGGATGCTGATAGGCGATTTTGAAGTGTTCCACGTCAAGACCTACCGATACATTTACGCGCTCGACAAGCGTTTTCGGTGCGTAAAGCCGCAGCAACCTTATCCGGCATACGACAAAGGGATGGAAGCGACCGAATGGAAGCGCGACCGCTCGAAAATGATAGAAAGATGCGTCGGAATACTTACGAAAATGGCCGCAGATTCGGTGTGAACGCGGCCAAGATAACAATACAAAGGTAGTAAAAATCCCTCAAACCGCAAAAAGTTTGAGGGATTATTTTGCTGTAAAAATAACTATTTTTCAACCGATTAAACAGCGTTTGAGCGATGATTGAACGGCGGTCAAACAGACGCGCCCGAAATGGCCGGAAAACACCAAAAAATGTACTTTTCGTTTTTCAAAATTGCACTTTTCGTTTTGCCGATTATAATTGGGTAACAACAACTTCCGCTCGGTAATCAAAACATTCAAGAACCACGCCCCAACAATCCTGAACTATTTCCGTCGTCGTGCGACCAATGCCTCTGCCGAGGCATTCAACTCTAAAGTCAAAATATTTCGCTCACAAATGCGTGGTGTCCGGGACCGCGACTTCTTCATCTTCCGATTAGTCAAACTCTACGCCTAAAAATTTAACACTTCTAATTGCCCAATTTAACATATGCACCGTGCTTTCGGCTTGAGCCGAAATTACTACTTTTACTCATGGTTATTCATGGATTGTTTGGCGACACCAAAATAACCATTTAGGGCTGACTCCTGCAATAGGTGTCAGCCCTAATTTTTCAATCGCTCAAAAAAAGTTTAGCGGACAGTAATATTAGAAAAATTCTGTAAGGCCGTTTCATCTGGGCGTATCCGCATAGAAAAACAGCCGGCTTCGCTCGGATTGTGAGCGAAGCCGACCTTATAAGAACCACGCCGGAGGAAGATGATGAAACTCCGAATGACAGGATTTGAGTGCTCGCCGACCTTTGTAATCCTCCGGGCAATTACGCCTCCCCGAAAGGGGATGAGGCCCGCCATCGGGCGACTAAGCTTGTCTCGGTATTTCAAGAATAATTGATGAGTTTCCCAATCGTGCTCCGGCGCGGGATTTTTTAGCTCTCTTCAATTTTACAACACAAAGTTATACTATTTCGTTTGATTTTCCAAATGGAATTTTCATAAATCCGCTAAATTTTTCCATCCATAAAATTTTGCAAGGATATGAATCCGATGGCTCTCAATGACATATAAGTCACCCGCTGATAATGTCGGTCCGTTACCATATTTTATTGTTTTTTTTCAACTCAGAGTAAAGCGGATCACTGTTTCCATGCCGGAGGCGGCTGCCATAAATGATGATATGGCGTGACGGTCTGTGCTGGAGTGCTTGTTTGTCATCAGAATATGTCAGCGCTGTGATATAGGCATCGGTATTCCATCCGTCCGGATTGATCCATGAATTCATGTGCATAATCCGTCCGTCGGCAAGCTGGTTGATATAGACATCTGTAATTTTACCGTGTGACTTGATTCTGACTCCGATCCAACCGTCACCCTTGCGGCGTTCGATCTCTGGCTGGCTCTCAGGATCAAGGATGAGTGCGGTCCCCCCTTTCACCCGGTCATGGCGTTTGGGCAGATGGAATGAATAGTATGGCTGATCGCCTTTATTGTCCTCTCCGGGAGCATTGTGGATTTCCCATGTCATATTGGAGGGATAATCATGGATGAAATCTGACGGAGCCAGAGTTTCGGGGTAGAGCTGGCGGAGCACTACATGAGCTTTCCCGTTTCTGATGTCAAGATCAACCCCTTTTTTGACAGTTGTGCCGATAGGATGCCACAGCCACTGATAGGAGCCTTCTTCATGGCTCGCAAGATCGTCAATGACAAGTATGATATCGTCAATCCACAAAAAACTTCGCAGATAGCGGTTAAAACGGTCGGAATTTGGCCCTGTAGTTTCTGACGACAATATCATTACTCCGTATTTCATAACCAGCCAGAATTCAAATGCCGGCCGATATGCTACCAATAATCAGGCTACTGATACCGAGGCTTATTATTGGCGCTATCTCCCAAGTCTCGCCAATGAGAATGTAAGAAGGTGTTTCATAACAAGAGTTAAAATCTGAGTGGTGTATCTTTTAGATAAATTGTTGGAAGGGAGGAAGAAGCATAGCGAGCTATGCGACTGACGAGCTTCAACAATTTAGCAAAAGAGACACCAAGGCTCAGGTAACTCAAAATTTTTCACAAATGGAATACTATATTTACAAAAAGACAATACAATCGCCTCCGAAAGCTTTGAGCGTCTATGGCTCTTCATCTCAGTCACATAGCTCGCTATGCTCCTTCAATTCAGAGCCATATCCATCTCAAATCTTTCGCTCGAATTTTAACTATTGCTATGAAACACCCTCTAAGCCCTACAGCCACTCCTGACTGGAGTGAAGAATTTGAACTCCCATCCTCGTTTGCAAACAACAAATCGTTCAAGTATAACGATCAGGATGCGTGGGGCTTCTCTTATCTTGGCATCAGACTCAACCACTCTGCAGATAATGCCGGCGCGGCTCAGGGTGTCCTTGGCAATGATGCGACTGCCACATTCAATTATATAGGTGTTACATCCATTTCAAAACTCGGTTATGATTCTGCCGGGGAGTTTAGGGCTGCTACAAGTGCTGCAATCGGGAAAAAAGTAAAGGCATATATAGAAAGCGAACTTGAAGACACAACTACAGGTATAGAATCAATTGTCTCTGACAACGGAGTCAGAATCCACACTTCCGGCCGGATGATTTTTGCTGACGGCGTGAGCCGGATCAAGGTCTACAATATGGCCGGGATGAAAGTTGCCGATGCTGCTGATTGTGTTCGCGTAGCTCCGGGTCTTTATATAGTAAAGGCATATGGTGAAACGCAGACTGTAGTCCGCAAAGTTGCGGTCAGATAATCAGCCGGCTTGTTAAATAATAATTAAGGTAAATAAGATTGCAGGCAATATTTCGTTCGTCGGTGCGTGGCAGATTTCAAATGCCGCGCACCGTAATTTTTTAGGAAGCTGCTCTGATAGATGTGATAGCTTAGTCTCCGCAACTGTCAAGACCGAGTTGCTCAAGTTCGTCAATGTCATCAGGCTCGACCGTACATCCGTCGGAGTCAGGATAAACGGCTATTTTGATGACGTTTTCGCGGCGTTGTTCGAATAACGAATAGGCCTCGCGTATTCTGCTCAGCGGATAGCGGTGAGTGATGAGTGGTGTAGTGTCGATTTTACCTTCGGCGATCAGACGGAGAATTTTGTCGCATTTACAGCCGTCTACGCCTCCGGTCTTGAACGTGAGATTTTTGCCATACATATCGGGGAGAGGCAATATCTGAGGCTTGTCATATAGAGCCACTATGGTCACAATGGCGTTGGGGCGCGCTGCCCTCCAGGCCATTTCAAAAGATGTATCCGTTCCGGCCACTTCGATCACCCGGTCTGCTCCTCTTGATTCGGTCAGCCTGCTGACATCCTCAAGACATCGGGCCGGATCAGTGACAAACACCTCCGGATGATGTTTCCTGACAAAATCACGACGCGCGTCATCTGTCTCGCATACAATTATATGGCGTGGGTTATAGAGGCTGACGCATTGCAGGGTGCAGAGGCCTGTCGGGCCGGCACCGATTATGAGCACTGTATCGTTTTCTGAAATCTCTGAAATTCCGGCCGCCCAATAGCCTGTGGCAAGGATGTCACCGGTGAAGAGGGCCTGCTCGTCGGAAACGCCTGCGGGTATTGGTGTGAGACAATTGTCGGCAAACGGGACTCTGACATATTCAGTCTGTCCGCCATCGATCCTGCATCCCAGAGCCCAGCCTCCATTTGGATCCTCGCAGTTGTTGACCCAGCCTCTACGGCAGAAGAAACACTCCCCGCAGAAGGTCTCTACATTGACCGCAACCCGGTCGCCCGGTCTGACAGAACTTACTTCCGGTCCGACCGACTCCACTATGCCTACCATCTCATGGCCTACGGTTATGCCGGGCTTTGCCTGGGGTACGGATCCATGCAGGATATGCAGATCCGATGAACAGATGCTTGACAGTGTCACTTTCACTATCGCATCTTTCGGATCAGTGATCTGAGGCATCTGTTTCTCGGTAAGTTCGAATCTCCCTTTTGAAATATATGTGAGCGCTTTCATTTTTCGGTTTTGACTGAATTGTTTTCTGCTGTTTCCAGTTGTCGGCTGACAGATGTGACAGCAACCGCAAAGTTAAAAATAAAAATTGAAACCGGGCCATGAATCATCGGCAAGGCCTCTGTCTCATGCCCCGGATTCAGAATTTATGGATGTATGCGGATTAGAGTAGAATCTCTCCTATTTATTGGTCTTCCGCTTGTCCCACAACGGATGGGCAGGATCTTCGGCTGTGAGTGCCTCGGCTAGGTCTATGCCGAGTGCTTCGGCAAGCATCCTGCCATATTCAGGATCGGCATTATGACACGCGCGTGTGTGGCGCTGCTTTATGAATAGCGGCACTCCTTCCATCTGCGCCGCGGTGTTCTGGCAGGTGGCAAGCTTGTCGGTGTCTGACATCAGCCGCCATAGTTTGCCGGGCTGAGTGTAATAGTCATCGTCATATTCCCGTTCGTCATAATCATAGGCTTCCCCCTGGAGTTCCAGCGGCGGTTCTTTAATTCCCGGATTGTCATGCCATTCCCCGAAGCTGTTGGGTTCGTATGTGATAGTCGATCCATAGTTGCCGTCGGTGCGCATCTGTCCGTCGCGATGATAGGCGTGAGCCGGACACTTCGGCTGATTGACCGGAATGAGATTGTTGTTGACTCCGAGGCGGTAGCGTTGAGCATCGCCATACGAGAAAAGGCGTCCCTGAAGCATTTTGTCAGGCGAAAAACCTATGCCATCAACTATATTGGCGGGATTGAAGGCCGCCTGCTCGATCTCGGCGAAAAAGTTTTCAGGGTTGCGGTTCAGTTCAAGAATTCCAACGTCGTGCAGTGGGAAGTCTTTGTGATACCACACTTTGGTCAAATCAAACGGGTTGATGTGGTACTTTTTTGCCTCCTCTTCCGTCATCAGTTGTATCTGGAGTTTCCAGCGGGGGAATTCGCCGCGCTCAATGGCCTCGAACAGATCTCTCTGATTCGACTCGCGGTCTTTGGCAATGATGGCCTCAGCCTCCTGGTCGGTCAGATTTTTTATGCCCTGAAGGGTGCGGAAGTGGAATTTTACCCATATGCGCTTGTTGTCCTTGTTGATGAAACTATAGGTGTGGCTCCCGAATCCGTGCATGTGGCGGAATGAGGCCGGAATGCCGCGTGGCGACATTGTTATTGTGACCTGATGAAGGGCTTCCGGCAGGAGAGTCCAGAAGTCCCAGTTAGCCGTCGGATTGCGCATCCCGTTACGCGGGTCACGCTTGATGGCATGATTCAGATCAGGGAATTTGAGAGGATCGCGCAGGAAAAATACCGGGGTGTTGTTGCCGACGAGATCCCAGTTGCCTTCATCAGTGTAGAATTTCATGGCGAAGCCACGGATATCGCGCTCTGCATCAGCGGCTCCGCGTTCTCCGGCTACAGTGGAAAATCTTACAAGGCAAGGTGTCTGTTTGCCTATTTCTGAAAAAATAGACGCGCGGGTGAATTCTGTAATGTCGTTGGTGACGGTGAAAGTGCCGAAGGCGCCTGAACCTTTGGCATGCATACGCCTTTCCGGTATGACCTCTCGGTCAAAATGGGCTATTTTTTCAAGATACCAGGGATTTTGAGCTGTGACGGGGCCTCGCAGACCTGCGGTCTGGACATTCTGGTTGTCGGCGATCGGGCGCCCGTTTTCAGCGGTGAGTCTTTTCTTGTCCATACAATCACAATGAGGGGTTAAAGGTCAGTAAAAGGGGTTCTTAAACATTTGCTTAAACGATCGGGCGTCCCAAATGGTTTGCTGGCTCAGGACATAAAGAAATGGAAAAATCGTGAAAAGTGGTAATTATTACCGCATTTCGGGGTTTTGCAAAGACTGCCTGACGTGCTAATTTTGCACTTGACAAACAGATTGTTAAACCAACAGCACATGAAGAAAATGAAAAAAGCAGTTTATCTCATCTTATTCAGTGTACTGACAGCAAATTCTCAAGTTATGGAAAATCCGAACACAATCATGTCTCTTGCTCCGGTGGAGCAACTGGCGCTCACACAAGAGTGGGACAAGGTATTTCCGAAAAGCGATAAAGTGGATCACCGGAAGGTTACATTTGTCAACCGCTATGGCATCACGCTTGCAGCTGACATGTACACTCCGAAAGATGCTGCCAGAAAGCTTCCTGCAATAGCCGTTAGCGGCCCGTTTGGAGCTGTCAAGGAACAGTCGAGCGGACTATATGCCCAGCAGCTTGCAGAGCGAGGATTCATCACAATTGCTTTCGATCCGTCATTTACCGGAGAAAGCGGCGGCCGCCCGCGGCGTGTGGCTTCGCCTGACATAAATACCGAAGATTTCTCAGCGGCGGTTGACTTCCTGTCGGTGCAGCCGGATGTCGATTCTTCACGGATCGGAGTTCTCGGCATCTGCGGATGGGGCGGTATAGCCATCCAGACGGCCATCAACGATCCGCGTATCAAGGCCACGGTCGCATCGACAATGTATGACATGACCCGCGTTGCAGCCAACGGATATTTCGATACCGACAATTCGGCTGAGAAACGTAACGCAGCCCGCGCATCACTTGCGGCACAGCGCACAGAGGACTATCGCAACGGTTCCTATAAGCGTGCCGGTGGGGTGGTGGACCCTCTGCCCACAGATGCTCCGCAGTTTGTGAAAGACTATCATGCATATTACAAGACACCGCGTGGCTATCATCCGCGTTCCGGAAATTCAACCGATGGATGGAATGTGACATCCATACTGCCGCTGATGAACTTCAGATTTTTTGAATATGCCGGCGAACTGGAGAATGCCGTGATGATTCTGCATGGAGAGAAAGCTCATTCGCGCTATTTCGGAGAAGATACATTCAAACTGCTCTGCGGCGATAACAAGGAGTTGCTTATAGTGGATGGAGCCAGTCATTGTGACCTCTATGACAATCTTGATAAGATTCCGATGGATCGCATAGCGCAATTCTTCAGCAAGCGGATGCCTGCTGAATAACGTGTGTGAATATGGCGTTCTTCTAAAATCAGGAAACGCCCCTCATAATCGAGTAGGAGGTAAACACGGGTCAAGCCGAAAGCACGGTGCATGAATTTTGAGAAAAGTGTTAAATTTGTGGCATGAAAACCGCAGATGCAATATGGATGTGCCTGCCCGAGGGCATGGACGAACTATTTGAAATGGTGCGCTTCGAGCGCACGGAACAGTCCTATGACATATGGCTTGACGAAAAGAAGAAACTGTCTGATGAAGACTATCGTAATCCAAATATCGTAGCGCGAGGCTATACGGATTATGTAACAATACAGGACTATCCGATGCGTGGACGGCCTGTATTTCTTCACATGCGCAAGAACAAGTGGTGGGACAGGCAGACCAACGAAATCTTCAGCTACAATCTCGAACTTCCCAACGAGGAAGGAACACGACTCAGCGCCGAGTTCGTGGCTTTTTTAAAAGACGAAGGTGGAGACGACAGCCCTGTCGATTAAACAGATAGCGCAGATGTACTGCGTCAACGGCAAACATTTTGCCGACTTGTACCGCAATAAGATAAGCGGTTACGCCGACTGGTGCGAACAGGAGCTTGGCTGTGGGTTCTATTTCAACGCCGATAATATCGGCCCTTACATGAGTCTTGATGAGACGTGTCTGAGCAACGGGGAGGTATGGACGTTCCTGACCAACAAGGACGGCCACGGAGGCAAGGGAACACTTGCGGCAGCCATTCCCGGAACAAAGAGTGACGAAATTATATCCATACTCATCGGAGCTATGGAGAAATCAATCAGACGCAGGGTCAAGGAAGTGACCTGCGATCTCTCGCCATCAATGATGCTCATAGCCGCAGAAGTGTTCTATAACGCCCATGTAGTCAACGACCGTTTTCATGTCCAACAGGTCTATAATGAGGCCGTTGACGAAATCCGCATTGACATTCGCCGACAGCTCATCGCAGAGGAAAACAACCGCAACAAGTCCGAACCGCCGGTAACGTACTCCAACGGAGAGACCATGCGCCAGATACTGGCCCGCAGCAAACACACTCTGATGATGTCGCAGAACAAATGGACTGACATACAGCGCCATCGTGTCAACATACTGTTCAAATACTATCCAATGTTGAAGGCTGCATACAGCCTTGCGATGGAGCTGCGCAAGATTTTCAACGCTAAAATCTCACCGACAAAAGCCATGGGGAGGATGAACAAGTGGTATGAAAAGGTAATGGCATTGGGTAACAACAACTTCCGCTCGGTAATCAAAACATTCAAGAACCACGCCCCAACAATCCTGAACTATTTCCGTCGTCGTGCGACCAATGCCTCTGCCGAGGCATTCAACTCTAAAGTCAAAATATTTCGCTCACAAATGCGTGGTGTCCGGGACCGCGACTTCTTCATCTTCCGATTAGTCAAACTCTACGCCTAAAAATTTAACACTTCTAATTGCCCAATTTAACATATGCACCGTGCTTTCGGCTTGAGCCACTATACTCTTGACATCTCCCTTCCGCCCACCGGAAAAATCCGCTGCGCCGAAATCCCTGACTCATAATATGGACTATAAATGAAAAACCCGACTTGAAGTCGGGTTTTGAGAGGTTCCTAGCAGATTCGAACTGCTGTAAACGGTTTTGCAGACCGGCGCCTAACCACTCGGCCAAGGAACCATTGTGTGGTGGATTACGGGTGCAAAGGTAGTACTTTATTCCGATCCCTCCAAATTTTTCAGAAGGTTTTTTAATGGATACGTTAAATTTTAGTCACATTTTAATATTGATCGAACCTTGGCCTGATAGCGTTTGATGGTGAAACAAGGTGTATATTGGTTGTGTGTGAATGGTGAAGAGTTTGGCAACCGGAATGTTTTCGAATGGATTTGGCAGGGAGGTGTCTATTGATGGCGGATCATCATCATTTTGTCCTGCACTTGCTCCGCCGTCTCAGATTAAAAAAATGTATTTAAAATTTGGTTTATACTATAAACCTTATTAGCTTTGCATCCGAATAGAGAGCGGAATCGCGCGACCGCTCTTTTTTCAAAAGAAAATGGTTTATAAAATAAACCTAAAGTTAACTCTCAAAAACCTGTAAAATGGAAGATAAAAAACTAACTGAAAAAGAGAGCCTCGAAGTGATTACTTCGATGATTGCTCGCACCAAAGTCCGCTACCTCGGCAGCGGTAACATCCTGCTTATGTGGGGATACCTTGCGGTATTTACTTCAATATTGGTATGGATACTGCTCGCAGCCACACAGCAAAATGTATGGAACTGGCTGTGGTTTGCCATTCCCGTAATCGGTATGCCGTTAACTTCTATAATGGCGCGTCGTGAAAAACGAACTGATGGTGCAGTGACTTATTCCGACAAAATCACCTCTCATCTATGGTCGATATTCGGAGTATCCGAAATCGTCTTAACCTTTATTTGCCTCGGATTCTCACTCATTGGCGGTATCAAATGCTGGACTGCAATGCCTGTCTATACATTTATTGCCGCTCCCTTTGCTGAGATTGCACAAGGCCTTATCGTTAAAGAGAAATCCCTTACATGGGGCGGAATTGTCGGCTTGGCTATCGGAATGGTTTTGGTATGTTGTGCGACCGGTAAGATTCCTCTTTTAGCCAACTGGTTCATGCCCCTCTTCATTCTCTTTTGGGTTGTAATGATGATTGTTCCCGGTCATATAATTAATCATAAAGCGAAAAAGGGATGAAAGAGCTGAATCCGCTTCTACATTCGCAACTCCGGCTTGCCATAATGTCCATTCTGATGAATGTGGAAGAAGCAGATTTCGTGTATCTCAAAGAGAAAACCGAATCAACTGCCGGAAACCTCAGTGTGCAGCTCGACAAGCTATCATCGGCAGGCTATATTTCCGTAGAGAAAGGCATGGCCGGCAAACGCCCCCGCACCATCTGCTCGATAACTTCAGCCGGGCGAAATGCCTTTGAGGAATATGTCGATGCGCTGAAATCTTACCTTAATTTGTAGACAGACGGAATTTCCTAGATATATGATCAATATAGATCAATGTCTGTGTGCCAATGTCAGTTCAGGCGTGCCTCTTATGCGGAGCGCGCCTTAACTGCTTTTGTATTATCCTGAAATTTTAAACATGCCGGCGTGGAATTCTCGCAAAATTCTTTTAATTTTGTTGTGAATAAAATTAGCCATAAATTTAATAACCAAAACAGATAGTGACCATGAAGAAATCAGCGCTGTTCATCGGTCTGTCCGTTTCGTGGCTCGCAGCAGTCGCGCAAGGGCAGGGCGGAATTTCTCAGAGTGACATTGATGGCTTCCGGGCTGCCTATGCGGCAACCCCAGGCACAAAAGCCATTCACAATGCTCTTGCCAACAATGCCATCAATGCATTGGCCCTCAACCATGAGAATCTCAACAATCTTGACACCCACTTTTCTCACCGGGTTCCAAGCAAGGGTATCACCAACCAGCGTTCGTCGGGCCGATGCTGGCTGTTCACCGGACTGAATGTACTCCGTGCCCAGGCAATGACCGAACACAAACTGCCAAAACTGGAACTCTCGCAGAGCTACAACTTTTTCTGGGATCAGCTTGAAAAGTCAAATCTCTTCCTGCAGGGAGTGATCGATACAGCCTCGAAACCATTTGAAGACCGCACGGTTGACTGGCTTTTTGCCAATCCGCTGAGTGATGGAGGCCAGTACACAGGCATAGCCGACAATCTGATGAAATATGGGGTAGTGCCTATTGAGGTGATGGGCGAAACTGCGAGCAGCAAGTCTACAAGCACCATGCGCAACCTGCTTCAGTTACGTCTGCGCGAAGACGGGCTGGAATTGCGCCGCCTTGCATCGGAAGGCAAAAACTCCGACCAGTTGCTATCGCGTAAAAAAGAAATGCTCACTCAGATTTACCGCATCCTTGCACTCAATCTTGGCGAGCCGCCGGTGGAATTCACCTGGACGCGCCGTGATTCAGACGGAATGGCAGTTGATACCAAGACCTATACTCCGCAGTCGTTCTACAAAACCTATTTCGGCAACGATCTCAAAAATGACTATGTGATGCTGATGAACGATCCCACCCGCGAGTACTACAAACTCTATGAAATAGAGTATGACCGCCACGGTTATGACGGCTACAACTGGACCTATGTCAATCTACCCATCGAAGACATAAAGCAAATGGCGATAGCTTCCATCAAAGATGGCAAGGCAATGTATTTTTCATGCGATGTAGGCAAATTCATCAATAAGGATCTTGGTCTGCTTGATGAAAATAACTATGACTACGGTTCGCTTTTCGACACAAAGTTCGGAATGAATAAAGCCGACCGCATCCGAACCCATTCATCAGCATCGTCTCATGCAATGACTCTTGTGGCTGTTGATCTCGACCAGAAGGATAAGCCGAAGAAATGGATGGTTGAAAACAGCTGGGGCAGCGGAGCCAATGACGGCCACCTCATAATGACCGACAAGTGGTTTGATGAATACATGTTCCGTCTGGTTGTCGACAAAAAGTATCTGACCCCGAAAGCATCCAAGGTTCTGACTCAGCAGCCCACACTCCTCCCACCGTGGGATCCGATGTTTGCTCCTGAAGAATAATCCGGCCCGCTTATTAAAATATTGAAGGAAACGTTCCAACATATAGAATCCGCGACTCAGCTATGATGCAGAGCCGCGGATTTGCTTTTTTTATAGTCTGTAAATTATGGTCCGGAGCAATGCCCGGTCCGTCAGGCTTTACGGCAATGACGACTTCTTCAGCTTCAGCCGGTCGAAGCCGTTGCCATATACACTTCTGACGCTCGAATTTGTAACATAAGCATTCTCGTCAGTCTCTTTGACGATGCGCAGAATCTGGTAGACATCATTCTGCCGGCACCATATGAGCATCAGTTTTCTCGGTTCTCCGGTCCAGTAGCCCGTGCCGTCCCACATGCTCACTCCGCGACCGGTTTCATGCGTGATTCGATAAGCTATTGTCTCCCATTTTTCAGACAGAATGATAAACTGTATTGTCTGCTTTCCCTTGTCGATATACCTGTCAGCCAACCAGGAGTATATATATATGGCCAGCCATCCGTAGATGATGGTCTGTGTGCGTGACTGAATACGGGCCTCCATATCACCGTCGAAAGGCAGGAAAAAGGATAGTGCTACGATCGAGACATCGATTATCATCATTACTCGCCCCATGCTGATGTCGCTCACATGTGACATTATGGCCGCTACAATGTCCGTGCCGCCTGTGGTGCCGTGGTGGCTGAAATATATACCTATGCCGAGCCCAAGCATCACCGCACCCATTATCACGCTCATAGGAGCGCTGCTTACAAGAGGCGGATGAGAGGTGAAATATCCTTCCACCGATCCGATGAGCACTGACAGAAGCGTGGCTCCGAAGATGGTGCGCAACACAAACCCTTTGCCAAGATAGCGGAATCCGCAGAGCAGTAGCAGAATGTTGGTGCCATACATTACCACTGCTACCGGGAGTCTCCCGCCGGTGGCATAGAAAATCAGTGAGCTGAAACCGGCCATTCCGCCGATGACTATGTGGTGGGGGAGTATGAACACGGTGAATCCGACTGCATATATAAGTATGCCGCTTACAATAGCGATGCAGTCGCGGATATTCTGTGACAGGAACGGCTTTGCCTCCGTCCGGTCAGACTTTGCTGGTGTTGACATGGGCTGATGCTGATTTATGCTGCAAAGTTAAGGATTTCTTGAAGATATTTAACAAAATGCCCCGAACTAAGTATCTGTGCAGGCGTTTTTAAGATATAACGAACTTTTAAACGCTATAATCATCATGACTTATACACTTCCTGAATTGCCCTACGCCAATAACGCTTTGGCTCCTTCGATTTCGCGTGAGACAATCGAGTACCACTACGGTAAGCATGAAAGAACATATATCGACAATCTCAACAGACTGATCAAGGACACTCCATATGAAGATATGGAACTTGAAGAGATTATCACCACTGCTTCCGGACCGCTGTTCAACAATGCATCGCAGGCTTGGAATCACATCTTCTACTTTTTTACTTTTTCTCCCGACGGCGCGCATGAGCCTGACGGGCATCTCCGCAAGGCGATAGATGAACAGTTCGGTTCTTTCGATCAGTTCAAAAAGGAGTTTGAAGATGCAGGCGCCTCGATTTTCGGCTCCGGCTGGGTATGGCTCTCTAAAGATAAGGATGGAAAACTCTTTATCACTCAGACTTCCAATGCCGGTAACCCGCTTTGTGAAGGTCTAACTCCTCTTTTGGTCTTCGATGTTTGGGAGCATGCCTACTATCTTGATTATCGCAACCGCCGTCTTGACGCACTCAAAGAGTGGTGGAAGATTGTAGATTGGGACGTAGTCGCAAGCCGTTATCTATAACATGCGCAGAAGGCACATGCACGAACAAAAAAACAACTTTAGTTAAAGTATAAAGAATAAGCACTAAAATAAGCATAATGTGATGAATGGAGAGAGAGGCAGTCGTGAGACCCCCTCTCTTTTTTCATGCTCTTTTTTCATGCTCTTATTTCTGCGCAGATGCAGCCCGTCAAGGCTGCATCTGTATCGGCAGGCATCGCACCAGATAATCCTGTGCGGTGTTCCAGGGAATATATATAATCGAGCGTCCGGGAATAAGAGAGACCGGAGTCTCGTTAAGGTCTACTCGGAGATAATAGTTGCCTGATTCCGCTCGGAAGAGAATCATCTGGAGATTCGAAGCCATCGGCACTACGTAGAAATCACGCCAATGCATGCCTACTGTATCGAAATAGTTTGTCATGTAGTAGCATCCCGGCAGGTGCATCAGTGACAGCAGAGGCATGAGTGTCTCCGCATGTCCGAAGCGTAGCATGACACTGTAAGGATTTGCACCTGAGATAGCATCCTGGCAAGTCTTTATAAGATCAGCCAGGAGCGGAGCCGCCATTGTGGCGGGAACAGTTGACAGCGTAGAGGCTGAATGTGTCAGATAGTGATGCAGGTTTTCGATGCTCCACAGTGCATTGATCTCGCTTTCAGTCACAAACTGCGAGAGATCTGCTCCTATGCCCATAGCGCTGCAGCCGGCTATTACCTTATATACCGCTATTCCGAAATCACGGGCCTCGCCATCGGTCAGCTGATATTTGCTGCCCAGAAGTCGAGGGGCCACAGTGAGGGGTGCATGGCTGTCTACATATTCGTCATAGACTTTATGCCATTCCTCTCCGTCCATGAAGTCTTTGTATTCCGGATCGGTTTCCCAGAAGCGCACCAGCTGATTGTTCTGTCGGCCGGATGCAGTGTATATTTCTATGCGGTTGTTCAGTCGGGTCAGCTGGTGGGTAAATTCATCCATTGACATTACACAGCGAGGAACATATGATGATATCGCATTGATCTTGCGGTCTTTGAAAAGCGTAGGGAATGCCGCAAAAGCGCGCGAGGCTATGGCCCGTTGTTCGGCCATGCCGAGCGAGTCGAGCGCACCCCATCGGCCTCCTGTTCTGGCTACCACCAGATCGCAGAGTCTGAGCAGTTCTTTTCCGGCCGGACTGATGGTGCGTAACGAATCCGCCCTGTGGAGTATTCGCGAGAGTGATGTTGTGTATTTTGACGAAGACAGGAACCGGGCTCCGTGGCGTCCCACATGGTTGATGTAGACCGGAGTGAGCGAATCGGGATAGGCAAGATCTTTCACAGTCCTTGCCGGATAGGGCATGGCCGAGCCTTGGCATTGCTCCATGCTGTAGTGTGTTTCTGTCGGATCTGCCGCTATGGCAGTCTGCGTCGGAGCAATATAACTGATAATTGCAGCCGCGATAAAAAGAAGCTTCTTCATTGCTTATGACGGGACTTTTTGTTAGTTTTGTCGTTGAATTTCAAAGTGTGGAATCATTGTCAATCACAATCCTTCCAAAATTAATCAATTGATGAATAAAGACCAAAAATACAAGACCCTGGTTTCATCCGGGCGTTATGTCGAGGCAATGGCTGTGCTTTACAGTCTGCTCGAAATGAATCCCGCGGATGACCGTGTGCTTTTCGAACGGGGCAAACTCAGGTGGCGCATGGGTGACAGATCCGGAGCGATGGGAGATTATGCCAAGGCTGTGGAATTGAATCCTGACAGCCCTGCGGTTATGGCGCTGGAACAGGCGCGTGACATTGCAGACTTCTTTAATCCGGATCTGTATAATCCGTAAAATTCGTCGGTCTGACCGGTAAGAATGTCCGCATAGCCAGATTTACGCTTTTTCCGAAAGTTCAAGCCATCGCATCTCCTTTTCGTCAAGCAGATCCTTGAGCTCGGAATAACGCCGAGCCTTTTCCTCAATGTCGCTTAACTGTTCCCCGGAATTAAAGACGGTTTCGAGCTCATGGCGCTCGGCAGTAAGCCGGTCAATCTCAGCGGTCAGTTCCTCAAACTCTTTACGCTCCTTGAACGACATCTTGGCCGGACGTGAATTCTCGCGGCTGCGGCTTTTTGTCTGCGCTTCGCATTTCTGTGCGGCTTTCTGCTCTTCATTGGCCTTCTGTTCGCGCAGATATTCGCGGTAGTCACTGTAATTTCCGGGGAAGTCCTTGATGACACCGTTGCCTTCCATCACAAACAGGTGGTCTACGATGGAGTCAAGGAAAAATCTGTCATGAGAGATGACTATGACACAGCCTTTGAATTCCCTGAGATATTCCTCAAGGATGCCTAAAGTCATGATGTCAAGGTCGTTGGTCGGTTCGTCGAGAATCAGAAAGTTGGGTTGTCTGACCAGCACGGCGGCAAGGTTGAGCCGTCGCATTTCGCCTCCGCTGAGAGTTGAGATATATTTCTGTTGGTCAGCCGGAGTAAACAGAAACCGGTTCAGGAATTGCATGGGTGAAAGGCGTGTGGCGCCGTTATCAAGTACGATATCATCGGTCAGATCAGTAATCGCGTCGATAACTTTCTTGTTGGGCGGGAGCTGGAGGCCTTCCTGCGAGTAATAACCGAAGCGTACGGTTTCGCCTACATTCCACTCTCCGCTGTCAGGCGCTACGAGCCCTTGCAGCATCTTGACGAATGTCGACTTGCCTACGCCGTTGCCGCCTACGATTCCGAGCTTCTCATATCGGGCGAAAGTATAGGTAAAGTCGTCCAGTATGACTTTTTCACCGAATCGCTTGCTGATCCCCTCGGCTTCAAAGATTTTTGAGCCGATGTATGACGATCTGACATCAGTCGGGTCGATCTGTCGCTCGGTGTAATTGGCGCGGGAACGTTCCTTGAGATCATAAAACGCGTTGATCCTGTAACGGGCCTTGCCCGCGCGGGCCTGAGGCTGGCGTCTCATCCATTCCTGCTCCTTGCGCAGAGTGTTGCGAACCTTGGCGAGCTCTCCTGTCAGAGCCTCGATGCGTTCGGCGCGGCGTTTGAGGTAAAGGTCGAAGTTTCCTTCATAGGTGAAGATCTGCTGCATGTCAATCTCGATGATCTTATTGCAGACACGGTCTAGAAAATAACGGTCATGAGTGACCATCAGCAGGGTGATGCGTTGTCTGGTCAGATAGTTTTCGAGCCATTCCACGGTTTCAAGGTCGAGGTGGTTGGTCGGCTCGTCGAGAATCAGCAGATCCGGAGAGGCAAGGAAGACCTGAGCCAGTGCAGCACGTTTGATCTGGCCGCCTGACATGTGCTCCGGCATTATTCCGCAGTCGCTGATGCCAAGCTGTGACAGCATCTGGCGCACACGGTCTTCGCGGTTCCAGTCTTCGTGATGCTCTTCAGGCATTGCCGCGAGCAGATTGTCAAGAATGCTTTTCCCGGGGGCGAAATCCGGAATCTGGGCAAGAAATCCCACTCTTAAGCCGTTGCGAAACGTTACAGATCCGCTGTCAGGGGCTTCCTCTCCTGAAAGAATGCGCAGCAGAGTGGATTTTCCGGTGCCGTTTTTGGCTATGAGGCCAATCTTGTCGCCTTCGTTAATGCCGAAAGTAACAGAATCGAAAAGCATACGGTCGCCGTAGCTTTTTGTCAGATCTTCAACTTGCAGATATGGTTTCATAGGTCGAGGCAGTCATCAAGGGCTTTGGTGATTGCGGCGCGGTCGAGATGCTGTCCGATAAACACTATCTTGATCATGCGGTCACCGTAGTCGGCATCCCAGTCGCGCATGATCGACGGATCCTGTGCCACCAGCTCTTTCAGTTCGTCCTCCGGAGCTGTGGCAAACCACATCCCGGCCTCTTTCAGCTGTTTCTGGCGTCCTGCGCTCTCGAACAGATATGACATATCAGGATTATTGCCGAAATAGCAGATGCCTTTTGAACGTATGATATTTTTCGGCCACTTGCTTGCGGCGAAATAATCGAATTTGTTCAGATCGAAACCCGGACGTCGGAAATAGACGAAAGTCTCAATGCCGTATTCCTCAGCCTCTCCTTCGCTGTGGTGATGATGGTGGTGGTGACAGCCGCAGGAGCATTCAGGGCCGTGATCATGGTGGTCATGATCATGATGTTCATGGTGCTTGTGCTCATCTTCGCCGTGCTCGTGTTGGTGATGGCATTCGTCATGATGATGGTGACCGTGCTCACGTTCATGTTCTTCTTTTGCAATCTCTTCAGCCGGCTTTTCAATCTGGCTTACCCAAGCGGCCGATGTCGCCACTTTGTTGAAATCAAACATGTGGGTGTCGAGTATCGACGAAAGATCTATGTCGGCATAGTCACATTCGATTATGCGCACTCCTGGATTGAGAGCGAGCACTATTGTCCGCACTCGTTTGAGTTCTTCAGGAGTGATTTCGGAAACTTTGTTGAGGATGACTATGTTGCAGAATTCAATCTGCTGGATGACAAGATTTTCAATATCCTCATCATCATGATGGTGTGCGGTAAGATCTTCTCCGCATCCGAATTCGTCACGCATGCGGAGAGCATCGACAACTGTCACTATGCAGTCGAGCTTCGGAGTGCCGTTGCGTGTAAGCGCGCCGTCTGCCATGTAGGGAATCGAACAGATGGTCTGGGCGATAGGGGCCGGCTCGCAGATCCCGCTTGCCTCAATGACTATGTAGTCAAACTTCTTCATCGCCATTATCTCCTCTATCTGCTTGACGAGATCCATTTTCAGGGTGCAGCAGATGCAGCCGTTCTGCAGGGGCACGAGCGAATCGTCTTTTGTGTCGACGATGCCTCCGCGCTGAATCAGATCGGCGTCAATATTGACTTCACCGATATCATTGACTATGACCGCGAAACGTATGCCGCGGCGGTTGGAGAGTATATGGTTTACGAGAGTGGTCTTGCCACTTCCGAGATAGCCTGTTAGAAGAAGTACGGGAGTTTCCATATAATAATATAATATATATGTTTGGGGGGGGGAATTCTGTTTTACATTGCCGGGATTACCAGCTGATACTTACTGCTACGCCTTTCATACGGGCATTGATGGGCGGATTCAGCTTGGTCAGCGATATGTAGCCGCCGCTGATCTGGGGCCAGCGGGCAGTCAAAGCTTGTCGGATACGCCCTATGACGTGTTCAAGCAGATTGGATGGATCAGACATCACATCCTTTATAATGCCTACGGCTTCGGCATAGTTCAGCGTATGCTCTACATTGTCGCTTTCCATCGCTTCTCCGATAGGATAGCGGAGGTGGACCGTCAGTTCAAACGTGTTGCCGTTCAAGCGCTCGAAATCAAACACCCCATGTCGAGCAAACAGTTGCAACCCGTTTATTTCTATGGTTCCTTCCATCAGTGTCTTGGCGTTTTTTTGTGATTGATGTTTTAGCTCCAGCTCAGGTTTGAGCCTCGTTTGATGAATCCTTTGATCCTGTACCACAGATTATATATGGGCTCGAAAGTCATGAACCAGGGTACTGTGATCAGCAGAGATCGTGAATGGAGAGCACGAGAAGTCGAACGCCATGCAAAAGCAAGTATGAGCGTCAGACTTAGATAGAGCACTGAGGCTGCGATCAGTGGAACCAGTGACGGAAGGCCGACAAGAGCGAGCCCTATGCAGCATCCGGTGAAAATCCACCAGGCCAGAGAGCAGCTGCCGAAGAACACCCGTGACCAGGTACGCAACTTTCCGGCTGTGTACCCGTAACGCAACTTTGAAACTTTATGGGCCGGCTGAGGCTGCATTTCAGGCACTTCAACTATGGCACCCTGTGAGATTTCTACTGCGGTGTTCGCGCCGTTAGCCACTTCATTGACAAACATATCGTCGTCGCCATACTTCAGATGCAAAGTCCGTGAGAAACCCTTGTTGCGGAAAAATACCGACCGGCGATAGGCCAGATTGTGACATGTGGCGCGATACGGACGGCCTGCGAGTCCCCAGGAGAGATATTCTACGGCAGTGCGCACGGTGTCGAAGGCGTGGAGGCGCTTCCAGGGTTCCTTCACCGCTTCTTCGCTGTCAGGATCAATGGCGGCGACCGGTGCCGCATAGCCGATGACCACCTCTTTGCCCTGGCCGAAATGACGGGCCATGAGACGGAGCCATTTATCGGAAAGTATGCGGGCGTTTCCGGTGGTCAGCACAACCACTTCATGGCGCGCAGCCTTGATGCCGAGCGTCAGGGCCAGTTTGCGGCGTGAGAGCGAGCGTGATTCCAGCGGAGTGAAAGTCATGTAGAGATTGGAATAGCGTTCTTCAAGGCGGGCTATCACCTCTTTGGTTGAGGGTAGCGCTCCATCGTTGACCACGATTACCTCAAACGGGGCAGGGTAGTCCTGGTCGAGAATGGCGGGAAGCAGTGTCTCCAGATTGCGGGCATCGTCTTCAGCACAGACTATAACCGACACTCCCGGAAGTTGTGTGTCATCGGTTTCTTCGGCTGTGTTGTCAGTTGAAGCCGCACGGCCTACAATCCTGACATAGTGGCGGAAACCGAGCAGAAGATAGAAGAAGCAAACGCAGACTCCGCAGAGCAGAGCTATTATAATAGGTGTGAATTGAATTTCAAACATAATGACGTGAGCATTTTTTTCAACCTGCAAAATTACAAAAAATGCCCGAAACAACGCCCTTGACACGAAAAATTTCCTCATTTCATTAATTGACACCTGCTTCGGATCATTATTTTGCAAAATCAAGAATAATTAAGTAATTTTGCAGTTCAAATTCGACTTGAATATATGGGATTTTTTAATTTTTTCTCCCGCGAAAAAAAAGAGACTCTTGACAAGGGCCTTGAAAAGACACAGCGCGGACTTCTTGACCGTCTCTCACACGCCATCGCCGGTAAATCTACGATAGATGACGATGTGCTCGACAACCTCGAAGAGGTCTTTGTGACCTCTGATGTCGGTGTCGACACAACACTGAGAATTATCGACCGCATTCAGAAGCGTGTGGCCAGAGATAAGTATGTCGGGTCGGCCGAGCTCAACCGTCTGCTGTGCGAGGAAATAGCCGACATGCTTGCGGAAAACAGTAACGAGTCTTCGCAGGATGACTTTACTGTTCCGGCATCTCACAAGCCCCATGTGATAATGGTGGTGGGTGTCAACGGTGTCGGCAAGACTACTACCATCGGCAAAATGGCCGCCCAGTTCAAAAAAGCCGGCAACAAGGTGATGCTCGGTGCCGCCGATACATTCCGTGCCGCCGCCATTGAACAGCTTGAAGAGTGGGGCCGCCGCGCAGATGTGCCCGTTGTCAAGCAGAAACTCGGAGCCGATCCGGCATCAGTGGCGTTTGACACGCTTCAGAGCGCCATTGCCAATAATGCCGATGTGGTCATAATAGACACAGCCGGACGTCTGCACAATAAAAAGGGCCTCATGGACGAACTTACCAAGGTCAAAAATGTAATGCAGAAACTGGTTCCCGAAGCTCCCCACGAAATTTTGCTCGTGCTTGACGGCTCCACCGGACAGAACGCATTCGAACAGGCCCGCCAGTTTGTTGCGGCCACTCAGGTCAATGAGCTCGCGATCACTAAACTTGATGGTACAGCCAAAGGCGGAGTGGTCATCGGAATCAGCGATCAGTTCAAGATCCCGGTCAAATACATCGGCCTCGGCGAAGGCATTGAAGACCTCCAGGTTTTCCACAAACGCGAATTTGTCGAATCACTTTTCGGGGAGAAAAAATAATCTCCCCTTTTATTTGGCTCAATTTCTGACCGGAATCTCTCAAGCGGCCGGTCTCATATCAAAGATTGTTTGAAATGACAAATAAAATAGCAGTCATCACCCTTGGCTGTTCGAAAAACCTTGTGGATTCGGAGCGTCTGATGGTGATGCTCTCCGATGTGGGCTACGAGGTTGTCGACGCCGCCACCGAAGCCTTCCTTGAAGCCGACGGATGGAAAGGCGTCGTGATAAACACCTGCGGATTCATCGGCGATGCCAAGGAAGAATCCATTAACGAGATCCTCGCCTGGTGCCAGGCCAAAACCGATGGCCGCATCGCCGCGCTTTTTGTCATGGGATGTCTCTCCCAGCGCTATGCTTCGCAGCTTCCGGCAGAAATACCGGAGGTAGACCGCTGGTATGGCAAAACGGACTGGCCTGCGCTTGCCGTAGACCTCGCACGCCGCTCCCCGGCCACTGCTCCGTATGACCGTGTCATAACCACGCCCCGCCACCACGCCTACATAAAGATAGCTGAAGGTTGCAATCGTTTCTGCGCATTCTGCGCCATACCGTTGATAACAGGCCGCTACAAGTCGCGCCCGATTGATGAGATCATCGCGGAAGTCCGCATGCTTGTCAGTCGCGGAGTCAGAGAGTTCAACGTCATAGCCCAGGATCTTACTAACTATGGCAAAGACCTTTACGGCAAGGTAGAGATAGCGCGTCTTGTCGATGAAATGGCGGCAGTGGAAGGTGTGGAGTGGATACGTCTGCATTATGCCTATCCGAAAGACTTTCCGCTTGAATTGCTTGACGTGATGGCCCGTCGCGACAATATCTGCAAATATCTCGACATTGCGCTCCAGCATTGCGCCGATACTGTCTTGACCAACATGCGCCGCCACATCACCGGAGCTGAAACCCGCAGCCTTCTCGCCGAAATCCGCAGGAGAGTCCCTGGAATTCACATCCGCACCACTCTGATGGTAGGCTTTCCGGGTGAAGGCGATGATGAATTCGCCGAACTTCTCGATTTTGTGCGTGAACAGCGCTTTGAGCGCATGGGCGCTTTTGCCTATTGCGAGGAAGAAGACACCTTCGGCGCGCGTAATTTTGAAGATTCTATACCCCAGGAGGTCAAAGACGAGCGCCTGTCTCAACTGATGGAACTTCAGGAAAAGATTTCGCTGGAGATCCAGGAAGAGAAAGTTGGATCGGTGATGCGCGTCGTTATTGACCGTGAAGAACCTGAATTCTATGTGGGCCGCACGGAGTTTGACTCTCCTGAAGTCGATCCGGAAGTGCTTGTCTCCAAAATTTTCAGACTGGAGAAGGGCAGAACATATAATGTAAAAATAACTTCGGCTCTTCCTTTTGAACTCATGGCGGAGCCTCTTGCCGAAACATTGGACCCTGCATGAAATTCAGCGCCCAGATTTCCCAGGCCATTGACCGTTGTCTGACCGATGAGATCCCATTTGTGGCTTTTGCCATGCCGGGAGAAGCTGAGGTCTGCTTCCGTGCATCCCTGCCTGACGGTCAGTTCCGCTCGCCGGCTTTCCGCGACAAGGAGAGCGACAGCTTCTTTATAAATTTCTTTGATAACGATGAACCTTATACAGCAGGTGTAAGTTTCGACATGACGGAAGAGGAAGTCAATAATTTCCATGACCCCACCTATCATGCCCGGATCTTCGGTGACTCTATCCGTCCGCGGGTATCGTCCACATTCCGAGCAAGCTACCATGAGGCTTTTTCTGCCGTGAAACCCCGTTTGAAGAAAGATGGCGGCAAGGTCGTGCTCTCACGTCTGCGGTCGCTGTTTACTAAAAAGACGCCTCGTCTGATTGCAGAAGAGTATTTTGCCCTGACTGATTCAACATTCCGTTATCTCTGCTTTACTCCTGAAACCGGCGTATGGCTTGGCTCAACTCCTGAGGTCCTGCTTGAAAGCGACAGAGCCACAGGTCTTATCCGCACAATGTCACTCGCCGGGACACGTCCAGCCGATGAATCGGGTGACTGGGATGAAAAAAACATCCGTGAGCAGGCCATCGTGACTGACTACATCTGCCATACACTCCGCAATGCGGGTCTTGAAGTAGAAATCAGACCTCTGACCGAACGCCGTTTTCTGAATATAAAGCATCTTTGTACGCCTATTGATGCCCGCGGAGATGTCAGCATACCGGAGCTGATGTCGGCGCTCAGTCCCACGCCTGCAGTTGCAGGCTATCCGCGCGAACGGGCAATAGGGGAGATCGGACGGGTCGAGACGCATCGCCGTCATTGCTATGGCGGTTACGTCGGAGTCCGTATCGGCGGCGATTACCATGCCTTCGTCAATCTGCGCTGCGCTTTCATGGCTCCTGTCACACTGAGTGGCACCAAAGGCTGGCTCGGAAATCTATATGCAGGAGGCGGCATCATAGCCGCTTCGCAGGAAGACGCTGAATGGCTTGAAACCGAATCAAAAACCAGAGTCCTTGCATCGGTCTTCCTTGGTGAAAACGGGCATGAAGGCGAGGAAGGCTCTCGGCTCACCAGGAGCTCGGTCTCATTTCTCTCGGATCTGCCCCCTTCCGGCCATGATGACGGCCAGCCGGTAAATTCAGCCGGAATCTAAGAAATACCCCCCCATCAATCATCTTTCCAGGAAAAGCAATGAAAAAAGGATCACCAGTCATTATAATTCTCATCGCAGTAATAATAGTTGTTATAGTCTCGCTGCTTCCTCTGTCAAAATGGAGTGGCGGACGCATCAAGGATTTCAGCCTTTTCAGCGATATACTGAAAGAGGTCGGTATTATGGAGGGTGAACCCTCATATGCAACCGCTGAAAACATCGACCCCGAACTTCTGAAAGCAGCCGCAGAAGCAGAAAAAGAAGCGGAAAAGGCTCCGCTGCCGGGCGAGCCGATTGACACGATCATCTCTCCGGTCAAACCGTCGAGGGTCGGTGATCTCGTCAGGGTTGAAGACTACACAACTCTCGGCACAGGCTTCACGAATTTGAAAAGTGCCATTTCCGAGGGCCGTCTTGCCCGCGTGGCCGTGGTTGGCGACAGCTATATCGAAGGAGATATCTTTACTCAGGATCTCCGCGAACTTTTCCAGGATGCTTATGGCGGCGAGGGCGTAGGCTATGTCAACATGCACTCCGATTTCCCCGGTTTCCGCCGTTCGGTAAAACAGGGCGGTTCCGGCTGGCAGTCATTCTCGGCCAACAAGAAGTCAGACAAGAAATATCTCGACCTTACCGAGCAATATTTCACCCCTAAAGGCACAGCTGTTTCCACCTATGCCGGAACATCGGCTTTCAAGCATACCGGATCGTGGTCGCGTTCACGTTTTCTTTTCATTTCGCCTGACGATATCACAATCAGTGTTAAAACTGACTCCGGTGAATGGGAAGAGCGCAATATATCGGCTTCGGAATCCGTTCAGTGTTTAGAGATCGCGCAGCCGGTCTCTGAATTCGGTCTCAAGGCTTCGTCCTCTTCCCTGATTGCTCTTGGCGTGTGGCTTGACGGCACTTCGGGTGTCAGTGTCGACTGCATGTCATCACGCGGTTTTTCTGGAATAACTCTGACCAAAATCAATCCGGATCTTTGCCACGAGATGGCCGAGGTCATAAATTATGATCTTATCATTCTTGAGTTCGGCATCAATGCCATGAGTGCCGGGCAGAAAGAATACAGTGTCTACTGCTCCCGCATGGTCGATGTGATAAACCATGTCAGATTCTGTTATCCTAATGCCGACATCCTTCTGATGGGTATCGGTGACCGTGGCGAGCGTCGCGGATCTAAAGTGCGCTCAATGGCGGTGGCTCCGGCCATGATTTCAGCCCAGCGTGACGCGGCGCGTCGTGCTCACTGCCTTTTCTGGGATACCCGTGAGGCTATGGGCGGCGAGGATGCAGTGGTGCAGTGGAGCTCCACCGGACTGATGAACAAGGATTATATCCATCTGACCCACAAGGGCGGGGCCCGCCTTGCAGGAGAACTGTTTAATGCAATTCAACACGATCTGAAATGAAATATATCTATAGCTCTCTCTTATCTTTGACTTTTGCAGCGCTCCCGGTGACTGTGGCAGCGCAGCTGCCGGCTGACGATCCGTCAGTCACAACTGAAATAACAGACTCTGACGAGGAGTTTGATTTGGCAGTGCGCCAGAACCCGGTTGAAATCCCTGACGAGGCTGATGATATTGACATCCCTATCCCCGGTTTTATCAAGCGTTCGTCCAATCACATTATATATAATGGCGCTGACTGGTCTAAGCTCCGCGCGGCCTTTGAAGGCAGCTTCCAGGCTCCGGTCTCGATTGTCCATATCGGTGACAGCCATGTACAGGCCGATATAAACACCGGCACCACACGCGAACTTCTGCAGTATGACTTCGGTAATGCCGGTCGCGGACTGATAGCACCTCTGCGTATATGCGGTACCAACCAGCCTAAAGACTATGTGTTTCAAAGCCGCAATTCGTGGAATGCTGTCAAACTGATGAGTCCGTCATGGGCTCAGACCGTAGGATTTACAGGCACTTCTATCCGTCCTTCAAGTTCGTCGAGCGAACTGACTATCGGAACTCTTGACACAGACGATTACAATCCTTTCACATCTGCCACCATTTTTCATAACGGCAAGCTGACCATCAAGGATGTTACGGATGAAAATGGCAATCCAGTGCATTTCAGAGCTGTTCCTTCTCGTGATTACACCCAGATAATTCTCGCGTCACTTGCCACTAAGATCAATGTGTCATTCGCATCGGCCGGTGACCTTACTCTCTATGGCGCCTCTCTCTCAGGCGATCGTCCGGGTGTGTTCTATCATGCTATAGGCAATAATGGAGCTACATATGACTCCTATAACCGGATCGGCAATGTGGGCGTTGGAATAAACCCTTTGCAGCCTAACCTTGTTATACTCTCGTTAGGCACAAACGAAGCCTTCGGCCGTAGAATTGACACCGCTTCCTTTACCCGCTCGATAGACCGGCTGGTCAAAAATATCCGGACTGCAAATCCTGATGCCCTTATTCTGCTGACAACTCCGATGGAATGTCACCGCAGTGTTTCCAAAACTCAGAAAGTCAGAGTGCGCAAGAAAGCCCGCAAGGGTCGTAAGGCCACTTACAGAACTGTGACAAAGTCAACACGCAGCTATGCTGTCAATGCCAACATAGCTCCTTTGCGCCAGGCTATTCTTGACTATGGAAAGAATAACGGAATCGCGGTATATGACTGGTATGAAGTGGCCGGAGGAAACGGAGCGAGCACATCATGGATAAACGCAAGTCTCTTTGCCAAAGACCGTGTGCATCATACCCACAAGGGCTATAACCTGCAGGGCCGGCTTATCTATGACGCTTTGATGGACGCTCTCCGCGAACAGCCTCGCAACTGATGCCGACAGCCATTTTGCCTCTTGACCTCAAAATCAGATAATAATAATTCTAACACATTATCTATTCTACTACGTTGGATTCCGTTGCTACACTGTTTGGCGATTTGCTCCAGAGATTGTCTTCGCTGCCTGAACGTCTTGAGATTGATCAGGTAGTTGATGTGTTACGCTATGACCCCATGCAGCCTCTGCTGTTTAATACAGGGCTTTTCCTTGTGCTCTTTGTCGCATTCCTCTGCATTTATAGGCTGGTGCGCGGTGTGCGTGTGCTTAAAATGGCGCTCGTCATACTGTTTTCGCTCTATTTCTATTATAAATCTTCCGGATTTTCGTGTTTGATTCTTCTCGGTGTGTGCGTGAGTGACTGGGTTCTTGGCCTGCTTATGGACAAGGCTGCATCAATGCAGCGCGGTTCGGATGCATTGCGCAGGCTGATAGTTTTTGTCAATGTCGCCGCCAATGTGGGGATGCTGGCTTATTTCAAATATTTCAATCTGATAGCCGACACATTGTCACATTTCACCACGATGGACATCCGCGTCGAGACCATATTGCTGCCTGCCGGAATTTCGTTTTTCACTTTCCGTTCGATAAGCTATATTGTCGATTTATACCGCGGGCAGCTGAAAGCCTGCCGCAACCTCCTTGACTATATTTTCTTCCTCACTTTCTTTCCGCCTCTGCTCGCAGGGCCTGTGGTCAGAGCTAAAGATATGCTCCCGCAGGTCTATTCCAACCCTGTGGCAACCCGCGATATGACATCGGAAGGCATATGGCTGATCATCACGGGCTTGATCAAGAAGGTGGTGATAGCTGATTTCATCAGCGGAAATTTTGTGGAGCGTGTTTTTGACAATCCGGCTCTTTATAGCGGGTTCGAGAATCTTATGGCCACCTTCGGCTTTACAGTCCAGCTCTATTGCGACTTTTCAGGCTACAGCGACATGGCTATCGGCATAGCCCTGCTTCTCGGATATCGATTCATGGAGAATTTCAATGCTCCTTTCAAGGCCCAGAACCCGACTGAATTCTGGCATCGCTGGCACATCTCGCTTTCAACCTGGCTGCGTGATTATGTCTATATTCCTCTCGGAGGCAATCGCTGTTCTCGCCCGCGCATGTATTTCAATCAGTTTGCCACAATGGTAATCGGCGGCCTCTGGCATGGCGCATCGTGGATGTATGTCATCTGGGGTGCTGTACACGGTGGACTGCTTGTGGTCCACAAGATGTATCGGCGTGTGATCTCGCTTGCGGCTTCTGACGCTGTGCTTACCGAGAGCGGCGAGATGGTGATGGTCGAGTCAGGTCCTTCGGCATTGTCGCGGTGGATGCGTCCGGTCAATATGATTCTAACCTTTGTCATGGTCTCTCTTACCTTCATGTTTTTCCGTGCTCCGTCGATGGACGATGTGGCTATGATGTGGCATCAGATCCTTTTTGACTTTCATCTGTCTGTCGCGCCTCAGTTCGTGGAAAGCTATCTGACCATAGTCCTGCTGATGATCGGAGGGTATATGATTCACATCACGCCCTCACGGATGACTCGCAGAGTCCGTTCGGTGTTTGAAGCCAGTCCGGCGTTTGTGCAGGCTGTCATTCTTGCATTGGTCATTCTTGTAGTTATCCAGGTGCGTCAGAGCGATATTGTTCCGTTTATATATCTTCAGTATTGATCCGTATGTCTATGTTGCGTTCAGCCTTGCTCTCTGCTTTCATGCTTTCAGCTTTTGTATCCGGGAATGTTTTCGCGCAGTCGCAGGCAACACCTGTAACTCCGGTCCGGGTTTCTCCGGCTATGTCCACCCCCGGCTCTCAGTGGCAGGGCTGTGAAGTCGGCTTTCTCGGAGACTCGATGAGCACACTCTGTGACACTACTGCCAACAAACGCTTTTATGACTATCTGCATAATCTGCTTGGTTTGACTCCTCATGTCTATGCACGGTCAGGATGGCAATGGAAAAATCTTCTCGGAGAAGTCGACAAACTGAAGCGCGATCATCCTGATGTTGATGCCGTGATGGTGTGGGCCGGGACCAACGACTATAACCACAGCTGCCCGATCGGTGAATTTTTTACCGAATCGACGGCTCAGGTGAATGCCAACGGAAAGATCGAAACCCGCCGCTGCCGCAGTCATGTGATGTCAGATTCTACTTTCTGCGGGCGGATCAACCTCCTGCTGTCAAAACTGAAACAGACTTTTCCTGACAGGCAGATAATACTTCTGACCCCCATTCACCGCGGTTTCGCCCGCTTCAGCCAAAGCAATGTGCAGCCTTCCGAGCAATACTCAAATGCGCTTGGACTGTATATTGACGATTATGTGCGTACTCTCCGCGAGGCCGGATCGGTGTGGAGTGTGCCGGTGATCGACCTCTATTCCATCAGCGGGCTCTATCCGGCTGACAGTGCTCATGACTGTTATATACAGAATCCGGAAACCGACCGCCTCCATCCCAACACCATCGGCCATTTCCGCCTTGCCCGCACACTCCAGTATCAACTGTTATCCCTCCCTGCAAAATTTTAATCAGGCAGATCCCGCGAGTCAGATTTGGAAGAGATCTTAAGGACAAGACTGTCAATTATAGTCGACACAGGTGGTTTCTGACTCTTTGATGGCAGTTCGGATGAAAAATTGCCAGGAATTTTAGTCAGGTTCTGAAAAAATAGTGTAACTTTGGGTTGTAAAAATTCTAACCCCCTAACACCACGTAAAACTATGTTCAGACCTGAAGACATTGAACTATTGAAAAACAAAGGAATAACTGAAGCCGAAGTCGAGGCGCAGCTCAAGCGTTTCGTTACAGGCTTTCCCTATTTGCAGATAAGCGATGCCGCCCGTGTAGGTGCCGGCATTTTCCGTCTTGACGAAGGTGAAATAGATGCCGCTCTTGACCGCTGGCATGAATATCTCGCACACGGCGGAGAAGTCTGCAAGTTTGTGCCCGCATCAGGCGCAGCTTCCCGAATGTTCAAAGCGCTGTTTGAATACGTCGACGGTGGAACTGATGAACTTAAAGAGGGGTCTCCTGTAGCCGCATTGCTCGCGAATGTCGACAAACTGCCTTTCCTGCCCGAACTTCGCGCGGCTGTAGAGCGTCTCTACGGCAAGACCCTTGACGAGATGCTGGCAGAAGGACGTAACCGCGATATTATCGCCGCTATTGTAAATCCCGAAGGTATGAACTATGGCGGACTCCCCAAAGGACTTCTTAAGTTCCACACCTATGCCGACGGATCTCGCACTCCGATAGAAGAACACCTTACCGAGGGCGCGCAGACAGCCGCTAATTCCAAAGGCATTGTCAATCTTCATTTTACCGTCTCGTCCAACCACCGCAAGCTGTTTGAAGAAAAACTTGCCGAAGTCATTCCTGCTACAGAGAAGCGTATGGGCGTGAAGTTCAATGTCAGCATGAGCGAACAGAAGCCATCGACCGATACGATTGCTGTCAACCCGGACAACACTCCGTTTGTTGAAGACGGTCATCTTCTTTTCCGTCCCGGCGGCCACGGCGCACTGATCCAGAACCTCAACGACATCGAATCGGCGGTTGTTTTCATCAAGAACATTGACAACGTGGTTCCTGACTCAAAGAGGGCCGATACGATCCGTTACAAAGAAGTGCTCGGCGGCCTTCTTCTCGAAGTTCATGACCAGATAGAAGAGGATCTTCTCGCGATTGACCAGAAACTCTACACATCTGATGATATCAAACGTATGCTTGACTATCTCAACAACGTGCTCAACGTCCGCGATGCCAAACTCGAAGGAATGGATGATGATGCTGTGGTGGAATATATCAAGGCAAAACTCAACCGCCCGCTGCGTGTCTGCGGCATGGTGCGCAACGAAGGCGAACCCGGCGGCGGTCCGTTCATTGCCCGCAACCCCGACGGCTCGACCTCTCCGCAGATTCTCGAAAGTAATCAGGTGGACCCGAATAACGAAGCCTATATGAAGATGATGGCATCGGCTACACATTTCAATCCCGTTGACCTTGTCTGCTACATCAAAGACATCCACGGAAAGAAGTTCGATCTTCCCTCTTATGTCGATCCGGCAACCGGTTTCATCTCTTCAAAGTCAAGCCACGGCAAAGAACTTCGTGCAATGGAGCTGCCCGGCCTTTGGAATGGTGCCATGAGCGACTGGAACACGGTGTTTGTCGAAGTGCCCATCTCAACATTCAATCCGGTCAAGACAGTCAACGATCTTCTCCGTCCGGCTCATCAGAACTGATGTGAAACAAATATTCCCGTCCGGCTCCGCGGCTGTCAACTGATAACTGCAGAGCCGGATGAGAATTTTGCAAAATCCTTATCCCTCTCTCGCTTGTTATAAATTCATACAAATTCACATTCAGCCTCACTCTACAAAAAATATTATGAGCAAGAGAGATGAAATAAAGAAGATCTGGCTTGAGTGCTTCCAGGACCCCAGACCATATGTCGACATGTATTTCGATCAGGTCTATCGCGATGACGAGGCGCTTTTGCTGTGCGATCAGTCTGACGCTCCGGTGAGCAGCCTGATGCTCCAGCGTTACCTCATGTCATTCCACGGGTCGGAACCGTCTGTAAGTTATATAGCCGGAGCGGCCACACGGCGCGCACGGCGCGGACAGGGGTTCATGTCACGGCTGATGCAGATGGCTCTTGAAGAATCAGCTTCGCGCGGTGATATGCTGTGCACATTGATTCCGGCCAGTGAGGCTCTTTATTTCTTCTATCGCAGATACGGATTTTCGACTGTGTTTTTCACCAAGGAACAAAGGTTCACAGCGTTCCACTCATTTCCGGTGAGTGGCGAATATCATCTTTTCCCTGAAGAAACGAGCGATGAGGTATGGTGTGCTTTCGACCGTTTCCAGCATCAGCGCAAATGCTATGTGCTTCATTCGAGGCGCGATTTCTACAATATCCTGTCCGACCTGAAGTCTGACGGCGGAAGTTTTGTAGTCATGGCCCGCGATGATGAAGACCGTGGCAGCCAGATAGTCTCAATGGCATGGGGCGTGGTTTCAGACGGGTTGTTGCTGGTAAAGGATGTGGTGGGTGAGGACAGCGACAGCCGTGCGGCCGCACTGCGCCAGTTGCGTTGCCTCTACACCGATACTCCGGTGCTTCTTCTCGGACACCCCGACGATTCGATGGGAGGCCGCCTGATGCCTCGCGGAATGGGGCGTCTGGTCAATGTGGAGAAAGCGTTGTCAGCCATCGCTGCTGCAGATCCTGGATTTTCATGCAGCATACGGGTGAGCGACAAGCTGCTGCCGGACTATAACTCGCATACTTTCATTATAAAGAAGGGCTTGTGTGTGACAGATGATTCCTATTGCGGTAAACTTGATTTCGATGTTACAGTCGAAGTTCTCACAGACATCATCTTCAGTTCATCGGCTATAGGCTCGATCATACGCTTCCCCTCGGTACGCCCTATGATAAGCCTGATGCTTGACTGACGGTATTTTAGAAATATTAGAAGTTGTTTAAAAACAACCTCTTAAAACAAAAACAACAGATATGATCATCAATTCAGCCCGTTTTGTAGTCTCTAATCCCACGGTTGGCAAATGTCCCGCCGACACGCGTCACGAATATGCCTTCATAGGCCGAAGTAATGTCGGCAAATCGTCTTTGATCAATATGCTTGCGGGCAACAGAAGTCTTGCCAAGACATCATCGACTCCGGGAAAGACAATGCTGATCAACCACTTTCTGGTCAATGACAGCTGGTATATAGTCGATCTTCCCGGCTATGGCTTCGCACAGCGTGGCAAATCGCAGCGTGAGCAGCTGGAGAAAATGATACGTGGCTATATCCTTAACCGTGCCCAGATGACCAACCTGTTTGTACTGATCGACTCCCGCCACAAGCCGATGAAGATCGATCTCGAATTTTTCAACTGGCTCGGTGAAAACGGAGTGCCTTTTGCCATCGTGTTTACAAAACTCGATAAACTCGGCACGCAGGCCGGCAAAAGGAATGTGGAGGAATACTGCCGCATTCTGCTGGAAACATGGGAAGAACTGCCGCCGGTGTTCCTGACATCAAGTGAAACCGGTCGCGGGCGAGATGAAATACTCGATTATATCGAGCAACTTAACAGTCTTCCGGTCGGATCTGATACCGGAGAGTGAACCCCGAAGCCTTCCCGGATGTTAAATATACAAAATTAAAATCTTTTGATTATGGATAAGAAAAACGCACAGAAACCGGGAGTGAAGCCTGCCGAAGAATACCGTGGAGTGGACGTCAATGTGTCAGACAATGATAAGGTCACTCCGGAAATGGTCAAGAAAGATGTCAAGGAGCTAAACAATAATCCGCGTAACGACGATATGGACGATATGTAGCCCTGCGGCCTCTGGAAGAGATATTGCAAATAAAAGCGATTTTTCGTAACTTTGTAAGTTAGTAAAAAAATCGCTTTTTGATTGTTGTATGAGACAGATTTTAGCAGTATCTTTTTGCCTTTTAGCAGCAGCCGGGATGTTCGGACAGCCGCTCTGGACCGGCAACATATCCGAAGTTGTCAGAGTGGAGGCTTCTTCGGCATCCGGTCTTGAAGGTGTCTATGTGCTTGACGGCCTTTCGGGCGTCTCGGTGTCCTGCCAGACAACAGAGGAAGAAGCTCCGTCCATACGCTGGTATCGCTATTCCTCTCTTGGTGGTGGTTATGCCGAAGAACTTTCCGACGTCAGAGTAGACGGCGCATCATCTGTACTCACAAAAATCGAAAGCGATATGGGGTATATTGTCGAACATCCTGATGGCCGCAGGGAATGCTTCTGGGTCATAGATTATAACCGCCATCCGTTTTCATTGACTTCGATCGTGCCATCAGCCGAACGTGATTGCCAGCGGATAGCCCTTGATGTGATCGGGATGGGAGAGGAAATGGCCTACTATGGCATCAACGGCCGGCGTTTCACTCTTGATAGGGGAATCCGCCTCAGTTACCATACTCTTACGCCCGATGAAGAAGCTCTGATGTTTCACCAGACAGAGACTGCGGTTGATTTTGCGTCACTTCCGGCAGTAATGCGTGCACCGGCTCCGCTTTGTGCTACGAAATTCACTGTTGAAGGCGACCGTTTCCTGCGCGCATGGGGTCATGCCGAAGAATTTACAAGCGGTTCAGTGGAACCATATGCAGTCAGCGGCCTGACAAAGATCACTCAGAATGTCCGTAGCGCAGATAATGAAGTGGCCCAGAATCCGTCAGGAACGTCGTTCGGCGGATCGGCTCCGTGTGAACTGGAGTTTGAGGCCGCTGTGACTGACGGTGCACTGTTTCATGAATGGCAATTCTCCCGCTACCCTGAATTCGACGATGTCAGTCTGCGTATACAGGACCTGAATTTCGCATATACGTTTAATGACGAAGGTGTCACCTATCTCCGTTTTGTCTGTGCCAATTCAGACGGGTCATGCGAATATACCGGCGAAGTCTACACCGTCTCCATCGGCGCGTCAATGCTTAAATGCCCCAATGCGTTTTCGCCAAACGGCGATGGCGTGAATGACGAATGGAAAGTGAGCTATTCAAGCCTTGTCTCTTTCGAGTGTCACATATTTGACCGTTATGGACATGAAATTACATCATTTACCGATCCTTCTCACGGATGGGACGGGAAATACAAAGGCAAGACCGTTCCGTCCGGCGCATATTTTTATGTCATCAAGGCCAAAGGCTCGGATGGCAGGAATTATGAACTTTCGGGTGACATAAACATTGTTAACTACAAGTAGGCATACAATCAGAATGTGCCTGCAACTGATATAAAACACAATCTGAACAACTTTTTTACCACTTTCTATGAATAACAATAAAAAGCTGTTTCTATATTCGTCAGTAGGTCTCACATTTCTGGCGCTTGTCGCATCATCCGAGCGGATTGCCGCAGTTACTTCTGCTCCTGAAGCTCCGGTAGAGACTCAGACTGCTGAATTCTCGACCGTAGTAAATCCGTCCATTCCGTCATCTGTGACATTTGCCGGAAAGAAAGTGGATCTTGATCCTACCCATATGTGGGAGCGACTTGACCGGGAACTGACAGCCATGACCTATACCCACGGGAATACGTTGCTTGGCATAAAACGAGCAAACCGTTACTTTCCGATATTGGCCCCGATACTGAAGAAAAACGGTATTCCGTCTGACATGATCTATCTCGCGGTCATCGAAAGCACCCTCAATCCGCGGGCCCTTTCTCCGGCAAAAGCCGGAGGTCTGTGGCAGTTGATGCCTGCAACAGGCAAAGAATACGGCCTTGAGGTCAACGAAGATGTTGATGAACGCTATGATCCCGTAAAAGCCACTGAGGCTGCTTCGCGCTATCTGAAAAACGCTTATGCCAAATATGGCAACTGGGAGTCTGTGGCGGCAAGCTACAATGGAGGCATGGCCCGTATTTCAAAGGAGCTCGGATCGCAGCAGGTCGATTCTGCATATGATCTCTATCTTGCCGATGAAACCATGCGCTATATATTCCGTATGCTCGCCATGAAACTTATAATGGAAAACCCATCGGCTTATGGCTTCAATCTGACTGCCGACCAGCTCTATCAGCCTATTGAATACAAAGTGGTGGAGGTTAATACTCCTGTCGATGACTGGGTTGCATGGGCTAAAAAGCAAGGTATAGACTATCTCACTCTGCGCGAACACAATCCGTGGATACGCTCAAAAACACTTCCGAACAAAAGCGGAAAGACATATAAAGTCAGCATACCAATCCGCGATTCCCTTTCACGCTCGCGCCAGAAAGTCAAAGTCTACAATCCGGCGTGGGTGGTGGCAGACTGACACAGGACTCCACGCTTTACTGACTGACCTGCCGTATTTGTAAATAACAGAAATGAGCACAGCAAACAATAACGAAACAACAGAAAATAAGCCGGACCGCGCTTCAGCATCCTCTTTGAGTGTGCTTGGAGCGCGTGTCCACAATCTGAAAAACATAGATGTAGATATTCCCCATAACTCTCTTGCGGTCATCACCGGACTGAGTGGCAGCGGGAAGTCGTCATTGGCTTTCGATACTATTTTCGCCGAAGGCCAGCGCCGTTACATAGAGACTTTCTCTGCCTATGCCAGAAATATGCTCGGTAATCTCGAACGTCCTGACGTTGACAAAATCACAGGCCTTAGTCCGGTGATAGCCATCGAGCAGAAGACTGTCAACAGGAATCCGCGAAGCACCATAGGCACTACAACAGAAGTCTATGACTTTCTCCGTCTGCTCTATTCAAGAGTGGGGACGGCGGTAAGCTATGTCACAGGCGAACCGATGATAAAATATACCAGGGATCAGATTGTCAATCTGATCCTGCAACGATATGACGGGCACAAGATCTATATACTCGCACCTTTGGTAAAGAATCGCAAGGGGCATTACAAGGAACTTTTCGAGCAATTGCGCAAGAAGGGTTTTCTGACTGTGCGCGTAGACGGAGAGCTCCGCGATCTGACGCTCAACATGATGCTTGACCGCTACAAGAATCATGATATAGAGCTTGTGATCGATCGGCTGAAAGTCTCGGCCAAAGATCTTACCCGGCTTGAATCAACCGTTGCCGATGCCCTGCGCCAAGGTGAGCGCCAGGTGATGATCTATGATGTAGAAGATGACTCTGCTGCCTATTTCTCCCAGACTCTCATGGACCCGGCCAGCGGAATCTCATACCGTGAGCCTGCGCCCCACAACTTTTCATTCAACTCTCCGCTCGGAGCCTGCCCCTGCTGCAAGGGGCTTGGTTATGTCAATATAGTAGACCGCAACAAAATCATCCCCAATCCCTCACTTTCGATCCATGAAGGAGCCATATTGCCGCTCGGCAAGTACAAGAATTCCGTAATATTCTGGCAGATCGACGCAATATGCAAAAAATACGGATGTACGATAAAGACTCCGGTCAAGGATCTCCCTGAAGAAGCTGTCGGCGAGATTCTTAACGGCACCAACGAGCGCCTTGTGATTGAAAATGACACAATGGCCACATACAATTATTTCAACACCTATGAAGGTCTTGTGAAGTATATCGAGATGCAGCAGGGCGACGATGCCTCCGCGGCTGCTCGCAAGTGGAGCGAGGGTTTCTTCTCGCGGGCAGAATGTCCGGAGTGCAAGGGAGACCGCCTGAACCGGGAGGCGCTTCACTTCTTCATAGACGGGAAGAACATAGCCCAGCTTTGCCGCCTTGACATTTCGGATCTCTATGAATGGTCAAAGGATGTCGAGTCAAGGCTGTCGCCGACCCAGGCAATCATAGCGCGTGAGATCATGAAAGAGATCCGCTCAAGGCTGAAATTCCTCGTGGACGTAGGTCTGGACTATCTGCAGCTCAACCGCGCTTCTGCCACACTTTCAGGAGGCGAAAGCCAGCGCATCAGGCTTGCCACACAGCTTGGCTCGCAACTTGTCAATGTGCTTTACATCCTTGACGAACCGTCAATCGGACTGCATCAGCGTGACAACCGCCGACTGATCGACTCGCTCAAGCAACTTCGCGATGCGTCAAATTCCATCCTTGTGGTGGAGCATGACAAGGATATCATGCTTGATGCCGACTATATAGTGGACATCGGTCCGAAGGCCGGCCGAAAAGGTGGAGAAGTAGTCTTTGCCGGAACTCCGGCTGAAATGCTTTCAAAGGATACTCTTACGGCAAACTATCTTAATGGCAAACTGTCGATTCCTCTCAGAGACAAGCCCAGGAAGGGCAACGGGCAGAAACTCGTTTTGCGCGGAGCCAAGGGTAACAATCTCAAGGATGTCACTCTTACACTCCCGCTCGGCCGTTTCATATGCGTGTCAGGCGTTTCGGGAAGCGGGAAGTCCTCGCTGATCAATTCAACGCTGCAGCCTATACTGAGTCAGAAATTCTTTCGTTCGCAGACAGCTCCGCTGCCTTATGACAAAATTGAAGGGATTGAAAATATCGACAAGGTAGTCACTGTCGATCAGTCTCCTTTGGGGAAATCGCCGCGCTCTAATCCCGCTACATATACGGGGGTGTTCACGGCTATACGCGATCTATATGCATCGCTGTCAGAAGCTAAGATCAGAGGCTATCGTCCGGGGCGTTTCTCTTTCAATGTGGCCGGCGGACGTTGTGAGACTTGTTCAGGAAACGGCTACAAAACTATAGAGATGAACTTCCTGCCGGATGTGCTTGTGCCTTGCGAAACCTGCGGCGGAAAGCGCTACAACCGCGAGACGCTTGAAGTACGTTTCAAGGGGAAGTCGATCGCTGATGTTCTTGACATGACGATAAACCAGGCAGTAGAGTTTTTTGCCGGAATTCCTGCGATTCTGAACAAGATTCAGGTCTTGCGCGATATCGGGCTCGGTTATATCAAGCTCGGCCAACCGTCATCCACACTGTCCGGCGGTGAAAATCAGCGAGTGAAACTTGCCACAGAACTTTCACGCCGTGACACCGGAAAGACTCTTTTCATACTTGACGAGCCTACCACAGGCCTGCACTTTGACGATATAAGAGTGTTGCTATCGGTGTTAAACAGGCTTGTAGACAAAGGGAATACCGTGCTTGTCATCGAGCATAATCTCGATGTGGTATGTGCGGCCGACCATGTTATTGACATGGGCCCCGGAGGTGGTAAAAACGGCGGCCATATCATTACCACCGGCACTCCCGCGCAGGTTGCAAAGTCTGATTCTCCGACGGCGCCTTTTATCCGCGAGGTGCTTGAAGGAGTGCAAAAGGATCGGTCAGACAGCAAACCCTAACGACTATAGAGCGGCTTGATCCGCTGGCGGACAGCCCGTTTGCGCTCCTGCTGGATCTGTCTGCGCATACGGCGGTTCAGAATGGGGCGCTCTTCCTCTTCAGGCTCGGTTGACTCTGATTCAGAAGATGCTGTATTGCCGTTATTGTCCATCGGTCTGCTGGTTTCGTCTTTGCCGGAGGAAGCGGCGGTCGGCTGTCCGGATTTGCGTTTTGATGAAATTTCTCTGGCACGTTGAGATCGCCTGATGGCTTTGTCGATTTCGGGGCGAAGCAGATTGAACATCAGCAGAACGGAAGGATCGGTATATTCATCCGGCTCTGCTCCACTGGTTATGTAGGAGTCTACAGTCGCGATGGCTTCTTCGATTAATGACGGGCGGTTCAGGCTGAATGAAAATCTGATGCGGTCGCAGATTTCAGAATAAAATTTTCTAGAAACGGGGAGTGATGACTTTTTCATAAGTACGGAGTGTTTTTTTGCGCAAATTTAGCTTATGAAAAAGCCGATTTAGTGCGATAATGCGGGAAGGTAAAGATAATCACCGGCATCCTTGCCGGAGCCTTTGTAGAAAGGCCCTGTCGGGGATGCCGGTGATCAGACTTCTTGTGAGAAGTGGGAGAATGAGTTTTTAGCGCTGGGCGTGGTAGGAGAATACCTTGATTTTGCCGTTGTCAATGTAATAGGCGGAATTGGAATCATTGGCATTCTGCTGCTGGGCTGCGTTGGTGTTCGGCCTGTTGACGCGCATATTGTGTCTGCGGTCCCCTTTTTTACCGTTTTTATGCTTGGCCTGTGCCATTTTGCCGTGACGGGGGCCACCCTTCAATGCCTGATCAACATAGTTGTTTTCAAGGAACTGCGGCTCAAGCCGAAAGCACGGTGCATATGTTAAATTGGGCAATTAGAAGTGTTAAATTTTTAGGCGTAGAGTTTGACTAATCGGAAGATGAAGAAGTCGCGGTCCCGGACACCACGCATTTGTGAGCGAAATATTTTGACTTTAGAGTTGAATGCCTCGGCAGAGGCATTGGTCGCACGACGACGGAAATAGTTCAGGATTGTTGGGGCGTGGTTCTTGAATGTTTTGATTACCGAGCGGAAGTTGTTGTTACCCAATGCCATTACCTTTTCATACCACTTGTTCATCCTCCCCATGGCTTTTGTCGGTGAGATTTTAGCGTTGAAAATCTTGCGCAGCTCCATCGCAAGGCTGTATGCAGCCTTCAATATTGGATAGTATTTGAACAGTATGTTGACACGATGGCGCTGTATGTCAGTCCATTTGTTCTGCGACATCATCAGAGTGTGTTTGCTGCGAGCCAGTATCTGGCGCATGGTCTCTCCGTTGGAGTACGTTACCGGCGGTTCGGACTTGTTGCGGTTGTTTTCCTCTGCGATGAGCTGTCGGCGAATGTCAATGCGGATTTCGTCAACGGCCTCATTATAGACCTGTTGGACATGAAAACGGTCGTTGACTACATGGGCGTTATAGAACACTTCTGCGGCTATGAGCATCATTGATGGCGAGAGATCGCAGGTCACTTCCTTGACCCTGCGTCTGATTGATTTCTCCATAGCTCCGATGAGTATGGATATAATTTCGTCACTCTTTGTTCCGGGAATGGCTGCCGCAAGTGTTCCCTTGCCTCCGTGGCCGTCCTTGTTGGTCAGGAACGTCCATACCTCCCCGTTGCTCAGACACGTCTCATCAAGACTCATGTAAGGGCCGATATTATCGGCGTTGAAATAGAACCCACAGCCAAGCTCCTGTTCGCACCAGTCGGCGTAACCGCTTATCTTATTGCGGTACAAGTCGGCAAAATGTTTGCCGTTGACGCAGTACATCTGCGCTATCTGTTTAATCGACAGGGCTGTCGTCTCCACCTTCGTCTTTTAAAAAAGCCACGAACTCGGCGCTGAGTCGTGTTCCTTCCTCGTTGGGAAGTTCGAGATTGTAGCTGAAGATTTCGTTGGTCTGCCTGTCCCACCACTTGTTCTTGCGCATGTGAAGAAATACAGGCCGTCCACGCATCGGATAGTCCTGTATTGTTACATAATCCGTATAGCCTCGCGCTACGATATTTGGATTACGATAGTCTTCATCAGACAGTTTCTTCTTTTCGTCAAGCCATATGTCATAGGACTGTTCCGTGCGCTCGAAGCGCACCATTTCAAATAGTTCGTCCATGCCCTCGGGCAGGCACATCCATATTGCATCTGCGGTTTTCATGCCACAAATTTAACACTTTTCTCAAAATTCATGCACCGTGCTTTCGGCTTGACCCGGAACTGCACATATTGCTCAGGTGTCAGGATGTTCTTTACCTTGGCAAGATAATCGCGGCGGTTCTGGATCATTTTCTGCCGGTTTTCAGCCCGTTTGGCCTGCTTTTCAGCCTTGGCCTGAGCTTTGTCTTTTTTCTCTGCTTTATCTTTGCAGCAGTCTTTCTTTGGAGCAATGGACTGGAGTTCGGTTTTCTGCTGTTCCGTCAGGTTCAGACCTTCGAATGGATTTGGGCGGACAGCTTTGTTTGCTTTGCCTGCTTTGGTACATTCGGTCTTGGGGTTGTCGCATGTCTGAGTGTTTGCGGGTGACTGTGCAGTGGCGGTAATGCCTAAGGTTGATGCCAGGATGATTGCTACGCTTAAAAGAGTCTTTTTCATTGTTGTCTTATTTATTATTATTGTTTTTAAACGACCTCTAAAAGCCGTTGCCGGCCAATCGTTTTTGGTGCGATTTATTCTTATGACAACTGTGGCCGGATATGGTTTAATGCGTAATTGCTTGATTTAACAAAGTTTGTAACAATGGTTAAATTCTATGTGGATATGGCCTCAGATCTGGAATTGTCGAAGAGAAACAGTGTATTGGTCGAGAGTTATTTGACATTTAAGCGGAAAAATGCTAATTTTGCACTTGTATAGCCTCGATTGGCAGTAAACTTATTTTAATTAGCATGAAAACAATAGGCAAATTACTATTTATAAGCTCATTGGCTCTTACAGCGTCATGCGGGAGCGGCAATAAGTGGCATCTTGAAGGACGCATTGACGGACTTGGCGAAAATGATCTTGTTGTGCTTGAAGGCAATAACCAGGGCTACTGGTATCCGATGGACACTATTGAGATCAAAGGAAACGGATCGTTCAGCTACAGCCGTGATGCGCAAGGCTACCCCGATATTTATCGTCTGCGGATAGGGGAGAAGTCTCTCTATTTCCCGATTGACAGCATCGAGACTCTCAAAATCACAGCCCAGGCGCCTGATATCGATGCAAACCACAGCCTTTCAGGTACTCCTCAGGCTGCAAATCTCGAACACGTAGACAGCCTGCTCAGAGCGGAAACAGCATCCGGCAATGTGCAGTCCGTCACCTCTAATGCAGATCTCAAACGCGAACTCGGCAAAATGATTCTCGCCGATCCTGCCGGTATAGTACCTTATTATATTATAAGCAAGCGGGTGGGCGGCCAGCCTCTGTTCAATCCTGCCGTGAAGGAAGACCTGCGCATTATCGGCGCTGTGGCCAACGCGTTCAACGAGCAGCGCCCATCTGATCCGCGCACAACCTATCTGCGCAATCTCTTCATCAGCAACCGCCCGAAATCAGGGAAAGTCAATGAAGAGAATGTGGCGTATGCAAATGAAGTCCGCGCATTTGATATCAATCTTTTTGACAATGAAGGGAAGAGGCATTCTCTGCTTGATCTCACATCGAAAGGCAACGTGGTTATTCTGAATTTCACCGCCTATACTGCCGAAGATTCGCCTGCGTTCAACGTGATGCTCAACAATGTCTATCAGAAATATCATCAGCAGGGACTTGAAATATTCCAGGTGGCATTTGACAGCGATGAATATGCCTGGAAGCAGACAGCAAAGAACCTGCCCTGGATTACGGTGCTCAACGGCGCTGCTGATGGCGATAAGGCTCTCCGTGACTACAATGTAGGCTCTCTTCCCGCCGTTTTTATTTTCGACCGCAACGGAGATGTGGTCGAGCGTGTGACAGACATGAGCACTCTTGATTCTTCAGTGGCCCGCCGCCTCTGAACGAATAATGACTGACACTTAGAAACGTATAGCGACATATAGCGACTGGGTTGAAAACATTTTATCGGATTCTGCGCTTTATTCTTGTGATAATATTAGTATTGCCGGTGGCAGTACCGCTGATTCTGTATGTTGCCCTCAGTCTCCCGTCAGTCCAGGGCAGCATAGCCCGGACAGCAGAAAAAGAACTCACCGGACTTCTGGGAACAGAAGTTTCGGTGGGTTCAGTGTCTATAGCACCTTTCAACCGGGTGGTACTTTCTGACGTAGGCGTGAAGGATCCGAGAGGGGAGACGGCTTTGCAGATCGGCCATCTTGGCGCCGGGATCAAGCTTTTTGAAGGGCTGTGGAACCGCCGTATTGTAATCACATATGTAGAGATCATAGACCTTGATCTGAATCTTTACCGCCAGTCGCGTCAGACACCGCTCAACATCCAGCCGATCATAGACCGGTTTAAGAAGGATGAAGACAACGGCCCGTCGAAGTTTGATCTGGCTGTAAATCTGCTTGTCATCCGCCGTTCCTGCCTGACGTATGATGTGCGTGATGCGGCACCTGCAGACTCCGGACGTTTTGACCCGGCACACATAAGAGTAGACGGTCTTAGAGCCGACCTTTGTGCGCCGAGGATTTCAGACAGCCGGATTGAAGTGGAAATCAAGCGCATGGCAGCTGCTGAAAAGAGCGGACTTGCGCTGAAAGAATTGAGAGCCGATGTTTTGGCCGACATGGAAAGTCTGACAATTGAAAATCTGGCTGTCGAACTGAACAACTCCCGCCTTGCGCTCAATGATCTGACGCTTCAGTCTCCTCTTGGCGGAGGATTTGATCTAAAGAATGCGCTGCGTTCGCCTGTGGAGACTCTGTCTGAAACCTATCTGACACTGTCAGATCTCAGCCCGTTTGTCAGAGGACTTGAAGATATTGACGTCAGGGTAGATGTGGAGATTGAAACTTCAGGTAGAGCAGACAGCATCAGCCTCGAACATTTCGATCTGTATATTCCCGAAAGTCAGGCACGTCTGAGCGCTCATGGACTGATAAAAGGCCTTCTCCATGCCAAAGATTCCTTGTCAGTGGATCTCCGCAGGCTCAATGTCAGGACCTCGGTGCCAAAGGCTCTGGATTATCTGTCAAAGCCGGCCAGCCCGCTCAATCATCTTTACAGAAAACTCTCGGCCCTGGCTCCATTAGGCGATATAAATCTGCTTGGCGATCTATCGCTTACCCCAGAGTCAATAGACTTTAACGGAGCTCTGGACACAGATTGCGGAAACATCGACATTGACTGCGGGATATTCAAAAACCGAACAGGCGGGCCGCTTGAACTGGACGGCGTGATATCATCAATGGCCTTTATGCCATCCGAACTTCACAAGTCATTGGCACCGTTGAGCAATATTGCATTTGATGCAAAAGCCGATCTTGTCATTTCGGGCAGTCGCAATATAAAAGGCATGGCAGAGCTGTCGGTCCCGGAATTGACATGGAACGGTACTGATTTTGCGGATATTAATGCCAATGCCGATTTTCGAGGCAACAGCGTTGATGCGACTGTAAGATCATCTTCTCCGGCGCTTGATTTTTCGGTGTCAGGTGGCGCTGAACTGAGCGGAACAATGCCTTTGACTGAACTCTATGCTCAGGTCAATAACATCTCGCTCGATCCATTTGTGAAAGGTGGCAGACTGAAAGGTGATCTTTCGTTTGAATTCGACGGATCTGTGCGTGGACGTAATCCGGATGTGATCAACGGATGGATAAAAGTGTCGGATTTCAAATTTTCCGGACGAAATGACAAGTCACTTTCGATTCCACGGCTTGAACTCGATGCCCACACCGGCGATTCGGCAAGAAGCATCATGCTGCGCAGTCCGCAGGTCGATGCGGATCTGTCGGGCCATTTCAGCCTCAGGAATATAGCCAATGATGTCAAGGCGGTTATAGCAAAAGTCTACCCGGCACTTTTGCCTGCTGACAGTTGTAGGGAAATATCTGAATTTCATTATGATCTTGATCTTAGAATTAAGGAAGATTCCACAATAAGCAAGTTTCTGGGGCTTCCGGCAGACATAATATATCCCGTCTCAGTACGTTCGTTCGGACGTGGTGGAGAGACGGCCTCGGTAGGGCTTGATATTGATGCCCCATATTTGCGAAACAAGGACAAACTTATAGAGGGAACGAGGCTGTCGGTGATGCTTGACGCTATCAGCAAGCATTCTGACGTGACTGCCCACACATCTTTTCCGACCAAAAACGGAATGCTTGATCTCCGGATCGGGTCTGAGGGCTCTGTCGATTCACTCGGCACTTCGATTCTTTGGAAAATAGACCGAGAGGAAGACTATCATGGCAATTTTGATTTCGCCACATTGTTCAGCCGCAGTGAAGATAGCAAAGATCTGCTGACTGATATTTCAGTTGCGACATCGCAGATGGTGTTCAACGATTCATCCTGGACTGTGAATCCGGCATTGGTTCATGTAATGCCCTGCAGAATATCCGTTGAGGGGCTCGGCGGCCATAGAGCCGGACAGTCTCTGAATATTCATGGCGTGGCGTCGGCTGACTCGATAGACCGTCTGATCGTAGACCTTGATGCCATAGACATCGACTATATATTCGACTCTCTCAATATGAGCGATGCCGTTCAGTTCGGAGGCAGGGCCACAGGTAGTTTCTATGGCATGAAGCTTCTGTCGGGTGATCCGGTGCTTTATACTCCCCGCCTTAAGGTGGAGGGCCTGAAGTATAACGGCTGTGTGATGGGTGACGGTGACATCCGCAGCTATTGGGACAATGGAAACAAGGCCGTCCGCATCATGGCGGAAATAGTTGGCGGCGGAGGCTCAAAATCGGAAGTCGACGGAGTTATCAAACCGATGAGTTCAGAATTGGATTTCACGTTTAAGGCTGATCGTGCGCCGGTAGGATTCATGGAGCCTTTCATGGCTGCTTTCACATCGAAAGTCACAGGAGAGGTCAGTGGCGAGGCCCGGCTTTACGGGACCTTCAAGGATCTGGATCTGTATGGCGATATCTATGCAAAAGATCTCAGCCTGAAACTTGATTTTACGAATACAACTTACACCACTACTGACAGTGTGCACCTGCGGCCGGGCATGATCAGTTTTGACAACGTGCGTCTGACTGACTGCAACGGCAAGACTGCAAAGCTTAACGGCTATGTGGCCCACAAGTATTTCCATGATCCGACTTTCCGTTTCGATATCACTGATGCCCGTGATTTTCTTGTCTATGACATCAATGAGAATCAGACGGAAGATCCCTGGTTCGGCCTTATCTACGGCAATGGCAAGGCTTCGGTCAGCGGAGTGCCTGGACGCGTGGATATAAATGTTGCTATGTCTACGGCCGAGCAGTCGACATTCTCATTTGTGATGAGCGATGCGGAGCAGGCCATCGACTATCAGTTTATCACTCTGCGTGACAAAAACAAGGCCTACAAGGATTCCATCGCCGCGTTGGACCCCACACCGCTTATAGTCCGTCAGCTACGCGAGCGCATACGCCGACAGGAAGAGCAGACATCGTCAGACTATGCCATGACCTTTGACGTGGGCATCAATCCGTCAGTGGCAGTTAATCTTATTATGGACCCGGTGGGCGGTGACAAAATCACGGCTTATGGTAGCGGGCAGTTACGTATGTCCTATAATAGTTCTGACGGAGACCTGCGCATGTATGGTGACTATAAGATCAACCACGGCACCTACAATTTCACTTTGCAGGACCTCATCATAAAGGAATTCAAAATACGTGAAGGCAGCAAGATCACCTTCCTCGGAGATCCTTACAGTGCTCTGCTTGACATCACGGCCTCTTACTCTGTAAATGCCAATCTCAGCGATCTTGACGAATCTTTCCTTGAAGACCGCGAACTGAACCGTACGAGTGTGCCTGTCGATGCACTGATGATGGTGCGAGGTGACATCCGTCAGCCGGAAATCACTTTCGACCTGAACTTCCCGACGCTGACTCGTGATACCTACAGGAAGGTTCGCTCTATCGTGTCGACTGAAGACATGATGAACCGCCAAATCATCTACCTGCTTGCTCTCAACAAATTCTATACGCCTGACTATATGACGGCCACCCACGGTAACGAACTGGTGTCTGTGGCATCTTCTACTATCTCCTCGCGTCTCAGTTCAATGCTCGGTCAGCTAAGTGACAACTGGAGCATCGCGCCGGCCATCCGCAGCGACCGCGGAGATTTTTCAGACGTGGAAGTCGAAGTGGCTCTGTCAAGCCATCTGCTCAATAACCGTCTGCTTCTCAACGGCAACTTCGGGTATCGCGACAATTCGATGAACAACAACAGTTTCATCGGAGATTTCGACATACGTTATCTGCTTAACCGTGCGGGCACCATACAGCTTAAGGCCTATAACCGATATAACGATCAGAACTATTATCTCAAGAGTGCTCTTACCACTCAGGGAGTGGGTATAGTGTTCAAACGCGATTTCGATAACATCTTCTCCTTCCTGAAACCCAAAAAGAAAGCAAAGAAAAAAGACCGGGAGGATGATCAGTCGGATTCTCCGGCACCTGCCGATGCGGCGAAAAAGGAGGAATCAGATTCTGAAAAAAGCGGGGAATAGGTGTAACTAAATCTCCGCTTTTATCGTCTAATTAGCATAGCACGGCATAAGATTGCAATGAAAGTCATATAAAAGAATCACAATAATCACATTTATGAGAAAAAGTATCATTTCACTGGCTCTGTTTGCCGCAGGTTCGCTTGGCATGGCGGCAGCGCCGTTGTGGCTCCGGAATGTTGCCATATCTCCGGATGGCACAACGATTGCCTTTACATATAAAGGCAACATTTTTACCGTCCCGGCAAAAGGCGGCGATGCCCGGCAGCTGACCTCAGGAGGCAGTTATAATTCATTGCCGGTCTGGAGCCCTGACGGCAAAAAGATCGCATTTAACAGCGACCGTGAGGGCTCGTTGGATATCTTTGTGGTCGACAGCAAAGGCGGTGTGCCCAAGCGTCTGACTACCCATTCAGGCAATGAGACTCCGCTTGCGTTCAAAGACAACAGTCATGTGGTGTTCAGCACAAGTGACATGCCCTTGGCAAGTGCTGCCCAGGCATCGTTCACACAGCAAGTCTACACCGTAGACCTTGACGGCGGTCGTCCTGAAATGATGGTATCACTGACCATGCCCGCGCTTAGCATCAGCCGCGACGGACGTGTGCTCTATCAGGACCGCAAAGGGGTAGAGAACATCTGGAGAAAGCATGAACGTTCATCCGGGACGGCTGATATATGGCTCATGGATAAGGACGGCAAGCATATCAAGCTGACTGATTTCAACGGGCATGACATGAACCCCGTCTGGTCAAATGACGGCCAGTTCTATTTCATCAGCGAGGAAGACGGAACCCTCAACGTCTACAAGCGTTCAGTCGACGGAACTCAGAAAAAGCAGCTCACAAAATTCAAAACACATCCTGTGCGTTCTCTTTCGGCATCTTCCGACGGGCGGCTCGCCTTCAGCTGGAACGGAGAGATATATACTATGGATGAGGCAGGTAAACCATCTAAGGTGGAAGTCAATATCATCAGTGATGACTATGCCTCGCCGACTGAGAAATCGGTGCGCCGTTCGGGAGCTTCATCTTTTGCCGTGTCTCCTGACGGTGAGCTTGTAGCATTCGTGCTCCGTGGCGATGTATATGTGACTTCGACTGAATACAATACCACCCGCCGCATCACTGACACTCCTGCCCAGGAACGAACTGTGGATTTCGCTCCTGACGGCCGCAGTCTTGTCTACGACAGCGAGCGCAACGGTCTGTGGCAGCTGTTTACCACTGAGATCAAGGACCCTGATGAAAAATCGCTGCTCTATGCTACCGAACTTGTTGAGAAGCCACTCTATAAGAGCGACAAGCCCGCATTTTTCCCGGCCTACAGCCCCGATGGCAAGAAAGTGGCATTCCTTGAAGACCGTACGACTCTCCGCGTGATGGATCTCAAGAGCAAAAAAGTGACCACTGCGCTTGAAGGTAAGTATAATTACAGTTATGCCGACGGCGATACCGGATTTGAATGGAGTCCCGACAGCCGCTGGCTGCTGACCAACTATATTGGTATCGGTGGCTGGAACAATGCCGACATCGCGCTTGTGAAAGCTGATGGCAGCGAGGTTGTCAATCTCACCGAAAGCGGCTACAGTAACGATGCTCCGCAGTGGGTGCTCGGAGGCAAGGCCGTCGCATACACTACCAGCAAATATGGCTACAAGAGTCATGGCAGCTGGGGCAATGAAAGCGATATAGTCCTCATGTTCCTCGATGGAGAGGCTTATGACCGCTTCCGCATGACCGAAGAGGAGCTTAAGCTCGCTGACAAGGAAAAAGCAGATAAGGAGAAAAAAGAAAAGAGCGCCAAAAAAGATGGCTCAAAGAAGGATTCAAAGAAAAAATCCAAGAAAGATGACGGCAAGAAAGACAGTGCCAAAAAGGATTCTGTAAAGAAAGATGATCCCGAACCGCTTGTCCTTGACACCGAGAACCGCCGTTACCGCATGGAGCGTCTGACCGGCTCTTCAGCACGTCTTGGCTCTTACTACGTATCGCCGAAGGCCGACAAGCTCTACTATGTGGCCACCAGCCCTGACGGCCGTTCTCTTTACGAGCGTAATCTGAAGGAAGGCGGCACTCGCGTACTTGTCAAGGGTCTGAGCGGATGGGGTATGATTCCTGATAAGAAGGGTGCCAATGTGTTCGTTATGGACCGTTCCGGCATCAAGAAGGTTAATCTTGCAAGCGGCAAGGCTACCCCGGTTTCCTATGAAGCGGAATACACCCGCCGTCCGTCAGAAGAACGCGAGTACATCTATGACCACATGTGGCGTCAGGTTCTTGACAAGTTCCATGACAAGAAAATGCACGGCACTGACTGGAATCTTTACAAGAAAGAATATGCCAGGTTCCTGCCTCACATCAACAACGGCTATGATTTTGCAATTCTTCTCAGTGAAATCCTCGGTGAGCTGAATGCTTCACATACCGGCGGCAGCTATTCAGGCGGCAGCGGACGGTCGGTGCTTCCTACAGCCTCACTCGGAGCATTCTATGATGAATCATTCAAGGGTGACGGTCTGAAGATACTTGAAATCGTCAAACGCGGTCCGCTATCCGACAAGAGCCTTGGTCTGGAGCCGGGCGATGTGATCCTTTCGATCAACGATTCGATTATCCGTGCAGGCAAAGACTATTTCCCGATGCTTGAAGGAAAGGCCGGGAAAAAAGTCAAACTTGAAATCAAGAAAGCCAAAGGAGACAGAAAGACAGTCTATGTCAAGCCCATCGGTGGCAGTGCTGTCAAAGATCTGCTCTACACCCGCTGGGTTGAACGCAACGAACACATTGTCGACAGCGTGTCCGAAGGTCGCATCGCTTATGTCCATGTAAGAGCTATGAACGGGCCAAGTTTCAATGAAGTCTATGACCGTCTGCTCGGCAAATACCGCAATTGCGATGCCGTAGTGGTCGATACCCGTCACAACGGAGGTGGCTGGCTCCATAACGATATTGCCATCCTTCTCAACGGCAAGAAATACGTAACCCACAGCCCGCGCGGCCAGTTCATCGGCACCGATCCTTTCTCGCAGTGGTGCAAGCCCTCGGCTATGCTTGTCGACGAAAGCAACTACAGCGATGCTCACGGCACCCCATACGTTTATCAGACTCTGAAAATCGGCGATGTCATCGGCGCTCCTATACCGGGAACAATGACAGCCGTATGGTGGGAAACTCAGATTGACCCGACAATCGTGTTCGGCATTCCGGAAGTCACCTCGCTTGACGGCAACGGAGAAATGCTCGAAAACAAGCAGCTCAACCCGGATATCGAGATCTACAACAATCCTGCCGACGTTCTCCGTGGTCATGACGAACAGCTCATCGGCGCCACCAAGCACCTGATGAAGAAAACCGCCAAGAAGTAATATACATCCGTTCCCATATCAAAAAAGATCGCTGAAAGCCCCGCGCTCTCAGCGATCTTTTTTATATGGTTTATTGTGGCATTTATCCGGATAATAGTCGACTATGAGCCACAATTGAGATTTTCTATACGACGGACGCTATTCGGCGTTGTTCCTCAACCATTCGGTACGTACTTTATCCGGCAGATGTGTCACCTTGAAATCAGAGAATGTCACATCAAAGCCATCTCCATCCGGGCAAGCGGCAAACATACCTATCCTCACCGGTCTGTTGGCTTCTAACCATGCATTGCGCATCATATAGTATGTATTGTCATCAAACGAGTAAAATATCTCTACTGCATCGAGGCGTCGCACGGCTTTTATCCATATCACATTGACAGGCTTGTCAAGAGCAATCACACTCCAGTCGGATGTATGATGTGTTACAACTGTGCTTAAGTTGTATTTTCCGTCTACAAACTCAATTCCGGTCTTGATATAATTCTCATGGTCGATTCTGATCATCATGCCAGCCTGATCAAACCGCACTTTGTAATCACCGGAAATTTTCACCTTGGCTTCAAATTCACCGCCATATTCCGAATAATAAAACGGTGCGTCATCAACGGTAAAGCCATAATGCGATATACGCCAATAATCGCTTTTGGGGGTAACATGCATGATAAGTTTATCATCGGATATGTCCCATTTCGCCGGCTCATTGAACCAGTTCATTTTTTCAAGTGTCTGTGCCGATGTCATAAAGCCGGACAAGACCATAAACAATGTTAGTATTGCTGTTTTCATCATATGGTATTTAGGAGTTGATCTGATTTAGACAGCGAAATATCATATCATTTTTATCCATGATTTTGATATGACTGTCAGATAAATTACCTTTGCAAAGGTAATGAGCTATAAGTAATTGTGCAATGGCTAAAAATAACCATTTTAATGACAATAGAGGAACCCTTGACAGGTTACTGCGTACCTCTTTGCCGCCGGATGACAATAATCGTCTGGCGGAGTTGATCAATTATGCGCATACATTGGTTAGCCTAGAAAACACAATAGTGGTTATAAGTGACATGCACCGTGGAGAAAGCCGGATTGTAATCGGAGATTTTGGCTTGAGACTCGGACTGGACGGCTATGAAAAGGAAAACTCCATATGGGAAAGCCGTATTCTTGAAATGATGACGCCTAAAGAGCAAGAGAATAAATTTATTGCAGAACTGAGATTCTACCATTTTATCAGGCATCTGCATAAAAGTAAAAGAAAACATTATTATCTTGCGAGCATACTGCGCTTTATTCTTAAAGACGGTTCAAACATGAATGTAATGCACAGAATGTATTATGTTTATAACAATAAGCAGGAAAGGGTATTATATGCGGTTTGTCTATATAGCCCTATGGCATTTGCTATGAAATGGCGGAATCAGGCCGTCAATTCGCTAACCGGTGAAGCCGTAGAATTAGCTGAAACTACTAATGCCAGCATACTTGGACCGCGTGAATGTCAGGTGCTCTCATTGATTGATCAGGGTCTGAAAAGTGCAGAGATTGCAGCCCGTTTAAATATCAGTGTACACACAGTCAGCCGTCATAGGCAAGAAATCCTTGCAAAGCTGCAAGTCAAAAACTCTATTGAGGCCTGTCGTCTGGCAACGAGAATGGGGTTGATATAAGAGTTACTCTTAATAATTTTCTTATATCTGCTCCTTCTAAAAATAACATACTCGTCTTAAGTTAGAGATAATCAGAGCCGTATTGGGGTGATGCGGCGGGTGGGGCGGTTGTCTATGATCAGGGGGACGTTCTCGATGGTGACGTTGCTGGTGTCGAGGCCGAAGGCTTCGGCTGCGTCCATTTCCATGTGACGCAGGAGCGAATGGAGATTCATCAGGCGTTTGTCTGATGCGTCACATTGGCTCGACTGTGAAAAGAGGCGGTGGATGATGATGAAACTGAAATCTCCGGTGATGCCGTGGCGGCGTAGGGAGGTGTAGCTGCTTGTGAGGTCAATTTCACCTGAAGCCACGAGGTCTTCGATGGCCTGGCGCAGGTAGACGCTCACTTGCGGGCGGATGCGGAATCCGATGCGGAATTTGAAACTGATGAGGGTACCGGGAATGAGCACGGTAGGCTCATATTCGAGAGTGTCAGGAGCATCGGTGAACTCTACGCGGACAATCCAGTAGTGGTCGGCGCGTTTCGGGCGTTTGTTTATGATGGAGTAAATCAATTTGCTTTCCACCTCGTCGGCGCTGCGTGATCGGCTGAGATAGACGAGATTCGAGGAGTATTTCGGTATTTCGCTGTCAGCCTTGATGTCGGAAATAATGTCCGTGTAGTCGGCAAAGCGGTAATATTCTATGAATTTGCCGCGGATCAGAGTGGCTTTGTACCATACGATCATCACCGAGCAGACTATGCCGGCTATGAGCACAGTGAACCAGCCGCCATGCATGAATTTAAACATGTTGGCCACAAAAAAGGCTCCTTCGATCAGCAGGAATGTCAGGGTGAATAGCGCCACGATCCATCGCCTGACACCTTTGAGATGGAGGTAGAAGGCGAGGAGTATGGTGGTCATCAGCATGGTTATTGTGATGGCCAGTCCGTAGGCGGCTTCCATGTGCGATGATGTGCGGAAAAGCAGGATGGTAAGCACACAGCCTATGAAGAGTGCGAAGTTGATCAGGGGGATGTATAACTGTCCTTTGATCGTGGATGGGTATTTGATGCGCTGCCTTGGCCAGAAATCAAGACTCATGGCCTCGCTGAATATGGTAAACGAACCGCTCAGGAGTGCCTGGCTTGCGATAATGGCCGCTCCTGTGCTGATCAGGATTCCGGCCGGGAGAAACCAGCGGGGCATGATGGCATAGAAAGGATTGAGGCCGGCCGTGTAGCTTTCGGCCTGTGCGATCAGCCATGCGCCCTGGCCGAGGTAGTTAAGTATGAGCATTGTCTTGATGAAGGCCCAGCTGTAGGTGATGTTCTTGCGTCCGCAGTGGCCGAGATCCGAGTAGAGAGCCTCGGCTCCTGTGGCACACAGAAAAACAGCTCCGAGTATCAGAAACCACCCCGGATAGTCGATCAGAAGTTTCACTGCATACCAGGGATTGAACGCTTTGAGAATGGGCCAATGGGCAGGCATCTGGCATATGCCGAGAATGCCGAGCATAAGAAACCAGCCGAGCATGAAGGGCCCGAAAAAGTTGCCGATGGTCTTGGTGCCGAGTCTTTGGACAAGAAAAATTCCGGAGATGATGACAAGGACTATAGGAAGGATCGGGGCCTGTGGCTGAATGTCGCGCAGACCTTCTACGGCAGATGTCACGGTCATGGCCGGTGTGATCACTCCGTCGGCTATAAGAGCGCTTGCCCCTATGGCTGCAAGAACATAGAGCCAGCGGTGTCGCAGATTTTTGAGCAGGGAGTAGAGAGCAAGGATTCCGCCCTCGCCTTTATTGTCGGCGCGGAGTGCTATGATGACGTATTTGAGTGTGGTCTGCAGGGTGAGAGTCCAGATTACGCATGACACAGCTCCTATGATATAGTCGGCTCCGGCATGGGGGTTGGCTCCCATGATGGCCTTCATGACGTAGAGCGGCGAGGTGCCGATGTCGCCGAATACGATGCCGATTGTTACGAGCAGTGCGGAAAAGGAGACTTTGTGAATATCAGGACTGGCAGTTGCGGATGATGTAGACATAGGCGATGTTGCGGATTGGACTGATTGTTTTTTATGAAGTACGTGAAATCAGCACGGCGACATAGGCTATATAGCCCAGCGTGAGCACTGCTCCCTCGGCGCGGGTGATTGTGCGCTGTCTGAAGAACCATCCGAAAATCCAGAAGAGCAGGCTTGCTCCTGTGAGCACAAGCAGATCGAGGTTTCCGATGTCGCCGAAGCGCAGAGGTCTTACGGTAGCCGTAACGCCGAGAACCATGAAAATGTTGAAAATATTGCTTCCAATGACATTGCCGAGCGCTATCCCGGTTTTACCTTTGAGTGCGGCAGTGATAGATGTGGCAAGTTCAGGGAGCGAAGTGCCTGCGGCTACTATGGTCAGACCGATTATAGCATCGCTGACGCCGATCGCCGAAGCTATGCCCGATGCACCTGCCACAAAACGGTCACCGCCATAAATCAGAGCGGCGAGACCGCCTATGATCCATGTGACGGCTTTCCACAGCGGCATTTCCTTTACCGGGGTCACGGAATTCGATGTCTGTTCCGGTTGCGGAGCGGCTTTGGCCTGCGAGAAAGTGTAGCGCATGAAGATCGCGAAAAAGAGCAGCAGAAGGATACCGTCGACACGCGATATGGCCGGTGCGGAATCTCCGTTGAGCAGCGGACCGTTGCCGATGGCAAGCAGCGCAAGGGCCGAAAGAATTACGAGCGGAATTTCATTGGTCATGATGCTGCGCTCGATCCGTATGGGAGAGAACAGGGCGGTGACACCTATAATTACAAGAACGTTGAAAATATTACTGCCGACCACGTTGCCGACGGCCATCTCAGCGCTGCCGTTGAGCGCTGAGATGAAACTGATTGTAAGTTCCGGAGCGGAGGTGCCGAAGGCCACGATGGTAAGACCGATCACAAGATCGCTGACTCCCCACCTGCGGGCTATGGCCGAAGCTCCGTCGGTAAGGGCGTTGGCCCCTACAAGAATGAGCACAAGGCCTAACAGAAGAAAAATGATGTCGAGAAACATAGTCTGTCGGAAAATAAATAGTGAAACGTGAAACCGGCACGTTGATTCCATATGCCTTTAGCCTTGAAACAAACCGCCGGGGATGATTGTTGATTTAGTGGTGCAAAGATACTCAATTATGGACATTCAGGCGCATGAAAAGCTATGAAGAGACCGTTAAAATATTTTTGAAATATCTCAAATAAGGTTTATCTTTGCGGAAACGAAATCAGAAATAGTTATCCTTACAACATACCTGTACCACACAAATTATTATCATGGAAAATAACAAGAACATGTCAATGAGTCGCAACCATGTGGAGCGGACATTGGGAAAGCCGGCATCCGAGTTCACACGGGCCGATATTATAGAGTATATCAGGCGTGAAGGAATCGAGATGGTCAATTTTATGTATGCCGCCGCTGACGGACGGTTGAAGACTCTCAACTTTGTGATCAATTCCCAGGAATATCTGGAGACCATATTGTCGACGGGCGAACGTGTCGACGGGTCGAGCCTGTTTCCGTTTATCGAAGCCGGCCGCAGTGATCTTTATGTCATACCCCGCTATTCATCGGCCTTTCGCGATCCGTTTGCCGAACTGCCTACTCTGACGCTCCTGTGCAGCTATTTTGACAAAGATGGGCAGCCCCTTGACAGCGATCCGCGCCGTATTCTCGAACGTGCCTGCAAGGAATTCACCGAGGTTTCAGGTTTGGAGTTCGAATGTATGGGCGAACTTGAGTTCTATGTTATCGGAGCCGATACCGGTATGTTTCCGGCCACAGATCAGAAGGGCTATCACGAATCCGGACCTTTTGCGAAGTTCAATGACTTCCGCACCAAAGCCATGTCGCTGATTGCATCGACCGGCGGCCAGATCAAATACGGCCATTCGGAAGTAGGCAATTTCAAACATAATTCCCTTATTTACGAGCAGAATGAGATTGAGTTCCTGCCAAACCCCGCACTGAGTGCCGCCGACCATCTTCTGCTTGCCAAGTGGGTGATCAGAGAACTCGCCGCTAAGGAAGGCCTCAACGTCACATTCGCGCCCAAAATCACTGTCGGTAAAGCCGGGTCAGGCTTCCATATCCATATGCGTCTGATGAAAGACGGCCATAACATGACCCAGAGCGCCGACCGCACTCTCAGCAATGAAGCGCGCCGTGCCATTGCCGGTCTCATGACTCTCGCTCCTTCAATCACAGCTTTCGGCAATGCCAACCCGACGAGCTATCTGCGCCTTGTGCCTCATCAGGAAGCGCCGACCAACATATGCTGGGGTGACAGAAACCGCTCAGTGCTTGTCAGAGTTCCTCTTGGCTGGACTTCGGGCAAAGACATGTGTGTCCAGGTCAATCCGGCTGACAGATGTGAGATCGAGACTTATGGCAAACAGACGTTTGAGATGCGTTCGCCGGACTGCTCGGCAAATGTCTATCAGCTGATGGCTGCGCTCTGCGTGGCTGCCCGCCTCGGTTTCGAAATGGACGAAAAAGACGCTCTTGATATCGCATCACGCACTTATGTCGATGTGAATATCCATGCTAAAGAAAATGCCGAGAAGCTTGCAGGTCTTGAAACTCTTCCCACCTGCTGCGTTGAGTCTGCCGAGTGTCTTGAAAAACAGCGTTCGATCTACGAGAGCCGCAATGTGTTCGCACCCGCGATGCTCGATGATCTGATCAGCCAGCTCAAGGCATTTGATGACAAGATGCTCGCAGCCAGAGTGAATGCCGATCCGATAGAGCTGCAGAAGCTTGTCAACCGCTATTTCTATTGCGGATAAGCATTCTGCATGGCGCTATCGGCAAACAAGAAAAGAACCGTAATATAATCATTCTTATAACATCACCCTCAGACCACATTGTAGTTATGTCTGCCCAGCAACGTATCACCGAACTCCGAAAAGAACTTGACCGCCTGAATCATGCCTACTATGTAGAAAATTCGCCGTTGGCGAGTGACTACGACTATGACATGATGATGAAAGAACTTGAAAAACTTGAATCCGAACACCCTGAATTTGACGATCCGCTCTCACCGTCACATCGCGTGGGATCCGATATAACCAAAGGGTTTACCCAAGTGGCTCATGTCAGGCCGATGCTTTCGCTGGGCAACACCTACAGCGTGGAAGAGGTGGATGACTGGATTCGCCGCTGTAATGACTTGCTCGGAAATCTTGAAGGGCTTAAATCGGTGCCAATAGTCGGCGAAATGAAGTTTGACGGAACCAGTATCTCGCTTATCTATGAAAACGGGCGTCTGGTCAGAGCCGTGACCAGAGGTGACGGGGAGAAAGGCGATGATGTGACTGAGAACGTCAAGACTATACGCAGTATCCCCCTGGTGCTTCAGGGATCGGGCTATCCGCAGTCATTCGAGATCCGTGGCGAGATAGTGCTCCCTTGGAAAGCATTTGACCGTCTGAATGAGGAGCGAGCTTTCAATGAAGAGCCTCTGTTCGCCAATCCGCGCAATGCAGCGGCCGGAACTCTTAAGATGCAGAATTCAGCCGAAGTATCGCGCAGAGGTCTCGATGCATATTTCTATTATCTGATTTCAGATGAGCTCCCGGCTGACAATCATTATGACAATATGATAGCTGCCCGGTCATGGGGATTCAAGGTCAGCAATCTGATGACTCTGATGGATTCGATCGAGGAGGTCGATAGTTTCATCACTCGCCTTGACCAGGAGCGCAAGGAGTTGCCGGTCGCTACTGACGGGCTTGTTTTCAAGGTCAACAGTCTTCGCCAGCAGCTGAATCTTGGCTATACATCCAAATCGCCCCGCTGGGCGATTGCATACAAATTTTCGGCAGAGCGCGCCCTGACCCGCCTGCGCTTCGTTTCGTTTGAAGTCGGTCGCATGGGGGTGATAACCCCGGTGGCCAATCTTGAGCCGGTGCTGCTTTCCGGCACGATTGTGAAACGGGCTTCGCTTCATAATGAAGACATTGTCAAGACTCTTGGAATCCATGAGCATGACATGCTCTATGTGGAGAAGGGAGGGGAGATCATTCCCAAGATAACCGGAGTTGACGAGGCGGCGCGTGAAGAGGGTGCGATGCCGATAAAGTTTGTGACCCATTGTCCGGACTGCGGCACTCCGCTTGTGCGCATTCCCGGCGAGGCGGCATGGCTCTGTCCCAACAAGTATGGCTGCCGTCCGCAGATCATCGGACGTCTTGAGCATTACGTAGGCCGCCACGCAATGGATATTGACGGAGTGGGAGAGGAGAACGCCGCTCTGCTCTATGATGCCGGACTTGTCAGAAACATTGCTGATTTCTATATTCTGCAGGCCTCTGATCTGGAGCAACTCGACCGCATCGGTCCGCGTTCGGCTCAGAGGATTCTTGAGGGTGCCGAGAAATCGAAGAGTGTGTCGTTTGACCGGGTTGTCTATGCGCTTTCAATTCCGTTTGTCGGAGGGACTGTGGCCAAAAAGCTTGCCAAGGGGACTCGTGACATTGACACTCTGATGGGCATGAGCCGTGATGAGCTGGTGGCTATTGATGATATCGGTCCGCGTATAGCCGATGCTGTCATTGAATATTTCAGTGTTGAATCAAACCGTGAGATCATAAACCGCCTCAGAGAGTATGGGCTTCAGATGTCATTGCCTGAAGAAGAGGAGTCGGAGAAGTCCGATCTGCTGGCGGGCAAGACAATAGTGATCAGCGGAGTCTTTGCCCGACATTCCCGCGAGGAATACAAGGAGATGATCGAGCGCAACGGAGGTAAAAATTCCGGCTCGATCTCGAAGAAGACTTCATTTGTACTTGCTGGTGACAATATGGGGCCGGCTAAACTCGAAAAGGCCAAATCTCTTGGAGTCCCGGTCATCAATGAAGACCGGTTCCTTGAAATGCTCACGGAATAAAAAGTATTCCTTGTTTTGAAAAACAGATAAGATCAGCCGTCTGTGACTCGGAATGTAAGAGTCACAGACGGCTGTCTGTTTTCGGGATTCGGTATTGGGAAATTACAGAGATATTCCTTTATCTTTGAGGAATTCCTTGTAGACGCGTGAAAACTGCTCGTTGGCGGCTTTGGGATAGCGTATTTCGGCAAAAACCTGTGCGAGATTCTGTTTGCCGTTTTCAGTTACAAACTTCATGGATGCCGGAGTGGCTTCTTCGGCGGCATAGAATTCGCGGATTTCTGCGTCAGTCGGATTGTGATAGCTTTCCGAGTGGACCACGGCATCAAGCGGCAATCGGTCCTGAAGTTCCGGAGTTTCGGCGGGATAACCGACGGTGACGGTTATGACCGGGATCACGTCAGACGGAAGCGCGAGCGCATCGGAAATCTGAGAGGCGTTATAGGTAGTAGTGCCGAGATAGCAGGTGCCGAGGCCTTCCATTTCAGCTACAGTGCAGAACTGCTGTGCGAAGATAGAAGTGTCGATTACGCCCCAGGTGAACCCCTGGAGGTTGTTCATGCCACCCTGTGTGCCATTGAGTTCACACCAACGGTTGAAACGGTTCAGATCGAGGCAGAATGTAAGCACTGCGGCGGCGCCTTTGATAGCCGGCTGGCAGAAATGGGCCGGAGCAAGGGCTGCGATCTTTTCCGGATCGCGGTTTATGATTACGGAATAGATCTGCATGTTACCGGTATTGGCCGCACGCGATGCCTTTGCAAGCAGTTCGCGCAGAAAAACTTCGCTGACGGGGCGGGACAGATCGTATTTGCGTATAGTCCGTCGGGTAGAAAAGTAGTTATTTTTATCCATTGATGCTGTTATCAGAGTTTGACAATAATCAAAATTGAAATCGGGCTGCAAGTTACAACTTTCCGGTAAGATGTAAATAACTTTAAGTGCGAAATTTTGCTTTATCGGAAATAAATGTCCAACTTTGCAGTCTCTAAAACTGCTTCTTAAATATCACTAATGGAAATAGATAAATACACTTTCGAACAGGCTTTCAACGAGTCTGTCAAGTATTTTGACGGAGACGAGCTCGCTGCAAAAGTCTGGGTCAGCAAGTATGCGCTTAAAGATTCATTCGGCAACATCTATGAACTGACTCCTGCCGACATGCACCGCCGTCTTGCCAACGAGTTTGCAAGGATTGAGAACAAATATCCCAATCCCCTCAGCGCGCAGGAAATCTATGAACTGCTTGACGGATTTAAATATGTGGTTCCTCAGGGGAGTCCTATGGCCGGAATCGGCAATAACTTTCAGACCGGATCGCTGTCAAACTGCTTCGTGGTAGGTCTTGACGGACATCCCGATTCATATGGCAGCATCATGAAGGTGGATGAAGAGCAGGTGCAGCTGATGAAGCGCCGAGGCGGAGTGGGTCACGATCTCAGCGATCTTCGTCCGAAGGGAATGCCGGTCAAAAATTCCGCGCTGACCTCAACCGGACTTGTGCCGTTCATGGAGCGCTACTCCAATTCAACCCGCGAGGTGGCGCAGGACGGACGTCGCGGTGCGCTGATGCTCACCGTGGCCATCAAGCATCCTGATTCGGAACGTTTCATTGATGCCAAACTTGAACAAGGCAAGATTACAGGAGCGAATGTTTCTGTCAAGATTGACGATGAGTTCATGACCTGTGTGGAGCGTGAGGAAAAATACACATGCCGGTTCCCGATCTATGGATCTGATCCGCAGGTGAAGACTGAGATCAACGCTAAGGCTCTTTGGAACAAGATTGTCTACAACGCTTGGAAATCGGCTGAACCCGGAGTGCTGTTCTGGGACACAATTCTGCGCGAATCTGTGCCTGACTGCTATGCCGATCTCGGATTCCAGACTGTTTCGACAAATCCGTGTGGCGAGATCCCTCTCTGCCCCTATGACAGTTGCCGTCTGATCGCCATAAACCTCTATTCATATGTAAAGAATCCTTTCACATCCGAGGCCTATTTTGACTTCGATCTTTTCAAAGAGCATGTCGGAAAAGCCCAGAGGCTTATGGATGACATCATTGATCTTGAAATGGAAAAAATCGATGCCATTATCGAAAAGATCAAAGCCGATCCTGAAAACGAAGAGGTAAAGGCTACCGAGCTGAATCTTTGGGACAAGATCAAGAAAAAAACGCTCAAGGGACGCCGTACAGGCCTCGGCACTACAGCTGAAGGCGACATGATCGCGGCTCTCGGCCTTCGCTACGGCACATCCGAAGCCACCGTGAAGTCGGTAGAAGTACACCGCGCTCTCGCGCTTGCAGCTTTTGCCTCTTCGGTCCAGATGGCCAAGGAGCGCGGAGCTTTCGAGGTCTATGACGCTGCCCGCGAACGCAACAACCCTTACATCAGCCGTATGCGTGAGGCTTGCCCGGAACTGGTGGCTGATATGGAGGCCAACGGTCGTCGCAATATAGCCTGCCTGACCATAGCACCCACAGGAACCACATCGCTCATGACCCGCACCTCATCAGGAATCGAGCCCGTGTTCATGCCGGTCTATAAGCGTCGGCGCAAGGTCAACGCCAATGATGCGGATGTGCATGTTGATTTCGTCGACGAGTCTGGTGATGCTTTTGAGGAATTCGTGGTCTATCATCCCAAATTTATCGAGTGGATGCGCATCAACGGCATAGAAGTGCGCAATGATTACACTCAGGCAGAACTTGACTCACTTGTGGAGCGCTCTCCGTATAACAAAGCGACAGCCAATGATATCGACTGGCTTGAAAAGGTTAAAATGCAGGGCGCTGTGCAGAAGTGGGTGGATCATTCTATTTCCGTTACCATAAATCTTCCGGCCGATACGGATGTTGAACTTGTCAACCGCCTCTATATGGAAGCCTGGAAAGCCGGCTGTAAAGGTTGTACGATCTACCGCGATGGCTGTCGGTCCGGAGTGTTGATCTCGGCCGATGAAAACAAAAAGAAAGACCGCGAGAAGGGTGTGGATACTCCGGCTGATCAGGAAGCGAAAGACGGAAAGCAGTCCGGCACACCGGAAATACCCGCGGTCCATCCTGTGGGCAAGCGTCCGATAGAGCTTGAAGCCGATGTGGTCAGATTCCAGAACAATAAAGAGAAGTGGATTGCGTTTGTCGGTCTGAAAAACGGACAGCCATATGAAATTTTCACCGGTCTTGCTGATGATGAAGACGGTATTTTCTGTCCGAAGTCAGTGTCGAAAGGAAAAATCATCAAGGCTACTGACGACAAGGGAAACAAGCGATATGACTTCCAGTTTATCAACAAGCGAGGCTATAAGACAACTATCGAAGGCCTTTCTGACAAGTTCAATCCCGAATACTGGAACTATGCCAAACTCATTTCCGGAGTGCTCCGTTACGGAATGCCGATTGACCAGGTGATAAAACTTGTCAACGGTCTTGAACTCGACTCGCAGTCGATCAACACCTGGAAAATGGGTGTTGAACGCGCGCTGAAAAAGTATCTGCCGTCAGGCACTCCGGCCGGAGGCCAGAAGTGTCCTAACTGCGGACAGGAAACACTTGTCTACCAGGAAGGATGCCTGATCTGTACATCATGCGGCTCCTCACGCTGCGGATAAGATCAGAGAATAGATTTTAGCGTGACCGGGGTATTGTGGTCTGTAAGATAGAGCTGCTCGCGTGGCTCGTAATGGTCTGAAAAAATCGAGGCGGCAGTGTCAGTCATGGCATTGCCGCTGACTTTTATGCCTGCCATTTCAAAGGCTGAGGGGCAGAATGAGCGTGAGGTGGAAATCAGACATGAGATGTTTCGGCCTACGGCTGCTGCAATATCAGGATATGATTCTCGATATCCGGCGGACAGCCATGCGATCATCGGGACATGGACCTGATAGAGGGTGGGGCGCGGAGAGGCGTGGAGGAAACGGCCGGAGCCATTGTCAAATATGTCTTCTCCGTGGTCAGATGTGTAGAGCAGGCCTGCAAATGCTCCGTCAATGGAGTCGAGCCGGCTGATGCAGTCGGTCAGCAAGCGGTCTGTGGCCACGATGGTGTTGTCATATGCATTTATGAGTTTGTCGCGGTTGCTCTTGGTGGCTTCGGTATAGTCACACGGGGTAAACAGTTCGTCGTTTTTGGCATAACGGTCGAGATAGTTGAAGTGTGAGCCGTAGGTATGGAGGACTATGAGCTGCTTTAGAGCTTCCTGGGCGAGGATGTTGTCAAGCCAGGGAAGGAGATCGGAATCAGGTCGGCTGTTGCGGCTGAGCGATGTGGCGTTGTCATCGAGCTCTTTGATGAAAACGCAGGTGTCACTCTCTTCTGCAAAGAAGTCGATGAACGAGCGGTTGTAGCGCTGGTTCGACAGAAAGGCGGTGGAGAATCCGGCTTCCTTGAATGCCGTGATGAGGCTTTTCACCTGATAGATATCGGTGTTGAAATCTGTAGCATTGACCGGACTGAGCAGCATCGGTACGCTCTTGTGGGTGGTGTTGCTCTCGCTGTAGGCTTCAGGTGCGGCATAAATGTCATTGCGATCGGCCAGCCGGGGATTGGTCGGACGGTTGTAGCCAAGAAGTTGCCAGTTATCCGCACGTGCGGTCTCTCCGACAACGAGGAGATAGATTTCACGCTTATCAGACGGATGCACCGAATGTGCGTCATATTTGAAATTGGCTGATGTTTCGGAATAGCGGCCGGTCTTGGCAGTGCGGTCAAAAGCAAGATACACGTTGTAGCAGACATTGGCCGGATAGAGATGATCAGTGACTGCATATGTGCCTCCGGAATAGCTGAGTGCAAGGCTGATGAGCCCGGCTGCCGTCACTCCGGCAGATAACAGACAGTTCTTTTTCAGAAATTTTTCAGACAGACGGACTTTTTTGCGGATGAATATCACACCATTGGTCAGTGACGGGACGTAGAGGACCACGACGGCAATGATTACCGGGAGCATATTGCCGAGCAACTCGGCAACTTCAGAAGTATTTGTGGTCACAAGGTTCAGGAACATGTCGACCGCGATGACGCTCCGTCCGTAGAGATCAAGCAGGACAATCTGGAAAGCTGCAAAAAATATCAGCGGAAACATCAGCCAAATGCTCCGTCCGAACTTCGGCGAAAGGCTTGACAAAAGCCAGATAATGCCTGCGGGGAGCAGTATGTTTGTCAATGCTCCGGCAAGAGAGAGCTGTTCGGTGAATGAAAGTATGAAATTGGGGAGGAGGAGAGTCAACAGAAAATAATAAAAAGCAAAATACTTATACATGTGCATTATGGCTGATTGCTGATTCCTTGATTAGTCTGAGAGTTTGTTTAAAAACAAACTCTGAATATCCTGGTGAAGAGTCTGCTCAGAAAGCCTCGTTCAGGCCGAACATGAAGCCGCTGGAATGTTTGCCGAAACCGATGTCGACCCGGACGTTGGCGTTCTTTTTGAATTCCCACCGGTATCCGATGCCGTATTCCGGCAAAAGACGGTCAAACCGGATGTCGGAAAGTTTGTGATATATGCTTCCGACTCCACCCCAGACGGCAATCCCGGAGCGTCGGTAGATGTGCTGGCGAAGTTCCACGGCCATGTCTGAGGCGCATTTGTCGCGATAGCGGCCTTCATAATATCCGCGCATGGCTCCGCCGCCAAGAAATGGCAGTTTTCCCCAAGGAGTATTGCCGTATGTCCATTCGCTATGGAAGTGAGAGGCAAGAATCGCACCGGCCCAAAGCGGAGAATAGATGTTGAAGTTTATTTCCGTGCTGGCAAAGTCATGATTCCGATTTCCTATGAAGCGTGGAGCAAAAAGCTGTATGAGTTCGAAGAGCACTCCGGAATGCGGATAAGTAAGGTTGTCGCGCAAATCATATTGCAGGCGCCCGCCGACCTCAGCAGAAAAATAGCGATGGTCTTCGCCTTGCCAGGGTGTAGGATCGGCTATACTGCCGGCGCTGGTATAGCTTAATTCAACCGCCGGCCCAAGATACAAGCCTGGAGCCAGCCGCCATTCATAGTCGCCAGTGAGCGTCAGATCAAAAAGATTGTATTTGGTCTTGTTGGCATTATCGTTGTTCCATGTATAGCCGATTCCCCAGAAATATGTGGAAAACGACTGAAAGTCGAGCGAATAGTTGACACGCCTGGAGTTGAACGGGTAGACGTGAACACCGTCGATCCCGACAGAGTAGTATCCTTTGGTGGCAATGTCTCCTTTAAGTGATATATTTGAAGCGGGGAGCAGTGTGTCTGTCGGGCATGTCGAGTAGTCTCCTGCAATAACGATGCCTAAGCCGAGACCTTTTTCCGATGAATAGTGCGGACCACCGAGAGGAGTGAAGTTTGGACGGGTGGTAAGTTTGCGCTTGTTGGATTGATCGAAGTAGTGGATAAGCCGGCCTATAATGCCTTTATGCTGCTGCGGGACGGAGTCTGCCGGTTCAGACGCCGCCATAGACAATGGCTTTATAAGCAATAAAATTAGCAATATGTAAACGAAGCGTGTGTGTTGTTGCTGCATGAGTGCAAAGTTATGCAAAAATAATCATATATTATGAACGGTTTTGTAGCTGAAACGGTTTTGGAAATTGTCTAAAGTTCATATTGCTGTGTTTGTGGAAACCGGCGTGATTTCAATGGGGTGATTGTCTTGTTATTCCAGTTGTGTGGCGGCTAAAGAGTAGACGCTGATACGAGTGGCGGGAGATGCTTTTTTTATGGCTTGGGCACATGCAAGAATAGTCGAGCCTGTAGTGATCACATCATCAACCAGAAGTATGTGACGGTCTGCGATAAGTTCCGGATCCGGCAGTGAATAAGCCCCAATGGTGTTCTGCAGTCTGGCATGGATATCTTTTCGGGTCTGCGAACGGTGCCATGAGGCTTTCAGAGGTGTTTCGACCGGCAGACCGCATACATGACCGAGGCCTTTTGCAATTTCTTCAGCCTGATTGTAGCCTCGTTTTATCTTTTTCAAAAAGTGCAGGGGCACAGGCACAAGGGCGTCGATATCGTCAAAGAATCCGGAGTCAGACAATTCTTTGGCGTGGAGCGATGCAAAATGGCGTCCTACTTTCGGGCGGTTGCGATATTTGGTGTCATGGATTATTGCCGTATATGGGTTGCCTCGGCGGTAGTAGAACATCGAGGCCGTTTTTTCGATGCGGCAGGATGGGGAGAACAGCCTGTCGGCAAGGGAGTTGGATGCTGATTTATGGAAATTGGTCACAGGCATGTCAAGCAGACATTGCAGGCAGATGAAGTCTTCGCCGTCAACGAGCGGACGATGGCAGACAGTGCAGACGTCAGGGAAGATTATGTTGACGAGTCCACGAAGCCAGCGGCCGGCAACCGCAAAACTGTTGTTAGGAATCATCTGAATCAGGTTTGTAGTTTCTCATCAGGTCTGCTATCAGCGGATATTCAAATCCACGCTGCATCGCATATCTGGTCACTTTTATTTTGCTCTCTCGGCTCAACGGCCACTCTTTCATTGACCGGATTTTGGAGGCGATGACTCTGAGGGCTATAGCGGAGTATTCTTCATCTTCGAAATCGTCACATGCGCTTTCTATTATATCCGGAGGCAGGCGTTTTGCCCAGAGTCCCTGCCTGATTTTCCTGCGGCCCCAGCCACTGAAATGAAGCTTATCATGGGCATAGGCTTTAGAGAATCTGCGGTCATCAACGAATTTGAGTTCGATGAGCCGTGAGATCACTTTGGCCGCAACTCCGGCACTTACACCGCATGATGACATTTTTTTCAGAAGGTCAGGAGTGCATTGCTCACACTTGGCGCATAAAGCGGCCATGCGGGAAAGCGCATTTTCATATGTCAGAGGAGGCTGGCGTCTGAGCATGGTGTGATTCCTATTTACGGGCTATCATGAAACGAGTTTTGGCATGCAGGTCGGGGAGCAGGCAGACATCGTTCCATCCGGATTGCTGCATCCAGTCTTTCAGGCTGTCGGCAGTCAAAGGATTGAGTTCGAAATAAAGTCGTCCGCCTTCAGTCAGCGCATCAGCGGCATAGTCGGCTATGGCTTTATAGAATTTCAGCGGGTCGCTGTCAGGTACGAACAGCGCAATAGCCGGTTCGTGGTCAAGGACATTTGCTTCCATCGCGCTTTTTTCTTTATCCATGACATAGGGCGGATTGGAAATTATAATGTCATATTTTGCCGTGAGTGCCACGCCGAGATCAAGGGCATCCGCTGTCTGAAAATCGACTTTGACTTTTTGCAGAGCGGCATTTTCCTGGGCAACTGCGATAGCCCGGTCGGAAATGTCGATGGCAGTGACTTCAGGAAAGTTCATGAACTTGGCCAACGCTATGGCTATACAACCTGAACCGGTGCATACGTCAAGCACTTTCAGATCAGGCTGTGGATTGTCTTTTGTTATTATGTCAACAAGTTCTTCTGTCTCAGGTCGGGGAATGAGAACCGCAGGACTGACCTTCAAAGTCATTCCATGCCAGTATGTGTCGCCAAATATATACTGTATAGGCTCGTAGGCAAGCAGGCGGTCAATGACTTCGTTGACTCTTGTGACGGTGAAGTCTGAGACTTCCTTGTCGGCTCGCATCAGAAGTTCTACCTGATTCCATCCCTTGATGTGCTCAATTATGATTCGAAACAGCCATGAGGCCTCGCTCCCGCCATAGACAGGAGTCAGACGGGAGCGTGAGGCATCAAGGAGTTGTTTCAGTGTAGTCATTTGTTTACAGAAGTATAGATCTCGATATTGTCAAGAGCGAGATAACCGGGGGTGTTCAGACCGTATTCACCTGCATCGGAACCTTCGAAGTTGAACACAACGCGGTTTACGTTTCCAAGGGCTTTCAGATTCCAGTCTTCCCAGTCATTATCAAGATTTTTTGTTTTCGAACCTGCACGGTAGTCACAGAGATAGAGCTCCACGGGACTTCCGGCTGTCATATGTCCTGTTGCGTCATATCCGTAAGCAAGCACTTTGAACCAGCCGTTGTTTGCTTTTAATGGCTGAGCGAGTCCATTTCCATTCTGAATTACGCCATACACATAAGATGTATTGCAGATTTCAATTTCTCCAATTGTAAATTCGGCGTTGTTGTCAAAATGGAATCCGCCTAAAGAAACTTCTTTTCCTGAGCCATAGACAGATGAAATGCTTGAAGCATCGCAGGAGCCGTTGATCACTGCAAATGTGTTGGAGTTGTCATCACCGGCTCCGCGGTTTGCGCCGTCGACAGATTCCACATTATATACGCTACACTGATTATTGAAGGAATACCACCAGTCGCCGGTCTTATCGGCCGGATTCGAACGGAGATTGAACTGAGAGAGGAACATGCCTCCATTGTATAATGTCGCTATGTCGGGATAAAAGTCACCTTGGGTATTGAGTCCGAAAGTGATAGCATTGGCACCCTTGTTGAATGCGATGGAGCCGACGGTGAACCGATCGCCGCCAGTGTAGTCTGCATAGAGGTTCGCGCCATAGGAGTCAGGTCCGGCTAAAATAATATTTGTGTTTTCAAATGTGATTTCGCCGACTTTGACCATTCCCTTGGGACCGTCATTGTCATCATCGCTACAAGATGACAGCAGAGGAAGTGAGATCGCACAGAGTGCGAATGCGCAGATTTTGAAATTGTTGTACATGATTTGAATAGTTGATGTTGTTAAATGATCTATCGTGTGAACTGAGAAGCCGGAACTTTAGCAGCAAGAGGAAATTCAATGGCAAAAGTCGTGCCCATGCCCGGCTCTGATCGTTTGACATAGATATTGCCTTTGTGATATTCTTCCACAATGCGTTTTGTCAGTGTCAGGCCAAGCCCCCAGCCGCGTTTCTTAGTAGTGAAGCCCGGATTAAAGATTGTTTTGTGATTCTTTTTTGGAATGCCTTTGCCGGTATCTGCAATTTCTATAACGGCAATGTTTTTGTCGTGATGAAGTGCAATGGAAATGCTGCCGCTTCCCTCCATTGCGTCAACGGCGTTTTTGATCAGGTTTTCCATTACCCATTCTGCCAGAGGTGATGACATGGAGACCGGAAGTTCTGTGGAGCATGGTGTCACGCTGAGTTTTATGCGACTTGATATGCGAGAGGACATATATTCGGCTGAATGGCTGACGATGGTGTTGAGATCTTCAATCTCCATAGATGGCCGCGAGCCGATTTTAGAAAATCGTGATGCAATTGTCGACAATCGTTTTACGTCCTTGTCCATTTCCGCTACAATCTCCGGGCTGACACCGGAATCCGGCAGGAGTTCGAGCCATGCCATCAGCGATGATATGGGGGTGCCAAGCTGATGGGCGGTTTCTTTAGAAAGACCGACCCAGACCTTGTTCTGCTCCGCCCGTTTGGTAGACGAAACGGCATAATAGACAATCAGAACGAACGCAAGCAAAACCAGTATCTGAACATAGGGATAGAAACTCAGGCTTTTCAGCACTTTTGAATCTTCGTAGTAGAGATGCTGACTTCCTGCGGCACCCATGTCGATATCAATGACGTTTGGAGTCTTACGCAGGTCATCAAGCTTTGCCAGCAGAAAACGGCGGTTGGCATCGCTTAGCCCGAAAATGGCAGCAGAGTCTTCGGGTTCAGGCAAGGTGAAGTTGCGTTGCATGATAATATGACCGTCATCATCGGTGAGCAAGACCGGAATGGTTCTGTTGCGTTCGATGATCGAGAGCAGAAAATCGAAATTTGACGGTAATACGTCAGAGTCTCCGTTTCCGGCATTTACAATCTCGCGTGTGGCATCAGCCCATATCTGCATCCGCTCCCGTTCCTGCTCTGACAGGTCTTTGACCAGTGAATCGGAATAGAACAGAAATATGCCGACCACTGCCACCGACAGAATCAGAAAGCCGATGAAGCCTTTGCGCCTTATGTCATAAATGTTTCCGCTCAAAGCCTGATTTAACGTAGGGTGAAGATTGATTCTGACAACAATCAGAAGTTGCATGAATGATCTCCGGAAGGAATATCATCCATGCAACTTCGTTGATATCAGTTATCGTAATGCAGTCTCACTGATTTTGGATCAGTGTTTGTCATCAACAACCGGACAGCCGGAGCAACGAGCTGAAATTTCAGTAAAGAAGTCGTTGCCCTTATCATCTACAAGGATGAAGGCGGGGAAGTCTTCAACTTCAATTTTCCAGATGGCCTCCATGCCGAGTTCGGGATATTCGAGGAGCTCTACCTTCTTGATGCTGTTCTGAGCGAGAATAGCAGCCGGGCCTCCGATTGATCCGAGATAGAACCCGCCGTGCTTGTGGCATGCGTCAGTAACCTGCTTGCTGCGGTTGCCTTTGGCGATCATTACCATAGAGCCACCTGCAGCCTGGAACTGATCTACATATGAGTCCATGCGGCCTGCTGTTGTCGGGCCGAATGAGCCTGAAGGCATACCTTCGGGTGTTTTGGCCGGGCCGGCATAGTAGATGGGGTGATCTTTGAGATACTGAGGCATTGGTTCGCCATTATCAAGACGTTCTTTGATCTTTGCATGGGCTATGTCACGGCCTACGATGATGGTGCCGTTGAGCGAAAGGCGTGTGGCCACAGGATACTTTGTAAGTTCAGCCAGAATTTCAGGCATCGGACGGTTTAGATCGATTCTGACAACATTGCCTTCGCCCTGTTTACGATATTCTTCGGGGATCAGTTCGCCGGGATTGCTGTCGAGTTTTTCAACCCAAAGGCCTTCGCGGTTGATTTTCGCTTTTATGTTGCGGTCAGCCGAACATGAAACTCCGAGGCCGACGGGGCATGAGGCTCCATGACGGGGCAGACGGATCACCCGGATGTCATGAGCGAAGTATTTGCCTCCGAACTGTGCGCCGAGGCCAAGACGTTCAGCTTCTTTCTTGAGCACTGCTTCAAGTTCTTTGTCGCGGAAAGCGTGGCCGAGTTCATTGCCATGATCAGGCAGATTGTCGTAATATTTTACGGATGCTTTCTTGACGGTCTCAAGGTTCTTTTCAGCGGATGTGCCTCCGATTACGAATGCGATGTGGTAAGGAGGGCAGGCCGCGGTTCCGAGGCTCTTCATTTTCTCAACCAGGAAGGGAACGAGAGTCTTGGGATTGAGGATGGCTTTGGTTTCCTGATAAAGATATGTCTTGTTAGCCGAGCCGCCGCCTTTTGCTACAAAAAGGAATTTGTATTCATCGCCTTCAGAAGCATGGATGTCGATCTGGGCCGGGAGGTTGCAACCGGTGTTGACTTCGTCATACATGGTGAGCGGCGCGTTCTGTGAATAGCGAAGATTATCGGTGGTGTAAGTGATGTAGACACCCTTGCTGATTTTCTCTTCGTCATCACAGCCTGTGTAGACATTCTGACCCTTTTCGCCGTGAACAATCGCGGTGCCTGTGTCCTGGCAGAAGGGGAGTGCGCCCTTGGCTGCAACTTCGGCGTTGCGGAGCATGGTCAGGGCGACAAACTTGTCATTTTCCGATGCTTCAGGATCAGAAAGGATCTTCGCTACCATTTCGTTGTGTTCTCGACGCAGCATGAACGCATTGTCATGTGTGCATGCACGAGCAAGCACTGTTAGCGCTTCGGGATCAACCACGAGGAATTCGTGTCCGCCCCAGTTTTCAACTTTGACGTAGTCGGAAGTCAGTTTGTAATATTCAGTTGTATCAGGTCCCAGCGGGAACATGGGCTGATATTTGAACGGTTTGGTTGCCATATAATTATACTTTGAGTTTTTTCAGATAATCCGAAAGGACTTACTTGAGTTGACAAATGTACGAACAAAATTTTAAACCGCAAGCGAAAATAAGATGCTATTTTAGGTTAACCACCGTGATTCCGGCACCACCGAAACGGACATCTTCGTCATGATAGGAACTGATTCCGGAAGTGGTTGAAAGCAGTTCGCGAATAGCCTGCCGTAAAGCTCCGGTGCCTGTGCCGTGAAGTATGCGCACGCGGGCTACGCTGAAGCGTATGGCATCATCTATAAAATAGGTGACAGCCTGGATGGCCTCATCGGCTCTCATGCCTCTGACATCAATCTCCTGCTTGAACTGAAGCTGACGTTCATAGCCGGAATCAATGGTCTGCATCGAAATGCTTGATTTGGTTTCGGTTTTTGGCTTGGCATCTGTAACCATCAGACGGTCTGTCTTGACCGTGGTCTTGAGGTTGCCGAAAATCACAAGCGCGTTTTTACCGGATACTTCCAGCACGGTCCCTACGGTACTGCCTCCGTCGAGGCGCACGTTGGCTCCGACTGTAACTTCGCGTTTGGCCGGAGATGTCTCACGGTCTGCCTGGACGTTGTGCTTCCCCTTTTTCTTTTTGGGAACTTTCGCCAGGAGTAAATTGGAGTCCTTGTAGCGGTTGCCTTCGCGTTCGAGCTCTATACGCTCTTCCTTGAGCTTGCGGCGGGCTTCCAGAGTTTTTTCGCGCTCGGCGTTGGCTTCCTTGATGTCAGCTATGGTACGTTCGATAACGGCATTTGAAGAGTCGAGAATCTTTTTGGCCTCAGTCCTCGCTTCTTCAATAATCTCGCGGCGTTTGCTTCTGAGCTGGTCGGCGTCTTCAGCGTATTGCGCCAGCATCTGTTCGAGTTTTTTCTCCTTCTGGCGTATGGCTGTACGCTTGTTTTCCCAATAGCGTTTGTCGCGGGTGATGTCAAGAAGATAGTTGTCAAGATTCATGTATTCTTTCCCGACAATATCTTCGGCTGACTGTATGATCTCTGCCGGCAGACCGATTTTTCGGGCGATCTCGACTGCAAATGAACTGCCGGGATTGCCGATGGACAATTTGAACATAGGCTGCATGAGATGCCTATCATAAAGCATAGAGCCGTTGATAAGGCCTGTGGTGTCTTCGGCAAATTGTTTCAGGATCTGATAGTGTGTGGTCACAATGCCCCACATTTCTTTCCCGTTCATTTGCTCAAGAATGGCACGGGCAAGCGCGCCGCCAATCTGAGGTTCTGTCCCGGAGCCCATTTCGTCAATCAGAAAGAGGGTGCCTTTGCGGCCTCGCTGAAGCATGAACTTCATGCTGCGCAGGTGGCTGCTGTAGGTCGAAAGGTCATCTTCAAATGACTGGTCATCGCCGATGTCAACAAAGATGTCATGGAAAATGCCGATGTGGGAGTTGTCATGTACCGGCGGTAGCAGTCCGCATTGAACCATATACTGGATTGTGCCGACTGTTTTAAGACAGACGGACTTACCGCCGGCATTCGGACCGGAAATGACCAGAATGCGAGTCTCGCGGTTCAGAGCAATGTCGATGGGCACGATTTCGCGGCCCTGATGTTCCAGCGAAAGTTTAAGGACGGGATGGCAGGCATGATACCACTCCATCTCTTCACGGTCGTGCAGATTCGGTAATGAAGCACCGACAGCCTCTGCGTAATGGGCTTTGGCATTGATGAAATCCAAGTTGTATATGACTCCGGCCCCTGCGAGCATTTCAGGAATGTGAGGTCTGAGCTCATCGGCTATAGCAGTCAGGATTCGAATTATTTCGCGATGCTCTTCGAGCTGCAGCTCGCGGGTCAGGTTGTTAGCTTCCACGACTTCAGCGGGCTCGATGAATATGGTTTTCCCGGATGCAGATTCGTCATGGACTATTCCCGGAATCTTCCGCTTGTTCATCGGAGGAACCGGGAGCACAAGGCGTCCGTCGCGCACGGCGGGAGAAGCATCGGCATCCAGCCATCCCTGGGCAATTGCGGAGCTCAGAACTCGACGTAAAATCGAATTGACGCGTCCCGACATGCTGCGCAGACGCGAGCGGATTTCAGCCAGCGCCACAGAGGCATTGTCTTTGACAAGACCAGATGCCGGATCAATGGCTTTGTCGATTGTTAATCCGAGAGTCGACGGAATATAGTTAAGCGGGTCGCTAAGGCGTGATAACTGTGGATATGGGGTATGTCCGTCCTCGTTGTGACGGCGAAAATATGATGCAATCCGTGAAAAGCATTCAAGCATGCGTCTCACTTTCAGCAGATCCTTCACTTCAAGGAATGTGCCTGGTATTTTGATCACTGCCAGATCACGGTCGATGTCATCGACGCCTTCAAGAGGTAATGTTTCATCGCTATGATTGGCCCGTTGCATTTCATCAACAGCCAGAAGTGCCGCCTTCACGGTCTCGAAATCAGTCTGGAATGACATTTCCGAACAGAACTGACGCGCTCCTTCGCAATGACATTTTTTTGACAGCTGTGACCTTATGGCAGCAAAGCCTATCTTTTCTTCTATTTTGTCAGGATAAATCATGATGCAAAATTACATAGAATTTTTCAACATTCGATAATGTAATGTTGTTTTGTATAAAAGGTATTGTTATATATACAACTAAAATTTAAATAATTATGAAATTCAAATGCTTAATGTCAATGACTGCGACTCTCGTCTTTTTATTGGGAGGTGCAACAGCAGTAGCCCAGGCGCCGGTCAACGGGGGCGGCAATCCCGGTATCGTAATGGCCGGATCGCAGAATTACAGTCAGTTGCCTGAAAAAGCCCGCGCGTTTATTGCAAAGCATTTCAAAGATATCGGCATACGCAAATGTGAAAAATATTTCGCAAAAGGGAAATATGAAGTTGAACTATCCAATGGTGTTGACCTGGAATTTAACACAGACGGGAATCTGATTGAGATTGATGCTCCCGGTGACATGATGCTCCCGGTAGCCGTTGTCAAAGATATGCTTCCTTCGAAAGCATATGAACGTCTTGCAAAAGACGGATTCAATGCAATGGTTGAATCTGTAGAATTCAACCGAGGGAAGGTGTATGAAGTTGAACTCAATATACCGGGACCAGATACTTATGTGTTTGATCTAAACGGTGTGTTTCTTGCTATCGAAGACTGACGTGGCAATATATAAAGAATAGTATAACGCGGTCTGAATTTGCTTTTAAAAGCATTTACGTGGAGGTTTGTTGCACAATTTTATTAATTTTGCAGCAAACTTCCACGTTTTATATATTGATCCATGAAATTTGTCCGTATTGTAGAGCAGTTTATCAACCGTCACCATCTGATTGACAGAGCCGACACTGTTATTGTCGGCCTCAGCGGTGGTGCCGATTCCGTGGCTCTTTTGACAGTACTCTGCAATCTTAATTATAACGTGGTTGCCACTCATTGCAATTTTCATTTGCGCGGCGAAGAAAGTATGCGTGATGAGGCTTTCTGCCGAAAATTATGCTCTGACAGAAATGTGAGGCTACTGGTGCGGAATTTCGATGTTGATTCCCGACGCAGGGAGGCTGGAGAATCTCTGGAGATGGCATGCCGCGCATTGCGATATGACTGGTGGAGGAGCCTGTTAAAAGAAAATGTAGGCTCAGTGATTGCCGTCGGTCATCACCGGGAGGACAATATCGAGACTTTTTTTCTGAACTTATTCCGAGGCAGTTCTCTCACAGGCCTAAAGGGCATGCTTCCTCGCAATGAACTGGTGGTGCGCCCACTGCTGGAATGCAAGAAGAGCGAGATTTTGGCATATCTTCGCGACCACCACTTGAAATATGTAACCGATTCAACCAATGCCGACAATTATTATAAGCGCAATCGGATACGCAACCGCCTGATGCCGCTGATTTCTGATGAATTCCCAGGTGCTATAGATTCGGTAGCGCAAACAATCGGACATCTTGCCGACAATTATGGTCTATACCGGGATTTTTGCCGTAAATTGCGTGATAGGTATGTTGATGCTGACGGAGTGATTGATTTGTCTGCGATTTTGGAGAATGAATCTTATCCGCGGATGGTTCTGTTTGAAATCCTGTCTGATTATGGGTTCAATATGAGTCAGGTTGAAAATATCATTTCCGGATTTGATGGGACAAATGGAGAAACTACATTTGCAGGCAAGACATATCATGGCCGGAGCAGCTCATATTTTCTTGATCGTGGCAAGCTGGTGCCGTTGGACGATCTGAATGACGGACAGAATGAAGTGACAGTAGATCTCAATTGCCATCCTTTTGAAACGCGGAGAATGACTGTGGCTGAATTCACAGTATTGAAGAACGCGCGGATGCTCAGGCCGGAAGCAATGTATGCCGACAGTGGAATAATGCTCGAAGCTCCGGAATTCATTATGCGCGGATGGCGGACCGGAGACCGCATGCGTCCGTTCGGCCTTAAAGGCAGCAAACTGCTGAGCGATCTGTTCAGCAATGCAAAACTGTCGCTTAATGAAAAAAAAGGAGTAAAAGTGATTTTGCGGAACTCTGATATTATCTGGATTCCAGGAGTGAGATGTTCTGCTTTGTTTCCAGTAACCGATAAGACAGAAGAAGTAATAGAAATAACATATAAGCCTTTGCGCAAATAGCTGTTATATGAAAGAATTGTTAATAAAAAATATGGTCTGCCATCACTGCGTCAGGGCTGTCGAGCAGATTCTGCGGGATGTAGGGGCCGAAAATTTTAATGTCGAGCTTGGAAAAGCCACATTGGAGCAGCCTCTGTCAGACGCTGCAATGGATCAGCTGGTGTTGCGTCTGCGCCGTGACGGGTTCGAGCTTATTGCTGATCGTGAATCGGAAATCGTTGAAAAAACCAAACATGCGATTCTCCATCATGTCAGGGAAGAAAAAGAAAAGCAACACAACCTTTCAGAGTGCATTGAGCGGCAACTTGGTATGAGCTATGACACGGTGAGCCGGATTTTTTCGGCCAAAGAGGGCAGGACACTGGAGAAATATCATATAGCGCAGCGCATCGAACGGGTCAAAGAATTGCTTCAGCACGACGAATATACCCTGAGTGAGATCGCATATATGATGGACTATTCAAGTGTGGCCCATCTGTCCCGACAATTTAAGAGTGTCACCGGGCTGACTCCGTCTGAGTATCTTCGCGGGTCCAGGGAGCGCCTTGGGTTGCATGAGATCTGACTGACAGGGAGGAATTTGGTAAATTATTTCGACAATTGTGTAACGCAGACGGCATGAATCGGCAGTATCTTTGTGTTGGAATAACATAAAGATCATAAGCTATGAATTTCAGCCATTTTTTCACATCTCTGATTGCAATAGTCAATGAGATGTCACCTTATATTATATTAGGTTTTATTATCGCAGGCTTCCTTCACGTTTTCATCAGGCCTGACACAATGGGGCGGCATCTTGCCGGCCGTGGAATAAAGCCTGTCATGAAAGCCGCGCTGCTCGGCATACCGTTGCCATTGTGCTCCTGCGGTGTTCTTCCTACAGCAGTCTCTTTACGCAGACAGGGTGCGTCAAAGGGCGCGACAACATCATTCCTTATAGCGACACCTCAGACCGGAGTCGACAGCATTGCAGCGACTTATTCGCTTCTGGGGTTGCCGTTTGCCATCCTTCGTCCAGTCGGAGCTTTGGCCGGTGCTCTTTTAGGTGGCGTCGCCGTAGGCAGGTTAGACAGTGACAGTCAATCCGGATCTAAAACCGCATGTCACTCAACTGCGGGCGGCCATGAGCATTCTGATGCAGGCTTTGTAAAAAAGATTATTGAGGCTGTCCGCTACGGACTTGTCGACATGGTAGGCAGTGTAGGCAAATGGCTGGTAATAGGTCTGATTGTCGCAGCTTTGATCACCGTGCTTGTGCCGGATGAACTGTTCTTGGGGCTCAGTCAGTATCCTTTGCTTGCCATGCTGGTCATGGTTGTGGTGTCAGTGCCAATGTATATATGTGCCACCGGCTCAATTCCTATCGCTTTGTCTCTTATAGCCAAAGGTCTGACACCCGGAGTCGGTTTTGTGCTTCTGATGGCCGGGCCGGCAGCCAATTTCGCATCCATGATAATTCTGTCAAAGACAATCGGGCGTAAAAGCACATATATATATGTCGGCTCGGTGGTTTTAACAGCCATTCTTTTCGGACTTGCGATTGATTATCTGCTTCCACGCGAGTGGTTCATGCCTTCTGTGTCGCATCTGTCACCTCATTGCCACCATACTTTCGGAATATTTGAAAGCATGTGCAGCCTGTTGCTGTTGTGTCTGCTTGTTTATTCAGGAATCAGACTGCACAATTGCAAAATAGACCATCAGCATAATCTTAACACAAATGCAAGTAATATGAAACAAGTTTATATCATTGAAGGAATGTCTTGCAGTCACTGTCAGGCATCTGTAAAGAAAGCTATCTTAAATCTTAAGGGCGTTCAGTCTGTAACCGTGGATCTCGGTTCGGGAGAGGCAGTGGTTGAAGGCGATGTTGACGCCAACACTGTCCGCGAGGCGATCTATGAGGCCGGATTTTCGGTTAAAGAGTAAACAGCCGGACTGAAAAAGCAATTCGCGGGTGCCTGATATTTGACCGGGCATCCGCGAATTTGTCTGTAAAATAGTTTCTTGTCATCGGCTTCGGATTACAGCCGGGAATTTGTCCGTCGGATATCAATCTTCTTCGGAAAGTCTGTTGCGGTCAATGGATGCGGCAATCTGCTTGTTGGCCTTTACGCCTAACTTTTGAAGATTCTGCGCCCTGGTGACAAGGTTTCCTGTTCCGCAGCTTAATTTTGTCATAGCATCGTCAAAAGCCTTTCTGGTTGATCCGAGGGCTTTTTCTATTTTCTCCATGTCTTTGGTGAAATCCGCGAATTTGTCGTACATCTTGCCTGCCTCCTCAGCGATGGTGATGGCATTGCGCGTATGGCGGTCGCGACTCCATAACTGCGCTATGAGTTTCAGGCCGGAAACAAGATGTGTCGGTGATACGATCAGCACATTTTTGTCATAAGCTTCCTGCCAGAGTGTAGGTTCAAGACGCATGGCGGCGATATAGGCCGGTTCCGTGGGAATGAACATCATGACGAAGTCGAGTTTTGCATCACCCACATAATCCTGATAACGTTTTCTGGCGAGTTCGTCAATATGTTTCCGTACGGAACGTACATGCTTCACTGAGGCAATCTGCCGGCTTTCATCATCAGTGGCATTGGCATAGTCTACAAATGCGGTGAGCGATACTTTGGAATCAATCACTACAAAGCGTTTGTCTGGATAACGGACAACAACGTCCGGACGCAGTAGCGTACCGTCTTCATTCCGCAGAGTGTTCCCGGTCTCATCAGTACTTGCCTGGATGAAATATTCGACATTTTTCTGCAATCCTGATTTTTCGAGTATGGATTCGAGCACCATTTCACCCCAGTCACCTTGCACTTTGCTGTCACCGCGAAGGGCTTCTGACAGTTCCTGAGCCTGTCGGGAGATAGACTGGTTGAGACTTACCAGATCTTTTATGCGTTCAGAAAGTGAAAAGCGCTCACGGGCTTCATTGTTGTATGTCTCTGTGACTGTCTTGCGGAATTCTTCAATGTTGGAGTGAAGAGGCTGGAGAATTTCACGCAGTTTCTCCTCATTCTGCGTTTTCAGATCTGTGGTATTCTGTCTGAGAATGTCGTTGGCGAGATTTTTAAATCTGTTTTCAAAAATCTGTTCCTGCTCGGCCCTGTTTTTTTCGGTTTCAGCTTTTTCTGCCAGCAGCATTTCTATACGAGCGCTCAAGGCCGAATTCTCTTCCTTGACAACGGTTGTTTTGGCGACGGCTTCGTCAAGCCTGCACATGAGCCCCTCATTTGCTGCTTTAAGATCTGTCAGTGTGGTGTTAAGAGACTCAATCCGGGATGAAGACTCGATTTTAATTTTCTCACACTCCAGTCTTAAGGCCATGTTTCCCTGCTCGCACATTCTGGATTCCTGCTCTAAACGGCGAGAAACAAGCGCAAAATAGACTGCGGCTCCACCAGCGATGAAGACCAGCAATACAAGAATTATGATTGTCATGATTTCAGTTCAACACTAAATTCCCAAGAGCGCGGTTCGATGTTGATGCAAACGAATAAGCCCGCGCAAACTGACGGATTTTTGCAAGAGTCTCGTTTTTTGGACAAGGGGAGATTTCTGCTGAGAAGATGAGATTAGAGTAACGGTTGGAGGAGTAGAATTTTTATCCATAGGCATGTACCTTTTGTGATCGTGCAATATTGAAGTGAGTTATTAGTCCAACGCTTTTGCGGGACTATTTATTGTTGACCGGACCTAATAATTCATGATTGTCAGATACGGATTGAATATTTTTTTGCATGAGGCTTGGAGTATTCACAAATTTCACTACCTTTGCTGTGACCACATTTCTGAGGTCGCTAATATACATGAATCACTATTTATGGATCTTGTCGTAATCAATGAATCCGAGCCTCGATGCCTTGCCTTTTATCTGGCTGAAGAGGAATATCTTGCAAGAAAATATCCTGACAGAGATTTCTTTTTTGCATGGCAGGTGAAGCCCACCGTTATCATAGGGCGCAACCAGCAGATGGCAAAAGAAGTCAATGTTGACTTCTGCCGGAATGCCGGAGTAGAAATTGTCCGCCGCAAAAGCGGTGGGGGTGCTGTAGTCGCCGATATGAATAACATAATGTTTTCGTATATCACATCGTCAGACGATGTTTGTGGCACCTTCGGGAAATACACTTCTATGGTTGTGGCCTCTCTCAGGATGCTGGGTCTTGACGCGTCAGACAACAGCCGCAATGACATACTTATCGGTGACCAGAAAGTGTCCGGAAATTCATATTATCATATTCCCGGCAGAAGCATAGTGCATGGCACGATGCTGTATGACTATGATCCGGTTCTCATGGGAAATGCTCTTACTCCGTCTCACAAGAAACTGTCGTCTCATGGGGTGAAATCAACACGTAGCCGTGTGACTACCATAAAAGAGAAGTTGCCCGAACTTTCAATCTCAGATTTCCTTGATCATATATTGCGTACAGTTCCAATGGGTGGAAATGTGCTGACTCTTACCGCAGATGATCTGAAAGAGATTGAAAAAATAGAGCAGGAATATTATGCCGAATCATGGCTGAGAGGCAAAAATCCCAAAGGATCGCTTCAGGTAAGTGAACGTATTGACGGAGTGGGAGAAATATGCATTGACCTTTCTGTTTCTCACGGCCTGATTTCTGATTTCGAAATGACCGGAGATTATCTTGAGAACACCGATGCATCAACGGTATTGAAAAATCTGCTTGTCGGGTGCCCGTTCGATCGGGAGGCGGTTTTAAAATTGCTTGACACAATCGAAATCCGGGATATTATTCCCGCATTGACATCCAGACAGATTGTTAACCTTATATTCTGAAAAACCTAATCAAAACATTGTTTAAAATGGAAGATCTTAAAAAGACATGTCTACATGACCGGCATGTTGCTCTCGGAGCACAAATGAGTCCTTTCGGCGGATTCGACATGCCGATCCAGTATAAAGGAATTATCGAAGAGCACAACGCCGTGCGAGAAGCGTGTGGAGTGTTTGATGTCTCCCATATGGGCGAAGTGTTTGTCACAGGTCTGCAAGCCGAAAAATTTGTCAATTATATTTTTACAAATGATGTGGCCGGGCTGCCTGACGGCGGCATATTATATGGCATGATGATGAATCATGACGGTGGTGTTGTCGATGATCTGCTCGTGTATAAGCGTGGAGAGAATAATTTCCTGCTGGTGATCAATGCTTCAAACATTGACAAGGATGTTGATTGGATCAAATTGCAGTCCGCCTCATTTGATGTTACAGTTGACAATGTCAGCGAAAATTATGGCGAACTTGCAGTACAGGGGCCGGATGCGGAATCTGTAATGGAAGAAGTGCTCGGCATTCACTGTAAGGAACTTGTGTTCTATACCTTTCTTGAATCGGAATATGACGGCAAACATATGATTGTGAGCCGCACCGGTTATACCGGTGAAGACGGATTTGAGATCTATGCCGATCATGACACGATTGTCAGACTGTGGGATATTCTCATGGAGTCCGGTAAGGCGGCACCTTGCGGGCTTGGCTGTCGTGATACCCTGCGCTTTGAAGTCGGTTTGCCTCTTTACGGTGATGAACTGGCTGATGACATAACTCCGGTCGAAGCCTGTCTTTCTATGTTTGTAAAGCTCGACAAGCCCGAATTCATAGGTCGTGATGTGGTAGCCCGTCAGAAAGCTGAAGGTGCTCCGCGTAAGCTGGTCGGACTGGAGATTCTTGACCGTGCTATTGCCCGCCACGGGTGCGAGGTGCTCAATGACAAAGACGATGTCATAGGCTATGTTACCACCGGTTACCGCGGCATTTCCGTGGATAAGAGCATTGCGGCAGCCCTAATAGCCACCCCGTATGCTGTTAAAGACAGTGAACTTAAAGTGCGTGTGCGCCGCAAGACATTCCCAGCTCGCGTGACAGCAAAGAAGTTCTATAAAAAATCATACAAGAAATAATTAATAACTATTCTTAATAATCACATATTCTAAAACAACCACAATCATGAGCAAGACATATTATTCTCCCACACACGAATATATTACAGTTGACGGCAATATTGGCTATATCGGCATCAGCGACTACGCGCAGCATGCGCTTGGCAATGTAGTTTATGTCGATATGCCCGACGAGGGTGACGAGATTGAAGCCGGAGAAGATTTCGGAGCTGTTGAAAGTGTCAAGGCTGCCAGTGACCTTATTGCTCCTGTCAGCGGCGAAGTACTTGAAGCAAATGAAAGACTTGCCGACAATCCACGTCTGATCAACGAAGATGCGATGGCCAACTGGATTATCAAAGTTGAACTTACCGATTTGTCACAGTTGGATAGCCTGATGGACGAAGAGGCATACAAAGCTCACTGCGAAGCTGAAAAATAAAACTATGGGACACCGATATTTTCCACATACATCAGCTGACATCGCCGAAATGCTCAAGCGTTGCGGCATGGAGGGTCTGGAAGATCTATACAGCGATGTGCCTGATTCGCTTAAGCTGAAGCGTGGTTATGATCTGAAACCTCAGATGAGCGAAAAAGAGGTGCGTGACTTTTTTGAAGGACTGGCCATTAAAAACCAGCCTTTGACCTGCTTCGCAGGAGCCGGATTCTACGACCACTATTCTCCCGCTGTGATTCAATCGATCCTCTCTCGGTCGGAATTCCTGACTGCCTATACTCCATATCAGCCGGAAATCTCACAGGGCACGTTGCAATATATTTTCGAATATCAGTCAATGATGACCCAACTGACCGGCATGGAGGTATCGAACGCATCAATGTATGACGGCACTACTGCAGTCGCCGAGGCTATGCTTATGGCGGTGGCTCATGCCCGCAAACGGAACCGGGTACTTGTTTCGGCTACAGTCAACCCGATATATCGCGAGGTGATCGATACTTATGCGCATTATCATGGCGTGACTGTCGATACAATTCCGGAAAAAGATGGCGTGACTGATATTGCCGTCATGGAGGAGATGCTGAATGCTGGAGATGTAGCCGGAGTGATCGTAGCCACACCGAATTACTATGGTATTCTGGAAGACTATACCGGATTTGCCGATAAGGTTCATGCAGCCAAGGCTCTTCTGATAATGACTGCTCCGGCTTCTGTCTTGGGCGTGATCCGTACACCCAGAGAATGGGGTGCTGACATTGCGGCCGGCGAGGCCCAGTCATTAGGCATGCCGTTGAATTTCGGAGGCCCGTATTTAGGATACATGTGTTGTTCTAAAGCTCTCATCCGCAAACTGCCGGGTCGAATAGTAGGAGCGACGACTGATGCCGACGGAAGGCGGGTATTTGTGCTTACACTCCAGGCTCGCGAGCAGCATATCAGACGCGATAAGGCAACTTCCAACATCTGCTCCAATCAGGGATTGATGGCTCTTTATGCCGCAGTCTACCTGTCACTGATGGGCGCTAAAGGGCTGCGTGAGGTAAATGAAATTTCAGCCGCAGGCGCTCACTATCTTGCAAAGAAGCTTGTTGAAACCGGAGCGTTTGAACTGAAGTATCCAGACAAACCGTTCCTCAATGAATTTACGGTTAAATTCAAAGGGGAGGTCAAATTGATTGATTTTATGGAGGTTTGCACTTCATGTGGCTGTCTGCCTGGCGTGATGCTTGCTGATGATGAACTTCTGGTATGCGTAACTGAGACACGTACCCGTGAAGAGATCGACCGCTATATCTGGCGCGCCGAGACGTTCTCAAAAGCGACTCTGCCTTCATTTGCTGAAAATAGGAATATAAATGACTGAAATGACGTTCCACTGCTATGAATAAAAAATATTACGGCAAGCTTATTTTTGAGCTCTCTCGTCCGGGACGTCAGGGCTATTATCTGTCAAAAAACGGATGTGACGATGCTTTAGCCTCTCTGCCGGCGAATCTTCTTAGAGAAAACGCGCCTGAACTTCCTGAAGTAGACGAACCGAGTGTTGTCAGACATTACAACAACATGTCGACCAACAACTTTGGTGTCGACACCGGTTTTTATCCGCTTGGATCATGCACTATGAAGTATAATCCAAAGATCAATGAGGAGATGGCATCACTGCCCGCATTCAGTGCTCTTCATCCTTTCCAGCCGTCGGCTACCGTTCAGGGTGCGCTTGAAGCTTATTATGAACTCCAGAAGATGTTGAGTGAAATTGGCGGCATGGCTGAATTTACATTGAATCCCTATGCCGGCGCTCACGGTGAACTCACCGGCCTGATGGTTATCCGTGCCTATCATGAAAGCCGCGGAGATCTGAAAAGGACTAAAGTGATTGTGCCTGATTCGGCTCATGGCACCAATCCGGCATCAGCGGCTGTAGCCGGCCTGAAAGTTGTAGAAGTCAAAAGCCTTGCAGACGGCACGGTTGATGTCGATGCTCTGCACGCTCTTCTTGACGATACTGTGGCCGCTGTTATGATGACCAATCCGAATACAGTTGGCATTTTCGAACATAATATTCCGGAGATTGCAAAGATTGTGCATGAATGTGGCGCTCTGTTGTATTATGACGGAGCCAACCTCAACCCATTGCTTGGAGTGGCCCGCCCAGGAGATATGGGCTTTGATGTTATGCACATAAATCTCCACAAAACATTCTCAACTCCCCACGGAGGCGGTGGCCCAGGCGCAGGGCCTGTCGGCGTAAGAGCCGGCCTGGAACAGTTCCTCCCGAATCCGCGTGTGGTCAGACGTCAGCCTGGAGGAGATGCGCTGTTCGAACTTGATTTCGGAACAGAGAAGGGTCCGCATGCGCTTGGCCGCATTTCGGCTTGGCTCGGCAATTTTGCTGTAGAGCTCAGGGCTTTGGCATATATACTTTCACTGGGAGCCGATGGGCTGAAAATGGCAGGCCCGCTTGCGACACTCAATGCAAACTACGTCAAGGAATGCCTGCGAGATCTGTATCTGCTGCCGATCGACCGTGTCTGCAAACACGAATTCGTGTTTGACGGGTTGGCCGACAAATCGACAGGAGTGACTACTCTTAATGTCGCCAAGCGCTTACTCGATTATGGCTTCCATGCTCCGACAATCTATTTCCCGCTGCTCTACCATGAATCACTTATGATCGAGCCGACAGAGACCGAAAGCAAAGAGACGCTGGATGAATTTGTCGGTGTGATGCGGGAGATAGCCCGTGAAGCAGCAGAAGATCCTGAAACGGTTAAAGCGGCACCGTTGGAAACCCCGATTCGCAAACCGGATGACACGGCTGCGGCTCTGAATCCGGTAGTGACTTATGCTGAACTCTGACTGCGCTATGGAAAATTTTGATTTGATCGTAATAGGGGCAGGCCCCGGCGGCTATGAAGCAGCCGCCGAGGCAGCCGCCCTTGGCCGTAGGGTAGCAGTGATTGAGCGAGACGAGCTTGGAGGAACTTGCCTTAACCGCGGTTGTATCCCGACGAAGGCCCTGTGTCGTTCGGCCGAAGTAGCCATGACAGTAGGCAATTCATCAGAATTCGGCATATCAGCCGGAGAGCCGGTGATTGATCTGCCACGCATCATGGCTCGCAAAGACGAGATCCTTGCAGGTCTCAGAGAAAGTGTAGGGATGGTGCTTAATGATGTAACGGTGATCCGTGGAGAAGCGAAATTCATATGCGCCTCGACTGTAGAGGTGAATGGAGAATGCTATACCGCCCATGAGATTATTGTAGCTACCGGTTCACGTCCGGTAATGCTTGATATCCCAGGCAAAGAACTCGCTTTGTCAAGTGACGAAATTTTGTCCATCCAGACACTCCCGTCAAGCCTTATTATAATAGGTGGAGGAGTCATAGGGATGGAATTCGCTTCAATATTTTCAGCATTTGGTGTCAAAGTGACGGTGCTGGAATATTGCAAGGAAATATTACCTCCGTTTGATGTCGAGATAGCCAAACGCCTAAGGACATCTCTTAAGCGAAGAGGAATTGAGATTGTGACCTCCGCACAGGTTACGGCTATCAATCCGGGCCTGACAGTGGAATACGAAGTCAAAGGCAAATCAAAGACTGCTGAAGCTGAACAGGTATTGATGGCCGTAGGCCGTAGACCTGTTGTGCCCGAAGGCCTTGATGGAATAGGTGTCAGATTCGAACGTGGCGCAATAGCTGTTGATGACAATATGAAAGTGTTGTTTGACGGATCGGCACCTGAAAATGTGACACTCTATGCCATCGGTGATGTCAACGGCCGCTGCATGCTCGCCCATGCTGCATATATGCACGGACTTGTCGCTTTGGGGAAGGCGAAACTGACCGATATAATACCTGCGGCAGTATTTACCTGGCCTGAATGTGCGATGGTAGGACTCACTGAAGAACAGTGTGCCGCCGCCGGTCGTCAGATTAAGATCGGCAAGGCAATGTTCCGGTCAAACGGCAAGGCATTGGCTATGGGTGAGCCGGACGGACTGGTTAAAATAATTGCAGACTCAGAAACTGACGAACTTCTTGGCTGTCATATCTGTGGAGCGCACGCCGCCGATCTGGTGCAGGAAGTCGCTACTGCAATGACTGCCGGACTAAAAGCCTCGGCGATCTCTACAGCCGTGCATGCACATCCGACTCTGACTGAAGTGGTCAAAGCCGCAGTGCCAAAATAAAAATCTATGGTTAATCAATAATTGTCACTCTTGATCCGGGGGGAAGAGTTTATCCTCCCGGTCAAGATGATAATCTTTTGACAGGAGGGCAAGGAAACGGCTTATCTGAGTTATGGCCTGGCGGGTCTCGGCAGTCACTTCTTTGCTTTGGAGCCTGAGCATAAGCATTCCGTAAAGAGCATTGAAACAAGTCTCAATTTCTCCGGTCGGTTTTTCGCCGGATTTGGCTCTCAGTTCAACGATGTATGGAAGTGTTTTGTAGAATTCAGCCGTATATTCCGGGAAACGAGGATCTTTCAGAAGGGCGAGATGAAGGTCGGTCAGCTGTATGATCACATTCTTGTTGAGCTGAAGATGTCCGCTTTTCTCAACATTCTCACGGCGCATCATGTCAATCAGCGACTCATACCATTCAATCATTTCTTTCTTTTGGGCCGGGTCAAGCTGAAACTTGTCAATGACATTTTTTTCGATCTTCTCAATGTCAAGGCCATTGGCACGGATAATATCTTCGATCTGCCACATATACAACAGATATTCCGCTATGTTTTCTTTATGTTTCTGAGATGCGATATACATACTGATGATTATTTGTGTCTGCAAAATTAACACATTACGGCCTAATTTGTCATGCCCCGGAAATAATATTTTGTAAATTTGCACCTCGAACAATTACAAATCCGACAGGCAGACAATGATTACTACCGACAAACTCTCATGTAATATCTTAGCGGATCTTTTTGTGGCTCATGGCATTAAGGATGTGGTGCTTTCTCCCGGAAGCCGTAATTCGCCTTTAATTGTCGCCATTGTCCGCAGAAACGAGTTGAGACATCACGTAGTCATTGACGAGCGCTCGGCTGCGTTCATAGCCTTGGGAATGGCAATCGAGAGCGGATGTCCGGTAGCCTTGGTGTGTACAAGCGGGACAGCCTTGCTGAATTATGCACCAGCGGTGGCCGAAGCCTTCTACAGAGGAGTGCCGCTAATCGTTATTTCAGCAGACAGGCCGGAAGAATGGATTGACCAGGATGATTCGCAGACTTTGTGGCAGCAAAACGCTCTTGCTCCCTATGTCAAACGCAGTTGCGATCTTGGCGCCCATCTTGAATTTGAGAACGGCGAATGGGTGTGTAACCGTCTGATCAATGATGCGCTGATCGAGGCAGTCAGCGGGCGCAAAGGACCGGTGCATATTAATGTCAGACTTGATGCGCCACTGAACAGGACGGCCGAATTCAAGGCTGGAGATAGCCGTGTGATCCGTCAGCTTACTCCGCCATTCGAACTGGCGACTCCGGAGGCACGCAGGCTGGGGGAGAAGCTTGCCTCTCCGAAAAGAGTGTTGATCATTATCGGTTTCCATCAACCGGACGAACGCCTCAACCGGGCTTTGATGAAACTTTCCGCGTTGCCGAATGTTGTTGTGATGACTGAGTCGATAGCCAATCTCCATTCACCATCGTTCATCTCCAGGATAGACATGACGCTGAGAATTTTGTCGGCTAACGATTGGAAAAAACTTCAGCCGGACGTGGTGATAACGGCTGGAGGTGCACTCGTGTCACGACATGTCAAAGAGTGGATCCGCTCAATGGACAAAGGAGTGGAACACTGGCACGTTGGTCTGTCACACGTCACCGTTGACTGTTTCAAGCATCTTTCATTGCGCATAGAGATGGAAGCTGCCGTTTTTCTGCGCCAATTAGCATCTGCATTGCAGATTTACAAAACTCCGTGCGACTATTCTTCCGAATGGCATGAAATCTACAGACAGGCAACAGCTTCTCACAATGAATATGTAAGAAATGCCCCCTGGTGTGATCTATCGGCGTTCTCGCATATAGTATCCCACATCCCTCGTCATTGGAATCTTCATCTTTCAAACGGCACGGCGGTCCGCTATGCACAACTGATGGATTGTTCGCGTCTGCATCGGAGTGAATGCAACCGTGGGGTGAGCGGGATAGACGGATGTACATCCACGGCGCTCGGAGCCTCAGTGATCTACCGTGGGGTGACTCTGCTGATCAGCGGTGATATGAGTTTCCAATACGATATCGCCGCTCTGTCATCGTTTTTGATCTCTCCGAAATTCAAGATGATTGTATTGTGCAATGGCGGCGGCGGTATATTCCGGTTCATTTCCTCAACCTCAGATTTGCCGGAGATGGAAGAATTTCTGGCTGTCGGAACGCGCTTGCCGCTGAAAGACCTTGCTGCTGGATATGGCTTTGCTTTTTTTGATGCCTCTTCGTCAACAGAACTGGAGAAGGCGCTCGCTGCATTTGTAGCGGAAAATAGGAAGCCGGCCCTTCTGGCAGTCAATACCCCGCCGGAACTTTCCGCCAATGTTCTCAAACAATATTTTGAGCGGCCTTAAGCGCATCTGGTTTTCCGATATCAATCCAATTATAGGACTCATCGGGCATAAAGCCGCAAATCCTGAGATCTTTGCATAATGATGTGTAGAATGGTGTGATCGAGAATTTTGGGTCATTACTGAATTTTGCCAGAAACGGGAATACCGAAGGATTGACAATATGGACTCCACCGAAGGCGAGATTCCGGCATCCGGCAATTTCTTCCGAATTCCACGGACTTCGGATTTCACCGGACCTGATGTCTGTCCATCCTTTCATCTGCATGGAATTATCGAAAAGCAGATAACGGGATGTCTGTCTGTCAGCCACAAGCAAAGTCACATCTGCCTGAGAAGACTGATGATGGGCTATCATTTCCTTAAGATTGAAATCAGTCAGTATATCGGCGTTATGAAGCAGTATCTGGCTATCTGTTCCAAGCAGACCCTTGGCTTTAAGCAAGCCTCCGCCGGTATCAAGAAGAGCATCGCGTTCGTCGCTGACGGATATGTCAAGTCCGAAATTGTCATTGCTCTTAAGGTAATCAATTATCTTGTCGGCATAATGATGAACGTTGACAACGATCTGTCTGATGTCTGAGTCCTTGAGTTTCAGGATAACTCTTTTCAGCATAGGCTCGCCTCCGACCTCAACAAGCGCTTTCGGCATTGTCTGCGTGATCGTGCCAAGACGTGTACCAAGCCCGGCTGCAAAAATGAAGGCTTTCATAATGTGCAATCTATATTTTGCTCACGGTGTGTGAGGCGGACGTTGACATGCGGGAATTTTGTCTTTATATGTTCAGCCATATGCTGGGCTCCATAGACACTACGGTGCTGGCCGCCGGTACAGCCGAAATTTACCGCCAGAGAGGTGAACCCGCGACGGTCGTAACATTCCACTGACGGATCCACCAAGCCATAACAGTTTTCCATGAATGTCTGTATTTCACCCTTTGATTCAAGAAAGTCAATCACCGGTTTCTCAAGACCCGTTCTGCTCTTATACTCCTCATATCTGCCCGGATTTTCCATGCCGCGGCAATCAAACACGAATCCACCTCCGTTGCCGGAATAATCTTTCGGGATGCCTTTTTTATAGGAAAAGCTGCTTACATGGACTGTCAGTAAGCTCGGACGAACCTCCTCCGTAATCGAATCGATTGACTCTTGTTCAAGCATGGCGGCCAATATCTCAGTCAGGTAAGGATAGGAGTCATTCCCTGTTGCAAGTAGATTCTGAAGATTGGCCAGTGCAAGCGGGATGCTTTTCAGAAAATGAGGCTTGCGTTCGAATTTTCCACGAAAGCCGTAAGCACCAAGCACCTGCAGGTTGCGCAGCAGTTCATATTCGTGAAGACGCTCCCGGAAAAGTCCGCTGTCAATTCCGCTCACATAGCGTGATGCGGATTGGAGGTATGTCTCAATCAGCTCTTCCTTGACTTCGGGAGTGAATGCCGCACGGGCCTGAGAGATGAAAGAGACAAGATCATACTCTACAGGTCCTTTCCGGCCGCCCTGGAAGTCGATGAAGTACGGAGCTCCGTCTTTGATCATGACGTTGCGGCTTTGGAAGTCGCGATACATGAATGTCGGCTTCCCTGAATGGGCCAGACGTGTTGCCATCAGTCTGAACTCTGATTCAAGGCGTCTTTCATCGTAAGGCACACCGGTTGTGTTCAGGAAACAATATTTGAAGTAGTTCAGATCCCACAGGATGGCCTGACTGTCAAATGCCGCTACCGGATAACAATTGTTGAAATCCATTCCTTCAGCCCCTTTGTATTGGAAATCCGGCAATATGGCAATTGTTTGCTTTAATAAGGGTATATCTTCGCGCATTTCAAATAGGGAACTGTCACCAAGATCCTCCTGGATATAACACAGTCTGTCATCTGACACTGCAATGACCTTTGGTACCGGCAGCCCTTTTGTGGAGAAGTGGGCGGACAGATATATGAACGCATTGTTTTCAATGGCAGATGTTCCAATGACTCCAACAACAGTACGTGGGCCGGAGATGCGGAAATACTGGCGGTTGCTGCCGGCTTTGGTAAGAGGACGGATTTTGTAATGGTCTACACCGAATGTCTGTGCATATAATGTTGAGAGCATATTTTAACTCTTGTTTTTAAACAACTTCTAAACAATTTCTGAGATTTTGACTCCTGGATAGGAGACCGTTCCCAAATTCGATATTAAGCAACTGCGATGAGTGGCTTATCAGCTGCAAAATTAGTCAAAATATCCAATTTGCTCTTTCATTCGGCTGCCCTTTTGCGTATATTTATAAAAATACCTAACTTTGAAAATATTTTGATAATTCAATATGTCAGTTCTCACAAATAATCTCAGCCGTCAGATCAAATCACTTGATGAGCGGAAACACCGTCGGCGCGAGCAGGCCTTCAAAGCAGAAGGTTCCAAATGCGTACTCGACACACTTCCGTTTTTTAACGTGCGTCATCTGTTTGCTACCAAAGACTGGCTGGCTGCAAACAGGCGTGACTGCAGAGAGCTTTCTGGTTCGGTTATAGTAGAATGTGCCGGATCAGAAATTGCAAAAATGTCAAGCCTTGTCACTCCGACAGAGGTAATTGCGGTTTATGATATTCCAGAGTCGCATCTGGGGAATGGAATCGCGCAGAAAAATCTTGTCCTTGCTCTTGACGGCATACAGGATCCCGGAAATCTCGGTACTATCATACGTGTTTCCGACTGGTTCGGCATACGCGACATATTATGCGGGACAGGGACTGTTGACTGTTACAGTCCGAAAGTGATACAGGCTACAATGGGGTCGATATCAAGGGTCAGACTTCATTATGGCGATCTCACTGAAATGATCGTGGCAAGTGGCGCTATGCGTGTATATGGCACATTTCTGAACGGTGACAGCATCAGCGATGCCAAGCTGACAGATACAGGAGTCATTGTCATAGGGAATGAAGGCAACGGAATTTCGGCTGAGGTGGAAAAATCTGTTACAGACCGCCTGTTGATACCATCATATCCGGAAGGCGAGCCGACAGGAGAATCTCTGAATGCGGCTATAGCCACAGCCATCACTCTGGCTAAGTTTAGAGGAATTTGAAAATCTGACACTAAAACATCAGGGGCTTGTCACTGGCCTCTTAAGCAATAGTTTATAATTGATGAAAGGTAATAAGACAGCGTGGTTCTGCACAAGTTGTGGCGCCGAATCGTCAAAATGGCAGGGAAAATGTCCGGCTTGCGGCGAATGGAACACTATGGTAGAGGAGCGGATAGTGTCAGATGACAAAAAATCGCGATCACTCACTCCTGTCAGGCTGAAACAGACAAGAACAAAGCCTCAGCTGATTCATGAGATAGAAACCAGCGATGAGGCCCGCATCAAAATGCCGAGTGGAGAGCTTAACCGTGTTCTCGGCGGCGGTCTGGTGCCCGGAAGCCTCGTGCTTATAGGTGGAGAGCCGGGAATAGGGAAATCCACGCTTGTACTTCAGAACATACTTTCGATACGCTCCAGAAAAGTCTTATATATTTCCGGTGAGGAAAGTGCAAAACAGTTAAAAATGCGGGCAGACCGTATAGGCCGTCCGAATGACAATGTATATATAGTCTGTGAGACTTCTCTTGAGAATATAAAGGATCACATTGAAGATGTTGATCCAGGACTTGTGGTGGTCGATTCGATACAAACAATAGCCTCTGACGCTATAGAGTCAGTAGCCGGAAGTGTCTCTCAGGTAAGGGAATGTGCCGCCCAACTGCTGAAATACGCAAAAGAAACTTCCGTTCCGGTATTGCTGATAGGGCATATAACCAAGGAAGGCAGCATTGCAGGCCCGAAAGTGCTTGAGCACATTGTCGATGCTGTGCTACAGTTCGAAGGAGACCGCCAGAATATATACCGAATTCTGAGGTCCATTAAAAACCGTTTCGGATCTACAGCCGAGTTAGGCGTCTATGAGATGTGTCAGCGAGGACTCAGAGAAGTATCCAACCCCTCGGAAATGTTCCTTTCGCAGAATGACGAGGAACTCTCCGGAATATCTATCGGGGTGACGATGGAAGGTGTCAGAGCATTTCTTATCGAGGTGCAGGCATTGGTCAGTACTGCGGCCTACGGCACTCCGCAGCGCTCGGTGACAGGCTTCGACTCCAAACGCATGAATATGCTCTTGGCTGTGCTTGAAAAACGGGTCGGGTTCAAGCTTGCGGCAAAGGATGTCTTTCTCAATATTGCAGGTGGTCTGAAAGTCAACGATCCATCGCTGGATCTCGCTGTCATCTGTGCGATTCTTTCTTCCAATGTAGATATAACCATCCCGAACCGTATCTGTATGGCTGGCGAAGTCGGGCTGTCCGGAGAAGTTCGTCCGGTCAGCCGCATCGAACAGCGAATACGCGAAGCTGAAAAACTTGGGATGGAAACGATTATAATTCCACGCAATAATCTCAAAGGCATCGACACTTCAGGACTTGGCATCAGGATTGTTGAAGTGGCAAAGGTAGAGGAGGCTTTCAGAACTCTCTTTGCATAAACAAATCAAGAAAGAGCATGTTATGCTATTAAAGCGTTACAACTATATCCATATGAAAATGACAAATTTAAGATGTATATTTTTTAGTTTATCCGCTGTTGCCGGTGCTTCATTTGTTTCAGCCCAGACGGTGGAGCATATCAAATATGGAGATTTCTCCAACTGGGTTACCCGCCACATACACGAATCGGCTGTGATAGGCGGACATGACAAGACTATATATGAGATAGGCCCGACACAGACAATCGAGGGCAACAAACCCTATTCAAATCTTGGCGGCTCGCCGTGGGCCACGAGCAATGTCTATGCTAAAGTGTCAGGCGTTGTCAAAACTTCTAATGCGGTTTATCCTGCGGATCGTTCGGCTAAAAACAAATGCGCGAAACTCTGCACTCAGATCGAGAAAGTGAAAGTGCTCGGTCTGATCAACATGGATGTTATGGTTGCCGGCTCGATGTTTCTTGGTAAAATGTTTGAACCGGTTACATCAACAAAAAATCCATATTCGAAAATGGAAATGGGCATACCGTTTTCCAAACAGCCTAAATCACTGGTCTTTGACTATAAAGTAGACATGCCGAATGTCAACTATCGTGTAAAGTCTACAGGATTCAGCTCAAAAAAGCAACTTCCGGGACATGACAATGCCGTGGTATTTGTGTTTCTTCAGCGCCGTTGGGAAGATTCAGACGGCAATATCCATGCAAAACGGGTGGCAACAGGAGGAGAACATTTCTCAAAGACTGCTTCCTGGACAAACGGGCATCGTCTTCAGCTGACCTATGGAGATTTAAGTTCAAAAGGTCCCGTGCCTGATTATCTGCAACTGCGTAGCGGCGATGACCGCTATTATGCCCGTAACTCAAAGGGGAAAATGGTCCCGGTCACTGAAGAAGGATGGGATTCCGCCAATGCGACCCCGACACATATCATAGTCATGTTTTCTGCCGGTAGCGGAGAACCCTATGTCGGCACTGAGGGGCTGACATTATATGTGGATAATGTCGGTTTTGGATATTGAGCATCGATATGTTCCGGTTTAAAGAATTTTCGATCGATGATTCTGAATGTGCGATGAAAGTCGGCACTGACGGAGTGCTTCTTGGAAGCTGGGCTGATGTCGAAGGCGCAATGAATATCGTTGACGCCGGATGTGGCTCCGGTCTGATCTCCCTGATGATGGCCCAGCGCGCTCCACAAGCGAGAATCTATGGAGTGGATATTGACAGAGATGCTGTTAAGTGCTGCCAGTCCAACGTGGATTCTTCACAGTGGAAAAATAGGATCGAAGTTTTTCAAAACGACATAACATCTTTTTTCCCTGACAAAGCCTCGTCACCGTTACTGATTGTGTCGAACCCCCCGTTTTTCAATGAACCATTGAGATCTCCTGATACTATCAGAGCGCTTGCAAGGCATGGAGAAGAATTCGGGATAGAATCGCTGCTAAGCCTTGGAGCACAGCATCTTGTGATGCCTGGAGACTCGATGGCTTTCATTTCGCCTTATGGCAGAAAAGATGAGATTGAATGGCTTCTTTCATGTAATCGCCTTGCATCCCGACGGATGACGTCAGTGTTTTCGAAAAGAGGCAAAAAGGCATTGCGAATCTTATGGCAGGTCATGCCGGAAAGATATATGAACACACGGTGTGTTACTGAAAATCTATATATCCGCAATGAGGACAATGAATATTCAACTGCTTATAAGCTTCTGACATATCCTTTTTATCTTGATAAATAAACTAAAATCGTTTTACATTATGCTGCCACAACTTCGGTTCAAACCGGCTGAACGTTTCCTGCTATTTTTCATCGTGCTTGCGGCCTGTGCCTTGGCTGGATCTCTGATAGTTGGGTTTGTGGTTCATAACGGGCCTACTACAAAAGCTCTAAGACTGGCCACTGTCATCCAGGACTGTATCATATTCATCCTCCCGTCTTTGATGACCGCAGTATTGATTTCCTCGTTGCCGGCAAATTTCCTGAAAATTGAGTCAGCACCTTCCATAAAGCTATTGATATTGGCCGTGACAGCTATGCTGGTTTCAATTCCGCTGATGAACTGGATCGTTATGATGAATGACAGTCTTGTGTTACCCGAAAGTCTTTCCGGATTAGAGAGTTGGATGCGGCTTCACGAAAATGAAGCCCGTGCCTCAGTGAAAATGCTTCTGGGTGATGGCTCTGTAAGTTCATTGATCATTGACTTGCTTATAGTCGGAATATTGGCAGGATTAAGCGAAGAAATTTTATTTAGAGGAACTTTGCAACAGTTATTTTTGTCATCAAGACTTAACATACATCTGTCGATCTGGATTACAGCGATCATATTCAGTGCCATCCATATGCAGTTTTTCGGTTTTGTTCCGCGACTATTGCTTGGAGCCTATTTCGGCTATCTGTTGTGGTGGAGCCGGTCTTTGTGGTTGCCGGTTATAATACATGCCTTTAACAACTCAATAGTGGTCTATTCCACATGGAAGTCCGGTGAAATCTCAGAGGGTGGGGGAGACAGCTCGATTGATCAATGGGGGCTTGATTCGCCGATGCTCATATTGGCTTCGGCAATATTGACCGTCTTCATTATATTCCGTTTGCATAGAGAGCAGAAGTCTGCGGTCATCCAGAGAGTTAAATAGTGCTAAATTAACTTCATCGAATTGATTGATGTCGAAATAAATATTAATTTTGACAATAAATAATTGTAGAAATTATCTTAACCTAACTTACTGAAATACTCCACTCGTCGGTAAATGGCTCTTATTCCCAATTGCCGACGAAAATTTTTGTAAGTTAAGTAATTCAAACAAACACAGATGGCAAGAAAGAAGAAAGATCTGCCGCTTTTAAGCGGTGTTGAAATACTGGATGTGGCGGCGGAAGGCAATTCCATCGCGCGGGTTGACGAAATGGTTGTGTTCATACCGTTCGGTGCTCCCGGAGATATCGCTGATGTGAAGATTGACCGTAAAAAGCGTAGTTATGCGGAGGGACATATCGAACGTCTGACACAGCCCTCTCCAATACGAGTCGAGGCAAAATGCGAACACTTCACTCTATGCGGAGGGTGCCGATGGCAGCATCTGCCATATGAATTCCAGCTCAAATGCAAGCAAAAGCAGGTTGAGGACGCTCTTCAGCGCATAGCCAAGATTCCATATCCGGAACTGACTCCTATTTTGGGATCAGAAGAAATCTGGGAATACCGGAATAAAATGGAGTACACATTCTCAAACAAAAAGTGGCTCACATTCGATCAATTGCGTTCAGGAGAGGAGTTCCCGGAGCGCCGGGCAGCAGGATTCCATATATCAGGCGCCTTCGACAAGGTATTGGATATAAACAAATGTCATCTGCAGGATGATCTCGGTAACCGGTTGAGACTTTTTGTCAAGAAATTTGGCATGGACAATGACTATTCCTTCTATGACCTAAGGGAGCAGCATGGCCTGTTACGTACGTTGATGATACGTATTGCATCTACCGGAGAAGTAATGGCTGTAATGGTATTCGGCGAAAACGATGAAGAAAAAATCGGGACATTGCTATCAGCTGTAGCCGCTGAGTTCCCGGAAATCACATCGCTGCTCTATGTCGTCAACACAAAAGTCAATGACACGATCTCAGATCAGGCCATTCACCTTTATCGCGGTAAGGAATATATTGAAGAGGAGATGGAGGGTCTTAGATTCAGAGTAGGCCCCAAGTCATTCTATCAGACAAATTCACGGCAGGCCTACAGGCTTTACAGCGTGGCCCGTGATTTCGCCAAACTGACCGGAAACGAGCTGGTCTATGACCTTTATACCGGAACCGGTACAATTGCCTGCTTTGTTGCCCGCAATGCCAGGCATGTAGTCGGTATCGAATATGTCCCTGAGGCCATTGACGATGCTAAAATAAATGCCGGCATCAACGGGTTGGACAATACGGAATTCTATGCCGGCGATATGAAAAATGTATTGACATCAGACTTCATAGCTGAACACGGACATCCTGATGTGATGATTGTCGATCCTCCAAGAGCCGGCATGCACGATGATGTGGTCAAAGTAATTTTGGAAGCCGAGCCAAAGCGGATAGTCTATGTCAGCTGCAATCCGGCTACCCAAGCCCGTGATCTGGCATTGCTCCATGAGAAGTATGATATTGAGGCAGTACAGCCGGTAGACATGTTCCCGCACACCCAGCATGTGGAGAATGTAGCCGCACTTACATTAAGGAATCAATGACGTATACAGTAAAAGAGCGCCCGCTGCATCACGCAGTGGAGCGCTCGAAATTATAATCATCAATTCTAATTATCGGTATTCGTTTTCTCAAACTCATCTTCTGAAAATCTGATCGGGCTCACGTTATGCCCGATTCTGGATTGTATATCAGGAGGTGATAACTGCCAATTGATTTGGAATAAGGGAAATAGCGGTAATTTTAAATTCAGAAAAGGATAAGAAATGGTTGTGTCTTCAAATGACTCAGCAGAAATGCATGTTTGGTTGTTGTTTCATGTATATGTATTTGAGAAGTCTTAATTCTGTTAACGTTCAGGAGTTATTTTTCGTTTTCGATGCAAATTTAATATGATAATAGCTCATATACAAGCAACTTAACAAAAGAGCATAGCATTTAACCAACACCGGGCTTAGAATGCGTGAAAATGATGTTTATTTGCTAAAAATAGTGTTAACAGGATTTGAATTTTGGATTTCTTGCATAATTGAAGCGATTTGTCTACCTTTGTCGTGGTTGATATATGGTTGTATTATTTTAAAATTTTCTGTCGGAACCAATGTCTTCAATCAAGACAAATATAATCCTTAATGGCCTTAATACTATTACCGGAATTGTTTTTCCTGTCATTACTTTTCCATATGCGGCAAGAGTGCTGCTGCCGGAAGGGATAGGGACTGTTAACTTTTTGAACTCAATAATATTATATATAATTCTATTTTCAACCCTCGGAATTCCGGCATATGCCGTCAGGGAAGTGGCAAAACACCGCGACAATAAGTCCTTACGAGATAAATTTGTGGTTGAAATTCTGTCGTTGAGCCTTATGCTGTGCATGTGCGCTTATGTGGCTGTATTCTTAATGGCGAGATTCATACCTCAGATTCATAGCAACCAGACGCTATTTTATATACTCAGTCTGTCGATATTTTTCACCTCCATCGGATCGGAATGGTTCTATCAGGGCATTGAAGATTTTAAATTTATAACCATACGTGCAATCGCTATCAGAACCTTGGCGGCATTGTCGCTGTTTGCCTTTGTCAGATCATCATCCGATCTGATAGCTTACGGTTTTGTTATGGTCGGTACAACTGTCGGCAACTATATCGCAAACTTTATTCATCTTAGAAAATATATATCAGTCAAAGACATCGAGTTTAAAGATTTGCAGATTATCAGCCATCTTCGCCCGGCGCTAAAAATCTTTGCTTTATATCTGATCACAAGCCTATACTTACTGCTGAACTCAGTCATGCTCGGATTCATTAGCGGAGACGAAGCTGTAGGCTTTTTTACTGCCGGAAATAAAATATCCAATATCTGTCTCACTCTGATCACATCATTGGGTACAGTGCTATTGCCGCGTTGCTCCCACCTTATAAAATCCGGTGATATGGAAAGTTTTTCATCGGTCATAAACAAGTCTCTCAATCTGACAATGACTCTCGCATTGCCGATTACTGTCGGGCTTATGCTGCTTGCCGGCCCAATAACTATGATATTCTGCGGGCCCGAATTTTCAGAGTCTATACCCGTGCTGTATATCTCAGCACCGATAATCGTATTTATCAGCCTTACCAACCTGATGGGAATTCAGATACTTTATCCGATGGATAAAGTCAAACTTCTGATTATTGGGGCCAGTGGAGGGGCGATTATGAATATTTGTCTCAATATCATACTCATGCCGCCGTTGGGGGCTAAAGGTGCGGCAATCGCCACATTTGCCGCTGAATTGTCTATACTGGTTATTCAGATAGTGTTAGGACGGTTATATTATCCGTTCAAAATCTCAGAGCTGATTAAATGGAAAGTGATAACAGCCACCACGGTTATGGGCATTGCAATATATCTCAGCCAGACATTCCCGATGTCAGATCTCGGACGATTGATTATAGGATTTAGTGTTGGAATCACCGTGTATGGTGTGACATTATGGATACTTAAAGATCAGATGCTTTTTGAAATAATAGATTTAATCAAAAGCAAAATCTCAGGTCATTGATATGAACGAGAGTTTTTATAGTTAGACCTTTAATTCCACACATATCAAGAAAAAGTCTGGAGTCTTGAAATGAATCAGAAATAAATATATGCCCATAATCACTATTATGTAAAATTGTTTTACGCGTTTTTTTTGATCTTGAGCAGGATGCTTAAATTGAGCCGTTTTTACTCCTCTCCTTTTTCATTCTGCCTTTGCAACGATTAATAAGAACAACAGCCGCTACGTTGTTTTCAAATTGACCGGTAGCGACTGTTGTTTTGCCATTTTACTTTTTCTTATTTGTAACCAATAGTTTCTTTAGTTTTGCGGGAGTCAGGGTCTCAGGATATTCTGAAAAGTTCAACCGCAAGGTACAACCTTCACGATAACGGCTACATCCGAAAGCGGTGTTACCTTTTATCAAATTACCTTGGCCACAAAGCGGACATTCGATCTGTTCAAATTTGCGGACGCTGGGAGTGCGAGGTTTGCGTGGCTTGTCTCCTCCCTTGCTTTTTGCCGGTTCTGAGTCGCCTCCTTTGTTCTTGCCTTTGCTTTCAACCTCAATCTGAATTTTAGATCGTGTGTTGTCACTTAGAACACTAATAACAATCTGATTTATAAGCGTTTTAAGTTCATTGATAAACTCAGTGGCAGAATATTCGCCACGTTCAATGCGTCGCAATTTATTTTCCCACAGGCCGGTAAGCTTGGCGCTTTTGAGTAGTTCCTCATTGATAGTCTCAATTAGCTCAATCCCGGCTTGCGAGGCCATTATTGACTTGCGGTTCCTATAAATGTATCTTCGCTTAAATAATGTTTCAATTATTGCCGCACGGGTAGATGGACGTCCAATACCATTTTCTTTCATGGCTTCACGTAATGTTTCATCATCTACCGTTTTACCGGCAGACTCCATTGCCCGCAAAAGGGTTCCTTCGGTATAATATTTTGGAGGTTGGGTTGTTTTCTGCTGCAATGCCGGTTCATGAGGGCCGCTCTCCCCTACTTTGAATTCAGGTAAAATTCTATCATCAGAAGTGTCATCTTTAGATTCTTCTGCAGGAGTGTCATCATACAGTTTCCGCCATCCGGCATCTTCGATCACTTTTCCGGTAGCCTTGAAGCCATGCTTTCCAACAGTAGCGCTTACAGTTGTACTGAGAAAACGACAATCGGGATAGAATGCAGCGATAAAGCGCAATGCGATCAGATGATAAAGCTGTCGCTCATTGCCGATCAGCACTGCCGGTGACTGACCTGTGGGGATTATGGCATGGTGATCCGTAACTTTTGAGTTGTCAAAGACTTTTTTACTCTTAGGCAGCTTTGATGTGAGCAATGATTCAGTCAATGCTGCATAAGGAGTCATGTTCCGTAGAATACCCGGAACTTTCGGGTATATGTCTTCAGAAAGGTATGTGGTGTCTACTCGCGGATAAGTAGTTACTTTCTTTTCATATAGAGACTGTATCAGTCGCAGAGTCTCGTCTGCCGTCCATCCCCATTTTTTATTACACTCAACCTGCAACGATGTCAGGTCAAAAAGTCTTGGAGGGGCTTCCCTACCCTTTTTCTCCTGTATGTCATTGATTACCAGCGGAGACTGACGTATTTCATCCAATGTTGCTGTTGCTTCGTCCGGAGAGTGAAAACGTCCGGCTGTGGCATTGAACGTAGCTCCGCGATACAAAGTTTTGAGTTCCCAGTAATCTTCCGGTTTGAAATTCTGAATTTCGAAATGGCGCTGGACAATCAGGGCCAGTGTAGGTGTCTGTACTCGTCCGATTGACAATACATTGCCCGGTGATGAATATTTCAAAGAATACAAACGTGTGCCGTTCATACCAAGCAGCCAGTCTCCGATTGCGCGTGAAAGGCCGGCATGATATAGATTATTGAATTCCGATTCCGGTTTCAGATGTGCAAAACCTTCGCGTATGGCATCATCGGTAAGTGATGAAATCCAAAGCCGCTTGACCGGACATTTGATCGATGCTTTCTGCATCACCCACCGCTGGATGAGCTCTCCTTCCTGCCCGGCATCACCGCAGTTGATCACTTCGTCAGCTTCGGCAATCAGATTTTCTATTACACGAAACTGGCGTTCTATACCGGAATCATTGATAACCTTGATCCCAAACCGAGCCGGGATCATGGGCAACATACCAAGAGACCATCTTTTCCATCTCTCTTCATAATCCCCCGGCTCTTTAAGGGTACACAGATGGCCGAAAGTCCAGGTCACTTTATAGTTTCCTCCTTCGTAATAACCCTCCTTGCGGGTATTGGCGCCGAGTATTGCGGCGATATCTTTTGCTACACTTGGTTTCTCAGTTATGCAGAGTATCATTTACGGTGCAACGATTTCTTCTTGACGGTGGTGGTTGACGGACCATGTACTGTCATGAAAAGAATCTGAATTTCAGAAGTGTTCTTGAGTGCCGGGAAGTCAATTTCCACAGGTATCTGCCCATTGTCCTCCCATTGGAAATAGCGCTGGAAATCCACTCCATCGATATCTGTTGAAGTCACAGCGGAACCGAGACATGTCAGACTTACTCCGTCAATACGGTTTGAAGTGTGGGGACGTCCTATCAGCTTGCCATATACACGTGTGAGATCCGAGCGGTAGTCAATGCTGTCCGCTTGGAACGACAATGTGCTATCAGACGCAGACTCATAGTCTTTGACTATTTTTGCCTCTGAACAAAAACTGATGGCAGCCATTATTGCCGCAGAAATAAAAAATCTTTTCATGATGAATGGTAGTGCAAATTTAGTGAGAATTATTTGTTCTGACAACCTTTGAGGTTTGATTAACTGCCCGTCAGATAAGTCTGAAGACAACTGATCGATGGGTTCACAGCTATGATTTTACCCTGAGGATTAATGAGATATGATGCAAATCCGTGATTCAGCCGATAGTCAGCTTCGAGGTTTTTCATTTTTGCATCAGTGATGTGAAACTGCGTACTGGCTTCCAGATTATCTTTCTTAACGACTTCTTTGAAAAACTTCGGATCTGAATCGGTATTGACCGAAAGGATAGTAAAAGGTTCGGTATATGTCTTGTTTCTGAAATAACGGTCATATTCGCCGGCTGCTATACGAGAGACTGCATTCTCGCTATCCCAGAAATTGACCAGCACATATTTTCCGCGCAATTGGCTCAGTGAGACTTCCACGGAATCATTGACAAGCATTTCTATTTCCGGGGCGGTATAGCCTTTTTCCGCCTTCATCACGCGTTCGGAATAGGCGGATATCAGCAAAACTATCGCTGCGAAGAAAGCTATGTAGCTAAAAATCTTTTTCATAAAAAAGAGTTTGAAAAGTCCTTATCTATAAAGACAATTCAAACTCTTAAAAGTTCTACCACTTAGAGGTTGTTTAAAAACAATAGTTAAAATCTGAACGAAAGTTTTGGGCGCCTATGACTCTTCGTCTCAGTCACATAGCTCGCTATGCTCCTCCTTCATTTGCATCAATTTATCTAAAAGATACACCACTCAGATTTTAACTATTGGTTTTAAACAACCTCTTAATATATATCCTTTCAGAACGGATAGCCTATGGCCAGATGGAAGGCCAGAGACTTTTTAAACGACTCCATATTGTAATAACCCCTCTTGCCGGTGTCATACGGGGCATGGATTCCAATTCCAAGATCACCTCGGATAACCAGCATCGAGATGTCAAAGCGCAGACCTACACCAGTTCCCAATGCAAGATCTTTAAAAAAAGTTTTGGCCCGCAATTGTCCGCCGGGGCGGGAAGGCTCATTTTTGAGAGTCCATACATTGCCTGCATCAAGGAATACCGCACCATGAAGCGGTCCAAGTATGGGAAAACGGTATTCAGTATTGGCGATGAAAGTAAACGTACCGGTCTGGTCAAAATAGCCGTTGATCTGATCTGCAGGCGCACGGTATGAGCCGGGACCAATCGAACGGACGGTGAATGCCCGTACCGAATTGGCTCCACCACAGTAGAATTGCTCGCTATAAGGCACCTGAGATGAATTGCCGTAGGCGTATGCGGCTCCAGAGCCAAGACGGCTGACAAGCCAGTGGTTTCCGCCAAGACGCCTTCCATATACTACCTGCGCATATCCTTTTACAAATTGGGAGAATGGCGTTCTGAAAAGTGTTTTCTCGCCCTTTTTGCCACATAGCTCATAGATTGACCAGAATACATTTCCGGCCTCCTGTAGCGTAAACTGCACGTTGATGGTATTCTTGCGCATAGTGCGGTCATACACAAAGCTATAGGACATCTGTGGTATGTATTGACTTTGGAAACTCAAAGCAATCGCCGGATTGGCATTCATTATCGAATCAAAAACCGGGGTTGTATGCTGCAACTTATTATATGTGAGTTTAAACAGCGTGAAAGTATTGGAGATATACTTGGACGACTGCCAGTCATAAGATAAGCCGGCATTGAACTGGCTGAGTTTGAAATAGTGCGGTCTGTTAAGCAGATCTGCGCCTAATGATATTTTAGTCCAGCTCAACTCTCTGCGTGATCGAGGAATGAATCTTGGCGCAAGCAAACGCGGGAACGCCAGCGTGGCATTCAGGCCTATCTCATAGGAATTGAACACTGAATTGTGTCTGCCCGATCCTGTCTGCCACTCGTATGCGCCGGTCAAAGAAACCGTCAGCAATTCACCGCCGCCGAAGAGATTGCGGTTTGTAAGACCCAATGTGACACCCGGTCCAAGATAAGAATTCGATTTTGAAGACACATTTGCTTCTACAGAGGCTTCGAGAGGCTTATCGTAGGTGCATTCAATTACGACATTGAGCAGATTGTCATTCTTTCGAAGTGTATCCGGGATGACATTTATGTTGATATTGTTGAATATGCCGAGCCGAGCCAGTCGGGTTTGTGTAGCATTCATCTGCCTTACGGAGAATGTGCGCCCTTCACGGAATGCGATGCATGATGGAATCAGCCCGTCTCGAAGCCTTGACGGGAGATAGCGGATCAGAGTTCCCTTGGCAGTTTCTGTAGTATCAGGTATCCCTCCTCCCCTATTCCTATATATATAGGTGGTGATATCTCCTGTCCGGTAACGGTTCAGTGCCATCGGCGGAAGATTGTCGGCAATGTCAAGTTTGAGCGCTATGTTGCCTTTGTTTATCGTACTGTCCGCAAGATACTGTATATAGTCCGGGCGAAAGAAATAATAGCCTCTGTTGCGGACAGCATTGGCTATGTCTACACGCAACGCTGCAAGAGAATCCGTTGAATAGCGAGAACCGAGCTGGAAATATTTCGACTTTCGAGCCACAGAATCAATAATATGATTCAACAATACAGTATCAGGCAATAATACTATGGAATCGATCATATATGGCCTGCCGGCCTCAATCTTGTAAAGTATCGAGGCCTTTTTCTTATTCCGTTTCTGAACAAGCTCATAAGAAGATGTCCCGGAGAAATAGCCATTATTGTCCAGGATCTGGTCAAGCATATGCACTCTGACTTCAGGGCGCACATCTGCCACCAGGACAGGTTCTGAAGCAAGTTTTTCATAAATCCAGTGCTTAAGCCCTTGGGGAGGATTCGGCCAATTATTGTAGACCCAAAGGCCAAGAGGGAACGGATACCGGACCGATGCTGATCCTAAAAGAGCGTTGTTCGGTTTCACAGAAACAGCCTCTGTTAGAGAAGACCGTACATCAGCCGGAAACTTCTGTTTGTCAGGAGTCTTGATTTCTACGCCCTTGAGTCCGGTGTAGAGTATATCATCCTTGCCAAGCCTCTTTGTTGTCGAGCAGCCTGACAGAAGCACGGATGCGATTGCCATTAAGATCAGTATTTTTTTCAAAGCCTGCTGTTTTTAGAGTTATTATACAAATACATCAATCCCGTCTGATACCGAAGAGTTCCCAAAGTGTGTTGAGTTTCTTTTTCAGTACAAATCCGACTCCGGTCTGTGTTATCTCACCTTCCAGAATACTTTCATATCCGGTATGCCGGAATATTTTAATATACATAGAGCCTGATTGATTAAGAAGATATTCAAACGAAATGTCGTTGATGAGATTTTGTGAAAAATTTTCATCTGCATCAGCATCCGTAGAGTAGTTTCCACCCACCACGATCTTGAATCTATCGTTAAAGAAAGATTTGCTGACACGATAGCTATACGATGTAGTGGTCGAAGTAGATCCGGAGTAAGTCTTGTCATACTGGTCAATGCCGAATGAGATATCAACCCCGCGAATGTTGTTGGCGGCCCACGAGTTCAGCTTGGATGTCAGGAATGAATATAGCTGATTGCCTGACAGATTGGCATTGCCCTTGGTCCCGGCTCCGGTGTAAACATTGTATAGCAGCATATTCATTGCCTGATTTGCTCTCTGCTCGGCAGACATCGAGGCAAGTTCGTTCTGAACTGTGATATCGTCATTTGTTGCCAAGTCGAAAGCCACGTCCATATTGTCAAGCGAATTGGTCACCGAAAGGATCACATCGAAATTTACCAGACGGGAATTCTGCCCGTCCTGAGTGACATTGGCTTTCATCACATCAACGGCATGAATATTTAGGATCGGATTCATCATATCGCCATTGAATGATATGTATGATCCCTCCTGGAATTCAAATTGCTTTTCGCTCATAAACGGAGGTGTATAGCGCACAAAACCATTGTTGATGTTTATGCGTCCTATCATTCTGTCCCCATTGAGTTCAGACATTGTGAACACAACGTCTCCTTCCGGCTGGATGTGCACTTTGTTGCTTCCGTTGGCTGACAAGTCTACGTTTATGGTAGATCCATGCTCCAGATGCAATGCGGCTTCAAGGTCCAATACCATTGTTTTGGCTACTACCGAATCAGCCATCACCATATTGGTAGTGTCATTAAACTGGATAAAATGCACCATATCCTCGCTACTCTGAGCAGAAAGCGTTTCTGTGGTTTCGGATAGTATATATGTAACATTGGTCTGAGGAAGCACACGGAGATCTGCATTGACCCGCAGAAAATTCATATTGCCTTTGACTGATGCATTGACATCAAGATATGCTTTGCCATAGACATCGGCTCCACGAGCTTTCTGGCTGTTGACAATCTGAATATTTGATGCTTTCATTGATAGGTTCAGACCAAGATTGGCTATATTTCTGGCATCAACAGATCCGTTGATCTTCAATGGATTCTTGTTGCATCCCATTATATCGAAATCATCAAAAGATATGATACCGCTGTCTACCGGAATTTTTTCGTCTGAGAAACCGAATGAAGTTCCAAGCATCTTTACCTTGACAGCAGTAGTATCGAAATTAATGAATCCATTGAATACTGGCTTGCTAAAGTCTCCGGTTATCTCCATTTCGCCGTTAAGCATTCCGCTGATTGTTGCCATTCCCTGCGGAATAAATGGATTGACCACTTTCAGCGGGAAGCGGATCATGCGGAAATCCAGAAGAAACGGTGTGCCGGATGTGGAGTCATTTAGCACACCCTGTGCAGTGATTGTCTTGACAGAGTCAACCATCAGACTGACATCGGCCATAAGTTTGCCATTCTTTGAATTGGCTACATCAACATCAAGATCAAATGTCCCGACTCTCTCTCTCCCGTAGAAAAGATCTTTGAGACCAATGAACCCTTTGCCGGTCAGCACATTATTGTCATAACGGAAGCGCATGTCTGCATTAAGATCTCCTTTGACCGGAGGCGCGAACGGATTGATCGAGAGCCAGTCCTGAAGGTGGATCTGCGAAATCTGAAGCACCAGGTCTTCCTGCGGGGCACCGGCACCATGACTATGGCTTGCCGAATCGACTCCGGCCGGAATCTCAGTGAACAGTTTTACAAAACTTTTTTCACCCATAAGTTCAAGATCTGCGTCAAGGTGCTTGTTGGCAAGATTGAAACTGATATAGTTGTCCTTATTGATAGTCCAGGGCTTATATGCGATAGTCGGTTTCAACGGCACGAACTTGACACTGACCACGCTGTCCTCCAAAATGGCGGATAAGCCAATGTTGAACCCTTTCTCGCCCTTGATATTTTTCTGATTCATGTAGGCCGTAAACCTGTTGACACCGGCAAAGCCATTCAGAGTCACATGTGCAAAATCATCGAAAGTGCCCGGTTTGTTATTTATGGCGGCTCTATAAATCAGATAATCACCATGCTGAATCGCATTTAATGAGATTGAGTCAAGACTGGTGCTACCGGTCATGAATCCATCAATAAGTGTGCTGAATGATATCACACTGTCATTGTGGATTCCTGCAGACAGATGGTCGAACTGTGTTTTTGCACTTTCCCGAATATAAGAAGACACAATATTGTCGCGTCCCATAGTCAAAGCCATATCCATACGAGGGAAAGCGGAGTGCAGCCTATTGACGTTGATGCGCATACTATCGACTTGCTGATTGATTTCATTCAGCCCGGCATTCAGTCCGTCTACAAATGAAAACAGTGATACCGGCGAATGAAGGCGTAGATCCATATCTCCGTTTACTATCCCTGCGTTCAGCAGCGAATCGGAAGAGTTGAGATCAACCGATATCGGCTTGGACAATACTATATCAAGGGCAGGGAGATTCCATGTCAGATGGGATACGTCAACCGTTGCATCAATAGCCTGTGTGGCCAGATTGAAATATCCTTTTGAGTTGAGATCAACAGAGCCTCTGTTGAGTGAATCAGATAATCCCAAAGCCATCAGGTCAAGATTCCTGACATCTGAATTCAGATCCCATAGAATTGTATCACGATCAAGCCGTGCGTCAAAACTGACGGTCGCATCAGCATTGTAGTTGGAACTTTCAAGCGTGCCGGTGGCCTTTCCGTTATGAAGCGATGCGTTTAATGCGATGTTCTTGTAAACAGCCTTGTTGTATTCTATCGCATCAATTTTCGCATTAGCGTCAACGAATGAACTCCTGTTCATCGGATTATAACCTTTGCCGTCCACGACAAACGTACCTGAAACTTTCCCTATCCCCAGTTCCGGCATGAATGCATCTACAGGGAATTCGCTGATATTAAGAGTCGCATCATATCCTTCTGAACGACCATTCCATTTGCCACTGCCGGCAAGATGCCCGCTGCCAGTAGCCAGATCAACATAGCCGGTGACACGCCCCGGATGATAATTGACAGTTCCGTTGATTCCGAGAGCAGGCACATTCTTTATCGGCAAAAAAGCGAACTGGCGGTCTGTGATTGTAGCAAGATTCCCTTTTATTGACAGTTCGCCGCCAATTTTTTCCGGGCTGAACGGATTGTCGATCTCTCCTTCAAGCGCCACATGGGCTAAGGGACTCATGCGCAGATCGAGATTATAGACATTCAATCGGCCCGAAGAGCCATCAATATCAGCCGAAAGCGATATCGGGGTCAATGGTTTAAGCATACCGGCCATATCAGGGAATGCCCCGGAGATTTCATGGGGATCTATACGAGCAGAAGCTTTAAGCATCAACGGTAGATTCCGGTCAGTCATCAGATCGCCCATTCCCATTTCCGCATCGAATCTGAGAGAAGATCTGAGTGTCTCGATAGAAAATCCGGACGCAGACATCAGATCCTGATTCATGGAAAAATTACCGTCGGCATGAATTTGCAAGCCACAGAATTCACTGGCGTCAAACTTTTTGAGCGGAACACGTATGGCGGCACCTTTATTGTAGAATGAATCAATTTCAATGGTAATGTCTGACACATCTATATATGATGGCGTGAATCCGGAAGCCGGTTTGGCTCCGCGCTGGGCATAAAGACCTCTTTTGGCTGTCAGTCTGATAGTGTCAGCTGAAATTGTCCACAATTCAGAAGTGGTTTCATCCTCTTCCTCTTCTTCGGATCCGGATATTGACGCTGTTGACTCAAGCAATGGATAAATATAAGTGGCAGATACGCTGTCAATTTTAAGGCTGCGGCCCAAAATAGTCTTCCGGGCCATATCTACAGAAGCATCCGAGAGTGACATCATATCTACATTGCACCCAAGAGAATCAATTGTCGGAAGCATCTCCATCGAGTAGCTCAGGTCACGAAGAGTTATAACGCCAGCTTTTATTTTCATCGGCTTGGATGATGCTGTGTCCTGAGGAGCGGATGTCGAATCCTGAAGAATCCGTAGTTTTACTCTTACACCCTCGATATCCGCACGTGAAAGGTTGATATCGCCTTGGTTCAAATTAATATCCGTGCCGTCAATGTCAACCTTTCGGATATTAGCCCGTAGCCACATGAGAGAATCGCTGTTGCCCAATTGATAGAAACTGTTGTCAAGCGAGGCTCCGGCTACTTCGATTTCTCCTTTTAAAAGGGGCATAAGCTTGACATTGACCGACATCCGACCTGAAGTCAGCATCGTATCACCATTGGCCTGGACCACGGTTGTGTTCTCGACCTTAAGACGCAAAGGGAAGCCAAGACGCAATTTGCCTATCTCGACTTTCATTCCTGTCGATTTTGCCACTTGTTCTGTTGCGATTCCGACTGCAAAATCCTGAACGAAGGGCACATAAAGCAAAACAGGCATAAGTATAAGCAACAAAACTATGCCTAATACCGTCCAAAGGAATGCTTTAAGAATTTTTTTACCAATCGTATGACTCAAGGCGCACTAAAATTAGAATGTTAAACGATATGCTATATAAACCACAAAAGTACTACAATTGTTTTAAAATTTCTTTAGAAAGTTAAAATGGCATTCGGTCATCGTTGAAAGTTACAGCCAAAAAGCAGTTCGGTCTCAAAAAATTGTATCACATTAATATTTTTTCGTTATTTTTGCAGAAATTATCTACAAATGAAAAATCTTATATTACGCGCTATAACCGGAGCTGTCTATGTAGCTCTCATTTGCTACTCAGTACTTGCAGGCGGATGGAATTATATAATCTTTTTCGCATTGATCACATTGCTGGCACTTCATGAGTTCTATAACCTTTGCAATTCATCTAATGGAGGAGAGAATATCACCACTCTCGTCATTGATATAGTCGGAGGCATCATACTTTGCATCGGGCTCGGATGTGTCAACATGTCATTGCTGTCACCCTTTACAACTGCTGTGCTTGGCGGAACGTTTTTCACCGTCTATCTCCTCTATTTGATTGTTCGCCTTGTAATGCAACTCTACAGTCAGGAAAACTCTCCGCTGACAAAACTGGCTTATTCTTATATGGGACAGATGTATATAGCATTGCCCGTGGGTATCATGTCTATGTTCTATACATTCCCAGACGGTAAATTTCTGCTGCTTGCCATGTTTATCATGATATGGCTGAATGACACCGGTGCATTCTGCGTTGGATCACTTTTTGGAAAGCATAGGCTGTTTCCACGAATATCGCCAAAAAAATCTTGGGAAGGATTTGCAGGAGGTGTGATATTCGCTATTGCCTCGGCTTTTATGTTCAAATACGCCTTTCCTCAATATTTCGAATCGGTTTCATTGGCCGGCCTTTGTGGACTTGGTGCTGTCGTGGGCGCTTTTGCCACTTGGGGAGATCTTGTTGAGTCTCTTATAAAACGTACTTTGGGTGTCAAGGATTCAGGCACTATTCTTCCCGGACATGGAGGTATACTTGACCGCATAGATTCTCTGCTTCTGGTGGTTCCGGCCAGTGTGCTTTATCTGACAGCTCTTATTTTATACTGCTGTTGATCACAGGGCTTGTCAAGCCCATTGCCTATGATTATATCATACATTAATTATTCATACTTACACTTATCCGAAATGAAAAAATTATTATGCCTTACTGCTTTAGGCATGGCCTTCATCTCCTCTTGCAATTCAGGCAAGGACACCAAGGCTGTGGCTGATACAAATGACGATGTCATTCTCCATGCATGGTCTTGGTCATTTGACACCATCGGCGCTAATATGAAAGATATTGCAGCTGCCGGATATACTTATGTGCAGACTTCACCGGCTAACACTTGTTTTGTTGGTGAAGACGGTGGTTTGGCTCTGTTCTCGGCCGACGGTGATTCAGTCAGGGGCAAATGGTATTATTACTATCAGCCTACAGATTGGAAAATCGGCAATTACCTTCTTGGCAACCGTGATCAGTTCAAGGCCATGATGGACAGCGCAAAAAAATACAATATAAAGGTTATTGTTGACGTACTGCCGAATCATACAGCTGTCGACCATACGGCAGTCCTGCCTGATCTTGACAACGCTGTTGGCGGTCATGACAAATTATTCCATGCAAACGGATTTAACGATATCCGTGATTATAATGACCGTTATGAGTGCACAACCGGAAAGATGGGCGGCCTGCCTGATGTGAACACCGAAAATCCGGATTTTCAGCATTACTACCTGACATATGTCAATGATCTTCTGAGCCTTGGAGTGAAGGGATTCCGTTATGACACCGCAAAACATATCGGCTTGCCGTCTGATCCTCTCGATTCGTTAGCCTCCCGAAATAATTTCTGGGATGTGGCAACCGGTAGAGAAAGCGTCAAAGGTCTTAAGCTGGCTGTTCCTGCCGACTCATTATTTATATATGGAGAGGTTCTTCAAGACAAGAATGTCAAAGAAAAGGAATATGCCGAGTACATGAATCTTACCGCCAGTGCTTATGGACATGCGCTGCGCACCGTCTTGGAGAAAGCTGATTTTGCCGCTGATTCACTGCTTTCCTGGCATCATCCGGCAGAAGGGAAAAAACTTGTCACATGGGTGGAATCACATGATACTTATGCTAATGAACATGAATCGGCCGGACTGACTGACCAACAGATCCGAATGGGATGGGTATTCCTTGCGTCCCGTCAGAATGGCACACCGTTGTTTTTCAGTCGTCCGGCTGGCAGCACACGCGAAAATTTCTGGGGTAATAACCGAGTTGGCGCCCGTGGAAATGATGAATTTAAACACCCCGAAGTGGTAGCTGCCAATAAATTCCGGAAGGACATGAGTGGAACTCCTGAAAAAGTCATTTCGACTGATAACGGAGCTGTAATTGAAGTCAGCCGCGGTTCTTCTGGCGTGGCTCTCATCAATATTTCGGGCCAAGAGCAAAATCTCAACGGGCTGGAGACAACCGTGCCTGACGGTGAATATCATGACCGGGTATATAATTCCATTTTTACTGTTAAGTCAGGCAAGATTAGCGGAACTCTGTCACCCTACACCTCATATATATTATATAACAATTAATTCCCTCTTTCACCTAATGGATCATAAGGCGTTGACACAAACCATGTTGACGCCTTATGAACTTTTTTATCACGCAAATTGTTACCAAGTAGTAAACATATTTTAAAAAATAATTGTAAATTTGTGCCATATACTCGCCTGTCAGGGCAAAATGGCCTATCATCTATACAGAACAACCCTATATTACTTATTTTAAATTATTTTGAAATGAATACTGACACTATCGGCTTAAACGCAGGATGCGTATGGGCTGCCCTTAACGAAGCGGATGCACTTGGGACCAAGCAGCTCAAGAAAATAGCAAAAATCAAAACAGAGAAGGACCTTTATGCCGCTCTTGGCTGGCTTGCACGCGAAGGCAAAGTAAATTTCCAGGAAAGCGAAGACGACAAGGAACTGATCGTTTCTCTTGTCCAGTAATAATTCGCTTTTTGCTATTGCCTTTTTAGTCTGTTCTTTCCCGTACTATTTCACTATAACGGGTATGCCATCTTCAACAAGCTGACATACCCGTAAATTTGACCATCCTAAAATTATTTTTACTTACAACTACCCGTCCTTCTGATGAATCCTCTGTTTTCTATTATCACCGTCACTTATAATGCAGCTGCGACATTACCTCCTACATTGAAAAGCGTCGGAGAACAGACTTGTCAGCTATACGAGTACCTGCTGATTGATGGCGCTTCGACAGATGAGAGCGTGAAACTCGCAGAAAAATCGGGAATCAGCAATATGACCATAAGTTCGGAGCCAGACCGAGGTCTATATGATGCAATGAACAAAGGGCTTGGACTGGCTCAAGGTGATTATGTGATATTTCTTAATGCCGGAGACTCCTTTCACTCCAAAGATACTCTTCAGGAAATAGCTGATGCGGTTATGGACAATGATTATCCCGGAATAGTCTATGGCCAGACTCAGATCGTTGATGCTGCCCGCAAGCGGATCGGTGACCGTCATCTTATAGCTCCATCTGTACTTACGCTCGACAGTTTCAGAGATGGCATGGTTGTATGCCATCAGGCTTTCGTTGTGCTTCGGAAACTGGTTGACAACTATGATACGCGCTATAAATATTCTTCGGATTTTGAATGGTGTATCCGCTGTCTGCAGAGGTCTCATCGAAATCAATATATTGACGACATACTGATTGACTATCTGTCAGAAGGTGTTACCACATCGCATCATAAAGCCTCATTGGTGGAACGTTTCAGAATAATGAGCCATTATTATGGCCTTATTTCTACTGTCTGCCGTCACATAAAATTCCTTATCCGAAGTCTGAAACGTAAAATATCAAAATAATCAGCGGTCTTTTGAATAGTAATTGATCGAGCCCATTATTTGAGCTTATCCGGATTTTTTGCAATAAAGTCTTTCCAGGATTTGGGCGCATTTGTTTTTGCCGGGCGACTCGATTCATAGAAATGGCATAAAGCTGCGCCCAATGCGTCTGTCGCATCAAGTTCTATGTCAAGTTGCTCGTCTGATATCCTCAGTATCCGTCTCAGCATTTCACGAACCTGCTCCTTGCTTGCCGCTCCATTGCCGGTTATGGCCATTTTGATTTTTCGCGGTTCATATTCCGTAATAGGTATGTCACGTGAGAGCGCGGCAGCGATAGCCACTCCCTGAGCTCGGCCAAGCTTGAGCATGGATTGAACATTTTTACCGAAAAACGGAGCTTCGATAGCCATTTCATCCGGTAGAAACTGTTCGACAAGTCCTAATACTCGCTGATGGATGTGAAGCAGGCGCAGATAATGGCTGTCATACTTGTTGAGTTTCACCACTCCCAATGCAATCAACTCAGGATTCTTGCCTTTGATGCCGAGAATTCCGTAACCCATGATATTGGTTCCCGGATCAATACCTATTATGACCTTGTCATGCTGCATTCTTGTCAAAGAGGCTGTTCGTCCATGTATGTTGAAAAGAAAAGAGCCTTTTCTCCGAATTTTGTATGTAGAGACTGTCGCAGAGCAGCCCCATGCCCGTCATGCCATGTAACTGCATCTTCAATAGATTCAGTCTTGAAACTAACCGCAAAACTCGAACAATCTTCCTGAACTTCGATCAGGATGCGTGAGAAACCGGGTTCTGATAATATCCCGGAGGCTAAGGCTGACGGCACATATTCATCTCTCACCCATTTGCAAAAATTGTTTTCAATGCTACGTTCTACGTGAAATGTGGTATTAATTATAATCATATTTTCAATTGGATTCAGATTTATTCGAGATAACAATTGCGGGATCCACCCTGCGGTTTGCCAGATATCCAAGCGCGACTGTCGATAAAGCGGCAAGGGCGAATGCTAAAATTTTATTCTCAATGCCAAAAAATTGCGGTGACACAAACACGAAACATGTTACAATAAAAGTCATGGCTAACGCAGGTATCAATGCCACCCAGTAATTACGTTTTTTACGGGCAAGCCAGATGTAGATCGCCCATAAGACCACAGCTGCCAATGTCTGATTGGCCCATGCAAAATATCGCCATACAATGTCGAAGTTTATAAGGGTAATGCCATAGCCGACCACAAACAGAGGAATACACACTGCAAAGCGTTTCAATATGGGCCGCTGGTCAATTTTGAATATATCGGCTACAATCAGCCTTGCACCTCTGAAAGCAGTGTCGCCTGATGTGATCGGAGCAGCCACAACTCCAAGCAGCGCCAACACAGCTCCGACTTTGCCTAAAGTGGTATGAGATATGACATCTACCGCCCATGCCGCATTTCCGCCATGTTCGGCAAGCTGTTCTCCAAGCCCCGTCGAGCCATGAAAGAAGGCCATTGCGATAGCAGCCCAGATCAGGGCTATCACGCTTTCAGAAATCATAGAGCCATAAAAAACCGAGCGGCATTTTTTCTCATTGGTTATACATCTTGCCATCAGCGGAGACTGAGTGGCATGAAATCCGGATATGGCACCGCATGCAATGGTTATGAAAAGAGTAGGAATTATAGGCAGTTTATCAGGGTTTAACTGAAAATTGTGAAGTGTGGTTAGTTCCGGAATTGCATATGAGCCAGATAGCAGCACAACCAACAGACCGGCAGCCATAGCAATAAGCGCGATGCCGAATATCGGATATACTTTGCCTATCACCTTGTCAACCGGCAGCATTGTGGCCAGCACATAATAGGTAAGGATTATCCAGACCCAGATGTTTTTGGCGACAGACGGCACCATTGATGCCAGTAATTCCGCCGGACTCAGAATAAAAACGGCTCCGACCAACACCATCAGTGCTATCGAGAATACTCGTACTACAGAGCGGGTGGTGATACCCATGTATATGCCTATGATCTCAGGCAGACTGCGCCCGTCATGGCGCATGATCATCACGCCTGAAAGAAAATCATGCATAGCGCCAAAGAATATGCCTCCGAGCGTGATCCATAGAAATGCAACCGGACCGAAACATGCGCCAAGAATGGCGCCGAAAATAGGTCCGGTGCCGGCAATGTTCAGCAATTGAATCAAAAATACGCGCCATCTGGGCAATTTTATGTAGTCAACTCCGTCTTCACAACGATCCACCGGAGTTGGGCGCTCAGAGTCTATATCTGCGAGTCTCTCAAGATATCGGCCATAGGTAAAATAGGCTGCTATCAGTAACGCAAGACAAGTCAAAAATGTTATCATGGTTTATGTGTGCTTAATTTCAAAATTCAAAGAGCCGAAGGAGAGCGGTCGAAATACCAAGGGTGATTAATAACTCTGACAATACCATCCGTGTCCTCCATTCCTGCAATACGAGATGCCCCACGATAGCAGCGCTTGCCGAAATCAGGATCGTCAGCATTCATCTGGTTGGTTTTCACCAGACCCGATGAATGGATATATTTTCCGTCAGAATCATAGATAGCAACATGTGAGATACGGCCCTCAGGAGTGTTTGAAAAGAACAGGAGATCACCTCTTCGAAGACTGTCTATGTCAGTCGGCTCAATTCGCCGTCCTATTCCTATTTGCTGACGGGCATCTCTGAGGGTTAGGATTCCGCGGTCAAAATATGCTACTCTTACCAAGCCGGAACAGTCGACACTCTTTGTTGAGCAAGCGCCCCACAAATATGGAGCCCCCATAAGCCAGTATGCTGTTTCAAGTATGCTGTCCACATCCAGTGACCGGCTCGCCCATTGTTCTGCCGGAATAACATCGCTGGAAGCAACGTAGCCTTTGCGCCCATCAGGCAACACTACCTCACAAAATGGGCCATCGCTCATTTTCCCTTCTACAATGGAGCTTAACACAAGCTCTGAAATTACAGTACGCGCAGAAGGTTCTGACGGTGAAGAATAAACTTTAGCCTCAGTTCGAGATGTAATTACAAGACGTTCTGATGAGCGCCATTCATTAATCTGAGGTTCTGACTTGCGGCTCAATCCGGAGATATTGATATAACCTTCATAGCCGTCAGGTGCTTCAATTTTAATCCACTCTTCATCTTCCTCCAATATTAGCAAAGGAGTACCCATTATTACCTGTGACGTCATTTCCGACGCATGGCTTTTACCATCGCGAATACATGCAACGGGAATGCGAACCTGAGCCCAGTTTCGATCCTGTGCTTTTAAAGGGAAGACAGACAAGGCAACGAATAATATTGCAAATAGAGTTCTAAACAAATACATGGCAAATAAAAACTTATTACAAAGTAAGCTATTTTTGTAATAATATTAAAAATGCCGACAGCTAAAAAGTGTTATTATGCTATCCGCAAGTATGCAAATTCAAAAGGAACTTGCTTCTTGGCTGCTCAGATCGAAAATAGGCTGAGGGCATTGGAGGTTGTAGCTTCCTCAACGTCTTTGCAAGGAATATTCAGACAAGCGGCAACCCGCTCGGCGATATTGACAATATAGGCACTCTCGTTGCGTTTTCCCCTGAATGGGACAGGCGCAAGATATGGAGAATCTGTTTCAAGCAATATTCTGTCCAGCCCGATTTCCGGGAGAGTATCACCAAGTTTCGAGTTTTTAAAAGTAACAATGCCGTTGATTCCAAAATAAAAATCTCCGGTCTCTCGAATACGTCTTACGTCTTCTGCTGTTCCTCCGAAACTGTGAAATACCCCACGCACTTTACCGGCTTTTTCAGTCAGCACAGTCAAAATCTCATCCAGTCCGTCCCGGCAATGGATTATTACCGGAAGGTCACGACTTATAGCCCAATCAACCTGGCGGCTAAAGGCTATCAGCTGCTGCTCGCGATAAGAGCGATCCCAATAAAGGTCAATTCCGATCTCCCCTATCGCCACATATTTTTCAATCGAGGCTGACAGTTCTGATTCAATTTTTGCAAGATCTGCTTCCCAAGCCGCCCCTATTTCAGTCGGATGAAGCCCCATAGCCATAAAAATTTTGTCTGGGAAACGATCTCGCAGATCGTTCATCGGACCGATAGTGGTCAGATCTACATTCGGGAAGATCAGCTTCTCTACGCCGGCAGCAAAAGCATTTTCTACAATAGTTTCACGCGACGGCAAAAAATCGTCAAGATACAGATGAGTATGAGTGTCTACAAACATACAACCTACTTATTGCGTGTCGCTGATTTCAGAGCGAGATCAATGAAAAATGCCCGTGCGTCAGGTGGGATCGGGAGCTGGTCCAGACATGATATCGCCGTATCAATATAAGCCCGTATCAATTCATGTATTCGTTCCGGCAAGCCAAGACGGTCATATACAGCTCTTACCTTGTTTATTTTTTCTTCTGCCGGCACATCGCTGCCTATCAAATTTCTGACTTCTCCCGTCTGATCTTCTTTCAAGGCCATTATCAGCAGCCAGGTCTTCTTATCATTGAGGATGTCTCCGCCAATTGCTTTGCCGAAAGTCTTGGGATCTCCATATGTGTCAAGATAGTCATCCTGAAGCTGGAAGGCAAGACCGAGATTCACGCCATAGTTAAAAAATTGCAGCTGGGTTTCAAACGGAGTCTGGGCCATCAATGCGCCCATGCCGCATGCGCAGCCAAGCAATACAGAGGTCTTCAGGCGGATCATTTCCATGTATTCCTCTATCGAGACATCAAGGCGCTTTTCAAAATCCATGTCAAGTTGCTGCCCTTCATAGATATTCATGGCAGTTCCGTTGAACAGATCCAAGGCGGAGGCAAGGTTTTCACCCGCCTTTATAGCCAACAGCATTGTCGATGTGGTCAGCATTGCATCACCTGAAAGAATTGCAGTCTCTTCGTCCCACTTTCTGTGAACAGTCGGACGACCGCGCCTGACATCCGCATTATCCATGACATCATCATGCAGAAGAGTGAAATTGTGGAACATTTCGATAGCAACTGCTTGATGAATAGCCGTCATGGGATCTTTTCCCATAGCCTCACAGGCTGCCAACGCCATTACCGGGCGTAATCGTTTGCCGCCACAATCCAGAGTGTAATGTATCGGATCATATAGTCCGGCCGGGTTGGCCGGAAGCTTCAAGTTTTCAATCGCTTTGTTGACAATCGAAATATATTCGTCAAATTCTTTCATAAAACAAGTTCTCTAAATCTTGATCCAAGGTGGTGTAGTGGCAAGTTTTTTGATGCCGCATTATTTGCGGCGGCGTTTTTTCTTGCCATGCTGTGTCAGAGCTTCGGCCACTGAGACTTTGGAGCCCATATCATCTTCTTTGTCGCTTTTGCGCAAGGCATTGCCATTGTCATCGAGCAACACGAAGTCTAGTTGCTTTTTCTCCAGGTCGGCGCGTGCCACCCGAATATCCACATTGTCACCAAGACGATAACGATGGTTATGCCTACGGCCTACCAGACAATGGTTTTTCTCGTCAAAATCATAGTAATCGTCTGCCAGATCACGCATCGGCACAAGACCTTCGCAAAGATTGTCGTTGAGTTCTACATAAAGGCCCCATTCGGTCACGCCGGAGATAATGCCGGAAAATTTATCTCCGATATGTTCCTGCATGTATTCAACCTGCTTGTATTTGATAGACGAGCGTTCGGCTGTAGCAGCAAGCTGCTCCATTTCACTGGAGTGTTTGCATTGATCTTCAAGTTTCTGAAGATTTACGCTACGGCCACCTGCGAGATAACGGTCAAGCAGGCGATGAACCATCATGTCAGGATAACGGCGTATAGGAGATGTAAAATGTGTATAATATTCAAATCCAAGTCCGTAATGACCGATATTGTCAGTGGTGTAAATAGCCTTAGCCATTGAGCGTATGGCAAGAGTCGACAGATAATTTTCCTCTCCTCTACCCTTCACCTCCGCAAGCATACGGTTAATCGAACGGTTGATCTCCTTGGGGGTTCCCGATGCTTTGATTTTGTAGCCGAATGTTCTGGCAATTGCGGCAAGATCAGCCAGACGGGACGGATCAGGGACATCATGCACTCGATAGACAAATGCCTTGGCTTTTTTCTTGCCCTGCGGTTTGCCGACAAATGTAGCGACTGTGCGGTTGGCAAGCAGCATGAATTCTTCAATTAGTTTGTTGGCGTCTTTAGAAACTTTGAAGAATACACCCAGAGGTTTGCCGGCTTCATCAATATGGAATTTCACTTCCGCTCTGTCAAATTCAACAGAACCGTTCTCATAACGCTGCCGGCGAAGTATCTTGGCCAGTTCATCAAGTTTCTTAATGGCTTCGACACAATCACCAAGACCGGTTTCAATCACATTCTGAGCTTCTTCATAAGAGAATCGACGATCTGATCTGATCACGGTACGGGCAATTTTCGATGTAAGCACCTTGCCGTCGTCATCCATATGGAAGATCACCGAGAATGCCAGTTTGTCTTCATTCGGACGCAACGAGCATATGCCGTTGCACAAGTGTTCAGGCAACATCGGCACGACACGGTCAACCAGATAAACTGAAGTGGCACGTTTTTGCGCCTCGCGGTCTATAATCGTATCGGGATGTACATAATGGGTCACGTCTGCGATATGAACACCGATCTCATAATGTCCGTTCGAGAGACGTCTGAATGAAAGCGCGTCATCAAAATCCTTTGCATCAGCCGGGTCAATGGTGAATGTGAGAACGTCACGCATATCGATACGCTGCGCTACGACTTCCTCTGTTATTCCGGCTCCGATTTTATCCGCAGCCTTTTCTACAGTTGACGGATATTTGTAAGGCAATCCAAATTCAGCGAGAATGGCATGGATCTCGGTGTTGTTCTCCCCTGCCTTGCCGAGGATATCGACAACCTCTCCGCTTGGATTTTTGAAATCGTCTTTCCATTCCGTGATCCGCACCACAGCTTTATCTCCGGTCTTGCCGCTTTTAAGCTTTGCCTTCGGGATAAAAATATCTGTAGCCAGATATTTGGAATCTGTCAAAAGATAACCGAAGTGCTTGTCGACTTTCAGAGTCCCGATGAACGTCTGCTCCTTTTTCTCAATTATTTCTATGACCTCTGCTTCAGGCTCGGCACCTCTTCGATGAGCTGCGATATTGACTTTCACTCTATCGCCATTCAGAGCATGCATCGAATTGCGTTCAGCCACGAAAATAGTCTCGCCATCAGAATCAGTAATTACAGAATTTTTCCCATTACTACGACGGACAAACACACCAATAGCTTCATTGCCACGCTGTGGAGATTTGTATTTACCCGGCGAAACCTCTATGATTTCGCCGTTGAATGCCATTTCAACCAGCTGCAAAGCTATGTTGCGCTGCTGAACTGCGGTTTTAGCCCCTATAGCATGGGCAACTTGCTTATAATTATATGTGTTGTTCTTCTGCTGCATAACAAAGTCCATCACCTTCTTCGCGAGGGCAATGTTGCTTTTTGAGCTTGCAGCTTTTGCTGATTGAGCCATAGTAGTTGAAAATTAAGAGGTATATAGAAATTAGAATTGATACAATAGGAGACTCAGGACTGCATCAGGCGTCAATATTTGCGTAATTGGCGTTTGACTCGATGAAATCACGACGCGGACCTACGTCTTCGCCCATGAGCATTGAGAAAATACGGTCTGCTTCAACAGCATCACTTATTGTCACTTGTTTCAAGAGGCGCTGTTCAGGATCCATTGTGGTGTCACGGAGTTCTTCCGCACTCATCTCTCCTAATCCTTTATAACGCTGAACTTTGGTTTTTTCTCCATTGACAGCGATAAATTGTTGAACCTGGGCTTCTGTCCAGCAGTATTCTTCTGCTTTTCCACGGGTACATTTATACAGCGGCGGTGTTGCCAGATAGAGATATCCCTGTTCGATAATCGGGCGCATGCGGCGGAAGAAGAATGTCATCAGCAGCGTCGCTATATGACTACCGTCGACATCGGCATCAGTCATGATGATTATCTTGTGATAGGCAAGGCGTGAGATATTGATGGCCATAGGATCATCTTCAGTTCCGATAGTTACTCGCATTGCGCGGTAGAGGCTTGTTATTTCCTGATTGTCAAGAATCTTATGATCCATAGCTTTCTCAACGTTCAGAATCTTGCCTCGCAAAGGAAGAATAGCCTGAAATGTACGGTTTCGGCCCTGCTTGGCGGTACCGCCGGCCGAATCACCTTCGACAAGGAACAGTTCACAGTCTTCGGCATGACGTGAAGAACAGTCAGAGAGCTTACCAGGCAGACCTCCTCCCGAAAGGGGTGATTTGCGCTGAATTTTCTGACGGGCATTCAAAGCTGCATGACGGGCCTGAGCTGCAAGTACAATTTTGTCAACAATAACCTTTGCCTGACGCGGATGCTCTTCAAGATAATATCGGAGAGCTTCGCTGACAGCAGCCGAAACAGCACCCTGAACCTCACTGTTGCCAAGCTTGGTCTTGGTTTGTCCCTCGAACTGAGGTTCCATCACTTTCACGGAAATCACAGCCGTCAGACCTTCACGGAAGTCATCGCCGGAAACTTCAATCTTAACTTTTTCAAGAAGCTTGTTGTCTTCGGCGTATTTTTTTAGAGTAGTCGTAAGGCCACGGCGGAAGCCGGTCTGGTGTGTACCGCCTTCAATCGTGTGGATATTGTTCACAAACGAATACACATTCTCATTGAATGTGGTATTGTATGTAAGAGCTACTTCCACGGGAATACCCTGGCGCTCGGTGTTGAGATGTATCACATCATTGATCAGAGATTCTTTGTTAGAATCAAGATACTGTACGAATTCGCGAAGTCCATCGCGGGAATAGAAGACCTCACGGCGCGGATTTCCGGCCTCATCAACTTTACGCATGTCAGTAAGCGTAAGGGTTATGCCTGCATTCAGGAATGCAAGATCCCTCAGGCGGTTGGCCAATGTATCATAATCATATTCCGACACGGTAAAAATACTTGTATCCGGACGGAACGTAACAGATGTACCGGTTGAGTCGGTGTCTCCGATGACAGTAAGTTCACAAGTGGGTTTGCCATAAGCGTATTCCTGCATATAAACCTTTCCGTTACGACGCACTTCCGCTCTGAGATAAGACGAAAGCGCGTTCACACAAGAGACGCCTACACCGTGCAGACCGCCTGATACTTTGTAGGAGCCTTTATCGAATTTACCGCCAGCATGAAGGACTGTCAGAACTACCTCAAGGGCACTTTTGTGCTCCTTTTCATGCATATCGACAGGGATGCCTCGCCCGTTGTCAACAACGGTAATTGAATTGTCGGCATTTATAGTCACCTCTATATGACTTGCATAGCCGGCGAGGGCTTCGTCAATAGAGTTGTCGACCACCTCATAAACCAGATGATGCAATCCCTTGAAACTGATGTCGCCAATATACATGGCCGGGCGCTTTCTAACGGCTTCCAAGCCCTCAAGCACCTGAATATTGCTCGCGCTATAAACTTCTGATTCGCGTTCTTTGTCTTCTGACATGATTATATGTTCTATAGTTATTTTTCGTTATTATTTTACCACACAAAATTACTAAAAAGATCGGAATTTAACAAATGCAAGTCCTCAAATATGGCTTAATTACTCGGTGTCGGCTCTTTATGCGCGATTAATAGGGGGCTACTTGTCACTGGTCATTATCTGAGAAAGGCGATTTTCGAGCTCTGTGGAGCTCAGGCGGGTTGTAAGCGCCCCCCTGTGAGCTACTGAAATATTGCCGGTCTCTTCCGATACGACTATCGCAAAAGCATCTGTTGCCTGCGAAATACCAAGAGCCGAGCGATGGCGCAGCCCCAAAGCCCTCGGTACGTTTCGGTCATGACTGACCGGAAGAATACATCCGGCACTTCTGATACGATCGTGATCAATTATCATCGCTCCGTCATGCAATGGAGAATTCTTAAAGAAGATATTCTCAATCAGACGCGAATTGATATCAGCATCAATAATGTCGCCACTCTTTTCATATGACTCTAATGGTATTTCCTGCCGGATTACTATAAGTGCGCCGGTTTTGGTTTTGGACATATTCATGCATGCATAAACAATCGGGAGCACATACTTGCGGGTATCTGCAGATGAGTTATGTTTTTCATGCCGGAATAAATTTTTAAGAAACCTCCAGCGCTTATGATCGCCAAGTTCAACAAGGAAACGCTTTATCTGATCCTGAAACAAAATCACAAGTACCAAAAGGCCTATCCCCATAAACTGATCGAGAATAGAACCAAGAAGCTTAAGTTCTATAATCTGTGATGTCAGCACCCATACTATTATAAATGCCAGCACACCGAAAAATATATTCAATGTGCCGCTCTCTTTCATTATCCTATAAAGATAAAAAAGCAGAAGCGCCACTATGGCTATATCAAACGCATCCTTGATGCCAAACTGAATCATACAAATGTATTTTTAAGAATTGAGCAAACTAAAGAGAGTTACAGTCTGAGCGGCTTCGCGTACATCGTGGACACGAATGAAAGACGCTCCTTTAGTCAAAGCTATAGCATCAAGGGCAACTGTTGGTGCAAGAGCGTCAGATGGTTCTATATTTAAACTCTTTGTTATCATCGATTTTCTGGATATACCGACAAGTACAGGACAGTCAAGCACGGAAAAGGCGGACAGATCATTCATCAGTTTGAAGTTTTGTTCAAGGTTTTTGCTAAAGCCAAACCCCGGATCAACAATCACATCAGCCACTCCGGCAAGCCTTAACTGGCGCAACTTGACCGAAAGATCCGAAACCACATCGGCCACTACATCAGCATATGCTGTAAACTGCTGCATGGTTGCCGGCGTTCCGCGCATGTGCATGAGTATATACGGAGTTTTTAACCGGGCTACCATGTCGAACATATTGGAATCCAGCGCTCCTCCGGATATATCATTAATGATATCAGCGCCCATCTCTTCTATGGCAGCCTTAGCCACATCTGCGCGAAAAGTATCAACCGAAACCGGGATTTCAGGCGCTATGCCTCGCAGTACTGCCATCCCCTTGCGCAAGCGGTTCATTTCTTCTTGAGGAGAGATGTCACCAGCACCCGGCCGCGATGAATAAGCCCCAATATCAATAAAATCGACACCATCCTCAATCATTGACTCTATGCGCAGACCTATTTCAGTTTCATCCATTGTGCGTGAGCCACTATAAAAGGAATCGGGCGTGACGTTTACTATCCCCATCACTTGCGGACGGTTATAAACATGGAGACAGCCTTTTAAATTAAGCGAAAACGGAGCAAACATCGCGATTATACTACATAAATTAATATCACGCGAAATTAGTTAAATTTTTGCTTATCCACAAATCAATTCCACAAACTTCTCAGCTACATCCCAATTCATATAAACCACAACACGACCTCTCTTCCCAGAGAAGTCGTGTTGTTGTCTTAGCAATAAGACTCTACAAACCTAACATAAAAACACATTTACTATTATGCAATTCTTCTCATATAACTAATGATTTTACGCTAAGATACTAACAATCTATACTAACCCTAAAACTAAAAATCATTGATTAATTTCGATATTCATGAGATGGAGAAAACCGAGGGAGATTACTCTCGGCTGAGGCTTTCTCACATTGCAAAATTATATCTATTCTGAGGCACACGCAATACATCAATGGTTAAATTGAGGCTTTATAAAGTAAATTTAGATATTCCTGCATTGATAATCAGCAGAATACATACTTTGCAATAAATAAAAATATAGAATGTTATGTGCTCTAATTGAGATAAAATATATCGTTTTGTATATTTATGTGCAACAAATGATACCCCTTTTTCAAGTCATGAAACAGATTTTATATTCATTAGATCACCCTCAAATGTCTCTCTTGAGATAGCTCTATTCTTAAGTTTGTTGCGATATGTATAAATGGTGTATACCGAATAGTTCATCATTTGAGCGATACGCGAACTTTCCTCTATTCCAAGTCTCATGAATGCGATAATGCGCAAGTCGGTGTTGAGTTTTTCGCCTTCGCGCAATACAATTTGCTCCTCTGGGCGAAGAAGCTTGTTGACCTCTGCTACAAAGTTTGGATATATATGGAGAAATGCATCATCAAACACATCATAGAACTCTTTTGAGTGCTCTTCAATATATTTGCCTTGTTTGGTTATTTTGAGTAGATCATCAACCTTTCCGGTGGTTATTTTTCGGTTGACCATCTTGTTGAATTGCGTCAGTTTGTCCATGTATATCGAACACAAGTTCAAAAATTGCGATATATATACATCTTTAGTGCTATTGGCTTCTTCCAGCCGTAGCGCCATGCGATTCATCTGCCGATTTTTTCGATGGAGCACATAAAGCGTAATAGCAAGTATCATCAACAAAACCGCCATAACCACCATAATGACATACAGTCTTATGTGGGCACTCCTGATTTCTGCTTTTTGGGCTCTTTCGATTATCGGCAACACTTGCGAAGACTGCAGTATGCGCAATGGAGCATTGCACTCTACCGCATCTGACAAGGCTACGGAAAGATAGTCATAAGCATGCTGCACATCGCCATTGAGATAAATAGTCTTGCCAAGCTCCTGTAGGGATGCCACTTCAAGAGTAGCACCACGGGTGTCTGCAATAGCTGACAACGCCAAATAGTATTCATAAGCATAATGCTCCCCTCTCGCCTTTGATATTTCGGCGAGCAGATGACAGGCTCGCGCATAGAGATTGTCCTCCGGTTGCAACTGATCAATCAGCAGCATCGCAAGTGCCTGGGTTTTGGAATACTCTTTATTATAATAGTAGTATTCGCCCATATTCAACATATATCGCGGAGATCCTTCCTCCAGGTGCCCGATCAATGACTTTTGGGCATCATGAGATTTGGCCATATATCGGTCATATACATCCGGATAATTAACATAGTAAGCTGCAATATAGAAATACATCTGCCGTGCAGCATCGAAATACTCTTCCTGAAGACCCTTGGGAAGTGACCTGAAATCAATCCGCGAGAGCTCGTCCTCAGCCTGACTGATAAACGCCAGAAGCGGCAGATAGGTCAGACGCCTCAATTCAAAGCGCACTGCTACAGAATCCTGTTTCAGATCACGTGCCAGACTAGCCCCTTTATCATAGATGGAAACAGCAGAATCCGTATTATAAGCATTATACATATCACCAAGCATCAGGAGCGTAGACAAGCGATCGTCAGAAGAGATCGAGCTGCATTTCAGCACGTTCTTGAGGGAGTCAATAGACGTGCGACGCCTGGATATATACACCTCGCGATTCTCAAGCTCCGAGTCAAGAGTCTTGAGCATTGAAGCAACCTCCCTGCGGCCGATAGTCTCACTGCCGGCCACAAGGAGGTTTGCAAAAATCATCAGAACGGCAAATACTTGAGTTTTGCCGAATCGACCTGATGCGTTAAAGAATCTGAACATTAAGTTTGTCATATGCTCGTTCCGCTTTTGCTCTTGCTTCTTCTACTGAGTCTGCGGTGGCGAGTATCACGCCCATGCGGCGATGACCTTTGACTTCGGGCTTGCCGAATATACGCATCTGCACACCGGGCTCTTCAAGAACTTTTTCCAGATTATCCATAATAACCTCAGTACTGTCACCTTCAACCACGACCGCACGAGAGGCCGACGGGCCGAGGAAACGTATTTCCGGAACGGGCAGACCGGTCAGTGCACGTGCGTGGAGGGCAAACTCGCTAAGATCTTGTGAAATCATGGTTACCATGCCTGTGTCATGCGGACGCGGAGAAACCTCGCTGAAAATCACTTCATCACCACAAACAAACAGCTCAACGCCAAAAATGCCATATCCGCCAAGCGCATCAGTCACTTTACGGGCGATTTCCTGAGCAGCCTCCTTGGCCGCGGAATCCATCGGCTGAGGCTGCCAGGAATAACGGTAATCACCATCTACCTGAATATGCCCAATTGGTTCGCAGAACGAAGTGCCGGCAACAGAACGCACTGTAAGCAGTGTGATTTCATAATCAAATTTTACAAAACCTTCCACTATGACACGTCCTGCTCCAGCGCGGCCTCCTTCTTGGGCGATCTTCCAAGATTTTTCAATATCTTCTGCTGTTTTAATTACACTTTGACCATGACCGCTTGATGACATGATCGGTTTCACAACGCATGGAATGCCAATAGCTTCTACGGCAGCCTTGAATTCCTCAAAATCAGACGCGAAACGATATGGCGAGGTCTTCACTCCAAGTCCTTCAGCAGCCAATCGGCGTATTCCCTCTCGGTTCATGGTCAGCAGGGCCGCTTTTGCAGTTGGAGTAACGTGAAACCCCTTTTCTTCAAGTCCAACCAATACCGGAGTAGCAATAGCCTCTACTTCGGGAATTATATGATCAGGCTGTTCCTCTATTATCGCAGCACGCAGCGCATCGGCATCAAGCATGCTGAACACACGACTTCTGTCGGCTACGTGCATGGCGGGAGCATTGGCATACTTGTCACAAGCGACAACCTCCACTCCCATGCGCTGGAGTTCGATTGCCACCTCTTTACCTAACTCGCCACTGCCAAGGAGCATGGCTTTGCGACCGCTTTTGGTCCACTTGCTTCCAATCTTTGTCATCTGGATCTAATAAATGATAATGAGTGATTACAATATGCTGCAAATTTACCGATTTTCCACGAAATATCGTTCAAACTAACAATTTATTTTGTAACTTCGCCCAAACACCGGAATTTCCACCGGAGAACAAAACATAGTGTTTCACCCTGCCGGAATGGCGACAGAATCACCTATCATGAAAATATATCTGCAGCAAAAAAGGCCGGGCCGTACGCGGCAAGCAATAGTGCCCTGCCCCATAGAACTTCCTGCCGGACTGAATACCACAGGCGAATTGATCAGTTCGCTTGTGCGCATTATAGTATCGGCATACAACGATCGCATTGATGATGTCCCGGCTGATCCAGACGCCGACTACCAGGTAGCCCCGATGACTGAAGATCAGGTTAATAATCTTGCAGAAGCAGGTCGCATTGCATTCGGACTTATCTATAATAACAGAAAGGAAGATCCTGAAAAAGCCATAGCCAATGCCCTGCAATGCCATGAAGACGGCATTTTCAAGATCTTCCTCAACGGGAGCCAACTCGGTTCGAATGAAAGTCAAGTCGAAATCGCCGAGGGAGACACCCTTACAATAATACGCCTAACCATGCTATCAGGCAGAATGTGGTAAAAAAGCATCAAACTTATGAGAATTCATTGGAACAACAGCTACAACGACCTTTGTGTGTCCTATATTGAAAAATTGAGAAGCGGGTTAAACAACACTCGCAATCTATCCGGCGAAGCACATGAACTTCTCAGGCATTTTTTCAATGATATCGATCAGACGTGCCATGAGTCGCACTTCGAAACAGCATTGCACAGCTACTTTAAACAGCGCGTGGTCTGGAATACATTGGAGTTTCTCGAATGGGGATTACGTCCTGCAATAGACTATCTGTTTGGCAGCAGCTTGGATGGCCCTGCCTCCTGTAAAGAGTGGACAGACCTCTTCGGAGAGTATATCAGACTTGAAGCCAAAGCTCCATATACCACAGGCTATACCCGACATTCCTTGCGTTCCGCTCGTATCAGCCTCCACATTTGCAAAATAGCGCAGGCTCTACGCCAGTTTGTATTGCTCAAAGCTACCGGGTTTTCAACTGCTCAGATCCTACGTAAAGGGCGAACACCTGATGAACAACAGGAATTTTCCACCATAATCGACATTGACAGCTGGCTTGCAGCAAAAATCTCGATTGGAGACAGGGAGTGTATCGACTATCTGACCGAAGCCATGATATCGGAAAATAATGCCAATCGCATGTATTTTGATCATTTCCGAGCTATCTCTCTAAGTGGCAATCACGAATTGTTAGAACTTGAGGGCAGATTGCTGCTTGCCGCACGTATGCAGGAAGGGCTCCGGCAAGCTATAGTAGAGACTATGGATGAAGGTCAACCGGAAAGTTTCATATATCTACTGAAGATTATAATAGACAATAATCTTCAGCGGTTTTCAGCTATAAAAAGAGGGCTTGCCGTGGCAACGGGATTTGGAGATCAGGAAGCATCAGAACGTATAACAGAAAAATTCTTCACGCTCGTATCCCATCTTATATCAGACCGTGATAATGCAGCGAAAGCGATTGGCTGTGATGACCCCATGACTGTTTACTTAGCGCTGTGGGCTATGGCATTCTTTGACACAGACAGCGTGAAGCTGCCTGTCAGAGAGTTGCTTGAGCACTCCCCTGCCCATATTGCAGAAGCAGCTGCTTTGTTTATTGGATATCTTCAGGATGTCGAATTAATAAACGAAATGACATCTCTCGCACTTCGTGTCCGATCTCAAGACCACAAAGTAATAGCAGGACTTCTTGACATGTATCTGAGGGACACACGTTTTCAACTCTATCTGAGAGCAAATGAAAATGACATGCGAATCCCAGACCTCAGCTTTTATTTTGACTCCAGAGAAGATGCTGAAGCTGACTTTGCTTTGCTGACAGCTCTGTATACCTCAGTCAAAGACAAAGAGGTCTTTGACCCATATGTGTTCCCTTGGGTCAGCAGAGTCCTTACAAAAAGCCGGATTGCGCAGAAAATTTGCAGACTGGCACTGCTGATATCCTCTCCGGACTATACAGAAAAGGCGCTTGATTATGTTTGTTCGCTGGATCCGTACGACAGAGGGCTTTACATCAAATATCTTTTATATAGGTGTCAGACGCGGCGCCAAGTCGAATTCGCCGTTGCCATGATGGCTGACAAAGGCAGCGATGCTCGTGATCAAGCCTGCCGGATAGTCAGGAATTTGCATGACTGGAATGATTTGGTAGATGAAGACTATCTTGCAATGGAATCACACCTGCGCCTCAAAGCGGCACCGATGCGCACATGTATTATAGAAATTCTCGGTTCACTCCCTGACAACAAAGCCATCAGCTCTGTAAGGCGTCTTTTTTCAGACAAATCAGCAGACCGCAGACTGGCCGGGCTCAGCATACTAAAAAACTGGATTGCTAAAGGCGAGAAAGCCGAAGCCATAAACGCACTTAAACCCGAACTTTCGGCCATAGCCAATCCAACATCCAAAGAACGGGTGCTGCTTGAGTCCATTTTTGCCGAAAACGATTCAAAAGAAAACATATACACACCGAAAAATGGATTCGGTCTATATTCCTGCGATGCCAAAATTTCTGTCTCCGTAACATGCCCGGCTGATTTCAGTTCGGAAAAAGCGCTGACCTTCAAATCTGATGAAAATATCTTAAAGAAGATCCTGCAAAAAGGAAATAACCATGCCGTAGAACTGATTCAGGCTATTATCAATTTGATCGAGAAACATGCCGATTACGAATTTACGGATCGTTATGGAAACATTTCACGCTTAGGCAATACCGTTCTAAAATCATATAAGCTGGGGCTTGAGTCTCTTGCCATGCCCGAAGTCTGGAAAGAGTTTTACTATAATGAGATCAGCTCTCCGGAAAATATTTTGCGTCTTTGGCTTGCAACAATCACCTCCAACGTCTCTGACAAGCCCTTTTATCCAATATTGAAACGCATATTAGGCCGAGTTTTCGATCCTGACATCCTGAATCCGGTTAAAAACTCCACTTACTTTCATTCGGCAATTGACATAGTATCCGCTTTGGCAGAAGAATACTGTTGCGGGCAGGCCATTTTGGAAATCGCGACCGATTTCATATCGGATTTCGCACTTCGCATAAAAGCAGATGAATGTATAAGGAGCTATAAAGCCCATACATGGGAATTGCCACAAGACCACTGCATTTACAACGTCCAGCCGATAGCCACACTAATGGCAATCTGCAAAAAATCAAGCAGCGACATGCCGGATGACCTGTTTCTGCGGTCCTTTGCCGCTCGCTACGATTTAATATGCAAGACGAAATCCTGCATAACCGACAACAACTTCTACCTAAACCCGCTCAATGTCATGGAATATCTCCGCGCATGGAATCTCGGAGCGATTTCAGATGAAGCCATGCTTAAAGAAATGATGTCAGGAGCCATGAGAAAGAGCATGATTGCTGAATTTTCACAATGCTTGCCGGCAGCCGAAAAGCCACGTTGGGCCCAACAGCTCACACCACTCAGCGGTCACGAATGCAGACTGATCAACAAGGCCATTGAGCGTATACTTGACATCGAGCTGAAAAGGGGTGATTCAGAAACTCCGGTTTCTCCTTTGGCATATGAAATCAGAGTCATCAGCGGAATCGACAGGCTATTGCAGATCTTGCAGGCCCTTGGAAAAGACAAGCCCGTAGCCAAAGGATATTATGCCAATCTAAATAAACGTGAAATACTGAGTTCCTTGCTTCAGGCCTGCACTCCGGCAGACTCAGACACTCCACAAGAGCTAAAGCGAAAAGCAAAAGCAGCCGGAATTACAGACGAACAACTTGCTGAAGCAGCGATGTTCTCCCGACGATGGCTGGAAATCACCGAAGAAGCCATTGGCTGGAAAGGGCTTTCAAGCGGTGCATATTACTTTATGGCTCATACAGCTGACACTCTGGATGACCGCGCTAAGTCGCGCATCTCAAGATACTCAGCGGTAGAACCTGGCGACTTTGCTGATGGAGCTTGTGACCCGGCATGGTTTCATGAGATCTACAAGGCATTGGGACGTAAACGCTACGAATTTATATATGCCTCGGCAAAACATGTGGCCGACGGCAACCGCCACAGTCGTTCTCGGAAACTCTCTGATGCTCTTCTCGGCAATCTGAAAGCAAAACAAGTTATGGAAGAGATTTCAGAGAAAAGAAATAAAGATCTGGTAGTATCCCTTGGCTTGATACCTCTGGGGCGCAACAGACATAGCGGCCTCAAAGAACGCTATATTTTTCTTAACAAATTCCTGAAAGACAGCAAGCAGTTTGGCGCACAGCGTCAAGAGAGCGAGGGACGTGCAGTTAAACTCGCTCTTGACAATCTCGCCCGCACGGCAGGTTATGGAGACTCCACACGTCTGACATGGAGCATGGAAGCCACCCTCATTAAAGATGCCGAAAAATACCTTGTCCCAAAACATTTCGGTGGCGTCAGCTTAAGACTGCTTATTGATGACGGTGAACCTGAGATAATCTGCGAAAGCAACGGCAAGATTTTGCAAAATATTCCTTCAAGACTCAAAAAAGAGACTTATGTAAGTCATCTGAAAGAAGTGTATAAACTATTGAAAGAGCAACACTCCCGTGGCCGGGCTTTACTTGAACAGGCGATGATCGAATCCGCTGAGTTTTCCGGGTATGAGATCAGCAGCCTTAAAGAAAACCCTATAATATGGAAAATGTTTTCACGCCTTGTGCTTGTAACGGACAGCGGGCAGACCGGTTTCCCAGGAGAAGACGGAGCATCAATCATTTCAGCTGAAGGTGTAATCAATGCCATAAGCGCAGACAATCGTCTTCGCATCGCCCATCCTTTCGACCTGTTTTCCAGCAAAGAATGGAACGCATATCAGTCTTTTGTTTTTGACCATCAGTGGAGGCAGCCGTTCAAGCAGGTGTTCCGTGAACTATATATCCCTACAACCGAAGAAAAAGATTCAAGCCGATCTATGCGCTATTCCGGCAATCAGATCATGCCGTCTCGCGCTGCAGCTCTACTTAAAAAGCGACAGTGGACTGTAGACTATGATTACGGACTCCAAAAAATATGCTTTAACAGCAATGTGACAGCTGTGCTATATGCAATGGCCGATTGGTTTTCACCCGCTGACATCGAATCGCCGACATTGGAATATGTCGAATTTCATGACCGCAGAACATTCAAAGACAAGAAAATTTCAGAAGTCTCCCCGATCGCATTCTCTGAAATCATGCGTGATGTTGACCTTGCCGTGAGTGTGGCCCATGCAGGAGGCGTAGACCCGGAAACCAGCCATTCTACCATTGAAATGCGACGTGCCATTGTCAGTCATACATTGCCTATGTTCGGCATTAGTAATGTCAGTCTGGTCGGCAACTTTGCAAAGGTAAGCGGACAACTCGGCTGTTACAACATTCATCTCGGCAGCGGAACTATCCACAAGGAAGGCGGAACACAGATTGCCGTTCTGCCAGTCCATACTCAAAATCGTGGGCGCATCTTTCTTCCATTTCTTGACGAGGACCCGAAAACCGCAGAAATCATTTCCAAAATATTGCTTTTCGCAGATGACTCCGGCATCAAAGATCCTTCAATCCTTAATCAACTATGACATGAAGCCGACATTTGACGGCCAAAGACTTCAGCGAAACACGGCTCTTTCATTTAACCTAAAATAAATAGCATATCTTCCCTTACCCGGTTCATTGAGAATCGGGTAATTTTTCCATGTCTGTATATCAAAGAGTTATTCTGGTATCAAAATCTTATTTTTTTCACTTTTGACTTAAAAATCGAATCAGTCTGGTAAAGCTCATCGAGATATGTCTGATCAGTTCGGCTATGCCTTTATTCTTATCTGATTGTTTCTTGCGAAGTCCTTTCCATATTGAGAACACCGAGTAAACTATTCTTTGTATGGTATCGAGGTTTCTGGCGGCTCTTGTTGACTTGCGTTTTATATTGTCCTGCTGAAGATTGTAGTCCAGCCCCCAGTGCATACTTTCTATTGACCAATGGTTGCGCACGAAGATTCCTGGCTTCGGAGTATGCGTAGGCATACTGCTGACGTACAGGCGTTTTTCTGAGGTGTGTACTCCTGTTGACTTTTTGACTGTGGACGATTCATACTCTATGATGGTCATGTTTCCGCCCCATTTCTTCTTGTCTGCGATAATGTCCAGTCCGTCATATACGCGGTAGGTTCTCGTCTCTATCCTGCCGTGGGCCAGTTCGGGACCTTCGGTGTAAGAATATACCGGTGTGTGTTCCACTAGCCTGTCCTCAATGCCGTATCGCAATGACGGCTGGTTGGCTTTGAGTTCTATCAGAAAGTCTCCGCCTTTCTTTCTGATTTTCTCGACAATATCCTTCTGCATAGACATTGCGTCGGCTGTGACAATCTTTCCTGCGACATCTATTTTATCAAGAAGTATCGGTATGGCCTTTATCTCGTTGCTCTTTTCCTGACAGGCTTCGGTGGCGATTGTTATGCCGGTGCTGAACGAATAGGCAGAGACGATATCCGGGCTTCGCCCGTTTTCCTGAACGGTGCCGCGCTCGGCTTTGCCGTCAATGCAGATTATTTCAATGATGCGGCTGGCGCAAGTAAGTCTTTCAAGGAATATGTCTGCGAACTGCTGCATCCTGTCGGCCATATCCATATCGTTGATGCCGTTCTCCACACGGCAAAGCGTGGCCTCAGATGGTACGCCGTTCCTTAACAGGCCCATTTTGTGTAATTTGTTGAGGTTGTATCTGCCGAACTCCAATATCTCGGCTCGTCCGATGCATCCGGCCATACGTCCGAGTATCATCAGCATGATGATATCGTTGAGGCTGTGACGGAAATTGCCTTTGTCCAATCTACGGAAATCCGGCACGGATGAGGCAAACGCTCGAAGTTCTTCCATGATACTGCGCCTTGTGTCAAATTTATTGTGTACTTTTGCGGTATGATCAGGCGCATAGGCGTCAGTCGAACAGACTTGGTCAAGTGGCTTCATTTTTTTGGCGTAACTCTTTGATTATCACCTATAAAGTTACTAAAAATCTGCCACTTGGCCAAATTTTCATTGCACTTATTTTCTTGAAAATCAGAGGTTAAAGCCTCTCCACCCGTACTGCTCTCGCTATAAAATAACACATTTGTCGAGAATGAGACGAAATCTTAAATGAAAGAGCCGTGTCAGCGAAACAAGATAAGTTGGATTTCTGTTTGAATTATTCATCGGAAATCGTTAATTTTGTCAGCGAATTTTCAACCCAATTTTAATTAAGGTAAAATGAGAAAAAATATCGTAGCAGGCAACTGGAAAATGAACACCACGCTGCCCGAAGGAATCAAGCTCGCCGAAGAAGTCAATGCGGCTCTCGCCGGTGCCGAGCCCAAGTGCGATGTTGTCATCTGTGTTCCTTTCACTCACCTTGCATCAATCAATAATGTGATTGACAAAAACAAGCTTGGTCTTGGAGCTGAAAACTGCGCAGACCACAAATCAGGCGCATACACCGGTGAAATTTCAGCCCCTATGGTTGCCTCGACAGGCGCTACCTATGTGATCCTCGGCCACTCGGAACGTCGTCAGTACTACGGCGAAACTTCTGAAACTCTCCGTGAGAAAGTGCGTCTCGCCCTTGACAATAACCTCACCCCCATTTTTTGCATCGGTGAAGTTCTCGAACAGCGAGAAGACGGTAGCTTCTTCGAAGTAGTAAAAGCCCAGATCGAGGAAGGCCTCTTCAACCTTGACGCTGAAGAATTCGGCAAAATCGTTCTCGCTTACGAGCCTGTATGGGCCATCGGAACCGGAAAAACCGCAACTGACGATCAGGCACAGGAGATGCATGCGTTCATCCGCAAGACTATCGCTGACAAGTACGGCAAGGAAGTCGCAGACAACACCTCGATACTCTATGGAGGCAGCTGCAAACCTTCAAACGCAGCCCAGCTTTTTGCCAAACCCGACGTAGATGGTGGCCTCATCGGTGGTGCCGCTCTTGAAGCAGCGTCATTTATGGGCATTGTAAATGCATTCTGATCAGATTTAAACATATATTCCCGCACGTGATCTGAACGACTCTTGGCTCAATCATTTTCCGTGCGGGAATTTCTACTTAACCCAATCACTCCGTCAAACAACACTATCAGCCATGAAGAAAATCCTGCTTCCGCTTGTCGCATTGCTGACCGCCCCGGCAGCTATTGCTGAAACCGAGGTTGTGACCATTGTAGATCACATCACAAGCGGCACATCAAACGTTATCAATCAACCGGAAGAGCTTCTGAAACGATTGCTCCCAGTCGAAGGTGTTGAAGAGGAGTCAAAAGAAGAAATCGCGCGTCCGGTCAACGGACGCATGGCCGGATTTCGGGTACAAGTGTTTAGCGACAACAACGCGCGTACCGCCAAAAATGAGGCACGCTCCAAACAACGCATCATATCATCCCGTTTTCCGCAGTATCAGACGTATGTCATGTACACATCTCCTTACTGGCGACTGAAAGTGGGAGATTTTCGCACCCAGCAGGATGCAAACGCTGCGGCCGATGAACTTCGCCGGGCATTTCCTGCCTACAGCAAAGAAATTCGCGTGGTGCGCGACCGTGTGACAGTACATGAATAATAAACCATTCACAACAACACAATGGCTGCTGAAATTAGTGACGAGACTATCAGGGAAATCGCATCCCACTACGAAGCTATACTGAAACTTTTAGGCGAAGACACTACCCGCGAGGGATTAGTCAAGACCCCCATGCGCGCGGCAAAAGCTATGGTTTATGCCACTCGCGGCTATCGACAAGACCCTGATGTCATTATCAATGATGCCGTTTTTTCATATGAAGGCTCTCGGATGGTAATCGTCAAGGATATCGAGTTCTACTCTCTGTGCGAACATCATATTCTGCCGTTTTTCGGAAAAGTATCAGTCGGATATATTCCTGACGGCAAAACTATCGGACTGAGTAAACTCGCAAGACTCGTCGACTTCTATGCTCGCCGTCTGCAAGTCCAGGAACGCATGACAGCCCAGATCTGCAATATTATAATGGAAAAACTAAATGCCAAAGGTGTAATAGTTGTGTGCTCTGGCGAACATCTGTGCATGAAAATGCGTGGAGTTGAGAAACAAGACTCAACCACAACTACCATTGAAACAGCCGGTGTCTTCTCAGACAGCAGCACCTTGCGTGATGACTTTTTTCATGCGCTTTCACACTGATCAAGCCGGCAAATCCGTCAGCTCAGACTACTTATAAAGGCCCTTTTTATTAGTTGTGTTGCCTGATCAGTTTCGATACTGTTAGAGCCTTCCCATATCAGCCTTTATCTCGTCAAGCTTGACAAGATTTGACACAATAGCATAAATTGTAAGACCTGCCGGAGTGTGGATGTGAAGTTTGGCAACTATATTTCGGCGATGCGTCATCACGGTATTGACTGAAACCCCCATTTCAGATGCAATTTCTTTATTGGACAAGCCCTTAACAATTCCCACTATAACCTCCTTTTCACGAGGACTAAGATCTTTTCCTCGGTCATCGGCATCTTCAGAATCTATATTGCGCCGCATTATATCTATGATGGAATCCGCCGGATCATAGATGGAAAATGTATAATCAAACCACTTCAACAAACCCTGAGGATATTGCTGGCAGAGCAAAGCTATCAGTTTTAACGGATGAGAAGATGCACTTTTCAGCACACTCCAGTCAATACCTGTAACAGCCGGATCAACAATAAGTACCGACGGATGAAATGCCGCAATCTCCTCAAGATAATTCAACGCACTGATATCCTTGACAGTAACATTCCCATCCTGAAATTTTCGCAATATGCTTGCCATACCCGATGCCTGTATGGCAGAGGGCAGGAGAAGTCCGATGTTTATATGGCGCATCATTTTATAGGCTCTGATTGTTTTCCATTCGTGTCATAAGAGGGATCAGTATATTATTCTCTATATGGGCATGAGAATTCAGATCTTCCTCACAGTTATATATATCCGCCAAGGCATCATACATTCTGAACGGCATGGAAGTAGAATAGTAGCGCAATATGATATTTTTTAGGTCGGCAAGCTTTTCTGCAACCTCATCGTCATGTGAACGGCGGAACACATCAATACTATAATCAGACTGACGACCTTCACACATATCCTTTACATACGGGAATACCACGGTCTCCTCATAACTGAAATGCTTTCTGACAAGATCTGTGTAGTCATCAAAAAACTTTACAATTATAGGATTTATATCACTATGTGTATCATCAAGAGCATTGCAGAGATTCGCACGGATGTGAGGCAGTTTGTATGAAAGATAGTAGTCATGCGAATTGTGAAGAAAATAGACCACATCAACCGGAGAAATCCGGTGTAGCGCCTCGGCGTCAATCTCTCCTGAAAGGAGAAAATTTATTATCAACAAAAACGAATCGGTGTTTATGCCTGATTCCTCACAGAGTTCCTCTATGGTTTTGTTGCCAAAACCAAGAGGAAGTGAGAAACGACTGAGGACAGTGAGGACATTATAGTCATAATCTATAAGATCTACAACACTATCTTTCGCTGCAAATTGTTTGCTGAGCATCACGCTGGTTTTTAAGCTTCAGGTTCTGCGTTTTCTTCCGAAGCTTCTTCCGGTTTGAACTCTGTGATACCGCCTGCAAGCAGCTGATTGTACCAAGTCAGAAGCTTGCGGATATCTGAAGTGTAAACCTTCTCACGGTCAAAATTCGGAAGAATGCCAGCGAAGTATTCACGCACGGCAGCATCGTTGCCGATAGACTTGATATCAACCTGCTCGCCATTGCTTTTTACTTTAACAGATTCAAGAACTTCCCACAGAGGCACATCTCCTTCATCGGTGTAAATTGAGATATCGCCCAATGAAATAACTTTATCACGGGCATATGCAGGAGTGCGCTTACCATCGGCAATAGACTCTACAATCAGCATGTTTTTACCGCGGTTTGACAAGCGGAACAATCCGGGACGACCGGATATTGAAAGAATATTTTTAAGCATGTTTCTTTTTTTAGTGATGAATTTAGTTAGTTGCAGACAAAGGTACAAATTTTGATGGTTGTCTCAAAATTTATCCGAAAAACCATAAAGCGTAAAACCGGCCGGAATCACATTCAGCCACAATGTATGACCAATTTTCACCCTTGCTTATCAGATGTAGTTCCTCCAGCATCTTGTTCAGATGTATAACTGTTAGTCAGAAACACAGTGAAAATCGGGAAAAATATAAGTCCTACTGCCGATAGCACGACTCCAAGGACCCTCCCGGTCACCGTCATCGCATGAATGGAGCATCCGGCAGTTGTAAGACTCATGATCGACCATAAAAGCGATGACCAATAGTCTGTAACTCCCGGATTGACGCCATTCTCTGCGACAAAAAATGTGAGTGAGCAAAAGTAAACACCGACTATCAACACTATCAGATAAGTGGCAAGCATGTTCTTGACCCACTTTGACGAGGTGGTTGCGCCGGTAACTATTGTAAAGACGTAAGCCGCGCGGATCATCGGCACAAATTTCAGCAGATATTCGGCATGATTGTCAAGCGGGATATCAAAATAATGCAATATGTTCAGATAAGGCACCGAAACAAGCAGAAAGAACAGATGGTTTATCAGATATTTGCGCTTTTTAACCGAAAAAAGCATCTCTACAAACACATCGGCCATAAAGAACAGGCAACACCAAAACTGAACTTTCAGATAGGTAGTATCGGCAAGAAAGGAGACATTACGCAATGTATCCAGCGTAATGAGAGTGATAAGCAACAAAGACAGTATCACCACACCGAGGTGCATCATTTTCATTATCCGGTCTCTGACTTTTAAATCCGCAGTTGAAACATTCATATGACAACAGACTCTACATTATTATTTATACAACGGTGTAAAGTTTGTTTTTGTTGATTTGTCATATGCCTCGCCTCTACTACTCTGCCGGTCAGCAACCGGCATTCACCACTGCTGATTTTCGGAATTGCGCGAGTTGATAGTAGACCATCACGGCTGTCACCATAGTCGCAACGAGGTCTGACAGCGGGAATGCTGTCCAGACTCCATCGAGCCCCATGCGTGGCGGAAGAACAAGCAGAAGAGGTATCAGGAAGAGTACCTGCCTCGTTAGAGAAAGGAATATGGAAGATTTTGCTTTGCCTATAGACTGAAAAAGAGTAGTGGATACGACCTGAAATCCGACAACCGTAAACGCCAGCAATGAAATATGCAGGCAGCGTGCAGTCTCGCTGATCAAAGCCGGGTCATTTGAAAATGCCCGACCGATATATTCCGGAAACAACAATCCGATTGTCTGACCGGTAGTCACAATGACGGTTGACACTCCTACAGCAAGCCAGAATGTCCGGCGCAGGCGATCAAGCCGTCCGGCACCATAATTGTAGCCTATTATAGGTTGCATTCCCTGGCATATGCCGACAACAACCATTGTCATCATCGAAGTGTAAGATGTGAATATACCCGCAGCAGCTACCGCCATATCCCCGCCATGAAAATAGAGACTTTTGTTTATAATTACATTTATAAAACAAGCTGCGGCATTGACTACTGAAGGCGCAGCTCCGATGGATAGCACCGGTAGTACTATTTTAGCCTTCAGCCTATACATTTCACGGCTTCCGGAAAAGTGCAATGTGCTTTTCCTTGAGAAAAAATGAGACAGGACAAAGAAGGCTGAGATCATCATGGAGATATCCGTTGCGATAGCAGCTCCTTTAATACCCAGTTTCAAATAGAATATGAAGATAGGAGCAAGTACCAGATTGCAACCTGCACCGATCAGCATTGTCAGCATTGCCTTGACCGGATAGCCTGATGCCCTCATGAAGTTATTGAATGTAAAAGCGAAGTTGGTCATGAACATTCCAGGCAGAATATACAGCATGAACTCACGGGCATAAGGCAGTGTAACTTCACTTGCTCCAAACGCAATGAGAATCTCGTCAATAAATATGGCGAAACAACACAGATAGCAGCACACAATTGCCATCAGTAGTATGAGTGAGCTGCACAAAGTGCGTCTTGCATCATCATAATTTTTAGCACCAAGCAATATTGACAGTCGCGCCGATCCTCCGGCGCCGATCAAGACCCCCAAGGCGGCTGACAGATTCATAACCGGGAATGTTATGGCCAGTCCCGCGATAGCTTCCGGCCCTACACCCTGACCTATGAATATGCGGTCAATTATGTTATAAAGAGACATAACCAACATGCCAACCACAGCAGGGAGGCTATACCGCCACAGCAGTCTTCCTGCCGGCGACTCGCTGAGCTCTCTTAATTTTGAGGCATCGTTACCAGACATTTTCATAGTGTTTCTATTACAAAATTACAAAAAGTTCATCTGGCAATTCAAAAATTAGTATTTTTTAGCGTTTAATTGAGATATAAATACTAATTTTGTTTTCTAAGAAAATAAGAATGGTCATCAAAACTCCATAATGAAGTCTGTTAGTTTCGTATTGTTATTTTTTATGAGCCTTATCTGCAAGGCCAACGATCTCCCTATGTTTTGCCTGGCCGGACCGATTGATTCGCTATGCGTCGTCATGGATGATGCCGGTCTTGAATGGCAAAACGAGTACACCTTTGACTCTGATGGTTCTCTTATCGAAATTGATGGTGACGAAGTAGACTGCGAACGCGATTCAGCCGGGCGAATATCATCAATCACCCTCATTGAGGCTACTGAAGATGACGAAGACACATACACCACAATAAAAATGAGGCTGTTTTATGATAAATCCGGTCGGGTTGTCAGAGTCGAGGCCGTTTCAGGTGACGAGCAATGGGTCCAGACTTATGCCTACGATTCAAGCGGGCATCTGACGGAACAATGCTATAATATGAACGGTGTCGAAGAGGTCAGAACATACACGTATCTGAAGCATGACAGATTCGGCAACTGGACAGAACGCCTTGAGAAACTAAAGTCTATGGATCAGACCATCCGGCAATGCCGCAATATAATCTATTTGGAATAACCTTAAATCAATAAACCAATCACTCCAACAATATTCTCTATGTCAACGTACAAAATTATTGAGAAAGAGCATTTTTCCGAAAATGTAGTCAAACTTGAAGTGGAGGCACCTCTGATAGCCCGTTCCCGCCGTCCGGGACACTTCGTAATTGTTCGCACCGGAAATGGGGGCGAGCGCATTCCTCTTACAATTGCTGATGCTGATCTCAAGAAAGGCTCAATCACATTGGTTGTGCAGGCTGTCGGAGAAAGCACACGCAAGATCTGTGCTCTTGAACCCAAAGAGTGCCTGACAGACATTGTCGGGCCACTTGGACAAGCCACACATATAGAGAAGGTCGGAACCGTGGTTTGCTGCGGAGGCGGAGTGGGCGTTGCGCCGCTGCTCCCAATTGTAAAAGCGATGAAAGAAGCCGGCAATCGTGTGGTGTCAATTCTGGCGGCAAGGACTTCTGAACTGATAATACTCGAAAAGGAAGTTGCTGAGTATAGCGATGAAGTTATCATAATGACAGATGACGGATCAAAAGGACAGAAAGGCCTTGTAACCGCCGGCCTTGAAGACGTGATCGCACGAGAAAAAGTTGATCAGGTCGTAGCAATAGGCCCTGCCGTGATGATGAAATTCGTTGCCCTGACTACCCGCAAATACGAAATTCCGACTATGGTCTCACTCAACACCATTATGGTTGACGGCACAGGTATGTGTGGCGCCTGCCGAGTGACTGTTGACGGCAAGACCAAATTTGTCTGCATTGACGGTCCTGAATTCGATGCCCATAAAGTCGACTTCGATGAAATGATGATGCGTCTGAGAGCCTATAACTGATTTTTTCAGAGCGACTCATCTGTGCAACAACCATAATCCAGCCTCTTATATTAACCTCAATATCCTTATTCAGAAATGGATCAGAATACAAGCCGCGATGCAAAGTGGCGTGAAGAACAGCGCAATTCATTAAGCGCAAAACAGCGTTCATCAATACCTCGCACCATAATGCCTCAGCTGAACGCAGCCTATCGTATCACGTGCAACCATGAAGTAAACCAAGGTCTTTCAGCCGAGCAGGCAATTATCGAGGCCACAAGATGCCTTGACTGCCCCGATCCGCAGTGCATCCACGGATGTCCGGTATCTATCAATATCCCGTCGTTTATAAAGAATATCGAACGCGGAGAGTTTCTTGCTGCCGCAGCGGTTCTGAAACAGACCAGTGCACTGCCTGCGGTCTGCGGACGTGTCTGCCCGCAGGAAAAGCAGTGTGAATCACGCTGCATATATAATAAGATGAAAAAGGCGCCCGTGGCAATCGGTTATCTTGAACGCTTTGCAGCTGATTTCGAACGCATGAACAATCAGGCAAACGGCATCAAGCCGAATGGTGATTCATCAGTCGCAAGAAACGGCCGGAAAATAGCCGTGGTCGGTTCCGGACCTGCCGGACTGTCATTTGCCGGAGACATGATCAAAAAAGGCTATGAAGTCATAGTTTATGAAGCGCTCCATGAAATTGGCGGGGTTTTGAAATATGGCATTCCTGAATTCCGTCTGCCGAATTCAGTTGTTGAAGCCGAGATCGATGCTCTCCGCGCTGAAGGAGTGGATTTTGTCAAAGACTGTGTGATCGGGAAGACAATCTCTTACGACCAACTCCACGAGTTAGGGTTCGATGGGATTTTTGTGGCATCAGGAGCCGGGCTCCCCCGATTTATGGGTATTCCAGGAGAGAACCTTATCGGCATCATGTCGTCGAACGAATATCTTACACGTATCAACCTCATGGGTGCCGGGCGTCCCGGCGAAGACACACCGGTGCTGAAAGGCAATCGGGTGGCTGTGGTAGGCGGCGGAAACACAGCAATGGATTCTGTGCGCACAGCTCTCCGCCAAGGGTCTGAGAAAGCAATGATTGTCTATCGCCGAAGCCTTGAAGAAATGCCGGCCCGCGTTGAAGAAGTACACCATGCTCAGGAAGAGGGTGTAGAATTCATTACCCTCTGCAACCCGGTGGAATATCTCTCAGATGACAAAGGCCGCGTCCGGGCCATGAGAGTGCAGCGCATGGAGCTTGGCGAACCTGACGCATCAGGCCGGCGGTCACCGGTGCCGATAGAAGGAGCCATTGACGAAATCGAAGTGGACCTCGTGATTGTCAGCGTCGGAGTCTCCCCCAACCCGCTTATTCCCCATGCGATTCCAGAACTTGAGATTTCCCGTCGAGGCACAATTGTGGTCAATGAAGAGACTATGCAGTCATCATTGAACGACATATATGCCGGAGGAGATATAGTACGCGGCGGTGCGACAGTCATCCTCGCGATGGGCGATGGACGACGGGCTGCAGCTGCTATGGACAAGGCCCTGTCCGGACAAGACTGACGACAGAGGTTTGCGTATCTGCCCGAATTTTACTAAATTTGGGCATCCAAACCGAATTTCATATACTGACCATATGACTAAACTATTAAAAAATATAGTTATCCTTTCAGCCTTACTCGGAGCGGCAACCCCGCTCCGAGGGGATGACAATACTGAAATTTCGGCGGCTATCAGTGCAGCCAAGGACGCACCAAGAAATCAGGCAGCAAATCTGAAAGCAGCAGATCTGCTGAAAGATGCCGGCCGTTTTCAGGAAGCTATTCCATTCTATCTAAAAGGTGGCAACTCCGGTAATCTTGGCATTGCAGAGAGTTACTTCTACCTATATGATTTTGACAAAGCCGATGAATATCTTGACAAATATCTGGCCAAACGGACAAAAAACGAAGCCGCCAAAGATATGGGATTTTCTTACGGCAACGGAGATGAAACTCTTGACTGGACTGACTATCTGCGTTCAAGGATAGATCTCGGACGCAGTATGCTTGACCGTGTGGAAAAAATCCAGATTGTAGACAGTATAAACGTTCCGGCTGATCAATTTTTCAAATTTATCAAACTTGCCAAGAGCGCCGGCCGACTGGCTGATGAATTTGAAATCGAGAGTATTGTCCCGAAAGAGTATCTTGATTCTGAATCAATCTCAGGCTTATGGGCTCCTGCATATATTTCGGAATCCGGAGAGGATATGATCTGGTATGGATCAGCAAATGACGGCGAATCGAAAATGTTTGAATCTTACCGCCTGGCCGACGGAAGCTGGGATAACCCGGCGGCTTTGTTTGATTATAAATCCATTTTCAGCAATTCAAACGGCAGCTGGGTCGGTTACCCCTTCCTGATGGCCGATGGGATAACTCTCTATTTCGCCGCTGATGGAGAGAATTCATTGGGTGATCTGGATATCTTCATTTCACGCCGTGATGAGGACGGATTTCTGCAACCATCTAATATCGGTATGCCGTACAACTCGCCTTACAATGACTATATGTATGCCATAGACGAGCAGACCGGTGCCGGATGGTGGGCCACAGACCGAAACGGGCTGAAAGATTCAGTTACAATCTACACCTTCATTCCTCAGGATCTACGAATCAATTATCCGGTAGACACCCCAAATCTGGCCGATTACGCAAAAGTCACATCAATCGGCATGACTCAGAATCCGGATAGAGATTATTCTAAATTCAGAGACAAAATCGCATCACTGGAATTATCAAAAACATCAGGCAGCAACCGCAGGTTTGAATTTGCATTACCAAACGGCAAAATCATAACTTCAGTGTCTGATCTCGCCTCCGGCATGGCACGCGAAGCGATGAGACAGTATCTGGACGAGCAGAAAGCCTACGATGATGCCGTGGCCCATCTCGCCGAACTCAGAAAGGCATATGCTGCGGGCGACAGAAGCGTCGAGCATGAAATTCTGACTCTTGAAAATGGGCTTGATCACCGCCGTGCAGAGCTGAAAAGAATAAAAAACAGCATTATCACGGCTGTGATGGACTAAGACTTGTCTAAGCAACAGACATTCCCAAATGATTGTGTCAGCACAAGCCAAAGAATCCGCTACTGAAACAAATTACTCTCTAACCAATCAAACCGACCGCTTATGGAAGTAACCCTGATTTTGATTCTGATCGCACTGGTGATCATTATCTGCATTTTCTTCTATTATGTTCCATTCTTTCTGTGGATTTCAGCTCGTGTCAGCGGTGTACGAATCTCACTGATGCAGCTTTTTCTGATGCGCATACGAAAAGTGCCTGCATCAGTCATCGTCCGGGCCTTGATCGAAGCTCACAAGGCTGGTCTTAACGATGTGTCACGGGATGATCTTGAAGCCCACTATCTTGCCGGAGGCAATGTAGAGAAGGTAGTCCATGCCTTGGTGTCGGCATCAAAAGCAAATATTGATCTTGGCTTCAAAATGGCGACAGCTATAGATCTTGCCGGCCGAGACGTATTTCAGGCCGTACAGATGTCAGTGAATCCTAAAGTCATTGAAACTCCTCACGTCACAGCAGTTGCTAAAGACGGCATCCAGCTCATTGCCATAGCCCGCGTAACAGTGCGCGCCAATATCCGGCAGCTTGTAGGCGGAGCAGGAGAAGACACCGTGCTCGCCCGTGTAGGCGAAGGTATTGTCTCTTCTATCGGCTCATCTGAAAGTCACAAGCAAGTACTTGAAAATCCTGACAATATTTCCAAACTCGTATTGCGTAAGGGGCTTGACTCCGGTACTGCTTTTGAGATTCTCTCTATTGACATAGCAGACATTGACATAGGCAAAAACATTGGAGCGGCTCTTCAAATTGACCAGGCACAGGCTGATAAAAGCATTGCCCAGGCCAAGGCCGAGGAACGTCGAGCTATGGCTATAGCTCTCGAACAGGAGATGCGGGCAAAAGCCCAGGAAGCCCGCGCGAAAGTAATTGAAGCTGAAGCCGAGTTGCCACGGGCAATGGCTCAAGCATTTCTTTCAGGGAATCTTGGCATCATGGACTATTACCGCATGAAGAATATCGAATCAGACACGAACATGCGACAGAACATAGCCAATCCTCCCACTGCTAAGTAAAACATCCTACGAGCATTGCCAATGCTCAGACCTGAAAAGTATACCATATTATAGCCGATATGACCGTTAAGGAAATCATCTCATCAACGAGATCTTATAACCTGCATTCACACACTCAATTCTGCGATGGGCGCGCCGATATGGCGCGCTTCGCAGATGCGGCTGTGAAAGCAGGCTATAAGCACTATGGCTTCACCCCTCACTCTCCAATTCCTTTCCATTCTCCATGCAATATGGAGCAATCACAGGTTGAGGAATATATCTCTGAATTCAACCGACTTAAGGAAGAATATCGCGGCAGGATCAATCTGTATCTTTCCATGGAAATTGATTATCTGGGAGAGGCCTGGGGTGCTTCACATGACTATTTTTCCTCGCTTCCTCTTGACTACAAGCTTAGTTCAATCCACTTCATACCGGTTGCTGACGGAGAAACGATGATTGATGTCGATGGGCGCCCGGAGAATTTTCTTGACAAAATGAGCAAATATTTTGACAATGATATCCGCTATGTGGTTGACAAATTCTATGAGCGCACTCTTGAGATGATAGAAGCCGGAGGCTTTGACATTATCGGGCATTTCGACAAGATCGGCTTCAATGCTTCACATTTCAAGCCTGGCATAGAATTGGAACGCTGGTATCAGAAACATCTCGACAATGTTATCGACGCAATCGCAGCCAAGGGGATTATAGCAGAAGTGAATACCAAAGCATGGGAAGCTCCGGTCGGGGCTGCTCCAAGCCAGATTGCCACATACGCCCCACGATTATTCCCATCACCTGACACAATAAGAAAACTCGTCTCCGCCGGAATACCAGTTGCAATCAACAGTGATGCTCATTATCCTGAGCGAATCAGTGCCGGGCGAGAAGCTGCGTTCCAAATTATCGATTCATGACCAGTAAAACGACAAAGAACCTTACACACACTCTAATGCTTCATGGGAAAACGGAAACTATTTTGTGAAATATCGCCTCTTACATATCAAATTTCAGTCAAGAAGAACATCTTTCTGCGCAAGATAAAGGACGCTCTGAGCAGACAGCGATTTGCAAGAATAAAGAGCTATGAAAAGCTCCCGGTCATGATCTACAAACACGCGTCCCTCATCCGAAGAAGATTAGGGAATACAGACTTGGAGTTGCAAGAAAATAAAGCGGTCAATCTGGCTCTTTCCGCACCCAAAGTGAACGGAATCCTAATCCGCCCCGGAGAGCCATTTTCTTTCTGGCATCTCATCGGTCCTGACACAGCCCGACACGAGTATAAAGTGGGGCTTACAATTTCAAATAATAAACCGTCAACAGGTATAGGTTGCGGACACTGCCAGTTTACAAACCTTATCCACTGGATGGTGTTGCATTCGGATCTCACCATTGTGGAGCATCACCATCATGACGGCTTTGATCTATTCCCTGACTACAAGCGGCAAATACCGTTTGGTACTGAAACGAGTATAGTCTACAATTATCTTGACTACAGATTCCGGAATGATACAGACAATGTATATCAACTGCTTGTATATACGGATGGAGAATACCTCCAGGGCGAACTCAGGGCCAGTAAAGAACAGAAATCGGCATATCATATCTGCGCTGAGAACGAATTCTTCTCCAAAGAAGATGGCATTGTTTTCAAGAACGGAACTGTGATTCGAAAAAAGATCGAGAAGAGAAGCGGTGTCTGCATTCATGAGGAAACTATCCGGACGAATCATGCGCGGGTCATGTATGACACTTCCGGTCTTGAGATCCGAAAAACCGCACCTTCATCAATCCGGGAATAAAACAGTGCGGTCTTTCCGTGCGGCAGGTCCGGCCAATTCTTCAGGGATGAACTTCCAGCCTGATGTAATTTTCGGAGTTATTGACCCGCGCTGTTCAAGAAGTTTTATCAGATAGTAACGCAGGTCCTTGTCTGTAGATTTGAGAATGCGCGATTTCAGATCTTCATGATGTATGCCGGCCCCCTTCGTCAGCAGATCTCCTCCGCCATTGCCTCGATAGGAATTGACGGCAACCTTATATACTTTGTCAAAGTCAAACGGACTACCATCAGCCATCGACTTTATAATAATCTTATCACCCTGTGGCTTGGTCACATCTACATCATAAATTATGCCGGCGGCAGAATCAAAATTGTAGGCAGGATTCTGCAATTTTGCGTAATCGCCCTTTGCCGGAGATGTCTCCTCTTTTGTAAAAAGCAACAAATGATCTTCCGGATCGGCCATCTCTGATGTCCAAAGCGAATAGCTCATCTCAAGATAGTTTTTGATCTCCCGACCTGTCATGGCCATTGTATAGAGCATATTCTCATATTTGTACAATGTAAACATGTCGCTCATATGAAGATCTCCTTTGCAGATAACCGCATCAAAAGACAATGGAGCGGCAAAAGAAATGTCAGCACCACTGATTTCAAGCTGAAGATCATGCAGAAGGTCCATAAATGCAGAAGGCCCGAAGTATGCATCTCTCACAGAAAAATCGCCGGTGGCAACACCTATCTTTCTGTTTACAAAGCTGTCAATTTCCTCTTTGACATTGCTGAATTCAGTCATGAAAACTGAATCAGGAGTCAGATCTGTAAGCGGGACAATCCGGCCACTTATTTTTTTGCCCAATACCTTCCCTCTGCCGTCAAGAGTAAATTTAACCTCTGCTTCGGCCAGATTCACGGCATTATTGGCGGGATTGAGAACCAGAGGTGACTTTCCATCGCTATCGGCCACCTGTTCCGAATTATAGACCTGATGATCATGGCCCATAAATATAATATCAAAACCCGGCACTTCTTCTGCTACTTTCAAAGAAGCGTTTTCAATCCAGTCACCGGTCTTTTTCGAAGAATCATGACCGGAGTGGAAAAGTCCGACGATTAGATCAGGAGCCTCTTTTACCTTTATGACAGGAATCCATCTGGCAGCGGATTCCACCATATCCTCAAATTTCAGACCGCTCCAGAGATTTTCAGGGAGCCACGCAGGGATGGCCGGAGTAAGAAGTCCGAACACTACAATCTTGATCCCATCACGCTCTATGACATGATATGGTTTGAAGTAAGGCTTACCGGTGGCGATGTCTATGACATTCGCTCCGAGCAGTGGTATTTGGCCAAGATCATTTTTATAACGGTCATATACGGCGTGACCGGCCTCTACGTCATGGTTGCCAATTGTTTCGGCATCATAGCCAAGAGATTTCAGCATCATCGCCACGGGATGTGGTCTGTCAGTGGCTATGAAATTATAATAGTAGGCCGTCGGCTGTCCTTGCAGGATATCTCCGTTGTCCAGAAGTATGACATGATCACTACCGATGGAATCTCGCAGACAGCGGACTCTTGAAGCCACTTTGGCAATGGAGCCTTCTCCCGGTGTGCGCGTAATGAAATTATACGGAAAAAAGTTACCATGAACATCGGTTGTCGCTACGATCTTATATGTAAGCTCCTCTGCCGAAACCGATGCTGCGGAGAGGAGCTGCGATGCAATTGTCATTGCCAATAATGTCTTTTTCAAAACCAATATCTTTTATTGCCACAAATAGAGCATATTTGTCAGGGATTGGGACCTGTGTAAAGTGCACGGACTTTGCCTACAGGGAGTGACCCTTCCACCTTGAGCGGTATGCGTTGCCCATCAGTGGAGATCCATCCAGAAATGGGAGCTGAACTTTCTACACCCTTACGTGTAAAAGTGAAGTTTATATAGTAAGTAGGGAATTTGCCACCATTGAGAGAAATGGTCTGGGTTCCCATATAAGTTATTTTCAGTTTTTCTTTCTTAGAGCCTGAAAAAATATTGACAGTGACGCTCTGTCCTTTCTTCATGTTAGGAAAATCGAGAGTGCGCAGATAAAAGAACGAGCTCAGCATGTCAACTGTCATTCCCTGGGCTTCAAGATGAAGTGTTGAACTTGTCATCGGCTTCCCTTTCCCCGGCTTTTTATACCTGACTGCTTCTGCTGAAAATGTATTTCCTGTATGCGAGAATTTCAATACGTCTTTTTTATATTTTCCATTTTCATGCGCTATGTAAGTATATGACACCGGAAAATATCCGTCTTTTGTCATAGTAGAGTACAATGTGTCTCTCAGCATATAGATGCTGTTGGCCCAAGGAGCGTTCTCGGCAAAGACCGAAGCACGATAGAGATCTCCGTCATTACGAAGTGACATAGTGGCATATCCCGCGACTTTGTTTATAAAGCCCCATTTGTAAATCACATCATACGTCAGGGTCTCATCAACCAAAGAAACCGGATTGGCCGCTTGTGCCACCGGCACAAGTCCTGCAAAAGCTACCAGCAGTGAAATCAGTTTCAGTTTCATGATAAATCAGAGTGTGTTTAGGAGGCTTTTTTGCGGCCCCGAATTTCAGTCTTTGGCCAACTCCCTGAACGGAAGTATGGAGCGATAGGACTGTTCTATCCTCTTGTTGCGCCAACATTTGCGACATACAGCGATATATCTGTCATCACCGCCTATTTCGACCTGTTCTCCTTCTTCAACAAAATCTCCGTTGCGGTCTATGCGGGCATTTATAATTGTTTTACGGCCACAAGTGCATGTGGATTTTACCTCATCTATCGTATCGGCAATCTCAAACAGTCTGCGCGACCCTTCGAAAAGGTGGCTCTGAAAATCTGTACGAAGCCCATAACAGATGACATTACTGCCAAAGTCATCTACGACTCTTGAGAGCTGGTCGACCTGCGCTGTGGTCAGAAACTGGGCTTCATCAACCAGAAACCAGTCAATAACTGCCATAGACTCCTCAAAAAGACTCTGAGCGAGTTCATAGAGATCTGTCTCGTGATAGATCCACTTGCATTCACGCTGGATTCCAATGCGCGATTTTATAACGTTTGTAAGATCACGGGTGTCGACAACCGGCTTGAGGCAGACATATTTCATCTTTCTCTCCTCAAAATTATAGGCTGTGGTCAGCAACAGAGCAGTCTTGGCAGAGCCCATTGTGCCGTATCGAAAATATAGTTTGCCTTTCCTGTTCATTCAAAGGGTGTATTTTAGATTGAATTGTCAGGCAAAGATAAGCAAATTTTCTTATTGAGCAGCACTCTGACGGGTAAAGACGTAATTGGTATCGCCTATTTCAAATTTCATCAACGGCCCTTTGATTTTCACATCGTCCAGTTTCCGGATAGCAGAATAACGGTTTACAAGAGCCATTTTAAGACTTTGTCCGATAGCCGAAGCGACCGACGGTTTGATTGAATCCACGCGGGGCCCGTTCATTTCAGTAATAACTCCATTTACCACTACTGCGTCCGGATCGACACTGACAGTCAAGGTCGACGGATCAAGGCTTACAGCTACTTCATCGTCATCAATCACAGTCCAGGTGCCGCTAATTGTAGAACGACCGCTTACAGTCAGCCCAAGTGGTTCGACGAATCCAGGCTGCCCCACAATCTGAGTATTAGCCGAAAGCATCCCGGCAATAGTCAAAGTGCCGCCATGTACACCTTTTGGCATCATATCCGGGTTTGAGGAAATATCAATTGTCTCAATGATCGTAGCCGTCACCGATGCATTATCAGTGAAATTTTCCGGAGTCCCGGCCCAGCTGCCAGGCAGTTCTTTTGCCAGTCGGGCTGTTTCGTCACATGAAACCATTGAAAAAGCTCCTAAAAGTGTCAATCCGTAAATCAGACCTTTCATATTATACATCTTTGTGTTTTGAGAAACTATTTAGATTATTTATGTCATATACATAAACGCACAGGGGTTAAAATTTGTTTCATATACGCTAAAAAATGATTAATTTTGCCATTGTCTAACAAAAATCCGAAGAAAACGTGAGCGTCAATAAAGTCATATTAATAGGCAATGTCGGGACAGATCCTGAAATACGTTATATTGAGACGAGGCCTATCGCTTCGTTCCGAATGGCGACAAACGAACGGGAGCGCACACTGCCTGACGGATCAAAAGTCCCGGAACGCACCGAATGGCACAGTATCGTCATGTGGGATGGAGCTGCTGAATTCGCAGAGAAGTATATCCGCAAAGGGTCACGTCTTTATGTGGAGGGCAAAATTCGTTATCGGATCTGGGAAGACCGTAACGCCATCAAACGTAATGTGACCGAGATATATGTGGACAATTTTGAATTGTTAGGATTCAAATAGTCCCTGATCGAACAGAGACGGGTATGACGAAGAGCTGGCAGCAGGCTGCTCTTTGTGGGGTGCGGATGGATTATTATTAATGACCATTGTGTGTTGCTGCACCCACCCTTGGGTGCTATTGCGCAAATATAATGTCATGACTCCCTTATGCCCCTGAGCTGTGTTCAATACATGACGATAGACTTCAGTGAGGCTACTGACTCCACTGACGCTAAGTGTAGCCAATGTTCTGCGCCCAATCATGACTGTGAGATAGAGTCTGTCAGTGGAGTTAATTGGATTAGTTGTTCTCATAAGCCTATTGTTTTTTTACAAAGGCAAAGGTAAATGCACGCATGGGCAACATTAATGCACACAAAAGTTAATTACATGTAATACCGATTCTATTTCTTTATGTCATAAGTTGAAATCAATAAACCCTTTTCAGATAGTGGATGTTATAATTTCAACTATTTTTGACTATGAGAAAAATATTTTACGCTTTAACTATTTTGAGTGGAATCGGATGCGCTTCAACACGAATTTCCGCAAAGGATAACAGCACAGGCTATTTGAATGAGAATATGCCTGCAAGCTGGAATTATTCTACATCTGTCACTGCATCTGAACCGCCGGAGGATACTGACTGGTGGCTAAACTTTGACGATCTACTGCTTGATTCGCTTATTGATGAAGGTCTGAAAAACAATTACAATGTCAGTATGGCGGTGAAGCGCATCAACGTGGCAAATATACAAGTCCGTCAGGCTATGTCAGGCTATTATCCGACTGTCGGTCTGAGCGGAGCTTATAACTATAGCCGAAACGCCGGTGCGATTTCAGGATCTTCAGTTCCATCATCGACATCAAGCCATTTTTCGCTTGGAGCTAAGATGAACTGGGAAATTGATCTATTCGGGAAAATAGCATCTCAAGTGAAAGATAAAAAAAGCCTGCTGAAAGTAAGTAAAGCCGATTTTGACGGGGCCATGTTGAGTATCGCCGCCAACATAGCCACTTATTATATGAATATGAGGACATTTCAGGAGAAAATATTTGTCACGAAAGAGCATCTTGCCTCTCAGGCAAAAGTAGTGGAAATTGCAAAAGCACGTTTTGAAGCAGGCCTTGTGTCCAAACTTGATGTAACCCAAGCAGAGAGCGTATATTACTCAACTGAAGCACAGATTCCACAACTTGAGACTTCGCTAAACGAAGCTGTCAACGCGCTTGCTGTTTTGTTAGGTGTCTATCCTGATGCCATCCGGCCACGATTGTCAGCAGCTTTCATTCCTCCTCAATATCGCCATTTGGTCGCAACCGGAATTCCCGCAGATCTGCTCCGCAGGAGACCGGACATCATAGCGGCCGAAGCTCAGCTTGAGTCATATGCAACCCGAATCGGAATTGCCAAAAAGGACTATCTCCCCAATCTGTCATTGGAAGGCACAATCGGTGTTGCCGCTCATAACGCAAAAGACCTTTTCGGCAAAAACAGTGTTGAATATTCCATCACTCCTACCCTTTCATGGACTCTATTTGATGGCTTCAGTAGAAAATATGCAGTTCAAGAAGCTAAAGAGCAACTTGAAGAAGGGATTGACAATTACAACCTGACTGTACTGACTGCTGTCAATGAAGTTGACAACGCAATGAGTTCATACCTTGCCTCACTGCAGACAATGGACAGCAACTCCAACGGTCTGAAACAAAGCACAGAATCGTTTGACCTGTCAGTCAGTCTCTACAAACAGGGGCTTACCCCATTCACCAATGTGGTAGATGCTCAGATTAATACACTGACATATGCCAACTCCCTCATAACAGCCCGTGGGGATGCTCTTGTGTCACTGATCAATCTTTACAAAGCATTAGGAGGCTCCATCACAGCCCAATAACACGCAACATAATCCATAAACGCAAAACCAGACGAAAGACATGAATACAAAGTTTATATCATCAGGCATACTCCTTATAGCCACCATGCTGGTTTCATCTTGCAGCAAGAGTCATAGCCATAATTACGAAGATGCTGAGGAAACAGTTGATGTGGCATTCCCTGAAACTGATTCTGTGACTCTGACCAATACTTATCCAGGATATTTCACTCCTGAGGCCAAAGTCGATGTCGTGGGTCGTGTCAGCGGACAGTTGCTTAGCAAAAATTTCAGCAATGGGCAATACGTCAATAAAGGGTCTGTGCTCTTTCGCATAGAAGCCAGCAAATATCGCGATGCCGTGCAGCAGGCGCAGGCTGAACTCGCTACGGCAAAAAGTTCCAAAGACTATGCCCAAAGCCACTACGATGCAGTAAAGAAAGCGCTGGAAAGTGATGCGGTTTCTAAAATGGAAGTCATTCAGGCCGAAAGTGACTTAAGACAGGCAGAAGCAGATATAAAAAATGCACAGGCTGCATTGGAGACCGCCACGACAAACTTAGGATACTGCACAGTCATCGCCCCTATATCCGGCTATGTTACATCGGCCTCTTATGATGTCGGATCATATATCAACGGAGAAGGGAGTCCGGTGATCCTTACTACTCTCTACAATAATTCGACTCTGACGGCTCAGTTTTCAATTGAAGACGAAAAATTGCTGGAACTTCTACACAACAATGATTACCGGAATATGCCTGAACTGAAAAATGTCGAACTGAGTTTTTCAGACACCATCGGTTACAGATATTATGGCGATCTAACATATATGGCTCCTATGGTAGACACATCAACCGGGACTGTCGCGTTGCAATGTAAGATTGATAACAAATATGATGAACTCCGCCCCGGAATGTTTGTCAAGATCAATCTGCCATATAAGAAATTAAAGAAGGCAATACTGGTAAAGGACTCTGCTTTGAGCACAGATCAGCTTGGCAAATATCTCTATGTTGTCAATGATTCAGACAAGATCGTGTACACACCTGTATCCATTGGTCCGCTCTATCACGATTCTCTTAGAGTGATCCTTTCAGGCATCTCCCCCGATTCCCGTTATGTGACAAAGGCCATGCTGAAAGTCACTGACGGCATGAAAGTAAAGCCTGTAACTGTAAAATAATCACAACCTGAGTCCCGAATCTTCCTAAACGCACACTTATGTTCTCCAGATTCTTCATAGATCGTCCGATTTTCGCCACGGTCATCGCCATAATAATGGTATTGATTGGGTTGATGACTGTCAAAAGCCTGCCTGTGTCACAATATCCCGACATAACACCGCCTACGGTTATGGTGTCAGCATCCTATCCGGGGGCGGATGCAGCAACCATTGCCGAAGTTGTCGGAACTCCGATCGAAGAACAGATCAACGGAGTCGAGGGCATGATGTATATGAGTTCGAGCTCAAGCGATGGGTCATACAGCCTGACCATTACTTTCGAAAACGGAACAAATCTTGACGATGCTGTCGTCAAAGTCCAGAATCGAATTTCATTAGCCGAAGCCACTCTTCCTACAGCTGTAAAGGAGCAGGGAGTCTCGGTCATGGCCGAATCTTCAGACATCATACTTTTCATTGCGCTCGAAGGAGATAACCCCGACCGCTACAACGCCTTGTATCTGACCAATTACGCACAGCTCAATATTATCGATGAGTTGTCAAGAATTGATGGTGTGGGAGGCGCAGGTGCGTTCGGAGCCGGCAAATACAGCATGAGGGTGTGGCTTGACCCTGAAAAAATGAGAGTCCGCGGCATTACGCCTTCAGATGTCAGCGAAATGATACAGTCCCAGAATCTTGAAGTTTCATCAGGCAGTGTCGGAGCACCGCCGGCGCCATCCGATGTCGATTTTGAATTTACTTTGACGTCCGACGGGCAATTGCAGACTGCTGAAGAATTCGGCAATATCATTTTGAAAACAGATCCGAACGGTTCGATATTACGGCTGAAAGATGTTGCAACCGTTGAATTAGGCAGTGAAAGCTATTCAACTATCTCACATGTGTCCGGCAAGCAAGCCGGGCTGATCGGTGTGCAGCAGCGTCCAGGCGCCAACGCGCTTGATGTCGCAACAAAGGTCAAAGCTAAAATGGATGAGCTTTCTGAATATTTTCCGGATGGAGTCCACTATGAAGTGATCATGGACACGACATCGTTTGTCAACGCTTCTATCGACGAAGTGCTTGTGACATTCGTAGAAACAACCCTCATTGTGATGATCGTCATCCTGATTTTCCTGCAAAGCTGGCGAGCAGTAATCATTCCGATGATTGCTATTCCGGTTTCACTGATAGCAACATTTGCAGTAATGAAACTGCTTGGATTCTCCATAAACACCCTGACTTTATTCGGTCTTGTACTTGCGATTGCAATTGTGGTCGATGATGCAATTGTTGTAGTGGAAGATTGCGCCAGACTCGTGCAGGAAGGGAAACTCACGCCAAGACAAAGCGCGGAGAAAGCAATGAAGGAACTGCAAGGGCCTGTGGTAGGCGAGGTTCTCGTATTGCTATCTGTCTTTATTCCTACCGCTTTTATCAGTGGCATCACAGGTGAACTCTACAAACAGTTTGCCCTTACTATCGCAACCTCTGTTGCATTTTCCGGATTTAACGCTCTGACATTCACTCCGGCTATGTGTGCACTTTTTCTTAGAAAGAAAGAAGACCCTAATCCTCATTTCTTTATTTACAAATGGTTTAACAAAGGATATGGGAATGTCATGAAGAAGTACACATCCGCCATCGGATGTTTGCTCCAAAGACCATTGATCGCCATAGGAATATATGTCATTATATGCCTTTTCGCATTCTGGGGATTCATGAAACTACCTACCAGCTATATCCCGCAGGAGGATATGGGTTATTTCATGACATCCGTGCAGCTTCCGACCGGAGCATCGCTGGACCGGACGGATAAGATTGTGACAAGCCTGGCAGATCAGATAAAAAAAATACCTGAAGTAGATAATGTGATCTCTATTTCAGGTTCATCCATGATGGGCGGAGGGTCTGGCGCCAATATGGGATCATTATTTGTTGTCCTCAAACCCTGGAGTCAGCGCAAAGGCAAAGGACAGGATGTGGATGCCATCATGGCTCATGTCAGTGAAATCGCTGGCAGCTACCAGGAACCCATAGTATTTTCAATCAATCCTCCTGCCATACCCGGTTTAGGCATGACCTCCGGGATGCAAATGCAGATACTCGACATAAACAACCTCGGCGCAGATGCCCTTCAGAAAGTACTGGCAGCAATGAAAGAAGCGGCTAAAAAGGATGACAGAATCGCACAACTCACCACCCAATATCAGGCAGGTGTGCCTCAATATGCAATCAAAGTGGACCGTGACAAAGCCAAACTGCTCGGACTCTCTGTTGATGACATATATTCTACACTTGCTCAATTCATGGGCGGTAGCTATGTGAACGACTTTGTCAAATTCGGGCGTACATATCAGGTAAATCTGAGTGCTGACAGTGAATCCCGTAGCCGTATAGGAAAACTCGGCAGACTCTCTGTGCGCAATGCAAACGGAAACATGGTACCGTTCTCTTCATTCATATCTATAGAACCCGCCATCGGACAGTCAACAGTCAGCCGATATAATATGTACACCACCGCCTCAATTACCGGGACTCCGGCCGGCCATGTGTCAAGCAAGGAGACCATAAAGGCGATGGAGGAAATTCTGGATGAAGCCGCAGGTGACCAGTTTGCATATGCCTGGACCGGAGAAGCCTATCAGGAAACCCAGGCTGGGACCACAATAACATTCGTATTGCTGTTTGCTGTCATCGTTACAGTCCTGGTTCTCGCAGCACAATATGAAAGCTGGACCGATCCGATAGCTGTTGTCATATCTATGCCTACGGCGATATTAGGCACTGTGATCGGGTGTCTGCTTCTGTCACAATCGATTTCAATCTACACACAGATCGGCATAATCCTGCTGCTCGGCCTTTCTGCAAAGAACGCCATACTCATAGTCGAATATGCACGCGACTTCCACCAAAGCGGCCAGACTGTCAGACAAGCAGCATCTGATGCTGGTGTCATTCGTTTCCGCCCCATCATGATGACTGCATTTGCTTTTGTTTTCGGCGTATTGCCTATGCTTTTCGCCACCGGAGCCGGAGCTAATTCACGCATTGCGTTGGGCACAGCCGTTGTCTTCGGCATGGCTGTCAATGCCATTGTAGGCACTCTGTTTGTGCCGGGCTTTTGGGAACTTTTGGAGAATTTTCGCGAGAAGCATCTTTCCAGAATCTTCGCCGGTTCAGATCAAGCGTCCAAGAGGCTGCAAAACACCGATAAAAGCGCTTCCGGTGAAGAAAATTGATATGAATTTTTCGTTAACATTATTTAATTATTTTCCATTGATGAAATAATTAGCGTATCTTTGTAGGTGAAAACATATATCCAAAGCTACCAATGGCGTCGAAAACCCGCGAAAGACTCCTTGAGGTTGCCCATCAGCTTTTCACCAGCAATGGTGTTGAACGGACAACAATGAACGATATTGCCACTGCTTCTGACAAGGGGCGGCGCACTATCTACACCTATTTTAAAAACAAGAGGGAGATCTATGAAGCGGTAATTGAGCGGGAGAGCGATGCCATAGTCATGAAATTGCGTGGTATCGTCAATTCCGATCTTGAGCCTGAAGAAAAACTTCGCCGTTTTCTGAATGCCCGCTTCGACATCGTGGAAGAAACCATTCGGACATCCACCACAAGCCAGTTGCTTTCATATCTTACGCTTGACTATAAACGTCTTGAGCGGATAAGACTGCTTGCTGTAGCCAAAGAACAGGAACTCATCAAAGAAATGATTGACGAGGGAGTCGGGAAAGGCATCTTCGATCCTCTTCAGGCATCATTGCTTCCGGAAGTATATCAGATGATTTTCCAAGGAATTGACTATTGCCATCTGAGAGACAATTTCAGCCAGTTGGGTATAACCCCAGCAGGAATCAGGGAGTCTGTTATCAGTTTCGTGCTAAATACGCTCTTACTTAAATCAACTATATAGTAAACCCAAACGACTATTCAGAAAATGAAATTACTTGAAGGAAAAGTAGCTCTCATCACCGGCGCCGCCCGTGGCATCGGAAAGAGCATCGCCGTTAAATTCGCACAGGAAGGTGCTGACATTGCATTCACCGACCTCAATCGCGACGAAAATATGGAAGCGACCGAAAAAGAACTGCAGGCTCTTGGCGTGCGCGCTGTCGGTTATGCCTCTAACGCTGCTGATTTTGCACAGACTGAAGAGGTTGTCAGCAAAGTCAAAGAAGATTTCGGCCACATTGATATCCTTGTCAACAATGCCGGCATCACTAAAGACGGTCTGATGATGCGAATGACCGAAGCCCAGTGGGATGCTGTCATTGCCGTAAACCTCAAGAGCGCATTCAACTTCATCCATGCTGTTCTCCCTATCATGATGCGTCAGCGTCAGGGTTCAATCATCAATATGGCATCTGTAGTAGGCGTTCATGGAAATGCTGGACAGTCAAACTATGCAGCATCAAAAGCCGGTCTTATCGCTTTGGCCAAGAGCATCGCTCAGGAAGTCGGTTCACGCGGCATTCGCGCCAATGCTATTGCCCCTGGCTTCATAGAGACTGCCATGACCGCAGCTCTGCCTGAAGACGTGCGCAAAGAATGGGCTCAGAAGATTCCTCTGCGTCGCGCCGGTCAGGTTGAAGACATCGCTAATGTAGCGACATTCCTTGCTTCTGACATGTCAAGCTATGTATCTGGTCAGGTGATCCAGGTAGATGGCGGCATGAACATGTAATACCGGACCAACGTTAATCACATAAGGATATTTCCCTGATCAGCAAACAGGCGCTGAAAGAGAATATCCTTATGTTATTCAATTAAAAGGTGCCAGAAACGGCCCATAACCACCCCGATATAATGCTGACTTACAATACACAATTAAAGCATCTGAAATTGCCTGAGTACGGGCGCAACATTCATCAGATGGTGGAACATTGTCTGACTATTGAAGACCGGGATGAACGCACTCGTTGCGCACATTCCATAATCAACTGCATGAGCAAACTGTTCCCCAAACTGCGTGAAGAAGAAAACTATCAGCAGAAATTGTGGGATCATCTCGCCATCATGAGCGACTTCAGACTTGATATTGACTATCCTACAGAAGTTGTCAAAGCCGAGAATCTGAATACAGTGCCCCAAAAGATTCCATATACATCCGAACATATCCGCTATCGTCACTATGGCAAGGATGTGGAACGATTGATCGCAAAAGCTGTCAGCATGGAACCCGGAGAAGAGCGAAGCGAGCTTGTACTGCTTATTGCCAACCACATGAAAAAGCTGCTACTTGCTGCAAATTCAGATGGCGTGGATGACATAAAGATTTTCAAGGATCTGGCAGAGTATTCACATGGTCAGATTCAGCTTTCTCCGGAGACGACAGTTCTTCACGAGTTCAAAATCGTGGCTCCGCCAAGCGGGAAAAAGAAAAAGAAGCGATAAGCAGACACAGCAATTTCTTCTAAAAAACATCATATAACCCATAAAGCCACTCCAAGTGATCAGACTATCAGAAATAGCAGAGGTAGGTCGCTTTAACAAGCCTCATGGCATAAAAGGCGAAATTTCCGTCTCGATTAACACCGACATTGACCTGAACGATGTCAAATGTGTCATCGTTCCTATTGACGGGATATTCGTTCCATTCTTCCTGCAGACGGTTAGACCCAAAACCGCCGATACTTCTCTGATTACTATTGACGGCATAGATTCAGAAGAGAAAGCCCAAAGCCTTGCCAACCGGCCACTGTTTATACTTCGCTCCGATCTCCCGGATGATGACAATGACGAAGACGGCTTTTATGCATCTGATCTGATCGGCTTTAAAGTCAATGACATGACCCACGGAGTTATCGGAGAGATTTCTGATATCAACGATTCCACCCAGAACATTCTCTTTATCGTAAAAATGCCTGACGGCAAAGAGCTGATGATTCCGGTGGCCGATGAGTTCATTCTCTCCATCGATCTGGAAAACGAGACCGTCAACACAGATATACCTTCAGAAATACTGACACTAAACGACTGATTCCAATATGAAAGAATTCGATGAAAAGCAAGCCATAAAAGTAATGCGAGGGGCTCTTTCTCCTGAGTCTTCGAAACTCTATGTCGATGATGAGATTCTTAACATTATCGACATAATCTGGGATTGGTATGAAGACAACGGACTTCTCGACATCGACACCGAAGCGGATGACGAAGATGTCAATACCAACGCACTGATCAAGCATGTCAGAAAAATGCTGTCTAAGGACCCCGACTCTCCGATAAACCCCGATGACGTTGAGGCGCTCGTCATGGCAGAATTACGCTATGAGCAATCACTGGATTGTTTCGAAGACTAAAAGCATCCAATAACAAATATTCTCGCCAATATGAAAAAATATCTGTCAATAATTCTATCGGCTTTAGCCGCCTTAATGCCTGGTTGGATCTCGGCAAAGAGCAACAGCACTGATCCATATAAGGATTATGATGAGACACGCTTTATGGATATGAGTTTGGATGAGAATATCCTGACCCCTGCCGTTGGGAAAAACGAGCATGCGGCAATCAAGACATACATGACCAGACTCGCCCAGGATCTGGCGAAAAAAAACTACATCGTTGATATGACCCGAAACGATGAGGTTGTTGTGGTCACAGTCCTTTCTGATGATATTTTTCTCCCGAACGACACTCTTCTATCTCCGTCAGCACCCTCGCGGCTCACTCCAATACTGAAATTATTTTCCGATCCGTTCATGATGAAAATGGTTTATTCCGTCCATACCGACAACACCGGATCGGCTCCGTATAATATGCGTCTTTCCCATGAGCGCAACAATTCAATCTACGACTGGATGCTTGACAACATCAATGAAGATCTGATAGTGATCCCTTACGAAATGGGCGACACTGATCCGGTTGCGGCAAATGACACTCGCGACGGACGGCGCGAAAACCGGCGTGTAGAGATTTTCATGATCCCAGGACCGAAAATGATCACACTGGCCCGCAAGGGACAGCTTTTGAAATAGCAGCAACAGTCATTACCTCTTTCAGACTATTATAATTGCAATATATTATCACAGAAACATATTAAAAATGGCAAAAGAACTTAAGGATCTGACCAAACGCAGCGAAAACTACTCGCAGTGGTACAATGAGCTCGTGGTCAAAGCCGATCTCGCAGAGCAGTCGGCGGTTAGAGGCTGTATGGTTATCAAGCCCTACGGTTATGCAATTTGGGAAAAAATGCAACACGAACTTGACCGTATGTTCAAGGAAACAGGTGTACAGAACGCCTACTTCCCGCTTCTCATTCCAAAATCGTTCCTCTGCCGCGAAGCCGAGCATGTCGAAGGGTTTGCCAAAGAATGTGCGGTTGTCACACACTACCGCCTCAAGAACGACCCCAACGGCAATGGTGTTGTAGTAGACCCTGATGCACGCCTTGAGGAAGAACTGATTGTGCGCCCTACTTCTGAAACTATTATCTGGGGCACATATAAGAACTGGATCCACAGCTATCGCGATCTCCCCGTGCTGTGCAACCAGTGGGCGAATGTGATGCGCTGGGAAATGCGCACCCGTATGTTCCTGCGTACTGCCGAATTCCTCTGGCAGGAAGGCCACTGCGCACATGCGACAGCCGAGGAATCGGAAAATCGCACCGTCCAGATGATCAACATCTACGCCAAATTTGCGCGTGATTATATGGCTATGCCTGTCATAATCGGTGTAAAAACCGCAAACGAACGTTTTGCCGGAGCGCTCAACACCTACACAATTGAGGCCATGATGCAGGATGGAAAAGCCCTTCAGGCCGGTACAAGCCATAACCTCGGACAGAATTTCGCTAAGGCCTTTGACGTTACATTCGTCAACAAAGACAACAAGCCTGAATATGTATGGGCAAACTCCTGGGGCGTATCAACCCGTCTTATGGGCGCTCTCATCATGACGCATTCAGATGACAACGGGCTTGTGCTCCCTCCCCACCTCGCTCCGATCCAGGTGGTCATCGTACCTATCTACAAGAACAGTGATCAGCTCGCTGAAATTTCAGCCAAAGTAGACCCGATAGTCAACGAACTACGCGCGATGGGCATCAGCGTAAAATACGATGACTCTGAAAACAAGCGTCCGGGCTTCAAGTTTGCAGATTATGAGCTTAAGGGAGTGCCTGTGCGTCTTGCCATCGGAGCGCGCGACATCGAAAACGGCACAGTCGAAGTCATGCGCCGTGACACGCTTGAGAAACATGTTGCCCCGCTGGAAGGAATCGCGGATTATATTAAAGGTCTACTTGAAGAAATTCAGGCAAACATCTATCAGAAAGCAATAAACCACAGAGAATCCATGACCCGGACAGTCGACTCTTATGAGGAATTCAAAGAAGAGATTGAAAAGGGAGGATTCATCCTGGCTCACTGGGACGGCACCACCGAAACCGAAGAACGCATCAAAGAGGAAACAAAAGCCACTATCCGTTGCATTCCTCTGGATGGTGATCAAACACCGGGCGTCTGTATGGTAACCGGCAAGCCTTCGGCTCGTAGAGTACTCTTTGCCCGCAACTATTAATTTCGGCAACAATCCACGGTTTCATTACTCATCTCCTTCTCTCCTTAATCTCATTTAACGAAGCTGCCAGAAAATTCATATGCCATCCCCGCCAGTCATAGCAATTGTTGTACCCTGCTTCAACGAAGAAGCGGTATTGCCTTTTTCTATTCCCAAACTGCTGGCTATATTAGCCCGCATGGCGCAGCAATCATTAGCTTCTCCAGACAGTTACATACTCTGCTGCGATGACGGAAGCCGGGATGCGACATGGAAAATCATCTCCGATCTGCACCTTAGAGACCGACGCGTCAAAGGAATATCCCTTGCGCACAACCGAGGACATCAGTATGCGCTTTTGGCAGGGCTTATGACCGCAAAAGACCATTGTGACGCAGCTATTTCCATCGATGCCGATCTTCAGGATGACACTGACGCCATAATCGAGATGGTCCGGCGCTTTATTTCAGGCAAAGAAATAGTGTTCGGAGTCAGGGATGACAGAACGTCTGACTCTTGGTTTAAACGAACCACCGCCCATGCTTTCTACTCTTTGCAAAGGAAAATGGGCATTGAAACCATCTACGACCATGCAGATTTCAGGCTTATGAGCCAAAGAGCTCTTGAACTGTTGAGCGAATATGGCGAATCAAATCTGTTTCTCCGAGGGATTGTTCCACAGTTAGGGCTTGAAAGCGACACCGTCTCCTATGCCCGTAAACAAAGAGCCGCAGGCGAATCAAAATATCCGCTTGTCAGAATGCTTTCGTTTTCGATTGACGGAATCACCTCTTTTTCAGCTCGCCCTATGAGATGGGTTTTCTTCATAGGTCTGATCCTGCTGGCTATTGACCTGCTGGTCGGAATCTATGTTGGTTTCTCCATTCTCTATTCTGACAAACTTGAGGCCGGATGGGCTTCGATATTACTATCTATATGGTTCCTTGGGAGCCTGATTCTAATGTCCATCGGTTTGATCGGAGAATATATAGGAAAAATATTTATAGAAGTTAAACAACGTCCGCGATATGCAATTCGCGACATTTTATTTGATTGACACGTGGATAACAAACAATTTATTTCACGACTCGGCAAGAGACTAAACCGGGAAAACGCAGAAGTGGCCACACTCGTTGAAGGTCTGTGCAAAGTATTCAAAGAATGCGGAGCCGATCTTGACTCAATCGCCATCCCCGGATTCGGAACATTCAAATCTGTAAAATCAGATGAGGCGATTGTTTACGACGAAGTAAACGGCAAACGCACATTGGTTCCGCCAGCCATCAGAATGGAATTTGCCCCCAGCATTGTATTGCGAAAAAAAATGACTAAACAATGAATCAGAAAATACCGTTCCATCAGCTGTCCGCACGTATTGCATCTGCAACCGGCATAAGCGAAGACAGTGCCGAGATTTTTGCTAAAAATTTCTTTGATATACTTTCTGAGGAACTGATCAAAGGAGAAACAGTCAAAATCAAAGGCCTCGGCGAATTCGCGCTTTATGAAGAAGAGAATGGAGAAAAAGATATCAGGTTCACTCCTGACAAAGATCTCGCTGAAACGCTCAATGCCCCATTCGCAATATTTGAGCCTGTTACGCTGAATGACGAGGTCACCGAATCAATGCTCTCCATCGAGAAAGATCAAACAGAATCGTCATTGCCTGAGACAGAAAATCATGAGCCTGAGGCCAAGGTCGAAGAAACAATTATCTGTGAGAATATCGCAACAACAATCGAATCCCAACCCGAAACATCCACAGAAGCTATACAGCCCGAAGAACATCTGGCATCACCAGATCCTAAAGCAGAAATCGCGCCTGAACCGGAAACTATCCTGACCGACGAAAAGCCGGTTCAGCCGAAAGAAGCCATTAAGCCCCCCGTTGCCACAATTTCGGCTGAAGCAACTGCAACTGCAACTGCAACTGAACCTTCGGCCAAAACCGCAAACAGCAATCTTGCGGAACGACAGCCGGTAAGACCTGTAGCTCCGAAAATCATACCACTTGAAGAAGATCCGGAAGAATACGTCAGTCCTGCCAAAGGACAGCAATCGGAAGGCAATTTCTGGTGGGGACTGATCATAGGCCTGATTATTGGACTTGCCATAGGGGCATGCGGAGTCTACCTTGCTATCGATCATCTATTCCCCAATAGCCGTCAGCAGGCTGAAGCCATAACTCCCGAAGAGTCAACTCCTATGCAGACAGAGGAAACCGCAGGTGAAATTGCCATGCTATCAGATTCTGTAACATCGGACGCTGAAGTTGCTCAGGCTGAAGCAGAACAAATCCCCACACAACCTGCTGTCGCAGAAAACTCAAGTCCGAAAGTGCGTAAAGACACCGTTAAAAGAGGCTACCTTATCCATGATATGGCAAAAAAATTCTTCGGGAGCAAAGATTATTGGGTCTACATCTACGAAGAAAACAAATCAAAAATCGGGAACCCCAACAACATGCAGCCGGGAGTGGTTCTTGATATCCCGGATGCTGAAAAATACGGAATTGTTCCCGGCAATGCAGAAAGTTTGAAGAAAGCGCGCCAGAAAGCCGGTGAAATCCTCGCCAGATATCCCCGTTAAGCCAACACCGCTAGAAAGAAACCTTAAGACAACATCGTCGACTCCAATATCGGCGATGTTGTCATTGTTAAAGGAAAAATATATAAAATTAACACACTTTTCTCGCCTAATAATTGTTGTTATTTATAATTTTGTAAACCGTTTATCTATTATAGCGGATTAAAATATCTTATATATCTAATTTAGAACCCTCACTACTCAGACTATGAGCGAATCGGTTAATATTCGAGAACTTAATGATCTTGTTGCCGGCAAGAAGGATTTCATCAACCTTGTTACACGTGGGATGGATCAGACCATCGTGGGGCAAAAGCATCTCGTTGACTCACTTCTGATCGCACTTCTATCTAACGGACACGTCCTTCTTGAAGGCGTCCCCGGTCTCGCAAAGACCCTTGCCATCAAGACTCTTGCTCAAATTATCGATGCCAAATACAGCCGTATCCAGTTTACTCCTGACCTTCTCCCTGCCGATGTGATCGGAACAATGATCTACAGTGTGCAGAAAGAACAGTTCCAGATCAAGCGAGGCCCGATTTTCGCCAATTTCGTTCTGGCTGACGAAATCAACCGCGCCCCGGCTAAAGTACAGAGCGCTCTGCTCGAAGCCATGCAGGAACGCCAGGTGACCATCGGCGAACGTACATTCAAACTTGACGAACCGTTCCTGGTGATGGCCACCCAGAACCCCATTGAGCAAGAAGGCACCTACCCGCTTCCTGAAGCTCAGGTTGACCGTTTCCTTCTCAAAGTCATTATCGGCTACCCGACCAAAGAAGAGGAAAAGCTTATCATACGACAGAACATTTCCGGTGTAAAACCTGAAGTCCGTCCTCTTCTCCGTCCGGAAGAAATCCTGGAGGTTCAGAAGATCGTAGAAAAGATATATCTTGACGAAAAAATCGAACGTTATATCGTAGATATCGTATTCGCAACCCGTAACCCCGGCGATTATGACCTCAAAGATCTTGCCGGAATGATCAGCTTCGGAGCGTCTCCGCGAGCATCAATCGGTCTGGCCAAAGCCGCGAGAGCATATGCGTTCCTCCGAGGCCGCGGTTATGTAATTCCGGAAGATGTCCGCGCCGTATGCCACGATGTTTTGCGTCACCGCATCGGCCTCACATATGAAGCCGAAGCAAATAACATCACCACCGACCAGGTAATCTCCGAGATCCTTGACAAGGTCGAAGTGCCCTGATGACACATTCGTAAAATCCCCTTTCTAATGTTTTCTAAATGGAAGCAAACGAACTACTCAGGAAAGTCAGAAAGATCGACATAAAAACCCGCGGCCTCTCCCAGAACATCTTCGCCGGAGAATACCATACGGCTTTTAAAGGGAGAGGTATGACCTTTTCTGAAGTGAGGGAATACCAGTATGGCGATGATGTCAGAGACATAGACTGGAATGTAACCGCCCGTCATAATCATCCTTATGTCAAGGTCTATGAGGAGGAACGAGAGCTGACTGTGATGCTTCTTGTCGATATGTCGCGCAGCCGTCTGTTCGGAGCTGTCGGAGAAGAAAAGAGAGAGATGATCGCTGAAATAGCCGCTACCCTCGCCTATTCGGCCATCACCAATAATGATAAAATCGGAGTCATATTCTTTTCCGACAAAATTGAAAAATTCATTCCTCCGAAAAAAGGCAAAAAGCACATACTTTTGATAATCCGAGAGTTGCTGGATTTCACACCGGAAAATCAAGGGACAGATATCAGCGTTGCATTGCGCTATTTCACAGATGCTCTGAAAAAGCGATGTACCACTTTCCTGATCTCTGACTTCATAGATACTCATGACTTTACACGACAATTACAGATAGCATGCAACCGCCATGATATCATTGCCATTCAGGTATATGACAAACGCGACACAAGTCTGCCGGATGTAGGGCTCATGCGGATGACCGATCTTGAGACCGGCACCTCACGCTGGATAAACACGTCATCCAGACGGACTCGGCAGGCCTTTAGCAGATGGTGGTATGAACGACAGCAGTCCATGAGTGAAACATTCAGCAAATGCCGCGTTGATCACGCCTCGATAGCCACTGATGAGGATTTCGCCCATTCATTGATGGCCCTATTCAAAAACCGGGGTGTACGCTGATAAAACCACAGCCCGCCCAAGACCCTTTAATTGATTGCCAAACATGAATTTAGTCCGACATATCCGTTACCTGATGCTGACAGTTGCTTTTTTGCTCGCCGCATCAGCGTTCGCCGGAATTTCCAGCCTGAAAGTCAGTCTCGATTCTGCATTCCTTCTTATGGGGCGCACAACCCCTCTGCATATCGAGCTTGTCACCGATGAAAATTCTGACGGGCACCTCGTCATTCCGAGAGATTCCGTCTGTGACAAAGTAGAGATTCTGAAATATCTCACAGCCGACACAACGGAGCTCGGAAGCGGGCGCAGAGAAATCAAGCAGGATCTGGTGCTCCAGTCATTTGATTCAGGTGTCTATCGGCTGAATCCGATTTTATACGTTGAAAAAGGCGAAACAATCGCTTCAAACCGTCTTGTACTGAAAGTATATCCGGTTGTAGTTGACTCACTGGAGACTATCCATGACTATGCTGATGTAGCAGACGTGGACCGCAGTTTCATTGATTACCTCCCTGACTTCGTTGTCGATTATGGATTGTGGATCCTGGCATTAATCGTAGTCCTTGCACTTGGAGGATTCGCGTTCTATATGATGAAGAAAAAGAAGAATCCCTTTGCTGCACCTGCGCCCAAACCGATACCGCCATATGAAAAAGCTATCGGCGAACTTTCACGTCTGCGGGCAGAAAAACTCTGCGAGCAAGGCAAGGAAAAGGAATACTACACCCGTCTCACAGACATTCTCCGCATCTATCTCAATGGCCGTTTCGGCATAAATGCAATGGAAATGACCTCAACACAGATCAGACGTATGCTGAACGCCAATGAAGAGACACGCCTGTCAAAAGAAAACATGGAACGAGTGCTTGAGACGGCAGACTTTGTTAAGTTCGCCAAAGTACGCCCGCTGCCGGATGACAATGTCAAAGCGTTCAATTCTGCAATGCAGTTTGTCGAAGATACAAAACCTCGTCCTGCTGTAGCTGAAACTGATGACCAGCAGGAGCCCTCAAAAGAAGAATCTACTAAAAAATAGATAATACAATGTTATTGGCACATCCAGAATATCTATGGCTGTTTCTAATTTTCATACCTCTCATTGCCTGGTATGTATTCAAACAGCGTGGTCTCCATGCCTCAATGGAGGTTTCGACCGTATCGGCATTTGATCGTGTAGGTCGGTCCAGACTCGCAGCCATGCGCCATATATTGTTCTTATTGCAACTTGGTGCCATAGGTTGTGTCATAGTGGTCCTTTCCCGCCCTCAGACACGCGACTCATGGAATACATCAAGTGTAGAAGGCACCGACATCGTGATCTCAATGGATATATCAACCAGTATGCTCGCCAGAGATTTCAAACCTGATCGCTTTGAAGCAGCGAAGGAAGTTGCGTCAAAATTTGTGGCTGGGCGCGAAGGAGACAACATCGGGGTCGTTATTTTTGCAGCTGAAAGTTTCACCGCAATTCCGATGACAACAGACAGATCCATGATTGCCAATTACATCGGAGACATAAAAATGGGTATGCTGCAAGACGGGACTGCGATAGGTGACGGTCTCGCCACATCAATCAACCGAATAAAAGAAGGGAAAGCCAAATCCAAAAGCATAATCCTGCTGACTGACGGTTCGAACAATACCGGTAATGTCGCTCCGCTCACAGCCGCCGAGATTGCGAAACAGCTTGGGATAAAAGTCTACACTATAGGTATCGGCACAAATGGCACTGCCCCCTACCCTCAGGAAAACATGTTCGGGCGTATCGAATATGTCAACCTTCCGGTAGTTATTGATGAAGCGACTTTGAGGAGCATCGCTGAAACAACCGGAGGAAAATATTTTCGTGCGACGGGCAACAACGTCCTCAAAGAGATATTCGCCGAAATTGATCAGCTGGAAAAAACTAAAATGGATTTAAGGAACTTCACAAGTACTGAAGACGATTATCTGCCTTGGGCAATCGCAGCTTTAAGCCTGTTTGGTCTTGCGGTGTTGCTAAGATACACCTTGTTCCGGACAATTCCATAAGAAATATATATTTGAAAATATGATTTCGTTCGCTTATCCACACCTGCTATATCTTCTTCTGCTGCTCCCGTTAGTGGCAGGCCTTTTCATATGGAGTCGCCTGAGTCGCCGGCGCAAAATGAACCGCTATGGCAAACCTGAAGTTATCGCCCACCTGATGCCTGAGGTCTCAAAATATATGCCTTGGATCAAAATGAGCCTTGCACTTCTCATTATCGCCGTACTGGTCATTATGATTTCCCGCCCGCGCGCAACCGGAGGCCGTGATGCTGACGCTTCAGAGACTACATCGTCACGCGGTATAGAAGTTATGGTATGTCTTGACGTTTCAAATTCAATGCTGGCCTCCACCACCGATGACGATCATGGCATAAGCCGTCTGCAAAGGGCTAAGCACATACTTGAAAAGTTGATTGACAAGATGACCAATGACAAAGTCGGTCTGATAGTGTTTGCAGGCGATGCCTATACCCAGCTCCCGATCACGTCTGACTATATTTCAGCCAAAATGTTTCTCAACGGTATCACCACAGACATGGTCCCTACTCAGGGAACAGCTATCGGAGCCGCGCTTGAGATGGCAATGAACTCATTCACCCCAACCGATGACATGGGAAAAGCCATAATAGTCATCACCGACGGAGAAAATTTTGAAGACAATGCGGTGGATGCGGCCAAGCGGGCTGCTGATGCCGGAATTCAGGTGGATGTAATCGGACTCGGCACTGCAAAAGGAGCCCGAATACCCCTCGGCAACGGTCACTATATGATCAATCCCATGACCGGAGAAGAAGTTGTCACCCGGCATGACGAAGCTACAGCTTCACAGATTGCATCAGCCGGTAAGGGCATTTATGTAAACGGAGCCTCTAATTCCGCTATCAACGCCATTGATTCAAAAATGGACGAGTTAACCCAAGGTGAGTTCGAACGCAAATCTTTCTCCCCGCAAAGCGAACAATTCCCGATTGTAGCCTTTATAGCTTTGATATTGCTTCTTATTGACTCTATTACTGTCACACGCAAAATATCATGGCTCAAAAAATATCGTTTCTTCACAAAAGAGGAAGGAGGAAACAAATGAAACGACTTATAATTTTCGTATTCTTTATATCGGTTCTGGCATCTGCATTTGCACAATCAGGGTCGACAAGGCATGAGCGCAATTATATTGTGGAGGGCAACAAACTTTATCACGAAGAGCGTTATGCCGAAGCAGAAGTCGCATATCGGAAAGCGCTGCAGGAAAATGCGATGAACGAAATCGCACAATTCAACCTGGCAGCCTCTCTACTGCGACAAGGGTCGGCATCAGGCGAGACCCAGAAAGAAGCCACTACAATTCTTCAGAATCTGACTCGTGATGCCGAAAATATATCAATTGCAGAAAAAGCGTTTTATAATCTCGGAAATATTGCCTTCAACGCTCAGGATTATACAAAAAGCATTGATCTCTATAAAAATGCCCTGCACAAGAACCCTGACAATGATCAGGCCAGAGAAAACCTGCGTATAGCCCAGAAGCGCCTTCAGGATCAACAAAACAACCAAGATCAGAACAAAGACCAGAACAAAGATCAGGAGAAGAAAGATCAAGACAAAGATCAGAAACAAAATCAGGATCAAAACAAGAATCAGGATCAAAATAAAGACCAGAACAAAGATCAGGATAAACAGCAACAGCAAAATCAGGATCAGCAGCAGCAACAACAGCAACAACAGCAAGGCGGCATAAGTCAGCAAAATGCAGAAAAGATTCTGAAAGCTATGGAAAATGAAGAGAACGCCACTCGCGCCCGCATCAATGCAGAGAAGAAAAAGAACGGCGCTCCTTCACGCAGACCCGTTACCAATCCTTGGTAATCCCTCATTAAACGACCTCTTATAATTTTGAGAATTTAAGGAATGAAACGTTTTTCACTATTTATATTATTAGGGACTCTGCTGATCTGCCAGAATGTGTTCGCACAGGTCAGTTTTTCAGTTCAGCCGCCCACCCGCGTCTATGAAGGAGACCGCTTCCCGATCACTTTCAGATTAAGCAACGCCGACGGTTCAGACCTGAGTGTCTCTCAGATCAATGGCTGTACGCTTCTCTACGGTCCTTCGGTCTCTCAGCGGCAAAGCTATCAGGTGACCAACGGCAAAGCCGTTTCATCATCATCGGTTGAATATACTTATTACTATAAAGCCGGCAAGGCAGGACAATATACTATCCCTGCCGCATCCGTCATGGCTGACGGCAAGCGCTACTCAACCAAAGCCGTATCTTTTACAATTCATGAGAGCGCCGACCGTGACAAACCCGCTTCACAGCGCCCGGTCAATGTCGATGATGTCGACACTCAGACCGCCGGTCGCCGGGTCAACAGTGATGACGTGTTTGTACGCATCATTCTGTCCAAGTCATCCGCGTATGAACAGGAAGCTATCGGATGTACCATCAAGCTCTATACCAAATACAGCATTTCATCATTCATGCCGACGAAACAGCCTTCGTTTGACGGCTGTCTGATTCAGGAACTTGATGTTCAGCCTTCACTCAATGAGATGGAGACATACAATGGGCAGAACTATATGACAGCCGTGCTCAAACGCTGCATAATTTTCCCGCAGAAAAGTGGCAAACTTACCATCAACTCCGGCAATTATGACATTTCAGTGGTCCAGTATGACAATGTCAACATGGGTATGTTCCAGGTGCGCCAGCCACGCGAAGCAAGAATCAAAGTTAGTTCTAACACCGGCTCTCTCAACATCCTGCCCCTCCCCCAGCCTCAACCCGATGGATTTACCGGAGCTGTAGGCTCATTCAGCATTGACAGCCGTATGGTCGGCAACACATTCCGCACCAATGACCCGGCAACTCTGATCTATACAATCAAGGGAACAGGCAATATCAAATACGTCAAAGAGCCTGAAATTGATTTCCCGACTGAATTCGAGCAGTATACTCCTAAGAGCGACATCCAGACCGAAGTCCACGGAAATGAAGTCTACGGATCTATGACTGTCGAATATACATTCGTGCCCCAAAGTGTGGGAGACTTCTCCATCGGCAGTGACAAATTTGTATATTTTAATCCACAGTCCAAACAATATGTGACTCTCACCACTCCGGCCTATTCAATCAAAGTAGCAAAAGGGTTGTCAACTCCGGTGTCCGCAGAACAGAAAGATGTCGAGAATAAAAACTCAGACATCCGTCACATTCACCTTGGAGAAAAGAACCCACAACAGGCGCACATATTGGTCGTTACCAAAGGCTGGTATTGGGGACTATATGCCGGGCTGCTCGTATTGACCGTGGCGCTTATCGTTATCAACCGGCGCCAGACAAAACTCTCCGCAGACGTCACCGGCCGCCGGACAGCCAAAGCAAGCAAAGTGGCAAAGAGACGTCTCAAAGCCGCAGAAGCATTCATGAAAGCCGGAAACAGTGAAAAGTTCTATGAGGAAATGCTTCGGGCTCTTTGGGGCTATCTGTCTGACAAGCTTTCAATGCCTGTGTCTCAGCTCTCCCGTGAGAATATTTCATCGACTCTTGCATCAAAAGGATATTCGGAAGAAAGCACAGCCGGGCTCGTTGAAGTGCTTGACGACTGTGAAATGGCCCGTTACACTCCTGACAGCTCAAGCCGGATGGACAATGTCTATGAAAAGGGAGTCAATGTCATCAATAACCTCGAAAACTGCAAACGATGAGAAAACTAATATTCCTGCTGACTGCAATCTGTCTTTGCTCGGTTATTCCGGTCAAGGCTTCTGACATACTGCACCAGGCAGACTCAGCATACACAGCCGACAATTTTCAGGAAGCCGCAGCCGCATATCAGCATGTCATCAAAGAGGAAGGCACATCAGCTGAAATTCTTTACAACCTTGGAAACTGCTATTACCGGATGGGAGAACTGGGCAAAGCTATTCTCTCATACGAAAGAGCACTACGCCTTAACCCAACCTTTGACGATGCCCGCAACAATCTGGAATTCGTCAACTCCAAGATTGCAGATCGGGCCGGAGAACGCGGTACATTCATGGGAAACGCTCTGGACTCCGTTGCTAATTCGGCAAAATCCAACACATGGTCATGGCTTGCATTCGCGTTTTTCGTCATCACGCTTACCGGAGTAGTCGCATATATATTCTCCAGCCAGGTGGCAGTCCGCAAAACCGGATTCTTCGGAGGTATCGTTGCTTTCATAGCCTGTCTCTGTTTCATTTTTCTGGCTTTCAGATCAGCCTCTATAGCTATGGCTGATGATGTTGCCATAGTGACAGCACCATCTACAATTCTCAGCACATCGCCCCGTGAGCCAAAAGATCGTGATCAGGAAGCAATGCTGCTCCACGAAGGAACGCGAGTGCAGATCCTTGATTCTGTCCGCTCGACATCTGACTCGATCAGCACACTTTGGTATGATGTTCAGGTTGACAATGCCCACAGGGCTTGGATCAACGCCGCTGCAGTAGAAAAAATATAGCGGACTCCACCTGTGACGTCATAATATCCAGACGTAAAATCTCAAAACCAAACCTCATAAGAACCGGTTCGTTAATTTTCATTATCGGACTGGTTCTTAATTATTGAAACACACTAAGTTAATTTATATTGAAAAAGTTTAGTTAAAAAAGGTGTTATTAAACATAGAAATTTTTAGCGTTTTTATTTGTTTGATTAGAAATTAAAACTTAATTTAGTGACGTGGAACATTTCAAGCCACAACACTATTTAATTAAACAAAGTACTAACCCCCAAACACCTATAAGTATCATGACTAAGACTATCTCGTTCAACGACCTTCGCCGCATCAAAGACAGTTTGCCTGATGGTTCAATCCGTCAGATCGCTGACAAGCTCAATGTCACTCCCCAGACTGTAAGAAATTACTTTGGCGGCACAAATTACGAGTTCGGAAAGAATTGTGGAGTTCATATTGAACCCGGTCCTGATGGGGGCATAGTAGTTCTTGATGACACCACTATCTATGACATGGCTGTTGAAATCATTCAGGCTCAGAATAAAGAAGATTAAGTATATCTATAAATAGCATAATAACATTTTTGGAAGGGTAAAAAGTCTGCTATGCCAACGGCTTTTTGCTCTTCCATTTGTTTTTAAGGAAGCAGCAGCCCGCTCAGTCTTAACTTCAATAGAATAATCAAATCTTAATAAATTAACGTCTATGCAGGAGGACCGTTTGATAACAATCGCCATACACACTTATGAAAAGGCACATGAGTTGAAGAATATTCTTGAATGCGAAGGAGTGAAAGTTACATTACAGAATGTCAATCTTTCAACCCCGGTGGTATCCTCCGGCATCAGAGTCAGGATCAGAGAATGCGATCTGCCGTTGGCTCTGAGAGTGATTGAAAACATAGAAATTTTCGCTCCGGCAGCACTGAAAGAATGCGCCGATGGATCTGCCGAGATTCTTGTACCTATTGACTTTTCCAATTCATCAAAACAAGCCTGTTTCATGGCATTCAGAATTGCATCAGCGCATAAAGCGAAAATCAAACTTCTTCACACTTACGTAGATCCGATGCTGACAAACACAGCATCGCTCCAATTGACGGATGCAATGACATTTGACACTTCTGCCGATGCAGTCATGGAGATCCAGGAAGAAAAAGAGCTCAACAAACTCGGCAATTCGCAGATGAAAGAGTTTGAAACTTTGTTGCGTGATAAAATGAAAGACGGAGTGATTCCTCCGGTCATTTTTTCATCGGAAGTTTCGGAAGGTTTGCCGGAAGAGGTTATCACAGACTATGCCTCGACACACCATCCAATGCTTATTGTCATGGGAACTCGCGGAGCAAACAAGCAATCGAGAGATATGCTCGGAAGTGTTACCGCAGAGGTTCTTGATTCATGCCGCTCAAGCATCTTCACTGTGCCCGAATCGCTGAGGTTCAAGTCTGTGGCCGATATCCGCGAAGTGGTTTACTTCGCCTCGTCCCGCCAGCAGGACATACTTGCGCTTGACGCCCTCTACCGAATTTTCCCGGAGCAATCGCTGTCTGTCACACTGGCCTCTATCCCTTCAAAGAAAAAGCCCAAAGGCGATGCGGAGGCTCTCGGCAATCTGAAAGAATACTGTGTAAAAAATTATCCAGCCTATACATTCAAAGCCCTCCAATTGTCACAGTCAAACGAGATTGAAGAATTTAAAGTCCTTGACAATCAGAACAAGATCGAGCTCATAGTCGTTCCGACCCCACATAAAAATATATTTGCCAGGCTGTTTAACCCGTCACTTGCCCATAAACTTCTGTTTCACTCAGACATTCCCATGCTTTCGATTCCAGTCTGAAACCACAAAACTTGATTGCGGAAGTGTCATGAAGCCGGAACATAACATTCAGGCCATGCCACCGCCCATGATATTTGTTGCAGAATACACAAAAAGGATAACGAGGGCTCGTTGTTTAGATAAAAATTTTGTAATTTTGTAAAAACTTTTGTCAAACAAGTTCCAACTCACGTTTGTTAAATTATCATCTACGAGAAATTATGAGTGACCAGCGCTATAATCTCCGCGGTGTATCTGCCTCAAAAGAGGATGTGCACAACGCAATCAAGAATGTCGACAAAGGGATATTCCCTCACGCATTTTGTAAGATCATCCCTGACATCTTAGGCGGTGACCCTGTCTGGTGCAACATAATGCACGCCGACGGAGCCGGCACTAAATCGTCACTGGCCTATGCCTATTGGCGTGAAACCGGCGATCTGTCTGTATGGAAAGGCATCGCGCAGGATGCACTTGTAATGAATATCGATGACCTTCTTTGTGTCGGCGCCACCGATAACATTCTTGTATCCTCGACTATCGGCCGAAACAAGAATCTTATACCCGGCGAAGTCATTTCTGCCATTATCAACGGTACAGAGGAACTTCTCGCTACGCTGCGTGAGATGGGAGTAGGCATTTATTCGACCGGCGGCGAGACTGCCGATGTCGGAGACCTTGTGAGAACCATTATTGTAGATTCAACCGTTACCTGCCGCATGCGACGCGCCGATGTGATTGACAACGCCAATATCAAAGGAGGCGATGTTATAGTTGGCCTTGCATCTTTCGGACAGGCTAAATATGAAAGTCGCTACAATGGCGGAATGGGCAGCAACGGACTCACATCGGCCCGTCATGATGTCTTTGCAAAATATCTTGCAGAAAAATATCCTGAAACTTTCGATGCTGCCGTGCCCGAAGATCTCGTATACTCCGGGGCGAAGAAACTCACAGACCATGTTGATGGCACACCCCTGACAGCAGGAGAACTGGTGCTTTCCCCCACTCGCACATATGCACCCGTAATCAAGAAGCTTCTCAGCGAGATGCGTTCTGAAATCGACGGCATGGTCCACTGCACAGGAGGCGCCCAGACCAAGGTGCTCCACTTCGTGGAAAACAAGCATGTAATCAAAGACAACATGTTCCCTGTTCCGCCTCTGTTTGATCTGATACAGAAAGAAAGCGGGACACCGTGGAGCGAAATGTACAAAGTATTCAACATGGGCCACCGCATGGAAATATATGTCCGTCCGGAAGCAGCTGAAAAGGTAATGGCGATTGCCGAGGAATTCGGAATCGAATCACGTATAATTGGCCGTGTAGAGGATGCGCCTGCAAACAAGTTGACAATCAAGTCATCGGCCGGCGTATTTGAATATTGACCTGACCAGGTCCCCTTGACCACCATCTCTCATTGAGAACTATGCGCAAATATAATAACTGAGAAAAGAACTATTAACCCGACGCATATCTTATGAAGAATGGTTTGAAAATATTGGCTCCTATAACACTGGTACTCTGCCTGGCCACACTTTACAGTTGTAGCCGGAACGGAGTGTCAGGTAATACTACATCAGCAGCCGGAAACCACCTATTGCCTGACACGCTGAAGGTTGTGACACTATACAGTCCTGAAGCATATTTTATCTACAAAGGACAGGAAATGGGCTATGACTATGAACTTGTGACGTCTTTGGCGGTCGACAAGGATATAGCCCTGAAAATAGAGATCGCCCCTACTCTTTCACGGGCGGTTGAAATGCTTGACTCCGGACTGGTCGATCTGATAGCCTATGAAGTGCCTATAACAGCTGAATATAAAGACAATGTAGTTGCCTGCGGCCCGGAAACTGTGACAACCCAAGTACTTGTACAACCCAAAAAGGGTGAAGCAGAACTCATCGATGATGTCACTGATCTTGTAGGCAAAGATGTTTACGTAGAAGCCGATTCAAAATACGAAGCCCGAATCCGCAATCTAAACGATGAACTCGGAGGCGGAATAAACATCCACACTGTCAGCCGTGACACGATGATCACAGAAGATCTCATCGCAATGGTCAGCAAAGGCTCCATTCCGCTTACCATTGTAGACAGCGATATTGCCCGAATCAACAAGACATACTACAACGATCTCGACATCACTCTCCCGCTTAGTTTCGAACAACGAGCAGCATGGGCTGTAGCTCCGGACAGAGCTTGGCTTGGCGACAGCATCAACGCATGGCTTAACAGTGACAAGCCAAGAGAAGAACAGGCAATGCTGCTCAAACGTTACTTTGAAATGAGCAAAAACGAACCCGGAGGCCGCTACGCATTCAACGGAAGCAGAGTCACACCATTTGACCATCTGTTCAAGCAGTATGCAGCAAACTATGGCTGGGACTGGAAACTTCTCGCCTCCCAAGCATATGTAGAAAGCAAATTTGACTCTACGGCTGTATCGTGGGCTGGAGCAAGAGGCTTGATGCAGATAATGCCTAAGACCGCAAAAGGTTATGGCCAGACAGCAAAAAGCGTGATGAAAAATGATGTAGCGATTGAAACCGCGCTTAAGCTTCTTAAAGATCTTGACAAACAACTGGCTGCAAAAGTCCCAGACGAAAACGAGCGGAAGAAGTTCGTTATCGCCGCCTATAATTCCGGTATAGCACATGTCTATGACGCCATAAATCTTGCAAAAAAATATGGGCTAAACCCTCAGAAATGGGACAACAATGTGGCCAAAGCAATCCTTTGGAAATCAAATCCAAGATACTATAAAGATCCGGTGGTAAAATACGGATATTCCCGTGGACGTGAAACATTTGACTACGTCAACCGAGTCTACCGCTTTTACAACAAAGCACGGATCAAAGCCTGATTGCCAAACCACACTCCGAATCCGGATAATATTTAATAATCACTTTCAACTAATGTTTTTATCCTTATGAAAAAACGCTATTTACCTGTTGCAATCGCGCTTGTACTTACAGGCTCTCTTCTCTCGACTTCATGTATCGGCAGTTTCGCTCTTACGAACAAGCTTCTGTCATGGAACCAACAAGTTGGCAACAAATTTGTGAATGAACTCGTGTTCTTCGCATTCTGGATCATTCCCGTCTATGAAGTTTCATGCCTTGCCGATGTCATTGTGCTCAACTCGATTGAATTCTGGAGCGGTGACAACCCCGTAGCATCAGGCAAGAAAGTGATTGACGGTAAAGATGGCCGCTACATAGTGGAATGCGATGGAAAAGGCTATACCATAACCTCTGAAAATGACAAATCCGTAGTCCGTCTTGATTTTGACAAGGATGACCAGACTTGGAGCGTTGCTATTCCCGGCGGCGAAAGCTATGAACTCATGACATTCATCGATGACACCCATGTGGCGCTGCCTGCTCCTGACGGCACACGCAGCATCGTCGAACTTTCTAACAACGGGCTTATGGCATACCGTGACATGGTCAGCTCAAATCTTATGGCTGCCCGCTAACGGACACCCTATAAATGAAAGCATTACAATTCATACCGTCCTACCAGCTCACGCTGGCTGTGGCGGTTATAATCCTGTATCTTACCCTCCTTCCCAAGCCTTTTGGGGAGGAGGAACTTCCTTTATTTCCAGGGGCTGACAAGCTTGCCCACTGCTGCATGTTCGGAGGACTGGCGCTTACCTTTATATTCGAACGCCATGTTGCCGGCAAGCGACTCTCCATTGGTCAGGCTTTGGTTGCAAGCCTTGCAGTGACGCTGTTCGGCATCGCTGTGGAATTCATTCAGAATGCAATGGGACTCGGCCGCAGCGGAGACTGGGCTGACGGACTTGCCGATGCCATCGGAGCATTCGCGGCTGTCCCGCTATGCTATGCCTTACATTGGATCAACGTCGTAGTAAAGCACCGCACCTGAAAGCTGACGGCTGTTGGTCATCTCTATCCTTATATCATTCAGCAGGCTCTTGACTTTTGAAATCGAGGCCTGAGTCTCGATTTTAAGCATTATACGTCTTATGTATAAAGTCTGAATTCTTGCCACATATGGCTCGTCGGGACCACTGACTCTATTCCCAAGCAACACACGCAGGCGCGAAGCAAATTCAAATGCGATAGCCGACACTGCCGCCGGGTCCTTGTGTTTTATATATACATATATTATTCTTACAAAAGGCGGATAATTATATTGCTGGCGTTCCTGAATTTCCCGCTGATAGTAACCTTCATAATCATGACGGACAAGAAAGTCAAACAAAGGATGAGAAGGATTATATGTCTGAACCGCCACCACTCCATTGTCACTTTTCCTACCGGCTCGTCCGGCCACCTGCTCGATCATATTGAACGCGCGCTCCGATGCACGGAAATCCGGAAAATTCACTATACTGTCGGCATTTATGACTCCTACCACGCTCACTCGTCCGAAGTCAAGACCTTTGGTCACCATCTGGGTTCCGACCAATATCTGAGACTTCCCTTTTGAGAAATTGTCAATTATCGTTTCATATCCGTCCTTACTGCGCGTGGTATCGAGATCCATGCGGGCGATCGAGGCTGTCGGAAACAAGGAGTCGATTTCCTCTTCAACACGTTCGCTTCCATAACCGAGAACTTCTATGCCCGGTTCCTTGCATGCCGGGCAGACTTCGGGCACACCGTAGGGGGTACCGCAATAATGACATATCAGTTTGTCGGAATGCCTGTGATATGTCAGCGAGACATCACAATTTTCACATTTCGGCACATAACCGCAAAGTTTGCAGCGTGCTATCGGTGCATAGCCTCTGCGGTTGATAAAAAGTATCGACTGCTCGCCCCTCTGAAGAGATTCGTTGACAAGTCTCCTGGTGAGAAGAGAGAAAGTGCCTTCAACCTCTCCCCTCTTTCTCGCTGCCGCCATGTCGACTATCTCAACATGAGGAAGCCGGAGACCTTCATAGCGTTCAGTAAGTTCAACCAGCCCGAAGCGTCCTGTCAGAGCTTTGTAATATGTATCGACTGCCGGAGTGGCACTTCCGAGAAGAGTTTTTGCACCATGCATTGAAGCCAGCACGATAGCCGCATCGCGTCCATTGTATCTCGGAGCCGGGTCCTGCTGCTTGTAAGCGCTTTCATGCTCCTCATCAACTATCACAAGCCCCAATGACGCAAACGGCAGAAACACGGCAGAACGGGCCCCAATAACCACGCAGGGGTCTGAAGAGGCGAGTAGCTTTTTCCAGATATCGACACGGTCATTATCCGAGAATTTCGAATGGTAGATCACCACCTTGTCGCCGAACACCCTCTGCAGTCTACGGGTCAACTGGGTTGTCAGCGCTATTTCAGGCACAAGATATAGAGCCTGCCGCCCCTGCCGCAGAACATAGTCAATCAGATGAATATAGATTTCAGTCTTTCCGCTTGAAGTGACTCCGCGGAGAAGGGTGATATCCTTTTCAAACCATGATTTATGAATACTGTCGAGAGCCGAGGCCTGAGCTTCGCTCAGTACAGGCAACTCACCTGTGACAAGTCCTGAATATGAAAACCGGCTGATCTCTTTTTTATAAATATCTACAATCCCTTTCTTTGCCATCGCCGCGATCACAGTAGTCGTTACTCCTGACCGCTCCATCAGTTCCGTGCGTGTCACCTCCTGAAGTTCCGAATCCTGGCGCATGAAAGCCGAAATCTCAATCAGGGCCAGAAGGGCTTTTTCCTGCATGCTGCCAGACCTGACAGAATCAAAAGCCTTGTGCAAACCATCGGAATCACCTTTATCAACCGTCAGTCTTACATAAGTTTCCTTACGAGAACGATAACGCTCTACAAGATTTTCTGAAATCTGCACCGCTCCCTTTTCAAGAAGTGAATTTATTATCGGGCCTATGTTTGCAAATCCGGTCTTCTTGCCGATCAGATCAAGAGGCTGCTTCTTCTCACAGCCCAGAATATAGTTCATCACAACCATTTCCCTTTGCGAGAGTCTCTCATAAGGCTTTTCTTCATAATCCGGATCGGCAGACACGAAAGTCTCACTCTCTATTTTCAATCCCGCCGGCATGGCTGCTCTCATCACTTCTCCCGGAGTACAGAGATAATAGTCTGCCATCCAGTTCCAAAATTTAAGCTGCGGATGTTTGACCACGGCCCATTCATCTAAGATCAAAGCGATGTCTTTTACCTCATACCCCTGAGGAGCCACCTGTGTCTGAGAGGCAATAATACCTGTGTAAAACTTCTTTCTTCCGAACGGAACAATTACCCTATAACCGATTCTGACGGAATCAGCCAAGGCCTCAGGCACACTGTAGGTGAACGTTCCGCTTATAGGAACTGGCAGAAGAACTTCAACAAAAGTCATGGTGGCGATATGGTTTTATCTGTAAAAATACTATAAATTACCGTCACAGGCAAAGATTTCCTGAAATTTATTCGTAACTTTGCAGTGGTAGCAGGACGCTTGTGTCGCTTGCCGATGGAGGTGAGCTCCGGAGCGGCAAGAGGAAAGTCCGGGCAACACAGAGCACCATACTCTCTAACAGTGAGCTGTCGGTGACGGCAGAGTAACGTGACAGAAAATAACAGCCTGCCGACAATTCCGTCCCGCAAGGGTCTGGATGGCAGGCAATGGTGAAAAGGTGGGGTAAGAGCCCACCGGGTGTCATGGCAACATGGCATGCCGCACGTCTTATGGGTTGCAAGGCCATGTATACCGGCGCGTGACAGAACAACTTTCGCAATAGCGAAGTGTCACAATGGGCTGCTCGTCCATAGCCGGGGGGTAGGCTGCTGGAGTGCCGAAGCAAAGCGAGGCACCGATTAGATAAATGACACGGGCGCCGCGGCAACCTTCCGGATCTTCGGGTCCAAGTGTAGAAGTCCCGCGGTGACATAACCCGGCTTATAGTCCTGCTACCTTTTTTTAGATTTATCAAAAACCGCATATGCCAAGAAGCAAATTCTGCCGGTCAGTACCTCAACGGACATACCGGCAGAATTTTTCATATAAGTGTGTGTTTTAATGCATCAGAATTATGTTTTCTGTATCAGCCCCCGAAATCGCGATGATTACCGATTAGTTCTGTGGACAAGAATATTGTCGTTGATAATAAATTTACCGTCAATGACTTGAACGCCGTTATCTCCATAGATCTCTACCGAGGGGTTCTGACAGTAACGATTGCCATAGACAAGTTGTACGGAATCTTCATTCACTCCTTCAGGAAGAACGGGGAAATGCAAGTCTACTACGCGGCCATCAAGCAGCTTCGTACCCTGATACTCACGCACTATTTCTTCGTACCACTTGCGACCAAAACCCTTCTTGTATATTTTGAAGGCATTCTCATTGTTGTTCATGTCGCCGATGTAGCCAATATCGCCGGGAGTTATATCCTCAAATGATAAAAAAATCCTTTTTGAAGTGTAATCCGGCTCTTTCATCCAGTTGATAACCGGAAGCAGGGTGTTTTTAATCACTTCTTCAGTAAGACGATGACCACCCTTGAATGACGACCAGTAAAAATAGCCATCGCAGCACTCTTCCTGACAGTTGCAAACATCATCTTTATCGCCAAAGAGTCCGATTACAGACTCCGGAGTCACATCGCCGACATAAAACAGGTTTGCCTCCATTTCTTCAAATTGATCGATTAGTGTTTCTGTAACTTCAAAGGATTCACATCCGCCTTCTCTTTCTGAAAAGAATCGTAGTCTCTCACCATTGTTTTCTTTCAGAAGGTCTGAGACGTGAAATGCGGGATTGACAAGGATTCGGCGATAGCCTTTCATCTGAGAAGCATACATTGCACCCATTGAGGTGCCGATTACAATTGTATCATCGGGGCGATACTCTCCTGCAAGACTCAATAACAATTGAAGAGTCTCTATTGGACTGACTGGAATGTCAGGAGTTACAACGTTGTCCTCCGGTAGTAACTCCCTCAACTTTTTTGCTGTGTTGGACTGTCCCGATGAGGAAAGCCCATGAAGATAAATGATGTTCATATTGCATTCTGTATTTGGTTTGAATATTGCTTTTCTTTCCATTGAAGATGGCTGAATCTGCTTTTGAACTTACGATATGTTGGGTCATCTTTGCCCTTGATCATTTCAAGATAGTTAATTTTACCATCTATTACATTGACAAGATTCTTTTCCATACCCTTGCAGAAATCCCTTGTAAAGATGATTTGTGCTTGTGCATAGCCATATTTCTCCCACAAGTGCAGAAGTACTCGCAGTTGTTTTATGTAAGAGCGCGGGACGTTGATTTTATCGCTTACAACGACTCCGGTAACTTCTCTACGTGTGCCGGGTACAAATGTCTTTGTTTTCTTCTCGTTCACTTTAAGTCCGTACTTCGCAATAATGTTATAAAGTCTTGATTGCCAGAAGGGACTCATTCTGCGAATTGATTTGCTATGACTGAATGTTATATCATCGGCATAGCGCGAATATTTACATTCCATTCTTTCAGCAAGCTTTGACATATCTTTGTCAAGGCTTTTGAGAACTATATTGGATAGAACCGGCGATGTTGGAGCACCCTGTGGTAGTACTTCGACACCCTCACTATCCGAAACTGTACATAGTCTGCAAATAATATTGATTACATCATTGCTTTGCAATCTGTCACCAAGCTCCCGATGCAGAGCCTGGCGCACCATAAGTTTGGTGATGCTCGGAAAGAAATTTTCAAGGTCCATATTAAATATGCAGGTTTGACCCACGTGTATCAAGGCGTTTTCCTTGACACTTCTATTTAATACGAAGCCGGTGGCGTGTTCATCGGGGACGAATATGGCTTGCAGAAGTATGTTGATTGCTGACTGGATAGCCTTCAAGGGTTTGACCGGAGCACTGATTTTCCTATATCCGCCTGATTTCTTAGGTATTGTAAAATCGACATATGCGGATTGTCTTGCTTTGACGGATGCAAATCGCATTATCTGTCTGCCGGACTTGGGTTCGGTCAGACTCCAGCCATCGATCAACGGCGCTATGAAATTCAACACATCAAACAGCTCCTTCGGATTGCCAATGGTTATGTCTTTTAGATATTTTACAATTTGGTCTCGCATAATTTTGTCGATTTGCGAGAGTAAAGAAAACATCGGTCTTACTTTCGTGTGCGCCGGATGGTCGAGGCTTCGGCAATGTGCGCTGTGAACGAGGGAGTGCATTTAACATCACCGAGAGCGAAGCAAAGGTGATGGAACATGCACGACCGAAGTGAACAGCGTGCAGGGTCGATGCCGAGTAACAAACGTTGGGGTGCGCTCCGATAATTCGGAACGAAGTCTGCCGGATTCAGCAGACAGATGGCAAAGGTCTGACCGATGTTTTCAATGTTCTCTTGTTTTATGACACAAAGCTACAACCGGTGTGGGAAAGATAACTTCTCACTTATAAAAATTGCTCGATTTTTGCAGTATTTTTGCAATATGTTCTCGCAGATTAAGCGGACGGAGGACTTCGAGCTGTTCACAGTGAAGCAATATCTCCTGCACGAAATCAAAAGCCGGGATCAGGTAATAACAGAAATCTGTATAATTCTTCCCTCTGAATGCGATTTCCTGACTGTGGTGCAACGGTTGTGTTTCAAGGTAGCGCGGAAGTTCATCATGCGCACGAAGCACTACACGACATGGCGCGGAAGTATAACCATCAGTTGAAACGCCGAAGTAATTCGAGAAATAATCATCAGGCGAAAATTCCTCCGGATAGTCAAACCGGTTATCAGTCAATTTGCAGGCGTTCATCCTGTCAAGGGCATAAAGCCTTAAATCGCCATTCCCCACCTTCCTGCTCAAAAGATACCAACGGCGTTTGAACATCTTAAGCGCCAAAGGCTCAACCGAAATTGATTTATATGACCGGGAACTTATATGGAAACCCTGATAATCAATTTCAATAATGAGGTTTGATTTCAGAGCCTCTACTATCACATTGAGATGAATCGCTCCTTTGTCAGCCGGCTCAAGTAGTATCTTGTCCGAAAGATTACGTGATTGCGTGATTATGTTCTCTGTTGCTATCGTGCTCAAAAGCCAGTCAATTGTTTGATTGTGATTGAGAGAATCATCATCTATTTTATAGCGACTATACGGGCCTGCTTTGATGGTCTCTATATCAATGCCGAACTGTTCTCCGATAGCTCTGCGATGATTATAGAATGTCCGCCGGTCAATCTCCGCTTCTCCACAATCCCTATAGAGCCCGGAATCAGACCATTGGTCGTTAATCTCGGCGAGTGTCAACCCTTCGGGAAATTTCCGAAGGGTTTCAACAAGCCATAGATATCGTTTTAGAAGTAGAGCGACCATTATTCTTCAGGCATGAGATTGATGTTGTGTTCTTTGGCAAAATCAACAACTCGTTTTGCAATCTGATCAAGATAACGGCCAGAGATTGAAGATGAAAATTGCGGAGTGTGAATCAGAAGCATCGGATTGGACACTTCATTTCGGACACTTACATTCATCCACTTATAGAGTCCGGTTTCTTCATTTCCAAGGAACTCAACGTTGAAGATATCGCCAAAGTATTCGTCTCCGTAAGTCTCTCGCGGGAAGTGCCCTACTGCAGCGATCACTATGGGGAAGTTGCGAAAGAAGTCGCTTGAGAGGATAGATACGCGTTCAACAACTGATTGTTTACCGTCAACAGACTCAGTGTGACTTTTATAGGCGGCATCACTCATGTCTGTGTGGAAAGACAGACGATGAAAATCAAGATGATCTTCTTTTGTCATCGTTTTTCTGTCTTTTAAATACAGCTCAAATATTTTATTGATGAGTTTCTGATAGTTGTACCACGTTCTTGCCGTTCCTTCGGTCCCTTTCAGATTACCAGCTTCCTCTGAACCGCTTCTAACCTGAAATTTTTGATTAGCCCAGGGATGCAAGAGGGAGCCAAATTCAATTATCGAGGAGTCAACTGATTCATAACCGATGCCATTGGAGACAATATTACGCCACTGTCCGGCATTACCGGCAATTTCATTTTTATATTGCTCGATATTTGCTTCACGATCAATTGCCGGCTCCTGGCCGAGAAAAAGAATTTTAGCATTTGGGTTACCATGCCCAATATATCCGTCGAGCATATAATTCACTAAAGCTTTGAATTCATCTGAGTATTTCATCTGTTAGATTTTTTAGGTTGTCGTTCATTAACGCATTTAGACACTGCGTCCGCTTTAGCAAACGAAAAGGGCGCGGACATTCCTTTTTCATTTTGATTAGTCAGGCTTTGGTAAACCTTGAAGCTCAAATAATGGAAAAGGCAGACCGTGCCCCTATGACGGGACAAGCAGCCTACACGATTCATTATTCGGCGCTTCGTTAAATGTACCAGATTTGACTAAGCCGGATAACTTACGGGTAAGTTGTTTGCAATAAATATCATCCTCTGATGTGTAGTGCAAATTTAGTTAAATTTTTCTCACTTCCACAACTTTAGAAATATTTTTTGCACGGAGCTACACGGCTCTTTCATTTAAGATTTCGTCTCATTCTCGACAAATGTGTTATTTTATAGCGAGAGCAGTACGGGTGGAGAGGCTTTAACCTCTGATTTTCAAGAAAATAAGTGCAATGAAAATTTGGCCAAGTGGCAGATTTTTAGTAACTTTATAGGTGATAATCAAAGAGTTACGCCAAAAAAATGAAGCCACTTGACCAAGTCTGTTCGACTGACGCCTATGCGCCTGATCATACCGCAAAAGTACACAATAAATTATTACTGTCCGCTAAACCATAAAAGGGTGAGTCCAACTTCTTGAACAGCAGAAGTTGGGCTTACTTTTTGTATTTGACAAGCCCCCTCAGCAGTTTTCGGGATCTTCAGGAGGGGATTCCGAGGCCTCTGCGAGCATGATTTTCAAGTCAGCGTCGGGCTGATTTAGGAACTTTTCGAGATTCAGATAATACATCAGTACAATTCTGACGATTGTAGCCAGTCCAGAAAAGCTCCAACGCCTTTGCAAGGTGCTTTGTAAGACCGAGAGCAACAGATTAGCTATGAGCGTTACCCAAATCTGTATTTTTATGGCATTGGCACTTTCGCCATAGAAGTATCGCAAAGGGAAGTTCTGCTTTATCTGCTTGAAAAGCGACTCAATCTGCCATCGGCGACGGTAGATGGCCACGATTGTCTCCAGAGGCATGTCGAAGTCATTGGTGAGAAGCGATATAAGTTTTGGCTTCTTGCCTTTCTTAATGTCAACGTATGTGATTATTCTTGCAATGTGGTTGATGCCGTCTTTACGGAACACTACGACCTGTTCACGGTACTCCATCAGTCCCTGTGGATTCTGGTGCATACAGTCCACAAGTATTTCATAACTGAGGTTTTTCTTCATTTTGGTTACATATACCACCCCTCGATCCGTCAGTTCCTCGAATTTGGCATAGTTGATATATGCACGGTCAAGTGCTACTATCTCGTTGTGGCTGTAATGGCTCGGTGCAAGCATGAAGGAGTCATTGGTCGCTGCCGAAGTGAACTGCACGTCGCAGTGAACGCCCTCATTGGCATGTATGACCGAGTGTACCTTGATGCCGCCTTTCTTCTTTCCCGTCTTCGGATGACGGCCAACACCCTTGAAAATAGCATTGGAGAACAACGTGATTGTAGTGGAATCGATGATTCTAAGCCGTCTTATCCACTCTTCCGTGCCATTGCGTCGGCTGTCCGAGGAAAGAATGTCTTTATTGGCTGCATACAAGTCGCGGTATACATCTTCAAAGAACTTCTCTGAACGTCTGGCATTTGCATCCGACAAGGTGCTCCGCCTGGGCACAGTGTCAATGCCTACATGATGGAGTTTGCGTACCTCGGCTGTCATAGAAGTCTCTATCTCACGCAATGAATCGAAGCGCTGTATGACAGCATATAGCATCGTAAGCAAATGCGTATAGCCGTCAAAGCTCTTGACATACTTCTCTCCGCCGTGTTTTCGGCTGATTTCAACTATTTTTTCACGATCAAGTGATTTTATCAGCTGACCATATGTCGGCTGTCCGAAGAAATTACTACTTTTACTCATGGTTATTTAAGATAGTTTGGCGACATCAAAATAACCATTTAGGGCTGACTCCTGCAATAGGTGCCAGCCCTAATTTTTCAATCGCTCAAAAAAAGTTTAGCGGACAGTAATAACAATAAATTTGACACAAGGCGCAGTATCATGGAAGAACTTCGAGCGTTTGCCTCATCCGTGCCGGATTTCCGTAGATTGGACAAAGGCAATTTCCGTCACAGCCTCAACGATATCATCATGCTGATGATACTCGGACGTATGGCCGGATGCATCGGACGAGCCGAGATATTGGAGTTCGGCAGATACAACCTCAACAAATTACACAAAATGGGCCTGTTAAGGAACGGCGTACCATCTGAGGCCACGCTTTGCCGTGTGGAGAACGGCATCAACGATATGGATATGGCCGACAGGATGCAGCAGTTCGCAGACATATTCCTTGAAAGACTTACTTGCGCCAGCCGCATCATTGAAATAATCTGCATTGACGGCAAAGCCGAGCGCGGCACCGTTCAGGAAAACGGGCGAAGCCCGGATATCGTCTCTGCCTATTCGTTCAGCACCGGCATAACAATCGCCACCGAAGCCTGTCAGGAAAAGAGCAACGAGATAAAGGCCATACCGATACTTCTTGATAAAATAGATGTCGCAGGAAAGATTGTCACAGCCGACGCAATGTCTATGCAGAAGGATATTGTCGAGAAAATCAGAAAGAAAGGCGGAGACTTTCTGATAGAACTCAAAGCCAACCAGCCGTCATTGCGATACGGCATTGAGGACAGGCTAGTGGAACACACACCGGTATATTCTTACACCGAAGGTCCCGAACTGGCCCACGGCAGGATAGAGACGAGAACCTACCGCGTATATGACGGACTGGACATTATCGCAGACAAGAAGAAATGGGGCGGAAACATGACCATCATAGAGTATGAATCGTCCACAGTCAAAAAGTCAACAGGAGTACACACCTCAGAAAAACGCCTGTACGTCAGCAGTATGCCTACGCATACTCCGAAGCCAGGAATCTTCGTGCGCAACCATTGGTCAATAGAAAGTATGCACTGGGGGCTGGACTACAATCTTCAGCAGGACAATATAAAACGCAAGTCAACAAGAGCCGCCAGAAACCTCGATACCATACAAAGAATAGTTTACTCGGTGTTCTCAATATGGAAAGGACTTCGCAAGAAACAATCAGATAAGAATAAAGGCATAGCCGAACTGATCAGACATATCTCGATGAGCTTTACCAGACTGATTCGATTTTTAAGTCAAAAGTGAAAAAAATAAGATTTTGATACCAGAATAACTCTTTGATATACAGACATGGAAAAATTACCCGATTCTCAATGAACCGGGTAAGGGAAGATATGCTATTTATTTTAGGTTAAATGAAAGAGCCGTGACGGAGCTACCTGTTTCCACCGCAAAATTAGCCGCCGTATGGGAAATACAGTTTCCCGCATTCGATATTTGTTCAAATATTTCTGACCTCAAAACAAAACAAAGCCAGGCTTCTTGAATCGCAGAAGCCTGGCTTTGTTATGTGGTTTTACGAACTGTGATCTAGAATTTTATTTCGCTTCCAAAAGTCTGTTGACGATCTCGGCAACCTCACGGGCATTAAGCCTGGCACCTTCAAGCGAAAAATGAGAATGGTCGTTTTTATAACAACGGTTCACCGTCAGGAGTCCTTCATGGTCTGCCATATGCTGCAACTTGCGGCCGATCAGTCCATTCAGATCAATGAACGGAACATTCTGCTGCCCGGCTACCTCGGCAGTCCATGCGCCAAATGATGCTGAATTGTTTTCAATCAGACCGTTGTCAAATTTATTGCGCGGAGTGTGACTGATCACAACCGGAACAGCACCCTTCTCCTTCGCATCCATTATGAACTTGCGAAGATACCATCCATAGGTATAGACAACCTTGTACTGGCCGTTACTTTTCATCTTGAAGACTTTGCTTTCCGCCCCCGTGCCGGGCAATTCGGCCCTCTCCTTTCCGCTATTGATCGGTCCGGCATCGTTATGGCCGAACTGGATGAGCACTATGTCTCCAGGCTGCAAGGCATTGTAGATTTTATCCCAGTGGCCTTCGTCAACGAACATTCGCGCACTTCGTCCGGCTACAGCATGATTCTCAACCGAGGCCACTGCCGGATCAATATAATCCTGAAGCACACTGCCCCAGCCCCACATCGAGTTTTCATCAGAATCTTCATTCTTGACTGTGCTGTCTCCGATAGTGAACACTACGGGACGGCCGGAAGTCCGGCTTTTGCCGGTGACAGTATCTGCCGCAACAGGCTTTAGGAAAGATGTCAGACGGCATTTTTTCAATCCTCTCAAGCCTTCAGCAGCAGATGCTGCATTGGTTCTTGCGCCGAATTCACTTGTGTGGATTCGGTCAATATAAAACATAGTCTTTACCTTCTCTTTGCCGAAACGCTCAAACTTGGCGGCTGAAATCTCATTAAGATCTATGAACGGGACCTTCATTTCTTTTGCAACCTGACGGGCCCAGAGACCGAATGTTTCGTTGACACGTTCAATGACCGTACTGTCGGCATCAGCCCATGCGTTGCGCGGTGTAAGCGAAAGCAATATCGGATTCGCGCCCTTCGCCTTTGTCTCGCGGATAAAACGACGCAGATATTCTCCGTAGGTATAGACAATACGCTGTTCTCCGGTTTCTTTAATGGTAACATGGAGTGTGTCTTTGCCGATTCCAGGAATCGAGGCTCTTGCCCGGCCACTGTCATAAGGGCCGTTGTCATTATGACCAAGTTCGATCATGACCCAGTCTCCTTTACGTACACCGGACAACACATCCTCCCAGAGACGTTCATAGAACGTGCGACTGCTTGTGCCTCCGAGTGCATGATTCTCGACTGTGATTTTCTCACTGTCAAAATAGTCCGGGAAGAAACGCCCCCATCCCCATTGGCCGTTATTCCCATTGCCCAGAGTGCCGGTTCGCATGGTGGAATTACCCACGAGGAAAAGCACCGGATTGTCACCTTTGCGCGATGATCCGGCAAGCGGACGGGCAAAACGAGCTTTATTCAGACTGTCAAGCGTGTTATCTACAACCTGATTCCGGTCTTCCATCGGTGCAGCTACAGCTTTGCGCTGGGCTGACATCAGTTGAGGTGCCATAAGAGCCATAGCTGCCAGACCTGCAACAAAGGATTTTCTGCAAATTTCGATATCCATCAAAAAAGATCAATTCAAAATATTAGAGGGCGTTCTATAACAACTGTTATTGAACACCCCTTTTACTTGTCAGTTATAGCGCTGAAGACGAGCCAACGCGCAATTGTAATTATACAGTGTCTCAAGAAAATCACGACGAGCGGCGAGGAAATAATTAAGTTCCTGCATATAGGTCAGAAAATTAATCTGTCCGCCATCAAAAGCCTTTTTCAAGAGTTCGAAATCGGAATTATCATTCATGATATCTTCATACTGATCGAGAAGCTCACGATACAGAAGAGCCTTTTCGTAGTCACCTGACATAGCAGCCGACAGGCGTATCAGTTCCATTTCCTGTTGCATTTCAGAGGCCCTGACCTGCAGACGGGAGGCTTTTACTTTTTTATTACCCGTAATGAACGGGAGGCTTACAGCAACAGAAAATCCGTTGAATCTGTCGCCCATCTCCCATTCATGACTATAACCGAGAGTAAAGCCAGGCAGCAACGATCGCTTTTCAACTTTAAGCAATGACTTCTGAACTTCAGCATCAGCTTTCATGGCCGCTATTGCCGGATCTTTTGCCCTGATATTTTCCACATCCGGACGAAGAGAAGCCAGATCCACCTCCGGATAAACATTCCCGACTGATGCTACCAGATCTTCAACGTCTTTGCCTCCGTTCATAGCTCGCAGAGAGGCAAGCATCGCAGCATATTCTCCACGCAATGTTTTCAATTCTCTTTCTGCTGCAATCTTTTCAATCACAGACTTATTATAGTCGAGTTTTGTCTCATTGCCCTCATCGACAGCCTTTCTGAACGTTTTCTGAAGAGAAGAAAGACCGTCACAGATCTTTTCTGTAGCGGCAATACGCTGCTTTGCATAAATTATATCTATCAGAAGCAAACGTACTTCCTGGCGCGCTTCAATCATTGCAGACTCCTGAAGATATTGCATAGCGGCCTGAGATTTACGTATAGCCTCACGTCTGGCAGTATATACCCCCGGCCAGTCAAACCCTTGAGAGATCGAAAAATTGCGTTTATCTCCGATTCCTTTTGCCCCCCATAGACTTTCAAATCCGATTTCAGGAGCGTCAAGGGTGTTTTCCGACTTCAATGATGCTATTGCCGCCTGATTTTCAGCATCGGCATATTTCAGAGCCATGTTATTTGACACCACTGTATTCAGAACCTTGTCAAAATCTGAAGCCGAAACAGAACACACTGTAAGAGCCAAGGCCATCAACGATATTGGAAATTTCATCTATATATCTTAATATCAAAGTTTAAACTACTTTTCTTTTTTGCGCTGTGAATAATAATATACTAACGGGACTACAAAGATATTAAGTATTGTTGAGGTTAGCAAACCGCCAAGGATCACAATGGCCAACGGTGACTGTATTTCATTGCCCGGCTTATCACCGTTCACAGCGAGAGGAATCAGCGCAAGAGCAGAACTCAGGGCAGTCATAAGAATCGGGTTCAGACGGTCGGAAGAGCCATGACGGATACGTTCCATCAAACCGGTTCCCTCCTGACGCAACTGGTCGTAGCGCGACATCAGCAGCATTCCGTTGCGGGTAGTGATTCCAAGCAGCGAGATAAAGCCTATTATAGCGGGAATATTTAGTTCACCAGTTGTCAGTCTCAATAGAAAAACTCCGCCTATTATGGCAAGTGGCATGTTCAGAAGTATGATCCATGACTGTGTAGCGCTATGAAACTGGCCGTAAAGCAACAAGAATATTATGACGAGTGCAATGATTGATACAATCGCAAGGGTTCCGGCGGCTTTGGCTTCATTTTCAAACTGGCCGCCATAGCTGATAAAATAGCCCTCAGGCAACCTTATTTCTTCATCGATCTCAGCCCGGATATCATCTACAACACCTTTCAGATCGCGGTCGGCGACATTGGCAGAGACCACAATCCTGCGGCTTACATTTTCCCGGTTAATAGTATTGGGACCGGTGGCCGAAACAATGTCAGCCACTTCACTCAACGGCACCTTGCCTTTGGGTGTATCAATGGCCAATACAGAGATATCTTCCATAGTAGATCTGCTTGACGGAGCCATTCTCAAAGTGAGATCATAGGGAAACCCGTTTTCATATACCTGCGACACTTTTTCTCCGGCAAGTGCGATATTGATAAAATCGGCGAATTCCGGCATGGTCACCCCATAATATGCAAGCATGTCACGTCTGGGGCGGATGTCAAGCTGAGGTCTCTCCACCTGTTGCTCGATATTCACATCGACAACCCCGTCAACAGAAGCAATATGATTTTTTATTTCATTACCTATATTATATAAGCGCTGAAGGTCATCGCCAAAAATTTTTATTGCAATCTGCGCTTCGGTACCCGAAAGCATAGCGTCAATGCGGTGAGATATCGGCTGTCCGATTTCCACGTTGACTCCGGGCAAATGGGATAGTTCATGGCGAAGATCAGCAAGAAGTTCCGCACGGCTCCGTCCGTGATCAAGTTTATAAGGTGCTTCAATTTCTGAGACATTCACACCGAGAGAGTGCTCGTCGAGTTCGGCACGCCCGGTCTTACGGGCAGTTAATGAAATTTCCGGCATAGAAAGTATGATTTTCTCCGCTTCCCGTCCGAGACGGTCACTCTCCTCAAGCGAAATTCCCGGAAGAGTGCTGACGTTTATAGTAAGCGACCCTTCATTGAATGGAGGCAGGAAACTACGGCCGAGAGAGAAAAAAATCCCAATAGCAACCAGCAACAACAGCCCGGTGGTTATGAAAATGGATTTCACATGGCCGAATGACCAGGCAAGAGCTTTGTCATAGCCAGAACGAAGCCACCGCGAAAACTTCGGTTCTCTGTCAAGAGCCTGCATGGCCTTTTTACTGCCAAGGAGGAATGAGCAAAGCACAGGGGTAACTGTCAGTGCCACTATTGTTGATGCTATCAAAGCTACAATAAATGAGATACCAAGCGGTTTGAGCATTCGGCCTTCCATACCGTCAAGGAAGAACAGCGGCAGGAAGCTGGCCATGATTATCAACGATGAATTGAAAATCGGCAGACGCACCTCTTTCGACGCTTCATAAATCACAGATATGACTGATTGTCCTTTTTTAAGGTTTTCTCTAAGCCGTTTGTAGACATTCTCTACATCGACAATCGCATCATCCACCAATGAGCCTATAGCGATGGCGATGCCGCCAAGACTCATTGTGTTGATCGTCATACCCAGCCAATGCAAGACAAGCACGGTAACAATAATGGACAATGGTAGAGCCACGAGCGATATGACAGTCGTGCGCAAGTTCATCAAGAAGAAGAACAGAACAACAATCACGAATATCGCTCCGATAAACAAAGCCTCCTGCAAGTTGCTGATAGAGGTAGATATGAACTCCGACTGACGGAAAATATCAGTGTTGACAACCACGTCAGACGGCATTGTTTTCTGCAACTGTCCCAGGCAGCCCTCGATTTCCTCTGTCAGGTTTATCGTACCTACTGCCGGTTGCTTTGTTACAGTAAGCAATACGGCCGGAGTGGCATTGACCGAGGCGGTGCCTAAACGAGGCTCCGCCGCACCTACTTTCATTTCAGCTATATCACAAAGCCTGACCGGCATACCGGCATCATTCGTAAGAATAACCGTATTGCCGATTTTATCAAGATCCGAAGTAGCGATATCTCCTTTTATTATATATTCATTGCCGTGCTGATAAATCACTCCGCCGGAAGCATTGCTGTTCATCTGTGTTACAACATCACGCACTGCTGTCAGAGTGACACCAAACTGCTGCATTGAGGCAGGATCAAGCAAAATCTGATATTCGCGAGCATCACCACCAATCACTGATACAGACGAAACGCCTGAAAGCGACAGCAGTCTCGGCCTGATGCGGCTGTCTGCTATAGTGCGCAGTTCTTCCGCAGATGTTATCGAATCAGCCGTCAGCCCGATGATCATGATCTCGCCAAGGATGGACGACTGCGGTCCAAGCGTCGGCTTTCCTACACCCGGAGGAAGTGCCCCTTCTATTTCAGAGAGCTTTTCCGCTACAATCTGACGGGCAAGATAGACATCAGTACCCCAGTCAAACTCGACCCATACAGACGAAAGTCCGGTAGCCGAAGCCGAACGGACCCGACGGACACCAGTGGCACCATTAACCGAAGTTTCCACCGGATAAGTGATCACCCGTTCGATTTCTTCCGGTGCCATGCCTGGGGCTTCAGTCATCACAACGACCGTAGGAGCATTCAGATCAGGAAATATGTCGACTTCAGTACGAAGCAGTACAATTGCTCCGTAGATGAGCAACAAAGCTGAAATCACAACAACCGCCAGACGGTTGTCAAGCGAAAATCTAATTATTCTGTTGAGCATAACCGAATAAAACCTGATTATTTAGTGAGAATGTGAATGACCTTCCGGAACAACAGTAGAGGTTTCTGCCAGCCTGACAAATGTCGAACCGTAAGTAACTACAGAGTCCCCGTCATTGACTCCTGACAGCACTTCAATTCTACGGCCGTCACTACGCCCCAGAGTCACAGGCTGTTTCTTATAGGCATGGTCATCAACCTTTACATATACAAAATTCTCGCCTTGCTGTTCCGACACCGCACCGACAGGCACTGCCAGAGTCTCAGCCTTGTCTGTTCCAATCAGATAGACTTCGGCAGGCATACCGGGAACAACATCTCCATTACTGTCAAACGAAAAATACACTGCAACATAGCCCGGTAAAGTAGTGCCTGTGGGCGATGATGACAGAATCGTGCAATTACGATCAGCCAATGACACCATCTCACCGCCTCGCGAAGGTCTGAAATTGGCTGTGGCAACTTTCGGGAGGAAGGCTGCCTCTGCGGAAGGAAGCAAAGCCCGCAATGTCAGACGGGAATTACGCCCTATCACGGCAATAGTCTGGCCTGCTTCCACATAAGCTCCGTCATTGACCGACAGTTCTGAAATCACGCCTGGAATACCGGCAACCGCACTTCCGCCAGCCGCAACCGGGCTGAAAGCACTTTTTGCCTCTTCATAGGCTCGTAAAGCCTCATTATAATCCTTCTTGGTTACTATGCCTTCTTTAAGAAGCGGTTCGAGCCTGTCGAGTTCACGTTTTGCAGCCTGAAAATTCGCTTTGGCAGCTTCATTAATATCTCCGCCACTGACATTTTTGGCCGAAACGGAAGCTATGAGCTCACCGGAACGCACACTCTTGCCAAGTTCAATGCCTCGTGCAAGCCTCACAATTCCTGATGTGGGAGCACTGACAACCGCTCTGTCAGACGATGCCGGAAGAATCTCGCCGACAGCTTTAACAACTTCGGCAAAAGGAGCTTTCTCAATCGCCTCTGATTTCACTCCAAACCGAAGGGCATCAGAAGGAGACATCACGATTTCGCCCGTATGGTCATGCTTGTGCTCATGATCCTCCGCCTCAGCAGAATGGCCATCAGAATGATTATGGCCTGAGCAAGAAACAAATACGGCTGTCGCAAAAAGCAGTAAAGAGGGTGCAACTGGTTTTGATAATTTAAAAAGCATTGTATTCGAAAAATTTTCATTGAACATCGGTTCTGGCATGAGCCGATAAATCCAGAACCACGGTATCAGAAGTTGCCACAAAGGTAGCAATGACACATCAAAGAAATGTTGCAGAATCTCGGATAAACCTTGCAAAATTGCAGACGGTCCCAAAATAGATACTTGTGGCAAATGCAACCGTTCATGACCACCATAAATAAGCAAAATTCTATATGTCACCAGATTTCGAGATCGACAATGCAACAGGTAAAGCGACTGTCAAGAATTAATTGATACAATACACTATAAATTTCAGGTGTTTACGGCGCAATTATGCAATGTCATAAGCATCCGTTGTTCCGATGTATTGCACTTAACTAATTGATGTATAGATGACAATCTAAAATTATGTGTACTGAATATGTACTAATTGAGAAATTTAGTACAAGATAATAGTAAGTATTTAAGTTTAATTTGCAGGTGTTAGTTATTTTTAGTTCTATTCTTTTGCCTCGGTTTTCTTCTTTCGGCGGTCAGTATGTAGATAGATATAGGGGCTGGTAAAAAGAAAATCAGATAATGGCTTTTCTCTTTTGCCCAGCATATATTTATTGGTTTGGTTCAGTATAGATGTATATATCTATGACCAAACCAAACTTATTTTTGCACAAGCTATTGACACGAGCCATAAAAAGTTGTATCTTTGCGAATGATTGGAAGTATCCAGTCACGACATTTTGGAAAAATAAGAAGCGTTATGCGTATCTTGTAGTTTGAGAACGTAGGAAATTCACAAACATGTGCGAGAGAACCACTATTGTTACATCTGCACAAATGGTTTCCTATGACCTTCAAACTAAGACGTGGCATAGTTGGCTCACGTTTCTGCATTATAATTTAATCTTTCCATCGGGTCAATGGTGAACGTAATAGAATATGAATAAGCCACTAATTTTCGTGACACTACTGTCGCTCGGTTTTTCATTATCATCATGTCGTGATGATAATACCGTTTTCAATGAGCCTACTCCAATCAGAGCATACGAAACTGATGCTCAGATATTATCGCAGTTTGTGGATGTTGATAATGTCTCTGGGAGATTCTTCATTAATCCAGATAAAAAAATTAATGCCTCCGATTATATTGTCAACCGCAGTCGCGAGGAGCTTATGGAGGTAAGCTCGTTCAACAGAGAGAGGTTCATCGGTGAAATGGAGGAAATAAACGGTCTATTGTACTCCATCAAACGCTCAGGAATTGCAACCGCAATGATATATTCCACGGCTACCTCAAATACAATCATACAAGGAAGCAACACGGAGTTCATAGAAATAGAAAATTGCGGAATAACATCGATAGGTGGTAGCAATGTCGCCAATCTTACCGTAGATTCAAGGAGATGCGAATCAACGAGCTTTTACTCTCAAGAAGAGATGACGCTGAATGTTTCTGCAAGTAGTAAATCGTTGTTCTACTACTACCAGCTATCATTTGGCGATACTTCAAATCCAGATAAAGGGATCGTTGTTTTTTCGGGGATACGAAATCCCAGAGAGAATAATTCATATAGGATAATCTCAAAATTCGGCAATGGGTGGATGTCCATCGGGGGAGAAAACCTTATCGGCGACGGAATGTTGTCAGTTTCAGTTTCAAGATGAAATCAGTAGTAATCCCAGTTTTCGCTTGTATGTTGGCGGTTTTGTCGTCATGTGAAGGGCGTTCAGGCTATCTTGATGAAGGTCAGCAAACGACAGTGACAATGTTGACTGATGTCGAATGGCTTATGTCGTACGCCGATTATGGCTATGGTAGTGTAGAAACCTATGACGATGAAACTAGGATATATAAGTTTGACAAAACCGGCAAGGGTTGGTTTGCCAGCGGGTCGTTCACTGATATTTCTAAAAAAGACGATGTGAGCTATTATCAATGGACTTTCACAACAGAGAATTTTGTAGTCATATACATGACCGGACATTCCGTGGAGGGCTATTGGTATATTGAAAAATTAACGCCTAATGAACTTTGGGTACAATGGACGCAACAAGATCCCGTCCTACATCCGAATCAAGATAAAGATATATACAAATTCAAAGCTCGGAAAGTTATAAAACAATGAATGTGAACAAAATATTTTTATTATTACTATGTGCGATAAGCCTGTTTAAATAGGTAGAAAATCTTACAAATCAGTCAAATTTGCGGATTGGCTAAGTTGTTGATAATCATTGTAACTATCTATATTCAGTTATATTCTTTTTCCCCACGTTAAGTTATCCGTTGTTTCATTCAAGACACCTTAGAATCGCAACTTTCTTTGAGACTGTTGTCTGTGGAAGTGCTGATCAATGATATGTAATCCAAGAAAGGGGGTTCGGAAAAACACAACACAAAAAACTCGAAGGCGGTATTCTGACTACAAACTTTTTGGCTTGACAAGCATGTTTATTCATTGCTTTTTCATAATTTTGCAAGTCAATTAGCAATACAGATGGATAAGGAAATCATTTTTGACGAACGGCGATTCCATTTTACCGATAACGGTGACGGGACAGCCACGATTGTGCTCATGCACGGTTGGGGTTGCGATCATTCAACCCTTGCCTCTGTCGAGCGTACAGCTCTTGCCTGCGGTTATCGTGTGATAAATGTGGATTTCCCCGGTTTCGGACAGTCAGAAGAGCCGGAAGAAGTCTGGGGAGTTGAGCAATACACACGCCTGATCGAACATCTGATCTACAGTCTGTCGCTCAAAACACCGCCTGTATTGCTCGGACACTCTTTCGGAGGCCGTGTCGGTATCCTCTATTCCTCACGCAATCCTGTAGAAAAACTTATATTGGTTGATGCGGCTGGCATCAAGCCTAAACGCACATTCAGATACTACTGGAAGATTTACACATTCAAAACCTTGAAACGACTGATGTATCTGATATTCGGCCACGATGAAGCCGAACGCCGTCTTGACAAGCGGAGAGCAAAAGCCGGATCAAGTGACTATGCGGGGGCCTCGCCGATGATGCGCCGGATCCTCTCAAAAGTAGTAAATGAAGACCTCAGTGACAGACTGCCGATGATCAAAGCCCCCACACTTCTCATCTGGGGAGAGAATGACACTGCGACTCCGATCAGCGACGCCCGCAAGATGGAAAAACACATCCCCGGCGCAGGGCTGGTCTCTTTTGCCGGCTGTGGCCATTATAGTTTCCTTGATAATCCCGGCCAGTTTGCCGCTGTGTTGCGCAGCTTTCTAACCGCCAAATAAAATCAAAACAGAATCATGCTTGTATATATTACCATTATCATAGCTGTCATAGCACTTGTGTTTGAATTCAGAAGACAGCTAATGATGCTTCAGCAGAACTCCTATCGCAATGACCGCTACAGCCGCTGGCTTTCAACGTCACAAGACAGCACCTCCGCCATGCGTCTGGTCAGCGGAGCCGTATTACTGGCCTCTCTGTCAACTCTGACACCGGCAATATGGATCTCAGCAGGGCTCATATGCGCAGTGTCTCTGACAAACACAATCATCCTTGTCCGAAAGAAATACAAAAAACCGCTTGTGATGACCCGACGGGCCTCCCGCATACTGCTAACGATGCTTTTGCTGGCTGCAATACCCACTGTGATCTGCCTCTTTGTCTGCCAGGCTCAAGGAGCGTCACTGATATTTGTAGTTGACATCATCCTTGCCGCATTCTGTTTTTCACAGAGCTTTGCTCTTGTAGCAAACTGGCTGCTGAAGCCGGTCGAAGCCAATATCAATCGCAAATACTATCAGGATGCCGAGCGGATTCTACGCGGAATGCCAGATCTGAAAATCATCGGTGTGACCGGAAGCTATGGAAAAACAAGCACCAAACACTATCTCAACCGCATTCTTTCGGAGAAATATGATGTGATGATGACTCCGGGCAGTTTCAACACCACGATGGGTGTGATCCGCACCGTCAGAGAATATCTCAAGCCCTATAACGAAGTATTCATTGTTGAAATGGGGGCCAAGCAACCGGGCGATATCAAAGAAATCTGCGACCTGGTGCATCCTGAGATCGGAATCGTGACAGCGGTAGGCGAGCAGCATCTCGAATCGTTCAAGACCATTGAGAATGTGCAGCGGACAAAATTTGAGCTCATAGACTCGCTCCCGACTGACGGACTTGCTGTAGTCAACAATGATTTCCCCTTCGTTGCCAACCGCAAGGTTGACAACGTCAAGTGCATCCGCTATGCTGTAAGTGAATGTGGCCCGGCCGAGTATATAGCCGAAGATATACGATATTCAGCTCATGGCACCTCATTCACAGTAGTTACTCCAACAGGTGAAAAATTCGGATTTTCAACCCATTTGGTAGGCGAATGCAATGTATCAAACTTACTGGCCGCTATAATAGTAGCGTTAAGGCTTGAAGTTCCGATTGAAAAAATCCGCTATGCCGTCAATGACATCCAACAGGTGGAACACCGCCTGAATATGAAACGTACGCCCGGAGGTGTGACCATCATAGACGATGCCTTCAACTCCAATCCCACAGGGTCGAAAATGGCACTCGACGTATTGAAAATGATGACCGGCGGACGACGCATAATCGTCACTCCCGGAATGATCGAACTCGGAGAACGTCAGGAGGAACTGAATGCGAAATTTGGCGAATACATAGCCGGAGCCGCCGACATAGCCATCATAGTCGGGCACTACAACCGTGAAGCCATCATCTCTGGCATCAAGTCGACCGACACGACATCACTTGACGTGCACGCCGTCAACTCTTTCAGCGAAGCCCAGCAATTACTGGCAACAACCCTAAAACCGGGCGATACCATCCTCTACGAAAATGATCTCCCGGATACATTCAAATAAATAAAACACTCTATTCTGATTATACAACAACACAAAATGAAAACAAACATCGGAGTCTTTTTTGGCGGACGCTCTACCGAGCATGAGATTTCTGTTATCTCGGCATCGCAAGCCATGCATGCAATAAACCGCGACAAATATGACGTCACACCTATATATATAACTAAGCAGGGGCGGTTCTATACCGGCGATGCTTTATTTGAAATTTCCAACTACCGCAACATCCCTTCGCTGCTTGAAAAATGCACCGAAGTCTATCTGAAACCGATTTATGGCGACTATAATCTCTACCGCGCCAAAACCGGCGGACTATTCGGAGCCAAAGGCCCGGTCTGCACACTTGACGTAGCTATCCCCGTGCTCCACGGGACCAATGTTGAAGACGGAATTTTCGAAGGTGTGCTTGAAACAATCGGAATCCCATATGCCGGATGCGACACCCTTGCGAGTGCCAATGGTATGGACAAGATCACGATGAAAATGATTTTGCGCGAATCCGGAGTGCCCGTGATTGACTATGTATGGTTCACCGACAAGCAGTGGTTCAGTCAACGAGACGAGCTTATCGCAAAAATTGAAGAAAAAATCGGTTATCCGGTAATTGTCAAGCCCGCCAATCTTGGATCAAGCGTAGGCATCGGGCGAGCCGGCAATAGAGAGCAGCTTATTGAAAAGGTAGACATCGCCCAGAAATACAGCTCACGGCTCATTGTCGAGCATATGGTCGACAATCTAAAAGAAATCAACTGTTCTGTGCTCGGAGACTGCGATGAATATGAGTCATCAGTACTCGAAGAACCTATAAAAAGCGCTGAAATCCTTTCATATGAAGATAAATACATGGGAGGTACAAAAGGAGCTAAAGGCATGCAGGCATCACAGAAAAGAATTCCGGCGGAACTTCCGGCGGAAATGACTGATAAAATCCGCCACCTTGCCGGAGAGACATTCCGAGTGCTCAGCTGTCACGGAGTGAGCCGCATCGACTTCATTGTCGATGATGACACCAATGAAATATTTGTCAATGAAATCAACACAATACCCGGTTCTCTTTCATTCTATCTTTGGGAAGCCACCGGTCTGTCATTCGACAAGCTCATGGATCGTCTTGTACAGCTCGCTCTTAAACGCAAACGCGAACAAGGCCTGAAAACCGTCAGCTATGACCAAAACATCTTCTCTATGTCAGGTGGTGTCAAAGGTGGTGTCAAAGGAGCTAAATCACCCAAACACTGATCTGGCATGGGAAGCATCGGTTTCTGGATCGCATACTGCATCGGCTTCGGGATTCTCGGCGGAGGTCTCTATACATATATGTCTGGGCGCAAAAAACGCCGCTGGGCCCTTTTCATCAGAGCCACACTCATATATACAGCCTTTGCTCTGGCATTCGTGTGGCTGCTCTATAAAATAGCATAGATCTGCCTGAGTGCTCCGCTGCGGAGCCGTTCAATCATGATGATACGGCTCCCCGCGCATGATGGTCATGGCCCGGTAAAGCTGTTCGGCGAAAAACAGTCGCACCATTTCATGAGTGAAAGTCATCCGTGAGAGCGAAAGTTTGTCATCAGCCCTTGAATAGACCTCCTTTGAAAATCCATAAGGGCCACCGATGACGAACACCAGCCGCTTCAGACCCTGGATCATACGGCGTTCGATCATTCCGGAAAATTCTCTTGACGTGAATTCTTTTCCACGCTCGTCAAGAAGCACCACCACATCGCCCGGCTGCAAAGCCGCAAGGATAGCCTGACCCTCACGCTGTTTCTGGCTATCTTCCGAAAATGCTTTTGCAGCCTTGACATCAGGTATGACGCAAAGCTCCATCGGCATGTAGCGGTTACAACGCTTAAAATACTCCGCAATGCCGCGTTCTATGTAATCGGTTGAAGTTTTTCCGACTGCTATCAATGTTATTTTCATGAATCAATTATTTATTCTCCATCAATATGAAAACTAAAGACGAACTTATCGACGATCTTCTCAATCTTGCCTTTGCTGAAGATGTTGGTGACGGCGATCACACCACACTCAGCACCATCCCAGCAGAAGAACAAGGCAGGCAGCATCTTATAGTCAAAGAAGAAGGTATTCTCGCAGGCGTTGAAATAGCACGCAAGGTATTCGAAAAATTCGACCCTCAGTTGAAAATGACCGTATTCATCGAAGATGGCTCTCATGTAAAACCGGGCGATATCGCATTCGAGGTCGAAGGAAGCGTCCGTTCTTTGCTCCAGACTGAGCGCGTAATGCTCAACATCATGCAGCGCATGAGCGGGATAGCAACACAGACAGCCAAATACCAGCAGAAGCTCGAAGGCCTGAAGACCAAAGTTCTTGATACCCGCAAGACCACTCCCGGCATGCGTATGCTTGAAAAAGAAGCCGTGCGTATCGGAGGCGGTTGCAACCACCGCATCGGGCTCTTTGACATGATCCTTATCAAGGACAACCATGTTGATTTTGCCGGTGGCATTCCGCAGGCTGTGAGTGCGGCTCGCAAATATCTTGCCGAGAAAGGCAAAGATCTGAAAATCGAGATTGAAGTCCGCAACGAGGACGAAATCCGCCAGGCTCTTGAGGCGGGAGTCGACCGCATCATGCTTGACAATTTCACCCCTGAGCGCACACGCGAAGCAGTGAAACTCATTCACGGACGCACCGAAATAGAATCATCAGGAGGTATCACCCTTGACACCCTCCGCAGCTATGGCGAATGTGGTGTAGACTTCATCTCAGTCGGAGCACTTACCCACTCTGTCAAAGGCCTTGACATGAGTTTCAAAGCGATGAAATAGCCATATGACGGCAAAGGGTCATTCTGACACCCTTGCCGCCTGCATATCATCAATACTGAAGCCTGCAAAATCATCAATGATTTTGTGGGCTTTTCCGTTGATGCGTTCACGCGAATTGGTTGTGGCAAGCCCGATTACAGTCGCCCCCGAACGGCGTCCGGCCTCAAGCCCCTGCATCGAGTCTTCAAACACGAAACAGTCCTCGATAGGCACTCTGATCATAGATGCGCCTTTCAGATAGCCTTCTGGATCCGGCTTGCTGTTGGTTACCAGCCCGGCTGTAACAAGTGCGCTCACCATTTCTTTCAACTCAGGATGAGCTTTGAACAGATAGCTCATCTTGACCTCATCACTACTGGTCACAATGGCAAACGGAATTTCTCGCTCAGAAAGGATATGCAGGAATTTTTCCACCCCCGGAATCCAGGGATAAGTCATGTTTTTTTCAAATTCGTGCAGTTCTCTGACAATGCCATCGCGCTCATCCTCCGGAAAGCCTTTAAGAATCTCTGCCAGAGTAGTGCCCTTTATATCGTATGCGAAAGTTTCGCCGCCGACGTTGTAGCGACGTCCCATAGCACCCCAGAATTTAGTGTATTCTCCCTCGCTGTCGACGAGGACTCCGTCAAGATCAAAAAGCACACCTGTTTTTCTTTCCATATTATCAAAGTCTATTAAGAAGCAATAAAAAATCTATTATTAATTCAATGCGGTGTCATCACAACAGTTATGAGCTACACGCATGAGGGTACAAAGGTACAACAATTTCTCAAATTCAACGCTTGGTTAAATGAGAGATTTATTGTAACTTTGCCGTGGGCTACTTTATTTCAGGGAGCGCCCACAAACACCACGATTTCACACCAATCATTGCATATAACAACACTATGGTCGTATTTTTCAAAAAAGGTGCCAACCTTATTTATGCCGTAGAGACTACCCACAAGTTCTCTGACTCAGAAAAAGAGAAACTCGCGTGGCTCTTCGACGGTGCTTCTCCCCTCTCTTCAACTTCGGTAAAAGGGCGATTCATCGGTCCAAGAAAAGAAATGATAACTCCGTGGAGTACCAATGCGGTAGAGATCACCCAGAATATGGGAATCGAAGGAATTACCCGAATCGAGGAATTCCACAAAGTCGGATCAGGCGAACCATCATTTGACAAAATGCTCTCCCGCCTTTATGACGGACTGAACTCCAAAGTGTTTACCACCAACAACACAGCCGCTCCAATAGAGCGTATAGCCGACATCACGGAATATAACAAGCGTGAAGGTCTGGCGCTGAGCGTTGAAGAAGAAGATTATCTGCGCGACCTTAGTGCACGACTGGGACGCCCGCTCACAGACAGTGAAGTTTTCGGTTTCTCTCAGGTCAACAGCGAACACTGCCGTCACAAAATTTTCAACGGCTCTTTCGTTATTGACGGCGAGGAGAAACCGCTTTCATTATTCAAGCTTATCAAAAAGACATCTCAGGTCAACCCCAACAAGCTTGTTTCGGCTTACAAAGACAATGTGGCATTTGTAGAGGGCCCCACTGTAGCTCAGTTCTACCCTACACATCCTGAACGCTCCGACTACTTTGAAGTACGCGACCTCAAAACTGTCCTCTCGCTCAAAGCCGAGACTCACAACTTCCCCACAACAGTAGAGCCGTTCAACGGCGCAGCTACCGGCAGCGGCGGTGAAATACGTGACCGTCTCGGCGGAGGACGCGCCAGTCTGCCATTGGCAGGCACAGCTGTGTATATGACATCATATCCCCGGCTCGGAAACTACCCTTGGGAACTTATGATGAACCCTCGCGCCTGGCTTTATCAGACTCCCGCCGAAATCCTCATCAAAGCCTCTAACGGCGCTTCTGATTTCGGCAACAAGTTCGGTCAGCCCCTCATCTGCGGCTCCCTCCTGACATTCGAGCACGATGAAAACGGCAAAATGTATGCCTACGACAAGGTGATCATGCTTGCCGGAGGTGTAGGCTATGCAGCAGCCAAAGACGCTATCAAGGGAACTCCCGAAGCAGGTGAAGCTGTTGTGGTGATGGGTGGTGACAACTATCGCATCGGCATGGGTGGCGGCGCAGTCTCGTCTGTGGAGACCGGCCAGTATGCTTCCGGCATAGAACTCAATGCCGTGCAACGTGCCAACCCGGAAATGCAGAAGCGCGTCTCAAACGTGATCCGCGCATTGGCTGAGAATGACAACAATCCGATTGTTTCAATCCACGACCACGGCGCAGGCGGTCATCTCAACGCCCTGTCGGAACTCGTTGAAGAAACTGGCGGACGCATCGAAATTGACGCACTCCCTGTAGGTGACAAAACACTCTCGTCAAAAGAAATCATTGGCAACGAAAGCCAGGAGCGCATGGGCATGGTTCTCAAGAAAGAAGATATTGACTATGTCCGCACTATCGCAGAACGCGAACGCGCGCCGATGTACGTGGTCGGAGAAACCACCGGCGACCATCGCTTCGTATTCGAACAGAAGGATGGCGTGAAACCGATCGACCTCGCCATGTCTGACATGTTCGGTTCATCACCCAAGACCACACTCACCGACTCGACTGTCAAGACTGCATATACTGACGGCGAATACAACGAAGATGACATCGATCGCTATGCGGCATCCGTGCTTTCGCTTGAAGCCGTAGCCTGCAAAGACTGGCTCACAAATAAGGTAGACCGCTCGATCACCGGCAAAATAGCCCGTCAGCAGTGCCAGGGTGAAATACAGCTTCCTCTGAGCGACTGCGGCGTAGTAGCCCTTGACTATTCAGGCACCAAAGGTATCGCCACCTCGATCGGCCATGCTCCTCAGGTAGCCTTGATTGATTCAGCAAAGGGTTCTGTAATCGCAGTTGCCGAGGCTCTGACAAACATTGTAGCCACTCCTCTCAGCGATGGCATAAAAGGGCTCTCACTCAGCGCCAACTGGATGTGGCCTTGCAAAAACCCCGGAGAAGACGCAGCTCTCTACCGCGCGGTTGAAGCTTGCTCCGAATTCGCCTGCGAACTTGGAGTCAACATCCCCACCGGAAAAGACTCTCTGTCGATGACCCAGAAATACGGAGCCGACAAGGTCTATGCCCCCGGCACCGTCATCATTTCAGCCGCCGGCGAAGTAAGTGATGTCCGCAAGACTCTCAGCCCCGTGCTCGGAAAGAAAAACTCTATCCTTTATTATATAGATTTCTCATCCGACTCTCTTAAGCTCGGAGGATCGGCACTTGCACAGACCCAGGGCAAACTTGGATCAGAAGCTCCGACCGTATGCGACACCAAGAAATTTGTCACTGCTTTCGAGACGGTGCAGACCCTTGTCAAGCGTGGCAAACTCATGGCTGCCCATGACGTATCTGCCGGAGGTCTTCTGACCACACTCCTTGAAATGACATTCGCCAATACCGACGGAGGCATCGAATTTGACACCACCGGATTCGAACAGCTTGGAGAATCAGATCTTGTAAAGATTCTCTTTGCAGAGAACCCGGCTCTTGTAGCACAGGTTGAAGCATCGAAAATCGCATCTGTCGATGAAATTCTGACAAAAGCAGGTGTGCGCTTCTGCCATATCGGTGCTCCCACCTCTGAACGCACTCTGATCATCAGCCACAATGGCACACAGCGCCTGCTCGGAATCGACTATCTCCGTGATGTATGGTTCCACACCAGCTACCTCATGGATGCACTCCAGAGCGGAGAGAAATGTGCCCGCAGCCGATTTGAGAACTACAAAAAACAGCCTATCCGCTATCGTATGCCCGCCGGTTTTGACGGCAAGCTCGCATCAAGAGGCATCGCACTGCGCCGTGACGGTCATGGAGACCGCGTCAAAGCGGCTATTATCCGCGAAAAGGGTGTCAACGGCGACCGCGAGATGGCCTATTCGCTCTATCTTGCAGGCTTTGATGTCAAGGACGTTCATATGACCGATCTCATGAGTGGCCGTGAGACTCTGGAAGATGTCAACATGATAGTGTTCTGCGGCGGCTTCTCCAACTCCGATGTACTCGGTTCGGCAAAAGGATGGGCCTCAGGCTTCCAATGGGATGAAAACGCCAAACGCGCACTCAAGAACTTCTTCGCCCGCGAAGACACACTCTCACTCGGCATCTGCAACGGTTGCCAGCTTATGATCGAACTCGGTCTGATCAATCCCGAACACCCGAAAAAGACCAAGATGCTTCACAATGACAGCCACAAATTCGAATCTCAGTTCCTCGGCGTAAGCATTCCGGCCAACAACTCCGTAATGCTCGGCTCTTTTTCAGGAAGCAAACTGGGCATCTGGGTTGCTCATGGCGAAGGCAAATTCAACCTGCCAATGGCTATGAGTGACTACAATGTTGTGGCCAAATACAATTACAGCGCTTATCCCGGTAATCCCAACGGCTCACGTGCATCTGTAGCCGGCATCTGCTCAGCCGACGGCCGTCATCTAGCCATGATGCCACACCTCGAACGCGCCATCTTCCCCTGGCAGTGCGGCTACTATCCGGCAAGCCGTCGCGCCGATGAAGTCACACCGTGGATCGACGCCTTTATCAACGCCCGCAAATGGGTAGAAGATAAAACTAAGAAATAATTACCTATCTAATAACCCTATAGTCAAACAAACCAAATTATGAGTCTTAACATCATCGTGCTCGCCAAACAGGTGCCTGACACCCGCAATGTGGGCAAAGATGCAATGAAAGAAGATGGCACAATCAACCGTGCGGCATTGCCGGCCATCTTCAATCCCGAAGACTTGAACGCCCTTGAACAGGCGCTCCGTCTCAAGGATGCCAACCCCGGTTCGACCATCACATTGCTTACAATGGGCTTACCGCGCGCGTCAGAAATAATCCGCGAAGCCATCTATCGCGGAGCCGACAGTGGAATAGTACTTACCGACCGTGTGCTCGGCGGAGCAGACACTCTTGCCACTTCCTACTCCCTCGCTCAGGCAGTCAGAAAGTTCGGCAAATATGACATCATTCTCGGTGGCCGCCAAGCTATCGACGGTGACACGGCTCAGGTTGGTCCGCAGATTGCCGAAAAGCTCGGAATCCCTCAGGTGACATATGCCGAGGAAATCATTGAACTTAAAGACGGCTATGTAACAGTAAAACGACGCCTGGAAAACGGCGTTGAAACCGTCAAAGCGCCTCTGCCTTGCGTGGTGACTGTCAACGGATCTGCTCCAGCATGCCGCCCGCGCAATGCAATGAGAGTCCAGAAATACAAATATGCAGTCTCTCCCAGCGAAGCTGCAAAACTCAGTGACAGCCAGAAGGCCCTTCTTGAGAAGCGCCCATACCTCAATCTTAAGGAATGGAGCGCGGCTTATGTCGACGCCGATCCGGCACAGATCGGTCTGCCAGGTTCTCCGACAAAGGTCAAGGCTATTGAAAACGTGGTCTTCACAGCCAAAGATTGCCGTGTACTCTCTGACAATGACGCTGAAATCGAAGATCTCATCAAGGAACTCATCACTAATCACACTATCGGATAAGCAGCACTATGGACCAGAATAATTTAATAGTATATCTCGAATTCGAGGACGGTCGCGTTGCCGATGTCAGCCTCGAACTTCTGACCAAAGGCCGGGTGCTCGCTTCACGACTCGGCGTTAAGCTTGAGGCAATCGTTGTAGGAGACAACCTTGACGGCGTTGAAGAGCAGGTATTCCCTTATGGTGTAGACCGCCTTTATAAAGTATCGGACAAGCGTCTCTATCCTTACACTTCCAATCCTCACTCCGCAGTCCTTATAAACCTTTTCCGCGAAATCAAGCCCCAGGCCTGCCTTATGGGAGCCACCTGCATAGGCCGTGACCTCGGTCCCCGTGTCAGCTCATGTCTGCACAGCGGTCTGACAGCAGACTGCACCTCTCTGGAAATCGGCGATCACACTGATCCAAAGACCGGCAAGGAATACAAGGACCTCCTTCTTCAGATTCGCCCTGCATTTGGTGGCAACATCGTTGCTACAATCGTCAACCCGGAATGCCGCCCGCAGATGGCCACCGTGCGTGAAGGCGTGATGAAGAAAGAAATTTTCGATCCCGCCCACAAAGGTGAAATCGTTGAACTCGATGCCGCGAAATATGTATCTGACGAAGATTTTGTAGTTGAAATTCTCGACCGCCATATTGAAAAATCGAAAATCAACATCAAGAACTCCCCCATCATTGTAGCCGGAGGTTACGGAGTAGGTTCAAAAGAAAATTTCCAGCTTCTCCACGAACTCGCCGACACACTCGGTGCAGAAGTCGGAGCATCACGTGCTGCCGTCGATGCCGGATTTACCGAACATGCCCGTCAGATCGGACAGACCGGTGTGACTGTACGCCCGAAACTCTATATCGCCTGTGGCATCTCCGGTCAGATCCAGCACATCGCCGGCATGCAGGACAGTTCTATCATCATCTCAATCAACAATGATCCCGCAGCCCCTATCAACACTATAGCCGACTATGTCATTACCGGCAATCTTGAAGAAGTGGTGCCCAAGCTGATCAAATATTACAAGAAAAACTCCAAATAACACGGTAATTCTATAGCAATGGCTAACTTTTATACAGATAATCCCGATCTCAGACACCATCTTACCCATCCTCTGATGGAGAAGATCGTGGCTTTGAAAGAACGTAACTATACCGATGCCGAGAAATTCGACTATGCACCGCTCGACTATGCCGATGCTCAGGACAGCTATGACAAAGTTCTTGAAATCGTAGGCGAAATATGCGGCGACATCATCGCACCGAACGCAGAGGATGTCGACCACCAGGGCCCGCGAGTTGAAAACGGCCGTGTCATCTATGCTGACAAAACACAAGAGAATCTCGATGCCTGCCGTAAAGCAGGTCTGATGGGCATGGCAATGCCCCGCCGTTACGGAGGTCTCAACTTCCCGATCACTCCCTATATCATGGCTGCCGACATTGTCAGCCGTGCCGACACAGGCTTCGAAAATCTCTGGGGCCTTCAGGATTGCGCCGAGACCATCTATGAATTCGCTGACGAAGCTCAGAAAGAAAAATTCATCACCCGCGTATGCCAGGGAGAGACCATGTCAATGGACCTTACAGAACCAGATGCCGGATCTGACCTTCAGAGTGTAATGCTAAAGGCCACAGAACAGCCTGACGGCACATGGCTGCTCAACGGCGTGAAGCGCTTCATCACCAATGGTGACAGCGACATTCACCTGGTACTTGCCCGCTCAGAAGCCGGCACAAAAGACGGCCGTGGTCTCTCGATGTTCATCTATGACAAGCGTGACGGAGGTGTTAACGTTCGCCGTATCGAAAACAAGATGGGTATCAAGGGATCTCCCACTTGTGAGCTCACATATAAAAATGCAAAAGCCGTTCTCTGCGGATCACGCCGTCTCGGCCTCATCAAATATGTGATGGCTCTCATGAACGGAGCTCGTCTGGGTATCGCCGCACAGAGTATCGGCGTCAGCGAACTCGCTTACCGCGAAGCTCTCGCCTATGCCCGTGACCGCAAACAGTTCGGTAAAGCCATCATCGAATTCCCGGCTGTCTATGAAATGCTGTCGGTGATGAAAGCCAAACTTGACGCATCCCGTTCGCTTCTCTATGCCTGCGCCCGCTATGTGGACATCTACAAGATCTATGACGATCTGGCAAAAGAACGCAGCCTTACTCCTGAGGAACGCAAGGAGTCGAAGTATTACAGCCGCTTGGCCGATGCCCTCACTCCGCTGGCAAAAGGCATGGGCAGCGAATATTGCAACCAGAATGCTTATGACTGCATCCAGATCCACGGCGGTTCAGGCTTCATGAAAGATTATGCCTGCGAACGTCTCTATCGTGATGCTCGTATCACATCAATTTACGAAGGTACTACCCAGCTGCAGGTTGTGGCCGCTATCCGCCACGTCACTACCGGGACTTACCTTAACCTGATCAACGAATACAATTCAGAGGAAATCAAGCCCGAGCTCCAGTCTCTCAAAGACCGTCTGGTTGCCATGACCGAACGCTATGCAAAAGCCGTAGAGGCTGTCACTGCAGTTGAAGATTCGGCCTATGGCGATTTCATGGCCCGCCGTCTGGTTGAAATGGCCGGTGTGATTGTGATGAGCTATCTGCTTCTTCTTGATGCCAACCGCAATGAAAGCTTCAAGCGCTCAGCGGAGATTTACACAAATCTTGCCGAAGCAGAAGTCTGCAAGCATGCCGATTTCATTGCCAATTTCAAACCGGCTGAAGTAGAAATATATAAAGTAGACTGATTTTCACCTACTACTAAAAATACTGAAGTCCTGGAAGAGCGACAATTCTTCCAGGACTTCTGCTTTTCTACTGAATTGTTCAAAATTGGCGGCTCACGTCATTTCACATGACATACGCCGCCAGGGTCAGTATATGATAATACTTAGCTTATTCGTCTGTTTTGAATCCGACAGTTGATTTTACATCACACCGCGTTCTCTCAGTTTCAACTGCCATGCCCATGCCGAGCGCATGGTGTCAGCAAGTGTCGATGTGGCTTTCCAGCCCAGAACTTCATTGGCATAAGTCGGATTAGCCCAGACTTTTTCAATATCTCCGGCCCGGCGTCCAACAATTTTGTGGGGCACTTTCACTCCGGTAGCCTCTTCAAACACATTAATCAGTTCAAGTACAGAGACTCCGTTGCCGGTTCCAAGATTAAAGATTTCTATTTTGGCATCGCTTTTGTTTTCAAGCATGCGCTTTACTGCGATAACATGAGCCTTGGCAAGATCGACCACATTTATATAGTCGCGGATACAAGATCCGTCAGGTGTGTCATAGTCATTGCCGAACACGCTCAGTTCCTGGCGGATTCCGATAGCTGTCTGCGTCAGATAAGGGATCAGATTCTGAGGCACTCCGTTTGGCAATTCGCCGATCTCGGCTGAAGGATGTGCGCCTACCGGATTGAAATAGCGGAGGATCACACTTTTAAATGGCGCTCCGGCATTGATCACATCTGTGATAATCTCTTCAGAGATCTGCTTAGTGTTGCCGTAAGGCGATGTCGCTTTTTTGATCGGAGCCTTTTCTGTCACCGGATTTTCATCAGGCTCTCCATAGACAGTACATGACGAGGAGAACACAATGCCTTTCACTCCATTCGGCCCCATCAGGTCAAGGAGATTGAGAAGAGTGTTGAGGTTATTACGGTAATAGAGTATTGGCTTATGCATGCTCTCTCCGACAGCTTTTGATGCGGCAAAATTTATAATGCCTCTTATGTCCGGATAATCGGCAAAGAGTCTGGAGAGTGTCTGCATATCCGTGCAGTCTCCTTCAACAAAATCCGGACGGATGCCGGTAATACGTTCTATACCGTCAATCACTTCCCGGTTGGAGTTGGAGAAATCATCAATAATGACAACCGGATAGCCGGCTTGTTGAAGTTCCACAACTGTATGCGAACCGATATATCCGGTTCCGCCTGTAACTAAAATCCTATCCATTTGAATTTTGAATTTAAATTTACTATCGGATATTTTTATTCATCCTCTGAGAGAGGGTGATAAGTACCTATGTGACGCTGCTTCTTTTCTTCAAAAATATCGGAAATGGCAAAAAAGATACCGCTTTCTTCTACATCTCCGAATTCATCGTTTATAGCTGTACCGAACATTTTCATTGTCGGCGAAAGACTCATATAAGAATTGACCAGAGGAGGAATGTTGAATCCGAATTCTCTGACTGCATGGTTGAGAATCCGGTAATCTTCCTTGAATGTCCGTCCGGTAAATAGTCTGTCCATCGCTACAGAATCAAAGCTCTGGTTGAAAGGATGCAGTGGGCGAACAAGTTCCTCTGTATCCGGGAAATGTTTGTGAAGGAAATATAAGATCATATTCCGGCACTCACGATGATAATTCGGATACATGGTCATTTTTCCGAACAGATATTTGATTTCGGGGTAGACCACAGTCAGCGCCCCAAGCCCATCCCAAAGATTATCAAGAGCGAAGATTGCTTTGGCTCCGGCCTTTGATGACTGATATTCAAGTCTCACAAATGACCTTCCGAGTTCTATGGTGTAAGGGAGGTATTCATTTATAAACCTGTCTGAGAAATGAAACATGTGGCTTGTGGCAATACGCGGACGGCCCTGGGCATCCAGTCTGATGTCACGCCCGATTATAAATCTATAACCGCCAAGAATCTGTTTTGCTTCCGGATCCCAGACTATGAGCTGACGACAAGGAGGATCCATCAGATCAAACTCGTCGATATCGCAACTTTTGCCTGTGCCGCCACCAGCCATGCGGAATGCGATTTCACGAAGCCGTCCGACTTCGTTCATGACAGCCTGACATTCGCGGCCGTCCACCACATATATTTCATTATTCCCTTTGTTGGTCGAGCGCAACAGCCGGTCACGGGTAAGTTCGCGCTCTATGAGCACGGGGTCAATAGGGTCTATTATTTTTTCGGTCATCTATCTATTATCAGTTCATATTCATTTTTCACTCCGGCTGACAGCGGTCTGTTTTATCGCACAACTTATAGACTGCTCTACGTAGTTCTTCAGCCTGAGCCTGTGAGTTTTTTCCGCCTCGCAGATCAGTCCAAGGCACCGTCTTCCCGATATGAATATCAAAGATGCAGCCGGCGCTTTTGAAGATTTCACGTGGCAGACAGATCATTTCGATATTGAATTTCAGACCAAGACGGACTCTTAAACGCGCAAATTTATAAAAAAATTGGGAATTATGACCACTAAAATATACCGGAATTACATTTCGCTTATGCAAAATGGCTTTGTTCACCACCATTTTGTGCCATTGCAGGTCTGAGATGGTGCCGTCATCTCTTTTTCTCGACACCAGACCAGCCGGAAACATGATCACCGGCATGTCTGACGCAAAGGCCTCGTCAATCTGTGCTGCGGCTGAACGTGACTGGTCGCCATGCTTATTGACCCCTACGAATATATTACGTAAAGGTGTAACGAAATCCAACAGATCGTTCACCACAAAGCGTATGTCTTTCCGGCCTCCATACTGACTGGAAACCATGTCGGCAAGAATCATGCCGTCAAGACCTCCAAGCGGATGATTTGAAACGATAACCACACGGCTGTCAGAAGCAGGAAGCGATCCATGCACATTATACCTAACTCCAAGGTCTCCGATAACCCCGCGGCAGAAATCCACCCCATCAAGTGATGCATTGTTCTGAAGCAATTTGTTCAGGCCATCCTGGCAGATGTAATTCTCAAGTTTTCGGATGACCCATCGGGGGATAAACGGATAATAGGCAGAAACGCGCTGGCGCAACACTTCATCCAGATCTATTTTCATGACAGATGGCTGAACAGACATATAGACAATCTCAACTTTCAATGTTAGAAAATGCCTGCCACAGAGGATCCGCAGGAAGCGGTGCGGTCACATCTATCACATCGCCTGAAACCGGATGTACAAACTTGATCCGACGAGCCATCAGAGAGATAGATCCGTCTGGATTGCTGCGTTTGTCGCCGTATTTCAAATCACCTTTTATCGGGCAACCTATGGCTGACAGCTGGACCCTGATCTGATGCTTGCGCCCGGTCTCAAGTTTCACTTCAATCAGATTATAGCGGTCTGAACTGCCAAGAAGCCTGTAACTGAGAATCGCCTTTTTTGAGTTTTTCTTTTCTGTCAGCGACGCATAGCTCTTGTTGTTACGCTCGGTAGTAGTGATATAATGTTCCAGACGACCTTCTGGCGATGCCGGTATATTACGGCTTAATGCCCAGTAAGTTTTTTCGACATCGCCATTACGGAACATTTCATTCAGACGAGTCAGAGCTTTTGAAGTTTTGGCAAATACGACAAGGCCGCCAACCGGGCGGTCCAGACGATGAACCACTCCACAGAAAACATTCCCAGGCTTATCATATTTCTCCTTCAACCAAATCTTTAGCGTTTCAACCAAAGGCTCATCTCCGGTTTTGTCACCCTGGACAATCTCACCCGGAGCTTTATTTACTATTATAATATGATTATCTTCGTAGACAACTTGCATCGCAATTACGATTTTATTTTGCCACAAAGTTAGATATTTTTGGCCATATATTAAAAAAAGAGTAATTTTGCACTCCACATTTACCAATCAAATCATTTTTTTCATGAAACTTATCCGTTATGTCGCTTTCGTGGCTGTAGCAGTCATGATGGCAATGACAACTGCCTGTGGCAGTTCTGACAAGGCTCTCGATCTGGCCGTAGAAGAAATCAACAAACAGCTTGAAGGACAGAAAATGCCCGGCATCGAAAAGATGAGCCTTTCAGCCGATGAAGGCTACATCGTTTACAATTATGTCGTAGATGAAGATCAGGCTGATCTCAGCGTAATGAAAGAATCTGCTGCAGAGCAGAAAGCACAGGTAAAGGCACAGGTAATCAGTGCTCCTGCCCAACAAAAATTTGTCCAGCTCGTGAAGCTCTCTGACCGCGGTATCAAATTTTCTTATAAAGGCAACAAGAGCGGCGACAGCTACGAGATCGTATTTGAAAACGACGAGCTTTAATCAGCTCCTTGACTGACCGAACCAATCGGCTCCGTGACATCACCAGATTTAATTCCGGCATGTCTCAGAGCCGATTTCTTTTATCTTAACCTCCTCTCAGGCCCTACAATTGCATGTCTTGGCTTTTTAATGTAACTTTGCAGACAAACATAAAATAATATTCCGCCAAAATGTTAGAATACATAAAAGGGCCGGTCTCCGAGCTCACCCCCACATATACCGTGATCGAAGCCGGCAACATAGGCTACATGCTTAATATCTCGCTGGCTACATTTGAGGACATCCAGCGTTCAACCGGAGAAATCAAACTGCTCATACATGAAGTGATCCGCGAAGATGCACATGTACTCTATGGCTTTTTTACTTCACAAGAACGTGAGATGTTCCGTTTGCTCATCGGTGTTTCCGGAGTTGGTCCGAACACCGCTATTCTTATTCTCTCATCCATGCCTGTCACCGGACTGGAGTCTGTCATCAATTCAGGTGACCACAATACGCTCAAAAATGTCAAGGGCATAGGAACAAAGACAGCTCAAAGGATAATTGTTGATCTGAGGGATAAAATAAAACCCACAGACGATACGTTATCTTTACAGTCCAACTCATCCGGCTCTTTCGGAGAAGTGTATGAAGAAGCACTTGCCGCTCTGACAGCCCTTGGCTTTGTCCGGCAGCAGTCACAGAAGGTCCTGAAAAGGATTTTCGATGCTGACCCTGCCGTCAAAGTCGAAACGGCGATAAAAAAAGCATTGAGCATGATGTAGAGATTCGGACACTAACCGGAATTCATCATAGCGACACAGTCCTGAAACAAAGGCGCAACATATTCAAATTACGAAGCATTATCACCGTCATGGCCATTCTGACGGTGACAAGTGCTTTTTTTGCATTCGGCCAAAGTATTTCTCCAGAATTCAATCCTCCGGCTCCAGTCATAACAGCTCCTCAGCAAGGCCAGACTGACACTATCACAACGCTGTTTCCGGTAAGGCCCCTGATACCTCAGACATACGATGAGCTCATGCAGCAGGAACTTGCCACAGACCTGGACTTGCCATCAAACATTTCGACTACCGCTGAATTTGATCCTCAACTGGGATGCTATGTGATCCGCACACGTCTGGGCGAATCAGATATCGTCACACCCTTCTATCTGACACCTCAACAATACAACACCTGGCAGACGCGCCGTCAGATGCAAGACTATTTCAGGCTGCGGAATGCTGAAGCTCTGACAACACCTGACAAGGAGCCCTTCAACATTCTCGACATGAATTTTGCTCTCGGACCGCTTGAAAAAATATTTGGCCCCGGTGGTGTTCAGCTGAAAACCCAGGGTTCAGTGAATCTTTCAATGGGTGTCAAGACCAACAAGACTGACAACCCGGCCCTTGCACTTGATGCCCGCAGGAGGACTTATTTTGACTTTGACCAAAAGATCCAGGCCACGGTAAATGCCTCTGTAGGCGACCGCATGAAGTTCAACATGACCTACAATACAGATGCGACCTTCGATTTCGACTCGAAAAACATAAAACTCGCTTATGAAGGCAAGGAAGATGACATTGTCAAGTCAATCGAGGCCGGTAATGTCTCGATGACCACAGGCTCATCACTCATCCGTGGAAGCACCGCCCTGTTCGGCATAAAGACTCAGTTGCAGTTCGGCAAGCTGACTGCTACTGCTCTTGTCTCTCAACAGAATTCGCAGTCAACATCTGTAAGTTCGAAAGGCGGTGTGCAGACAACTGAGTTCTCAATCAATGCGGATGAATACGATCAGAACCGCCACTTCTTCCTCGGTCACTTCTTCCGTGACAATTACGACGTCTTTGCTTCACGTCTGCCATATGTTTCGTCAGGCATACAGATCACAAGGATCGAAGTCTGGATCACGAACCGCAATGCGCGTTTTGACCAGAGCCGAAATTTTGTCGCGTTCATGGACCTTGGCGAGAATCGGGTGCTCGCCAGTGATTACTGGTTGACAGACCCTGCCTATCCACAGCCATCAAACCTTTCAAACAACCTGCTCGCCACAATCAAGAATGACTATCCCGGAGCACGAAACATCAACACTGTGACCCAGGCTCTTGCCCCGCTGTCTGCCTTGGGGATAAACGGAGGCATGGATTATGAAAAAGTTGAATCGGCCCGTCTGCTCTCATCCTCAGAATACACACTGAACCCTACCCTCGGATACATTTCTCTCAAAAGCGCCTTGGCTTCTGACGAGGTCCTTGGTGTGGCCTATGAATACACATACAACGGCAAAGTCTATCAGGTCGGTGAATTCTCCGCCGACATTTCGACCACCGAACAGTCGCTCTATCTGAAGATGCTGAAATCAACCACCATAAATCCCAAACTCCCGATGTGGGATCTTATGATGAAAAACGTCTATTCACTCGGCGCCTACCAGATAAGCAAATCAGACTTTCGGCTTAATATAAAATATCTGAGTGACACGACCGGCACCCAGATCAACTATCTGCCCGTGGCACCTATAAATAATGTGCCGCTGCTCCAAGTCATGAATCTTGACCGCATAGATTCAAACGAAGCATCAAATCCTGACGGATTCTTTGACTTCATAGAGGGATACACCATTCTTTCCTCTCAGGGAAAAATTATATTCCCGGTTGTAGAGCCGTTCGGATCCAACCTTGAGAAAAAAATCGGCAATCCGGCTGCCGCGGAGCCTTATGTTTACAATCAGCTCTATGATTCAACCCTAATTGTCGCCCGTCAGTTTGCAGACAAAAACAAATTCATCCTCTCAGGCCGATATAAGGGAGCTGAAGGTTCATCCTCGCAAATCAGGCTGAATGCCATGAATGTGCCTCGCGGATCAGTAGTTGTCACTGCCGGCGGTGTTCCACTTGTAGAAAACAGCGACTATACGGTAGACTACACAATGGGCATTGTGACCATTACCAACCAAAGCATCATTGACTCCGGACAGAGCATCAATGTGACACTGGAAAATCAGTCGCTCTACTCCATGCAACGCAAAACCCTGCTCGGTCTTGACCTCAACTATAAATTCAACAAGGATTTCAATCTCGGAGCCACTATCATGCACTTCTCCGAGAAAGCTCAGACCGAAAAGGTAAATATCGGAGATGAGATAGTCAACAATACCATCTGGGGGCTCAACATGCAGTATAACACCCAGTTCATGTGGCTGACAAACCTCTTGAACAAGATACCTACGGTCAATGCAGTCCAGCCGTCTACCCTGAGCCTCCAGGCTGAATTCGCAAATCTTATTCCCCACAAACAGAAAAGCGGCAGCAACCGCGGATCGTCATACATTGATGACTTCGAAAGCACTCAGATCGGCATAGATCTGCGGTCGCCATACTCATGGTTCCTCGCTTCCACGCCATATGATCCGAGCGGTGACGCACTGTTCCCGGAGGCATCGCTGTCAAATGACATCCGCTATGGCAAAAACCGCGCGCTGATTAACTGGTATTATATAGACCGCATGTTCACAGCCCGCAACTCCTCTATGTGTCCCGGCTATATCAAAAACGATCCCGCCATGCTTAACAACCCTTATGTCCGGGAGATAACCTCACGTGAGATTTTCCCAGGACGAGAACGCCCATATGGCGAATCAAATACCATCCAGACTCTGAATCTGTCATTCTATCCGACAGAACGCGGACCCTACAACCTTGACGCGACAGATATCGACGACCAAGGCAATCTCCTCTATCCCGACCGCCGGTGGGGAGGCATCATGCGCAAGATGGACAACACCAATTTCGATGCCTCTAATATTGAATATGTCCAGTTCTGGATGCTTTCTCCATTCCTCGACCCCGACAATGACAACCTTGAGGGCGGAGACCTCTATCTGAATTTCGGAGAAATTTCGGAAGATATACTTAAAGACGGACTGAAGAGCTATGAAAACGGCGTGCCGGTCAACGGTGACGACCAGTTCATGCAGTCTACCGTGTGGGGACGCGTCTCTACTCAGAACTCCCTGACCTATGCTTTTGACAACAATAGCAGCTCGCGTCTCCCGCAAGACGTCGGTCTGGACGGCCTCATCAACGAAGATGAATTCGGCTTCAGCACATATTCCGACTATCTTGCCGAACTGCGCCGTAAACTCAGTCCGTCTGCCATCGAACGCATGGAGGCTGATCCATTCTCCCCGTTCAACGACCCGGCAGGTGACAACTATCACTTTTTCCGTGGATACGACTACGATGAACAGCGCCTCGGAGTGCTTGAACGTTATAAACGCTATAACGGAGTAGAAGGCAACTCCCTTTCTCCGTCTGACGCAACTGATCCGCTCTACCAGTCATCACGTGCGCTTCCTGATGTGGAGGACATCAATCAGGACAACACGCTGAATGAATATGAACGCTATTTCCAATATAAAATTTCGATCCGGCCTGAAGACCTTGTAGTCGGCAAAAACTATATCACCGACAAGCAGGTGTCTGTGGTAGTGAATAATGATCAGACCACACAGGAAGTAGTCTGGTATCAGTTCAAGATCCCTTTGAGCGACTATCAGAAAGTGGTCGGCAACATCAGTGATTTCTCCACTATCCGTTTTGCCCGCATGTTCATGACCGGCTTCAAGGCCGTCACACATCTGCGTTTTGCCACCCTTGAACTCGTGCGTGGAGAATGGCGTCCCTATCAGTTCAATCTCAACTCACGAGGCGATGCCCCGGCCGAGGGTCAGCTTGACATGTCGGTGGTCAATATCGAGGAAAACTCTAAACGCGAACCGGTCAACTATGTGCTGCCACCGGGGGTAAGCCGCATCACAGATCCCGGCCAAAGCCAGATTGTGCAGCTTAACGAACAGTCTCTTTCGCTGAAAGTCACCGGTCTCCAGCCAGGTGACGCGCGTGGTATTTACAAAAACACCCATCACGACCTGAGAAATTACAAGAAACTCCAGATGTGGGTCCACGCGGAAAAGCTCATTGATGACATGACAAAGCTCCAGTCCGGTGAAATTTCCGTGTTCCTGCGCCTCGGTACTGATGTACGCAGCAACTATTATGAATATGAAGTACCACTGCAGCTGACCCCGGCCGGTAAATATGCCGACAATGCCAAAGACCGTGCCATTGTATGGCCTCGTGAAAACTACATGGACTTCAACCTTCAGGCGCTTGTCGATCTGAAGAAAGAGCGCAACCGGGCCAAGAATGAACAGCAGCCTGGTGTGGGATTCGCTACTCTCTTTACAGGACGTGACCCGGACAACGAGCGCAACCGCATGGCCGTCATAGGCAATCCGTCGCTCAGTGATGTCCGTGTGATGCTTATTGGTGTCCGCAACAATGCAAGTACCGCCAAAGATGCCATCGTATGGCTCAACGAACTGAAAGTAACCGATTTCGAGAGCGAAGGAGGCTGGGCAGCAAAAGGCAATCTGAATATCGGAGTAAGTGATATCGCCACGCTGAATTTTGGCGCCCACGTAGAGACTGCCGGCTTCGGCGGGGTTGATCAGAGCCTCAACGCCCGGCGTATGGATGACTACGAGCAGTATAACTTTGCACTGCAGGTTGATGCCGGTCGTTTTCTCCCTGAGAAAGTCAAACTGCGGGCTCCGATCTATTACTCAGTGTCAAAAGAAATAATCACTCCAAAATACAACCCGCTCGATCAGGACGTAAGGCTGAAAGACGCTCTTGACGCATGCGCCACTGAAGCCCAAAAAGACTCTATTCGAAGCTACTCAGTGGAACATTCCACAATCAAAAGTTTCTCTATTTCCGGCCTGAAGTTTGACGTGAAATCAAAAAATCCCATGCCGTGGGATCCGGCCAACTTCACCATAAATTTTTCGTTCAACAAGCAGTCGAAAACAGATCCGACCACCGAGTATGAGAACACCAACGATTACCGCGGCTCTCTCCAGTATTCCTACACTCCCTACCTCAAAGGAGTCAAACCTTTCAGCTTCATAAAAAGCAAGTCGAAACACATGAAGTTTTTCAAGGAATGGGAGTTCAACTATCTGCCGAGCAACATAACGTTCCTGACCACCATTTCGCGCTACTATTATGAAATGCAGACTCGCTCTGAGACTGATGTTGACTTCCAGCTCCCGGTTTCTGTCAGCAAGAATTTTATCTGGGACCGTCAGCTTTCGCTCACTTGGAACCTGACCAAATCTCTCACCTTCAACTTCAACAGCAACACATCGGCCCGCATTGAAGAGACAATGGGCGCTGTGAACCGCAAACTGTTCCCTGACAAGTACAAGGAATGGAAAGACACCGTATTGCAGAGCATTCTTCATCTCGGAACACCCTGGAGCTACAATCAGTCATTCGTGGCCAGCTATCGGGCTCCGTTCAACAAGATTCCGGTTCTTGACTGGCTGACAGGTAACATATCATATAACTCGACCTATCGCTGGGACCGCGGTGCGGAGGTCGATGGAATCGAAACCGGCAACTCCATTGCCAATCAGGCTTCATGGAATATGGACGGTCGTGTCAATTTCGAATCGCTCTATAACAAGTGGTCCTACACAAAGAAGGTCAACCAGCGCTTCCAGGCCAAAAAGGCTCAGACAAGAGTAAAAAAACCGAAGAAATTCGAACGTACATACGCGCTGCTGCCGGACACCACTCTGACAGTGCGCCACAACCTGCGCAACTCGAAAGTCAAGGTAAAGGCCACTACCGTTGACGGCAAGCCATTCCGCATCACACACAAAGTGAAGGATGCCAACAGCATCGAAGTACTTACACGTGGCGATCAGAACATCAAATTTACTATCGAGGAAGTATTGAAGGAAGAAAAAACTCTTTGGCGCGAGATCGGCGAATATGCCAGCCGCTTCGTCATGTCACCACGCAACGCATCGTTCCGCTTCCGCTCCACCAACTCACTTTCTCTCCCTCTGTTCCGCCCGACCATCGGCAATGTATTCGGCCAGTCACGCAGCTATGGGCCGATGTCGCCCGGACTGGATTTTGCTTTCGGATTCACAGATGAAAGCTACATTGACAAGGCCCTGCACCGCGGATGGCTGATCACCGACGACGGCCAGACATCTCCGGCGATCTTCGCCCACACAAAAGAACTGAACTTCGATCTGACTCTTGAGCCCGTCAAAGGTCTTAAGATCGTGCTGACCACTAACCGGACCGATAACCGCACGCGATCAGTACAGTTTATGTATGACAACATGCCGACAGCCCTTGCCGGCTCCTACACCAAGACCCATGTGGCTCTGAAAACAGCCCTCAGACACTTCAAAGCCGACAACGGATATGCCTCAGATGCCTTCAATGACTTCCTCGCAAACATACCTGTCATCGCAAACCGTGTGCGCTCCCAGTATGCAGGGCTCAACTACCCGATGGGAGGATTCATGGAAGGAAATATCAACGCCGGCAATCCGTTCAATCCCTCCGTCGGCGACATCAGCCCGACAAGTTCCGATGTACTCATTCCGGCATTCATCGCCGCCTACTCAGGCACCAACCCCGGCAAGCAATATCTGACTCCTTTCCCATCGTTTGCAAACGCTCTTCCGAACTGGCGTGTGACCTATGATGGACTCATCTACCTCGGCAACCTGCGCAACGTATTCAAGGCCTTCACACTGAGCCATGCCTACCAGTGCACCTACTCAGTCGGATCATATTCATCATATCTTAACTGGATGAGCGCCGACAAGGGTGACCTCGGATTCACTATCGATGAGCTCACCGGCAATCCGATTCCGACATCGCCCTACAACATTTCATCTGTGGCCATAACCGAAAAATTCGCTCCGCTTCTCGGCGCAGCCGTAACACTTAAGAACGACATGACAATCTCGGCCGACTATCGTGATTCCCGCACTCTGACACTCAACACCTCAGCCGGTCAGATAGTCGAAGCCAATCAGCGCGGCCTGACCATAGGACTCGGCTACAAGATCATCGGCTTCAATACTGTCCTCAAAATGAAAGGATCGGGACGAGGCATATCCAACGACCTCACCCTCAACGCCGATTTTGCATTCTCAGAAACCCAGGCTCTAATCCGCCGCATCGAAACTGCCTACACCCAGCCCACATCAGGCACCCGCTCTCTGACCATGAACTTCACCGCATCATATATCATGTCGCGTCGCCTCACGCTCGGAGCATTCTTCGATCATCAGATCAATACCCCGATCGTATCATCGACCTCCTACCCCACAACCAACACCTCATTCGGCTTTAATCTCAATCTTTCACTCGCAAGATAAACGCAGCAACACACAACTAAATACATAAATCCGCACACGCTAATTGAGGTGCAAAGTGCACAATTCTGACTTCAATTTACTCTCAATCCTCAATAAAAACAAGCTGCAAATTGGAAAAACCGATTAATAATTGTAATTTTGCATTCAAATAAGCCTTGGTAGTTCAACGGATAGAATGGGAAATTCCTAATTTTCAGATAGGGGTTCGATTCCCCTCCGAGGTACAACAAACCGCCTGCAAATCTCTATAGTCAGGCGGTTTATTTTTTGCCAATATCCTTACCTTCCACATTTGGATCAAACTATACGTATGCGAGTGCCTGTATTCCTGTATTCAAAATCCGGTATTTAAAGGAGATTCAAAAAAATTTGCAAAATACGAAAATTCTGTCTATCTTTGCACCCGTCAAAGCCCACGCCACTGCATATCGCAGAGGCCGCAAAAGAAATAGAACTAACTCAGAGGAGTGATGCTCGAGTGGCTGAAGAGGCACGCCTGGAAAGCGTGTATACGTCAAAAGCGTATCGCGAGTTCGAATCTCGCTCACTCCGCCAATAAAACCCTGAAAATTAATGATTTAAACGTTGATTTTCAGGGTTTATTTGGCTCAAGCCGAAAGCACGGTGCATATGTTAAATTGGGCAATTAGAAGTGTTAAATTTTTAGGCGTAGAGTTTGACTAATCGGAAGATGAAGAAGTCGCGGTCCCGGACACCACGCATTTGTGAGCGAAATATTTTGACTTTAGAGTTGAATGCCTCGGCAGAGGCATTGGTCGCACGACGACGGAAATAGTTCAGGATTGTTGGGGCGTGGTTCTTGAATGTTTTGATTACCGAGCGGAAGTTGTTGTTACCCAATGCCATTACCTTTTCATACCACTTGTTCATCCTCCCCATGGCTTTTGTCGGTGAGATTTTAGCGTTGAAAATCTTGCGCAGCTCCATCGCAAGGCTGTATGCAGCCTTCAATATTGGATAGTATTTGAACAGTATGTTGACACGATGGCGCTGTATGTCAGTCCATTTGTTCTGCGACATCATCAGAGTGTGTTTGCTGCGAGCCAGTATCTGGCGCATGGTCTCTCCGTTGGAGTACGTTACCGGCGGTTCGGACTTGTTGCGGTTGTTTTCCTCTGCGATGAGCTGTCGGCGAATGTCAATGCGGATTTCGTCAACGGCCTCATTATAGACCTGTTGGACATGAAAACGGTCGTTGACTACATGGGCGTTATAGAACACTTCTGCGGCTATGAGCATCATTGATGGCGAGAGATCGCAGGTCACTTCCTTGACCCTGCGTCTGATTGATTTCTCCATAGCTCCGATGAGTATGGATATAATTTCGTCACTCTTTGTTCCGGGAATGGCTGCCGCAAGTGTTCCCTTGCCTCCGTGGCCGTCCTTGTTGGTCAGGAACGTCCATACCTCCCCGTTGCTCAGACACGTCTCATCAAGGCTCATGTAAGGGCCGATATTATCGGCATTGAAATAGAACCCAAAGCCAAGCTCCTGTTCGCACCAGTCGGCGTAACCGCTTATCTTATTGCGGTACAAGTCGGCAAAATGTTTGCCGTTGACGCAGTACATCTGCGCTATCTGTTTAATCGACAGGGCTGTCGTCTCCACCTTCGTCTTTTAAAAAAGCCACGAACTCGGCGCTGAGTCGTGTTCCTTCCTCGTTGGGAAGTTCGAGATTGTAGCTGAAGATTTCGTTGGTCTGCCTGTCCCACCACTTGTTCTTGCGCATGTGAAGAAATACAGGTCGTCCACGCATCGGATAGTCCTGTATTGTTACATAATCCGTATAGCCTCGCGCTACGATATTTGGATTACGATAGTCTTCATCAGACAGTTTCTTCTTTTCGTCAAGCCATATGTCATAGGACTGTTCCGTGCGCTCGAAGCGCACCATCTCAAATAGTTCGTCCATGCCCTCGGACAGGCACATCCATATTGCATCTGCGGTTTTCATGCCACAAATTTAACACTTTTCTCAAAATTCATGCACCGTGTTTTCGGCTTGACCCGTTTATTTTGCGTTTATTGGTAAACTTTAGGTTTTTTTATTATTACAAAATTTGGGGTCAGCGGATTTTTCCGGTGGGCGGAGGTAATGTCGGAGCATAGAGTTATCTTTGCAAAATGAAACCAGACTGGGTTTTCCAATTGGAGTATTTCTGAACTTTCTCCATTACTTTGGCAAGCTCTTTGAGTTCACGAACTAAATCTTTTATAGCTGTTTTGTTTTCGGAAGTAAGAGGCTCTATTTTCAATTACGCAAGGCGACGTTTTACATCGTCGAGGTTGCACGGCTCTTTCATTTAAGATTTCGTCTCATTCTCGACAAATGTGTTATTTTATAGCGAGAGCAGTACGGGTGGAGAGGCTTTAACCTCTGATTTTCAAGAAAATAAGTGCAATGAAAATTTGGCCAAGTGGCAGATTTTTAGTAACTTTATAGGTGATAATCAAAGAGTTACGCCAAAAAAATGAAGCCACTTGACCAAGTCTGTTCGACTGACGCCTATGCGCCTGATCATACCGCAAAAGTACACAATAAATTTGACACAAGGCGCAGTATCATGGAAGAACTTCGAGCGTTTGCCTCATCCGTGCCGGATTTCCGTAGATTGGACAAAGGCAATTTCCGTCACAGCCTCAACGATATCATCATGCTGATGATACTCGGACGTATGGCCGGATGCATCGGACGAGCCGAGATATTGGAGTTCGGCAGATACAACCTCAACAAATTACACAAAATGGGCCTGTTAAGGAACGGCGTACCATCTGAGGCCACGCTTTGCCGTGTGGAGAACGGCATCAACGATATGGATATGGCCGACAGGATGCAGCAGTTCGCAGACATATTCCTTGAAAGACTTACTTGCGCCAGCCGCATCATTGAAATAATCTGCATTGACGGCAAAGCCGAGCGCGGCACCGTTCAGGAAAACGGGCGAAGCCCGGATATCGTCTCTGCCTATTCGTTCAGCACCGGCATAACAATCGCCACCGAAGCCTGTCAGGAAAAGAGCAACGAGATAAAGGCCATACCGATACTTCTTGATAAAATAGATGTCGCAGGAAAGATTGTCACAGCCGACGCAATGTCTATGCAGAAGGATATTGTCGAGAAAATCAGAAAGAAAGGCGGAGACTTTCTGATAGAACTCAAAGCCAACCAGCCGTCATTGCGATACGGCATTGAGGACAGGCTAGTGGAACACACACCGGTATATTCTTACACCGAAGGTCCCGAACTGGCCCACGGCAGGATAGAGACGAGAACCTACCGCGTATATGACGGACTGGACATTATCGCAGACAAGAAGAAATGGGGCGGAAACATGACCATCATAGAGTATGAATCGTCCACAGTCAAAAAGTCAACAGGAGTACACACCTCAGAAAAACGCCTGTACGTCAGCAGTATGCCTACGCATACTCCGAAGCCAGGAATCTTCGTGCGCAACCATTGGTCAATAGAAAGTATGCACTGGGGGCTGGACTAAAATCTTCAGCAGGACAATATAAAACGCAAGTCAACAAGAGCCGCCAGAAACCTCGATACCATACAAAGAATAGTTTACTCGGTGTTCTCAATATGGAAAGGACTTCGCAAGAAACAATCAGATAAGAATAAAGGCATAGCCGAACTGATCAGACATATCTCGATGAGCTTTACCAGACTGATTCGATTTTTAAGTCAAAAGTGAAAAAAATAAGATTTTGATACCAGAATAACTCTTTGATATACAGACATGGAAAAATTACCCGATTCTCAATGAACCGGGTAAGGGAAGATATGCTATTTATTTTAGGTTAAATGAAAGAGCCGTGTCGAGGTTGTTGAGATTCTTAGTGCTAAAAGATGACGAATAGCAAATTTTTACCTAACTTTGTAATTCCTTATGGCACAGTTTAATTCATATATTGATTTATTAGATCTTACGGTAGCCATTGATTTTTGCCGTGAGAATGGAACGCTATGCCATTATAAGAAAGGAGAATGTTTTGTACAGCAAGGTTCAATCGCACGCTATGCCGCCCTTGTAGTTTCGGGCTATTTCAAAATTACAACCCTCAATGATTCGGGAGATGAGGCAGTAGTTAATTTCGCTTTCCCCGGTCAACTCATTACAGATTTTCATTCGTCTTTACGCGGAGAATCCTCTCAATTCGCAATTATCGCCGGCGCTGATTGCGATATAATGCGTGTGCCGTTAAAAAATTTTAAGGATTATCTTTCCCCTTCTCTGCTTGATGAATATAAGGCACTGTTCAATATGGTATTCATGCGGTTGCTCAATCTCTACCGCAAGTCGCCACGTCAGCGTTATGTGGAATTGTGTGAACAATATCCCCAAATTGTCGAGACTGTTACATTGAAAGATATATCCTCTTTTCTGTTGATTACTCCCAACCATTTAAGCCGTATCAGACGAGAACTGGCAAATAAATCAACAACGAACATCAAAAAATAAGGCGGTCTATACATTTGTTAAGACAAAATTCATTTACCCTTGCTAACTTTGCGGTCGGAAAGGGTTCCATTGAACCACGACATTTTGGAAAATCAAACTTGTACTATATGAAGAAGATATTTTTAGTATCCTTGATTCTCGTTCAGGCGTGCATTGCTTTCGCACAGAATTACTGCGTGAACGACACCATTGTACGCGAAATTCAATTCCCTCTTACTCTGAACGACAAAACCGAATTTTTCTATTTCAATGATGAATGGATTCCGGGGGCACACCTCGGTCTGGTAGAAGCTGACGCCATTCAAAAAGCGAAGGTAAAAAACGACGAGTATGGAAATCGCGCCCTCTTTCTGACAGTATCTCCCGAAACTCTTTCACAAATAAAAACGGAAGCGCGAAAAGTCTTGGTAAACCTTGACACTCGCTGCGAGTTTCCCGGAGGCAACGGAAAACTCAAAGAATGGCTTGACGAAAACATCCGTATTCCTGAAGGATTCAAGGGTAGCGAACGAGTATTGGTGAAATTTACCGTTCATCCTGACGGCTCAATCAGCAATCCGTCGATTTTTCGCCGACCGAGCAAGAACGAGGCCGTCAATCAAGAGGCGTTAAGACTTGTGAATGCGTTGCCCAATTTCCGCGTAAAATACTATATTCCCCACTTAAAGAAAAGCTTCACCTGTTATCTTCCAATCACTTTCAAAGAGCCGGGCGCGATATTTATAAGAGGTGATAAAAGCAATTGAATGGTACGCCTTTTATGGCGAATATGCAATTCCCTCCATCATTCCTGTTCCTATTAATAAGATAAATTTGCAGTACAGGGCAACCGCATCAAAATTTTGCTTTAAGTAGCATATCGGTCAGATAGTCGTTGGAAAGGCTCGCTTTGAAGCGTCTTTTCTTCAGACTACTTTTGTCGACATGCTCTTTAATAATCTGCATTGCCAACTTCCTTATTGTTGAGAGGTTTAGTGACGCATACCCTTTCCTTGCACGGCAGGCATCTTCGAGGAATGTCACATCAAGATTCCAATGCAATTGGTTCTCGATTGACCAGTGACCACGGGCCAACATATTGAAGTATGCAGCCTTGGGATAATCTTCGTCACTGATGTACCGTCTGACGGCGGTTGCCGTGCGGTTGCCATAGTCAACCGTTGAAGTGACCTCTATCAATGTTTTCAGGCCGGGCCAGCGAGCCAGGACATCCTTGTCCTCGATAGTGTCCGCATTCAATATGCGGCAATCGCGTGTCTCGATACGTCCGTGGTCGGCATCCATCTGCGAAGCTGAGTCAACTGGCTTATTGTAGCGGAATGCATCGATAATCTGTTCGTTCATAGCTCCCTGATTCTCTTTGACTGCGAGAAAGTAATGGGCATTTTTATCAAGGATGTCTTGAGCGATTTTTACTTGTGTGCCAATAGCATCTATAGAGATTACAGCTCCTTCGATATCCAGTTTTTCAATAAGCTGCGGTATGGCGACTATTTCATTTTCCTTGTCTTTGAGACGTTGCTGTCCTACTACTATATGATTCTCGCTGACATAGGCGTTCATTATGTAATCGCCTTTCGTTCCATGCTGTTTAGGCGATGTACCCCTGAGCTTTTTGCCGTCTATGACAACCTGTTTTTCAGAAAGCGTGTCAAGGAACTTCCGGCCATGCTCAACCAGACATCTCTCAATCTCATCGGGATCCACAGCACTCATCAGCCGCTCGAAAGTGTCAGGCGACGGGCTGCGGTCAGGACGCTCGGCAAGCAGACCGAAATCACGCGCCCGATAATAAGCGAACTCGCTCATGTCCACATAATCCTCGCCTCCGCAGATATAGGTCAGCAAGGCGATTGTCAGAAGGTCGGAAAGCGCGTATGTGCAACGACCTGTAACCCGATGATCGGGTACTGTCATAAAGATTTCGTTTAGCATGATTTTAGTATCTATATTGTTGATTGTCAGCTACAAAGATACTAAAAAAGCACGAGATATGCAAGCTTTATGGCGCTAAAAATCAGACTGTTGCCGAGATTTTAACACTATAAAATTACTAAGAATTCATGACTTCGGATATGGTGTATTCAAAGAATTTCCCTACATCTATCATCGTTGACGCAACGCCATCGCTGCTTATCGCCTAAAATTTTGATGCGGTTGCCCTGATTTGCAGTATGAAAAATTTTCAATTAGTCAAAATATTATTCTTTTTGTTGCTCATAGTGTCATTGAACACTCAAACAACAAATGCAACAACTGTAGAAGAAAGACCTGCTTATATCAACGGCGGTGATGATGGACTATTGAGAGACCTATACTGTTATCTTTCAACTGTATCACTATCTCAATCAGACAGCATTAAAGGCAAATGTATTTTTACTTTTGCCATTTCTAAAAACGGAATTATTGACGTTGAAACTATCAAATTGGCACGTAAAACAACGTTGCCTGATGAATATGTAAATGCTGCTAAAGAAGCAGTCAAGCACTTGGGTAAATTTAAGCCTGGGAAAATGAATGGCATACCTAAAAAGGTATGGTATAACCTACCTATCATATATCCTATTCCATTAGATAAAATCATTACGAGCGAATAGAAACTCGTCTTTTACAATATATAACGGCTTATGTATCTTCGCGGTACATAAGCCATTTTCTATGTCATATCCCAACGCTATCGAAGTATGCCGCGCCGAACTCTTTACAAAAGAGGGCCCTCATAGTCGTAATCGATGTACTTAAAAGCGCCAAGGGTTTTCGTGTCGCGCCTTTTATGTGGTATGAATGAAAAATCTTCTCCATATACTTAGTAATAAAAATCAAGAGCCACCTATCCCGTGTGGGTTAAGTGGCTCTCGGCTCTGTTAGAGTGCAAAGACATAAAAACTAAAGTTTTATTGTAAGAAAATTTGGATAATAAGATTGAATTCCCTGTCTTTGAGTCGTGAAACCATTTCTCGTCGCAACGGAGTGAACACATAAAGATATTTTGCATCCTCGATGACGGTCTGTTGCGACTTTAAGACTGCACATCGAAATTTTATCTGTTTTATTTCATGATAAGTAGATGTTGAAAATTAGTTTATATCAATTTTTTTGCGTATCTTTGTGTAAACACATAAAGACACAACGCTATCGCAAAAATCAAAGTTATACAACTGACAGACCAACAACGTCTGCAATTAGAGGAAGGCTTTCGCCAAGGCAAGAGCCACGCATACCGCATGCGCTGTCGCGCAGTGCTTCTGAAATCCACCGGCCTGACTTCGGAACAGGTTGGAGAACAGACCGACATGACCCATATATCAGTCAATTCCTGGGTGAAACGCTTCGAGGCCGAAGGAATCAAAGGACTGGAAACACGTCCCGGACGGGGTCGGAAGCCAATAATGGACTGCTCGGACGAAGAGTCGGTACGCAAAGCCATAGAGAACGACAGGCAGAGCGTGAAGAAAGCGAAAGAGGCATGGCAGCAGGCTTCAGGGAAAGAAGCCTCCGAGAGTACCTTCAGGGCTTTTTTATCCGCCTTGGCGCGGGATATAGACGTATAAGAAAACGTCCAAAGGGGAAACCCTCGCCGCAGCTCTATGCGTATAAGACCGAGAAGCTGCAAGAACTCGTACAACAGGAAAAAGATTGTCTCATCGACATTTATTATGGAGATGAAAGCCACATCTGCACCGAGGGATATGTGCCATACGGATGGCAGTTCCGAGGTGAAGATGTCTATATCCCATCTGAAAGAGGTCTGAGACTCAATATTTTCGGCATGATAGACCGCAACAATCGATATGAAGGATTCTCCACAACTGAGAATATGACCGCTGACAAGGTTGCCGACTTTCTTGACCGATTTTCTCTCCGTATCCGTAAAAACACTTTTGTTGTCCTTGACAATGCAAGCGTCCACAGATGCAAACTCATGCGGGAACTCCGTCCAATATGGGAGAAACGTGGGTTGTATCTCTTTTTCCTTCCACCGTACAGTCCACATTTGAATATCGCCGAGACGCTCTGGAGAATCCTCAAGGGCAAATGGCTCAGACCTGCGGATTATTGCTCCACAGAATCCCTGCTCTATGCAACTAACCGTGCGTTGGCTGCGCTTGGATCTGAACTCAATATCAATTTTGTCCATGCGGCTTAGTATAAATTAATTTTTACGACTTACTTAACAAAATCGGCCGAGATATCGGCAACAAAAACCTACTACCGCATCCGCGAGGTTGTTGCGATGCTGAATATCCCGGCAAGCACTTTGCGCTTCTGGGAAGATACGTTCGATCAGCTGGAACCGCACAGGACTCCGTCGGGTCAGCGCAGGTACACACCGGAGAATGTCGAGGTGTGCAAGCTCATAAAACATCTGCTGCGCGACAAAGGCTATTCGCTTGAATACGCCAAGAAGGAGCTGGAGGTCTACCGCAAGTGTCCGCCTCGGAATGACTATGTCTGCAAGTCGGCTGATGACGCTCTGAACCTTTTGAACGAAGTCGCCAAAATGATTAATGGCAATCTCCATGCCGAAGCAAGAATCAAGGCCATCGAAAAGTGGATCAAAGCAGACCACTCCATTAATTGATGATATACATCTGGCCAGAACCGTCAGCTATACGGCCTCACTCCCGACTTGCGTTCATTTTAAAGATGCGGGGTTCTGTAATCCCAGCAACAGCCTCTGCCGGATCAAAAAAATAATCCGGCAGAGGCTCTGTTTGTTCTGGCGATAGCCTGAATGGCCTTCTAATTTCTCGAAATTTCTTTTACGGCTTCCGCAAGGAAATGGTCAAGCGCATCTTTGGCCGACATGGTGTAGACCGTGCCGTCATCGTGGGCGTAGACCACAGTCTGTCCTTTGACCACCTTGTCTAAAAGACACTTTTCAACCGCAACTTCCATTCCGCGGGCTAACTTTTCGGATATGTTATTGTCAGTCTTCCTGCGTCTTTCCATCGTTTTTGATTCGTTCATATATTTCCGGAGCTAAAGTCAGTGTGTCATTCGCCACTACACGCGGGCGGCAGCGAGTGTTATCTATGATGGTCCAGCTGTCTACAATAGGCATAAACAGGTTGAACAGATTGTCGATGCCATGATGATAGCGGCGCACGATAACATCGGAGGGTATATTATGGCCACCTTCACTGACTCGCTGGGCAACGCGTTTGATTGCCAGCTGTGGTGACGACAGCCAGATGTAAAGCAGATGGACAAAGTAGCCCAGTTTATGGGCTTTGGAGACCAGGGCATGGTAACTGCGTGTGGCCAGCGTGGTCTCTATGGCAAAGGTGATTCCTTTATGCAACAACTCTTCTATTCGGCCGAGCATGATACGTCCGGCCTCCATGCTCACACTTTCCGGATGGAAAGGAGAAAGGCCTTTGGCAATCTCATCGGCATTTACAAATTGTTGACAGTCAAGGACGTCAGGCAAAAGGGTGAATGAAGCTGTGGTCTTCCCAGCTCCATTGCAACCGGCGATGATGTACAAACTTGGCGATTTCATAATTAGTTGTTTTGGTTTAAGGGGGTATGATTCGTGTGTTTTATATATAGATGACTTCCGTCTGCCGAGGAGCTTTTCACTCTCTATAGTAGACGCGTTTAACGCGCTGCGACACGGAGGTCAGGACTTCATAGGGTATTGTACCGAGGACTTCGGCAAGATCGTCGACCGGAATATTTTCGCCGAATATCTCCACACGGTCTCCGACTTTGACATCAGCCACGTCCGTGACATCAATCATGCAGGCGTCCATGCAGATGCTTCCGACTGTGGGACATTTGATACCATTGACCATCACCGATGTATTGCCATAGCCGAGATGGCGGTTAATGCCATCGGCATAACCTACCGGAATGGTGGCAATCACCGACTGCCGCTTTAACGTTCCACGGCGGTTGTAGCCGATTGTGGTTCCTTCAGGCCAGTTTTTCAGTGAGATAATCACAGTGTTGAGTGAAGAGACAGGACGCAGATCATCCTGCGAACCGTCATGCATAGTCTTGACTCCATAGAGCCCGATTCCGAGACGCACCATATCAAGCTGATGATCAGGGAAACGTGTGATGCCTGTAGAGTTCAGAATATGCCGCAGTATTTTCCGTTCAGGGAATGCCGAAAGGAGCATCCGGCAACATTCATCAAAATAATCGAACTGCTGCTGCGTATAGTCATCCTCCATCGGATCATCCGCGGCACAGAGATGCGAGAATATCGAGCGTGGAACTACTCTATCCTGGCTCCTGAGCAGCTCGATCAGTTCAGGGAGATCCTCTTTAAGGAATCCGAGACGGTGCATGCCGGAATCAATCTTGATATGGACCGGATAGTCCGTAATGCCATAGCGCCCTGCCTCGCGGATCAATGCACGCAGGAAGTCAAAGCTGTATATCTCAGGCTCCAGACGATCGGCAAACAAGGCATGGAAATTCTCAACCGTCGGATTCAATACCAGAATAGGCATTGTGATTCCTGCACGACGCAGGTCTGCACCTTCGTCATGGACGGCCACGGCAAGATATGATGCCCCCTGAGCCTGCAAGGTGCGCGCAAGTTCATGTGAGCCAGCGCCGTATCCCGATGCCTTGATCATGCAGGCGATAGCTGTGGTAGGCTTGATACGCGAGCGGAAGGCATTGAAATTCGATACCACGGCATCAAGATTGATTTCCAGCACCGTTTCATGCTGCCGGGCTTCAAGAAGTTCGCAGATGCGTCCGAATCCAAATTCAGGGGCTCCCTTTATCAAAATCAACTCCCCTCGGAAATCAGACGTAGATTTTTTATGTAGAAACTCTTCTGTAGAGGCAAAAAATTCAGACTCCGGGCCGAAGCAACCCTTGTGGGCCATCAGCTCAGGGCCGATCCCGATCACCCGGCTCACACCTGCAATAGCCAGCAACTCGGCCATACGGCGGTAAAGGTCCTCCAGATCGGTATCGGCGTCGTGCATCAGATCACTGACAATGACCATAGCCTTACAATCTGGGGTAATTCTCCGTTTCATGAAATCAAGCGCCGGAGCAAGAGAATTGAAATCGCTGGTGTAGTTGTCATGGACAAGCAGACAGCCATTGACACCCTCAATGACTTCAAGGCGTGTGCCAACGGGCGTAAGTGATGCCATCCGCCGGCGTATGGTCTCCTGATTTATTCCAAACAGAAGCATCACAGCAAGACAATGGATAGCATTCTCAAGTTCATGCTCTCCCTCAAACGGAATTTCCAGCACGGCGCTCTGACCACCTTTATATATATAGCGAAATTCGGTCCGGCCATTTCCTCTGACAACATCGCAGATATACAGCGGAGCCTCAGGATCAGTCCGTGACCACCCTATCATTTCAGGTGCAGCTTTCACACAGCCTGAAATCAAAGGATCATCCGCATTATAGATGATACTTCTGCAACCGTCTAGAAGCAGAGCTTTCTCCCGACACTTCTGCTCTATCGACTCAAAACCGGCACTGTGAGCCGGACCGATATTGGTGAAGATGCCGATTTCAGGTTTAAGTATCTCCTTAAGCTTCGCCATTTCACCCGGTTGCGAGATTCCGGCTTCAAATATCCCCATAGCGGAGTCTTTGTCAAGCTGCCAGACCGACAAAGGCACACCTATCTGCGAGTTGTAGCTGCGTGGGCTTCTTACGATTTCAATATCGGCCTGAAGCAATTGATTGAGCCATTCTTTCACAGTGGTTTTTCCTCGACTGCCTGTAATGGCAATCAGAGGCACATCGTAACGCCGGCGATGATTCGCGGCCAGAGTCTGCAACGCAGCTAACGGAGACTCAACATAAAGGATATTAGCATCCTGAAGATCATCCGAGCATGAAAATGAGCCTGACACCACAAAACTACGCACTCCGCGGTCATAGAGCGACTTGACATAGCGGTGTCCGTCACCAGAAGATGTTTCAAGGGCAAAAAACAATGTGTCTGACGGATATGTCAGCGAACGGCTGTCTGTCAACAGTCGTGATATCCTAGAATCAGGAGCAGGCAATAATGAATCTGCCCCGATTATTTTTGCTATTTCAGAAATTGAATATTGCATTATTTAAATAATGTATTCTTGTCATTATAACGCCTGATAGCGTCGGTGAGTTTTGGATAACGTTCAGTAATTGCACGAATGGCCCTCTGTCTTGCCGCGATCTCATTAGCTCCAGCCTCAGTAGAGGAAGCCACAATGCGATGGGAAAGCCGACGGGTCAGAGCGCGGGCTTCAGCCGCGACCTTTTCAGTTTCAGGAGAGAAGTATGATGCGCGAAAAATTTCATATATATATTCGACTGCCTGTGACGATGAATGCTTCATATCCTCCGCATAGAACCTGTAATCACGCAAATCGTCCATCATTATCTCATAGGCAGGGAAATAACTTGCCACATCTTCGCCAAAAACTTTCACCACTTCATCCACGGCCAGAAGCAAAGTCGACTTGATCAGTTGATTTCCATGAGCGCCTGATTCGAGATAGCGCAGAGGACTAATTGTAAAAACGATTCTTGCCGAGGGGTTAAATCCGCGGATCAGCTCAATGCACTCAGCAAGAACCGCAACCGTTTCATCAAATCCGAGACACCTAGATTCGAATTCCTTTGCAGGCTGTTTGTGACAATTGGCCACAATCCGATCTGATGCGAGATGCCTGAATACCCTGGTAGTACCCAAAGTCAGAAATACAACCGAAGCGCATTTCAAAGTTTCATGGCCGGACAGCACCGAAGCTGCCATCATATCTGCAGCCTGCGCGCTGTCAACAGCTGAATATCGGGAGTGAAACAAAAAGCTGCGGTATAGCCCCTCCACTTCAATAAGTTCCTCTTCTCTGATTGGCTGACAGTCTCTCAGAATTTCCAGTGATCTCAAGACAGACATCGGATTATATACCGGACCGAAAGGATTAACCTCGACATCAAAAAGGTCATCTCTGAGGCATTTGCCTATATTATCCGTGAAACAAGAGCCAAGCAAGAGCATGGGGCTACCATGTTCCACAAGGCCTTGACGGCAGAGCGGACGTATGACTGTTCGAAATTCCATTTCTCTTTTCTTTTTTGCTACCAAACACACTGCAAAATTTATTGCAGAAGTTACCGATAGCCCTATCTGAAGAATTGATGCGGTTGACAAAATTACTAATAATCTTCAAGAACCAGGTTAAAAAAAATCAATAATCTGATCCTTTCATTTAACACCCCTCACAAATTAAATGCCATAAGCGACTATGAAAGCAACCGGTAATCTTCTTGCAAATTATACTTTAGCCACAAATACGCAATATTTATGTTAATTTTAATTAAATATAAACTCACGGCTTGGCCATTTCTCAAAATATATGTAGTTTTGAGCAATCCACCTTATTATGCGTCAGTAGAATAGTTGATCATCAATTTTTCACTCTAATCTACGCAGACCTTTCATAAATTAATCATGAAACATTTCTCCTTAATCAAGGCTATCGCTGCTACTTTCGGCGTCTCCTTTCTTACTTTTCAGCCCATGCAGGCTGAGAGCACTTATCGACTTGTAACGAACAACGACATGATTATTGACCGATGTGTCTATCTCTTGGTAGCCGAAGATCTTAACATTGCAGCCGCAAACGAAATGAATAGTCCAAGCGGTATAAAAACCACCGCAATCACACGCAGCGGCAACGGAATCATCAGCCTGCCGGACAAACATTCTGTTGGAGAATACTCTATTTTTTATACCGAACTTCAGAAAACATGCGACTGCGGTTCTCCGGAACTACATGTTGATTACCCATGGACATTCAGACCATTATTTTCAAACGATTATCTAACATATTATTACACTGATGGCATAAAAACCGGCCCGCTTGCCATAAAGCCACGCCGTTACCATTACTATACCACTGTCGATATTGACCCGGAATCTCACACATGCGCGACGTCCTTCTATTTAGAAGGAGCCAAAGCCAATTGTTACGGCCTATGGTTCAAAGAAGAAAGCGGAGAGTATATACTCAACACATATGCACCGGAAACAGACGGTCTGCACCGAATGCAGCTGTACCGCAAAGAGATCTACGACCTCAAGGTAATGGAAATCAAAAAGACCGATAGCACCTACAACATTAAAATACACGTAAAAACTTTTGACGAGAGCAACGATTACAGCAAAGGCCATCTGATGTATATTTTTAGCGATGAAGAAGTATTGTTCAATGACGATATCTATCGTGATCCGGAAACAATCATCCTCAGAAATTACAACGCCGGCGATTTTGAAATCAATTATACCGGTAGCAAAAAATATCTTTGGCTCATACGAGATCATGGCCCCAACGAACGCCTTACTGATGCCATAAAAGTAGAAGTCAAAGAAACCCAGATACCCCCCACTTCAGCAGAATGCAACCACTTCACCCCTCCGGCTGCAGAAGGCTATTCCATTGGGATGTATATTGACTTTGAACCCAAAGACGATGATGTGAAGATATATTATACCCTTGACGGGCAGGATCCGATAATTACTGAAAGCGGAATCTTATCTCTTGCCGAAAACGATGATGATGCCGAAGATCATACTGGCAAAACATACGACCTTGACATACGGCCTCTAATCTACGACGGTTCATCCCTTTCAGTCCGCTACACTGCCGTGAAAGCCGGCCACTCGCCAAGCGCGGTAGCAACAGTCAACATCGCAGGGATTCCCACGTCCATAATTCTTACCGAAGCTGATGACAACCAGATGGAGCCGGAATATTTCAACATGCAGGGTTTCCGGGTCCACACACCTCTTGCCCCAGGACTCTATATCCGCAGACACAACGGAAAAACTGAAAAGATAATTATTCGCTGATCTCCTCTCTACTCAGACAGCTATTGTCAAAGGCGCAGTATCGGAACCATCGGACTCCATGCTGCGCCTTTCACTTTCTTGTATTTTCATCGCCACACATTCCGATTTCACCCACATAGGGCTCCGAATCACATTTGCTTATTGGGCCAAACTATATATGAAGTTTTTTGAAGCTTTTTAACATAAATCCTAAAAAATATTTTCAACAAAATCATTATTTTCAAATTATTTTTCGTAACTTTGTGGCCGATTTAGCCGTAGCGGGCTCGATTAAGCAGCGATGCAAAAGACAACTCCAGCATCCTCGCCCGCCGGAATAACCTGTAACCCAATTAATAACAGATGTACGCTATCGTAGAAATCCAGGGACAGCAGTTCAAGGCAGAGCCTGAAAAGTTCCTGTATGTTCATTATCTCGGCGAAGCAGTCAAAGAAGGCGACAAGGTTGAATTCGACCGTGTTCTCCTCGCTCAGTCCGAAGACTCAGTTAAAGTTGGCGCTCCCATAGTGGACGGCGCAAAGGTTGTATGCGAGGTTCTCACCCCGCTCGTAAAAGGTGAAAAGGTCATCGTTTTCAAGAAGAAACGCCGCAAAGGCTATCGCCGCAAAAACGGTCACCGTCAGTGCTTCACCAAAGTGTTAATTAAAGAAGTTGTAGCTTAACCCACTAAAATCTCTAAAAGAAATGGCACATAAAAAAGGTGTTGGTAGTTCTAAGAACGGCCGTGAGTCAGAAAGCAAACGACTCGGAGTAAAGATTTTCGGTGGTCAGCATTGCAAAGCCGGCAACATCATCAAGCGTCAGCGTGGCACAGTTCACCACCCCGGCCTCAACGTAGGTATGGGCAAGGACCACACTCTTTTCGCTCTTATCGACGGTGTAGTTGTCTTCACTGAAGGCAAGGAAGGCCGCAAATTCATCAACGTCCAGCCGGCTGAAGCATAATAGCCTCAGTCAAGGACTGATTAAACACTGAAAAGACAGCCGGGCTGCAGATTGGAATCTGCAGCCCGGCTCTATTTTGAAGTCGGTTCGACAAATAAACCAACAACAGAGCGGCGCCTCCTTTGCCTCACATCTCGATTTTAAGGATGCTCATAGCGTAAAATTTCAGAAATTTATTTAACTTTGCTTCAAATGCGTAGACAATTCCGCGCATATAACCACCCCACCAAACCAGCACAAATGGAAAAGAAAAGCATCCGCGACCTCAACCGAGTAGACCTCGAACATTTTCGCCGTCAGCCCAAGATGACGCTCACGGTGGTCCTGGACAACGTAAGGAGCCTGAATAACATCGGTTCAATATTCCGCACATGCGATGCCTTCGCAGTGGAAACACTCATGCTCTGCGGCATCAGCGCCTGCCCGCCATCTCCCGAAATTCATAAAACCGCACTTGGAGCCGAAAACTCTGTAAACTGGCGATATTTCCATACAACAGAAGACTGCATCACACACCTACAACGTGAAGGCTATACCCTTTGCTGCCTCGAACAAGTCAAAGGAAGCATCGAACTTCAGGAATTTACGCCCCAGAAAGGACGCAGATACGCCCTCATTCTTGGCCACGAAGTTGAAGGCGTAGACCAAGCCGTGGTAAACCAATGCGATATATGCCTTGAAATACCACAGCGCGGCACCAAACACTCTCTCAACGTGTCAGTATCAGGAGGAATCGCCATATGGCACTTCTTCTCACATCTCAACACCCTTTGATTCATCTGCAACCTCAATCATCAACACTCTCATCAACTTAAATGAAATTCTCTCGCTCTCTTCCAATCGCTCTACTGCTCCTCTCCACAACCGAAGCCAACGCCCAGTTGCAAATCAACGAACTAATGCAATCAAACATTGACTGCATCATGGATGACCTCAACGAATTTCCTGACTCCTGGGTAGAACTATACAACTCAGGACAATCAGCCATAGACCTTCACGACTATAGCATCTGCAACAAAAATGACCCTACAAAAGAAATCAATCGAAATGCGCAACTCCGGCAACGACTTCGACTACACCTATTTCCGCGACGCTCTGATCCAGCGCGTAATGGGGACAAACTGCGATCTCGACTGGCAACCCTGGCTCCCGACAGCCTTTTTCATAAACGGAGAATATAAAGACATGCTCAACATCCGCTCCCGCACCAATGAAGACCACATCTACACCTTTTACAACGGCGAAGAAGACATAGACATGTTCGAAAACTGGGGCGAACTCAAAGAAGGGACATGGGACAACTTCAACAACTTTAAAAAATTCTTCAATGAAGACGGCCACACATTTGACGAATTCAACACTCTGATGGACTGCGGCGAATTCGCAAATCTAATGATAATGAACCTCTTCTATGACAACAAAGACTTCCCCGGCAACAATATAGTCAACTGGCGCCCGCGTTCCGAAGGAGGCCGCTGGAGATGGATCGCCAAAGACACCGATTTCGGCCTCGGCCTATACGATGCTCCATACAACTATAAAACCTTCAACTGGCTATATGACAATGATTTCGACCCCGACCGCGCATGGGCAAACAAACCGGAACACACACGCCTGTTCCGCGCCCTGATGGAAACCCCGGAGTTTCATGACATGTTCATAGACCGCTGCGCTGTGTACATGGGCGATTTCATGAACTACCGTGGCACCGTAAAGGAGCTCGACAAAATGTACTCCATGATCAAGACTGAATATCCCAATCATCGCAAGCTCTTCAACGAATGGTGGCCCAACCACTCACAGGAAGTACAGAAAATGCGCTCATGGATCGCCGCTCGCACACCATTCTTCTACACACACCTAAGCGAATACTTCCGGCTTGGAACCCCTCGCACCCTGACCATCGACGCCGGGCGCACCGACGACATCAAACTGACAATCAACGGGATCACGCTCAATAACCGCGATTTTGACGGAAAATTCTTTGCTGGGCGCCAGCTCCGGATAGAAGGAAACCACCAGGACAGCGAAATGACAGTGGACGGCTGGAAAGTCACCATAACCAAAGGCACCACACACACCACGGGCAGCTATAAAGACAAAACCCTCACCATCAACATGCCCAATGCCGACAAAATCGAAATTGAATCCATAGCAACTCAGAGCGCGATAGCAGACATTGACTTCGACCAACAGCCTAAAGCCCTTGATCCGTCAAAGCCATTCAAACTATATGACATTCAAGGACGTTTATTAGCAGAACCGGAATCAATCGGATCAGCGACAGGCTTCGAGCCGGGAATATACATAGCCCGTCAGGGATCAAAAACCCTGAAAATAATTCTGGGCCGCCAATAAACCCAAGACAGACAAAAGACAAAACAAATCAAATCGAAGCAATAATTTTGCAGAAAACAGATTTTTTCGTAACTTTACATTAACAAACTATTCGAAACAAGTTACACAACTATGAATAAGGATTTTAGAAATTTTGCAGTGCACCATCTCGGCATGAATGGGCTCGCGCTCGATCAATATGCCGCCTCGGCAGCTTCTCAAATCACCTCCTCCTATATCTCTCCGACCATCATTGAAGAACGCCAGCTCAATGTGGCACAAATGGATGTGTTCTCACGTCTGATGATGGATCGCATCATATTCCTCAGCACTGACGTAAACGACTATACAGCCACAGTAGTCCAGGGACAGCTTCTTTACCTTGACTCAGTAGATCCCGGAAAAGACATCTCAATCTACCTTAACTCACCAGGCGGATCAGTGATCGCAGGACTTGGCCTTTATGACACCATGCAACACATCAAGAGCGATGTCTCCACAATCTGCATCGGCATGGCAGCATCAATGGCGGCTGTACTTCTTGTTGCAGGAGCTCAAGGCAAGCGCATGGCCCTTCCGCATTCGCGCGTCATGATCCATCAGCCCCTCGGAGGTGTCCAGGGCCAGGCATCAGACATCGAAATCACCGCCCGCGAAATCCTCAAATACAAAGCCGAACTCTACAAGATCATCGCCGACCACTCCGGAATGCCGCTCGAACGCATCGAAGCTGACGCCGACCGCGACTACTGGATGACTGCCGACGAAGCCAAAGAATATGGCATGATAGACCGCGTCCTCCTCCCCGACCACAAATAAACCACCCCGCTATAGACACAGAATGGCAAAAAAAAACAACAACACCTCTGACAACGGAGTCAAATGCTCTTTTTGCGGCAAGGAACCATCCTACACCAACATTCTCGTGCCGAGTCCGTTTGGCGACACCTATATATGCAGCGAATGCGTTGACCAGATTGAGGGCCTCCTGAAAGATTATTACGAAGAGAATCCTTCTATCCGGCCCGACAAAGCGAAAGGGAAAAAATCCAAAGCCGCCATTGAGCCGGAGACAAAAGAACTTCCGACTCCGGCTGAAATACGCGCATTTCTCGATCAATATGTCATCGGGCAGGACGACGCCAAGAAATATCTCTCGGTAGCCGTCTACAATCATTACAAGCGTCTTGCGCAGGACAAAGACGATGTAGACATCGAGAAAAGCAACATCATCATGGTCGGACCCACAGGCACAGGCAAAACCTTGCTTGCCAAGACCATAGCCCGACAGCTTGACGTACCATTCGCCATTGTCGACGCCACGGTGCTGACCGAAGCCGGCTACGTCGGAGAAGACATCGAAAGCCTGCTCGTCAGACTGCTGCAAGCCGCCGATTATGATGTGGCAAAAGCAGAACGAGGCATAGTTTTCATTGACGAGATCGACAAAATCGCCCGCAAAGGCGACAACCCGTCAATCACTCGCGACGTGTCCGGCGAAGGTGTACAGCAAGGCCTCCTCAAACTACTTGAAGGCTCCGTAGTCAATGTACCGCCGAACGGAGGCCGCAAACACCCTGAGCAAAAGATGATTGCCGTCGATACTAAAAACATCCTATTCATCTGCGGAGGAGCATTTGACGGTATCGAACGAAAAATAGCCCACCGCCTGAACACCCATGTGGTAGGCTTCACCGGAGGATCGACACGCTCGAAAATCAACTCTGACAATTATCTGCAATACATTGCCCCCCAGGACCTCAAGTCATTCGGTCTGATCCCCGAAATCATCGGACGTCTGCCGGTACTTGTCCATCTCGATCCGCTTGACCGCGAAGCACTTCTCAGAGTACTCACAGAGCCTAAAAACGCCATCACCAAGCAGTATGAAAAACTGTTTGCCATGGACGGAGTCAAACTCATCTTCGCACCTGAGACACTTGAATTCATTGTCGACAAGGCAATCGAATACAAGCTTGGCGCACGTGGTCTGCGCACAATCGTAGAGACAATCATGATCGATCCGATGTATGAAACCCCCTCTACCGACATTAAAGAACTGGTTATCGACCGCGCCTTCGCCGAAGAGAAAATCCAAAAAGCCTACATCGGCTAAAAGGACGTATCGGATACACCGGTCTCCACCAATCATAAACTTTATCACCTCTTCCCGGCTTCCCGGCACAGCCGGGAAGTTCTCCCCTCAGTTCTCTCACATTTCATACTCACTCCTCCCCAACCTGAACGGAATCCCATGAATCAACGACTTCACGAAGCACTTAAAGAGCATTTCGGATTTGACACATTCAAAGGCAACCAGGAAGCCATAATGACAAGTCTCCTTGAAGGCAACGACGTTTTCGTCCTCATGCCTACCGGAGGAGGCAAATCGCTCTGCTACCAGCTGCCGGCCCTTATGATGGAAGGCACAGCCATAGTGATCTCTCCACTGATAGCCCTGATGAAAAATCAGGTTGATGCAATGCGCAACTTCAGTTCGGCCGACACTGTGGCCCACTTCCTAAACTCCTCGCTCAACCGCGCAGCGATTGACCTTGTGAAATCCGACATTACTGCCGGACGCACAAAACTGCTCTATGTGGCACCGGAGTCGCTGACCAAAGAAGAGAACATCGAATTTCTGAAGACTGTGCCGATTTCATTCTACGCAGTCGACGAGGCACACTGCATTTCCGAATGGGGTCACGACTTCCGCCCGGAATATCGACGCATCCGCCCGATCATCAACGAGATCAACGTCCGCCCGATGATCGCACTGACTGCCACCGCAACCCCAAAGGTTCAGCATGACATCCAGAAAAACCTCGGAATGCAGAATGCCAAAGTGTTCAAATCGTCGTTCAACCGATCGAACCTCTATTATGAGGTCAGGCCAAAGACCAACAACATTGACAAAGACATTATAAAATTCATCAAAAACAACCCCGGCAAATCAGGCATCATCTATTGCCTGAGCCGCAAGAAGGTTGAGGAACTCGCCGAGATGCTCGCAGTGAACGACATCAAGGCACTCCCCTATCACGCCGGAATGGACGGTGCGACCCGAAGCGCCAATCAGGACGCGTTTCTGATGGAAAAAGTCGATGTCATAGTCGCCACGATCGCATTCGGAATGGGTATTGACAAACCAGATGTGAGATTTGTTATTCATTATGACATGCCCAAGTCGCTCGAAGGCTACTATCAGGAAACCGGCCGCGCCGGCCGTGACGGAGGAGAAGGCCAATGCATAACCTTCTATGCCGCCAAAGACCTGCAGAAGATGGAAAAATTCATGCAGGGCAAGCCATTGGCCGAACAGGAAATCGGCCGCCAGCTCCTGCTGGAAACCCAGAGCTACGCTGAGGCAAGCAGTTGCCGTCGTCGCTCACTGCTCTTCTATTTCGGAGAGGAGTTCACGGTCGACAACTGCCAGAACTGCGACAATTGCATTAATCCAAAGAAAAAAGTGGAAGCGAAAGACGATTTATGTGCAGTGCTCGAAACCGTAATAGCACTGAAAGAAAAATTCAAAGCCGATCATGTCACCGATGTGCTCCTCGGCCACACTACTGCTGATGTCACATCATATCAGCACGACCAGCTCGACGTGTTCGGCTGCGAGCAAGGAGCTGATGAAAAACTTATTAGCGCCGTGATCCGTCAGGCAATCCTGGCCGGATATCTCGACCGCGACATAGAGAACTACGGACTTCTCCGCATCACCCCGAAAGGCAAAAAATTCCTTTCGAAACCCGAATCATTCAAAGTGATCGAAGACTCTGATTTCAGCGAAGACGCCGAACCGGAAATGATCAAAAGCGGAGCGTCATTTGCCGCCGATGACGAACTTTACAGCATCTTGAAAGACCTGCGCAAGAAAATTGCCAAGCAACTCGGGCTGCCCCCATATGTGATTTTCCAGGATCCGTCGCTCGAAGCAATGGCCACCACCTACCCGATTTCACTCGAAGAACTTCAGAACATTCCCGGCGTAGGCGCAGGTAAAGCAAAACGCTATGGCGCCGACTTCGTGAAGGTAATCAAGCGCCATGTCGAAGACAATGAGATCGAACGTCCGGAAGACCTGCGTGTACGTAGCGTTCCGAGCCGCAACTCGACCAAACTCTTCATCATCCAGTCAATCGACCGCAAAATACCTCTGCCTGAAATAGCCAGAGCCAAAGGCCTTGAATTCAACGAACTGCTTGACAGAATTGAAGTAATAGTCTACTCAGGCACAAAAATCAATATCTCCTATTATATAAATGATATAATGGACGAGGATTCGCAGGAAGAACTGTTTGACTTCTTTAAGGAATGCCAGACAGATGACCTCAACGAAGCCTACAAAGAATTCGGTGAAGACTATACAGAAGACGAGATCCGCCTCATGCGCATCAAATTCCTCTCTGAAATGGGCAACTGATTTTCAATACCGCAAACAATGAATAAGGTCATCGACTATCGCGACGTAGAACTCCACCGCCAAGATCTTATCGCGCTCCGCCACGTCAATCTGTCAGTGGGCGAAGGTGAATTCGTCTATCTGATAGGCAAAGTGGGCAGCGGCAAATCCAGCCTGCTGAAATCTCTCTATGCCGACATTCCAATAGCCGGAGGCGAAGCCCGTGTTCTTGATTACGACCTGAACACCATACGCCGTCGCGACATTCCCTTTCTGCGCCGTCAGATAGGCATCGTCTTTCAGGACTTCCAGTTGCTGACCGACCGCAGCGCCTATGCCAATCTTAAATTTGTGCTTGAGGCCACCGGCTGGAAAGACAAATCTGATATCGAAGCCCGCATTGAAGAGGTGCTGAGAGGTGTCGGGATGCTCAACAAGAGTTATAAGAATCCTCATGAGCTGTCAGGAGGCGAGCAGCAGCGCATAGTCATAGCCCGCGCCCTCCTCAACCATCCGCGCATAATTCTCGCGGATGAACCTACAGGCAATCTCGACCCGGCCACAGGCGAAGCCATTGTCAGCCGTCTTCACGATATAGCCCGTCAGGGAACTACCGTGATAATGGCCACACACAATCTCAGTTTCGTCGATCAATTCCCCGGACGAGTCATCAAGTGCGAGAACCACACCATCTCATAGTAGGGCACCTCTCTCTGATTCAAAACTTAAAACCCGCAAAAATGTTATAACAGTGTCAACGTTCATGTTACACTGTTATATTTTTTTGCCTGAATGAATTCATCAAAGACCCGCATAGTAGTGCTCGGCGGAGGTTTTGCCGGGCTGAATTTTGTAAAACACATCGACAAAGACAAATTTGACATCACCCTTGTCGACCACCACAACTATCACTCCTTCCCGCCGCTTTTCTATCAGGTGGCCTCGTCTGAAATTGACCCGTCGAGCATCAGCTTCCCTTTCAGACGCGAACTCGTCAAAAAAGCATCCGGAAGAGTGAAATTTCACATGGAAAGTGCCCGAAGCGTAGACGTCAGCCGGCATTGCGTCATCACTGACCACGGATCAATCCCATATGACAAGCTTGTCATTGCATTCGGCACCACAAACAACTTCTTCGGCAATGACGCCCTTAAAGACGAGGTCTACACACTGAAATCCAACGACCAGGCAATCCGCATACGTAATGAAATCCTCTACCGCTGCGAACGCGCTTCGATAGAACCTGACCGCGAAAAACGCCGGCGCATGCTGACATTCGTTGTCATAGGAGGCGGGCCTGCCGGAGTAGAGATGGCTGGAGCCATCGGAGAACTTAAACGCTACATACTCAGACGCGACTACCCCGACATTCCGCCGGAAGACATGACCGTCAGCCTGTATGAAGGGCGCAACAAACTTCTGGCCTCCATGAGCGCCGAGTCGTCAGAAACAGCACTCAAAGATCTGAAATCGTTACTGGTGGATATCCACTTAGGCCGACAGATGAAAAGCTATGCCGACAACCTGCTCACCTTTGACGATGGATCGACCCTATACTCCGAAATGGTCATCTGGACTGCAGGAGTCACCGGGCGTCCGCTCGAATTCGAAGGCACGGATTTCCGGCAGGGACGCGGCGGGCGCTTTCCCACCGACCGTTTCTGCCGTGTGACCGGCCTTGATGATATATTCGCCATCGGCGATGTCAACCTCATGACCACCGAAGAATATCCCGCAGGACTCCCGCAGCTTGCCCAGTTGGCCATACAGCAAGGCCGCTTCCTCGCCCGCAGCCTCAACTCCGGAAAATGGAACCGGGAATTTTCTTACAACGACAAAGGATCAATGGCCACCATCGGCCGAAACCGTGCGGTTGTCGACATGCGCAGACTCCATCTCGACGGCTTCATCGCCTGGCTTGCATGGATGTTCATCCACCTCATCTCACTCATGGGGATGCGCAACAAAATCAGCGTGCTCGTCAGCTGGTTCTGGGCTTATTTCAGCTACAACACAGCCCTCCGACTGCTTCTTGCAGGTTCAAAATACCCTAAACGTGGCCGTATGTGGGACAAAGGTTAGGATATATCGTATTTTTATTGTAATTTTGTATATTCAGAGAGTGTTCGGTCTCATCGCAGACACGCACTCGCGACTTGTTAAAAATTATCAATTCAAAACCGACAAAATTATCACAATAAAAATGTCGATCGATAGTATCATAGCTTTGGCCGTCAGCAACGCGGTCAAAAATCTGTATGGCGTTGAAACTCCCGCCGAAAACATCGTGCCTCAAGCCACCCGAAAAGAATTCGAGGGCAATATCACCGTTGTCGTTTTCCCCTGGGTGAAAGCCGCCCGCAAATCGCCTGAAGCGGTAGGTATGGAAATCGGCGAATGGCTTCAGGCCAACGAACCTGCGGTCGAGAAGTTCAACGTGGTCAAAGGCTTCCTTAACATAACCGTTGCACCGCAGTTCTGGAATTCAGTGCTCGGACACATAGCCGGCACCACTGACTTCGGACTTACAGCTGCTGATGAAAGCTCGCCTCTTGTAATGGTAGAGTACTCATCGCCAAACACAAACAAGCCTCTCCATCTTGGCCACGTACGCAACAACCTGCTTGGATTCAGCCTTGCCGAAATCCTGAAAGCCTGCGGCAACCGCGTCATAAAGACCAACATTGTCAATGACCGCGGCATCCACATCTGCAAATCCATGCTCGCATGGAAAAAGTGGGGCGAAGGTGCCACTCCGGAATCCACCGGCAAGAAAGGCGACCATCTTATAGGTGACTTCTATGTACTCTTTGACAAGCACTACAAAGCCGAGCTCAAGGAACTTGAAGAGAAAGGCATGAGCAAAGAAGAAGCCGAAGCAGCATCTCCGCTCATGAAAGAAGCCCGCGAAATGCTCGTGAAATGGGAAAACAAAGATCCTGAAATCCGTTCGCTTTGGGAAATGATGAACTCCTGGGTCTACGCCGGATTCGATGAGACCTACAAGCGCATGGGTGTCAACTTCGACAAAATCTATTATGAGAGCGAAACATACCTCGAAGGCAAGGAGAAAGTTCTCGAAGGCCTCGAAGCAGGTAAAATGTACCGCAAGGAAGACGGCTCTGTATGGGCCGATCTTACCGGTGAAGGACTCGACCACAAACTGCTTCTCCGCAGTGACGGCACTTCTGTCTACATGACCCAGGACATCGGCACCGCCAAACTGCGTTACCGCGACTATCCCATTGACAAGATGATCTACGTTGTAGGCAACGAGCAGAACTATCACTTCCAGGTGCTCTCAATCCTTCTCGACCGTCTCGGCTTCAAGTGGGGCAAAGACCTCGTACACTTCTCTTACGGCATGGTCGAACTGCCTGAAGGCAAGATGAAATCACGCGAAGGCACAGTAGTCGATGCCGACGACCTTATGGACGACATGGTCTCCACCGCCCGCACCGTATCAGCCGAGCTCGGCAAACTCGACGGCCTCAGCCCGGAAGAGATCGACAGCATTTCGGAAACCGTAGGCCTCGGAGCACTGAAATACTTCCTTCTCAAGGTAGACCCGCGCAAAAATATGACCTTCAACCCCAAAGAGTCAATTGACTTCAACGGCAACACCGGCCCCTTCATCCAATACACCTACGCACGCATCTGCTCTGTGCTCCGCAAAGCCGCTGACGAAGGCATGGCCATCGGCGACTACTCGGCAGTAGTACCTGGCGAAAAAGAAATAGCCCTTATCCAGGCCCTCGCCGACTTCCCCGCCACAGTCCAGGCCGCAGGCCAGACCTACAGTCCGGCACTGATCGCCAACTATGTCTATGACCTTGTCAAGAGCTACAACCAGTTCTATCACGACTGCTCCATCCTCAAGGAAACAGACAGCGCTGTGCGCTCGCTGCGTCTTGAACTCAGCCGCCAGACCGCCCGCGTCATCAAGTCAGGCATGAACCTCCTTGGCATCAACGTACCTGAACGTATGTAAGTCAAATTTGTTTTATAAATAAAAACGATAACCAACTCCTATTAACTGATATGAATTACAACCAGCAGACACCTCCCCCCTACTTCGGCGGAGGCGACAATTACAACAGCTACCACAACTCTCAGCAGCAGGCCGTCCAGACAACTTCGTCAGTAATGAAGCGCGTCTATTTCAAAATGTTCCTCGGACTGCTTGTGACTGCGTTCGTCTCTCTTTTCTGCGCTACCTCATCCGCCTATCTCAGCTTTATGTCTGGCCACCGCATCTTCTTCTGGGGCCTTCTGATCGCAGAAGTAGGCATCGTGATATATCTCTCGACCCGTCTGACCCGCATCTCGTCGGCAACGGCCAACCTGCTTTTCTATGTCTTTGCCGCGATCAACGGCCTGGCTCTTGCCCCGATCTTCTTGGTCTATACCATGACATCAATTGCCAAGACATTCTTCATCTGCGCCGGAACCTTCGGAGCCATGAGTGTCTATGGCTATTTTACCACCAAAGATCTCACAAGCTGGGGCAACTTCCTGATGTACGCACTTATGGGTCTGATCATCGCTTCTTTGGTCAATATTTTCACCAGAAGCACCCAGCTTGACTGGATAATCTCCATCGCAGGCGTCCTGATCTTCATCGGTCTCACTGCATGGGACACTCAGAAAATCAAGCGTATGGCTCTCACAACGCCTCCGGCCTATATCAGCCATCTCGCCACCATCGGCGCACTGAGTCTCTATCTCGACTTCATCAACCTCTTCCTCTATCTGCTCCGCTTCTTCGGAAGCCAGCGCGACTGATAGCGTGTAAACAGACTCTTATCACTGAAATCATATACCTTAATATACAATAATGGCAAAAGTCGTAATCATCGGAGCCGGCGGTGTCGGAACCGTCGTGGCTCACAAGTGTGCCCAGCACCCCGAAGTTTTCACAGAAATAGTCATCGCTTCCCGCACCCGCAGCAAGTGTGACGCCATTGTAGAGGCCATCGGAAAGCCCAACATCAGCTCAGACGTTGTCGATGCCGACAGCGTCCCCCAGCTTGTGGAGCTTTTCAACCGCCACAAACCCGAACTCGTCATCAACGTGGCCCTTCCCTATCAGGACCTCACCATCATGGATGCCTGTCTCATCTGCGGAGTCAACTATCTTGACACCGCCAACTATGAGCCCAAGGACGTGGCACATTTCGAATATTCATGGCAGTGGGCCTACAAACAGCGCTTCGAAGAAGCCGGTCTTACCGCAATCCTCGGCTGCGGATTCGACCCAGGTGTGTCCGGCGTATTCACAGCCTACGCCGCAAAACACTACTTCTCTGACATGCAGTATCTCGACATTGTCGACTGCAACGGCGGTGATCACGGCAAAGCTTTCGCCACAAACTTCAACCCCGAAATCAACATCCGTGAGATCACTCAGAACGGCCGCTACTATCAGGACGGCAAATGGGTGACCACCGGCCCGCTTGAAATCCACAAGACACTCACCTATCCCAACATCGGAGAGCGCGAAAGCTATCTTCTCTACCACGAAGAGCTCGAATCGCTCGTCAAGAACTATCCCTCAATCAAGCGTGCGCGCTTCTGGATGACATTCGGTCAGGAATATCTCACACACCTCCGTGTGATTCAGAACATCGGCATGGCCCGCATCGACGAAGTAGACTACAACGGACAGAAGATCGTGCCCCTGCAGTTCCTCAAAGCCGTCCTCCCCAACCCACAGGATCTCGGCGAGAACTACCACGGCGAAACCTCGATCGGCTGCCGCATCGAAGGTCTTGACAAGGAAGGCAAGCATCTCACCTATTACATCTGGAACAACTGCTCTCACGAAGCCGCTTACAAGGAAACCGGCATGCAGGCTGTCAGCTACACAACCGGCGTTCCCGCAATGGTCGGCGCAATGATGTTCCTCACAGGGAAATGGGTAAAACCGGGTGTCAACAACGTTGAAGAGTTCGATCCCGATCCATTCCTCGCAGAACTTGCCAAAGACGGTCTTCCCTGGAACGAGGAATTCAACCTCAACCTTGAAGTAAACGAATAATCAAGCCTGTCAAGACCTGAACCTGCATCATAAACCCCGGACACCGGCGAAAAACCAACGTTTATCACCCTGTCCGGGGTTTACAATTTCATAGTCCTCTCCCGCAGCGTCGTCATGAGATGACACAATCGCCACTCCATCACTACCGAAAATCCAATCCGCCATGCTTAAACATCTGCTGCTCGCAGGCACCATCGTAACCGCTCCGTCAATTCATGGCCGCCCCAATGACGGATATACTCTCGACCCCGCCACACAGACAGTCACCGCAGACCGACACGCCTTCCGTTTAGGCCCCGGCACTTTTCTGCTGACAGCCGAAACCGGCGCAACTTCATCGCCCTACATTTTTACCGATGCACTCAAAGCTCTTGAAGCCATCAGCAAAAACTCATCCGGCAACGCAACGCTGCTTGTGACTCCGGGAGTTTACTGGCTTGATGACCCCGATGACCCTGCCGTCAGACGCAATCCCAAAAACTCCGGAGCCATTCCTTATGCCGCAGAAATCAGTTGTGACACACTTTCACTCATAGGACTCTCAGAAGATCCGGCCGACATTGTCTTCGCGGTAAACCGTGGCCAGACCCAGGGCGCTCTCGGCAACTACACCATGCTCCATTTCAAAGGCCTCTGTCTGACAGCCGAAAACATAACTTTCGGCAACTACTGCAACGTTGATCTCATCTACCCGCGCAATCCTTCGCTTAACCGGCCGAAACGCCGCGATCCCATCGTCCAGGCCCAGGTCGGAATATGCGAGAACACCGACCGGCTCTTTGCGCGCAACTGCCGCTTCATCAGCCGCCTCAATCTCTGCCCTCTATCCGGAGCACGGCGCTCACTCTACAAAGACTGTTACTTCGAGTGCACCGACGATGCCCTCTCAGGCTCAGCTGTCTACCTCGACTGCCGTTTCACATTTTTCAGCGGTAAACCTTTCTACTCCACCGCTTCCACAGGAGCCATATTTCTCAACTGCGACATCCACACCAAAGTCCGTGGCTCACAATATCTCACCAAAGTACCCGGCATGGTGTCAATGATCGACACCCGCTGGACTTCAGACTCGCCCGTAGACATTCAGTGGACACGTGACAGCTCACCCGTCCGCTGCTATCAGAGCGGCATCACACTCAACGGCACAGCAATCACAATTGACGCCAGACGTCCAGAACTCAGCGCTGACATCAGTGACACTCCGCTCCTACGCGCCTACAAAATCTCATCAGGCGGAAAAACCGTCTACAACATTCTGAATCTGCTCGGCGGCACCGACGGCTGGGACCCTCTCGACCAGTCAGAATCTATGGCAGAACTTGAAAAAGCACTGTCAGCCACCCTTACAGGACTACCCGTGGCTTTAAAAATCGAGACCCCGTCTAAAAAGCTTTCGGCTCAAGGTGACAGCATGCTTCTCAAACCATCATTGCGTCTGTGGGGCGACTATCCGGCCCCGGCATCAGCATCCGGCCTGACCTGGAATGCACCGACAACACTGCGCCTCTCCGCATCTGCCAACTCAACCGCAATTGTCAGCGCCAACAGCTTCCCGCGCGAGATGATCTGTGAAATTTCTGCGGTCTCTCCATACGGCCTGACAGGCGCGACATCCGTAACAGTCGATGCATGGCTCAAAACTGCACCGCAGTTCACCTCGACACCGGTTATCACCGCTGACAAGAACACACTGAAACTCGACTACAGCCTCTCAGGCAACAGTCGTGACGACAGCCATATCATCTGGTACAGGTCAACACGTCCCGACCATTCCGACAGTGTGGCCGTTCGTCACGGACGCGGCCTAAGCGCCCGCTCCTACCCGCTGACATGTGCAGACAGAGGCTTCTATATCTCAGCCTCCGTGATGCCGAAAAACGCCGACTCGGAAGAAGGCCACGCTATGGTAGCCTCAATGTCAGCACCGGTCAACACCATCATGCTCCGCTCACTGCAGAAAAGCGAAAAATCAATCGTCACCTCCTTCGCCGAGGTCCCCATCCGAAAAGGCACTCCGGGGCGGCAGGGCTTTTGGCACTTCGACACATTCAAACCTTCTGACACAGCTATTCACGACTGGACTCCTGACGGATCAGCAGGCTGGTATTACGGCCAAGCCACAGATGCTGCAACCGGAACCGGACTCGTGCAGTCAACCAAAGGCGCGCGCCTGTTCTACACCCCGGTGCGTGAAAAATGCCGCAACATGCGTGTCAGCCTCATCGCAGAACCATGCAAAGGTCCAGGGCAGGGATTCGGCAGTGCCACCGGGCAATATATGGACATCTGCATCAAATTCGACCCTGTCTCTCTGACCGGCTACGCCCTGCGCATCGAACGGACGCCAGACTTTGACAAAGCCGTGACATTCACTCTCGTGCGATATTCCAGCGGCGCTGTCAGCCCGATAAGCAAAGCCGTAGCCACAAGCTGCTACCGCAATCCATGTACCATTGTAGTCGAACTGTGCGGAGACCGCCTGACAGCACTGGCCCGCACTGGAGCTCCGGCTGCGGAAGCAGCCGATCCGGCCATAAAACCAGATGTGAGCCTTTCAGCCACTGTGTCTCCGACCGACGGCACATCGCTTGCCATCCAGCACACCGGCTCGGCAGGTGCATCGGCCACCCTGCTGCGCGACCTTGAAGTAAACTGGGACTGACACAGGATTTCAAACCGGACCACATTTCACTTGGGAACACCACGATGAATTTGCAAAATTTATTATCGCGGCGTTCCCAAGTGAATTTTTGTTAGAATCAATCTCCGCAATCGGAATTTAAGGAAAAATTTGGTACCTTTGTATGTTACATTCGAACGAATCTGAAAAAATGCAGAACGAACAAAATATAAAAGTATTAGGCGCCAAAGTCAACAACCTCAAGGACGTTGACGTAGAGATTCCCCGCGGAAAGCTCGTTGTGATTACGGGTGTTTCGGGATCCGGGAAATCATCTCTCGCCTTTGACACCTTATATGCGGAAGGCCAGCGGCGCTACGTGGAAAGCCTCAGCAGCTACGCCCGTCAGTTCATGGGCAAAATGCCCAAGCCGGAATGCAAAGCAATACTCGGACTCCCGCCGGCCATCGCCATTGAGCAAAAAGTCAACACCCGCAACCCGCGAAGCACTGTCGGGACATCGACAGAGATCTATGACTACCTGAGGCTTCTCTTCGGGCGTGTAGGTCATACATTCTCCCCCATCAGCAGTGAAGAAGTCAGAAAGCACACTATTGACGATGTGGTCAGATTCGCCATGACCTATCCCGAAGGCTCCCGCATGGCCATAACCGCACCGGTCACTCTGCCTGAAGGCCGCAAATTCGCCTCGCAGCTTGACGTATATCTGAAAGCCGGCTATTCGCGTCTGATGCGTGGCGGCGAATTCATTGACATTGACGAACTGCTGACTGAAGTCCGCGCCGCCGGTGATGGTGCAGACTACAACCCGGCCGACTATCAGCTGCTCGTAGACCGCCTTGCGGTCTCCTCGGAGGCTGACGAACAGAGTCGTCTGCGCGACTCTGTGGAAAGCGCGTTTTTTGAAGGACGCGACCGATTGAAATTGCAGATCTGGGCTGATGACGGAATCGTGGCCAAGGATTTTTCCCGCGTGTTCGAGGCCGACGGCATGACATTTGAAGTTCCCACTGACATGATGTTCAACTTCAATAACCCTGTCGGAGCCTGCCCAACATGCGAAGGATTCGGCAAAGTTATGGGAATCGACGAACGCCTTGTCATCCCCAACAACACACTCTCCATCTATGACAACGCCGTGGCCTGCTGGCGCGGCGACAAGATGAGCGAATGGAAGAAAGTTTTCATCAGTGATTCCGCCCAATTCGGATTCCCTATCCACAAGCCTTATCTTGATCTCTCGCAAGAAGAAAAAGATTTGCTGTGGCACGGACCTACTGACCGCCAGCTTTCGCAGCCGGGCATAAAACTCACATATGGTGACTTCCCCTCCATAGACCGTTTCTTCAGGATGGTCGACGAAAATCTTTATAAGATACAATACCGCGTCATGAAAGCCCGCTATCAGGGCAAGACCGTATGCCCCGCCTGTCACGGCTCCCGCTTGAAAAAGACAGCATCGTATGTCAAAGTCGGAGGAGCCACCATCGGGGAACTCGTTTCAATGCCTGTCAGCCGTCTGATAGAATTTTTCAGAAACCTCCAGCTTGATGCCACTGACGCAGCCATAGCCGAACGTCTTCTCAAGGAGATCAATAACCGCATCTCCTATCTGGAAGAAGTCGGACTCGGCTATCTGACGCTCGACCGACTGTCGTCAACCCTCTCCGGCGGCGAAAGCCAGCGCATCAATCTCGCCACATCGCTCGGCAGCAGCCTTGTGGGCTCGCTCTATATTCTTGACGAACCGTCAATCGGACTCCATTCCCGTGACACCGAACGCCTGATCACCGTGCTGAAAAAACTCCGCGATCTCGGCAATACGGTCGTTGTAGTTGAACACGATGAAGAAATCATGCGCGCCGCCGACTATCTTATTGATGTCGGCCCGGATGCCGGACGTCTCGGAGGCCAAATCATCTATCAGGGCAACCCGGCCGAACTTGTGCCGTCGCAAGCCAAAGAGGATAGTCCACTGAGCTATACCGCGCGCTATCTGACAGGCACACTGTCAATCCCCGTGCCGAAACAGAGACGCAAGTGGCGTGATTCGCTCGAAGTCATCGGTGCCAAAGAGCACAATCTGAAAGACATTGACGTAAAATTTCCTCTCGGAGTCATGACGGTGGTCACCGGAGTCAGCGGCTCAGGCAAATCCACTCTTGTCCGCGACATCCTTTTCCGGGCTCTCAACCGTCATCTCGGAAACACCGGAGATGCGCCCGGAACCTTCCGCAAACTGCAGGGAGATCTCTCACGCATCAAAAACGTAGAGTTTGTCGACCAAAATCCGATCGGCAAGTCATCCCGCTCGAATCCGGCTACCTACCTCAAAGCATTTGACGAGATACGCAAACTTTTCGCTTCCACCCAGGGAGCGAAACAGATGGGCTACTCTGCGTCAGACTTTTCATTCAACTCTGACGGAGGCCGCTGCGAAGAGTGCAAGGGTGACGGATATATCACCATCGAGATGCAGTTCATGGCCGATATCACCATTCCCTGCGAATCGTGCCACGGAAAGCGCTACCAGAAAGAAATTCTCGAAATTGAATATCGCGGCAAGAATATCTATGACATTCTTGAGATGACTATCAATCAGGCTGTGGAATTCTTCGGAGAAGAAGCCGGAGCACAGGAAAAACGCATTATCAAGCGTCTAAAACCTCTCCAGGATGTTGGCCTCGGATATATCAAGATCGGTCAGAATTCCTCGTCTCTATCAGGCGGTGAAAATCAGAGAGTGAAACTGGCATCTTTTTTCGCAGAGGAAAAACCGGAGCCTACCATGTACATATTTGACGAACCGACAACCGGACTTCACTTCCATGACATAGCCACTCTCATGAAGTCTTTTGACCGCCTTATATCTATGGGTCACACGATTCTGATAATCGAACATAACATGGATGTCATCAAGTGTGCCGACCATGTCATTGACATAGGCCCTGAAGGAGGCGATGCCGGAGGCAACCTTGTGGCAGCCGGCACTCCCGAACAGATCGCCGCAAATCCGGCTTCATACACCGGTCATTTTCTGAAAGAGAAACTGCAGGGAGTCTGAATGCAGACACTCCTGCCTTGTGCATCTCTGAAATATTATAATCATTAACTCTTCAACAGACAGCAATATTATGGCAAAAATAGGTGACCGTGTCCGCTTCCTCAACTCAGTGGGTGGCGGCATCATCAAAAAAATAGAAGGAAACATCGCATATGTCGATGACAACGGCTTTGAAACCCCCACTCTTCTGCGCGAATGCGTGGTGGTGGCCGAAGCCGCGACTACAGAAAAGAAAATAGCTCTGACCCAGGATGCCGTCAAACCGGCCGCTCCGCAGTCCCAGCCGCAAAAGGCGGCTCAGAAACCGGAGGAGACTCCGGCTATTGAGGAGACTCCGGAAGGTGAGAAACTCAATGTGGTGCTCGCATACGAACCTGCCGACATAAAACATCTCAACTCCACCACATTTGATGTCTATCTTGTCAACGACTCCAACTATTATCTCTACTTCACATATCTCACACGCGCTGATGAATCCACCGGCTGGACCACCCGCTATGCCGGAATCGTCGAACCTAACATCCAGGTGTTCCTTGAAGAGATCTCCGGAGCCGACCTCCCTTCGATAGACCGCATCGCTGTACAGATGATAGCCTTCAAGTCTGACAAGGAATTTAAGATGAAGGCCCCTGTAGCCGTAGAGACGGCCCTTGACACCACGAAATTTTTCAAGCTCCACTGTTTCCGCAGCAATGTGTATTTTGACAAAGATGTAATCGCTGTAGACATCGTGACCAATGATATTCCACGCAAACGCATGGTGATCGACTCTTCACGTATTGAAGAAGGGATCAAAGCCAAGAATGCCGTTGATCGTCCCGCCCGCAAGCCTGTACAGAAAAAGAGTTCCGACAAACGGGCTGAGATAATTGAAGTAGACCTTCATATATCTGAGCTTGTCGACACCACGGCCGGCCTGTCAGCTGCCGAAATCCTGAATCTTCAGATCGACGAATTCCGCAAGGTGATGGATGCAAACCTGAAACACAAGGGTCAGAAAATAGTCTTTATCCACGGTAAAGGCGAAGGCGTGCTCCGCGCGGCTCTCATGAAGGAACTTAACCACCGCTACAAAGGTCATACCGTACAGGATGCCTCATTTCGTGAATACGGTTTCGGAGCCACTCAGGTAACCATCTGACACAACCTCAAATCCATAACATCCGTTTACCCATGATTCTATGGTTTTCAGGCACAGGCAATTCCCGGTATGTAGCGGAAATGCTTGCAGCCGAACTGGGCCAGTCGTTGCGCAGGCTCACTCCGGATCTCCGCAACGGCAGCCTGACACCGGCGCCGCATGACGATACCGTCATATGGGTCTGCCCCGTCTATTCCTGGGGCCTGCCACCCTATGTCCGCGCAATCATTAAAAACGTAGACCTTGGATCAGCACCGTTAATACACCATCTGGTGCTGACCTGCGGTGATGATTGCGGTCTGACAGCCGAGATGTGGCGCAGCGATCTTGCAAAACGTGGCTGGCTGTCAGGACTGGCTTTTTCAGTCACGATGCCTAACAATTACGTCTGCATGAGCGGATTTGATGTCGATACGGCAGAACTCGCACAGCACAAACTGTCGGCCGCATCACTGCGCATCAGAGAAATCGCGCGCTCGATCGCAGATTTCCGGGCAGGCTCCGGAGACTGCCCAAATGAGCTGGCTGACGTGGTCCGCGGTCGCTTTGCATGGATCAAAACCAGAATAATCTATCCCTGGTTTGTCCGCCATGCCATGTCGCCGAAACCATTCCGCTACACACGCGAATGTATTTCGTGCGGCAAGTGCGCAGCCATCTGCCCTCTGCGCAACATCACCATGAGCGAGCCTTCAGGCAAATCGACAGACAGCAGTGAGCGCAGGCGCAAACGGCCGGTATGGGGTACAGACTGCGCCTTTTGTCTCGCCTGCTACCATGTGTGTCCACGCCATGCCGTAATGTGTGGCGACAAGACCGGCACCAAAGGCCAATACATGAATCCGCAGTCATGACAAGGTGAGGATTCCGGTCAGATGAACCAAATCCGGCATATGAGTGTTTATATATTAGACTGATCCAAATCAGCAGATATTAACGCTTATATATTCAGATCTATGGATAAAAAATCTATAAAAGGTACAAAGACCGAACACAACCTTCTCGCGTCATTCGCCGGTGAAAGCCAGGCCCGTTCACGCTACACACTTTTCGCAAAGAAAGCCCGTGAAGAAGGCTACGAACAGATTGCCCGCATCTTCCTGATCACTGCCGAGCAGGAACTCAGCCATGCCGAGCTATTCTTCTCACGCCTTGAAGGCGGTGTGGTGACAATCAATGCCGGTTATCCCGCGGGCATGGTGGCCGACACAATGACCAACCTCCGCGAGGCTGCTGCCGGCGAACGCGAGGAATGGAGCGACCTCTACTCTTCATTTGCCTCTACAGCTGAAGAAGAAGGCTTCAAGGACATCGCAGCTCTCTTCAAGATGGTGGCTAAAGTCGAAATCGAACACGAACAGCGCTATCTCCGCCTTCTCGAACGCCTCACCAACGGTCAGGAATTTTCAGGCGAAGAAGAGGAAGAATGGCAGTGTATGCACTGCGGTTATGTCCACAAAGGCAAATCGGCGCCCAAACGCTGTCCGGTATGCGGCAAAGAGCAAGGCTACTTTGAGCGCAAAGCCGAAAACTATTGATCATACGAGCTTTATACACTTCTCCAATCCAAATAGCCAAGGACTGTATCGGCGTTCTATCCCGATACAGCCCTCTTTTTATATTCAAACTCATGCTGACTTACAGGGAGGAGGTCAATATGAAAGTTATCCGAGAAGCGGAGCAAACAAACATAGGAGCGGGCATGTTATAAATTCAGAAACGCTTAACGCGATTTCCTATTTTTGAAAATTTCTATAACTATGGAAAATCCTTTGTTTAAGATTCCTTATGGTCTCTATATCGTCACCGTGAATGCTGACGGACGAGACAACGGTTGCATCTCCAATACTTTTGAGCAAGTGACATGCACACCGGCCCAGGCTTCTGTGTGTCTCAACAAAAGCTCCCTGACATGCGAGATGATTGAAAAGGCCGGAGCTTTCACTGTGTCTGTAATCAGCGAAAACGCAGATTTCAGTCTGTTTGAGCGTTTCGGCTTCAAGTCGGGCCGCGAGGTAGACAAGTTTAAAGATTTCGCCGACGTAAAGCGCCTTGACAATGGCACTTTGGCGGTGACATGCGGCACCAACTCATATTTCAGCGTGAAAGTCGCGCAAAAGATTGATCTCGGCACCCACATGATGTTCATAGGCGAAGTGACCGAAATGGCGGTGCTTGACGATGTGGCATCAGCCACATATAATTATTATCAGGAGCACATTAAACCACAGCCCGCACAGCCGTCAGCTGCCGGATCGGCCCATACGGTTTGGCGATGCAAGGTCTGCGGCTACGAATATGTCGGTGACGAGATTCCGGCTGATTTTATCTGTCCGATCTGCAAGCATCCGGCATCTGACTTTGAGAAAGTCACCATCACCGACAATGTGGCTGACAATCCTACAAACCCGTATTCCGGCACAAAGACTGAGAAGAATCTTCAGGAAGCTTTCGCCGGCGAAAGCATGGCACGCAACAAGTACACCTACTTCGCTTCAGTTGCACGCAAAAACGGATTCGAGCAGATCGCCGCGATTTTCGAACATACTGCAGCCAACGAGAAAGAACACGCCAAACTGTGGTGCAAGGCTCTCGGCGGTGTCAGTCAGGACACGGCCGTAAACCTGCAGCATGCAGCCGAGGGTGAAAACTATGAATGGACCGACATGTATGACCGTTTTGCAAAAGATGCCGATGCCGAAGGATTTCATGATCTTGCAAAACAGTTCCGCGGAGTGGCAGCCATAGAGAAGACCCATGAGGAGCGTTACCGCAAACTGCTGGAAAACGTAGAGGCTCACGAAGTATTCCGCAAGAGCGGTGTGACAGTCTGGGAATGCCGAAACTGCGGACACATCTGCATCGGTACCGAAGCTCCGGAAGTCTGCCCTGTCTGCTTCCACCAGCAGAGCTACTTCGAGGTGAGAGCTGAAAATTATTGACCCTCTCTTCGGCTACAAAGTCAGCCTAAATCGGCTGGCAACAACGTATTTCCCTAAAACAACAATCGTGAATCAGCCGCGGCTGATTCACAATTGTTGTTTTATAGGTTGTCTGACAAAAATTTAACGTTCTGCACGCATCGGATTCGAGAGGAAGTCCTCGTAAGCGAGACGGATGCCGTCAGGCAGCTCAGTTGAATAAGTCCAGCCAAGAGCGGCGGCTTTCGACACATCAAGCAGCTTACGCGGAGTACCATTGGGTTTTGTGGTGTCCCAGACAATGCGGCCGGTATAGCCCACGGTCTTTGCAACCAGCTCCGACAGTTCTTTTATTGACAGCTCCTTGCCACTGCCGGCATTGACGGTCTCGTTGCCAGAATAGTTGTTCATCAGGAACACACACAGGTTGGCAAGATCATCTACATAAAGGAACTCGCGCAACGGCGATCCGTCGCCCCAGCACACTACCTCTTCCAAACCGGCCTCTTTTGCCTCATGGAAACGGCGGATCAAAGCCGGGAGCACGTGTGAATGGGTAGGATGATAGTTGTCATTGGGCCCGTAGAGGTTGGTAGGCATGACAGAGATATAGTCAGTTCCGTACTGGCGGTTGAGATATTCGCAATATTTGAGACCGGAAATCTTGGCAAGTGCATAAGCCTCGTTGGTCTGTTCGAGCGAAGATGTCAGCAGGCAGCTTTCGGGCATAGGCTGCGGAGCAAGACGGGGATAGATGCACGATGATCCAAGGAATTCGAGTTTCTTGACACCATTGCGCCAGGCTGCGTGGATCACGTTCATCTCCAGCATCATATTGTCATACATAAAATCAGCGAGCGCAGACTGATTGGCTTCTATGCCACCGACTTTAGCGGCTGCAAGAAACACATAGTCAGGCTTTTCAGCCGCAAAAAATTTATTGACGGCCTGCTGGTTGATCAGGTCGAGCTGCGAGTGCGTACGTGTGATGATATTGTTGTATCCCTGACGTTTCAGCTCACGGACAATAGCCGAACCTACCATGCCGCGATGGCCTGCTACATAAATCTTTGAATCCTTTTCCACAATTAAAATCTATTTATGTGTTGTTACCTATTATTAAGATATGAGTGTTTAAGTTGAAAATCAGCTGATAGCCAGCACATTCAGCACAAAACACGATCGAGGCTGCCATGCCTCCGGAAATTCAACGCAAAATAACAAAAATTTATTCTATCCGGCAAATAATCAGCCAGTGAAAATCAAAAATCCCCCTGCCCGGATTGCGGGCAGAGGGGCTGAAATCGTTTTTATGTCTGCTTCTTGTGGCTTAACAGTTGTTATGAAACACCCTCTTAGAGCACACCCTGAGCCATCATAGCACGAGCCACTTTCATGAAACCGGCCACGTTGGCACCACGGACATAGTTGATGTAGCCGTCTTCCTCAGTGCCATATTTCACACACTGCTTGTGGATTTCGGTCATGATATCCTGAAGTTTGCGGTCGACTTCTTCGGCGCTCCATGAGAGTTTCTGTGAGTTCTGGGCCATTTCGAGTCCTGAAACAGATACACCGCCTGCGTTTGCAGCCTTGCCGGGAGCATAGAGGATGCGGGCTTTCTGGAATTCACGGATCGCATCGGGGGTGGAGGGCATGTTTGCACCTTCGCTGACAGCGATACAGCCGTTTGCGATGAGAGCGTGGGCATCGTCACCGTCAATTTCGTTCTGAGTGGCAGAAGGCATGGCGATGTCGCAGGCCACGTGCTGCCAAGGGCGTTCGCCTTCAAAATACTGGCATTCGTATTCCTCGGCAAACTCGCGGATTCGTCCGCGATAGATATTCTTGAGTTTGAAGATATAGTCAAGCTGTTCCTGAGAGAGGCCGTCGGGCACGTAGATTGAGCCATCGCTATCACTCATTGAAACCACTTTGGCTCCGAGCGAGAGAAGTTTTTCAGCTGTATAAGTGGCTACATTGCCGGAACCGGAGATTGCCACGCGCTTGCCTTCGATGCTGAGGCCACGGGTCTTGAGCATCTCAAGGAGGAAGTAGACGTTACCATAGCCTGTAGCTTCCGGGCGGATGAGCGAACCACCGAATTCATAGCCCTTGCCGGTGAAAGTACCGGTGAACTCGCGGGCCATCTTCTTATATTCGCCGAACATATAGCCTACCTCACGTCCGCCAACACCGATATCACCGGCGGGCACATCAGTGTCAGGACCGATCTGACGCCACAGTTCCTGGATGAAAGCCTGGCAGAAGCGCATCACTTCCATGTCGCTCTTGCCACGGGGCGAAAAATCGCTGCCGCCTTTGGCACCACCCATAGCGAGAGTGGTCAGAGAGTTTTTGAAAGTCTGTTCGAATGCAAGGAATTTGAGAATCGAGAGGTTGACCGAAGAGTGGAAACGGATGCCTCCTTTGTAAGGACCGATCGCATTGTTGTGCTGAACGCGATAGCCCATGTTATTGTGAACCTTGCCCTTGTCATCGACCCATGATACGCGGAATGCGAAAATACGATCAGGAATGCAAAGGCGCTCAATAAGATTGTAGCGTTCGAATTCAGGATTTTCATTATAGACATCTTCAATCGAGGTCAATACCTCTTCCACTGCCTGGATGTATTCCGGCTCATTGGGGAAACGACGCTTCAGATCGTCAATTACGCTTAGTGCATTCATACCTAATATGGAAAATATATTATTGGAATTTATTATCTATAACACTTCTTTCACGACAAAATGAAAGATTAAATTTCTTTTTCGCTACAAAGTTACACATATTTCATCATTTTCCAAAACTTTTGCTATAAATAACAACGGCTTGTCAATTTTTATATTTTTCGTCCATTACGACGATTTTGCGTAACTTTGCATCATTAAACCAATTATCCTGACTCTCTAAAAACTCTAACCGCCTATAGATCATGGCTTCATTCTCCATTATCTCACCTGCCTTCTCGACGCGCAAGGCTGTTGTAAAGGTCACACGGAAATTCTACACCTTCTGCAATCTGCTTATCGTTCTCAATGCTCTTGCATTTGGACTGCTTACCGACATTTCTATCGCCGACCGCATCGGGCCGGAACTCGAATCGTTCTGCGACCTGAGCATACTGATCTTTATTGTCGAGCTTATGATCAGGCTCTCGCTCGAAAAAGGTCGCTTCTTCACAGGACGCAACCGCTACTGGAACTGGTTTGACACAATAATAGTCGTGCTGTCATCTGCCGCACAGTTAGGCACATTCTCCTCCTTCCGTGTGTTCAGAATATTCCGTGTGTTCCGCCAGCTCAACATCCTCCGTGTGGTCCGTTCGGCCGACAAACTTAAACTTATTGTCGAAGCCATCTTCAATGCGATTCCCGGCATGCTATGGACCACCATATTGTTTGTCATTATCATGTACACTTATGCACTTTTAGGCTCGACTTTCTTTGGCAATGAGTTCCCTGACTGGTTCGGCAACGTATGGCGCTCCATGTATTCTCTCTTCCAGATCATGACTCTGGAAAGCTGGTCGATGGGCATAGCACGTCCGGTTATGGATATTTATCCTGCAGCATGGGTCTACTTTGTGACTTATGTGCTGATAGCGTCCTATGTCATTCTGAACATCGTGGTCGCTCTCGTGGTGAGCTCGCTTCAGGAAGTAACTGCTAAAAACGAAGCCAAGAAATCACAAATGCTATCAAGAGACGCACTCCGAGAGGAAATGGAAAAACTCCAGCGACAGATCGATGTGGTCAATGACATGCTGAAAAATTCAAAATAATCCGTCTGCGGAGGATATTTTTACCACCTTATTATATATAAGAGGACATAATTATATATAAGAATTGTCGGATACTGCATCATCAGGTCTGCCGTGTCAAAAGAAATTTATTTTCTTCCTCTGTCTGTGGCTTCAGCGGGCAGAAAGAGCGCAGATTGTCTTCGAGATGCTCCATATAGGTCATTCCGCTCAACACAGTCAGCACTCCGGGCCATGTTCCGGCAAAGCGGAAGGCCCATGAAGCCACGCTCCGTTCAGACTCAGCCTGTTTCAGACGGCTCACCACATGGTCATGAAGATTCGACAGACGGCCGCCGAGAAGCGGTTCCATGATTATGGCCGGAATGCCACGCTTCTCCAGTTCGCCATAGAGATATTCCGCATCGGTATTGCGCGGATTGATTTCCTTGGCATGATGCCAGTCGAGATAGTTGAGCTGAATCTGCACAAAATCCCATTTATATTCGTCATGGCGCGACAGCAGGTAATCAAATACCTTTATGTCACCATGATACGAAAATTCAAGATTGCGGATGCGTCCGGCTTCACGCTCCTTGAGTAGAAAATCAAGGATACCGTTGTCCATGTAGCGGTTTTCAAACTCTCGCATTCCGTCAGTTCCCATTCCGATGGCATGGAGGAGCATATAATCAATGTAGTCGGTCTGTAACTCTTTCAGAGAATTGCATTTCGGAATCCGGGAAATTCAAAATCTCCCGTAATCGAGCAGGAGGTAAACACCTGATGATTAGTGTTTGCCTCCTGCTCGATTTATATGTCACATTATACCCAATGTCCACAAGTGCGGGCCAGCACTTAGAGCCGGGTCGACAACAAATGCAAAGGCCGGGAAAGAAAGTTAGCTTTCGATTGCATCTTTTTTTTGCTTCTTGCACGCTTTGAATCAGTCGTGTACATCAAGTACAATCCTGATTCAGCAGTGCACAATCTGCTGAAAAATCTGCAGCCCAGACGTTAACAGTTATTGTCGAACCGGCTCTTATTTACCGAAGCTGTGGTGATGGGAGATTATGGCTTCGCTCAGCAGACTGTAGATTTCTTTTGACTGACCATCAAGAACAGATAGATGCTTGTTGACTATAGCCAAGTCGCCCCTGACAGCCGGGCCGGTCTGCCCCTTTTCAGGAGATACAGCGAATGCTTTTTTTAGAGTCTCTTCAAGCAGCGGATGCAAAACCTCAAAGGGCAAGTCTTCTTTTTTAAGCAATTCCGAGGCGATGGTCCACAGATAGTTCGTAAAGTTGCAGGCAAACACAGCCGAGATGTGCATCATCCGTCGAGTATGACTGTCGGCATGGTAAATATGCGAAAACACCGGCGTGGCAAACCTACGGATCTCTTCTTCAACGCCGGAAGTGCATCCCTCTATAAACAGAGGCACTTTCGAAACATCGACCTCCACACCTTTGGAAAACGTCTGCAACGGATAGAACACGCCATAACGTTCCGACATTGGCGCCAAGACCTCCATTCCGACCGAGCCGGAAGTGTGAAGCCACAGAGCATTGCCCCTTTTCGGCATACGGCTGACAAGCGGACCTATGGCATCATCCACGAGACTGACAAGATAGACCTCAGCATCATCACAGATAGCTGCTTCTGAATCAATTGCTTGAGCATTTTGCAATTTGCGTGTCAACTCACGCGCCGACTGCAATTTACGACTATAGACCTGCACCACCGCTCCGACCCCTGAACTTTCAATAGTCGGTGCGAGATGCGAGGCCACATTCCCGGCCCCTATAACAACTATGCGCAACGGAGCGGAGGCATCAGAATTTACCGATGTGCACATTCTCCCATTTCAGTTTTTCAAGATCCTGAGGTTTGCGAACCTCGTCTTTATGCCCGAATGTCAGCACACAAACTACCGGACATGTTTCGGGAATGCCAAGCAGCTCCTGAACATACTCTTCTGAAGGGGTTCCGTCAGCCGTAAAGCGCCCATGCACCTGAATCCAGCATGAACCAAGGCCGAGCGCCTGTGCCTGCAGCTGCATATAAGAAGCAGCTACGGAACCATCCTCAACCCACGGTTCGGTAGCTGTACTGTCAACCGCGACCACAACAGCAAGCGGACATTTGGATATCGGAGCCGCACCCATCGGCTTGCACTGGGCGAGACGCTCAAGCATGTCAGGCTCTTCCACAACAACAAAGTGCCAGGCGCGCGCAGATTTCGATGTGGGAGACAGCAAGCCTGCTTCCAGAATGAGTTTTACTTGTTCGGGATCTATTTTTTCTGTGGTGTAGCGGCGTATGCTGCGACGCTCCACGAGCATTTGATTGAAGTTCATGGATTGAATAATATATAATAATGTAAGAGGGGATTTAAAATCAGTTACTATCGGCGACACACCCACACTGACGGATAAGTCTTGGATATGTAAGCCGAAAGCCGACGGGCCTCTTCTATAGTCGGAGCCGATGCGACATAGATGCGGTAATTCCCGGCCATCTCGATCACACGCAGGGATGTATCACCCACATAATATATGTGGCGGTTGGCTGATGCCAATGTGGGGAACGAGCCGACAACAAGCAGATAGCGCTGCGGCGCTTCTTCCGTCTGCTCTGCCGCACAGTCAGACTGAGCCATATCAGGCTGCTCTGCCGGCATTGCGATATTGAGCACTATTTCGCGGGACACATCCTCATCAGCAGCTACCTCAAAAACCGGAGCCGACTGCTCAATGCGCGAGCTCAGTCCGGTGTCAAGCGAAGCCGAGTTTACCTTTGGTCCGTTTATAAGACCGGTGGTGGAATAGAGTATCCCAAGCGCCACCATAACAACAATAAAAGACGCAACTATTTTAAGCGGGGCGGGTATTGCCACAATTCTCTGACGGGCGCAAGCCCCACCATCTTCTGTGGAGTCATCTGAAACCAGAGGACAGCAATCCACAGACGCAAAACTTTTACACATTCTGAGAGGCAACGAATCTGCCGCAGGCTCAAAGACGGGATATTCGGGACTCGCCCCGCGCATAAGCATTCCTAATCCACCCAAAGGAAACTCCCCGGCCACATCAAGCTGATGATGAAGAGAGGCCACTTCAGTTTCGAGATCCATCCTGGCTGCTGACAGGGAAATCCCATTGCGCCGCGAAATACTCCCTATGAGCATCGCATCATTGTGGCGCACTTCCGGATTAAACCCGACGGTGCGCGAAGGCGGCATAAACACGTGGCGCCGCGAGTCATAGCGCGCGCCCTCATCATTAACGATGAACGCGCCAAGCCCCGGCACGACCACGCAGTCATGATGCAGGAGCAGGAATTCTATATGTTGCGCTATGTCAATCACGGCGCAAAGTTACATAAAATTCCCCGCTCCTGCAAATATGAATCAAGCAAGAATCACTTCTTACTTCTCATTATTTTTGTCGAGATCCACAGCATCGAAATTCAGCTTGTCTTTCATTTCTTCATCAGCGGTCATGATCACCGGCCGCTTGCCGTTGACAGTCACATTCTTGAGTTTCACATCCGGATAATTGCAGCGGAAAATATCCGATTCAGCCTTTACAGTCACGTTCTCAAATTCGAAATTTTCAACCTTGTCATCAGGATTAGCCGCAATAACTCCAAGACCGTTGCATTTCAGGTCGACATTTTTGATCGAAATATTGCGTATCAGCCCCACAGGCTTCTCATCCGTGCCTTCCAGCGAGAAAAACTGCTTCCACGGAAGCACCTCCACAACCGAACCACAGCGGCCGGTAACATTTTCAATTCTGATATTTTCATATACCTGATATGTGTCCGGGCGCATCTTCAGACGCAGCAGCGAACAGTCGTTGTCAAGACGACAGTTGCGCAAAACCACATTATTCGCATGAACACACTCGCTTCCAAGAGTCAGAGTACCGTGGAGATTCGGGCCAAAGACACAACCCTCGACCAGAACATCGGTCACGCTGTCATTTTCATGAGACTTATGGGCAAAAACGCCCTTGCCGCCCTTCAGACATACGCCATCGTCATCGCAATTGAGATAACAGCCCCTAACGATCACTCTGTGACAACCGTCAAGATCTATCGCATCGCTGCTCGGAGCTCTGACAGGCTCACGCGGCGCCTGCACCTCGCAATTCTCCACGATCAGATCATTACACAGATAAAAATGCGAAGTCCAGAATGCCGAGTTAATCATACGCACACCGCTAAGCCGGGCGTTGTCGCACCCCCACAGAAAAACAAGGCGCGGGCGGCGCACTTCAAGGTTGGTCCAGCTGCGGTTTTCCTCACGGGCCCGTTCAAGATTATCCCAGAACTGCACCCAGAATTTATAACCGTTGCCATTGATTGTGCCGGGGCCGTTTATTTCAAAACCGTCGACATGGTAGGCATTGATAAGCGCCGCATGATAATAGATGCTGCGACCCTCCATTCGAGATGGAATAAGCGGATAATCCTCTATATTGTCCGACCCTTTGATCACCGCGCCTTCCTCCAGACGCAAAGTAGTGCCCGGTTTGAAAAATAGAGCGCCGCTGAGAAATGTCCCCGGAGGCACGATGATCTCTCCACCACCCATAGTCTCAGCCTTATCGATCACACGCTGGATCGCAGCCGTCTGCACTACGGTGCTATCGTTGGCTACTCCATGATCAGTCAGCTTAAATCTTGGCGCAACCTTTTCGCCCTTGAACACACGGTCAAGAAATCCGACTGCCCGTTCAACAGTGGTCTCGAACCAGGGATGGAAAAACCAGAAAGTGTGAACATCAACAGGTATGCGATGTCGTTCGGTATAAATACCAATAGAATCATATACAGCCACCAGCTCATCACGGCCATCGCTATACCGTGGGAGACCACTGTTAATAAAGCAGACGGGAGCCGACTTGGGAGTAATCCACAACAAGGCCGAAGCCTCTTTCCAATTTTCTGGAGAATCTTTATAGAGTCCTCCGAGCCATTTTGCGTTCACAGGCAGTTCCCCCTTCTTCTGAAGGCGCTCTTCCGCATCCGCAATATTAGACTCCGAGACAAAAGTCGCGATGCCGTCCATGCTGATAACAGCCTGCACATCGCTTGAAGTTTTACGCCACTGTCCTTTCCCCTCATGACGCCTGGAGCCGTTGGTCACACCGGCAAGAGTGGCAAGCTGCGCACCGGCCGAACACCCAGACACCGCAATGCAATCAGGATCAATACCGTATTCCGCCGCATGAGCCCTTACCCAACGTATTGCCGTCTTAACATCATGCAAGCCTGCGGGATAGACAGCTTCCGGAATCAGCCGGTACTCCACGGGTATTGTCACATAGCCGTTTTTAGCAATCTGCTGCGCCATAGGCACCTGCAAACTCTTGTCACCGGAATTCCATCCACCACCGTGGATCATCAGCAGAGCCGGATAAATCTTTTCATCATCCGGACGGAAAATATCCACATGGAGATCACGGCGGCCGTAAGGAGTCTTCGGGAGGGTCGAATAAACCACATCGCGATACTCCCTGACGCCGGCTGGCAATTCAGGCAGGGCAAGGACTGCCTCCGGATGGTATTTCCGGATTTTTTTATTGGTGGAATATGCCGTAAAAGATGTGTCACGCGGAATTTCCGGAGCCTTGCTCCATCCGACAAGCGATGACATAAGACAGGCAGCAAATACAACTGTAGCCTTTTTCATATCCATTCTGTTTCTTTTAAATTCTGATTAGCGCTTAATCACTTTATCTGTAACCACCTTGCCATTACTGTAACGGATACGGCGGATATTCAACCCGTCGGCGGGCACCAGAAGGTGCACACCGCGCAGGTCATAATACTCAATACTTTCGATTTCCGACCCTACAAACACATCTTCAATCCCGGAATCAACGCCTTTACATGCAGGATAATATTCATCAACCGCATCGACAGCGCCCTCATTGCCGGCTTTCATGATTTTCTCAACGAGCGAGTTCAGATATACTTCAAGATTGGTGTACCATCCCTTTTCAGTATCCAGCGTATATTTCGCACCGTCAGAAGCATCATCAGGATCAAGGCCGTTGGCAATTTCCCAGTCATCAGGCATGCCGTCGCCATCGGTGTCAAATCCGGCCGGACGCACATTCTCCGGCAACTCCGGGAAACTTGCTGTCTTAGGATTGGCTTCGCCATCCGGATCATTTATAAAATCAAGAATACCTTTAGTATTTGAAGTAGGATATTTTTTGTCATCCTTTACATAGGCCACATCACCATAATAAGTCACAGTCCCGGTGCGGGTTTCTTCCATATAACGGGCATCGACAGCATCACGATAAAGACTCGATCCGGAATAAGCCATAACCTTTTCATATGCGTCCACAGCCGAGTGGGTGGTGACTTCTCCCGGATCAACCTGCTCGTCGAGCTTAAGCTTCACACAATCAACACCTGAAATGCTGACATATGTCACGTTTTCTCCGAACTGATGACCGGCATCAGGGATATAGCGATCTTCACCGATCATTTTCAGGCCGCTGTCATATTTAACCCCGGACCAGTCATAATTTTCCGGGGAAGATGCCGCAGCCATATAATTCCCGCTCACATAGTAGCGCGATGAAAGGCCATAAAGCTCAGGGTGCTTCGAATCGGCATTTCCGGATGTTGCAACCGACACCTGAGTGACAGTGGTTTTGTTTTTGGTGCCAGGTCCGGCCTTATAATAATTGTTCACCATATTTATATAACCGCCACCGGGGCCTCCATAACATGCCGTACCGGTACCCCAGTTATACATGAGGCAATTCCTGAAATCCACGCGTTCGGCATCAACAGCTGAAGAATACTTGCTTGTATCATATCCGGTCCATCCATAGCGTGAACCATTGAAACGCGGCGCTCTATTCTGCACATGCGCTATAAAATTATGATGGAACGACGCATTCTTTCCGCCCCATATGCCACCATAGCTATGAGCGCCCTTTGTATGTCCGGGGTTTGCGAGTCCTTCACCAAGAGCACACCACTGCATGGTAAAATCACGGTTATCATAGAACGAAGCGATTTCGTCAATGCTCCATGAAAACGAGCAATGGTCAAGCAGCAGATTTTTCCTGTTACGTTCCCATATGGCATCAGCTCCGTCATTTGTATCTCTGACCTGCGAACGACGCGAGCGAATGAAACGGACAATGATATTGTCGCCACTCATCCGTAGAGTGTAATATCGCAAAGTGATACCACCCTCCGGAGCAGTCTGGCCTGCAATAGTAGTATTTTTGGAAATTTTAAGATCCGCTGCAAGATCAATATAACCACTTACGTCAAACACTATAGTCTTTGTCCCGCTTTGATTCAAAGCCCATCGGAGCGAACCTTCAGCCGGATTGTTGGCATCGTCTGTAAGATTGGTCACATGAATGACTTTTCCGCCACGGCCTCCGGTTGTATAACGGCCATGACCTTCAGCGCCCGGAAAAGCCGGAGCCTGAGCGGAAACTAAAGAATGTCCTGATGCCAGCAGCAATAACAGAACTGAGATTGTTACTTTTTTCATTATAAGTTCATTGTGCTCCATCAGCACAAGTTTTCATGGTTTGGAACTAATTTTAGCACAAAATTAGTAAAAATCAGCCATTATCCTGTGGCTGCAACCTCGAATTTAGACTTATTTAAATTTATCCGAAACCCGCGGGATAGATGCAGAGACATACGGCTGCGGAGACATACGCAGATTTTAAGATGATTCGGTTTGATCTTTTAGCAAAAAGTTGTAATTTTGTGGAGATGGAATAAACCTTCCTAATCCTAACCTCATTATCGTGAAACAAGTAAAGGATTTCATAATCATCGAGAATATCAGCATAAACAGCAGTTATTCCAAGCTGATATTATCGCCGGCTGACGGAGCCATTCTGCCAGTCATTCTGCCGGGACAATTCGTGCAGGTAGCAGTCGAAGCCCCGGATGTGTTTCTGCGCCGTCCGATATCGATCAACGACGTAGACCGTGAGTCAAACACTCTGACCCTGCTTGTCAGAAATGCCGGACGTGGCACAGCCGCCCTTATCGGCATGAACGCCGGAGAAAAACTTAACATTCTGCTTCCGCTCGGCAACGGGTTTACCACCGAATGTAAAGCCGGATCACGGCTACTCCTCATAGGTGGCGGCGTCGGTGTCGCACCCCTGCTCTATCTCGGACGCGAGCTCAAGGCCAAAGGCCACCATCCGGAATTTCTCTTGGGTGCGCGTTCGGCAGGCGACCTGCTGTCACTTGACGAATTCCGCAGCATCGGCCCTGTACACATCTGCACCGAAGACGGATCGGAAGGCATAAAAGGCCTCGTCACCACACACCCCACGCTAAGCGAAAGCTATGAGCATTATTATTGCTGTGGACCGGCGCCGATGATGAAAGCCATAGCGTCCATAGCCTATAAAAACGGCACAAACTGCGAAGTCTCACTTGAAAACATGATGGCATGCGGTCTCGGCGCCTGCCTGTGCTGTGTAGAGAAAACAGTCAAAGGCAATGTGTGCGTCTGCACCGAGGGCCCTGTGTTCAATATCGAATCCCTTACCTGGAATCAATAAAAATGGCAAATCTATCAGTCAACATAGGAAAGCTCCAGCTTTCAAACCCGGTGATGACCGCATCAGGCACTTTCGGCTATGGCGAAGAATTCACTCCGTTCATAGACATCAACCGCCTCGGTGCATATATAATAAAAGGTACTACCCTCAACCATCGTGAAGGCAATGACTATCCACGCATGGTCGAAACTCCGTCAGGTATGCTCAACGCGGTAGGGCTGCAGAACAAAGGTGTGGACTATTTCATCGAACATATCTACCCGCGCATCTGCAGTCTCGGATCAAAACTGATTGTCAACGTCTCCGGCGCAAATGTCGATGACTATGCAGAGACAGCCCGCAGGCTTCACGGCCTCGATGATGTAAGCGCCATTGAAGTCAACATTTCGTGTCCGAACGTGAAGGAAGGTGGAATGGCTTTCGGCACTACCACAAACGGCGCGGCAGAAGTAACCCGCGCCGTGCGTCAGGCTTACCCTGACAAGACACTCATTGTAAAGCTTTCGCCCAATGTAACATCCATAGCCGACATCGCCAAAGCTGTTGAAGCCGAAGGAGCCGACTCGGTCTCGCTCATCAACACCCTTATGGGCATGTCGATTGACGTAGAGCGTCGTAAGCCTCACCTTTCAACAGTCACCGGCGGTCTTTCTGGCCCTGCGGTACGTCCGGTGGCAGTGCGTATGGTCTGGCAGGTGGCCAAAGCAGTCAGCATCCCGGTGATCGGCCTCGGAGGCATCATGAATGGCCGTGACGCCATCGAATTCATGCTTGCCGGAGCCACTGCTGTTGAAATCGGCACAGCCAACTTTATAGACCCAGCAGTCACAATGAAAGTCATTGATTTCATGGAAGACTACTGCATCCGTCATGGGATCAATGACATAAACGAAATCGTCGGCTGCATCTGACATAACAATCAACCCGAATGAAAAATTTCCGTATCTCTCTTCTTCTCCTTGGAAGCTTAGCTGTGGCATCCTGCAGCCATCTGAGCAAGGAAGCCCGTCAGATTATCGGCACATATTACAACCCTGAGTTGTCACAGACTGAACCCGTGATGCAACTGCGCAAGGATGCTACATGCACAGTCACCGCGATGAAACCGGGTGTGCTCACATACAGCGTGGACGGCAACTGGGATGTGGCCAATGACTCTCTGATCATAGAACTCACCCCCGGCTCCATTCACTTTGACGGAGACAGCACTCTGATCGGAGATATTCCGACACGAGTGGCTCGGAAAATAATTTCACACAATGACTTCTCTCTTCAGCTTGAAAGCGGCGGAGTAAGCTACCTCTTCCAGCGCCGCAATGAATGACAACCACCTAATGTCTCACTCAGAATCTTTACAATGGCACACAACCTGAAATATCTTCTGGCAGTAACTATTGTCGGATTGTCGCTGTCAACCAGTTCGTGTGGCAAAGGCCATTCGGTTTCCGATCAGTTTGCCGCAGCGGAAATAGCTATTGCCGATGAAGACATGAATGCGACCCGCGACATCTGCAACGGCATCATGACCTCCGCCGAAAAAGAGGGGATCGAAGCCTCTGACTATGCCCGGCTTTCAATACTCTATATGCAGCTCAATGACCGTACGGACAATCCTGATGACATCCAGCTGGCTGCCCGCTGCTATCGGGAGGCTTTCAAACTGAATGCAGATTCGGCCCAGAATTTCTATCGTACGCTCCCGGTAGAGCAGGAAAAATACGCCATGACCCTATCTACCATAGTCCATGCGCTGGACAATCCGCGCGAAATCCCATCGGATCATGACTGGGAAGTTCCGGCCACTGAAATTGGCAAAGTCACTGATCCGGCCGTTGTCGATTCCATCAATCAGGACTGCGGACATATCCACTGAAACAACATATCCTATGACAGCCTCGCCGGCCCCCTTGGCCGGCGAAAGCATTAAACATAATCTTTTTTAAACGCCTCTGAATTTGGACTGGAAAGATCTGTTATCCCAGAAAATCGCATCAGGCGAGATAGACCGGGAAGAGTTTATTGAAGAAAAGCCGACCCAGGCAAAAGAGCCTGAGACCATTGAAGTAATTCTTGACAAGAAAGGGCGCAAAGGCAAAACCGCCACTCTTGCGGTCGGGTTCAAATGTGACGAGAACAGGCTCAAAGAAATTGCGTCGCAACTGAAATCGCGCCTCTCAACCGGCGGATCGGCCCGCTGTGGAGAGATTCTCATCCAGGGCGACCGCAAAGAAGAGTTGAAAAAACTGCTCTCTGAAATGGGCTATAAGGTCAGATAAAACCATAGCCCTCCAGCGCCACATCATATACAGCAAGCACCTCCCCCTGTTTCCTCCTTTCAATGATTAACATCTACAAGGCTTCGGCCGGTTCCGGAAAGACATTTACCCTTGCCCGTGAATATATCAAACTGCTTCTCGGCAGAAAAGATGAATCGGGCAGATACCATCTGCGCAAATCTGCAAGCGGATCACACAGATCCGTGCTGGCCATCACGTTTACCAACAAGGCCACAGAGGAAATGAAAATCCGAATCATCCATGAACTTGCCGTCATTGCCGGACTGGAGAAAGGCTGGACCAAGACAAGCCCCTATGAAGCTGATCTGTGTGCTGCATTCCGCTGCACATCCGAAGACCTGAAAGCCGCAGCCGCCACTGCATTGCGCGGCCTGCTCTACGATTTCAACTTCTTCAGCGTCTCGACCATCGACTCCTTCTTCCAGCTCATATTGCGGTCATTCGCACGCGAAGCTGAAGTGTCAGGCAACTACGAACTTGAGCTTGATGACAAGGGTGTGATAGGAATGAGTGTTGACAAACTGCTCCAAGACCTCAACCACGGAGAACAGACTGCCCGCACGAATTATCTCATCAACTGGCTTTCCAGCTACATGACTCATCTGATCGAGGACGGGCGCACGTTCAACATATTCAACCGCAGTTCATATATTCACCGTGATCTTATTTCATTCATCAACGACATCACTGATGACGTTTTCCGGGAAAATGAGAGCCGGTTGATGGAGTATTTTGCCGATGAAAAGAAATTTGACAATTTCAAGAACCACATATATAATATAATAGGCAAAATCACCCGCCAGACTGCTGCCGCATGCAAGGCTGCGGTAGATGCCATTGATGACAAAAAATCACGTGACATAATCTTGACGAATGTCTACAAGCCCCTTGTCAAATGGCAGAAGAACGGCTATGACAGCAAGGCTCTTTCCGCTACGATAGCCAAGGTCGAAGACGACATAGAGCAGGCATACGTCAAGAAAGGCAAGACATCGCCGCTACGCACACCGGAACTCGACGGGCTGATAAGCAATGCCGTGGCATCAATGTCATTCTGCGCAAAAAATGTCAGACCGCTGAAAATCATAGCCGCGAATCTCTATCAGCTGGGTATGCTTTCGACTCTTACAGCATATCTTGACAAATTCCGGCAAGAAAACTCAACTATTCTGCTGAGTGACACCAACGCGCTTATTGCAAAGATCATAGGCAACGAAGACGCTCCGTTTCTCTATGAAAGAGTCGGAGTGTGGTTCAAGCATTATCTGATCGATGAATTTCAGGATACATCCCACAGTCAGTGGCAGAACATCAGGCCACTGATCAGCGAAAGCCTTGCCTATGATAACGACAATCTTGTCATCGGTGATGAAAAGCAATGTATCTACCGCTTCCGAAACAGCGACCCCACCCTGCTGCACAATCTCCACACCGAAGAAATGGCCCAGGGACGCACCGTCATCAGCGGAAATACCATTGAAGAGAATACCAACTGGAGATCATCGGCCGATGTTATCAGATTCAATAACACTTTTTTCTCCGCTTTGGTGAAAAACCTTGGATATGAGGACATATATTCCAATGTAGCCCAGCAGATTTCACCGAAACACCTCTCTCACCGCGGCTATGTCAGAGTCAAAGTCTATTCCGGCACGAAGAAAGAAGACTGGATGACCGAGGCTCTTGACAATCTGACCGTGGAACTGCGTCGCCAACTGATGTCGGGCTATCGTCCGGGGGACATTGCTATCCTTGTCAGACGATGGGATGAAGGAAATGCAGTGATCGGTCATCTTGAGGATGTCAGGAAAGCAGATCCGTCGTTCCCTGTGTTCAGGATCGTGTCAGACTCCTCGCTTCTCATCGGCAACTCTCCTGCGGTGTCTCTTATTCTGAGCCGGCTGCGTCTTCTTTCATCTACGGATTTCTCTACAAGTCCGCGCAAAAAGACCCAACGCGAGATAGCCAACCTCATCAACCGTTACGAATCACTGCGCACCGACAGCGCCATGACCCCGGCCTCCGCTCTCGATCTCGCTTTACGTGCAGAGGGAAATACCGTCAGCGAAATGGCTGACCCTAAGAAAGAGTCCGGATCAACCGGTCAGAACCCGACTTCAATCGACCTCGTATCCCTGGTCGAGAACATCATTGTCAATTTCGTTCCCGAAAAAAGCCGCCGTGATGAAAATCTCTACCTCACCGCATTTCAGGATCTGGTCACTGAATTCGTGGGGCGCGGGCAGGGTGACATACGAGCATTCCTGAGGTGGTGGGACGAATCAGGCCACAAATCGGCTGTAGCCGGAGCCAAGGACGACAGCGCGCTCAACATCCTGACCATCCACAAATCCAAAGGTCTGGAATATCCCTGCGTGCACATTCCATTCGCCCAGATGAACAGCGGGTCACATTCGGAACTCGCCTGGTTCGAGATTGATGAAATTCCGGGCGTTCCGACCGACTGCATTCCGCCGATGATTCCGCTGAAACTGTCATCGTCAATGGAGGGGACTGTCTTTGCCGACAGGTACGCTGAAGTGACAGCCCAGGCAAAACTTGACACTGTCAATCTTCTGTATGTGGCTTTCACAAGAGCCGTCGATGAGTTGCATATAGGCATAACTTCACCAGAAGCAAAGGGTGCAAGCATAGGTCCTGACATCTACAATGCCTTGACAATGTGCGATCCAACCTTCTGCCGGGGTCTCGAACAGATCAATGGCATTCACGATCTCTCGCAATCGCCATTCACGTCATTCTCGCTGGCCGACAGCCTGATCACTCTCGGCCAGCCATCGGTCAAATCGACAGAAGAACATGCGGAGAAAACGTCTCTCACTCCATCAAGACTGCTTGAAGTGGATTGCTACGACTCCAAGTCACACCGTTCGTTCTGGGACAATACGCATCTCGAAGAGAAATATTACAATATCGAAGATGCCCGCGACCGCGGCATAATGCTTCATGACACAATGGCTGCAATACGCACGGTGGCAGATGTACCGGTGGCAGTCAATAATCTGCGCCATTCAAAAAAAGCAAAAGAACTGACAGAGACGGATATTGAGGAAATCCACGCGATCATAGAGAGCAGGGTAAAGGATCCGCGGGCGGCCCGATGGTTCGACGGCTACACGCGGCTGCTGATAGAGCGACCTGTGGTTCTATCTCCGTCAGAATCACGACGCCCTGACCGCGTGGTGTGGACCGCCGACGGCCATATCGACATCATCGATTTCAAAAGCGGATCGCAGCCGGCAGGCAAATATCGCCGGCAGCTGATAGAATACGCCCGTCTGCTCGCGGAACTCGGATATCAGAATCTCCGTGCCTATCTTTACTATCTCGACAGTGGCGAAATAGTTGAATTTGCTGTCTGACAGAGCAAAATATTGCTATTTTCTTGAAAAAACAGCAAAAATATAACATTTTTACAGCTCTGCACACTAATTTTATTAAATTTTATTTGGCAGTTCCTCTAAGAATGCCTATTTTTGTGACAAAGATTTCAAAAATAATTTTTCAGAATCAGACATGAAGCGATTTTACGCATACTCCTATTTTTATTATTTTTATTTTGACAAAAAATAAGAACGGGATTTGCATATGTGATTTTTTGCATCAGACTAATTTTTATAATATCGAATAACGATCCCGTTCTCCAATGTGAAAACGGGATTTTTTAATTATCATAACCGACAATGAAAAAGGTCACGATCCAGGGAGTAGCCGGCTGCTATCACGATGCCGCCGCACACCTCTACTTCAACGGAGAAGAAATACAGACAGTGGCATGCGAAACGTTTCCGGCCATGTTCGAGACTCTGGCCAACGATGCGTCACTCTTCGGAATAATGGCGATTGAAAACACAATAGCCGGCAGCCTCCTGCAGAACCACGAACTGCTGCGTCAGAGCAATCTCTCGATCATCGGAGAGCTGAAACTCCGAATATCACACGTGATAGCCTCTCTTCCCGGACAGACTATTGACGAATTGTCGGAGGTCAACTCCCACCCTATGGCTCTCATGCAATGCGAACAGTTTCTTCGCCGCCATCCCAACCTCAAAATCGTAGAGCGCCTTGACACAGCCGGAAGCGCCAAAGAGATAGCCGAAGGAAATCTGACAGGCCACGCAGCGGTCTGTGGAGAATATGCCGCCAATCTCTACGGACTCAACATACTTGAAAAAGGGATCGAGACCAACAAACGCAACTTCACCCGATTCCTTATTCTGGCAGATCCGCTGCTCGCAGCAGAATACGGACCTGCGGAAAGAGACATCAACAAAGCCTCGATCGTATTCACCACCCCCACACACAAGGAGCGCTGTCGAAAATTTTGACCATACTCTCGTTTTTCGATATCAATCTCTCCAAAATACAGTCGATGCCTATAATAGGCCGCGAGTGGGAATACCGGTTCTATGTTGATTTCACTTTTGACAGCCTCGTGCGCTATCATCAGGCAATGGAAGCCGTCAGGCCTCTGATCAAAGATCTTAAAGTGCTCGGAGAATATGCCGAAGCCCAAATGACACATTAATCCGACAGACTATAATTCAGTTCAAAGCCGACTCTGGGAAACTGCGCCGGCTGATCTCTCAATAAATTTAGATTACGATGGAAATCCGCCCCTCTCAAAGAGTTGAAAACATAAAGGAATATTACTTCTCAACCAAACTCAAGGAAGTGGCCGCAATGAAAGCCGCCGGACACGATGTCATCTCGCTCGGCATCGGAGGCCCAGACCGTCCGCCTCACAAAGATGTGATCGACACTATGGCAGCTGCATTGCAAGCCCCCGACAATCACGGCTATCAGCCACACGTAGGCCTGCCGGAACTCCGCCAGGCTTTTGCGGGATGGTACAGAAAGTGGTATGGTGTCGAACTTGATCCCAAATCAGAGATTCAGCCGCTGATCGGATCTAAAGAAGCTGTGACTCATATCTCACTTGCCTTTCTGAATCCTGGCGACGGAGTGCTCGTTCCCAACCCCGGCTATCCTACCTATTCTTCTATCAGCCGCCTTGTGGGAGCCGAAATCTTCAGTTATGATCTCAAAGAGGAAAGCGGATGGCAGCCCGATTTCGAGGTTCTTGAGAAGCTTCCTCTTGATCGCATAAAACTCATGTGGCTCAACTATCCCCACATGCCGACAGGCGCAGCAGCCAGAATGGAGACGTTTGAGAAAGCCATTGCTTTCGGCAAGAAACACGGCATAGTGATAGTGAATGACAACCCCTACTCATTCATCCTCAACGATCATCCGATGAGCATTCTTCAGGTGCCGGGAGCCAAGGAGATAGCTATTGAAATGAATTCGCTCAGCAAGAGCCACAACATGCCTGGCTGGCGTGTGGGCATGGCAGCTTCAAACCCCACATTCATTTCCTGGATACTGAAAGTCAAGAGCAACATAGACTCCGGACAGTTCAAGCCGCTCATGCTTGCCGCCGCCAAGGCTCTTGAAGCAGACCAAAGCTGGTATGACGAAGTCAATGCCCTCTACGGTTCTCGCCGCAAAGTAGCCGAGGAGCTCATGACTGCCCTCGGATGTTCATTCGACCCATCGCAGAAAGGCCTCTTCCTTTGGGGACGCATCAACGATCCGGATGTGACATCAGAAACTCTTGCCGACCGTCTGCTCAAAGAGGCTAAAGTATTCCTCACTCCCGGATTTATCTTCGGATCAAACGGCGAACGCTATATACGCATCTCGCTCTGCGCCACAGAAGACCGAATGAAGGAAGCCCTGCAGCGAATTCTCGCGCTCGACAGCCAGAAATAAGATAATATACTAACCCACACACCTCTATACACAACAACAGTCATGGAAAATATTCAACCGCTCGCAATTGACGGAGTAGAACTCTCAAAACCCATTATAATCTCAGGCCCCTGCAGCGCCGAAACAGAAGAACAAGTGCTCGAAACAGCCACCCAGCTTGCACGCAAAGGAGTGAAAATCTACCGAGCCGGCATCTGGAAACCCCGAACCAAGCCCGGCGGATTCGAGGGTGTAGGCGTCCCCGGACTCGCATGGCTCAATAAAGTCCGCAAGGAAACCGGCATGAAGATCTCGACTGAGGTTGCAAACCGCAGCCATGTCGAAGCCGCGCTTGAATATGACCTGGACCTTCTCTGGATCGGAGCCCGCACATCGGCCAACCCGTTTGCAATGCAGGAGATCGCCGATGTGCTCCGCGAAAGCGGCCGTGACATTCCAGTGCTTGTAAAAAATCCTGTCAATCCGGATCTTGAGCTATGGATCGGCGCACTTGAACGCCTTTACAACGCAGGCATCACCCGCCTCGGTGTGATCCACCGCGGATTCTCTACATATGGCGAACACATCTACCGCAACCATCCCCAGTGGCGCATTCCTCTCGAACTCCGCATCCGCTATCCGCAGATCCCCATCATCTGTGATCCGAGTCACATCGGAGGCAAGCGCGAACTTATCGCCTCACTCTCTCAGCAGGCGCTCGACATGGGCTTTGACGGCCTGATCATCGAGAGTCACTGCAACCCCGACTGTGCCTGGAGTGACAAGAACCAACAGATCACACCTGAAGTGCTCAGTGTGATTCTCGACAACCTCGTCTACCGCGATGCTCCGGCTCCCGCAGAAAGCCTCGTGCAACTGCGCCGTCAGATCGACCAGCTCGACAACGAACTGCTTGAAGTACTCGCCAAGCGAATGAACATCTCCCGCGAGATCGGCACTTACAAACGTGACCACAACATGCCTGTGGTCCAGCCCAATCGTTACGGCGATGTGATGAGCACCCGAATCCTTGCAGCCAAATCAATGGGCATCGGAGAAGAATTCATGCGCTCGATCCTTTCGGCCATCCACGAGGAATCTGTACGTCTTCAGGTAGAAATCAACAAATAAGAAACTCTTTTGAAGCCTCCTCACAAGATAATGAAAATTCTGATTCTCGGAGCCGGGAAAATGGGCAGTTTCTTTTGCGACCTGCTTTCATTCGATCATGATGTAGCCGTCTATGATCCAGACCCCAAACGCCTGCGCTTCACATTCAACGCCCAGCGCTTCAAAGAGCTTGAAGAAGTCAGGGAATTCGACCCGCAGCTCGTTATCAACGCTTCCACCGTGAAGTACACCCTTGATGCCTTCAAGGCCGTGCTCCCCTACCTTTCAAAATCGTGCATAATCAGCGATATAGCCTCAGTCAAGACAGGCCTGCCTGAGTTCTACGCCGGATGCGGACACCCTTATGTCAGCACCCACCCGATGTTCGGCCCGACATTCGCCTCACTCAGCAATCTGAGCAACGAAAATGCCATCATCATCAGCGAAGGAGACCACCTCGGCAAGATCTTCTTCCGCGACATATATTCGCGACTGCACCTGAACATCGTAGAATATACATTCAAGGAGCATGACGAAACCATAGCCTATTCGCTCTCCATACCCTTTGCCGCCACACTGGCATTTGCCGGAGTGATGAAGCATCAGGAAGCGCCGGGCACAACCTTCAAACGCCACATGCAGATAGCCCGCGGTCTCATGTCGGAAGACGATTACCTTGTCAGCGAGATACTCTTCAACCCCAACACCCCGGAGCAGCTGATGAAAATCCAGTCGCAGATGGCTGAACTTCTTGACATCATCAAGCGCCACGACAGCGAAGCCATGAAAGCCTACCTCGCCCGCGTCCGCCAGAATGTGGAATAACATTTTAGCTCCTTATAAAAAGCAAACAGGCTGTGCAGCACACTCGCACAGCCTGTTTGCTTTTTATTTGTTATCAGAACGGTTTATCTTTTCACATCATTGATGGTGACGTTCTGAATTATGCAGTCCTGAATGCCGTTGGTGTCGAATGCACCGCCTGCGGGATCGGTAGCCCAGATGTCGCGGAAGATGAAGTTCTTGAGGGTGTAGAAGTCACCTTGCCCCTGACGGTAGAAATCACGGGTGCATTCGAGATGTCCGTTGCGGAACACCACATTGTCTACACCTGACTCAGGCATCGGATCGCGCTCAACCTTGTTGAAGAACTGGCGCCAGGTCTGGACTTCAAGAGCTGTGCGCACACGGCCGGTGGCTCCGTCGATCAGCACATTGCGATACTGCTGCGGGGTGTCGGGACGCATCTTGAAAAGAAGCACATGGTAGGTGTCTTCAAACTTACAGTCTTTCATTATGACATTGGAGCAGTCCCAGGCCTCGCTACCGAAGGTCACGCCGGCATTTGTTTTGCCAAAAGTACAGCGGTCGATGATCACATTGGTAACAGGTCCGTTGCCGGGAATAGTGTCGACATAAGTGCCTTTGCCGCCTTTGAGACATACACCGTCGTCATTGACGTTCATGTAGCACTGGCTGATCAAGACGTCGTTGCAGACATCCATGTCAATCGCATCGGTGCTGGGGCCTTTTGGATAACCGTCGGTCGGAGCAAGGATGGTCACGCCGAGATATTTCACACGTTCGCAGTTGTAAAGGTGGTTGGTCCAGAAACCGGAGTTGACCATGCGCACACCGCCTACGGTCACATCTTTGGAGTTGGAAATATAGACCATACGCGGACGAAGAGCCTCCAGGTTGGTACACTTTTTGTTGACCTTGCGGCGAAGCCAGAATTCATCATAGAAACGATGGCCGTTGCCGTCGATAGTGCCTTCGCCACTGATGGTAAAGCCATTGCAGTTGTCGGCATTGATAAGAGCAGCAAAATAATCGAGAGTCTGGCCTTCGAGACGGGTCTTGACGATCTCATAGTGGGTTATAGCATCGCTGCCCTTCAGTTTGCCGCCTTTGAGAAGATGCAGATGGGTAGACGGCTTGAAAAAGAGCGAGCCACTGAGGAAAGTGCCTTCAGGGATCACAACCACACCTCCACCATTCTGAGCTGCGAGATCAATGACAGCCTGAATACGTTCGGTCTGGATGACGGTGCTGTCATTGACCACACCATGTTCGGTCACCACATATTGCTTTCCGAGAGAGTTGAGCGCCGGCTGATGCGCGTCGTTAAACCACGCCGGCACCGGGCTTCCGTCAGGAAACTGCTTGAATTCGGCCTGGGCCGAAAATCCGGCAGCGAGTAACAGGGAGAGAGACAGGAGTTTAGATTTAAGTTCCATTGATTCCGGTATTTTGATTAAGTTATTGTCAATCTGCACGACTCAGAAAGAGCCAGATCAGTTTTTCAGGCATTAATTTTACCAATATTCTGCAAAGGTACAAAAAACTTTTTGCCTGAGTAAGCCTTTATTAAGATATACACTATTTTCAGGACACGTTTCAATTCAGGTTTTGTCATGTCACAGTCCCGCCCATTCACATTTGACAGAGTCATCCGCATTCTGATAGGCCTCGCGTTCGTAACAGGCGTATACTGGCTTGTCAATCGACTGAGCAACGTGCTTCTGCCATTTTTCCTGGCCTGCCTGATTTCCTACATACTTGAGCCTCTGGTTGAATTCAATTTGAAAAAACTGCATCTCCACTGGCGCATTGCAGCTATTTTTTTCACCTTGACAGAAGTGACACTTGTTATCGGAGGCCTGATCTATTTCTTCCTGCCGTCTGTGCTGAAAGAAATCCATGACATGGCTGCGATAATACGCGACTATTCGGCTCACAACAGGTCGCTACCCTTCATCCCCAAAGAAATTCACGACTATCTGACTGCCTATTTCGATGACGACACGATGGTCAGGCTGCTTGAAGGCCAGCATCTTGAATCAATACTCAGCAAAGGTACGTCAGTGATATCGGCATCAGTCGGCTTTGTGATCCACACGCTCGAATGGTTTCTGGCTTTCATATATGTGATTTTCATCCTACTCGACTATCAGCATATCATGCGCGGTTTCGGTCTGCTCGTTCCTCCTAAATACCGCCCGATAGCCATCCGGATAGGCAATGACATCAAGAACAGCATGAACCGCTATTTCCGCGGACAGGCCCTGCTGGCGTTATGTGCGGCAGTGTTCTATTGTGTCGGCTTCTCGATTGTCGGCATACCGATGGCCATTGTGCTCGGACTGCTTGTGGGAGTGCTCTACATGATACCCTATTTCCAGTATATCACCATCATTCCGGTAGCCTTCGTCTGCATGATAGTCTCCATGAACGGCGAAGCCGGTTTCTGGACCGAATTCGGAAAATGCCTGCTGGTCTATGCCATAAGCCAGTGCTCCTGTGACTACATACTGACTCCAAAGATCATGGGCAAGGCAATGGGACTGAACCCTGCCATAATCCTGCTGTCACTATCGGTATGGGGCACACTGCTGGGCCTGATAGGCATGATCATAGCCCTTCCTCTTACCACTCTGCTTCTTGCCTACTATGAGGAATACGTCATCCGGCCCGGATGTACGGACAGGGAGCGTACAACGGACGAAAATGTCCGAAATCGGACACCGATGAAATAATCTTACGCTTGATTTTCAACCATTTGTGAGTTTGGCACGATTAATGCAATATTGTATTGCAGAAAATAACCCCAGACATCACAAATGGATAGAGAACTTACCCCAAAAGAACGCAACAGCGCACGGCGCCGCAAATACCTGCCTTATATAATAGGTGGAACCGCGTTTACAGCCGGACTGATCACGCTGCTGATAGCCAGCCGCCAGAGCGTAGACCGTGAGGATCTGCTGATAACTACAGTGGACAGCGGCACCATCGAGACATCAGTAACCGGAAGCGGAAGCATTGTCCCGGCCTTCGAAGAGATCATAAACTCGCCTATCAACAGCCGTATCATCGAGGTCTACTGCAAAGCCGGCGACAGTGTAGACATCGGCACTCCCCTACTGAGGCTCGACCTGCAGAGCACCGAGACCGAACTCAACAAGCTCAAAGATCAGATACAGATGAAGAACTACGAGCTTGAGCAGCAGAAGGTCAACAACAACACCCGTGTCAGCGACCTTGCCATGCAGGTCAAAGTAAAAGAAATGACCGTCAACCGCCTCGAAGCCGAACTGCGCAACGAACGTTATCTCGACAGCCTCGGCTCAGGCACAGGCGACCGCGTACGCCAGGCAGAACTCGCCTTCAATACCGGAAAACTCGAACTCGAACAGATGCGCCAGCAGCTTGCCAACGAGCGCAAAGTTACCGCCGCCGGGCTGAGCGTCAAGAACCTCGATATCAACATAGCCCGCAAGAATCTCGGCGAGATGAGCCGCACCCTCGATGACGCGCAGATCAAGGCTCCGCGCAAAGCAACTCTCACATTCATCAACGACCAGATAGGACAGAAGGTCTCCGAAGGCGAAAAAATAGCCATCATTTCGGACCTAAGCCATTTCAAGGTTGACGGAGAGATAGCCGATGCCTATGGCGACCGCATCCGCGTAGGTTCCAAAGCCGTGGTGCGCATCGGCCGCAGCGAGCGCATGAACGGGACCGTCAGCAACGTCACTCCCCTCTCGCGCAACGGCGTAATCTCCTTCTCGGTCCGCCTTGACGATGATGCCGACAGCCGCCTGCGTTCAGGATTGAAAACCGACGTATATATAATGTGTAACGTGATGGAAGATGTCCGCCGCATCAAAAACGGAAGCTTCTACACCGGTCCGGGCTCATATGAACTGTTCGTTTTCAACGGCGATGACAAACTTGAACGCCGCTCAGTGCGCCTCGGCGACAGTAATTTCGAATTTGTAGAAGTGGTTGACGGCCTCAATGACGGTGACCGTGTGGTTGTCAGCGACATGAAACGCTTCATCAACGCCACGTCTGTCAAAGTGAAATAAAAATTTTAACCTTTTCAATATACATCCCCCACCAGACATGCAGATCCGTTCATCACTCAGACAATTATGGCGCGAATCGCGGGCCAATCCGGGATTCACGGCTCTCTACATCGGCGGCGTGGCATTCGCAGTGGCTTTCACGATGGTCTATGCCATTATCTACTACGTAAATATCGCCCCGCTTTATCCTGAATACCACCGTGACACCACAAGCTACGCTGCCTACATCCAGATACGAAATGACAGCACCTCCAGCACACAAGGGAGTCTTATAAGCAAAAAATTCATTGACGAATTTATCGCCAACTCCGAAAACATCGAATTTTGCAGTATCATAGCTCCAACAAGAAATGAAGGTGCAACGATCTCTACCCCAAACGGCACAATCAAAGCCGTTTCAAAACTGACCGACAGGAATTTTTTCAGGCTCTATGACTATGAATTCCTTGCGGGACGCCCGTTCAGTGAAATAGAGGTTGAAAGCGAGAAACCCTTTTTCGTTGTGATCACCAACACGATCGCCGAGAGAGTTTTCGGCAGCCCGGAAAATGCCGTCGGGAGTGAAATCCTCATCGACTACCGTCCACACAAGGTTGTAGGAGTGATCCGTCGCGGTAACCCGGTGGCCAACACCTCCTATGCGGACATCATAAGGCCCTATACCATAACTCCAATGTCAATGTCCGGATATAACGGATCTTTGAAAGACTATCTCGGCAGCTTCTGCGCCTATATCAAATTCAGCGACAGCAGACAGCGCGAACGTTTTATGGCTGAGTACAATGACAAGATCAGCCGGACGGCAGATGCCGATGGATTCAAAATCAACAGCGCCAAAATCAAGACTCACTATGAAGGGCTGTTCGAAGGGAATGAGACCGAGCCGATCCCCTTGGAAAATGCAGTCAGATCACTCATAATCATGCTCCTCGTTCTGCTGATTGTCCCTGCCATCAACATCAGCGGCATGATCGGCGGTCAGATGGACCGTCGCCTGGCTGAAACCGGACTCCGCCGCTCATTCGGAGCCACCCGCGGCAATCTGATACGCCAGGTGATGTTTGAAAACTTCGTGCTGACCCTTACCGGTGGTCTCATAGGCTTCTTGATAGCCTGGGGCATAGTGCTCATAGGCCGCCGTCAGCTGCTCCAGCTGCTTGTCAGCTCATGGGAGATGATCGACGCACCGATAGACATCAGTGCCGAAATGCTTTTCGCCCCCGCAATTTTTATCGGAGCCCTTCTCTTCTGCCTCATGCTCAATCTCCTCTCTGCCTATATTCCGGCCCGTCTGTCACTGCGCAGACCGATAGTCAACTCCCTTAATTCAAAACGATAATCTCCGTCATGTTAAAACTTATATATAGAAACCTCATTGCCCACCGCCGGCGCTATTTCTGGATAATGCTTGAACTCTGCATAGCGGTGTTCATTTCCTGGAAGCTGCTTGACAAAGTGATTGTCAACGAATACAACCGACTCTCACCGCTCGGCTACGACATAGACCGGCTTGTCACGTTTCAGTTTAGAGAGCTCCCGTCAGATGCCATGCCCTCCGGCTATGAAGAGCGCGACATCGACAGTAAGATGGCCGACGTCATCCGCATCATTGACATGGTCCGTGATGACAGCCGTGTGGAAGCGGCAACTATCACAGGTCAATATACTTTTGAAAAAATGGGTGTGTGGATGAACACCATCCCGAAAGTGACCTCCGACAGCGCCGGCGAGAAAAACAAAGTTTCTATCAACGCCTTTTATATAAACTTCTGGCGCGACACGGATTTTTTCAAGACATTCGGTCTGAAAGATGTCTCCGGGACCAATCTGGCAGACTTCGAGGAGCAAGCAATGACCAAAAGCCAGATAATAGTCTCGAAATCTATAGCTGAATTCCTCTTCCCTGGGGAAAGTGCCATCGGCCACTCTCTTTTCGAAAAGAACGGCGAAGAACAGAAAGACGGACGTGAAATGATTGTAGGAATCGTCAATGATGCCGTATATCGCTCACCAAGCGGACGTTCCCCAATTGTCTACAAGCCACGGAACAACAAAGATGTGGAGCGCGAAGGAGGCGTAGAAACCCTCAGCGGAGTGATCAGACTGAAAGAAGGCGTAGACATGAGCGCGTTCATCCGCGACATGAAACCGAAAATCGAACAGGACTACCGCTTCGGCGAAATCTATTGCGAATCACTTGCCCCCTACAACGATATGCGCGAACGAATGGCCCGCGATGTCAACAACGACAATTTCATCGCCAAATCAATAGCTCTGTTCTTCTTTGTCAACATACTGCTCTGCATGACCGGCACATTCTATCTCCAGACACGCAAGCGCAGCGAGGAAGCCGGAGTGATGCGCTCGTTCGGAGCTTCGCGCGGCTTCATCATCCGCGAAATGCTCGGCGAAGGATTTGCAATGGTCACCCTGGCGTGGCTCTGCGGCTGCATTCTGTACTGGTTTTTCATTCATGACTCCGGACTGGCCGACATCAGTTTCATGGGCTATGACATAACAATAGTCAAGCAGCTGATGCCTCTGTGGTATGATGATTTCCTGACGCATTTCGCCATCGTCTCGCTGGTCATCTATGTCATCATGCTCATAGCCGTCATGGCCGGTATCTATTTTCCGGCCCGGCGCATCAGCCGCATCAGCCCTATCGAAGCGCTACGAGAAGAATAACGGATATCAGACACTATATTAATCATAACAGTAACCTCCCACAAACAATACCCAATAACATCATGAACGCAATCGAACTCAAAGAAATCAATAAGATCTACCGTACAGACGAAATCGAAACCCTCGCACTCGAAAATGTGAACCTCACGATTGAAAAAGGTGAATTTGTCAGCGTAATGGGTCCCTCCGGCTGTGGCAAATCGACTCTGCTCAATATCGTCGGTCTGCTTGATGAACCGACAAGCGGCTCTGTCATCATCGACAATACCACAATCGGCAAAATGTCAGACAGCAAACTCGCAGCCTTCCGCAATTCAAAACTCGGCTTTGTCTTCCAGAGTTTCCACCTGATTAACTCGCTCAATGTACTCGACAATGTGGAACTGCCGCTCATCTATCGCTCAATGAGCGCGTCAGAGCGTCAGCGCCATGTGCGCGAAGTGCTTGAACGTGTAGGCCTCAGCCACCGTCTGCGCCACATGCCCTCGCAGCTCTCCGGCGGTCAGTGTCAACGAGTGGCAATAGCCCGCGCCATTGTCGGAAACCCTGAAATCATCCTTGCCGACGAACCGACCGGCAACCTCGACTCAAAAATGGGAGCCGAGGTAATGGATCTGCTCCACAGTCTTAACAAGGAAGACGGACGCACTATCATGATGGTGACCCACAACGAACAGCAGGCCCGTCAGACAGACCGCATCATCCGTTTCTTCGACGGCCGTCAGGTGCAGTAACAGTAAGCGATAACAAAGAAAACAACATCCAATGAAAATAAATTATTTCAGACAGGCTTGGTCATCCATAAAGCAAGAGCCGGTTGTCAGCGCCGTAAGCCTTGCAGGTACGGCTCTCGCCATCTTCCTGATCATGGTTGTGGTCATGATCGAGGAAGTCAAGACCGCCCCGTTCGCACCGGAAAGCAACCGCGACCGCTGGCTGGTACAGAAATATGCCTCCATCACAAACGAATCATGGGGCACTGACAACTCATCAAACGGAGGCATGGGATTCAATCTGGTCAAGCAAGTGTTTTACCGGATGGAGATCCCTGAGGCTGTGACAGCTTATACCGTTACCCCTTCCACCGGCCTGTTTTCCGTGCCCAGTCAGGCTCCGTTCTGTGCGGAAGAACTGTCAACGGACGCAGGATTCTGGAAAGTAATGGACTTTACTTTTATATCAGGCAAGCCTTACACACAGGAAGATTTCGAGGCCGGACTGCCGGTGGCTGTCCTGTCGGAATCAACAGCACGACGTCTGTTCCAGACAAGCGATGCGGCCGGACGCGAATTTCAGCTCAATTATGTCACTTTCCGTGTGGCCGGTGTGGTCAAAGACGTATCTAATCTTGCCACCGCCTCATATGCACAGGCCTGGATTCCGTTCACATCGACCAGCACGGCAGACTTCAGCTGGTGTGACTACATGGGCCCCCTCAGTGTGACAATCCTGCCACGCGATGAAGCTGACGTCCCGGCCATCCGGAAGGAATATGACAGACTTTTTGCCGAACTCGGCGACGAGGCAAAGATCAACGGGTGGAAATTCATACTCCGTGAGAGACCTTACACACAGGAAGTCACCGCCAACACCCCCTGGGCCAGCGTCAGCCCTGACATGTCAGGAGTCTACCGCCGGCGGATCACCACCTACCTGATACTGCTCCTTGTCCCGGCAGTCAATCTGAGCAGCATGACCCACAGCCGCCTGCGCCGCCGGTCGGAAGAGATCGGGGTACGCAGGGCATTCGGAGCACGTCGTTCCGTAATCATGACCGATATTTTTCTTGAAAATCTCATCATCACGCTTTTCGCCGGTATGCTTGGCCTGCTTCTGAGTCTCGGCTTCGGACTGATTTTCGGAGGGACGGTCTTCGCCCCCGGCTTCGGAACGTCCATTGAATCGTCCGGCATCAGCCTCGGAATTCTGTTCCACTGGTCGACTTTCGGCTGGACAATGCTCTTCTGCTTCCTGCTCAATCTGCTCAGCGCAGGACTCCCGGCACTAAACGCATCACGAATCAACATCGTCAGCGCCCTGACAGGCAAACGCTAATTCACCACTCCTACATAAAATCATGAAAAGAAAATTATTCAGACAGACAGCCAACGAATGGCAAAACAATGTGTGGCTCGCCATCGAACTGCTCATTGTCAGCGTGGTGATGTGGTTCGTCTCAGATTATATATTCACCAACATATCAATCTACACCTCGCCGCGCGGATTTAATACGGACCATTGTTATCTTATAGGGTACCGTGAGCTGAACGACAAAAGCCCTGACTATGCCGGCAAGCTGAACAAGGCCGAGCGCAGCGACAATCTGCTCCGCCTGCTTGAACTACTGGAAAAACGTCCGGAAATCGAATACGTGGCAATGGGACAAAATGCGTATTTCTATAACCATTCAAACAGCGGAAACCATATGGAGACCGACACGTTCAACACTGGCAACTACTACTTCCTGCGCCGCCTCGTATCGCCTGACTTCACCAAGGTGTTCCGCATCATGGGAGCCAACGGGGAGAGCCCCGAAGAACTTGCTGAAATTCTCAGAAACAATCCGCGCTCCTTCCTGATCTCAGACAATGCCTTTTCACACTACGGCATCAACCATATGAAAGACTTCATTGGCCACGAATTTACAAGCCATGCCACCAATGACACACTGGTCCTTGCCGCCGCCTTTATACCGGCTCGTTATGATGACTATAACAGCGAAGATATGGCCCACTCGATGATATTTACCTGCAGCCCCGATGACTATATCTATCTGAATGAGTTGGTGGTCCGCGTCAGAGACAATATGGACCATGACTTCATTGAGAACCTGATGAAAGACGCTCCTACAACGCTACGTTCAGGCAACTATTTCATCTCTTCGGTCCAGTCATTCGATGATATCCGTGAAATCCATCAGCGAGACTATGATGCCGATCTGCGCAACTATTTCATAGGCGCAGCCTTCCTCGCTCTCAACATCTTTCTCGGTCTGTTAGGCACCTTCTGGTTCCGCACACAACAACGTGTACCGGAAATAGCCATCCGCAAGGCCAACGGAGCCACACGCTCCGACATCTTCCGCCGAGTCATAAGCGAAGGAGAACTGATATTGCTTCTTGTCACCCCCTTCGCCGCAGCCATTGACTGGGGACTCACCAGGATGGAGCTGAACACCTATTACCACGGCACTTACTTCGAGCCGGTACGCTTCATCAGCTGCCTGCTCATTGCCTGGGGACTTATGGCTCTGATGATTTTCCTCGGAACCGTCATCCCGGCCAACAGAGCAATGAACACCGCTCCCGCCAAAGCTCTTGGCGAAGAATAAAAACTATCGCCACAATCCACAAAATAAACATATCTCAATTCTGAACACCTCCATTACTATTCATATGAAGCAATTAAGATTATTGGTTTTCCTCTTCATGCTTGCCGCCGCGAGGCCGGCAGGCATGGCAGCGGAGGTGCGTCGCATAACTCTCGACGAAGCCATACTGACAGCGCGGTCACACAGCGTAGACGCCGCTGTCGCACTCAACGAATTGCGTACCGCCTACTGGACATACCGCACCTATCGCGCCGAACTTCTGCCGGAAATCAACTTCAGCGCCACAGCTCCCGGCTATCGGAAAAGCTACAGCAGCTATCAGCTCGACGACGGCTCGTTCACATTTGTCCGCAACAACTATATGGAAATGAACGGCGAGATCTCGGTTGACCAAAACATCTGGCTTACCGGAGGTACTCTGTCGCTAAACACTTCGATAGACTATCTCAAGCAGCTGACCGGCACACGTTACAACCGCTTCATGTCAATTCCGGTGGCACTCACACTCTCCCAGCCTATTTTCGGTGTCAACACCATCAAATGGGACCGCCGCATCGAGCCCGTGCGCTATGCAGAAGCCAAAGCGGCTTTTATCAGCGCTACTGAAAACGTGGCCATGACGGCCATAAACTATTATTTCTCCCTGCTGCTGTCAAAAGAAAATATTTCCATTGCCCGGCAGAATCTGGCCAACGCACAAAAACTTTATGAAGTGGCAAAAGCCAAGCGCGAGATGGGCCAGATCAGCAAAAACGACCTTCTGCAACTTGAACTGAACCTGCTCAACGCCCGCTCGACACTCACCGACTGCGAAAGCGACTACAAGGCAAACATGTTCAAGCTCCGCGCCTTTCTTGACATCGAGGATGACGTGACGCTTGACCCAATTGTCCCCGACACAATTCCCCAGGCCCTTGTCTCCTATGACGATGTACTCGAAAAGGCACATGCCAACAACAGTTTCGCACAGAACATCCGCCGCCGTCAGCTCGAAGCCGACTACCAAGTGGCCAAGGCTAAAGGAGACCAGCGCCAGATAATGCTCTACGCCCAGATAGGCTACACCGGCACGTCTGACCGCTTCGGCGAGGCATATGACCGGCTCAAGGACAACCAGGTGGTTGAAGTCGGGTTCAAAATTCCCATTCTCGACTGGGGCAAACGCCGCGGCAAGGTCAAAGTCAGCGAAAGCAACCGCGAAGTGGTGCAGAGCCGTCTGCGCAAAGAGCAGATGGAGTTCGACCAGAATATCTTCATACTCGTGGAGCGTTTCAACAATCAGCGCCGCCAGCTCGAAATCTCTCTGAGAGCCGACACCATAGCCCGCCAGCGCTATGCCACCAATGTAGAGACATTCATGATCGGTAAAATTTCCACTCTTGACCTGAACGACTCGCAGGTGAGCAAAGATGAAAGCCGCCAGGCCTACATCAACCAACTCTATCTCTACTGGAACTATTATTATCAGCTCCGCAGCGTGGCCCTCTGGGATTTCTCGGCCAACCGAAGCATCGACGCTGACATAGAAGCTATTGTCCGACGTTGAAAAAAATCGTAATTTTGCAATCATGATTCTTATAGTCGATGATGATCCCGCAGTACGCCTGTCTCTGAAACTGTTGCTGTCGCGCAACGGATTCGAGACCGTTCTGGCCGCTTCGCCCAAAGAGGCTATGGAAACCGTACGCGCCGAAACTCCGGAACTGGTGATGCTTGACATGAACTTCTCACGGGCCACAACCGGAGAGGAAGGCATAACCCTGCTCAGACAGATCAAGATCTTCCAGCCTGACACACCGGTGATACTGATGACCGCGTGGGGCAGCATACCGCTTGCTGTAGAGGGAATCCATGCCGGGGCCTTTGACTTCATCACAAAGCCGTGGGACAACTCGGCTCTGCTTCAGCGCATAAATGTGGCGCTGGAACTTAACAGCCCGAAAACAGACACTTCCTTACCCGCCGGACGCTTTGACCGTTCATTCATAATAGGCCGGTCACCGGCTCTGATGAACGTGCTTGACACAGTGGAACGCATTGCCGCGACTGATGCCCCGGTGCTCATCATGGGTGAAAACGGCACAGGAAAGGAACTGATAGCCGAAGCCATCCACCGCAACAGCCGGCGCAAAGGCAAAAGCATGGTCAAGGTCAACCTTGGCGGCATAGCATCGTCACTTTTCGAAAGCGAGATGTTCGGCCACAAGAAGGGAGCATTCACCGGTGCTGTAGCAGACCGGGAGGGCCGTTTTGCGATAGCTGACGGCGGCACCATCTTCCTTGACGAGATCGGTGAACTTGACCTCAACTGTCAGGTGAAACTCCTGCGGGTGCTTCAGGAACACACATATGAAATGCTCGGTGACAGCCGTCAGCGCCACACCGATGTCAGAGTAGTGTGCGCCACAAACGCCAATCTGCCGGCAATGGTAGGCAAAAAAACTTTCCGCGAAGACCTGTTCTATCGAATTAACCTTATCACCGTCACGCTTCCGCCATTGCGTGACCGCACTGAAGATATCCCTTTGCTGGTCGACCACATCATGCGTGAACACTGCGCGCAGACAGGCCGGCCGATTCCCGAAATCACTCCTGAGGCTATGGCGTTTCTCTGCTCTCTCCCCTATCCGGGCAACATCCGCGAACTGAAAAACTTCATAGAGCGCACATTGCTTGTCAGCCCCGGCGACCATCTTGACGAAAGGGAGTTCCGCAGTCAGTATGACGGAGCCATTCCGATGCCTGACAGTCCGACGCGTTCCAGCCTTGAGATGCAGGAACGGGAAAGCGTAGAACAGGCCATAGCCCACTCCGGCGGCAATCTGACACGTGCCGCGGCTCTTCTGGGCATCACACGGCAGTCACTCTACCGCCGTATGGAAAAGTACGGAATAAAAGGCAATTAACCCGCGCTACAAACCCATGAGAATAAGCTGGATACTGATCATAATCATCCTTTTGCTCGGAGCATCACTTGTCAGCTCCCTGCTGCTGTCTGTATCCGAAGCCGGGACAGAGCTGTATATCACCCAGTCAGCCTGTGTGCTCGCCATCATACTGCTGATTGTGTTCTACCGCAGTGTGATGAAACCGATCCGCAGCATCACAAACGGCATTGACCTGCTGCGCGAACAGGATTTCAGCAGCCGTCTCTCTCACGTCAATCAGCATGAAGCTGACAAGATAGTCGACATGTTCAACGGCATGATGGTGGCGCTCAAAGAGGAACGGCTCAGGCTGCGCGAGCAGAACCATTTTCTTGATCTGCTTGTAGACGTCTCCCCGATGGGAATTCTGATTCTGTCAGACGCCGACCGTATCAAGACAGCCAATAAAGCCGCTGCTGCATTTCTCGGCTTTGCCGACAGTTCGGCCCTGGAGGGTCTGACTGTAGATAGCCTCGATTCCCAGCTTGCGGCAGTGCTCTCCGGCCTCAGTCAGGGACAGACCGTCACCGAGCGGCTGAACGACTCGATGATCTATCGCTGTTCGCGTCTGTCATTCATGGATCAAGGCTATCCCCACCCCTTCCTTCTTATAGAGAAACTGACCGAAGAGGTGATGATCGCCGAAAAAAAGAGCTACGAAAAGGTGATCAGGGTCATAGCGCATGAAGTCAACAATTCGATGGCCGGAGTCAATTCCATGCTGTCGACCGCACGGCTTATGCTCAGTGAGAGCAGCGATGATTACGCAGATCTGAGCGAAGTGGTCAGCGTATGCGAGGCCCGCTGCCAGTCGATGAGCAAATTCATAACCGCTTTTGCCGATGTGGTTAAAATCCCTGAAGCCAGCCTCAAGCCGACTGATCTGAACAGTCTGATAGAAAGCTGGCGTGTGATGCTCGAAAGCCTCTGCGGACGACATGGCATAAAAATTGAGTTCCGGCTTGAAGCACAGCCAATACCCGTGATGACCGACACGGTGCTAATGGAACAGGTAATAATCAATATCGTGAAAAACTCGGCAGAGAGTATCGGTTCGAGCGGACTGATAACCGTGGCCACATCCGCTTCGCCGGCCACTCTGACCGTCACTGACAACGGTCCTGGCATTGACCCTGAAGCGGCAAAAAAACTCTTCAGTCCCTTCTTCTCCACGAAGGTCAACGGCCACGGCATAGGCTTGCTTTTTGTCAGCGAAGTGCTCCACAAGCACTCATGCAAATTCTCACTCGCTACCGGTCAGGACGGACTGACACGTTTTTCAATCAGCTTTCCGGACCACAAATCTGCCGTTCCCGCTTTCAGGAAGTGAATTTTTAGCTGTCAAAGAAGCTTGCTGCAAAAATTTTTGTTATTTTTGTGGATGAATTCAGCCCGATGTCCTATCGGCTCCGTCGCGCTCACGTCACAAACAATTCATCCGACATGATCAGAACTCTTGACAATTACAATCTGACTGCACACAACACGTTCGCAATGAATGTGAAATGCAGTGAGTTTATGGAATATACCAAAGCTGATGACATTCCGTTCATCATATCATCGATCAGAAAAGGCGTAGAGAAATTCCATATCGGAGCGGGCAGCAACCTGCTTTTCACCGGTGATTTTCCCGGCATAATACTCCACAGCGCCATAAAGGGAATTGAGATACTGTCTGAAACTGCAGAAGAAGTGATAGTCAGAGCGGGCGCAGGCGAAACTATGGATGAACTGATTCTATGGGCCTGCCGGCGCGGACTCTGGGGAATCGAGAATCTCTCAGGCATCCCTGGCGAAGTCGGAGCCTCGGCCGTGCAGAATGTCGGAGCCTATGGAGCCGAAGCAGCTGACAGCATTGTGGCTGTACATGCATATGACGAAGTAGAGGAAGAGTTTGTCACATTCACCACCGATGAGTGCCACTATGCCTACCGTGATTCCGTTTTCAAGCAGGCCGATTTCAAGAAGCGCTATATAATCCATGCCGTAGACTACAGACTCTCCCCCATTCCCGCCCCCGATCTTTCATATCCGGCTCTCAAAAGCCACTTTGAAGGATTCGATGAATCAACACTTTCGCCGTCAGACATCCGCAAGGCCATTATCGAGATCCGCAATTCAAAGCTGCCCGATCCGGTCAAAGTTCCAAGCGCGGGAAGTTTCTTCAAAAATCCGGTGATAAGCGAAGAGCTTTTCGCCGAAATCCGCGCCAAGGAAGCACCGGCAGAACCACCTCACTATAAAGTCAGCGACGGCTACAAGATTCCGGCCGCGTGGCTGATAGACCGTTGCGGATGGAAAGGCTACCGCGACGGCAACACAGGTGTGTGGCATCTGCAACCGCTGGTCATTGTAAATCCAGACCGGCAGGCAAGTCCTGAAGAAGTAATCAGTCTTGAAACACGGATCATCGACTCCGTGAAACAACGCTTCGGCATAAAGCTGACCCCTGAGGTTGAACATATTTAGAGGATCAGGCATTCTTATTTTAGCATCACTTTTCAACTGTCTCACCAACTAAAACCTGCATAACAATTATGAGCACCTATATAATAGAGGGAGGCCACAGACTCAGCGGCTCCATAAAGCCACAAGGAGCCAAAAACGAAGCTCTGGAGGTAATCAGCGCCACACTGCTCACCTCGGAGCCTGTCACCATCCACAACGTGCCCAATATCCTCGATGTAATCAATCTCATCAATCTCCTGAAAGCCATGAGAGTGAAAGTAGACAGACTTAGCGAGGACACATATCGTTTTCAGGCTGACGATCTTGACGAGGATTATATTTCAAGCGCTGATTTCGTGGCACGCTGTGCCTCACTCCGCGGCTCAGTTCTCGTGGTAGGACCTCTGCTCGCCCGACTCGGCCAGGCATACTTCGCCAAACCGGGAGGCGACAAGATTGGCCGCCGCAGAGTCGACACACATATCACCGGCTTGTCGAAACTTGGAGCCATGATAGCATACAATGAGGACCGTCAGGCTTATTATCTGGTTTCTGTCGGAGGTCTCAAAGGCTGCTACATGCTTCTTGACGAAGCGTCTGTCACCGGTACCGCCAACATCGTAATGGCAGCCGCTCTTGCCAAGGGCACAACCACTATCTACAATGCGGCCTGCGAGCCTTACGTGCAGCAGCTTTGCAAAATGCTCGTCAAAATGGGCGTGAAGATAGATGGTATCGGATCGAATCTTCTAAGTATCACCGGCGTAGATAAGCTATCCGGAGCCGATCACACGATTCTGCCTGACATGATCGAAGTGGGCAGTTTCATCGGCATGGCTGCTATCACCCGCAGCGAACTCACCATCAAGGATGTCAGCTACGACAACCTCGGAATCATTCCCGACTCATTCCGCCGCCTCGGAATCAACCTTGAACGCCGCGGCGACGATATCTTTATCCCTTCACAGGAATCATACGAAATCGAGACCAATCTCGACGGCTCGATCCCGACAATAGCAGATGCTCCCTGGCCCGGACTCACCCCGGACCTCCTTTCAGTCATGCTCGTCACCGCTACACAATGCCGCGGCAGTGTTCTGATACATCAGAAGATGTTTGAAAGCCGCCTCTTCTTCGTTGACCGTCTGATTGACATGGGTGCGCAGATAATGCTCTGCGACCCACATAGAGCGGTGGTCATAGGACTTGACCACAAGGTTCCGCTGCGGGCTAACAAAATGCACTCGCCTGACATCCGCGCCGGCATCGCAATGCTCATCGCCGCCATGAGCGCCCGCGGAGTTTCAAGAATTGACAACATCGACCAGATTGACCGCGGTTACCAGGCAATCGACACGCGACTCAATTCAATCGGAGCCTGCATTCACCGCCGCGACTGATCACATCTGCTGTTTTCAGGCCAGAGACATCGTAACTCCCCCCTCCAACCTCACTTACACAATGGAAAAACCGATATTTACATCCGCTGAAACCACCGAGCTGAAAGCCCTCGCCAGAACTCTTCTGCGCGAGGCGGCTGAAGTGGCGTCACCTAAAGATTTCGCTACGGTCAAGGATGCCGTGGCCAGAGCCTATTCGGGAGAGAAATCGCCGGTTGACCGCCACGGGATCAACCGGGTGCTCCACTCGATGCGCACCGCGATAGCCCTCTGCCAGATGGTGTCGCCTGACCGCAACATGATCATCGCCACGATGACCTACGGGCTCTGCATGGAAGATGCCTTCTCTCAGGATCAGATACGCAAACTATGGGGTGAGGATGTAGAGCATATGGTCGGAGGTCTGATAAAGGTTTCAACCCTCTACGGCAAACAGGGTGTGGTGAAAACCGACAACTTCCGAAGACTGCTGATGACATTCGCGGAAGACATTCGAGTTATCATCATAATGATTGTGGAACGCCTGATTCTCATGCGCACCATCAACCATCATCCTGATGAAAAATTTGTGGCCGACACCGCTTTCGAGGCCAATTATCTCTATGCTCCGCTCGCCCACCGTCTCGGCCTCTACAAGATCAAAAGCGATCTTGAAGACATGTCGCTGAAATATACAGCCCGCGAGACCTATAGCAAGATTGCGGCCGAGCTCAACGAGACCAAGGTGGCCCGCGACGCATACATAGCCGACTTCATAGCCCCGCTTAAAGCCAAACTCGACACCACAGGTCTGAAATATGAGATCAAAGGACGCACCAAGTCAATCTATTCCATCTGGAATAAGTTGCGCAAACAGCAGGTGGAACTTTCAGGCATATATGACCTCTTTGCCATCAGAATCATTCTTGACGTGCCTCTTGACCGGGAAAAGGCCGACTGCTGGAATGTTTACTCGATCGTCACCGACATGTACACTCCGAATCCGGCCAGAATGAAAGACTGGCTGTCAATTCCGAAGAGCAACGGCTATGAATCGCTCCATACAACGGTCAAAGGTCCTGACAACAAATGGGTGGAAGTTCAGATCCGCACCCGGCGCATGGACCTTGTGGCTGAAAAGGGCCTTGCCGCCCATTGGAAATACAAGGGTATAAAGAGCGAAGGCGATCTCGACTCATGGATGAACAATATCCGAGACATCCTTGAGACTGCCGACGGTCCTATGGAACTGATGAAAAACTTCAAGATGGATCTCTATGACAAAGAAGTCTTCGTCTTTACTCCAAGGGGCGACCTCTACCGCCTGCCTCTCGGTGCGACAGTGCTTGACTTTGCGTTCAACATCCATTCCAAACTTGGCTGCACCTGCGTAGGAGGCAAAGTCAACGGGCGCAACCGCAAGCTGAACTACAAGCTCCATTCCGGCGACACCGTGGAGATAACCACTGCTCCCGGACAGATCCCCAAGCAGGACTGGCTCAGTTTTGTGGTGACATCCAAGGCCCGCAACAAGATCAAACAGACGCTCAACGAGCGCGCCAACCGTTCGGCCGAACTCGGCAAGGAACTTCTGCAGCGCCGGTGCAAAAACCGCAAGATAGAACTGGAAGAGGGCTATCTGATGCGCACCATCAAGAAGATGGGCTACCGAACTGTCACCGATTTCTACAAGGCGATTTCCGATGAAATCATCGATGTGAATGACGTGATCACACAGTATGAGCTCATCGAGAATGCCGACCGCAAAGCTGAAAGCGAACGCCGTAGCGCTGAAGAGTTCGAACTTCTTGACAACGGCGATCACCGCCAGGAATCGGCGTCAGACGACATTCTGATCATCGGTGACAACATCAAGGGGATCAACTACAAGCTCTCACGTTGCTGCAATCCGATTTTCGGCGACGATGTGTTCGGATTCGTCTCGGCCGAAGGGGTCATAAAGATCCACCGCAACGACTGTCCGAATGCCGAACATATACGCTACAAATATCCCTACCGCGTGATCCGCACCCGCTGGTCAGGCAAGGTCGGCAGCCATTTCGCCGCCACACTCAAGATTGTAGGCAACGATGACATCACCATCGTCACAAATATCACCTCTATAATAAACAAGGAGAAGGACGTCACTCTGCGCAACATCTCGATCGACTCCTCTGACGGCATTTTCTCAGGCTTCCTTGTCATAGGGATCAGTGACACGGACGCTCTTAACAATATAATCAAAAAAATCAAAACCATAAAAGGAATAAAAGATGTACAACGCAGTAACTGACCGCAGACTGTTAGGACGCACTATAAAACTCACTTCAATGTGCCTGCTGCTGTCAATCGCAGCATCATGTTCAGGATCAGGCGACACAGAAAAGGCCAACGCCCTCCTTGATGAGGCCCAATCTGCCTATGAAGCCCGTGACTATTCGAAAGTCATGGCGCTTATCGACACGCTTAAGAGCCGTTATCCGCGCGAAATCGATGTGCGTCGCGAAGCTCTACATCTGGCCACAAGAGCCACTGAAGGGCTGAGCGTGATGAAACTCCAGGAGGCCGACTCGCTCACCGCAGTTTTAGGCGCACTGGGTGATTCGCTACAGCGCCAGATGAAGTACATAAAAAATCCGATTGAAGGATATTATGTGGCATCAAGCGCTGATCCTGCCAGATTCATAGGCACCAACGGTCTGCAGGGCCGCGTGAGTCCTGAGGGCAATTTCTATCTTATATCCTCTCTGAAAGCCAAGAGTGTGAAAAGCACTTCCGTCACCGTGAGCGCCGGCGGCCGCGAAGCAAGCACATCTGTAGTCAGCCATGACGGCGAACGCAACGACCGCTCTATGGGAGCAGAGGTCATCACCTTCATGGGGGTAGAGTGCGATTCAGTGGGAAAATTCATCAGTGAGAATACCGATCGCGATATAAAACTCACGTTCAACGGCGCCTCCTCATATTCAATGACCCTCCCGTCCAAAGAAGCTCGCGAGATAGCGTTGGCTTATGACTATGCAGCCACTATACGCCGCTTCAAAGTGGCATCGCTTGAAAAAGAGCGCCTGAGCCGGACAGTTGACATTGCCCGCAGTCAGGCGTCACGCACATTTGTGGAGAAAGACAGCACAAAATAATTGGCTCCACAACCTTATGTCTGTAGATCCTTTTGCCCGGCAACAGACAGACTCTTAATCATACTGCACAAACACACATTATTGAAAACAAGATGATATTCACAAAGAAAAAGAAAGACATATCCGCTGACAGCAATAAGCCGCAATCGCTTTTCGAGCGTCTGAAAAACAAGGCTCTGGACATCTGGGAGTATTGTTCGAAAGGCGTATGGGAAGACAAGCGCGACACGCTTAAAATCCGGATTGTCAAGACTCTGAATCTGACAATCAGGACGTTCATGAGTGCCGATCTGCAGTCAAAAGCCTGTGCGATGACATATCGCACTTTGCTTGCGATTGTGCCGGCGCTCGCACTGCTTTTTGCCATCGGACGCGGTTTCGGATTTCAAAATCTGTTGCAAAATCAGGTTTATCAGTACCTTCCGTCACAACGCAAGGCTCTCGAAATGGCCTTCTCTTTCGTTGACTCCTGTCTCGCACAGGCTTCGGAAGGCATCTTTGTCGGTGTCGGCATCGTCTTCCTGCTATGGACCTTGATTTCACTGCTTGACAGTGTTGAAGAATCATTCAATAATATCTGGGGGATTACTGCAGACCGCCCGCTTGCCCGCAAAGTGACTGACTATCTTGCTATTTTCATCATACTGCCGGTATTGATGATCTGCTCAAGCGGCCTACAGATTTTCATGTCGACCACCATCCAGAAACTCCTGCCGTTTGCAGACATCACGCCATTCCTCGGCGATCTTCTCGACCTTGCGTCGGTGGCTTTGTCATGGCTGTTTTTTGCCGGTGCCTACATGTTGATCCCCAACACAAAAGTCCGTTTTCAAAACGCTCTTATTGCAGGAGTCCTCGCCGGAACAGCATTCCAGATCCTACAATGGCTTTTCGTTACCGGGCAAGTCTATGTGGCCAAGTACAATGCTATTTACGGCAGTTTTTCTTTCCTTCCCCTTATGCTGATATGGATGCAGCTTTCATGGCTGATCACACTGGCCGGAGCGCTCGTCTGCTGCTCGTCACAGAACATCAACATGTTTTCTTTCGAAAAACAGACCGATTCCATATCTTCCGGTTATCACCGCAAGGTGTCAATCGCCATGCTTTCTGTGATTCTAAAACGCTTCTGCAAACAGGAAAAGCCTTACAATATTTCGGAGCTATCGGCTCAATTCCTTATTCCTCCGAAACTCTCTGGTCTGGTTGTCAACAAACTTATTGAGTGTAACCTGATTGTAAGACTCGCGGTAGCTGACGGGAGTCCGGATGAAACTGATCCGCCCCTCATACCAGCCACTAGCCCGGAGCATTACACTCTCGGCCATGTGCTTGAGGTCCTTGACAATCATGGAGAATCGGACTTCATTCCTGAATTCGATCAAAACTTCAGATTGCTGACCGGCATTCTTGATAAACTCTCCGCTCAGATCGAAAATGAAGCCGGTGACATTCGTCTGGCCGACATACAGGTCAACAATATAAAATAGGAAATATCAACATCTCCCTCATATCAAATTTCATTAACCACAAAATTTAACTACCAATCATGAAAGAAGTCATTGCAACAACCGCGGCTCCCGGAGCCATCGGTCCTTACAGCCAGGCAATCAAGGCAGGCAACCTGCTCTTCTGCTCAGGCCAGATCCCCGTTGACCCTGCCACCGGCACCGTGCCAGAAGGCATCAAGGCTCAGACCGCCCAGTCGCTCGCAAATGTCAAGGCCATCCTTGCTGCCGCCGGTGCAAGCATCGACAATGTCGTAAAGACAACCGTATTCCTTGCCGACATGAGCCTTTTCGGAGAAATGAACGAGGTTTACGCCCAGAATTTCAACGAGCCTTTCCCTGCCCGCTCGGCTGTAGCCGTGCGCGAACTTCCCAAGCAGGTTCTCGTTGAAATCGAAGTCATCGCGGCTCTCTGATCTCCGCTTTTAAAGAGGCTGCTCCTGTCGGTCACCATGAAGTCCTGACAGGGGCAAAAAACAATACGGACAAATCCATAAATTCACATTCTGTGAATCCGGGATCTGTCCGTATTCTATTTAATCTATATCTGTGTTATTATCCAGAATTTATTCGGTGCCTGAAAGGTCGACGGCATAGATGCCGCGCTTCCCGGTGGGATAGACACCACGCAGGATCATGACCTTCTCATCGCCGTTGCCTTTCATAATTGCCTTATACATTTTCTCGGCATCTTCAGGAGTGCTTATGCGAGAATTGTTGATCGAGGTGATGATGAAGCCCTCCTTGACACCGGCGTCATGGAAGCGGCCTTTTGAGAGGCCGGTCACCTGCACACCGTTGCTGAGACCAAGCTGACGAAGTGTGGACTCATCAACTTTCTTGAAGGCACATCCGAGGTCCATGATGTCAGCCGCCTTGGTCACCTGAGTTGTGCCCTGCAGGTTGCGGAGCTGTACGTTGACCGAGTTGGTCTTGTTGTCTCTGACATAAGTGACCTTGATCTTGTCGCCGGGACGGTATTTGGCTACCTGTTCCTGAAGCTGGGCCACGTTGTCGGTAGGTATATCGTTGATGCTTATGATAACGTCATTTTTCTGCAGACCGGCTTCTTTGGCAGAACTGCGGTCACTGATCTCTCCGACATAGACACCCTTGGTCACAGCGGTGATGCCATGCTCTTTTGCAATCTCATTGGTGAGTTCTGAGATCGAGACTCCGAGAACCGCACGCTGCACAGTGCCGAACTGCTTCAGGTCACTGACAATTTTTTTGACAATCGAGGTCGGGATGGCAAACGAATAGCCGGCATAGCTTCCGGTCTGGCTATAGATCGCTGTGTTGATGCCTATGAGCTCTCCGGCAAGATTGACAAGCGCACCACCTGAATTTCCGGAGTTGACAGCCGCATCTGTCTGGATATACGATTCGATGTTCATCCGTCCGTGGCCTCCGCTACCGATGCTGCGCCCTTTGGCTGACACAATGCCTGCTGTGACAGTTGATGTGAAGCCGAATGGATTACCTACGGCAAGCACCCACTCTCCTACTTTGAGAGCCTCGCTGTCGCCCATCGGGATCACAGGCAGGTCTTTGGTGTCGATCTTGATCAGAGCGAGGTCTGTAGTCGGGTCGGAACCCACAACAGTGGCATCGAATGTGCGGTTGTCATTAAGAGTAACCTCCAGGCGCTCGGCCTCGTCAATCACATGATTATTAGTGACTATATAACCGTCAGAACTGATGATCACACCAGATCCAAGTCCGAGGGGCTGCTGTTTAGGCTGCTCCTGCTGAGGTTGGCTGCGACGGCCCCCGCCTGGAGAGCCGAAGAAATATTCGAAAAACGGATCATCGAAAAATCCGCCTCCCTGCTGCTGACGTGAATAGCCGCGCGGAGTGGCATAGCTCTTTATAGAGACAACACCGTTGATGGTGCTTTCGGCAGCCTTGGTGAAGTCGGATGTGTTGGCCGGAAGCTGAGAAACTCTTGTTACCTGCCCCTGAGCCTGGGCAGAGCCTGCAAAAAGTTCATTGAAACTCTGCGCTTCCTCCGCGGGGAAAAGCACCTGTTTCATCGCATAGGCTGTGATGGCCGAACTGACTACCGCTGTCGCGGCAGCGAGCATAATGATTTTGCTGCTTGATTTCATTTGCTTTACTATAATTTTTGTGCTTACTCTGTTTTTTTGTACGATGTGAATTCTGATGAATGTCATTTCTGACTATTAGACGGCAAAAAGTGTGCGTTGTTACATCGCTTGAGGCCAATTACTGACAGGTTTAAAATAATTTAAGCAGAAAATTTACGTTTTTAAGATATATTTACCACTCCGACCGATATTTGTAACTGTCATTTGACGGCTTACTGTCACAAAAAATGACTAAATTTGCGTCATGATGTCACGTTTATCCATTTCAATCCTCGTCTCCGCTTCAATAGCCTGCTCGATGCTGTTTGTATCGTGCGGAACATCGCGTTCGTCAAATGCTACGGTATACAAGACCACACCTGCCGGCACCAGGGGCTCTCGTCCTGACAAAAAGACATTCGACATACCTGCGTCACTGGCACCTCAGTCACACGCGTTGCTGACAGAAGCCAAACGTTGGATCGGGACACCATATAGATATGGTGGAGAAGATCGCAACGGAGTGGACTGCTCCGGGCTGGTGCTCAACGTTTACCGCAGCGCTCTTCAGCTCAAACTGCCACGCAACTCCGCAGCTCAGGCCGACTTCTGTAAACCGCTGTCGAAAGCCATGCTTATGCCCGGAGACCTCATTTTTTTTGACACCGCAGGAGGCGGAGGGAAAAAAATATCTCACGTGGGGATATATGTGGGTGACGGTATGATGATCCATTCATCGTCATCAAAAGGCGTAATAGTCAGCGATATCAATGCCGACTATTTCAAGCGGACCTTTGCCGGAGCCGGGTATGTGGAGAAATACCGAGACATGATAGCCTCAAACACTCCGAAGCCAAGCCCGGCTCAGCAGCCATCAAAAAACTCCGGTGCGGTAACTGTCGAGAAACGCAACGAGGCAGCGGCAGAAGAACCCTTCACTCTTTCACCCGTGACTTCGCCGCCTACGCGCAAGGTCACTCCTGCCGCTACCGGCACTCCCAAAACAGCCGAACCGACTCCGGAAGAAGCCCGAAAGAAAGTGCTCAATACCCTGATAGAGCAAAAACTCGACTCTATTTTCAACCGATAAGCCACCTCCTCCGCCACACCTATATATTATATGAACAGAACAATCGCCCCTCAGGTCCACAATTTCGGACCACTGCATCTGACGTCCCCCCGTGTAATCCGCCTGCATAACGGCATACATATATATATAGAAACCGGAAGCGAGGCCGATGTCAACCGTCTCACCATCGCACTGCCCGGAGGAGGAGCCGAAGAGCCTGTGGCAGGCCTGGCATCCTGCACTGCGTCACTTCTCGCCGAAGGGACCAATCATTACAGCGGAGCAGACATCGCAGCCCGGCTGGAATATGCCGGCGCGTGGACCGGAACTTCTGTTTCGACTCACCACACCTCGATCACCCTCTCCAGCCTCAACGACAAATTTGCAGAACTGCTTCCTCTGTTGATCGACATAGTATTCCATCCCATATTCCCGGCAGAGGCTACCAACGGCATTCTGCGCAGAAGGGCCGCAAGGATCGACATCGAACGCCGCAAGGTGTCATTTCTCGCAGACGAAGCCATACGGCCGCTGGCCTATGGCGCAAGTTCCCCCCTCGCCCGCTCTGAATCTGCAGAACAGATCCTCAGTCTGACCCCTGACCAGCTCCGCGAATTCCACTACTCACGCCTGTCGTCCAATGACATCCATGTATTCCTTTCAGGTAATATCACACCACGGATAGAGGCACTCGTTACCGATACATTCTCGCGCATCGCCTCAGGCACAAGCTTTGGCATGTCATCACTCAGTTTCGCCCCGCCAGCAGAAAGTCCACGCGAAGTACTCGTCGAACTTCCAGGATCCCAACAGAGCGCCGTGAATATGATGATTCCGGCTCCGGGAAGGCTTGACAGCAGTTTCGTGTCATTGCGCTGCGCCGTCACAGCCCTTGGCGGATATTTTGGAAGCCGCCTGATGCTTAACATACGCGAAGCCCGCGGCCTGACCTATGGCATCTCCGCCTCACTTTTCGGCTATCCTGAGCGCAGTTTCATAAGCGTGGCAACCCAGACCGCCTGCGATTCCGTAAAAGACGTGCGCAGACTCATTCTCGAAGAAATCGAGCGGATGAAAGACCCGGCATCCTATACCGAAGACGAACTCATGCGTCTGTCCCGTTTTCTGCTCTCAGGACTTGCCGCAACTCTTGACACACCATTCAGCCGGATGGATTTTTTCAAGACAAAACTTTATGCCTCGACACCCGATGACTACTTCGAAATCCAGGAAAACTTCGCCAGAAGGCTCGATCCGGCAAATACTTCATCAAAAGAAGCCGCAGAACTGCTTGTCTCAACCATAGCCGATAACTTCAATGTTTCCAGGAGAATAACCGCAGTAGCCGGTCTATAAAGAAATTTTCGCAACAACTATTTTGCAAAAACGCGCAAAAAAGTTTCCGAAAAATTTGCACAGTTCAACAAAACTCCTTAACTTTGCACCCGTAATCAAGAGAGCTATCCAACAGAACATTAAGAGAAATGATCTAAAGCTCTTAAGTGTTACAAATTTGGAGAGATGGCAGAGTGGTCGATTGCGGCGGTCTTGAAAACCGTTGAGGGTCACACCTCCGGGGGTTCGAATCCCTCTCTCTCCGCAATAAAGCCTGATTATCAGGCTTTTGTTGTATATACACCCAATTTTACACCCAGTTTTGGGCGTGAGATTGGGTGTTTTGTTTGGGGCTTAAAGGGAGAAAAGAAGGGAATAAAAATTTTTATTCTCCCTTTTGTTCCTTCCAAAAAGAAGGAATACGGCTCTACACCCACTTTAGTTTAGAGCCGTATATATAAGGTACGATGATAAAGTAAAGCGTCAGCCTAGGATTTCTTTTAAGGCTTCTGCAAATTCCTTGTTCTTTTTGCTTGGTGGATCGCTTATGGGTTCACGGTATTTTGAACGGTAATATTCTTGTTCAATGCCTGTATTCCGGAGCATGGCTCCAATCCACTCGCTGCGCATACCTTTATCAATCTTTTCGCTTAGCTGATGGATGAGGTAGCAAACTCTTACTTTCTCATTCCTGCAAACCTCCAAAGGCTTGGAGGCTTGATGCAGGTTAAGTGCATGGAAAAAATCAATGGCTGCCATATCTTCAAACTGCCGTCCATTACAGAGCTCATGGACGGACACCAAAAGCGACATTGATAAATACACTTCAGTCCGTTCGGACTGTTCTTTGTTCTTTTCTACAGGTTTATTATAGTATTTTTCTATGACAGGCAGTAGACCATTGCATTTAAGATATATTAGCCTGAAAATATCGGTCGGTACACTCCATCTTTCCTCTTCGAGGCTTTTCCGCTTTGCGTAAAAGTTTTGAAGCTTCGCTTTCTCCTTTTGGTATTCTGCTGTCAGCTTGTCTACCCTTCGTTCCAACACGGCTGCTTCATCTTTCGACATACCATTGAACGGAGTCATTTCATACGAATTAGAGGCTTCTTTTAGTTCGTCGCTTGCTGCCTGTGTTTTCTTTTGTTGGGCTTGAATATCCTTATCGACGTATGACAACGGTTTGTCCCAAAGAAATCTCAAATCCCTACAATCATAGTAGATGCTGTTATCATTATATAGCGTTACAATTTTGTCTAAATCGGTATGTAGACTTTTAAGAACAATCTCCATACGCTCCGCTGGTGCTTTCAGAACCAAGTCCATTATTCCAGATTCTACATCGTGAACAGAAGGGAAAGAATTGATAATAGCAACCAAGGTCAAGGCATCTTCACAGGCGATGCCACTGGAAAACCCAGGCTCGGATGACCCCTTAGACCAGGTTGAATTGACCCCTGAAGCCAAAATATCACTGACCCTTTTGCCCAATATAAAAATGACCCCTGTCGACGTAATGTCAGCAGGGGATTTTATATGTATCTTTGAATTCCGTTTTGGCCGACGGGGGATATAATTCAAAGAAAACATGAACACAAAGTTAAAAAACATTCTCCTATGTCACGCATCAGGGATGGGCATAAAATGCATCAGTAGTGCCTTTGACATATCCCGGAACACGGTGCGCCGCTATGTGAGAATGTATCAGGACAGCGGTATACCCGCTGAGAAGCTGCCGTCGCTGAGTGATGCGCGGCTACAGGAACTATTTGCCATACCAGGGGCGAGGGAACGTAAACCGTCGGAGCGGCAGGTCAGGCTTGAAGCCCTATTGCCCGATTATGCGGCGCGACTTTCTCGAAAGGGCATGACGGTCAAGAAGTTGTATGAAGAGTATCATACCGGCCATCCCGATGGCTATCTGAAGGCATCTTTCGGGATGAAACTCAGGCAGTTCATGCTGCAGACCAACGCCATCGGGCATGTGGAGCACCGTGCCGGCGACCAGATGTATATCGATTTTGCCGGAGACAGATTGGAAATAGTCGATGAGGCAACAGCCGGGATACGAAAGGTCGAGGTGTTTGTGGCGATACTTCCATGTAGCCACTACACACAGTGTGGACGCAGAAGAAGGAAGATCTGATAAAGGCCTGCGAAAACGCCATCCGTTTCTACGGCGGCGCACCATGTGCGATTGTGCCTGACAACCTGAAATCTGCCGTCACGCGCAGTGGCCGCGACGAGCCGGTCATAAATCCTGACTTCGAATCCTTTGCCGAGCATTACGGCTGCGCCGTGGTGCCTGCCCGTGTGCGGCATCCAAAGGACAAGGCCCTGGTGGAAAATGCAGTAAAACTGATGTATCGGTCTGTGTACGTAGACCTTGAAGGTCAGATTTTCCATAATCTGGAGTCGCTTAACGAAGCAATCCTCAGGTCTCTGGAGAAGTTCAACGCGCGTAATCTGACGCGTCGAAAGGAATCACGCCGTCAGCTCTTTGAGGCTGTGGAGCGGGACAATCTCCGGCCATTGCCTGCGAACCGCTATCAGATGAAACAGCGGGCTGTCGCGACAGTACAGCGTAACAGCTACGTAACTCTGCACAAGCATCACTACAGTGTGCCTGTGCAATATGTAGGCAAACGTGTGGAACTGGTCTACGACACTGACACGATCGACATCTTTCATGGCTTTACCCATGTGGCGACGCATCACCGCAACGATACTCCGTATGAATATACAACGAAACCGTCACACAATCTGCCCGGACGCAAGGGGAGCTGCGAGAGCGACATTGCGGAACTGCTTTCACGTGCGGCACAGATCGACAACATCGTATTGCACTATCTGCGGGCTGTCATCGAGGACAGGCGTTATCCGGAACTTGCCTTCAGAGTCTGCCGTGGCATCATGAAACTTGAGAAAAAGTATGGACAGAAACGGCTTGTGTCAGGATGCGCCGCGGCAATGGACGCACGCCTTTACAGTGTCAGCGACATGGTGGACATACTTGAGTCCGGAGCCGATGCGGATTATTTGCCGGGGGCTGATGCCGACGGCAATGACCGTCAGACACCATCCCACCGGAACATACGCGGTAAAGAATATTTTGCCGCAAGCATAAAACTATCAGCCAACAACAACGAACAACATGGAAACGAACAATAAAACCACGCCAATAACAGCGGAGAAAGACCGCAACTCCATCTCTCTGGATCTGATGCACCGTATGCGCTTACACGGCATGTCGGCAGCGTTTTCCGAAAATCTTCAGGCCACATTCGCCGAGACAATGACACCTGACAGCTTTCTGAACTGGCTGTTATCCAGAGAATGGGACTACAGGGCCGCACGCAATATTGAGCGCCTGGTGAAAAACGCAAACTTCAGATACGACGACGCGTCGGTGGCGCAGATTGACTATAACCTTCCGCGTGGCCTGGATCGTAATCAGATGGAGCGTCTCGCATCGCTGGACTTTATCCGTAAAGGTGAAAACCTGTTCATCACAGGCTGTTCGGGTACGGGCAAAAGCTATCTGGCAACAGCACTGGGATACGAGGCATGCAAGGCCGGTATGCGCGTGCTGTACGCGAACGCATCCAAACTGATGGGAACCCTGAAAATCGCCAAAAACAAAGGAACAATCGAAACGGAGCTCAAGAAACTCGAAAAAACGCAGCTCCTGATCCTCGACGATCTCTTTCTGGTGCCTCTCGATGCCAAGGAACGCGCACACCTTACGGAAATCATCGAAGACCGCCATGGTCGCAAATCAATCATCGTGACATCACAGCTCCCCGAACTGGACTGGTACGAAGCAATCGGTGACTCCACAGTAGCAGATGCAATACTTGACCGCATTGTCCACACTGCTCATCGAATCACGCTTACCGGCGAAAGCGTCCGTAAGCTTAAAGCTATAAAAAGCAGATAAGACAAAATAAAATTGACCCCGTCGGCCAGAACGTTTTCAGGGGTCAATTCAAAATATTTTCAGGGGTCAATTCAACCTTGGTCTAAGGGGTCATCCGAGCCTGGGTTTTCCAGTTATAAAGTCGAGAGATATTTAGAAGATAAAATCAAGTCAAAATGGTTATGTTGGATATTATCCATTATCATAACCATTATTGTCATTGTTATCCCAGTGCTCGTTATCAGGATTTTGATTGCAGGAGATTAATGTATAAAACTTTATCGTAATTCAGAGTAGCTTGTTGTTCGTGGCTGCAACTATCGCCTCGGAGATATTGCGCACATCAAGTTTCTCGAAGATACGTTGACGGTATTTCTTGATGGTGTCGGGTGACAGGCAGATCTTATCGGCAATCTCCGACATGGTGTAGCCCTGTATGGATAGAGTAAGCACCGATTTTTCGCCGTCGGTCAGCACGAGCATCTGCCGTTTGTCCCAGCGACGTGTGGTCAGATTGTACTCAAAGAAATCAGACGAGCCTACGCGGTGCATCTCAATATGTCCGGACTCGGTGTGTGTCGAAGCCGACACCACGCAAAGGGCGAGCCATATCCGCCCGTCCGAGGTGAGGGCAAGCGGAGTTAGCTTGTGGTTGACAAGGATCCTTCGCCCGTCGTTGAGGATATGGAAATCGTAGGAGATGTACCAGTCCTTACGCTCATTGATCGGAATATTGTTGTAGAACGAGAAACCTGCCCTGTTCAGTTCAATGAGCATCGGCTGTTCATCCTCTGGCACATAACGTGAATAAAAACGGTAGCCGAGTGCCGTCATCCGCTCCGGCGGCAGTCCGCAGAGAAACATCGGATTGGGCGACACATACAAGAAATTCTGCCTGAAATAGTCAATGATATAGACGCTCTGATAAGTCGAGCGGGAGAACGCCTCAGCCGACCTCACATATTCCGACACACGGCTGTAGTCAAGCTCCTTCGGGAGCCTGACCTCATTATCAGGTATGAAGAAATCGTCAGTTGTTTTCAACATAAGTTTATCTTATCCTACAGTGATGACTGGCTGACCGAAAAAGGCGGAGAGCATCGCGAGGGTGGAAAGGGTGAAATTATGCTGTCCGCTCAGCCACTTGGTAATTTCACATGGACGCTTACCAAGCGAACGGGCAAACTCGGCCTTTGACAGTCCTTTTTCTTGCATAAGCTCGTAAATCCTATTGGAGACAGCTATCTCCATAGCTACTTCCTTATGAATAGAAGCCGGTATCGAGTCCACTATTTTGTTATATTCTTCAAATGCAGTTTTCATATGTCAAAGGTTTTGTCGGTTTCAATTTCATTTTCGGAAATGGTGATGGTTCCGTCCTTTACACCATCTTTGATAAGCTTGTCAAAGTTTTGCAGGGTGACTACAAATCCGCGCAGCTCATCGTCCTCGTCGTATGTACGTGTTTTCTTAACTCCTCCATTACCGAGAATAAGGATGCTGTCTGATAGACGCAGACAATATAAGCGCAACTTCGACTTTACGACCGGGAGTGCACAAACCCTATCACTCATCTTTCCCTCCGGTCTGAAGAATCGTTCAAGAGCACCAAGGTCAGCGATACTTTCAACGAATTTGGCTATACGGGCCAAATCCTCATTATAGGTCGCATCATTCTTAAAACGGTTATAGAAACGGAGATACTCACCCTTATCCTCAGTGATAAACTGAATGGTGTAGAGGGTGCAATTACGGTCTTTGTTCAGCTGTATAAGTTCTGCTTCACTCATAATCGATATGTGCTTTGTCTTTGTAAACGCAAAGGTACGAAAAATGTTTTACTTATAAGTAAACAAATAGGGTGTTTTTTTATAGTTTCATTATGATTTCAAGGACTTCGTTGAGTTTATCTGTGGGAAGACGCTTGATGTAGTTGGCGCGGTCATCGAGGTTGCCACGGATATGAGTGAGGACTGCGAGGTGAGCATTGACGGAGGTTGTATCGCCTTCGAACATTTCAAGATAAGCTTCACGCGTCGGTATGCCAAGACGAATTCTTTCATCATCGGTAATGGCATGGTCAAAGACGGTTTCAACACCGTGACTATGGCTGTTGTTGAGAAGATTCATCTTTTCCCTCTTGCTTTCGTCGTCAAATTTGACGTATTTCATCATCATGTTGGCCGTAGTATGCCCTGTGACTGCGCGAATATCCTCCGGTGACATTCCTTTACGGAGACAAAGGGTTGTAAAGGTTCTTCGGGCGCAGTGAGAGGCCAGTGCCTCATATTTCTTTACAGTGGTTCGTGTCCGAGAGCGTCCGTTTTGTGTTTCTATAATCCAATCGCCTGTCATTCCGGCAAGTTTCCCGACTTCTTTTAGATGTGAATTGAATTTTTGATTTGATATTTTGGGAAATATTCTCGGATCGTCCTCATCAGGTGCGGCTGGGTATTTTGATAAAATACGCATGGCGTCTTCTGCAAGGGGAATTCTTTTTCGTTGTCTGGTCTTCTGCGCTGTCGTATCAAGTATATCCCCATCCATATTTGACCTTTTTAAGGCCATGACTTCCGAGAACCTTAGCCCTGTGAAACAGCAGAACACAAACACATCCCTTGCCCGATCAATAGCTTGCCTATGGGTAGGAAAAGTCATAATGGACTGTAATTCCTCCGGAGTAAGAGCGAAATGATTTACTGCTGTATCGGAAGTTGTCTCATCATGGAAACGTTGCTGATAGCTTTGGTATTTGATATTGCGGTTATAGCCCTTTTTAGTGGCCCAGTTAAGGAAAGTCTTGATATCCTTCATGGACTTGAACACATAGCTGTTGGAGAGCCTCTTGCCGATTAGGTACAGCTCAAACTTTGCAAGCAGTTCATCGTTGATGTCTTCAAAATATAATGTGGCTCGAAAACCCGACAGATGCTTCCGCATGGTCTTATGCTTTGTCAGCGTACCTTTTGACCATTGAGCGGTGGCAGGAGTCTCTTTTATTTCTTTTTCCCTTTCATCAATAAGAATATCATAAGTCTGGCATACTGTCAGTCGGGTGCACCTCTCTTCATCGAGTATCTTTTTTACTTCCTCTCTGACTGTGGCCGGAGTAGCCTCTTCCTCTCTCAGCTCTAATTGAGCAAAAGCATCGTCAACGGCAGACGCAATCTTAATCAGCCGTTGATTAATGTCTGAGGCAGACACATCATCACTGTTGAAGTTGTTGCGCTTCACTTTTTGAGCCTTTTCATCCCATTTTGCCGGGGCAATCCGATACCCAGAGTAATACCATATACGCTTGCCGCCAAAAGTAATGTCGGCATTTATCGGCATTTCCTCCGGGAAGTTTCCATTTTTATCTTTACGCTTCTCCAATCGGAAGCTGACGCGATGCTTGTATTTATCCATGAACGATTCTTTTGTATGTATTTGAGGCTGTCTCAATTTTACCCATACAAAATCACATACAAATTTTCATTCAATCAAGGAAACTACAATTTAAATTTCTTTATCATATATTATTGTAATTAGTTGATAAATAAGGATTGTTTCAGCATTATTGATTATCTATAAAACCTCATTATACTATAGTTTCATATCCCTCTCTCTCCGCTGAACTAACCGGACAATACCGGACAGCAAGCAGACAAGTCCCACAAATTCAATGATTTGTGGGACTTTTTTTTATTCCCTTGTGTCTGCCTTAAAGTACATCTTTTCGCCCCTAAAAGACAAAGTTCGTAACCTAACTCGTACCCCCGATAAACAAAAACGGAAAGGGGGTACAGATTGTCCGAAATTGGCGAAGTCCTGTCGCTATTTGGCTTGCCTGCATAGAACTCATTTTTAGAGAATTACAATAGTTTTACAACTTAAAAAGTGAGTTATGCAATCGACATTCAACATTTGCTTTTACGCAAAGAAAGACAAGCAGAAAGCCAACGGTGCGTACCCCCTTTTTTCTCATACTTGATGCCATCATCTTCATAGATGTCAGCGGCTGCCAGTGGCGACTGTTGCCCAAGGAGTACCCCAAATGACAGACAGTATAATACTATTTCCGACGTTGGGGAGCGATGGATGCATTTGCCGAGATTGAGGATAGTCTTGTGGAGGCGGTAAGACTTCGGAGAGGCGAATCTCCGCAACCCACAATTGGTGCGATTGACAGCGAAAGCTCCCGTTCAGCGTTGCCGCGTTCCCAAAAGGGGATTGACGGCAACAAGAAGGTTAAAGGGGTGAAGCGCAATATTATAACAGACAAGGACGGGGATATTCTGGAGGCTTCCACTACTCATGCCAATATCCATGATTCCAAATCCGCTTATGCCCTTCTGGCTATGCTTGCCATTGCCTTCCCTTGGACAAAACGCATATATGCCGACAGAGGCTATCGCGGTAATTTCATAGAGAAGGCCAGACATGATTTTGAGATTGATGTAGAAATTACACATTCAAATTATTCTGGTCAGTTTGTCCCGGCAAAGAAAAGATGGGTTGTGGAGAGAACTTTCGCATGGCTTGAAAACTTCAGAAGGCTATGTCGAAATTGCGAGGAAACGACAGAATCAGCAAATGAGATGCTATTACTGATTTTTTGACACTATTTTTCCATCAAAGGCTATGCCGGTTTAAGTTTTTTCGCTATCTTTGCACCCAAAATAATACTCTCTTTTAAAGAGATTCACACGCAATCTCTTTGTTGCTGTGAGACCTAACACTGTTGGCATATCATATAAACGCCTTTGCCTCAAGTCATATACCCACAGACTGGAGGGTCGGAAACTATTGCCGGCATTTTAGGGAAAGTTAAAAGCTACACTTTGGCACAACACACTGACATAACCCAAGATAGCATCCTTCAGCTACTCAACATTTTCCAGTCTAAGGCAGAATCAGCCTCCGGACCGACCGCAGCGAATTATAGAAAAGCGGTCATATGCCTGCGCTCATTCATAATCAGCCGGCCACCATGCGCTTCTCCTACTGATCTTTCCATTACAACAAAGTTTCTTGAAGATTGGTTCATATTCATGTTTTTCCGCGGGCTCACGGCAAAAACAAGTCTACATTATTTTGATCTAATTGCTGGACTTGCCAACAAGGAAATAACCGACGGAGAACTTATAATCCGGTTCAGGAATATCAAAGCAAGAATCAAGGAAATCGCATCAGAAAAATGGCGTATGCTCGTAACTGAGGAAAGCTTCAAACGACTGGTAAATTTAACAAAACTTGCTGACAGACAGCAGGACGAGGCTGGACTATATACAGACATCCTTCTTTTTTCGCTTCTCAACTGCGGAATGGACATTTCAGCTATTGCGAAATTGCAATATGAGGATATCCACAAATATAGCCCTGCGTGTCAGATAATTGCAGAAAGGCACATTTCGTCCAAACGGAAATATGTATTCCCTCTTGAGCAAAGCAGAAAGACACCCCGACAGATTGAAAAAACGCTCTCCGAAAAGCTTTCTCAGCTTCTTGGAGCCCGCAATATTATGATCATTGGAAATATTCAGGAGTGCATTCGCAGCTATTGGGCTTATGCAGCCCTAAAATGTGGTGTATTGCCAGAGATGATCATTAAGGCTCTGGGACACTCCCCTATCGGACTCCCGATTCTTGCCATCTGTTCTGAACGTAAAGAAGCTGTATCAGCAGAGCAAAAGCAACTGCTGTCAGACAGCGTGACTGACCTCTTCATCGGAAATCCGCCTAACTGGTATGCTATGCGACTGCGCCCCGGAATAAAGTTTGACAGATTGAAAGAACGGATTGCCGACTGCAAGAATGAGATTGTAACGCCAGAACTGTTCTATCCATGTCAAGAAATAGCTAAAAAGCTTGACCGTAAACTCGTTTTTGAAAAGCGGCCTATCATTCCAGATATCGTTTTCTTTAAAAGTTGTGTGACAGACATATTACCATTGTTCCACAAAATTGGAGACTTGGCATGGTGCTACAGAAACGGCGATACCTATGCCTCGATTCCTCAGGCAGCAATGGAAACATTCCAAAAAGCCATCGGCAAGTTTACACCAGATTATGAAATCGGACCAGTCGGTTCAATTGCTCTGCGCCCCGGCGATAGAATAGTTGTGGTCGGTGGAGCTTTCACCGGAAAGGAAGGAGAAATTATAGGCCAGTCTCTGAACGAAAATGGTGTGATTTACCGAATCATGCTCTGGGGTGACAACAACAACATCGAATGGCGTGCAAACGACTCGCGTCTGATTGAGAAAAAATCCCTGCTATAAATCAGCTAATAAAAACTTTACATATGCGCATACGATTCATCTCATCATGTTTTCTTGCAGCTGCGTTGCTGTTGGGGTCTTGCTCGACTCCGAAAAATATAACTTATTTTCCGGATCTTGGGACCGGTGCCGTGGTGCAGGCTGAGCGTCAGCTTGATATCAGGGTGAAGCCTGAGGATAAACTTTCGATTGTTGTCAATACGCAGGATCCGGCGCTGTCGGCTCTGTTTAATCTGCTGCAGGTCCAGAATCGTCTTGGAGGGACGACGTCAACGACAAAGAGCGTGGGCGATGCTTCGGGCGGCGGTAACGGTCAGGTGGCTTACTATACGGTTGATTCGGCGGGCGATATCAATTTTCCGGTGATCGGCAAGTTGCATATTGCGGGGATGACTCGCGAGCAGGTGGCGAATTATGTGGCTGAGCAGCTTGTCGGTAAGGATTTGGTGAAGGATCCGATAGTTACGGTTGAGTTTGCCAATACGGGTATCTCGGTTATCGGCGAGGTGTCGGCTCCGGGCCGTTATGAGTTTAACAAGGATCATCTGACGATCATTGATGCTATCGCGATGGCCGGCGATCTGACGATCAGCGGTATGCGTGAGAATATACTTGTGTTGCGCAATGTTGGCGACGGTAAGCAGGAGGCCTACAGGGTGAATCTGCTTGATGCGCAGAGTCTGGCTTCATCGCCGGTGTTTTATCTGCAGCAGGACGATGTGATCTATGTGGAGCCCAATGACAAGAAGAAGCGCGAGACGACGCCTAACGGTAATACACCGTATACGCCTTCGTTCTGGGTTTCAATGGGTTCAGTTGGTCTGACAGTAGCAACACTTATAATCACTCTCACAAAATAAGCAATGGCAGAGACTATCAAATCAGAGGTAAGGAAGAGTGTCAACGCGGGCAGCGCCGTGCCGTTGACGGATATATTGTACAGGACACTGCATCACTGGCCGTGGGTGTTGCTCTCGCTGGTGGTATGTGTGGGTGCTGCTGTGGTTTATCTGCTGTGCACTCCGAAGGTCTATACGACTACGGCTTCGATCATGATCAAGGATGAGGCTGCCGGTAAGTCGGCCGGGGCTGAGGATTTCGGCGATTTCGGGCTGTTTCAGAATAAGACTAATATACAGAATGAAATTACGACTCTGAAGTCGGCCGATCTGATGGAAGAGGTTGTGAGACGTCTGGATCTTGATATGAATTATTATATTCCGGGGCGTTTTCATGATGTTGTGGCCTATGGCTCGAATCTTCCTGTGAGGGTTGAGATGCCTGGGTTTGCTGAAAATGGTTCGGCGTTGTTCAGAGTTGAGGTCGACGGGGCCGGAAAGGTTTCGGTGTCAGATGTCAAGTCGGGTGACCTGAAGTCGGAAGAGCGGGTTCAGGGCGCTATGAACGATACGCTCATGACGGTTGTCGGGCCGATGGTGGTTGTGGCTGCGGAGGGTTATAAGCCCGGTGAGGCGGTGGAACTGAATGTTGTCAAAGCTCCGGTTTCGGCTACTGCCGGTGGCTATGAGAGCCGTATGGTGATAGCGATGAGCGGTGACAAGAGCAGTGTGATCAATCTGACGGTTACTGATCAGTCGACCCAGCGTGCGCAGGCGCTGCTGAGCACGCTGATCGGTGTCTATAATGAGTATTGGATTCGCGACAAAAATCAGATTGCTGTCTCGACGTCGAATTTTATCAATGAGCGTCTGGGTGTGATCGAGAGTGAGCTCGGAAATGTGGATTCGGATATTTCTTCTTATAAGAGTCAGCATCTGATTCCGGATGTCAGTGCGGCGTCGTCGATGTATATGTCGCAGAATCAGCAGATTTCGCAGCAGATCATGGATCTGAGGAATCAGCTGAAGCAGACGCTGTATATAAAGTCGTATCTCGGAGCTGCAAGCGATAACGAGAAGATGCTTCCGATGAATTCGGGTGTGGCCAATGTGGACATACAGTCGCAGATTACTGATTACAACAATCTGGTGCTTCAGCGTAATTCGCTGCTGGCCAAGTCGTCGGACAAGAATCCGCTGGTTGTCCAGCTGAACGAGCAGATGGATCAGATGCGTCATGCGATACTGGCGTCGGTCGATAATTCGATCAATGCTCTGAACATGCAGATTTCGAGTCTGCAGGGTTCGCAGGCGTCGACTACGTCGAAAATCGCTTCGAATCCTTCGCAGGCCAAGTATCTTCTGAGTGTGGAGCGCCAGCAGAAGGTGAAGGAGTCGCTCTATCTGTTCCTGCTTCAGAAGCGTGAGGAGAACGAGCTTTCGCAGGCATTTACGGCTTATAATACCCGTGTGGTCAATAAGCCGGCAAGTTTCGGTCCGACTGCGCCGAATACGCGCAATATATTGATGATGAGCTTTCTGCTTGGTCTGGCTATTCCGTTCGGGGTGGTCTATCTGATGGAGAGCAACAACACTAAGGTGCGCGGACGCAAGGATGTGGAGCATCTGGCTGTGCCTTTTCTCGGCGAGCTGCCGCAAGACGGACACGAGAAGAAGAAGGAGGCCGGCGAGGCGAACACGATCGTGGTCAAGGGTGGCAAGCGTGATATCATCAACGAGGCGTTCCGCGTACTCAGGACCAATGTTGAGTTTATGTGCAACAGTTCGGAGGGCAACAAGGTGATTGCCATGACGTCGTTTAATCCTGGTTCGGGCAAGTCGTTCGTTTCGATGAACTTAGGCATGGCTATCGCTCTGAAGGGCAAGAAGGTTCTGATTGTCGACGGCGATATGCGCCACGGTTCGACGTCGGCCTATATGGGTTCTCCAGCAAAGGGCCTGGCTGATTATCTGGGTGGTGCTGTGTCTGAGGTCGATACGCTGATTGTCAAGACTCCGGAGTGTCAGAACATGCAGGTGCTTCCGATCGGTTCTATTCCGCCCAATCCGACGGAGCTGCTTGAGTCGCCGCGTTTCGGTGAGCTGATCGGTGAGCTTAAGTCGAGGTTTGACTATGTTATCATCGACTGTCCGCCGATCGAGGTTGTGGCTGATGCTCAGATCATCGACAAGTTTGCCGACCGGACGTTCTTCGTGATCCGAGCCGGTCTGTTCGACCGTTCGATGCTTCCGGAACTCGACCGGCTGTATGAGGAGAAGAAGTATCGCAACATGTCGTTTATCCTCAACGGTTCCCGCAATGACCAGGGCCGCTACGGCTACAGCCATACCTACCGCTACGGTTACGGATATGGCTACGGGTATGGGTATAATTACGGCGGCGGGGAGAAGAAAAAATAAAATCAAGAAATAGTAACAATGAATATCGCAGTCGCAGGGACCGGATATGTCGGTCTGAGTATAGCCACTCTGCTGGCGCAGCACAATAGGGTGACAGCCGTTGATGTCATCTCTGAAAAAGTCGAGAAGATCAACCGGCGCATCTCGCCCATTCAGGATGAGTATATCGAGAAATATCTCGCTGAAAAGGATCTGGACCTGACCGCTACGCTTGACGGCAGGGAGGCTTACCGCGAGGCTGATTTCGTGGTCATAGCCGCTCCGACCAACTATGATCCGGTAAAGAATTATTTCGATACGCACTGCATAGAGGATGTTATCGATCTTGTGCTTGAAGTCAACCCCGATGCGGTGATGGTGATAAAATCCACCATCCCTGTGGGTTATTGCCGCAGTCTTTATGTGAAATATGCGGCCAAGGGGGTCAGCAGGTTCAATCTTCTGTTCTCGCCGGAGTTTCTCAGAGAAAGCAAGGCGCTGTATGACAATCTCTACCCCTCCCGAATCATAGTGGGCTATCCGAAGATTATCGACAATCCGGAGTTTGCAGAGGAAAATGATGCGATCCGGACTATTGCCGATGTCGAATTTCTTGAATCAAAAGCCCATGAGTTTGCATCGCTGTTGCAGCAAGGTGCTATAAAACAGGAAATTCCCACTCTTTTTATGGGCATGAAGGAGGCTGAGGCTGTGAAACTCTTCGCCAATACCTATCTCGCTCTCCGCGTCAGCTATTTCAACGAGCTTGATACATATGCCGAGGTTAAAGGCCTTGATTCCCAGGCTATCATCGAGGGCATAGGCCTTGATCCGCGCATCGGCACACACTACAATAATCCGTCGTTCGGTTACGGTGGCTACTGTCTGCCGAAGGACACCAAGCAGCTGCTGGCCAACTATGCCGACGTGCCCCAGCAGATGATGACAGCCATCGTCGAGAGTAACCGCACACGCAAAGACTTTATCGCCGATCAGGTGTTGAGAATGGCGGAGTGGTATGACTATTCCTCGGCCAACCACTTCGGATCTGCCAGCGAACGCCCTGTGACAATCGGTGTCTATCGTCTGACGATGAAATCGAATTCCGATAATTTCCGCCAGTCATCTATTCAGGGAGTGATGAAGCGTATCAAGGCCAAAGGCGCCGAGGTCATCATCTATGAGCCTACTCTTGAAGACGGTTCAACATTCTTCGGTTCTCGCGTCGTCAACGATCTTACCGAATTCAAGCGCCTCAGCAACGCCATCATAGCAAACCGCTATGATGTATGTCTGGATGATGCTCAAGGAAAGGTTTATACGAGGGATATTTTTAAGAGGGATTGATCCATATGACAGAATTAAACATACTTTTAAGGTGTCATATGTAAAATCATACACTTTGATGAATCAAAAGTTTTCCAAGGTCCGAGATTCTAATTTTGAATTACTGAGAATCGTTGCAATATCAATGGTTCTCATACTTCATGCTGACTTTTTTTCGCTTGAAGGTCCATCGGCGGCTGACATCATGTCTGATTTGTCAGGATCTTCAATGAGAATTTTAATTCAGGCTTTGACCATATCGGCTGTCGACATATTTGTAATGATATCCGGATATTATGGCATCCAACACTCTAAACACGGAATCTTTAACTTTTTGTTTCAGACGTTCTTCTACCTTATCATAATATATGTTGTTTGTATAGCCTGCGGATTGTCAAAATTAAACATGACCGGAATAAAGGAATTGTTCATGCTGACATCATCCAATTGGTTTCTCAAATCATATATTTTGCTATACATAATTGCGCCAGTACTAAACGCATTCGTCTCGAAAGCCAATAAGCGCCAATTCAAATTCATACTGATATCATACTACGCATTTATTCTGATATGGGGATGGCTATTCCCAACATCTACCGATTATATAGCCGGTGGCTATTCTCCCCTATTTTTTGTATGGCTGTATCTGCTTGCGAGATATATGCGACTTTATTCCTTCCGTCTCACCCAATTGACTTTTGTAACTGCTATTATATTTTACAGCATCACAGCCTTCTTTGTATTATTAATATGTATATCAACCTATTACATAGGGGGGGATGCTGTGTATGGCTATATTCTATTGCAGTATATATCACCCACTACTGTGGCAACAGCAATGTTACTGATCATAGCCACCTCCAAGCTACATATTTCAAGTAAACTGATCAATAGACTTGCCGCCAGCAGCTTTGCAGTCTATTTAGTATGTGTAAACCCAAATCTTTTAACTCCCTATCGCAATTTATTCAGCGACCTTTACCACACCTATTCCGATCTTATGTACTGGCTAATCGTGCTTGGCTTGGTCGCAATCATATATATTGCAATAGCGGTGATCGATACAATCCGAATCTTTTTATGGAAACGCATTGAACTGACGGTTTGAATAATGAAAATAGATAAAAGCCTCTCTATAAAGCTCACCGAAGTGAATGTGGTCATGACAATCTTGATTGTATGGCTTCATATAGCGCCGATTTTTAACCTTCCACAATGGGTGCAACAAATAGCAATCATTGCTGTGCCATGTTTTTGGACAATCTCTGCGTTTCTCTATTTCGCAAGTTTCGATTTCTCCTCTCCCTGGATGAGCTATAAGTCAAAACTGTTCACCCGCACCCGCACCATCTTAGTCCCATTCATAGTATTCAATATATTCGGACTTCTGTTCAGCCTGGCTTTGCTTCAAATCCATCCTGTCGATTATCATCCATTGGACGGAGTAAATGCGGGCAACTGTCTACAAGCACTATATCATAGCAAATGGAACGGCGCCTTATGGTATCTGCGAGCTCTGTTTGAATTTGCGCTCATTGCTCCATCAATCGGCTATATCATAAGGGCTACCAAATGGTCAATTCTTCTTGTAGTGCCGATATATCTGCTATGTCAATATGCTCCCTATTCAAGTTTTATCTACTGGATGGTAAATATATTCACAGGTGCCTATATAGCAATCTGGCACGAACAGCTAACTGTTTATTACACACGATACAAAAAATTATATATCAGCACGTTGATAATTATATTAGGGGGGGCAACAGTCGCTTGGTATTCAGGCATTTGTGATGATTATATGATACGAGTTCTCACAGCGCCTACTGTAATATTCCTGATAATGAATATTCATATAATACCTTCTACTGTGGCACTCGCTCTTGGTCCTTACACAATGTTAATTTATTGTCTTCATGGCAATATTATGCGCATCACAAGCAAAATCCCATCAATTTTCGGTGTAAGCTCCGAGTTTGCGGCTTTTGTACTTGCGGTAGCATTAACAATAATTGCGATTATAATCCTCCAGATATTTCTGAAAAAAAAACCAAAAACATGGAAACTGATCATGGGGGGCAGATAGAAAAATCTTTATGAGCGAATTCAGACAAAACCTCAAACATGGCCTTCTTTGGACAGCTCTCGACAAGTATTCGGGACAAATTATAGCTATCGGCATATCAATGGTGCTCGCCCGACTGCTGACTCCCTATGACTACGGCGTCGTAGCTACAGCTTCGGTAATCATCAATTTTCTCTCTATATTTACGAGCATCGGCATAGGCCCTGCCGTGATACAGAAAAAAGATCTGAGCAATGAGGACATCAATCACATTTTCACGTTTACAGTAATCGTCGGTTTGGTTTGTGGCTGTATCTGTTTCGGAAGTTCTTGGCTGGTAGCCGAGTATTACAAGAACCCGATAATAGTCCCGGTGTTGCAGATACTTGCCATAGGTGTAGTCTTGAGTGCAATCAACATGGTACCGGCAGCGCTGATGTCCAAACATTTAAGGTTCAAGGAAATGGCAACCCGCAGCCTTGCTTTCCAGATTTTTTTCGGTTTGCTTGGCATCGCAGCCGCCTTCTATGGCGCCGGTGTCTATGCCCTGATAGTGCCGCCTATATTCGCATCCATATGCACCTTCCTTTATAACAGCCACTTCTACCCTGTAAAATTCAGATTGCATTTCTCTTTGACTCCAATCAAGAAAATATTCTCTTTTTCATCCTATCTCTTCCTATTTGAACTCTTTAACTATTTCTCAAGAAACATTGACAAAATCATCATCGGTAGATATATTTCCGAAAACGCACTTGGCTATTATGAGAAGTCGTATCGTCTCATGCAGTTGCCGCTCCAAAACATTACCGCTGTAATCTATCCTGTATTGCAGCCTGTATTGTCAAACTTGCAGGATAATCCCAAAGAAATCGGAGTCAAGTTCGCCAGCATAATATCGATGATCAGTTTGGTAGGATTTCCTCTAAGCGTAATTTTGTTCTTCTGCGCCCCGGAAATCATCACCGTTATGTTCGGTATCCAGTGGACCCCCGCTATCCCAGCATTCAAAATCCTTGCAATATCTGTTCCTTTTATACTCATTAACAATCCGACAGGACCGGTATTTCTAGCATGCAACGCCTCGAAAAGGCTCTTCTATACAGGTGTCATCAACACTTGCATAACCATCTCTGGATTTGTGATAGCCTCAATTATAGACAGAACTATCGAGATGATTGCATGGGGCTGGACCATTACAAGTATTATAAATGTACTGAATTCTTACACTCAACTATATGGACGCATAATTAAAATGTCTCCCGTTTGTGTGTTCCGCCACTTCATACATCCTTTGGTTTGCGCCGCACTTCTTATTGCGGCATATATCGGTTACGGTTACATTGATGTAAAGATTCCGGTCTTCCTTAATTTATGCTTAAAAGGTTTTTTAGGTCTGATCTTGGGCTTGACTTTCTATAATCTCATCGGAGATATTAACCTCAGGGAGATGACACGCGCACTATGGAACAAGTTTCGGCACAAACATGTAAACTAAAACGACAAATTACAATACAATATGAAAAGTTTACGCAATTTGTACATAAAATATATCATAGGCGGAGCTAAACTCGGTGCCGACACAGCCAACAAGGCACAGTTCTTCGAGCAAAAGTCCGAAATGCTCAGATATTTTACCCTTCACTCAACCGAATCAGGAATAAGTGATCAAAGGCTGTGTGAGCATGAAGTAATCGTGACACTCACAACTTTCGGTCGCCGCTTATATGATGTCTACCTTACGATTGAATCAATTATGCAGGGAAGCTTATGCCCCAACCGCATAATTCTTTGGATTGCCGAGGATATGCGGGGCAAAGTTCTCCCAGTGACATTGCAAAAACAAATGGCTCGTGGCCTTGAAATTGAATATACCACTGACATACGTTCTTACAAAAAACTGGTCCCGACACTTGTAAAATATCCAGATGCCGTCTGCGTCACCATTGACGATGATATTATCTATAACTTCGACTTGCTGGAAAATCTCATCAAGGCCTATAATGAAGACCCCTGTTGCATTCATGCCTGCAGAGTGCACCACATCAAAGTTGACAACAACGGCTATCCGGTACACTACAACGACTGGGACTGGGGCGCGGGTTCCGAAGAAGCTACTAAATATAACTTTGCCACCGGAGCAGGTGGAATCCTTTATCCGCCTCACAGCCTTAGTCCGGACGTGACTGACTCAGAAGCATTCACACGGCTCTCCCCAATGGCTGATGATGTATGGTTCTACGCAATGGCGTTGCTGAACGGATATAGGGTAAAGAAATGTTTTACCAGAAACAGTTCGGGCGAAGACTACATCCAGAACGATAGCGTACAGGCAGTATCGCTTAATTCCACCAATGTAGCCCAGAGCAAGAACGATGAGCAGATTAAAGCTGTATTTCAGGCCTACGGCATATACGATATTCTCAAATCAGATCTTAAATAATGACAGCGGTATATATACTGATAAGCAACGGTGACGACTTATTTTATGAACAGTTGTTGGTCTCGCTTTACTCGCTGAGAATGCACAATCCAGAGCTGAATGTGGTAGTCTTGGTCGATGAAAAAACGGAGCGGACACTACACGGCAAACGTTCAAAAGTTCGGGAACTGGCAAATGAAATAAAAATTGTGGAAGTACCTGAAGAATACAATTCCAAAGAACGGTCACGGTATATAAAAACCACTTTCCGTAACTACCTCTCAGGCAACCTGCTTTTTATCGACACAGATACCGTCATCACAGACAATCTCAGAGATGTTGAAAATACCAACGCTGACATGGCATGTGTGCTAGACTATCATGCAACTTTGGACCAACAGTTAGATGGGGACAAAATCAGACAGAATGTACAGTCAATATTCAATGAGAATATATCGGATGAAAATATTTATTTCAATTCTGGAGTGATATGGTTCAAGGATACTCCTGCAGTCAGGAGTTTGTTTGACCAGTGGAATCACTATTGGAAAATAGCTGCCTTTGAAGCAGGAAAATGTTTTGACCAGCCCGCACTGATGATAGCCAACAGAAAGTGCGGTCACATAATCGGCGAGCTTGACGGAACATATAACTGCCAAATTCTAACCAGTGTACGATATCTTCACAAAGCCAAAATTATACATTTTTTCAACAACGTATGGCAGGGCAAAGAGCAACTGTCTCCTTTCTTAGGACATGAGCTATATGAGGAGATTAAACGGACAGGAGAAATATCACCTGAAACAAAAGAGTTGATTGCGAACTGCAAATCATCTTTTTATGCTCCGACTTATTTTATTTGTAAAGAGCAAGTTGAATTTATGAATGACATTGTTGGAGCAACCTGTTTTTCGTCATACCTCCAGAAAAATCTCTCCTATCGCGCCATCAGATTGTTCTGCCAACTCAGATATAATATTGCCAAAATTTTATCGAGAAAATAATGAGACACGCTTATTGCATCATAGCGCACTCTAATCCTCAACAACTGTGGCATCTCATTGATTTACTGGATGATGAGCGCAATGATATCTACATCCACGTCGATCAAAAGGTTGATATTCAAGCATTTACCCCCCCTGCCGCAAATATCTAAGTAAGATAGAGTTTATCAGTAAAAGGGTAAAAGTATATTGGGGACATTATTCGCAAATCGTATGCGAGCTCAATCTGCTTGAATCGGTTCTTACTTCTGGAATGGAATACAGCTACATTCATCTTATATCGGGTGTCGACATGCCTCTCAAAACCCAAGATGAAATTCATGACTTTTGCGACAAGCATATGGGCAACGAGTTCATACAGTTCGACAACTCAGACTTCAATCTCCGCGATCTGAAAGAGAAAACTGAATACCCCTATTATTGGGGGCGACATCTGCGACTTGACGGATTATATTCGAAGACAGTAGGTCGCATCATGTTCCATATTTCCCGAATGATAGTCAAAGGACTTAGACTTAGATCACACTATGATATTGAGCTACACAAAGGCCCCCAGTGGTTCAGCATCACGAAAGGGCTGGCACATTGGCTTGTAAATAACAGAAAAGATATCCTGAAAACGTTCAAGCATGTCTGGTGTCCTGATGAAATGATGGTGCAGACTTTCACTTTGATCTCGCCTTTCGCCAACAACATCTCGTCACGAGGAAATCTTAGGAAAATAGACTGGGAACGTGGCGCGCCATATACTTGGCAAGACGGCGATTTTGACGAACTAATAAATTCGGATGCAATGTTTGCCCGAAAATTTGCAATGCAGCAAACCCTTGAATTAATAAACAAACTGACAAAATATCTCAGACAATGCCATTAATCAGCTTTGTCATTCCGGTTTATAATGTGGCGCCATATGTGCGCGAATGTTTGGAGTCCGTTATCAGGCAAGAATTTAAGGACTATGAGGTGTGTGTCGTCGATGACGGAAGCACAGACGGAAGTAGTGCCATATGCGATGAATATGCCGCGGCTTACCCCGGACTGTTCAAGCTCAGACATCAACCCAATCAGGGCGTGTCGGTAGCTCGTAACAATGCCTTGGATATGGCTACGGGTCAATATATCTGGTTCGTTGATGCCGACGATTACATCCTTCCAGGCTCGCTTTGCTATATTTCCGAAATCCTCCGGCAGTCAGGATGCGACACCTTATTCTTCGGCGACGAATCTTTTGCCGCAGATACAGCATCAGAATATAAGATAATCAATGACCGCAATGATTTTCTGTATCGGTGCACATGTTTCTGCAACCCGTTGATGATCTTCAGCCGTGAGATTATTGCTCGAAATGACATTCAGTTTCCAGTAGGTATCCGCATGGGTGAGGATCTTGAATTTCAATACAATTACCTGATTCATTCCCGCAAACTTGCAACGACCCCATTCGGTTTCTATCATATCCGTGAGCGTGAGGGATCAGCAAGCCGCAGCGCTTCGTCTGCAGCAGCCAACTATGCCGGAGCCAAACACTTGCTTGACATTATGGTTAGAACTCTCACTCCTGCGATAGTCAGAGACAATTTGTGGCTTGAGCAACGTTTGTCCGAACGCCTCAAAGCCCTGCTACAATCCGCTTTAAAAGCAAAAGTAACAACTGTCAATGAACTCACGATCTCGTTTAGACACTACCTTAAAGAATTAAGGCAACTTGGATTCAACAATATCGGCAACGGTTCCCTTGGAATTGCAAGAATAAACGTAAAGTTCTATTATACAATCTATCGAATAATCTACAACATACGAAGCAAATGAGAGAAAAGACATATGTGGTCAACATGGTAAAAGATGTTGGCAAGAAGACGGCAATGGAAGCCCAACTGGCCTCTCACCCAGAATTGGACTGGCAGTTTTGGATAGCCGTAGAAGGTCGCAAACTCACACCCGAACAGCAGTCCGAGATGATACTGCCGGCGTTCAAAGAGCGCTACGGAAAAAGTGCCACACTACCGGCAGCCGGCTGTTCGCTTAGCCATATAAGCATCTATCGTGACATGGTAGCCAACGACATTAGCCATGCCTTGATTCTCGAAGATGACGCACGCCTGCAGTCAGACTTGCATTTAGACGAAATCAAGACCTTGCTCGAAACAGACCGCCCAGTGGCAGTTCTGCTAACCCCAGATTTCTGGTACACCACTACTCCTATATCAAAGATTGACAACAAGCATAGAATCTTTCCAGTATATGATGGCTATATGACCTCTGGCTATATGATAAACAAAGCTGCTGCCAGGCTACTGATCAAACACATTTATCCGGTTCAATACACCGCCGATGCCTGGGAAATATTCATATCTTTTGGACTCCACTTATTTGGAGTGGTTCCACACATGATCAGTTATCCTGAAGGTCTTGGAGAAATTGGTCTTTCTCAAAAAAATAACGACGAGCCTATTATTCTCAAGATAAGGCATTTTTGTGGTCGACAAAAAGCAAAATTGTATTCTTCTATACTCTATTTGAGAGGATATCGTCATTCTGCCCGTATGTGGTAGGAATTATAATCTCACATATTATCTATGCGTGGCCGACAATACCTTTATCATTTTGATGTGATGAAAGGCATTGCTATAATACTTGTTGTAATGGGACATGTAATGCTTTTTTCATTTGACATTAACCCCTCAGAACCATCAAAGTTTATATATTTCAATATGCCACTGTTCTTCTATATCTCAGGTTACTTGGCATATAAGAATTTTTATACTTTGCACGAACTTGGGAAACGTATTCTGCAGCGCGGTATTGTTCTGCTCTTTCCCTACCTCATATTTCTTTGTCTTTACGAGATATTCTCAAAGGGCACTGACTGGAATCTGTCAATAATCTACTGCGGAGGACAGCGCTACTGGTTCTTATACGACCTGTTTATCATCTCGACGTTCTTTCTTGTTTATGAATACTTGATAAAACGAGTCCGCAGCAACTTCGCATACGTTACTCTCTGGATATTGCCCTACTTTTTCCTGATAGCGGCTAAAACAGGAGCCGCGAAAATAGGGGGGGCTGACAGTCAAGCTGTTATCGCCGGTTTTGTCAACTATTACCGTTATTTTCTAATAGGCTATCTTTGCAAAAAATACGTACGCTTCAACGATCTGCTTTTTGACAATAAACTCATAGGAGCTTTCGCTTTTTTCGCCTACATCCTTAACTGGTATTTTTTTGAATTCCATAACATAGCCCTGATATTTCTGGGAACTTTGGGAGGCATCATTGTCGTTCAGTCGTTTGTAAAAAACTACATACCTGCAGAAGGCGCTGTCGGCAAACTACTGATTTACATAGGCAAATGTAGTTTGGGCATATATGTTATTCACTATTTCTTTATCCCTGATATATCAGGAGTGATCGGCAACTTTCTCGACTGTGGAAATCCGTTCATATGGCAACTGACATTTGCGATGATTATAGCTGTGCCCATAGTCGCCGCAAGCATATTTGTATACAAACTGATGGAGATGAATAAGTGGCTCTACTTCATCTTCTTCGGCAAAAAAATTGATAAATAGCTGATGTCAAATAAGCGTTATTATATCTGCGTCACTCCCTTTTTCCCCACTCCGGGGAACTGGAGAGGAGCATATGTATTCGATCAAGTCAAAGCCATTGAGCGTCAATCGGATTATCGAGTACTGGTGTTTGTGCCTTGTGGCTTTTTTGAAAAGCCATCTTCATTCAAAATTGACGGTTTAACAGTCCACCGCATCCCATGCTTACAGATGCCAAGTTATTTTTTCAACGGCATGTCAGGCGGTCTGAATGGACAGAGCCTGATACGTCGGCTCAAAGCCATCCATATCGATCCCGATGATATTGCGGTATGCCACTGTCACACTGCCGGCTTCGCTTGTTTTGCAACCGCGATAAAGCATCTTAATCCACATGTCAAAACAGTGTTGCAATATCATGACCTCGACCCTTTTCAGATTCGTTGCGGCAAATTTGCGACATGGCGTCCCAACGTGACCTATCGCGTTAAAAAGTTTACCAGTCAGTTCAAAAACATAGATCTGCACCTATGTATCAGTGAGCACACACGATATAATCTTCTGAATTTTCCCACTCCCCACCCAGATGAATGTTATGCTCCGTATCTGACCGCCCTCCACTCGGCAAAACATCTGATGGTACCGCGAAATATCAATACCTATGTGCTTTACAACGGAGTAGACACCACGGTCTTTCGCAAACTCCCCACACAGACCGATCATTCAGTTTTCAAAATCGGATGTATTGCCAATTTCAATGATCTTAAAGACCACATCACTTTAATAAAGGCCGTTGAACAAGTGGTGAAACACCAATCCGATATACCTCTTCTGGTGTCTTTTGTAGGTAGTGGGCCTACACTTGTCTCCTGTAGCGAATACATTTCCAAACATCAGCTCAACCGATATTTCGAATTTGTCTGCGAAATGCCACATGAGTCGTTACCCGAATATTTCAATACTTTGGATCTGTTCGTTCTTCCGAGCTATTTTGAGGGTTTCGGCTGTGTATATACCGAAGCCGCCGCATGCGGAGTTCCCTTTATCGGATGCATCAATCAGGGTTACTCAGAATATGTTCCCGAAGCCGATCGCGGCAAATGGCTGATTAAGCCACATGATTACAAAACCTTGGCGACGTTGATTAGCCGGCAAATAAAAGAACCGATCACTCAACCATTAAAATACACATACGACATTGATAAACTGATAACTCAGTATTTGAACTATCTAAAAAATTTAAATTTAGAAAGTCGGATATGATGAACTTTATTATCTGATTTATATTCATGATATTTCCAATAACGAACTGGGCTGTTCCCATATATGAGTACCTAAAAGGCATCAATAAAATAGTCTTATTGTTTATTTGCGCCGAACTTACTAAAATAGTTGGTTTTTTGCCACCCATTTCAAGTACTATTATTTACGGCATAATCATAATATATGCCATCCATTGTCTTTTGCATACAAAAAATTATGAATCAATCTATTTAGGACTGTTATCGTACATTCCATTGCAAATATTGATAACATCTCCTAATGTAATGTTCAGCCCTTGGCAAAGATACCTTTTATTTGCCATAATTATTATCACGTGCAGCGGAATGTGCCAAAGTGAAATATTAAGATCCGAAAGAGGTAGAATTTTTGAAATTATCTGCTTTTCCTGCGCTATTATCGGAGTCGGGTCCTTTTTTGCACGTTTTCTGGGCATAAACTATATGCAGGTAAACGGTATTACAGATTTATCAAGAGCTGGAATATTCGGAGGATTAGCTTCCCATTCTATGTTGTTGGGACCAACTGCAGGGGTCGGCTCATTATATATTGTCAATAAAGCCTTAGAAAATAAAAGTGTTTTTTTGTTTGCTTGCTCAATACTCTGTTTGGCAAGCGTTTTATTTGCATCTTCTCGTTCTGCTTTTCTATCCACAATCGCGGCCGGATTTGTATATCTCCATTTTAAGACTGCTAATTTAGGAACATTTTTCAAGTATTTCGTGGCCATTTTCATTTTATTGGCATGCAGTATACCTCTTTGGCAAGGCGCCATGAAGGGACTAATTGAAAAACAGAATGGGAATGTGGTTGCTGGAAGCACGTTCGCATCAAGGGAAGATAAATGGGATCAACGATTCGAAGAATTTAAAAGCAATCCTATTTGTGGTTATGGCTTTGTGTCTGTCGATCCAACAAACAAAGATAACTCTATCGGAGCAGGAGGACAATCAGTTGAACCAGGCTCCTCTTGGTTAAGCGTTTTGTCTATGACTGGAATAATCGGTCTTATTTTTATTGGTAGTATCTATGTGGAAGCACTCCTCGCTGTAGCAAAAAATTCGCGTAACCCGTTTTTATTTGGTGTTATAACGCTACTAACTGTAAATATGTTCACCGAAGGTTATATCTTTTTTGGAGGAAGTTTTCTTTCCTTTTTATTTTGGATAACCATAGGAGTTTGTAGAGATCAAAAATATCTACCAATTGAAAATCTCACAAATGCCCCCAATGATAATTATTAAGTATGAAAAATAGAATTTTATGGATTGATAACGCCAGAGGGATTTCCTTATTATGTGTAATAGCACATCATACTGGAATTGCCGAAATATGGTTAACAAAGGCTTATTTACCAGTTTTTTTAACTGTTTTTTTCTTTATAAGCGGTTTCTTATTCAACACACCGAATAAATACCATCACATTTCGCAAAAGGCATTGAATATATTTACATCTTTAATCATACCTTATTGCATATATTGTTGCCTAACATCTATTTTTAATTTTTTTATTGGAGAATATGAAGGATTTGCTACAGACATCAAGATATCTTTACTCGGTATTAAATCATGGTTTATATCCGCTCTTGTCATCATAGAACTATTGGGTTTATGCATTTTATGGGCATCCAAAAGGTATGGTAGAGTCATAAATTTTGCATGTCCATTTTTATTCATGTTCATATATTTTGTTTTACCTGATTTAGACCATTATATCTGGAATTTAAAAAATGCGATGTTTGCTGGAGTATACTTTACGATCGGAATGATTTGTCGCGATTATAATATTACCTCACATTTTTTACGCAACAAAGTTGGACTATCACTGATGATGATATACATCTGTTTTGTGTCTGCAGACATTCATTGGAATCTAAACTCTGGCAATTTCAATGAGTCGTTTACAAATTATCCATTTTTCATAATAGAATCCTTTTTGGGTGTGCCTGCATTTATATGGTTATGTTCAAAATTTAGGCGATATAACAAATTAATCCTCTTCATCGGTTCTAACTCTCTCTTATATTATTATCTGCAATCGGTAACGATACGCAACATATGGTCCTTCATAAATCATCTCAATATCGATTTGCCTCAATTTGTGGAATTCGTGGTTATTATGTTATATACAAGTCTATTGATTTCAATCCCAGTAATTTTGATTAATCGATATTTCCCGATATTCTCAGGTAAATATCGAATTAATATCAAGGATTTAAGTATTAATCACCTCGCAAAATAACGACAATCTTCACAAGGATGATAATGAAACTTGTAATTTATTCAATAATACTCAACAACCATCAGGCCTGTGTTGCTGATGAACTGTGGGAGTTGACCAACCATAGTTATTGCTTTGTTGAACTTGTCAAACCCAATGACAGCAACAAAAAGGGGGGTACAAAAAACTACAGAAATCGCCCCTATCTATTGTGTGCTTGGGAATCAGACGAAAGCTATTGTAAGGCGATGAAACTGGCTATGACAGCCGAATGCTGCATTTTCTCCGGCCTGCCTGCGCTACCGTTTGAAAAAGCCCGTTTGAAAAAAGGACTACTATCATTCGACATGAGCGAACGATGGCTGAAAAAAGGATGGATAAACCTATTTTCTCCAACGATTTTACATATGTTCCTAACCTACCATTTTGGTGGATGGAAGCACAAACCTCTTTATAAACTTTGTTGCAGCGCATTTGCCGCAGAAGATCAGTTCAAGCTGTTTACATTCAGGGATAAATGCTATAAGTGGGGGTATTTTACCAGTGTAAATAACTTTGATGATGAAGTTATTCAGGAGTCTATTTCATCAGGATCTTCCATAAAGCTTATGTGGTGTGCGAGGTTTCTCACTTGGAAACATCCCGAACTTCCTGTGTTGATGGCGCATCGTCTCAAGCAAAAAGGTCTAAATTTCATACTTGACATGTACGGCGAGGGTAAGCTCAAGAACAGTTCCATTAAGTTGGTAAAAAAACTCGGAGTCGATGACGTAGTGCGATTCATCGACAACAAACCCAACGATGAACTGATTGCTGATATGCGTAAGCATAACATCTTCATTTTTACTTCCGATCGTAATGAGGGATGGGGAGCTGTAGCCAACGAAAGTATGGCAGCAGGTTGCGTCCTTGTGGCAAGTGACGACATAGGAAGTACCCCATACCTTATTGATGCAGGGAAGACAGGATTCTCATTCCGTAGCCCTGTATCCTCGTCAGGATTTGATAATCCCGACATCAACGCTCTCGACGATCTATGTCAAAAAGTGGAATGGCTTTTCAAGAATCCAGATCAAAGGCGCAAAATGGCTTACTACTCAATCTCAAAAATGAGATTGGAATATAGCCCACGTATCGTTGCCGCACGATTGTTGCAACTGATTGAAAATCTAAGATCGGGAAAGGATTCTCCCTACGAAGATGGCCCCTGTTCCAAAGCTTAAATTAATAAAACCAAATATGAAAATACTACATACAATAGAAGGTCTCGGTGCCAAGTTCGGTGGCATAGCGACATGTACCTATGATCTTCTGAACGCAATGCAGAATCCAATAGATTCCGTTAGAATCCTTTCTCCGGATCTCCGGGACAAAAATGATACAAATCTTGGCACTGACGCCAAATGGGCTATGACCTATTCTAATGACGGAATCGGACCGTTCAACTACTCGCCAAATCTCAAAAAAATCCTATATTCCACAGAATATGACATTTATCATGCAAACGGGATGTGGCAATACATTGTACATGAAACGTGCAAATGTGCGCGTTCTAAACTCAAACCTTACGTCCTTACACCTCATGGAATGCTTTACCCAGAAACCATGCGCCGAAGTTATTGGAAGAAATGGCCGTTGCTAAAACTGTGGTTCAATAATGATATTTTAAGGGCTACTTGTATACACGCCACATGTGAGACAGAAATGATTCATCTGAGAGAGTTGGGGTATCGTGGATCAATTGCATTGATTGGCAATCCTGTCCCTGTGAACGCAGAAATCACTAAAATATTCGAAGATCGTGCTAATAATAACTCTTTAATGCAAAATGCACAAACAAGGAAACTTGGATTCCTGGGACGATTACATCCAAGAAAGAATTGTGAAGCACTTCTTAAAGCAGTGGCACTTCGTCCTGATGCAAATATCTCAGTAAGCATCTTAGGTTCAGGAGATAAGAATTATGCACGCTATCTTGTTGATATGTCTCAATACCTTGGAATTACTAATAAAGTGGAGTTTTGCGGATTCGTCTCTGGCCGAACTAAGTATGATAAACTTGCAGAATTGTCAGCTTTATTTGTACCTAGCGACATGGAGAACTTCGGCATGATTGTCCCTGAAGCACTTCTTGTTGGTACTCCTGTCATGGCAAGCCAAGGCACTCCTTGGAAATCGCTTAATGAACACCACTGTGGCTGGTGGACTGAAAACTCATCAGAATCTATTGCTTCTGTGATAGACAAAATATGCGCCACCTCACCTCAAGAACTATTCGAAATGGGTCGCCGCGGCCGAGAGATGGTACTCGAAAATTTCGAGGCAAACAAGGTAGCTAAAAAGATGCTCAATATGTATAAATGGCTTCTTTTGGGTGGTGTCAAACCTGATTTTATCTATGAAAACTAATCTCAGCCAATATGATAATTCCTGGTATAATCCAGGGGGCTCTTCTATCAAACGTATTAGCTGGTATTTTATCAACGTCATCTTTCTAAAAAACCATCTTAATCCGCTTTCAAGATTCAAGGTGAAACTATTGCGACTTTTCGGGGCTAAGATTGGGAAAGGCGTTGTTATTAAACCAGGCATCAACATCAAATATCCTTGGCTACTTGAAATAGGCGATTACTCATGGATTGGCGAAGACGTATGGATTGACAATTTAGCACCAGTAACAATTGGTCATAATTGCTGTATAAGTCAAGGTGCGATGTTGCTATGTGGAAATCATAATTATAAATTACCAACATTTGATTTAATAGTCAAGCCAATAAACATCGCGGACGGAGCTTGGGTAGGAGCTAAATCCACTGTATGCCCTGGTGTAAATGTAGGAGAGAATACACTTTTATCAGTCGGCTCGATAGCCACAAAAGATCTTGAACCTAATAAAATTTATCAAGGCATTCCGGCTGTAATCAAAGGTGAGCGAATATGATTCCCAATGTTATTAAATAACATATCACACACAATATTTAACCTCAATGAAAATCTCCATCATCACCGCCACATACAACAGCGGTGCGACACTGCGCGACACAATGGAGTCAGTGTTGCGACAGACTTACACACAGATCGAGCACATCATAGTCGACGGCGCCTCCACAGACAACACAATGGACATCGTCCGTGAGCTTGAGCCTCTCTACCAAGGCCGTCTGCGCTACGTCAGCGAACCCGACCGCGGCATCTACGACGCCATGAACAAAGGCATCGCAATGGCCACCGGCGACATCATCGGCATCCTCAACTCCGATGACTTCTTCACCGCCGACTCGATCGTGGCCACCCTTGCCGCCGAACTCGCCGATCAGGAAATCGATGCCGTCTATGCCGACGTCCACTACGTCGACGACTCCGATCTCAGCCGCAGTGTCCGCTACTACTCCTCCCGCACCTTCCGCCCCTGGATGATGAAACTCGGCTTCCAGCCCGCCCATCCCACCTTCTACTGCCGCAAGAGCGTCTACGACCGCCACGGCAGCTTCGACATCAACTTCCGCGTCGCCGCCGACTTTGAACACCTCCTTCGTCTGATCTACATCCAGCGCATCCCCACCCGCTACATCCCGCTTGACTGCGTGGCCATGCGCACCGGCGGCGCCTCCACCTCCGGTCTCAAAAGCCACCTGCGCATCCTCTCAGACCACCTCAAGGCCTACCGCAAAAACGGCGTCAACTCTAACCTCTTCCTCGACGCTTCCCGCTACGTCTACAAGGCAAGCGAAGTCCTCAACTCAAAAGTCAACAATATTCGGAACCGCAATAACCGCATCCTGACAGAGTGATGACCTCTCTACCGCCTGAAATCGCGAATAGAATTTAGTTCCTCTCCTTTTATACCGCATTTCTGTCACATCCATCATAACCTAGCTTGGTAATTTCGAATCCGCCGAAATCCCAGTGGCACTCAAGAATGATTGTTGTGCAGAATAATGTTCATCAATTCAGTCGAACCGGAGACAGGCAAAAAGATGCTTGACATCTTCAATAATCTTTCATGGCTGTAACAACAGTCGCATTGGAAAAAATTAAATCAAAATAGTAACTAAATACAATATATTATGTGTGGAATTGTAGGATATATCGGCCATCGTGAGTCCTATCCGATCCTTATTAACGGTCTTCACCGTCTGGAATACCGAGGTTATGATAGTGCCGGAGTCGCACTGATCGATTCTAGGAGCAATCTCAACATCTATAAGTCAAAAGGCAAAGTCAACGATCTTGAAAGCGTCTGTTCATCGAGAAACATAAGCGGATCGGTCGGAATTGCCCACACCCGCTGGGCTACCCACGGAGAGCCGAACGACACAAACGCACATCCTCATGTCGGTAACGCCGGCAATATTGCAATGGTCCATAACGGCACCATTGAGAATTATGCCGTCCTCAAAGAATTTCTTATCAACAACGGATACACATTTCAGAGCGAAACCGATACCGAAGTCCTTGTATGCCTGATCGAACATATCCACACGTCAAATAACTGTTCGCTCTATGAAGCTACCCGCCAGGCTCTCCAGCGAGTGATCGGTGCATTCGCCATTGCAGTTATAGACCGTAGGAATCCCGACACTGTTATCTGCGCCCGTCGAAGCTCTCCGCTTGCAATTGGCTTAGGTGACGATGAATTCTTTATGGCCTCTGATGCGTCACCAATCATAGAATACACCAATCGCATCATATATCTTGACGATGATCAGATTGCAATTATCCGCCGTGGAACTGCCATTGAAGTCTTCAACCTCGATAATGAGGCAGTCAGCCCATCTGTTCAGCAGATAGATCTCGACATAGCACAACTTGAGAAAGGAGGCTATCCACATTTCATGCTTAAGGAAATAATGGAACAGCCGGCTACAATCCGAGACTGTATACGAGGCCGCATCTATGACAACGGCACCAAGATATTCCTCAACGGAGTCAACCACTTCAAAGAAAAATTTCTCAACGTCAATCGCATCGTAATCGTTGCCTGCGGGACATCATGGCACGCCTATCTAATCGGCAAACGCATGTTCCAGGAACTGGCCCATATACCAGTTACAGTAGAATATGCCAGTGAATTCCGTTACGGCACATCTCTTCTCACTCCCAATGATATCGTGATCGCTGTTTCTCAATCAGGCGAGACAGCTGACACTCTCGCTGCCATCAAGATGGCCCATGAAAGTGGTGCTTTCGTCTATGGTATCTGCAATGTTATAGGATCCTCAATCTCCCGTGAAGCCGACACCGGTACCTATATCCACGTTGGCCCGGAAATAGGAGTCGCATCGACCAAAGCCTTCACAGGCCAAGTGACCGTCCTTGCAATGCTCGCCGTAGCCGTCGGAAATCTCAGAGGAACAATCAGTGATGCTGAAGTCAGCCAGATAGCGACAGCAATCAGCAACCTGCCAGAACTGATAGGCAAAACACTCAATCTCAACGAAAAGATTGAAGACTTGTCCAAAATATACACTTACGTACACAACTTTCTTTACCTTGGACGTGGCTACAATTATCCAACAGCACTTGAAGGTGCATTGAAACTCAAAGAAATCAGTTACATACATGCCGAAGGTTATCCGGCTGCAGAAATGAAGCACGGACCGATAGCCCTGATCGATGAAATGATGCCCACAGTAGTCATCGCTCCTCAAGATGATCTCCATGATAAAATCATATCCAATATCCAACAGGTAAAAGCTCGTGGAGGCAAAGTTATTGCCGTCATTAATGAAAATGACCGTGAAATCTCGCAAATAGCCGATGATATTCTTGAAATACCATCTGTCCCGGACTGCATATCTCCAATAATATCCTCGATTCCTCTCCAACTGCTTGCCTACCACATTGCCATCCGCAAAGGATGCAACGTCGACATGCCACGCAACCTTGCCAAATCCGTGACCGTAGAATAATTCCACTGTCAGATACAGCCAAAAACATAACTCATCCTAACTTGATTCCGTTCCATCCGGAGGAATCTATTAAGCCTCGGTTTGCCAACTCAACGCAAACGAGGCTTTTTTATTACTGCCCAGTAAAACTCAGATAACTCAACAAATTATGGCTCGAACGCTGATTTTACGGTGTTCGAGCCATACTTTATTGCACTATTTGAGTTTTATCGGACAGCAATAGTTTAGAATATGTTTTGGCCAACACAAACTAAACTAAAAGGACTGACTCCTGCAATAGGTGCCAGTCCTAATTTTGTTTTGCCTCAAAAAGTTTTATCGTACAGCAATAATACTTTTTATTATTTGATTAGTACGCTGCAAAGTTACAGCGACGTAATAGCCTGTGATAGTAAAAAGCGGACATCCGTGTTAGGTTAAAAGACCTAATGATGATTATCCTCAGCTTTATAACTATTCTGCAATTTGTTACTGAATGATTCCATGAGAGCTATCCGCAATCCATTCAAAAAAGATTCACGGATATATATTGAGGATGTCGGGCAGTTGTCAGCGCATAACCGGCACTGAATACAATTTTTCTCGTCAGTCGGTAAAACCGTATCTCTTCGTGCGAATATGTGCATCGGACAAACCTTGATACATTTCTCGCAGTTTATACAGGTCGAGGTATTGAGAAACACAACCTTGCCACCTGCTACTGTATCTGAACCTTTGCGGCGTATCGGTATGCCATCTGAATATCCTGCAACAGGATTTTTATGGGCAAGAGCCAAAGGATGCAACTTCCATCGAAGTTTTTCCGCAAATAGTCTTGCCTTGAACCTATCCCGTTCATTCGGTCTGGATTTATTGTAGCCGTCCATAATAACCCACGGCCCGGTGCGGTCAAATCCCCGGCAGGAAAATTCGCCGGTTATAATTCCGTCTTTTCCCTCGATAACTTTCTTGAGGGGCTTATGATATGCCCCCAGGAAGGGTCGGCAACGTGTGGAGAATATGAACACATTTTTCCCTTTAAGATTTTGGAGTGAAACAAATCTTTGAAGTCGTATATCGTGAGCGGCAAAGTTTATCGCGGAGCCAAAGCCGATAAGGTCATAATCCGACAGGTCGATTGACGGATTGCTGTCGATAGATATCAATTCGGCAGATAGGGCATCCTTCATGCTTTCCGCAATCTTCAGCGTATTTCCTTTGTATGAGGAACGATAGAATATTATTGTCTTCATTTCGCGACTGATATTTTTGTTTCAGGTGTTCCGGGGCCACCGTTTACGCCTTTATACCCCACAAACATCAGAGAACTCGTGTCAAAGTAATAATCACAGCTCCAGAAAGCAGACATAAAGCCGGTAAGACTGACTTCGATTCTTACGGCATTCTTTCCGTCTAATCTCTCAGTTCCTTTCTTTGCTGCCGACATGGTATATAGTTTCATGTTGTCGGGGCGGAAACACTCATATTCCACAGATTCTACGTTTTTCAGGGTCAGCCCTGCATTATAGGCGATGTTCTGATACCACGGCTTGCCTTTACTTTTCACCGTCTTTGAAATCCGTTTCCCGTTGAACTTGCCGGATATGGAGTATATCCCATTATTCAGACTGATTGACAGATTGGTGTTTGAAGAAGTATTTACTATCTTCCAACTCTCGGTTTTATAACCGCTTCCTAAGATATACTCATGCTTCTCACCACCTTGAACCGTGTACAGGTATATCTTTCCATTCTTGCGTTCTTCCGTCCATTTGATGGATGTTTTGGTCTTGCCGCAGATGGAAATATAATTTCTTTCCTGCGCCATAGCAAATGCTGCAAGAAATAATGTAAGTATTATTGTTATAATATGTTTCATAGATTATTGTTGTCAAAGATAAAATCCACATATTTGGAAATCATAGCTTCCATTCTTTCCCATGCTTCCGGGTTACTGAAATCTATACCGTTGATTTTGTGATATTGCCTTGTGAAAAGAACGATGTAGTTGATTGCGGATATGATTATTGCAATCGACATATTGTTGTCACTGTCTCTATCCAAAAACTTATTCAGTTCCTCCTGCAGTTTATATCCGATACGTTCCCGTTCTTCAATGATTCCCTTGAAAGAGGAATGACCTGACAGTTCCCATACCAGAAGTTCTTGCATGAGTACATTATCTTTTAGATAGTTAAGTTGACACATAAACACATCCTTAACAATCTGCTTTATGTTACCGTCTTTAGCTCGTTTAATGGTGTCAATAAACTCCGAATAGGCAAACGAATAATAGTCATGACGCTTTGCCCATTCCACGAGCAAACCATCCAATCCGCCGAAATAGCGATAAATCAAAACCTTATCGCATCCGGCTTGATTAGCTATGCGATTAACTCCGATTTTGGTAAAACCGTCGTTCTCTACGATATGGCTCACGGCTTCAAGAAGCCTTTTTTCTGTTTCTTTCAATTCCATCTTATATAACGTCACTAAGTGGTGACAAAATTATAAAAATAATCGGTGACAACCAAATACAAGGCTGTATAAACGCTATTTTTCAGAATGTAAAATAGTCAGAAACAGGAGAGTATCGAGCAATATACTCTTTCGGTGTGTAGCCGGAGAATAGCTTGAGTTCTTTAATCATGTGGGATTGGTCGGTGTACCCACATTCGTATGACAGCTGCGCAAAACCTATTCCCTGATTATGCTGCATGACAGATAAGGTACGTTGCAACCTGACTATACGCATGAAATCTTTGGGTGTCGTTCCTATGTTTTCCGAGAAAATCCGGGAGAATTGCTTTTCGCTCAGGCACGCAATATTCGAAGGTGCCCTGATATTTGTTTGAGTGGAATTGTTGATATGACGTACCACTTCCGCCAGTCGTGGCAGATGATAAGGTGTCCCATACATCAGGCTCTTGTAGAAATAATTCTCTATCAGTTTAATGCAGATGTCGTGATTTTCACTGTCTTCAACTCTGTGTGCCAAATCACGCAAGGCTGGATTTTCAATGTCCGCAACCGCTACATTCATGTCACGTAGTAAAGTGACTGGCATATGAAAGAATATTTTTGCCGCATGAGGTTGGAATACCACCACTATCATTTCGATGTCACCGGTTGAAGTCACATCTGAATAACCGCTTTCCTGACCGCAAATAAAACTATGCGGTTGCAATTCATCACGGTTCGTGACTTTGAGCCTTTCGCCTCGATGGAACACAAGTGATATACAGCCTGTCGGCAAAGTGCGTTGCGACACTATGCCTGAGGTACTATCCTACAATATCCAATAATACCGTATAAACGGTTTCAGGGCAGGCGTTGGCTGTATGATTCTGAATGTCTGCATCCCGCAAAATTACAACATGATTATTTTCGATGATAGTAAAAAACGGACATTGGTGTTATATGCCTCACTCATCCGTAAATTCCTCTGAATGATAGCTGCTGTAAAAACGACCGGATACATTTGTTCCGAATCTCTCATAATTTATGTGTTATATGGTGATGTGAGCAAACTCGCGGTTTATCCAGATGGTAGCCTCATTTCCGATAAAGCGAATAAGCACATAGTTCGAATCTGCTGGGCCGGCGGGGAAATAATTTATAAAATACTTCTGCCACATCCGCTTGCGGGTTACATCATCCGTAATGATTTCGACTGTGCCGCGCAAAGCAACACTATCGCCATAAAATGAATAGGAAAGCCCGGCTTTGGGATTGAGCCTGAAATCGGCAACCTTTTCGGAGTCTGCTGCGGTCACTACCCAGACCTCATTGCATCCTAACGAATGAATTTTATCCAATGGCACAGGGCGCGGAAAACCGTCCGCATTGACCGATGCCAGCGTAACCTCTTTGCACTGCAAAAGCAGGTGTGTAGCTTTTTCAGTCAAACTTCTTTCATCTTTTTCTTTCCAACGTTTGAGTGTTGGGAAGATTTGTTGCATTTGAGCCTTTGCCTGTTGGGGCGTCAGATTCCAACCCGTTTCCTTGTTAATCTGGTCGGTAAACTGAGTGCAGAACTCTATCATCTGGCTCATGTTGAAATCTTGGAGGAAAGCACCGCCTTTGTAGCAGTAGCCACAATAGTCCTTACTTTTACTGCCGTCTGAATTTGTGCCGATGTTACCCTCTACAAGGGGCATACCGCAGCTTTGACAAAATCTTTGTTCCATATGTTCTATCATCGTTTTCAAATAATCAGTTCACTATCCCGTCATCTTTTTTTGAATTTCTCTTTTGCGTATTCGTAGGATTCAAGGATGTAAGGTTTTAATAATTCAAATGTCGCTTCAGATGGGGTTAAAGCGCAAATCCAGCCCATCCACGCATAAACCGGATGCGGCATAATGACATCCTTTGCGGTAAATTCATACGGCATATCTACAATGCAACCTTTACATGGACGTTTGGGCAGTTCTCCGAATAAAGTGCGGAAAGTCTGTTTTCTGACTCCTATATTTATTCGCCACACATCCTTGCGGTCAAGGTGGGAAGCTCGATCATTGTCGCCATCCTTTTCTTTTATCGTCAAGATATAAACCCCACGTTTCAACACTCCATCCGGATTGTAGAAAATCCCACGCTCGCCCCAACTGTTTACTTCGACCGTCCCTTCAAGGTTGTCAAGGCAATATTTCAAAATATCATCAGGTGCAATAGCCATCTTTAATCAAAACATTTAATTAACCTGTACATCGTTTCTATATCCTTCGATGCCATCTCGAATTTTGACTTTTCAATCAGAATGTTCTGGCCGGTCATAATGTAAGAGGACATAATGCGTATTCCATTATAGAAAATCTCAGTATTACGTAACTTGTAAGTAGATATACTTGGAACGGCATTTTTCTTGGTCGCCTTCTTGCATATCATATTAAAGGCTTTCTTTGCCACATCACCCATAAGCATGATAACCTTGACGTTTGGAAACAAAGCAAGCTCTTTTTCCAGATAGGGCAGGCTATCCTCTATGCTCTCCTTTGAAACTGCATATTCGCTTTTAGGTGTCTTGACAGCATTGGTAATGTAAATTCCATGATCCAGAATATCCTGTATTGAATTTACCTCTATCCCTGCTTTTCTGAACAATGGAATTGTCGTTGACATATACGCGGAATCCTGTTTCCCGTAGAAATCCTCCTCCGGACATGACGGGACAACCTCGTTTATCATGATTGCCCGTATCGTTTCCGGCTCAATATTTACGTCATTAAGCCGTAGATTTTGGGTATCCCCACAGAGTTGTTGTAGTTCCAACTTTATATTCATGATTCTCCTGAGGTTAAACGAATTTAGCTGTTTTCAAAGTTACTTGTTTCTATTCAAAAAAGCTGCTGCCAGTTCGGGGCTGTTCAGTGTCATGGCTGACGAGTCTTCGAGATTTTCAGCGTCTTCATCATCCGATATTGAAATGAAGAATGTGATTTCGTCGGTGCGCTCTCCGAATATTCCCGAACCTTTGACCTGCGCCATCGCTGATATCATTGCGCTGAAGAAAAAGGCTTCGCCCGGCAAAGTAGCGTGGTTTTCCCACAGCGATTTGCTGAGCTTCACCAGTTCGCTGCCATGTCCGTCGGAATATCCCCATTCATCCGGATGCCATTTGCTCTCGTCATCGGGTTCTTCGTCTTCGCTTTGAAGGTACTCCAACGTGTTCACAGCGAGAAAAAGAGAGCAGCAATACCTGTCGGTGACCAAGGCGGCAGTGTATATGTGCTCATCATCTATGCAGCCAAGAATTTCGCGCAGGTCAGTTGTAACCGCATCTCTGATTTTTTCAGTCACTTCCTGCCAGAACGGGGCTACGGGAGTGGCCGGTTCTTCTTTTTTCCGCTCGCGGGCTTCAAAGTCGGGCGAGTTGATATAGCCGATATACTCTTTGGCTTCTTCCGAACCGAGTTTTACAGCATCCTCAAAATACTGGTATCCCAACTCAATATCCGTTTCGGTGCCACGACCGAAGGCATACGCCACGCCGAGTGCGGTGAGCACCTTGACGGTTATTGACTCCCATAGATTGTCGATGTCTTCCCCGGCTTCATGAAGATACTCGAATGCCACATCGTCGTCTTGAACTGTTCCAAGCCCCTCCTGATAGCATAAACCGAGGTAGGCGGCGGTCTGCGTCCGGGTGGTCTTGCTGCATTTCGGGTTTTGGTATGCCTTTTCAAACCATTCCACAGCCTTGGCGTAGTCCTGCTCCACATCACCGAAGCCTTCAAACAGATAATATCCTACCTCAAATTGTCCTGCGGGATGTCCGCATTTGGCAGCCATTTCATAGAGTTGATATGCAAGGTCGATATTCTCATCCACTTCTTCACCGGCTTCGTAGATATGCCCTGCATTGTATGCGGCTTGTGGGTCGCCCCTGCGGGCAGCCTCCACATATCGCAACAGCCCACCGTATGAGTCGCCCTTCTCGGTGCGGAGATAATAGCCGTAGTTGTTGCAGATTACGGGTGAAATATCCGCCAGCATCAAGTAATATTTCTCATAAACATCCCGCGCAATTTCGCAGAAGCCGGATTTGCGTATGTCGCAATAATTGCCCCATCCGGCACAAAGACCGCCGTCGAAACTGCGCTCGTACCACACCTTTGCTATCGGCCAGGCCCATGCGTTATAGTCGCTTTCGTCTTTGAATTGCTTGGCATAGTCTGGCTCAACACGTAGATAGTCGCCCCAATAATACACATTGCCGACCATGTAGCAACAGAAGGCGTCGCCACGCTCTGCCTGACCGAGAATCTCTTCAAACGCTTCCTTAAACGAGGCGAACGGCATTGCACGTACCACCGAAGGGGTGAGGTTTGCGCTTCGCGCAGCACAAAGAACGCCCGTGGCACTGCCCATCATCGCGCTCTTTTGCATCAACTTCGATGCGTTGGCATCGTCAACTTTGAAGCCTGCTTGTGGCCACACATACTCCTCACCCATGAAGCAGCGGGCTATGAATGCCAGCGCATCTGCATCGCCCTTTTGCGCCTCCAATATAAGTATTGAGTATCCCCGGCGTATTTCATCGCGGTCAAAACTTGACCAAATCAGCTTGACTGCCGTTTTCACCTGCCTGCTATATTTACCTTTCATCTTTCTCTTCGTCTAAAAATCTGAATACCAGTCTTCCAAAATAATCGTTTACGTCAAACTCCTCCCAACAGCTCAGAGGATCGGGCAATCTCTCGCCATCAATCAGACTCCACAGCCAGCTCCGCAGGAGTCCTTCATCAGAAACAACACCTCTGTAACCAATAGGTACCGGCTCCGACCACCTTACATATTCAACTTTATATCCGGTGGTCGGAGCGGTATCATTGTCACGCCTGCTGATGTTGATATACCCGCCATCGCCTTTAGTGAAATCATAAAGCATCCATAGCGATTTGCCCTCTATGATATCTTCCAAAGCACAGAACACATCCGCCATATCAAAGTATCGGAAATCCTCGCCGTCAACACATAGTTTCGTCTCTGCCATTTCTTGCTCGGGATGGATTTTCTGGCAGTGCCAGCCGGTCATATCAGGGAGCGATGCGGTGCGGAAGAAGTCACACATGATATCGGCGGCCATGTCGCAATCAACGTCCGACCGCCACATTCGCAGCATATATCCGTTGACCATAAAACATACCGCTATACTGCTATCTTTAAAGTAATCAATTGAGTATGCCTTTGCATCGCTGACTAACACCACCGGCACGCATTTTTCAAGGTATACACATCCGTTATCCTCAATGTCATCTATAGCATCAAGGATCTTTTCCTCGGTCACGTTTGATGTGCGTATATCCCCGTTCTTTGTGCCCAGCACATATTGTGGTTTGCGGGCTTTAAGTCCGGAAAAGATGTCTCGTGTATCGTTGCTCATTTTCAATTAACGGTTTTTATGTTCAGCGGTCAGTTTGCCGCTCTCGATTGATATGTAGGGCATAAATTAGTTCTTGTCGTGATATTTTCAGTTCTTCCAAATCAATTCTTCGGAAACGAACATTGTCGGAGTAAACTCCACAATCCGGTAGTCGGCAATTCCGTTGATGTTGAACGGATCTTGAGCGATGATGGAGTCTACCAACGCGCGATTGTCAGACTTTATCATTATCACACCGCCAACGCGGGGAGTCTGCGGACCGGATGCGATGAAATCGCCAGCCGCATAGTGCTCGGCAAGATAGTCACGATGTGCCTGAAGGAAACGGTCGACTTCTTCAAGCGGTTTTTTATATGTCAGAATTGCAATAAACATGGCTGTCCGGTTTTTCCAGCGTTTGAGTTGTGGAAAGAATTGACGCATCATGTCTTTTGCCTGCTCCTGTGTCAAGGTCTGTCCTGACTCCTTGTTTATCTCGTCGGTAAACTGAGCGCAATGTTCAATCATCTGCTCCATAGTGAAGTCTTGTGTGAATCTGCCATCCTTATAGCAGTAGATACAGTAATCCTCGTTGCGACTGCCATCAGCATTAGTACCTTTGTTGTCTGTAGTCAGCGGCATTCCGCAGCTTTGACAAAATTTATGTTCCATATTCTTATCTTATTTTTGTTTAATCAAACCTTCCAAGACAATCTTAGAAACCTCAGCAATGATGGCTGAGGTCGTTGCTATGTCGTAATTGGAATCAGCAACAAACACGGCAATAGAATATCTTGTACCATTAGGCAAATTCACATATCCACAATCATTTACTGCGGATATGCGACCTTCGGGTGTCGGAAATCCCGTACCTGTCTTATGTCCTATCAGGGCATTAGTAGGCAAAAGGGGGAAAGCAAGCCTGTCAAGCCCCGTGCGACACTGTTCAAGCATGACGGATATTTCAGAATATAACTGTGATGCGTTTCTCAATTCGTGGTAAAACCTATCAAATAGCTGCGCCATTGCCAAAGGTGTGGTACGGTTAAGATAGCTTAGGTATGGATCACGGTGCATATCTTCTTCCGAGGCTCCGATTACAATCTCATCAGAGATACCCATTTGCCTCATTATTGATGTTACTCCCGATGTTCCACCGACGCGATGCAGGAGTATGTCTGCCGCATTGTTGTCACTCTCAACCAAAGACCATTCAATCAGTTCTCTTATAGTTATGGTATTTCGGCTCTTACCATACTTTTTGAGCATCGGGCTATAGGTATCCTCTTTCATAGCCTTCTCGCTGAATGTTACGGTATCGTTCAGGGACATACCGTTAGTATTTATCCAGTGCGCTACCGTCAGAGCCAGCGGAAATTTGACTACGCTCATCATAGGGAAGTCCCGATTGCCGTTGACAGATACGGTGTCTTTGCCATTGATAATGACCGCGACACCTATACGGGCATCTTTCCCTTTGATATACTCGTGCAAAGCATTCTCTATCGCCTTGTTTCCACCAGCGAAAGCAGGCGATATAAAAGACAAATATATAATTATAAACAGTAACTTTCTCATTTTGAATACAGTTTTGTCCCTCATATAAAATGACAGTCTAATGAACCTAAATCCCCGTCTTGAATAGCTTTGATTGAATTACGAATTATATCTGCGTCCCAGTTCCACCATTGGAGTTCTTGCAATCGGGCTATAATATCTGTAGAGAATCGTTTTCGTATTTCCTTTGCAGGAACACCGCCAACAATCGAGTATGGCTCGACATCCTTTGTGACAACAGCTCGTGTGCCAATTATAGCACCATCACCGATGGTCACCCCAGCCATTATTATAGCGTCATATCCAATCCACACATCATTGCCAATTACAATATCGCCCTTGTTATCCCAAGCAGAAACAACATCAGATTTCGGTAAGTCCCATTCCTCAAAGAAAAGCGGGAACGTGTATGTAGAAAGCGATTTCAGGGTATGGTTGGCGCAATTGAATATAAACTTTGCTCCGCAGGCTATTGAGCAAAACTTTCCGATAATCAAACAATCATGATTTATAGGATAATGATACAGCACGTTATTCTTCTCAAAGTCACGAGGGTCATTCACAAAATCATTGTAAATGGTAAAATCTCCGACTTCAATATTCTGGTGCGTTATGACTGATTTAAGATAGACAGTCTGATTATCACCAGAACGAGGATATATCTCTGTTTGGTTCATATCTAAAACTATTTGAGCCGTTCTATTTCATTTATATTCAATATGTGCAAATAATGATAAATATTGCCATCTTCCTGCGCATCACCATTAATGCCAATAACGCTCTTGACTTCCATATAATAATCAGTTCTATTCTTGGCGATTGCCTTCTATCACCTGATTTATCAACTCCAGGACTTCATCGTCTGACATTTTCCTATCTCTTACAAGAGTGCTTATCACTCCACGAATGGAATTGTTGAAATATCGCTGAACGACATTTTTCAGATTGTTACCACAATACTCCTCTCTTTCTATAAGGGGATAGTAGATGAATCCGTTGTTTCCTGCCGGCTTGTGGCCTAAAAAGCCCTTATCAACAAGAAACTTCACGAATGTAGATATGGCAGTTCGACTTGGACGAGGTTCGGGATAAGTGGCAATAATCTCCTTAACGGTAGCTTCGCCCTTCTCCCAAAACTTATTCATCACTTCTTCTTCACGCTTGGTAAGTTGTTCCATCATCTTCAACTTAAGATTTATAGTGCAAAGTTAGTCTAAATTCGTTAGACCGCAAAGATTTATATGCTTAAATTACTACTGGTGCGATAAAAATCGCGTTAGTTTAAAAATCATCAAATAAAGAGAGTTCTTTGACATTTTGGTCTGAATTGGTTGATGGGTCTTGTTTGGTCATAAGCCATCGCAGGTCGACACGCTCCAAGGCAGAGATTCTGATCAAGGTCGCCACCTCGGTAATAGAATAGCAGCTGTTATAATTGGCTTTTATTCTTGCTACCGTCAGATAGGCTATGATGGCAGTCCAAATGTGGACTTTAACGGCATTTTCGGAGAATCCCCAAAGATTCTTGACGACGATGTTCTGCTTAATCCACTTGAAGAAAACCTCTATATCCCAACGGTGACGATAAAGATTGGCGATTTCCAATGCGCAGACTTCAAAGTTATTGGATATGAAATCAACAATGGCATCATTGTCCGGGTCATATACTCATACGAATCTCATATCCTCAGGATAGAGCTTGCAGGACTTGTATCCGGTGACACGAATCCGAGAGTCTTCTATGATACTTGGGGTCGTATCGGGGATAGCCAACTGCTCGATGGTTGTGAACTTCATGTTCTCTTTTGGGCGTAACACCCAGAATGCCTGCGACTGATGGAATCTGAACAGTGCCTTGAAGTCAACATACGCCTTGTCCATTACATAAAAAGCGAATGGTTCCGGTGTGAGCATGTCGAGTTCGTTACTGTCATGCCATTTACCATCAGTGATATGGATGTTGGTGGGTATACTTCCTCGTAAATCAAGTAATGTGTGCATTTTAACTGCGCCCTTGCTGTATTTGCCCAACGCCCATGCTGCGAGTTTTATGCTTGTGGATATGGTCGTGGAGTCCAACGCATAAATTACGTTGTCTATGGTTATATCGGAGAGTTGAACCTTTGAATACATTGGTCTAACCAATCCGATAAGATAAAACCCAAGGCCCTCAAAAATACGATAATCCCTGCTTTCGTTTGCGCGAGACAATGATGTATGGTTCACTGTGTTGCGAAAACCGAGGTGATATAGAATTTTTGAGTGAGCTTCCAAGCATAGACAAATGTCTCTAAGTGAATCACACCCTGTCAATTGAACAAAGAGCAGATGAAGGAGGTGGTTGTAACTGGTGAGATTCTTTACATGCCAATCGCCTTTATATTGCTTTACCAGCTTATCGAACCAGTAGCGCGGTATAAACTCGATGACTTGGGAGAACACGAACTTTCCTTGATTCATAATCTTGATGCTTCTGAACAACAAGACTAATAAACCAAATTCAAATCAAAGAATCAATGTACTCTTGTATTTGGCTAAATACTAATATATTAATCACAGTAGTTGGATTTTTATCGCACCACTACTAATTATGAACGAAGGTACGGTGCTCTGGAAGGTCGTTTTCAGAAAAGAATTACAGCACCGCTGGGTGCTGTAATTCTTCTTTGCCGGTTCACTCCGTAATGATAGCGCCTCTCTGTCTGACTTATGAGCAGCTTTGCGAGCTGTTCCGACTGTGATTCGCTCAGGAGTCTGCATTGGTTCTCTTTTTTAGGTTTTACGGGCATTAGTTCTTATCCTTTGGTTCCGATTGTGGTCTTGAACTCATAGACCGCCGCGTCGTCCTTCATGGTGGGACCGTGTACCGTGGCGGTTGTCAGTTCGGGATAGGTATTGGAATAGAATCCCATCACCATTTCGGGGCTGTCCGACGGATTGGGGTCGTCGAGTGTGATTGTGGCTGTCCCTTTCTTGAAAGTGAACACGCGTTTGATTCCTGTGATTTCGAGTGCCATAGTCTTACATCATTTGGGGTTGTACATAATTACCTTGTAACATTGACGCGGGGAAGTCGGGATATTCCGCATATTCCTCCGGCCGGTAAGGAGGCGCGTCGTCCGGATCCGCCATTCTCGGCGCATGAGTCGCCATGTCGTGATCGAACGGCATCGGCTGCTGTGAGTACCGTGGCTGACCGTTGGGAGGATACGCGGCGTTCTGCCCCTCGTTTGGCGGCATCATTCCGCCATTTGAATGTGCATATTGAGGATAGCCACCTTTGGGATGTGCCTGTTGCGGATATCCGTACTGGCCACTATATCCCTGTCCGGGGTTGCCGTATGGCTGTTGAGCGGGGTGTGCAGCTTGCGCCGGCATTTCCTGCTGTGGCATGGCGGACTGATGTTGTGGTGCAGCTTGCTGTTGAACGATCGGTTGTTGAATCGGTTTAACAGGTTCCGGCATTGGCTGAGGCTGTACCTGCGCCGTCGCGGGCTGTTGTGTCGGTTGCTGGACTTGGGACTGCTGCGGTTGAGTCTGCTCTGGTTCCTCCATCATTGCGAAGAGGTCGCCTTGTTCCGACAGTTTCTTCTGCTCGTCAAGCCGTTCGTCGATAGCCTTCAAGTCGCCGGGGTTGGCGTACTTGCGTGCCTCGGTAAGCGCATCCACGGCCTCCTTATGTCTCTTGGCGGCGATATGCTCCTTTGCCTTCTTGAGATTCTTCTCATACTTCTCGCGCTTTTCCCTGTCCTCTTTGGATTCTTTCGCCTTGACTTGATTCCGGGTCTTTCAATCCGGACGATTCTTTTTTTCGGCACCGGAATTGTCACCGCCGGTTGTGCCGCTGTCATGACAGCCTGTCTCATAGTCATTTCTTTTTTATTGCTGTCCGATAAAACTAAAAGGACTGACTCCTGCAATAGGTGCCAGTCCTAATTTTGTTTTGCCTCAAAAAGTTTTATCGGACAGCAATATTTCTATTACTATGACCTTTTGCACATTATAGTAAGTATTGAACTAAATTCAAAGGTCTTATGAAACTATGGTGGAAAGGAGGTAAGCAATGAAACATATACTTTTGATAATTACAGCCATATTGATCTTGAGTGTCTCGTGCAGGGACAAAGGATCTGCGTCAGCATCAAGTGATAGCCGTCATGACTCGATTGTCGCGATAGATGGCAACTGGTCTTTTGAGTTCCTAAAGAAGCTCGGCATAGAATATGAATCGCTTATCGTGAAGGATGATTCTTTGCCGGCTCCATCTGACCGTAATTTTCTTCTCACCACCCCTGAGCAGTGTTCATTTCTCTGAATTGCCTGAATTTATGAGATTCGCTTTATCTATGACTGGGCGATGAGCGGGGAGTCTGCGGCGGGAGAGTATTATGTAGATGGCGCTGAATATGCCTGACGCTATGAGCATGGCGGTCTGGAAACTCCAGCAGACCAGTGAATAGGCCGCACCGTCGCTGTCGCTGATACCGAAAAGGCTGAGCGCGAACATGACGGCGATGTTCCACGGACCAAGTCCACCGTTCGAGGGGACTCCCATGCTGCATGATCCGAATACAAACACCACCAGCCCCGGAATCAACCCCCAGCAATAGCCCTGGCCGCTTATGAGCTGACGTGTGAAGGGGAAGGCAAAGGAACAAAGATAGGTGTCGAGGAAATAGCAGATCCATATGCCGAACGTGAGCACTATGTAGAGGCCGGTCCCTTTCATGTGGAACAGGACCACGAATCCGTTCCAGATTCTGCGGAGACTCCGGTTGACACCTTTGACAAAGGCCGTCCGGCGGAAGAAATAGTCTCCGGCTACCAGAAGCGCGACCACTACGGCAATCCAGATCCACAACCCGCCGCTGGTGGTGATGCGGTCAATGGCCTCACCGAGCGGATAACGGTCGAGAAAACGGTCCATATAGGGTCTGGCCACAAAAAGGGCGATAAACACCAGCAGCAGAATCATTATTCCGTCAGAAGCCCTGTCGCCGATGTCGGTGCCCACAACGGTTGACAGTTTGCATTGCTCGCGGCGGGAGATGTAGACACACCTCCAGGCCTCTCCGAGATACGGGAAAAGCAGATTCAGAGCATATGCCCCGAAGATCGAGACACTTTCGGCCAGGACTGGTATGCGGGGAATGCCTGCGGCGCGGAGCTGTATGCCCCATCGGATGCCTCTGATCACGTGTGACAGGACTGTCAGAACCATCATGGCAACAAGATAACGATAGTCCACTCCGCTGCTCATGATTTCACCTATCTGGCGGATGTCGACTTTGTGGAAGAGCCAGACGACCATTCCTACCGACACCGCTACGGGCAGCAGATATTTCATTACGCGCGCTATGACAGCCACCAGTCTGTGAGCTGATCCCTCTGACATTTTTTGTTGCATCATTGAATTTCCGGTTCGTATTCTCTCCGAGGCTGTTCGGGAACAACCTGTTATCTCTTACAACAAGTGAAAACGCATAATTGCTCACAATAAAAATCCACCCGTCCTGCCGGAGCGGTCCGGCGGGACGGGTGGATTTTTATTCTAAATGCTATTTATCAATAGCGGCGGCGCTTCTGCTCGTAGACGAGTGTGAGTGAAGGAAGATCGCAGATTTCAGAGGGACCGAAGTACTGGATCGGGCCGGGATAAGTGTAGCAGGTGTTATATTTCCAAGTGTTGCGTTCCTTGGCGAATTTCAGGAAGGGCGCACCGTCGAGTTCAACGAGAGCCTTGCGGATCACAGGCTTCATTTCGCCGTGACGGCGTTCCATGTTCATCATCATGGTGATGGGGATACCGCCTGCAATCCAGTTGACGGGAGCGAAGGTGAGATTGCGGAGGCTTGACATGTAGCCGGTCTTGCCCGCTGCGATCAGGCAGGCTGCGGTGTAGCCGAGCGCATAGCAATAGTTTGCGTCGAAGTTAGAGGGATCGGCGCAGCGGCCTTCATAGCCGAAGAAGTGGTGCATTGTGGCATACTTGCCATTGTATTTTCCTTCGGCAGCGAGCTGTTCGAGACGCTTGCCAACCATTTCCGAGAGGAGCTTTTCAGTCTCGATAAGAGAAACCTGCACGTTGCCGTGGGGGTCGCGGTCGAGAGTGAGCTGACGGGCCACGCCTGCAGGGAGCGACTCGTAGGTCTTGGCATTTGCTTCGCTGAGCTGACCGAGCACCCATTCGCGCTGCTTTTCAGGATCAATTGCAGCGAATTCCTCAGCCTTGACAGCGAGAAGGTCGTTGAGTTCGGAGATGAGGGCCTTGACAGCGGGGATGAATTCGATTAGGCCTTCGGGGATGAGGACCACACCGTAGTTGTTGCCGTCTTTTGCACGTGCCACTACCGCATCGGCGATGTCATCCACAACCTGATCGAGTGTTAGATTCTTTGCCTCGACTTCCTCAGAGATGATGCAGACGTTGGGCTGGCACTGGAGAGCGCATTCGAGGGCGATGTGAGAAGCCGAACGGCCCATGAGTTTGATGAAGTGCCAGTATTTTTTGGCTGAGTTACAGTCGCGCTGGATGTTGCCGATCACTTCGGAATACACCTTGGTGGCGGTGTCGAAGCCGAACGAGGTTTCGATGACGTTGTTCTTGAGGTCGCCGTCGATGGTCTTGGGCACACCGATCACCTGCACACCGGCACCGATGGCCTTGTAGTATTCGGCGAGGATGGCGGCGTTTGTGTTCGAGTCGTCACCGCCGATGATAACGAGCGCTTTGATGTCGAGTTCCTTGAGGATTTCAAGGCCCTTGTCGAACTGCTCTTTGGTTTCGAGCTTTGTACGGCCTGAACCGATGATGTCGAAGCCGCCGGTGTTGCGGTATTCGTCAATGATTTCGGCAGTGAGTTCTTTATATTTGTGGTCAACGAGACCGCCGGGGCCCATGAGGAAACCGTAGAGACGGCTCTTTTTATTGATGTTCTTGATACCGTCGAAGAGACCGCTGATGACGTTGTGTCCGCCGGGGGCCTGGCCTCCTGAAAGGATCACACCTACATTGATAGGCTCTACTGACTCCTCTGCCGGAACTTTTTCGAAACGGATTTCGGGGAGACCGTAGGTGTTGGGGAAAAGATTTTTGATGTCTTCCTGATTGTCGGCCGACTGGGTAGCCTCACCTTCAACCACTTTCACACCACCGGTAAGCACGATGGGGAGTTGGGGCTTGTAAGCCGCACGGGCTTGCTGCAAAGCGCTTTTTTTCATCTTTTTTCTTTATAAAGGGTTATTTCTATTTTGACATTGCACCTAAAACGAGGAAAGAATGCTTCGAGATTGTATAATCTCAACCTCTGAATCTGCACTTCTAAAAGACAATTAGCTTTTTACTTTGGCAAAGGTCGCAAATATTTCGGAAAAAATCAAGCGATTTTGCCCTGAGTGTTATAGCCATTTCCCAGGCGTGATCTTGCTGCGTTAAAATCTGCAAAATATTGTAAAAGTGCACACATCCCGCTGTATTGCGCTAATAGCTGTTTTACAGGTAAGTACACTCTAAAAACCCACTAACCAATTTAACATTTACAATATCAACTCCCCCCTGCATATGAAAAATCGGTCAACAATTTGTCATATTTGGCACACCTCAATTGTTACAATATGTTAATTATTGTATTTTTACTGCGCTTTACCCCTTTACCTTTTAACATTTACACATTTAATGCTAATTTTTGTTTCAATCCAAGCCCAAAAGTTTCATTTTGTCAATTATCGAAAAGTCAATATTTTGCCATTTTGAGGCAATGCGACTTTTGTGTAAATATGCCGTAAAATCCGCTCTAAGAGGCTGAAATAACTGAACTTCAATAGGATTTGTTAGTAACCCTTTTCAAATCGGGTCATTTTTGACAATAGCCGACAATCGTCAAATTGACCCTTTGAGCTAAAAACATTTCCTAAAAATTGTCCGAAATATGGCAATCTTGAACGCAGTTATTGTGCCGGCGAAAGTCCTCAAGGGTGGTCGGCATAAGGTCAGAATCTCAGTGGCGCACAATGGAGAAACTCGCTACATAGTAACTGACATCACAATCGAATCCCTCAAAGAGTTTAAGAATGGCTCAATAGTCAAAAGACCGGATGCAGCCATTCTCAATACCAAACTCCGTGGTCTTCTACAACGCTATCAAGGCGTGATCGATGATTTGGCATACACAAACGGTCTGACCTGCTCGGAACTCGTTTACCAAATCAAAAACGCAGGAAATTATAAGCACCGCACCCTATTATCGATCTACGAGGAGTATATGGATAACGCCCACATCAAGCCGGGAACATACAAGGGCTATGTGAACATCTGGAAAACTATCAGCGGGCACCTCAGCGAGAAGATGCTTGTTGAGAACATTACACACGGGACAATCCTGGGACTCGACAAGTATCTCCGTGAACGCGGGCTGAAACCCACTACTGTTCGCAACTATCTCGTGTTCCTGATGGTCTTGCTAAACTATGCCAAGCGATGTGGCTATGTGCAGTTCCGAGTGGACCCCTTTGCCGGATATGAGTTGCCAAAGATGGAGGTTCGCCAATCTTGGCTTTCCGTAGATGAGGTAAGAAAAATCCGGGACATAGAGAGCGTTAAGCCTAACATCATGAAATGCCGGGACCTCTTCATGCTCTCATACTATCTTGGCGGTATCAACATGATTGATCTGCTCAACATCAATTTCAATGAGCAGACCGACACAATCCACTACGTTAGGACAAAGACCGAGTATCGCCCAAAGATGAACAAGTTTGTAGAGTTCCGTATTCCAGACGAGGCTAAGGATATTATTGCCCGTCACAAGGGCACCGATGGTTTCATCCGTGTAACGGAGTTTCAGAGAAAATCAAACTGTCATTACTTCTTCGATGTCAATATGCCCAAGTTGGCAGAGATAACGGGCATCAAACAACTCATATTCTACTCGGCGCGAAAATCATTCAGCCAGCACGCCTTTGACCTCGGCATCAGTGAGAGTGTCATTGACTATATCCTGGGCCATAGAGTTGACAAAGGCGGCACCTCTCTTTACGCCTATATCTCGGTAACGCCTGATAAAGCTACAAAAGCCGTGCGACAGGTGCTGGATAATCTGAAATAAAGTGTTAACTTTGCATTATCAATAAGTTCTTTCCATCTGAAAGGTCTTATTGGTTTGACTTTGGCGGAGGGGTGGTTCCCTCCGCTTTTTTATTAACCCATCAATTCAATCAGCCATGTTTGACACTCCCTCCACAAGCAATGAATTTGACAAATACGATGAGCCGAGGCTCCACATGGAGAGGTTGCTGAAAGCTCACCTTGTAGAGTTTGACATCTCCCTACGCATCCTTTGCCCTCTTGAAAAAGCAGGAATCAGAACACTCGGCGATTTGGTAAATCAAACCGCCAAAGGGTTGAGAAAAATTAATCAACTCGGCAGGATCTCAGTTGAGACGCTTGAAAAATTCCTCGCCTATCACGGTCTATCACTCGCCAAATAAAAAAGGGCTGCCATCTCGACAGCCCGGAGCGTCACACATCATCAATTTACATCATCAAAGACGCTCCACTACCAATTACTAACGACATTCTTAAAAGTTCGCATATATGGGCGGAAAAACGAAAAGTGCAAAACGTTGTGTAATGGTAAACGGTGTTATTTTCAGTGGGTTGCAGGGCGTTTTGAGGGCGATTTTTGGCACTCTGAAAACGTGATTTTAGTTGGATTTGCTTGGATTTTGCTTGGATTTTCGCGGCTGAAAGTGTGATTTTTACTTGGATTAAGGCTTTGTTATCTTGGATTTTAGCTGTATTAGCAGGGTGATGCGGTGGTTATTGTGCGTCTTGTGCGTTGTCTTATTTGCGGCGCGAGGTGTCAGTTAGCGTAAGATTGACCTCTATTTTGCGCGACTCCGGGAGATTGTGTAAAACGGCACTCTTGTATAAAGATTGAATGTGTAATGGCTCAAATGTGATAAAACGCAATATAACAATACTTTATAAAATGTACTTTTCGTTTTGCGCCGAGATTGTGTAATGGATATAGTGTTGGGGTTACATTTGCCATCCAACAAAGTGCGTGGAACAATCTATTTTAGGCGTTTCAAAGCGTCCTGCAATCGGTAAAACAGCGAGGCGGCTTCATTGTCCCATTGGGCTATATCGGCGAGAGGTTCAAGTGCAATTTCCATTTGTATCTTTATGCCGTCAAGTGTGGGTAGTTTATCCAAACCCATTTTTTCAAGTGTAGAAACCTTAGTACCGATTTGCCCGGCAATCACTTCAAGGCTCATTCCGCGCACCCTCATGTAACGAGCCAATCTGTTTTTCATTTGTGCGCTATGCTCAAATGTGTAAAGTGTCTTTCGGCAAACTCCTAATATGGCGGCCAAATCATCTTTTGTGCCGTTGTGCTTCATCACAGCGTTGTAATAGCGTTCCGGGGTCAGTTTCGGTTTGTCCTGCTCCTGCGTGGATTCTTCGGGTGAGGACTCAGCAAGCGAGCGGCGCAATTTTCGGATATAACCGCTTTGTGCGCTTATATGCAACGTGTCGGCAATCTCGCTGTCAGTGAAGCCACACGAAATCAACTCAATAATGCTTTGTTTCTTTGATTTGGATTTATTTGACATTCAGCATAATATGTTATATTTGAGCGTTAAGCGGCGGCAGTCGCCCGAAAGCAACCGCCGCCGTGTTGTGTATCAGTTCAGCGAAAAACCGCCAAGCAGGATTTTAGGGTTTACCTTTGCGAGAGCCACGGCCATTGCGGTATTGTGGCTTTTTTTCTCGGCGAGATGTCGGGGTAAATCAATGCCGTTTTTCTCCAAATAGTATTGGAGACCTCCGATTTGCTCATGCGCCTCCGCGAGGCGTTCCAATAGTTCTTTGGTGCATCGCTTGTAAAAAGCGATAGTCTGCGCGTCAGCTGTTTGCGTCTGCTTGTTCATAACTCAAGTATTTAAGGAAGTTAAATAAAAAAGCGACCCTTAGGTGTCCTACGCTTACTTGAGTAAAAGCGCCGGGGCGTTTCCGCGCTCCGCACCATAGGCCGCTAAATATCTTTGGGGTGTTGTTGAAATGAATCATTACTCAAGTTTTTTAGGATGCGCAAATTTAGCCCTAAAATTCGGTTTGACAAAATATTTCGGGTACAAAATTGGGAAGTGTAGAAATTTTACGCAAAAAGAGTGTAAAGTTTTTACACTCCGTTTTGCCGTTATGGCATTAACGGCCAATTTTGCGCCAAACATTACGACAATGGCAAACGACACAAAAACAACAACTTTCATACTTTCGGACGAGTCACTGAACTCTTACGGCTTTGTGGTTCAGACAGCCGGAATCGACACGGCTCAGTTTGAACGTAACCCGGTTATGCTCTACATGCACGACCGCGAAAGCGGCGTTGTTGGCCGCTGGGAGAATATCCGCAAGGATGGCACCAAGCTAATCGCAGACGCGGTTTTTGATGAAAGCACCGAGTTGGGCGCAAAGATTAAAAAGCAGGTTGACAACGGTTTTTTGCGTTGCGTGTCAATCGGTATCGACAATGTGACGCAGGAGGATTTGAACAACGTTCAGACGGTTGTCAAATGCCGTTTAATCGAGGCTTCGATTGTGGATATACCGAGCAACGCCAACGCCGTGAAACTCTTTCGCCGCTCCGGGTCGTTCACCTATCGGCTCTCCGATCTCAACGACAACGCCTCCGATGCGTTCAGAACCGCCGTAATTGCCGCGTTAGGGCTTGAACCGGGCGCGAGTGATACCGAGATACTCCGGGCGATAGAAAAGGCCGTAAACGGCACGGAAAACGCCGAGGAACTGCTAAACAACGCCGTAGCACGCGGATATATCGACCCGGCGCAACGCGAGAACTTCCGGGCGATGGCGAACGGCAACCGCCGCGCCCTCATGGCGTACATAGACACCCAACGAAATACCGAGGCGAAAGAGATAGAAACAATGCTCAGAACCGCCGCCGGAACGTCAAGGATATTGAGTTACGAAACCGACCTTTACCGCCGTATCGGTGAGGCGATGGGGGCGCGTACGCTCCGCGAACTGCTTGATACGCTGCCCGGCCCGACAAAACCGCTTGACTTTATCAACCGAGGGAACGGGCGCGAGGGCTGGGGATTGCGCGAATACCGCAAGTTTGCCCCTAAAGAGTTGCAGGACAACCCCGATTTATACGCCCGGTTAGTCAAGGAGGAGACGGGGCGCAGTGTCGAGCCTCATTCGCTTGAATGGTATCGGCGCAACAATCCCGAATATCTCAAAGAGCACCCCGAAATATATCGGGAACTACTTGAAAAAGAGCGAGAACAGAGAAAAAGAAACCAATAAAAACCACCAACCCCCAAAACGCTGAATGGCATTAAACAAAGAAGTCTGGATTAACCAGATAATGGAGGGTTTTTACCCCGATGACAGCTTTTTGCAGAAAGCAAAGGATTTTTCCGGCTTTGTGGAAAATGACCGTCTGCACATTGCAAGCGCGGGAATAGACCCCAAAGTGTTGATTAACAACACGACATATCCTATTAAGACGGTCGAGCGCGAGGACGATGACAATGAAATCGTGCTTGACAAGTTCGAGACCGAAAACACGCTTGTGCGCCGCCCCGAGGCTATCGAGTACAGCTATGACAAGCTCGAAAGCGTAATCAGTCAGCACCGCGCCACACTCCGCAAAAGCGTGGCGATGAAAGCGATACACGCTTATGCGCCAACCGCCGACACGACCGACACTCCGGTAATTCATACAAGCGGACTCGCCACCGCCGGGCGCAAGCGTCTGACATTCGCCGACATTCTCGCCCTTAAAGAGCGTTTCGATGACGCAGACATACCGCTGACCGACCGCTACATTGTGTTGCACCCGAAACATGTCACCGACCTGCTTTTGCAGGACACGGAACTGTTCAAGAACCTCACCAACATCAAGGACGGCAAACCGTTTCAGTTCGCCGGATTCGGTTTTTATTCATTCGCGCAGATGCCCGTATATTCTGTCAAGGACGGCGCACTTACAAAAGTGGCGTTCAACGCCGTAAAGCCTGCAAACGCGCAGTTCGCGTCCGTGGCGTTCTATGCCGGGGAGGTGATGAAAGCGGACGGCGAAATCTATATGTATTCCAAAGAGGATGACCCAGGCGAACGCGCCACAATCGTGGGCTTTGACAAGCGTTTTGTCGCGCTGCCTATCCGTGGCAAGGGTATTGGCGCAATCGTAAGCGCATTAACCGAATAAAATACAGACACAATGCACGAGAACACCAAACGCAGAATACAGGCGGTCAAGAAACTGGCCGCAAAGCATTACGAGGAGGGCAATCTCGCCAAGTGCCACAAAAGCGTTTGGCGCAGGTTCATTCTCCCGGTCTACGGCATAGGTTACAGAACCTATCTGAGCTATCTTAAAACCGAATAGGACGCCAACCACATACCTACAACAAACGCGGCAACCACAGCGGAGCGCGGCGGCAATCTCAACCGATGCCGCCGCGCTTTTTCAGTCCCGAAACCGGGCAAATTTGGCCGTGGAACAATTTAGCAGCGCAATTATTGCCTGAATAGCAAAACCGAGGAGGGGACTATTTCTAAAACGCTGATTAAACAAGGCTTAACCACATAAAACGGCATTTTTAGTCCGTTTCGCACTCCAACTCAAAAAATGTACTTTTCGTTTTTTGGGGGTTTGTACCGCTTTTGTAAGTGTCTGAAAATCAATACTTGTTTTGCGGTACTAACTTTTTAGAGTTGTACCGCTAATTTTTTTAACGGAATTTCGGAAAATTGGTCGCAATGTAAACTATATCAAACGATTAGGCGATTTTTTTAGCGGTACTAAAGCGGTACTTTTGATTTTGCTAAATTGCACTTTTCGTTTTGCCGATTATACTTTTTTCACATACCATCGCTCATGCTGGAGGTTGGGAGACCGCCAATCCATGAGGTTGAAACAACGATAAGCCTGACCAGTTTTGAGGAAGTCTTGGGTTCTCTCGTCATCAAGGTCATAGAAGCAACGGCTTTGGAATACTTTGTCGGGATCAACAACTTCATAGCCACGTTCAGCGATTTTCTCTTTGAGCAGGGTGATTAGTTGTCTGATGTCAGAGTTATCACTGACATAGTTCTCTCTTATGCAGAGAACGGTTTTGCCAAATTCAAGCGGCTCACCAGCTTTCACGAGATTGTCGCCGATGAGGTCAATCTCTCGGAGCATATAAGCCAATGTCTTTGCTTGGAATTGGGTCCGGTCAGTGCATCGCCCGGCATCCTGACTTTTCATTTCCCAGAACAGACAACCGTGATTGGAGGTGTTGTATTGACACTCGGAACATTTACGACCACAACCTCCTTCAAAATCCTCGTCAGCCTGATTGTCGCTCTTATACCATAGCGACTGCTCTATTGTCATGAACAGGTCATTGACAAAGTTCTGAGCGTTTGACTTTGAATAGCCTTGATAGTGATTGGAGTAAACTGAATAAAATCTCCGTTGGTCCTCATCGTCGAGTTTGGCGATGAGCATTGCCGCCGAAATGCTCATCTTGTCATCTTTGACGGCAAGCATGAGTTCCGGAATGAGGTTGTTGAGTTTTACGCGATCCTGAACAAATCGGATGGATTTGCCAAAGCGGACAGCAACCTCTTCAGCGGTTTTACCCTTTTGAATGAGTTGGTCAAAAGCGAAAGCCTCTTCAATGGGGTCAACATCTTTGCGCTGAAGATTCTCGGTGATCATCGCTTCAAATGCCTCGTCATCGTCCATCTCTCGCACAATGGCGGAAATTTCAGAGAAGTTGTTGATAGGCTCACCATTGGAATCAGTGAGATTCCTTTCACTCCATCTGTCGTAGAGTTTGCTGAAAGCACGGAAACGGCGCTCTCCGCAAATGATTTCATACTCGGGGTGGAAGTCGGCATTGCCATCTACTACGGCAAACTTCGTCTTGTCTGCAATGGGCCTAACGGTGATTGGCTGGAGTAAACCCTGCTTCTCGATGTTGTCAGCCAACTCTTGCAGCTCATCCTCGTCAAATGTTTTGCGAGGGTTCATCGGTGATGGAGACACCAATGAAAGTGGAATTTGTCTTATTTCCATAGTTGGGTTTATTGGTTTGACTTTTAATTAATTATACTGTAAAGATAGCCATTAATTACGAGATATGAAAATATATTGTTCACCATTTTTTAGTTATTTTTGCGGCATTATACCAAAGAATCCGCGCCGGGCGCACTCTTCAAATATATCCTTGTCTTCCGGCTTCACCTCAACAGGGCTCCAGCCGTTAAGCGTGGTGTAACTCGGCATATTGAACCGCTTGCGGATGGCGGCAATAGCATTCTCGTCTTTTGTGGTCCACCTAATTACTATTTTTTCGGGTTCGGTATGAGTCATTAGTGAAAATGATTGAGGTTAGCATTTCCCGGAACCGGTCAATGATGCGATCGCCATATTTCTCTTTGAGAGCGTCAACCTCAAGGTTGGTTGTGATGATGGTCATTCGTTGAGCAGCATAACGCTCACTGATGATGTCAATGATGGGAGTGTGAATCATCCCATAGACCATCACCTCTTTCGGCTCTTCTCCAAGGTCGTCTATTATCATCATCGGCTCAGTAAACAGCCTGCCATATTCATCGTACTGCTCCTTGAACTTCTCGCTTGCGGCACATAGCCGGCAGATGTTTTTTGCCGTGTAAAGCAACATCCTCTTGCGCTTGGAGTAACCTTCCTCACGTTCCGTGAGATAACCGATAAGCCAGGCGATAGCCTTTGCAAGAGTTGTTTTGCCGTTACCACACAATCCGCACAACAATAGACCTGGAGTGGATTCCGGATTGACGAGCCATTGAGCGGCGGTGAGGATATGGGCGCGAGTGTCTTCATCACATTTGAAAACCCCTCCGCGATATTCAACCTCCGCTTTCATGGCGGACATGATAGCGTTGGCGCAGTCTCTTTCGGAAATTTCAAGACTAAAGCGTTCCCTTGAAACCTTTTCGGCTTGTAGCAGTCGGCTCAGTCCCTCGACGTCCCGAAAATTTATCTCCTTGCTCACTTTCATTTGGTGTTATCCTTTCTTTTTGTCGTTTCTCATCATCAAGAATCCAAGAGTTGGCCCGACTGTCCCAATGGATGATCCGGCGGTTGTACTTGTCTCTCCAGTCAACTGCATTGAAATTGTCGTAGAATCGTCGGGCGGACTCTTCCCAATTCTCCAGCCTCTTGTCGGCATCTCGGCTGAGGAAATATTGCAGAACCTCTTCGAGTGTCGGCGGCGGTGGTGGGTCTTTTGATGCCTTAGGCTTTTTCCGGGCCGCTCGTTTCTCTTCCTCCGCAAACAATGAGATTTCCGTTTGGATTGGCGCCGCGCCATCTCCGTTAGGAGATTTATTTGTTTTAGTTTTAGTTTTATTATATGCGGGCGTGTTAACGGGCGTGTTTGCGGTAGTGTTTACGGTATTTTTTACCTCCAAAAAATTCCCCCAAGGAAAAACCCATCCATTTTCAGTCTTTTCCGGGAAACAATACATCGGTGCGCTCTCCCTCTTTTTCCCTTTCTTGAACTCTATTAAGCCGCGCCCGCCGAGCTTGTCTCTGATAGCACGAAAGGTCTTTTCATTCATCGCCATCAGCGCGACTGCCCGTGAGTTGGAGAGGGAGAACGGATTTTGCCATCCTAACTTGTTGCATATATCCAGCAATCTGAAATATACGCAAGCCTCCGAGGGAAGAAAATCCTTCATCTCGACCTCCTGCCAAAAGCGGTTAATTAATTCAATATAGTTCATCGATAAAGTGGATACTTATTGAGAGCTTCAGTAATATACTTTTGAGAGTTGATTTGAAGATAGGAGCAAACAGCCTGTATAAACTCAATGAGTCCGTGGCACACTACATAGGTGCTGCCATATTGCTCAACGAGAGCCTGCCACTCCTTTTGAGCGGTAGACTGTGTCCCGGCACTACTACCTTTTTTCTTTGGAACTTTCATCTCAATACAAAGGCTCGATTTCCCGCCTGACGGATAAAGCAGGATAATGTCGGCAACACCTTTGACTTGTCCCTCATATACCATCTGTGCGCCGGCACGGGCGCCGCGCCATCCGCCGTTAGGTACGGCAAAGAGAAGATTGCCGACATGAGGAAAAGTCTGCCGGAACCAATTCACACAAATATGCTGTATCTTGGATTCCGAGTAACCTTGCTCAGTTTTTGTTATTTCTTGTTCTGTCATCGTTAGGGTGGTCTGTGTGCTTGTCGCACTCGTTCATAAGCCGTATTATTGTCTTGCATCTTTCCAGATTAGAGTCTTGTTTGTCAAATGTCGCTATGCTCTCCCAGTCGGGCCCGAAGAGCACCCCATCAGTAACCCAATGTAGAATATGAACCTTGCCATTCTTTTCAAGTAGTTTGTATCTCTTTTTCATATTCTGTCTTGGAACAGGTTCATTGTGATGTTGAGCATGTCCTCTTCAATTTGGGTGGTGGTACCCGTAACCTCGTTGGCTATGTCTTTCTTTGTCTGAATGACCTGATACATATAGCGGTCGATGGTCTTATCTCCGAGGAAGTAGTAGCAGTTCACAGCGTTCTTTTGTCCGTTGCGATGGGCGCGATCCTCTGCTTGCTCGCAATCCGAATAGGTCCAGGGGAACTCGATAAATCCGACACGGCTTGCAGCCGTCAGTGTCAGTCCAGTACCGCCGGACTTGTAGTTGAGGATTATGAGCTTGCATTCAGGGTCGTTCTGGAACCGGTCAACGGCATTCTGCTTTGCTTTGATGTCATCGGAACCCGTAACTGTTACGGCATCGGGAAACTCTTTTTTCAGAGCCTCGACAACCTCTTTCAGATATGCGAACATGATGAGTTTTTCCCCTCCGTCTATGACATCATGGATAAACTCGGAGACGGCTTTGATTTTTCCTCTCGCCGCAATCTGTTTGAGGATGCCCATCTTTACCATCACCTGACCTCTCATGGCGCGTGCCACTCTGTCATCACTCGCATTCTTATACTGACGGAGATATTTGATAACATCATTCTCGGCATCGTCATACTCTTTGCGGTTGGTGATGTCGCAGGTGATATACTGCCGCATCTTGTCGGGGAGTTGGGTCAACACCTTTGCTTTCTCTCTGCGAAAGAAACAGCACATCCATAGGCGGTAATTCAGCTCTCGGAGATTGGAGGATTGTTTGGGACCGTCGCAGAAACGGCCGACAAACTGCTTATAGCCTCCGAAGTCATCAAGCCTGCCGAGGATTTTGAGCTGCTGGATAAGGTCGGTGTTGTTATTGACAACAGGCGTACCCGTTAGGGCGAATATCCATTTTTTACCCTTGCAGATACCCTCGACATACTTTGACTGTTGCGTCTTGCTTGACTTGCATTTGTGGCTCTCGTCAATGATGATTGACTTGAACAGCTTGATGCGATCATCAAACACGATGGAGCGGAGGGTCATTCGGGCGTGGTCTTTGACATCAACAACAAAGAACTTTTTAAGGCTCTCATAGTTGGTGATGAACACCGGAGCATAGGGGTCTCCGTCACCTCGCCTCAACTCATAAAGTCTCTCCCAACTGTCGCGGTTCTTGTCATCGAGGATAACGGCATTGATTCCGGCAAACTTCTTGAACTCTCGTTGCCAATTGACTTTGAGAGCCGCAGGACATATAACCAGGACCGGGAATGTGTCGCCATAGATATTAGCCTCCTTGTGCGCTTTGACAACAGAGCATATCGCCTGAAGAGTCTTGCCCAAGCCGGGCTGGTCTCCGAAGATGCAACGCTGATGATCCAAGGCGTAGCGCACACCCTCCAACTGATACTCGTATGGATTGAGCAGCATATAATGTTCGCCGGAGAAGTTTTTCATCGGCGGAATCTCATACACTACATCGTGGGTCTCGCTACGCCTTGAGATGTTAGAACAAAAGCGTTTGGCAACTGCCCATTGAGCGAAAGCCTCTACATACCACCGAGCATCACGCCCGGGAGGATAGCAGATACTTTCCTTTTTCACGATCCACTCCTTTTCCTGGGCATCCCATCTCGGACTGCTCGGCACACGCTTAATGGTCGAGACGAGGTCTTTGTGGTAGTCAAAGGAGAGGCGGAAAGTGTTGGGCGTTTCGGTAATATATATTGGTTTCATTCTTACGCTACATTTTCGGCAGGCTGTTCAACAGGTGGAGCGTCATTTGTTGGCTCGGCTCCCGCAAAGGGGTCATCGGGATCTCCATCAAAGAGGGTAGCCTGAACTACCTCCCACTTGCGGTTCACAATATACTCCTTGACCTCATAGATGAGGTTTTGCACCGCCAAGTCGAACTCGTCGATGTGTTCCCACTCAAATGTCTCGGATTCCATCTCCACGCCAGGAGAGTTGAGGTTGAGAATCCGTGAGGTGATGAGGGTTCGTCTGCCGGTCATGGTGATGATGCGGTTGTTGTCATCACCACCGATGCTGAGACCCGTTACATCGAGCTTGCGGAGGAGGTCAACATTCTCGGCACTTTCAAGATTGTCCCAGTTGATGTTGTCCGCTTCCTTCTGCTCGGTAAGGTCGGCAAAGTATGGGACCAGAGCGGCGAGTGCAACCTTGAGGTCATTGTGGCATTTGTTCTTACCTTTGAGGGTAATCTCGTTGCCATCGGCATCAATGTAGGATGCCTCGATACAGCCTCCCTTACTCAGTTTGGCTTTTTTAATTCGGATGTCTGAGGTTTCCATTTTTTTGAAATTGTTAATAAAAAAGCCGGGCGGTCATTAAGACTGTCCGACGAGTTATCTTATTCTGTATTCCGATATGAACGTTTGATAGTTCCTATCTTCGGGGAGTGGGAGCATGATGCCAAATTCCGTGGCGGCATCCGCTTTGACCTTTTCCAGATAGTTTGTCATCTGCAAGGTGTTGAGGTCGGTTGTACTGCCGGGGACCCGATACCACCTTTTACCGACAACAACATCACGGCTCAGATACTTGGCCTTATAGTAGTCGTGAAAGTCCTCTTTGGGAGTTCCCGTAGCCTCTTCCATACACTTGTACCACATCCACATCAATGAGTTCTGGGATATGGTACGAGGTTGAGTCTTTCGTACTATCTTGACCACATATTCTCCGTTACGGAGTAGTGAACACATAAGGTCAAAAGTCTTATCCATTGTCACTACTCCGTTACGTTTGGTGAGATTGGCTTCCATCAGTGGGGAAACGGTAGGTCATTCACACCCGGCGAGGATGGTTGACTGTATGGCTGCTGTGCCGGAGCCGCCACGGGCGCGGCCGCCGGCGCGGGTTGTGGTGCATACTGTTGAGGTTGCTGTGGATAAGCAGGAGCGGCAGGCTGTTGAGGATAGCCACCAGGCATGGGAGCTGCTTGATAGCCGGGAGCCTGCTGATACTGCGGTTGCTGAGGATAACCGATAGGCATGGGGGCCGGGGCGGGCGCGCTCTGCTGTTGAGCCTGATAAGGAGAAACCGACTGACCCCTGACGGAGTTGTAGATGCGGTTGTTATACTCTCGGCCGCTCAGAAGTCCATCCACGTTCACACGCATACCGGGATAGACACTGTCAAGTTGAGCCATCTTGTCGCCGGTGAACTCGATTGAAACGAAGTTGGCATAATGCTTGCCATCCTTATCCCAAGAGTCATCAATGATGAGCTCTCGTTTGCAGAACGGCTGACCGCCGGATCTGGACTCAATCTCAATCACCGGAGTAACCGAGTGAACCAGGGCGTTTGTTGCTGAAAATTTAATCATTGTCTTTGAGTTTTATTGTGAAACTGCCCTTTTTGGCTTTTGATGAGGCATATTTCTTGTATAGTTCGGGATGATCCTTTTTGAATGTTTTGGTGTCAAAGGAGGTTGAAACGCTGTCGGCTCCGATTGTGGCACTGAATGTGCCAAAATCAAAAGACTTCACTTTATGCTCGGTCATGGCGGCTCTCAATGCTGTTTTAGCCTCTTCAAGTTTCGCCTCTGCATCCTTATATGTTTTCAGAAGTCTTGTGAAATAATCCACTACATCGGGGGCAACTATCGGAGTTTGCTCTTTGACTTCGGCAGGGAGAGTCGAGCCGATGCCGAACATCGACAAATCGGGATGGAAATAGACCGGCCCATTGTCGCTGAAAAAATAGGTGGTTTTAAGGAGTTCCTGAACCAACTCCGATGGCTTGCGCTCTATAACCCAGAACGCATCGGCATCGGCTTTCAGCCAGTTGCAAGCCAGCCCCTCCACCTTTAGTCCGGGGTTCTCTGCCTCAAATAACTCTGCGTAGATTGAGAGCTGCCAGGAGAGGTATTCTTTGAGGGCATCTTCACCGCTATTGAAATAGTTGGCGTTGTAGTAGCCGCAAAGCGGATAGAGTTTGATGTTGTTAGTCTTGGTATCGACAAGCCATATACCACCCGTTTTCTCGTACTGCCAAACATTGTCTATCTGCGAGGCGTAGCGCACATTGTCGGAAACAGTTAACTCGTTGGCAAGAGGTTTGAACCCGTTGAGGTGTCGGATATATGCCTCAAGTTCTGAACTCACATCCCACGTCTCATCAACATAGGAAATGTTATCACGCTCCCGGCATCCGTAGCGAGTGTGGACTATCTGAGTAGTCTGCTTGATACCGAGTTGGTCATAGGTCTGAATGGCATGGTGAACGGCGGTGCCGCGACTTCCGGCTCTTGGAATGATGAAATCTTTGACGTGCTCACTTGCATCGGGATATACACCCAATCCGAGGATTGAGTGTATAAGTCCCGTGATGCCGAGCAATCTCTTGCCGTCGAGTTGATAGCTGTGGCTATCCTCGTCGAAGATTACAGGGGATTGTTTGAACTGCATCATTTTGCGGAGGGATTTTTGATAGCGTTGATTTTTGCACACGCGGCTTTGTAGAAGTCAGTGCCATTGCTTGTCAACGCAGGAGATATTTGTGCCCATTTCTGCCAGCAAGCCTGAAATTCTGCCTCAGTGGTGGTTGCGTTCATTTCCTGAATGGCTTGGTTGAGCTGTGCGCCGGTGAACGCCATCGCTGAGGTGCCTTGACTTTGCTGAGGATGTTGGTTCTGATTGGCATCTTCTCTTGTGGATGCCTCATACTTGCTCTCATTATGCCCTGACGCTTTGGGACCATACCAGATATTGCCTCCGATTCCGAGCGGCTTCATGGCGATTGAGAGTGCATCGGTAAGAGCCATCTTGTAGCCCTCATCATTCACATAAGCACCCTTGCTCTCCATTGATACGATGGCAGAACCTCCACTGCCGGGTATAGGCTCACTCCACTCTTTTGTTTCGGGATCGCGGACAAAGAGATTGACAACGCAGAAACACTTGACCTCGTTTCCGTAGGTCTCAGTCCACTGCTTTACAATTTCGTATTTCCAGCCGAATCCGACAGGACCGAAAATCTCGGTCATTCTCTTCATGCGCCACATCGGATTCACATCGGACATCCCTTTGAGTCGGCCTGCTCTGATTGGTTTGAGCGCGTCTGCCGGAACCTCGCATCCTTGCGAGTAGAAGCGGAGGTTGTTTTCGATGATTGCCTTAGCCTCTGCCTCGGTTTTCATCTGAGCATCGTTGACCTCTTGGTCTTGCTCAACTTTTGGTTGTTTTTCCTTTGCCATATAGGTAGGTTTTTATTGGTTTGACTTTTAATATCATTGTTTCTGATATACAGTAAAGTTAGTCATTTTTAGCGAGTTACACAAACGCATTGCCCGCCATTTTTACGCCTTAACATTTACTGACATTTGACTCCGAGACGAGGAGCATAGAAGCTGAAATTCTTACGCTCAACATCGGCATCTTGGGGATACCAGGTGGCTTGTGCCGCCCATTCATAAAAGCACTCCTTACAATACCAATGATTATGGACTGCAATGTAGACCCCTTTATCAGAGGGGAGGTATGGTCTGCCACACCAATCGCAGATGCAGATGTCGGAGCCGACAGCATTCATCAGCTCACCAGCGGTACATTCTATAAGGAGAAACTTGCCGCGTGTTATTTGTTTAGCCATCTTCTCTGATGTATTTAAGAATTGTGTTTGACAATGAGATTACTTTCCGGCACATATCCTCATCGAACATTCCTATGTGAGTTTGCTCTATCGGGAGTCCGAAAGCAACGGACAAGACCTCATAAGCGGCAGTGCGTGGAAGATAGCCGTCTTTCCAGATGGGGTCAAAAGCCTCGTGAGCCTGATGCTTCAGTTGTCGCAGTTCTTTGTTTGCGACTCGGCCGAGTGCTTTGTCCGAGTTCTTATGACAGCCGACCCACACTCCACACGGTTTGCAGAGATAGCACTTGGTACCGTATGATCGCCCGTAGATTTCCGTGTCGTCAACGAGTTTTGTTGGAGAACCACAATACGGGCAACTCCAGCCGAGAAGAACAATCGGGTCATCCTTGAGTGTCATTTTTAATATGGTTTGCAACCTCGGCAAATGCCTGGGCGAATTGGTCCACGTTCTCTGCATGGAGGAAGATACACTGCCTTTTCTTTTTGCCTGGCGATTTGTCGGTAGGTATTTCCGAAATGGAAATATACGGCTGACCTTTGCGGTCGTTGTGCGCGTCGATGTAATAGACGCGAGTTCCGGCGCTGATGCGCTTGGAGATTGTTGGCTTATCCATTTTGATGATGTGTTTTGATGATGTAGTTGAGAGAGCAGGAGTCGAACCTGCTTGTAGGCTATTTAGCGGCCGCGATTATTCACCTACGCCCGGTTCAACCCGGGGGACACTCACCAAATGTCAGTCTCTCATGTGAAAAAACCGGACTATCTTCACAGACCATCCGGCGTTAATGATATTATTCTAATTTGGGGTGTGGCCGGTATGGGAATCGAACCCATGAGGGCCGATGGCTCCATCGGTTATTTCGCTCCTCACGCCTCCAACACGTGAACTTTACCGACCAAGTGGCCGAGATTACCCGCTCGGCTATCGGGGTTTGATTAAAGATGATGCCACGACCCTCACGGGCACTCAAGGCAATCTATTGATTCTTATAATGAAAAACACCCTCACGGGCTACTATGTGGTAAGTTCATTTGTTTCTCATATTCCGGCAATGTCGCAGAACTTGTGCAGCATTGCATTTCCATTTGCTGTTCTGGGCGTTGCATCCCTTTTCAGCATCAATTTCGCCGGCGGCAATCAAGTCCTCTAACTTCTTTACACCGCCAACGATTTTTGCAGCCGTATCTTTGCAGAATGTCTCACGCTCCATGACGCGAAATATATTCTCAAGCATGATCTCCGCAGGGTTGACCGAAGTTACAAGACATCTTCCCATAGGCTTACGCGGTTCTTGTAACAAGGACACATTTATTGTCAATGTCCTTTTTGGTTTTCCACTTTCGACCCTCCATTGTTTCGGCTACAAGTGTGGTGCCGGGAGAAGTGCGAATTGAATTGTAATTATACTTGGGGACAGGAAACTGAACGACATCGCCTATCTCCATATTTCTAAGCTCTTCAGCTATGCCGAGAGTGGCTACTTTAATAGTCTTATCCATATTCGTAGAATTTGAGTTAGGAACGGTGGGCGGACTTGAACCGCCGACCTACGGATTATCATACCTCGTTGCTCTACCAATTGAGCTACACCGTTCTGATATATTTGCCGGTTGTTTCGCGTAAAAATCATAGTTGCTTACTCCAACCGGGGATAATCGTTAATAACCGGTCCATTTGCCACGGGCGGACACGACTCAACCCGCCATCCGTCATTGTTCGGCATAAGCTCGGATGGTTCTTTCTTACCGTGGCACCGACCCGTCTCAAAGTGTCTTTCACCTCTCGGCATACTCGAATGCTTCTTTATCGGCTACCACTCATCGCTGATGTTCCGGCGGTCTCCCGTCCAGCCATCTCAGCGGAATTTCAGACTTGTCAAGGTACTCTTCTTTGGTTGCGAGAATGGCAGGATTCGAACCTGCACCTTCGGTTCCTTCTTGTGCTACCGTTACACCACATTCTCCAAGGCTTGCGCCTTTCGGTTGATTTGCAACTCAACCGGCCTTATAGGTTGGTTTGACTTTGGCGGGGTTACTCAACTACCGCGTTGAGCAGGGTGCGGAAGGCTTTAACGCTCTCTTCCAGACGGGTTCGCTTGGAGACCTCTTCCTGCCACCATTTGTAGTAGCTTTCTTTGTCCTTGCGAACCGAGTTGAGATTATCTTCGCAGGCATCAAGACGAGTCTGTAGACTGGTCGCAACCTCTTTGTCGTGTGCTTTCTCTTCAAGCAACTTGTGGATGATGGATTGGAGGATGCAGGACGGTGTTACTTCGTCGTCGATGATTTCTCCCTGGCACTCATCGTGGAGGATGATGGGGTTGATGTGGAAACTCAGACCCTCGGTGTCGATGAACTTGCCAATCTCCCTAAAGGCTTCTTCCTCTCCCTCTTGGGGAGTTACTACAATGGTGAAGAGTTTGGGGAAGAATGATGCGTTGATGGTTGAAGTTACAACCTGAGCGGCGAGAGCGTTGTAAGACTCTGCATTGAGTGCTTTGTAGCAGTAAGGGGTTAAATTTGCCATACTTTGTTGGGGTTATTGGTTTGACTTTACTTATCAAGGTAGAGGGTGATGATGGTAGAGAGAGCCGAGATTGTGGCGTTCTGGGCAAGAGTGATTACGCCAGCCTCGCCGATCGCTTTGGTTTCAATCTGATGCTTGTGGAAGCGGATATAATTCTCGGTTGTTTTGTAGTCCGATTTTTCGGATACCTCTTTTGCCAGATTGAGATAGCCGAGGGTAAAGGCGGCTACGTTGAGGCTGACGGACTCTTTGCGGAAATCTTCGGGAGAGATATTGAACTTCTCCATCTCGCGGACGGATGATGAAATTGCCTCCCGATACTCCCCGATGAGGGTATCAAGGTAGTTGCGGAGGTTTTGGAGTTTAGTCTCGTTTGGGGTCATCTTGCTTATATTTTGTTGATTATGTTCTTGCTCATCTCAATCAAATTCGCTAATTTTGTAGTGTTTGATTGAAGATGATGCAAAGTTAGCCCATTTGAGCTAATAATGCAAATTATGTAGGCTCGTTTGGGCTAATTTTTAGAATTATTAACATTTAGGTAATATGGACATTCTTACCCGTCTAAAGGAAATCGTTGCATATAGCGGCATGTCGATTCGCGCACTTGCCATAAGAAGCGGAATACCTCAAAAGACCCTTGATAACCAGATTAAGGGTCTTAGAGGTATCAGTATCGAAACAGTTGTAAGCATTCTTCAGGCATATCCTGAAATCTCTGCTGAGTGGCTGCTAAGGGGCAACGGTGAAATGCTAATAAGAAAAGAAGACAACTCAGAGGACATAGCGCGTATAAATGGTCTTGTGGATACAATCACTACTCTAAACGATGCCCTCAAATCCAAATCAGAAACTATCGCCATGCTCAAAGAGCGTATTACTCAACTTGAAAAACAAATCGGAAAATGAAATACTTATATTGGACAATCGGGATATTAAGCATCTTTCTATATGGATGCTCTTCTGATGATCCAACGCCGATGGCACAAGACAAATGGCTTGTTGAATATCAAGCATCCGGAATATCTGTTAACCCCGAATGTATAAATGACTATTTACGATGGTGTCAAGAAAATGAGGAAATAATGACATATTCAATCCCAGTTCGCAATATGCCATCATTTTCGTATGAATCCACTTTAATTATAAAGTGGTTAGAATATGTAAATACCGAGGAGGAAGCAAAATTCAAAACTGAATCTTTCAATACTTTGATTGGCAAAGCAGATAACTCTACTTTAGGAGCATCGTATAGAAAATTCAATCCTCAATTTACAGGACCGTGGAGGATAGTGTATCTGGAATCTTTCTCTTATATACACAGTAATAGTGAAGATTTCAACAAATGGTATGATGAAAACATTCAGAATATGATAGATGCGTCATTTCTTGTATCCGAGCCGAATTATCACTGGGAATATCCTTCTCCCCAAGCAGCATCTGATTTCTATGGCAAGAGTATTTGTGGAACACTCCAATGGTCTGTTGTGATTCCTAAGGCATCAGAGCATGAACTCCAAGAATTAACCAAGCGATTTCAATCATTCTCAATAATTGGTAAAACTAAAAATCAATATGACACATTCGTAGCAGATTATGGACCTGTAACATCCTCAAAAACATTTCCGTAAAATTGTCGGCACGGAATTAAGACCTATTGAAATTACAAGATTTTCAGCCGACTACGCAGAAGTACGACAAATTTTTACTAATTTTGCAATGCAATTCAGAAATGGAGGCCACAGAGGCCGATAAATGAAATTAAGAATCATCAACAAGACATGAAACAATATATAGTGACTGCAATGGCAACACTCCTGCTCCCGCTCATGTGTTCCATTCAGACTAAAGCAGAACAGAATCCCACTCCCTTCAAGCTTCCGGCAGCCCACATAGAGTTGTTTAACGCGGCATCGGGCGTAAGCGGAGATGCCATCAGCGCCCTTCAGGCATTCTCGCCTTTCACTTCAGAAGAAAGTGCAGAGGAGGAGTTTGATTCAGATCTCATCGGCAAGATGACCGATTACGCTGCAAAATTTCTCGGCACACGCTATCGTCGCGGAGCTTCCGGCCCTTCGGCTTTCGATTGCTCAGGTTTTGTGGGCTACGTGTTCAAGAAATTCGGTTTCAATCTCAGCCGCTCGTCACGCAGCCAGTACACCGAAGGAGAAAAGGTGAACACCGAAGATCTCCGTCCCGGTGACCTGCTCTTCTTCTCAGGCCGAGCAGGAGGCAAGAAGACCGTTGGCCATGTGGCAATGGTGGTCGATGTCAAGGAAGACGGCTCATGCACATTCATCCACGCATCGACATCGCAGGGCGTGACCTACCAGCGTTTCCCCGACGGCGGTTACTACTCCAAACGCTACATCGGAGCCAAGCGGATCATCGGCGTCAACAGCCCGACAGCCTAAAACACGACTCTCATAAAATACACACTATAACAACCATAGTTTTATCATATCAGACATAGCCAACAAAAAATCTCACAAATCCGCGACGGATCTGTGAGATTTGTTTTTTTATTGCCCTTGGCAGTCAGGCCGATCGGTCTGACTGCCAAGGGTGATTGGCGGTATCAGTCGAGTTTGTGGATAACGAGGCCTGAACGGAGTTTAGGTTCGAACCAGGTTGTCTTCGGAGGCATGATGTTGCCGGTGTCCGCGATATCCATCAGTTGCTTCATCGACACTGGATAGAGAGCAAGGGCCACAGCCATCTCTCCGGAGTCGACACGCCGGCTGAGTTCGCCGAGGCCGCGGATGCCACCCACGAAGTCGATGCGCTTGTCGCTGCGGAGGTCGGTTATGCCGAGGATGTCACGCAGAATCAGATCGCTTGAGATGGTCACGTCAAGCACTCCGATGGGATCATTGTCATTATAGGTTCCGGGCTTGGCTGTGAGCGAATACCATTTTCCGCCGAGGTAGAGCGCGAAGTTGTGGAGCTCCTGGGGGCGATATTCGTCAGCGCCCTTTTCTTCGACTATGAAGTTTTCGGCCACACGGTCGAGGAACTGCGCGGGGGTGAGACCGTTGAGATCTTTCACCACACGGTTGTAGTCGATGATGTTAAGATGCGAAGCGGGGAAAGCCACGGCAAGGAAATAGTTATATTCCTCTTCGCCGGTATGCGCGGGATTGGCCTGGGCTTTCTCATGCCCCACCAGTGCTGCTGCTGCTGAACGATGATGGCCGTCGGCGATATATAGATAAGGGATCTTGGCAAACTCTTCGGTAACGCACTGAATCATAACCGGGTCACTGATAACCCAGAAGTGGTGGCCGAAGCCGTCAGGAGCAGTGAAGTCATATTCAGGCTCGCCGGCAGTGACAGTGTCGATGACTTTCTGCAGCGGTTCGTTGTCAGGGAAAGCGAAGAACACCGGTTCGACGTTGGCATTGTTGATGCGGACATGCTTCATGCGGTCTTCTTCCTTGTCACGGCGTGTAAGCTCATGCTTCTTGATGCGTCCTTCCATGTAGTCAGCCACATTGGCAGCCACAACGATGCCGTACTGAGTGCGGCCGTTCATGGTCTGGGCATAGATGTAGTAGTGGTCCTCTTCGTCCTGGACCAGCCATCCGTTGGAACGGAAAGCGTTGAAGTTTTCAACGGCCTTTTCGTAGACCTTGGGGTCATGCTCGTCTGTTCCGGGCTCGAAATCAATCTCAGGCTTGATGATGTGATAGAGCGAGCTGGGATTTCCTTCGGCCTCATGGCGGGCTTCTTCGGAGTTCAGAACATCGTAAGGACGGGATGCGACGCGGGTGACCATTTCACGCGGGGGACGAATCCCCTTGAACGGTTTTACTTTTGCCATGTGTTTTGGTTTTTGGTTTAAGGTAAGTTGTATATTGTCACAAGGCGAGGAGAAAGGCCCCTGTCAGGCCTTTCTGTCGCGTATGATTGTCTGTTTTCTGTCAGGACCGATTGACACGATGGTGATCGGTGTGGCAAGTTCCTTTTCAAGGAAGTCGATATAGTCTTTGAACTGCTTCGGGAACTCCGATTCACTCTGCATTCCGGTCATGTCGGTCTTCCATCCGGGAAGAGTGGCATAGACGGGTTCGATGCTTTCGTCGATCGAGAATGGGAACTGGGTTGTCTCGCGGCCGTTTATGCGATAGGCCACGCAGGCTTTGATTTCGTCGAAATCGTCAAGTACGTCGCTCTTCATCATGATGAGCTGGGTCACACCGTTAAGCATGATGGCATAGCGGAGAGCCACGAGGTCGATCCATCCGCAGCGGCGTTCGCGGCCGGTAACGGCGCCGTATTCATGACCGAGGTCGCGGATGCGTTTTCCGGTGGCATCAAAAAGTTCTGTGGGGAAGGGACCGCTGCCCACGCGGGTGCAGTAGGCTTTGAAAATGCCGAACACTTCTCCGATCTTATTGGGAGCCACACCGAGTCCGGAGCATGCACCGGCGCTGATTGTGTTGGATGATGTCACAAAGGGATATGAACCGAAGTCAATGTCGAGGAGCGTGCCCTGAGCTCCTTCGCAGAGCACACTCTTGCCTTCGGCAAGAAGCTGGTTGATGAGGAATTCGGAGTCTACAATGCCGAAGCCTTTGAGATAGACAATGGCGTCCATCCAGGTTTCTTCAAGCTGTTCGAGATTGTCAGGGGTGGCACCGAGCGATGCGAGCATTTCGAGATGACGCTGGCGCAGAGTTGAATATTTTTCCTTGAAGTTGTGGAAGACATCGCCGAGACGCAGGCCGTTGCGCGAGATCTTGTCGGTGTAGGTCGGGCCTATGCCCTTGCCTGTGGTGCCGATCTTTTTGCCGCCTTTGGCTTTTTCATTGGCAGCGTCGAGCAGACGGTGGGTCGGGGTTATGAGATGAACTTTTTTCGAGATCTTCAGGATGGAGCGCAGATCAACTCCGCTTTTTTCAAGTTCCTCGGCTTCCTGCTTGAAAAGCACGGGGTCAAGAACCACGCCATTGCCGATGATATTGATCTGGCCATGCTGGAAAATGCCTGAGGGAATTGAACGGAGCACATATTTCTTGCCTTCGAACTCTAAGGTGTGGCCGGCATTTGGACCACCCTGGAAGCGGGCAACTGCATCGTAGCGCGGGGTCAGCACATCGACCACCTTACCTTTCCCTTCGTCGCCCCACTGGAGACCGAGAAGCACGTCAACTTTCATGATTTTACTAAGTTCTATGATTTATACTGTGTGATGTTTATTTTTCTTTTGCTGTCCGGCGGGCCCTCCCTACCCCACGGCACCGCGAACACAGACCGTGGATATAAAGGTCGAAACCGCTCATGACGAACGACGGATAGCGCCGTAGCTTGATGAGTTTGGTGAGTTCGGCATCGCGGAGCTCGCGGGTGCGGCCGCAACGCGAACAGACAAGGGTGAGATGCTCGTAGACACGCGAGGCGCATTCGTAGGTCTCTACGCCGCCCGATGAAGGACGATGTCTGACCACCGAGGCTGCTTCAAGAAGTTTCAGAGTGTTGTAGACAGTAGCCTGGCTCAGCCGAAAGTCACGGCCGGAAAGCTCTGTGAGCAGGTCGGCTGGTGTAAACGGACCGCGTGCATCCATAACTACTCCAAGAATCGCCAGACGTTCGGGAGTACAACGCAGGTGACGCTCAGAAAGATACTGACGCAGACGGCTTTCAGCCTCGCTTTTTCGCTTTTCCTCGTTCATCAATCGACAAAATTACAATTCAGAGCCATAATTTCCAAATTTTGGACCACGAATTTAAGAGGTCGTTCAACAACAAACGTGTACAAACCGGCAGAAAAAAACAATGAAGCCGACGCAAACCAAGCGCCGGTTCCATTTCCAACCAAACAGAGAGTGTCTTGCCCGTGCAACAGGCAAGCACTCTCACAAAATATATTAACCTTATGTTAAGCAAGACAGGGAGTCTCTCTCCCCTATTTTACTTTTCAAGCTGATAGATCGACATTGCCGCCATATAGACTCCCTGGCTTGACATTGTGCCGATATATTTGCGGATAAAGGCCGAGATGGCTTTTTTCTGCTCAGGGGTATCCGTATTGAAGATCTCGCCCACTCCGGAAACAAGGCTTGACTGCGCATCATCATCAAGCGAGGGAAAATTCTCGTTGCAATATGCAAGATAGGCAGCGTCATCAGACTCGGCCCGTTTCTCTATGAAGCGGAACATTCCGGCAAAGTCATCGGCATAGCCAAGGCCGGCCGATTCTTTTTTAAAGAGGTCATAGGCAGAGCGAGAGGCTTCATCAACAAGATGATTGCCGGAAAGATAGCGATAGGCTTCCTGGCGGTAAAGAATGGCGATCATCTTCTTTACATCCTCGCGCAGTGATTCATCGAAAGCATTGACGTTGTCGCACATGAATTTCAGCCTCGGATTAGAATATTCATAGGTGTAGTTTGTGAACATCAACGCATTTTCGGGCTTCAGGCGGTCGGAGTCAGAGAGTGAGTTGAAATACTCGTCAATCACCTGCTGGCTCTGACGGATTCCCTCCTGATATGAACGGTTGTTTTCCATGAGGTAGCGGGCATAGGCAAAAACGAGCTTGCCGTTGCGCTCTCCGGCCAGATAGCGTTCCTTTACACGTTCGGGATTCATTTCAGGGTCCTTGAGAGCATCGACAGCCGCAATGAAATCCTTGCCTTCCTTATATCCGGCAAATGAGCCAAGGAGTTTGCCGTCGGTGTCGACCACAATCAGGGTCGGATATGCGCTGACCTGAAATTGTTTTGCGAGATCGGCGCCTTCCTTTTCGGCATCAAGTTTCAGACAGACGTAGTTGCTGTTCATATAGTCGCCCACTTCTTTTGTAGGGAAAACATTGGCGGCAAGGCGCTTGCACGGACCGCACCATGAGGTGTAGAAGTCAATGAACACTTTCTTTCCCTCGGCTTTGGCTGCCGTCAGAGCCTCTTCGAATGAAATGTGGCGGAATTCAGTCTGTGCGGCTCCTGTCAAGGCGAAGCCAAGACAGAGAGCCGAACTCAGGAAAAATCTTTTCATCATGATATTTATGAATGATATTTATGGGTTGTCTTTTGATCTGTTCAATAGTTCTGAGTCAGAGATTTGTTGTGTTTGACAGCGTTCATCGGGAAGGGGAACACCCAGATGGGCGAATCGGGCGAAAGGGAGTATGTACCAAGTCCGAGCGAGGTGAGATCGCGGACAATTGTGGCCTTGTAGGCTTCTTCCGAGTTCCAGCGCTTGCGGTCAAAGAAATTTTCGAAAGTCTTGATGAATTCAAAACGCTTGCTGTCCTGGAGGAGCTTCATGGCCTCGGCTTCGGTCAGACCGGTCTTGTCAGCGTAGATTTCAGGATCTTCGATGCGCGAGGCACGGACCTTGTCAATCTGAGCGAGGCCTTCGGATATCTGTCCTGAACGGATCAGGCACTCGGCCTTGATGTAGTACATGGACTCCGAACGAAGGCCCCAGACGTTACAACGGGCATCACCGATGTTTGACTGGAGACAGCCTTCAGGAACTGTTGGATAAGGCGTGCCCCAAGCTGGGTCCATATAAGGTTCGGCAACATAATATTTGAACACGTAGTCATCCGGGTCGATGCAGGCAGCGACTTCGGGCGAAATCACGTAGCCATACAAGTCGCCGAGGTTGGAATTGTCTGAATAAATCAGATAGTAGTTGCTCGGACAATCGTAGTCAAGAATCCAGTTTCCTGTAGTTTTGACAGCAGAGCGGTTTTCAAGACGGCCGTTGATTTTCAGCGCGAGATCGGCATAGCGGAGAGCCTCGTCATAGCGTTTCATCTGGAAGAGCACACGGGCACGGACACCGTAGCCGAAGTCGAGACCGCAACGGCAGACGTTGTCGACGCCGGTCGGAACGAGTTTTTCGAGGACATTGTCAGCGCAATCCTCAAGAATCCGCTCATAGGTCTTCTTGAGACTGAGTTTTGTCTTTTCCTCGGCGGAATTGGTGTTATCGACATAGGGGATTCCGCCAAGCTTGTCGGCCTCGGCCTCGTCATACTGCCGGGCATACATTCCGACAAGCAGGAAGTGATACCAGGCACGGCGCACACGGGCTTCGGCTACGATCTGATCTTTCTTCTGAGCGGTTCCTCCATCGGCGCCGGGCACCTTGGAGATCACCGTGTTCATATAATTTATTTTCTGATAAAGGTTGTTATAGCGATAGTCATCATCAGTAAGGTCGGCCCGGTCTATGCTTTCGTCATAAGTGAAATAGGCATAGCGGAGACTGTTGTCATTGCCGATATAGTCGGCGACACCGTTCCAGGGACGATAGGTGTTGTTGCAGATGACCTCCAGATCGAAGTAGTCGCTGCCTGACCACAGATATGGCAGCCCATTGAGAAGAGTCTCAAGTTCATCGACTGTACTGAGGGTTGAGGAACCGTAGGGCTTTATGTCGAGTTTGTCATCACAGGATGTAAGCAACATCGCAGCGGATGCAAGTGTCAGTAATATCTTTTTCATTGTGTCGGTTGGCTTTTTAGAGGTTGAACATAAGGCTCATAGTGTAGCTACGCGGAGTTTTATCCATGTGGAAGCCGGAGGTGAGATTATAGGCTTCGGGGTCGATGCCTATGCCGTTGCGCGCCCATGTCGCTATATTGTTCATCTGGAAACGGAGACGAAGATCGTTGAGTCCGATTTTCCGGCAAAGTTTCTGATCGAAGCTGTAGCTGAGGATCAGGCTGCGGAATTTCATGTAGTCGGCATGTTTGACGGCAGTGTTACGGATAGTGCCGGTGGAGATGTTGCTGCCGTTCTTTGTCGACATCCAGCCGTTGGCGGGAACCTCATCGCCATTCCAGTAGCGAAGAAGGTCGCGGGAGAAGGAAGCATCGCCGAAAGCGCCCTTGTAGCCGGCAGTTCCGGCTGTAAAGCTTGTCCATGCGTCATTGTCGGTGCGCATGTAGTGGCCGCCGTAGAAGGCAAACATTGCTGAGAGCGAGAAGCCGTTCCATCTGATTTCCGGAGTCAGAGAGCCGGAAATTTTGGGCGTGGTAGTGCCTGAGAAGATGACATCGTCCATTGTGAATGTCGAACTTGAGGTAGAAGTGGTCTGGACTTCTCCATTTCTGTCATACCACCCGACAAAGATTGTGCCGTCCTTGTCAACAAGGCCTGCATAGTCGATCGAGAAGAGAGAGTTGAGCGGATAGCCCTTGTGATAGGTCATGCCGAGAAATTCGCTTGCCGAGGTCGGATAACGACGGAGGTCGGTCACCTTATTGTGGTTATAGGCGATGTTGAATCCGAGGTTGATGCCGATGTCTTTGCGGCGGCGCGCGGGAAGAATCTGTCCGTCAAGCTGAAGTTCCACACCGGTGTTGGTCATCTTGGCGCTGTTGATGGTCTGGGTGGTCCACCCGGTAGTCGGGTCGAGCTCGGCAGAAGTCAGAATGTCAGAGCTGTTTTTGCGGTAGAAGTCGAATGTACCGGCGAGACGGTAGCCAAGGAAAGCGAAGTCAATACCGGCATTCCAAGTGGCGGTCTTTTCCCAACGGAGCTGGTCGTTAGGGGGTGTGTTAAGGGTGCCTTGCAGATTGCCGAACTGGTTAGTGGCCATGCTTGCGGTAAGATAGGATGACACGGAGTTGTCGATATTGCCGGTGAGACCGTAGCTGGCACGGAGCTTAAGGACATTGAGCCAGGTGGCGGGGCGGAGGAAGCGTTCGTTGTGGACGTTCCATGAAGCACCGACAGACCAGAGGGGCTTGCCGCGGAATTTGGGGTCGGTTCCGAACATGTCGGCTTTGTCGACACGGTAGCTGCCTGAAACAGAATAGCGGCTGTCATAGACATAGTTGCCGGTGAAGTAGTAAGAATAGTAACGGTGAAGAGTCTCAGAGGTTCTAAAACTTATGGGTGCGCCATAGGGAGTATAGTTCGAGCCCATCACACCGACGGTCGGTTTGTTGATATATTCCCAGTTGGTGATCATGTTGAGGTTCGAGCTTGTCTGGCGGTCATAGCCGTAGTATCCGCCCTGTTCCATAGAGGAATGGGTCTGACGGTATTCGAAACCGGCTATGAAGTCGATGGCGTGTACGCCGAGAAATTCGCGGTTGTAGCGGGTCTGTGCGCGGAATGTATAGTACTGGCTTTGTGCAGTGCTTTCGCTCAGCGCGTCGCCGTCAGGGATGTTGTGGATTGTCTTGTTGATGGTCACAGGATCTTTATAAAAATGGTCTGGATCACCGTCCCAGCTACCGAAGTCCCAGTTGAATGGGTCGTCGGTATCAACCCACTCAGTCACGGAGGAAGAGGTTGTGTAGCGGTTGTAGAGGCTGCGCATGAACTGAGAGTCCTTGCTGTATTGGGTGCTGCTGATTGAAACTATATCCTCATACTGGAACTGGGCCTGGGCAGTCCATCCGGTCACGGGAAGACGGAAAAGCGCAAGGACGTTGGTGCGCACATTGGTGTAGCGCGATTTGCTTGTGTTGTAGCCTTTGTCAATTTCGTCAGCTACGTTGTAGGTCACATCCTTAAGTTCGTATTCAGGATTGTTAAGCACTTCCTCGCCGGGGTAGATGTCGGCTTCCATGCGCGCAAGGGAACCATCGGGGTTGTACATGGATTGATATGCGAGGAATGAGTTGATGTTTCCATAGCTTCCGAGCGCATGACTCTTGGTGCGGTTGTTCAGCACATTGAGGCTTAAATTGAGGTCCATCCATGAAGCGACTTTGAGATCACCGAGATATTTGAGGGCGAGCGATGATGCATCATAGCCTCTGACACCGCCGTTGTTGCCGTTCCAGTTGACTACGATGTTTGACGACAGGGTTTTGCCATTGACACGCAAGGCAAGATTGTACTGCTGAGAGACCTGGGTGCGGTCATGGACTTTCTGATATTCCTTGCGGTAGTTGTTACGGCTCCAGCGGTCGAAGGTGCTGTTCATCTCATCGTCGCTGATATTGCCACGGTTGTTTTCGAGAAGCACTCGCATCACCTGGGTCAGCTCGTTGGCTTTGCCGCGGTCAAGCAGGTTGAAATTGTCCTGGATACTCTGAGGGCTGTTTTTGAGCATGGCATCGAAATTGTATTTTTCGAGTTGGATCAGATCGGCCGCCGAAGCCCAGTTGTAGTTGTCGTAGTTCATCTTCTCGCTGATCTGGAGATCGGCATTGAAGTCGATGCTCAGTTTCTGCGACTTGGCTTTCTTGCTTGTGATGACAATGACACCGTTTGAAGCGCGGGCACCATAGATCGAGGCTGCCGCAGCATCTTTGAGAATGGTGATGTTTTCGATATCGTAGGGGTTGACAGTGTTCATGCCGCCTTCGATCGGGAGCCCGTCGACAACAACGAGCGGCGACTCCTTGGCGTTGAACGTGCTTTTGCCTCGGATGGTGATGGCATTTTCATCCTTGGTGTTGGATTTCGGGTCGAAAACCACACCGGGCACCCGGCCTTCGAGGTTAGAAGTGATGTCGCCGGTGTAACGCTTGTCCATATCCTCTGCCCGTATTATCTGGTAGGAACCGGTGGCGTTTTCACGCTTGATGTTCTGATAGCCCGTCACGACTACTTCCTCCATCATGTTGGGGACCGCTTCCATCACAATGCGGATATAATTGTAATTTTTATCAACCCTGACTTGTTTTGTCTTCATGCCGACGTAGGAAAACACCAATGTCGGCTCCGGCTTGTGACAAAGCAAGGTGAAATTGCCGTCCATGTCAGTTGAAGTGCCTTCGCCGGTGCCTTCAATCATCACCGTGGCACCTGGTAGCGGTTCTTCGTTTTCGTCAAGTACTGTTCCTGAGATTGTGTTGCTCTTAATCTTATCTATGCTTGTGGATACAGACGGCGATTTTTTAGCCTGTGCATCCGCCATTGCCGGCACGGAAAGAGCCAATGAAGCAGTCAGGATGTATAGGATTGGTTTAAACATAAGGAAAATATTTTGTGGGTGACTGGTTTTCACTTTAAAGCTTCGAAATCCGACTGATGAGACGTGATTTATGAAATGCAATAATAATATCGCTGACAGATTCTATTATTTGTTGTCAATCGCAAATATAGAAATGTCAGCGATATAAATGCAAATTTAATGTTTCCGAAAACGTAAAAATTGAAAGAACAGGAAAACAAGACGCCCCCAAAAAAAATAACTCCATGATATACAAGCCTGCAATTAGCTTTTTTGTCGGGCCTAAACCTACGTGCGCAAAATCAAATGCCGATGCAGGAAGATCAGATCTCCTTAAGCTGGGAGCGATAGCGGGCAGGAGTCATTCCGGTGATTGACTGAAATGACGAATAAAATGTGGAAAGTGAGCTGAACCCCACATCGCTGCAGATCTGCTTCAACGGTTTGTCGGTTTCCAGATCAGAGATCTGAGCGATCGCTTCACGGATGCGATAATCGTTGACGATCTGCGTGAATGTCTTCCCGGTGGATTCGTTGATGGCTTTTGAGAGATAGGTGCGGTTGGTGCCAAGCATCTCTGCGGCTTTACCCACGGTAATGGCCGGATCACAGAAGACTTTCTGCTCGATCATCAGCGATGTGAAACTTGGCATCAGGCTGTTGATCCTGCTTCTGCCACCGTCATCAGCCAAGGCTTGCGAAGCCTGAGCCTGCGGACCCTCCTGCTCTCTGGCTCTTTCGAGCCGCTCCACCAGCATTTGTTCACGGGCCATGTATTCTTTGTTCTGCAATACGATGGCCCGATAAAGACGGTCTTTTTTCCTGTAGTTGAAATAGACCAGAAGCACCAGAGCGACAGCCGCTGCCACGCAGACAGCAAGAAGAATCATGCGGTGACGTGTGGCCATCAGTTCCATCCGCTGTTCGTCAATGAGCCGTTCATTGGCATAGATTTCATGGCGGATACGGTTTTCATGCAGTGTCCGCTCGCGGCTCAGAGTGAAGACACTGTCCTGGAGGGCCTGGCAGGCAAGGCTATAATCAAGAGCCTTGCGATAGTCGCCTGCATCGCGGTAGCTATAGACCAGCTCTTTCATCAGTTCCGGGGCATGGACTTTCATCTCTGCGCTTCTGGCATGGACAAGGCCTTGTTCAAGAACCTCTATGGCGCTTTTCAGATGGCCGTCGCGCCGAAGCAGACGCGCATAGGCAAGATAAGTGGCAGAGACCTCAGAGGCATCTGATTCACGGAAATGTTCCATAGCGAGGGTATAGTCCCGGTAGGCGCTGCGAGTGTCACCGCGCTTGTCGGCCAAGAGACCTTTGACAAGATACAGGTTCGGTTCGCCTCCGAATTCACCCTGCCGGTGAAGATCTTCGATCTCGGCAATCAGCCGCCCGGCCTGGTCGAGACTGTCGGCAAGAAGACAGAAGTGGGCCAATGCGGACTTGGCGTAATACAACGGGATGGGATCTCCACGCTTTTCGGCTATTTCGTGAGCCTCTTCCGCAAGCCTGCGGCCGGAGACATCTTTCATCAGCAGGTAAGCTCCTGACAAGTTGGACAGGATTATGCCGTAACGACGGGTGTCATTCAGCTCCTTTGCCTTTTCAAGGGCTTCATAGTAATATGCGGCCGAGGTATAGGCATCATTCTGCCCAAGAAGATAATATGCTCCGAAACTGTTGTCGATCGAGACCAGCGCATCCAGATTGCCGGTGGCATTGGCTATCAGCCGTGCTTCTTCGAGTTGACGGAAACACTCGTCGGCATCCTCGTCAAGCATAGATGAGCCTATGACTATACGCCCGTAAAGTTCACAGAAATCCTTGTCGCCGGTCGAGCTCCCCATGTCAAGCAGGCGCCGGCCATATTTCTTAGCCTCTTCATAGTTGCCGAGGTTCAGATAAAGAAAGGCTACATCTTTTATGGTCTGCTTGTCATCTTCATGCTCTTTCAGATAGGCCAGCCGGCCGGACAAAGAGTCGTTAAGATCAGCCTTTGCCACACATGGCGACAATAGTGTCAGCACTGACAGGCAGGCCAAAACCAGAAGACGACATATGTGCAGGCGTATTTTCATAAGTAACTCATTCTTGTTTTCATCCGATGATTCCGCGGGCGGTGAGTATGTGGAAGACCAGGTCTTTCAGCAGGTCATATTCATTCTGACGAGAGCCGATGCCTTTGCTGCGGGTATCAAATTCGCGTATGGCCGAGATGATCTCAATGGTCTGCCTGACATTGTAGCTCCGCGCGGCGGCTTCATATGATTTCAAGGCCCAGGGCGAACGCAGTCCGAGAGCGTCCATGTAGCCGCTCTGGGTTTTGTCGCGGGTGTAATGATAGACCAGCAGATTGGAAAACTGGTTGAACAGAGAGGATACGGTCATCACCGTCGGGTTGCTCTTCGGGTTGTTTCTGAAATATTCGATGATGGCGAATGCCTTGGCTGCATTTCGGGCGATTATGGCATCTATCAGCTCGAAGTTGTTGTAGTCTTTCGATATGCCGATGTTGCGCTCGATGGCTTCAGGGGTGATCATGGCTCCCTGTCCAAGAATCAGTGCCAGTTTGTCTATTTCATTGTAAAGGCGCGACAGATCAGTGCCGATATAGTCACGCAACATAGAAAGAGCCTTGGCATCGACATTGAGTTTCTTCTCTTTGATCAGATCAGAGATCACCGGCAGAATGTTGCGTTCGCTGAGCCTTTTGGATTCAAATATCACTCCATTTTTCCTGACAGCGGCAAGCAGTTCCTTGCCCTTGGCCTGTGCACCGCGGCAGGAGATCACCAGAATTGTAGTCGGGTTTGGCTGAGCCACATAATTATGCAGCTTGTTGAGCATATCGGCTCTGACTGCCTGGGCCTCCTTTACTATCACCACCTGGCGCTCGGCCATCATCGGGTAGCGGTGGCAGACATCCATGACAGTCTCAATGCCTGATTCAGGAGCATAGAGAGTGTAGAGATTGAAATCACGCTCCTCTTCGGGAATCAGGTTTTCAAAATCCTTTACGAGCTCGTCGATATAATAGCCTTCCTCTCCATGAAGCAGGTAGACGGGTGATAAAGACGTCCGTGCGGCAAGCTGACGTCGGAGTTCTGAAAATGTAGGAGTCGCGGAGGCCATCGGCAGGGGTGATATGAATGGTTTAGAAGCTTTTAGAGGTTGTTTATACACCACTCAGATTTTAACTCTTGGTTTTAAACAACCTCTTAATATTACAAATTTACGCAATGTGTGCGAAAAAGCCAAGAAAAATCATCATGCACAGACGATCAGAGCGCTTTATTTACTAATTTTGCAATCCAACAGCCACAGACACCACATCATGAAAGAGCAAGCAAAACCATCCTCTGCCATTCAGGCGCTCAACCTGCCCCCCGCACAGCTCAGACTGCGTCAAGGCGAAAAAGGAGATGAGATTTTTGATCCGCTGCGTGGCAAGTGGCTTGTTCTGACTCCTGAAGAATGGGTGCGTCAGAATTTCATATCGTGGCTGATCTCGGATTTCGGCTACCCCGCAGGCCTTATGGCCAACGAGACGGCCATCAACCTCAACGGCACGAGCAAGCGCTGCGACACAGTGGTCTACAGTCATGCGGCCAAACCGATAATGATAGTGGAATATAAGGCGCCTCACGTGGCCATCACACAAAAAGTTTTCGAGCAGATAGCCCGCTACAATATTGTGCTCCGTGTGAAGTATCTGACCGTTTCAAACGGGCTGCACCATTATTGCTGTATGCTTGACGAGGAGAGCGGCAGATACAGGTTTCTTAAAGAGATTCCGGCTTACGAGGCGCTGGTGTGAGGTCTGTCACGACTTCACACCGACAAGAGTTCGCTTTCTATTTTCGCTATATCGTCCTGAAGTTTCTTCTCAAGCGGCATACGTTCGTCGATCAGGCGGCAGGCATACAGCACGGTGGCGTGTGTGCGGCCCAGACGTGTACCGATGGCCTTGAGGGGCATTTTGGTGTGCTTCTTTGCAAGATACATCACCATCTGGCGTGCATCAGAGACTTCTCTTTTACGCGATTTAGTGAAGATCTGATCTGTCTCAATGTTGTAGAACGCGCTGACTTGACGGGCGATAGTCTCGAAGTTGACGGTGCGCTTGTTGAGTTTCACAGAGTTGGAGAGCACACGGCGCGCAAGTTCCACCGAGATATCCTTGTCAAGGAAGGTGGCATGTGCCAGAAGCGAAACAACCACACCTTCAAGCTCACGGATGCTCTCAGTGACATTCGATGCGATGAAATCCATCACCTCTCTTGGGAGCGAGAGTCCATCGCGGAGTGATTTCTGCGTCAGTACGTCGCGGCGGAGATCAAGGTCAGGCTTCTCAAGCTGTGCGGTCATACCCGACTTGAATCGCGAAAGCAGACGGTCCTGCATACCTTCCATCTGCGACGGACAGCAGTCGCTCGACATGATCAGCTGGCGGTGGTTCTGCTTGAGGTGGTTGAATATGTGGTAGAATGTTTTCTGAGTCTTGTCTTTGCCGATGAAGTCCTGGATATCATCAATGATCAGGGTGTCGATACTCTGATAGAAGTTGATGAATTCATTGACTTTGCTGCGCTGCACTGCGGCAGTGTACTGGCTTTCGAACAGACGTGCAGTAATATAAAGTACGCGCGCGCGGGGATTGCGCTCCTTGATGCGGATGCCGATGGCCTGAATCAGGTGGGTTTTCCCTACTCCGCAGGGACCGAACACGAAGAGCGGGTTGAATGTCTGGAGCTTCGAATCGTTTGCAATAGCCTCACCGATAGAACGGGCCACTTTATTACTGTCGCTGATGCAATAGTTTTCAAACGTATAGTCAGGGTTGAGCTGCGAGTCGATATCCTCTACTATCTGTTCCTTGAACGGATTCGAGGTGGCTCCGGGCATAGGCTTGACAGCCTGGCTGGGGTGTGCGCTTCCGACTGAGATTTTGCTGCTCGGATCATCTGCCACAATAGGATATTCGTAGATCAGACGGATCGACGGCCCGAAAACTCGTTTGAGGGTTTTGCCAAGAACGTTGATATAACGCTCTTCAAGCTGCTCGGCGAAGAACTCGGTAGGACAGTAAATGGTCAAAACATCATTTTCAACCCGCAGAAATGTCAGCGGGCTGAACCAGGATTTGAATTGTTCTGCCGGAATAATGTCACGAATAATCTCAAGACATTTGTCCCATTTTTTTGAGTATTCTTCTTGCATTGCTCAGTTAAAGTGAATAGCGCATGTCAATCAAACTTGAGTGGCAGGAGAAATGTGTCTGTGTCGGTTGATTGGAAACTTTGGCTGATTGATTATGCGCCGTTGAATAATTGTCAACTTGTGAATGCAAATTTCTTACTTTTTTTCTTCAAAATCAAACCGCTTTTTATTTGGAAGTTTCAAATAATTTATACAATACTGAGTCACAAAGACTTACACCGTATTTAACACTTACTTTAGCCCTGCATCCGCCACACCTGCGTATACTCCTATTTCTCAATATATTACGTCTGCAAACGCTCCTTTATCGACACTCTTTACACCAAGCTCTACAGATTGCGAACTCGCTGAAATTCGGCATTATGAAAATGCGGGCCAATTTCTTCCGGCGCAAGCTCTATTTATAATCATTCTAAATAAACACATCTTGTTCAGATCTTCCGTTTCAACATCACAAAGGTGAAATTACGCCCCGACTCCACCCCTGTAATACGAGCCGAAAAATAACGGCCGGGATGACATCGGGTGCACAGATCAGGCGAGAAATTTCTTATCCGTTCCGCCGGAATGCCGGCTGCCAGCAAACGGCCGGCCACATAGGCCGGAAGATCGATATGAGGGCGTGGCCACTCCGCTCTGCACACCACATACTCCTCAGGGAAACGAGCAGCCACCTCCTCCCCTACCTCAAAACAGTCGCAGCAAATAGACGGGCCGAAAAAGACATCCATGCGCGAGACATCGGCCCCAAGCTCAAGCATTGCGCCGACTGTATTATCGACAACACCTCCGAGCGCGCCCCTCCAGCCGGCATGTGCCACGCCTGCAACTCCGTTCCGTTCATCCACGATCACCACAGGCACACAATCGGCCGTAGAAACTCCGACAGCCACCTCCGGCAACCTTGTGACAAGGGCGTCGACACCTTCAATCGCAGCCGGATCTACCGGGAGAGAATCTATCACCCGCACATTGGCGGAGTGGGTCTGGCGAGGCACGATCAATGAACCGGCATCCAGACCAAGTTCACTGATAAGCATCTGTCGAGAAGCAGCCACATGAGCGGGATCATCACCGGTATAATGACAGATATTGAAATCTGCGTAAGGAGACTTTTGATTTCCATCTCCGCCTCTCGAAGTGAACATGGCCTGATATCCCGAAGAGGATGCCAGGCCGGTGAGCCAAGACGGATGTAAGGTAGATGAAGCCATAAGACGACGGGACCGACTTTTTTAGAGCTTGTACATTTGTACGGTTAAATGTTTTTGAATAATTTTGCGCGATTTTTTCCCGCGCAGGAAAGAAGTCACAAAATTAAGAAAAAATATCATTCAATCTCACTCGACGATGAGGGAATTCAGACTCAAAGGTCATCTGGCAATGTTAGGAGCAAACACCATGTGGGGGATCATGGCACCCGTGGCGAAGCTCGTTATGGCAGCGGGCATAGTCAGCCCGCTGCTGCTTACCAATTTCAGAATCTTCGGCGCGGCCATACTCTTCTGGATCGCATCACTGTTCACACCCCGCGAGCATGTGTCCTCGCGTGACCTGCTGAGACTCGCAGGCGCCGGCCTTCTCGGCATTGTCTTCAATCAAGGATGCTACGTATTCGGCGTGGGCTTCACTTCCCCCGGCGAAGCGTCAATCATTACAACGACAATGCCAATCTGGGTAATGCTTCTTGCCGCCGTCATTCTGAAAGAGCCTATCACCTGGAAAAAGGCAGGCGGCATAGCCCTCGGAGGCACAGGCGCGCTGATGCTGGTGCTCGGAAGCGCCGGTTCCGGCATGAAAGGAGACAATCCGGTGCTCGGCGACCTGCTCGTGCTGACCGCACAGCTAAGCTATGCGCTGTATCTCACCTTCTACAGAAATTTCATAAAGAAATACTCGGTGTTCACGCTGATGAAATGGATGTTTACTTTCGCCGCGATAGCCGTCACCCCCGTGTCGGTCAGAGAATGGATTGGCACTTCCTGGGGTGATGTCTCGGCTATCGAACTTGTCGGAATAGGCTATGTGGTCATATTCGCCACCTTCATAGCCTATATATGCACTATGATCGGACAGAAGAATCTGCGCCCTACTCTTGTCGGAATGTACAACTATGTCCAGCCAATTGTGGCATCGGTTATCGGCGTGTGCCTCGGACTCGACCGCTTCACACCGGTGAAAATAGTGGCCGTGGCGCTTATATTCTCTGGAGTCTATCTCGTCACCATCAGCCGCGCGGCTGCTCATGATGCCCATAAAATCAAAGGCGGAAAGGAATAGGAAGAATATAATAGACCGGAACAAAAGTATCTGAAAGCACGCCGGCGTCCCACTTCGGCATGTTGGAGATAATGCGCACAGCCTCACGGTCAAGCGATTTCTCAACACTTCTGATCACAGAGATATGTGACAGAGATCCGTCTTCATTCACAACGAAACCACACAGCACCCGCCCCTCTATGCCTTCGTGATAGGCCTGCGTGGGGTAGCGGCGTTCTTTGTTGATGAAACGCACCATCGCGCCATCGCCTCCGGGAAACTGCGGCTGAATATCTACGCAATCATATTCATAGACATCCACACAGACCGGTGCCGAGCCGGCACGTGAAGAGACATTGGCAATATGCCTGGGCGGCTGTGCCGCTGAAAAGACAGCGGCACCAGCCATAAGAGGAAGAAGGAGAATTGAGCGGAGTAGAGTTTTAGGCATATAAAATCAGCTAATGTGACAATACAAAATTATAATTCAGAGCGTCTTGATGCAAGTATTTTGAGATTGATTACAATTGTTTTTGTTTTGTTGACATTTCCGGCGACATATAATAATACAGGCACATGCGCGTTATTTATTTGAAGATTCCAAGTCATGACATTACCCCGATCCAAATATACGTCCCACGCCCATATCCGAGGCATACGCATTCTGTTCTCATTCCTTCTCGCCGTCACAGCAGCCGGAGGGATGAAGGCACAGGACAGTTCGCCAGCCTACCGTTTCCTGGAAATTCCATCGTCAACCCTGGCCTATGGCCTTGGCGGAATAAACATCACGGCAATCGAAGATGACATCAACAGCATTGATCAGAATCCCGGTCTGCTGGGACCTGAGATCGACATGCAGCTTGGCGTGAATTACATGCGCTATGTGGGCGACAGCAATTTTGCAGGCGTAAAGTTCGGTCACAGCGCCGGAGAACACGGAGCGTGGGCCGCAGGAATACAGTATTTCGGCTACGGCACCATACGCGGTGCAGATGTCAACGGAATCCTGACCGGCGATTTCTCTCCCAAAGACATGGTGTTCAACGCAATGTATGCCCATGACATCTCAGACCGCTGGCGCGGCGGCATAAACCTGAAGTTTATCTATTCGAGCTACGACGCCTACTCGGCAATGGCCGTTGCCACTGATCTCGGTGTCAACTACTACAATCCTGAGAGCAACCTGTCATTCTCAGCCGTCATAGCAAATCTCGGCGGTCAAGTCAAGCGGTTTCAGGACTCTTATGACCGCCTGCCGGTCGATCTGCGCATCGGCGTTTCCAAATCATTCGGCACAATCCCCATCACATGGTCAGTCACAGCTTGGAATCTCACCAAATGGCATCTTCCCTTCTATGACAACGGCGACGGGACTGACAGTTCAGAGCCGACTGTCAAAGACAGCTTCAGCTCAAACCTCTTCCGCCACCTGATATTTGCCGCCGACTTCGTGCCGAGCGAGAAATTCCACATCGGACTCGGATACAACTATAAAACCCGCACTGACATGGCCACATACAAGCGCAGCTTCCTTTCCGGGTTCTCAGTCTGCGCCGGGCTAAATGTCAGGAACTTCGGTGTAGGCGTAGCTCTGTCACAACCCCACACCGGCGCCACAACCATAATGCTGAACCTATCAACAAAACTATATGAATTCTGACAATCTCATCATAGCCATTGACGGTTACTCATCGTCTGGCAAAAGCACAATGGCCCGCCGTCTGGCGAAAGCCATAGGCTACCGCTACATAGATTCCGGTGCAATGTATCGCGCAGTGACACTCTATGCCATGCAGCACGGTTTCATCTCCGCTGACGGCTCGATTGACAAAGCAGCCCTTGTCAGCGCCCTCCCGGACATAAAAATCGACTTCAAAGTCACCCCCGACGGACAGCGGACTCAACTCAACGACAAAGATGTGGAAGACGAGATCCGCACACTCGAAGTCTCGGCCCACGTCTCCCCGATAGCAACGATAGCCGAAGTGCGTCGCGCACTGGTCAAAATGCAGCGCGATATGGGCGAAAGCAAGGGCATAGTGATGGACGGCCGCGACATAGGCACTATGGTTTTCCCGCAGGCCGAGCTGAAGATCTTCTGCGATGCGTCAGCTGAAAAACGTGCCGAACGGCGCTTCAAGGAACTGACCGAAAAAGGCCAGTCAATCACTTATGAAGAAGTCCTGGCCAATGTGGTCAGCCGTGACCACATCGACGAAACAAGAGATGAAAGCCCGCTGCGTTGCGCCGATGACGCTGTCAGACTCGACAATTCCGAAATGACTCTCGAAGAGCAGGACCGATGGCTTCTCGATCTGTTCAGGCGGAAAACGGTAGGACTGTGAGCCGTCCCGCCACATATATTTATTATATATAACAAGCGAATTTTGCCAGATGAAAAATTCACCTGTAATAGAAATTGATGCCCGTTCAGGATTCTGTCATGGTGTGGTGACAGCTATACGGAAAGCCGAGGAAGAGCTTGACCGCTCACCGGAACCATTGTATTGCCTCGGCGACATTGTTCATAACAGCGATGAGGTAGAAAGACTCGGACAGAAAGGGCTTGCCACAATAACCCATGCCGATCTCGACCATCTGCCGGGAGCCAGAGTCCTCTTGCGCGCCCACGGCGAGCCGCCGTCAACCTATGCCATAGCCCGCGAGAAAGGGATCGAGATAATTGATGCCACCTGCCCGGTGGTGCTCCAGTTGCAGAAACGGATAAAGCAGACTTTTGACAGCACCACTCCCCGACCACAGATTGTGATCTACGGCAAGGCCGGCCATGCAGAAGTCAACGGGCTTGTCGGGCAGACCAACGGCGAAGCCATCGTAGTGGAAAACATAGCTCAGCTCGACCGCATTGATTTCAACCGCGACATTGCTCTCTACTCACAGACCACAATGTCGCTTCAGGGCCTGGCAGAGATGGTCGGTGAAATCAACCGCCGGATTAGCCCCGGAGTACGTTTCGAATATTTCGACACCATCTGCCGCCAGGTGGCAAACCGGGTGGAACACCTGCGGGAGTTTGCCCGCGCCCATGACGTGATTCTCTTCGTGGCCGGAGCCAAAAGCAGCAACGGCAAAGTGCTATATCATGAATGCCGCGATGTCAACAAGCGTTCTTATCTGGTTTCAAACCCGTCTGACTTCCGTCCGGAATGGATAGAAGGCGCAGGCACCGTAGGCATCTGCGGAGCAACCTCAACTCCGCGCTGGCTGATGGAGAAAGTGCGCGATAAAGTAGCGTCAAATGGATAACTTCATAGCCATTGACGTAGAGACAGCCAACAACGAGCCGTCATCAATCTGCGCTATCGGCGCTATAAAAGTCATCGGCGGAGTAATCACCGACCGGTTCTACGAGCTCGTCAAGCCGGAACCGGAATACTACTTCCGTCATTTCACACAGAACATCCACGGCATCGGACGCGAGGACACTGAAAACGCAAGAGTGTTTTCAGAGGTGTGGCGAGATATCCACCGGTTTATCGGAGATCTCCCGCTTGTGGCCCACAACAAGGCATTTGACGAGAAATGTATCCGTGCCGCCCACCGCGTCTACGGCATGGACTATCCAGATTACCCATTCTACTGCACCCTGACCGCCGCCCGTAAACAGATTCCACGCCAGATGCTGACATCATATTCACTGCCATTTGTCTGTGATTTTCTCGGCATACCCTTCTACAACCATCACGATGCACTCGCCGATGCCGAAGGGTGTGCAAAAATAGCAATGACACTTCTATGAAATTCTTTCATCATACAATCTTGAAATTCCTGCCTCTCGCCATCGCCTGTCTTACCGGTGAGATATGCCTCTCATGCAGCTTTTCTGAAAACAGCGGCAGCCACACCGAGACCGTCTCAAGCAAGGTCAAAGACAAGAAAGCCTACCACCTCGGAGAAGAACATGCCGAACGCCTGCTGCAATATGCGAATAATGAAGATGCCCTGCAGGACGGGCTGCTCGACATTCGCGCCCGCATCAGCAATATCCGATCGAAACTCGGCACTCAGGCCGCCGCAGACTATGAACGCGGATTCACCGACTATATCCGCACCAACAACGACTCTCTGGCGAGAATACTATTTTAAGGGGGGTAATAACAATAGTTAAAATCTGAGTGGTGTATCTTTTAGATAAATTATTATGAAACACCCTCTAACTCTGAACAAATCCTGAAGCAAACAGTTATTCCCGCAGATGCTCCGTCCGATCTACACAGACATCAAAATTGGCCATTTTCACCATTTTTAAATCATCGCACTTGCATCGGCGCTCCGAGTTAGTTATCTTTGCTTATCAAGAATCACATTCTGTTATAATCATCATGCAATTTTACAGCACAAACCGACAAAGCAGCCAGGCTTCGCTCGAAGAAGCTGTGATGACAGGCCTGCCGGCTGACGGCGGCCTTTATATGCCTGAGCGCATCCCGCTCATCCCACGCGCATTCTTCAACAATATCGCGGAAATGTCAATCCGCGACATAGCCTACGTGGTGGCCTCCACAATGCTTGGCGATGACATTGACGCAGCCGAGCTAAAGGATATTGTCTACAACACTTTTACTTTTGACATTCCTCTGCGCAAAATATCATCAGATATCAGCGTGCTCGAACTTTTTCATGGCCCCACCCTTGCGTTCAAAGACATCGGCGCACGTTTTCTCGCCCGCATCATCAGCCACTACTCCCGCAATCTCGACAAACCGGTGAATGTACTGGTGGCCACATCGGGCGATTCAGGCGGAGCTGTGGCAAGCGGTTTCCACAGAGTGCCCGGTGTCAGAGTGTTCGTTCTCTACCCGGAGAGAGGGCTATCAGCCAAACAGCGCCATCAGTTCACATCGCTTGGTGACAATGTAATTCCGATCGAGGTGCTCGGCACCTTCGATGACTGCCAGCGGCTTGTCAAGGAAGCCTTCGTGGATCAGGATCTGCGACGTAAACTGAACATCACCTCGGCCAACTCAATAAACATCTGCCGTCTGCTGCCTCAGATGTTCTACTATTTCTATGCCTACAGTCAGCTCCTCAGCGGGCAGCCAGACCGGATCGACAGCGATGGAGTGGTATTTTCAGTGCCTTGCGGCAATCTCGGAAACCTTACCGCCGGTCTTCTGGCCAGAAAGATGGGACTTCCGGTGAAACGCTTTGTGGTGGCTAACAACAGCAATGACTCCTTCACACGCTTTGTCCGCACAGGTCATTTCACTCCCGCCCGTCCGCACCACAGCATAGCCTGTGCGATGGATGTCGGTAACCCTTCGAATCTCTCGCGCATTACCGACATGTATAACGCGGCACCTGCGCCGATCAGCTCCGACATGAAGGCCTACTCCTACAGTGATGACGAAATAGCCGATTCGATCGCGGATCTTTACCGATCACACGGATATATAGCTGATCCTCATGCCGCCACAGCCTACCGAGCACTCGCCGAAGACCTTAAAGACGGCGAAAACGGAATCTTTCTCGCCACTGCCCATCCGGCAAAATTCGCCGATATCGTAGGACGTATAACTGGGACCGAAATCAAGAATCCGCAGCAAGACTCGACAGGCTGCATATCAGTCCGCCATGACGTGCCTAAAATCACCCCCGCATTGCAGGCACTCAAAAAAATCCTGATAACATCAACCTAAATCAATTCTTTTTTGTTAAATTTGCATAACTGCATCCGGCATCCACTCAATCATGGATGCCGGACGAAAATAAATCATCCCCAAAACACCATCACTTATGGCATCTAACAAACGTATTTTAAAGAAAGAAATCCGAATGATATGCGGCGCGCTCGCCGGCGAATGCGTGATAGCCAAAATCACCGTTCCGGGCATTGATCCCGAAAAGCTCAATGAAATCATCTATGAACTCGCAGAGCTACAGTACAACGCACTCAGCCGTGTGAACTTCGATTTCCCCCAGTCGCCCAAAGCCTTTGCAAGCGCAGCTGAATACAACAAAGCCCGCTCAGCCTACTTCAAAGCCGCCTACAGGAAGCTTAAGTGCGAGTTCAACGCTCACGTAGAAGCTATCGTCAAAAAAATGAACGAAGCTCTTCCGCAGGCTCAGAAAGACGCCAACAAAGCAGCTCTCAAAGCATAACAAAGATAAATAAACACGTAGAAGAAAAGCCATGTCATTAAGCGGCACAATCCTACGACTCTTCGGCTGGAAGGTGGTGTGCAGCGTTCCGGATTATCCAAAATGTATAATCTGCGTTGCGCCCCACACTTCCAACTGGGATTTTATTCTCGGAAAACTGGCCTACTGGTCGCTCGGCCGGCAGGCCGGATTCCTGATCAAACAGGAGTGGTTTTTCTTCCCGATGAACCTCATCTTCAAAGCATTTGGCGGAATCCCGGTCAAAAGAGGCAAAGGCTCGTCACTCACAGACACACTGATCAAAAAATTCTCGGAAACAGAGCGGATGTCAATAGCCATAACCCCTGAAGGGACCAGAGCCAAAGTCTCGCAATGGCACACCGGTTTTCTCCACATTGCCTACGGGGCCAAAATTCCGATAGTGCTCGGCGCCATTGACGCAGCCACCAAGACCATACATCTGCAAAAAACGTTCTTCCCGACCGGCGATACTGACGCCGACATGGAAGCCGTAAAAGCCTATTACAGGCCATTTACCGGAATAAACCGGGATAATTTTACCGTCTAAGCCTCAGATCTGCCACCGAAATAATGCTTAAAATCTGCGTCATCCCGCTTGACATCGCCTATGCCGATGTCGAAAACAATCTCATCTCGACAGCCCATCAGCTCAATCAGGTAGAACCTGACACCGACATAGTAGTCCTGCCGGAATTATTTACCACCGCTTTTGTCCCCGACGCAAAGGCTGTGGCCGCCACCGCCGAGCCGAATGACGGACGCACGGTTGAAGCCCTAAAACGCTGGGCTCAGTATTTCGGATTTGCCATAGCCGGGAGTTTCCTGGCCACTGACGGACAAGGCAATTATTTCAACCGCGCCTTTTTTGTCGAACCGATAGGCGACATCACATTCATTGACAAGCGCCACCTCTTCCCTCTCTCTAACGAACACACTGTCTATACCGCCGCAGAAGGCGAACCGCAGGCCATACGCTTCCGTAGCTGGAACATCCGCATGATAGTCTGCTTCGATCTGCGCTTCCCGGTGTGGACACGCAACAACCCTGATGACCTCTATGACCTTCTGCTGGTGCCGTCAAACTGGCCTGTGGCAAGAGTCAAGCCTTACAAGCTGCTCCTGGCAGCCCGCGCGGTGGAAAATCAGATCTATACAGTGGGAGCAAACCGCACCGGCTCCGACAAATTCGGAGACTATCCGGCAGGTATGACCTCCGTTTTCGACTGCCTTGGGGAAGAGATCCGCGAAACCCGCCGCAACGGCCACATCTATGCACTGCTTGACAAAGACCATCTGAAAGAAAGCCGAGAGCGCTTTCCGTTCTACAAAGCGGCTGACAGATTCACCATTGATCCAAAGCCTTCGCGATAGGAAGAGATCTCGCCGTTTTTTAACTTCTATTAACGCAATTCCCATAAACCCTACCATCCATTGGAGTGTTATTACCATTGAATACTATTTTGTATCTAACGTAATGACCAAACACAATGGAACCTAAAGACAAATTTTCAACCGTACATGAGGAATTCTTCGGCAACATCGTAGGGACAATTGTTCAGACCATCAAGACAATCACACCCCGTCAGACTCTCGACTTCATTGCCGACTGGTCAATTCCCACTTCTGTACCCACTCCGTCGCATAGCTGAAAGCTCTAAACCACAAACCAAAAGAATCAGATGTCAGCCTCACCCAAGCGTAAGGCTGACATTTTTTTATTCCGCTTAATCGAGCCGCATTTGCTTTCTTAAGACGGCTCTTATTTTATTGAATGGAAGATAAATCACGCGTAAAAATCAGCAGATGTGATTTCAGTCACACTTTTTATCATCGGTTTTTCCTATATTTGCACAGTTTACCACTTAACATACGAATTCTGCATCAAAATAGCAACATGAAAACCGGCAAGTCACACTTACTCCCGCTTATACTTGGCCTATTGATCTGCTTGTCTTGCGAGCGGTCGGGCTATTACAATGATGATCAGAGAAAGCGCCTCGATTTGCTGACAGCCACCAGATGGACTGAGCAATCAACTGATTCCCACGATCCGGAAAATCCGATCGAGTGCCGCCAGTCATGGAGTTTTGACAAAAAAGGCAAAGCCTCTGTCACTTACAAATGGACAGACAAGGACGGAAATACGACCTATAATGAAACTCAGTATTACGACTGGACTTTCACTACCGAAAATTTCGCAGTTATCTATCTCTACAGCGCCACACACGGAGACCTGTTCTGGCTGATAGAAAAACTGACTGCCGATGAGCTGCGCGTGAAAGCCGCTGTCATGGACCCCGTCTTAAACCCGACAATCCCTCAGAGACGAATAGTACTACAAGCAACTATGCGATAAACATTTAGCAGATACACAGGACCACATATGAAAAAATATCTTTCCACAATCCTTCTCTCGCTATGCCTCGGCATGGTGACAGTTCAGGCAGCCAGCATCGGAGAAGTTGCGGTAACGGCAGACAGCACCGCTCGTAAGGACCGCTTTAGAATGCTTGAAAAACCATTCATGCTTACCTTATCAGCAGGGGCTAATTTCAACACCGGCGGTCGTCATAACAGTGAAGTGTTCGGATGCCGCCCCGATGCCGCCACTCAGATAAACTTCCGATTCAACTTCGGATTTCACCGCAACTGGAATGTCTATGCCGACCTTGGCTACACATTCTACAGCATTCACTCCGACCCGCTTTCCGATAAATACGCAGACCTTCTCGTCAAACTGATCATGCCAGGAATCAGCACAATACATCCTTCATTCTCAATCGGCGCATCACACCTCTCCCAGGTAGGCCGATGGCAGTTCATGCCACGCATCGGAGCCGGATGCCAAGCGGTCAAAACCAACAAGCAGTCAAAAGAGTGGAATGGCATAAAGACTACCGTCAGACGGGAAATAGCCCCCTACTTCATCGAAGGCGGATTCGGAGTGGGCTTCCGCACATCAAGAGTATGCAGCGTGATCTTTGACATCTGCTATCACCATCCGCTTGAATCGGCAAGCCTAACCGTCAGCACCTCCGGGGGCAATCAGGATTCAACCGAGAAATTCAAATCCAAATCCTGGGCCAACGACCTCACCCTGTCACTCGGCATCCAGTTTCAGACCAACCTCAGCCGCTCAAAAAGAGCCGGATCAGCCGCTGCTGTTAAATAATGTGAACAGATGTGATGTAATCGCAGAAAATTCAGTAACTTTGCAGTCGCTTTTTAGCATCCCCGTGTGATGGGAAATTAAGGAGCAATTGAATTACAACTTAATTTTGAGTAACACAATCAAACAAATCAATCAGAAATGAAGACATTTCAACTGACTGCCGAACCCCGTACAGACCTCGGCAAAAAGGCTACCAAAGCCCTCCGCAAAGAAAACAAGATCCCCGTGGTTCTCAACGGCGGCGAAATCGTTAACCTTCCCTATGAGAAGGCTCTGAAACCCGGCGAAAAGCTTGTGGAGATCGGCAACGGCAAAGGCCTCGTGACTACTGACCTCGTAGTGACTCAGGACGCAGTCCGCAAACTCGTCTACACTCCCGATATCTTCGCTATTGAGCTTACTGTAAACGGCGAAACCCGCATGGCTGTCCTCAAGGACATCCAGTTCCACCCGGTTAAAGACACCATCCTTCACATGGACCTCCTCGAAGTGACTGACAAGAAGCCCGTCACCATCGAAGTTCCCGTTCAGCTCGAAGGCCACGCAGAAGGTGTGAAAGCAGGTGGTAAGCTCAACCTCTCTATGAAGAAAATCCGCGTGAAAGCTGTCTACACTGAAATCCCCGAACGTGTGGTTATCAACGTTGACCACCTCGGCCTCGGCAAGACTCTCCAGATCGGCGAACTCCACTTCGACGGTCTCGAACTGATGAACGCCAAGAACGCTGTTGTCTGCGCCGTTCAGCTCACCCGTGCCGCCCGTGGTGCTCAGGCCAACGCTCAGTAATCTCAGCATCAGCGCACACCGCGCATAAACCGATTTCATTGCGACAGATTTTCTCGACCTTTTTTCAAGCCGGGAGAATCTGTCGCTTGTTTAGCGGGCATCCGGGAGCCACCTCCCCTGCCCTACACCACATCAACCCTACTTTTAACCACTCCAATGAAGTACCTGATAGTCGGACTGGGAAATATCGGTCCGGAATATGCCAACACACGCCACAATGCCGGCTTCAGAATCGCTGACGCTCTTGCCGCCGGCGGCAACGCAAGCTTCTCGACCGAACGCTATGGCGATATAGCCCGCATGAGGGTCAAAAACGCCCAGCTGGTGATACTCAAACCGTCCACCTACATGAATCTTTCCGGAAATGCCGTCCGCTACTGGAAAGAAAAAGAAGGTATAGAGATTGAGAACATCCTTGTGATTGTTGATGACTGCGCCATTCCCTTCGGTGCCATCCGCATCAAAGGCTCCGGCAGCGATGCCGGACACAACGGACTCAAAAACATAGCCCAGATGCTCGGCACACAGGCCTATCCCCGTCTGCGGTTCGGCATTGGCAACGATTTCCCGCGCGGAATGCAGATCGAATACGTGCTCGGTGCATTCACAAAGGCCGAGGAAGAGGCTATGCCTGAAAGGATCGACATTGCCGTAGAAGCCATAAAAGCATTCTGCCTCACAGGCATCGAAAGAGCCATGAACATGTACAACAAAAAGTAAGCGCCGGACTCTCTACGCAGACACAAGATAAAAAAGCATCATGAACGAAGTCAGAATAGATAAATGGCTATGGGCCATGCGCATATTCAAGACGCGCACAATCGCCACGGAAGCCTGCAAGAAAGGCCGCGTGTATGTCGGCGACGCACTTGCCAAACCATCGCGCACAATCAAAGTCGGCGATGTGGTGAAGGTGCGCAAGCCACCGGTGACCTACTCTTTCCGTGTGCTCGCCCTGACCCAAAACAGACTTGGAGCCAAGCTCGTGCCTGATTATATGGAAAACATCACACCCCAAAGCGAACTCGATCTGCTTGAGATTGTAAAGATCTCCGGATTCATCGACCGCCGCAAAGGTCTTGGGCGCCCCACCAAACGGGAAGGACGCGAACTTGCCGAATTCACAGAATCAATGTCTGACGGCTGGGATTTCGACTTCCTCGAAGATGACATCGACGACGATCTCGATTGACTACTTCGCCTTCCAAAAGCGCAACAACCTCGAAGGCTATGCTTCTTATCAAAATCTTTGGCCCATACCCGGCGAGCAAATCGCACTTTCTCCCGGATGGGTTCAGAACCCTGGTTGCTAATCACTCAATTGCCCCCCCTATTTAGCAAGCAATAAAAAATCAGACCGGATGTGACCGATCTGATCCTGATTTCTGACGGCGCCGAGGTTATGCTATTCGGCGTCGAATTTTTTGCGGTAGAACATGAAGTCTCGGCCGAGATATTTTTCGCGGACAACCGGATTTTCAGCCAACTCCTCAGAAGTACCCTGGAACAGGATCTTTCCTTCAAAAAGCAGGTAGGCTCGGTCGGTGATACGCAATGTTTCCTGCGCGTTATGGTCTGTGATGAGAATGCCGATATTTTTTTCCTTGAGATGATAGACCACAGACTGGATATCCTCGACCGCAATCGGGTCGACTCCCGCAAAAGGCTCGTCGAGCATGATGAATTTCGGGTCGATAGCCAGACAGCGGGCAATCTCCGTGCGGCGGCGCTCGCCGCCTGAGAGCTGATCGCCAAGATTATGACGCACTTTTTCAAGGCTGAATTCAGCTATCAGGCTTTCAAGCTTGTCACGCTGATATTCAGCCGATGTGTTGGTCATCTGCAGAACGGCCTTTATATTGTTTTCCACGGTCAGTTTGCGGAACACGCTTGGTTCCTGAGCAAGATAGCCGATGCCATTCTGCGCCCGCTTATAGACCGGATATTTTGTGATGTTAAGGTCGTTCAGGTAGATCTGTCCCTCGTTAGGAGTGATCAGCCCTACGGTCATGTAGAAAGTAGTCGTCTTGCCGGCTCCGTTAGGTCCGAGCAGGCCTACAATCTCTCCTTGCGTCACGTTGATCGACACATGGTTTGCAACTGTTCGCTTGCCATACTTCTTCACAAGATTGTCTGTGCGAAGCACCATCTTGTCAGGTGTGCCTACCGGTATCGAAGGCTGTATATTGGGATTTTGTTCCATCTGGTGGGGATGCTTGCGTGGAGAGATAGATTTAACGGTTTACAGTAGTGCGTCTGAGGCGCGACTCTATGTAATCGGTCAACAGCTGAATAGCCACCACATTGCTTCCGCCTTGCGGCACAATCAGATCGGCATGACGCTTTGTCGGCTCGATATACATCTCGTGCATCGGCTTCAACACATCCTGATAACGGTCAAGCACCATAGCCGGAGTGCGGCCACGCTCCACGCAATCACGCGCAATGACTCTGATCAGACGTTCGTCGGCATCGGCATCGACAAAGACCTTCACATCCATCATCGATCGCAGCACCGGGTCGGTCAGCACAAGAATGCCCTCCACAATGACCACCTCTCGCGGATCGACTCTGACTGTCTCTGCCTGGCGGGTGCAGGTCAGATATGAATATGTAGGCATCTCAATCGAGTTGCCGTCCTTGAGACGCTTGAGATGCTCTACCAGAAGAGTCCATTCAATGGAGGCCGGTTCATCAAAATTAATCTTACTGCGTTCCTCAACCGGAATATGACTTGAATCCTTATAATAAGAGTCCTGAGGCAGGACTGCAACTTCGCCCGGAGGAAGGCTGTTGATTATCTTGTTTACAACGGTGGTCTTGCCTGAGCCGGTACCACCTGCTATTCCTATGATTAACATAACGATTGGAAACGGGTATAAAATGATTTCTCTGACGGGGTGGAGAGTGTCCGCGAATAAAAATTATTGCAAAGTTAATCGGCTTGAAGCGATTCTCCAAATTTATAGTTACTGATTTTGTAATTAAAAAAGTCATTGTATGCACATCAGAAGGATTGGATCTGAAGACCGACATCGGCCATTAAAATCAAAACAGCGAACTGATCACTTTTGAATTGGCCCTGTCAATGGCCGAAGAATCAATTGATGAAATATAGATCCTCGTGGTGCGCTCAGAGTCATGGCCCATCCCCTGGCTTATCACACTTATTGGAACCCCCTGCGTGCATGCCACAGAAGCCCATGAATGACGGGCGGAATAAAGAGTGAAGCTCTCCGGATAGCCGGCAAGCACAGCTATCTTCTTAAGACTGGAATTTATGCGGTATGAAATATTCCGGTAAGCATAAGCCAGGTTCGATTGCGGATTTATCAGTATCGGAAACAGATATGGACTCGTGTTGGAGGGATATTTGTCAATTATGCGCTGCATCTCGGCAGTCCACTTCAGTTTTAGCATCTGCCGCGTTTTATGCCGGCTATACGTAAGATATCCGTTGTTCAGGTCAGTCTTAAGGATAAAGGCCATATCTATAAAACTCATCCCGCGGGTGAAAAAGCTCAGCATGAATATGTCTCTGGCATAGTCAAGCGCAGGCGATGCAGCGAGATCCATTGAATGAATCCGTCTGAGAACAGTCAGTGGCAAAGCCCGCTTTTCAGTCTTGTCAACCCCGGTGTACACATGACGGAAAATTCCAGGCAAGACAAAGGCCCCTTCATCGGCAGCCGTATTACACACCGCGCGGAGCACCCGCATATAAAACGAAGTCGTGTTAGGACGCAGCCGCCTGGCCTGAAGAAAAGCCTCGTAACGCTCGATCATGTCAGCATCTATCAAGTCAATGATTATATCTTCACCATGAAGAAATGACTTGAAACTGTTCATCGTCGACCGGTAATTCTGAGCTGTCCGGATTTTATTCTTGAGCTTAAGCTGCCCGATACGATGCTCGAAGAAAGCAAAAAGTCGGAATCTTGCCACATAACTTCTGCACTCATCCGCAATGTCTCCTACATTATAAAAAAGCATCGTCTTGTCAAGACGGCTGATTATCGCCTTCACCCGCCCGATGTGACACTGCAGAGAATGATTCACTCTGTAGAGCTCTTCCCGGCGGCCTGCTGATCCGGAAGCGACAAAACCACCCCTCTCGGAATCCCATTCCGCGGCATTGACAATATAAGGAGTAGAAATCAGCTTGACCTGACGCTCATGAATAATCTGGATATATAGACGTCCTTGCTCCGCATCGCCTGCCAAGGGCCTGAATTTAACTTTTACAGTAGCCATTTGTAACGTTTTTTTGCCTCAATATACTAAATTCAGTCCTGCGGACACCAATTAAATCCAACTCACCTGATCATCCCCGACACATTTTGCCAGAACTCACAAGCATCGGAGTCTATCCCAATGCAATCCGCCACAAAAAAATCAAAAAAACTGCATTTTGGCGACACCCCGCCAACACCATCAATAACCAACTGAAAATCAAGCAGCAACCCCACACAACAGTCCCAATCCAAACAACCGGTTCACAAAAAATCAGATAAAAAGAGAAAAAACATTGAAAAAAGTTGCCGAAATATTTGCAGGATTCAAAACAAACCCCTACCTTTGCACCGTCAAAAGGAAAAACGAGTAAGCGAGCTCAAAACAAACCCGATGACAAACAAAAAAATTGCCTTGTGGTGTAATGGTAGCACGTCGGATTCTGGTTCCGCCTGTGAGGGTTCGAATCCTTCCAAGGCAACACAAATAAAGAGCTAAGTCGCTAAGATTTAGCTCTTTCTTTATTTTTATTCCGCCGCAAAATGTTAAAAATTGTATTTTTGATACAATTTTGATACAATTGTCCATAATGTATGGTTTGTAGAGATTGATAATCGTATCAAAAATAGATATGCGAACTATCATTGGGTATCGCGTGTTTATGTTATCGAGTGCTAAAATTTAACAAAGATTCAACAAGTCTGTTTGAGTTTGATTGGCTCTCACCATTAATAACACTCTAACGTAACACCCGCAAATGCCAAACCCTAGGCTCAAGCCGAAAGCACGGTGCATATGTTAAATTGGGCAATTAGAAGTGTTAAATTTTTAGGCGTAGAGTTTGACTAATCGGAAGATGAAGAAGTCGCGGTCCCGGACACCACGCATTTGTGAGCGAAATATTTTGACTTTAGAGTTGAATGCCTCGGCAGAGGCATTGGTCGCACGACGACGGAAATAGTTCAGGATTGTTGGGGCGTGGTTCTTGAATGTTTTGATTACCGAGCGGAAGTTGTTGTTACCCAATGCCATTACCTTTTCATACCACTTGTTCATCCTCCCCATGGCTTTTGTCGGTGAGATTTTAGCGTTGAAAATCTTGCGCAGCTCCATCGCAAGGCTGTATGCAGCCTTCAATATTGGATAGTATTTGAACAGTATGTTGACACGATGGCGCTGTATGTCAGTCCATTTGTTCTGCGACATCATCAGAGTGTGTTTGCTGCGAGCCAGTATCTGGCGCATGGTCTCTCCGTTGGAGTACGTTACCGGCGGTTCGGACTTGTTGCGGTTGTTTTCCTCTGCGATGAGCTGTCGGCGAATGTCAATGCGGATTTCGTCAACGGCCTCATTATAGACCTGTTGGACATGAAAACGGTCGTTGACTACATGGGCGTTATAGAACACTTCTGCGGCTATGAGCATCATTGATGGCGAGAGATCGCAGGTCACTTCCTTGACCCTGCGTCTGATTGATTTCTCCATAGCTCCGATGAGTATGGATATAATTTCGTCACTCTTTGTTCCGGGAATGGCTGCCGCAAGTGTTCCCTTGCCTCCGTGGCCGTCCTTGTTGGTCAGGAACGTCCATACCTCCCCGTTGCTCAGACACGTCTCATCAAGACTCATGTAAGGGCCGATATTATCGGCGTTGAAATAGAACCCACAGCCAAGCTCCTGTTCGCACCAGTCGGCGTAACCGCTTATCTTATTGCGGTACAAGTCGGCAAAATGTTTGCCGTTGACGCAGTACATCTGCGCTATCTGTTTAATCGACAGGGCTGTCGTCTCCACCTTCGTCTTTTAAAAAAGCCACGAACTCGGCGCTGAGTCGTGTTCCTTCCTCGTTGGGAAGTTCGAGATTGTAGCTGAAGATTTCGTTGGTCTGCCTGTCCCACCACTTGTTCTTGCGCATGTGAAGAAATACAGGCCGTCCACGCATCGGATAGTCCTGTATTGTTACATAATCCGTATAGCCTCGCGCTACGATATTTGGATTACGATAGTCTTCATCAGACAGTTTCTTCTTTTCGTCAAGCCATATGTCATAGGACTGTTCCGTGCGCTCGAAGCGCACCATTTCAAATAGTTCGTCCATGCCCTCGGGCAGGCACATCCATATTGCATCTGCGGTTTTCATGCCACAAATTTAACACTTTTCTCAAAATTCATGCACCGTGCTTTCGGCTTGACCCAAACCCTACGACATTACGAGATGTTGTGCCAATTTTGGAAGACCTCAGGCAGCTTATAAAAGTTCCGCTGGTAGCCAAACAGGATACAATTTTATACAAGCGAATAGCCGAAGCCACCAGTAAACTTTGCTCTATCGACATCGAAAATGCTATTATCGAATCTCACGCCTCCGGAGAAATCGGAAAGGTGCAAGCTAACCAGACCAGAAATTACTGTGCTGAGATTGCGACAAGAATAGATACATTCCAAAATGTATTCTATAAATTGGACAAAGATCGTAAAAATAAATCCAAGGCAGACATGATAGACGGCTACGAAAGCAACCACTTCCTTAAAGAAGTGGAGATGTTCTATATGATTGCCGCTCATTATGAGTACGCGCTAAAGGCTTGTCGCAAAATCTCGGTGCCTGATGATTGGACGATAGATAAGTACAAACAGGAAATCGAGTTATTCCATATGGCCGAAACCCGTGAAGGATGGCTTGAAAAGAAACGGGAATTTCTTAAGAAATTGCAGGAAAGCGTTGAATATGATGAATTTCTGTTGAAACCTTCATTCGATGTGTACCATGACTTGCGAAATGTCTGTCGCAAAATTTTTATCACGGTGGAAAGATACTTTCCGCCATGTGAAATTCAGTTACATCCGAAATGCAGGGAAACCTTTATACAAAAGATGCAGGTTCATAATGGTAGTTATCCCACGCCTGAACAACCTGTAAAACAGAATCAGACCAATACGAAATCATGCCGCCAATGGGAAGGGGAACTGTTCCCGATGATTCTTGTGTCGGAATTATATGAAATCTGCTCTGATGTTTTCGATAGTACCGAGACTCAGTTCCATTCATCGCTCAATCTCCATGGTAAGCATGAACCTATAAAGATACGACCAAAACAGAAAATCAAGGCGTGCTATCTCATATCGAAATTATATGAGATTGTTCCGGCCAAACACAAAGCGGCGTGGCGCGAGGATATTCTCGCTCATCTTGATATTCAGTGGAGCTACTATGAAAAGAAGTATTGTCATCCACGCGGAGATGATGCCAGTGCATCAAGTAGAGAATATGCTGATGAGATTGACAGAATCTTCAAAAACCATAAAAAACGAGCATGAGAGTTTGTGCGACTTAAAGATACCACTCGCGCACCACTTTCACCACTCATATTTCCACTTTTGAAACCTTATGATACTACCCGTCAGAGCCTGATACTCTGATGGGTAGTTCTATTAAGTGGATAAGATGAAACCACATACACCCCACCCATAACCGGTTGTAATTTTGCAGTGTCCGGGAGATACTCGGATACGCTCTCTCAGAGGGCGGAAGTATAATTCAAACCCACACTGCGTATGACAAAAGACCAGTTACTCAAACTTCCTCTCTGGCAGTATACCGGAGAACAACTTTTAGAATTACTTGATTCCCGTAATGTCAAGGATAACATCGAACCAGACGGTGCAGCTATCACAGCAAAGCGATGGCTCGTCTATGGAATTGAAGGTCTCTGCGAACTTCTCCAGTGCAGCAAAGCAACTGCACACCGTATCAAGAACAGTGGCGTAATCAAAGATGCCATTACTCAAACGGGTAGAAAAATCGTTATCGACGCACAACTTGCGCTCGATCTTATCCAGTCATCAAAGAAGGGAGGTCGCCGATGCAAGAAGTGAAAGAGGACATCCTCCGACTTTGGGAGGAAAAGCAGTTGAGAATCACGGATGAGATTCAGACTGCGCCGGAGGTGCTGTACGCCAACGGCAGCGTTATCGGAACACTCGGCAACTTCTCGGCTTCGACCGGCAAAGCCAAGAGCAAAAAGACATTCAATGTCGCCGCGATTGTCGGGGCATCACTCGTCAACGGCAAAGTATTGGGCTACACCGCAGAGTTCCCCGATGACAAGCGCACAATCCTCTATTTTGACACCGAGCAAAGTCCGTATCACTGTCAGAAAGTTATGGAACGTGCGTTGCGCCTGGCGAAACTCCCGACCGACACCCATCCGGAACATTTGAAGTTCGCCGCTCTGCGCCAGCTAACACCCACATTGCGCCTTGAAGTAATCGAACAGGCGATAATCAACACTCCCGGTGTCGGACTTGTAATCATCGACGGTGTGCGCGACCTTATGTACGACATCAACTGCGCCAAGGAATCGACCGACCTTATCGGCAAGCTGATGGAATGGACAGACAAGTTCCAGATTCATATCCACACCGTCCTGCATCTCAACAAGAGCGACGACAACGCCCGTGGTCATGTCGGCACCGAGCTGAACAACAAGGCAGAGACAATCCTCCAAATTAGCCGCAGCAAAACCGATGATACCGTGTCGGAGGTCTGCGCCGCCATGATCCGCGCCGCCGAGTTCGATCCATTTGCCTTCCGCGTCAATGACTATGGACTCCCTGAGATTGCAAGCGGGTATGTGTTCTCCGAGCCGGGCAAGAAAGCCAAAGACCCTTATCCATACAAGGAGTTGACCGAGGAACAGCATCGCGAGGCATTAGGCGTAATCTTCGCCAACGGTCCGATAAAAGGTTGCCGGAACTTCGAGGCTGCACTCAAAAGCGGATATGCCGCCTGTGGTCATTCCTATTCCAACAACAAGGTAAAGGGCTTGAAGACCTTTCTTGACAACAAAGGTATGATTCGTTACGAGAACCGCGAGTATATCTACAATCCTGATTTCTACTATTGAGAAACACCAAATTGGTTTGGTTTAGAAAAGGGCATATATAATAGGCGCTAAACCAAGAACCATCTCACCCAAACATTTTAGAACCCATGATCAAAGAGATTAAATCAATCCCTTTAGCCTCCTTCATGTCCCGAATCGGACATGAGCCTACGGCGAGAAAAGGAACAAGGCTCTGGTATAAGTCGCCTTTGCGACAGGAACATACGCCGTCATTCAAGGTCGAGACTGCGCTCAACTGCTGGTATGATTTCGGACTTGGCAGAGGCGGCAACATCATCGACCTTGCAGCCGAGTTGTATCAGACAACAGACCTGCGCCATATACTGCGTTGCATCGCTGACAGCTACCCGGTACCATCGGTGCCGACAATCGCTTCCTCTTTTGCTCCGCGACACTCAGCACCGAGTATGGAGCGGTTTGAGGTCGTGCCACTGGAACACCGCGCACTTGTCGCATACCTCCAAGAGCGTGGCATCCCGGCACACATCGCCACGGCGAACTGCAAGGAGGCTCAATACAGCGTCAACGGCAAGTTTTATTTTGCCGTGGCATTTGAGAACGTCAGCGGAGGCTGGGAACTGCGCAACCGATATTTCAAAGGTTGCCGTAGACGCAAGGACATCTCATATTTGCCGTGGGCGAGAGATGGCCCGTCAGCAGAGTGTGCCGTGTTCGAGGGATTTATAGATTATCTCTCGGCACTCACACTCGGCATCATCAGTGGAGCCGACACAATCATACTCAACTCGGTTGTCAATGTCAACAAGGCTGTGCCTTTTCTCAAAGGTTACACTACTATCAACTGCTACCTTGACAACGACAATGCCGGGAAAACAGCACTCGCCGAGTTGACCGCCATTTATGGCTCAACAATGATTGACCGCTCCACGCTCTACTCCGAGTTCAACGACTTGAATGATTTTCTTATCAATCGAAGTTTCACCAAAAACACACTTTCCAATGAAAACAAATAAACCCACCGCATCCAAGTCAACCGAGTTGACCGATGCAACCAAATCCAAAGTATCGACCCTTAACCCCGAAGTCACAATGAAATCAGATAACTCCACCAACCCTAATCCCGCAGTCAACAGCGATAACACTGTTAACAGCACCACACCTGCCAACGCTGACAATCTGTTTGACAACGAACAGCCAGTAACCGAGGCAACTGCCGTAACCGAGCCACCGAAGCAACAGCGCATCGGCAGGCAGCAGCGCAAATCGGATTTCGCCGAGTTCAAGGCAACGTTCCTCACTCCTGCAAAGCTGGTGAACCGCCATGCCCTGAACATCGAAGGCGACCTATGGGACCAGCTTGAGCGCGTTTCCAGAATCCTCGGTGGCCGTGGCACTACCGTCAGCAGTTACGCCAACGCAATCCTCGCCGAGCATCTGAAACAGTATGCCGAAGACATCGAAATCTGGCGCAAACTCTGAGCGCGTGATTGCAACTACATTTTGACCGCTAAATAGTCCTCGTAGTTTCGTGCACCTCGAAACTATCGTAGGGGTTCGGAATCGGAGGGAGCGAGTTTATGTTTTCGTATTACAAGTAATCCTCAAACGACTCGCTCCCCTCCGCTCCCGATGGTCACAAACCTCAAACAGAATTTCCAATGAAGAAATCCAATTTACGTCCCGCTAAAGGGCGTCCCAAGCTCCCGGCTGATGAACGAAAGTCCATCATGGTGCCGGTGAAATTCGACATAGACCAATATCAGGTAATGATGGACAAAGCTCTCACGGCAGGGCTCAACCGCTCGGAATATATCCGGCAGTCGGCACTGCACTGTAAAGTCGTGGAAAGGCTCACGCCAAGAGATGTCAAGGCAATCCGCGACCTTCAGGGAATCGCTGAAAATCTCAACCGCACGGCAAAATTTGTCGGTGCCATTCTAAAAGGTGGTGCCTCTGAGGAACAGATTGTCCGCACATACAGAGAGATAATTCAGTGCAAGGATTTTGTCCTTTCACTGATAAAAAACTATCGTAATACACCGGACAGCGTATGATGGGCAAGATAACAAAAGGCGGCAGTTTCGGCGGTTGTGTCGATTACGTCACTCGTCGAAAGAAGGATAATCCCGACGGCACGCCCTGTAATGAATGGCGTCTTATAGACTGCAAAGATGTATCTATGATGGAAGGGAGAAATGGAATTATCGCTTCTTTTGAAGATAATCTCGCCTTGAATCCGGACTTGAAAAATCCGGTCGGGCATATTTCCCTGAACTTTCATGCCAACGACAAGGATAAAGTTGATGACCGGATTATGGTAGAGATTGCCCAAAAATATATGAAGAAAATGGGCATCATGGATACTCCATACATCATTGTCCGGCATCTCGACAAAGATTATCCACACTGTCATATCGTGTTCAGCCGAATAGATAACCACGCCGAAACCATTTCCGATAAGAATGATTTCAGTCGCAACAAGGCAGCCTGTCTTGACTTGACAAAGGAATATGGACTGCACATTTCCGAGGGTAAAAAGCAGACTAATGTCAATAAATTGCGTGGCACGGAAAAGATACGATATGAGATTTTCAATGCCGTTGACGCTGTATGGAACGATAAATCAGTCCATACTTTCGAGCAATTCGAGACTCGCTTAAAGGCGGCTGGTGTCGGCATAGAATACAAATACAAGCGTGGCACCAGCGAATTGCAGGGTCTATGGTACACCAGAAAAGGCAAGCGTTTCGCTGCATCAAAGATTGACCGGCGATTCAGTCTGGGCAATATATCCAAGCATCTGGCTAACAACAAACCGCTACATTCTCAGTCTCAATGGATGTATGCAGATGGCTCCATCGTGCCTATCGCATCATACAAAGGTGTGCGGCTTACGACACAACAAATGAATGATTACGTTGCGGGGAAAGCTATCCGAGTTGACGGATGTCAGGGAGATATGCCTACTGTGTGGATAAAATTCAACCCACAGCGCATGACTCCGGGAGTCTATTCATCGAATCCGGATTTAGTCGGCCAATCCGCATCCCAGTCGCAAAACTATGGCACTCGGTTATCCCAAGTTCCATCCTCAGGAACCTCGCAGATGCAAGAAGGTTTTGCTAATGGAGGCGTTTTACCCGATGATTTCAAACTGTGGATGAGCCGCCATCCCGGACTTACCATTGAAGAGGCCCTTCATCGCTATCGTGAAGAACAAAAAGCCAAACGCCGCCGACAAGGGCCCAAACTACACTAAACCCAACGCCGCCGAGGGAAGCAGACCTCGGCGGCGTCTCTCATCTAATCTCCTTAATGGACTCAGAGATGGATGAGTATAGCTGTATCGTATATGTTTATCAGCATATTCAATTGCCATCTCAGAAATTTTCGCTAATTTTGCAATATCAATGATTCGGTAAAATTTGAGGTTGTTCAGCCTTGGCTAAGCCGCTAACTGAGCCAACCGATGATTTATTTTCTGAATTATTTTGAGATGCGGAGATTTTCCGCAAGTCGAAATAATTGTTGAGGCGAGATAAGATTCAAACATAAGCCGTTTGAACTGCGCTAACGAAAGACCCGGATAATCTTTCCTTATGACCTCTTTGCAGACATTGAGGGCAGTGAAGGAAAGATTGAACGCAAAGTCAAGCCGATCCCTGTCCCGGGTCTGCTGAGACTGGAGTCCTGTGAACTGTTTGGCATCGCGTATGCCGAACTCAATCTGGAAGCGGGTGCGGTAGAAACCGATGATCTTTTCAGGCCTCATGTCGGTGTCGGTGGAGAAGTACAGGAGAGGCTCTCCGTTTTCAACCGGACAGACCACGATACGGATGTCGCGTTTCAATGCCCTCGAGTGTACGACCGCCGTGTGACATCGGGTTTTGTTTCCTTTGGAATCCTCATATATGAATGAAGTGAACACGGACATATCAAGGCTGGAGAAATCCACTTTCTCTCCATACTTTTTCTTTCTGCCGCGTCTTCGCGGGGCGGAGGAATCCGGCATGGCCAGATACCTCAGATATGAGTTGGCACGTAATCTCCCGACAAACCGGAAGCCCATGCCAACCACTTCATTCACAAATTCATATTTGGAGAAAAAGGCATCGGCAACCAGAATATCCGTCAGTGAGAGCAGCTCTGTCGCCTTTGACCTGACAAGTGCCACATACCAGTCAAGCATTGACATTTGTTTCTCAGATTCAAGAGTCCTGAAGTTCGGTGACTGAACAGCACCGAGCATCACACATGTATGTTTACTCAGGCTTATTGCCCCGATCGCCATTATCTCCAGACCGCGTTTGACACGTTGTGCCACCCCTGACCAGAAACGGCCTATGCCATACGTCAGGCTGCCGGATTTGGAGATAAACGACGGATCGATTGCCACTGCCATGTCATCGGACGGTCCAAAACAATCCTGTGCCATACCTATGTTGACTTTCATCCAGTCTACGGGTGTCTTGAAATTGGAGGCAAAGGTCTTGGCTGTACGACCGCCATAGCGCGACAGCCGGGTAAAATTGACTTTGCCCGGAATCAACGCCACAGTGCGTATTGTTAAAATCAGCCAGTTGAGGAACCTTTTGCTCATCTTGGTTGTAGTATTTTCAAATACCGACTTACACCGAAAGGTGAAGTCTTTGAGAATCGTCAATACGTTCATACGCTAAGATTTTTATAATGAACGCTTTGGCGATTCATTTGTATTTGACAATTCGTTATATTAACTTAAGTTTCAACTACTTCTGTAATTTTTACCGAATCATTGCAATATAGTAACCTTAAACTTCTGAAGATGGCCGAAACGGTTTAATCCCAAAGGCAGCGATGCCGCCAAAACCAACCATATTTTAAAACTCCAATGCAGTCGTTACAGGTTCGGTCAACCTTTCAGAAAACTGCAAACGGAGTTTTTGTTTTTATAAATGGCACTTACTCAAAGCGAAGATGCACTGGAAAAAGGTTTGATAAAGACTCTCACGGATATGGCGTATGAATACGTTGAAATCCATGAGGAGACTAACCTTATATCAAATTTCAAACGACAGTTGGAAAAACACAATGCCAAGGAACTTGCGCAACATGGCAGAACGGAACTTACGGACAATGAGTTCAATAAGGTCATGCTCTATCTTGAAGGTGGCACCACGTTTGAGAAAGCCAAAAAACTGCGGGATTTGCTTCCTTTGGAACTTGACAACGGACAGCGCGTATGGCTTGAATTTCTTAATCGTCATAAATGGTGTCAGAATGAATTTCAAGTTTCCAACCAGATAACTTTAGAAGGCCGTCGTCAGTGCCGTTATGATGTTACCATTCTGATTAACGGTCTGCCATTGGTGCAGATTGAGTTGAAGAAACGTGGTGTTGAATTAAAACAAGCATACAATCAGGTTCAACGCTACCACAAGACATCATTCCACGGTCTGTTCAACTATATTCAGATTTTCGTGATTTCCAACGGCGTGAACACCCGCTATTTTGCCAATAACCCTAATAGTGGTTACAAGTTCACGTTTAACTGGACTGATCGGAAGAACAATCCGTTCAACCAACTAAGTCTTTTCGCGGCTGAATTCTTCGACCCATGCACACTCGGCAAAATTATCAGCAAGTACATCGTACTTCACGAAGGCGATAAATGTATGATGGTTTTGCGCCCATATCAATATTATGCCGTTGAGGAAATCCTCAACCGTGTGGTCAACAGCAATGATAACGGCTATATCTGGCACACAACCGGAGCGGGAAAGACGTTAACCTCATTCAAAGCCGCACAGCTTGTTTCTGAAATTGATGAAATAGACAAGGTGCTTTTTGTCGTTGACAGGCACGACCTCGACACTCAGACACAGGCGGAATATGAAGCCTTTGAGCCGGGAGCTGTGGATGGCACTGACAGTACTAAGGAACTTATACAGCGTCTCGGAAGTGATAAGAAGATAATAATCACCACTATTCAAAAGCTGAATTGCGCAGTCACCAAAGACTATTACAACCGTCATCTTCAAGATGTGCGCGATAAAAAGGTCGTGATGATTTTTGATGAGTGCCACCGAAGCCATTTTGGAGAAAGTCACAAAAATATTGTCCACTTCTTTAACAACCTTCAGATATTCGGCTTCACCGGCACTCCGATATTCGTCGAAAACTCAAAGAATGACCGCACAACCAAAGAAATCTTCGGTAATTGCCTGCACAAGTATCTGATTAAAGATGCTATCGCCGATGACAATGTACTGGGCTTTCTCGTTGAATATTACACCGGCAACGCAGACCTTGATCTTGAAAGCGATAGCCGTATGCGCGAAGTCGCACGGTTTATCCTCAACAACTTCAATAAGTCCACTTTTGATGGCGAGTACAACGCTCTGTTTGCCGTTCAGTCAGTGCCGATGCTTTTGCGTTACTACAAGATTTTTAAGGGATTGAATCCAGACATCAAAATCGGTGCGATATTCACTTACGCAGCAAACGGCAGTCAGGATGATGAAGCCACCGGCATGAACCGGGGTTTCGCAAATCCGAAAGTCGCCGCCGATGAGATGCAGGAAATCATAGATGACTACAACAAAACCTTCGGCACATCCCATTCGGTAGAAAACTTCGGACTCTACTATGACGACATCAACAAGAGAATGAAAAAGAAAGACCCGAAGATGAAGCCTTTGGACTTGTTGCTCGTCGTCGGGATGTTCCTTACGGGTTTCGATGCCAAGAAGCTCAACACTCTCTATGTTGATAAAAATCTTGAATATCATGGTCTGTTGCAGGCTTTCAGTCGCACGAATCGTGTACTGAACGAGAAAAAGAGATTCGGAAAGGTGATCTGCTTCCGCGACCTCAAAAGCAACGTGGATGCGTCTATAAAGCTGTTCTCCGACAATAATCCTATCGAAGATATAGTGCGTCCGCCGTTCAAGGATGTCAAGCGCGAGTACATTGAAAAAACCGAACAGTTCCTGTCTAAGTATCCGAATGTTGATGAGATAGACAATCTTGAAAGTGAGAACGACAAAGTGGCGTTTGTCCTTGCTTTCCGCGACATAATCAAGAAACACGCTGAAATGCAGATTTATGAGGAATATTCGCCTTCGGATATATCTTTCATAATGACTGAGCAGGAGTTTCAGGACTTCCGCAGCAAGTATCTTGACATAGCACAGAATTTCGGTTCAAAACCGGCAAAGGTTGCCGCTGAACCCGCTGCCGCTTATGGCGCCGAACCGGAAACGACACTTGAAGATATTGACTTTTGTCTTGAACTGCTACACAGCGACGTAATCAACGTGGCATACATCCTCGCGCTGATTCACGACCTTGACCCGGCAAGCGATGATTACTCTGAAAAACGCCGTGAGATTCTTGACACGATGATTCGTGATGCCGAGATGCGCAGCAAGGCTGAGCTTATCGACGGTTTCATCAGCGAGAATGTCGATGCCAATCAGGATGAGTTCCGGCGGTCTAAGGCTGACGGCACAATAGATCTTGAATCACGACTGGTGGATTATGTACGCAGAGCAAAAGACCGTGCCGTAGAGCAACTTGCTGCGGAGGAAGAAATCGACCAGACGGCACTTCATAAGTTCATGGAGGAATACGACTATCTCCACCGTGAGAAGGACGAGATACTTCAGGATGCCATAAAGAAAAAGAAACTCGGTCTGAAACAACGCCGCAGCGTATTCAACCGTATTCTTCAAAAACTTCGTAAAATAATAGAAATCTACAACTGGGAATAATATATGAGCGAGGAACTCCAGCAGCAGCTTCGCAGTCAGCTTTGGACTGTGGCAAACAACCTTCGCGGCAATATGTCGGCGAGCGACTTTATGTATTTCACCCTCGGATTCATATTCTACAAATACTTGTCCGAGAAGATTGAGATGTATGCCGATGACATATTGTCGGAGGACGGTGTTACATTCAAGAATGCTTGGGCAAGCGACGATGCCGAGTTGAAAGCCGACATAAAAGACGAGTGTCTAAGCAACCTCGGATACTTCCTTGAGCCGGAGTTCCTTTTCTCAAGCATTATCGAGGCGGTTGACCGCAGAGAGAACATCCTGCCTCAACTTGAACGCTCGCTGAAGAAAATAGAGGACAGCACCGTAGGTCAGGACAGCAATGAGGATTTTGGCGGTCTTTTCTCCGACATTGACCTCGCTTCGCCTAAGTTGGGAAAGTCTGCCGATGATAAGAATACACTAATTTCCAACGTGCTTGTAGCCCTCAACGGCATAGACTTCGGACTTAACGAGGCTTCCGACATCGACATTCTCGGCGATGCATACGAGTATATGATCGGTCAGTTTGCTGCCGGTGCCGGTAAAAAAGCCGGTGAGTTTTACACTCCTCAGGAGGTTAGTCAGATTCTCGCCGAGGTAGTGACCACTGGAAAGACACGTCTGCGCGATGTATATGACCCTACTTGCGGTTCCGGCTCCCTTCTTCTGCGCACAGCACGCAACGGCAATGCCGACACCATTTATGGACAAGAGAAAAACCCCACCACATTCAATCTTGCCCGTATGAATATGCTCCTTCATGGTGTCAAGTACAAGGATTTCACCATAGAAAACGGTGACACCCTCGAAGCTGATGCTTTCCCCGACAGAGAGTTTGATGCCGTGGTTGCAAATCCTCCTTTCTCGGCACAATGGAGCGCGGCGGAGAAATTCAACTCTGACGACCGTTTCAGCAAGGCAGGGGCATTGGCTCCGAAATCGAAAGCGGACTACGCTTTCATCCTGCACATGATTCATCATCTCAATGAGGGCGGTACACTCGCCTGTGTAGCTCCCCACGGCGTACTATTCCGTGGTAATGCCGAGGGTAAGATACGCCGTTATCTCATTGAGAACAAGAACTACATTGACGCTATTATCGGTTTGCCACCAAACATCTTCTACGGCACGGGAATACCAACCTGCATCATCGTAGCCAAGAAATGCCGCAAGGAGGATGACTCCATTCTCTTTATTGATGCAAGCCGGGAGTTTGAGAAGGTTAAGACGCAAAACAAACTGCGCCCCGAACACATACAGAAGATTGTAGATACCTATCGCAATCGTACTGAAATCGAAAAATACAGCCATCTGGCTTCGCTTAAGGAGATAGCCGACAACGATTATAACCTCAACATTCCCCGCTATGTAGATACATTCGAGGAAGAGGAAGAAATCGACATCAAGGCAGTAATGGCAGACATCAAAGAGCTTGAAGCGAAACGCTCTGAACTCGACGCGCAAATCGAAGTGTATCTCCGCGAACTTGGAATCGTGGAATAAGAATCCTTAATGTTGAACAGTAAAGATTGAAAATCCCGATGACTGACACTGAAAACAATAAAAACTCCAATTCGCCCGTTTCCACATCCGCACCCTCCCTGCGCTTCCCCGGATTCACCGAACCGTGGAGAAGAATTCGATTAGGGAAAATCGCGACATTCAGTAAAGGTGCAGGTATATCTAAAGACCAAAGGAATGAGAACGGGAAACCATGCATTCTATATGGAGAACTATATACCACGTATACTGCCACAAATATCACAAACGTTATCAGTAGGACGAATTTACCAGAAGACAGCCTGATTAAAAGTGTGGCAAATGATGTCATAATCCCATCCTCAGGCGAAACTGCCGAAGATATTGCCACTGCACGATGTGTCCTCAAAAATGATGTTTTCTTAGGGGGAGACTTAAATATTATTCGATTGAATAATGATAGTGGTTCTTTTTTGTGCTATCAACTAAATGGGGTACGCAAGCGGGAGATCGCCAAATTAGCCCAAGGTGTTTCCGTTGTCCATCTCTATAAAGAATCCTTGAAATCGCTCGTGGTCTCTATTCCTTCAATTGATGAACAATCAAAAATCGCATATTTTTTACAACTCCTTGACGAGCGCATTGCAACTCAAAGGAGGCTGATTGAGGATTTGGAAAAACTAAAGTCCTCAATTGTTGAAGAAGTATACTGCTCACCAAGAGAAAATGTCCCTCGTCAGAGAATCAATAAGAAATATGTTGATAACTGGTCAGTATGTCAACTTGGTGATATTTGCACACGCATAACAAGGAGAAATACCACTATTGAATCAAACCGTATTCTTACAATCGCAGCTCAATATGGACTGATTGATCAATGTTCATTCTTCAACAAAGTAGTTGCAAGTGAGAATCTAAGCAATTATTATATTCTTAAAAAGGGCGATTTCGCATACAATAAAAGTTATTCAGGTGATTATATTTGGGGCGCAGTAAAAAGGTTGGACAAATATGAATCAGGTGTATTGTCTCCCCTCTATATCTGCTTCCAGCCAAAAGAAAAACTCATTGACTCAGATTATCTTTTGTTTTACTTTGAGTCAAAGAAATGGCACAAAGATATTGCAGAAATTGTTGTTGAAGGAGCAAGAAATCACGGACTGCTGAATGTCTCGATAAAAGATTTCTTTAATATGCTAATACCTTTGCCATCGCTTGATGAGCAAAGAGATATAGCAGCCACTATTAGAGCCGTTTTGATAAAGATAGAATGCGAGAGAACAATATTACAAAGATATGAAAGTCAGAAAGGCTACCTTCTATCAAAGATGCTCATATAAACATCTTCGATAGCAGATAGATTCTCTGTTGAATATATCTGTTATGCAATTCTATTTCTGTCGATATTTTGTCGGTTAACAACTGGAGAGTATTGAAGATCTTTATTTGATATTCTTTTGCGGGAAGTGAGAATTTTATATTCATCAACGATGGCTTATGTAAATTGAAGCGAGTGCTGCCTTGTGCATAGGGGATTATCTTCCTACGGAAATAAGTCGTTGAAGTAAAGTATCCCATATAAGGGGGATACACCATTTCAGACTCTTGAATATGTATGCCAAAACAAAAACTATTCAAGTATAGTTCTTTAGCATTCCCCATATATACAGCGGAATAGCCAATTTCTTCGGGCGTTTCCGACGACAGGGTAAACAGTAAATCGCCCGTGCGTACCTTATTCTGATTCTCTCCGTCTCTAATCTCCACATTATCAAAATTGTAATCGGTTATCACTTGATTCTGATATACGTTCAGATATGAGATAAAAGGCTTTCCATAGCCAAAATCTTCAGCGGATTTCCCGGTCAAACCTCCATAATCAATGCCAATTTCATTGAATGACGTTTTGCAATCCGTGGTCAATGTTTCATATAGCGTTTCATTTATTGAGGACATTGATTGAAATATATCCTCAATCTATGTCACACGAACATCTTGGATAACAAATATTCTCGTTGCTCTGTGTAATGGGTCAATATGGACTTTTCAAGAATAATCTTGTCGCTAATTGTATCCAAGCATTTAGCGAGGGTTAATGCCTCGCTTTCATCGGTTGGCAGAGGGACGCTGTTTGCTAAGAATCCACTGTTTGTGATGTTGATTGTGTTTTTCGCACCTTTCTGAATTATAGGATGAAGATAGTTAAAAGTATTTACCTCGCTCTCAAAGTAGTAACCCAGCAATATACCAATCCAATCATATTTAGGAACAAATACCCCATATAATGGGGAAATAGCTGCCGGTAATTTCTGAGTGTTGCGTTTGACTATTCCATAAGGGAAACTCCCGGTCGGGCTTTTGGTATATATAATATCCCCATAGCGAGCAACATTATAATGTCCTGTCTCTTTTGCAGCAAATGAGCGACCAAGATATTCTATCTGATTTACAACTCCCTCAGAAACCGATACCGAGCAAACATTGTATCCCGCAGAGTTTTTTTCGCCGCGCTCGGTCAGAATGTCACTTAATGAGGTCAACTTCCACGACTTCTTGGATAAGCCTCTTGATATTGCGTTTTGTAGTAATGCTCTACGCAAAGATATAAAATCCTCAATCAGCCTCCTTTGGGTAGCTATGCGCTCATCGAGTAGTCCCAAGGACCGAGTTATTTTTTCTTGCTCTTCTAAAGATGGAACATGTATAGTGATGGGATTAATATGAATATTATTGATTTGAGGAATAGTTGAGGTATCCGCAATTCGACTTAATCTTGCTCGGAGAATGAAATAAAACAAATATTGATCTGAGATAAACGAATTATCTGCTTTAATTCCCATCAAATTGGTATCAATATTAATCGGGAAGAGATTCATTCTGACCTTGTTGGTTAGGATTGCGGCACCTCTTTTAGAGAAAACGACACAGCCTTCTGGTAAAATATTCTTTCCTCGTTGGCTCAGATATGGAGTTTCTCCTAAATATTTCTCACACCAATTTAGTTGTTCAACCTTGTAATATGGTATTATTCCAAATTTTGAACTAACACAATTGGGGCTTTCTCCGCTAAAAATGCGTATATAGTCACCCAGTCGACACTTTTTCCACGGCTCGGTGAAGCCGGGGAAGCGCAAAACGGGCGAATTGATGCGATATTTTCTTTAATTATCCTAATCAATTCATTTCAACGAATATGGAAAAAGAAAAAATCACAATCAAAGATCTCGCTGTCCTTTGGAAAAAGGACAAGCGACAGTATGTGAAGCAATCCACATACTCAGCCTACGCCCTAATCGTAGAGAATCAAATAATCCCGACATTCGGGAATCTTTACGCCTTGACCGAAGCGGATGTGCAGTCGTTTGTAATCGACCGACTTAACTCCGGTCTGAGTCAGAAGTACGTCAAGGACATACTCATAGTCCTGAAAATGATAGTTCGCTTCGGCGAAAAGCACGGCTATCTCCAACACTGCGAGTGGGACATCAAATATCCGACCGCTCCCGAAAAGCAAGGCTTAGAAGTCCTGACAGCCGCAAACCACCGCAAAATTCTGGACTACATCAGCCAGAACTTCACATTCCGCAATCTCGGCATATACGTCTGCCTTACGACCGGGCTACGCATCGGGGAGGTATGCGGCTTGAAATGGTGCGATCTCGACATTGAACGCTCAATGCTGACTGTGCAACGCACGGTGGAGAGAATCTATGTTCTCGAAGATGACGGCACCAAACACACTCAAATCGTCGTCAATACTCCCAAGACCGCAAACTCCGCCCGCGAAATACCGCTCAACAAGCCCCTGATGACAATGATACGACCCTTTAAGAAGGTCGTCAACAACGAATACTACGTCATAAGCAACGAGCCGCAGCCCATTGAGCCGCGTACCTACCGCAACTACTACATGAAGCTGATGAAACAGCTCGGCATACCCCCGCTGAAATTTCACGGACTACGCCATAGTTTCGCCACACGCTGCATCGAAAGCAACTGCGATTACAAAACGGTCAGCGTCATACTCGGCCATGCCGACATCGCCACAACTCTCAACCTTTACGTCCATCCGGGCGCTGAGCAAAAGAAAAAGTGCATCGACAAAATGCTCCGCTCCCTCTGACGCGGAGAAACATCCCCGCTACAATAGTTTGGTTTGGTTCGGGCTTTATATATGCCCAACCAAACCTAAACTTATATGGAAATACTCAGCAAAAAGAAGGTTGGGCGTGAGTGTTGTTGTCCTCATAGGTTACATGGGCATTGAGCGGAAACGATTTTCCAATTGTTCGAGCCGGTCAATTAGTGCATCAAACGACAGCTTCTCCCCGTAAATCATGGAGGTTTTCATTGTTTCGTAGTCAAGGCGCATTTTGTCGCGCAATTCGCCAGTCGGACAGAATGCGATGGTTGACGGATGGTTAAGCTCGTAGTTTACACCGCCGACATGATAGAATCGTTGGCGATGGGCGATGATTTCCTGATATAATTCCATGTCGGAGAGTGCGGCTTCTGCAAAAGCAGTGTCCATCAGTCGCTCCAAATCATAAAGATGGCGGCTCATGCGGTCGGAGCGAGGTGAACGACGCTGGTATTCCTCATTGAGCAGAAAGGCTTTTTCAAGGAATGTGCGTGTCGGTGTTATGGTCGGTATTTCGGCAAATGTCTCACCGTCAATCTCCGGGAAAGCATTGCCAACGAGTGATGATATGCGCTTGACTTCAAACGGTTCTTTCATCGAAAGACAACTTATCTCAATCTTGACTACGGGACGCACATACGCATCAGAGTCAACTTTGACCGGATAGTGAATCTCTATGATTACCGGATCGCTGTCGTGGTCGATTGGCGAACCGTCCTTCTTTGTGGTTATCGGTACTACCTTGCATTCGCCTAAACCGGATTCTATAAGTTTCGATTCCAATTCCTTTGCGAACTCGCCAAGTATATAATCACGATTGACAATGCGGAGATTCTTCACCTGATTGTTAGTTGCAGCTTTAGCGCAATCCTTACCAAGTTCATTGAGATAGAAATCACGATAGAGGGCTATGTCGATGTCTTCCGAAAAGCGGTCAATCAGGTTCCAGCCTTTGCTGAGACTTGTTCCACCTTTGAAGAACATATACTTTGCCGGGGAAAGGGAAAACAGAACCTTCAAAATGGCAGTAACCCACCAGTCCTTTTCAACCGCACCCACGCTGATGTTCTTTTCATTTGCTATAATATATGCCGACTGTTGACGGTCAGCATCCGAGGCATCAATCCATCTGCTCATTTCGTTTGATTTTATCCTTTGTTTCGATAATAATTTTTCTAATCCAGCGCGGAGCACGAGCTATATCTTCTTGCCATGTCTCTTCCTCCGGGCTTTCTTTCAACACGCCATAAACTACGTCAAGAGTATTATCATCAACATTATATTGCTTGATAGACTTTAGCGCAAGCACTAATATCGGCATAATCTTGCCCTTATATGCAAATGTCGATGGCACACTATGTTTAAGAGTCAGAGTACGTTTGCCAATCTTTATTTTACGTGGTGTTCCTGATGTAAGATACACGGAGTTCATTGGAACTTGTGTTGAAAAACCGAGATAATTCTCAGCAGTCGCTCCGGTTGGCAACAGTTGCGCATCATCACGTTTTGCTATGGTCTGTGCTATTTCTCCTATCGTCGGAATAACGGGCCCAAATCGTGATTCTTTTGGCTTAACGTATATCCCTGTGGCAACTCTGACAAGCTTCCCTTCATTGCATAGTTCTGACAATATGTTGGAGGCGTAGTGAGTATCAATAGGCAAAAAGCTATCCGGCAAGAAGATGGTGCCCTTCTTGCTGCGATTGACCTTTGAGATAATTGTTTGTTTCATATCGCGATGAGTAAAAAAGGAAAATAAACGCTTAATTGTCCTTTCTCAGCAGTGCAAAGTTAGTGTTTTATTTCCAATTACACAAAACATTACATCCAATTAAATAGGATTTTACATCAGCCGCAAATCATAGGTGTGGTATGATATGTCAGTTTGGTTTAGTCCGGGTAATATATACCCGACTTAAACCAAACCAACATATAGATAGGGCTGGTGAAAAGAAAAATTATTCTTTTGCATAGTTCTACTTTAGACGTGAGGCACGAGTAAGACGGTCTTCCTTGATGTAGCGGCTGAGTGATGCTTCGGTGGTGTGGCCCGTGGCTGCACAGATTACATCTCGGTCATTACCTCGTAGTCGCATATTAGTGGCGAATGAGCGGCGCCCGGTGTGGCAGCTCACCATCTGCCATCGCTGGTATATGTCGGTTTTGCGTCCGGCTCTGCCATTGCCTACGTCGGCGGTATATGCCTTGGTAACATATCCGGCTAATGTACTTTCCGGATTTGCCTCATATACAGCTTTCATTATTTCTTTCAGCGCATCGTTGAACTTCTGGTTGCTGATTACACGTGGCATCGCCTTTCCGTCATCGTATAAGTCGAGGATTGCTTGAGTTTCGGGCAAAATCTTTACCACCGATACCTTATCGGTCTTTTTTGCTTTATATTGGATATATCGTTCTCCATCCTCTGTTACATGAATGGAGTTGTAATTGAGTTGTTCGAGGTCGGAGTGTCTGGCTCCTGTCCAGCACATCAATATGAACTGATTGCGCACGGTTCTGAGGTGTTCGGTTGGCAACTCTTGTTTTGCTATCAGATCAATCTCACTTTCGAGCAGAGCGATACTTTCCGACTCCTCTTTCAGCTTTTCACATCTAAGGAAATCTTCTGCCATACATTGTATGCGCATCGGTTGGTCGCGGATAACGGTCTTGATTACCTTGATATGGTCGCCGATAGTATTTAGCTTTAATCCCTCTCCATAGGCAAAGGATAGATAATCGGAATAAAACGACTTATTGAGTTCGTCAAACCGAATATCGGTGATATGCTTCTTCTTCATAAAGTCGCGGATATAGCGGCGAAGATGCTTGTAGTGCTGTATCGTTTTCAGTCCAATTGGTTTGCCGTGCCATGTTCGAGCCGGGGCAGCATCAATAAAGACATCAAGAGCCACAATGAAGGATTCTTCACGCTGTCGGAGCATCGCTTCAAGTTCTTCTTTTTTGCGCCGCTGTTCAGCCTCACGTTGAGCTTTCTTACGCTCTTGTGCTTCTTCCTGTGCTTTCCGTTGTGCCTCCTGAAACTCGCGTTGCTCTTTATGGGCGAATTCATCTATCGCCTTATCAAGTTTCGTTCTTGAACCTTTAGGGTCGTTGATTATAGTATCAATCAGAGCCGACATTTCATCAAGCTTGTCGCAGAGTTCCTTCCCTGGACCGGCACGAAATGTATTCCACCGTCCGGGAGTGGAAATGGCGTCATTCCAAGTCTTGATGTCAACTTCAATTCGAGAGTGGAGCATAAGATTGGAGTTGAAGCCAACGCGACGGGTATAAAGAGGCGCAACGCCGGTTTTCTTGGTGGTTCGCAGTACGAATTTAGTATATGCTGATTTAGCCATATTCGATAAGTGTTTATCTAATAACGGCAAAGGTATATGATATAGTTCAAAAGTTGATACAAAGTTGATACAAATCAAAGCGACATTATGATGCTTTTTGCGACTTTATGAAATTGTTAAAATGTATAACCATTTAATATTGGCATATTTACAAAATCGAAGTTTCACGAAATATCACAAAAGTTGCCCTTCCAAGGCAACACTTCAAAATCGCAACTGATTAAATAACAATCGGTTGCGATTTTCTTTTGCCATTTTTGCACAACAATTGCACAACAGAAACCGAAAATCTCTTTCAAAATTCATCGTCATTCATCATCATTCAAGCGCAGTAGTTGATTTTGCATTTTTTAATAAGACTTCATTCACTCTCGCCCGAACCATACAGGCGGCTATATGGTTTTAGTAGTTGCGGTGTGTTTTCACACGACAATAGCGGGGCTGACACTGTACCATGCCGTGACCGTCATGTATAAGACACACCAAAAGACAAGACCCAAGAGTGGGCGTCAAACATATTCGACCTAAACGGGTCGAACACCAACGCACAATCCTAAGAGTGTGTGCCAGACATCGTAACCGGAAACTTTACTAACGCGATTATAATCGGCGTGCGGGCAAAGACCCGACTTTACGCTGATGCCGGCTGTTGTTGTTTGATGTTGCACTTATGGAAGCTATGGCTATACTCCAATTTATAGCGATGGCTGAGATACAGGATTACCACTTTATAGATTGTGCTCTTTTGGAGATATGAGATTTTTTTCGTATCTTTATGTAACGCTACGAGGCAGAAGCATCCGTCCGACACGTTCAACCATATTGCCCGGATTAGGAATGATGCTCTTTGACGTTGCTATGCCTAATTGTCGTTGCGACACGTAATTATCTTAGTCGGGTGAAAAGGCACCCGATGTACTATGAACTTATGAGAAGCCGTAAGGTGGCGGCCTGTACCGCCAGCCCTAAACAACTCGCCGTAAGGAAGCGATGCTTAACGGGCTTATTCCTCAGTCAGCGGCTACTGAGAATTGAAAATACTGACGCTCTGTGCGCGTCATAATGTACTGACGGACATTACTGTATATTGCCAAAACACGCCGGATTTTTTTGGATTTAGTGGCGGCGTTAAGTAGAGGAGATATGTAGTAGGTTCCAAGCATCTGGCGCATAATTATATAATAGGATAGCACAGGGTAAGGTGACCTCAATGTAACATTAGAAGAAAGGTTCCGATTGCAAAGATTTGCAACCGAACACAAAGCGTATTCTGCCCTCAAAAAGGTGGACCGCTACTGCTGTTGGCTTTTGCGAACACAAGCGGCATGGGAGAACTACGCCTTTTGCTTACCTCTATTGGTTGGCAGCAACAATTGTTGGCTTTAATGAAACAAGCTGACAGCATCCTCTATGTCATTACAGACCGTTGTCACCGCTCGAAAGCGCCGGAGATGTGGCAATGTATTGTTTCGGCGTAAAATCTTAAATTCAGACCTCACAATGAATTTATATAATCTTCTCCAAGCTTCTCTCTCCGATGGAAAACCCAGGCTCGGATGACCCCTTAGACCAGGTTGAATTGACCCCTTAAGCCAAAATATCACTGACCCTTTTGCCCAATATAAAAATGACCCCTGTCGACGTAATGTCAGCAGGGGATTTTATATGTATCTTTGAATTCCGTTTTGGCCGACGGGGGATATAATTCAAAGAAAACATGAACACAAGATAAAAGAATATTCTCCTATGTCACGCATCAGGGATGGGCATAAAAGGCATCAGTAGTGCCTTTGACATATCCCGGAACACGGTGCGCCGCTATGTGAGAATGTATCAGGACAGCGGTATACCCGCTGAGAAGCTGCCGTCGCTGAGTGATGCGCGGCTACAGGAACTATTTGCCATACCAGGGGCAAAGGAACGTAAACCGTCGGAGCGGCAGGTCTGGCTTGAAGCCCTATTGCCCGATTATGCGGCGCGACTTTCTCGAAAGGGCATGACGGTCAAGAAGTTGTATGAAGAGTATCATACCGGCCATCCCGATGGCTATCTGAAGGCATCTTTCGGGATGAAACTCAGGCAGTTCATGCTGCAGACCAACGCCATCGGGCATGTGAAGCACCGCGCCGGAGACCAGATGTATATCGATTTTGCCGGAGACAGATTGGAAATAGTCGATGAGGCAACAGCCGGGATACGAAAGGTCGAGGTGTTTGTGGCGATACTTCCATGTAGCCACTACACATATTGCGAGGCAGTGTGGACGCAGAAGAAGGAAGATCTGATAAAGGCCTGCGAAAACGCCATCCGTTTCTACGGCGGCGCACCATGTGCGATTGTGCCTGACAACCTGAAATCTGCAGTCACGCGCAGTGGCCGCGACGAGCCGGTCATAAATCCTGACTTCGAATCCTTTGCCGAGCATTACGGCTGCGCCGTGGTGCCTGCCCGTGTGCGGCATCCAAAGGACAAGGCCCTGGTGGAAAATGCAGTAAAACTGATGTATCGGTCTGTGTACGTAGACCTTGAAGGTCAGATTTTCCATAATCTGGAGTCGCTTAACGAAGCAATCCTCAGGTCTCTGGAGAAGTTCAACGCGCGTAATCTGACGCGTCGAAAGGAATCACGCCGTCAGCTCTTTGAGGCTGTGGAGCGGGACAATCTCCGGCCATTGCCTGCGAACCGCTATCAGATGAAACAGCGGGCTGTCGCGACAGTACAGCGTAACAGCTACGTAACTCTGCACAAGCATCACTACAGTGTGCCTGTGCAATATGTAGGCAAACGTGTGGAACTGGTCTACGACACTGACACGATCGACATCTTTCATGGCTTTACCCATGTGGCGACGCATCACCGCAACGATACTCCGTATGAATATACAACGAAACCGTCACACAATCTGCCCGGACGCAAGGGGAGCTGCGAGAGCGACATTGCGGAACTGCTTTCACGCGCTGCACAGATCGACAACATCGTATTGCACTATCTGCGTGCTGTCATCGAGGACAGGCGTTATCCGGAACTTGCCTTCAGAGTCTGCCGTGGCATCATGAAACTTGAGAAAAAGTATGGACTGAAACGGCTTGTGTCAGGATGCGCCGCGGCAATGGACGCACGCCTTTACAGTGTCAGCGACATGGTGGACATACTTGAGTCCGGAGCCGATGCAGATTATTTGCCGGGGGCTGATGCTGACGGCAATGACCGTCAGACACCATCCCACCGGAACATACGCGGTAAAGAATATTTTGCCGCGAGCATAAAACTATCAGCCAACAACAACGAACAACATGGAAACGAACAATAAAACCACGCCAATAACAGCGGAGAAAGACCGCAACTCCATCTCTCTGGATCTGATGCACCGTATGCGCTTACACGGCATGTCGGCAGCGTTTTCCGAAAGTCTTCAGGCCACATTCGCCGAGACAATGACACCTGACAGCTTTCTGAACTGGCTGTTATCCAGAGAATGGGACTACAGGGCCGCACGCAATATTGAGCGCCTGGTGAAAAACGCAAACTTCAGATACGATGACGCGTCGGTGGCGCAGATTGACTATAACCTTCCGCGTGGCCTGGATCGTAATCAGATGGAGCGTCTCGCATCGCTGGACTTTATCCGTAAAGGTGAAAACCTGTTCATCACAGGCTGTTCTGGTACGGGCAAAAGCTATCTGGCAACAGCACTGGGATACGAGGCATGCAAGGCCGGTATGCGCGTACTGTACGCGAACGCATCCAAACTGATGGGGACCCTGAAAATCGCCAAAAACAAAGGAACAATCGAAACGGAGCTCAAGAAACTCGAAAAAACGCAGCTCCTGATCCTCGACGATCTCTTCCTGGTGCCTCTCGACGCCAAGGAACGCGCACACCTTACGGAAATCATCGAAGACCGCCATGGTCGCAAATCAATCATCGTGACATCACAGCTCCCCGAACTGGACTGGTACGAAGCAATCGGTGACTCCACAGTGGCAGATGCAATACTCGATCGCATTGTCCACACTGCTCATCGAATCACGCTTACCGGCGAAAGCGTCCGTAAGCTTAAAGCTATAAAAAGCCGATAAGACAAAATAAAATTGACCCCGTCGGCCAGAACGTTTTCAGGGGTCAATTCAAAATATTTTCAGGGGTCAATTCAACCTTGGTCTAAGGGGTCATCCGAGCCTGGGTTTTCCATCTCCCGACCATATCTGCGCGATGCCGGTACCCATATCCATTGCTCCGTCGCAGAAGGTCAGAATCTCATTCATCGAGTTCTTGAAGTTATCACCAAACACTGAGCCGAGGGATTCTCCCCAGCCCCGTATGGTACTTGTCACTTCCTTCCCCTTTGCATTGAGGTCTTTGAGTGCGCCGGACACATCACCTCCCTCTTTGATGGCTTTGTTAAGTTCAGACCATGAAGTCCTGAAAGCGGCAAAAGGATTATTCTTTTCAAGCTGCTTCTTGATTTCCTGCACCTGCTTGAGCATTCGCCGGTACTCATCGACTGTTATTTTGACCGCCTTCTTTACAAACTTGCCGTCGGCATCCTTTACCGGGATGGTTATTTCGACACCGTCGCCGTCAACCTTTGCATTCTCAAGAGTCTCCTTTGCCTGTGCATAGAAATCCTTGAGGACTTTATATCCTCGGTCGGATACCGTGCCGAACAGTTTGTCATAGAAATCGCTTGCCTGCAATATTTCTCCCTCAAGCGATGAAATAGAGGAACGGTAAGCCTGTTCGCGGGCTGATATTGCCGACTTGATTTCGGTGGTGTCCAATCCCTCCGATTCAAGCCGGGCGAGTTCAGCATTGAGGGTTTCCATATCGGCTTTATAGGATGATTCTATATCCCTGCGGCGTTGATCATAGTCCTTATACTGCTCAAGCAGCTCATTGAGCTTTTCCCGGTTCTTTGCAACTTCGTCATTCTCGACCTCACGAATGGCATTCTGCATACCTTGGTTGGCGAGACGGCGAGCCTCGGCAATAGCCTCGGTTTGCTCCGGCGACAACGTGCCGTTCTGCATCTCTCGCCACTTATCCTCTTGATCCTGTATTTCGGACATCTGCTTTTCATAGTCAAGGGCAATCTGACGGCGACGCTTCTCTGCACCATCCTCAAGTTGGTCGATTTCCTCTTGCTGATTTTTCCATCGCAGTTTGCGCAGTTCCTCTGCGACACGACGTTCCTGCTCGACACGATCATCTTTGTCGGGTTTGTCCGGCTTATCGGGTTTGTCCGGCTTACCACCATCCGGATCAACATTTGTACCGGGAATATTTGCCATAGTAGCATCAAGTTGATCGGCCAGTCGATTCATTTCACCGATATATTCCTGAATAGTCCTTTCGGCATTTGTCCGGGCATTGTTCTGAGCGGCCAAAGCCGAAGCATTACCGGCATCCCTGCGCATCTGAGTGACAATACGCGCACCCTCGTCAGTAAGAGCCCAATATGAAGAGGCTCCTTTTACCATTCGGAGATTTCGTTCCCCACGACCGCCTGTTACAAAGTTTCCGGCACTGTCCCGATCGGAGATGGCCGCTTTCTCGGCCTCAGTCAGATCTACGAATCTTGTTTCGGTAGTCGCCGGAACATATTTATATGTTTTATTCTTTTCAATGTTCTCGACCATCTGGTCTGCGACATTCTGAATACGGGTCTCATAGGCTTTCAGTTCTGCGCGGAGAATGATCGCCGTCATCATATCTTTCGTATGCTGACGGAATATCTTCTCCATATCGTTGACGTTGTCTATCTCTTTACCGAGCTTGCGCCATTCCTCCTTGGTATCTGTTATAAACTTCTTCTTTTTATCGAAACTGTCTCCAAGGTTCTCCCATGCACGTTTCAATTTGAGGAAAGACGCAATCTGCTCTCCGGCAGCAGTGGCTACCGTCCGGGCAAATTCCTCCTGCTCCTCACGCGCTTTCTCCATTTGTTCCTGACGCTCTTCCTCTGCTTTCTGAGCTGCCTTACTACCCTTGGCAAAGGCATACAAAGCCCCTACGACCGTCACACAGGCCATAGCAAGCAAGACATAAGGATTCGCCTTGGCAACCGCATTAAACGCCGCCTGTGCGATTGTAGCGGCCTTAGTGACAATAACCCCGCGACCCTGCGCGGCAGTCTTTATCGTTTCGGCAGTAGTAGCAGCCTTGGTCTGAATAATTCCGATGCCCTGCATGAGTGCAGACTGCCTCTGCAAGTTATTCTGAATGGAACTGAGTGCGTTGCTCGCTACAAGAGCTGCCTGTAATTTTGTCTGAGCCTCCACCAAATCCTCTTGGCTGACTCCGAACATCTCGGCTCCGGCGGTCGCCAAGCCGAAACTGTCGATGGCAAGCTGAAGGGCTCCCGTCAACTGATCGAAGCCTCGTGTGTCGGAAGCTGCGTTGTTAATGGCCGCAGTGGTATCGCCCATCGCGTCTCTCAAGACACCGGCCTGTTCGGTCAGCTCCTCGATATGACGTTGCAGAGCCTTTCCCTCGGCTGTGGCACGCTCTTCATCGCTGAGTTGGGCATACGCGACCATGAGTGTGGCTATCTCTTGAGTGAGATTGCGGAGCTGCTGCCGGAGGGAGACATCCGCTCCCTCCGACGCAGCCTTGAGCTGATTCTCCATATCGACAAGCTCGGCAAGTCCGGCTTTCTCGTCTTCGAGTTCCTTCCTGACTTCCTCGATACGAGCTTTGGCTTTGCTCCACTCAGCACCGGGCGCAGCACTCTTGGATGCCTTCTCCAATTCCTTGAGAGTCTTTTCAAGGCGCGAGACGTGCTGCCTCTGCAATTTGAGAGACTCTGACACTTCCTTTAACTCGGCTGCTGCGTCATCGGAGAACTGACGGACTATCCTCCCGGCGTTTTTCAAGCCGGGAGTCAGTCCGTCTTTCATCAAGAATTCTATTTCGACCGGTTTCATTGTAAGAGATTGCTTCTGAAAAATCCTGCTACTTCGTTGGCTTCATCCTCTGCCGAACCTCCGGCCTCCGGCTTTGAGGTTCGTTTCTCGATATACCGGGGCGCATCGCTCAACATCATGATGAGTGTCTGATAATTGACCTTGTGGAGTATGTAGTCAATCGTCCATCCCGTGGCGGTAGCCACTTGCCACAGGAATCCGAAGGGGCTATGGGAATTCTCGTAGTGAGTCGTTAACTCCCCTTCTTTTTTTGGCTCAGTCTCAGCCGCATCGGATTTGTCTTCTCGGCTGATCTGATAATAGGTATAAAAGGGTCGGTTCCCATGAGACGGACGAATTCCCTCACAGCCGCTATCTGATATTCATAGCGGACAAAATGGCGCACGAACCATGTCAACGGCTTCACATAGACTGTTCGGCCAAGAGTCAGGGCGATCATCCTACAGATCTTGCCTCCATGTTTGGCGAGGAACTCCATCTGCTCTTCCTTGGAGAATTTCTCCATATCGGAGCTTTTGACCCCCATTGACAAATAAGTCCGGGCAATTTCGATTTGGCCGGACATGCAGGGGCGGCGCATCGTCACCCTAAAGACTATCGGTCGTTTTCTGAACGGTAGCCGGAACTCCTTCAGGGGGAGGGAGACACCCACGTTTAAGAGTGCCTCCGCTGCCTCCTGTTGGATCATTCTGATGGTCTTGTCCTTCATACGTTACTAACCTGCCGAAGCCGGAGCGTCTTTGATGGAATATGGCGCAGAGCCATCGGTCGGTTTGTTGACCTTGAGCTGACATTCGAGCTTTGCGACTTCGGTAAGTGTGAGCTTACCGGCAAGGCTTGCGAGAATGGTGCCGTTGGGAATGGTGATCACTTGGCCGGAAACGAGATTGATTGTCCACTTGCCGGACTTTTGAACGAGGTCGGAAGGAGCCTCCCAGCCGGTGTAGTTCGGTTTGGTGCCGATAAGTTTGCCACCGAGCACAGCCGCGATATTCTCGTAGTTGAGCTGAATGAGGTTGAAGGTCGGGGCAATCTGACCATTTTTCTGAAGCAGGGTCAGAACCGGCGCATCGGGAACCTGCTCGGCCTCCACATCGACGGATTCCGGCTTGGTGCCTCCGAAATCGAATGAGCCTTTTTCGATGTAGCCCATCGTAAAGTCATCGAAAGCAAGCGAGCCGATGCCATACAGGAAGTTTTTATTTTTTTCCATATCGGGATTTTGATAAGATGATTATTGTTGAGAGTACGCCGACAAACAGTCCGGCAATAAATGCCGCCAATGCGATTTTAATTGGATTTGAACGGTGTTCGCGCTCCGTTTGAACGCTCTCCTTGAGGTTGTCGAGAGCTTCGAGGGTGGCTTGGTATTGCTCCTCGTAATATTCCACTTCGCGCTGAAGACTGTCGCAGGTCGCGGTGACGAAGATTGTGTCGCCTCTTAAGGAGACCTCGGCTCCGGCTTGACCGCTGCGCTTATGGTACGACGCTCCTGCCGGGAGTTTAAGGAGGCTGTCCACGGATACGGTTATCCGAGCCTGACTCATCGGCACCGTCTCCTTGTGTATCTGCCTTATCACTGTTATGGTATCGTGCTTCTCTACCGTCTGCACTGCCTGAATCTGTTCCGTCTGTGTCTTTTTGGTTGTCGCGCAACTTACGCAGCACAGGACAGCCATCGGAATGAGGACAGCCGGAAGCAGCTTCGACAGCCTTGCGGAGACGCGCCATCTCTCTCTTGGTAGAGGCCATCTCCTTTTTCGTTGCCTGTAGGTCTTCTCTGGTTGCATTGAGTTCCTCTTTTAAAGGTTTGACGATGTTTTCTACAAGAATCCGGGTGGCGTTCTCAGTGTTGGTGATGCGCACACTTTCGGCATCGGCCTTTGCTCTCTCGGCATCGGCGTTGGCCTTTCGGACTGTCGCCTTGAGCGTAATGACACCCACCATTAAGGCAAGGAAGCCACCGCCAAGAAGTATGTTAAGAATTTCACTGAATGTCATAGCCACTCGGATTTGTTGATTATTGGTTGATGCCGATAGATTTAAGCCACTCCGAAACTTCAAAGCTCGGACACGCTTTCATAAACTCGAAGGGTTCGATGATGCCATTGCCGTTAAGGTCGGGCGACAGGTCGCGGTGTCCTATGATCTTGACATCGGGGAACCGGCGGTGGAAATTGAGGACGTAAGCGGCCATTGCTTTTTTCTGAGCCGCTGTCCGGGTATCCTTCGGATTCATAGACTCGTCACAGCCACCTGCATACACGATGTGTCGGCTGATGGAGTTGTAGCCCTTGGCTCCGTTGGTAACTTCCCACGGATCGACATTGGCATCCTCGTTATTATTCACAAGACGCTCGACTGTGCCGTCGAGCCGGAACAGGTCTGTGTAGCCTACCTGCTTCCATCCCCTGCCACCGGCACTCACCGGGGAGCAATGCATACGCCGTATGTCTGCGGCGGACACATCACGACCCTCCGGGGTGGCGGTGCAGTGAATTACAAGATACTTGAGTCTTGCCATGCGTTACTTACCTTCAGTCTGTGTACCGCCACCTGTAGTCGGAGCGGTATAGCCACTCATCATTACAGCACCGGCATCAGCCTTCTTAGGCATTGCGATGAAGTAATGGCGGAAGTTGATTTTATTACGCTGGTATTCGGGGTCGGTCGAAGCCTCGCTGTAATACATCTTTGTGGAGCCGGTAGCCTTGAACACACGGGGAACATAGAAGGCAAATGAACACTGGAATTCACCTGCACTTGCAGCTGCTTGGACTGCCTTTTTCTTACCGGCGGTTGTATAGACAGGGTTGTCTCCGTAAGTATAGATGTCAAAGCCATACAGATTGCCGACAGTGCCGGTATTGCGGTTGATATTGAACTGCTCACGGAATGTCTGCTCGGAACGCAGCAGGTCGTTTACATGGTCGGGGCAAAGGACAAGACGACGATTCGAGGCCGGCACCTTGAGGTTGTCGAGAGCCTCTTTCAGACTGATTAGGTCGTTAAGGGTAAGACGATGTCGGCCTGTTGTGGGGTCTGCTGCGCCGGTAGTCTTAAGGACGGGTGTCTTGTCTGTATTCTCCTGTGCGCACAGTGCGTGTGCCGCTTTTGCGAATTTAGCATCGCTGAGGGCGTTGGCATGGCTTTCCTTGACACGGGACATCTTGTCATACGAAATGGCATACAGTTCATCGTCGGTGACGGGAGTGACCTTTGTCTGGAATTTGTCGAGCGAGATGGCGATATCCTTATCTTCGAGTGCCTGAAGCGGAATCGGATAGGTCGTGTTATTGATGAGGACATCGGGGTCAACACCCACTTCTACAAGGTGGATGACATCGTTGTTGACGATAGACGATTGGTCAGGAACACCGTCGAGCCATGAGCCTGTTAGGAACTCGCGGAGTCCTTTCACAAGCTCGCCTGTCCATACCTCGGTATAGACTCCGGCACGGAGTGCGCCTTTGGGGACCGGCGCGAAGCTCATGGTGATGCCTATGGCCACCATGAAGAGCATACCGACGAGAGGGGGAACGCCGAGAAGCGTTGCGATGATTGCGCCCATGAGCATATTGAAAAGCAGAGCGCAGATGGTTTTGGATGCTGTTTTCATCATTGTTGATATTTTTGGTTAGATGTTGCAATCGTAGCCATATTCGGCTTTGAAGAGACGGCGATATTCTGTCGGATTCTCGCTGCGCATTTTGCGGAGTTCATCTTCGGGAACCTCGCGGAACTTGTTGTAGGTCTTCTGACCGGCAGGGGGTGTGCTACCGTTAGACGGAGTGATGGTTTTACTGAGCTTTGCCGCCGGGGTCATTGCGTCGAGGGTCGCCTTGAGACTGTCGATGCCGATTGTCTTGCCAAGGTTGATGAAATGTTCCTTCTTATCGGGTGTGAGACGGTTTTCCTTGATGGCGGTCTCGACGGCAGAAGTAACCTGCGAGAGAGTCAGCGCATCCTTGTCTTTTTTGAGCTGCTCCACTTCTGCGGCAGTAAGGTTCAGCTCGCCGATTTTTGCAAGCACGGCGGTCTCGTCAGCCGTTTCCGGCAAACCCAGTTTGAGGGCGATGGTCTTGAGTTCCATTTGTTGTTTTGTTGTTTGAGGTTTATTACTGAGCATAGGCAGGGGATTTTCGCTGTCCCTGCCCAGCGTTATCTGCTTTCCGTTGTGGCGCATGACTATGGCATTGTCATTGGCTCCGATGTCAACTATGGAGGTCTCGAAGATCTTGCTCTTCGTAATGGTCGGCGCAGTCTGCCCGGCAACGAGATGTTCCGGCTTTTCACTAAGCTCAAGGACATCGATTCCGATGCTGACCATTCGGAGAGAACCTACCTCCCATTGTTTTTTACACTGCTTGGACAATTCAGTCGCGCAGTCGAAGACCGGCTCGCCGCTGATCTCGCCATTCTTGACCTCGATGTCCTTCATGTAACCGATGACCTTGCCGCGCTCGTGCATGTACAGCAGCACAGGGTTCCGCTCATATTGTGCGGTGTCACACCCGGCTGTCAATACCCGGCTTCCGTGGCTGTTGAGACTGTCATCAGTCATTCTTACTCTTTTTCCCATTGCGGTCGTTGCGTTTGAAATTCGGTGCAATATTACGACGTAATCCTCTGCCCGACAAGAAAGTGTGCAACGGTTGCACACTTGTATGAAACCGTTGCACACTTTTTTTGCTCTTAGGCGTGAACTCTCCAAATTTGCATAGTTTTTCGGCTCGACACCATCATGCTTGCCGAAATGTAACCGCGCAAAATCATTATCAACATGACAAAAGCAGAACTCGAAAGAAAAAAAGACCTTGCCCGTACCTTGTATATGTCCGGGAAGGAGCAGACCGAGATCGCGGACATGGTCGGCGTATCGAGGGTAACTATATCGAAATGGTGTACCGCCGACGGATGGAAGGAAACCCGTGCGGCAAAAACAATATCACGCCCGGAACTGATCAAGAAGCTGCTGCTTGCCACAAACACCCTTCTTGACAAAGTGAACGCCTCCGGCGACCTCAACCTTATCGACAGTCTCGGAGACAAGCTGTCCAAACTGACAGCCGCCATTGATAAACTTGACAAGTCACAGGCTAACGTCGTGGCGGCAATAGAAGTATTCACCGCCTTCTCGAAATATCTTGAATTCCGTGCTAAGACAGACCCAGAGATCACACTTGAGCTTATCAAGACTGTAAACAGGTTGCAGGACGGGTTCCTCATAGAATCTTTTAACAAGGGAACTCTCGTTTGCTATGGCGACTAAATGGACAAAAGAGCAGAAGGAGGCGTTTGAACGGTGGCAGGAACATTGCCGGGAGGTTCAGACGCTGACGGCTGTGTCTATGGCTATCGCCAAAGAGACCCCGGTTGAACGCGACAGGCGCATAAAGCGGCTGCTCTCGAACTATGACGAGTTCTGCGAGTATTACTTCGCCCATTTCCTTACATTGCGCGACAAGACAACCGGCGAGATCATCAAGACGATACACAACGCTCCATTCCACACGAAGGCCGCTCTGAAGATAAGGAATACCCCCAACCTCAAGGCTGTGTTCAAATGGCCGAGAGGTCATGCCAAGTCAACCCATATCGGTGTGTTCATTCCTCTTTGGCTTATTTTCCAACCGAAGAGACTCATCAATTTTATGATAACCGTCGGCAAGTCCGAGGACAACGCAATACGTCTGCTCGGCGATTTACAGGCCGAACTTGAATTCAATCAGAAATTGATCGCTGACTTCGGCGAGCAAAAAAACCTCGGTTCTTGGCTTGAGGGGGAATTCAAGACCAAGGGCGGTGCCAAGTTCCTCGCTGTTGGCCGTGGACAGTCTCCCCGTGGTCTCCGTGACCGCGAGGCTCGCCCGGACTATATTGTCATCGATGACTTGGACGATGACGAGATATGCCGGAATGAAAAGCGTATAAAAGATTTGACCGATTGGGTGAAGGAGGCTCTGTTCGGTGCGCTCGACGTTGGCCGTGGTCGTTTTATCATGGTCGGCAACCTTATCTCCAAAAACTCTGTGCTTGCCAATATTGCCGCTTCCAAAGGTGTTCATGTGTCCGAGATAAAGGCCGTTGACAGCGATGGGAACCCTGTATGGGCTGAAAAATGGACTAAGGAGGAAGCACAGGAATATAAGGATTTTGTCGGATACAGGGCATGGGAAAAGGAGATGATGCACAACCCCATCACGGACGGCACCATCTTCAGGCATGAATGGATTCGGTTCAAGCGTATGCCCAAACTCGACAAGTACGATATGCTTGTCTGCTACACCGACCCGTCTTTCAAGTCGACCACAGCCAATGACTACAAGGCGTGTCGCCTGTGGGGTAAGATAGGAACCGAGCTGCACCTTATCGACACATACGTCCGACAGGATACCGTTTCCGGGATGGTGCGTTGGCTATACAACCTCTATGAAAGTTTGCCGGAGAATGTCGTAGTGACATTCTATATGGAGGCGAATTTTATGCAGGATATTATCCTCGATGAGTTTGCGACTGAAGGAAACATTCGCGGCTATCAGCTGCCAATCATGCCGGACACCCGAAAAAAGCCAGAGAAGATTCAACGCATCGAGGCGGTCTCGCCTCTGTGGGAGCGTGGATTCGTATTCTACAACGAAGCTCTCAAGGGTACCCCGGACATGGAGGTAGGCATAGAGCAGACTCTTGCACTTGAACGTGGCTCCCGTGTCCATGATGACGCGCCGGACGCAGACGAAGGTGCTATATGGTTTCTACAGCGAAGCACGAGACAAGAGACATTCAAACCGGTGTCGATACCGCGTCGGCACCCTAAAAATTCATGGTGATATGTTCAAGACCATCAAAAAGTATTATGCCGCATGGCGTTTCAAGAGAGCCGTGCGCAAAGCAAAAAAACTCGCCGGACTGTTCGGCAGGAAGTATTACGTCATCAACCTCGGCGGCTCTCTCAAAGTCGTCCCGAAACAGACAATCAAGGAACTTATCAAGCGCAAACGGTTCCGCAAAGGCGTGACCGTCGAGGATATCGAGAGACACGCTCTTTTCGTAACAACTTAACTTCAGCATCATGTTTATCACCGACACCGACTACGCCGTGGTCATAGGCGAAGATGCGCTCAAGGTTATCTCACGTGCCTCTGAGGAAAACCGCGCCAACGCGGAACTTGAGGCAATCGAGGAAATCTCCGGGTATCTGCGTCCTGTCTATGATTGCGAGGCGATTTTTTCAGCCGAAGGGGATGCCCGGAACAGGCTTATTGTCATGCGGACTGCCGACATAGCCCTCTATCATCTTGTTGCCTCACTCCCTCAGAAGATGGGTATCGAGATACGCAAGGAGCGTTATGAACGGGCTATCGAATGGCTTGAGGGTGTTCAGTCAGGCAAAATCATCCCGGACTTGCCGCTGATTGAGGAAGAGCACACTCCCGTCATGAACGGCACAATATTTCACTCGGAGCCACGGCTCCGTCATAATTGGTAATACTATGGGCGTACTCGACAAATTCCTTGAGAACTTCCGCTCCAAAAAGAGCGACCCCATGATACTCCAGACCCCATACGGAGAACTGAATCTTGCCAAGCCGAAAGACCGGGCAAAGTTTCAGAGCATCGTCATGGACATACATCGGACTACCGATGCACTGACGCGAAAGGACATAGCGGATTGGAGGGCGGCATGGCAGCTCGCAATAAATGTTGACAACCCTAACCGGCAGCGTCTTTATGACATTTACAGGGACGTTGCCGTTGACCTCCACCTCTCCGGCTGTATCGAGCAGCGGCGAGGGTTCGTAATGTCACGCTCGTTTAAGCTCGTCAATGAATCCGGCGACGAGGATGAGTCTGCCATGCATTATTTCGATCAATCCTGGTTCAAACAGCTTCTGCGCCTGTGCCACGATTCGTTGTGGTTCGGCCACTCATTGATTGAACTCGGAGAGCTCACGCAGGACGGGGACGGGTGCCTGTCTTATGACGGTGTCCGGCTTATACCTCGCAAGCACGTTATCTCGGAGTATCACCGCTGTGTCCAAAATGTAGGGGATGACTGGACTTCGGGCATAGACTACCACGAAAGGCCATATTCGGATTGGTTGATAGAAGCCGGACAACCCGATGATCTCGGACTCTTCCTCAAAGCGGCACAACAGACAATACCCAAAAAGAACGCACTCGCGTTTTGGGATGCCTTTGCCGAAATATTCGGTATGCCTATGCGTGTCGCAAAGACAACAACACGCGACCCAAAGGAGTGGAAACGCCTTGAGCAGATGATACAGGAAGCCGGAAGCAATCTCGGCATGGTGACCGGCATGGAGACGGAAGTTCAGTTTGTCGAATCCGGCAAAGGCGATGCCTTCAATGTATATGACAAGCGCATTGACCGTGCCAATTCGGAACTGTCGAAACTGACCATCGGCCAGACCATGACCATTGAGGACGGTTCTTCACTGTCGCAGTCAGAAACACACTTGCAGGTTTTCGAGAACCTTGTGGAGTCCGACCGCGATATGCTCCGCGACATCGTGAACAATCAGCTTATTCCCCGGATGATCAAGCACGGTTTCCCCCTCAAAGGCTTGCGCTTTGAATGGGACGATGCAGTGGATTATACCCCGGAACAACAGATTGCATACGAGACTATGGTTCTCAACAATTTCGATGTTGACCCTTCATACTTTGCCGACAAATACGGCATGCCTGTGGGAGACCGTCGGGAGACCGCACCAATCATACCACCCGGAGGTGATGGGGAAGATGGCGATGACACGAAGGCGGATGATAAGGGCAAGCAAAAGAACGGCAGACCTTTTTTCGACTAAGCCCCACTGACTATGTGGGGCTGCATGAACGCTATGCCCGTCTGCTCAAGGATATGCCGGAGGTGTTCATGGCCGGGCGCAAAGAGCGTGAGGACGAAATACGCAAGCAGCTCTCCGTTCTGTTCAACGGAATGATGAAGGCTGTGTATAAAACTGAAGGTGCGCAGCTCTCCATCGATATTCTATCCACTCCGCAAGTCCGGGAATTCATCAAGAGCCATGCGTCTGCCCTTGACTCGTCATTCGAGCAAGTCAAGATGTCCGATGCCATGCGCAAAAGGCTCCACCGCTCGGACTTTATTTTCTCTGGCATTAAAACATTCCACGAACTCAACGAGGCTTTCCCCTCACTTGTAGATGAGAACGGCGAACGAAAATCGTTTGAACGCTTTTTGAACGATGTTCGAAGCATCGACCAAACCTATAATGCAAACTACCTCCGGGCTGAGTATAACTTTGTCACCGCTTCGGCAGAAATGGCTGCTAAATGGGAAGGATTCATGCAGGATGGAGACCGATACAATCTCCAATACCGAACTCAAAAGGATGATAAGGTTCGCCCGGAACACGCCGCCCTCGATGGTGTGACCCTGCCTCCGTCTGACCCGTTTTGGGCGGAGTTCTATCCTCCGAATGGATGGAACTGCCGATGCACTGTCGTACAGGTTCGCAAGTCAAAGTATCCGGCGACATCCCACGCGGAGGCGATGAGGCTTGGCGACGAGGCTCTGCAACGCGACAGCAAAGGAATATTCCGATTCAATCCCGGACTTGAGCAAAAGACGGTGCCGGACTACAATCCATACACTATACGCCGCTGCCGGGACTGCGATATAAACAAACGGAAATTCGCATTTAGGCCGATGAACAGTCTGTGCGAGGCGTGTGCCATTATAAATGAGTGTTACAACGACCTTTCAAAATCCGAAAGTGCCGTTGTCAAAAAGCATTATATGCGTGAGATGGAACCGCTCCTTACAAAGAAAATTTCTGTCAACGGCAACGGCCATCCTATGAATGTCGGATTCTCCAAATATGGGAACAAGCATTTATATGCCGATACTTTCGGGAGAAGTTCCGTACTGACTAAAGATGATCTCGCCTCGCTTGATTCTCTTTTGGCCGGAGCGAAATTCATAAAAAAAGTGGCGAAATCAAAACCACGCCGCGACCGCATCGAGAGATTCTACTACTATGAGGCTGAACTGCACGGCAGGAAGGTCTATCTCAATGTCGGAGAGACCGACATCATATCGCGTACCGGCAAAATCAGACATGACCGATTCCTGTATTCGATAACAGATGCCATACAATAAAAAAAGAACCGACTGTGGCGACCCCTTATGCTTTACGCAAGTTTAGCCCACACACAGTGCGATTCTTGAATGCAAAAATACAAACAATTTCTGACATACAAAAGTTTATGGACAAGATTTTATTATTCCTCAAGACCTCCAACCGCTACAAGCACCTCATTGGCGGTCTTCTCGTAGGGCTGTTTGCCCTTGGTGCTATCCCGGCCATATACGCCTCGGTAGTGGCGGCGTCATGTCTTGAGTTGAAAGACAGGCTACACGGCTGCTATTGGGATTGGGTCGATTGGATTCTTACCGTTGCCGGAGGTGCCATCGCCGCTGTGTTTTGGCTTATAATTTGATATGTTCACTGCTGAACGCCAAATTATGAGTAAATTTGCAGTTCAAAAGGCAGAGTCCCTCAATAGGCCGTGTGGTCTATCGCGGCAACAACAACGCGAATGCGAATGGCGGCGTGTCGTACGCGAATGCGAATAACGATGCTTCGAATGCGAACACGAATGTCGGCTCGCGGCTGGACAACCAACAATCGGCATACATCACCGGGAACGTGTTCCCACCGAGGTGCCGAGAGGGATGAGCCTCGGCAACAGCGGCGAAAGCCGGAAAGCCGGAACACCAAGTGAACGAGTAGGGTTTGGTAGGCGAAAGCTCGAAGAACCCGGACTCAGAGAAGGAAGGCTCAAGGAGCCTGTTGTTACAAATTTCTAAAACGCTCCGCACCATGCGTCGAGAAGGACATATCATAGAGGAGATTGTCGCTTATCCAAATATGGCACAGTCATTCGACCAAGTTCTGCGAGGCACAAGCCGGAAGCGGAGCCGACAGGGTCGTTGGCTATTGGCACACCGGGAGGAGGTGATAGCGGAACTCTCGGCTCAGATTGCCGACGGCAGCTATTTCATCGCCGGTGGTTACAGGGAACGCACAATCATCGAGGGCGGCAAAGAACGGCACATACAGGTTCTCACGATGAAAGACCGCATCGCCGTCCATGCTGTGATGTCTGTTGTCGATGAGCATCTGAAACGCCGCTTCATCCGCACGACTTCGGCAAGCATCAAAGGTCGCGGTATGCACGACCTCAAGGCTTACATCGAGCGTGATCTCCGGGAACACCCGGATGAGACCCGGTTCTGCTACAAGTTCGACATCTCAAAGTTTTATGAGAGCGTCAGTCAGCAGTCCATTATCAATTGCGTCCGGCGCATCTTCAAGGATGAGAAATTGATTGTGATACTTGAGCGGTTCATCCGTATGATGCCTTCCGGGGTGAGTATAGGCTTGAGAAGTTCCCAAGGACTTTGCAACCTGCTACTGTCGGTTCACCTCGATCACATTCTTAAAGACCGTCTCGGAGTGCCTTTCTATTATCGATACTGTGATGATGGTGCCGTTCTTGCCTCTACCAAAGAGGAACTGTGGAGAATCCGGGACATCATTCACGAGTGCGTGGAATGCATCGGACTCAAGATAAAATATAACGAGCGTGTCTTCCCGGTAACCGAGGGTATTGATTTTTTGGGATACGTCATCTATCCCGACCATGCGCTCATCCGCAAGCGCATAAAGAAAAAGTTCGCCCGGAAGATGGGCGAGGTGAAAAGTCGTAAAAGACGACGTGTGCTTGTTGCCTCGTTCTACGGAATGGCCAAGCACGCGCAATGTAATAATCTCTTTAACAAATTAACAGGCATAGAAATGAAATCATTCAAAGACCTCAATGTCGCTTACAAGCCTGATGACGGCAAGAAGCGATTCCCCGGAGCGGTGGTAAGTATCCGGGAACTGGTGAACCTTCCCATCGTAGTCCGCGACTTCGAGATGGGTGTCAAGACCTCGCAGGGTGAAGACCGCTGCGTTGTCGCCATCGAGCAGAACGGTGAACAGAAGAAGTTCTTCACCAACTCGGAGGAGATGAAAAACATCCTCCAACAAGTTAGTGAAATGCCGGACGGTTTCCCTTTCGAGACCACCATCAAGGCGGAGACCTTCGGCAAAGGTAAAACCAAATACGTCTTTACTTAAACATGAAACGAGTCCAAGGCAATCCCGATGTCGCTCTGCTTGAGTGTACAAACCCGGTAAGAAACAAATGGCGTGTCCGTTGGGACGTGTCCGTCGATGAATCCGGCATCACCTCTTACATGGAGGAAGAATTCAACCATAAGCCATCCGAGGAGGAAATCAAATCCATCATCAGCGGTTGGATAAACTCTCAGACCGATTCCCGAATTCTCTCCGGCTATCGATACGATGGCAAAATGGTGTGGCTCTCCACCGAAAATCAGTTTAACTATAAGGCCGCTTACGACCTCGCGGTTCAGACTGCCGGAGCGACATTGCCCGTAACCTTCAAGCTCGGAGATGATGACAATCCGGAATATGTCACCTTCGAGACCCTTGACACCTTGACAGCCTTCTACACCGGCGCAATGCAGTTCGTTCAGAAGACGCTGCTCGACGGTTGGAATGCCAAGGATGCGATTGACTTGGAACTCTACCGAGTGAACTGACCCATCTGCCCATCGGGGGAGGGCATAAAAATGCCCCCGGCCTGTTAATAGTCGTCTCACTTACTTTTAACACAACCCGCGTAGGGAAGCTCGCCGGGGGCATTAAGTCCTCCTTGAGCTTCCCTACGCGGGTGTTTTATAAGTGAGACGCTGCAAATTTAATAATTTTTCGGGACATGACCATATTTGAAATACTGAAATTCAATCGGGAACCACGGCTCTTTCATTTAAGATTTCGTCTCATTCTCGACAAATGTGTTATTTTATAGCGAGAGCAGTACGGGTGGAGAGGCTTTAACCTCTGATTTTCAAGAAAATAAGTGCAATGAAAATTTGGCCAAGTGGCAGATTTTTAGTAACTTTATAGGTGATAATCAAAGAGTTACGCCAAAAAAAATGAAGCCACTTGACCAAGTCTGTTCGACTGACGCCTATGCGCCTGATCATACCGCAAAAGTACACAATAAATTTGACACAAGGCGCAGTATCATGGAAGAACTTCGAGCGTTTGCCTCATCCGTGCCGGATTTCCGTAGATTGGACAAAGGCAATTTCCGTCACAGCCTCAACGATATCATCATGCTGATGATACTCGGACGTATGGCCGGATGCATCGGACGAGCCGAGATATTGGAGTTCGGCAGATACAACCTCAACAAATTACACAAAATGGGCCTGTTAAGGAACGGCGTACCATCTGAGGCCACGCTTTGCCGTGTGGAGAACGGCATCAACGATATGGATATGGCCGACAGGATGCAGCAGTTCGCAGACATATTCCTTGAAAGACTTACTTGCGCCAGCCGCATCATTGAAATAATCTGCATTGACGGCAAAGCCGAGCGCGGCACCGTTCAGGAAAACGGGCGAAGCCCGGATATCGTCTCTGCCTATTCGTTCAGCACCGGCATAACAATCGCCACCGAAGCCTGTCAGGAAAAGAGCAACGAGATAAAGGCCATACCGATACTTCTTGATAAAATAGATGTCGCAGGAAAGATTGTCACAGCCGACGCAATGTCTATGCAGAAGGATATTGTCGAGAAAATCAGAAAGAAAGGCGGAGACTTTCTGATAGAACTCAAAGCCAACCAGCCGTCATTGCGATACGGCATTGAGGACAGGCTAGTGGAACACACACCGGTATATTCTTACACCGAAGGTCCCGAACTGGCCCACGGCAGGATAGAGACGAGAACCTACCGCGTATATGACGGACTGGACATTATCGCAGACAAGAAGAAATGGGGCGGAAACATGACCATCATAGAGTATGAATCGTCCACAGTCAAAAAGTCAACAGGAGTACACACCTCAGAAAAACGCCTGTACGTCAGCAGTATGCCTACGCATACTCCGAAGCCAGGAATCTTCGTGCGCAACCATTGGTCAATAGAAAGTATGCACTGGGGGCTGGACTACAATCTTCAGCAGGACAATATAAAACGCAAGTCGACGAGAGCCGCCAGAAACCTCGATACCATACAAAGAATAGTTTACTCGGTGTTCTCAATATGGAAAGGACTTCGCAAGAAACAATCAGATAAGAATAAAGGCATAGCCGAACTGATCAGACATATCTCGATGAGCTTTACCAGACTGATTCGATTTTTAAGTCAAAAGTGAAAAAAATAAGATTTTGATACCAGAATAACTCTTTGATATACAGACATGGAAAAATTACCCGATTCTCAATGAACCGGGTAAGGGAAGATATGCTATTTATTTTAGGTTAAATGAAAGAGCCGTGATCGGGAACTGCTTAACAGGCTCCGTCAATCCGGAATTAGACTTGAGGATGCCGACTACATCGACCTTTTTGTTGACTTCAACAAAATGGTTGCCGACGGGGAAAAGGTGTCGTATGCGGTGGCTTGCCTTGCCACCAATTATCGAGTATCAGAGCGCAAGGTATATACTCTAATCAAGCGGTTCCAAAGCGACTGCAATCCGGCTGCAGTGTAATTCGTCACGTCGATAGTGTGCTGCGGTCGCCTGTACACTAACTTTGCATTGTCTAAACAATCAAAAAATGGCGACATCCAATCATCCACATACATTATACCTTTCCGCTCCGCTTCCATTCGTAGGACAAAAACGAATGTTTGCAAAGCATTTCATCGAAGTAATCAAACAGTATCCACCCGGTACGGTCTTTGTCGATCTGTTCGGCGGCTCCGGCCTACTGTCCCACATCACCAAATATTACCACCCGGAATCAAGGGTGATCTACAACGACTTCGACAACTACCGACACCGCATCAACAATATCGGGCGCACCAACCGGCTACTCTCCCTTATACGGCCTATCTCAGACCGTTTCGACAGGCACAAGCCTATCACCGGTGAGTCTCGCGAGCAGATATTCAAACTGCTCGAACAGGAGGAACAGGAGTCCGGTTATCTCGACTTCATCACGCTCTCGTCTTCATTGATGTTCTCTATGAAGTATAAACTGAGCATCGAAGATATGCGCTCCGAGGTATTGTATAACAATGTCCGTAAGAGCGACTATGCTCCCTGCCCGGATTATCTCGCCGGTCTTGAGATAGAATCCTGTGATTACCGGGAACTGTTCGAGAGATTTAAAGACACTCCGGGTGTGGTGTTCCTTGTTGATCCGCCATACCTTTCCACCGATGTCGGAACCTATCGTATGTATTGGCGACTCGCCGATTACCTCGATGTGCTGTCGGTTCTGCCCGGACACAACTTCATTTATTTTACTTCCGAGAAATCGTGCATTGTCGAACTGTGCGAGTGGATGGGTCGCCACCCCTCGCTCGGCGACCCGTTTGCCCGTTGTCAAAGGAGGGAGTTTAAAGCGACGATGAACTACAATGCCCGGTACACGGACATCATGCTGTTCACGATACCCGACCTTCCTCCCGACAACGCCGCATAAGGCCTTTTTCTCGCCCATATATCGCAAGAGAGCCGTCACCCGATAAAGGTAACGGCTCTCTCATTTATACGCGACACAGCGCGTTTATTGGGCTGTATGTTTGAACGCGATAAAGTTATATACTTCGATGCTTTCAACGATATCCTCGTGGTCGTGGTTTGTATGCGATTCTTCGAGGGTGAAATCTTTGAAGTTTGCACCATTGAGTCCGGCAAGGACATCGTGGATTTTATCCGGCAACTCAAAGAATCTGCCGGAACCGTCGGAACCATCGGCTACGGCAGGAGCCCAATCAGTCACGATATGCAGTCGCACTCTTGCCTCTGCACGGTACTCTATGCCCGGCACGATAGATGTCCAGTGTATCGGCTCGAATTCGATGAACACAGCCGGACGCTCCCATGCGGCTTCCTGTTCGATGAATTCCACGTTTCGGTTCCACAGGTCGATATGTTTGATGGCACGGAAGCGTACATCATCGTCCATGTCAAGAGGAGCCTCGTAATACTCCCCGGCGGCGTTGACGCATAAGAGTGTCAGACGCTGTTTGATTTTGTTGTAAAGTTCTTTTCTCATCGTTCTATAATATCGAAATCGGTGTTGAAAAATTCGGTGATGTTCTCTTCGATAATTTGCCTGACGGTCTGCTCGACCTCCGGGGCGGTTCCAAGGAATCGTCGGCGTGGTATCTTGATGGTTGAGCCGACTTTCATTAAGGCCATGAATTTCCAAAACTCTGCCTCGGTTGATAATTGAACAGTCCTCTTATCCTTACGCTGTGAGCCATCCTTGCGTCTGCCGAAAGAGCCGGTGGTCGAATAGTATTTATACCAAAAGAATCGTTTCATTTTGGCTGTGACCTTGATTTCACCGCCCTCGTTGTGAATGGCCGCTGCCGGGTGTTCGCTACGAAACACGATGCTGTTTTCGGTCTCATAGCTCATGATGCTGCGGCGAAGGCCACCGGTATCGACGAGGATATGACCTCCGGGGCGGGTGGGGCTTTTTCTGCGCTGCCAAGCCTCAGAGAAGAAAGCCTGTCGCTCAAAATTGCGGTCGAACTCATCGGTCATCTCCACTTGTATGTCGCGGAGAATGTTCTTGATTATCTGGTCATAATTATTCGCCATCGTCCGTGTCTTTAAACATATCGAAAAGATTGGGTAAATCGGGTAAGGTCTCGCTGAAACCCGGCTTTGTCGGAGCCTTCAGAAGGTTGTAAAAAGTACGCTCACAGATACCATACACAGGATATATGTACCTGCGCCATATTTCCCGGTTGGGAATTCCCTTTTTGGCGTGAAGGTCATATATCCTGTTGATGTCTGTAACTCTCTTTTGATAACTCTTTCCGGGTTTCTTACCCATGCGTCAGTGTCGTTTAGAGTGTTGGGGTTTATACGGTCTGATATCCAATGTCATCTCGCAGCTCACGGTTACCCTGCCGCTGCCCTCGCACTGAAGGCAAGTGTGAAACTCGCCTTCCTCATCCCCGGCCACCCTGCCGGTGCCTTTGCAGACCCGGCAGAGGGCGACCTTGGGTGGTCTTGATATTTCTCGTTTCATAGCCTATCGGTTTAATCGACATCTGTCATGCCGAGTGGAATGTAACGCCATGCACCCTTATCATCTTTATATTGGGCGCGGATGAACTTCTTGCTGACTGTGGGCTGATATGACTCCTCGATGATACGAACACCCTCAAGGAATTGTTCATTGCCACTGTCCTCAGCCATCTTGCGGAGCTGAAGGACTCGGCTTGCCTTGATGTTACCCTGCCCGTCACGGCTGAGAAGGCGCAGTACGGCGTTGACCAGCGACTTGGTAGCCTCATCCTTGGCAAGACTCTCGATGTATGTCTTAACCATTGCGATGCCGTCTTCTACCGTATCACGGTATCCGTCGATGCAGTTGACTCCGAGTATGATGCGGAGGGTGCTGTCGGAGTTGGTGAATGTATGGCTGCACTGTCCATCACGTGCGGCTCCGATTATCTCGGCCTTCATCTTGAGAATGGTTTCGAAGTTGCCAAAGATTTTATCCTTGGCATTCTTGAGCATTTCACTCACTTCCCGTAGCTTGGGGATGGTGGCCGCAATCTCGTCATCGACAAGAGCTGCATACTGCTGACGCTGCTGCTTGCGCTCTTCTTCGCGACGTTTTTTCTCGCGCTCGGCTTTGAAAGCCTCGAACTCTTTCCGCTCTTCGGCGGACATCTGAACTTGTTCCATAATTATGATTTTAAAGGGTGATTATTCTTCGGTGGGAATTAACTCTTCACATTGGAATTCGACGAGGTTGGCTTGGTTCGTCGCCCATTCAGCTATCTCTCGCAGGAGTTCGATGTAATCACCGTTCTCCATGTCCGAGGTGTGGAGCTGAATGTAGTTTTCGATTTGTTTTATTACTTGCTTCATTTCAGTTGTAGCTTGTCATGCCGGGAGCGGCAAGGTTTATGAGATATGTTATACGTTGCTGAGGTGTTTCCGGGGCTTGCGTCGGTTCTGACTTCTTGCGCTGCCATCCCTTGCGCTTTATGGAGCGGAGTTTGGTGGCCAGTTCCATCAGTTCCTCGATCGAGAGCTGCCCGAAGGCTTTCCCGGAGATTCGGGGGTGGCGGCAGAAATCATTTATCTGCGCCCAATCGGTCGTATCAACTTCAAGTTCCTGCATCAGCTTGAGGGCAATGCTCCGGCGACGCTTGAGTTCATCTCTCGTTCCGTTCATGCCTTCGATGGCTATGCAGAGGTCGTCATATTCCTTCCGGGTCATCTCCTTGAGGGAGTCGGTGCGTCCGGCAGTGTACTGCAACACAAACTGACGCTTTGCCTCGTCCGGCTCGCCATGAATGGTGAGCTTGTGAAAGGCGGAGTAGAACCGCCCGAAGTTAGTTACCTGTTGTTTCATCGTTCTTGCTCTGTTCTTGTTTATAGTGAAGCATTGCCATCAGAGTCTCTTCAGGCAGGTGCTTTGCCACTCCTAAGAAATATGTGTCCACATATTCGGCGATTGCCCATTCAGAGGCATACTCAAGGTTCTTCTCGATGAATTGAGTTTTTTCGGATCGGCCTAACTGACGAAAGACCTGATTGATGTTTTGTGCCATGTTATTTATTGTTTATTCGGTTTCCAATCTATCGTTACCAAGGCGATTACCTCGCCTGTTCCTTCACAGTCGGGACAATCCTTTTTTATATCCGCATAAGGCAGGAATCGCTCCATGAAGAAACCTTTGCCGCCGCAGTACGGACAGGTCATTGGCCGGGAACAGAACCCTTCTTTTCGGATGCGTCCGTTCGGCTCAAGTATTATCATTTCTTTTTTCGTACTCATTTATCCGATATTGTTTGAAGTTCTTAAAACACCTTCTTCCCACACTACATAATAGCTGCCGGGATCTTCGGTGAATCGTCCTTGGCAAAATGCCTTGTAACCTACCACCCGGACTTTGATCCCGGCAATGTAGCGGAGCCGCACGGCAGCTTTGCCCATTGGCTGACCTTTGTGTTCCTGCGAGATGAAGATGAAACTCTTTGCCGGGAAACGGTCTATCAGCTGCTTTGCTTGGTCGTATGTCCACCCTGCCACCTGAAAGCTGTCCACAATCACAAAGTGGGGACTTTTAGGTTTGGCAAGTCGCTCTATAAGCTCATCATAGGTATCGCTCGTCGCAACCCGGAACCGACCTTGCACCTCGCCCATCTTGAATCGCTCGACACGCTCCTTGAACGATTGGCTCACACCTTCCTCGAAGGAACAGTAGAGTGTCATTCCGTAGTTGCAGAGTTCCTTGGCGAGCTGCATCACAAAGCTGCTCTTGCCGGAAGCGGACGCGCCGCTGATAAACCACGCCTCGTTGATGGTCGGGGTGCCGAAAGGTCGGCTCCACCGCTCACCCCACGGCAAGGTTTTGTAGGTCTTGGCAAGAACCTCTTTCGGACTATATGCTCGCTTTGCCATCGTTACTTCTTCTCTTGAGGCTTTTTCAGTTCCGCTATAAGCAAATCTGCCTCTGCTACAGCGTCCTTAACATCATCCTCTCTTGATGTCAAGAGTTTTCTGCGCTCCATATAGACGGCGAATGCTATCTCGTATCGACGCTGCTCCCAATCGATTTCGCCACGTTGGAGACGCTTGCCCATTCTGATGACGGTCTCCATGTATTCTTTTTCAATTACGCTTATCATTATCATTGTCTTTTAAGTTTTTCGATTTCAGTGTAAACTCGGCGAAGTCCGCCACCCGTCTTCCGGGCAATCTCCCCGGCATCGATGCCTTCCGGTGCGTTGAGCTTGGCAACGATCCGCGCCTGTTCAATGAGGAACTTGGTGCGCTCTTTGCTGTCATCCGGCGTAACCTTGCTGTAGCGATCACCGTAGCGACTGAGCATCTCAGTGTAGCCGACCTTCTTGCACTCGATGGATCGGTTGATTTTCTCCTTGAGTCCGTCGGCTCCCATCATGTACCATGCGCAGCATCGCTCGGTGGCGTTCCACAGTGCCTTGAGTTCGAGGAAGGCTTCATACTGAAGGTCTCCAGCCTCGTCAAGAATGATGAGGGGGCAGTCGATGGAGCCGAGGTAGTAAACGAGGTCTTCATACACATCCGAGTACCGGCCTTTGCTATCGACACCGAACTCAGCGGCAATTTTGCGCACGAGCTTGAGCTTGGTCTTTACCTGCGAGCAGTCGATGTAGATGGCGTTGGGGTGCGTCTTGACATAGTGCCGTGCGGTGAAAGTCTTGCCGATATTGGGCTGGTCGCAGAGGATTGCGCTGATGCCGCTCGACTGACAGGCCTCCAACTGCGCCGTGATGAACATGAAGGTCGGGGTCTTGGCGACCTTCCATTCGATTTCACCCCGGAGGCTGACTCCGAGCTTACGGGCGATGCTTATCCAGTTGGCATCGCTCAGAACCCGGTCGGTCTGCCCGTTCTTGACCGCGCTGTAAACCGAGGTCGTGATGCCGAGTGAGGCGGCGTGTTTCGCGTCACTCGGATAGTTGGCGCGGTTCGCCTTGATTGCGGCGAGGATTTTGTTTTTGACGTCTGTTGTAATCATATTCTAACAGTGTTATAATTTCGTTCTATAAGTCTTGCAAGGCTCGTGCGGCGTAGTCTTCACTGAGGCCGTATTCTTGCGTTTCTCGCGTTTCCGACTCCGGGACGATAACTTCTTCCACCTCGATCGTCTGAGGCCGTGTGTCGCGCTCTATTACGCCCACACGCCCGATGGCGTTGTCTTCGACATATTTGTTGAAGTGGCTGATCTTTTTTCGCTGCTCTGTGAAGATTCTCTCGTCCTCCTCGGTCTGCTCGGCACGGGCGGTGTTGTAGGTGCCGAGGTTCTCAAGCCGGTCGATATACATATCGCCTTGGTAGATGAACATATCGGTGATCTTGCCCTCCTCGTCTGTGAGGTAGTAGGCTTCGACCTTGTAGTCATTGGGGGCGAGCAGCTCGATGACTTCGGTCTTGCTCAGCCACCAATCGGCTCCGGCTACCCGGCAGTATGAGTTTCGCCGGATTGAGGTGCTGACCTTTTCGCCGACATATCGGGCTATGGTCGCTTTGTCGAGGGGTTGGAGTGTCGGATTGATGTTGGCTACAAGTACGTCCCACCTTGTCATGCCCTTGTACTTTTTCTGATTGGGATGCAGGGCATGGTTGTATTCGTAGATATCGCGCATATCGTCAGCGATCAACTCATCCCAAGTGTAGTATTCCTTCTCGACATAGGTATTGTTGAACTCATCGAATACCTTGTTGCTTTCGGTTCGGTACTGTCGGCTCTTGGCGAAGAACCTGCCGATGCCTACATGGTTGCGATGCTCGATGCTGCGTTTTTTTGCACCGTTGAACTGTTCGGCGTGTTTCTCCTGTGAGTTCATCGGAGCGCAGAACCTTACGAATGGGAACATAACACCTGCCCGGAGGAAAGAGTCCCGCCATTGGCTCATGAGGTGGTTCTCGACCTCGACCTCGGCAGGGCAACCCCAGCCTTGACGGTCGAGCAGCCTGAACATATTGCGGAACATATCAACCACAAGATCGACGTTCTTGGCGCGGTTGTAGGCGTAGCCGATACAGCAGCCGCTTGTCACGTCGTAGGCATAATATGCCTTCGGGCGAATCCGGGTGTCCTTGAGTTTGCGCGGAAGGTCGCGGTCGTCGAATGACACCTTCGACAGCGAGAACTCGCCGTGATGACGGTGCATGTGCGGCATGGTCTCGTGCATGAAGGTCGTGTAACTCATAGTCGCCTTGTCTATGATGATTTTGTTTTTCGGCTTGTTCAGATAGTTGATGATGGTCGCCTCGCTCAGAACCATCGGCTCGCCGTTCTTGTCGGCAAAGTCATCGGGGTTGAACAGTTCTCCGGATTCCGGGTCGTACACGTCAAGCTCGCCTGTAACGAAAGAGTTGTACAGTTCGAGGACGTTGGTACCCCACGGCTTGTTGGGAAGGACTGCAATGCCGAGAATAAGACGCTCGGTCTTGTGGTCAACCTTCCGGGCACACTGATTGCCGAACTTGCCGCTTATGAGACAGGCGTAACCGTTAGCCTTGTAGTCGTTGACCTTCTTGCGAAACCGCAGGGTCGATGCCGGGAGGGTGTGGCCGAAGTGTTTGCGCAGAACCTCAATGGTCGCGGCCATCATACTCCAGTCGTATTTGCCTCCGAACAGCCTTTGGGCGGTGGCCGCTCTGTCGTAGAGCTTGATGCAGGTGTTGAGAACCGAGGCGTTGGTGACGTATTCCTGTGCCTTCTCGCGTGGGAGCGTCATGCCGCACTTCTCTTTGGAGAAGAAAAAGGCCACGGCCTGTTGATCGACCTCATAGTTGCTCTTGACCCAGCCCTCAAGCCGAGCCTGTGCGCCGCCGGGATAAACTTCTTCAACTTTGTCTTTGTAGCGTTGGGGTAAGCTGTCAACGGCAATGAGAGCGTAGCTTCCCCTTGCACCGCCGCCACGTTGTACGACCTCGACACGGTTACGGTTCGTCCAATTACGATAATTGGATTCCGTAACGATGCCGCCGTCGAATAACTCGCGGGTCGATATACAAAGTCTGCCGTTGCAATATTCCATACCCTTATCTCAAAGCTGCTGCCCGTTCCTTGATTTCATAAATCATCGGAAGGGTTACATTCTCATAAACCTCAACCTCTGCACCCTTGACGTAGATGTGGCCGGTGCCATCCTTGCGATAGAACTCCAAAATGGCACCATTGTCAAATTCCATTCTCATCGTGCCATCAAAGAAGTGGATGGCCTCTCCTGCCGGAATAGAAGTCATTACTACGCCTCCATTCTCTTTTGCGACCTTGCGGATACGCTTTGTCAGGTCAGTTTCGGGGTAGTCGAGATTAAGGGCATTCCATACTGAACGCATGGTCACGTTGAAGAGCTTGGCAATCTTCTCACGTGTTTCTTTTGATACTGCGATGTTCTTTTTCATCATCTGTCTCACTTATTGGATTTTATTTATTATCTTTACAATCTCATTCACAACTGAACCAATTATGAAATACAAGATTCGGGTTCAAGTCGTAGAGTACAGCGACGATACCCAAAGAGACGAATATAAGCGCGACCTACTGTCGTTTGCGAGAATCGCTCGTATTGAGCCTCTGAAAGAGTTGATGATGCCCGGAATGGATTGTTTCGAGGTAGATTTAGATGCTCTGCCCGAACATATTCAACTTGAGTATTTACAGGCTCTGAACATCCTGCGGGTCCGAAACCCACACTATCATGTGGAACTTCGGGATTCTGAGGGAAATTCTTACTTTTAGTCATTTTCTCACTTATTTAGTCGGTTGTTAATCTCGTCGATGGCCTCTTTCAGAGCGAAGTGTCCGGCAACGAGGGCAGAGTACTGCTTGGATTGGTCGCACTCCCAGTCGTTGTGAGTTGCCTCAAACTCATCGAGGACAACCCCGGTGTCGGTGAGGTTCTGTGTCAAGGTCTCAATGAGCAGCTTGACTGCGACCTCGGTTCTTTTCTCTGAATGTTGTTTCATCTTTTCTGAAATTTGGTGGAAGGGGCAGGATTCGAACCCGCATCTCCGACTTTGTATTTGGCTACTCTACCAATTGAGCTACCCTTCCGAATTCCCCGGCGCATTTGGCAACGCCGGGGGGGTCAAATGTTGTGCCTTTCGGCTTTAACCGGCTCTCTTGCCGGAGGATCGCCCTCTCTTGGGTCTAACCCTTATAAGTCCACCGGCATCCCGCTGGAATCATAGACCTCGATGGTCAAGGCTCCGAGTCCATCATTCTCGCCACCTTGATAGAAGGCCATGTATTGGTCGCCTTGATTCTCGTAGCCGAGTCCGTGTATTTTGGCAAAGGCTTCAATTATTGCCCATCCCGCGGCTTTCGCTGAGTCCTCAGTCGGATAATCCTCGTCCAATTCGATTATGCGGCATTTATCCGGTTCGGTATAGAAGTCATGTATCTGAAACCAATAGGTCGTCTTGCTCATAGTGTTACTCGTTACAGGTTATTGCAAACAGTAGTCTTTGAAGTTCTCCTCTTAGCTCCTGCTGAGCCACCCGGCTAAGGGTTTCGGCAACATTGTGCATGATGCTTGAGCTTGTCGGGTACTGACTTCCGTCGATGAGGTTGAGTTCGATGCTCTTGATGTGACCTCCGAGCCACGTCTTGATTTTTTCAAGGTCATCCCATGCAGTGGCCGGGCGAAGTCCCCGGATAGCCTTGAGGTTGACTTGGGCTTTATACATGTCATCACCGTGCCAACGGAAGAAGTATTCGTAGTCCTCGTTCATATTGAGGGCGTATTTTTCAACTCTGCGCTCGCACTTACGGAGAAGGCGGTCGTACTCGCCCTTGAAGATTTCAAGAATCTCCTCCGTTGTCATTTTCTTTGTCTCGCTCATATCTGTAAATTTTGAGAACTCGCGGTTTTTTCGTATCTTTGGCCGCTCGTTCATTACTGAATACGCTGCAAAGGTAAGCGATAATTTTCGCACCACCAAATTTATTGACGATAATTTTCGCATTATGTGTAAAATTTTATCTCGCATAAAGGTTTTAGCGGATGCCGAGGGGGTCTCCATCGGCACCATTGAGCGTGCAATAGGTGCAAGTAGAGGAGTTATATCCAAAGCAATATCCAAGGGCACCGATATACAGTCTAAGTGGCTGGAACTCATTTGTGAAAGATTTCCCAAATATTCTCCTGTATGGCTATTGACAGGCCAAGGGGATATGCTGAGAGACTCAGTAGATCACACAACAGTACCCTCGGATGAACCTCCCGAAGAGGCATCCGAGAAAAATATCGCAAATAACCCTCAAAAATTTTCGCAGCAAGATTCTAATGCCATACTCATCGAGCGTTTTATGGCTACTATAAAGGAACAGGCAGAAGAGATAGGTCGCCTCAAGGAGCGCATCGCGCAGCTTGAGCGAGAAAAAAACGTTGGCGAGGAATCCTTTCAAGCTGCCCCAAGGGAACTTTCCAAATCCACCGTGGACTTATAGAGGAATGGGAGAGGCTTGGAATATGCCCCAACTGAACGAAACGGATACCAAAGGAAACCCCGGAATACCCTCGAATCGCCCCTTCCCGGAGTGTTACCCCCTCAAAATGGGGTCTAAATCGGCTCAAACCCTTGAAATTCCTATATTTAATAAGGTACCTGGGCGCAAAGTGGAGGTTTTTTCTTAATAGTGAAATGCCGAAATCGGGGGTCTATTTTGAAAAAACGGTATTTTTCCACCACTCTATTACCCCCCCGATTACCCCAAATGTGAATATCCAGTTTAGCCAAAGTGAATATCCACTTTGAATATCCACCTGAATATCCACCCCTCAGAATCGGCCTTTCGAACACAAAATAGGGGAACCGTTTGGCTCCCCCGGAATGTAGGCGTTTTAGCGGCTCTCTAAGGCCGTTCAAACGCCGTTATTATGTCATTCAATCATCTGCGCCATCACCGGCTCCACGAGGGGCTGTGAGCAGCGTAGTTTGCTGTATTATCGCACGTTTGGTAACGACCGTGCCGCCACCACTCAACCCGGCGCGGCGCAGATAATCATACCCACATCCTACTTGTTCCGGGGTCAGATGATGGAAAATGGCGGCAATCGAGCCGAAAGCGAGGGTTTTACGCTTGCCTGTCAAGTGAACGATGATGCATTTGGTCTGTCTCATACTCGTAAATTTTCCGCAAATATACACAAATAACCGCTATTTGCAACCTTTTGAAATTATATAAATCAAGAACCGGCACTAAAAAGTCGGCACAAAGCCGACCGCCCTATCCTATCCGACCACTGGGATCAATGACGTAAACCCATCATCGCCGACCATGCGCCCCATGTAGCCTTCGTGTAAACCTGTGAAGCCAAAAATTAAACCGAAATTAAAGCAATGTAAACGCTTCGTTTTTTTCGCCGCACTCCCCCACCCTCGTCTAACTACCGCAAACTCAAAGGCTTTCGCTCAAAACCGCCGACCTCAACATCAAACGCTTCGTTTTGTGCCCCATATATGTCAGCGAAGGCAAGTCCGCAGAAGCAGCAGAACACGAATGTGTCACGCACGAGGTCAAGACGGGGGAGTGTCGTAAGGTCGAGCTTCATTATCGCTTTCAGCTCGTTTTCGCTCAGAAATTCCCTGTCAGCCTTTGTGCGGGTATAACGCTTGCCGATAAACGGATCGTCATCAATCCACTTGTTGGCGATACCGACCCTCACGACATTCTTCAGATAGCGGATATACTTCACGGCGGCATTGTTGGCGCACATTTTTCTTACACGCAGGAAATGCTCGAAGTCATCCACCATTCCCGATGTAAGGTTCTTCATCGGAATATCGGACACATTCTCCTTCATCATCAGAAATTCTGACAGATACTTCTCGCAGCGTTCCCAGCGAAGCACGGTAGCCTTGCAGATGTCGCCGCGCTCATACTGTTCCCTCACTTTCACGTTAACCTCACGGAAAGCCTCGCAAAGCATCTTGGGCTTTTCGAGCTTGCCGAGGAACGCTCGTTTAAGCACATCCGGATTTATCGGCTCGTCACGCATAACGAGCCGGTTGTGGATTTCGCAGATCTTGGTGCGCACCGTGTCAAGATAGCGGTTAAGCTCAAGGTCTTTCTTTGACTTGCCTTTTGACTTACCATTCGCGGCATTCCAGTCATCGGGTCTGACAGTGCGGTTAATATATATTTCTGCACGCTGTCCGTTCATCGTGATACGGAGGGTTATCGGCAGCTCACCCTCCTTGTTGGCTCTTTTCCTCGCGATGAAGTTCAAGGAAAAGTAGCTTTCATTGGATAGTTTCATTTTGTCTTGTGGCTTTAATGGTATCTTAAAGATACGCAAAATTTTTCAGTTTTACAATCTGTAAATACCAGAAGACATCAGAAAAACGGGGTGTAAAGAGGGAGCAAAATCATATTTTCTATGGTTTTCGCTGATTTGCTCCCCGATTTGCTCCCTTTTTTAACAATTATTCAAATGGAATATTCTTAAAAAAGAAAGTGCCGACAGGTGGTTGACAAGCCGGATTCAGAGTTTGGCATACTTTGACAAAAGTGCTGTATTGTCTGCATACTGTTCCCTCTGAAGCTCCCTCAGGAAGCAGGTATAAAGTAGTCGCAATCGGCGCAAAATATTGAAAAGCAACCCAATATCCCCTAAAAAGGGAGCAATTTCAGTATAAAATTCTTTGCTCCCTTTTTGCACACCGGATATTGCCGTATATTGCGCCGATTTGGGGTAAGAGGCAAAAAGCAAAACCTCCGAAAATCGTTGATTTTCAGAGGTTTTCTTCGATTTGATAAATCTTATCGTGATCCGCCTGGGAGTGACATTTGTGAATCGTATTGAATCGTAATGAATTTTAGCATTCAAAGCTAATTATTACGTATTGATTGATTATCAGCGCCTTATCATAACAAAGCCATTCGAGACATTGAACTTTGGAAATCATCAGGGCGCAAGTAGAGGCAGAAGATGTGGACAAAGCGTGGACGGAAATTTTGCCATGTGGTACAAAATTGCGTAATTTTGTACCACATCAAAATAATCTCTCTGAATATGGCAACCATAACACGCTCTCTATCCTCTAAGGTCAACGCCAATGGCGAAGCTGAAATCATGTTGCGACTGTCGGTGTCGCGCGAACTGCGTCTGCGCCTGAAAAGCGGCATCTTTGTTGAGGCTACCCGTTTTCGTGACGGTAAGATCATTATGCCACGCGCAGACCGAAAGACACTAGCAAAGTTACAAATAATAAATGACAATCTGATATCTTTGGAGAGCCGACTGATTTCGCTCTGTGTAAGCACACCACAAAAGTCTCTCTCCAAAGAATTTTTCGAGGACGCTATTCTGCGTCACCACCACCCGGAACTGTTTGAGGCCGCTCCGAAGAAGATGTCGTTTTTCGATGTGTTCAATGAATTTCTCGACAAGCATCTTGACGGCGCACCACTGTCAGGCCACTACAAGGTGCTTGCCCGACTGTTGCGTCGCTTTGAGCTGTACAGGCAGAAAACGACCCGGACAAAGTTCACGCTTATTCTCAACGACTTTGATTCCGCTGAGATAGAGCGGTTCAAGGAATTTGTGGTCAATGAGCCGAAAATTTATGACAAATATCCCTCAATATACAAGACCGCCTCTGATGTCGTTGAGACTGCACGTAAGCCCCGTCGCCCGGAGAAACGCGGCGAGAATTCTGTCATAGGGATACTAAAAAGGCTTCGGGCTTTCTTCAACTGGTGTGTGAGACGTGGCTATCTCGACCGCACTCCGTTCGCAACTTTCACAGGTATAGGCAGTGAGAAATACGGCACTCCTTACTATATCACAATAGAGGAGCGCGATTTGATAGCCGATTTCGACCTGTCGGATAAACCGGCTTTGGAGGTGCAACGCGACATATTTGTTTTTCAGTGCCTTATCGGTTGCCGAGTGTCGGACTTGTTGGAAATGACGTCGGGAAGCATCATAAACGGTGCAATCGAGTACATCCCCAACAAGACCAAGAATGAACGCCCGGAGGTTGTACGAGTGCCACTGAATACACGCGCACGGCAATTGGTGGAGAAATATTCTGCCAAAGGAGCTGAGAAACTGTTTCCTTTCATCAGCGCACAGAAATACAACGAGGCAATAAAAAAGATATTCACTCTCTGCGAGATAACCCGAATGGTGACTGTACGCAATCCAAAGACCGGGGAAGAGGAGAAACGCCCGATAAATGAGATTGCAAGCAGCCACATGGCACGGCGTACATTCATCGGCAATCTATACAAGAAAGTCAAGGATCCCAGTCTTGTTGGGGCTTTGTCAGGGCATAAAGAGGGCAGCAAGGCTTTCGCCAGATACAGGGAGATTGACGAGGATCTGAAAAAAGAACTTGTCAGCTTGCTCGACTGATGTTATTTTATCAGCCTATTAAGCTGATTATGTGAGAAATTTGTTGTACCTTTGTAATTGAATTAGTAAAAGGAGATAAAACTATGGCAATGACAATTAAAACATCCCCCGAACTTTGGGGCGAAGATGCAAGAATCTTCACCGAGGAAGCGGAGCGCAATGGCAAATTGCCTACGCCAAAACTCTCGGAATCACAGCGTAAGGTGCTTTCCACAATGTTGGAGAGTGCCAAGAACATCATATTTCCTCCACGGAAAAATTGACAATGGCTGAATTTATTTTCGTAGAAAACACCTTTATGGTGCCTTATACCAAGGAGGTCGCAGATTACTGTGACCCCTTTTCTTGTGGAGATTACGACCTTGACGATTTTTTCAGCCATGATGTCTTTCTCTATGAGGATGAATTGCTTGGCAAAACGTATTGTTGGATAAACCGAGAGAATCAGCGTGAAATTGTGGCGATTGCCACTCTCTCCTACGATGGCATTAAGACCTATACACTCGACAATCCGTCACGAAATGCTCTCCAACGAAAGATACCCCAGCAAAAGCGCCACCGCAGCTATCCTGCGGTGTTGATTGGTCGCCTCGGTGTGAACAAGACATTTCAAGGTCAAGGATTGAATATAGGCACTCAGCTCATGGATGTCCTCAAATACTGGTTTATGGACGAGAATAATAAGGCGGCTTGCCGCTATATGCTCGTTGATGCCTACAATACCGAATCCACTCTGCATTACTACCTGAAAAACGGCTTTAAGCCTCTATATAAGACCGAGCAAGGAGAGAAAGATGCGTTTGGCATATCTGCCGATGAGGATTTGAAAAGCCGGATTTTCTTCTTCGACCTAAAATTGATAACAGCATAATTTCCTCTGCATTTTCTGCATTATCCGCATTTTGCGTGGAAAATTTTAGTAAGAAGACGGATAGATATGAAACGCGAGTCCATACGTCATACGGGTATGGGGTTGCGCCGTATCTTTCTTACAGGTCTTCCACAACAACCCTCGTGTTAGATACGACGCTTCTCCATACCCTTTTTGCGTAATGTCGAAACATCGGGAACAATCGTTAAGAAATAGGTCGGATATACTTAGAAAGTGCTATCCGCTGGTTGCTATCGGCAGTTGGGACGCTATCGCGATTTCCGATATTGAAAAGGTAATCAAGCAGACAAGGGGTGCTATCGCATACTATTTCAAGAATAAAAAGACTCTTTTCGCCAATATCCTCGACGAACTGTTCTTCCCGGTGTTCGCGCTCTCGGATGACGAACGCGAGAAACTATCCAAGGCTACTGTCTCCGACTTCTATAACAGATACAAGACCCCGTTTGAGCGAGTCCGCGATGATTTAAGGGATAACTACGGTGTCGAAAATCCGTCACAGGCAATCTTCAATCTATTCATTCAAGGCTCCAAGCACTACGACCAATTCACATCAAACGTCGGCGAACTGATGCAGCTGGAGCAAGACTTCATGAGCCGCATAGTCGGAGGCCGTGTAAACAACATTCTCGACCTAAACCGCGTCTATGTCGAGAATATCGGAAATATCTTTATCGAGTCAATGAATTTTGATTCTAATTAATAATATATCATTCATTTCAGTAAATTTGATATGCTATTATTTTTACGCTGATTGAGAGTGTCCGGGATGATTTAAGGGACAATTACGGTATAATAAATGCGGCACAAGCTATTTTCAATCTTTTCATACAAGGCTCTCGGCATTATAAGAATTTCACCAAGAGCATCAACGACCTGATGATTGAGGAGGTTGACTTTATGAGCAAAATAACCGATGTTGTGAATTATACCAAATAGATATGTTTCGAAGGTATATTAAAAACATAGGAATAATTTTTGTGAATTTAATTTCAAGGGGCGAATTTTGATGTACAAAATTATAATTCTACCCGCATATAGATTTTCCAATTTTAATTCACCTAAAAGATTTTGTCATAGTTTAATTTTCTGAACGTCACGCTTAACGACAAACATTTATATTATGAGGCTGGAATCAGTTTTAGTAAAAACCTGATTCCAGCCTCAATTCTAAGAGAATTTTATTGAACTCTGTTTATCTATCAATCGTATCTCACCAAACACTCATATGAGAATTTCGTGATGACCTAATTATGGCTTCGATACTGTACATTAAACGAGTTTTCAATCACACTAAAAAGGTCCTCGTAATTTTGAGGAAGGACATTGAGTATGCCAATTTCAAAATTATCTTTTCTGTAAAAACGATTTAAACGCTTAGTGTTTTTATTTAGATTAATGTGATTGCTAAGTTTATTTAATCGAGAATTGTCCGACTCTTCCAAATAAACTTTAAGATGACTAATAAGTTCACTATAATCCGAAAACTTATTTGGTTCATATATGATATAAATGTACTGATAATCTTTGAGTTCTACAACAGTTATCCCCATATCATAATCCACCCTTTTTACCATTTTTTTAGGCAAATTGAAAGAATATGATGGTATGGTATTAATTGTATCACCAGAACTTGGATTGGCATAGGCATATCCTAATACTTTTATGAGAGAGTAATCATCTCCCCCATTCGTGTTGGGGGAGATAATTGCTTTACAAGAAATCAGGGTGCATACACCAATTAACATAATTGCTAATTTAATAGCTATTTTGTCTTTGGTTTCCATTTATGAATCTTATCTACAGCTCTCTCAAATGATGAGAATTTGTAATTGTCAGAGTTCAATGCCCCAGTCCTGTTATAGAATCGTATTCGTTTTTCAACGGTTACATTTGGTGAACCACCAATTGTATTATGATTATTAGGAAGCTGAACCATCTTATAACCTAATACTACATTAGGACTATCTCCAACAGTATTATCTATGTCAGTTTGAGAGGGTAAATTATTGTATAATAACTTGCTATCACCTTCATGGAAGATTAACTGCGGGTGAGAATGCACATCATAGGAAACCCTGTCTCCAACGTTGACAAGAGCGTCAATTGCATCTTTCCAGTGAGCATCGTTAACAACATCGCCCTCTCCCTCAACAATTGGGGAAATCGTGCCGTTTTTTCCAACCCGGAAACCATGTTCATTGCCGGTTTTCTCGGTTAGATCATATGTTTCTTTCATGGTCTTTACAACTTCTCTTGATGGAACAGCCATACATTTGCCTTCGCTGACTGCGAGTGCAGCTTTATCCTTATCCTTCTTCGTTATAAAAACCATTACCCTGACATCTTTTTGATCATCTATGGTTTGAATATATGCTCCATTTTCGTTAAAATAGTCAGTTAATCCTAATGGGTCAACACGATTTATCGGATTGTTATGACAAAAAGTATAACTGGATATATCGGGCGAAATTTCTTCCATTGGATCCGTTGACATCCACAGACTGAGACGTGGATCATAGTAACGAGCACCGTAGTAGTACATACCTGTTTCCTCATCGAATTCCTTCGCGTTGAAGAGATAAGGCGTGTTCCATACGTTGTTTCGCTCCTCGATGAAGACCTCTCCGAAGGGGACATACTCTATGTGCTGAACCACTTCACCGTCAAGGTTGGTGATGAAGCTGGAGCTGCCGAGGTGGTCGGAATGATAGAAGAACTGCAAGTTCTCGTAGTTGTCGGGGTCTTTGAACGACCGCGAAACCGCGCGGGTCTGAGACTTCCGTGCCTCTGCCACCGCCGCCTCCATAGAGCCGTCGTTGCAGCAGAACCCTTCACCATCGGCATAGTTGTCATTGTCAGTACCGTTGTAGGGAACATCGAAGAACTTGTAGTTGTCCTTGATTACCTGTTGCTGGGCTGCATACTTCGATTTGTAGTCAACCGAAAGACCGTCGGTGTTCGCACCGGCATACTCGATGCGACGCGGGTCTGAGCCGTAGGAGGCGAAATCGCCGACCTTGGACACGATGCGTTGGCTACCGGCGTAGATATGCTTGGTGTAGCGACCTCCCTGATTTGCCACGAGATACGGGCTTACATAGAGGGAGAATTTAGCGGTGTTGGTCGAGCCGCCGGAGAAAACTCCGTTGACATAGACCTGATCGCTTTCGCCCGAAGTCTTGACAGTGCGTTCACCATCGGCATCGTACCAGTAGTTGGACACGAAACCGTTGTCGTCCACAGCAAGCAGACGATTCTCCTCATCCCAGATGAGCTTGCGCTCACCGACACTGTTGTCCCTATGTCCGTCAGTCATAACCCGGTTGGTGTTTACATAGACTATGCCATTAGATTCCATTGAAACCTGTTAGGCTTAGGTCCTTTTTTATTCGGTATATATATATATACCCGGTTGGATGAGCATATTTTATAAAAACACATTTTTTATTGTATTTTATTGCTTTTGCATAACTTGGTGATTTATCGTCAAAAATAGTTGTTTTTAAACTATAATACATCTCCTTAATAGGGGCACCAAATACCATCACATAGGAATATCTTCTAAAGTCTATTTTATTGGACTCAATGAAATTCTTAACATCAACAGTATCGTTCACCGATTCAATACAAACCTCAAGATCTTCTTTAGTATTTATAAACCTATAGGCATCAGGATAGTACGGAGTCTTAAGTGTAGTGAGCTTATAGCAAGCACTATATTTGATATAGTGCTTGCTATAAGCGATAGAGAGTAGACTTAAGACTATTGTCGCAGTAAATACGACAATGAGAAAAAGTCTTTTTTTTGTCATTTGCCCTGCTTTCTTAATGAGTTATTGGAATTGTAGTAAATGCGCCATTTACCTCCATTTGCTGGATATGGTTGCAAATAATCTGATGAAGGCGAAAATAAATCCATTAAGCCGTAATGGTAATTTACAGATTCACTTGTGCCTTGCACTCCATAAAATTTGAAATATTGAGCAAATACATACGCTATTGGTCGTTGTGACCCAAGCAAAGCTCCTTGTTGATGATCTCCTTCTCCGTGTGGATGTGGATTTGTGTCTGCAGAATGGCAAGAATACATATATAACATCGCATTTTCAATATTGCCAGTCGGTTGAGGAAGATCTTGAATATTTGGAGCAGGAGACCTTGAAATATTAGTTTTCCCATCTCCTGTTGCCGTAAACTGCTGACCTTCACCAACAAGAATTGATTGATTCTTCCCGTGCGTCATAATTAATACTTCAGAAATCTCAGTTCCATTCATATTTTTCCAATCTTCTGAGAAAGCCTGAGTAGTACTTGTCTGACTCATGGCTACACTTCCAGCTCCATACTTTTTGATGCCGTCATTATATTGCACTTTTGCTTGTTTGCTGAAATCTTTTGAATAAAATATGAATTTCTTGATATTCTTAGTATCTGTTATGACCTGCCCATCTAAATCAGTCCATTCTTTTCCATTGTAATCTATGTATATTATAGGATTATTGCCTGAGAAACAGTAGGAAGAATGGCTATAATATTCTTCTTGTGCTGGGTCAGTTGACATCCACAGGCTGATACGTGGGTCATAGTAGCGGGCACCGTAGTAGTACATACCTGTCTCCTCATCGAACTCTTTAGCGTTGAAGAGATAAGGAGTGTTCCACACGTTGTTGCGCTCCTCGATGAAGACTTCGCCGAAGGGGACATACTCGATGTGCTGAACTACTTCACCGTCAAGGTTGGTAATGAAGCTGGAACTTCCGAGGTGGTCGGGGTGATAGAAGAACTGCAAGTTCTCGTAGTTGTCGGGATCTTTGAAAGACCGCGAAACCGCGCGGGTCTGAGCCTTCCGAGCCTGCGCAACAGCCGCCTCCATTGAACCGTCATTGCAGCAGAATCCTTCGCCGTCAGCATAGTTGTCGTTGTCAGTGCCGTTGTACGGTACATCGAAGAACTTGTAGTTGTCCTTGATAACCTGCTGCTGCGCTGCATACTTTGACTTGTAGTCAACCGAAAGGCCGTCGGTGTTGGCACCGGCATATTCTATGCGGCGCGGGTCTGAGCCGTAGGAGGCGAAATCGCCGACCTTGGACACAATTCTCTGCGAACCAGCGTAGATATGTTTGGTGTAACGACCTCCCTGATTAGCCACGAGGTACGGGCTGACATAGAGGGAGAATTTCGCGGTGTTGGTCGAGCCACCGGAGAAGACTCCGTTGACATAGACCTGATCGCTTTCTCCGGATGTCTTGACAGTGCGCTCTCCGTCGGCGTCGTACCAGTAGTTGGACACGAAGCCGTTGTCGTCAACAGCAAGCAGACGATTCTCCTCATCCCAGATAAGCTTGCGCTCTCCGACACTGTTATCTCTATGGCCATCCGTCATTACGCGATTGGTGTTGACGTAAATAAGGTTGCCGTTTTTGTCGTACTGGTAGATGTGACCGTTCTCCACTTGTTGACCTTCGGGAGTCTCCTCAGTGCGGTAATTAACATCCTTTACACTTTCGAGTTGGAATTTCTTTCCTTCTTCCGAACTGTAGGCGTAAGTGAGGTCGTAACCGACATTGAGGGTGCCGTTGAACTGAACGTTGTCCTGAGTGAGATGCTGGCTCTTCGACTTGATGCGGTGCATATTGTCATAGCCCATAGCGAGGGTATAGGATGCGGACTTGTTGTCTGCTCCGGTGTATGTACCTTTGGCGGTGGCGAGACGATAGAGACCGTCATAAGTATAGGTGTGCGACATCTGGCCGCCGGCATTGCCGTTGGCAGGGAGAGAAGCATTATTTGCCACCGAAAGTACATTGCTGACCGCATCAAACGTATAGGCGTTGTCCATAATGGATGTGCCTCCGCTGTTGACAGCGAGATTGCTCAGGCGGCGACGGTTGTCGTAGGTGTAGAATGTCTCCGCGCCGTTGCAGTACTTCAGGTAGCTGCGCTGCTCGAACTTGTCGTAGCCTAACTTGGTGATGTAGTCATAGCCGTATGACTTCTCGCCGCGAACCTTTTCAAGGAGACCTCCGAGGTTGTAGGAATAAGTAACCTTCTCCTCGTCGGGATAGATCATCTCGATGAGTCGGTTGTGGCTGTCGTAAGTCCACTGGGTGACGTAGGTTGCAATCGCCTGATTTGGCACGATGAGAGTGCGGCGTGTCTTGGTCTGATTTAAGGTCACACCATTATCAATAGATATGCTTATACATCGCGTCAGAATCATTACAGGAGTTGAGATTGCTATTCCATCTTAATTAACAAAATTACGGATAATATTTAAACCAACAATGCGATATGCTGAAAAACATATCAGTATTACTCCGATTAAAAGAGAAATGCCACCGAAAGCTCATGTAGCAGCCGGTGGCATGGGATATATTTAGGGATTGGTAGGATAGTAGTTTACAAAAGTGGTGTCGGCTTGGGTTCTATGCTCCTGATGTCGGATTAGCGACCTCATGCTGTCAACTTCGTTGGGCTTGCCGTGGAGCATAAGGCGTTCACGGTGCATTACCACATTCATGTCGCGGTTAAGTCCACGCTCGTAACGGTAGAGCCATTCCACATCTTTTAGCTTTGAGTTTTTGTTGAGCTGATAGAAGAATCCATAACCGAATCCTCCGGCGGCGATAAGTAGAACAGCAAAGATGGCATAGACCCAATGTGGGGTAGCACGCCACCATTGCCCCCAAATTATCGACTGAGCTTTGTAGCGCATGTCGTTCACCACGTCATAGAGCTTTCTTCGCTCATCCGCAAACTCCCTGCGGAATCCTTCATAAAGAGCGTCCTTGACCTTGTCTCCCAGATTGTCGGACAGTACATCCGCAACTCCTTTCGACAGGCTACCCGGCAGTTGCTCCATGACTTTTTTGAGTGTGCCGTCGGTTGAAGTTTCCAGTAGCTTCTCATCAAGCAGTTTGCCGATGCTTTCATTGGTTGCTATGTTGTCGGGCAATTTCACCGTTATCGGCCCTTGATTGACTGCTTGTGGCGGTGGCGTTGCCTTCGCTTTTGTTTCGAGGGTCTCGATGCGGGTGGTGTGGTTGGTTACTGTCTTTTGCAGGTCGTCAATCTGCTCACCTTGTTTCTTGACGTCATCATATAGCTTTGACATATTCAGATTTTTCTTGATTTGCGTTTACGTTTGGCTTCTTCTTTCTTGATGGCGTTTTGAAACGCCTGTTCCTCAGGATCGAAGCCGGGGCCGAGAGTGAACAAATTTCCGATTGCCCCGACGGTGGCTTCAATCACATCTTCTACAAGTGAGGGCTTTTGCGTCGGGGTATATTCGACCGTTACTTTGGGGTGTGCCGGAGCATGATCAGACTGTTGTTGCCCATGCCTGCGGTTGAACTCAAAGAGGTTGTTCAGTCGGCGATATGTGAAAGCACGGTCGATTTTAGACCCGTTGACCGTTATGTCACCGTCTGTAAATTTCACTCCGATGTGTTTGCCGGTGTTGTGGTCATCATGGAATTTTACCTCAATTCCTGCACAGGCGAGTCGGCGCGAGAATTCATCCCACGACTTACAGCCATAAATCGCCTGACTGATCCGCTCCTTAAATACCGGAATTTTGTCCTCGTATTTCTGTTTCAGCGGCGAGTATGTGAGTCCGTATTTGTCCTTGATAGCCTTTACAACACGGTCGCTGCGCCTGAAATTCTTGCGCTCGTCGACTGCATTGCCTGACATATTCACACGGTTATAGACGATATGAAAATGCGGATGTTCGGTTTCCAGATGGCGCACGACAAGATACTGGGTGTTCTTGATTCCCATACCGTCTATATACTCTTTTGCGAGCTGAGCCATGAATTCATCGGTCAGTCTTGACGCATCGGCGGTGTCAAAACTGATGGAAATATGTCCTGCCGGATTCTCCTTGCCGGGCATAAATCCATGTATCGCTTCAAACGACTGAACCATTTTCGCATAGTCGGAGATGAAGATATTATCGCTTCCGATGATGCGCCATGTGTCTGGTGTGTACTCTTTCGGGTCGTGGAACTGGCGCGTCACATACCCCACGACATCGTGAAACGTGCCGCTTTTAAGTATTCTTGCAAACATAGTCAGTCTCTTTATTGGGTCTTAATTTTTTGAGAATGTCAAACATCTTATCGACGACGGCGGCTAATTTATTGGCCGCGCTGCGAAGTTTGAGCTGATGAAAACAGGTCATTGCCTGATTGAAATCGGAGCTGAGATTTAGTATTCCTTTGGCAATCTCCTTTTCAATCTCGCTCAGGCGACTGACGATAGTGAGACGGAACGCGCCATGCCTGACATACTCCGCCATCTTTACTCCGGCGGCTTTTGACCGCTCCAGAAGGTCGGAGTATTCGGCATCGTTCAGTTTGATTGTCACCACATGGGTGCGCTTCTCATCGGTCGGTTTAGAGGGACGACCGCCCTTCCTGACAGTAGGTTTACTCATAGTAGACATTGTTGTGGTTTATGTGAATCGGGGAGGCAAAGAGCGGCTTATGCTGCGCAGTTTTGGGGAGTCGTTTTCGGAGAAAAAGAAATCCCGAAACATATCCTTGCCTTCCCAATTCACTACGTTCATCGGGAAGCTGCCCCACGGTGTACCGGGTGCAGTGGTATCCCGACATTATCATCTCAGAGTTTACGCCATATTTCGATGTCGTTGGCATAGAGATTGAGATGCTCCAAGAGGACGGCGTTGATGTAGCTGCCGACGGTGGTGTCACGGTCGCCGAGGATACGGGCGATGCGTTCGAACTTCTCCCACACGCTGTCCTCAATGTTGACAGGGTGACGCTTCTCCAGCTTTGCCGGCGTGAGATAGGTAGCCTTGAAATCGGCGTAATCCGATTTGCGCTGTTGCTTGCCCACGCGCTGTTGCTTCGGTGGCTCGGTAGTGTCGGTTGCCGTCTGCTCGTTGTCGAACAGATTGTCTGTGTTTGCAGGAGAAGTGCTGTTGACAGCGTTGTCGCTGTTAACAGGATTGACAGGGTTGGTTGAGTTATCTGACTTCATAATAAAATCGGGATTATGGGTTGATACTTTGGATTCGGGCGCATCGGTCAACTGAGTTGACTTGGATGCGGTTGTTGACGGAGATTTCTTTGCTGTCATGATTTATCAGTTTTTGAGGGTTTGTGAATAGTATCAGTATCCGGGTTATACCGTTCAACTGACACAAGAGTGAGTTGCAGATCATCCATGAGTTTCTGCAAAATCGGATTACAGCGTATCATTGATTGCAGTATCGCTTGGTCAGGCTCGATTTGCAGCAGATAATCTGCTATGTCGAGTCCGGCTGTTCGCTCGTCATCAGTGGCAACTTCTTCAAGGAGGTTGAAGATGCTTGCCTCGATACCGAGACTGCGTAACAAACTCAGCTTCTGCCGCCACTGGTCGGTCGCGCCAATATCGGGATACAGGATAACCTGACAGCCACGGAGAACACGAAGTGCATCGGCATTAAAGCAACCGTTTTTACCACCTGTTGCCAGCCACACATATTCCGGCAGATAATAAGATGCCACGATTGCAGTTTTTTCGCTCTCGACAATGGCAACCGGTTTGCCTCGGTTCATCGGCAAGAGGTGTTCGCCGAAAAAGCACTGACGCAGATTGAACTCCGGCAACTTCAACAGCGAATGAACCCATGTCACATGATTGAATGGCTCTTTGACACGCTTGCCGTTTTCGGCATTGTAGAGCATGACCTTACCCGTGCGGACACAACCTTTAATATCGGTCTGCCAGAAGACGCATGATCCCGGCCAGTGCTTCGATGTGCCTACGCGGTAATCCTTCATCAGACGGAGCGCGTCCTCGGGCCCAAACTTGGAGCGGAGGAACAGATAGAGATTGTTCTTCTCATATCCGTGCAGAGTCTGTGAAACAGTCTCTGCCGCGATGAAGGAGGTAGGCTTTAGCTGCTCGGTCGGTTTGGCTCGCCATGCTGACGGAGTTGCGAAATCACAGTGCACAGGCTTCGCCTGTGGATTACGCTCGAAATATTCCTTCGGCGTAAGATGATAGCCGCAGCTCTGTTCATGGTCGCATCTGCCGACATCGTCGGGAAACGAGATTTGTTTCTCGGTGTCAATATACCGGCTGAAACAACGTTTCTTGTGGCAGGCGGGGCAGGGATGTCGTGTAGCCACTCCTTTGTATGGCTGGAGAATGAATCGGTGTATATTATTCATAGATTCTCAAAAAATCGGTTCGCACTATCTGCATTATCTGCATTTTGGTTGGAGGAAAATGCAAAAAGTGCAGAAAATGCAGGTTTACAGTCATATCTTGCCATAAATTCCATGACGTATTTTCTGAAAGTGAATCCCGGTGAAACGCCTGATAAAATCCTTGAAAGTACGCTCCGGCATAGAATTGTCGGCTGCGATTTCAACACCCTGTTCAGTTGTGAACTCATCGGGTAGAGCCGACATCACGGCTCTTTGCAGTTCCGACAGCGACAGCTCGCGGATAATGCCCTGCACTCTTGTGGCGGTTGTCTTGAAATAATCCACAAGTGATATGGCATTTTCAACCGATACAAGCTCTATTTCCGATTTGTCAGCTTCACCACATGCCCAGCGCGCCATTTGCATTATTAGACAAAAGCGTATGGCATGGAAATCGAACTTGTTATAGACACCTTTCAGTGCGTCACATTCCTCCCGGTTACATTCCTCAGTGTTCTGACGTTGCCATTCGTAAAGTCGCGATTTTGCCTCAGGAGTGAAAGGCAGAATCCCAGCGACGATATTGCCGTCATCATCGGTTTCGTAGGGCATTGCCACAAGTCTGCCGATGATGTCAGCCCATGCCGCTTCTATGTCGAACGATGGTTCTCTGTCGCTCCACGGCTGCTTGTCCTGATTGCCGGGCATAACGAACAGCAGACGGTCGATGAAACCATTTGAGGTGCGACTTCCCTGAGCCAGCTCATTGAGTATACCGTTCTGTATAGTTCCCACAACCGAGATAAAAGGACGGCTGATATAAACCGAGTTTTTCACGCCCTTGCGGTCGGAGAACGACGGATTGGCATTGAACAGTTTGAGCCAGTATTCCTCGTCAGAACCTTTGTTGTAGCGGTTGAAGTTCTTGAACCATCCTGCAAGCTCGTCATTCCACATAAGTATGCCACGCAGATTCTGCGAGTGAATAAGCAGCATGGCTTCCGGGGTGGCATCAGAAATAAGAAAACGTTTGCATACCGGGGCCACAGGGTGTGGGGCTGTACGCTCCTTCATCGGCAGTTCACGCTGACGCTCGTATTCCTCGCACTCCTTGACGTATGCGCGTGTTGCCTTACCGTCCAGCTCAGTGAACGGACGTATGGCGAAATTCAGCGGATGCGACTTACAGGCACCGGGTCTGCCGACAAGAGCCATGAAAAGAATCGCGCTCTCATCCCATTTCCCTTTGAGCCGGGCGAAATGGGTATTGCCGATACCCAGCCCGACAGCCACAAGCATAGCTCCTGCCAGATAATCCACCGGGTAACCGTAACACTCATTCGCCTCCCGCACGATACGCTGAATCTTCATAGGCATGGCACCCAAAGGGAAATCGCCGCCTTTAATCTTCACGCTCATGTCAACGGCCTTGCCGAGCACGAGCATCGGGTCGATACCTTTTCTGTCAGATACGTTCTTTTCCATACTCATTAAGGACTTTGTTAACAGCCGACGTGCGGTAATACACTTTCGCGCCCACAAGCACGGCTTCAAGATATTTGCTCCTACGCCAGTTTCTAAGGGTGTTGGCGCATACACCAAGCATCCGCATCACCTCCAAACGGGGAATAAGCGGATCTGTGTCCGCCGCCTTCAACGTAGGCAGCAGTTCCTCCTTGGTCTTTGCTACTATATAGTCGGCAAATTCCTTGAGGTCGCACAGGGGGATGGCCAGTGTAAGCCCGGCCACTCCTTCCTGCAAAAGTTCGGATAAACCTGTCATGTTGATTTTATTCGCGTCATCTGGGTTAAGACATTGACCGCACCGACAACAGTTAAATGCAGTCAAAGGCTGTTCAGCCTGACGCATCGGCAATCGTATTGAGGCGTTGGGGGCGACCGGTCTATTTTCCCCGTTGAGCCTCGTTACCACTATGCGTTTTCAGCGTTACAGCGGTGCAAAGAAAGCACAAATCTCGTGCCCTTGCAAATGTATAACACTGATAGATAGTGGGTTAAATTCGTTTTGGTTCGTAACGAAATAAAACGAAGAAATTTGTCTGAAATAGGGGTAAACCAAACTGCCAAAAACGACAAAAGCCACCCGACAAAATTGTCAGATGGCTTCTGCATTATGGTTTTGGTCGAGCGCTTATGTCAGTCGGCAAACATATAATCGGCTACACTCAGCTTCTCCCGGATGTCATTGTATTCGGAAATATACTCCGGCCGCTCGAACATTCGGATTTTGTTGCCCTTGTACTCGGTAAGCTCCATATAGCTCTTGTGACCCTCCTGTATGCTGCGCGGGGTTGGGATTGGTATTCCGGGATTATCCTTGTATCTTTCGGAGAGAGCGGAATGAAACTCGACGATATTGGTTCTCGCCAACGCCTGCCCCTCGTTAAGCACGATAAATAGCATGGCGAAATCCTTGCCGCTATTGCGTATCTTCACATGGTTGTCGATGCAGTCAAAGAGATAATTGTCGCCATTGGGCAAAAGCTCGGTCAACGGGCGACGACGGGCGGCTCTGCCCGGAGCACCTTTCTTTCCTGCGGGTTTTACAAATTCCCGTATTTCTTCCGAAGCTGTCTTCAACTTGGCGATGGTCTTGGCGGTAACGTTAGGTTCGCTGCCCATCTCGCGCTGTTCCTCGACAAAGTTAGCCCAGTCCTCTTCTGTTCGGCCTTTCAATGCTATGCTGCTCTTGATTATCCACTTGATATGGTGTTTCGCTCCCAAGCGTATAAGAAAATTAGTCTTGGGATTTCTGATAAGGTCTTCTCCGTACTCCACCATACACTCGAAGCTGCGCCCGTAGAACATCCATGCCAACATCGGCAGGAAAATGTTGCCGGGTATGTGGGGAGTATTCAGCCCTGTCAGCAGATGGTTCTCCATGCCTCCCTCGACAAGCATCTTTTCCAGATGGCCCACATCATTCGAGCTGTCATCTTTAAGATGCAGCAGCACGGCTGTCTCAAATTGCGGCATGAAAGCCTTGGCATGGTTGAATACCGCGATGAAGCCGGGGCCTTCGCGGTCATGCATCCAGTCGGTGAAGTTGCAGTATTCCTCGTGGTGTGTGGCTTTCCATTCGCGGAGAAGCCCTTTTGCGTGTTCAATTTTTTCCTCGTTGTTCATAAATGGGGGATAGTTGTTGCAGCACGAAAAATTCGCACCGAAATACAAAACACGCACCCCGGCCATAATGTTTGAGAAAATTTAACACTCAACATCGAAAAATTTTTGTCCACATCAGCGCAGCTCTTCATTTGGTGGACAATTTGTGGACAATCTTCAAAAATAAGAAAACCCAAACATCTGATATATAGATGTTTGGGTTTAATTTCAAGTGATCCGCCTGGGGCTCGAACCCAGGACCCCAACATTAAAAGTGTTGTGCTCTACCAGCTGAGCTAGCGAATCAATGCTTTGGTCGGTGACCGCTTGAGTTTTCAAGTGGGCTTTTCCTTAAAAGCGATGCAAAGGTAGAGAGTTTTTTTTAATCATGCAAATATTTTTGAATATTTTTTTCAAAAAAATGATTTTTCTTTTCGTTTTTCTTTTCGCATTTATCTTCTCAACTCAGTGTTCAAGATCATTCCGCACCGTTCATATGAGCAGCAACACATTATACATCAGATGATTGCCAGTAAGACCAGCATCATCAACCGCACAAACTGATTCTTCCAGACAAAAACATTCATTTATATCTGTCACAATTGCAAACTTATTTCATATGCGATTTTTTGGGAGTCATTATTTCTGTTTTTTTGACATCCGGGCCGTATGTCGATGACAACAATATAAAAAAACAAGCCCGAAACTGACTTTCGCCGTCCCCTACCCTTCATGCAATTGTCCGGCGATATCTTTGCCCGCATCAAAAGCTGCTTGCAAATCATCCTTAAAATGCACGTCACGCCAGTATGCCTTTTCCAGCTCGGAGAATGTCTCGACTACATATTTGGTATAATCCTGAAATTGATAAGTATTGAGTGCACACAGGCGCCGTGGTAGTGAAAATATATGTCCAAGGAAGTATTCTATATTATCAAATGCCCTGTAGGAGGCCATTTCTGGTAGTGCATTCATGGTGTAGACCGTTACGACAGGCATATTTTTCTTCGCAAGCGACCGGTAGCCCTTTTCATATGAGCCCAACGAGAAACACAACCGCTCGGCAAAGCTCCGTGTCTGACCGCTTACATCCATAAGATATACTGGCGATGCAACTATCAGGCAATCTGCATCGGCGATCTGGTCAAGCACTGCTGACAAATCATCGCCAATCACACATCGTCCATAGCTACCACCATCCTTCGCTTTACAGGCAAAACAACTGCGACATCCACTATACCTGAATTCATAAAGATCATACCACTTCACCTCTACTTCCGAAAGCACAGTTTGAATACCGGCAACCACTGAATCAGCCATACGAAGAGTGTTTCCATTACGCCTGGGGCTGCCATTGATTACTATTACTTTTTTCATTGTCTAACTAATTTTCAATCTTGTTCCTATTATTTTCACACTGCGAAATTACATGGAACCCAAAATAAACCAACAACTTACCGACAGGTATGCACCTTACCAAGAAGTTTGTTTCGTTATAGATCAACAACTTCTCCCTCCCCCATTTGCAAAAAAACAAGCTACCGGTATACCGGTCTATCAACAAGGCATGGAAATTCGATCTATTCAGAGGACTAAAAGATCAAGGAATTTTTCCATCAGCATCAATAAACAAATCAGACATCTCCGGTGTTATAGCCATTGACAAATTAATTCAACTATTTTAAATTCTGAACGGTTTCGTCTAACCGTTTGATGAATAAACGGGTCAAGCCGAAAGCACGGTGCATGAATTTTGAGAAAAGTGTTAAATTTGTGGCATGAAAACCGCAGATGCAATATGGATGTGCCTGCCCGAGGGCATGGACGAACTATTTGAAATGGTGCGCTTCGAGCGCACGGAACAGTCCTATGACATATGGCTTGACGAAAAGAAGAAACTGTCTGATGAAGACTATCGTAATCCAAATATCGTAGCGCGAGGCTATACGGATTATGTAACAATACAGGACTATCCGATGCGTGGACGGCCTGTATTTCTTCACATGCGCAAGAACAAGTGGTGGGACAGGCAGACCAACGAAATCTTCAGCTACAATCTCGAACTTCCCAACGAGGAAGGAACACGACTCAGCGCCGAGTTCGTGGCTTTTTTAAAAGACGAAGGTGGAGACGACAGCCCTGTCGATTAAACAGATAGCGCAGATGTACTGCGTCAACGGCAAACATTTTGCCGACTTGTACCGCAATAAGATAAGCGGTTACGCCGACTGGTGCGAACAGGAGCTTGGCTGTGGGTTCTATTTCAACGCCGATAATATCGGCCCTTACATGAGTCTTGATGAGACGTGTCTGAGCAACGGGGAGGTATGGACGTTCCTGACCAACAAGGACGGCCACGGAGGCAAGGGAACACTTGCGGCAGCCATTCCCGGAACAAAGAGTGACGAAATTATATCCATACTCATCGGAGCTATGGAGAAATCAATCAGACGCAGGGTCAAGGAAGTGACCTGCGATCTCTCGCCATCAATGATGCTCATAGCCGCAGAAGTGTTCTATAACGCCCATGTAGTCAACGACCGTTTTCATGTCCAACAGGTCTATAATGAGGCCGTTGACGAAATCCGCATTGACATTCGCCGACAGCTCATCGCAGAGGAAAACAACCGCAACAAGTCCGAACCGCCGGTAACGTACTCCAACGGAGAGACCATGCGCCAGATACTGGCTCGCAGCAAACACACTCTGATGATGTCGCAGAACAAATGGACTGACATACAGCGCCATCGTGTCAACATACTGTTCAAATACTATCCAATATTGAAGGCTGCATACAGCCTTGCGATGGAGCTGCGCAAGATTTTCAACGCTAAAATCTCACCGACAAAAGCCATGGGGAGGATGAACAAGTGGTATGAAAAGGTAATGGCATTGGGTAACAACAACTTCCGCTCGGTAATCAAAACATTCAAGAACCACGCCCCAACAATCCTGAACTATTTCCGTCGTCGTGCGACCAATGCCTCTGCCGAGGCATTCAACTCTAAAGTCAAAATATTTCGCTCACAAATGCGTGGTGTCCGGGACCGCGACTTCTTCATCTTCCGATTAGTCAAACTCTACGCCTAAAAATTTAACACTTCTAATTGCCCAATTTAACATATGCACCGTGCTTTCGGCTTGAGCCGAATAAACATTTAACGGAGTATCTGAAAAGTAATGGTAACGACTAGGAAACCGTGCGATTTTCAGCGTTTTGCGGTGTTTTACTATCAAATAACTCTTTCAGGTGCAAAGATACGACAAATCTTTGATATAGTATCCAATACAAACAGTATTCGCCATTTTTTGCCTTTCGATATATACCTATTTGCTTATGCCGTTATTTTTTGCAGATTTGGATAAAAAAGGAAAGGCAAAATTCAGGAAGCATTGAAATTCTTTACTTTAGTTAGTGCAAAAATCGAATAATTTATTGTAACTTTGCAGCGGATTCGGTGTGCATATAATACCATCCCAATTAAGATAAGTCGCAACATATATAGTGGTTTTCAATATGATTATGAACAATTGTACAATATTAACAGGTAAAAACACCGTTAATATTGCATATCATAAACCTTGGTAATTTTTCCACATTCAAATCTAATTAATTCGATTTGAATGTCATTGTCTTTGTAATCCGGCATGCTATTTCAGGCTTGTCGAGAGATTTTTTGTGCTATAAAATCAAGAAACATTCAAAAGATAAAAGGAAAAATTCAAATGGAAAAAATCAGAAATTGGAAACAAGATTTCTATACAATATGGGCGGGGCAAGCTGTGTCCCTGATAACAAGTGGGGTTCTTCAAATGGCCATCATCTGGCATCTGACAAATACAACAGGGTCTGCGATGGTGTTGTCAATGGCGACCTTGGTTGGGTTTCTACCTCAAGCGGTTTTAGGTTCTGCAATCGGAGTACTTGTTGACCGCTGGAACCGGAAAATGGTCATGATTGGTGCAGATGTCATCATAGCTTGTGCTGGACTGGTACTTACCGTAATTTCCCTGTCAGCGGAACTACCTGTATGGATAGTAATGCTCATCCTCTTCATTAGAAGCGTTGGCACTGCATTCCATTCCCCTGCGTTAAGTGCGGTAACACCTCTTTTAGTGCCTGAAGAACAGTTAGTCAAATGTGCCGGCTACACCCAGTCCATCCAATCGGCAAGTTTCATCCTAAGTCCGGCAATTGCCGCTTTTCTCTATGCAAAATGGGGGTTGAATTCTGCGGTTGCCCTTGACGTATTCGGAGCAATAATTGCCTGTATCACTGTTGCAATGGTTCACATCCCAAAACAACCGATTGAAGCGCTGCAGCAAGAAAACTTTTTCACCGAACTGCGCATTGGCTATAACGCAATACGACAAAATAAAGCTCTTTTCACATTGCTTTGGATAGGAGCAATCAATATGTTCATTTATATGCCAATCAATGCGCTATTTCCGCTGATGAGTATGAATTATTTCGAGGGAAGTACCTTGCATGCTTCCGTGGTGGAAATTGTTTTTGCAGTTGGTATGTTGTTGGGCGGACTTCTATTGGGCGCATGGGGAGGTTTCAAAAAGCGCATGGCAAATATCATCGGCTCTATCTTTCTTATGGGAGTGTCATTGACTGTTTCCGGCTTGCTACCAACCAATGGTTTTATGATATTTGCGATATGTTGTACGTTGATGGGCTTTTCTGCCCCATTCTATAATGGAGTACAGACCGCGCTATTTCAAGAACAGATACAACCCGAGTATTTAGGGCGTGTTTTCGGACTTCTTGGCAGCATCATGTCGTTTGCCATGCCGCTTGGGTTGGTAGTGTCGGGTGCATTTGCAGACCAAATCGGGGTAAACCGTTGGTTTTTGTTCTCAGGTATGGCTATTCTGCTTCTCGCTATAATAGCCTTATGTCTTCCACAACTTAGAAAGGTCGACAATCAAAAACAAAAATCATGATTTATGAAACGTAACTAAATCTAAACAGCAATAAGCCTCTGATAGGGAAATACGATTATCGGAGGCTTATTGCAATCTGTTTTAACTACTTATGTAATTCCTCTACTTTTCCTTTGTGGTTGAATTGGCTGTCGTATGCTCTGCCGTAGCCTGTCGAACTGTTCCCTGAACCATTCGCCTATGGGCTGGCGGTTGATTACGAGTGTCAGTTTAGACTTGTCCGCAGGGTCTTTCACCACTTGAAAGCCTGCTCTTTCTGTCGTAAAACTCCGATTATGTTCCTCCGAATAAAGTTTGCCCTCGTATATCAAAGGCTTACCATAAGTCAATGTCGTGGTCTGCCTTTCATTGAACCCGACAAGGCGGCACAGGCTCTCTATTCTCATAATTTCCTTTGCCATAGGAAACCATGCACACAGCTTTTCGATAATGCGTTTCAAACCTGATACTTCATCTTTGTGTCTGACACTTTTTTCCGCCATCTCCTTACGGTGATTCTGCTGTATTTCCAACAACTGGCGGTTGTGCTCGGTTTGCATCGTGTGTATGCGGTTTTGCAGTATCTCAATGGTTTCCTCATGGGTGGCAACTTCCCGATACAGGGCGGTGTTCTCCCTTTCCAAAGTCTTGACCTTGTTGCTCCCGAAAAGAGAACCGACACTTTCAGCTATGTTGGTCGCTGCGGTGGTGGCTGCACCTTTCAGTTTCTCGGTCTGTACCTCTTTCTTGGCTTGTCTGAGTTCCTGTTCGGTTTCGGTTTTCTGCTCCTGTAACCGCTTGTTTTCTGCATCAAGGGCAGCGTTCTTTTTCTGTATGTCCCGATAATACTGTGTCGTGGTGGTGTGCCGTGCTTCGGAACCTCGCACACCTCGCTGTAATCCGTATTTAGCCATAACCCTTGCATAATTGTCGTGGTACGCAATCAAGGTCTGACGGTTGAACAGGTCATCGGCACACAAACGGACGGTATTTGCTTTCTTGTGATACTTCCGTTTGCCGTCTTCCTGCTCTTTCTTGGCTTTGCGCCTTTCACCTGTCACGATGGGAACAATGGCTGCATGGATATGCGGTGTCTTCTCGTCCATGTGAAGATGGGCGGCAACCACGTTCTCCCTGCCGAATGTGGCTTGCAGCCATTGGATGCTGTCGCTGCACCATTCGTCAAGTCTTCCGTTTTCCTGTATGTCCATCATGTCCTCATGTGTTCCCGACAGAACCACTCGGACTACACGGACTTGGTCATGTGTAATCTTCCGCTTGATGCCTGCCGTGTTCAGCCTGTGGGCAATCGCTTCATCCCTGCCATGAACGCCATCGGGGTATTCTATAAGTACCCTGTTCAGATGCGTTCTTGTCGGGTCTGCGTTTTTAGGTATGATTCTTCTCTCTATATGGTCGGATTGTACGGTGTCCGATGAACCTTTTGCTTTCTTTATGTCCAATGAAAAATATCCCATGTAGTTTGATTTTTACGGTTATTGTTATGAGTGTATTCTCTGCCTGTGGCATTGGCTCTCAGGGTTTCCAAAGGGATTTCCCTTTGGCTCGATAGGGAGTTTTTAGCATTACCGTGTAATGCGTGAAGAAAACGCCCTATTGAGCTATGGTATTTCTGTCTAAATACCCTTGGGAAAGCGAACCTGTTCCCCTCTATATTTTCAGCCCTTTCTTTTTCGGTGGCTGCATCATCCGCCTTGCGGATTGTACTTGCTTCTCCTCCTTTATCGGCTCTGTCGATTGGGACAAGAGTTTTTTGCACAGGTACTCGTTCAAGTCATTATACCCTGCATAGTGAACCGACATATCCTGCAAGCGGTCACCCAACATCCGTTGCAGGTTGGCGTATGCGTTCCGTCCTGCTGTGTCATTGTCAAGGAAACAGCCGATTCGGGTATAGGTTGCCAATATGCTTTCCGCTTTCGAGAGGTTGGAAACGGAGTTGAGAATGACGTAATCCTGTGCATTCAATCGTGGGTGTTGCGGATTGTTCTTTACTCGGATGGTCAGGAACGAGAGATAATCCATGAAGCCCTCGAAAAGATAACAGACGGTTCGTGGCTCTTTTTGCTGTCGGATATGGGTGATGTCCTTCGGGGCGACACATCCCTTGAAGTATCTATTACGCAACTTATCCAAACGTTTGGATAAGATTCGTTATCCAAACAAGTATAAAATCCAAACTATCATATATAATCAACTGGAATCCAGTGAATATTCTATCATGTTGTTTTGATTTTTATTATATTAATTTCAGTAATCAATATTCATTCATATGAAAGAACAGGATTTAAAATCCAAAGCATCAATTCTGCTTGGACACTTTCATGACAATGGGTACTCAAAGTACACCATTGACCTTTTCCGGCTGGCGATTAATTATGCGTTACGTCTTCGGAGTGTTCATCCCGGCATCTCTTATGAAGACATCTATCGATCCAAAGTAGATGCGGATCCAAATCACCGTCCACTTCACCATTGGCGTAGGCTCTTCGCTACCATCGAACATTTCGATAGAACCGGTATTCTACCGGGCCATGGCAATACACCTCGCGGCGGGGAAAAGAAGTATGACACACTCTCGAAAGAGTTTCAACGCGCAATAGACATCTATCGCCGTGAAGAGCCAAAGTCAGGAAAGAAGGCCACGACAATCAAGCGTGAGGCAAGCCTCGCCACGAACTTCTTCTGTGAGTTGCAGACACAAGGTGTTTTCACATTTAGCGAGGCTTGTGAGAATCACATTCAGACAGCTTTTTCAGGACACTGCTGTGGTTACAGGAAAGTTATCAGAGTGGTGGTCAGGTGCTGTGCTCCATTCTTTGAGGATGGCGTTTGCGAACACTTCATCTCATTGCTTCCCATGACAAGAAGCAAGCGTCGTAACATCGAGTATCTCAAAGCAGAAGAAATTGCCAGTGTAAAGAAAGTTCTGACAGCTCGGGACTCTGATCTGTGCTTGCGGGATAAGGCTATCGGTCTTATTGCCTTATTCACAGGGTTGAGAGGCTGCGACATTCTAGGCCTGAGACTAACTGATATAGACTGGGAGAATGATGTGATACTTGTCAATCAAGAGAAAACCGGTGTCCCACTGAAACTACCTTTACGTCCCATTGTCGGCAATGCAATATACGATTATATCTGCCATGAACGTCCAACCTGCAGCACCGAGGAAATCTTTGTTAGTCAGTATCCTCTGCACTTGCGCTTAGACAACACCTATAATATTGCCGCAAGAATCATGAAAGTCGCAGGCATAAGGCAGAACAAGGGAAGTCGCAAAGGTTTCCACATATTCCGGCATCATGTCGCCACATCTCTCCTGAACGAGGGTGTTCCTCTGCCCGTGGTATCGTCCGTATTGGGCCATTCATCACCTTCCTCGTTGAACCCATATCTGAGCGCGGATTTTCTCCATCTGAAAGAATGCGCTCTCAGCATAGAGCAGTTCCCAGTAAGAAAGGAGGTATTCCATGACTGAATTTGTTTCGGGGATAGCTCCGTTGATAAAGCGGTTTATCGCTTTCAGAGTCGCTTCTGAACACTGGAATGTCACCTCTTATGAAGTCTGCATGCGTCTGTTCGATCGATATTGCCACCACCGATATCCGGGCGAAAGCATTCTGACTCAACAAATGGTTGATGGATGGTGCGCCAAACGGGATACTGAAAGTGGAAAATCGTGCCAGACAAGGGCCTATCCGATAATAGCTTTCGTAAAATATCTCAAATCAAGAGGGTTGACCAACGTAAATCCACCGAAGCTTCCCAAAAAGATGCGTTCGACATACGTCCCTCATGCTTTTTCAGAAGATGAACTACGAAGATTTTTCAATGGATGCGACACTCTGTCCGGCCCTTTGACCAAACAAAACAGAATCCGCAATATATCTATACCGGTATTCTTCAGACTACTATACAGTTCTGGAGTGCGAACTACGGAGGCTCGTCTGCTCAGATGTGAGGATGTCGACCTTGAAACTGGAGTACTCAATATCAGGCTATCTAAGGGATATGACCAGCACTTTGTCGTCCTACACGATAGTATGCTTCAGCTTATGCGGGAATACGACAAGGCGATAGCTGACATATTCCCTGAACGGACTTATTTCTTTCCCGCAAGAAATAACTCTTTTCATGATAATTCATGGGTATCTGACAATTTTCGGAAAATCTGGAAAAATGTAAGTCCATGTCATGCTGTTCCCTACGCGCTGAGACATCATTATGCCACAACCAATATAAACAACTGGATTAACCGCGGCATGGATTTTAACTCAAAGTTGTTATATCTGTCCAAGAGCATGGGGCACAGTGTGATAGAGAGCACTGCCTATTACTACTCCCTCGTGCCCGGACTCTCCGATATTATAGAAGAGAGGACACAAGAATCCTTCGATAACATTGTCCCTGATTTAACCGATGTCAACCATGAAGAAACCGAATAAAGAGGCCGTTGCATTCTCGCGCCATATCAATGACTGGTTGACTGTCTATGTGCCAACCGTCCAATCAAGCAGCGCCCATACAGTGAAGAACCATCATGACGCACTGTCTCTGTTCCTACATTTTATAACTCAGGTAAAAGGTCTTGATGCCAGGACTTTCTCTTTCAAGCTTCTTGAACGTCAGGTCATAGAAGAATGGATACTTTGGCTGAAGAATGACAGAAAAAACTCTTCCGAAACGTGCAACAACCGCCTTGCATCCATCAGGGCATTTATCAAATACCTATCCGAGAAAGATGTCAGCCTGACATATCTGGCCTGCGAGTCTGCTCAAATACCAAGACAGAGGTCAGTCCGTAAGAAAGTCGAGGGATTGAGTAAGAATGCGGTGAAAGCATTGTTGAATGCACCTGATACGAATACTTCAACTGGACGCCGTGATCTCGTGTTTCTCATATTGATGTATGGCACTGCCGCACGAATAGACGAGGTGCTGTCTATGAAGATACAACATCTTCATCTTCATGCCTCCAAGCCATACGCTACGATAATAGGAAAGGGGAATAAGGTCAGAACCCTCTATCTGCTTCCAAAAGTTGTGGCGCATCTTGAAAAATATATAGTGGAGTTCCATCCAACGCAACTAGATCCGGATTCCTATGTATTTTATTCACGGATAAAAGGGACTAGCACCAAGATGACTCAACCTGCTATTGCAAAACGACTTCATAAATATGCGGCAGTAGCTAATGGAGAATGCCCGGAAGTCCCATTGAACCTGCACGCCCATCAAATAAGACATGCGAAAGCCTCTCATTGGCTTGAAGATGGCATGAATATCGTACAGATATCTTTTCTCCTTGGACATGCTGATGTCAAAACTACTATGGTTTATCTTGATATTACAACCGAGCAGGAAGAAAAGGCTCTTGCCACAATTGAGAACGAAAAAGACAGAGAAATACCTAAAAAATGGAAGAAGGCTCCTCAATCTTTTGCTGAACTCTGCGGTCTCCGTGTCATAAAATGAGAAAATAAAATCCAAACCTATATATAGAACTGACTACACAATATAGGTTTTACGGAAGAGGTTTGGATTTTATTCTTGTTTGGATAACGCACTTCATACCCTCTTGCCATATTCGGGAAGCCGATGGCGAAATAGGGTTTGTCGGCATTCTCAAACCGCAGTTCCTTACACTCCCTTTTGGCGAGTTCAATGTCTATCCCCCTTTCTTGCAGATAGGCAATGAGCGCAGGTGATGACAGCTCGCCAACTCTTAATACCCGATAAGTGCGGTTGTCGGATTGCTGCTTGCCAAAAGAAAACGATGCAGGGCGGATGTATGGTGTCCGTTCCTCTATGCGCTTCAACAGGCAGGTTACATCTTCCGTATGGTAGAGTTCCGCTGCCAATGCGATGATGTTACCGCCCTTGCCAAGTCCAAAATCGTACCATTTGTTGAGTTCTGTGTTTACCTTGAAAGATGCGTCCGTTTCCTCTCTCAGCGGTGATTTGTACCAAAAGCTGCTGCCCTGTTGCTTGACGGGCGTGTAACCCAAACTTTGCAGATAGTCTGCGATTCTGATTTGTTTAACTTCTTGTATGTTCATGATATTCTATAGATTTGATGATGATTGTAAAAACGTTGATTTGTTGAATGGCTTATATAACACATTTATTTACAGAAAGATATTTGCTCAACATCTTCTCAACAAACCACTCGCCAAAAGAGAAATCAACAATCGGGTGCTGTTCCTCTCTCAACTTCTCTTTTCGATTGTTGAGATTTTGTTGAGAGTGTATATTGTTTATTGTCAGCATAGTTATATCCTTATTCATCAATTCAACAAAAAAAGAATGATATTACAGGGATTCAAGTTGTTCCCTCGTGACAGAATAGAAACGACCGACCCGTTTTACAGGCTCATACCGACACTCCCGATTGTAGTTGAATTGGTAGGTGGTATAGGTCAGTCCGTTGGGTGCAGGCGTAAGTTTCCAACACTCCTGCAACACCTTTCGGACTTGGTGCTTCTCCACTTTTACCTGCGAGTGTACCAGCAACAGAAGAATGTCGTTGTAGCAGAACGAGAATGTGTCCGTGCCGACACTATCCATGATGTCAAGTATCAGCTCGTGCATCTCTATCTCCAGTCGGTTACGGTTGCTGCGGATTATCTTCTGCAAGGCTTCGGTATGCAACAGCGATGGAGCAAACCACATACGGCTTTCCTTTTCGGTGGATAGTGTTCTGTGTTGCAGGAAATGAAGAAAGGCGGGTATCTCCGCTTTCAGCTTTTGCAGGAAGTCGGTATCATCAGACTGCAAGCGGTCTATCTTGCGTACCCAATAGCGTGTTTCCCCTGCATCAATGATTACAGGCAAGTACTCGTTGTTGGAGCATAGCACGAACTTGGCGAAAAACGCTATCTCGTCACGGTCTTTGCCTTTGGCTTCCACCTTGTAGGAAAGTGTGGTGCTTAGGTTCTTCAACCGCTCGCTGTCCTCCCTACGGTTGAGCAGCACCTCGTCCACCACGATAAGCAGTTTGCCGGCCCAGTCGGAATTGAATTGGCTACGGAAATCCTCGTTGGTGTTAAAGGTTACATTGTTCTGAAATAGGAGTTTTAGAAAATTCAGAAATGTGCTTTTGCCTGTGTTGCGTTCCTCTGATACCAACAGCAGGATAGGCAGCTTTTGAATGGGGTACAAGTAGAGCAGTTGTAGGTAGTCCATGCCCAACTCGTATTGCTCCCCGAAGATGTGACCTACCAAAGATTGGATATGCGAGAAATCGCCCTCTTTAGGTTGGTGGTCTATCGGTTCATAGAGGTTAAGGAACTTGCCGACCACGGGATGGTAGCCGATGTGTTCGGGTACGGTGCAGAAGCCGTCATACTTGGGAACGCTGCCGATGTAGTCCTTGCCGTAGTCTTGGCGCAGGGTTTCGTTGTTCCATGCTATGCGTTTCCTTACATACCCTCCGTTCAGTTTGGGCTGCTCCACAATCTTGTAAAGCGTAGTCCCCACTCGGATGAATTCCTCCTTTGCCATGCCACCATCCGATGGCGGTCTGTGGCTGTCTTGTTGTTTGTTAGCTGACATAATCAAATGGTTTTAAGTTTGAAAAATACCAGCTACAAAAGTATAAGCATTTATCGGATAAGTTGTTACGCAAAACGCGGCAGAACGGTGACAAATAGCCCCCGAAGAAAAAACTTTCAATGGTTTGGAACGGAAGTCGGGCAGGACAGACGAAAAAACTCCCAAAAAACGAATGTGGGGATTACGCTTTTCGGGAGAAAAAATTGGAGTTCCTGTTGATATGTCGGTCAGATTATATGCTGACACGCTGGCTTGATTACTCTATTCGTGACTGAATGAATGGATTCCGTCAGTCGTGCAACCAATTCAGCTACGAGAAGTATTCGGCTTTGGCTATGCCGTTGGTGTTCAGCGAAAAGAAGATGCTTGTTTTCTCTTTTCGCAAGTACAGTCTTTCAAGAACGGCATTGCGCACCTGCTTCGCACTGTATGTGCCGATACGGAACGCAAGGGCGATTATCGTTTCAAGGCTGTAAACCTCCATGCTGCACTTGTCGGACAGTCGGATGGTATGCCTTATCTCACACTCATTCAGAATGCCGTTCTTGCAGAGTGTCTTTATCCCTGCCCTGATAGTCGGGGCGGTTACATTGAACAACTCGCAAAGCTCCCACTCACTCATGGCGGTTGCCTGTATATCTTTCGGCATAACTACATTGCCGAACTCGTTCATTGTTATGATGTTTCTTTCCTCTTTCATTATCGTTTGATTTAAGGGTTACTGAATGGCATTGCAAATGTTCTTTTCCATATCCTCCAGTTTGTGCGACAATGTTTCCATATCCTGACTAATCTTTTGGGCTGTGATTTTTGCGTAAATTTGGGTCGTTTTTATGTTGGTATGTCCCAAAAGTCGGCTGACGGTTTCAATGGGTACTCCGTTGGATAACAGCACAGTGGTCGCTGCCGAATGTCTTGCTACATGATAGGTCAAGTGGACTTTTATACCGCACAACTTGGCAATGGCTTTCAGCTTCTTGTTGCAAGTCGTGTTACTCGGCATGGGGAATACTTTATTATCTCTTGTCATACCCCTGTACTTCTCTATTATCTTTCGGGGAACATCCAACAATCGGATATTGGATTCCGTGTTAGTTTTCTTTCTTCGGGTGATAATCCACAGATTTCCGTCAAAGAATGTTTGCAGGTTGTCTTCCGTAAGGTTCTTGACATCGGAATATGCCAAACCTGTAAAGGTGGAGAACAGAAATAAATCCCTGACAAGCTCGTGTGTCTTGTCGGGCATATCGGTGTTCATCATTGTGTGTATCTCCTCTCTCGTAATATACCCTCTGTCCACGCTTTCGGGAGAGTTGATGTACCCTGCAAAGGGATTGAACGGCAGACGACCGTCATTCCTCGCTATGGAAATAATGTGTTTCAGCACAATCATGTAGCCCCAAATGGTATTGGTGCGGCATTTTTTCTCAGTACGCAGGAAATACTCGAAGTCGTTGATGAACGAGAGGTTCAACTCTTTTAACGGAATATCTTCACGCTTGTAGGTATGGGGTAGGAACTCACGGATGTGCTTGCAGACGGTAACATAACGTCGGAATGTTCCTTTTGCCCTGCTGTGTCCCACTTTCTTGGCAAATTCGCTGTTGTGTTGTTCAAACAGTTTTAGCAAGGTTTCCTGTTTGATACCGATGCCGAGATAGGCATCTTTCAACTTGGCAGCAGTGACATAACCGTCCGTCTGCATCAACTCTTGATAACGGCGGTTTATCTCCACTCTGATTTTGTCAACGGCACGGTTGATTCTTTGCGCTTCGGCACTCTTACCCGAAGCACGGTTGTTCTTCACGTCCCACAGGCGCAAGGGAACATCCATCTTGCAACTGAACTGCTTAATCTCTCCGTCCACCGTAATGCGACACATCAAAGGCAGGTTGCCGTTGGGTTTCTCACTGCCTTTCTTCACGTAGAACAATACCTTAAATGTACTTCTCATAACTCACTTTTTTTTGGTTACAAAATTAATTCATAGTGAGTTACCGACAGATACGACACATAACGCCAAACGATGCAAAATTTAGGTTTCGCAAGAAATTTGCATCATCGCACGGGTAATGATAAAGTAACTGAACTTTTGCTGCGTTTGTCCATATTCTGTCTCTTCTTGGCTTTTGAACAAGAGAAAAATATAGCGTAACGAACGCTTTTTCAGTCTGTTCGCTACGCTTTACTCAAATTTGCTATTCCGTTAGGTGTTTATTTTAAACATACATTTGATTTATGGACAAATACGTTTGCACTGTCTGCGGCTGGATCTATGATCCTGCTGTCGGAGACCCTGAAAATGGCATTGCGCCCGGTACATCATTTGCTGACCTCCCCGAAGACTGGCTCTGCCCTGAATGCGGAGTTGGGAAGGATATGTTTGAACCTGAATCTTAGGTGTCTCCAACTCCTCTTTATTAAACGGAATTAACATTATTAATCCGTCGGTGCTTTTTGACAAATAGGAAACAGTCTTGATCTCAAATAAAATCAAGGCTGTTTCTCTTTATTGCCACATTCTGCCTTGCCCACAGTTCATCATGGGTCAGAGCTCAGTCTGCCAACTCTATCGACATATCGGGAGCCGCCATTTTCCGCACAATCTATTGACTCGATTCATAAACAATCATATCTTTGCAATTGATTTTTCGAGAGGATATCACCATCATTATATTTGACAAAAGATGCGCTATATCTTTTTGACTCCATACCGGCTTTATACTTGTTATTAAAAGTAACTCTATGTGCAAAATATGAACCACAGAATCATGAAACACATCCTGATCATCGGCTGCCCCGGAGCCGGGAAAAGCACTTTTGCACGTAAACTTGCCGCTAAGACCGGTCTGCCATTGTACTATCTCGACATGATCTGGCACAAGCCAGACAGAACGACAGTGACTCACGATGAATTTGACACAAGGCTCTCTGAAATACTCAATTATGAAGACTGGATCATTGACGGCAACTACCTCCGCACACTCCCGATGAGGCTTCAGAAAGCCGACACTGTGTTTCTTTTCGATCTTCCATCAGAAGCCTGCATTGACGGAGCCATCAGCAGGCTTGGCAGACCGAGAGAAGATATACCCTGGACCGAGTTCGTCCTTGACGAAGAATTCCGGCAATGGATCCTGAATTTTTCATCCGATCAATTGCCGGTCATAAATCTACTCTTAGACAATTTCAGCGGAAACGTGATCAAATTCACCTCCAGAGCACAAGCTGATAAATACGTTATAGACAAACTGCTAACTTCTAATGACAACGCATCATCTTAGAAACTGCTTAAAATTCATATCACTTTGCCGTCGAAAGTCTTGTCGGTATTTTTTTGTTTATAACTCCAAAACTGCCGTCGAAGCCAATTCAGCCATACATCAAACATTCCCGCTACGCCGACGATATAAGCGATAATGACACTGACGCTCTGCAAGACCGTATAGACAGACTTGAATGCCAGCTTGACGATTGCGACATCATGTCAGAGCGCTATGACCGTATTCAAGATGAAATAGACAGACTGCAAGACCGCCTTGACGAAATCGAATACGATCATGACATATACGATGATGTAGAAGATACTCTTGATCTATACCATGATCTTGACGATGATGACTGGTAAACCGACTCCTTTTTATCTGATATAAATTGCATTCGGATCTTTGAACACAATCGGGAGAGCCATTCCGACCGGCATCTTCTTTGGAGTATAGTATTTGACCCGAAACTTAGGCATTTCACCAACCAGCCTCAAAGCCCCTTCATTGACAGCCTCGTTTTTGCTCTGTTTCAACATTTTAGCATCTGTGATTTCACCGTCAGGCTGAACCTTAAACAAAACCACTACCCTTTCATGTCCCTTATATCCTTCCGGAATTCTGTTGTTGGCGCTCAACCATTCCTTCAACAGACCGTTACCTCCCGGAAATTCACATATAGGATCATAATTTTCAAACAGATGCTTTCTGATTTCATCGGCTTTCGTTTTCAGTTGAGACAGAGTTTTTGAAGGCAACGTAAAGAAAACTGCCTGATTCCCAAAATTGTCATTTTTAATTTCAATCTTCTCTATTGATTGTGGCTCGACCATTTCCAGCATGAGCCCCGGAATCCATTCATCATTGAAATAGTAGAAAACAGTATTCGTGTCACTCTCTGTCAGAGGGAATCGTATCTCCCTATAACTATAAGTACTGTCATTATATAATTGTTGGGCGAATAGCGCTATACATGACTGGATCAACACAACAGAGACAAGCAATAGTTTTTTCATAATTTTTTATTTGGAGAGTTAAAAAATTCTTCTGAGTTTATCGGCTAATTGCAGATCAAAGGCAGAGAAAAGATGCTATCAGGCATAATTAAATCCGGCTTAAAATCACAGAATTTCAGATAATTCACCACTCTCCGCACTCGCTTTTAAAACAATTTAACTTAACCCATATAACAATGTATAACAGCATCATAATCTGAAAAATCACCATTCGTCATTCTGAAAATAGCGGCCGATTGACAATAAAGACAAGCCGATATTGTATGGTACAGAATTTTTTGCTTAATTTTGCATCATGCGTAGTCTGCTTTACATAGTCATTATGGTCATTGTCACCGGATGCAGTTATTCAAGTTCGCATCCGGTAGTGCTTGATGAGGCCGAACGCCTCATGCAGAGTGATCCATCCGCAGCTATGTCTCGGCTCAACAGCATTGATGTGTCCGAATTCCGCGACTCAGCCACGATGGCTCGTTGGGCGCTTCTTTACAGCGAGGCGATGGTTATCAACCGACTCTCAGCACCCACAGATACTATAATAAATATAGCCGTAGACTACTACAACAGGCACAACCAGACTGATGAACACAAAAAAGCTTCACGGCTTAAAGCCTTGATACAGTCAACCGGTGGATCCGATGCTCTTGCCACAGCGCTCTACCTACAGAAAGAAAAGGAGTTTCTTTTGTATAAGGAACGGACCAAACGTGAGATGCAGCTGGCAATCGGCCTTGTCATTCTCCTTTTTGCCGCCATGACAATAGCCTGGATGCGGCAACGCATCAGATTGCAATCAGCCCGCAACGATGCACTTATGTCTGAGGCCTCCGGGCTTAAAATTCAGATTGATGCCAGCCGTGGTGACATCGGACGCCTCGAATCAAAGCTCCACGGCCTGCTCGAAAGCCGTTTTACATTAATTGACTCCCTTTGCCAGACATATTATGAATCACAAGGGGCAAAAACTGAGCGAAAGGCGATAATCGACAAAGTAAAAGCTGAAATCGAGTCTGTGCGCACAGACTCTTTTCCCAACATGGAACAGGCCGTAAACGACTGCCGCGACAATCTTCTCATCAAAGTCCGTGAGAATTATCCCGCCATTAAGCCGGAAGACTATCAGCTTTTGGTTTATCTCGCAAGCGGACTTTCAACACGCACTGTCAGTCTGCTCCTCGGCGAATCCGTCGATGTGATATATAAACGTAAATCACGGCTGAAATCGCGCCTCAAAGAAAACGTAGCGCCTGCCCGCCCGGACATTATGTCTGTTTTTTAAGCCTTTTTCTCCGGCGGTCAGACTTTTCCGAAAAACAACAAAACGCACCACTGATTATCAACCTATTACGACTCTCCTGGTCAGACTATTATTTTGGATTTACAGAGGTTTTGCGAGTAATTTTGCAGTATCAATTTTACTCGCATGAACACAAAAACATTCATCACAGGCCTTACCATTCTTTTTGCCTCCATTACAGCAAAAGCTCAAGTCCAGACAGATCCTGACAGCCTAACGCATGAGCTGCAGGAGATCATTGTCACGGCAAAACAGCCCGCCACAAAGCTTGTCGGCTCAACACTTGTATCTTCCATTCCAGGCTCTAATCTTGCAACACTCGGCAATACTGGCTCAAGCCGAAAGCACGGTGCATATGTTAAATTGGGCAATTAGAAGTGTTAAATTTTTAGGCGTAGAGTTTGACTAATCGGAAGATGAAGAAGTCGCGGTCCCGGACACCACGCATTTGTGAGCGAAATATTTTGACTTTAGAGTTGAATGCCTCGGCAGAGGCATTGGTCGCACGACGACGGAAATAGTTCAGGATTGTTGGGGCGTGGTTCTTGAATGTTTTGATTACCGAGCGGAAGTTGTTGTTACCCAATGCCATTACCTTTTCATACCACTTGTTCATCCTCCCCATGGCTTTTGTCGGTGAGATTTTAGCGTTGAAAATCTTGCGCAGCTCCATCGCAAGGCTGTATGCAGCCTTCAATATTGGATAGTATTTGAACAGTATGTTGACACGATGGCGCTGTATGTCAGTCCATTTGTTCTGCGACATCATCAGAGTGTGTTTGCTGCGAGCCAGTATCTGGCGCATGGTCTCTCCGTTGGAGTACGTTACCGGCGGTTCGGACTTGTTGCGGTTGTTTTCCTCTGCGATGAGCTGTCGGCGAATGTCAATGCGGATTTCGTCAACGGCCTCATTATAGACCTGTTGGACATGAAAACGGTCGTTGACTACATGGGCGTTATAGAACACTTCTGCGGCTATGAGCATCATTGATGGCGAGAGATCGCAGGTCACTTCCTTGACCCTGCGTCTGATTGATTTCTCCATAGCTCCGATGAGTATGGATATAATTTCGTCACTCTTTGTTCCGGGAATGGCTGCCGCAAGTGTTCCCTTGCCTCCGTGGCCGTCCTTGTTGGTCAGGAACGTCCATACCTCCCCGTTGCTCAGACACGTCTCATCAAGACTCATGTAAGGGCCGATATTATCGGCGTTGAAATAGAACCCACAGCCAAGCTCCTGTTCGCACCAGTCGGCGTAACCGCTTATCTTATTGCGGTACAAGTCGGCAAAATGTTTGCCGTTGACGCAGTACATCTGCGCTATCTGTTTAATCGACAGGGCTGTCGTCTCCACCTTCGTCTTTTAAAAAAGCCACGAACTCGGCGCTGAGTCGTGTTCCTTCCTCGTTGGGAAGTTCGAGATTGTAGCTGAAGATTTCGTTGGTCTGCCTGTCCCACCACTTGTTCTTGCGCATGTGAAGAAATACAGGCCGTCCACGCATCGGATAGTCCTGTATTGTTACATAATCCGTATAGCCTCGCGCTACGATATTTGGATTACGATAGTCTTCATCAGACAGTTTCTTCTTTTCGTCAAGCCATATGTCATAGGACTGTTCCGTGCGCTCGAAGCGCACCATTTCAAATAGTTCGTCCATGCCCTCGGGCAGGCACATCCATATTGCATCTGCGGTTTTCATGCCACAAATTTAACACTTTTCTCAAAATTCATGCACCGTGCTTTCGGCTTGACCCGCAATACTCTTGACGTCCTCGCCCAACTTCCTATGATAAAAGTGCAGGATGATGCCGTCAGTGTCATAGGCAAACACAATCTTGAAATCTATATCAACGGGCGGCAGATGCGCGATGAGCAGGAACTACGGCAGATACTCTCCTCAAATCTGAAAAAAGTAGAACTGCTGATGGCTCCTGGCGCTGCTTACGCAAGCACGACAGACGCAGTACTGAGAATCACCACCAGGCGCAATTTCATCGATGGCCTCTCCGCCACCAACCAGCTTCAGGTTAAGCGAAGGCGCAAATGGTCGGTCATGGATGATCTCGATCTCAGCTACCGGACCGGCAATTTGGAACTGTTTGTCAACGGTTCAGTCAATTATGATAATTCACTTGCTAAAGGCACCACCACAAACACGCTCACATATGAGGGGACAAAAACAGTGGTCGGAAGCAGTCAGAATAATTCCTACCCTACCGAAACCGGAGTTGTCAAAGCCGGTTTCAACTATGCCAAAGACTCCCAATCAGCAGGAGCATATTATCGCTACAACCCTGAGCACGGCGACTTCAGCAATTCCGGAACCGAATGGATTGACAGCAATCCTGCGCTTAGGCGTGACATAGACAAACTCATCCGTGCCCACAGCCACCTCGCATCAGTGTACTATGAGAACACATTTGCAAACAAATACAGAATCCATTTTGACGGAGACTTCCGCCTCTCGGAAGGCAACAGCAGCGTAGCAACGACATATCCTGAATCAGCAGATCCGGATGTCAACTCTACAGATAAGCGCAAATCCTCTCTCTGGGCTGCCAAACTCTACCTGGATTACCCTATCTGGAACGGGAATTTCACCATAGGCACACAGGACAGCTACACTCATACCAAACTTGACTACCACATGCTCAACAGCCTGATAGGAGAATACATTCCATCCTCTCTGACCGACACAAGGCAGACTTCAGCCGCGCTTTTCGCGTCATGGTCACGCATGTTCGGGAAGTTTTCTCTTTCTGCCGGAGCAAGATACGAGTATGTTGACTATGATTTCAGGACCGATAGGAAGCGAGATAAAGACGTAAGCCGCCGCGACCATATGCTTACACCAGACATTTCGCTCGGCTACACATTCAATAATGACGCTCAGATCAGCCTGAGCTATAAAATGTCCACGGTGAAACCTCCATATTCCCGCCTTACAGGATCGTTAAACTATGTCGGGCAACACGAAATAGAGGGTGGCAATCCAAGTCTGCGTGATGAAAGAATGCATGACATCAGGCTTTTCGGGATGTGGAAAGATTTTATACTACAGGGCGATCTGACACGTAGCCTTGACACATTCGCTTACATCAAGGAACTATATCCAGCAAACAGCCTGCAACTGCTCATGCACCCGGTCAACATTGACGTTACCGCACTCAGCTTATACCTTGTATGGAGCAAGCCCGTCGGTTGCTGGACACCGAATGTCACAGCCGGATTGTATCGACAATGGCTGACTCTCGACAATACAAGCCACAATAAGCCTATATTTTCATACTACTTTGACAATACGTTCTCACTGCCTCACGGATGGTCGATAACAGCCAATATGAACGGACAGACAGAGGGAGACATGCACACAAACCGATTCGGTGCGACATGGATGTCAATTGACGCTTCCGTCGTAAAAACATTTCTGAACAGATCTCTGACCGTCAGACTCTCGGCAACTGACATATTCAACACCGCGAACAACGATTGGACAATGAACACCTGTGGTGTCTTTGTCGACAAAAAGCAGAGCTATGACCGCAGAGGCATCGCTCTTAGCCTGATCTACAGATTTCAGCCCCGCAAGAGCACATATAAAGGAGTTCCGGCTTCCGAAGCAGAACTTAAACGCCTGTAGAAACAGCAGGCCATACCGGCAGAGCCTTGTCCCCGGAGAGTATCTGGCAACATTTTCAGACACCCCTCCGCACAAGGCTCCACGGCTCTTTCATTTAACTTTGATGCTACAATGCGCCACTGTTAATCAAGTAGTTATATGTAGCAGTTACGCAATGGCTGTATTAATCTCATTTTGGATAAAAGGGTTAATGACTTTTAACTAACTATCAGTCATGCACTTTGAAAATTCCAAGCATTTTTAAATGAAAGAGCCGTGACAAGGCTCTGCTCTATTCGTAGAAAGTATTGTCAGATTCGGATTTTATGGCTAATTTTGCCTGCAATTTGAGCTAACAGCCTCCGATTGCCAATGGACAGCACGAGCAAAAAATATTATAAAATCAGCGAAGTAGCCGAAATGGTAGGACTGCCAATGTCAACACTGCGTTTCTGGGAGAACATCTTCCCGACAATCAATCCACGCAGAAACGACCGTGGCACACGATTTTATACTCCTCGTGACATCGAAGCGATACGCATGATCAGCTACCTCGTCAAGGACAAAGGCATGAAACTTGAAGCGGCTCAAGAAGAACTCAAACGCAATCGCGACGGCATTACAAAAAAATTCGAGACCGTGCAGCGGCTAAGGCAGGTCCGCGACCGTCTGCAGGAAATGCTTGATTCGCTCCACCATCTTCGCTAAACACGGTTTCAGACAGAATAACTCCTTAAAATTCACAGCCCTGGCAACACAAACTAAACGGAAGAAAAAGAAGAAACAGTCATGGGGACAGAGACACAGCCTCGGACTGCTCATCGGAGCAATCGCTATCTTCGTAGCGGTATGCTCGGCCATAGGATTCGTATTTATCCCCTACTCCGCCAAAGACGGCAAAAGCGAGTGGATCTATATTCCGAAGGGCATCTCAACAAATGCAGTCAAAGACTCGATGAAACATTCGCTGGGATCATCAATGGGTACCCGCGTCTATATAATCTGGAAACTGTTCGGAGGAAATTCTGATGTTTCGCAGGGAGCCTATAAAGTGAGTGGAGGCCAAAGCGCACTGAATATCAGCAAACGCATAGCACGCGGACGCCAGACACCTGTCGATGTCCGGTTCAACGGCACAAGAACCATGAAGCAGCTGTCTGAGCGTATAGCCTCACAGCTTCAATGCACTCCTGATGAATTTCAGCGGGCTTGTGATGAAGTCCTGCCTGACAGCGGTTTTTCACGACCGAACTTCTCGGCCGCATTTATTCCTGACAACTATGAGTTTTACTGGAGCGCCTCTCCGGCCAATGTGGTCAGACGCCTGCTTGACTACCGCAACCGATTTTGGAGCAAAGAGCGCCGGGCCAAAGCCGCAAGCCTTGGACTTACAACCTCTCAGGTAGCGACAATTGCATCTATTGTTGAAGAAGAGACAGCAAAGGCCGATGAAAAGCCGAAAGTGGCGCGTCTGTATCTCAACCGTCTCAAAAAAGGGATAAAACTGCAGGCCGACCCAACAGTCAAGTTTGCAACAGGTGACTTCACCCTGCGCAGAATCACCGGTAAACACCTTGCTATCGAATCGCCATACAACACATATAAAGTCAACGGACTCCCTCCCGGACCTATCAGAATACCGGCAGCTGCAACAATTGACGCGGTGCTGAATGCTCCGAAACACGACTACATATACATGTGTGCGAAAGAAGACTTTTCAGGCTACCACAACTTTGCCTCTGACTATGCAACACACATGGCCAATGCCCGGCGCTATCAGGCCGAACTTAACCGACGTGGAATACGCTGACCGCCAAACTGGACAAAATTTAACCACCCGAAACAACTTTAAACTCAAAAAAGCGAGAAACTGACCACTTTCTATTGAAATAATTCCTACCTTTGCAGCGAAACAAACATCAATTGATTCCGATGATCTCAGCTCTACACGACCGTCCGTATGAAACAATAAGAGTGTTTCGCTCACTTTCTGAAATCAGCAACGTCAAATTTCCCTCACGTCTTGCCCACATGCTTTTAGCCGTGTGCAGACAGGGCGAGATTTCAGCGACCGTTGATGTCGCCCCCAGGTATATGGGGCCTAATTCTCTTATGGTCCTCAAACCCGGCCATATCATCAGCCAATGCAAAGAAAGTCACGACTTCGAAGGCTTTTTCATTGTGGTCCATGAAGACAAGCTGAACGAAATTCTGCCATCGCTCCATTTCGTAGCCCCCTACACTCTCCACTACAACTCCAACCCAATCATCGAGATGACTGCAGAGGAACTTGAAAGCCAGTATCTGATCTATGAGATGCTCCAGAAGCAGATCAGGCTTGAAGGCCGCCCGTTCAACAAACTGACTCTCGGCGCCAGCTGCGAACTCCTGTTCTACAACACCCTCAGCATCTATGCCTCAAGATCGGAAGACCACAGTCACCATTCCAGGCGCGAAGAACTACTGGCCAATTTCATTGACCTGATTGAAACCCACTTCAAATCAGAACGCGCGGTCAATTTCTACGCCGACAAACTTTTTGTAACTCCAAAGCATCTTTCTGCTGTACTTAAAGATATCAGCGGAAAGACCGCAGGAGAATGGATTGATCACCGTGTGATCCTCGAAGCAAAACTCATGCTCCGAAGCACAGGTATGAACATCCAGGAAATAAGTCTGGCGCTGAACTTCTCCAACCAGTCGTTTTTCGGGAAATACTTCAAGCATCTTACCGGCATGTCGCCTCGTGACTACCGCAACAAGCTGTCTGAAAATTGATTTCAAGCCACCATTCACGGTCGGCGCCCTCTCTTTCACCACCATAGTCTCCAAAATGAAAATACTTCTGAATATATTCCGCACAAGTATACTGATATTATCCATACTGACACCTTGTTTCACCGCCACGGCCTCAACGGCCAAACCGGAAGAGGACAGCCCTTACATGCAAAAAGTAGATGAAGCCGACAAGGCCTGCAACGAAGGGAAATGGAAAGAAGCAGCCGAGGCTCTGACAGCAGCTCTGAAGTTAGAGCCCGGCAACCCATCAAACATTCTTCTCATGTCGAATCTCGGAATAATCAGATTCAATATGGGTCAGGACTCTTTGGCTTTGGCCATACTGACTGACGCACATGTGATGGCTCCGGCATCAGTCACCATACTCAGCAACCGCGCCCGCGTTCTCTCTGCACTCGGTATGGAAGAAGAGGCTTACAAGGACTATGATCTGATCCTGCAACTTGACTCGACGGTTATCAGCCCTCGTTTTCATCACTGTCTCCTCGCCTTAAGAGCTCATAAATTCAAGACCGCGAAAGCTGATTTCGAATTCATGGAGCGTAATTTCCCCTCCGAGACCGAGACCAACATAGCCGGTGCCTCTGTACTGAGCGGGACCGGAGAATTTGCAGCAGCCATCCCCTATTACAACAAAGTTCTTGAAGAGCACAAGGATGCCGAATTCTACAGTGGTCGCGGTTATTGCCATATGCTCTGCGGAAATCTACAGGATGCTTCGGATGATATCAACGCAGCATTATCAATGACCCCAGATGATGGTGAACTCTATCTCTACCGTGCAGCGTTAAATAAAATGCGCTATCGCCCCGACGACGCCAAGGCCGATGCACTAAAGGCAATCGAACTCGGCGTGGACAAGAAAAGAGCGGCGCAATTTTTAGACAAACAATCAAACAATAAATCGAAATGACCGGAACTGTAATCAAAAATACCGGAAGCAGCTATCTCGTGCGCACTGAAAGCGGCGAAGACCTTAACTGCAAGATAAAAGGAAATTTCAGGCTGAAAGGAATCCGTACTACCAATCCAGTGGCTGTCGGAGATCACGTGACCGTAAGTCTGCCTGACGGTGACACGGGCTATATCACCGCGATTGCACCCCGGCGCAACTATATAATCCGCAAAGCAAGCAACCTTTCCAAGCAGGCCCACATATTGGCGGCAAATCTTGATCAGGTATGTCTTGTAGTGACACTCTTCCATCCAACAACCTCCACCACATTTATTGACCGTTTTCTGGCTACAGCCGAAGCCTATCGTGTGCCGGCTGTTATAGTCATGAACAAAATAGACCTGCTTGAAGATGATCCTGACGCAATGGAATATCTCAACGCCGCAAGCTATCTGTATGAATCCATCGGCTATACAGTGGTGAAAGTATCGGCCAAAACCGGTGAAGGGCTGGAGACTCTACGTGAAAATCTCAGAGGAAAAACGACATTGTTTTCCGGCAATTCCGGAGTTGGCAAATCCACTCTGATCAACGATCTTATTCCCGGACTGCAACTTGCCACCGCCTCGATCTCATCGACTCATGACACCGGCATGCATACCACTACCTTTTCAGAAATGTTTGATCTGCCGGATATGGACGAGCCGTCTGCAATCATTGACACTCCGGGCGTAAAGGGATTCGGGACCCTCGAATTTGACCGCCATGAGGTAAGCCACTTTTTCCCTGAGATATTCAAAACCGGAGCGGAATGCCGCTACAGCGACTGCACACACACTCACGAACCAGGATGTGCCGTCAGAGAGGCAGTAGACGATCACCGGATATCAGAGTCACGCTACGCATCATACCTGTCGATACTTGAAGATTCCGAAGAAGACAAATACCGCAAAGGCTACTGATCTGCGCCTCTATGACTGTAAGACATGACCTGACACGGGGATCTGCAATGCTACTATGTGGGGTTGTATAAATTTAACATTTATTGTCGAACCGGCTCTTAATTCTCAGAATCCTCAGGGGCAATGACAGATGTGCCGGATATCGCCTCAAGACGGCCGGATAGTTCCGGTAGAAGATCAAGAGGCAAAGACAACATCATGGAGCAGGTGTTATCGAAATCCTGCGAAATTATTTTCACACATTCACGGCCATTGGCAGGATTCTGAGCTTTCACAAGTTTCATGACATCGTTCATGGCCAGATACGGAAAAGTCAGGCTGAGAGTTGTCATATCGCGGCCTTCTATGATTTCGGCCGCTTCGATAGCCAGCCGGGCCGCTTCACGATAAGCTGCAATAAGGCCGGATGTGCCAAGTTTGATCCCTCCGAAGTATCTGACAACGATTATCAGCACATTGGTCAGCCCGAATGAGTTGATCTGGCCGAGTATGGGCTTGCCGGCAGTGCCGGAAGGTTCTCCGTTGTCTGACGAAAGAAACTCCTTCCTGTCTGATCCAAGCATATAGGCCCAGCACACATGGCGCGCATCGTGATACTCATTTGTATACAGCGCCACATACTCTTTAGCCTCCGCAGCCGTGGTGACCGGAATGGCAAAAGAGATGAAGCGGCTCATCTTTTCACGAAAAGCCGCTTCACTTTGATTCGCAATGGTCAGATAATTGGCCATATATTGATTATAGTCAGAGAATATCAGTAAGAGAGAGTATTAATTGATCTCCCAAAGTTATGATACAATGAGCATGGCATCACCATAGACTCCGAACTTGTAACCTTCCTTAACAGCTTTCTTATAAGCGTCCATGACAAGATCATAGCCTCCGAAAGCAGCTACCATCATGAGCATTGTGGAATACGGCAGATGGAAATTCGACACAAGCGCATCTGTAACCGAGAAATCATAAGGCGGGAATATGAACTTGTTGGTCCATCCTGAGTAAGTCTTCATGTGGTCGCCCATGCTGACAGAACTTGCAACCGCACGGAGCACCGAGGTGCCGACCGCACAGACACGATGGCCGCCGTCTTTAGTGGCGTTGACAAGCTTTACAAGTTCTTCATCGGCCTCCATCTCTTCAGAATCCATGCGATGCTTTGTCAGATCCTCGACATCAATGTCACGGTAGTTGCCGAGGCCGCTGTGGATTGTGATAAAGCCCTGGTTCACACCTTTGATTTCAAGACGCTTGAGGAGTTCACGCGAGAAATGGAGCGCGGCACCGGGCACAATCACCGCTCCTTCCTTACGGGCAAAGATGGTCTGATAGCGTTCGGCATCCTCTTCGTCCGGCTCGCGGTTTATGTAGTAAGGCAGAGGTGTGGTGCCGAGTTTATACAGTTCCTTCTTGAATTCTTCATGCGGGCCGTCATAGAGGAAACGGAGTGTACGGCCGCGTGATGTTGTATTGTCAATCACTTCCGCCACCATCGACTCATCGTCACCGAAATAAAGCTTGTTGCCGATGCGGATCTTGCGAGCCGGTTCCACAAGAACGTCCCAAAGTTTATTTTCAGCACTGAGTTCACGCAACAGGAAAACCTCGATACGAGCGCCAGTCTTCTCCTTGTTGCCATAAAGGCGGGCCGGGAATACCATCGTGTCGTTATAGACAAACAGGTCTCCGTCATCGAAATAGTCAATGATATCCTTGAAAATTTTGTGTTCTATTTCTCCGGTACGACGGTTTACAACCATCATTCTTGACTGGTCCCGTTCAGGAGCCGGACGCTGGGCGATAAGCTCTTCCGGAAGGCGGAATTTAAATTGCGATAATTTCATCCTTAAATATCTGATAAACTTTTAGAGGTTGTTTAAAAACAAGAGTTAAAATCTGAGCGAAAGTTTTGAGGTGGATATGGCTCTGAATCGAAGGAGCATAGCGAGCTATGTGACTGAGATGAAGAGCTATAGGCGCCCAAAACTTTCGCAGGCGATGGTATTGTCTTTTTTTCTTTCAGTAATTTCATGTTTGAGAATTTTTTAAGTTACCTGAGCCTTGGTGTCTCTTTTGCTTAATTGTTGAAATTCGTCAGTCACATAGCTCGCTATGCTCCTTCCTCATTTGCATCAATTTATCTAAAAGATACACCACTCAGATTTTAACTCTTGGTTTTAAACATCCTCTTAGAACTGATTTCTGAATAATTAAACGTGAATAATTCCGGAGTGATCAACTTTGAGATTCCTCTCCTTCAGGGAAAGTCACTTCTGCATTTCTGATCATCTCTACAGCAGCATCGACACTAAGACAGCGCTCTATGGTAGCCTCGCCCACTCTTGTGCGGCGCAAGCCGATCAGATGCGCTCCGGAGCCAAGAGCCTCACCGATGTCACGCGCAAGAGCCCGGATATAAGTTCCTTTGCTGCAAACAATTCTGAGCGTCAAGACCATCGAAGCCTGATCAAAGTCTGTGATCTCAATGGTGTCAATGACCAGCACTTTGGGCTTAAGTTCTACATCGTGACCTTTGCGTGCCATCTTATAGGCCCGTTTGCCATCGACCTTACATGCTGAAAATGCGGGTGGGACCTGCTCTATGCGACCTATAAAACGAGGTAAAATCTCCTGTATCGACTCAAGAGTTATATGTTCAGTCGGATATGTGTCATCGACTTCCGTTTCAAGGTCAAAAGAAGGGGTTGTTGCTCCGAGTTGCAGAGTGGCGACATACTCTTTCACTCCAGCCTGCAGCGATTCTATCAGTTTGGTCGCACGACCGGTCACCACAACCATAACTCCCGTAGCAAGGGGGTCAAGCGTTCCGGCATGTCCCACCTTGAATTTTTTTCTATGAATCTTGTGGAGGATAACACCTCGCAGACGCTTTACCACATCAAACGAAGTCCATTCAAGAGGCTTGTCAATATATAAAATTTCTCCGGTTACGAAATCCATACTTAAAAAGGGGAAATTGTATTTACCACACGATGCAGAGCACACCGACTATGAGACAGTAGACTGCAAACCATACCAGTTTGCCTTTCTTGACAATGCTTATCATCCACTTGCAAGCCGCACAGCCGACCACAAACGAAGCGATGAAACCTACAAGCAGCGGCCACATACCGATGGCTTCACCGACACCTTCTCCTGCAATAAGATCCTTAGCGCTAAGCAACGCTTCACCGAGTATAGGGATGATGACCATAAAGAATGAGAACTGTGCTATCTTGTCACGCTTGTCACCAAGAAGCAGACCGGTGGCAATCGTAGTGCCGGAACGGCTCAGTCCCGGCAGGACTGCCACAGCCTGAGCACAACCGATGATCAATGCATCGGTCCATGAAATATCATGACCTCTGATACCCTCTCTCTTCTCCCGATCAGGGTTACGGAAAAAGTAAGCAAATGACAGCAGACATGCGGTCACAAGCAGACAGATTCCGACCACAAGCAAGCCGCCGCCAAAAAATTGTTCCACAAAATCTTTAAACAGCAAGCCGACAACTGCTACAGGAATACAAGACAGAAGGATCTTGCAGACATAGAAAAATTTATCATCTCTCGCTATTGTGAAAAACGACTTGCACAGCGGCACAAATTCGCTCCAAAGGACTACGATGGTACTCAAGACGGTAGCCACATGCAGTGCAATATCAAATTCAAGAGCGTCAGCACCGGCAAGCCTAAGGCCAAGAATCTCGCGGCAGATTTCAAGATGGCCGCTGCTGCTTATAGGGAGATATTCGGCCAAGCCCTGCACTATGCCAAGGATAAGGGCATCAATACAATCCATTTCTTTTAATTCCTTTTAGTTGATTTTCTTATTCACACTTTCCGTTTAGGGCTATACATTATAGCAAATCCCATAAAGATAAAACCGAGAAATGCTATAGTCGGGCCTACAACCACGCGGCGGACTGAAAAAATATCAGCATTAAAGGCATCCCAATCGGTAGCCCCACCAGCCATGAGGCAGAAACCAAGCACGATCATAACTCCGGCAATAGCCATGAGTATGAAATTCATTTTCAAAAAAGGAAGCTGACTGCGGCTCTCAGGATCGAGCTGAGAACCTTGGGGAGCAGATGGCTTTGTTGTCTGTTTGTATGCCATTATATTAATATATGTAGTTATTTAAACATTTCATCATATGACAGGCGCAAGTATATATTGGTCGCAAACAATGCCGCAATCAGGCAGATCAACACTCCGGTCACAAGCAAAGCGCCCACAACCGGGAGCACCGTCCGGAGAGTGAACATCTCCGCTACCGGAAGGTCAAGCGAACGGCAGTAAAGCACAACCAGAGCCAAGGCAATGGAAGCTATAAGTCCCGCCACAAGTCCATTGACAATATTATCGACAAGGAACGGACGGCGTATAAAACAGCCTGTCGCACCGACAAGTTTCATTGTATAGATTGTAAAACGCCGTGCATAGACCGAAAGTCTGACAGTGTTGAAAATCAGCACGAATGACACGATCAAAAGGGCTACGGCAACAATAAGAAGCCCCAGCCCGACGCTGCGAAGGGTGGCGTTCACCTTATCCACAAGTTCTGTATGGACTTTGACTTCGCTGACTTGCGGCATGAGCATCATAGGAGCGATCATCCGGTCAAGACTGTCAGACGATGCGTATTCCGAAGTAACATGCACTTCAAGTTCGCCTACAAAAGGATTTATCCCTGAAAGCTTTACAATATCCTCGTCCTCTCCGACCATCGACTGCCAGCGTTCAAGAACAACATCCGGAGAAGAATAAACCGTAGATGACACCCCCGATGCCTTATCAAACATTTTTTTGACAGCATCTATATCAGAAGCTGTCACATCTTCGTTGAACAAAACAACAAACCCCATATTCTCACGTATATTGTCGGTGACAACACGTGTGGCAATCCCGATCAGGGCTGCCATTCCAAGGATGAAAAGAACCAAAGCAACCGAGACTGTCGCCGTGGCACGGGTAGTAAACAAGGGTATTATGTGATGACGCCTTCTTGCCATAATAGATAATAGAACACAAAAATACAATCTTATTAAGCCCTTGTCAAGTAATTTAACCTAATTTTAACACATCAGATCAATATCGGGCTTCATTCAATGCCACTCTCTATCGCTGTGAGGCGTAAGAGCGCCATTTCTCAATCAGAGCCTGCATGTCAGCCGGAATCGGAGCGCTGAAAAACATTTCTTCTCCGGTCACCGGATGGACAAAGCCCAAAGTCCTGGCATGGAGTGCCTGACGAGGGCACAATTCAAAGCAGTTGGCTACAAATTTCTGATATGATCCGCTTCGTTCGCCACGCAGCACCACATCGCCGCCATAGCGGGCATCAGAAAACAGCGGATGGCCGATATGGCGCATATGGACTCTGATCTGATGGGTGCGTCCGGTTTCAAGCACACATTTCACCAACGCCACATGTCCGAAATCTTCAAGCACCTCATAGTGAGTGACAGCATGCTTTCCTGTCGGATCGTCGGGCGGAAGCACTGTCATCTGCAGGCGATCTTTCGGATTCCGGCCTATATTGCCTTCGATGCGCCCGCTTAACGGCGATGGAACTCCCCACACCAAGGCATTGTATTCACGTTTTGTGGTCTTATTAAAGAATTGACGGCCAAGATGGGTTTTGGCATCAGGCGTCTTGGCTACGACAAGAAGGCCGGAGGTATCTTTGTCAATTCTATGTACAAGCCCAAGCCGCGGATCACTCACATCGTAATCCGGATTGTCCCTGAAATGCCATGCCAGAGCGTTGACCAAAGTCCCGGAATAGTTTCCGTGACCGGGATGCACCACAAGTCCGGCAGGCTTATTGACCACAAGGAGCTGATCGTCCTCATAAACGATCTCAAGCGGAATATCCTCTGCAATAATCTCAAGTTCATATCGCGGACGGTCCATCACAATCTGGATGACATCCAGCGGTTTGACCCGGTAGTTTGACTTGACAGCCTTGCCGTTGACCAGAATGCAACCTGCGTCAGCAGCCTGCTGGATACGGTTGCGCGATGACTTTTCAAGCTTTGTGACAAGATATTTGTCCACACGCAGCAGTTGCTGCCCCTTGTCGACAATGAAACGGAAATGCTCATAGAGCTCGCCTTCGCCACCCGAAGCAGAAATCTCGCAGTCAAGAGCTCCGCCAAGTTCTTCATCAAAATCTTCGACTGTCATGATCAGAACAGATTCAGTTGTTCGCCGGCCGATTCGACCGAATCTTCGCCGACCGTATCAATGAGTTCCTCGGCTTTGCCCTCGCCAACTTCAAGTTCGATTGTAGCATTGACCGGAACACGTGCACCGGGTGAAAGCCGTGTGCCTTTATAACGGACAGTCAACACAAGATCTTTAAAGTCGCTCGGAACCCGTTTTTCAACCACCTTCTTTATCTCCAGACCTTCAAGAATTGATTTGGCCTGGCGCAAGGATATGTCGGTAAGAGTAGGCAACGAAACCATTTTTGGGGAAAATGCGTTGATTGTCAAATATATTTCTCGTCCTTCCTTAACGATGGTTCCAACCTTGGGATTCTGATCAATCACTGTGCCCGGACGAGTAGACTTGTCATAGACGGAGTCGCTCAACACGGCGACCAATCCATGCTGATCAAGCCTGGCGGCAGCTTCGCCATAAGAAAGAGTCTTGACCGGAGGCACTGTTATTGTATCGTCATGGCGTGTCCAGACGTCGAGCCAAAGCATGGCCAGCCATCCGATAGCCACAGCCACTATTATCATGATCCCGATATGGAGAAAAACTTTCTTCATGTCTTTTAAAATGTATAGTTGAGTGATCGAGAGGATTCTTTACGACTCAGTCGCCAAACGCCACCGCAAATACTTCGTCAATTGTCCTGACATAATGAAATGTCAGTCCTGCGATATAGATAGGCTTGATGTCTTCGATATTTTTCCGGTTATCGGCACAGAGTATTATGTCAGTGATTCCAGCCCGCTTCGCCGCAAGCATCTTTTCTTTGATTCCGCCGACCGGCAACACTTTGCCACGCAGGGTGATCTCGCCGGTCATTGCAAGACGTGGTTTCACAGGGCGCCCGGTCAAAGCAGAAAGGATAGACACACACATGGTGATACCGGCCGAAGGGCCGTCCTTCGGGATGGCTCCTTCAGGCACATGAATGTGCAGCTGGCGGTTCTCGAAACTGTCAGGATCAATGCCATTTGCCGCAGATCGCGCCTTTACCACCTGAGTGGCTATGACTGCCGACTCTTTCATCACATCGCCGAGATTTCCGGTGATGGTCAGCTTCTCACCTTTCCCTTGGGTGACAGATGTCTCAATAAAAAGAATCTCACCTCCTACCGCAGTCCATGCCAGTCCGGTGGCAACACCTGGGGTATCCGACACTTCATAACGTTCAGGCGTGTAAGCCTCTACTCCGAGGTAGTCTACCAGATCACCGGCTTCAACGGTGAGTTTATAGTCCTTACCGCGCATTTTGTTAAGCACGATCTTTCTGATCACTTTGGCAAGTTCCTTTTCAAGCATGCGCACACCGCTTTCTCCGGTGTAGCTTTCTATAATTTTCGAAAGAGCATCGGTTGTAAACGCGATTTCGTCTTTCCCGAATCCATTTTCTTCGGAAATACGCGGAATCAGATGCTTGCGCGCGATTTCTATCTTTTCTTCAGGAAGATAACCTGAGATATCGATAACCTCCATTCGGTCGAGCAATGGGCGGGGAATAGTAGAAAGAGTATTGGCTGTGGCGATAAAGAGCACATGTGACAAATCATAGTCCACATCAACATAGTTGTCATGGAAATGACTGTTCTGTTCAGGGTCAAGCACTTCAAGCAGAGCCGATGACGGATCGCCCTTGAAGTCACTGCCGGTTTTGTCTATTTCATCAAGGAGAAGCACCGGATTTGACGAACCGGCTCTCTTGACAGCATCAATTATACGGCCTGGCATCGCTCCGATATATGTGCGACGGTGTCCGCGGATCTCCGCTTCGTCATGCAGGCCGCCGAGTGAAACTCGCTGATAGTTACGTCCAAGCGCTTTGGCTATAGACTGTCCCAAAGAGGTCTTTCCGACTCCAGGCGCACCGACAAGACAAATGATTGGCGAACGGCCTTCAGGAGTGTTCATCATCACCGCAAGCTGTTCAAGGATTCTCTCCTTGACTTTTTCCAGACCGTAATGGTCTTCATCAAGAACTCTTTCGGCAGAAGCAAAATCAGCGTTCAGAGGGGTCGATTTTCCCCAAGGAAGATCTGTCAGCAATTGCAGATAGGAATACTGCACACTATAATCGGGGCTCTGGGGGTTCAGACGTCTGAGCTTTTCGAGTTCTTTTGCGAATGTGCGGCGCACGGGCTGGGGAAAGTCGATATCCTTGGCCTTCGCTTCAAGTGTGGCACAGTCATCATCATCGCCATACAGCTCCTCGCGCAAAACCTCAAACTGATGCTGGAGGAATGCGTTGCGCTGCTGCTCGTCAATGTTACGCCGAGCTTTGCGGTGGACTTCCGCTCGGATCTCGGCCATCTCCTCGCTATGAGCAAGATGGCTGAGAAGAAGCTGTCCGCGATCTTTCAGACGGTTCTTTTTCAGCAATTCGATCTTGACCTCCGGAGTAAAAGGCGAGTGGGTACAGATCATATTGATCAGCAACTGGGGACCTGGGATATTTTCTATATTGAAGGCCAGATCGCTCATCTTTTCATTTCCGCTCTGGAGTATATTGAGAGTGGTCTGCCGGATGTCATCGACGATAGCCACAAACTCTTTGTCGGATGACCGCGACACACTGTCATGAACTGGTTTGACCTGGGCAGACAGAACACCGGGGATATGGCTTCCGGCAGAAAGACCTTCTATCTTGATTTTTTCGCGGGCTGCTATTATGGCCGTATGTGTGCCGTCAGGCAAATCAAATGTTTTCAGGACGTCGGCCACTACGCCATATTCATACAGATCATCAAGTACAGGAGTTTCAACTGATGCTACTTTCTGACAGAATATTCCAACCGGAATGCTGTGTTCAGCAGCAGCCGATGCTGTCCGGACAGAGGCTTCACGCCCCAATGTAATCGGGAAAGTAACACCCGGGAACAGAACGAGGTCCCGCATGGCTATGATCGGGAGATCTGAGAAATCTGGCTTAGGCCGCTCGGAGGGGACTCCTATATCTATCTGTCCTACTGAAACTATCTTTGTTGTATCTTCTTTCATACTCTTATCCATGATTAGCCGGTTTTGCAACGTCAGTAAGCACAATGCAAAACAAGGCCTCAAAGTTACAAAAAAATCCACAATTACCTCCTATATATTGTGCAGTATTTCCAAAATTACACTTTAACACATTTTAACCGAATTACATTTTATTACTTTCTCCCCGCTCCCAAAAACAGATTTCAGACATCTGCAAGCACTCCTTTTATAAATTCAAACTTTGAAGCACGATTCCGGATAATTCCGCACCTCGGCGCCACGCAATAGCGCAAATTAATATTAGGAATTAACAAAATAATACTATAACTTTGCAACAACATCACGGGAGCAATGCTCAAAAACATTCTTAAAACAATTTTGAATCCGTGGCGTTACCCCAAAAACTCTACTTCTTATAATAGAGACATTTGCATTATTAGACATTTATAAATCCACTGACGTTAAGTACTATGTGTAAGCAGCGAAGGATGACCGTGAGGCCAGCCTTCGTTTTTTTATATATACCCCGATCCGGAATTCAATCAAAGTATCGGACTAAGCAATCTGCAGAGCGATTCAAGCGCACGAGTGGCACGACTGCGACGATTCCAGTCAGCAAGTTTAAGACGCTTGCATTCAGAAGCGTCCGCTTCAAATCCGCGAGTCAACGCTTCATTTGCCTCAGCAGAATAAAGAAGCACGTTTTCTTCAAAATTATGCTCCATGCTTCTGAAATCAAAATTAGTAGAGCCTAATGTGGAGAAATCGTCATCCACAATCATAACTTTCGAATGAAGCATACCAGCCTCATAGAGATATATTTTCACTCCTGCAAGCAAGCATTCTTCTATATAGCTGTGAGACGCGTATGTCAGAATTTTCGAGTCAGCTGACATCGGCATCATCACCCTCACATCCACTCCGGCCAAAGACACCGACTCCAGGGCCTTCAGAAGCCCGTCGCTCGGCAGGAAATACGGTGTTTGAAGCCATATTCTGCGCCGGGCAGTGGATATGGCCTTATAGAACAGCAACGTCATATTGCCCCAACGATCATTCGGACCGGAAGCAAGCATCTGCAACGTGACTCCCCGCATGCAGTCTTTGACTCCGTCAGGTATTCCCGACACCGGATCACACAGCAATGGCTGGCCCATAAACTTCCAATCGACAGCAAAATTATACTGCAAAGCCGCCACACCCGGCCCAGATATCCTTGCCGCAGTATCACGCCATTTTCCCCGGCCGGTCCCTCTGACATAACGGTCAGCCACATTCATGCCCCCGATATAACCGACATTACCGTCAATCACAACAACCTTACGGTGATTGCGCCAGTTCACTCTGTTGACATGACTCGGAAACGACAGGCGAAAAAACGAATGAACCTCCACCCCGTTCTCCTTCATGCGACGGAAGAAATCCAGTCGCCTCGCATCAAAAGAACCGATGTAGTCATAGATGACACGGACCTTGACTCCGGCCTGAGCCCGTTCGACAAGAATGTCGCGCAACCGACGGCCGAGCGAATCGTTAGCTATGATATAAAACTGAAGATTTATATAAGACCTTGCATGACGGAGGTCATCAAACAATTCTTCAAAATGACGTTCTCCGTTATTGAAAATTTTTATCTGATTTCCAGTGTAAAGGTTAGCCCCCCTATATTATATGCCAGACGTATACGCTGGCGGTTTTCCGCTGAAAGCCCCTTGTCAAGCTTCGGCAGCGGCAATGTATTTTCCAGTTTGAGCAAACGCCTGCGGTTACGCCGCGAGATCATACGCACATTACGTATGCTGCGTCCGAATATGAAATACAGAATAATCCCTCCTACCGGAAACAGCAGCAACGCCATGATCCACCCCAATGCCTTGAGCGGATTACGGTTCTCGCTTATGACAATCCCGATAACACACAGGATCAACACCCCGTAGGCCATCATCAGGCTCCACCGGATGCTCTCCCAGTCTAAAGTGATATAGTCAAACTGCATAATATACCAATGTCAGCAAGCACAAAGTTAAACCTATTTTTAAAATTTATCAACTTATACTATAAAAATAGCGGATTTATTTCTAATTTCGTGCTCCAAATCACGTATTTTACATATATCATCCCATGCACAACGGTTTTATTCGCATAGCAGCCGCAGCCCCGACCGTAAAGGTGGCCGATGTAGGGTTCAATCTCGACGGCATAAAGTCAAAACTGATGGAACTTGAATCAAGTCGGGTCGAACTGGCCGTATTCCCGGAAATGAGCCTTACGGCTTACACCTGCGGGGATCTCTTCCACAATGCCACACTTCTTGATGCGGCCGCAAAGGCCCTTATCGACCTTCGAGACTATTCAAAGAACCTTAACGTGCATTTTGCAGTCGGATTGCCGGTGCGTCATGCCGGCGCGCTCTACAACTGCGCAGCCTTTATACGCAACGGCAAAGTTGACCTTGTCTCAAAATCCTACATTCCGAATTACAACGAGTTTTACGAACGGCGCTGGTGGCGCCCGCTGCCACCCGGCTCATGCGAGACTGTGGAAATCTGCGGCGAAACTTTCGAAATGTCCTCAGGCCGCATCTTCCGCTCCCACGGAACTTTGGTCGGAATAGAAATTTGCGAAGATCTCTGGGTGCCGATTCCACCTTCATGCCGACTCGCAATGGCCGGTGCACAGATCATTCTGAATCTGTCTGCATCCGACGACCTTATCGGCAAATATAAATATCTCACATCCCTGCTACAACAGCAGTCTGCCCGCTGCCTCTGCGCCTATGCATACGCCGGAGCCGGATGGGGAGAATCATCCACCGACCTTACTTTTGACGGAAAAGCTATTATCTGCGAAAACGGCGCAACACTCCAAGCTAACCGACGCTGGGATCCGTCAGACAACACATCGATTGCCGACATCGATATTCAGGCGCTTGAACGAGACCGCATACACATGACCACATTTGCGGATTGCGCCTCAACTGAGTGCAAGGGAATTACAATCGAAAACTCAAGCTCTGATTCAAGTATCTGCATCACTTGCCAAAACTCCGGATCGGACACCCTGGCTCAGACATTACTCCGCAACATAGATCCTCACCCCTTTGTCCCCGCAGGCTCTGAAGCGATCCACGAACGCTGCGAAGAAATCATAAACATCCAGGTTGCCGCTCTGGCCAAAAGGCTTGACGCAATCTGTTGCCACACTCTGACCGTAGGCATCTCCGGCGGTCTCGATTCCACGCTCGCACTCCTGATCGCCGTCAGAACATTTGACCGCCTGGGCCTTGACCGCAAAGGAATAATCGGCGTCACGATGCCCGGCTTTGGGACAACAGACAGAACTCATTCAAACGCAGTAGAACTGATGAGCCATCTGGGCGTGACATCACGAGAAATAAGCATCGGCGCCGCAGTAAAGCAACACTTTAAAGACATTGGGCACAACCCGGAAAATCACGATGTTACATATGAGAATTCACAGGCTCGCCAACGCACAATGCTTCTGATGGACATTGCCAATCAGACCGGAGGCATAGTGCTTGGCACAGGCGACCTTTCGGAACTTGCCTTGGGCTGGGCAACCTACAACGGAGACCACATGTCTATGTACGGAGTAAACGCAGGAGTCCCCAAAACTCTGGTCAAATACCTTGTCAACTATTTTGCATCTGAAGCCCCGGAAAAATCCGAAGTCCGCAGATGCCTGCTCGACATCATAGACACACCCATCAGCCCCGAACTTATTCCAGCCGACAGCGACGGCAACATCCGACAGAAGACAGAAGACCTCGTAGGCCCCTATGAACTTCACGACTTCTTCCTTTACTATATGTTGCGCTACGGCTTTACCACTGAAAGAATCTACCTCCTTGCCCGCAACGCCTTTACAGCAGACGAATACTCCGACGAAACCATAACTCACTGGCTTTCGGTGTTTATGCGCAGATTCTTCAACCAGCAATTCAAGCGCTCATGCCTACCCGACGGGCCTAAAGTCGGCTCTGTCTGCCTGTCGCCACGCGGAGACTGGCGCATGCCATCCGATGCGTCATCCACACTTTGGCGCCAGAACCGCTGATACAATGCCGATCATTCATCACAACAACCTCTTAAATCTGCAATTTCATGAAATTAAGCCTCCTTCCACGCATCCTCATTGCCATTGTGATCGGCACACTGCTTGGTCTGATAGCTCCTGCATGGTGCGGCAGAATCATGGCTACTTTCAATGCCATTTTCTCCCAGTTCCTCGGCTTCATGATTCCGATGATCATAGTCGGTTTTGTAGCGCCGGCCATAGCCGATATCGGAGGCCGCGCCGGCAAACTGCTTGTTGTAACCGCAGCCATCGCATACATAGCCACCTTCATGGCCGGAATCCTCTCCTACTTCACCGGCACATTGACCTTCCCGTCTCTGATTGGAGGCGAAGAGAGTATCGCTATAAGCGAAAACGCCTCGCAGCTGCTGCCGTATTTCACAATTGAAATGCCCCCTCTTATGACAGTAATGACCGCTCTTGTCCTTGCATTCATGCTCGGCCTCGGCATGGCGTTTCTCAACGGGAAGTCCCTTAAAAATGGTTTTTCAGAATTCCGCGACATTGTTTCCAAGACCATCGACGCAGCCATTCTGCCGCTTCTGCCCATCTACATCTTCGGCATTTTCCTCAACATGACCATTGAAGGACAGGTCGGAATGATCCTCAAATGCTTCATGAAGATCATAGTCATAATATTCATTCTCCATGTCTTCATTCTGGTTCTCCAGTATTGCATAGCCGCCCCGTTTGCCCGCAAAAACCCGTTACGGATGCTGCGAACCATGCTCCCTGCCTATTTTACAGCCCTCGGCACACAATCTTCAGCCGCCACAATACCTGTGACGCTCCGCCAGGCAATAAAAATGGGCGTCCGCGAGGACATCGCAGGCTTTGTCATCCCACTATGCGCCACAATCCACATGAGTGGCAGCACCCTGAAAATTGTAGCCTGCGCCTTGGCTTTGATGATCATGCACAATCAGCCACATGACCTTGGCCTGTTCTGCCACTTCATCGGCATGCTCGGCATCACAATCATAGCAGCTCCGGGAATTCCAGGCGGCGCCATAATGGCATCCATTGGGCTGCTGCAGTCGATACTCGGCTTCGACGAACAGATGGTAGCCCTCATGATAGCCCTTTACATAGCAATGGACAGCTTCGGCACAGCCTGCAACGTAACCGGCGACGGCGCGATAGCAGCCATCATCAACCGCATCTTTCCTCCGGAGACGAGCAAACAATAACAGAAATTTGTAAAAGGCTGAATGTAACTTTTCCGAATTTCTCGCGTCATATTATAAAAAAACTGTTTCAACAATCATTATTATTATGACACTGAAAAAATCCATTCTGAGCACTTTGTGCCTAACCGTCAGCCTGATCGCCTTTGCCGAATCAAAAGTTCTGAAAATCACCAAACAAATCGAGGCCATAGAAGCAAGCGCCGGAGTCAACGTGATCTACAAACCCACAACCGGGGAAAACACCAACGTAACTATATCCGGCGATGCAAAACGGATTGAATTTATTGATGTAAAAGTCAGCGGCAAAACACTTGAAATCCAGCCAAAGCACAATTGGAAAAGCTCCAATAAGAAAATCAACGGCGTCACCGTCACAGTGTCAACTCCGATTGTCTGCTCTGTAGAAGCATCTTCAGGAGCTACCGTAAAGTGCACAAATCCGATTTCATCATCCAAAAAGAAAATCAGCCTCGAAGCCTCTTCTGCCGGCAGAATCGTCTTCGCATCACTGACTGCCGCCAAACTTGACATTGAAGCATCCTCCGGAGCCTCTGTCATAACCGGGAATCTCAATGCTTCACACATAGAACTCGAAGCATCATCCGGAGCAAGCGTAAAAACAGCAGCCATAAAAGCGGAGCGTATCAGTTGCGAGGCATCATCCGCAGGCTCGATTTCCATTACTTCCGGACAGGCAGACAGAGGCGATTTCGAAGCATCCAGCGCAGGTTCGATAAAAGCCCCCGCCCTCAAAGTCAACCGCTCGACAGTCGAAAAATCATCAGCCGGATCAATCAAAGTCGCAAACTGATCCTACAAGTCTGACAATACAGACAGAAAAAAATCCCGCGGCTCCGGCATATCGGAACGCGGGATTTCTATATCTCCATAAACAACCTCTTACTGCTGCATCGGAAGGGTCTTGACTCCGACAGTGCGGTTCTTGATTTCGGGATTGCCTTTATAGTAGACCTTAGTGCTGCCCACGCCGGAAACTGCAAGAGACTCCTGAGGCCATACTCCTATCGACCCGGTACCTCCAGCCTTGACTTTGACATCAACAGCCTTCAGCTCATCAGCCTGAATAACGCCGGTTCCCATGAATTTGACATTAGCCCGCTGACATTCACCACCGACAACCAAAGTCCCATTACCGGTCTGAATAGCGGCATTGACCTCAGTCGCCTTCACGTAAGGAACTGAAAGACGGCCATTACCGATCAGAGTCGCAGTGAATTTCGGACATTCTGTAATCCTCACAGCCTTAACAAGGGAATCTCCCGAATTTTCAATCTTGTTAAGATAAGAAGAATAGACATAAACAACAGGCAGATCTTTAGATCCTACACTTTCAGTAGAAATCTGCATGGAAAGCTTTCCGCCTTTATTATTGAAAATCAGAGCTGAAGCTTGTTCAGAAGGACACGTAAAAACAGCCATGCCGGCCGAATCCGTACTGCTTGAATAGACAACTCTAATTGCATCAACCACTTTCAGCTCATGAAATTCGTTGACTTTCAATTCATATTTCACAAGCCCGGAGGCCGATGCTCCAAGGAAGCAAAGCGACATAAGTAAGGTGGTCAGTGTTTTCATATCTCGTTTTCTTTTGATTGGTTTTCTTTTACAATTTCTTCTACTCGGTCAAGGACACCGAACAGATCATCGACAGTCGATGCTCTAAGCATTTCAATGCGAGTATCGCGGAAATGCGATATCCCCTTGAAAAGAGGCGAAGCCGCAAGATGGCGACGTATATGCAAAATGCCTCTGTATTCATCTATCCGACTGACACTCTCTCTAATCTGACGGCGTATCAGGGCGAATTTTTCCCCCACACTCAAAGGCTCAGCCCCACTTCCGTCAATCAGGCTTCTGATTTCATGAAAAATCCAGGGAGCACCGATTGAAGCGCGCCCTACCATCACCCCGTCAACACCGTAACGATCAAAAGCATCACGGGCCTGTTCCGGAGTAGTGATATCGCCATTGCCAATCAGCGGAATGGTCAGACGCGGGTTTTCTTTGACTTTAGCTATCATTTCCCAGTCAGCCGATCCGGTGTACATCTGAGAGCGTGTACGGCCATGCACAGTCAAAGCCTTTATACCGCAGTCCTGAAGTTGCTCAGCCAGCTCGACTATTATCTTGGAATTATGATCCCAGCCCAAACGGGTCTTTACCGTGACAGGTAGTTTGACAGCATCAACCACAGCACGTGTGATCGAGAGCATTTTCGGAATATCGCGCAACATTCCTGCCCCCGCACCCTTGCCGGCCACCTTTTTAACTGGGCACCCGAAATTTATGTCTATGATGTCAGGGCCGGCTGCTTCGACTATTTTTGCAGCCTCTACCATAGGCTCGATTTCACGACCATATATCTGGATTGCGGTAGGACGTTCGGCCGGATCTATAGCAAGTTTGCGGGTAGTAGCCGGAATGTCACGTATGAGCGCATCCGCACTGACAAACTCAGTATAGACCATCGAGGCTCCTTGCTCCTTGCACATCAGGCGGAAAGAGCGGTCTGTCACGTCTTCCATCGGGGCAAGCATCACCGGACGCTCGCCCAAATCTATGTTACATATCTGCATAAGTGCTAATTCTAAAACAAAATTAGCAATTTTTCTCTCAATTATAAAATATAAGCGTCCAAAAGCATAAGATATTCTTCTTATCCACCAATCCCAAGGACAATCTGACGCAGCCCCACGTTCCGGCTATTGACACAAATATATAAAAAAAGAAGCTGGTCGCTCTTGGAGCAATCAGCTTGATTTCTTTCGTGTGAAAGTTGCGTCTGTGTCTGTTTGCCTGAATTATTCAGCAACAACAGCAGCAGAATCAACAACAGCAGCAGCGCTGTCAGCAGGAGCTACAGAATCAGCTACAACAACTTCTTCTACAGCAACTTCTTCTACAACTGCAGAGTCAGCAGCTTCAGCCTTCTTGTCAGAAGAACCGCAAGAGAAAAGAGATGCGCTGAAAACTACAGCGAGTAATAAAACTAACTTTTTCATTTTCTTTTTGATTAAATTATAAAACAATTTTAAGCTTCAAAAACACCGCAAAGGTAAGACATTTTATTTACATACCAAACTTTTTTTATTATTTTTTTGTTGGGAATGAACCCACAAGTAAAAAAACGCTAAATTTTGTCATTGGCATCCGCATATTTTAACATTTTGCAGCAAAATCGGGCCTTCTTATTTCCCGCCGGCACCTATTTTACAAATACGATTTTTTTGCTTAATTTTGCCAAAGATTAACATGCACACATTTATTATATATAATGTGTTTAACTTTTAACAGCTACTTATGCTCGCAAAACGCATTATCCCATGTCTTGACGTCAAAAACGGACGCACCGTAAAGGGCGTGAACTTCACCGGCCTGACAGACGTAGGTGACCCAGTGGAACTCGGCGCCCGTTATGCAGCCGAAGGTGCTGACGAACTTGTCTATCTTGACATCAGCGCCACCCTCGAAGAACGAAACACTTTTGCCCGACTCGTTGAGCGCATTTCCGACCGCCTGAACATACCCTTCACTGTTGGCGGAGGTATAGCCTCACTTGATGACGCATCGCGTCTTCTTGATGCCGGCGCCGACAAAATCACAGTCAACTCAGCCGCCGTCCGCCGTCCTGAGCTCATCAGCGAGATAGCTGCCCGCTATGGCAGCCAGTTTATAGTCGTAGCCATTGATGCCAGAATGACTGATGACCGCATTTGGCACGTAACCACCCACGGAGGAACACGCCTTTCTGATCGAGAACTTTTCACTTGGGCTGCAGAAGCCGAAAAACGCGGAGCCGGAGAGATCATGTTCACATCCATGAACCACGACGGCACTCGCAGGGGCTACCCCTGCGACACTTTCAGCCAGCTCGCCGCCACCCTCAGCATACCGATTATAGCCTCAGGAGGTGCGGGCAGTGTCAGCGACATTGCCGACGTGCTCACTCTCGGCAAAGCCGATGCCGCTCTTGCCGCTTCAATATTCCACTACGGTGAAATCTCCGTTGAAGACCTCAAACGAGAACTCGCCACACGCAACATTCCAGTCAGATTATGAATTTCAACGATTTCAATCTCGAAAAATGCGCCGACGGCCTTCTCCCTGTCATAATTCAGGATGCCGTCACGCTCCGCGTACTCATGCTTGGCTATATGAACCGCGAAGCCTTTGACCTAACATGCTCAAGCGGACATGTGACATTTTACAGCCGCACCCGTTCCTGCCTGTGGACCAAAGGAGAGACAAGCGGTCACTTCCTTGAAGTAGTTGACATGTACAGCGACTGCGACAATGACACCTTATTAATAAAGGCAAATCCAATCGGCCCTACATGCCATCGCGGAACCACATCATGCTTTGACACTCCTGACGAGGAAGGTTTCATCCGCTCACTCGCTGCGCTCATCAGCCGACGCCACGCGGAAATGCCAGAAGACAGCTACACCACACGACTATTCATAAAAGGAGTCAAGAAAATCGCCCAGAAAGTAGGCGAAGAAGCTGTAGAATCAACCATTGAAGCTGTCGAGGGAAACCGCGACCGGTTTTCATACGAAGCCTGCGATCTGATCTACCATCTTCTCGTACTTATCGAACAGATGGGGCTCTCGCTTCCTGACATGGAGCGCGAACTGCTGCGCCGCCACAGTTAGAGAAAGTATTGAACACAAGTCAGACATAATTTCAGAGCCGGGACAACAATCTAAAGTTATCTCGGCTCTGAAATTATTATCGATACTGTGGCAGGAGTGGCACAGGGAATTTTGAAAACAAAGTCTGTACAGCCTCTGCTATGCCTTGCAGGTTACGGAACTGAGTGTCACCATTGTCAAGAATTGTACCCACTGAGGCCGAGAACAAAGGAACCTTCTGAGCGATATTGACTATATCCATAGTGAGCACCCCCTCGCGATACACACCTGTTATAACTTGAGCATTGGCATAATAGCCCGGCCAATAATAGCCTCTCGGATACATAAACCACGGAGCATAACCGTGATACGGTCCCCAATAATACGGATAGACTCCCGGAGGAATAGCCGGTTCAGTAGCGATCTGCTGCTTGATGGTAAGACCTATATTGATCAGCAATGGAGAAGCCGGATCCTCTCTGAAACCACGGTCGACCATCTGCTCCCTGATAGCAGCCGCTATATTATAATATGTAACCATTGCCATTCCAGGAGGAAGTTTACCCTCGTCGGGGGTGACGATGCGGAAAGTCGAGTAATTGCTCAGATCCGCGTCATTATACGTGGTACTCGTCACCAGATTATACGGGCTACACGAACTCAGTATCACCATCACGGCAAGCACCATGAAACCAAACCATTTTTTCATATCATATACATTTTGATAACCTATCTTTTATAAAACCGACAAGCGACTCTGAAAATTCATTATCACTTATATAATAAGAAACGCGGATAATGCTTTTTAGTTCTCTGAGCAAAAGACGTTTTCTTTTTAAGCTTTTTATAATTTAAAATTTGCTAATGTCACAACTAAGCGCTAATTTTGAACATTATTGACTCCGTAGCGTTAAATTGTTTATACAAGTAATAACAAACGTCAAGCGATCTTTTTTCTTACCCTAAACCTAATAATACAATGGACGATATTACTGGCATCTTCGATGACATGCTCAAACACTACGGGAGCACTGATATCGCTGACGCCGAATTAAAAAAAATGATCCACGAAGATCCGGAACTTCGAGCAAGTTACCGCCAGTGGTGTGACGAAGTAGGTAGCTCCGAAAAGAGAGGCTTCCTTGACTATTGCGAGGAGTATTTCGAATCTCTGGATTCTATTTGGGATAACCTCAAAGATGAATATGACGAATAATCCATCCGTGGCTACGACCACGGCCTCACGCCGACTCCCGGCGGAATGGGAGAACCAGGACTGCGTAATCTTAGCGTGGCCTCATGAAAATACCGACTGGGCATATATTCTGCCCGAAGCCCGCAGATGCATTGCGGAGATAGTGCGCGCAATCGCTGATGCCGGCGAGTGTGTGGCACTTGTCGGTCCGGCGGAATTCTGTCTCGACTCCATCCGCGAACAGAATTTCGACTCTTCACGTGTCAGATTTTTTGACCTACCGACAAATGACACCTGGGCTCGCGACTTCGGCCCGATCACAGTCGAATCTGACGGATCAAAGCTACTGCTTGATTTCAAATTCAATGGCTGGGGGCTGAAATTTGCCGCTGACAAAGACAACCTGATCACCTCCAGGCTAAACGCACTCGGTCTGTTTGCCCATAGGGTCGAAAACCGGCTGAATTTCGTGCTTGAAGGCGGTTCGATCGAATCTGACGGCAAAGACACGCTGCTGACCACCGCAGAATGTCTGCTGTCACCTAACCGCAACGGCCAGTGTAATCGTGAAGAGATATCCGAATACCTCCGCAAAGCATTCGGACTAAACCACATTCTCTATCTCAATCACGGAGCCCTAATCGGAGATGACACTGACAGCCACATCGACACCCTCGCACGACTTGCTCCAAATGACACCATAATCTACTGCGGCCCCGGCGATGCCGACAATCCGAACCATCAGGAACTGGCAAAAATGAAAGAGGAACTTTCAACTCTGCGCACCCCGTCAGGCCAGCCATACAACCTGATAGAGCTACCGCTGCCCGATGTCATAGAAATTGACGGCGAGATTCTTCCGGCGACCTATGCGAACTTCCTCATAACACCGACGCGGATACTGATGCCGACCTACGGACAGGCACAAAAAGATATGCTCGCCGCACAGGTGCTAAAAATAGCATTCCCTGAGCATGACATCTGCGGAATCGACTGCATTCCTCTGATCCGTCAGCACGGCTCGCTCCACTGCGTGACCATGCAGATACCCGCCGGAACAGTCAATGGCATCAGCGACAACCGCTGGATCTGACACACACTCTCTCTTTTTAACTGAGACCCGAATCCAATAATCATCAATCCCAATAAGATATACACAGCATTATGCTCGTAGGCCTTATACAACAGCACAACACCCCCGACATCGATTCCAACCGCCTGCGCCTTGCAGAAAAGGTCAGACAGCTTGCCTCTCAGGGAGCACAGCTTGTGGTCCTTCAGGAACTCCATGACTCTCTCTACTTCTGTCAGGTAGAGACTGTCGACAATTTTGATCTCGCGGTCAGCATTGATCTTGAATCACCGGTAGCCAGTTTCTATTCCTCAGTAGCTCGTGAAGCCGGAGTGGTACTTGTCACCTCTCTGTTCGAACGCCGTGCCGCCGGGCTCTATCACAACACCTCTCTTGTGTTTGACAGCGACGGATCTCTTGCCGGCAAATACCGCAAAATGCACATCCCCGATGATCCCGCATATTATGAGAAGTTCTATTTTACTCCCGGCGACATAGGTTTCAAACCGATCACAACCTCAGTGGGTCGTCTTGGAGTTCTTGTCTGCTGGGACCAATGGTATCCTGAAGCCGCACGCCTGATGGCCATGAACGGAGCCGAAATGCTGATCTACCCAACTGCGATAGGATGGGAAAGCAGCGACACGCCTGACGAAAAAAAACGCCAGCGAGATGCCTGGATGACAGTGCAGCGCGGCCATGCGGTGGCCAATGGACTGCCGGTTGTAACAGTCAATCGTGTGGGCCACGAGCCTGATCCGTCAGGAGCCACAAACGGAATATCTTTCTGGGGTTCAAGTTTTGTGGCCGGTCCTCAGGGCGAACTTCTCTATCTCGCACCTGACAATGCTGAGGCTGAGACCGTGGTAGAAATTGACATGAAACGTTCGGAGCAGGTGCGCCGCTGGTGGCCATTCCTACGCGACCGCAGAATTGAAGCCTACGGAGATCTCACAAAACGTTTCATTGACTGACGGTGCTACGCGGTCAGAACTCAACATCTGGAAAGTGACCACAACACAACCATTCACAACCTCGTCCGGTGACTACCTGTCGGTATTGCTCAGCCTGTGGATTCCTCGTTACGGCTGGACAATCATACTTCCCATAGCCATCTGTGCCGCAGTAGGCTTTGTCTACGACCCGCGCTTCCTGCTCATAGCCCTGATGTTGCTTTTCATTGTGGTGCCGATGCTCATGTCATTTCTCTATACCTACTACATGCTCACACCTGAAGCACGACGGGCTGTCATCAGAAAGCAGGTAGAGATTGACGAAAACAATTTCATCCGCCTCATCTATCTGTCGGATGAAAAAAAAGAAAATGCAGAATCCGGGAAATCAGTCGCTCAACGCACCCTCCTGCCCATAGCATCTGAAGAAGAACGTGCACCTCTTCCGCCTCTGCCCGTTCCGGATCCGGAAACAATCCAGTGGTCTGAGATACTGTCTGTCAGATCCACATCCAGGTTCAGAGTCTACATACTGAAAGGGAGCAGACTCACATTCCTTCTCATCCCTTGGGATGCGTTACGGCCTGCGAGCGCCACTTCATGTTCCGACTGACATCCAGCAGAAAAAATAAATCCATTTGATATATCCACCCGCATAATACCATAATAATATGTCACTGCCACGCCACAGAGTCTATGGCCTTATAGGCTTTCCCCTCACCCACTCCTTCTCAATGAACTATTTCAACAACATGTTCGAGTCAGAAAATATCGACGCCGAATATGTCAATTTTGAAATACCGGAAATTGGCGATCTCATGGAGGTAATTTCTGAAAATCCGAATCTTTCAGGCCTCAACGTGACCATCCCTTACAAAGAGCAGGTCATCCCCTATATGAGCGAGATGGACTCGGAAGCCGCTCAGATCGGGGCTGTGAATGTCATAAAGATCATACGCGACAAAAACGGAGACATCCGGCTCAAAGGCTATAACAGCGATGCCATGGGATTCCAGAATTCTATCGCACCTCTTATCAACCCCAAACGTAACCGGGCTTTGATACTTGGCACTGGGGGCGCATCAAAGGCTATCAACCGCGCCCTGATAAATCTCGGTGTCGAACCTGTCTTCGTGTCACGTACACCTGCAGAGGGTCAGCTTTCTTATGCTCAACTCACACCGGAAGTAATGGAAAGCCACAGGATCATAGTAAACTGCACCCCGCTGGGGATGTATCCAAATGTTGACCGCTGCCCAGACATTCCTTATGATCTACTGACACCGGACCATCTTTGTTACGATCTGATCTATAACCCTGATGTCACTACATTCATGAAAAAATCGCGCGCCTACGGAGCCGAAGTCAAAAACGGCCTTGAGATGCTCCTTCTCCAGGCATTCGAGTCATGGAACATCTGGAACATGTAAATAGTACACCTTCTCACTCTCCACGGTTTTGCCTCTCCCGCTCATTCCACTTCTGCCATTTACCGTTGCGTTTATAACCGGTATCCTTCTGCAGGGGTGTGGTATGGGCGGATTTTTTATGTTCCTACTTACAGCCGGAGCCTTCGCTGCGGCTGTTCTGCACCGTTACAGCATCTCGATACTCCTGATCGCGATGGCTCTTGGCTGCTTGGACAGCGAACTTCATGCTCCGCCGCAATTGCCTACGGAGTTCAGCCAACATTCATACTGCTTTTCAGGTGTCACCACTGAAGTACGCCGTTTCGAGCCCACACAGACTCTGATTGTCAAGATCGACTCCTGCAACGGCCACGCAATCCGGCCTTTCAGAGTCAAAGTCTCGGTGCCGTCATCAGTACCTACTGTCGATGAACGATGGCGCATACATTTTCCGGCAAAACTTGACAACATTGAATATGACCCAGATCTCCCAGATGAAATCGACTACAATTCATCTCTACGGCGCAGCGGAGTCATAGGCCAAGCATTGGTTTCGCCTGACAGCCTCAGAATCATTCAGCCGGAGCCGGGACTTTTAAACACCATCCGCAGACAGCACGAAAAAATCACACTCCTTATAGCTGCCTCAGCGCTGACTGACAAGACTCAGGGATTTCTGAACGCCGCTCTCACAGGAGACCGCTCAATGCTGACAGCAGAGACTCGCGAGATCTTTTCCATAACCGGGCTCTCTCACATACTGGCTCTCAGCGGGCTGCACGTAGGCATAATCGCACTTATAATTTCACTTGTACTTCTGCCTCTCCGACTTACCGGACTGAACAATCTACGCACAATACTCACAATAATCCTCCTGTGGATGTTCGCAATAATGACGGGACTGAGCCCGTCTGTGGTACGCGCTGTGATAATGGCATCGGTCCTTCTGATCTCCGCTATGCTCCAGCGGGTTCGCGCACCGTTCAACTCGCTATGCCTTGCAGCACTGCTGATATTACTTTTCACTCCTCAGGCCATCTATTCGATCGGCTTCCAGCTATCTTTTCTTGCCGTTATATCCATATTGCTGTTTGCTGAGAAGATCAACCCGTTCAGCCGCCGCAACGCCATAGCATACACTTTCGCCACATATCCGGCAGTAACTCTAGCCGCCCTGCTCGGAACCGGGATAGTCAGCGCTTACTATTTCAACATTCTACCTGTCTATGCACTTCCTGTCAATTTCATCAGCGCGTTGCTGCTGCCGCTAATTCTTGGCGGTGGTATCGTACTTCTTTCAGCCAATGCCGCCGGCCTTCAATGGCTCTGGCTTGCAGACTGCGTTGACTCGCTTTACAGTATAATCCTCTCGGCCTCAACCTTTGCAAGCACCCTTCCCGGAGCTGTTGCCGACGGTATCCTACTCCACCCTTTCACTATAGCCGCATGGTTTGTCACTCTTGCAGCATTTGCCATCTGGCTCTACAGGCGCAGACCGGCCGGGCTCGCGGCAACAATTATGCTCTCAGTCTTCACCGTCTTCATCACAGCCTCATTCCGATGCAATGCCGATCCCGGAGCAGAACTCTATATCCCACGCACAGGCCGACATACATCAGTCATTATACGCCATGACAATACTTTGGTCTTCGCCACAACAGCCCGAAACCATGAAACCGGAGATATTATTGACAGTTATACACAAAAATACAGACTTTTCATGCTCAAACGCGGCATTGACTCAATACGCCCGCTCCCGGCTCATTGCCACTCCGGACTGTTCTCCAGACACGACAATCTACTTACATTCCGGACCCATTCCGGCAGACTTACTGAAAGTTCCGCCGATAGTCTATTGACAATTCTAATGGTTTACGACAAATCACATGTCTCTGACTGTGACCGACACATCAGCTATGCACTTGTGTGCAACGGTTTCCGCGGCGACATCAGAGATCTCGCCGCGGAGATCAGACCTGATACAATACTCCTTAGCGCCGATCTGAACCGCAGGCGACATGACCGCTACCGTCAGGAACTGACCGAAGCCGACATACCACACAGATCACTGCGCAACACTCCATTTTCAATAATCCTTAAGCCAATCCACTGACCATTAGACTCCGACAGCGGTCTGTAACCGGCTTCCTTCATCAGTTCATCCCAATTTTCAGGGAGCTCGATCTTTAAGTGGAATATCCTCCGGCGCAGACTTGTCACCGAACTCACAGCTGAGATTACACAAATTGGGGAATGGGGCTCTACCGGCTTCTGTCATAGATATTGCGACGATTGTGCCACACATTTTTTGATCAGTATTTTTGTTTTTCATCTCGTTTTTAATAATTTTGCATTTATAAGTCTGTCATGCTGTTATATGCCATCCAGACATAGCAAACACTATTCTCAGCCAATAAATCACATTTGAATTTATGGAATCACAAACCACTCAGAACATGAACCCGCAAATGGCCCAGGCGCCGAAGCTTCCAACCATCCCGGAACCAAAATATACCATGCGCTGGCTTGGACTACAGACCTTTTTTGTGCTCGGAATCTCGATCATATTCACCATGATCGCATCCGGGATAGACAGTCTCGCGGAATCACGCGCCGAACTGACCCTTCTGAGTGAAGCGGCAAGCACACTGGTCTGCAACTCGACAGGCTACTGCTTTGCCATAACGGCAATCTCGCTGCTGTCACTGACACTTATTGAAATCAGATACCGCAAGACTGTCAACTATCTGCAATATGGACTGACAGGCTGCGCGCTCTGCCTGTTCTTCCTCCTGCTGCTCGCTATGGCCGAAAAAATGCCGTTCTACATCGCTTACGCAATTGTGACAGTCATGACAGTAGGCCTTATAGGCACATTTGTCAAAGGAATTATGGCCTATACTAAAGCAGTTGTCCTGACTGCGGGCATTCTGATTGTGGAATACGGCATCATACTCCTTCTTCTCTACATGGGCTCGATGGCCCTGCTGATTGGCAGTCTGTCACTGTTCGTGATTCTGGCCATAGCCATGTATTTTACACTCAGACTAAAAGTGATAGACCGGGAACTAACAATACAGTGACAAAGCAATGAGCAATCTGCCACCACGCATTACACCTCCGCCATTGCCGGTATTCACGCCTCAGCCCCCTTCAGCCAAACCAAACCGACCTTCCGGACCAGACATGTCAGTCGGACTGAAGATAGTCCTGATGGGGCTGCTCTGCTGTGTGCTCATGATCGGCGCTCTTGCAATATGGCTGATGGCCTATGACCGCAATACAACCAGTGCGGATGTCTCACAGGATATTGTCGGGCAATGGGGCGAAAAGACATATATTGACGGCCCCTTTCTTGCAATCGAGCCGGACACCGACAGTCTTAGACCTGCCGGTATTGTCCCGGTAGCGCTTAACGTGAACGCCAACGTAGAAACCATGTCGCTTCACCGCGGCATCTATGAAGCGGAAGTATTTACAGCTGCCATCAGCATGAAAGGTCACTTCAGATCGTCAGATTTCAAACGTTTTGAGTCCGATTCAATAACAGTCAAAATCGACATTGATCCGCACAACGTAACCGAAACAAGCCCGCTGAAGATCGGTGACACCACATATGCCTGGAGCCGTTCGGATTCGAGCCTTCATGCATGTATCCCTATAGCCGATCTTGATAAAATCGAAGATGTCCCGTTCAGCACCTCGATAAAAGCGCGCGGATCAGGCGGATTTTTCATCATGCCGTCTGCTGACACAAACACTATAACCATCATCGGAAATGCCACCAATCCTTCATTCAGCAGAGAGCAATTGCCGGTCAGCCGCAAGGTAGGCAAAGACGGCTTCTCAGCCAGATGGGAGATACGGCATACTGTTGGCGGCTACAACGTGTGTGAATACGTCGGTGCCGATTTTCTCCTCGGTGTCGACCGCTATCAGAAAGTATGCCGTGCCATAAAATATGCATTCATAATCATCATTCTGACTTTTTTCAGCGTATTTTTCACGGAGACCACCATGCACCGCCCAATACCGATGTTCAATTACTTCCTCATCGGTGTGGCTCTGATCCTGTTCTACTCTCTGCTGCTGGGACTGTCAGAACACATGTCATTCGGAGCAAGCTATCTGATAGCCGCAGTCATGACCATAACCCTTATCACATGCTACATGTGGAAGATGCTCGGCTCAAAAGCTGTCGGCCTTGCCATCTGCGGTGTGCTCTCTATAATGTATGGTTTCTGCTATGTGATGCTATGCATCTCGACCTACGCACTTCTGTTCGGAAGCCTGCTACTGTTCGTGGCACTTGCCGCAACCATGTATGGATCACTGAAAATTCAATATCGGTAAAACACTTACAATCAACAAAAAACCACAGCGGCCACCGGTTATATGCCGGCGACCGCTGTGTTTTTTATATCTGGGTGCATATCCGGAATATCCGGTCCGCAAAGTTCATATCATAATGTCTCATATGCCCCTTTGGCAAGAAGCTCACGATATCCGCAATTGAAATAGTGCCGCTCAAAATCCTTGGGCCTCAGAATATGCTCGTTCCAGATCACAAGATCGAGATCTATTTTGATCATGCCTTTCAATGTATCCTCCATTGTGCGTCCACACTCGGCTTCCCACTCTTTCAGATATTTCACTATAGTCTCACGGTCATGAGAAGTGTAACCATGTACAACAGCATTGAAATACGGTTCATCCTTGCCGTTGAAAGCCTCAGATTCATAGACCGATGAAGCCGAAGCGTTTTCTAAATAGCCGAGCAGATGCTCGATGGCCTGCCCGATCTGACAGCTGCGGTCTGCGGTATTGCTTCCGAGTCCGACCGTACAGGAATTAAGGTTCTCGATCATTGTGCGACTCCTTTCATGGTCAGAGCTATGCGGCCACGTGATGTATCTATGTCCATCACTCTCACTCTGACGTTCTGCCCGATGCTGACTACTTCAGAAGGAGAGGAAATGAAACGCTCGCTGAGTTGAGAAATATGTATCAGGCCGTTTTCCTTCATGCCGAGATCAACAAACACACCGAAGGCAGTTATATTGTTGACCTTTCCGGTAAGCTCCTGGCCTATATGTAGGTCATCTATCGTTCTGACAGAATCATCATAAGGCGTCTCTTCTACTGTCTCACGCGGATCCCGGCCAGGCTTCTCAAGTTCCAGAATGATATCAGTGAGCGTCGGAAGACCGACTTCTTTTGTCACATAACGGTCAAGCTCAATACTGTGGAGCAGATTGCGGTCACGGGCAAGACGAGCCACATCGGCCTTGGCATCAAAGGCTATCTGTTCTACCAGTTCATAGCGTTCAGGGTGAACACCCGTGTTGTCAAGCGGATTAGGCGCTCCAGGAATGCGCAGGAAGCCTGCACACTGCTGAAAAGCCTTCTCTCCCATACGTGGCACCTGAAGCAATTGGTCACGAGAAGTAAAATCGCCATTTTCAGCACGATATTTCACTATGTTGGCAGCCAGCGACGGGCCAATGCCTGAGACATAAGACAGCAACTGCCTGGATGCGGTGTTGACATTCACACCGACTGTATTCACACAGCTTTCAACCACATAGTCCAGCGAATCCTTGAGCTTAGTCTGGTTGACAGCATGCTGATACTGCCCTACACCGATCGCCTTCGGATCAATCTTCACAAGTTCGGCCAGTGGGTCGATCAGGCGGCGACCGATCGATACAGCTCCACGCACAGTGACATCTTCATTCGGGAATTCCTCGCGAGCGACTTCAGAGGCCGAATAGACCGATGCCCCGTTTTCATTCACCATAAACAACTGCACCTTGCGAGGCAACATCACATCACGGATAAAGCGTTCCGTCTCTCGTCCGGCAGTGCCGTTCCCGATAGCTATAGCGTCAATCCGATAGCGATCCACATAAAAACAAAGGGCATCGGCAGCTCCGACAAAGTCATTGGCCGGAGGCGTGGGATAGATGACATCATGCTGAAGCAGATTGCCCTGCTCGTCAAGCACCACAAGTTTGCAGCCTGTGCGGAAACCGGGATCTATAGCAAGCACGCGCTTGCGACCGAGCGGAGCCGCCATCAGGAGCTGGCGCACATTGTCGGCAAACATCTGTATGGCCGCATCATCGCTCTTTTCTTTGGTGGCAGCAGCCACTTCGTTTTCTATCGATGGCCTCATCAGACGACGGTAACCGTCCTTTACAGCACCGCGCACTAGAGACGCACACTCTTCCGATGCGCCCGAACGGACAAACATACGAGAAAGACGGTCAATCATTTCATCGTCATCAATCGTAATCGACACCTTGAGAATTTCTTCCTCTTCTCCGCGGCGCATGGCGAGATAACGGTGAGAATTGCAGGTCCTCAATGGCTCGGAGAAGTTGAAATAGTTCTGATAATTCTTCCCCTCATCTTCCTTACCGGCAATCACTTTGGAATTGATGACAGCCGAACGCTGATAACGTGATCTGACAAGATTCCTTGCTTTCTCGCTCTCGCTTACCCATTCGGCAATTATATCGGATGCTCCGGCCAGAGCCGCACTTATGCTACCGGCTTCCTTTGCAAATTTTTTGGCTTGCTTCTCCACATCAGTCGAGTTCTGAGCCATGATAATTTTTGCCAAAGGCTCAAGCCCAAGAGCTCGCGCAGCTTGCGCACGGGTGTTGCGTTTAGGTTTATACGGAAGATATATATCCTCTAGAGCCACCGGATCAAGTGTCTCGTTTATACGCTCTTCAAGTTCAGCCGTCAGCGCGCCGCGCTCGCGGATCACGTCAAGGATATATTCCTTACGCTTGTCAAGTTCGGAAAGTTCCTGATGGCGCTTCTGAACGGCATGAACTGTCACTTCGTCCATCCCTCCGGTTGCTTCTTTTCGATAACGGGCAATGAAAGGAATAGTAGCTCCTTCATCCAGCAGGCGAAGACATGCCGCCACATGCTTACGCAGATGAGTGCCGAGTTCGGCAGTAATTACATTGGCGTGTACGTTGGCCATTAATGTTGGTTTTTTGCTTTTTTAAGTGTGAATAGAGTAATCTCAGGTGTGGCTCCGACACGCGCCGGAAATCCGACGGTGCCTGTTCCTATATTGACATATAACTGGTGGCTGCCATTGTCATCGGCATAGAGTCCGCCCCATGTCGGATAGCGGTATTTTGCCGGCGACCAGCCGAATATTTCAATCTGCATCGCATGAGTGTGGCCGGAGAGAGAAAGCGGTATATTTATATCTGGCCTGGATGCGATCGAGTCGACCCAATGAGCAGGATTGTGGGTCAGCAATATCTTGACAACACTGTCTGAGTACTGTGGATAGGCATCTGAGAGCGATCCATAGACCGGGAAAGGCGGATCTCCTATATTTTCGACTCCGATAACAGCTATTGAATCACCTCCACGGTGCAGCATAACACATTCATTAAGCAGAAGACGCCAGCCCATATCCTTCTGCAGCGACTTCATAAGATCCATATTGCCCTGCTTCGCTGCCTTATCCGGCCAGGAAGCATAGTCACCATAGTCATGATTTCCAAGTATCGACAATACTCCGTCAGGCGCCGAAAGTTTTGAAAGAGGAGCGGCATGAGGGATCAGTTCCGTACTGCGCGAATTGACTATATCACCTGTAAACACAATCATATCCGCATCCAGAGCATTGACCCTGTCAGCAAGAGTCGAAACGAACGATGTGTCTGAGCCAAATGTCCCAACGTGCAGATCCGAGATCTGGGCAATACGATAGCCGTCAAAACCGTCTGGCAACCCGTCAATACCTATCTCGACTTCATTTACATCAATATGGAACCTATTGATCATAGAAGCCCACAGCATCACACCGAGCACACCGACACCGGTCACCGAAGCGATTGCCGAAAGCCATCTGAGCCGTTTGCGTCTGAGCAACTGCGGAATTCTGGCTGCCAGATCTATGATAACAAAAGCGTATTTTGCGAAATAGACAGATATATATATGTAGATCATCCACATCACAGCCAGCAGAGCGCTCTCTGACGATGTGCGTGGCATCAGCAATGCCACAACAATCAATATAAACAGCGCCACCGCGCTCCACAGATGGACCTGTGCCGGAATCCGGCTCCTGAACCGATGCGTCAGAGCCTTGTAGATATATGTATCAACAAGGAGGTTGACAATAATGGCTATAAGAAGCGGGAACAGTGGAAGACGCATGGATTAAATTCTACTCTTTTTGATTGACTGTTGAATATATCTCTGTATTATCTATCAACAGCTACCGGAGGCAAGAAGTTTGTTGCGTAGCGGATTTGCATACATCATATACATATATGTCCGCATGAAATTCCGTTCCTGAGGGGTCACATCAGTGATATCAACCTTGTCAAGCTGCCCTTCGACATATTCGGTGACTTTTGCAATATCTTCTTCCGTATAGCGGTCACGATACATATCTGAATCAAACGCATGATCATAAGCCACATAGTTGATCGGATAGATTCTATAGCCGCTGTGTATCGAACTGTCTATCTGATGGCAGATACGGCTCAGAGACTCCTGCTTGTCAGCATCCGCAGGAATAGCTTCAATCATCGGCGAAATGCAGTTTGCAAAAGATATGTGGACACGGCCTTTGTATTGCATCAGACCTGTTTCCATCGAGAAAAGATCGTCACGCTTGCTTTTCTTGAATTCCGGATCGCGATGACGGAGCAGGTATTCGCGGGCTTTCAGATAGTCATTCGGATCATATTCATATGATATGGCTGCCGGACAAATGTTGATTTCGGCCAGATTTTCAGTCAGCGTGCCTCCGCCTGAAAGTCCGAGCATTTTAAGCACACTTTCCTGAGTGTGGTCGCTCGAATCCTTTGCCCTGCCCTGCCTCTGTGCGATCCAGACGCTTTCATGCTTTTGGGTTATAGCATAATGTATATAGGATGAAAGCTGGCGCGCCGCATCAAGAGCCTGACGGGTCGGGAGGTTACGTTTGACAATGAAACTTCCGTTGAGCTTCACGAGATGTGTGATCCATTCGTAAATAAGCAAGTTGTCGCCAATCGCCACTTCTGATGTGGGCATATCACGACGCAGGAAGATCAGATTGATAAACGAGGCATCAAGAACAATATCTCTGTGATTTGTTATGAATGTATAACGTTTTGAGGGATCAATTTTTTCCACGCCTGAGGCCGTAACACCGGCTGTGGTTTTCCGTTCAAGTTCATCAAGGAAATCAGCCATTATCCGTGACTGGAATTCCTGCTTGTTATTGCAGGCAGTCAGCAGGCCTATGAATTGATCATAATCAATGTCAGGAAGAACCCAGCGGATAGCATGTTCAAATCCCGGCTCAGATACCATCTTGGCGATAGCTGTCCGAAACTGCTTTTCATCATAAGGGGCTATCTCTGAGAAATCGAAATTATTTGCGTCCATTGCGCTATAGATGGGGTTTATTTTAAGTTTATAAACCAAAAAATAGATGAAACAATACTTGGCTCAAAGGTAGATGATTTTAGTGTCACATGCAAACGATTTTAAAATTTATTGATTTAGACGGCCCCTTATTAAGATTTTTTTAGCTTCTACCGGACTAAACCTTACTACTTACATATAACAGCCGTGATCTCAGCAATTTAATCATTCAGCCCACACAGCCGCGGGCAGCTCACACGTTTAGAAATTTGACATTTTAAGACCTACACAAAAAGAAATTTGTCAATATATTTGCCAATCTACAAACAAAGTGTTACTTTTGCAACATCTCGAAAGATTTTTTAAGATTGTTTTTTGTTCAGATTCATAGTAAATAACTGAAGATATGATTTTAAATGGTAAAAAGGTCAGCTCAGGCTGGCTATTTGTTATGACTGCATTGATCGCAGCAAGCATCATCGGAGTAAAATCAGAATTTTCTGAAGAACTCTTCACTCTACCCGGAGACCACCTTTGGGCCAACATAGCATGGATGATAACCGCCACCATATTCGTGCTCATGATGACTCCGGGGCTGTCATTTTTCTACGGCGGTATGGTCAGGCCGAAAAATGTGATCTCCACGATGCTACAGAGCTTCATTGTCATGGGCTTTGTAAGTGTAATCTGGGTCGTGTTCGGCTTCGGTCTCGCTTTCGGTGACGATGTCTGGCATGTCATTGGAAACCCTGCCGACTTCTTCATGATGAAAAATGTAGGTGTAGGCAATATTACTGATGTAAAAACAGATCTGTCGCAGATCGGAATAGCCACTACCACAATACCCCTTGCCCTGTTTGCACTTTTCCAGATGAAATTCGCCATAATTACCCCCTCGCTTATCACCGGGGCCTTTGCGGAACGTGTCCATTTCTCAGGCTATCTGTTGTTTATGGTACTTTGGACTATCATAGTATATTGCCCGTTGGCACACTGCACATGGCATCCGGAAGGTCTGTTCGGCATGATGCATGTACATGACTATGCAGGGGGTATAGTGGTCCACGCAGCTTCCGGAATCGCGGCTCTGGCAGGTGCGATGTTTCTCGGACGCCGCCATCAGGAAGCAGGCGAAAGCATCAAGCCGGCCAATGTTCCGTTTGTCCTGCTCGGCGCGGCTTTGCTATGGCTCGGTTGGTTCGGATTCAACGGCGGAAGCTCACTTGCCGCTGACGGGATTGCCGTAGCTGCGTTTCTCAACACAAACACAGCAGCTGCAGTCGCAATGGTCGGCTGGATCACACTTGACGCTATCCGCGGGCACAAGCCTTCGGCTATGGGCGCTGCCATCGGAGCAGTGGTCGGTCTGGTTGCCATCACACCCTGCGCCGGTTGGGTAACGCTCGGCCAGAGCATATTCATAGCGCTGTTCATAACCATATGCTGCAATATGGCGGTTGCCTGGAAAGGCTACAGCAATCTTCTTGATGATGCACTTGACGTGTTTCCCACTCATGGCCTCGGCGGCATCATCGGCACAATCCTCACCGGCGTTTTCGCTTATGACTTCTTTGCTCAGGGTAATCCCGACATGATTTCCCGCAGTGAATTCTTCCGGAACCATATTATTGTACTCGCACTGGTATTTATCTACACATTCATAATGAGCTACGGCCTCTACTGGCTTACAGATAAAATCATCCCAATGAGAGTTTCCGGCTGGAACGAACACCTCGGACTCGATGCCTCACAGCATGGCGAGGAATATGCGGCCGAGACACTCCCGTCAGACAACGACTGGATGAAAAGTGTGGAAGAAAACTGATCTGAATCCTATATATAATACGTCTGACTCTAATAATACAAATGTATATGCAGAAAACTATCAGGAATGCCGAAGGGCTCTATGACCCGCGGTTCGAACATGACGCCTGTGGTGTCGGGCTGCTGGTCAACGTGCGTGGAATCAAGTCACACCAGCTTGTCGAGAAAGGTCTCCAGGTCCTGGAACATATGGTCCACCGCGGGGCGGAAGGTGCTGACCCCAAAACCGGCGACGGAGCTGGAATCATGGTCCAGATTCCACATGAATTCATTCTCCTGCAGGGAATTCCTGTGCCTGAAAAAGGACGCTATGGGACCGGATTGGTATTCATGCCTCATGACGAAGACTCTCGCCAGATAATGCTCGGCATAATCGAACGCGAAGCCATTGACTTAGGGCTGAAACTGATCGCCGTCCGCGATGTACCGACAAACAACGAGCAGCTTGGATCTGTGGCACGCGCCGCCGAACCATGCATCAAACAGATTTTCGTTGCTGATGAAGAAAGCGACAAACCGGTGGAGCTACGCCTTTACCTGCTGCGCAAAGCCGTTGAGAACAAGGTGCGATCACTCTCGCTTGAGGGAAAAGATAATTTCTACATTGTCTCACTGTCATCACGCATCATTGTCTATAAAGGTATGCTGTCGAGCCTTCAGCTGCGCTATTATTTTCCTGACCTTATGAACCCGCGTTTCACCACAGCGATGGCGCTTGTTCATTCCCGCTTCAGCACCAATACCTTTCCCACCTGGTCTCTGGCCCAGCCTTTCAGAATGCTCGGTCATAACGGTGAGATAAACACCATCCAGGGAAACAGGCTGTGGATGAAAGCCCGTGAGTGTATGCTGAAACCGGCAGTCTTCGGCGAACGAGACATGGCTCCGGTCATTCAGCCCGGCATGAGCGATTCTGCATCACTTGACAATGTGCTTGAATTTTTCGTCATGTCAGGCATGAGTCTGCCTCGCGCACTGGCCATGCTCGTACCGGAGTCGTTCAACGACAAGAATCCTATTTCCCCGGAGCTTAAAGCATTCTACGAATACAACTCGATCCTCATGGAAGCCTGGGACGGCCCGGCAGCTCTATTGTTCAGCGATGGCCGTTATGCCGGAGGTATGCTTGACCGCAACGGTCTGCGCCCGGCCCGCTATCTCATCACCAACAATGACACCGTTGTATTGGCATCGGAAATGGGCGTGCTTCCATTCGATGCTTCGGAAGTCAAGGAGAAAGGCAGACTGCGTCCGGGCAAAATGCTCATGGTCGATATGGAAGAAGGGAAAATCTACCACGATGCTGAACTCAAAGAAGCCCTTGCGTCCGAATTCCCTTATCGCGACTGGCTTTCGCGCAACAGGATCAACCTTGACAATATCAGCTCAGGCCGTAAGGTTGAGAACACCGTAACGGATTTCCGCCGCAAGCTTCATGCATTCCTCTATAACCGCGAAGAGGTCGAGAAGATAATCACCCCTATGCTGACAGACGGGAAGGAGCCTGTCAACTCGATGGGCAAAGACACCCCTCTTGCAGTTCTATCGGAAGAACCACAGTTACTCTTCAACTATTTCCGTCAGCATTTCGCTCAGGTCACCAACCCGGCCATAGATCCGCTGCGTGAAGAGCTTGTCATGAGTCTTGACAGCTATATCGGAGCCGTGAAACTTAATTTGCTTGATCCGTCGCCTGAGTTATGCAAGATGGTTCTGCTCAAGAGGCCTATCATCACTAACCGCGAACTCGACTTGCTCTGCAATCTGCGCTACAAGGGCTTCAATACCCGCAAATTGTCTATGACCTTCCCTGCGGCTGAAGGACATGAAGGTCTTGTAAAGGCAATAGAACGCCTCTGCCGCGAAGCCGAAGAGGCTGTGGATGAAGGCTGCAACTACGTTATTCTGTCAGACCGTGGGGTTGACAGTGAGAACGCACCCGTACCGTCACTTTTAGCAACCTCTGCGGTCCATCACCATCTCATCGACTGCAAAAAACGCGTACAGACAGCTCTGATCATCGAGACCGCCGATGCCCGCGAGGTAATGCACTTCGCATTGCTCAGCGGCTATGGAGCAAGTGCCGTCAATCCTTATCTTGCCTTTGCCGTGATTGACGATATTGTAAAGCGCCACGACATACAGCTTGACTTCGACACCGCATCAAAAAACTATATCAAGGCCGTTGACAAAGGATTGCTGAAAGTTATGTCGAAAATGGGAATATCGACAATCACAAGCTACAAAGGCGCGCAACTCTTTGAAGCCGTCGGACTGTCCGAGGGCATGTGTCGTGAATATTTCGGCAACACGGTCAGCAAAATAGGCGGCGTAGACATAGGACTGCTGTCACGCGACATAACCGCCGCACATAAAGAAGCTTTTTCAGAAGACTTCAACACCGAAAGTCCGCTGCCGTTCATAGGCCAGTATGCATTCCGCAAAGACGGCGAAAGCCATGCCTGGAATCCTGAGACAATCGCCACGCTGCAACTTGCCACCCGCCTCGGTAGCTATAAAAAGTTCAAAGAGTTCACATCGCTGGTCGACAATAAGCCCAAGCCCATATTCATCCGCGATTTTCTTGATTTCAAAAAAGGGACGCCCATATCGCTTGATGAAGTAGAGTCAGAAGAAGATATCATGAAGCGCTTTGTCACCGGCGCAATGAGCTTCGGGTCAATCAGCCGTGAGGCTCATGAAGCGCTCGGCATAGCCATGAATGCCATTGGTGCGCGCAGCAATACAGGCGAGGGAGGTGAAGACCCCGAACGTTTTGCCCAGCGTCCTGACGGTTCATCTGCCCGTTCTGCCATCAAACAGGTGGCATCAGGCCGCTTCGGCGTGACAACCGAATATCTTGTCAACGCCGATGAAATACAGATCAAGGTAGCGCAGGGGGCCAAACCGGGTGAGGGAGGCCAGCTTCCGGGATTCAAGGTCGACAAGATCATAGCCCGGACACGCCACTCGATTCCGGGCATTTCGCTCATCTCTCCCCCGCCCCACCATGACATATATTCCATCGAAGATCTCGCGCAACTCATTTTTGACCTCAAAAATGTCAACCCTGCGGCTAAAGTAAGCGTAAAACTTGTATCGGAGAGCGGAGTAGGAACAATTGCAGCCGGAGTAGCCAAAGCAAAAAGCGATCTCATAACAATCAGTGGCAGCGATGGTGGCACGGGAGCCTCTCCGGCAAGTTCGATCCGCTATGCCGGCGTACCGGTAGAGATCGGACTGGCCGAGACGCAGCAGACCCTTGTCATCAACAATCTGCGCGGACAAGTGAAACTCCAGGCCGACGGACAGCTCAAAAGCGCACGCGATGTGATCATCATGGCGATGCTCGGAGCGGAAGAATACGGCTTTGCCACGAGCGCACTTATTGTGCTCGGCTGCGTCATGATGCGCAAATGTCACAAAAACACCTGTCCAGTGGGCGTAGCGACCCAGAATGAGGAACTGCGTAAACGTTTTGCCGGACGCTCGGAATATGTTGTAAACTTTTTCCGTTTCCTTGCCCGTGAAATCAGAGAGACTTTAGCCGAGACAGGCGTGAGGAAACTCGATGAAATCATAGGCCGTACCGATATGCTCTTTGTCAAAGCCGGTATGGAAAATGGGAAAACCGCCGGACTCGACTTCAGCAGGCTGCTTCATATGCCGGAAGAGACACAGACAAACGCCATAATAAATGTAATAACACAAAAGCATGACATCGACCATGTGCTTGACCGCGAGATCATAAGCCGTTGCTATCCTGCCATCGAATCAGGAATGCCGGTAGAACTTGAATTCCCGATCTGCAACACCGACCGATCTGTCGGAGCCATGCTGTCAGGTGTGATAGCTAAAAAATTCGGCAATAACGGACTTCCTGACAACACCATCAACTGCACTTTCAAAGGAGCGGCCGGACAGAGTTTCGGAGCATTCCTCGCCCACGGAATTTCATTCCGCCTGGAGGGAGACGCCAATGACTACGTAGGCAAGGGCCTATCCGGAGGCAAGATCTTAATCGTGCCCCCTCAGGGATCCTCATTCAAGCCTCAGGAAAACATCATTGCAGGAAACACCATATTATATGGTGCCACATCAGGCGAAATCTATATCAACGGCCGTGTGGGCGAACGTTTCTGCGTCAGAAACTCCGGAGCAACCGCAGTGGTTGAAGGTGTCGGAGACCACTGCTGCGAGTACATGACCGGCGGCCGCACCGTAGTTCTTGGCTCTACCGGGCGTAACTTCGCAGCCGGCATGAGCGGAGGCATCGCTTATGTCTGGAATCCTGACGGCGATTTTGACTACTTCTGCAACATGGAAATGGTGGAACTCTCTCTGATCGAGGAGATGGCTGACAACCGTGAGCTATACAAACTCATCAGCAACCACTACCGCCATACCCACAGTCCGCTCGCCGGAGCCATGCTTGATGACTGGGACAACTATGTGGGTCAGTTCATAAAAGTGATTCCTATCGAATACAAGAAGGTGCTTCACGATGAAAAAGTGGCAAATCTTGAGCGTCGAATAGCCTCCATGCAGATGGACTGATCACCGGAAGGCTCTCAAAAATCCGTTATTACACCACCACACTCTAACGCAATCAAAAAAATGGGAAATCCTACTGCATTTCTTAATATACCGCGCAAGGAAGCCGGCTATCGCCCGGTGCACGATCGCGTCAATGACTATGGAGAAGTCGAACAGACCCTCAACACTGAAGACCGCCGCCTGCAGGCATCACGCTGCATGGAATGCGGAGTGCCATTCTGCCACTGGAGCTGTCCGCTTGGCAACAGACAGCCGGAGTGGCAGGACCGCCTGTATAAAAACGATATCAAAGGAGCATATGAACTGCTGACAATGACCGATGACTTCCCGGAATTCACCGGGCGCGTCTGTCCGGCACTCTGTGAGAAAGGCTGTGTGCTCAACAAGCAGCACGAGGCCGTCACTATCCGTGAGAATGAGGCAGCCATAGTGGAGCGAGCCTTCGCCGAAGGCTATGTGACATCCCGCCCACCCAAAAAACGTAGCGGCCGGCGCGTAGCGGTGATAGGATCAGGGCCTGCCGGACTTGCCTGTGCCAACCAACTCAACCAGAAAGGTCACAGTGTGACTGTCTTTGAAAAAAACGAAGCTCCCGGAGGTTTGCTCCGCTTTGGCATACCTGATTTCAAGCTGAACAAAAGCATTATCGACCGTCGTCTGAATCTGCTGAAAGAAGAAGGCATAGAGTTTCGATGCGGAGTCAAGGCAGGAACAGACATCTCAATCGAAGATCTATTGAAAGACTTCGATGCTGTCTGTCTGGCAATGGGTGCGGAAGTGGCCCGTGATCTCAATGTGGAAGGACGAGATCTGAAAGGAGTTCATTTCGCTCTTGAACTTCTTCAGCAGCAGAACAGAGTAAATGCCGGAGTAGAGATCAGCCGTGAAAACCGAATTTCAGCCAAAGGGAAAAACGTGCTTGTGATCGGCGGCGGCGACACTGGGAGCGACTGTGTGGGCACAGCTCACAGGCAAGGCGCGCTTTCAGTCACTCAGATAGAGATCATGCCCAAGCCTCCAGTCGGTGACAATCCAGACACTCCGTGGCCCTACTGGCCTGTAGTGCTCAAAACTTCGAGTTCACATCTTGAAGGATGTGATCGCAGATGGCTGCTTGACACCCGCAAGTTCATCGCCGACAAGGAGGGTCGCGTCAAGGAAGTGGAAGTTGAAGAAGTCAGATGGGAAAAGGAGCCTGAAAGCGGACGCATGAAGCTGATACATACCGGTAATACCGATGTGATCAAAGCAGAACTTGTACTGCTGGCTATGGGGTTCACCAATCCGGTTGCAGAAGGTATAATCGATGCTCTCAAAGTCGACAAGGACGCCCGTGGCAATGTCTGCACCGACTCCTCAGGCCAGTCAAGCGTCAAGAAAGTGTTCGCAGCCGGCGATGTTGCCACCGGAGCATCACTTGTAGTCCGCTGCATCGCTTCCGGACGGAATGCCGCCAAGGGAATTCACGCCTACCTCTCAAGCCTCAACCAAGACTGACGGCGCGGCTAGTCTGGGATCGGACTATTGAAAGAAATCCACCTATTATATCGGCGCCACAGTTGCTTATAATGCTTTCCGGATGAAACTGAAGGCCAAAAATCGGCAATTCAGTATGGCGTACAGACATTATGTTGCCGTCTTCGTCTTGCGAACTTACTGCAAGCGATGGCGGCAGCGTTTCTTTTGCCACAATCCATGAATGGTAACGCCCTACAGTAATTGCCTCACACTCTATACATCCGAGCAACGGATCAGAAGAATCGACATTTTTCAATCTCGACAGATGACCGTGAGCAGGATGGTCAAGATGCGTGAGCGATGCGCCGAAATACTCCGCGATAGCCTGGCATCCGAGACAGATTCCCAGAATCGGTTTGGTATGCGAACACAAATCAATAGCTTTCATCAGACCTGACGCTTCTGCCGGCAAACCCGGTCCGGGGGAGATTATAAGCGCATCATAATTATCAATACTGTCAAATGGAATTTCATCGTTTTTGACCACATTCCACGAAAACTGGAACGGCATCCTGTTGACACAGTCTCTCAATAGCCCTATTATGTTATGGACAAATGAATCGTGGTTGTCAATAATAAGCAGCCGCATATGCGTTGATGTGATTCTGTCGGTCTTTATGGTCTGATTAATGCCGAACTTCGGGGCTGCAAAATTACATTTTATTTAATATCCATCCAATTATTTTCATAATTTTGTGGTCTGTAACCATCAGACACCGACCAATGCCTTACCCGACTATTTCTCGTGAAGAACTGCGCAGACAGATGAACGATCTGGGGCGCAAGCGTATCCCTTTCATATGGGGAGTTGATTTTGATGCCAGCAATGGGTTTGTCAGAGATGATATCCGGGAGTGCCGCGAAATTCTGTGGTCTGTCAACGGTGTAGGTAATATCGATGCAGAAGACCAATGCCAGCCACAGCCATCACTCAGAATTGTCGAAGTAACTGACATTCGTGACTATCGGTCTATGTTTGACACTGTAACGAATGGGCTGATGCGCGGCGACTCGTTCCTGACAAACCTTACTGTACGCACAAAGGTGACATGCAATTGCTCGCTCAAAGAACTGTTCTGCCATGTCAAGGCTCCTTACAAAATACTGATTGGCGACGAGTTTGTGTGTTTCTCCCCAGAACCGTTTGTAAGAATATCCGAAGGCCGTATATCCACCTACCCCATGAAAGGTACGATCGACGCCTCGATTCCGCATGCCGAAGAAACTCTGATGACAGACTATAAAGAATTGTGCGAACATTACACCATAGTCGACCTTATGCGCAATGATCTGAATTCAGTTGCTGAGAATGTAAGAGTAGACCGGTTCCGATATGTTGAAAAGATATTTGCCACAAACAAGACCATCCTCCAGACCAGTTCTGAAATATCAGGCAGCCTTCCGGCTGGAAAAGAATTTGATTTCGGCGATCTGATTCTGCCTCTGTTACCTGCAGGAAGCATCACGGGGGCACCCAAAGAGGCCACTGTCCGCCTTATCAAAAGCACCGAAGACGCACCGCGCGGATGGTACACCGGTGTATTCGGGTTCTTCGACGGGAAGATTATGGACTCCGCTGTGATGATCCGCTGTGTGCAACGCGATAACGATGGTTCGCTCTACTTCCACAGCGGAGGTGGAATTACTATAAACAGCCAATGCGACAACGAGTACCAGGAGGTACTAACAAAAGTATATCTGCCACAATGACCCAGAATAACCCGCTATTCATTGAAACCATACGCTGGAGCGATGGAAAATTCCATTTGCTCGAACTGCATCGCAGACGCATGGAGAGAACACGTCTTGAAGTATTCGGCTCTGCTTGCGGAGTGCCTGACCTGACATGGCTTCCGCCTGTACCTGAAAATCTGAAAAACCAGACTGTGAAATGCAGGGTGATTTATGACATTGCAATACGCAGCGTAGAGTTTGAGCCGTATACCCAACGGAAAGTCGGATCGCTGAAAATCGTTGATGGCGGGGGCATCGACTACCACCTCAAGTATCACGACAGGAGTGCGCTCTCAGGACTCGCAGGGATGCGAGGTGATGCCGATGAAGTGATAATAGTGAAAGACGGTTTCATCACCGACACATCCTACTCAAATCTGATTTTTGCAGCCGGTGACCGTCTGCTCACCTCTGACCGCCCGCTGCTTCACGGAGTAATGCTGTCACATCTGCTCGAATCCGGAAAAGTATCGGCTGCCACTCTAAGACCGGATGACATCCTGCCTGGCAACCGCTACGGGATAACAAGTGCATTCATGGTAAACGCTATGCTTCCGCTTGATACAGCAAAGCCCATTGATATCAGCAACATAATCAGATGACCTACATCCGGGTTCTCACCAAGGTCAGAAAAGCGTAGCTTACGGATGTACGCGGGTCAGTATGTTCAAAAGTGATTGCATCCGGATTAAAAGGCTGCAATCCGTGTTCTGTCCAGACTGACCATTCGGCCATTCCAAGTTTCGGGAAAAGAGTGTCAGCATCAGGTGCGACCGCGTCAATCAGAGTCAGTTCGATTCTGTCAGTCGTACTCAGAGCCTGACGATAGATCTCTCCACCACCTATAATATATGGCGCCGGGCTGTCAGGTCCACAAAGCGCAATCGCCTTCTCAAAAGAAGAGACTGCCTCGATGCCCGGAGCCTTATAAGCCTGATTGCGGGTCACTACAATATTGCGACGTCCTGGAAGAGCTCCTTTCGGAAAAGATTCGAATGTACGCCGCCCCATGATTATAGGATGCCCCATAGTGAGCGATTTGAATCTTTTCAGGTCTTCGCTTATATGATACAGCAGATCGCCGTCACGCCCGATGGCGAAATCACGTGTGCATGCCACGATTATCGCAGGGGCTGAGATTGATGTCGGAACTGTCATACGGCAACTGTAGCTTTGATGTGGGGCTGGGCTTCGTAATCTTCAAGCTGAAAGTCCTCATATTTGAAATCGAATATATCCTTCACTTCGGGATTGATGCGCATACGCGGCAGACGTCCGGGAGTACGCTGAAGCTGAGTGCGCACCTGCTCGAAATGATTGTGATATATATGAGTGTCACCGAGAGTGTGGATGAACTCTCCCGGTTGCAGGCCTGTTACCTGCGCCACCATCATTAGCAGAAGTGCATATGATGCAATATTGAATGGCACACCGAGGAAGCAGTCGGCACTACGCTGATAGAGCATCAGTGACAGACGGCCGTCAGCCACATAGAACTGAAACAGCAGATGACATGGAGGAAGCGCCATCTGAGGCAGAGCGGCTACATTCCACGCGCTTACTATTATTCGGCGCGATTCGGGATTTTCGCGTATGGTGCGGATCACCTCCGAAATCTGGTCTATATGCCCCCCGCTGTAATCAGGCCACGAACGCCACTGGGATCCATAGACCGGACCAAGCTCTCCATCGGCATCAGCCCACTCATTCCAGATACGCACTCCGTTTTCCTGCAGGTAATGTACATTTGTATCTCCTTTCAGAAACCAGAGAAGTTCATAGATTATCGACTTCAGATGCAATTTCTTGGTTGTCAGCAACGGGAACCCCTCACTGAGATCAAATCGCATCTGGTGTCCGAAAATGCTGCGGGTTCCGGTCCCGGTTCTGTCACCGCGGTCAATGCCCTCGGTCATTATTTTGTCGAGCAGGTCGAGATATTGTTTCATGATTATTCAATTTTTATACTCTTTGGGATATCAGGAGATTCCGTTTACAACAATCGCTTTCGGTCGCGAGGGGCAGACATACTGACAAGCCCCGCAGCCTATGCAGCGGGAAGCATCCACAACCGGTAATGGCCCGTTACAGCCGGAAGCCGGCGTCATGCTTATGGCATCGGCCGGACAGCGCCTTGAACATGCACCGCAGTTCACACCATCGTTATAGGAAATACACAATGATCGGTCTACATCAGCAAGTCCTACCCGGCTACGGCGTTTCTCGGATATGGTCAACGGATGCAATGCCCCCGTGGGACACAGGTCGGCACATCGCGTGCAGTCATAGATACACCATGACAGATCGTAGTCCTTTACGGGATGTAGTGCCCTGAGCAGACCATACTCCTCCAGAGATGCTTTAAGCACTCCCTGCGGGCAGTGACTGATGCAGAGTCCGCAAGAGGTGCATCGGTCAAGAAATTCCCGGCGGCTACGTACACCCGGCGGCGGCACTGCAAGCATACGGCGCCGTGGCGACACAGATGCAAGCGCGTCAGCAGCCTTTGCCACCATAGGAGCCGCCGCGACAACAGCGCCCACAGTCAAAAATTTACGCCGGTCAAGTAGTTTCGGCTCTGTTACCGAAACTTCGCTTTTATCAGTCTTGTGACCGGAAACAGTCTCCAGATGTCCCCCCTGCATTCCGGCAGCCGATCCGGCAATCGGGTTGCGGACCTTCTGCATCAGAGGGATTGACAGCTGATGACGGTTGAACGTATAACTTATCGCATCATTGGGACAATCAGAAAGACAATCAAAACAGACAACGCAGCGTGATGTATCGACCACGTGACTGCTGAGATCAATACACGACGATTTACATCTATGCTCACACTTTCGACACTGAATACACTTGTCAGTATTGATATCGATATGAAAAATAGAATATTTTGAGACAAAACTCAGAGTTGTACCTACAGGGCATACAGAATTACACAGTGTACGTCCATGCAGAAATGCGATAAGGCCCACTATAAGCATAGTCACTACGGCAATCGAAATACCGAGACCGGAAGCCACGGCAACACGTAACTGCGGTTGCTTTTCAATTTCATACCAGGCATTCAGGATCTCACCCCAAATAGGCCTGACAACATTCAGGCCAAAGCGTCCGAAGACGCTATAAGGATCAAAAAATGATGTCACCGCTGAAATGCCAAGAAAGATCGAAAGTACCACAATAAACAACGAAATGTGGCGCAATGAAGTGTGAGGCAAAGAATAATGATAGTGCCAGCGGGGCTTGACGCGCCTGCGCATACGGGGTAAACGGGAACAAAGATCCTGATATATACCAAGCGGACAGAATGTCGAGCAGTAAATTCGGCCAAAAAGCAGCGTCACGATAAGCCATATCACAAATGTAGCCAATGAGAATGCCATTGCCGCAGGAAATATCTGAACTTTGGCAAGCCATGAAGCCACAGCCGGTACTGTCTGCCCGTAATCGGCAAACAAGCCTACGAGCAGCGAAAAGACAACTATCGCAACCAGAGTGCGCCCCAGGCGGAGACTATTGACAGACTTCTTCATTTTTCAAGACAACGAAGATTACGTACCAGATCGGTCAAGGCTGTGATCTGCGCCATGCGACGCGGTATGTCGATGTGGTCGGGACACATCGACAGACACTGGCCACAGTTTATGCAGTGCTGGGCCTGCTGAGGATCGGGGATACTGTTACAGAAACGGTCAAAGAAAATATCAGCCTTGCATTTGAAATCCTGATCGTCAAGCTCACCGGGAAGATAGCCGCGATACCGGGCCTGATCTACAAAAATAAGATTGTCAGGGATGTTGATGCCATACGGACAAGGCATACAGTTGTCACAGGCCACACAGTCAATCTGGCTGATAGGTTCATAAGCATCAGCCACACGCGGCGAAACGTTCTCTACCTCGGCAAGAGCTTCCGGACGCGTCCCACACGAAGTGAAGGCCATCGAGCCAAAAGCGATTCCGCCTACACGGCCAAGCCATTGCCGGCGGTTCATTCTCTGCATGATCCGGAGTCTGATAGGGTTGCTACAGCTAAAGCCGAAATTCCCTCGCCACGGCCTTCGAACCCAAGACGTTCGGTAGTGGTGGCCTTGACAGAGACGCAACGAGAGGGGATATCCAGATCTGAAGCGACATTTTCAATCATCTGAGGAATGAATGTCAGAAGTTTCGGGCGCTGGGCCACAATTGTCACATCTACGTTGTTGATAGAAAAACCCTCTCCGACAATCAGCTCGACCACACGTCGCAGAAGCACACGCGAGTCTGCTCCGGCATAAGTCTGGTCTGTGTCAGGAAAATGATAGCCTATATCACGCATGGCTGCTGCTCCAAGAAGAGCGTCAGCCAAAGCATGAAGGGCTACATCGGCATCACTATGACCGAGAAGCCCTTTTTCATAAGGTATTTTTACACCGCAGAGTATAAGATCGCGATTGTCTGTCAGACGATGAACGTCATAACCCATTCCGGTACGTATCATCATGATTCTAATTTTATTTTCGTCCAAAAATTTCCTTTATACCGTCCATGTCGAAAGTGAGCGTGAAACGGAGAGTCTGGTCGAGAGGTGAGGTCTGGGCTGTGGCAAGCATATAGCTGGCATCAAGACGTAGCACATTCAGAGCGAAACCGGCTCCGAGACCGAAATACTGAAGATTGCCCTTGGTGGGGTTCTGGTAATAATATCCGGCCCGCAGGAAAAACTGCTGGTTATAATTGTATTCCGCGCCAAGCGACCAAGAAATCTCACGAAGTTCCTCTTTCAATCCGCCAGGAGCATCGGTGAACGATTTGAAAATTCCGGTGATCGGCGACATATTGCGCCAGTCATCCTCCGCTATCACCCACTCTTTTTCACCTTCAATATCATCCGGGTAGTCCGAACGGCGAGGTTTGGTAGGCACAAGAAGCTTATTGAGGTCAAGATTGAAAGCTATATTGTGATAATCGGCAAGAGGATAAGTGAATGATGTCCCGATTTTCAGATTGGTCGGAAGGAATGCCGGGTTGTCACCATTCTGATATTCGACCTTCGACCCAATATTTGAAATGTTCCATCCCCATGACCACTGGCATTCATTGCGGCCTATGATCGGGTATGAAGTGAAATAACCTGCAATATCAGCGGCAAAAGCCGATGCCCCCGTAGACTGGCTCGCGTCACTGTCATAGCCGAATCCAAGGTCACTGTATATGTAGCGGAAAACTATACCCATAGAGAACTTCTCGGAGAGTTTACGCGAGTAACCAACATCAATCGACATTTCATACGGGTTCAGAGTCTGTCCGGCAGAGCCTCCGGTTGGATCTGTTGTCACCTCACCGAGTGAGAAATAGCGCAATGAGGCCGATACAGCCTGATTGTCTTCCGAGCCGACCTTCCAATAGCCTGAAAGATTTGCAAGAAAAATATCATTGACAAGTTTACGCAGCCAGGGAGTATAGCTGAGCGACACAGCGGCCTGTGAATAGGCAAAAGCATATTTTGACGGATTCCAGAACTGACTGTTGGCATCCGGTTCAGTCGCTGCTCCAAGATCGCCCATCGAAGCGCCTCGCGCATCCGGAGCGATGTTCAGCGAGTTGACACCGGTCTCAACCGGATTGAAGTCATTTTTGTCCTGAGCGACAGCCGAAAAAGGCGTCCCGGCAAAGACACATATTGTCAGTAATATTATTAGGCGGAATAGACGCATGGTGCAAAAACAAATATTTATACAAATTTATAACTGAATTTCCGGCTTTTTATTGTCCGGTGGCCGTAGAAATCCATATCACTATTTTTAGGTATTTCCTATTATATAAATAATTATTAAGTTTGCATCCCCGTTTTGCAGCCATATCTGCGAAACTGCATTATTATAACGTTTTTATCCATGCGACTATCCGATCTTAAACCGGGCGAAACCGGAATAGTAGTGAAAATACTTGGCCACGGAGCCTTCCGCAAGCGAATGCTGGAAATGGGCTTCGTCAGAGGCCGTGAAGTCAAAGTGTTGCTTGACGCTCCTCTTCACGATCCTGTGAAATATCAGATAATGGACTATGAGGTTTCTCTCCGCCGGTCTGAAGCCGAACTGGTCGAAATAATTGCTGATAATGAAAAAAGTGATACCGCAGGAACCGCGGTGATCAACCACACCGAGACCATCAGTGAGAAAGCCATGCCTGTTCAGGCTCATGAAAAAGGGCTGCGAACCATAAATGTAGCCCTCATTGGCAATCCCAACTGCGGCAAAACCACGCTGTTCAATATTGCCTCAGGAGCTCGCGAGCATGTAGGCAATTATAGTGGTGTCACTGTCGATGCCAAATCAGGCACATTCAAATACAAAGGATTCCGTTTCAATATTGTCGACCTGCCAGGCACCTACTCTCTGGCGTCATACTCTCCGGAGGAACTATATGTCAGACGATATCTGAAGGAAAAGACTCCTGACGTGATCATCAATGTGGTTGATGCCTCCAATCTTGAACGCAACCTATATCTGACCACCGAGCTGATCGACATGGACCGGAGTATGGTCATAGCTCTCAATATGGCCGACGAACTTGAACGCTCAGGGCGGAAACTCGACTTCAAAACCCTTGGCGAGATGATCGGTGTGCCAATAGTCCCCACTTCAGCCCGCAACGGATCCGGCATAAATGAACTTTTCGACACCGTGATAAGCGTGTTTGAAGGAACCGATCCAGCCGTCAGACACATACACGTGAATCTCGGCAACGATATCGAACAGGCTCTTTCAGAACTCAAAGACACGCTGAAAGAAAACCCGCATATCGGACGACATTTCTCTCCACGCTACCTCGCTATAAAACTTCTTGAATCAGACTCCGAGGTAGAAGACATGGTCAGATCTCTTCCTGACGGCAAAGAGATACTTGGGCTTCGCGACAAAAAACTGCAAAAGCTTTCAGAAATTCAAAAAGATGCAGACGTAAACATGTCAATAGCCAATGCCAAATACGGCTTCATAGCCGGCGCTTTGGCCGAGACTCTTGAATCGTCAAAAAAAGAAGAGATCAATTCGACACACATAATCGACACCATAGTCACCAACCGCCTGTTCGGCTTTCCTATATTTATAGGTATAATGGCTTTCATCTTCTGGGCCACATTCGAATTAGGCTCCTACCCGATGGAATGGATCGAAAGTGCTGTCGGATGGCTGGGAGAGATGGTCAGGGAATATATGCCTGACGGCATGATCAAGGATCTGATAGCCGACGGTATCATAGGCGGTGTAGGCGGTGTGATTGTCTTCCTCCCCAACATCCTGATTCTGTATCTATGCATTTCGTTCATGGAAGATTCAGGCTATATGGCCCGTGCGGCGTTTATTATGGACAAGGTGATGCACAGGCTGGGGCTCCACGGCAAATCGTTCATTCCGCTGGTCATGGGCTTCGGCTGTACCGTCCCCTCGATCATGGCCTGCCGGTCTATCGAAAGCCGCTCAAGCCGGCTGATCACCATACTCATAAATCCTTTCATCAGCTGCTCGGCCCGTCTGCCCATCTATGTACTGCTCATAGGGACATTCTTCCCTGACCATGCCACTCTGGTGTTCATGTGTCTATACTTCACCGGAATCATAGTGGCCGGATTCACAGCCCGCATGTTGCGCCGCTTCCATTTCGGGCAGGATGTGACGCCGTTCGTCATGGAACTCCCACCATACCGTGTACCGACGCTCAAAGCCACACTGCGCCACATGTGGGGCAAAGGCGAACAGTATCTGCGCAAAATGGGCGGCGTGATCCTTGTAGCAAGTATTATTGTCTGGGCCCTCAACTATTTTCCTCTTCATGACGGACAAAACGCTCAGAATGTGTCAGCCGAAACCGTGACAGACGATTCGGCCATAGACCCATCACGTGACAGCTATCTCGAAATGGCCGGCAAAGCCATAAACCCGCTGCTCGAACCGCTTGGATTCCACTGGCGCGCATCTGTAGCGGCTCTTGCCGGAGTTCCCGCCAAAGAGATTGTGGTCTCCACCCTCGGTGTGCTCTATACCGGCGATGAAGAAGCAAGCGAACAAAGCCTTTCAACCCGACTGACATCGCCAAACGACGCCACCGGCAAGCCGGATTTCACAGCTGCCGCCGCACTCAGTTTCATGATATTCGTCCTGCTCTATTGCCCCTGCATCGCCACTATAACGGCCATCGTAAAGGAGACCGGCAATCCGCGCTACGGACTGTTCTCAGTGCTTTACAACACAGCCATAGCCTGGGTTGTAGCCTTTATCGTCTATCGCATAGCGCTCCTTATCTAAGGCCTGCATAGCAAATTTTAGAAGTCCGTTTGGGCAAAACTCACGGAATTTGTTTAATTTTGTCGCCGACATGACTCTTGCCCTGTTCATAGCACGTCGGCTCAGCCTGCGCACCGCATCAGGAAAAACGCAGTCTGGAATAGCCATCGCGGTCACCGGAATAGCACTTTCCGTGATCGTGATGTTGCTGTCGATTGCCGTCATGATGGGATTCAAAAACGAAATCCGCCACAAAATCATGGGCTTCGACTCCCAGATCACGATTTCGCTTCACGCCCCATCAGACGGGCGCGACGGATCTCTGATCAACATCGATGATCTCGACAAAGCATTTAAGGTCCTGCCTCAGAACGCATCCGCAACTCTGACAATCAGGCAGCCTGTCATCCTTAAAACGCCTGACAACTTCATCGGCGCAGTAGTGAAAGGCATGGGCAGGGATCACGACTGGAAATTCGTGAGCGAGAATCTGACAGCGGGAACCATCCCCGACTACAATGCAGATTCAACTCTATATCACACCGTAATCTCACATAACATCGCACAGAAACTGAATGTGGGCTGCGGCGACAAAATCGATGCATATTTTCTGGGAGGTGACACATACCGCACACGACGTTTGAAAATAGCCGGAATTTATGACACGCATTTCAGCGAATATGACAACGCATATATCTTCGCCACATTGCCTATGCTCAGCGCCCTGGCCGGCATTGACGAACGGCTTGGTACCGTGGTGGAGATCAACGGACTTGACAGCGACACAGAAATCTCCGAGACCGCAGGCAAACTGTCAGCCACCCTGATGGACGACATCTACACCGGACGTTCCGACAAATTCTATTCCGTCACCGACATCCATTCAAGCGCAGCCCTCTACTTCAACTGGCTGGCACTGTTAGACACAAATGTGATTGTCATTCTCACAATCATGTCTCTGCTGACATGCCTGACACTTGTGTCATCGCTTTTCATACTTATTCTTCGCAGGGTCAACATGATCGGCATCCTCAAAGCCCTCGGCGCATCAGATTCACTGATCCGCAGAGCTTTCGTATGGCTGACCATGCGCCTGCTCATCCTGGGACTTCTCATAGGCAATGCGATTGCCATCGGCATAATACTCCTTCAGACCACTACCGGCTTCATACCGCTTGACCCCGAGGCCTATTATCTGGACCATGTCCCCATGGAATTCAATCTGGCCGCACTGCTAATACTGAACGCAGGAATCATCCTCGTTTCGGCGCTTGTGCTGATCCTTCCATCAGCCATAATCACAACCATTCCACCCTCACGTGTAATCAATTACGACTGACCCCCCCTTCACCGCAACTCTACACCTGACATCAGCAATATAAACATACGTAATTTTCTCAAAAGAACCACAAAAACATTGCTTTGAGCCAAAAAAAACATTATCTTTGCATTAGTGTTAACCTCAAAGCTATAATACACAGAAAAAAACAACAACATTATCAATATCTAATTAACAGAATGAAAAGAGTTTATACATTTGGAGACGGCAAAGCAGAAGGCAATGCCTCCATGCGCAATCTCCTCGGCGGCAAAGGCGCGAACCTCGCCGAAATGAACCTTCTCGGCATGCCGGTGCCTCCCGGCTTCACTATCACAACCGAAGTCTGCACCGAGTACACCCAGTATGGCCGTGACAAAGTTGTCAAAGATCTTACTGCAGAAGTTCAGGCCGCAATTGCTCACGTCGAGCAGCTCACCGGCAAAAAATTCAACGATCCTGAAAACCCGCTTCTCGTGTCAGTACGCTCAGGTGCCCGCGCATCAATGCCCGGCATGATGGACACCGTCCTCAACCTCGGCATGAACGACGCTACAGTTGAATCTCTCGCCAAAAAGAGCGGCAACGCCCGTTTCGCATGGGACAGCTACCGTCGTTTCGTACAGATGTATGGCGATGTTGTGCTCGGCATGAAGCCCAAAAGCAAAGCTGACATAGATCCCTTCGAAGAAATCATGGACAAGGTCAAGGAAGAAAAAGGCGTCAAACTTGACACCGAACTTACCGTGGAAGACCTCCAGAACCTTGTGAAACTCTTCAAAGCCGCTGTAAAGGAATACACAGGCAAAGACTTCCCCAATGACGCCTGGGAACAGCTCTGGGGCGGCATCTGCGCCGTGTTTGACAGCTGGATGAACGAACGTGCAATTCTCTACCGTCGCATGAACCAGATCCCCGAAGAATGGGGCACAGCCGTCAACGTACAGGCAATGGTCTATGGCAACATGGGCGACAACTCAGCCACAGGCGTGGCATTCAGCCGTGACGCAGCAACCGGCGAAAATATCTTCAACGGCGAATACCTCATCAACGCCCAGGGCGAAGACGTGGTCGCCGGTATCCGCACCCCCCAGCAGATCACAGTAGAAGGCTCACGCCGCTGGGCCGCCCTCCAGGGCATCAGCGAAGAAGTGCGCGCTGAAAAATATCCTTCACTCGAAGAATCAATGCCCGTCTGCGCCGCCGAGCTCATCGCAATAGCAGGCCGTCTTGAAAACTACTACAAAGACATGCAGGATATGGAATTCACCATCCAGGACGGCAAACTCTGGATGCTCCAGACCCGCAACGGCAAACGCACAGGCGCTGCAATGGTAAAGATCGCTATGGACCTTCTCCGCGCAGGCGAAATCGATGAAAAAACCGTGCTCAAGCGCATGGAACCGCAGAAACTCGATGAACTCCTCCACCCCGTGTTCGACAAAGCAGCACTCAAGCGCGCAGAAGTCGTGGCAAAGGGTCTTCCCGCATCTCCCGGCGCAGCCGCCGGCCAGATCGTATTCTCGGCTGAAGAAGCAGAAGCCTGGAGCGAAAAGAAACGCAAAGTCGTGCTCGTCCGCATCGAGACATCTCCTGAAGACCTCCGAGGTATGGCCGTAGCACAAGGTATCCTCACAATGCGCGGCGGTATGACATCTCACGCAGCCGTAGTAGCCCGTGGTATGGGCAAATGCTGTGTGTCAGGTGCAGGCGAAATCCGTGTCGACTACAAAGAAAAAACAGTTGAGATGGGCGGAAAAGTATACAAAGAAGGTGACTGGATCTCACTCAACGGCTCGACTGGAGAAGTTTACAACGGCCAGGTTCCCACAACCGAACCCGAACTCGGCGGCGACTTCGGCGCAATCATGAATCTTGCGTCCAAATACACCAAGACACTCGTCCGCACTAACGCAGACTCACCCCGCGACGCAAAGCAGGCCCGCCACTTCGGCGCACAGGGCATCGGTCTCTGCCGCACAGAACACATGTTCTTCGAAGGCGACCGCATCAAAGCTGTACGCGAAATGATCCTCGCATCTGACGAAGAAGGCCGTCGAGTAGCCCTCGCCAAACTCCTTCCGATGCAGCGTGGCGACTTCGAAGGCATCTTCGAAGCTATGGACGGCTACGGAGTGACCATCCGCCTCCTCGATCCCCCCTTGCACGAATTCGTACCCCACCAGACCGCCACTCAGAAGGTAATGGCCGAAGAAATGGGCATCACCCTCGAAGAAGTAAAGGCCAAGGTTGACTCACTTGAAGAATTCAACCCGATGCTCGGCCACCGTGGATGTCGTCTCGGCATCACCTACCCCGAAATCACCGAGATGCAGACCCGCGCCATCATCGAAGCCGCCCTCGCAGTCAAAGCCCGCGGAATCGATGTGCACCCCGAAATCATGATCCCTCTCGTAGGCTCACTCAAGGAAATCCAGAACCAGGCCGACGTGATCAACATCACAGCAGCCAAGGTATTCGAAGAAACCGGCCAGAGCGTACCCTACAAAGTAGGAACAATGATCGAAGTGCCCCGTGCAGCCCTCGTTGCCAACCAGATCGCTGAAGTTGCCGACTTCTTCTCATTCGGCACAAATGACCTCACCCAGATGACCTTCGGCTTCTCTCGCGATGACGCACCCAAGTTCCTCAAATTCTACAAGGAACACGGCATCATCAAGACCGATCCCTTTGAAGTACTCGACCAGGAAGGCGTAGGCCAGCTCGTCAGAATGGGCGTTGAAAAAGGACGTGCCACCAAACCCGAACTCAAAGTAGGTATCTGCGGCGAGCATGGCGGCGAACCTTCATCAGTCAAATTCTGCGCCAAACTCGGCATGAACTACGTCAGCTGCTCACCCTACCGTGTGCCCATCGCCCGCGTAGCCGCGGCGCAGGCTGCCATCGAAGACTAAGAGATAGATACTTAAAATAAGCCACTTAGGCGGTATGTTCTGATAAACAAGAGCATACCGCCTAAAGTATTTTTAAGGGGTATATGCATTTGAACACGATAGTGTGTACGATTGAACCGCGAAAATTCAACAAAATCCACACGTCTATCAAACGGTCGATTCAACATGAATTCAACAGAAATAATTGCATGATATAATTCTAAACAAAAAAATAATATGGCAATACTGACAGTCTGCGTAAACAAGCAGCGCAAAAGAAAGGACGGGTGCTACTCGGTTTATATCCGGGTCGCTCACAATGGCAAATCGGTATATTTACCGACTGACAAAGTAGTAAGCGGAAAAGGCTTGTCATCCTCGATGGAAGTTATCGACCCGTTTGTCCTCAAACCGTTATCTACGCAAATCGTTAATTGGCTCGATGCGTTAAATCGCCAAGATATTTCTGCGTGGAACGCGAGACAAGTTGCAGAGTTTCTGAAGAATTTGAACGAGGATTTGGTATTCTCGGACTATGCCCGAAAGCACATTGACCGTATGATTGACCGAGGGCAGGAGCGCAACGCGAAAAATTACCAACTCGCACTCCAACACATGGAGCGATACTTCGGTACGACCAAAGTAAAGTTCGCGCAGCTCACCTCGATAAACGTAAACAAGTGGGTCGCCACTCTGAGCGGCACCGCGAGAGCCAAAGAGATGTACCCGATTTGCATCCGTCAGATTTTCCGTGCGGCCATTGATGAACTGAACGACTACGACAACGGCATAATCCGGGTAAAGACCAATCCGTGGGGTAAAGTTAAGATACCTGCTGCCGACAGGCCTAATAAGAAAGCAATCACCGCTGAGGCTTGCAGGGCATTCTTTGCGGCACCGCTGCCGGAGTCGAAGATGATTGACCCCCTGCCGGAGTTAGGCCGTGATGTGGCCATGATGTCACTATGTTTGGCCGGCATGAACACGATTGACATTTTCAACCTGTGCAAAGAAGACTACCACGGCGGCATAATCCACTACAAACGAGCCAAGACAACCCGGACCCGAACCGATGACGCATACATCGAAATGCGAGTGCCGGAGGTAATCAAACCTCTGTTTGAGAAATACAGAGCCGGTGAACACACCGACAGGCTGTTTCGGTTCTGCGACCGCTTCTCAACCTCAGACAGTTTTTGCGCCAATGTGAACACAGGCATCAAGCAGATATGCAAAGCTATGGGGATGCCAAAGGAGCAATGGTACTGCGTCTACACGTTCCGGCACACATGGGCGACCACTGCACAGAACGACTGCGATGCGACAATTGCAGAGGTCGGCTTTGCGATGAACCATTCGCACAGGCACACGGTGACGCGCGGATATGTTATGCTGGACTTCTCTCCTGCGTGGAGGCTCAACGAGAAAGTGATTGACTTTATTTTTTTCAGTGATGCGACCTCGCGGCGCATGGCGAAAGAGCAGCCCGAAGATGAGGGGTTGTTTCGTATCTCTCCGAAGATGCTCATCAGAGCAGCGGCATTCTTTCAAGGCAAGTGCCTTGCCAACTTTGAGGACATCGGCTATTCCAACATTGACGAGGTAACAAAAGCACTCGTATCTCAATTTCCTGCGGATATTCCCGACCGCTCAATGGTTCAGTTCAAAATCGTCAATCTTGACAATGGAAAGGTCTATGTCTACGAGCATCAAAAGGGCAAGGGCTTCTGACCATTTCGTTGAGGCCAACAAAATGGTACAAGGGTCGCACCGATAATCGGCGCGGCTCTTTTCTTTTTCGCGCAACTTTTTCTTTTTCTCTCCTGCCTCTATGAGATTGGCGAAGCCTCAAAAAAAAATAAAATTTTCTCGCGCGTGTGTATGTACGCGCGTATCGCCGATATATATACCTTTTCTTTTATATTTCTTTTTTATTTTCTTTTTATCAAAAGAAAGGTTTCGGAAACAATGCCCTTTTCTTCTGAACTTTGGGAAAGAAATAGCAATAACTTCCGAAAGAATGTGCTTTACTTCGGAAGAAATAAGAATAACTTCGGAATTTATGCCGATAAATTGAGAATGAATTTTGCACGAAAATCAACGAAAAACACCCCAAAATCAGCCTGTTTTTTGACCTGCAAAATCAGCGTTTTTTCTCTCGTTGCATCATAAATAATCAAAGTGGGAATTTATGCCCTTTATTTCGGAAGAAATAGCAATAACTTCCGAAAGAATGTGCTTTACTTCGGAAGAAATAAGAATTATTGGGGAAGAAATGCCGTAAACTTCGGAAAGTATTGTCTTAATTTGGGAAAGAATGGCTATAAATGGGGAAATAAAAATGCCGAGCGATTTGCGCCCGGCTTGCGGTCTAAATGTAGACAAAAATAGACGGCTTAGTTGTCGTTTTCGGCGGCGAGTTGCGCAAGGCGCTCCTCGATTGTAGTAGTGATATCACCTGACAACGACACCTCGGCAGACACTGATTGCATCTGCGGTGTGTGATACCGCAGCAACCTTTCCTGTATGGCGGCGCGGTCTTTTGCCTCCATCATCATCATATCAACTTCAAAATCGGAAACAACAAGCGGATTGCCGTCTGCATCTTGCAGAACTACGGTGCTGTATATGTCGCCCTCCTTAGTTCTAAACTCTAATTTGCGTGGGGTGCCGTCCCCATTCGTTTGTGGCCGTGGTGCAAAGTAGGCCATTGAATGGGCGCGTAGATGCTCTTTGAGCGGATTGGGTTTGTTTGGAGTACCTTTCTGTCGGCCTCCGGTCTTTCGTCCTTGTGCCATGACTAATAAGTTAAAGTTACGATACAAAGGTATGGGTTTACCTTTGCTCCATAATTATAACTTTTTAATTCTCCCAAACAATGATGCAAGCAGCAGGAGGCATGGGCGGTCAAGGTGGAGGTATCATCTCATCCGCTCTACAACTTATAAAAGAGAAAGAGCGACAGGGCGACAAAGCTATGGATAGACTTCATGATGGCATGAAAACTCAAATGGAGCTTACTGCCAATCAAGGGAGTTGGACTGATGGCGGCTCGTCTGCGCCTCAGAAAGTCGTGAAAGAAAAAGTTGTAGAGAAGGAAAAGGTCAAAGAGCCGGAGAAAGAAGAAGCTACAACAGATACACCCACAGCGCCCGGTGCCGATAAGGAAGAGCAAGAAAAGGATGTAGCCAATTTAGGCATTATCGACCTTGCTAAACAAGCTACAAGTAAGTAATCTATAAAAACGTACAGATATGGGCATATTAGGCAGCGCAATCGGAGGAGCGTTAGGTATCGGAGCAAGTATTTTCGGTGGTATCAGCGCTTCAAAGGCAATGAAAAAGGTCAAGCGAAATATCGAGGGTCAGATGAAAGAAAACCAAAATTGGTATGACCGCCGATATAATGAGGACGCGACACAACGTGCAGATGCACAACGTATCCTTACTATGACTAATGAGAATATTCGACAACGAAACCAAGCTGCCGCAGGTTCAGCGGCGGTCATGGGGAGTAGTGAGGAAAGTATTGCGGCGGCTAAAGCAGCCAATAATCAAGCTCTCGCAGATGCAACATCGCAGATAGCTGTTAATGGTGAGCGCCGTAAAGACCAAATCGAGTCGCAGTATATGCAGACAAAGCAGGAACTCAACGACAAACTTAATAATCTTGAACAGGCAAAGGCTCAGAACACCGCGCAAGCAGTGCAAGGTGTAGCACAAGCCGGTTCTGCAATGGCAAGCGTATTCTAACTATGGTAGACTCTAACAAACCCATTATAGCCCCTCGGACAACAGTTGTCAGCAATGAACAGCCGGCTGCTCCTGCGGGTTCGGCACCTGCCGGTGGTGGCACTCCGCCCCCGGCAGGTGGTAGTTCATCTTCTGTTACCTCCACAAAGGTTACGACCTCGACCCCAATATCAACGACTATCCCGGCTGAATACTCGGCAAGCAGTTATGAGGAGCTTATACCGCAGCTTGAAAAGCGCATGGCCGAATTTAAGCCTTTGTCGGAGGAGGAACTGAAGAAGTTGCGCCGTAAGCAAAAGATAGAGGGCATTATCAGCGGAGTGTCGGACGCAGCTCAATCTGTTGCCAACCTTATCTTCACTCATCACTATGCCCCGAATATGTATAATCCCAAAGAGGGAATGTCGGCTAAGGCTAAGGAGCGTTTCGACAAGGAAAAGGCGCAGCGCGATGCCGATGCCGATAAGTATCTGCAATATGCTCTCACTATCGGCAAGATGAAAGATGCCGACAAACAGCGAGGCTTACAGGCATGGCAGACTGAACAGACCCTCGCCCGACAAGACCGAGCATTTGACGCAGGTCGCCAAGACCGTGCCGATGATGTTGCATTCCGTAATAAGGATTATGACGAGCGTGTGCGTCAATGGCAAGCCAACTTCGACCGACAGGGAGAATGGCACGAAGAAGAAGGTCAGCGTTGGGAGCGTCAGTTCAAGGAGAGTGTTCGTCAGTTCAATGTCAGTGCGGCCAACGAGAGAGCGCGTATCAACATGGAGTCACAGCGCCTTGCCCATTCTTTGAAAGAGGGTCAAATGACTTTCAACCTCGGTTCGGGCAACGGCAATGTGACATTGACGCTCGACAAACTCAACGCTCAGACCGTATCGCGCATTTATCACACTCTATCCCCGGAGGTTCGCGATAAGGTACAGGGTGATCCAATTGTGCGAAATGGCTTCGTAGTTGGCTACAAGCCACCGACAACAGAGGCTATGCTTATCGCCATCGGTGCGAATGTAGAAAGCTCTCCGGCCACGCAGAACGCAATCAAGCAGGTTGCAGGTTTGGAGGTAGGCGATAAACCCGCAGGTTATTAACCCGACAATCATTATCATATAATATGGCTAATCCCAATGACAATTTACGCAGATTGTATCAGAATGGTTTGAAACATTTTTCATTGCCCGACTTCGATACATTCCAACAGGACATGAGGGACGAGGAGAAGCGCAAGCGGTTCTACAATAATATGCAGGGGGCTTACTCTCTCCCCGACTTCGATACGTTTTCACAGGACATCGGCGCTGTCACTCCTCCACCTGCGCAACCTCAAGCACAGGCACAACCTCAGCAGACGACATCGACCGTTAAGCCTGTGACCGACAACACGGCTCAGCAAGCATCGGTACAGCCCACAGTTCAGACTTCCTCTCAACCGGCACAGCCGGAGGGTTGGAAGCCTACTCCTATGCAACAACGAGCTTTCCAAATGCAGATGGACGAAGCTAATGCCCGACTTAAAAAGCAGGGCGAGGAGTTCAAGCAGCGTATGGAGGGTATCGAGAAAGGCAATCGCCCCGGTGCATTTATGGGTGAGCGTGAGTTTAATCCTCAGACCGGCAAAATGGAAACCCACTATTACACTACACAGGGTGAGCGTGTCGGCACCCGAATGGAGCAGAGCCACGCTAACACCGAGTATCATAATTGGTGGGAAAACAACACGGAAGCAGGTAAGCGTTCAAAGGAACAGCGTTTACAGCGTGAGTTTGACGAAAAACTTTCGTATCTGTGGCAACGTCATAATCCTGCCGAGGGGGAAAACGCAGCAGAACAGGCATGGTCGGCCGCAGAGAGCGCCTACAATGCAAAGGCAGAGCGCAATCGCGAAGCAGCCAATTTCAATGTGCAGAATTTTGCGATGAACAGTACTGATGCGGTTGCCTTTAAGCAAATGGAAACCGTTGACAACTTCACCGATAGATTGACTACCCATGACATGGATGTCCTAATGGATAATGCGTGGAACAATCTTGGCGAGGAGGGTCAGAAATCTCTTATAGACGATTGCTATCAGATGCTGCGCCGCCGCAATCCCGGTGTTGATGACCTTGTGCTGTATGGAAAAGCCAAAGAGTTTGCCCGACAGCAGTCAGATTTGCGAATGTATCACCTTGCTGTAGAAAAGAACTTACCTAAGAGCAATCTTGAATACTTCATGCGCAAGGTTGGCGATATGAATTTAGTTACGAATATCGGCAAAGGCATAGCGGTTAATCGTGTGAAGAAAACAGGCGATATGGCCGCGTATGAGGCAGCGAATGAACAATATCGCCAAGACGGTCACAAAATACTTGATGTTGCAGGTACGGTTACAGGCTTCGCTCTTGACCCGACTACATGGATGTCCGCAGGTGTCGGAGGTATGGCAACTCGTGGTGCAATGTGGGCCGGTGGTCGTGTCCTCGCAGGTCGCGGAGCTACTGCCGCAGTCACCAATGCCGCTACACGTCAGTTTGCAACCTCAATGACAGGTCGCGTTATCGGTGGTATCGCCGGAGGTGCTGCCAACTTTGGCACATTTGAGGGCATTAAAGAAATGGAAACCCAATTTGCGCATGGCGGTCACATTGTCGGACAGGACGATACTGGCCGATACCTCAACGAGGGCTACTCTGCCTCCGCTGTTGCAGGTCAAGCTGCGCATGGTTTTCTCATGGGTGGTGCTATCGGTTGGCTTACTCCTGTATCGGGTAATGTGGCCGACAAACTTGTGCGCAGCACATCAAGCACCGGCTTAAAGGTAATGGAACGTGCAGGAGTCTACTCCGGCGCCACAATGCTTGAGGGTACAATCTTCTCCGTTCCCGAATGGATTGAGGGCAATCGCGATGCTATGGACGTGTGGACTGACAACATGGCTATGATGGTTGGCTTCAAGGCCAAGCACATGATAAAGAGTGCCGGCAACGTCCTCGGCGACCTCAAAGCCTCGTTTGACAGCCCGACCAATGGCCGCAAGAACCGCTTAGACTTCGAGAGCCGTCTGCGTCAGCGCATGGACGCTCCCTCTGACGGTGGATTGTCACTTACAAAGGACGAGGCGGCAGAACTTAGCAAACATGGCTATGGCGACCTGCGTGAACTCGTTGAGAGCGCAGAGCGTACCGGCGATGCGACAAAAGGTGAACTTATTACCGCAAATGCTCCCGAAATCGTCAGCCGTCTTACAGACATGGTAACCGACCCTCGTATCAGCGAGGCTGCAAGAGCCAAGATGTATTACTATGCCACCGGGCGCAAGCTCCCTGAGTCTACCGTTATGAAAGGTGAACTCATCGAGGACGGCGAGGGAGGCTTTATTGTAGAGTCGCAGGGTGCCAATGGTGTAATCACTTCTCGTTCGTTCAAGAGCCGCAAGGCCGCAGACCTTGAATTGGAGCGCATCAAACGTCAAACAGAGCTGAACCACATAGAAATCGGCGAACGCTATCAACAGACTGCCGACTTTGAGAACCGTTTGCAGGAGGCTTGCCGCACCGTTGCCGCTGAAAACGGTTGGGATATGGTTGAGGTTTACCGTACCTGTGAAGAAGCACGGCGCAACAACCTTCGTGGCGGCGACAAGCAGTTTGACGAGGCTCAGCAGAACATTCTCCGGAAGGTAACTGAGGCAATGGGCGAATTTGAGGAAACAAGTGTTACCGACAACATGAGAGGCCGCATCAATGACAAATATGGTGTGGACATCGACAATGCAATCCGCAAAGAGGCCAACCGCCGCACAATAGCTGAGCAAACCGCCATTGATGAATATCTTGATGAGCTTATCCCCAAAAATGCCAAAGAGCGTAATACTGTTGAGGACGCAGAAGCCGAGGACATCACCAATCAGAAACTTCTGACTGACGAACCCGAAGCAACGACACCCACAAACGATGCACCTATTGACCCTCGTTTCGATAATCCCACAACACCCGAATACGACCCGCATCAGCCCGGAGGCGAACAGAAGCCTGTTGGCCGTGCCGTCATGAAATACCAAGACCGCCCTGTTGAGGTATTGAGTGGCCGTGTCGTTATGATGGAGGACGGCACAATGATTGACAATGAACGTAGCGATGCCTCTATTGTCGTTCGTGACCTCGAAACAGGTAAGGTTGAAATGGTGTCCCCCGATGCTATTCTGTCTTATGAGGGCTATCCTGCTGAGGTTGAAGTGCCGCAAGATAATGTTGCACCCGAAGCCGAAACACCGGCCGAGCCTCAACCAAAGTACACAACAGGCCAAATCAAGATACGCAACTCTGACGGCACGGAAACACGCGGTGTCCTTACCGGCTTTGTCGATGAAAACGGCAACCACGAGTATTATGTTGAGGGCGACCTGCAACAACTCCACTACGCATCAGAGCATGAACTTGACAACATTCTCTCTGAATACACTCCCGATGAGCCGCAGGAAGTGAAACAGCCTCAACCTGCCGAACCTCAACCCGTAGACCCCAACAGGCCGACCCAAGAAGGTGTAGCCAATGTTGAGGACTATGACAAGGGATATTCTTTTGGTATAGATGAAACGCAGGGGATTTCAGATAGTGAACTGACTGCCAAAATAAGCGAGTTGCGCACCGATGCCGAAAGACTGACCGACTTCGGTAGAGGTATGCTTGAGGCATACGAGTACGAGCAACAGCGCAGGGCTATGGAGCAACAACTTGTTCCCGTAGACGCTGAAACCGTTCCCAAAACTGAGGAAACAACCCTCAATCCTATGGAAACAGGTGTAAATATCACGGAAACCGTTCCCAAAACTGAAATTCCTATTGAAAACGTACAGCAATCTGTCGATGATGGAAATGTTGTCGTTCCTGCCCCTGCTACTAACGAAGCTCCGCAGGTAGATAATGTATCTCAGCCCGACTTGACAGCACAGGCAGAGCCTACACCTCTGCAACGCATTCCTCGTAATGAGAAGAACGAACCTATCTTTGAACAGGCCGAAAGCCCGGAAGTAGGTTGGGACGCTCTTGTTGAGTTTTCTGAGGGCGATGCGGCCACAGCCAAAGAGATTGCCGACACAATGGTCGAGGAGAAACGCAAGGCTTTTGAGAAAGCACAGAAGCTCAAACCCAAAGGCAAGACCCCGACTGAGATACTTGCATCAAAGAAAGCCAACACCGCTGAACTCACAAAGGCACAAGCCGAATATGAGCAGTGGCAGCGCATGGCCGGAGTTGAAAACGCTCGTCAGAGTGCAATCCGCTCACAGCAGGAGGTCGAGGCTCGTAGGCTTGCCGCTGAACGTGCTGAGGCTGAGAAAGCCGAGAGAGAGGCACGAGAAGAAGCCGCACGACTTGAACGCGAGGCATTGGAGGGAATTCCCGAATGGCACATGGACACACCCGAAAATGCCCGTAAGCGAGGTGTGCGCCGTTTCAGCGGTCAGATGTTCACTCGTCAAGAGCCTGTGCAGGGTGTTGTCGGCAATGAGGTTGAGGTCAAGTTCTCACAGAAAGACCTGCCCAAAGGCCGTGTTGCCGTCATTGAGGCTTCGCAGTTGCAACCCTCCCATGTGCAGGGACAGCGTAACCCCATGTTCTTTATTGAGGAGGCACAGCCCAAAAATCGCACGGAGGCTGTATCTATGTTCGCCGCAAAAGAAATGGCCGAGGGTATTCGTCCGAAAGAAATCACCGGCAGCGTTACGGCATACACCGGCGCTCCTACTGTCAATACTCGTGGCGAGGTCATTCAAGGCAACAACCGCTCTGATGCACTCCGCTACCTGTGGCAGAGCAACCTGCCTCAACAGCAGCAGACCTATAAACAGTACCTCATTGACAACGCAGAGCAATTTGGCATTGACCCAGAGGCCGTGAACGCCATGCAGAACCCTGTCCTCGTCAATATGCTCGATGTCGATGATGCTGAGGCTATCCGTCTTGGCCAAATGACCGCACAGGACACCGAGAGTGGCGGCATCGAGCGTATCAAGCCTAAGAATGTTGCCCAAACACTCGGCGACAATATGCGGACGTTTGCCAATATGTTGCTCAGCAGTGGCGAAGAAGATGTGTCTTTCGGCCAACTCGTAGACCGCAACGGTACTGAGGTTATGAAATGGATGAACCAAGTAGGCGCTATCAGCAATACTCAATTCCAATCTGCGTTTGATAGTAAGAGCAATCTCACAGCCGAGGCCAAGAACGACTTGCAGAAAGTTCTCTATCAAGCAGTATTCAAGGGTGCATCACAGCAGTTGGAAGAAATGTTTGACAAACTTCCGGCCAAGGCACAACGCGCAATCCTCGCAACGGCATTCCGTGATATGGACTCGCCTTTCGCCGGTAAGATGTTACCCGAAATCCAAGCCTCTATTATTGTCTACAATCAACTGATGTCCGACCCCACATTTGCCAACGCAAAGAAAATGGAGGAGGTTTTGAAAGCCGTTGAAGCTTTCAAACAAACGATAGCCCTTGATGATAGATTTGAGCATTATATGCCGGCCGATAATTTTAGTAACTTTGCGTTGCATTTGGCCGCTATGTATAAGGCAACCGATATGTCGCAAGCGACAATCGCGTCCTATTTCAATCAAATGTACGACCTTGCACAAGGGAAAAAGGCCGCGACCCTCTTTGATGAGGCCGACACAACCGAGTATCCGCTTGCGGAAGTCATTAACCAAGTATTAAACTTTGAATATCAACCGGCGAAGAATGGAAACAACGATGTCGCAAATGGAGGTGCTGATGTGGCTCTCCGCAATCAAGTTAGCCAAGGAGGGGAACTCCGAGGCAATGAACCACCTGCAAGCGGAGAACAAACTCCGACAGGAACAGAACCGTCCGACAGTGGAGCAGGAGCTTCAGATGATAGCAGCACAGCAGGAGTCGAAGCAGTAGAGGGCGAAACACCTCAATCCACAGATGCCGCACCTGCAACGGTACAGGCCGCAGTTGAGGCCGCATCTGCCGAGGTGAACACCGAGCCTACTCCGGCGCAAGCTGAGGCAGGAAATTATAAGAAAGGCCATATTACCATTGGCGAGTTTGACATCACAATCGAGAACCCTGCTGGCAGCGTCCGCAAAGGTATTGATGCAGATGGTAAGGAATGGAGTACCACTATGGCCAACACCTACGGCTACATCAAAGGTACAGAGGGTGTTGACGGCGACCATATAGATGTGTTCCTGCATGAGAACATGGATATGTGGAATGGCCGCAAGGTGTATGTCGTAGACCAAACCAATACAGACGGCTCATTCGATGAACACAAGGTTATGCTTGGCTTCAACAATAAGGACGAGGCCATGAGCGCCTACCTTGCCAACTATGATGCTACATGGGGACAGACGCACCCCGGACTGCGAATTTCCGAAACTAATATCGAGGACTTCAACAAATGGGTACAGTCGAGCCACCGCAAGACTAAACCGTTCGCCGATTATTCCACCGTCAGCAAAATCACAGACGAAGCTCCTGTTGAGCAACCGACACAACCTGCCGCCGCTATCACCGGCGAGGGTTATAAAGTCGAGCCTAAGCCCTACACCAACAAGCAGGGCAAGACGCTTGACACATACCTTGTGACCTTTGACCGCGATTTCTCCAAAGAGGAATTGTCCACCTTACGTGCGAAAGCCAAAGCTCTCAAAGGTTGGTACGACCGTGAAACGCGCGGTTGGATGCTCCGTAGTGCCGACGATGCGAAAGCCTTTGCCAAGGATATTGTCGGCAAGAGCGAGGACGAGGTTGCAGACGAGGCTCCGCTGTCGCTTGCAGACATGGAAAAACCTGCAAGCGATAAGCCAAAGAAAGCGCCTGTCAATCGTGTCAACGTTGAAGGTGTCATGGCCGACCTATCTACTAAAGGAGAAACCAAATTGAGCGACCATGCCGAGCCGGTAGAACCTACACAGACCAAACCGAAAAAACGCAGATGGATTAGCGATGAGGACGCAGACGAGTTTAACAACCTGCGTGACAACCTCCGCAACCATTTCGGCAAAGGTGATGATATAGTACAGGAGAGTGCCGAGGGTTATGGCAAACCACAGCCCAAACAAATGGATGCAGAAGTCTTGCGCATGGGTACGCGTATGACATATCTTATGATGAAAGGCGGTTTACGCTCCTTTGCCGACTACTGCGAGGCGATGATAGACGAGCTGCCCGACATCTTCGATGATATGCGTCCTCACCTCAAATCTCTCTATGCCGCCGCGCAGAACATGGAGGAGGTGATAGAACTCGGATGGGATGAGGAAATGGACGACCGAAAGACAGTCAAGGCTTTTGACGTTTATAATTTCGACAAGCCCGGAGCCAAAGATATCATCGCCACCTCTCAGCATATTGTTGATGAGCAAAGCTCACAGCAGCATACCGACCAAATAATTCAAACCCTCAAAGACCAACGAAATGAGCAAAGAAAAAAAGAGGCTGACGAAACATCAGCAGATACAGAAGCTATTGCAGACAAAGCAGAGGCTGTTGCAAGCAAAGTCGAAAGTGAACTCGAAGTTGCAACAACTGAGCAAGATGCCGAAAGACTCTCTCGTGACCTCGACAAAGAAATAGAGGATGTCAATAAGCAACTTGCCCTCCTCGGCTACTATGAGGCAGTGGAAGATGACTCCAAATTCCATGAGAGTTATGGTTATATGCTGACAGCAGAGAAAAAAGCTGTATCAGACGCTACCAATCTTGCCAAACAGATTGTTAAAGACCTTGGAATTGACATCAAAGTTACGAGTGCTACAACACCTCTTGGGCGAAAGAACGTAAAGAAAGGTACAACTGTTCGAGCAAATCTTGCACCTGCAGGTGGGGAAATTTATATAACCCTGCCACTTAACGAAGGCAGACATCTCAAGATGTATATCGGTCTTGAACCGGTTGCAGAGCAAGACTCACGTAGACGAGGAGATAATCTAAAAACGGATAGAATAATGTACCGTGTTGAGTGGCCAGATGAAAAAGGATATGTTTCATTTGAACGCATAGGGCGTAATTGTTGGGCAGCCTCCAATGTCACCTATGATGAACTGCTTACGGCCATTCGCCGCGAGGCCCGCAATTACCTCCCCGAAGATGTGGTCAAACCTGCAACTCCTCTTACACCTCAACCGGGCGAGGATATGGTGCAAATGGCTGAACGTGTCGCCAAGTTAAAAGCCCCAAAGAAATCACGCATACCCGATGAACAGCCGATGAATGATTTATTCGGCGGTCTGTTTGACGAGGCCGAGCCTAAACAGGACTCCGCTCAGTTCGTCAAGGATATGGCCGATATGTTGGAGCGCGGAGAGTCGCCTTTCACCGTTACCCCGGAAGTAGAGGCCGAACTCGCAAAGCAGCGTGAGGCAGAGAATAATTCAACAACTCCAAAAAATAATTCACATGAGAAAACTGACGTACAAGCTCGCCCCGAAACAGCCGGGCGAGGGGGACAGCAACCGCGACCTAATGAACCGTTGGGAACGAGCGCAGAACATGAAGCTGAGCGAACTGACGGAGGAAGAATGGCTCAACGTGGTGGAGAGCATACTGTGTCTGACACCAAGCGAGGCACAGGAGTATCTGAACAGCATAAGAGCGAACGAGGCGTAGCACAGCCGAAGAATATTCGCAACAACCATGCCGAGCGTGGTGTAGACTATGCCCCGAAAGGTGAAAAGGCTCGTATTGATGCCAACCTTGCCGCCATTGAGGTAGCGAAGAAATTACTCGCGTCCGGCGAAACGGCCACTCCCAAAGAAATGGAAGTCCTGCGCCGTTATAGTGGTTGGGGTGGTCTTGGCTCTGCTTTCAATGAGGGAAGCACATGGTCGCCTAATCCTATCAACAAGCGACTCCGCGAAATACTTACTCCCGAAGAATACGAAGCTGCGGTCATGAGCCGCAACAGCGCCTACTACACTCCTGCGCCGGTCATTGATGCCATGTGGGATATTGCAAAGGCTCTCGGCTTCAAGGGCGGTAACATCGTAGAGGGTTCTGCCGGTATTGGTAACATCATCGGACTGATGCCTACCGAAATCAGCGAACGCAGTAACATTCATGCTGTGGAGATTGACAACACCACAGGCGGCATTCTTTCCTTGCTCTACCCAGACGCAAAGGTGGAGGTGCAGGGATTTGAGAAAACTCGCATCGCAAATGGCTCGGTAGACCTCGCAATTACCAATGTGCCTTTCGTCACCGGCCTTCATGTCATGGACGAAAGCGGCGACAGCGACCTCTCTAAGAAATTCCGCGATATTCATGACTTCTGTATTGCTAAGAACGTGCGCAAGCTCCGTGAGGGTGGTATCGGTATCTTCATCACATCGAGCGGCACACTCGACAAATCGCAGAAGCTACGCAACTGGCTCGTTGGCGACAAGGAGGGCTGTGCAGATGTTGTCGGTGTGTTCCGCATGAACAATCAAACATTCGGAGGCACAGCGGCCACTTCTGACATTATCGTTGTGCGTAAGCGTGTGAATGGCCGCAAGAGCGCAAATGCAATAGACATAAGCACGGTTACTCCTGTGAGAACCGCGTCTTTCGAGGACGATAGAGGCAAGACGAAAGACCTGCCGATGCTCATCAACCGATATTTCATTGAACATCCCGAATGCATGGGCGGCGAAATGTTCTTTGGCTTTGAGCAGGGCGACACCTACCGACCTACTTCTATGGGATTGTTCCCGACACGAACAGCCGACCAACCGGCACGAATGGCCGCTTGGGTTCAGCACATTGCCGAAATGGATTGGAGTAAGGAGCAAGGCACCGCAGTCGCAGAACAGACCACTCACATCAACGAGGCTCTCGGTAAAGATGTCAAGGAGGGAAGCATGGTGACCGACAGCAACGGCAATCTCTGCGTTGCCCGAATGGGTAGTGCCGTGCCTCTGACGTTCAATAAGAACAAAATCAAGGGACGCACCAAAGAACAATGCTTTGCCGATTACACCGACCTTAAAAACGCTTTGGCCGATGTGCTGAAATATCAGACGGAGCATAACGATGATGCAGGACTGCAACCGCTTCTCGACCGCCTCAACAGCGCATACGACACCTTTGTAGCCCGATATGGCAACCTCAACAAGAACAACAATCTTGCATGGTTGCGCAATGATGTTGATTTTTCAAGCATTGTGGCTCTTGAAACCTACTCCGAAAAAGGCAGCAAGGACGGCACGAAGATTAAGACCTACGGCAAGACCGACATCTTCAGTCGCCGTGTTGTTGAAAAGGAAAGCGAACCCGCTCCGAAAAACGTCAAGGACGGTATCATTGCAAGCCTCTACAAGTATGGCCGCATCGACCCGGAATATCTCGCCTCACAGTTAGGCAAGTCACAGGCCGATGTCAAGCAGGAAATTATCGAGAGCGGATTAGGCTTCGAGAACCCGACAACCGGCCAAATGGAGGTGTCGTATGAATACCTTAGTGGCAACGTCCGTGAGAAGCTGCGCCAAGCAAGAGAAGCCAACGAAGCCGCCAACGGTGCATACGATGCCAACATCAAAGCATTGGAGGCCGTTGTGCCTATGAATATCCCTGCGCATCTTATCGAGTTTACTCTTGGCTCGTCATGGGTAGACCCGAAGCTCTATGAGCGTTTTGTCAAGGAGCGCACCGACTTAAACGTCCGTCTTACTAATGCCGGTGGTACATGGCACATGAGTGAACCGTATTGGACTGACGAGCCTAAGAATAAGGAAATGGGCATTCGTAGTGAAAGCCTCGGTATCCTTATCCCCGGCCACAAGCTCATTGAGGCGGCAATCACCAACAAGACAATCACCGTCAGCAAGACCACCAAGAATAGTGACGGCACCACTACAACCGAAACCGATGCTGCGGCCACAACCGCTTGCGCAACAAAGGTTGATGAGATACGACAGGACTTTAAGGATTGGGCGCGTGAACAGATGCAGAACGACCCGGAGTTGTCTATGCGCATGGAGGAAGTCTACAATGAGAAGTTCAACAACTCCGTGCCTAAGTCAATTCCCGATGAATTTGTGCCGGAGCATTTCGGCGGAGCCGCCACAATGGTAGGCGGTCGTCCGTTCCGTCTACGTCCGCACCAAGCAAAGGCCGTAATCCGCGCAACGACACAGCCTGTATTGTTGGCTCACGAGGTCGGCACCGGCAAGACATACACCCTCATTACAACAGCAATGGAGATGCGCCGCCTCGGTACTGCCCGCAAGCCTATGATTGTGGTGCAGAATGCCACCGTAGGCCAATTTGTAGCAAGTGCAAAGGCTCTCTATCCTAATGCCAAAGTGCTGACCCTTGAAGATGCAGACCGCAACGCAGAGGGTCGCAAGGCTTTCTATGCCAAAATCAAGTTCAATGATTGGGACATGATTGTCGTGCCTCAATCCGTATTCGAGCGTATTCCCGATAGCGTTGAGCGTCAGACGCAATTTATCCAAGACAAGATTGAGGAAAAATTGCTTGTGCTTGACCAGATGAAAGATGCAGACCCGGACGGAAGGAGCATGATTGTTCGTGCCGCCGAGCGTGAGATTGAGAAGCTGAAAGACGAAATCAGCCAACTTGCCAACGGTGGAGCCACCGACAAGAAGAAAGAAAAGGACGCTAAGAAAGCCGCAGTGACCCGACAGAATGCAGAAGTTAAAGCGAGGGAAATGCTCGACCGTGCTACTGATGATGTCGAGGACTTCGACAGCATGGGCATTGATGCTATCCTTGTCGATGAGGCTCACGAGTACAAGCACCTCGGCTTTGCCACCGCCATGCAGCGCGGTGTGAAAGGTGTAGACCCGTCTTTCAGTAAGAAGTCGCAGGGAGTGTTCCTCAAAACACAGTCCGTTCTTGAAAAGACCGGCGGCAAGAATGTTGTTTTTGCGACCGGCACACCTATCTCCAACACCGCCGCAGAGATATGGACGTTCATGCGCTATCTTATGTCGGCCGATGTGATGAAAGACTACGGCATTTATTACTTCGATGATTTTGTACGTAACTTTGGCAACCTGCAACAGATGTTGGAGTTTTCCACAAGCGGCAAGTATAAAGAGAACAATCGCTTTGCAGGATATGTAAACCTGCCCGAACTTGTGCGCATTTGGTCTACCGTGGCCGACACCGTGCTGACACGCGAGGCCGGAGGTGTAAGTGACAAGATACCTCAAATGGAGGGCGGCAAAGCACAAGACATCTTCCTGCCTCAGACACGCGCACTGCGCTCTATCATGAAGTTTGTCAAGGAGCAACTTGACGCTTACGATAATATGAGCGGCAAGGAGAAGAAAGAGAACAGTCATATTCCCCTTGTGATGTACGGTATTGCCAAAGCCGCCGCCGTTGATGCTCGACTCGTTCAGTCAGATGCGGAGGACGACCCCAACAGCAAGACCAATGAGGCCGTGCGTCAGACACTTCGCACCCTCGAAGAAGCCAAAGACTACAACGGCACCGTTGCTATCTTTGCCGACAACTACCAAAACAAGGTTTCCGGCTTTAATCTCTATGAGGATATTCGCAAGAAACTCATATCTGCAGGTGTGCCAGAGGAGCAGATTGTCGTGATGAAATCGGGGATGACTGTAAACAAAAAGCTCGAAATCTTCAGCAGAGTGAATGCCGGTGAGGTTCGTGTCATCATGGGCAGTACATTCACACTCGGTACAGGTGTGAACATTCAAGAGCGCCTCCATACGCTTATCCACCTTGATGCACCTAATCGACCTATGGACTACACTCAGCGAAATGGCCGTATTCTGCGACAGGGTAACCTGCACAATGAATGGGGCATTCCTGTTCGTGTGCTTCGTTTCGGTGTGGAGGACAGCCTTGACGTTACAGCCTATCAGCGTCTGAAAACCAAAGGTGCGATTGCCGACAGCATCATGAATGGCAAGCAGCTCATGGAGAACTCAATGGAAAACCGTGCATTGGAGGAGGACCAAGACCTGTTTGGCGACATCACCGCACAGCTCTCCGGCTCCGAGTATGCCATGCTGAAAAATCAGATTGAGAAAGAGGTTCGCAAACTGACTGCACAGCGCAAATCGTGGGAGGCCGACCAAACCTATATCCACAACCGCAAGCGTCAGATAGCCGGGCAGAACAAAGAGGCAGAGAAGCGCATCGCCGAAAACAAGTCTTATCTTGAAAAGGTTGAGGCCGCCACGGTTGGCGACATAACTGTTGACAAACTCTCTTATCCCTCAGTTGAGGCAATGGAGGACTTCTTTACCGAGCAGAACAAACGCAAGGCCGAACTGCAAGAGCAAGTCCGCAAATCGGGCTACTCCTCTCGTCCGGCAACGTCCGACATCACTATCTCCGTTGGAGGCTTCAATTTCCATGTTCACACCGAAATCAATAGGGAAACAAAGCAAGGTCAGCAGGGCGATTTGTTCTACTCCGCTCCTGCAAAAATGACCTACTCGTGTCCCGAACTCGGAATAGAAGCCATGCCGGTAAAGGGCAATGTCATTAAGAATGCTGTAACAGAAATCTTGAATGATGTTGTTAGCGGCGAGGACTTCCGTGGGCGCATTGAAGCTGCGGAGCGTTCAATCGAGCGCAACAACGCAGAACTGCAATCCATATCAGCGCGTGACGGTGTTCCATTCAAATTCACCGAGGAACTCGCCAAAGCTGAGGAAAAACTCAGTGAATACGAGGACTTGATGAAAGCGGAAATGGAGGCTAAGGAGGCCAAGTATGCAGAATTGGACAAAGAGGTAGAGGCCGCTTCTAACATCGAACTGACCGAAGAGGATAGCGAAGATGCCGCGAGTGAGCCTATTGCGTCATATTCAGAAGAAAATGCTAACTTTGCAAGCAGATATGAAACGCAAGACGGAAAAACAATCAACTACACCTCCGAAAATGCCGAAGGTTACGGCGGCTTATTCGACTTTGACTTCAGCGGAGAAAATGCAGGAGGCAATGAAGTCGGTATGCGGAGCGGAGCCAACGACCTACAACGGCAAGGTGATACCGGCCTCAACCGACATAATAGTCGATTAGACAAAGAAGCCGGTGAGTTCAGCCTTATAGAGCGAGTATTCAGAGAAAGCGGTTCTTTCAATTTCACAAGTGGAGAGAAGATTGAGAGCGCCGATGATGTTGCGTTTATATTCTCGGCTCTCGAAGATGCTGCAAAGGAACATTCGTTTGTCGTTCTCGTTAAGGACGGTAAACCTACGGTAGTTGAACTCGGCATGGGAACATTCACCGCCACAATGGTTGATATTCCTACCGCTTCACTCGCATACAACCGCATTCAGCCCGACCAAGTTTACTTCGTACATAATCATCCGAGCGGCAACCTCATGTGTTCGCCGCAGGACGTTCAGATGCTCAGAAAGATTGCCGATATATCAAAAGTACCGGTACATGGAGTAATCATCAATCTAAAGACAGGCAAATACGGAACATTCGATACTGACAACACTTCGGGTGTCGGTCAAAAGCGTGTACCCGAAAATGAAAGTCCGCTTGCAGTTCACACATTAGACAAGCAGATTTTTGCCCCGAACTATGACCCAATGGAACAGCCGTTGGTTCGCGGTTCGGAAGATGTTGCCAAATTCCTCAACTCGCAGCGCATGGGCGACCGAGCAAAGATGTCATTTATCATACTCTCACGAGCAGGGAGAATTGTCGGCAATATCCACACTCCATTCACCAAGTTACCTACTAAATCAGACGAAATTGCCCGATACATATCCGAGCGTGTCATTCAGTTCGGTGGAGAGTCTGCAATACTTTACGGCGACTTCACACACGAAGGCTCCAAGATGGTTGCATACCGCAACTTGAAAGACAATCTCAACAAGGTTGGTGGTACGACCCTGCTTGACGTGGTAAACGTTGAGGGTAACAACACAAGGAGCGCCAATGATGACGGCCTGTTGTATGAGCTGGGCAGCGAGTATGGAGCATCAACCGAAGCCAAAAGCAGCCATGCTGAAAGAATGTCGAAGAAATTCAACACTCCCATTCGCATTGTGACTGATACTAAAGAGCTGACAAACGACAATTCCGAGCGACAGGCGCGTATGCGCAGGAGCAAGGGTTTCTACGACCCTGCAACCGGCGAGGTTGTAATTGTCCTCCCCAATAATGCGAATGTCGAGGACGTTGCAGAAACGGTGTTCCATGAGGTTGTAGCACACAAAGGTCTGCGAGAAATGATTGGAGAAGAAAACTACGATGCTTTCTGCGATGAAATCTACAATCACCTCAAAGACGATTTGAAACAGCAGGTCGAGGAGGACGCTACTCGCCGCTTTGTGAACGAGCCGGGCAAAGAGTATGAACACCACCGCCGTGTGGCCGTTGATGAGATGTTCGGTCGTATGAGCGAGAAAGGTTTTGAGGACTTCACCAAAGCCGAACGCGGCATTTGGGTGAAGCTCAAAGCCAAAGTCTTAGAGGCTATCAATAAATTCCTCGGCTCGTTGAAGCTCCCGAAGTGGGTAAAACTCGGTGACAACGAACTCCGCTATATGCTGTGGCGAAGCCATGAGAAGCTGCGTACCAAAGGCGACTATGTGGACATGGCTCGTGATGCGGCCAAGCGTGATGAACTCGGATTGTCGAGCGATGCACGTTTCCGCGATGGAGAAACAAGCGACATTTGGAAAGACCAAAGCATAGGATTGGAGGAGCGCATAACCAATGCGGCCATACGTCTTAGCAACAATCAGAGTGCAGACCTCACCCTGCGCAACGATGCAATGAGGGCTGTAACCAACAATCTGCAAAGTCTGTTACACTCCATGCGTAACCGCAGAGGCACAGCACAAAGTTTTGTCGGTGCCGACCGCAAGGTTGAGGCCGGTGTCGTTGATGCAATGAACGCACAAGCGATGTTTGACAGAAGCACCGTAAAACGTGTTTCCGACCTCGCACGTATCCTTATGCAAAACGGCTATCTTTCCGGCATGACCTCCGGCGAAATGCAAAGATTGTTGTCGGCAGTCAAAAATGCCACAGCCATGCACGATATTGCAGATAGCGTACAGAAGATTATGGACATCATGGTCGATAATCAACTACGCAACGGAGAGGCTTCGCTTCGCCAACTCCTTGCTATCCGTGGAAGTAAGGTCGATGCAAGAGGTGTCGAGGTACAGGGCGCTCTTGATGTAGACGGCCAACACACAATGGAGGTTGTAAAAAAAGCAATCTCACTCACAGAGGACGACATCACCGACCGCATAGCCGAGGCTCTGAACAGAATGAGTGACCCCGACCAAACCATTGCCGACCAAGCCGCCATTGAATATGCCGGCCTCAACATGGCACTTGACTACGTTCAGAACATTGCTAACAGCAAGGCAGAGGAGAAAGCCCTGCGCGATAGCCTTAAAATCGCTAAAGAAGATAGGGACGCCGGGCGCATGACTGATGATGCTTACAAGCAGTTCATTGAAACTACCGAGGACGCTATTCGCAAGAATAAGATTGAGCGTACTGAGGCATACTTCAACCTTGTAGGCCGCTTGTCAGACTCCCTGCGCGGCAGTATTGAGAATGCAAAAGCATTCCGCGAGGCAGAGAAAGCTCGTATCAGCGAGATACACCACAATGCAAACTCCGACATGGAGGGCAGACCAACAAACGAACACCATAAGGACGATTGGCAAGACAAGTTTGTCAATAATGGTTTTGTGCAATTCTTGTTTGCACCTCTCGGCACTTTCGACCAAATCATGCGAGTATTTGGCAACAAGAGCGCCAACGGAGAGGGGTATCTGTGGAACCGCTTCATGCGCGGTTGGGTTGATTGTCGTAACAAAGAGTTGCGTGGTATCAAAGATAAGTTTGCACAGCTTGACGAGAAAGCCGCAGAACTGTTCGGCAAGAGCAAGACGTGGGGCGACATCATCAGAATGGAGCGTAAACTTCCCAAAGCCTCTGTTTCATTTTGGGACGGCGGCGAAATGCGCGACCACGAACTGACACAGGGCAACCTCCTCTACATCTACATGGTTGATAAAATGACCGATGGACGTATGAAGCTGCGCCGCATGGGTATCACCGAGCAAAATGTGGCAGATATAGAGAACTTCCTCGACCCACGTTTCAAGGCTCTTGGCGATTGGTTGCAAGACGATTTCCTTGTTGCCACTCGTAACGAGTACAACGAAACGCACAAGCGTATGTTCGGTGCATCTATGGCCGCTATTGAGAACTATTTCCCCTTGAAGATTTTGGCAAATGCCCGAGTTGATAAGGAGGAAGATGTTAATCAGCAGAACCGCCCGGACGGTATCACAACAAAGACTGGCAGTATCATCAAGCGCCGTGTGAACAATCTCGCCCTCGACATTACAGGCGCAGACGCATTGAGCGTAATCCTCGACCATATCACCCAAATGGAACATTGGAGTGCATACGCTGAATGGAACCGCGACCTTAACACCCTGCGCACATACAAGCGTTTCCGTAACCAAGTAATCAACATGACAACGGTCTACGGTGGTGGCCGCAGGTTATGGGAGAATTTCAACGACCTGTGTCTTATGGCTGCAGGAGAATACCGTCCACCGGTGTCAAGGCTCAATAAAAACGCTGTTAACCTTGCCAAAGGAGTAACAGCAGCCAAGGTAAGCTTCAGATTATTCACAGCATTAAAGCAATTCCTTTCCGCACCTGCCTATGCACCAGAAGTTAACTTGAAATCAATTGCGAAGAGTATAGCCAATCCCTACGGCGACTTCAAATGGTGTTTGGAAAACCTGCCCATCTTCCGCGAGCGCTGGCACTCGCGCATCAGCGGAGACCCTCGACTGCTGAAATCGGATATGGATTGGAAGATGTGGCGCAGCCGGGTTATGGAAATATCCTCGCGCATCGGTATGACCCCGAATGCATTTGTGGATGCCGTAACCGTCAGCATCGGAGCAAGAGCGATGTATGAAACGCGACTGAACCAATATCTCAAAGAGGGTTATCCGGCAGACGCCGCAGAGAAGCGAGCCATGCAGGACGCCACGATACTGTTCAATCAGACGCAGCAGTCGTCAGAGTCGCCCTTCCTTTCGACCATGCAGGTAGATAAAGATTGGCTGAGTACCTTGTTTACTGTATTCCGCAACTCCTCAATGTCGTACACTCGCCAAACTTATGACGGCGCAAGAAACCTCAAGCGCAACCTTACGTCAGCACAGCGAGCCAAGAGCGTAGCGTTCATGACCAAGCAGATACTGCGCGATTGGGAGATAGACCCCGAAAGCGCTACCGATGACGAATATAGCAGAGCGAATGATGCAGCTCGGAAACGATTCCGCAGACAAATCAAGAAAGATGTAATCCGACTTGCTACGTTTGGTTATGTTCTTGAGTGGCTTTGGAATCTTGGTCCATATCTTCCATACATCATTTTCGGCTATTATATTTCCGAAAAAGACAAAATGTGGGATGATGTGATTACTCATTCATACTTCGGAAGTATAGAGGGACTGACCGGCGGCGATGTGATGAGCAGTTTCGGCAATATGTGGGCAAGCGGAGAATGGAGCAGAAACCAACTCAGTAAGGATATGCCGTTGGCAAGCGACATCAACACCATTGCCAATAAGTTTATTGGTGGTAAAAACGCCGAGGCGGTCAATGACATTCTCAACCTCCTGGTACAATCCGGCATAGGCATGAATCCACAGAGCCTTACCGATGCTGCTATTGCCATTACCGATGCTTGCGGTGATGACCCGGCATTGAGCCACGAGGCTGCTATCTTTGTGATGAGAGTGCTGCAAGTACCACAGAGCCAACTCGACAAACTCTACTTTGATGAGATAGGTCTGAACGGCGAGGAGGCAAGCAAACTGACACCGCAACAGTTGGCGGCGCGCTATGCCGAATACAAGGTGAAGCGTGGCACCCCTCTTGCTCCATGGTCTTGGGGCGATGAGGAACGTCTCGGCAAATACGAAGAGTTGGCCAAGGACAGAATGACCGAGCGATTGGAGAGCCGTGGCGATGCCGCAGTAAAGGAAGCCTACGCCGACTTTGAGGCTCGATATAAGGCAGTGAACGAGAAGGCAGAAAAGGCAAGGGCTATGATTAAGACCGATTATGCCGCCGCAGCACAAGCACACGCGGCATTACAACAAGACCCCGACTTTACACTTTATCAGAGGTTCGGCAGTCTTGACAAGCAACTCGGACGTATCTCAAAAATGTGGCTCACATCAAAGACCCCGGAAGAAGCTGCCCTCATTGCATCTACAATCCCAGCGTACCGTGCCGGCATGGTGAAAGTCCTGCAAGCCGAAACTGTGGAAAACCAACAATCGGCCATGTCAGAACTGACAACCTTGATGAACGAGTTTTACTCGAAATATCAAGCCATGCAGCCACAATCTCAGCAACTCAACAGATAAAGTTGGTAATGTGTCGGTGGTGAGTAACTTTGCCACCGACACAAATTTATACTCTCGATATGGCTATCAAATTAAATAGACTAAGTAAAGTCAAACCTGCGAGTGTTGAAGATATGGATAGTATCGCAAGGGCACAGGCGCAGGGCGATGATATGCGCAGGGCTACTGATGTTCTGTTGCAAGCACAAACCCTATATCAAAATATGCATCGCTTTCGCCGTGAACGAGAGCGGAATAAGCGATATAACTACGGCGACCAATGGAGCGACATAGTGTGTGTGAACGGAGTGAAGATGACCGAGGAGCAGTACATTATGAAGCAGGGCAACATACCGCTGAAGAATAACCTCATACGCCGACTTGTGCGTAATGTTATCGGTGTGTATCGAAGTCAAGCGACAGAGCCGACCTGTTATGCGCGTGACCGTGACGAACAGAAATTAGCTGAAACGATGTCCACGGTATTACAATATAATATGCAGCTCAACCGCATGACCGAGTTGTATGCGCGAACTATGGAGGAGTTTTTAATCTCCGGTATGATTGTTCACCGCAAATGGTTCGGTCGCATGAATGACAAAGAAGATTGTTGGACGGAATATGTTCAGCCCAACAACTTTTTCATTGACAACAATATGCGCGATTTCCGCACATGGGATTGTTCCTGCGTAGGAGAAATACATGATGTCAGCTTCGAGGATGTGTGTCATGAGTTCGCCAAATCCCCCACCGATTATGCGAAACTCGCACAGATATACCGTTCTGCAAGAGAAAAGATTGTTCTGACACAAGCGTGGGAACAGTTCGGTTACTCTCAGTCCCCAGAAATGGATTTTCTTGTGCCGCGTGATGAAAGCCGGTGCCGTGTGATTGAGGTATGGCGCAAAGAAACAAAACCTCGCTATTGGTGTCATGATTATAACAACGGCGATATATTCAAGATTGAGCTTGAGGATTATAAAGAAATGGTAGTGGAAGAAAACACACAGCGCATCATGCAGGGGTTGGCCGCAGGTATGCCGCAGGAAGATATTCCACTAATCCGTGCCGAGTGGTTTATGGACTCTTTTTGGTATTATTACTACCTCACACCATTTGGCGATATTCTGAAAGAGGGAGAAACACCATACGACCACAAGAGCCACCCATACGTTTTCAAGGCATATCCTTTCATTGACGGCGAGATACATTCGTTTGTCAGTGATGTAATCGACCAACAGCGATACACCAACCGCCTCATAACCCTCTACGATTGGATTATGAGAGCATCGGCCAAAGGTGTGTTGATGATACCGAGCGACTGTATTCCAAAAGGAATGTCGCCGGAGGACTTTGCAGATATGTGGAGCCGCCACGATGGTGTTATTGTCTACACTCCGTCAAAGAACCACCGTGACCTGCCTCAACAGGTTCAAGCCAACTCTACCAATATCGGCATTAACGAATTGCTCAACTTACAACTCAAATTCTTTGAGGACATATCGGGTGTGAATGGAGCATTGCAAGGCAAACCCGGATATGCAGGAATGTCTGCGGCGCTCTACAATCAGCAGACACAGAATGCAACCACATCGTTGCTTGACCTGCTCGACACGTTCAGCGAGTTTGTGCGCGATGCCGCATATAAGGACGTTAAGAATATGCAGCAGTTCTACGACCAAAAGAGAGTATTCAACATTGCCGGTCGCGTAGGCACTCAGATTGAGTATGACCCCCGAAAAATCCGCGATGTTGAGTTTGACCTTTCAATCGTGCCGAGTACCGCGACACCTGCTTATCGCGCTATGGCAAACGACTTCCTTATGCAGTTGTGGCAACAGCAAGCAATCTCGTTGGAGCAACTTCTACAAGCCGGAAATTTCCCATTCGCAGACGAGTTGTTGCAGTCTATCCAATCGCAGAAAGAGCAGTTGGAAGCCGGACAGGTGCCGGAGGGTGTATCACCTCAACTTATAGCACAGGCACAGCAGGGCGCAAATATGAATGCCGTAAACCAACTGCAAGGTGCCATGCGCGGAGGTCAGCCACAAGCGCAAACCGCATAGGTTAGAATGAAGCCGCCGATACAACTTTAGGAACATATTTCAGATTGTTGCTGCCGCGAGTTACGACTTGCGGCAGTTCCATTTCATAGAAACAGATGTGCAGGCCTATTGCTCGTGTCATAAGCAAGTCGTCATGAGTACCGGCCTTTGCTCCGAAAGAACCGTTAGGCTTCTTCTCATAGTTCAAAAACTCGTCAATACAACGCTTGTCACGCTCAATATAAAGACCCTCACGTATAACCTTTACAAGCGTTGAGATAATCATCGGCTTAGTGGCAACATTAGTGTGGAAGCCATAACGAACAGGCAAGCCTTGAACAATCGCGTCCTCTGATTGCTTGCGAGCATACAGGTTTGGATAGATGTCTTTTATCTGATTGAGTATAGCCGTGGATTGGTCGCCGTCCACGTTGCGCTCCTTATCGTGTGTTTCGAGCGTATTACTTTCAATGACGAGCAGGGAGTTGTCGTAGAACGCAGCTATCTGAGCAGCTTTCCATGCCAACAAGTCCATATCAATGTGGCCGTACCATTGAGCGACAACAGACGGTTTGCCACCGTCCATCATCAACAGACGGTCGAATACCACAATCACAGACCAGTCGGCCTTATTGGAGCGACCGCCAACGTCCACGACAGTAAGGTAGCGGTTTGTCACCTCCTCCGGGTCATTAGGATTAACAGGGTCGGGCAAATTCCAAACCCACAACATACCCTGTGCATCGGCCTTGAACCGCAAATCGCGCAGAGCGTCCTCGCCCTCATCGCCGTGCGCATATATGTCGCCCACATAGCGAGGAGGCTTCTTTGTAGTCGGCCGCAGAGCCTCCACACAATACTTGTCGAATACAGCAGAGCCGGAGTTTACAAATGCCTCTACATCATCAGACGGATATTCGGAAGCCATTGAACCGTGGTCGTGATACTTTGCTCGTTCCTCAACATACCAATGAATGCCCTCCAATGTAGCACCAATCTCCCACAACCACCAAAGATACTTGCCACACTCCTCGCGGTCTGAGGGCGCAGAGCCGTTCAGCCTATTGTCGTACAACCATGTAGCAAACTTATATAACTCCTCCTTATTCTCAAATGGAAGTTGGTACAGCTCGATGTCAAACCACGAAATAAACAGAGGCTCAAACTGAGATTTAATTTCCGGGTCTTTGGCTGCAACATACTCGTTATGGAAGAAATTACCTACACCGTTGGCCGTGCTTTCATATACAATCATCGTATAAGGTCGATACAGGACACCCGAACAGGCAGAGCGCACAATATCCTCCGGCTTTTTGCCGTCAGTCGCTTTCCACAAACCGACCTCCGAAAGATGCACAAGAGCATAGTCACCACCACGACATGAGTCCGGCGACTCGGCAGAGCCTATTGAAATTGTTGCGTTACGTTGTGGCACAAGCTGAGTAAGGCCGGAGCGACCTACACCGACAAGTTTTTCCTCGTTCTCGGAGTATGTATCTCCTGCCTCATGGAGCATCGACACAGGGTAAGCCTCAATCATCTTCTTGAACATACCCTTGATTGTTTCAGAACCTTTGTTATAGTTGGATATGATTAGAGAGTTGAGGCCGGTGCGATGAATGAGTTGCAACCATGCCATATAAAGCTGTGATGTTGTAGAGCCTCCCCATTGTCGTGCTTTGAGCAGAATTATTCGTATTGGCTTTTCTGCAAGCCTCATACGTTCAAGCATCTCAACGAACCTACGTTGAGGGTATGACAAACGGAAAAGACAGTCGGGCTGACCGACCTCCTTGTTTTTGATGTAGACGAAAGTCGCAGCCCAAAATGGAAAATCATGCAATGAGCGGAGTCTAACAAAAGTATTGATAACGGCCTCCCTGTCCTCTTGAGTCGGCTCATCAACTCCCATATCATTGCGCAGGAGGCCGTCTATACCATTGTTCTTTATCAGTGCCTTGACAAGTGTATTTTCTGCCATTGAAGCAGGTAACCATTGTGACTGCATGGGAAAGTCCTGTATATGCACAAAGACACGTTTACCGACAGAACCCTCGCCGGTGATAGGATTGAACCGCGAAAACATCTCATCGCGGCGCTTGTCATTCTCAGCGACTATGTTAGAAACTGTAATTTCCTTTTCCATTGTCGTACCAGCCGTTGCGGATTTTGAATAACCTTTCAAGTGCTGATGAAACCTCCATATAGAATTTGGGTGCGGGAGAATTGACAACATTAAAGACCAACTGACACAGGTGCCAATCGGGGTGCTGTTCTTTTAGAGCCATTACCCTGCGGTGTATCTCCTCAAACATTTCTCGTTTTGTCGGGCGCATCGTTTCCAACACCGGCTTCCCTCGCATAATAGCAGACACCACCGCAGCCGCACGTTCCTCTGATACCCAAAACCGGGGAGAAGGAGAATTAACAATCTTCTCGCCGATTTCGTTCAACCGAACAAAACTCGCTGCATCTACCTGCTCTCGATATGCCTTTAGCAACGCTGCATTGCGTTCGCGAGTAAAGGCCAAAACACTTCCGAAGGACTTCATTGCGCTGCACTTTAAGGTATTAAACTCAATACAAAGATACAACATAGCAACTCAAAAGATAACGATGCCGACCCATTTAACACCCTTAACTTTGCCATAGATTAAACACCCATGTAACATCAATTTGAAACTATGGCTGAGGAAAAGCAAGTTAAGAGCAGACGTGACCAATTTGGCGAACGACTGAAAAAGAAATACCCCGACAGAGAGTATGCCGATGATGAAGCCTTATTCGGCCAAATCAGTGACGATTATGACGAATATGACAACAAGTTATCGGGCTACGAGGAGCGCGAACGCAAGCTGACTGATATGCTTGCGAATGACCCCCACAGCGCTCAGTTCATTACGGACATGGCGCAGGGCAAAGACCCGTGGACGTCACTCATTAACCGTATCGGCATTGACGGTGTAAAGGAAATGCTCGATGACCCTGCAAAGATGGACGAGTATTCTGCAAGCAACAAAGAATACATCGACCGCATGGCCAAGCAGAAAGGACTTGAAGAGGAGTGGGAAAAGAATATGAAAGCCACCCTTGCTATGCTTGAGCAGAAACAGCAGGAACTCGGTCTTACCGATGAGCAGATAGACGCTGCCGCCGATTGGATTAAGGAGGTTACGAATGACGCTGTAATCGGTATCATCAAACCCGAAACAATCGACATGGCTCTCAAAGCTATCAATCACGATGCAGACATCGCCGCCGCAAGTGAGGAGGGCGAAATCAGAGGCAAGAATGCCAAAGCTGAGGCAAAGCTTCGCAAGCCTAAGCGCGGTGACGGCACTCCGACTTTGGGCGGAGCCAACAATGCACCTGCGCCCTCTCGTGATAAAGGTTCAATCTTTGACATTGCAGACGGAGCGCGATAATGGGTGAACATATCAAATTTGTCGAAAAGCCTCTGCAACCCACCAAAGGTAGTGCAGGACTGAAAACGCAGCTTCCGGGATGCGCGACAACCGTCAGCAATCTTGCATCAGCAACAGGCGGCATCAAGCCGGGTAACATAGTATCAACCGATAAATAGACAATTTACATTTAATTTTATAACGCTATGGCAGAAATCGAAAACGTAACTGTAGGTTCGGGAGCGGCAGTTCCCACCTCTCCCGGCACAGCCGGGGTGCAGTCCCAAGCACCGGGTCAAGCCACTACCGTCAGCACTGTAGCGGGCGCAACAGGCGGCATAGCACCAGGCAATCTCGTAGAAACAGACATTGACGACCAACTGTTCCGCTTCCAAAGCGAGGACACGGCACTCATGTCGCTTATGCTCAAAGCAAAGAAAGTCAAGGTCAACAGCCCCGAAGTTGAACACTTCATGATTGACGAACAGCGCAGCTCCCTCACAACGGACACCGCAGTCGCAGCAAGTTCAAAGGCTCAGTTCGTACTTCCCCTTGCGGCAAGCGACCAAAACATTCCGCGCGACTATCACACACTTCTCGTCCCCGATGTGGACGGCTATGCTCCCGATGGCAAGACCGTTACCCCCGGCAAGAGCCTCATGCTCTTTGTTACAGGCCGTGACACAACCACCGACAACCCCGTAGTTCGTGCAGTCAATGGTCCGAAAACAAACGAGACCGATGCTTTCTGCACAACTCCTGCCATTCCTGCCGGTTCAAAGGTGAAACTTCTCGCCAATGCGATGTATGAAACGCAGAAAGAAGTAGACCCCGACCTCATCGTGCCTCGCCCCTCTATTGTATATCTTCAGAAGCGTGGCATGAACCAAGTTGTTTCCGACTACTTCGAGGCACAGAAGAAGCACATTCCGTTCACGCAGAGCCTCATCGCAGAACAGGCAATCCTTAATTTCAAGCGTGCCGGCAACCGCACCCTGTGGACGGGTATCAAAGGCAAGCTCCCTGTCAAGGTGCCCAAGCTCGGCGAACAGATGGTTTACTTCACCGAGGGTATCCGTTGGCAGTTCAAGCGCGAACTGCAGCACGCAGGTACATGGACTTACGAGAAGCTCATTGCCCTTGCCAAGATGTATTTCACCGGCGAAGATGTTCCCAAGACCGCCCTGCTCCTTGCAGGTAAGAACCTCCTTGAAGAATTGCAGTGCATCGACTTCAGCAAGCACAAGGAAATTCAGATTGTCACCAAGACGAACCCTATCGGTTGGACTGTCACAAGCATTCACACCGTGTTCGGCGACATCGACATCAAGCGTGAGCCTACTCTTGACACTCTCGGCTATTCCAACTCCGGCGCCCTCATAGGCGAAGACCGCCTCGTCCACTACATCTACTCGCAGCAGCACGAGTTCAACGACCGTGTGGAGGGCGAAGAAGCTACTCGCAAGGGTATCGTTGTGTGGGACGGCCTCGCACTCAAAGGCGCTTGTCACATTTGGATTGACGGTGAGGGCGAAAAGGCAAATGCCGGTGCCACCACCTACACCATTTGGGAGAGCAAAGAAGCTCCTGTCGGTGCCGACCTCGTTGAAGGCCGCGTATATCTGCTCACACAGGACTGCCCCGGCATCAATGCCGCCGCACAGAACGGTCAGATGTGGCAGTACAAGGGTGAAACAGGCGGTTGGGTAGAGTTCACAGGTGAAATCATCGCAGACTAACCCGTATCATCAAATTAAACAGGAAAAGTGGCGGAGGGCGGCCAACGCCTTACCGCCACTTTTTTCATTCAACAAATCTCAAACCCCATATAAGACAATGGAAAAAATCACTTATGGCGCACCCCGACTTGTTGATTGGGTCGCACAGATTAAAGCCGGAGCCGCTACTGTAAGGGTACATTTCACCGGCGGAGCGCTTACTTCGTATGGTGTTACTCCTGCCGAGTACACCACGGCCAATCCTTTCATTCAGAAAGTGATTGAGCAAAGCACCTATTTCAAGGAAGGTCGCATCATTCTTTTGCGCAGAACCGCGTTGCCCGATGTTGCGAAGCCAACAAAAGCCGCAAAGCCGAAGCCCCAAGCACCGGCACCTAAACCCCAAACAGTCGCTCCGACTCCCGAAGCTCCTGCGCCTGCACCTGCCGAGGTTGAGGCCAAAGTCGAGGAGGCCGAAAGCCCTGCACCGGCTCCTGTCCCCGAAGCAGAACAATCTGCCGAGGAAGCAACAGCGTCAGCCGAAGAAGTCGCAAACGATGAGGCGGCAGACGGCCTCACAATCGTTGAAGCAAGCTGCCTCCAAGACGCACAGGCATACCTGCAAGAGCAATTCAACATTTCTTCCTACAAAGTCCGCTCCTACGATGCCGCGCAGAAAGCCGCATCAGAGCATGGTGTTAAGTTCGTTGGCGCAAAGTTCGACACCCTTAACGGCGGCGAAAGCACCGAGAGCGAAAGCGTAGAAGAATAAACTACATGACGCTATGGTATATAACATTCACGATGTAATGCGCGATGTGCGCGTATGCCTCGACCAAAATATGACGAGTGAGCAGTTGTTGCAGACTGACGACATAGACACTCTTGCGCTTGACGATATTGTGAGAAGCAAGATTTTGGAAGCTGTTGTTAGAGTGCATACAAACGCACCGACATACCTTTTGGAACAGGGTCACAATTTCGGCGATGCCATATATTGGGGCGACCTCGAAAGCGGTTGGGTTCTGTTGCCGCATGACTTCATGCGCCTTATCGTCTTTGAAATGAGCGATTGGGAGAAAGCTGTATTCACGGCAATAAGCACCACAGACCCCGAATATGCATTGCAACGTCAGCGCATAAAAGCATTGCGAGGCACAGCACAAAAGCCGGTCTGCGTAATCACGATACGACCCGAAGGCCGCGCGTTGGAGTTCTACTCCTGCAAAAGCGAAAGAGCGTATGTGCGCCGAGCGCAGTATCTCCCTTATCCGAAAATAGACCGCGATGAGGGTATAGACATCTGTGAACGCTGTTACACAGCCGTGGTTTATGCTGCCGCGTCATTAGTATTACTCACATTAGGCGAGTCCGAGAAATCATCGGCGCTCTCCGAAATTTCTAAAACAGCACTACAATGAGTTCAATTCCAACAAAACAAATAGACGGTGATGTTGCGGTTGGGCGCAATGTATCGGCCGGAGGCGATGCCAACATTCAGGGCAATGCCCGTATAGGCCACGACCTAATAGTTGAGGGTTGGCTTGAAGCAAAGAACATCAAGGGTGTGAACAAAGGATTGTTTGCGTCCGTTGCTGCCCTGCGCGAAGCTTACCCGCAACCGCATGACGGTTGGTTTGCCGGTGTTTCCGCATCGGACAAAGACATTGCAGACCTCGAACTGACCGTTCAGCAGGGCAAGGCTCTGTTCAGAATGTATGTCGGCAGTGGTGGTGATTGGGTGTGTGAGCCTATCAACAAACTTTATGAGATTGTTGTGGACAATGAACAGGTTGATAATCTCCGAGAGGATTTGTCTACTTTGCGCGGTCAGCACGAAAGTCTTGAAAAGCGAGTTGATGCACACGACACTGAAATCAGCGGTATAAAGACACAGCAGACAACACTCGGCAATGGTATAAACACCAACACAGGCAATATCGCGACACTAAAAGGTCGTGTTGATGTACATGACTCCTCCATATCCAAGAACGCAGCCGCAATCAAATCCATTACTGACAGCAAAGGTCTACCAGGAGGCATAGCCCCCATTGGCGACAATGGCCTCATTCCAACTCGCTTCATACCTGGTGCGATGGATGATGTCAAAGAATTTGACGGTTTTGTGACTATTGTTGCGACACCCGAAACTCAGTCAATTACGGGAGAGGTAGATGTGATGTTTAACAGCGTTACAGGCTGCTTTATAGCAAAACCTCACAGATTAGACATTACAGTCAATTATTACAGCAATTGGTATAATGCAGACTCTTTCGGCGAAATTTCGTTAAACGGCAGGATACCTGCAAGCGACAAGTTGTATGTAGACAAGACCAACAACAAGTCATATCGTTGGAGCGGTAGCAAAATGGTAGTTACCGGAACTGACCTTGCTCTTGGTGAAACCTCCTCAACGGCTTATCCCGGGGATAAAGGCAAACTAAACGCGGGAAATATCGAGCGGCTGAAAAAGGCATTTTCAATTACCACATTTGTCAATATCAACGAGCTGTTTGAAACAACCGGCAGTATGACATTCTCCGATGTCGCAACATACCTTGATAACGTTACAGAAGTAATTAAACCCGGTAGCGTTGTTACATATCTTGATAGTGAAGTTGGTTGGAAAGCTATGCAATTTGTGGGCAATGACCCAGACAACGGCATTGGTGCAGATGATAATTGGAAAGCATTCGGCAACGGTTCGTCTGTCGGCAACTGCTACAACGTAACTGCCGCCCGACTTGCCAACGGCGATGAACTTCCCTCCAATCCTCCGACATACGACACCAAGCAGAGTGCAATCGAATATGCAATCGCGAAAGATGCCGTAAGCATTGGTGTGCAAATCACCTTTGCGGCAAGTGCCAAAGGTTGGCGCACATTCCAATACATCGGCCTCAGCGATGATGCAGACAGTTATGCCAACCTCGACAATTGGCTTGACGTAGCTGGACAGAGCGCAGGAGAAGAAACAATCCTCAATATTAACGAACTCTGCAAAGAGCAGACCGGCAGTAGCGAGTATTCTCTACTGAGTGCGGTCGCCGCCTTGCGTAAGCTGTGTGAGAGCAAAGGTATCGACTACTTCAAGGACGGCCTTGTAATCACATACTGCATCAATGCAGGTGAACATGTTTGGGAAGCCAAGCAGCTTCTTGACAAAGCGAGTGCCGACAATGCCGAGGCATGGAAAGACTTCGGCGGTGGAGGCACCGACCTTGTTGCCAACGATGTTCCAACTGAGGGAGGCACGGACGCATTCAGCACCGGCGGCGCATACGAGCGTATAATCGTAGACTTCGAGGAAAGTTTCAGCGAGGACGGCAATTCCAAGACCTATCAGCCGGTCAATGCCAAACGCAAGCCAATCGGCAGTCCTCTTACAGTTCCTCTCGGCGGTGGAGGTGGAAGCACTGATGCAACCTCGTTCGCCGTCAGATTTGAGAGTCAGACAATCTACGGAGCCGCCGGAGGCAAGATTGTAGGCCGCTTCGCCGCCCGAAGCGTAACGCGCATGGGCGAGGAAGAAGTTGTCAATAACATCACCGAAATTTCTGTGAGCGATGCCAACACAGGCGTATTGCTTAAAACAGAAATCCTCACCAACGAACGTAGTTCGGCCACTCTCCAAGATTTTAAGTTCTCGGTTGATTTTACTGATTGGTTTGACGGAGCCGGACAGCGCAGCTTTGTTGTGGCTGTAAAAGACCAAGAGGGCAATGTGCGCCGCGTAGACGTTAGTGTGAACTGCGTAGACGTGACTGTTGAAATCTCCAAAGCCCTGCATGAATGTCGTGTGTCGGTAGGTGCAGGTATGACAACTCTTAACAGCTTCTACATATTCCCTCGCAATACACTCGGTGGAACAGGTGGTGGTATTGACGCTATCATTGAAATCCTTTGGGATGGAGAATGGCGCGAACTTGGCCGTGCGAACATTCAGAAAACATTCTCGCAGGACATCAGCATCAATCCGAGCAATGTTCTTGGCGGTGGTGAGAAAATGCAACATGGCTCTTATCTGCTCCGTATTCATGGCTACGCACCTCAAGCAAAAGTAACCGGCAACTACGTCTACACGTCTATCATGTGTGTGGATAGCTCAAAGACAACCGAGCCGATTGTTTCTATCCACTACGATGCAAAGACCTTTGACGATGAATTGAACGGTACTGTTGCGCTCTATGACACCGCAAATCTACAAGTGGCCGCATACACAGCGGCAAGTGTAAGCGGAAACACGCAGGTGTCAGTAAAGGCCAATGGCGAAACAATTCAGACGTTCAATGCCGCTTCGTCCTCAACCTATTCCGTGAAGTATCAGATACAGGGATATACCAACGGCGATAACATCGAGTTTATTGCTGAAGGCAGATGGACTGAGGCCAACGGCAAAGTTCACACAGACAAGAGCCATCCGATAGTTGTCACGGTAGACGGAAGCGCAATTGATGTGCAGATTAAGAGCGGTGCCGCATTCGGCTATGACTTTGCCCTGCGCACAAATGCGGACGTGGACAAGACGATTACCGACAAGGGTGTGACAATGGCCGTCACCGGCGCAAATTGGCGCACAAATGGCTTCGTTTCCTATCTCGGTCAAAACGCTTTCCGTATCGCGGAGAACATGAGGGCTACAATCCCTTACTATCTCTACTCCAAGCAGACCAACGAAAGCGCGGGTAATGCAATCCAATTCTCCTTTGCTACTGACAACATCAAGGACAAGGACGCATTGCTCATGCACTCCTATGACCCTGCCACCGGCACCGGCTTCTATGTGAAAGGCAACGTGGCCGGCATATACTGCGCCAAAGGTGTGAAGCATCAGCGGCAAGAGCGCAAGTTCCGCAGTAAGGAGAAAATCACAATGGCCGTGGTCGTTGAACCTGCAAGCAGGGCAATCCAACGAGGAAGCGAAAAGTATTCCACAATCAAGATGTATCTCAATGGTGAGGAGGTCGCTTGTTTGGGTTATATCCCCGGACAAAATGCAATCTCTCAGAATACCCCCATCATGCTTGACGGTAGAGAGGGTGACTTTTATCTCTACTACGTCATGGCATACGAGAGCTACTATGAGTGGTCGCAAGCATTCAATAACTACCTTGCCAAACTGACCGATGTAAATGCGATGATAGCCGAGTTTGAGAGCGAAGATGTTCTTGACACAATCAACCGTCCGAGCCTCGACAAACTAAAAGCTAAGGGTATGCCGTACTATGTTGTAGTTGCGCCGCAGAAAGTGTTTGATGAGTTTGACGGAGATACCAACACCTCCACAAAATTCACCTGTACGCTTTTCTACTTCAACCCCGAATACCCGGAGCTGAACTTCAAGGCTACAAATGTTCAATGGCGCAGACAGGGAACGACATCAGCTAAACGACCTATCAAGAATGACCGCTTCTATCTCAACAAGCCGGTGAATAAGGCCGACAAGATTGTCATCACGCTTCTTACCCCCAACGAGAACACAGAACTTGGGCGCAAAGCCATTGCCCTTGCCGCAAAGAACTTTGTGCTTGTGCGTCCCGATGCAATCCCGGTACAGATTATTACCGTCAAGGTAGATTACTCCGACAGTAGCAATGCCAATGACTGTGGTGTGTGCGACATGATGAACAACACGTTCAAGGCTATGGGCAGCGCCTATCAGACACCTGCACAAAGATCCTATGACGGTACGTTCACCAAAGGCGACCTGCACATTGAGGGTTGCAAGATGGACCACTCCACCAAGAACCACCCAATTGCCGCTTTCCGCTCCACCAATGAACAGCTTACCGATGCGTGGTTCCACGCAAAGGGCAATTGGAAAGAGGACAAAGGCGAACAGCTTGCACTCGGTTTCAAAGACACCCCTGGCTATAACAAGGGCTGTCTTAACTATGGCGACTTCATAGAGTTCTTTGGTCGCCGTGATGAAACGCTCTCGCAGATTGAAGCGCGTTTTAAGACGACTGAGGGATTAGACACCGATGCTGTCTACCTGCTCAGCCAATACTGCGGACGTGACTATGCGTTTATGCGCCACAACGGTACAGCATGGCAACGTAGCACCGGCTCCATGAAGCAGGTCGGCGGCAAATGGGTTGTTACCGGCGATGTGTTGAACCCGGTAGTCGGCTTTGAGCTGCTGTCCTATCAAGGTTTCTGTTGGTGGAAAGGTGTGTCGGGTATTGACGACATGATGAAAATGGAGGCCGATAAATCCTCTTGGGTTCAGAAGCTCGTTAATAGCGGTGACGTTTCGGCGGATACATTCCCGAAGTGGACACAATACTTTGAATGCATGGTCGATGACGACCAATTGCAGATTGACCTTGCGTATGGTAGAAAAGTACCTTACGAACTATTCCGTATGCTGAGGTTCTGCCATGACTGCGACATGATTGCCGCTGTTGATGGCAAAGAAAACCGTTGGCAGATTGTCGAGAACACGACAAAGGTAAATAATTGGAAAAACGACCTGTGGCAGTACGCATCACCTCAGAGCCTCTATGCCTACACGCTGTTTACCGACTACCTTGCCGCTACCGACCAACGCGCCAAGAATATGCAACCAATGTGGTTCTTGGAGGACGGTCAGAGCGTTACCAATGGTGTCTATTCTGCCGAACACGCGGTTAGAATGTATCTCAACAAGGTCTATGACTGCGACACCTGCAACGGTAAGGACAATGACGGTGGTTGCACCGTAGACCCGGAAGCAGACCCCAACCGTATGACGGACGACAACTACGTCAATCCGTATGCCGGTTACGGTTCAATCCTGTTCAACAACGTGGCAATTGTGCCTACCGTCTATCTTGATGCGACACACAGCGGAAATCAGCAACTTTCACTCGAAACAGTTGCGGCCGCAATGCGCTCAGCAAAGACCAACGTGGACGGTGTAGACATGATACCGTTCTCTCCGGAGGGTGCGCAGTATTTCTTTGTAGAGAAGCGTCTGAAATTTTGGAAGAAGCTCATATCTTCCTATGACGGAGAACGCAAGTATATTGAAAGCGTTGTCAAAAGCGATGATATATACTTCTATGCTCTGCAAGGTTTGGGGCTTACAGCTCTGCCGCAGTTCATTGAACAGCGTTGGCGCATCCGTGACGGCTACTATCAAACAGGCCAATTCTTCAGCGGAGTATTGAGCGGTCGTACATCGTGCGCAAGCAGCAATGCACGTATCCGCATAGTGGCCGCAAAGACCGGCTACTTTGGTGTCGGCCACGATGCAAGCGGACAACTTGACGAGGTTGTGTTCCTCGAAGCAGGACAGGAACATTACTTTACCAAGTTCAGTCACACGGAGTATGCTCTGTTATACATCTACCAAGCCGACCGAATTGCAGAGATAGACCTTAGTGAGATAAGCCTTGACAGCAGCTTCAACTTCCAAGTAATGACTCTCGCCGAGAAGATTGTAATCGGTAGCGAGAACCGACAAGACGTTTCAATCGGCTCCGCCGTACCTATCAGCTCAATGCCCCTCGGCTCTCTGCCGTTCCTGCGAGAGCTTGATGTGCGCAACACAACCGTAGCAAGCATTGATGCAAGCACCTGTCCTCGATTAGAGATAATCAGAGCAACAGGAACACCTCTGCAAAACTGCTCCGTTGCTGAGACATCGCCCGTTAGCGTGTTGGAACTGCCAGATACCATGACCGAAATCTCTCTTGTCAATCTTCCTAATCTCTCTTATCCGGGAGGGCTGACGATTGCAGGACTGAGCAATGTAACCAAGCTCATGATTAGCGGTTGCCCGAAGATTGATGCAATGGCTATGATTAAGAACATCGTAGCCGAAGCAGGACATATCAAGAGTATCGGCCTACGCGATGTGAACATCACCGCAAGTGTTGAAATTCTGCGCTCGTTGAAAGCGACCAATGCTTTCGGCCTCGATGAGAACGGCAACGACATTGCCGCCGACAAAACCGTTGAAGGTATCGGCAAACAATGCTCCGGCCTCACAGGTCGTTGGATATTGGCAGAGTTGATAGAAGATAACGATGTGGACGGAGTGGCAGGTCTTAACAGCCTTAAAGCCTACTTCCCTGCGCTTGACCTCTACAACTCGCAATTCTCAATTATAAGATGCTCTGACTTAGTGGATGCTCCAGGTGAAAAATGGGGCAACCTCGACAACATGACTGGTGCGTTGTACTCTGCCGCCTATAGGCGGTCGGGCCACCCGTTGCGTATCTTTGAAAACTCCTGGGCTTGCCGAGCAGACTACAATGCCAAAGCACAGCGTCTTGAACTGCGCCGCCTCAGCCGTGCCAACTTCAATTTCATGCTTGACGGCAGCGAGATTGACCTTGCAGACGTGGCCGGTGCCGGTTACGACATCATGCACTTACTCGGACATGGATGGTACAAGGGTGTAAACGACTACAAGAACCAAGACAAATACTATGTGTGGTCAAGTTGTGACAACGAGCCGCTATCAACGGCTAACGTCAGAAACATACACCGCCTCGGCGACCTCTTGTATTCAGAAAGTCAAGGTGTGTATGTCGATGCAGACACCACTGTTGGCATGAATGTGGCAGACCTCCTTGGGCAAGGCTCAAATGTCAATGTATACCGCGTAGATGTTGAGGGCATGAAGCAGGTGCGTTGGCCAGGCATGAACAATCAGACAATGGGCTGTGTATTCACTGATGCAGACGGCAATGTTGTCGGAGTGTTCCAAATGGCAGTAAGTAATACCAACTTCGACTTCACAATTGGCAGTTACATCTTTGAGAAAGTGCCACAAGGCGCGAAGTGGTTCTACTTTACCACATTCAAAGAACTTGATGAGAGCGAGGTTCACACGGTGGATAGCGAAAGTATTGAAGCCATTGAGCCGGAATGGACAGAGATTAAATCTCCGAAAGCTCTCAACGAGGAAATTGAGGACGGTTCGGTGTTCGGTACATACCCGATTACCATTGACGGCCTCGGCCTACCCCGAAGTATCAGCAGTGGCCGTTCACGCAGAGGCACCGGCACATCGACCATAAATCCAAACTGGCTTTATGATGATGAGGGCAACGCTATAGAGCTACCTACAGGTACAATCAACTACTGCATGAAAGATTTCCAAAACCTTGCACGGCTCAGAGGTAAAGGCTATCAGCTCCAAGATTATGAGCAGCACAAGGAAACTTCAATCTTGTGGTGGGCATTGAATGGTCATAGTGATGAACAGAGCATTGTCGGTCGAGGACAGCATGACGGACTCCTCAACCAAGCCGATAGCATAGGAATGGCCGACACACAGAGTAGCGGTAATGTGTGGAACTCAATACTCGGTATTAAAGGCTATGTTGGTTGCGACTCGGAATGGATGGACAACATCGCGCTCAATGTGACTTCTTTCAAAGAGTTTTTCAAGAACAAAGGCGTTGAGGTTGCATCATTCCCGATTGACGGTGTCGCGCATATCTTCAACCCGATTACAGGTAAGGAACGCACCGTACAATGCCTCACCTCCGGCGGCGGTAACTGTGTTGTACGCCTCGTACACGGAGCAAAATGTGATGTGCTACCCTCGCGCACCATCGGCGACACAAGCCAATATATTGTTTCGTTCTGCGCAGGTTATTGGTACACCCATTCTCGCAGCCGCGTTGTTTTGCGGTCGGGCCACCATTCGAATGCGAACGGCGGCCTCGCTTATGCGAGCGCGAATAACGCTTGCTCGTACTCGAACACGAGCTTCGGCGCTCGTCTGGCCTTCCGAGGGCGACTAATCGTACTCTCGTAACAGCGACTTCTCGCCGCTCGTCCTTTTCGTTTGGTGCAGAGCTGGGGCATAGCCCCGGCTGCTGTACCTTTCAATCTCGCGTAAGCGAGTCGTGATTGAAAAATAATTCGGCAAAGTTGATTGATATATCAACTTTTTGTTGTAACTTTGCGTTATGAAATCAGAACGGAAGATATTGTTTTATAAGGACTATTTCATTTCTTTCTACCGTGCTCTTGAAGCAGGGGCGCAGAAGAAAATTGATTATGTTCTTGGAATGCTCAAAATACAAGAGCGTGTTAATGAAAGGTTCGTGAAGTTCATCCGTGATGGCGTGTATGAAATCCGTGCATCGCATAACGGCAATATTTACCGGGCATTTTTCATTTTCGATGAAGGCAACATAGTGATGCTTCTGAATGGCTATCAGAAAAAAACACAAAAAGCACCGGAGTCGGAAATCAACATGGCTTTGAAACTAAAAAAGGAGTATTATGCAGACAAAAAGTAACATTGGCAGCTTCGATGCCATACTTGATGAGAAATACGGAAAGGTCGGTACACCCGAACGTGATGCTTTCCATCGTGAGGCTTACGCTTATTGTGTTGGTCAGATTATTCTTGATGCAAGGAAACAGGAGCGAATGACTCAGAGTGACCTTGCCAAGAAAGTAGGCACAGACAAAACCTATATTTCACGTATTGAGAAAGGTGCGATTGAACCCGGAGTTGGACTTTTCTTCCGTATCATGGACGCGCTTGGACTCAAAGTGGAGATTGCGCGACCACTTATGTAAAATGAAATAAAGGCGGACTACCCTCACAGCCGCGTTGTTTTGCGGTCGGGCAACAATTCGAATGCGAACAGCGGCCTCGCTTATGCGAACGCGAATAACGCTTGCTCGAACTCGAACACGAACTACGGCGCTCGTCTGAACTTACTAAGGTTAAATCGTGTGACCCTGCAAGACAACGAGATTGTCACCGCATTCCGCGAAGGGTATGAGCCTCGGCAACAGCAAATAGGCCTCACACGGCAAGTTTGGAAAGCCGAAAAATGACAATAACCTTACAAAGTGGAGTGTCGCTTAGGCGACCTCCACGGGACCGGAAGGCTCCAAGCATTTCACAATGGAAGCAGTAACTGCCCATAACATCAATTATGATTTGATACCGCAGGAATGCGCCAATCTTCCTGTGGCCTTGAAGAGCGCAGGTTTCCCAATCGACAGTTTATTAAATGAGATAATCTCCGATGAAAATTTATCAGACGGTTTTGATTATGTCATAAGTCATTTGGAAACCGCTCAACAGCGCGAAAAATACTATTCAAAACTTGACCCGGCCAAAGGAGAACGCGACAAACGTCAGCTACTCGTACGTCTGAAAAGAGAGTTGCAGGACGGTACATTTAGAATACTCCCGGAGAACATTCGAGAAATGACTGTTTCCGATGGCCCGAAAGTAAGGGTCGTGCAAGCTCCGAGGGTATATCATCGCATAGGGTGCCATGTGATAATGGTAGTGGTGGAGAGATATGTAAACCCCACGCTCATACAGAACACGGCGGCAAGCATTCAAGGCCGAGGTATGCATTGGCTATTTCATCGCATGGTCGAGGATTACAATGCAGTGCCGGAGTTGATGCAATTCTACTGTCAGAATGACATAAAGGGCTACTATGACAACATAGACCAAGAGCGCATGAAAGCCGAAATAAGGCTATATATTTCAGACCCTGTTGTATTAGGCTTCCTCGACAACTTCATCACCTTACTGCCGAAAGGACTATCAAAAGGATTACGCTCAAGTCAATGCTTTGCCAATCTCTATTTGTCGCCGGTAGACCATGTTATGTGTTGCCATGTTCCGAAATATATTGCACCAAATGGAGAGGTTAGGTATCTTTATGAGAGGTATATGGACGACTCCGCAATGTGGGGAAGTCTGAAAAGGCCTGTATGGAAATTGCGAGATATATACCATGAGGAAATTAATAAGAGAGATTTGACCGTTAAAAACACAGAGGCAGTAAGACCGATAAGCGAGGGTATTGATTACCTCGGTTTTGTCTTTTATGGCACACACGCATTACTGAGAAAGCGAACTAAGAAGAAAGTTGCCCGACATTTGTCAGAGGTAAAATCCCGAAAGAGGAGACAGGAAATTATCGGCTCATTCAAAGGCATGGCCTGTCATGCCGACTGCAAGCATTTATATTTCAAATTAACACATAATTACATGAGAAAATTCGGAGAGTTAGGCATAGCCTACAAGCCGGAGGACGGCAAAAAGCGTTTTCCGGGCAAGGTTGTTCCAATTCGTAGCATAGCGAATACACCGATTGAGATACACGATTACGAGGCAGACCTCACAACTGCACACGGCGATGGTCGCTACCTTGTAAGTTTCCGCAATATTGCGGACGGTACGTTCAACAAGTTTTTCACGGCAAGCAAGGAGATGCAGAATATCCTCGACCAAATAAGTGACATCGAGGACGGATTTCCTTTTGAAACAACTATTGTCATGGACTACTATGACGGAAAGACGTTGCCAAAATTTACATAAGCCCAAAAGATAAAGATACAATCGCGGAATACAGCGTTACCTTTGCCATATGAATAAGATTTACGGCACACCGGTAAGGCAGGACGGCTTACAAAAAGTAGGCCGCAGAACTTTTACGCTCTTTTACGGACTATACTCCGATGAGCATGGAGGTACTTATGAGTATCGCTATACCTTTGACCATAAACCTACATGGGAGGAGGTGGAGGCTGTGTTGGTTGAAGCTATCAACGAGCATACCAAAGAAACTATTATAAACGGTTTTATATGGAATGGTATGCGCGTATGGTTGTCTGACGAAAACCAACGCAACTTTATGATGATGGAGAGGCTCACCTCAGAAGCATATCCTCGCACGGTAAAGATAAACGAGGACTCCAACGGCAAGCCTATCTATTACACCTTTGTCAGCGAGGAGGAGTTTGCGGCATTCAGTAAACTCGCCGCACAACACGTTAATAACACACTGGCCGCAGGTTGTAATGAAAAAGACGACCTTACCCCAGCCACGTTTGGATTTTGAACGCTAAGTTAGGATTTCATATAATGCGATTAGGAGCCACGGACTGCGCAGCCGTGGCTCTCTTTTTGTCTAACTCAAAAGATAACGAGAGCGAGAACCGACTACGGCCTACCTTTGCATAGTATAAACCAAATGTTAATTATCATGACAAAGAAAATTTGCAATGACAAGACCGGGAGCGACAAGAAGCTCCACGTCTTCTGTGAGTTCGTAATCGCCGCCTTTATCGGTGTGCTTGTGTCGTTCATTCATTTTCCCTCGGCAATCATTGCCGCCGTCATTGCCTTTGCCGTGGCTTTCGCTTTCGGCATCTACAAAGAGGTAAAAGACAGCAAGCAGAAAGGAAATCATTTCTGCGTGTGGGATTTGGCATGGGATATTGTCGGTTGCCTTGTGGGTGCCGTCTTTGTTTTCCTTGCCAACTACTACACATGGCATGACATCGCCAGCAACCTCATCGAATAAACCATAACACAACACAGACATGGAAACAATCGTACCACTTAACAAACTCTACCTGTTCGTTGGGGTGTTCCTTGCCGTGTGCATATTGGTGATAGCAGCTATTATGCTCGACCTTTGGGACGGAGTACACACGGCGAAAAAGACGCATCAGCGCGTACACTCCCACAAGTTGAGAGTTACCATTGCCAAGATGAGTGAGTATTGGCGATTTATCATGATTGGCTTTCTCGTGGACTGCCTCGGTATATTCTTTTCGTTCTACATCATGCCCTTTGTGGCCGTGCTGTTCGGTGCCGGGCTTATTGTCGTTGAAGCGAAGAGTATGTTTGAACACGCGAACCGGCGAAAGAGTCACATGAGTGATGTGCCTAAAATACTCAATGACATCATCGCGGCAGTAGACAAAAAAGACGCTCAGAGGATATTTGACCTATTGAGCGCAAGTAATAACGACTCAGCGCATCATTAACTCACATAGAATATGAAAGTATTACTCGACAACGGACATGGCGACCCGCCCATCACCGGCGGCAAGCATAGTCCCGACAATCGTCTGAAAGAATACGTCTATTGCCGCGAGATTGCTCAGCGCGTAAGCAGGGAATTGACGCTTCGCGGCATTGATACTATACTTCTTGTGCCGGAGAAAACCGATACACCTCTGAAAGAACGTGTGCGCAAGGCCAATGGTTGGGCGCAAAAACTCGGCACCAAGAACGTAGTGCTTGTGTCAATACACAATAATGCGGCAGGGGCAGACGGCCAATGGCATTCCGCTTCCGGCTTTTCCGTCATGGTCAGCAAGAACGCATCTTCAAACTCCAAACGACTTGCCCAAATCTTCACGGAGAATGCCACCGACATGGGGCTTATGGGCAACCGTTGTGTGCCGCCCGAAAAATATTGGGTTCAATCCCTCGCAATGACACGCGACACCATTTGTCCGGCGGTTCTGACCGAGAACCTTTTCCAAGACAATGAGGAGGAGGTGAAGTTTCTGCTTTCCGAGGAGGGCAAACAGGCGATAGTAACTCTGCACGTCAATTCAATCATTCAGTACATCAACACTATCAAATCATGAACAGAGAAACGGAAATAGTTGCTAATAAACAACTGCGTAAAGACATTGACGAGATTGTCCAAAGAGTTAAGGAACTGCCTGCCTCTCGTGAGCGCAGCCTTGCCATTACCAAACTCCAAGAGGGTGTAATGTGGCTCGGCATGGATTTGAAACGTCTGAACTGTGACAACCCTTATCCGTCAAGTAAAGACCCCTCTACAGGTTCTACCATTGAACCCACAGCAGACGGCCTCAAACTCTAACATCAACAAGTCATGAAAACGAAACACTATATCCTGTTAGCACTTGCAGGACTGACAGCATTCCTTGCCGGGTTCATCATCGGCAAAGACCGCACGGAGAAGCCGCCCGGCACCGTGACGGAAACAAAGGAAACGACCGTGGACACCATTCCGTACTACGCACCGATGCCGCAGTCAGAGTTGGCGTTAGGCACACACCGTTATACTCTACCGACATATCGTTTCCTCGGTGGAGGTGTAGGAGGCGAACCTCGACAACGTGGCGACAAGGACAGTATTTGTGAGGACAGCATAATTCACTCTACCGTTTATGGCGCCGGCGCCGGAGGCGAACCCCGATGTAGCCAAGACAGCGCAATCGTGGAACTTCCGATAACACAACGACACTATGCCGACAGCACTTATGAAGCATGGGTGAGCGGCCCGGTAGACCCACGGCTCGACAGCATCAGAGTATTTGCACCAACAACAATTATCACCAAGCGAGAATGGAAGCCTCCCAAGCGTTGGCACATAGGAATAACAGCCGGTTATGGCTATGGGGCAAAGGGCTTTCAGCCGTATATAGGTGTCGGAGTAACTTATTCAATAATCAGTTTTTGACATGGAGATAACACTATCAATCAATAAGGAAGATGTGATGCAGGAGATTGCAGTCACCACCGCCTACACAGGCGGCAAGATGGACAATGACGAAAACGCACTGCACCGCATATCTACTGTTGATGAGGACGAGAACCACCTTGAAAGATTTTGGGAGGAGAGCCGAGCGGACATCTGCCAAGAGCTTATCGGCCTTGTCACTTTTGAGGGAATGGTGCGTGATGCTATCGTCACACCACCTGTAGACCCTGTTCTCCCTGTAGACCCCATAGCCCCCAATTCTGCCGCACTTCCTCCCATTTTGCAAAGGCAGCATTACGAATTGAGGCTTGATGTGTCTAAATCCTTTGACGAGGCTCTGTTGCCGAGTATGCGACTCAGCCTGTTCAGTTATTTCGTGCAGAGCATAGTAGCCAAGTGGTACGTCTACACAAACAAAGGAGAAGCCGGTGATTATGCTGACAAAGCAAGCACCCTCCTTGACGATATTCACCGCAAGGCCGTGTATAAGAAAAAGCCGACACGTCCCACCTACGATGATTAAACTAATAAATAATACATCACAATGGAACAGAAAAAGACCATTACAGTAACGCTTGAGTCGAAAGAAATCAAGTTTGACGTGATGAATAAGTCGCATCTTACAGGCCAAGCGCGAAACGCAGAAGGCAAGGACTACCGTGCCACTGCGTATATGCAAGCGAGTGAGGACGATGAACACGCTTATCAGATACTCCGTGCCATCAGCAATGCTTTCTCCCATCTGAAAGTGGAACTCGGAGAGTATTTGCATGAGGACGGTTCTACCTCCAATAACCGCATAAACAAGACGGTCGAGGACGGAGGAAAGCTACAGCTTGTTTTCTTGCTCCCCTCAAATTTCAACAACTCGGCATGTGACAGCCTTGGCGGTATGCTCCACGAGTATATTGTAGACCGCACTCTTTCGGAGTGGTTTGTAATCACCTCCCCGAATGACGCGCAGAACTACTCCAACCTTGCCACCGATGCACTCGACCGAGCCAAGCAAGCCCTGTACAAGCGCGAAAGGCCAACACGTCCCACTTATAACGATTAAGCCATGTATCATATCGGTTGCAGCGAGGACTGCTATAATTCAGATGCTGGGGACAGCAAGGTCACAAAGAATGTGACGTTGGTGTTTCATCGTGCGCAGTTGCTTTACGACATAAAGAATTATGCCTATATCGAGGGGCATGTGTGGGGCGAGGAAAACCAACACGCACAGCACACCCTCGTTGAAATCGGTGAGGAGGGCAATGTCGATAGGGTGAACCGCATTTTAGGGGTCGTTCATGCCGCAGCCGTTGAAATGCTTTATCCCTACACAAAGCAGGAGCCGATTGACGACGAAGTTATCTGTGACCGAATGTGGACACCCGAAGATTACGAAATCGTCATGAAAGTGCCGGCCACGATGTCACGAACCACCCTGCACCTGCTCAACAAACTAATCCATGAGTTTATGGTAGCTCGTGTGATATATGATTGGTTGAGCATCACGCACCCCGAAGCTGCGCGTAACTGGCTTGAAAAAGCGTTGGAGGCGCAGGAGGAAGTCAACAGCATCAAGAACAGCCGTACAGGAGTGCTGAGGCGACCCTCGCACCCATTCTAACGTATTACTTGCCGGGGCAACCCGGAACTATCCCGACAAGGACGAGAGCCGAGACGCATCACGCGCCCCGGCTCTCTTGTTAATAACAATCTTTTCTACCTAAAATAAAACCTATGTTATCTTGGTTGATTGGTCTGACGTGGAGTAAACTGCAGCGAGGCTCCGAACAGGCTCTCTGTTGCTGACAGCGAAGTGACACACGCGATACGGAAATACTTGTAAGGTGTGCCACGGAAGCCGCGCAAGAAATGGTCTTTGCTCGACCATACCAAGTGCCAATTGTAGAGGTCGCGAGAGCCATAGAGGACGGCTTGCACATTGCCTTTCTGAAAGTGTCCTCGCTGAATTACTGTGTCCATTGTTTTGAGAATGTCGGGTGTTTCGAGTTTGAGCGGACGGGTAACGAGCAAACCTTTTGTTTCCACTCCTTGCATGGCCGAGAAATTCAACAGCGCCCCATTATGGTCTACTGCCAATGCCTCCGGATAAGAATTTATACCGGCCTCAATAGTGGAATACATCATGCCCCATTCCTTCGATTTTAGAGAGTAGACGTATGCGTAAGTGTAATTGGGATTATAGACAATCACACGTTGATGCACATAGTCATAGAGCATACCACATTCGGAAATAAAATCCAAGAAGGGAGCAGTCGGCAGACAAGTGTCTGCATCATGGCCAAGCATGGAGTGTAATTTATCCATGCCGGGAAGTTGCAGGACGTTGAACGGTTCCTCCGCATTGATTACATCGGTTATACATTGAGTCTGTGAGCCGGATATAAGCATAATGCCTCGGTCGGTTGCAAAGAGAACCGCACTATCCATTTGTAGAGGCTCAGTATTTTCAAGAATAACATCGCGCGTAATAGGCTGTCGAGCGGAATATGAGCCGGTAGATGATACTTCCAAAGCCCAAACGCCTTCATCGGTAAAGGCGTATAGTGGGAATTGTCCGAACTGACCCTCAGAGAGAGCTTTGGCCGCTGTCGATATTGCCATAATGCGCCCGGTGCCCACGGTGTTTATGCCGAGCAACGGGAAGATATACGGATTATTCACCTCGGACGTATAGACCTTATTGAACACTTCAATAGTGCGGTCTGCAATTGATGATTGCGGCGGTCTACCTTGTGAAACTCCGGCAGGTTCGTCCCAACCTCCGAAGTAGAACGAGCCATTGAGAAAGCCGTGAGGCTCCAACGGGACAACAAGGTGCGCCATATCGAAATAATCTGTACGGATAATCACCGCCTTATACGCATTGACATTCGGATAATAAAAGAACAGTAACGGAGCCTCATGCCCACAAGAGCCGGAGGTGCCATATACAATGATGTCCTTGCCGTCTTGCTTGATGTAGACGGCCACCAATACACCGACAGTTCTATCAATAGTTGTTGGTGGCGCATCGGACCAATGAGCAACATATCCGTCCGAATAATTGAATAAAGAAAAACCATCGAAACCTTGAAACAACTGCTTTTTTACACCTGAGAGATTAAGGCGAGAGTTGTAGGCAAACGCTTGATGCGGTATTATTTTATCGTGGCTGTCGTAATCGTCAGTCATTACCTCACGAGTTACAAGCGATTGTAGATAGTCCTCCTTAACCGGTATAATGGTACGTTCTGTTTTAAGTTCCTCAACACGTATGCTATGCAGGAAATAGAATTGCGAACAACTGCGTATATCTTCCTTAACTGCGTCTGCACTACGCTTGGGAGTCACCAACACGCCTCCGGGTCGCAAAGAAAGGTTATTAGGGGTAAAAGTAAATGCATAGAGTTTTCCAAAATTGTTGAGTTGGTAACGGAGTGGATATGTAGATGTACTTGCCGCTTGGTTCGTATGCTTGCAGACGCTGAAGCTCGATAAATCCTCACCGCCATTGATAAATTTTTCGCATTGTCCGTTTTGGTCGTATGTATAGATAGGTTTGGAAATGAATATATCCACCGACTTAATAATGTCGCTCCAATTTTTAAGCGAGTTTAAGTCGGATTTAAGTGCGTAGTCGAGAGTATGCACAGGAGCAACGACACGAAGAACAGCACTTGTATATGTGTCGTCTTTTCCATGAAGATTGAACCAAAATACACGAGGTGTATTCTCGGAGCTACATATCATAAGGATAGGTGCTGAATGCCGGGTCAGAGAACCGTCATACAGGCGATACGCATATCTTACGAAGAAAGGATATATGAATTTGCCTTTCTGTGTAGACTCCTCAGCAATGAATTTGTTTATCTTGGCTAAGACTTGATTGGTGATATTGGTTTTCTGAGTATCGTCAAACTCAGAATAGATATTGTTCTTGTGTATGCTGTAGTTTATGGTAAACTCGTCTGTTCGTTTCATTTCACCTTGCAAACCAAACGAAAGTGAACATTCGGGCATGGAAGTGCCGAGATACAAATAGCCGGACGTGTCACCTTTCCAAAGGAAATAGTGCATACCGTCAGAACAGAGAATGAGCAAGGTATTACCAATAGAACTGAACTGATAAATATCAACCCCGGAGAAAGAGCGTAGGACAGTTGGTGTTGAGGCCGTATCTCCATAGGTTGAGTTGTCGAGCCAACTAACCGTTTTTCCTTCCAAAAGGATATAGTGCTTGTATGCCGATGTTCCGTGAATGTAGACAGCCTTTTGAGAAGCAGACAGGCCAATAGATGTTGGTATCGGTTGCAGAAGTGGCTTCAATTGGCTGTCCTCGCTGATGAGATTGAGCGAAGTAGTAAGCTGACCGTCCGAACATTCGTAGTCGGACGGTTGAGCCGTGTAGCCGTTGTATTTAATATCTTTAATCATAATGAGCAACGGTATATGATTGTTATGTACTTGGTGTTGTCGCGTTCAATCTCCGTTCCGCAAGGACAGCGCAGTCTGCCATTAACACCTGCGGCCACAAGCATAGCAGTAGCCAAAGCTTTTGAGCAGGTGCGGAAAGTTCCCTTACCGTTAGCAGTTGCCCACACTCGTCCATCGTGCCGGCCGACATAGTTGCCGGAGCGGAGTTTGACATATAGATACATTTCGCCATACTCCTGCACGATGTCTATAACATCGCCGGGAGCGAGTGACAGCTTCCGGGCGATGTGTGCTGATATATCAATCTTGCCGGAGGCATGGAATGATATGTCGTGCTTGCGTGAGTTGGGCAATATACTTTTCATAATTGGCAAAATTAGTTTTAATGATTGGTACGCCCACTTTAAGTTGTGGGAGAGAATAGATTTCGCTCTTTGGGTTTCTGTTGAGTGTAACCCATATCGCGCACACGCTCAATCTCGTGGTCAATCTCGGCTTCAAGAGCCTTAGATTTGCGCAGAGCGTCATTTGACCGTGTTCGGAAAAAGTCTTTTTGAGCCTCACGCATGAGGGCTACCTTTTCAAAGAATACTCGTTTGTCCATATTATGCTACTTTTTAAGATGTTTTTCTATTTCTCTGCATAGAGCCTCACACCATGCACGTGCGATTGTAACCTCAACGGCATTGCCGATGAATTTCTTTTGGTCTGCTTGTGTCCCGACCAGCACATAGTCTTCGGGAAAGCCCATAATCTTTTTCAGTTCGGGAATTTTCAGCATACGCATCTTGATGTCAACAATGCCGTAGAGAGCCATAAATTCCTTGATTTTAGCTGTCATTGGGCTATCGGTTGAATAGACCTCAATAAACACCTCGCCCTTTTCCGCTGTGACAAGATAAGGCGGCATTTTATCCATTCTTGCTATTAGGGTGAAACATGGCTTTTCAACCGAGCCACCGACATTATTGTATTGAGGGTTCATCAGGTAGTGCCGTTTCACTGTTACAAGGTTGAATTTCGGATTAGTAGTTAGCGTGTTTGCCGGAACTTCAACGGAAGCTGCCGTACCGTTCCCGTACTGCATATCAATGAACTGCTCCGACTGAATAAGCGCAAGGCGGTCTTTCGTTGTTACCGTAGGAGAGGGGCTTTCAACAGAATGGTTATGCCCATTTCCGTAGTATGCCGATATAAACGCATGGTGGTCTATTGTCGTTATCGTTCCTGCTGGCTCGTTTACGGAGCTGTTCTTGCTTTCGGGATGTCCGCTGTATTGTTTTGACAGAAAAGACACCTGTGCAACTCCGAGCCTGTTTTGTGTCGCTACCGTTGGGCAAGGCTCATCAATACCAGGTGCGTTGTATTTTCCCGTCCGACTCATTGAGTTGTATTTGACAAGGAAAGCATCCTTGCCCCCAGCGACAAACTTAATCAGACCTGCGTAAATTCGCTCCAAAGTCTTTTCCGAAAGAGGCTTCTCACGGAAAATGGTATTTCCCTCGTCCTCGAAGTCCAGCACCTCCTTTACGGGCTTCCACTTCTTCAAGTTCCCGAATAGCGTAGTTGAGCCATCCTTGCAGTGCGTAGGAGCAGGGAACACAATAGGCAATCCGTTCTTTGCGAAGATGCCAAAAAAGCGTTTGCGGCTTGTGTATGCCCCATAGTCGGCAGCGTTCAAAATACGGTGGTCGAACTTGTACCCGTAACGCTTTACATTGCGTACCCAACGGGTATAACTCTTCCCCTTATCCATTGAGATAGGCTTTCCGTTCTCGTCCATGTCGCCCCAGCTCATAAACTCTTCCACGTTCTCAATCTGAATGTAGTCCGGCTCTATCGCTTCAATATAGCGGAAAAGATGTTCTGCGAGTGTCCGGCTGTCCGCATCACGTGGCTGACCACCCTTTGCCTTGCTGAAATTCGTGCATTCGAGCGATGCCCAAAGGACTATCAGCGCATCGGGGTTCTGTTCTCTGCATCTTTTCAGATGCTCAACCAACGGGGAAAGTTCAAGTGTTCTTATGTCCTCCGTGAAGTGAAGAGCCTCCGGGTGATTTGATGCATGAGAGGCTATCGCCTTTGCATCATGATTGACACAAGCGATTACATCTGCACACGGCTCATCATGCAGTCGTGCGCTATTGACACCTGTAGATGTACCGCCGGCACCGCAGAATAGGTCGATGTATAATAGTTGCTTCATCGTTATATCCCTTTCATAAAGCAAATCCAATGGGTGTTTGCTCGTTTGCCGGATATATGCCCGAAGATTGGCTTTTGGTCGGTAAGTTTCAAAACTTCGGACACCCTAATATCGGTTTCATTCCATTTGAAGATTAGGAAACCTCCGGGCATAAGCACTCGGAAACATTCTGCAAAGCCTCTTCTTAACATATCTCGCCAATCAGAATAAAGTGCGCCATACTTGATATGCTGATAACCTGTTGGCTGAGCTTTCTCATTGAGGCTTCCGTACATATCTGCCATTTTGGACTTACCGACATTCCGTAATAGATGCGGAGGGTCAAATACTACCATTCTGAAATGATTGTCGGGATATGGCATACTCGTGAAGTCGGCTTGCACATCGGGTTTGACTTCAAACTTCCGTCCATCGCAAAGGGTTGTTTTAACCTCGCGAATGTCTTGGAACAGAACATGAGGGTCGTTCTTGTCGAAGTAGAACATCTTGCCACCACAGCAAGCGTCAAGGATTGGTTTATGCACACTCATTTCACATTTTTTCTTTTGCATAATGTTATTTTTTGAATTTACCGAAGATTTGTTCTGCTTTCTCCACCGCGTTCAACATAGTCTTGCTAACGAGAGCGAGCTTTACTTTTATAGCCTCGAAATTAGTACCGTTATATTCATGGGCGACCTTAGTCATGCAACCGGCCAACAGCGAATATTTCTGCACTTCGGGAAGATTAGACCCTTTTATAATTTTCTCAACCTGTTCACTGATAACCTTGTATTCGGGAGTCATTTTGCTGTCCATGCCGTATTTATTTTGAGTTAAGCATTTCACTCAGCTCCTCGGCCTCACGTTTATTGAAGTCATCATCTTCATCAGTGAACACCTTGATGCAGGTTTGATAAAGGCCACCCTCGCAGATAGAGGAGCGACACACAGCCCAATAGCCATGATACTTACATTCTACATTGTCGATGCGCTTAACGCTGTATAGTGCAAAGCAATCGTTAGCTGAGCCACGATAGCCCTGTATTTTTGCGTTGAGGCTCTTGACCTTTAAGCGCAGACGTTCTGCGGCATAGTGTTTGCGCATGGCTATTACAATAGCCACACCGAGAAAGAGTGCCAATATGATGGCGATAGTTATAATTGCTGTCATTGTTGATATTATTTTAGAGGTTGTTGTATTCAGTTTGGAGAGCTTCGAGCCGAGCCTGTGCCTTGATGCGGACAGCTTCTGCAATATCCTTTCTATACCTGTCTACTTCCTCGTCAGTGAGTAGTTCACAGCATGAGGATGCGCAGCAACATCCGGCATTGGCAAACATGATTTCGACAAATTTGCCTCTCTCAATATTTGCTAAGATTTTTTCTACATACGCTATCTGCTTTTTGATGTCGATAGCGGTGTTCAGAGTTTCGTCATTCATATTTTACTATTATTTTATCTTCGGCTTTTGCCACCGATGGGTATTACGTTGTATGTTTTGAAGCGGTCAATCAGTCGCCCGAAGCCGTCCTTATACTTTTCTTTGAGCTGCTCAATAGAAAGATTGGTAGTGACGTGTGCCTTGAGGTGGAACTGCGACCAAATTTCATTTCGTGCATGGAGAAATTCATCGGTCAGCACCTTTGTATCCATGCCGTAAAAGGTGGTAGTCTGAACCCCGATGTCGTTGAGGCAGATATTAACCGGCTTACATTGGAAGCCCTTGTTTTCCTCCTCATTGAATGTGTATCGGTCGAGGTTGTTGTGCAAAGTATAGTAGTTTATCATTTGCGTGACCGACAGGTTGTGGAAGAAGTTCGGGTTTTCGGTGTAGCGCAGGTATTCAGAGAATATCTCCATCAACAGGGTTTTGCCGGTGCCGACATTGCCGTGAAGCATAATGTGTTTGTGCAACTTGTACCCACGACCCGGAAAGACCTCCTCAGCCAAAGGACAATTGTTGAAATACAGCAGGAGAAAGCGCAGTACGTCACGGTTGTTATCATCAATCACAAACTCACGATGTTGGTAAGCAAGAACCTTGTTTGCTATCTGCAAAAGCAGACGAGAGTGGGCTTTATACACCTCCGGGATTTCAAGAAGCTGCCGTTTCTGTTCTGCTTTTCGCACATCATTCATGACACGTCTAATCACGTTATCAACAGCCGACACACCAATCCGTGCGAGTTCGGCGCGTTGGCGCTCCTCCTCGGTTTTAGGCTCAGCGGCCATGCGGCGGGCGTGGTCTTGCTCCATCTTGGCTTGCAACTCACGCTCCTCTCGTTCTTGACGATATGCGTTTTGTTGCGTTATCCAATCCGGCAAACTATCTCCAATCTTCTGTAACATAATCAAACGTCTTGGCCTCCAAACCCACCGCCAAATGTGTAATCAGTCGGAGCAGGTGTTGAGGGTTGGTTATTTGTATTTGATGCTGTGTCGCGGTTTTTAATCCTCATGGCCGATATAAGGTGACGCGACCAATCGCTGTAATCTCTATGTTGAGTTTTTGACAGCTCCCATTCAGCTACGACAGCCTCTGCCAATGAGCGCAATATACCTATCTCGCCATAACCTAATCCGAAGTTCTTGCAAAGCATTTGTAAGTTTTCACTCTGCCCATTGGCAAAAAACTCATGAAGCCACTCCGTATTATTGGTTTTGGTCGGAGCCGGAGGCACGGGTGTAACCTGCGCAGGTGCCTGTGGTGTGACCGGCTTCGCCGCTTTTGGCTGTTTCGTTTTAGGTTTGCTTGCTGTAGTCCTTTGCTGAGGCTCGTCCAACAAAGAGTATTTATCAATCCGGCTCATACGTTTGTTGAGGCGCTGAATATTGCAATAGCGCACTTGAATACCCTTAGATGTTAAGACCTGTTCCGTGTCATACATATTTTTATCGAATAACCCCAACGTCAGGCAGGTTTTAATAACCTCCAATACATAAGCCTCCTCAAAGCCCGACATTTCCGAGCCAATGAAAGGCAACTCATCGTCCCACTGCATGAAGTACCCATTCTTGTAGATAAGACAGAGCAGGAGAGCATATACTGTGACAGCTTTACCACCTTGACGCTTGATTAACTTGCGAATGCGTATGTCTTGAAAGAAGTCTATATCAAAGGGGAAATACTCAAGCCCCGATTTTGCTATTCGTGCCATAGCCGTATTGATTAAATTTCTACGATTGATATTCCGTGGACATAGAGCATCAATTTTCGTTTGATTTTATACTCTTTTGTGCGGACTCCCTTTGTGTCCTCGACAACGGTCTTGCCGTCTGTGTTGTAGACAAAATCGGCATAGTAGGAACACTCCCTTTCCAAGAGGTTGCCGGCGGTGTCGCGTTGCGCAGGGATAAGCACATACTTTACTTGCTCACGGAGATTAGAGATAAGGCCGGCGCGTTGCATCAGCTTCAGTTCGTTGGCTCTGCTATGTTCCTTTTTGGAGTCGTAGCCGCCGGACTTCTTTGCACCATACTTGTTGCGTTTTTTTGTGGCCGGTGCAACGCGCAATGCCTTAAATTCGTCAATCGTCATAGCTGTCATTGTAAACTTTTGAAAAGTCAACAGGGATAAAACAGCCGATAGGGATTATCTTTGACTCTTCAATAAATGAGTTTATCTTATACTTAACAAAAGTCCGTTCTGGGTGTTTCAAGGACTCCATGAAACGCTCCTCCTGCTTGTCGCGAAGCCATTTTTCGATAAGCATATTAGCACGGACAGCGGAAACTGTCTGAACGATGAATGTGTGGTCTTCTTCTATGTCGCCTTCTTTGTCATCATGGAGGATAACATGAGCACCAATCTGATAGAATTTCTTTGTTTCCTTTTTATCATCGTCCTGCTGCTCATCATCGGGATTTCCTTTAGAAATATTGTCGCAGGTTGCCTCAACAAAATCTTCCATTGAAATATCACCTTTCAGATATGCAGCATCAATTTCGTATCTACGAGCTTCAGCGGATTTAAGGCGGTCTATAATAACCACACAATAATCCATTTCTTTGATATCCGAAATTTCAAAACCGCCTTTATAGTTTAGCTCTATGAAGTCCACCATAATCACCAATGCATTGGCAATAGAATTAGCATATAGAAGGAATGACTTGCGTTTTCCGTCAATCTTAGCCACAGCTTTGAATGGTAACAGTGAACGGTTCTCAAGTAACATACCCTGCCGGTTCTGATTAGAAACCTCTACTTCTTTAAGAGAACCCTCTTGTATCATGAAATTGATTGTACAGAGAACGTCTTGGCTGATATAGGTGCCACGTTCAAGCAGAATTTCGTTCCGTTCTATGGATACAACTTTGCCGCTACTCTCATCTACGAAGTCCTCGGTCCACGTTTTTAGGGCGCGACGAGCGACCCATTTACCGAGCATCTTTTTGGGGTCATCCGTTATATAGCGGATTTCCGTTTTTCTTGAGTCAATCATTGTTCATGCGATTTTTGAGTTGATTACTGAGTTTGAATTTCACAATGCGCTGTGCCGGAACTACAACCGTAGTACCAGCGTTGATGTTACGCGCCTTTTTCTTCTTTGTGGTTTTGACTTCCATCGTACCGAAGCCACGGAGATAGACGTTTTCGCCACGGTCGAAAGCGTCAGCGAGAATGTCGGTCACACCGTCTACGACATGGAGAGCCGTAGATTTCGGCAGGTCAGGGATACGCTTACAGAGTTCAACTGCGATGTCATTCTTTGTCATGATTAGTCGATTTTGAATGTTGTTTTTTAAGTTTTCGATTTATTTTATCTTTAAGTTGGCCTATTGCCCAAGCGTGGGTGCTGTTGCGCAGACCGTTCAATGACTTGTAATGCTCTATGGCAATATCGAGGCAGGACATTATGCGCTCAATATCTGAATTGCTGATTTCAACCATAGTCGAGGAAAGATTTTACAAGTTCATCGAAATACATCTTGTCGGTCGGTATATCATCATCGGATGCCATTATCTGATTGGCGATGCTCCGCTTTTTATGAATGATATTGTAGAGAACCGGGTCAATGGTACTGCGCCCGATGAGGTAATAGCAGTTCACGTTATTCTTTTGGCTGATGCGGTGGGCGCGGTCTTCGCACTGACAGCAATCGGCATACGTCCACGGAAATTCCACAAAGGCCACATTAGAGGACGCTGTGAGTGTCAGACCGACACCGGCAGCTTTGATGGAGCAGATTATCAACTGAGCTTCGCCGGACTGAAACGCATCGACAGCAGCCTGTTTCTCGGCAAGGCTATCATCGCCGGTGACACGGACGGCATCGGGGAATTGCTTTTGCAAAGCCTTGACAATCTCTTTGAGTGAGCAGAACACAATCAAAGGCTTGCCATTGGCAAGGAAATTGCGTATAAAGTCTGTTGCCTGTTTTACCTTACCTTTGGAAGCGAGGGAGCGCAGGGTCATGAACTTTACCAGAGCCTCCATGCGCATTTTGCGCCGGATGTCGCGGTCGGTACACTTGGTGTATTCGCGCAGATAGGCGGCGAGGTCGGCGGCAGCGAGGTCGTATTCATCGCGGTTGGATATTTCAACGTAGAGGTCGGTTCGCGTTTTGTCGGGGAGCTGCGTCAGCACCTTTGCTTTCTCTCGCCGTATCATACAGGTATCATACAGTTTGTCGGACAACTCGGATAGATTTTCATTCTCTCCGTAGTCGGCAAGGAATTTGCCACGGCTACCGAAGTCAGAGAGCAGTCGCCCCATGATGGCGAGTTGTGCAACGAGGTCTTGCGCGTGATTGACAACCGGGGTGCCGGAGAGCAATATGCGCCACTCCTTACCCTCGACAATGCCACGAGTGAACATTGTTTGCTGTGCCGTGGGGTCTTTGAGCCGGTGCGACTCGTCCATGATAACGGACTTGAAGATGTTGATGTCGCGGTTGAATACAACATCTTTGAGCGTGAATGTCTTGCCGCCCTTGATGTCCCACACAAAGAACTTTTTCAGACTCTCATAATTGACAATAGCAACATGGAACATACCCATGCCGAGGAGATACGGCCACGATGTGCGAGTGGCATTGTCAAGCACAAGAGCCTTTTTGTCGGTGAACTTCTCAAACTCACGCTGCCAATTTATTTTCAGCGAGGAGGGGCAGATTACCAAACAGGGGTAAGCTGAGGCAGTATCGACAATGCCGATAGACTGCAACGTCTTACCAAGCCCCGGCTCGTCACCAATTAACAGGCGGTGACGTTCGAGGCCGAACAGAATACCCTCACGTTGGTACTCGTATGGCTCTACTCGGAGGTTATGTTTTAACTCTTTCATATTGTTATTATTCACACAGTCCATGATACAAGGACACACAAGACATTATTGGCTCAGTATCGTCCCATAGTGTCGGTTGGTTTTCATTCCGAAGTACATAATCAGAAATCTCTGCGAATGTTGGTGCTCCATTACTATTCTGAATGCAGAACCTTGCTGGGATTTTCCCTTTGCAGAAGAATGATGCCTCTTTACCTTTATCGCGTGATAGGTTCACTTCATTTTCAAGGTCTATCACACGTTGTTTGTATCGTTCATCGCGTGCAACTATTTTTATTTCGCTCAGTCTCGCAAAAATGCAAGGGAAACAGCCAACCCTTGACGCTCCGCGTTCGTATAAGGGATTCGGGCGTTGACCATGAGACAGAATGTAGTCGATAACTTGTTGAGCAGTCCAATGAAAGATAGGGCGTAAAACTGATGCATCGTGAGTTTTGCACCACTCTTTTACATCTCGCTTCCTATACAAGCGTTTTTTGTGGGTGTCATCAAAATATTCACTGAAATACGAGCACTCAACATTAAATTTTGCTCGTTCTGCGCTTTCTTTTGCACGGATACCTTGAATTATGACAAGATGCTTATTTTGTTCAAGAATCCAGTCTATCATTGGCCATATTTTTAATTGCACAGTACACATGCGATTTTGCGAATCGGGAAACCATTTCATTCGTTTGCACAATCCGTACATACCATCAACAGACTCATTTTTGAGTATTATAAGGTCGACACCAAGTTTAGATGCTACCTCCTTTACATGAGAATATGTTTGCTCATGCTCCCACCTGGTATCACAGAAAACAGCCGTGACGTTATTAGCCCCGAAGTCTTCACAAGCTTTTATTAGACAGGCTTGTGAGTCCTTTCCTCCAGAGAACTGAACTATAACTTTTACTTTATTCATAATGCGAGGCACCAATATTGAAATGCTAATTCAAGATACTTATCTCTGCCACGGAGATACACCGGGTCGTCCCTGCGTATGCGTGTGGTAAATACGTTGCAGTTCTTTTTGCTGATGGCATAGATGAAATCGCAGTCGGAATGTGCGATGTCCATGTACCATGCGCGGCTCCTGTCCCAATCGAAGAAATCAACGGCATCATCAAATTCTTTTTGGGTTGCGGCTGAACAGGTTTTGAGGTCGCCACCAAATTTGTAGAGGTCAAGCCACCAATCCCACTTACAGCGCGTATCGAGCGTGAAAGGGAAGCCACCATACTCAAACGGCTGTGCTTGATTGACCATGTAGCGCTGTGTTTCGGCTTCAGCCAACACCTTTGCGAGAAAGGGGTCATGCCGAGCAGTCATACGCAGGGAGCGATACATTTCCTTTGCATGGCGAAACTCATCATCGGTGTATTGCTCATCATCTACCGTCAGTTGGTAGTAGTTCACTCGCTCCGGCTCGGTGATTATCGCGTCCACGAGATTGCCGAAGCGAAACGCGGCCTCCTTTACACCCGGCGGCATAGGCACTGGGTGTAAGAGGTTCTTTAGAGCCGTGAGGTCAGAGTTGCTGACCTCTGTACGGCTGTAATATGCGTCCGGGTTTTGGCTCATGGTTACTTGGCTTTAACCTCGTCCTCGTATTGGACATCAGCGATGAACATAGCGTTGTCTTTGGAGTTTGCGGCGGTATTGGCAAAGGTGATTTGCTTCTTAAACTCCTTGCAGAGTTCTTCTAAGGTCTTTGTGCAGCCCTCTTGTGACCACCAAAAAGCAACAATCTTCATGATGTCCTCGGCAGAATTGATAACCACCTTTTTCTTAACCTGTGTCTTAGGCTGATATGCCACAGGTGTAGCGACCTGTGCGCCGAAAAGACCGTCCATTTCCTGTTTCTTTGCGGCAAGCTGCTTTTCAGCGGCTTCCTGTTTCTCTCGCTCAGCGCGTTCCTTTTCCTTACGAGCGGCCTCAGCGCGTTCCTTAGCCTCCATTTCGGCCTTGATGCGGGCGGCTTCCTCGGCTGACGATTTGGCGATGCGCTCAAGCTCCTTTTTCTTTGAGGGCATACGGTCGAGAATATCATCGCGTATGCTTTGCACCTCAAAAGGGAATTGCTCCTTGAAGCGATTGACGAGGCCGGCCATCACGTTGGCTTGTATAGCGCGGCATTCGTCCGGGGTAAGTTCGACAGGACGATGTGCGCCGCTTATTACCGTCTGACACCATGTTGCAGGAAGTTCGCAACTGAAATTCTTGATGCCATCGTAGACAATCTCGTAATTGTCGAGGCTTATCTGCTTATCCATGTCGGTAAGCTCGTTGATGCTCTTATTGACAAGAGCGTTGAACTGGCTTACATAGTCGTCATTGACATCAGCGCGATAGCGAATTTTGGCATTCTCCTTTGCCTGTCGAGCGGCATCTTCGCGGCGGCGGCGATCCTCCTCCTCATGCTTTTTCTTGGCATAGGCATTGCGGTGGGCTTGCAGTTGATTGGGGATTGAGTCTGCTTTGGTGGGGTCTACATCATTCTCCATTGAGGTGTAGACCTTACGGATTTGGTCAAAGAGCTGCGTAACAGGAGTGCGCTTGCCGTTCATCTTCTTGACGGTCAGCTTTGCTTTTTCGATGAACTTGGCTATCTCTATATCGAGAGCGTCTGTCATGCCCTCCTTTTTTACCCGGAGCAACAGGGCGCTGCCTACTTCAAGGCACCGGGTATGAGATAATTGGTTCTCGCGGTACGACTGTGGAGCGAGTTCGGCAAGGGTCTGCACGTTTTTCTGCTCGAAGATTGTTAATGCTTGGGTGTTATCTGCCATGATTGATATATTTATGGGTTACACGGTTTTGTTTTAGCGTATTCGGTGATGATACCAAGCCGAGTGCAATAGTGTCCGTTGAGAGTGTTACGCACAAGCGGACACCCACTGCAAGGCTTGATGTTGCTTTCAGAAGCCTTCCTCATCATCAGTGTTTACAGTTACGCCCTGTGGAGGCTCGTTGTTACCGAATGGCTGAGGCGCAGGTTCGGGAGCATTGTCGAGGACTTCGCCGGTGTCGGGGTCTACTCCGTAGATTTCCTCATCGGAAAGCTGAGCCGGTTCGTCTACCTGTTGTGATTGTAGTTCGGTGCCGCGACCGATGCGCACTTTCGGGTAAGACTTGAAAGCGTGTTTGATACACTTGGCCATGAGGAAGCCGGGGTCGATGTGGACAACACCGTTAGCGTCCATGCCGTAGAGTTCGTTGGCGACACCTCGGTTCTGCTTCTGCGAGTAACCGGCGAGGCGGCACCAATCTTCGGGGTACATCACTGAGTAGTCGATAGAACTATCGGCGCGAGTGATACGCAGGTAGCAAGCAATGATGTTGTGGCCGGTGTGAGGTAGGTTACAGGTGTAAGACACAGATTTGCGACCGTCAATGTCCTTGAATGAAAATTCGTCATTGTCGTAGACGAGTACAGGATTGTCGGCATGACGTATTTGACCGTCACGAGTACGCATCACAAGTTCGCCGTAGGCCGACACGGTGAGGACGCAGCGACCCTCCCATTGAGGTCTTTCTTTGGTGCCGACATTGACGTTACGCCCCATGAGGTATGCGAGTGCGCGTGTGCCGGGTTCAAGTGAGAGGCCACACACGGCAAGGTCAATGAATGCCGTGAAGATGCTGAACGGTGTGGCGCGTTGCAGTTTGCCCTTGTCGTTGTCGCGGAGAGCCTTGTTGAAGTAGATACTTTCACGCTCATAAGCGGCTTCACCGTTGCCCCAAAGTTTGTCGTAGATAAATATGAAGCGCTCACGCACGACAGGATGCTCGACTATTTCGAGCGGCTTGAGTTGGTTGATTTCCTCAACCGTCAGTTGTAGGTTGCCCATGATTGATGGAGTTAAATTGTTAAACATTTGCGGATTGCTTGATTGAAAAATGGAGGCTGCACTTTGGCTTAGGCTGACAGCGCAGCCTCCGAGGTTATCAATCATGTAGCAACTACCGCTACTTGTAGCCTCTGAGGGAATCGAACCCCCTCCGACAGAACCAAAATCTGTAGTGCGACCGACACACCGAGAGGCTGAGCCGTCAGAGCTTTGCTATGTAAAAGCGTATCCGCTCTGATGTATTTATGCTTGTGGGGTGGTCATAGGAAAACTCGTTGTCATTTCCTTCGGCATTCTGGAAATAGTCAAGCCTGTCGGTAACGCGTAGCCACATTTCATTGAGTTTCGCTTTCGCGGCGAGTTTCGCCCTGTGATTGCAAGCCTCCTGCGTGAAGCGGTAAATAACACGAGGATTCTTGCCGTCATTGGTCTTGTATATTGCGTAATCCATTGTATCTGTCTTATTGGTTGAGGTAATCCTGTTCTGTTCTCTGAAGGAGGCGTAGGTCTGCCATGCAGTATTCAACCTTGCCCGGACGTTTGGAGGGCTTTACCTTTCCTGTGCGCCTCCAACGGTCAACATTCTTGCGTCCGAAGATTGAATAGGCCGTGCGTTGGGAGATATACTCCGGGTCGGCTGCATCGCTCTTAATCACTCGTGCCAACCGTGCTGTAAGGTCGGTCATGAATGTTTCATAGCTGACGAGCCTGTCAGAGAATTGTATGTGTACTGTTGGAGGCATTGATATTAGAGTTGAGATGGGTTAGGTTTGTCCATCACCTCGTCACACATTTTGTCGTATGCGATAAACCAAGGGTCAATCTTACTCCAACGTTTGTAGAGCCGGGCGATAACAAAGCATGCGCCGATGGCGAGAGCCTTGTCGCAGATGAAGCGGAGAGTCCATGTCAGCAGGTTTTCGTCCTGCTCTTCGCCGAAGAGAAACAGGAATGCGAAACCGCAGAGCGCAAAGATTATCAAGATACGGAGTATTGAAATTGTCTTATTCATGGCTGTGAGATTTAATAGGGTTCTACTCCTGCTTCGATGAGAGCGGCCTCTTCATCAACCGAACCACACCAAGTATCGAGATACTCATTGATGACAGGATAAGTGTTGTCGTTGATGTCGTAGCCACGAGCGGCACAGAAAGCCGACCACGACACATCGGCGCGGAGCTGTTCAAGAGCGACCTTGTTAGATTTGCAGCCGGTGAGAAGCGCGGCCACGAGTGCGAGAGTGATAGTTACTTTTTTCATGATTGATGTCTTTTTTAGTTATTCTGAACGTAGGATTTCGTAAGTCGCTCCGTTGTCTTTGCTTGAAATGGAATATACCTCTTTGTTTGCCGAACCATTTAATCGACTTACAGCCGCTTTAGCTGAAGCCATAGGACCGGCTTCCCGACAATCAAAGAGTACAGGTTTCCCTACTGGGATGTTTCGCAGAGTATCTGTGATAGACACCTTTTTCACGAGGTAGCAATTTTCTGTCATCTTACTTGGTATTTTTTGAGTAGAATTTGTTATCTTTGCTTCTTAATCTAAGCGAGTTACAACGCTACGACATTAGAATTACACTGCAAATATATGGTATTACCACGGTACTACCAAACAAAGTGTGAAATTTTAATAATTATTAACAGTAATACCAAGGTATGAATGATATGGTAGAACGCTTGAAAGAGGCGATAGCAGTGCTTAATGCCACGCAAAATGCCTTTGCAAGCAAAGCAAACATAGACCCCTCCAACTTCGGAAAGATGTTGGAAGGGAAGCAAAAGATTACCGATAAGACCATTGGGAAAATTTGTCACGCACATAACCTCTCAGTTGAATGGGTGAAATCGGGTATCGGTAGCATGATGGTACCGGCAACTACAAAAGGCAACTTCTTTTCTCCTGATGGTATTTATGCAGAGGATTCTGAGGTGCTAATTGGCGATGCTGTTCTTAAAGAGAGAATCAAGAATTTGCAGCAACAAATTCAAGACCTGCAAGGTGAAAAGAAAGCATGGGAGGCTGAGCGTAAATCAATGAAGAAAGAAATTGAGGAACTTCGTGTCAAAAATGAAGAAATCACTGCGGAGCTGTCCAGAACGAAAGACAAGATGATTGACTTACTTATTGAGCGTGGCAAATGAGTGAACTAAATGATTTAAGAATTCAAATCGAACAATACGAAGAAAACGAAAGAGAGTTGATGCTATGTATTGTTGCGTTAAATGAGGCATTCAGAGAGAAACTCATTCCCGAAACATGGGAACAAGAAGAAGCTCTTCATAAAACTCTTGAAACTATGCGCAAAGTGTTGGATAGACGTGATAAATACAAATACGGGCTGTAACGGCCCAATAGGCCGCTTTTGTTGGCTCAGATGATAAACTCCACCGATAGAGGAGAAAGTGATTGTACGCGCTCCTAACGCCCAAATTTGGGCATAATTCAAGCAAAGATATGAACAGAGAATACCCATATAACGAAACAGAGCCACTCATGGACGAACTCAAAGACGCCGCATTTGAGTATCTGCTACTCAATCCCGGCTCCGAGTTTGGAGATTGGAGCAAGGGTTTGATTGAAGAATACCCTGCCGAGGTGGTAGACGCACTCGGCAACACCCCCAATGAGGTAAATGCAGACCTCGCCGACCTGTGGGAAACTGATTACACCGACCCCAAGACCGGGATAGAGCAAAAGTTTAGCGAGTGGGCAATGTCATTCGCTAACGAGCACGCCGTAGGTATTTACTACTTCCTTGTAGACGCTTGCACGGACTTAAAACGCATGGGACGTAAATTCTAAATCTAACAAAAATTCAACATACTCGACAAGTGGGTCAATATCACTTAATTCTATTGGCGGCGCAGGCAGCCATCGAAGATTGAGCAAGCAACCTAATAACCAGATAATTAGGCGGTAGGCTCTTGACATTCAGAGTCTACCGCCTATTATTTTGAACATGGAATAATATGTTTGGATTGCCATCTCTACGGAAATGCCCTCCCCTAAATTGTTACTTAACTATGAAAACTGCTACAAGACCCACCCTTGCCGATGTTATCGAATGTGCCCGCAAAGCCGGGGAAACAGCAATGGAATATTTCCGCTGCAGCCACGAAATCGGCATGCACAACAAGCTAAACGACAGCGATATTGTCACCATTGCCGACAAGCAATCTGAAACTGTCATCAAAAGCTATATCCAGACCAGATACCCTGACCACGCCATACTTTCGGAAGAATCAGGCGAAACTGACGGTTCTGCCGGCTATCGCTGGGTGATTGATCCGATTGACGGAACCACCAATTTCTTCGCCGGGATTCCATTCTGGGCTATAAGTATCGGTGTGGAACATAACGGACAGACTGAAATCGGCGTTGTATATCTGCCCGCAACCGGCGAGCTCTTCCATGCAATCAGAGGTCAGGGTGCTTTCCTAAATGACATTCCGATCCACACCTCTCCCGAATCACACCTTTCACGCTGTGTGATCTCGACCGGCTTTCCAGTTGACAAGGATACAAATCCTGACAACAACCTCGACAATCTTGCCGTCATAATGCCTCTTGTCAGAGATATACGCCGCCTCGGATCGGCAGCGTCCGATATCTGTTATGTAGCCGCCGGCTTTCTTAACGGATACTGGGAGCTGAACCTGCATGAATGGGATGTCAATGCCGCTACACTGATCCTTGAAGAAGCCGGAGGGAAGTGCACACGTTTCCGCGAAGACCGCAATATTTCACTCGTCTGCGGTCCTCAGGCTATCCATGACCAGCTTCTGTCACGGCTCAATCCTCGGCCAACAACAGCGTCCGGCTGCAGGCGCTGACTCATCAACCGCCTGCCAACACACCTGAAAAGCCGGCAAAATAAAACTGCGCAGATTTTTTTCGCCAAACTTTTTTTCGGTTTAAAAAAAAGTTACTACTTTCGCAGCATAGAAGCTCAGACTGCCACTCACGGCCCGTAACTCAAACTGAAAAAAATAAAAAAAAATACCTTCCGCAATATGATATTCAATTTCCGCATTGTGTCTGACGAAGCAGACAACTTCAAACGCGAAATCCAAATTGATGCAGACGCGACATTCCTCGACCTCCGCAATGCGATCTGTGACTCTGTCGGCTATGACAAAGGCCAGTTCAGTTCGTTCTTTCTCTGCGATGACGGATGGGAACGCAACCAGGAAATATGCCTTGAAGACATGGGCTCCGACTCTTCCGAAGACGTATATCTGATGGAAGATACCCCGCTCAGCGACTTTATCGAAGACGACGGCCAGAGAATGGTGTGGGTGTTTGACTACATGACTGACCGTTCTTTCTTCATTGAAATGAAAAAATCTATCCCCGGAAAGAGTCTTAAAGACCCGCTGTGCACCATCTCTATGGGTGAGGCGCCCTCGCAGTTTATCGACCTCGATGACTTCGACGCAAAGATTGACGCAAAAGCCGCTCAGGCCGCAGCCTCGACAGATCTTGACGATGAATTCTACGGGTCTACCGAATTCAATGAAGACGAATTTGACGCAGCCGGGTTTGACGAAATGACATTCGACGAATAATCCGTCACCTCTCACCTCTCCTACTTAAAAAACTCCTACAGAATCTATAAGTGTAACAACATCCGGCAGCCTGCTTACATACAGGACTGCCGGATGTTATTTATAAATACTTTCTGTTCAGAAGCCAGCTTATATCTCTATGGTAATCTTTGGAGTCAGCCGGCAGCCGATGCTTTCTTTAAAATCACACAGTCCTACGGCTGGAATGCCGTCAGATGAAGCCGGTCCCAGATCAAAGAAGCGCACACCACTTGTCGGGATGCTTTCGGCATAGTGCCTGATTATATTGTATGACAGGAAGTTCATGGGTCGGAAATCACGTCCTTCCGGCAGATCGCCCCAATAGATCAGCTGAACCGTTTCCGGCGAAGTATGATAGATAATCGCCGAGGCTATGCCCTTACCCTCTTTCCTGACGATAAAGAAATCCATACTGATGATCTTCGATGTCGCCACAATGTCATCCAGAGTCATATGCACAGGATAGCCGTGACTTTCGTGATTCACGCGGATAATGCTGTAGATCTCCTCGATCTCGGCATCAGTCGGATCAACGCAACACTCGAATTCAAGCCCACGGCGAACGGATGCCGAGAGATTGCGCCGCGCGCTGGCCCACAGACGCTCATCGAACAATGAAAAATCACTGAGCGAATAATGATAATTGAAATCGGCATAAAGCTGCCGCCCGCCGCCCGACAGCAGGCAGAGAGCCTGACGGCTGAAACGGGAACAGTCGCCGTCATAACAGGCCGGAGGCAAAGTGACCGCCACCGGCTTTCCACATGCCCGTCCATATGCCTTAAGCTCCACAGCTGCGTCAAGATAGTATGACAGGCGCTGTGGCCCACGCTCCTCCATCCCGCCGAACGGAGCGGAAAACGGAGAACGCAATAGTCCGCCACGCTCTCCAAGTATGATCCCCAGACGGATCTTCCCCTTGTCATCTGCAAAGGCAAGATAGTGCACATCGTCACATTTGCTACGGTTCAGCTGACTGAACTCCACAGAATTGAATGTATGTGATACCGACTTAAAAAGTGCAGCATATTCATCGGGGGTAATTCGCTTAAGTTGCACGTGAAAAACTCAAAATTCAAAAAACAGTTAAACTCAAATTGCTATTGCAGTTCTCCCTTACCCTCACGGATAATCTCAGGTGAGCGACTGTCAGTCAGATCGACCACCGTAGACGGCAAGGGCATGCCGCCTGAGAGGCTCTCACCGTCTCCGCCGTCATCAATCAGCAGCTCTGCCTGCCCCTCGAAAGCCAAGGCCAATTCCTGGGCATCAAATTCAGGCACTTCGTCATCGACCTTCAGCGACGATGAAAGTATCGGATGTCCGAGCCGGGCCGCTATCGCCATAGCTATCTGATTGTCAGGCACACGGATTCCCACCTCTTTTCTCCCTTTGAAAACTTTAGGCAGAGAAGTCGCCGCAGGCAGTATGAACGTAAACGCACCCGGCAGGTTCCTGCGCAGAATTCTGAAAGCCTCGTTGTCGATACGGGCATACTCGCTGGCCATAGAAATGCCGTCGCAAACCACTGACAGAGTCTGTTTCTGAGGATTCACACCTTTGATCCTGCAGAGCCGTTCAATCGCACCGTTGTTAAGGGCATCGCAGCCCACGGCATAGAGCGTATCTGTCGGATAGATGATAATTCCACCAGCCCGCAGGCAGTCTGCCACCTCATCGAGATATCGCTCGTTGATGCTACTGGGATACATTCGTAAAGTCCTCATATCTATATCTGTCAATGTTTTTTATGATATACAAAAATATCGCTAATCGGCTGCCGGGCGCAGTCGAGGCCAGATGATTGATGATAAATCCCTGCGGTTTGTGATGATGAAATAACACCTGTAGACCAACACCGCATAGATAGCCCCGACAGCGCCACCCACAAGAATATCAGACGGATAATGGACACCAAGATACATTCTTGAATAGCATACAGCCGCTGACCATGTGATCATCAGCGCTGTCATCCATTTCAGCCTTGTCAGCAGAATCATGAACACAGCCAAAGCCACGGTATTGGCCGCATGACATGACGGAAACCCGTATCTGCCTCCGCGATATCCGTTGACAAGCTGAATGAAAGCGCTGTCTGGATTGTCGGGATGCGAAGGACGCAGACGTTCAAAGGCAGGGCGTATCAGTGTGGCGCACGTCTGGTCGGCAAGGGCTATGATGGCCCCGATGCTCAACAGCACAAGCACCATCTTCCGCCAGCCGAAACGATAGCCGATAAATGCCGTCAACATAACGTAAAACGGTATCCAGGTCGCTTTCCCGCTTACAAACCACATAATATGGTTAAAGACGGGACTATGCGCTCCGTTTATGGCAAACAATATCGACTGCTCAAATTCTTTCCACATAGCTGGATCTAACAAAGAGTATTCCATAATAATCCGTGAAGAGTGTATCAAAAGAAGGTCTTGGAATGTGATAATATCAGAAACATCGAGGGTTGATTGGCACCCTCCGGCAATGAAAGCCGGACAATCAGCTTCCAATTCGACAAAGTTACTAAAAAAAACGAAATATCGACCTGCATCGTCATCACAAAACATCACTGCAAGGCTCTGATTTAAATATTTTAACCATTGATTTGCCAATCTTGGAAAAATTAGATAATTTTGTCCTTAATTGTAAAATGTACAGCCTGACACACTCTGCCGGGCTGCTATATGCCAACTGTCAACCACCAAACCCTATAAGCGCCTTCTCCGGATGAGCTATCATTTGCTTCGCTTTTTCTTCAGAATTATGTCACGTCTGCCATTCAGCGTACTCTATGCATTGTCAGGTGTGATGTATCTGCTTTTATACTACGTCATCCGCTACCGTCGGAAGATTGTCCGCAAAAACCTCACTGAATCATTTCCTGAGAAAAATAGCAACGAAATACTCGGCATCGAAAAAAAATTCTACCGCTACTTCGCCGACAATATAGCCGAAAGTTTCAAAATGTCAGCCATGTCACCTGAAGAGATGGGGCGGCGCATGCGCTTCACCAATGTCGAAGCCGTCAACACCGTGCTGCGTCAGAGCACATCAGTAGCACTCTACCTCGGCCATTACGGCAACTGGGAGTGGGTCTCCTCGATGCCGCTCCACCTTGAAAAGAGCGCAATCGCCGCCCAGATCTATCACAAGCTGCGCAACAAGGCAATGGACCGGATCATGCTCGAACACCGAGGCTCCCACGGCGCCGTCAACGTAGACATGTACAAAACCGCCCGCTACATCACCGAACTATCGGCACGCCATCAGACAAGCATCATCGGATTCATCGCAGACCAGTCGCCCAAAAAGCGCGAGGTGCGCCACTTCCTTCAGTTTCTCCATCACAAGACTCCGGTCCTTACCGGCACAGAGAAGATCACGAAACACTACGGCTTCGACCCTTGGTTCGTGCGCATCCGGAAAGTAGGCCGTGGATATTATGAAGCTGAATTCATCCACATGCACGACAATCCGAAATCTGTCCACGACTTCGGGCTGACACAAATCTATTACGAAATGCTCGAACAAGCCATCCGCGAAACCCCCGAACTCTATTTGTGGACCCACAACCGATTCAAACACGCCGAGCTGTCAGAACCCACAAACGCCAACACCCTATAACACCCCCGGAAACTATGGAAATAGATTTTGTAATAACATGGGTCAACATGGATGACCCCGAATGGCAGAAGGAATTTGCAAAATACTCCGGGAAAACCGTGACGGAGAAAAACAGCGTCACCGATGCCCGCTTCCGCGACTACGGCTTCCTGAAATACTGGTTCCGCGGCGTGGAGAAATTCGCCCCCTGGGTGCGGAAAATACATTTCATAACAAGCGGGCAGAAGCCCGACTGGCTCGATGCGGAAAACCCGAAAATCAATCTCGTCAGCCACAAGGACTACATACCGCAGCAGTTCCTGCCGACCTACAACTCGGTGGTGATCGAACGCTACATCCACAAAATCCCCGGCCTCGCCGACCACTTTGTCTACTTCAACGACGATTTCTATATCATCAACAGCATTACCCCCGAACGCTTCTTCCGCAACGGACTGCCATGCGACATCGCCGCGTTCCAGTACAACCCCTCCTGGTCTCAGTGGTATCGCCGCATCAAAAACAACATCCGTATCATCAACGCCAACTTCAGCAAGCCTGAAGTCATGGCCCGCTTCCATGACAAATGGTTTGACAAAAGCTACGGATCGCGAGCCCGCTGGAACTATCTGCTTAGATATTACGACAAGTTCATCACCCTCAGGACCCCCCACAACGCCCAGCCCTACCTCAAAAGCACTTTCGAGGAAGTCTGGCAGGCCGCAGGAAAGGAACTCACGGCCACATCCGTCAACCGTTTCCGCGCGTCTGATGACTACACTCCCGAACTTTTCCGCACATGGCAGATATGCAAAGGCAACTTCGAGCCTTACAACACCTACAGCGACACCAAAATGTTTCCGCTGATGATCAAATCGAAGAAAGCCATAAAAGCCATCCGCGAACAGTCTTATTCGCTCATCTGCCTCAATGACAACATTCATATCCGCAACTACAACCAGATCATGGCAGAAGTGCGCGATGCTTTTGAAAGCATTCTCCCCGAAAAGTCGAGCTTTGAGCTTTAGACAGACGCCAAAGCCAAGATAGCCTTTTTCGAAAAACACTGATGCCAGACGTTATTCTAACCACCTTTCAAAAAAATCACCCGGCATGAACAAGGTAGCTGCAGAAATAATCGCGGGGCTGATTCCCCGCAAAATGGCAAGGAACCGCTGGCGCGGAATACTGCGCTACGGTGTCATCAAGGCCTTGAAACTGAAATTCCGTCTGAAACGCGACCACCGTAAGCCAGACTGTCGGCTTGCAGTCTGTGCCATAGCCAAAGACGAAGGCCCGTATTTCAAAGAATGGCTTGACTGGCATATCAGCCAAGGCGTGGAGAAGTTCTACATCTATGACAACGAAAGCACCGACTGCACCCGCGAAGTGCTCCGGCCCTACATTGAGTCCGGTGTGGTGGAATACTGTTACTATCCCGGCTATCGCCGTCAGATAGCAGCCTATGACGACTGCATGGACCGTCACCGCTTCGACACCCGCTGGCTCGCATTCATTGACCTTGACGAATTCATAGTTCCGATAGCCGACAGTTCCATTCCGGAATTTCTCAAGCGTTTCGAAGACTCGCCTGCCGTCGAGATCAACTGGCTGATCTATGGCAGCGGTGGCGCGGAAAAGAAATCGCCTGATCCGGTAATGCAGCGGTTCAGACACCACTCACTCCCCGGCCACAGACTCAACCGCCACGTGAAAAGCATTGTTGATCCGCGGCGAGTGTTCGTCATGACCGGATGCCACGAAGCGGCGCGCATCGACGGAATAGCTGCGGATTCGCACGGCGATCCTATCACGCGAAATTTCCGCGAACGCGAACCGCAGCAAGACGTGATCCGCGTAAACCACTACGCCGTAAGATCAAAAGAAGAATTTATTGAAAAGCAGAACCGCGGACGGGCAAGCGGAACGCAACGCACCATACCGATGGACTATTTTTACAACTATGACCTAAACGACATAGCCGAATAAACACCGACCGGCCCGCACACATACAGATTCTGCTGTCAGTGTGCGAGCCGGATTGTTATAACTTGCAACCGTGGTTATTTCTCGAACCCTGATTTTTTTGGAAAACGGCTCTTGAGATACTCTGTAACGCGCTCGCGGTCATTCTGATCGGCATACTGCGAGTCGTTCATGCAGAAAAGCAGCGGATTGTATTTCTCAAGCTTCTCATAGTGCGAATGATTGTCAATATGAAATCTGAACGATGTTTTCTGCGACACATATTGCAGATGGCCCTGCTTCTCGGCTATAGCCGCATAGGAATAAATGTTGCGCTGGACATCGTTGTCACTGCGAACATGATTAGTCAGCGTCGGTTCGATCTCATCCTTGAACACATCTTCAAACACATGGCGGCAGAAACTCTTATTGTAAGCATCTATATTGTGATGTGTCTTTCCGCCATAATAGACTCCGTAACGTCTTTCTACCATTCTGGCCGAATTCTGAATGGTAAGGTTATAGTTGCTTATTTTGCGTTTAAGCAGCTTGCTCTTCAAGAATAAGGTCAATCTCCTGAACGGTCTGCGGTTAAGTCTGAGTATCGGGAGACCGTCAGATCCGAAAAAATCGGCAGGAGTGACAGGCCTGTTTATAAACATGTCATCATTGGCATACAGAAAATGCTCTCCAAGCCCCGGAATCCGGTAAAGGAAATGTTCGATCACAGGCGAATTGAAAGTCGGAAGATATTCAGCCGGTATGATTTCCGTGTGGTCAACAATCCTGATCTTCGGATTGCTGACATCAAGCCACCGTGGCACCTGATTGTCTGTCACAATGAAAATCCTTCGGATCCAGGGAGCATACATCTCCACAGCCCGCAGACTGAACTTAAGTTCATCATTGTCGGCATAGCGCCCCTCGCAATTTACAGCCGAACCGTCTTCGGTCCGCCCTATTGTCGCATTACGCTTTGCGCGCCACTGCGGATCATTGCCGTTGACCCACAGATAAACCAGATCCACTTCCATAGCTTTCATTGACTTCATACTATTTTTCAAATTCCGACTTATTCGGAAAACGTCTTTCCAGATATTCACTTGAGCGCCTTCTATCCTCGTCCGTTGCAAACTGAGAATCATTCATGCAGAAAAATATCGGATTATATTCTTCCAGTTTCTGATATTGCTCAACTTCATGGATCTGGAGACGGAACGATGTCTTCTTATTTACATACTGAGCATGAGCACGCTTTTCCGCCAGTGGAACATAAGAATATATGTGACGGTTAATATCTTCATTATCCCGTATATGATGAACCAGTGTAGGCTTGATCACATTCTTAAACATATTATAGACATGCTCATAATCGCTCTTGCGGTAAGAATCGATATTGTGATGAGTCCTATCTCCAAAATAGATTCCCAATTTACTGTTTACAAGATTGGCAGCATTGGCAATCTGACGATTATATCCACTCAATTTCTTTTTTAATATTTTCTGCCGAAACCACACATAGCTTTTTCTGAATAGACGACGGTTCATACGTACAATCGGGAAACCGTCTGCTGCAAAAAACGTCTCTGGAGTGACGGGACGATTGATGAGCATATCATCATTCCCATATAGAAAATATTCTGACAAGCCGGGAATTTTATAAAGGAAATTTTCAATTATGACAGAATTGAAACAAGGACGGCTTTCTTCAGGCAGAATTTCTGAATGATCTACTATCTGAATTTTCGGATGAGCTGTATCAAGCCATTCCGGCACCTGATTATCCGTGACTATAAAAATCTTACGGACCCAAGGGGCATATAGCCCTATAGAACGCAGACTGTATTTTAATTCTCCATTATCCATATAGCGTCCTCTGCAGTTTACCGAAGTATGACCTATATCCCCTGTTACAGATTGGCGTTTGGCCTGCCACTGCGGATCATTACCATTGACCCACAGATAAACCAGATCTATTTCCATATCTTGCTTTTTCGTTTATTTCTCAAGTTGATTATTAACTTCCGGATATCTTTGTATAATAGTTTTGAATGCGATGTCGTTACGATCAGTTCCGGACTTAAAGTTTACTGTCTTCAGAGCAAGTTCGCGAGGCTTACCAAGTCCTTTAGGCTTATTGTGAGGGCCGAAAGGCACAGGTATTACTGTTCGCCCATTAGCTACCGCCGCCGCCCAGAACCATATATCATCAGTGGTCGGAGCCAATGTAGTGAACATTTTTTCGTCAAGCATATCGGCTTTGAGCGAATGAGGCGGATAGAGCACACCTCCGACTCCTGTCTGAATTATATTCGGGCTGATTTTGATTTTACTACCGATAAAATGATACCACCTGAGTTTTGGCCATTTTCGATATGGTTTGTCAGGCACTATCCGTTTTGCTCTGTGAGCCAGAATATGGCCAGGAAAACGTTTATGAAGACGGAGCAGGCTATCGAGCATGTCTGGATGATAGTCTGTATCATCATCTATTGTCACAATGACATCCTCCGGAAAATCCTTAAGCGCCGGAATCAGTTTGCGATACGACCTTATTTCACTGGCATAGTCCCTGATTTCAAAAATCGGATTCTTATCGGCAAGGTCAAGCAGATCTTGCGGAATTCCGCAATTTTCAAACTGGGAATATGTCAGATAAAGCACAATTTTGTCAGGAAGCACAGACCCTGCAAGAATTGATTTCACGGTCGGCAATACAAATCGTATCGCAGCAGGAAAAGATGTCAATGACACGATTACACGTGTCTTTTCATTGTCTCCGTTTGTGTTTATCATTCTTATGGTATTCTTTAATCAAAGCGCGAGGAGTACTTCACAAAGGTAACAACTTATTCCGAGCTATGCAAACTTTCTGAAAGTTGCCAGCCGGCGGATTTCTCCGACTTGAAAGATTTCATGAGTAAAAGCGACCTCTTTGATTGCATTTTAGAATAAAAACCGTATCTTTGCGCATCAATTTCTAAGAATTATTACAATATATGTTACGAATTGCCATTCAGGCCAAAGGTCGCCTCAACGAAAAAACAATGGCTTTGCTTGCCGATGCGGGAATCTCGGCGTCAGTAGGGAGCCGCTCCCTCATCGCCCATGCCAAGGGCTTCCCAGTAGATCTTTTGCTACTCCGTGACGATGATATTCCACAGGCTGTCGCAATGGGCACAGCCGATCTCGGAATTGTCGGGCTCAACGAAGTGGAAGAAAAAGGCGTGGATGTCCATCGGATAATACCGCTCGGATTCGGCGGTTGCCGTCTGAGTCTCGCAGTGCCACGCGAGGCCGATTACAAAGGGCTCGAATGGTTCAACGGACGCCGTATAGCCACATCTTATCCCGCCATACTCTCGCGCTTTCTTAAAGAAAAAGAGATCAGCGCCGAGATCCACACCATAACCGGTTCGGTGGAGATAGCTCCGGCAATCGGCATGGCCGATGCAATCTTTGACATTGTTTCTTCCGGAGGCACTCTTATACAGAACGGCCTCGTGGAAGTGGAGTCTGTGCTCGAATCTCAATCTGTACTGATAGCCACACCGGATCTTCCGGCCGAAAAGCAGGAGGAACTTGACAAGCTCTGTTTCCGCTTCCGCTCTATAATCGAAAGCCGTGGCATGAAATATGTGCTCATGAACCTGCCGAAATCATCGCTTGACGAAGCCCTGAAGATTCTTCCCGGAATGAAAAGCCCTACAATCCTGCATCTGGCTGATCCGGAATGGCTTTCGCTCCATGCTGTGATCCCCGAATCGCAGCTTTGGGAAAAAATCGAGCAGCTGAAAGGCATCGGAGCCGAAGACATACTCGTGCTCGTGCTTGAAAACATTGTCAAATAAGAGGGCACTTAATCAGACACAACAATGGATACCTATATAAATCCGCCGCGCGCCGAGTGGCCGCGGCTTACCGAGCGCAACATTCCTGATGATCCGGCGGTCGACAAAGCCGTCAGCGGAATCATCGCTGACGTCAGACTGCGTGGAGACGAAGCTCTGCGCAATATGGCCCTGCGCTTCGACCACACTGAAATCAGCTGTTTCGAAGTCTCGGAAGCTGAAATAGCCGAAGGATGCGCCAAGGTCAGCGATGGAGTCAAAGCCGCCATCAGCCTGGCCAAGGAAAACATAACACGCTTTCACTCGGCCCAGCGCCCGGCCGATGTCGATGTAATGACAATGCCCGGCGTCCGCTGCGTGCAGAAGCCTGTGGCCATTGACCGCGTAGGGCTTTACATACCAGGCGGTCGTGCCCCGCTCTTCTCCACAGTGCTCATGCTCGCCTGCCCTGCCCGGATAGCCGGATGCAAAGAGATAATACTCTGCACACCGCAGAGCGGCAACCGTCCGATAGCACCTGAGATACTCTATGCAGCCGCTGTCTGCGGCATAGACAGGATCTACAGAATAGGCGGCGCGCAGGCCATCGCAGCAATGGCTCTCGGCACCGAAAGCATTCCGAAAGTCGACAAGATCTTCGGGCCGGGCAACCGCTATGTCACCAAAGCCAAGCAGCAGCTTTCAGCAACTGTGGCTATTGACATGCCCGCAGGTCCGAGCGAGGTTCTAGTAATGGCCGATGACAGTGCCAACCCGACATTCATCGCCGCAGACCTCCTCTCGCAAGCTGAACACGGGCCTGACAGCCAGGCGATACTCGTCTGCACCTCCGAGCGCATCGCGTCAGAGACGCAGGCTGAAATCAGCCGCCTGTCAAAAAAACTCAGCCGCGAGGACTCTGTGGCCGGATCGCTCTCCCACAGCCGTCTGATTGTAATGGACGGGCGCGATGACATGATCGATTTTGTCAATGCCTATGCGCCGGAACACCTGATCATCTCCATAAAATCACCCTGGACAGTGGCCCAGGAGATACGCGCGGCAGGCAGTGTGTTCATAGGCAATTACTCTCCGGAAAGCGCAGGAGACTATGCGTCAGGCACAAACCACACACTTCCCACCTCTGCCTGGGCGCGGGCCTACAGCGGCGTGAACCTCGACAGTTTCATGCGCAAGATCACCTACCAGGAACTCACGCGCGAAGGCCTCGGACTGCTCGCGCCTGCTATCACCGCAATGGCCGAAGCCGAAGGGCTTGACGCTCATGCGCTTGCTGTCAGCGTACGCACCCAATCCGACACCTAAACACCTTTACCGCAATGAATCCTCTGAGCTTTGTACGCCCCAACATACTCTCTCTGGAGCCATACTCGACCGCCCGTGATGAATTCAAAGGTGGCGACATCTCCGTGTGGCTCGACGCCAATGAAAGCCCCTACCCCTCAGGACTCAACCGCTACCCCGATCCCCATCAGAAGGAGCTGAAAAAAGCGATTTCCGCGTTGAAAGGCATAGCGGCCGATAATATATTTATAGGTGGCGCAGGCAGTGACGAGGCCATCGACCTCACCTATCGCATCTTCTGCCGCCCCGGAATTGACAATGCCATTGCAATAGCTCCGAGCTACGGGGTCTACGCCGTAAGCGCCTATATCAATGATGTAGAACTGCGCAGCGTGGCACTGAACGAGGACTTTTCTCTGCCGGTAGAGGCGCTCCTCGCGGCCGCAGATGAAAACAGCAGACTGATGTGGATCTGTTCGCCCAACAACCCGACCGGAAATTCATTCAGCCGTGCCGACATTCTTCGTCTGGCCGACAGTTTCAACGGCATGGTGGTGGTTGATGAAGCCTACATAGACTTCTCGGCTGAGCCGTCGCTTCTTGCAGATATAGCCACACATCACAATCTGATAGTGATGCAGACATTCTCGAAAGCCTGGGGCATGGCCTCGCTGCGTATGGGCATGGCATTTGCCGTGCCTGAAATAGCCGAACTGTATGGCAGGGTGAAGTATCCCTACAATGTCAACGGTCCGACACAGGCCGGACTGATCAGACGCATCGCCGAAACTGACATCAGCCCCCAGGTGGAGGAAATCAGACAGCAACGCGATTATCTCGCCAAGACTCTGGCCGCCCTTCCTAAAGTCAGAAAAGTCTATCCTTCGGATGCCAACTTCCTGCTCGTCAAAGTCGATGATGCCGATGCGATGTACAGCTATCTGACAGAACACGGAGTAATCGTAAGAAACCGCAACAAGGTAACAGGCTGCGGCAACTGCCTGCGTTTCACCGTAGGCACACCCGAAGAAAATGCCCGCGTGGTGGCTCTTCTTGAAAAATTCTGATATCCACGAACCGACTTTATACTCATGCAAAACCAACTCAGCTATGGCAAAGAAAGCTATTTTCATTGACCGCGACGGCACAATTATAAAAGAGCCGGCCGACGAGCAGATCGACTCGCTTGAGAAGCTCGAATTCGTACCCGGCGCAATCTCCGGGCTCCGCTCACTGATGAACCGCGGCTATGAACTGGTCATGGTTTCGAATCAGGACGGCCTCGGAACAGCCTCATTCCCGGAAAAGACCTTCTGGCCGGCCCACAACCGCATGCTCTCCACTCTTGAAGGAGAAGGCGTGAGGTTTGACGATATACTGATAGACCGTTCGTTTCCGGCTGATAACGCTCCGACCCGCAAACCGCGCACCGGAATGCTCACCGCCTATCTCGGCGGTGACTATGACCTGGCAACAAGTTTCGTTATCGGCGACAGGATGACCGACATCGAACTCGCGCGCAATTTAGGTGCACGCGGCATACTCATAGGCCACGCCGGCAACACCGAAAACATCGACGGATGCGAACTCGTCAGCGACAGCTGGGATGAGATTGCCCGCCATATTCTCTCGGCAGACCGCATGGTTTCAATAATACGAAACACGTCCGAAACACGCATCAGCCTGGCGCTCGACCTTGACGGGCATCTGCCCTCGGCGATAGACAGCGGCTTGAAATTCTTCGACCATATGCTCTGGCAGATCCCGCACCATGCCGGAATTTCGATCGATCTGAAATGTGACGGCGATCTTGAAGTAGACGAACATCACTCGATGGAAGATATCGCCATTGTGCTCGGCCAGGCGATAGACAAGGCTCTCGGATCGAAAACCGGCATTGACCGCTATGGATTCGTGCTGCCGATGGACGAGTGCAAAGCACTTGTACTGATCGACTTCGGAGGCAGGGCTGATTTTGTATGGGACGTGGAGTTCACTCGCGAATATGTAGGCGACACCCCTACAGAGATGTACAGCCACTTCTTCAAATCGCTCTGCTCCGCCATGCGCTGCAATCTCCACATCAGCGCGCGCGGCGAAAACAACCACCACCTGATCGAAGGTGTGTTCAAAGCCTTCGCCCGTGCGCTACGCATGGCCGTCAGACGTGACGTGTTCAGCTATAACCTGCCATCAAGCAAAGGAATCATATGATAGCCATAATAGATTACGAAATGGGCAATCTGCGTTCGGTAGAAAATGCCCTCAGCCGCCTCGGAGCCGAGTGGAAACTGACCTCGGATCCGGAAGAGATACGCAGTGCCTCGCGGGTTCTCCTGCCGGGGGTCGGAAACGATGCCGAGGCTATGGGACGTCTGCGGGAACGCGGACTTTGTGAAGTGATCCGCAATCTACGCCATCCGGTGCTCGGCATCTGCGTAGGCATGCAGGTTATGTGCCGCCACTCGGAGGAAGGAGATGTTGACTGCCTGGGGATCTTCGATGCCCATATCCGCCGTTTCCCTGAAGAAGAAGGTCTTAAGGTGCCCCATGTAGGCTGGAACCGAATCAACAATCTGGAATCGAAACTGCTCAAAGATATCGGCCGGGGAAGCTATGTCTACTATGTGCATTCATATTATGCCAATCTCTGTCCTGACACCATCGCGACCACCCGCTATGGCACCACTCTTTTCAGCGCGGCGCTCAAATATGAAAATTTCTACGGTACTCAGTTCCATCCCGAAAAAAGCGGTGATGTCGGCGAGCGGATTCTCGCCAATTTCCTGAAACTGTAGGCCATGCATGCCACAAAAAACATATACGGTTCACTGCCAAGTCTATCCCCCAGATACACCAACAGATAAAAAAACGATGATCGAAGTAATCCCTGCCATTGACCTGATCGACGGAAAGTGCGTCAGGCTCTCTCAAGGCGACTATGACCGTTGCACCGACTATAATCTCTCGCCTGAAGACATGGCGAAACGTTTTGCCGACCACGGGCTGACACGCATACACGTCGTTGACCTTGACGGTGCCAAGGCAAGTTCTCCGCGTAATCTCCACACCCTCGAACAGATTGCCCGCATCAACGGAGTGACGGCTGAATGGGGAGGAGGCATAAAAACCGGACAGGCGCTGAAAGATGTGTTCAACGCAGGAGCAACCTATGCGATCATCGGCAGCATAGCAGCCCGCGAACCTCAACTGATGACTGAATGGCTACAGACCTATGGCGGCGAGAAGCTGATACTCGGAGCCGATGTGCGCAACGGCAAAGTTGCCGTCAGCGGATGGCTGGAGGAAACAGCCGATACGATTGACGATCTGCTTGCCCGTTTTATCCCGTCAAGTCTTTCCCAGGCCATCTGCACCGACATATCAAAAGACGGAATGCTTGAAGGTCCGGCTTTCGGTATGTACACACGTCTTCAGGAAGCGTTTCCGGATGTTGTGTTCACCGTCTCCGGCGGCATCAGCTCAATCCGTGACATCGAGCGCCTTGACGCACTCGGCCTGCGGCGAGTCATTACAGGCAAAGCTATCTATGAAGGCCACTTGGCACTCAAAGAATTACAGAGATACGCCAGATAACACACACCAAAAGCTTCTTAACACACTGCCGGCTGACAGCGACCGGTGACAAAAAAGCCTGACAGCCCGCGGACATGACGCGAGTGTCAGGCTTTTTCGTTATTCAGAGGCTCTTATCAGACTGTGGCTGCAGCCGTAGCTGAGGCAGGAGCCAGCCTATTGGCCATTTCAACAGCCTTTGTGATATGGTCGCAGATATGGTCATCGCCGAGGAGCGTATTGACACCGGCGTTGACAAGCGCTGCGCGCACATTCTCACGCACGCCGGAAAGAACCACCTGGATATTCTCGTCATGCGATGACTTGATGAGCACTTCAAGATTATGGATGCCCGTAGAATCGATAAACGGCACTTTGCGCATACGGATGATGCGGACTTTGGGCTTCTCGCCGATGGTGGTGCGCATCAGCTCATCAAACTTTGTGGCGACACCGAAGAAGAACGGGCCATCGATTTCATAGACCTCTACACCGGGGTTGACGTTGAGCATCTCGTGATGTGTGGTTTCAGAACCTTCGGCAATGTCAAGCTGCTCGGAGTAAACTTTGATCTCAGTGTTTTCCATCACACGGCGCAGGAAGAGGATTACAGCAAGAAGGAGTCCCATCTCAATTGCGATGGTCAGATCGAAGATGACGGTCAGAAGGAAGGTAAGGACAAGCACTGAGATGTCGCTCTTCGGATTGTGGAAGATGGCACGGATTGTGCGCCAGCCGCTCATGTTGTAGCTGACAACAATCAGGACTGCAGCAAGGCAGGCCATCGGGATCAGGTTGATCAGAGGCATAAGGAAGAGGAAGATCAGGAAGAGGACAATGGCATGAACGACACCGGCTACGGGGGTGCGTCCGCCGTTGGTGATGTTGGTCATTGTGCGGGCAATCGCTCCGGTGACGGGGATGCCACCGAAGAAAGGCACGATGATGTTGGCCATGCCCTGGCCGATAAGTTCGGTGTTGCTGTTGGTGCGTGTTCCTGTCACACCGTCAGCCACGGTTGCTGACAGCAGTGATTCGATAGCTCCGAGAATCGCGATTGTGAATGCCGAGGGGAGCAGGCGGTTGATCGTGGCCATGCTCAGTTCAAATCCGTGAGGTTCTGGTATGTCAGTGGATAGTGAGCCGAAACGATCGCCGATAGTCTCGACATGAAGACCGGGCACAAGTGACACCACCAGTGTCACAAGTATAATGGCTATCAGTGCGCCTGGCAGACGACGAGAAATTTTGGGAGTGACAATGATGATTGCCAGAGCCGCAAGGCCTACTCCGAGAGTGATCCAGTCGACATTGCCGAAATTTGAAAGATACATGCCCCACTTCGGGATGAACTCGCTCGGCACGTTTTTCAATCCAAGTCCGAAGAAGTCGTTGATCTGTGTGGAGAAGATTGTCAGCGCGATACCTGCCGTAAAGCCCACCACAATCGGATAAGGAATGAACTTGATGACTGTTCCGAGGCGGAATATGCCGAGAGCCACAAGGATGAGTCCGGCCATCAACGTGGCCACCGCCAGTCCTTCAAGACCGAAATTGGCAATGATATTGTAGACTATCACGATGAACGCACCTGTAGGGCCACCGATCTGCACCGTGCAGCCGCCGGCTGCCGAAACAATGAAGCCACCTATTATGGCTGTGATGAGACCGACTGTGGGGCTGACGCCACTGGCTATACCGAAGGCGATTGCAAGCGGGAGAGCCACAATGCCTACCACTATACCGGCCACAAGGTCGTTTTTAAACTTGTCAAAGGAATAATTTTTCAGAGTCGAAACCAATTTCGGCTTGAAATCAAGAGAAGCTGCAAAATTCATTAGAAAACTTCCTTAGTTACTATATATACTGTTATGCCGACACATCTCAGTGCCGATTTTCTCTATTGGAAACAATTCAATCGGAAGAAAGCATAAAGGCAACGGTCCCCAATGTCCCCCCGTTTGAGGGTGCAAAATTACTTAATTTCCGCCAAAATTCACTAAAATAGACAAAATATTTCCTCCTAATAGCCTCAATAATTGGCGAGACTTATAATTTAGCAATGATTGGCTCAAGCTGTGCAAAGTTTCAGGCAGCACCAGCGGTTGAGGGTAGTGTGTGATTTATAGGTAAGACCGAGGGGTTCGGCGGCTGACATGATAACGGGAATATCCTCTTCATAGAATCCGCTCAGCAGCATTGTAGCTCCGGAGGCAAGAGTGGCCGCATAGGCTGCAATGTCTGCGGTGATGATGTTGCGGTTGATATTGGCAATGAACAGGTTCACATTCCTTACCTTTGCAAGTTCTGCAACATCTCCGAGATGGAGTTCAACGGTTTCAGTGGAATTCAGACGCATGTTCTCCACCGCGTTTGTAAAGGCGAATTCATCAATCTCCACCGCATCTACCCGGCGGGCGCCTCGCATGGTTGCGAGGATGGCAAGAATTCCGGTGCCTGTGCCCATGTCAACCACATTGAGCCCCTGGAGGTTCATGGCAAGCAACTGGCGGATGACAAGCGAAGTAGTGGCATGGTGGCCGGTTCCGAAAGCCATCTTGGGGTCTATGACAATATCATAGCGGCATTCGGGAATGTCTTTGTGGAAAGAGCTGTGGATGACACACTGGTCATCAATCACGATCGGCTGAAAGTAGTTTTTCTCCCATTCCTTATTCCAGTCCTGCCCCTCTACAAGTTTCCGGCTGACTGTAAACGCGGTCTCCATAGGGAAATCAGCCAAAAGGGAATCAATTTCTCTGTGGTCAAAAAGTTCGGCCTTTATATATGCGGTCAGTCCGGTTTCATCCGGCACAAAACTTTCAAACCCTGCTTGGGCAAGCAGGGCGGCAAGAATATCGGTACGGGTCTCGTCACACGGGGTTGCATCGAGACGCAGTTCTATGTAATCGTTCACTTCAGAGTGTTCTTTGTTTATTCTGTTTGTTTATATTATGATAGTTTATTTTCGTTTGAACCAACGCATTACCTTGAATGCCTTGCTTCCGAGGCGGAAAGTAACAAGAGCTATGTCAAGATAGCTGAGAGTGCCAAGAACCTTACCAAGCATGCCCCCTGATTTCACCGGATTGACTTTTTTCAGTCCGGTGAAGTTGCGTTTCAGCCGGTCACGGCTGATTTCGATACGGGCGGCAGTATAGGCCCGCATATAGCGAAGTTCATCAAGTGTATAGCCCTTCCATTCGGCTTTTTCGTGAGGGAGTTCCTTTGCTGTACTCATAACTGTGATGTCAGGGATTGAAGAAAAGACGTGAAACGAAACGGGCAATCGGATTTATGATCAGCTGCTTTCTGAATGCGAGAGCCACAGCAAGCAGAAGCACATAGAAGCCACACATTATAAAATAAGCCCAGATCATGCCTACCCCGGTAGCGATACAACGCACCACTGCGAGTGATAGAAAAAACATGATCAGAGAAATGAGGACAAATGCCAACAAGGAGAATGACAGCATTGTAAGAAGCATGGTAAGCTTTTCGGCTGCCGTCAGTCTGGCATAGTCTATGTTTAACTTCAGTGCGGAGCGCAATTCAGCCCACAGCACACTGAACTGATTCTGTTGTTTGTCGGGCATAGATGATAAATGTGCGAAATAACGCACAGTGTAAGAGAGTGATGAACTCGCGACACTTGGTCGCCCCACAGTCTCAGCGGAAGTCAGCGGGGCGACAAAGCTACGCGTTTATGCTGCCATGATGCAGCGGCAATGAAAATTCGATAGACGGATCAGTCGTCAATCTCAGTGGTGAGCTGTTCGACAAGAGCATCAATCTCATTATCAGAGCAAATGATACCTTTTTTGCGGAGAAGATCGGCGATACGCGCACGGATATCCTCACCCTTTTCAGGAGCAAAAAGCACAGCGGCTCCGGCACCGACGATAGCGCCTCCGATAAAAGCATAGAGCAATGACAGATTTGACATAATACTATTAGGGTGTTAACAGAGTTTTGTACTGAATATTATTGATTTACTTTTCGATCTCTTCAGCGATTTCGTCAGCCAGTTCTTCGAGTTTGCTCTTCTGAAGCTTGATGCCTTTGCTTTCAAGATACTTCACTATGTTGCGACGAGTCTTTTCGCCCTTTTCAGGAGCAAGGAGAAGACCAACTGTAGCGCCGGCAACAGCGCCGCCGATAACTGCGAGAACAATGTTTAATGCTTTCATTTCTTTTATCTATTTGAGGGGTTATGTTTCGATTTACAATTTTTAAACAACCGTCAGGCCGGATGGTTCACCGGTGGGTCTGATAATTTTCATGTCTGCAATCATTTTTACGCCTCTAAGTTACAATGTTTCCACCGAGTTTGCAAATTATCAGCCCTCAATATCGGCAAGACGCTTTACAGAGCCTACAGCCCAGATCGTGTCACCCTCCGAAAAAACGATTGATGGATCTGGCTGAAGGTAATCGCCGTCACGCTGGACTGACACAAGCAGTGACTCCCAGACGTTTCGGAAATTCGAACTGACTATCGTCTTTCCTATCAGGGGCGAAGAGGCTTTCAGGCGGACTCCTGTCAGCCGGATGTCATCTGCCGAGACTTCAGGAGCTTCATCGTCAGCAGCCTCCACAACCGGCAGCAGTTTCTGAATCTCGTCATCCGTACCTATCACGCCAAGCACGTCACCGGGGAAAACCCGTTCCTCAGCACCGGGAACCATTATCAGATCACCACCTCGCTGAATCGAGGCTACCGAAACGCCGAAACGGCTGCGCAACCCAGAGTTTTTCAACTGTTCGCCGACAAATGGACATTTATAGCCGACTGTCATATAGGCAAGGTGCATATTGGGCACCAGGCGGTTTTTGGCTCCGCTACGCCGCAGCTCACGCTCGTTGAGATTGTCGATGAAACGCGATTCGATGCGGACCATGCGCTTATGGGCTGATTTGGAAAACGATAAAACGAGTATGAAGAACAGCCCTACCCCTATGGTCCATCCCACCTTCATCGAGTAGATCGAGCTGAGAAGATAAACGAGAATTGTCATGGCTATAAGCAGACGCACTATGGTCATGACGATCAAAGGCACGTCATACCGGGCATTGGCCGCGATCAGGCGCTCGCGCTCGGTCTTCTTTGATGCCGGATAGGTCATGGCCAGCAAGAAGGGAGCCATGAGAAGCAGTGAAACCACGGTAGCAAACAGGCGCCCCCAGTTCGGGAAGAGTCCGGTGAATGTAGGCACTATATAATCAAGCGAAATCAGCGACATGGCTATGAGCACTATCGAATACAGGACCACGCGCCAGAGATAACGTTTGAAAAGTGAATGCCAGAGCTGACGGGTGGCACTGGCTGAAGTTGTAGCCTCCTCTGTGTAGCGGTTAATGAGGAAGTGCAGGCGTCTTGGCAGATGCGCTTCCACAAAATTGGCGGTCGGATCGGCCATACGGATAAAATAAGGAGTGGTAAAGGTTGTGACCACCGAAACGGCTACTACAATAGGATAGATCTGCGCATCAAGGACTCCAAGCGACATGCCGAGAGATGCGATGATGAAGGCGAACTCACCGATCTGAGTAAGCGAAAATCCGGATTCAATGGCCACCCGCAATGACTGACCGGTCAGCAACATGCCGGTTGTACCGAAAAAGATCATACCGCAGATAACCACAGCCGACAGAATCAGGATCGGAAGCCAATAATGTGCGATGATAGCCGGATCAACCATCATGCCCACTGAAATAAAGAATATCGAGCCGAAAAGGTCTTTGACCGGAATGGTGACACGTTCGATGCGCTCGGCAAAACTTGTGCCGGCGAGAATCGACCCCATCACAAAAGCTCCGAGTGCCAGGGAAAAACCGCAGGCAACCGAGAATACAGCCATGCCAAGACACAACCCCATTGATATGATCAACAAGGTTTCGGAATTCAGAAATCGGCGCTGGGAATTGAGCAAAGACGGCAACGCGAAGACTCCGACAACAAACCAGATGATCAGGAAGAATGCAAGTTTGCTGACGCTGTAGAGCATTTCTCCGCCCTCTACGCTGCTGTTAATAGCTATTGACGAGAGCACCACCATCATCAGCACGGCAAAAAGATCTTCCACAATAAGCACGGCAAATACCAGCGAGGCAAATTTGCGGTGACGCAGATTCAGGTCTGTGAACGCCTTTATTATAATAGTGGTGGAAGACATTGACAGCATGCCTCCAAGAAACAGACTGTTAATATGAGAAAAACCGAGCATATGCCCTACGGCAAAGCCCGCGCCCATCATGCCGCAGACAATAAACAGAGCCGTCACCACAGCCGACCCTCCGGCATTCACAAGCTTTTTGAAACTGAATTCCAGACCGAGCGAGAAAAGCAGCACCACAATGCCCAACTGGGCCCAGAATTCGATATTATCCTCTGTGGTTACAGACGGCAGATATTCAAAATTCGGGCTGGCAAGAAATCCCGCTACTATATAACCGAGAACCACCGGCTGTTTAAGCCACTTGAACAGAAGGGTGGTTACAGCACCGAGTATAAGCAGAAAGGCCAGATCGCGGATCAGGCCCTCTACATTGAAAGCCTCAGTCACCTGTGTGGCATTGGCAAGAATAAGATTCAGTAACATGCGTAAGAGGCGAATTGTCGTATTGACTGGTGTCAGCTCAGATCAGCCTGATTTGACAGAGATATGGAGATTGTGGGGCGCAGGTCATGGAGAGCCGAGAAGACCTCGATAAAATCAGAGTGCTCACGGATAAGGATCAGCAGATTAAGCCGCGTTGTGGATGCTTCGTAGTCATATTCCACATACACACGTGAGAGATGGATATTGTAACGTGCAAGCACATCGCGATACGGCTCTATTGATTTCACGATTCCTTTGACTTTCAGCCGGATTGTTCGCGCTTCATTCCCAACGTTGACCCGATGTTCGATCTGTTCGAGAATCGTCAGCACGAAAAGCACCAGCAGCGTAGCCACGAATGCGATCAGGTAAAGGCCACACCCTACAGCCATGCCTATCGTGGCGATAATCCATATGCCGGCGGCGGTGGTCAGACCGCGGACCGAGCCTTTCATCTGGATTATTGTGCCGGCGCCAAGGAAACCGATACCTGACAAAACCTGAGCCGCGATACGGCTCGGATCGCCACGCAGCAGTCCGACCGTTTCCTGGCAGACGTAAATTGAAAGCATCATGGCAATACAGGCTCCCATCGAGATGAGCGAGAATGTGCGCACCCCGGCCATCTGCCCTTTGCGCTTACGCTCGATCCCGATCAGGCTGCCAAGCAGCAGACTGGCCACTATGCGAAGAATCGCTGTCAGAGGGGTCAATTCTACATTGTCTATCGATTGCCAGAAATGCTCCATCTCCCCTATTATTTTTTCAATGTGAAGTGGCGTGAGCTGAGACGATAGCCGTCAGTGAACAGTTCCACGGTATAGTCTCCGGGGGTCAGAGTTGTGTTCACATCCCAGTAAATTTTGATTCCGGCAATCTCATCGCCGGCATATTCGATGCTCTTGCGTGCACTGCACGGCACTGATTTGCCTTCGAACGAGAACGAACCGGCACCACCGAGCAACTGACCTTCCGGATTCACGATGCGCAGATAGATAACTTTCTCCCCTACAGGAGTGGAGTTGTTCTGGGGTATAGTAAATGTCACCATCAGCTGCTTGGCCTTGGTCACGTTTTTCTCAACTTTGCCGTTTTTCTTAAGTGCCGTAAGAGTCACACCCGTGACATTGAGTTTTTCGGCGAGTGTCATACGCTCGCTGAGAGTCTCATTGTTGCGAGTGACCTCCTGCACCTGCGATGACAGGCGCTGGTTCTGATCCTTGATCTCCTGATTTTCAGCGCGCAGACCGGCGTTTTCCTTATTCAGTGAGTCAATCTGAGCTATGTAGTGACGGAGAAGCCCCTTGAGTGTTGAGATTTCGTTCTGAAGTTCATTGATACGGGCCTGAGACTTTACTTTCTCGCTCTTAAGCTCTTTCATGAGCTCTTCAACCTTGGCTTTGGCTGCGGTATATTTAGCAAGAATGGTATCGTTGGCCAGACGCTGGGCCTGGTCTTCATACTGCTGAAACTCGGCATTAAGCATATCAAACTCACTGGAGAGCTGAAGCTGCTCGTTCTGAAGCTGCAGTTCTTCATTCTGAAGACGGGCTTCATTCACTTCTGATTTGAGAGAAGCCACCTGTGTGACTCCAAACCCTACGGCGATAAGCAAAAGAATTGCCAGGACTATGATCAGAATGATCATCGGCGACATCTTACCTTTCATATTGCTGTCTATAAAATTTTTATACTTGTTTTTAAGAGGTTCTCCTTTGAAATTTTGCAAAATTACTAAACCCTTGCTAAAAAAACAAATCCAAATTCCAACCCGCATCTAAAATGGTGGCCGCCAGACAGTCTGCCAAAACGAAATCCCCGGCATATGCAGCCAAAGCCACACATGCCGGGGACAATATGAGTCTGTGATCAGCCTGTTAGAACGGAATATTCATGCCCAAATTAACGTTAGCGTTTGAATTGAGGGGAACACCCTGCTTTGCAAGTTTGCAGGGAGTGCGGTCAGAAGCGACAAACAGATTAAAGCCTGGAACTTTCAGGTTGACTATCCAGCCGAATGACGCGCCGAAAGTACCAACACCGAAATTGACACCTGCTGAAAGACATTTTACCGGCTCTACGTTTGCTGACAGACGGAAGTCAGTCCAGGTGAACGGACCGTTGACACGGGTTGTGTTCAGAAATCCAAACTTTGCACGACGGTAGACCGGAAGAGTGTACTGGGCGCCGATATTCATCGTAGCACCGATGCCTGACGTGCGGCTGCCGGTGTCGCCAAGGTCTTCGAGCTGATAGAGCATGGAGAGATTGTCCTTGAATTCGTCCCATGTGTCATTGTTGTCGACGTTGAATGTGTATTCGTCTGTGACTACCTGCTGATTGCCATTGGTCGAGGCCACATGGTTGTTGTTCCATGAGATGAAACCGAGGTCAAGAAGCGAAGCGGAGAATTCCCAGTCGTCGTTGAGACGATATACGGCACCGAGATCAACAGCCGCGCCATAGCCGCTGACAGGCGAGAAATCCTCGACCTCAACGCCGTTGACATAATCGCGGTGAGTATCTTCATTGTATTTTGTCTTATACTTCAGGTTCTTGAGGCTTCCCTGCAGTTCGGCATCTACATTGGCCACCCAGGTATCCTCGCGCAGCTGAAGTTTGGCAGAATTGATATTGGTCTCTACAGAGCCGACGCCCACAAGAAGCTTGAGAGTAGCTCCTACGCGGAGTTTCTCATTGATCTGACGAGAGTGACCGAGTGCGATTTCAGCCCATCCGGCTCCGCGCACATTGAGATCTGAAAGATCATAGGTGGAGTTTTCGACACCTTGTTTTGCCAGACGGAATATATCTTTCGGCAGAGCCACGCCTACATCGGCACGGGCATTCACGCTCACTGTGTTGTAGCCACCGAGGCCGCTGAATCCGAACGCAATTACAGTCTCACGCAGACTTACACCAAGGCGGCTCTTGTCTTTGAGCCCGTCAAGCACTTTCGAGGCGCTCACTTCCGGGTTAAGGAAAGTGGTGGTCTGACCGTTGACGTTATAGAGTATGTGGTTGATACCGATTGTTCCGTTAGTGGCTACATTAAGGTTGCCGATTCCGGGCATAGCCACAAAACCGTGACCCTCATTGCCGAACGCCGGGTTTGACTGGAAACGATAGAGGTAATTGTCATCAAAATATCCCGACTGAAGATTCTGGGCATAAAGGCCTGCGGGAAACAGGGCTATAACCGCAGCCATCCCCCATCCGGCCAGATTTTTTATATTGGATTTCATTTCTTACTATGTTTTTAAGGGTATGGTTGAGGTTAAAGTTCGTCAATATAGAAGCCTGAAACAGTTGCTTTGATGCCTGTCAGCTTTATAGTGTCATCCGGACGGAGAGTGACACCGTCTTTTGTCACTACGGCTGTAGCGAAATAGCGGACACCGTCAAGGCCAGTTATCGTTCCTGTGCTTTCGAGTTCTATGGAGGATGTCTCGCCGGCTCTCACTGTAATACTGCCGAGGCCCACAGGTTTGCCAGTGGCGAGATCCTTACACTGATTTCCCTGCTCATCAACCGGATATCCGGACAGAACAATATCGAATGGCAGAGAGTTTGACACTGTGGCACCTAACTTGAGTTTCTCAATTGTAACCTTGTCAAGAGTCTCGTCACTCCAGCCGTCAGTCACTTCGTCATAAACGATTTTTGAATTTACGCCAAGATTTAGCGGCGCATAGAACTTATAAACACCCTCAAGCTTCTGAAGTGTCTGGGGAACAGCAAAGTTGGAAACCTTGCCAGGGCCCACTTTTGGATCATCAAACGACACTTCGATAGTTGAAGGAAGACCGTTGCCGCTGAGCACATTGCCAAGCCCTTGATAGCGCACCGGAACAGCATTGGCAAAACCTTCGAACGAACCTGCGGCCGAGGGATCAGGTGCAAGACAGAATTTGTAAGGTCCGGCAATGCCCGCATTATGGCCTATATTGATCAACTCGCCTGCATCAAGAGAATAAGGCTTGCGGCTACCGTCTTCACGACATGCGGTAAGGGTAAGGCCGCTGCTTGCATCTAGGCTGTAGCCTGCAAGGGGGTTGTTGATCGAAAGATAGAGCTGAGGGTTGGCCATAGTGATATTGGTCTCGTCCTGACGCAGAAGATCAGGCAGATCATTGAGCGCTACGGGATCGACGTTGAAATCGCTGATGCTATAACAGATCTCACCGTCAACAGCATTCACTGTTATGTCAGATCCGACAGAAGAAAGAGTCAGAGTGGTCTGAGTCGGGACTGAAGATATGTTATTGTTTGTCACGGCAACCACATATCCGTCCTCAACCCCGATGCTTCCGCGGATGGTGAGAGTTCCGGGATTCTTACCGGAAGTATCCGGGACAAAAGAATAGAGACCCTGACCAGCAAGTTTTGCAAAGTCAATTTCATCCACCCGGATGGTTACCTTATGGCTCATGACACCTGAACTGAGGTTGATGTCAGACAGATATATGATTCCGTTATCTGAAACGTAGTCCGGCGTATGAAGACCGACAGGAAGTTTCAGATATAGATTGCGGAATGCCACTGATTTGAATGCTTTTCCACTATTAAGCACACTAAGGGTGATATCAATGGTCCAGTCGACAGCGATCTTTGACAACGAACGGATGCTTTTGTCGACAGTTGCTGACGTATAGGTAAACGATGTATTGAAGCCTTCTATACTATAAGTAAAACTCTGCTCCCCGATGCCCAGCGGAGGGATAACGATGTCGGTATTTCCGTTGACAAGAGAAATTGTGGTTGATGCGTCAGGGATGAACGGACGGGCAAGCGAGACAGGATTGACCTTGAGGTCTTCAGATTTGAATTCTCCATCGACAAGCACTGCATATATGCCGTCGACTTCCTTGACCACACTTTCGTCATCAAGATCAAACACATTTGACAGAGTTATCTCGTCAAGATTGACAGGAACAACAAGATTGTTCACCTTGATCTCGGCGGTTGTGTCAATGTCCGAGAGGTCGTAATTGTCATCAATACATGCGGTCAATGGCATAGATGCCACGGCAACGGCAGTCAATGACAGTCGTGAAAGGGATTTGTACATATGTCTAAAATAATGATTGGTGTCATTTAAATCCATATATGACATCCATGCAAAACCTTGTGTTTAACCGGTTATCAGGCCGATGCAATAATATCAGATAAAGAATCCACTCTGCAATCGGAGTAAAGTCAACAAAAAAATCAGTTAAATCAGTCACTTGGACTTTGCCGGATATTATATTGTGTGTGAATTATCGGAAAAGTGGTGCAAAAATACAAATTTTCACAATACCCAACAATATTTTTCGCAATTAAATATTAAACTGTATGTTTTTATCGCTCCCGGCGGGTTAAGCAGCCTGCGCTGACTGCGATTTTAAGCCTTCGGCTTGGTTATTTGAGCAGGGAAATGTAATTTTGTACACTAATATGCGTAGAAAATCGCAAATCCTGATGACCATTGTCTCGCTGTGTGCTCTCATTACCTTGTGGAGTTGCAGTGCGACCCGTCATGTGCCACGCGGCAAATACATGCTCGACGATGTCAGCATTGAGATTTCCGGCGATAAATCCGTAAGTAGCCATGATCTGATAAACTATTTGAAACAGTCGCCGAACCATGAGGTGTTAGGCTTCTGGAAACTCCAGTTAGGCACCTATAACCTGTCAGGCAAAGACTCGACAAAATGGTATAACCGCTGGGTGCGTCGCATGGGGCAGGCTCCGGTCATATATTCTCAATCGCTTACCGACGCATCTGTAAGGCAACTCAGGCTCGCTCTTGTGAACCGTGGCTATCTTGAAGCAGAAGTAACTGCTGACACCATGATGATGCCGGCTGAAAAGAAAATCAAGGTCGCCTATAAAATTAACACCGGTGAGCCCAGACGCATTGCGATTATTCGCCATGAAATTCCCGATTCAGCAGTCAGAAAACTGATTCTTGCCGACTCCGCCCAGTTCTCAATCCATCCTGGCGATCGCTTTGACCGCGACAATCTTGATTCCGAACGCGCACTTATCACCCAAAGACTCCGCGAGCACGGATATTATTCCTTCAACAAGGAATATATCACTTTCTATGCCGATACATCTGAATTCAATAAGGATGTAGATCTCACCCTTACAGTCCGGGCTCCCAGAAACTCAGCCAACAAACCACAGCCAGCCGACAGCACGACAAATCACAATATATATTATATAAACAAGGTATATTTCGTTACAAGCAATTCCGGCTACAACTCATCATCAGATATCGCAGGTGACACTGTTGTCTATAAAGACATCACTGTCATCTACGGCAAAGACCATTATCTGAAACCGGGAATCCTACAGCAAAAATGCTTTATAACTCCCGGCAGCCTCTACCGGGCCTCGGATGTAGACCGTACATACGAAGCCCTCGCCAGGCTAGGCATACTGAAATCAATAAACATCGAATTAGTTCCGACCGGGAGCGAAAACGGGCGGCATGAACTGGATGCCTACATCCTGCTTGCACGAAGCAAAAAACAGTCAGTCACATTCGACGTCGAAGGCACAAACTCGGAAGGTGATTTCGGCTTCGGGCTTGGAGCCACATACCAGCACCGCAATCTCGCCAAGGGGTCTCAGCTTCTGACAGCCCGCCTGCGCATGAATTACGAAAGCCTTTCAGGCAAGTTCAACGGCCTGATCAACGACCGTTACACAGAATATGCAGGAGAAATCGGCATTACCTTCCCGAAATTTGAATTCCCCTTCGCCTCTCAGAGCGTCAAACACAAACTCAATGTCGACACAGAGTTCGCCCTCTCATTCAATTATCAGGAACGGCCGGAATACACCCGAATAATAGCCGGCGCAGCATGGAAATACAAATGGGTAAACCGCAACAACACGCGACGCCACAATTTCGACCTGATAGACATCAATTACGTCTATCTGCCTGAAAGCACTCTTGACTTTCTTGACCAGATAGCTCCTGACAATCCACTGCTGCGCTACAGCTATGAGGACCATTTCATCATGAGCATGGCATACCGCTATTATTACACCAACAAGAGGATACCGTCGTCTCTGCTGCGAAAATACACTCTCCAGCCGAGAGTCTACACCCTCCGTGCTTCTGTAGAAACCGCCGGCAACCTCCTTTATGCCATCTCATCACTCTCAAACGCAAGGAAAGACAACGGTTCCTACAATGTGTTCGGCATAAACTATTCCCAATATGTAAAAGGAGAGGTGGACTATGCTATCACCCGCAACTTCAACCAGCGCCACTCACTCGCATTCCACGCCGGAGCCGGCATTGGTGTGCCTTACGGCAATTCGACAGTCCTACCATTCGAAAAACGCTTCTATGCAGGAGGAGCCAACGGCGTCAGAGGATGGGGAGTCCGCACACTCGGTCCCGGAAGTTATGACTCACGCAATTCAGTGACTGACTTCATCAACCAGTGTGGTGACATCCGCCTTGATCTGAGTCTCGAATACCGTTCCAAACTTTTCTGGGTAATTGAAGGTGGAGTCTTTGTAGATGCCGGAAACATATGGACAATACGCAACTACGAAAACCAGCCGGGAGGCATGTTCCATCTCGACACATTCTGGAAACAGATCGCTGCCGCTTATGGCTTAGGCCTGCGCTTCGACTTCACTTACTTCCTCTTGCGTCTTGACCTCGGCATGAAAGCCCACAACCCCGCAACCGGCCAGGAACGATGGCCCATAGTCCACCCGAACTGGCACCGTGACGCCACATTCCATTTTGCCGTAGGCTATCCATTCTGACATCTCATTCAACAGACAATTACAAACCGGATAATCCCGGTCAATATCAACATATCACCAAACAGCATGAAACAGCTCGTCATTTTCGATCTCGACGGAACTCTGCTTGACACCATATCCGATCTTGGTGCCGCAACCAATTATGCGCTCAGATCTTTCGGCTACCCAGAACACAATCTCAGTTCATACACAAAATTTGTCGGCAACGGAATCACGCGCCTGATTGAGCGCTCACTGCCGGAAGACGACAAGACACCGGAAACCGTGGCCAAGGTCCTTGAGAAATTCACTGAATATTACAACGAGCACAAAACCGATCTGACCAAACCCTATCCCGGCATCCCTGAACTGCTTAAAGAACTCGAATCAATGGGGCTTAAATTAGCCGTTGCATCAAACAAATACCAGGCAGCAGTCGTGTCTCTGATCCGTCACTATTTCCCTGATATCAACTGGTGTGCTGTAGAAGGCCAGAAAGAAGGCGTGCCGACAAAGCCAGATCCTTCGATTGTTTTTGAGATCCTGGCCAAATGTCCGACCCGAAAGTCGAAAGTATTATACGTGGGTGATTCCGGAGTCGATATGGAGACCGCACGCAGGGCCTGCGTGGATTCATGCGGAGTAAGCTGGGGATTCCGGTCTGTGAAAGAACTGCGCGACCACCACGCCGACAACATCGTCAACACTCCGGATGAAATAATTACCGTTGTCAAGCGCCCAGGTCTGGGACTTGACAGCTGACAGGCACGGCAGCTATCAAAATCGACAAACCGCCACCACTCGACCATTCCTACCGTCATGAGCACAAAATACATATTTCTTGCATGCCTGTTTCTTCTTCTGTCCGTCCGCAGCACCGCGACCACCGAGGAGACTCAGAAACAAATAGCCGACTCTCTCTACATTTGCCTGTCTAAGGCCGAAACCCCGGCAGACTCTCTCTGGATCATGGAAAATCTATATGACGTGCTTCCACGAGCCAATGGCAATCTGCTTGGTCTGGAACTATTCGATGTCGCCAACCGTGCAGGCAACAGCAGCGCCGCTCTCAACATACTCCGCCAACTCGCCAACCGCTATTTGGCTAACGACTCCATGCTGATGGAGCTATATAACAAAACCCTCAGCTATCATGACGGTCCCACTCCGACTGTTGACAGCCCCTACCGCGCATCATCTGACGAGTTGAAAGAGACCCGCACTTTCCTGCGCTTTGCCCGAAACATACATCGGGCCAATCACGCGTCAGAAGCCAAACGGCGTGAATTGCTTCAGGAGTTGATCAATACGCATACACTTAACCAACCTACAGATATATACGATCAGGCTGTATTGCTACACTCCATCTGCACCATGCTCTCGCGCACCGGTTCCGACGCCATGCTGACCCGCTATGTCGATAAGCTTGACACCCTGATCCAGCAGTTGCCGGCATCAGCGATATCTCTTCATAACGCCTATTACGTACATGCCGCACTTATCTACAGTCAGGCCAACCAGTTTGAAAAAGCATATCAATGTGACAGAAAGACACTGGAGGCAATCCGCCAATTGGAAAAACAATATAAAGACCGCGGGCGGTATTTCCGCAACTATGACTCTTCTCGCTATGTCATCTATCAGCGGATACTGTCAAACCACACAAAACTGAGTCAGCCCGAATTAGAAAAGTACTATAAGCTCGCCATGCAGCTTGTGGCTAAAAATCCGGAGGTTGCAGAAACAAACAGAAATTACCCCGGCCCACAGATTTTCTACAACATGGCGATCAAGAACTATGCGCAAGCCTTGGAACACATAAAGCACTGCATCAATACACCCTATGTGACTAACAGTTCTTATAGACTCATGCAGCTCCTGCGAAATGAAATCGAGTGCGCCGAAGCCGTCAATGATAAAGAGACACTGCTTGAAGCCTCGCGCCGCTACAACAAGAAGCTCGAATCATATCTGAGCGAACGCCTCGACGAGAAATATAAAGAGCTACAGGTCATTTATGACTCATACGAAATGCGCAACAGTTATGACAAACTCCAACTTGAAAAACAGAATGCCGAAGCTGAAAGCATGTATATGATAGTTGCGATTGCAGCTGTCGCAATATTCATATTGCTGATCTCCGTAGTGATTCTTTTCAGACTCTATCGCAACAATCGGAAACTCGCCCGCACACTTGACAAGAGCAACCGCGCACTGAGAGCAGAAAGCAGCCATCTTGAAAAGTCAAAATCAGATCTGCTCAAAGCCCGTGATGAAGCCAAGAAAGCCAATTATATGAAAACCGACTTCATCAAAAACATGAGTTATGAAGTCAAAGCTCCGCTCAAAGCCATCAATGAATACTGCAAATTAATCACAGATTGCTCTGATGCCTCAAACAAGAAATATCTTGAACGCTTCTCTTCACTGGTGGAACTCAACAGCGAACTATTGTCAACAATCATAAATGATGTGCTACATATCTCTGAAATAGACAGCGAGTCCGTACCAGTCCATAACCGCCCGGTCGAACTGCGTCCGCTCTGTACGATGGTGCTTGACGGCGTGCGCCACCGCCTCAGTCCGGACGTAGCCCTCATGTTTGACACAGCTTCGCCTTACATATGTCTGTTTACCGACCCTCAACGCGTCCACCAGATATTACTGAACCTGCTCACTAACGCTGCAAAATTCACTCCGAAAGGAAGCATCACGCTCGCTTACAGCGTTGACAGCGAGAAAGAGACAGTGACATTCAGCGTAACGGATACCGGAATAGGCATAAAGGCCGATAAGAAAGATTTGATCTTCGAACGCTTCGTAAAACTCGACAAGGAGACACAAGGAGCAGGGCTTGGCCTGACCATCTCGCGCTTGCTTGCAAGAATACTTGGAGGTGATGTCATTCTGGACACAACTTACACCAAAGGCGCCCGCTTCCTGCTGATTTTACCAAAAAATAAAATCTTGAAAATACAATAAATGATATTTAGCGTTTCGCAAGACTGAAAATCCGTCATTTTTTTGTAATTTTGCAACCATTATGGCAGAATTCAAGAGACATTCACGTTTTTTCACAGAACTTGATCCGGCGGTTGTCGACCGGGTCAAACAATTCGTATTGGCCTCTCGCAACATTGTCATCACCTGTCACGTAAGCCCTGATGGAGATGCCTTAGGCTCATCATGCGCACTTTGGTTCATCCTAAAGGCCCTTGGGAAAAACGCAACTGTAGTCACAGCTGACTGCGCTCCGCGAAGCCTGCAATTCCTGCCCGGCGTACGCGAAATAGTTGCCGCTACCCGCAACGGAGACCGCGTCCATGACCTGATTGCCGATGCCGACCTCATATTCTGTCTTGACTTCAATGACATTACACGGGTCGACCGATTGTCTGATGCCATAAGCAAATCTCCGGCAAAAAAGGTTGTGATCGACCACCATCTTGATCCCCGGATAGAAGGTGAGATAGTAATTTCACGCCCTGAAATATCTTCGACTTCAGCCCTGCTTTATATCTTCATGTGGCAAGCAGGCTGGACACGTCATCTCACCAGAAACTCGGCCGCTTGCATCTATACCGGCATGATGACCGATACCGGCAATTTCTCCTACAATTCAAATGATCCCGATCTATATCTCATCATCCATGACCTGATGCGCAAAGGGATTGACAAAGACAATCTCTATAAACTTGTGATGAACACATCATCCGAATCAAGGATCAGGATCATGGGGTTTGCACAATACCGCATGCAGATTCTCCAGCCACACCGGGCCGCTGTAATCATGCTCAGCGAGGATGAGTTGAAAGAATTCGGCTATTCAAAAGGAGATACCGAAGGACTTGTAAATATCCCGCTTTCAATGCCTGAGGTCACCTACTCCGTGTTTCTGCGCGAAGATGCAAAAAACTGCGTGAAAGTTTCAATGCGCAGCAAAGGAGAGTTTTCAGTCAGCCGCATCTGCGAAGAGCATTTCGGAGGCGGAGGGCACACAAATGCCGCCGGAGGCGAATTTAACGGACCTCTTGACAAGGCACTTCAGAAACTACTTGAAATTATTCCAACTTACGACAAATATCTTCAATGAAAAAGTTAATTTTCCCCATATTCGCCATTATCGCACTTGCATTTCTGACAAGTTCCTGCGATGATTCAAAAAGTTATGCAGAACTTCTCGCTGATGAAAATTATGTAGTCAACGACTTTCTGGTACGCCACCACGTGGTCAATTACGTTCCTTCTGATTCAGTTTTCATTTCCCGCCGTGACATCGCAGAAAAAATGTATGAGGAATCAGGCCAGACAGCAGCTGACGAAGCCGCTTACGAACAGGCCATCGTAGAGATAATGGCTTCTCTTGAAAAAGATCCGTCAAAAGACGCTCCTTATTATCGGATCGACGATGACTCAAACGTCTACATGCAGGTCATTTCTGTCGGTACCGATGAAAAACCAAAGAAAAACGACCGCGTCTACTTCCGCTTTACCAGATACAATCTGTTCTACTATGTGGTCGGAGCTGACAACACTCTAATCGGCTCCGGCAATGCGGACTCAATGAATTCCCAGTCGACATTTTTCCTTTTCGAAAATACAAGTGTGAGCGAGTCAACCCAATACGGAACAGGCATCCAGCGCCCGCTCTATTTCCTTGGCTACAACTCAAAGGTGAACATCGTAATCAAATCGCAAGCCGGTCCGGAAACCGATATGTCATACGTTGTCCCTTACCTCTACACTATCACTTATTATAAATCAATGATCTAATAGCACTCATGTCACTCATCAAGAGCATTTCAGGAATCCGCGGTACAATCGGAGGAGCTCCCGGCACCGGCCTCTCTCCACTTGACATTGTAAAATTCACCGCCGCTTACGCAACATTCATCGCAGCAAACACAAGCCGCACAAACCGCACTATCGTAGTCGGCCGCGACGCCCGCCTCAGTGGCAAAATGGTCAATGACATAGTTGTCGGCACTCTGACCGCAATGGGTTTCGATGTGATCAACATCGGTCCGGCCTCCACCCCGACAACTGAAATCGCGGTTGTCGCAGAAAAAGCCTGCGGCGGAATAATTCTTACCGCAAGCCACAATCCCAAACAGTGGAACGCGCTGAAACTTCTCAATGAAAACGGAGAATTTCTGAATGACGCGCAAGGCAAAGAGGTGCTCCGCATAGCTGAAGAAGAAGCCTACACCTTCGCGGAAGTCGATGACCTCGGCCATGAATACACCAACAATACATATAATCTTCGCCATATAGAGCAGGTGCTTGCACTTGATCTTGTTGATGTGGAGGCTATCCGCAAAGCTAACTTTACAGTGGCTGTTGACGCTGTCAACTCCGTAGGTGGTGTGGTTATCCCCCAGCTACTCCGCGCACTCGGAGTGAAAAACATTGTTGAACTCAACTGTGAGCCCAACGGCAAATTTGCCCACACACCGGAACCCATACCTCAGAATCTGACTGAGATCTCAGGACTGATGGCCAAAGGTGTGGCTGACGTAGGTTTCGTTGTCGATCCTGACGTGGACCGTCTTGCAATTGTCATGGAGAACGGAGAAATGTTTGTCGAAGAATATACTCTTGTCTCGATAGCTGACTATGTGCTCGCCCACACACCGGGTTCAACAGTCTCCAATCTCAGTTCTTCAAGAGCATTACGCGATGTCACACACCGTCACGGATGTGAATATTCCGCAGCGGCAGTCGGAGAGGTCAATGTAACTACAAAGATGAAAGAGACAGGCGCTGTCATCGGCGGCGAAGGCAACGGCGGTGTCATCTATCCCGCAGCACACTATGGCCGTGACGCATTGGTAGGCGTAGCCCTCTTCCTTACCCTCCTTGCCAAAAGCGGCAAGAAGGTGAGCGAACTTAAGAAGACTTACCCGGCTTATGAGATCGCCAAAAACAAAATGGAACTCACTCCGGAAATCAACGTCGATGCAATCCTTGCAGCTGTCAAGGAAAAATTCGCAGGCGAGCAGATCACTGATATTGACGGCGTGAAGATCGACTTTGAGGATTCGTGGGTTCACCTTCGCAAGTCCAATACCGAACCTATCATCCGCATCTATAGTGAAGCTGCCACAATGGCTGAGGCAGACGCTCTTGCACAGAAGATCAAAGATGTAATCGCTTCAATGATCTGACAAAGCAAAATTTCGATAAATAACTGATAGTACAGACAGCTGCGTATTCCGATTTGGGAACGCAGCCGTCTGTTTATTTCAGATCTGCCGGAAATAACCGCATTTTAGGGAATTGCACATTTCAACGCCCTCTTTACTCCCTCAGGGGCGCACTTGACCGTTACCGTTGATCATATAACGATAAGTTGTGATTTCCCGCAATCCCATAGGTCCGCGCGGTCCGAGTTTCTGGGTACTGATGCCGATTTCAGCCCCAAGCCCGAACTGCGCGCCGTCAGTAAAACTGGTCGGGGCATTGACGTAGACACATGCTGCATCGACCTCCTGCTGAAATCTGTCGGCCACAGAGCCGTCATCCGTTATTATACATTCACTATGCCCGGACCCATAGACGGCAATATGCCTGATCGCCTCATTGAGATCAGCAACAGTTTTCACACCCATTTTATAATCCATCCACTCGGTCGCATAAGTATCACAGCCGGCCGGAGACAGCAAGGATTCGGGATAGGATCCGCGCAAAACAGACATTGATTCGGCATCGGCATATATATGCACATTCTTCAATGCAAGGCGCTCACACAAAACCGGAAGATCTGAAAGACGATCGCGGTGGATAATCAAAGTGTCAAGCGCATTGCACACGCTCACACGGCGCGTCTTGGCGTTGGCTATTATATCACATCCCATTTTCAGGTCACCGGATTTATCAAAATACGCACTGACCACCCCTGCTCCGGTCTCAATCACAGGCACACGCGCGTTGTCACGGACAAAATCTATAAGCCGGCGGCCTCCGCGTGGAATACAGACATCCACATAGCCGACAGCATTCAGCAACGCGCCGGTAGCATCATGAGTAGAAGGAAGAAGCGAGATAATATCGGGGGAAATGTTATTGCCAGAAAGCACCCGACGGATCAGTGAGACTATTGCTTCATTTGAATTTTCTGCATCACGCCCCCCTTTAAGCACACAGGCATTCCCACTTTTAAAACACAGAGAGAACACGTCAAATGTGACATTTGGCCTGGCTTCATAGATCACGCCTATCACTCCGAACGGCACACGCACACGCCGTATCAGCAACCCGTTCGGTAGGGTACGTCTCTCGATCTCCTCGCCAAGCGGAGATGAGAGTGACGCAACATTCCGCATATCTGACGCTATGGAACCGAGTCTTTCAGGACTAAGCTGCAGGCGGTCATAGAGAGGATTTGTTCTGTCCATACGGTCAAGGTCTTTCTGATTGGCGGCAAGAAGCAGTTCCTGACACTCTTCGATCTCACCTGCAATCTTGCATAGGATTTCAGACCGTTCCCGGTCAGTCAGTGACGGAATTGTCCGCGATGCATCTTTCACCCGGCGGAATATTTCATTATAATCTTCTGTCATAAGCACCTATTATGTAAACTATGAGACGGAATCCGGATATCAGTCCGCTCATTCAATAAAAAGATAGTCATAATGCACAAGCGGTCTGCCACCACGGCGGCCTGCCATTTTCTTTGCATCGGCACCTGAAACGGCGGCACGTCCATAGCCTATTGTTTCACCAGCTTCAGTCAGCAAGGTCACAATGTCGCCCTCCTCCCAGTCACCGTCAGCCGACACAGCTCCGACAGGAAGCAGGCTGACAGCCTTGTCGCTCCGAAGAATTGAGGCAGCCTTGTCGTCAACCCGGATAACACCTTTGGCAAAACTTCCGCTATGGGCTATCCAGCGCTTGATATTGCTGACGGTCTGCGGGCAAGCTTCAAACTCGGTGTGGGGAACAGTCTGCGGACGGCAGATCAGATCCACAAGCACATCCGCTCTGTCTCCACGTGCTATATAAACCGTGACACCCTCTTCGGAAAGTTTACGGGCTATGCCACACTTTGTCCCCATGCCGCCACGGCCAAAACCACTTTTAGAGGATACGACACAGGAACTTAGATCTGTTCCGGCCGCAACCTTTTCAATTAGTCTGGATGCAGGATCTGAAGGTGAGCCGTCATAAATGCCATCAACATTAGATAAAATTATCAACACGTCAGCACCCATCATCGCCGCAATCAGCCCCGAAAGTTCGTCATTGTCTGTAAACATCAGTTCTGTCAGAGAAGCCGTGTCATTTTCATTAACAATCGGTATGACTCCGTTTTCCAACATTGTCTGCATACATGCGCGCTGATTGAGATATGACTCACGCGAGCCGAAATTTTCCTTCTGCGTGAGCACCTGCCCCACCACATAGCCATATTCCGAAAAAAGGCTGTTGTAAAGATTTATCAAACGTATCTGCCCTATCGAGGAATAAAGCTGACGCTGGGCCACAGCATCGAGTTGTCGCTGCGGTTTCAAAACCCCGCGGCCACAGGCCACTGCTCCACTCGAAACAAGTATGACCTCATGGCCGAGACCACGCAAGGCCGCGATCTGGTCAACGAGCGACGAGAGGTTTGTGACATTCGGTTTGCCGTCTGAGCGGGTCAGCACGTTGCTTCCAACCTTGACCACAATCCGGCGCGAATCTGCAATATCGTTATTCATTGAATCTGATGCTTTTCTTTTTTCACTTCACGCAGGCTTTCAGCCCTCTGACCACAGAGGATGTGAATCCGGCATGTTCCATTTCATTCAGTCCGCGGATTGTCAGTCCACCGGGAGTGGTGACTTTGTCAATCTCACTCTCCGGATGTGAACCGGGGCGCTGGAGCAAGGCCACCGCCCCCTTGAGTGTCTCAAGGACAATCTGCTGCGCCTGTGAAGCTTTAAAACCGAGTTCTACCCCGCCTTCAACAGACGCTCTGACATAGCGCATGGCATAAGCGATGCCGCATGAAGCCAAAGCTGTCGCCGCAGGCAGATGAGCCTCGTCAATCACCATTGAAGTGCCAAGACTATTGAATATGCCTTCCACTGCGCTTACCGATGCTTCACCGGCATTAACCGGAACTATAAAGGTCATTGACGATCCAACTTCCATTGCAGTATTCGGCATGACAATCATAAGTTGAGGCAATTCGGAATCTTTCAAAAACCATTCACACAATTGCGCCCCTGGCACACCTGCCACAATCGCAGCCACAGCCTGACGGTTATAATCGAGAACAGGTCTGATTTCTGCGATGACCGACTCAATTATCCACGGCTTTACCGCAAGGATCACAATATCCGCATCGCGCACAGCAACTGTGTTGTCTGACGTAACCGCAATGCCCATTTCCTTTAACGGCTTCAAAGGACCAGGCGAAGGGTTTGATACCGTAATTTTATAATCACACCCGGCGGCACATAGACCTGAAGCTACAGCTCCACCCATTGCACCGGCACCAATTACAGCGATTTTCATATTGAAATGTATTTTTAGAGGTCGTTGTTTAATAACACTCTTAACGTTAAGGACTCTGGAGCAGATCCGACGAGGTCGTATCTCGACAATCAAGACATGCCACTGACCGGCACATCCATAATGCAAAAGTAAATAATATTGGTGAAAGCACAAATATTTTTGGCCGGACATTATCAGTTGAATGGAAAATTTTGATTAACTTTGCACGCAATAAATTTTAATCGTTATATGTCATTTATTGCTGATCGAGTAAAAATGGACGGACTGACATTCGATGATGTCCTCCTTATTCCGGCTTATTCGGAAGTGCTTCCGCGCGAAGTGAACCTTTCCACCCGATTTTCCCGCAACATTACGCTGAACGTACCCCTTGTGTCGGCCGCTATGGACACCGTCACCGAGGCAGCCTTGGCTATTGCCATAGCACGTGAAGGCGGCATCGGTGTTATCCACAAGAATATGTCGATCGCCGAGCAGGCCCGTCAGGTCCACGCTGTCAAACGTGCTGAAAACGGCATGATCTACGACCCTGTCACCATTCGTCGCGGCAGCACTGTCGCTGATGCCCTCAACATGATGAAAGAGTATCATATCGGCGGAATTCCTGTTGTCGATGAAGACCGCAAACTTGTCGGCATTGTCACCAACCGCGACCTCCGCTTCGAGCAGAATCCTCTTCGCCCGATAGACGAGGTCATGACTAAAGACGATTTGGTTGTGACCAACCAGTCAACCAACCTTGAAGAAGCTGCCCGCATACTTCAGCAGCATAAGATCGAAAAACTCCCGGTGGTCGACTCAGACAACCGCCTTGTCGGTCTTGTTACCTATAAAGACATTACCAAAGCCAAAGACAAGCCCAATGCCTGCAAAGACAAACTCGGCCGTCTGCGCGTTGCCGCAGGTGTAGGCGTGACCGGTGACTCTATGGACCGTGTTGATGCTCTTGTTGAGGCCGGAGTAGATGCTATCGTCATTGACACAGCCCACGGCCACAGCCGCGGAGTAGTAGGAGTACTTAAAGCTGTCAAAGAGAAATATCCGCATATTGATGTAGTTGTAGGCAATATCGCAACAGGCGATGCCGCCAAATATCTTGTAGAGAATGGCGCCGATGGCGTGAAAGTAGGCATCGGTCCGGGCTCTATCTGCACCACCCGCGTAATAGCCGGTGTAGGTGTGCCTCAGCTCAGCGCTGTTTATGATGTAGCGAAAGCTCTCAAGGGCACAGGCGTTCCCCTGATCGCCGACGGCGGCATCCGCTACTCAGGCGATATTGTAAAAGCATTGGCCGCAGGCGCCTATAGCGTAATGCTTGGCGGAATGCTTGCCGGCGTTGAGGAATCGCCTGGCGACACCATCATCTACAACGGACGTAAATACAAATCATATCGCGGCATGGGCTCGCTCGAAGCTATGGAAAAGGGCTCGAAAGACCGTTACTTCCAAGCAAACGAAACAGATGCAAAGAAGCTCGTGCCGGAAGGCATTGCAGCACGTGTGCCATACAAAGGCCTGCTCTACGAAGTTGTCTATCAGATGCTCGGAGGTCTGCGTGCAGGTATGGGTTATTGCGGAGCGCCTGACATCGAACGCCTCCACGAAGCCAAATTCACCCGCATCACAAATGCAGGTGTGGCAGAAAGCCATCCCCACGATGTGGCTATAACATCCGAAGCCCCCAACTATAGCGCATCGGCAAGATAAACGACATCATCCTTGCAAAAACAGCACTCCGGCATTAGGTTTATAGATCCTTTTGCCGGAGTTTTTTTAGGCCAGGCCAACCTCCGGATATGCAATAATCACGCCTGATATCCGTTACTTAAAAGTACTATACAATATAACCGGTGCATACTACATAGTATCTGACCTATAATCAAACGCAATGAAAAAAAAGCCATTCATAATTTCAGCTCTGGCTTGTGCTGCGATACTGTCGGCCTCAGCGAGCAAAAACGCAGATCCCGTGCTCATGACGATTAACGGGAAAGATGTCCGGCAAAGCGAATTCGAATATCTGTACCATAAGAATAATCTCCAGCAACTGGCCCCTCAGAGCATTGACGAATACATTGAAATGTTTATCGTCTACAAGCTTAAGGTTGCCGATGCAGAAGCCGCGGGCCTGCATCAGACCGATGCTTTCACCAAAGAATTCAACGGTTATTGCGCGGAGTTGTCGCGTCCGTATCTTCGTGACTCTATTGTTGAAAAACGTCTTATCGAAGAAGCTTATGCCCGTATGGCCACATCTCGTAAAGTCAGCCACATCATGCTCCCCCTTGGCTCGACTTACGATGAGAAAGAGGCAAACAGGATGAAAATCGACAGCATCCGCACAGCGATCGTAAACGGTTCGGCTGATTTCGGAGAAATGGCTGTCAGATATTCATCAGATCGCTCTGCCCGTGTAAACAATGGATCAATGGGCTACATCAATGTCAACAGCTATCCTTATCCATTTGAAAAAACCGCCTGGGAAACTCCGGTAGGTGAAATATCGCCTGTGATAGAAGATGCTCCTTTCGGATTCCATATCATCCGCGTTGAAGATGAACGCCCCAATCCGGGAAAAGTCGAGGCACGCCATATCCTTAAACTGACCAATGGCCTCTCGGAGGAAGAAGGAACTGCAAAAAAAGCACAGATTGATTCGATTTACAATCTGCTGGCCAGCGGAGGTGATTTTGATGCGATCGCTCGTGCTGAGAGCGAAGACCCCGGATCGGCAGCCAATGGCGGCCGACTCGGATGGTTTGGTCCCGGCGAAATGGTAAAAGAGTTTGAAGACGCAGCGTTCGGTCTTAAAGACGGAGGCATATCCGCTCCATTCAAAACCGCATATGGCTATCACATCGTGCAGACTTTAGCCCATCGCGGCATCGGCTCTCTGGCCGAAGAATCAGAACGCATAAAGGCAGCAATCAGCCGTGACATGCGCTCAGTGATGCCTGAAACCGAACGGATGGCACAGCTGAAAGCCGAACTGGGAGTCAAGATTGACTCTACAGGCCTCATGCAGGCAAGATCCAGAATGACTGGCGACTCACCTGCCGAGCAACTGAGATCACTTCAGGCTGACAACTCATTGATCGCCACTGTTGGAAAACGCGTCATAAGCATTGGAGATGTCATAAACTACATCCCCTCAAACGTACTGGAAGGAGCAAATGACGCATTCACAGTATTAAACTCAGGCCTTGAAAACAAGATCAACGAGACAGTTGTAGAGGAAACACGAAAGAACCTTGCGGAAAACAACAGTGAATACCGCAACCTCACAAATGAGTATCGCGATGGCATATTGCTGTTTGAAATCAGCAACCGTAATGTATGGGAGCGCTCAGCTTCCGACACCGAAGGTCTTCAGAAATTTTTCTCAGCCAACCGTGCGAAATACACATGGGACAAACCTCACTACAAAGGCTATGTCATCTTTGCAACAAATGACTCCATTGCCGGCGAAGCTCAGAAATATCTTGCCGCAAATCAGGTAGAAAATGACTCACTTGTATCTGTCATGCGCGCCAACTACGGCAGGAACATCAAGATTGAAAAAGTTGTCACCGGAAAGGGCGAAAATGCGATCGTCGATAATGTGGCTTTCAACGGCGAACGACCGGAAGCACCCGGCAGATGGACTGCCTGGTTCGGATATGCCGGCCGCGTAATCGACACTCCCGAAGAGGCTAATGATGTCCGTGGAACTGTAGCCTCAGACTATCAGCAGCTACTCGAAAGCGAATGGATCAAGGCTCTGAGAAAGAAATACAAGGTGAAGCTTAACAAGAAAGCATTAAAAGCGTTGGGAAATTGATCCCAACGCTTTTTTATTGCTGTTAAACAAGCACAAAACAGGCTTGAATGTATAACACCTATATAAGAGGGCCATTATATATGAATCTCACAAATTTCTCCAGATCCTCTTTCTGACATGCGGTGATAAAATCATATCGTTCCAGGCTTTTTGCCCTTTGGCGTTCATAAAGCACCTTATTTTCAAGCTGGATAATGCGGATTTTGATTTCATCAAGGCTGAAAGGATTGAAATACAACACCGCATCACCACAAACCTCGCTTATTGATGAAAATGGAGATGCCAGGACGGGAACTCCATAGCGCATGGCTTCCAACGGCGGATAGCCGAATCCTTCATTCAGCGAAGGATAAATGAAACAGTAGGCATCGTGATAGAGCTGGTTCAACTCTTCATCACTGACATAGCCTCTAAAATCAAAGAATCCCGCATTTTTGATTTTATATCTAAAGTAATCAGCAGATTTGACGCCGGTAATGACCACACGCTTTCCAGGCAGGCGCCCTTCTGAAAAAAGCTGATCCAAAGCCATAATGGCTCTAAGACAATTTTTTTCCCATCGGTTGGCACTTACAAGGAGATAAAAATCGGGAGCTTCTTTACGGCTGTCTACTAAATCAAGCGATGTTGACGGAGAATAGAACACCGGAATATCCTTCTCGACCGATTCAGGGAAAAACAGATTTACAGATCCTAATGAGTGATTAGAGACAACCGCAAAACGCAAATTAGGCTTGCGTATGAAATTTTCGTTTTTACGATAACGATGACGGCGAATAAATGATGGTGACAATATCTCAAGCAAATTTTTCAACTGCATGGAGAGCTGCATCTTATATCGCCAGAACATTTTTCGGTCCAATGTCAATTCTATAGAGCGAAGATCATGGATGGTCACAACCAGTTCGCAGTTTTCCAGCCTATACAATTCATCCAAAGGCTGTGGCGAATAAAAAATATCAATCCGACGGCTGTCAATCACAGACTGAAAACCGCATTGAGATATATCGACAAGCTCAACAGAATTGTTTTCACAAAGGGCTATCATTTCCGGATTGAGCCAACACCGCGAATCATATGCAACCGTCACATTCCGTCTGAGTTCTATAATCTTCCGCAATACGATCTCACCATATATGCCGCCGCCATGACGCATTGTGCCACTCATAGGTTGAGTTGCGGCCAGATTATAAAGCACTGATTTTCCTTTATCCATAGTTTTCACGGTCAATAGATATTTTACAGTTCACGTTTTTCAACGGTCATTTTTTCACCTCGATGCCATATGAGCGATATTTAAAATTCAGATATCTATTGAGACATCTACCGTATATCGTCCCCAGACGGCCTATGACTATCACGCGCATCAGGAATTTACGCCAACCGGCCAGTGACGGAATATATTTTTTTGCCAATCGGTAATCGTTCATCAAAACGGCATTGTCCACAATATTAAAATATAGGCTGTCGACATATTTCCGATTGCCTATGCCAAGATAGTCATCGCCAAATAATTTCAGTTCCATCATAACCGCCTGAAGTTTTCTGGAGATAGCCTTTTCATTTGTCCGCAACGAGTTCCATGTGACACTGTCGGAGCGATTTCTCTCTGCTATCACAATGGTCTTGTTCATGAATACCATCTCCCCTACCTCTCGATAAATCTGCTGGATGATAAGTGATTCATATATCTTCAGTCCCTCGTCAAACGGATATTTTTCAAGTAAATTTCGAGGAATGACATGTATGTAGTCTCCTGCCACTTCACCATTAAGCACATCGCTATAGCCGTATCTAACAATAGCACCCTGTCCATAGCGGCTGTCGAACTCCTCTGTGCGATCATCGCGCGTGAACATAAAATACCGTGCATCATGAAACGATTCTATCGCATTCAGTATGACATCGCAGGCATCCGGTGTAAAATAATCGTCACTGTCGAGTATCACACAATAATCACCCGTCGCTTGACTGACCGCTGCGTTACGGGCCGCATTTGTGCCTCGGTTCTGATCAAAAAACACGGTCTTCACATGTGGTTTGCCATCAGCGAAAGTCCTGATCAACTCTGCGGTATTGTCTTTTGAGCCGTCATCAACAACCACATGTTCGATATTTCTTCCACAGCCAATCTGTAAAGCGACGCTCTCCAGACACCGGAGAACACAATCGGCTCTATTATAGACGGGGGTGATTACAGACAATTTCATTATGCAATCATTTTTTTACTATACTTTTAAAAAAGACGAACCCTTGAAGCCAGGCATCACTCACACTCAACAAGGCCCGCTGCCACCACGGAGAATCGAGATAAGTCCTTACATAGTATGAGCGGCTCGCCTTTGCTGCCTGGGCTACAATTTTTGACGGCGATTTAGCCATTGTAGCAGCACCCAGATGGACACAGCGCAAGCCGGTGGCTATATAGTTACCAAGCTTAAGTTTCAATAGTTTCCGGTAAAGTATATTTTCCTCATAATAAAGGAATGTCGCCGGATCAAAATTACCTATCGCTGCAAAGACGTCTTTCTTTACAAGCATACAGGATCCAGACGGAAGTTCGATCGGCATGAATTCAGGATAAGGCTCTTCCTTCTTATAAAGCAAAAGTGACTCCCGATAAATTTCGTAGACACTCTTTTTGCACAACCAGTAATACGGAGCCAGGAAATTATTTTTAACCCATGAACCAATGGTTGTATCTTTTCGGGCACAATTCCAGTCGATGCCGGAACCTTTGCCGTTCATAAGTAACGGACTTATGATCGCACAGGCCGGAAGATTGTCCTGAGCCTCCTTCAACGCAGGTATTATATCCTCGATAAAAAGAATATCATTATTCAGGATCATCAGACGGTCAATTTCGTCATCATCTGCGGTCAATGCTATTCCCTTGTTATTGCCTCGCGCGTAACCGTCATTCGACAGACTTGTCAGAAATGTAACATACGGAAGAATGCCGGACACTGCATCGGTCTCCTGTACACACTTATACCCTCCGGCAAAAGCGCCTGACAGGAATGCGTCTATTTCAGGGACAGAAACGCCGTCTGTTGATCCGTTGTCTACTATGACATACTTTACAGGAGCTGTATTATACCGCTCCACGCTCTTTATGCAGGCAATGGTATCAGACGGGTTGTTGTAGTTGAGGATTATTATCGCTGTTTTTTTCATTCGTCCCAAAAACTAAATAAAGGCCGATCATTATACTGATGATCGAATTATAATAGATAAACACGCCTGATCCGATGCCACAAAGGAAGATAAAAACGAACCAGTAAGTAAGGTACTCCCGCTCAGGAGTTTTTCGTTTAAACACAGCTTTGAGTATCAGTATCAGCAAAGCGGCAAATCCTGTCCATCCGAAAAGATAAATGATACCGGCCCAAGCCACATCGGCATATAAATATCCATTGTCCTCGATCGCGTCATCAAATACATTTCCCCAGACACTATTGCCAAATGACGGAGAGCCATTACCGATAATCGGAGTAAGCCCGTTTGTCTGATTTTCAAACGTATAATAACGCCAGGCTCCAATTCTGACATTCTCTTTTTCTTCATTCTCCTCAAGCTGATCACCTGAAAGTTCCAGCATTGTATTATAAGCCGGAATCATCGGCAGGACATATACAACAACAATAATACCGGCCGCAACAACCATAAGTTTTTTTGTCCAGGATGATCTTTTCAGCAGGAACAGAATGCAGAGCACCATTGAATACAAAATAACCTGACGGACCACAGACATGAAAATCATCAGTGTACAAACTCCACAGATCATTATCCATAAATTCTTGCGCCCGCGGCCAAGCAGTAGCTGATTGATACCATAGAACAGAAAAAAGGCCATTATCTCCAAGAAAAACACCGGGACACGCAGCATGCCTCTTGAAGTATCAAGGTTAAATTCCTCCCCGAAAATCACATTAGGGAAACTGAAAAGATTTATGAAATATACCGGCACGGCCAGCAGACAACCGATAAACATCCATTTCAGAATAAATCTTTCCGGCAAAGCCAGCTTCAACATTATCCAGAAAAAGAAATATCCTAAAAAATACGGCAAAGTCGACATGAGTGTAACCGAATAAGACTGCGGGTGAAAAGCTGTCGCCGAAACAGTTGAAACCGCAATCATCAGCATAAACAGCCAATAGCTCTTCCTCGGATAATCAATACCCCGGAGTGAGCGGCCGTCAGTCACAGCCAGCAAAGCACACATGCAGATACACAGATAGAACATCAGCTTCGTCAACTGGGGCGAAAAAATCTGCATCGGATTAAAAAATCCGATGCTTGAAAACAGAGTCAGGACAAACAGAGCCTTTTTCATTCCCGACACTTGATTGATTTATTTGCCGGATTTCTCGCCATAGCCGTAGCCATAACCGGCAGCTGTCTTAGTGCCATTAAGCACAACCGACAGTTTCGGCAGACGTTTTCCTGCATAAAGTTTGTTAAGGAAGCCGATCTCCTTGGTCGTGGTATAGTTAGCGCGGGTGACATAGACAGTCGCATCGGCTACACGCACCAGTGAGAATGTGTCGCTTACCATTCCGACCGGAGCGGAGTCTATGATGATGTAATCATAGACTGTCCGGAGTCTGGCAAACAGGTCATCAACCCTTTCAGACTGCAAAAGTTCAGACGGATTCGGAGGAATCGGGCCGGCAACAATTATGTCGAGATTTTTTTCCAGCACATCATGCTGTATTATCGAATCCAATGTGATATTTTCATTGGCGATATATGATGTGAATCCGTCTGTCAAAGACAGTTCAAGATATTCTGCCAGCTTCGGATTGCGGATATCAAGACCCATCAGCAGCACTTTCTTGCCAAGCACCGCAAACGAGGACGCAAGATTTATGGAGATGAACGACTTGCCCTCACCTGAAATGGTAGATGTCAGCAATACTACCTTAGAGCCGGTATTGCCAAGTATAAACTGAAGGTTCGATCTGATAAGTCTGAACAGTTCCGCCACAGATGTGCTTCCACCAACTGATTTCACAACCAGCGGAGAACCGGCATCTGTCTTCTTGCATACTTCACCCAGGACAGGAACCGGAGTGAGGCGCTCAAGTTCGCCGATGGTATCAAACTTATTTTTCAACTTGTCAAACAAGAAGATGAGAACTACCGGAATTATCAGCCCTATGGACAGAGCGATCGCAACGAGTTTCTTTTTCGACAGATTGACCGGCTCAGACAGCGCGTAAGCCTCATCTACAATCTTGGCTCTCGGCATTGAATTAGCCAATGCGATGCTGGTTTCTTCCTGCTTTTTCAAAAGGTAAAGATACAATTCCTCTTTTATTGCCTGCTGGCGTTTTATATTCCCGAACTGACGTTCATATTCAGGAAATTTGCTCAGCTGTGCTTTTGATTCTCCAGCCTGTACCCGAAGATCATGCAGTCTCACTGAGGCATTCTCATAGGCCTTATGAAGTGATTTTTTCAGATTATCTCTCAATGCGGAGATCTGTTCATCCAATTTTTTCAGAATCGCATTTTCGCCACGTGCCGTGTTCTGCAACTGCATTCTCTGAAGAAGCAGCCCGTTATAAGCATCTACCGGTACAGCCGCATTCACATTAAGAGCCGGTATAAGCTGCCATTCATTTCCCGGTTCGTTAATGAAATCACGTGTCATCTCAAGAAGATGGAGCTCAGTCTCGGCATTCATTATCTGTGACTCCAGAGTGGTTGAACGAGACATCCATTTGCTTGCATCCGCACCTACATCAGTCAGCTTATTGCTTCGCTTATAGTGCTCGATATCCTCTTCCGAAAGATTCAGGTCTTTACTTATCGAAGCGAGACGTTCTGCAACAAAATCGGCTGTTTTCTGATCCTTTTTACGCTTTTCATTTATACCGGAAATGTTGTAGTTATCAATTATAGTATTCAGAATCCGCTGTGCATACTGCGAATGTGGGCTATGGACAGCAAACGATATTATATTCGCCCTTTTGCTCGGTATATATATTGATACACTTTCGGCAAGTCCCTCAGCCGAAGCGTCATAGCTACTGAAACCGACCGTCATTTTGACCCCTTTCCCTTTTTTCAGATACTTGGTCTTGTCAAAAACGAAATCGCCATAGGGCGTAGACAGCGTGACCGGGAAAGGCTTATCCTTTACATCTGCTATTACAGTCTTGTCATTAGCTTTGGCTTTTATACTGACCTTATGCTCCTTATTGACTACAACCTTGAAACCGATATAACAGCCAAGTGTGTCGGCTATAGCCGGATCACAGGTCATGACAACCGGAGTCTTGTCAGCAACATCACGATCAAAAACGCGGAATCTCGTTACTGTATAACCGGTATTCAATCCAAGATCCTTTACTGTCTGGCGCAGATTGGAGTGAGAGCGGACCACATTGATTTCATCGTCCACAGAGTTGGTTCCTCCCATCATGTTTCCTGCAGAAAACTGGCTGGCAAGCTCACTCATGGCATTGGACGGGCGGCTGCTGTCTTCATCCGAAATAAGAATATTGGCCACGACCTGATAAACAGGCACTGTAGACAGAGCATAGAAGACGCCGATTCCGCCACAGAGCACTACCGAGATCACAAACCAGTACCAATAACGGCGGCACAACCGGATATAATAACGAAAATCTAATTTTTCAGTTATATTATCGTTGGTCAAATCCATAATTCTAAAAATCAATATCTTATTTAACTGTAAGAGCTATAACCAAAGACGCAATAACAGAGCAGGCACTGACAATAGTAGATGTCACCTGAAGCTTATACGCATTGTTGTTGTTGTATTTCGAATTGTCCTGGCGCACCTTATTCGGAGAGACTACCACAACATCATTCTGCCGGAGGAAATAATACGGAGATGTCATCACATCGCTTTTGTTCAGATTGATATAGTGATATGTGGCCTTGCCGTTTTCCTCGCGTATGACCAATACGTTTGATCGATCACCATATTCTGTCATATCCTGAGCCTGGCCAAGGGCATCAAGAATCGAGACTCTCTCTCCCGGAATTGTTATCGTGCCGGGCATCCTGACTTCACCAAGAACGCTGACTTTGAAATTTACCAGTTCCACTTTTACTATCGGGTCCTTTACCTCTTTCGATATTTCCTCAGTAAGATATCCGGCAAGCTGCTCGGTAGTCATGCCTTCAACATGAATCTGGCCAAGCATCGGAAATCTGATATCTCCGTTGGAATCTACAACATATGTCTGCTGACGCATCTGGCTTGATTCCTGAAGAGATCCTAATTTTGCCGGATTTGCCAGAGGAAGATTATATTGCGCCGTAGCCTCTGGCATGAGTGACGTAACCGAAATGAAAAGCTCGTCATGCGGTTCAAGTTTTATTTTACAATCCTGAAGATTAAACTCTATATCATTGGTTGCCCGTGTATCTTCAAAATAATTCAACGAATCTTTTGATGTTCTGCACGATGTGGCAGCAAGGAGCATGGCTATGCCGATAATTGCGAACTGAGCCTTCATTATATTTTTGATTCTAAGGTTACCTAAAACTAACTGTGAATGTTCTCACACAGCGTATTTACACAATGTGAATATATTGACCCTGCTCTGCAGCAAGCAGACATGGCCTTTATGAATAACGCCCCATGACATGAAATATTGTTTCACACAGAGCCAAATTAACCGCCCGGCAAAAAAACGAGAAAAAACGGAAAAAATGAGAAAAAACAAACGAGACTCAGCACATCTCCTGGCCGAGCAAATTTTCAATCTGAGGCAACAGCGGGATGCATCCATCGTTAATTATTGAAAACACCCTCGGATGTAATATGGTAGGAACATACGAATCCTGCGATGCGATTCTTGCCTCAACCTGCTGTCGGCTGAACGAATTGCGGGCCATCACACGTTCTATGCGCAATTCTGCCGGCGCATCGACACTCCACACATCATCAACCATTACATCAAGTCCGCTCTGATACAGGATTGCAGTTTCCACAAACAGCCGCCCTGAGCCGATGTTTGCCCCGCACCACCTTTTCAGATCCAACCTCACGGCAACATGCACAATCGCATTTAGCCTGCAAAGGGCTCCGGCATCTCCGAATACAATCTCACTCAGCCGTTCTCGGTTTATACTGCCGTCGGTTCTGACGCAATCTGCATGGATTTCGCTGCATAGAACCTTTTTTATCTGATCATCTTGATCCATCAGCAACTTTGCCCGGCTGTCACAGTCATACACCGGATAGCCCATCGCGGCAAGAATTTTGCTCACGATGCTTTTCCCGCTCCCTATTCCGCCTGTTATCGCTGTCAGCATTCGTTTATGATTTTTACTTCACACTCTCGATAATATATTCCACACTGTCAGGAGCGAAACTGAGATTGTGATACACACTTGGAAGAGCCGAAAGAGTAACCGGCAGTTTTTTGACACTGGAACGCGCCTGTCGATAGTCCACATAAGCTTTGACCGGATAGTCGTCATTATAAGCACTCATCGGCACAAGATAACTGATCTCTATTTTTGACGGGAATGTGATCAGATTCCTGTCATCCGGACGGTTGGTCACCTCAATGGAGATTTTGCGCTTCTTGGAAATCAGCGGTTCGACCGGCACTGTCACTGTAACAACATCCGGAATAATTCTGACTCCGGCTATGGGCTTGACACGGACTTCATAGCGCATCGTGTCACGCAGATCAGACTTGACGATAGGCTCTGTCGACACAAATTTGAGCGTATGTGGCAAATCTTCCACTGAATAAAGAGTCACAGAGTCCACATCTGCATAAACCGGACCTGAAATTATATACTGAAGATTCGGATGGACATCAGCCTGAACATTCAGTTTGACTCTGACGCCCGACTGGGTAGTAAACGGCAGGCGTAATGAATCAGGACGGCATGAAAGTACCTGCACGGCATTGCCGAAATAGTCCCGCAGTTTAGCTTCAAGTTTCGGACGACCGAGCACAAACGAATATCCTTCGATATTTTCTTCCCATTTGAATTTGACAGGCGACATCTTGCCCCAGAAAAAACGGAGCAGTTGCGAATCCTTGCCTTTGACACTGACTCCGATCGAAGCTGGAGCCAGCCCTATCATCGTGACACTGTCAGGCACTTCCTGAATCTCTACCGGCACATCGAAATCACGCTGCACCTCTGCGTCAAGCGACAGAAACACCCAGAACACAAAAGCCACAGCCACAAACAGCAGATAGAGCAAAACATTTTGGCCGCGGCTCGAATGCAGAGCCGCGGTCACTTTTTCGTTTAGTTTTTTTGCCTTTTCGTTCATGGCCTGAGCCGTTGACGTAGTAGTTAGGATGCCAATCTACCGATCGTCTTTACTTACCCTTTTCAGCAGCGTCATTTGCAGCCTGCTGAGCTGAAGGATATACCGATCCTTTGTCAACGGTGATGCGTACATCACGTGCGATCTCGATTGTGAAAGTAGTGTCATCGATTCCTTTCACCTTACCGTAAATACCGCCGGCTGTAACTACAGCATCGCCGACTTTGAGACCTTCGCGGAATTTCTTGATTTCATTCTGACGCTTCTGCTGGGGGCGGATCATCATGAAATAGAACACTGCGATGAGCGCCACGATCATAAGAATATTTGCCCAGCTGCTGTTCATTGACTGGAGGAGAATTGTGTTAAGCATAAATCTTTTGTTTTATAATTATGAATTCATTTTTATTGAGCCGGGAGGATTCAGGCCTTGATGAGCTTGCCCTCTGACTTGAGATGATTTATCACTGAGTAGAGAATACCGTTGATAAACGCGCCGCTGCGCGGTGTGCTGTAGGCATTTGCGATCTCTATATACTCATTGAGTGTAACTGCGATCGGAATAGCCGGGAAATTCAGAAGCTCGGTGATGGCTGTCACCATGACAACGATGTCCATAAATGCAAGACGCTCTGAGTCCCATCTATGTTCATTCACGAATGAATCAATCAGTTCGCGATACTCCTGACAGTTCTTAACAGCGATTTCAAACAGACATGCACCGAAGCGGCTGTCTTCATCATCCTTGAACTGCGGAAGGAGCCTGATGTCAGCACCTTCAGTCTTGCTTTGACCGAATTTGCGGATTGTTTTCAGTACAAACGTACCGACAACATGGAGGTCATCGTTCCAATACACAGACTTCGACTCAAGGACCTCGGCAAGGTCATCACCCGGAAGGATAATATTTTTATAGACCTGACGCCAGAAATCACAATCTTCTTCATAGGTGCTTTCCTCGCGGCGCGCCATATATTCCTTGTAGAGATCACTCTCCATTATTTTGTCAAGAAGACCTCTGACCATGATGGAATCCGCATCCCACGAAAGCTTGTGCTCATCCATGTAGGCATTGAAATCTTCATTTTCACAGAGAGCCTTGATGAACTTATTGTCAACAAAGCGCATGTTCGGATGAAGATCCTCATCCGTTGGCAGATACTTATGCTTGGCAGCATCCAACCGCTGGTCCTGCATACGTGTGATCTCAACCGAAAGCAGAAGCAGATTGTGATAAAGCTCATATGCCTTGTCAAGCGAATAGTCAAGCGCATGGCGGGCATGGTTGAACAGAGAACGGTTGTCGTTATACTCGTTCAATGTGTGGAGCAACGAGCTGATACCACGATTAAAGCCGGCCACTGTGAAATCAGGATTCTTACGGGCGGCTGTGATGAACTCAGGATTGTCAGCTATCAGATTGTTGATAATTGACACCCACAGAGCCACATCATCCTTCAGCTCAGCCTTTTTCAAGCGGATATAGCTCTTGTAGGCAGGCAGTGACGGAATAGCATCGTAAATTGACGGAATAACGGAATCAAACAGAGCCACTCCGGAACGGTCACGGAGAATCAGTGTGCGGATCTCATCTATGCTGTTCAATGAACGGCCCAAGGCATTGCGTTCAATATGCTTGTTCAAGGCAATACCCCGTAACGGCGACTGGCGACGACCACCTGAAACATCGAAACCCGACAATTCAAGAATCATCAACAATAAATCGAGGTAAAGTTCATGACCATATTTCTTGTCGCGTGAAGGATTTTCAACCTGAGGCTCTATTTTGAATTCACTCTGTGACAACAGATAAGAGTAGAGCAGCTGGACCACTTTGATTCGGATCAAAACTCGATTTATCATACTTTTAAAGACCTATTTTTTCGTCGTTAATGTTTTTAACGCTGCAAATTTACAAATTTTTCTTAAATCAACCTGCCTATACAGACTGTTTTTTATGATTTTTATCTGCCACTTTATCAATCCGGACACAACCGGGGCCACCATCAGGCTTCACCACCTTAATATATTGTACATTTATATTATACACTCTGCACACTATAACTACAGCCTAACCACAGTTTTCAGAGAGTATAACCGAGAGCCGAAAGTATAAAAGGGGTAAGCAGAGCTGTGAACAGCCCGTTGAGGGTCAGCCCAAGCGATGAAAAAGCGCCATATCGATAGCCGCTTTCCATTGCCACGGAAGTCCCGACAGCATGTGCCGCAGTTCCCATCGACAGCCCCTGGGCAATCGGACTCTTCACATGTGAGAGTTTCATCATTTTAAAACCCGCGATCCCGCCGAAGATTCCTGTACACACCACCACTGCGGCAGTCAGAGCCGGAATACCGCCAAGAGTCGATGCAATTTCCATCGCAATGGGAGTAGTGACTGATTTCGGCGCAAGAGAAATGACCACGTCTGAAGTCGCGCCCAGAAGTTTGGCAACAACAACCACCGAGACAGTGCCGATAACACATCCGGCCAGTTCTGCAGCCAAAATAGGCAATAACTGCTTGCGGATAGACTCAAGCTGTCTGTAAAGAGGCACACCGAGAGCCACCACCGCAGGCTTAAGCCAGAATTCTATATACTGTCCGCCTTCGGCATATGACTCATAATCGACCCCACAGCCGAGAAGTATGCAGATCAGCACAATTATTGTCAGCAAAATCGGATTGAGAAATGATATGCCGGTACGCTTCTGCAGAAGCTGCGATGCAAGATAGACTACAAAAGTCAGTGCTATCAGGAAAAATTTATTCTCTATAAAGTTCATGACGATGTGAAGATGCTGCGCGGCGCACATACTGATGAACCCAGCCGGTCACCGCAATTACCAAAAATGTACTTATCACACATGACCCGACTATCGGAAGCCACTGATCGCTCAGCAGCCCAAGACAATTCATCAGGCCTACGCCGGCGGGGACAAAGAAGAAACCAAGATTCTTCAACAGAAAGTCTGCCACCTTATCAACCCAGAAAACGCGAACGATTTTCATCTTCAGTGCCGCTGTAAGCAACAGCATGCCGATAATGCTTGACGGAATCGGTATGCCCGTAAGCCACACAACCAATTCTCCTAATGCTAAAAACGAGAATAGCACAGCACATTGTAGTATCATAATCTCAAATATGTGTTATTGAGAGTGCTTGTCAGACGCACTCCACTTCGAGGGTGCAAAGTTACGAACTAATCTGACAGCAGCAACTCAACTCTCTGAAAATTCATCAATGCAAAAAGTTAAAGTTCACTTCAAAACCTTTTCTATGTTTACCGATGATATTCTGAATGAAAATTCCCGAAGATTCCAAATCGAAGCACAAAACATTTTTTGAATTTAATTTGTTAAATCATAAAAATGATTGTATCTTTGCATTGGCTTTGAAACCTCACAGGTCAGCCACCAATCTCCGGCACCGCTATTCCACCATCTCACATTGGCCACAATGTATCCACCTATGATCCGTTTTCACGGAATCTCTGAAATGGGAAGCTGCCAAAAACAAGAGAGTCACAAAATCAACTTCTTCTATTCATTTTTCCGTTTTAAACTCCATTTTATTCAATGTGATTACTGCGGATATACGGAATCTTGATCCAACTCCCCCAAGACAATCATTTTTTGCATTTAAAATAATACTTTAAGGCAAACCAAGTGTGGTGACGCACTTGCTTTCCAACTAACATTATATATTATTATATATGTATAATTACTCCGAACTCGAAGCCATGGACGACTCGCAACTGCGGGAAGTCGCACAAACCAACGGCATAAAGAAAATCAACCTTGACGATAAAGAAAATCTCGTCTACGAGATTCTTGACAAGCAGGCGCGTGATGTCGCAGCCAGCTCGACCGCTAACACCCCTCAAAAAAACCGTCGCGGCAAAAAAGAATCCAAAGACGTAAAAGACGAGAATCAGCAGAAACAGACACGAAAAAAGAAAGAAGAACCGGCACCGGAAACCTCTGAACAAGACGCGCCTCAGGCCACCGAACAGCCTCAGCAGCAGAAGAAACGTGGCCGCAAACCGCGTGCGGCAGCAGCCGCTGACAGCCAGATGGAATCCGCACCTGCCGCTGAAACAGCTGTTGAAGCTGCTGAACCGACACCTCCGGCCACAGACAACACCCCAGCAACAATTGCCGAAGGCCAACAGACACAAGGCGAACAACAGCCAAAACGTCGTCGCGGTCGCCCGCCGCGCAATCCGCAGCCTGAACAGGACAACACCCCAGCAACCGTTGATTCAGAAAACTCCGCACCGCATGAAAACAACGCTGAGGTTTCATCCCCAAAAGAAGAAAACAAAACCGAAGGAAGCAATGCTGAAACCGCAGGCATCACTGGGCCCATGCCCAAACAGCTGCCGGCACCGGCTTTTTCAAACCAGGAATCTGCCCAGGATGAACGCCCACGCCACGGCGTATTTATCCGCCCAGGCCAAACCAACGAACAGACCGCCATTTCCAACGTCGACAACCAGCAGCCACAGCCTAAACGCGATTTTCGCCCTAAAGACAGTTCTTTCGGCTCTTTCTTTCCCCGTTCTGGCGGACGCACGTTCGCACCCCGTTCGCAGCAGGAAAAAGAACAGCAGCCTGTTCAGCCGCAGCAGCCACAGCCCCAGATGCCACAGGCTCCTATAGTCCTCGGCGAACCGGGCATGGAAAAACAGCAGCCCCAAAGCAAAAAGAACAAAAAGAACCACAACAAAAACCAGCAGTTCGAACAGCGCCAGCAACAACAGGCCTATAACTTTGACGGAATAATCGAAACAACCGGAGTGCTTGAAATCATGCCCGAAGGACACGGGTTTCTCCGATCAAGCGATTATAATTACCTTGCTTCTCCTGACGATGTACTCGTCACTAAAGAACAGATCAAACAATATGCCCTTCGCTCAGGCGATGTTGTCGATGCCACGTTACGAGCCCCGCGCGAAGGCGACAAATACTTCCCGCTCAGCTCTGTGAAAAGCGTCAACGGACGTTCTGTCGAATACATCCGCGACCGCGTGGCATTCGAGCACCTCACCCCGCTTTTCCCTAACGAAAAATTCGACCTGACCTCAGGCCGTTCAAGCAACATTTCCACACGTGTGGTCGACATGTTCTCCCCCATTGGAAAAGGACAGCGAGGTCTGATAGTAGCACCTCCGAAGACAGGTAAGACCATACTTCTGAAAGACATCGCCAACGCAATTGCCGAGAATCACCCCGAAACCTACATCATGATTCTCCTTATTGACGAACGCCCGGAAGAAGTAACCGACATGAGCCGCAGCGTCAATGCGGAAGTAATCGCATCTACATTCGATGAACCGGCAGAGCGACATGTCAAAATCGCCTCCATTGTACTTGAAAAAGCAAAACGAATGGTTGAATGTGGTCATGATGTGGTAATCCTGCTCGACTCCATCACCCGTCTGGCCCGCGCCTACAACACCTGCGCACCGGCCTCAGGCAAAATCCTCTCCGGCGGTGTCGATGCAAATGCCCTCCAGAAACCCAAACGCTTCTTCGGCGCAGCACGAAACATCGAAAACGGAGGCTCGCTCACCATTATCGCAACAGCTCTCACAGAAACCAGTTCAAAAATGGACGAGGTGATCTTCGAGGAATTCAAGGGAACCGGCAATATGGAACTCCAGCTTGACCGCAAGCTCTCCAACAAGCGCATCTTCCCGGCAGTCGACATCATGGCATCCTCAACCCGTCGCGACGACCTGCTCCTGCGCAATGAAACCCTTAACCGCATGTGGATTCTACGCCGCTTCCTCAGCGATCGCAACTCAATCGAAGCTATGGAATTCATCAAGGACCGCATGGAACGCACTTCCGACAATGACGAACTCCTCCGCACGATGGGTGACTGATTTTCCCACTGCAAATCATCGCGCTAAAAAACATTACAGCGCAAAAAATAAAAAGATGCAGCCCCCTCCGGCCGCATCTTTTTATTTTTTTGTCACAGAAACATCCTGCGAACAACTGTTTGATGATCTTATTCCCCCGGCTTGCATCCGCATCCCGATACGGGGATTTTTTCGATGCGACGTTCATGACGTCCGCCATCAAAGGGAGTGTTGAGGAAAGTCTCGACAATATTTATTGCGGTAACGTTATCAATAAAACGTGCGGGAAGCACAAGCACATTGGCATTGTTATGACGGCGTGCCAGTTCGGCAAGCTCCACATTCCAGCAGAGAGCGGCACGTATGCCCTGATGTTTGTTAAGAGTCATGCCGATGCCATTGCCGGAACCGCATAGTGCTATACCCGGATAACATTCTCCGTTTTCGACAGCCGCTGCACACGGATGCGCAAAGTCAGCATAATCACAACTTTCAGTTGAATTGGTGCCGAAATCCTTATATTCGATACCCATTGAATCAAAATAGCCTTCAAGCACCATTTTCATTTCATAGCCCGCATGATCGCTACAGAACCCTACAGGACAATTTTCCTTCAGAATTGACATAATCTGTAAAAATATATTGTTTTTCTTATTCAATATTAAAATATCGCCGTCAAGCCGGATTCAGTCATCAGTTTCATCATCATCTTCTGCGTCTGATGAATAGTGGATGTGGTTGAGCGGTCTGAGCAGATTGCATAAACGCTGGCTCCAGTAAGCCTGGAAATCCGCCTTCACAGCATGCAGAGCCACGTTGACAACCTCCTCCGGCGCATCTTTCACCATAGCGATGAAATTGTAAAGCACCTGAAATATATCGCTCAGGCCTTCGGCCACACTCATTCCGATCGGAGTATCGGAATACTTCATATCTTCCTCGAACACTTCAAGGTAGACATCATCAGGGCCTAACATATTCTCCATCTCCCGTCTGAGAGATTCATAATAGTCTTCTTCAAGATAACTTTCAATATAGGGGTCTACATCCTCCATCAGAGGTGCCGGCCTGAGATCCGAAGCGACAATATAGATTCTCGGAAGCAACCGAAGCATCGACGATACAAAATCAGACGGATCCGATTCTCGGCAGTTTTCAACCGCACAGCAATATTCATTGCACAACGCTATAAAAGCGAGTGAATTAGGAGCCAGTTCCATAAAGATTATTTTTAATTATATAATCATATACGCCCTGAGGCAAAAAATAGTTCATGTTCCATCCGCGCGCCAGCGCCTTACGGATGAACGTGCTGGAGATATCTGCCATCGGAGCGTTGACCACATCCACACCATCGTCATATATCGTTCCAACCGGATAACCCGGACGCGGATATACAATTACTCCGAATTCCGATATTATTGCCTCATGGTCTTTCCATTGGTCAAAGATTTTCCAATTGTCACTGCCTATGATCAGCTTGAAGTTATGACGCGGATAACGCTTCGCAAGGTAGCGCAACGTATTTATTGTGTATGACGGCCGCGGCATCGACAGTTCATAGTCGCAGATATTCAGTCCTGAGGTATTTCCAATGGCCAGCTCAAGCATTTTCAGCCGTATCAGATCCGGTATCAGCTCATCTGATCCGGCCTTCAGTGGATTCAGAGGTGAAAGCGAGAGCCACACTTCATCAAGATCTGTAAACTGCTGGATATAGCTGGCAAGCATCATATGTCCGATATGCACCGGATTAAACGAGCCGCCTAATACACCTATGGTCATTTATTTCTCCTTATCTGTAAGATGGTGAATCTCAACACTCTTCCACACAAACTGAAAGAAAATTTTTAATCACTGTATCAACTTCCGCAACCGCACGGTCCAAAGAGTCATTGACCACGACCCGGTCAAATTCCGGAGCAAACGAAAGCTCATATTCAGCCTTGGCAAGACGCTGCTCGATAGCTTCGGCACTGTCAGTCGCTCGTGAGGTCAGTCGCTGACGCAACACCTCAAGCCCCGGTGGCTGTATGAATATGCTGAGAGCATCTTCTCCGTAAAGTTTCTTGACATTGAGTCCGCCCTTGACATCAATATCAAGTATGACATTATGCCCCTCGGCTGTTATTCTTTCCACCTCGCTTTTGAGAGTGCCATAGAAACGGCCGGGATATACCTCTTCATATTCTACAAAAGCATCCTGGGCTATAGCGCTGCGGAATTCATCATCGGAAAGGAAATAATAATTGACTCCATGCACTTCCTCTCCGCGAGGCTGACGGTTTGTAGCCGAGATTGAAAACTTCATGTCAATCTCACCTCGATCAAGCAGAGCGTTGATGATAGTCGACTTGCCGGTTCCGGAAGGGGCTGAAATTATGATAATCTTACCTTTCATCTGTAAAAATCGGTTTAGCCAGATTTTTTTTACATCACATTAAGCACCTGTTCCTTTATCTGCTCCAGCACATCTTTCATCTGCACTACCAGACGCTGCATCTGTGCATGATTGCTTTTTGATCCGAGAGTATTGATCTCTCGCCCCATTTCCTGAGCAATGAATCCGAGTTTCTTACCCTGGCCTCCTGCTGTCGCAAGGGTTTCTGTGAAATAATTCAGATGCTGGGTCAGGCGCTGCTTTTCCTCGTTGACATCAAGCTTCTCAATATAGAAGAAAAGTTCCTGCTCCAGACGGCTGCGGTCATAATCAACATTATGAATCTTGGCCAAGCCCTCCTCCATGCGTGTGCGTATGCGCTCCACACGTTCAGTCTCATACTGCGGCACCTGAGCGAGCAATTCGCTTATACGGTCTATGCGTTCCGCAAAAAACGTTTCCAGCTTTTCGCCCTCAGTCCGGCGGTAAGCCATCAGAGCTTCTATGGCTTTTGAAAGGGCTGTCATCACAGCCTCCACTTCATTATCGTCAGCCTGGGCCGGAGTCTCACTTTTTATGACATCAGGAAAACGCATCAGCACCGTGTACCAATCGGCAGGCGATGGTATGCCAAGTTCAGCCGCAGCTTGCTCCACATCTGCCTTATAGGCTCTGAGAGCGGATACATTCAGACGCACAGTGGCCTCAGATGCGACATTTTCAACGTATATCGTAAGATCGACTTTACCACGTTCCAATGACGCCGCAATCAGGTTGCGCATTGCAAGTTCTTCAGCCCACAAAGAAGACGGCACTCTGGCTGCTATATCAATCTGCTTGCTGTTAAGTGACTTAAGTTCAACCGTGATTTTCTTTCCGGGAAGCTCGGCCACAGCTTTTCCGAATCCCGTCATTGAGTATAACATGATATGAGGTTTTATTAGAGCAATATTTTCTCACAAAATTAGTAATTTATCGGGAGAAACAAGTAACTTTGTTTTAAATTTTCACTATCAGGCCTTTTCTCCGGGTCTGCAATCCATAACTTACTGCATCACAATGGCCGTAATCCTAAACATCGAAACCTCTGTCGACCACTGTTCGGTGGCTCTTACCGCCGAAGGAATGGTCCTTGCCCATCAGGAAGAAGGCGGTGGCAGAAATCATGCCGCCCTTCTCAGCGACTATATCAAATATTGCCTCGATTTTGCCCGCGAAAAGGACCTACGGCTTGAAGCTGTCGCTGTTTCTTTAGGTCCGGGAAGCTACACCGGATTGCGCATCGGTCTGTCTGAAGCCAAAGGGCTTGCCTACGCACTTGGCATTCCCCTGATCGGAATAGACACGTTAAGAATCATGGCCTGCAACGTAATGTTCACACAGGAACTTGAAGGCGATGAAATTTTCGTCCCGATGGTCGATGCCCGACGCATGGAAGTCTATACCGCCGCTTTCAACTTCGCCCTCGAACCGGTAATGGAACAGCAAGCCCTTATCCTTGACCCTGACAGCTACCAGGATCTCATAACCCGCTATCCGCGCATACTTATGTTCGGCAACGGCAGCGACAAGGCCCGCGAAGTGATCTCAGCACCTAATGTAACTTTCATCCCTGACATCCATCCGCTGGCTATAGACATGATAGCTCTTGCCGAACGCGCTTACTCCCGCAAGGAATTCATAGACATCGCCTACAGTGTCCCCAACTACATCAAAGACTTTCAGGCTTCGACACCCCGGAAAAACGTATTGGAGTGAAAGAGGACTTCAACAGACTACGGCTAAAACATCATGGAGATCCCACCATGATGCACCATATCCTGCAGCTTGAATGCCGCAGCAAAACGGCGTCAAAGCTTCCTGAGACCCTTCGATGCGAAAATTTCAGCTTTCCGTCTCTCGCAGTGGCCGAAATGGCTACCTCCGATGCCATCGCCCGACTCCACACTGATCTGATAGCAGCCGGAAGCAATGTGCTTGACATGACATTCGGTCTTGGAATAGACGCATTCCACTTCGCATCAAAGGCCGCACATGTGACAGCGCTGGAATATAACCATGACACCTACACGACCGGCAAAGCCAACATCCAGGCACTCGGTATCCAGAATCTATCCCTTATTGAAGGTGACAGCATCAGCTGGCTGAAGGATAACAACCGATGTTTCGACATTATTTTCATCGATCCTGCCCGTCGAGACAATGCCGGACGACACTTTGCCCTTAAAGACTGCCAGCCAGACATAATCCCCATCATGCCTCTGCTCCTGTCACGCTGCCGGAGGCTGATCGTCAAGGCTTCTCCGATGCTTGACATCAAAAAGACTATCGAAGAATCAGGTGTCAGCTGCGACATCATGACCATAGGCACCGTAAAGGAATGCAAGGAACTTGTGCTTGTGATTGACAATCACGAAGGCTACGCTGAGAATCAGCCGTCAAGATTGTCAACATCCTGCCTGACAGTCGGCCAGGAGCCGTTCCGGTTTACTCCTGAAGAGGAACTTCAGGCAGTACCGGCCTACGCTCTGCCAGAAAAAGGAGGTTTTTTGCTTGAACCATATCCCGCCGTGATGAAAGGAGGCGGCATGAAACTGCTGTCAGCACGTTACGATGTGGACAGGCTGCACCCTAACACTAATCTATTTACCACTCAGTCACTGCCGACATCCTTTCCCGGTGAATATTTCAGCATACTTGAGGTACTGCCATTCGACAAAAAGACAATGAAACGTTTCTCCGCCAATTACCCACATATAAATGTAGCGGTCAGGAATTTTCCTCTGAGCGCACCACAGCTTGCTGCAAAACTGAAAATAAGGGAAGGTGGAAACTGCATGGCATTCGGCACGACAGGCCCTGACGGCCAAAAACTTCTGGTCATCACGTCGATGGGTCTGCCCTGCGGGCAAAAAAATTAGGGCCGAAGTTCGGGAAAACTTCGGCCCCTGCATTTTTTTGCTTTAAGGAATCGTTCAGTATCAGATAATTTCAAGGTTGGCTTCCAGGCGCTGGCGTACCACCTCGTAGATCATTACCCCGGCTGCCACCGAAACATTAAGCGATCCGATGTTTCCAAACATCGGAATACCTACGCGTGTCTCGCACTGCTTCATGGCCTCCGGAGAGATGCCAACATCCTCAGCCCCCATTACGATGGCCACCGGATCGGAATACTTCCCTTCCGTATAGTTAATATCAGATTTCTCTGTCACGGCAACAACATTATATCCGTTCTCACGCAAAAACTTAGCAGCCCACGCGATCGAAGAGACACGACACACCGGAATATGATGCAAGGCTCCCGTTGATGTCTTTATCGCATCTCCACCCACCGACACACTGCCATGTTCCGGAATAACAATAGCATCAACCCCGGCACATTCACATGTACGGGCTATAGCTCCGAAATTTCTGACATCTGTTATACCGTCAAGCAACACGATAAACGGCAATATTCCGGCCTCATACAATTCAGGCACAAGATGATCAAGCCTATGATATGTCACAGCCGACATCATTGCCAACACGCCCTGATGATTCTTACGGGTGATACGGTTGATGCGTTCCACGGGCACACGCTGCATCACAACTCTGTTGGCACGAGCCAACGCAATCAGCTCCGACGCAAGGTCTCCCTGCAGATCTTTAGCTATAAAGATTTTGTCAATTTCTTTGCCGGCTTCGATAGCCTCCATAACAGCCCTGAGGCCATAGATATAATCGTTGCGGTCCACGTCTTTATTCTATTTTCTATTATATTTGTAACTTATTCCTTTTTATTATCTCTGGGCCAGCAGGCTTCTTGCCGCCGCAATGGCCGTTTCATCAATGTCTGCTCCTCCAAGCATAGCAGCTATCGATCGTACTCGCTCTTCATCGCTCAGAAGCGATATGCGGGTGTGGGTCGACTGCTCGTCATCCTCTTTATAGACCCGATACTGATGTGCGCCTTTTGATGCCACCTGAGGAAGGTGCGTAATCGTAGTGACCTGAATATTTTCTGAAATATCCTTCATCATCTGCCCCATACGGTTAGCAACATCACCTGACACTCCAGTGTCAATTTCATCAAATATAATGCTTGGCAACTGCATACGCGAAGCGATGATCGACTTTATTGAAAGCATCAGCCGGGAAATTTCACCGCCGGATGCAGTGGCTCCAACCGGCATCAGAGGTTGATTCTTGTTGAATGCCACCATGAATTCGACATTGTCACATCCGGTAGCGGTCATATCTGCCGGAGTCACGCTGATTTCACAACGCAGATTTTTCATACCCAAAGGCATTGCTATTTCTGTCAGCCGCCGGCCAAAACGCTCGGCCTCTTCCTTTCTGGCATTGGATATTTCCTGAGCGGCCTCTCTGGCAAGCGCCTTTGCCCTGCGCGCGTCACGTTCAAGTTCTTCGAGAGTCTCGTCAGAACTGTCAAGAGCCCTGAGTTTCTCTCTCAGAGAATCACGCAGATCAATCAGGCCATCGGCATCAGCCACATGATGCTTGTGGCAGAGAGAGTAGATGGCCCCCAGCCGCTCTTCAATCGAGGCCAATGCAGCCGGATCCGCTCCAAGGCTTTCGTCAAGCACACAGAAAGTCGAGGCTATGTCTGCCAGTTCTATTTTCGCAGACTCCAGACGTTCCGGAATTGCATCTGAGGCATCAAGCAGGTCTCCAAGTTCATTACATGCCTCGATTGCCTTATCCACCAGACGCAAAGCTCCGCCATTATCTCCGTCGAGCGCACCCGTAGCTTTGGCCAAGGCCTCCTTTATGGATGCAAGATTTGTCATCACATCGCGCTCACGTTCAAGTTCGGCCTGTTCGCCACGCTGCAATCCGAGTTCTTCGATCTGTTCAAGCTGATAGCGGGTAAACTCTTCGTCCTCACGCGAACGTTCTATTCTCGCCCGCGCGGTTTTCAGTCGCTTGATTGCCTCACGCAAGGCATTGAACCTTACCTGATATGCCTTAAGCCGACTGAAATTACCGGCAAGAGTGTCAATCACGTCAAGCTGAAAAGCGGGGGTTGAAAGCAGCTGATTCTGATGCTGGGAATGTATGTCGATCAAATGGAGACTGACCTCTCTCAGCTTCGCAAGAGGAACCGGGGAGTCATTTACAAAAGCGCGCGAACGCCCTGCGGGAGAAATCTCACGCCGCAGAATGCAGCGGTCATCATCCCACTCGATGTCTTCCTGCAGACAGAATTCCTTAAGCAAGGGATAGTCTTTGACTGAAAACACTGCTTCAATAACGCTTTTGGTCTCAGGGTCTGTCACCACACGGGTATCAGCCCTCGCGCCAAGCAGGAGTGAGAGAGCACCAAGAATGATTGACTTGCCGGCTCCGGTTTCGCCGGTGATAACATTGAATCCGGGATGGAAATCAATGTCAATCAGGTCAATCAACGCATAGTTCGATATGTGGAGTGATTCTAACAAATCTTGAATATTTTATGAGTGAGAGTTTCAGTGAGAGAGTAGGCTTTATACCGTATATAATATGTATATAATCTTAGCACGGAGGTTATCACTGATCGCCACGTCTGATTTTTTCGAGACGCTGCTGCTCAGTGGGAAATATCGCCGAAAGCACGTCATAGGCATGCTGACGCTCTTCTGCAGTGCCCTTTGAATATATATTTACAAGTTCGTCAAGTTTGGCATCCTTGAACATCGAAAGCCCGACGGACATTGGCGCTACCTTATAGATTTCAGTCAGTATGTCCAATGACTCGTCAATGGTCTTACGCCCTTTATCCGGACTGACCGACATCTGGTCAAGCCCCTGCAGATGGTAGCTGTAATACAGATCGCGCATCTTGCGCATTGACGGATCAGTGAAAGCCGCAAGCACGGCTGCTCTGTTCTTAGTATCTTCAAACGCTTTCCATCCGCTTTCGCCCGATGACTGGCCCTGATGTACAATCGCTTCAAGACGTTCAAAGAACTGATCGCCTCCACGCGGAGAAAACGAATCAAAATCCACAGCGAGAATCAGATAGATATAGAAATTCAGGATCTGTGTCAGCTGGCTCTCCATGCTGGTTTCGGAATGGATCAGAGGTTCGTTTTCCTGATATGAAAATTCAATCTTGTTGTCCTTGAAGTTGATCAGAGTTGTTGTGTATGACGAATTGTAGACCGGTCTGATAGACTGCACCTGAAGCGAACCTTCCATTGCTCCTGACGATTCATCATATTTCGTGATCGTGAAAAACAGGGTGCACTCAATTTTCTCGTTAGGCGAAAACTGGGCATTAGTCCACTGATTGGTGTCAACATACTCATTGACCGCATTCTGCAAGGTTTCAAAAACGCCCTTGTTTGTTCCCTCAAGCTGAGAAGTGTTGATTTCAACACGACAATTGAGTTCCTGTCCCACAGCAGAGGCAGAAAGCAGAATTGCAAAAAGGATAGAAACAAGAGTTCTCATCAACATCTGTGATCGTAAAATTAGGAAACTGTCTGTTTCTGAAGAAGCCCGGCTATCGAATCAACCACATCGGCAGCGACAGCCTGCTTCGATTTAAGTCCGAATTCAGTGCGTCCACCGTCGGCAGTCATCACAGTCACTTTATTTGTATCTGTTCCGAAACCGGCACCGGTGTCACGCAATGAATTAAGCACGATCATATCAAGATTCTTGGCTTGCATCTTACCGACAGCGTTTTCAAATTCATGGTCAGTCTCCAAGGCAAAGCCAACGAGAATCTGACCATAGCGCTTTTCAGAGCCAAGCGTTTTGGCGATGTCCGGATTCTTTACCAGATTTATGACCGGTACTTCATCGCGCTCACGCTTTATTTTCCTGTCCGCGACATCGGCCGGGGCATAATCAGCCACAGCAGCACACATAACAGATATATCGCTCTGTGGAAACACTTCTTCACAGGCTTGCAGCATCTGACGGGCCGATTCCACTTTTACAAGCCTGATTGCAGGGCTTTTCACCGAGAGTGAGACAGGCCCGCTCACAAGTGTGACTTCTGCACCACGCGAGGCAAATTCCTCAGCAATGGCATAGCCCATTTTGCCGGATGAAAAATTGCCTATAAACCTGACCGGGTCAATGCGCTCATATGTCGGGCCGGCCGTCACAAGTACCTTTTTACCTTTAAAATCTCCTTCTGCGGCAAAATAGGCTTCGACAGTTCTGAAAATGTTTTCAGGTTCTTCCATGCGGCCCTTGCCTACCAGTCCGCTGGCAAGCTCTCCGCTCTCAGGTTCTATGATTATATTGCCGTAACTGCGCAGGAGATCTATGTTTGCCGTGGTAGAGGGATGGGCCATCATATCGAAGTCCATTGCCGGAGCGACAAACACTTTGGACTTGGCTGAAAGATAGGTCGTCACAAGCATATTGTCAGCAATGCCGTGGGCCATCTTGCCTATAGTCGAAGCTGTGGCCGGAGCGATCACCATGCAGTCGGCCCAGAGTCCGAGATCCACATGCGAATGCCATTCTCCGGTATTGGCGGTGAAAAATTCGCTGACAACCGGCTTCTGGCTCAGCGAAGACAGTGTCACGGGAGTGATAAACTGTTTTCCGGCCGGAGTGATCACCACCTGCACCTCTGCTCCGGCCTTGACAAAGAGGCGGAGCAAAGAGACAGATTTGTAAGCTGCGATCCCCCCGCAAATACCAAGGATGATATGCTTGCCTGCAAGCGCACTCATTTCATTGCGAGTTTAATGCGGGTGAAACAATCTTTTGTATTCTGTGCAAAGTCACCTTTCATGATCCAGTCATAATACGAAGGGTCCTTGCGCAACACGTCCGTAACGGGCTGGCCTTTGTATTTGCCGAAGTTCACCAGTTCGCGGTCTTTATCATCGAGAATGATGCGGCCCATGAAATCAACATTGCGGTTGACTCTGGAATACTTGCTGAGTTCTTCCATGTCATTCGGCAGATCGTCATAACGGTCAAGTTGCGCCTTAAGCACTTCATAAGTAGCGCGGGTGTCGGCATTGGCTGAATGCGCGCCGTCAAGATCCTTGCCGCAATAGAATTTATAGGCAGCCACAAGCGTGCGCTGTTCTTTCTTATGAAAAATTGTCTGCACGTCGATAAAACGGGCTTTCGAGAAGTCGAATTTGACCCCTGAACGCTGGAATTCCTGATCAAGCATCGGGACATCGAAACGGTTTGAATTGAAACCGGCTATGTCACACCCGGTCAATTCATTGGCCAGTGACCGCGCAATCTGCCTAAATGTCGGTTCTCCGGCCACATCCTCGTCTGTGATATGATGGACAGCTGTGGCTTCGGCCGGAATAGGCATTTCAGGATTGACTCTGCGTGTCTTCTCGATCTCCTGTCCGTCAGGCATTATCTTTATCAGCGAAATTTCGACTATACGGTCATGGAGAATATCCACTCCGGTGGTCTCAAGATCAAAAAATACTATGGGCTTTTTCAGATTAAGCTGCATGATCTCAAGATACTTTTAAAAGTCTGTTACATTCATCGGCATGAGGAGCATGGTCAGACGAGTGTCTGCTTTGTCTTCAGTCGGAAGAATCACTGCCGGTTTTGAGGGATCGGCAAGTTTGAAAATGATATCTTCTGTCCAAAGCACTCCTGCGAGTTCCGACAGATATGAAGAGCTGAAACCGATAACCATATTGCTGCCGGTGAAATCAGCCGACAGAGTTTCCACGCCTGATGTGTTGTACTCGTTGTCAGACGCCTTGATGGTTACACGTTCTGGGGTGACGTTGAACTTGATCAGGCCATGACCTTCATCCACAAAAAGGCTCACCCGGCGCACGGCAGTGGTGAACGAGTGGCGGTTGACTGTGAGTGTGAAAGGATTGTTTTCAGGAATAACTCTTGTATAATCGGGATAGCGGCCTTTGACCAGACGGCTTTCAAAGGTGAAAGTGTCTGTTTCAAACGTAACACCGGTCTGCTGGTCGAGTTTCACTGTGACTTCCTCATCACGGGTGAAAACGCTGCGGAACACGTTGGTCGACTTGTTGGGCAGGATGAATGAGCCCTCGATCTCAGGTGAAAGGCTGCAGTCTTCGAAACGCACAAGCTTGTGAGTATCAGTAGCGACAAAAACGAGTTTATCAGGCTTGATGTCCCAATACACACCCATCATCTGCGGACGAAGCATATCTGTACCGGCCGCAAAAGAGGTGTATTCCAGACCTCTGAGAAGAGCCGAACCCGGAGCCTTGAACACCAGAAGGTTTTCCGACTGCTTGCTGCGGTCGAAATGCGGATATTCAGAGCCTTTGAGTCCCATGAATTTATAAGATCCGTTCGGATGAGACATCTCTACAGCAAGAGTGTCTTCGTCAATAACGAAATTGAGTTCCTGTTCAGGCATCACACGGAGGAGTTCCACAATGCGGCGCGCGTCAATACAGAACTCGCCCTCTCCTTCGACATCCATGATAGGAATTCGTCCGCAAAGCATGTTTTCACCGTCACATGCGGTGATTGTCAGCACACTGCCTTCTATCGAAAAGAGGAAGTTATTAAGAATAGTCAACGCATTTTTCGCATTGATCACCTTGCTTACCGATGAAGCGAAATTATGAAGTGTCTTACTTGGAACGGTAAATTTCATATCGTTTTTGTTTGAGTTTTTATCCCACAAAGTTAGCACAAAATTTCGCAATTAGCAACCGGCAAAAAATTAAATTCGTAACTTTGCACGAATTTTTGAAATAGCGTTCAACTAACACTGTCTATCATGTGGGTAATCCTTGCAATGGTATCGGCCGTATGTCTCGGCTTTTATGATATTATGAAGAAGCTGTCAGTTGACGGCAACAACGTGCTCGGCGTTCTTTTTCTCAACACCCTGTTCGGCTCGCTTTTCATGCTTCCGGTGATAATCATCGGTGTCAGTCATGGCAATTACGGACTCGGCAACACTCTGGCCGGACATGGCGCCATATTGATAAAATCAGGAATCGTACTGAGTTCATGGCTTCTCGGATATGCAAGTATCAAACACCTGCCACTGACAATAGCGGGTCCTGTCAACGCCTCTCGTCCGGTGATGGTGCTTGTAGGCGCACTGCTGCTTTTCGGCGAGAGACTCAATGCCTGGCAATGGGCCGGTGTAATCCTGGGATTCTGTTCGCTCTATTTCATAAGCCGCGTGGGTGGTAAAGAGGGGATTTCGATGAAGTCAGACAAATGGGTATGGATGGCGATCGGAGCCACCGTCATGGGGGCTGTAAGCGCTCTCTACGACAAATATCTTCTCACCCGCTATGAACCGCTGGAAGTGCAGGCCTGGTATTCGCTCTATCAGATGGTGATCATGGGCATCACAATCGGACTGATACTGCGAGGCAAAGGCAGCGTCACCAGACTGCAATGGCGATGGACCATCCCTTTGATCTCCCTCTTTCTGACCGTGGCCGATATAGCTTATTTCTATAGCTTGTCGCTTGATGGGTCGATGATTGCTGTTGTCTCCATGATTCGCCGCGGAAGTGTGATAGTGTCATTCTTCTATGGTGTTATAGCACTCCATGAAAAGAACATCAGACTTAAGATTATCGACCTCACCCTCCTGCTTGTAGGTCTGACCTTCCTTGTAATAGGAAGCCTTTAGAGCGTTTTGAAAGTCTGGGTCTGTCGCTATTTCAACCGCATTTTTGAAAATCTCACTGTGGTTTTAAGCAGCGGAAACGAGAGCGAGAGTATCGCATCGTCGGTCACCTGCGCATGAACATCTCTCGTTATCGGCTCGAATGTAGAGTCGATCCACTCAAGATCATAGTGATCCAGAAAAATTGTAGGCCTGAGACACCCCTTTCGCATCATGGGCTGCCATTCGGAAGCATATGTCTCGGCTCCCCCTACGTAGATTATGTCATATGCCTCGCCAGATTCATTTCTGACGACTGCAAGCAGATAGCGTCCACCCAAGCGGGCATATTGAGGATTATTTTCCCTGTCAAGATATTGCCAATAGCCTTCAAGCGGGTCAGCCGAAGCCTTCAGATATTCTTCAAGCGCCTTGCTGTCCCAGCCGGTGGCCAGACTTCCGGAAGGGCTGAAAGTCGTCTCTACCGAATATGATGACACTGTCAGCTGTCCTTTGCTCCATATGCTTACACACTCCGGAGATCCCGTCATGTCAAGATCAGTCAGGAATATATCTGTCATCTTCTTGCCTCCGCCACGCAGTTCCAGCCGTCGCTGTCCGCGGTCAACAGACAACTGCAGCGTATTATAGCAGCCTGAAGCATTGTCAAACGCGCCTATATCCTCACTCCAGACCACCTCACCGCCAATTGTCAGAGTCAAAATGCTCTGACGCTTATCAAAGATATCCCCGAAGGAAGTATTGCCGTGACGCAACATCAATCCGATTGTGTCATTCGGGAAAATCACCTTCATCCCCCAATAGTTCGGGGCCATCCCTACCCTCTCGCCTATTCCGGCCATCGCTCCACGCACATCAATCAGATATGTATCTGCTTCCGGCGGAAGCAGCATCCGGCTGGAGGAATCCGTCAGTAGAAAAGGAGTGTCGGCATACACCCTCTCGGCACCCGGCCGTCCGCAAATGACAGCCGGGTGCATGAGGGTTATTGATACCAGAGTTGCAAACATGACTCCCCTGAGGAGAGAGATTGGAGTAGCCATTATATTCTAATGTGTTATGTCAGGGAGCCTGACCTATGAATGATATTGAAGATCAGCGCTTGTCAGCATTGCCTTCATAGAAATTGACATATGCACGGTTGACAAGACGCACACCGCCGGGAGTGGGATAATCGCCTGAGAAATACCAGTCGCCAGGACATGTCGGTATTGCCTCCCGCTGTCCTTTGAGCGTCTGATAGATAATATCCACCTCGGCGTTTATCGAACCGTCGGCAGTCAGCATCTCTACGATCTTGCGCGAGATCTCTTCCTGAGTGAAAGGTGCATAGATGTCTTTCACACAGTTGCGCATCTCTATATCCAGAAGTTTTTCCTGCTGCCGGCATTTTTCATAGGTCTCATGGAGCACGTTTTCCATCCCCCGGTCTTTGAGCAGCTCTACAGCGGCACGGAATGCGATAAATTCGCCCATACGTGACATATCGATACCATAGTAGTCAGGATAGCGGACCTGTGGCGAGGATGACACAACCACAATCTTGCGTGGATGCAGCCTGTCAAGCATCTTAAGAATAGACTGTTTGAGGGTTGTGCCTCTGACAATACTGTCATCAATAACCACCAGATTGTCTACGCCGTTCTCGACTATTCCATATGTCACATCATAGACATGTGCGGCAAGATCATTACGGGCTTCGCCTTCGGCAATGAAAGTACGGAGCTTTATATCCTTGATAGCCACCTTCTCCACTCGCAGGTTTCGCTCCATGATCTCACTCAGGCGCTTCGGATCAAGAGTGCCGTCGGCCTGCGCAGCAAGAATCTCCCTCTCTTTAATGATGTTCAGCTCCTTGTCAAGCTGATCGACCATACCGAGGAAAGCAACTTCAGCCGTGTTTGGGATAAACGAGAATACCGAATGGGCCAGATCATTGTCTATGCTTTCCATTATGGCAGGCACCACATTTCGGCCAAGCTGCTTGCGCTCACGATAGATGTCTGCGTCACTGCCTCGCGAGAAGTAGATGCGCTCAAACGAGCAACGCTGGTTCTCTGCCTCGCCAAGCACATCCGTCACCGAAACCTGCCCGGCTTTGCTGACAATAATAGCGCTTCCGGGAGTCAGTTCGCTCACCGCACGGCGCGGCACATCAAACACCGTCTGGATAACAGGGCGTTCAGATGCCACTACCACCACTTCGTCATCGCGATAGTAGAATGCCGGACGAATGCCGTGGCGGTCACGCAACACGAACATATCTCCTGAGCCGGTGGCACCACAGATAACGAATCCCCCATCCCACTGCGGGGCTGTAGGAGCCAGAACGCGGGTCATATCAAGATTGTCCTCGATGGTAACGCTGAGTTTCTGGCCTGACAGAGAATCGCGATACTGACGGTAGATCCGGTGATTTTCCTTGTCAAGCGCATCGCCGAGCTGTTCGAGAAGCACCACAGTGTCGCTGTAGATTCTCGGATGCTGACCGCAGGCCACCACTCCATTGAAAATGGAATCGACATTGGTCATATTGAAGTTTCCGCACATCAGCAGATTGCGCGAGCGCCAGTTGTTTCTGCGCAGAAAGGGATGACAATACGAAAGACCGCTTTTGCCTGTGGTCGAATACCGCAGATGTCCCATGTAGATCTCTCCGATAAAAGGAGCGTAGCTGTCCACCCACTCCGGATCATGCCCCGAAAGACCTACTGCGGAAATCTTGGTCTTGACAGTTTCGAATATCTCCTGAATGGCATCCTTACCGAGGGCTCTCTCACGGAAAACATATTCATTGCCGGGATATGCGTGCATCTTGACAACCCCGATGCCCGCACCCTCCTGCCCGCGGTTGTGCTGTTTCTCCATAAGAAGATAGAGCTTGTTCAGACCGTAGGCGTAGGTGCCATACTTTTCTTTATAATATTCCAATGGTTTGAGCAGGCGCACCATCGCTATGCCACACTCATGTTTGAGAATCTCCATTTTGCCGGACGAGATATGATTGATTTTTATAAGTTGCAAAGATAATGATTTGACATCACATTTCAAACAGAAATACCCCTGCGAAAGGGCTGTGTCAGAAGCTTTATTTCGCAGGGATATAATGTGTAATTCTATACTTGTCTCACCTTATCAACGGATAAACAGAAGTTCGCGGTATTTAGGCAGAGGCCACATTTCATTATCGACCATAAGTTCGAGTTTGTCGATGTGGTATCGGATAACTTCAAGCGAGGGAGACACGTGAAGCGAGTAGGCCAAAGCTTTCTCACGCTCTTCAGAAATACGATTGGCATCCTTGCGGGCATTGACCATCTTTGCAACCTCTTCTTTGATTATCGAGCAGTGGTGCATGATCTTCTCTACAGTAGCCGCATCCTGCGAAGACAGTTCCTCGCCCTTGTTTCCGGGGAAGAGTGTGCGGATCTTGACCATATTGTCAAGCAGAATCGAGAGATAGCGTGTGGCCACAGGTATGATGTGGTTGATGGCAAGATCTCCGAGCACACGGGCTTCAATCTGGATCTTCTTGGTGTACATTTCCCACTTCACTTCATTGCGAGCCTCAAGTTCGACGTGGTTCATGACGCCGGTCTTGCGGAACATTTCGATTGACGACGGACGCAGGTAGGCATCGAAGATAAGAGCCGGATTGGTCTCGCAGTCAAGTCCGCGACGGGCTGCCTCTTCTTTCCATTCGTCTGAATAGCCGTTGCCATCGAAATGGATGGCTTCGGAATACAGAAGAAGTGCCTTGATCTCGGCAAGGAGCGCATGCTGCAGACCTTCGCCTGCCGCAAGACGCGAGTCAACCTTCTGCTTGAAATCGGCAAGCTGTTCGGCCACCGCTGCATTCAGGGCGATCATGGCAGACGCACAGTTGGCGCTTGACCCTACGGCACGGAACTCGAAACGGTTTCCGGTAAACGCGAATGGTGATGTGCGGTTGCGGTCGGTATTGTCAATCATAAGTTCCGGAATCTGAGCCACACCGAGGTCAAGTTTCTCTTTACCGGCAAGTGCGATCAGTTCGTCTTTGTCTGAATTCTTGATCTTGCTGAGTATCTCTGCAAGCTGGCTGCCGGTGAAAATCGAGATGATTGCAGGTGGCGCTTCATTGGCTCCGAGACGGTGGCAGTTTGTGGCCGACATGATAGATGCCTTGAGCAGAGCGTTGTGACGGTGCACGGCTGCCATGACATTAGCCACGAATGTTATGAACTGGAGGTTCTCCATCGGAGTCTTTCCGGGAGCGAAAAGCAGTGTGCCGGTATCGGTTCCGAGACTCCAGTTGTTATGTTTGCCTGATCCGTTGATTCCGGCAAACGGCTTTTCGTGAAGCAGGATGCGGAAATTATGGCGGCGGGCCACTTCGGCCATCACCGACATGATCAGCATATTGTGGTCATTGGCCAGGTTTGTTTCTTCGAAAATGGGAGCAAGCTCAAACTGGTTAGGCGCAACTTCATTGTGGCGGGTCTTGGCCGGAATTCCGAGCTTGTGAGCTTCGATTTCAAGATCAAGCATGAATGCCTGCACACGCGAAGGTATAGCTCCGAAATAATGGTCTTCAAGCTGCTGATTCTTTGCCGATTCATGGCCCATCAGTGTGCGGCCGGTCATCACGAGGTCGGGACGGGCGGCATAGAGAGCCTCGTCAACGAGGAAATACTCCTGTTCCCATCCGAGGTTCGAGATCACATGCTGTACGTTGGGATCAAAATAGCGGGCCACGCCTGTACCGGCTTTGTCGACAGCTGAAAGCGCGCGCAGAAGCGGGGTCTTATAGTCAAGCGACTCTCCGGTGTATGAGATAAAAATTGTCGGGATACAGAGTGTGTTGTCAAGGATGAACACAGGCGAGGAGATGTCCCATGCGGAATAACCGCGGGCCTCGAATGTGTTACGGATTCCGCCGTTGGGAAAACTTGAGGCATCAGGTTCCTGCTGCACAAGCAGTTTGCCTGAGAATTCCTCTACGATTCCGCCCTTGCCGTCATGCTCGATAAATCCGTCATGCTTTTCGGCTGTGGTCTCTGTCAGCGGCTGAAACCAGTGTGTGTAGTGGCGCACACCGTTGTCAGTCGCCCAGCGCTTCATGCCTTCGGCCACACTGTCGGCCACTTCCAGTGAGATAGGCTCTTTGTTGTCAATCGCATTGATCAGCGCCTTGTAGGTATCCAGAGGAAGATACTCATACATTTTTGCGCGGTTGAACACTTTGCTGGCATAGTATTCCTGCGGACGTTCCTTGGGAATGTCAACCTCAACTGCTTTGCGGTTTGAAGCTTCTTCAACTACCTTGAATCTTAAACTTGACATAGTTGCACGTTGTGTTAAGTATTTATAAATCGTGATCTTTATTTTCTATCGGTCGCGCCGAGGCGTTCGATGCACCGGCGTGTATTTTCGTGAGTGTTGAAAGCGGTCAGCCTGAAATAGCCCTCGCCTGAAGGTCCGAATCCGCTGCCGGGAGTCCCGACAATGTGGTAACGGTCGAGCAGGTAATCAAAAAACTCCCATGAAGTCATTGTTCCGGGCGTTTTGAGCCATATATATGGCGAATTGATTCCTCCTACCGCCTCATAGCCGGCCTCTGCGAGCCCTTCGCGGAGCATGCGGGCATTTTCGAGATAGTAGTCAATGGTTTCTTTGACCTGACGCTGACCCTTTTCTGTATAGAGAGCTTCGGCCGCGCGCTGGGTAAGGTAACTTGCACCGTTGAATTTGGTGGTCTGACGGCGACGCCAGAGACCGTTAAGCGCGATCTTGTTTCCTTTCTCATCCAGCCCCATGAGCTCTTTCGGCACCACGGTGTAACCGAGACGGATGCCGGTAAAGCCCGCGGTCTTGGAAAAACTGCGGAATTCGATGGCCACCTCTCTGGCTCCTTCTATTTCATATATTGAATGCGCCACATCTTCTTCGCGAATGAAAGCCTCATAGGCTGCGTCGAACAGCAGCAGAGCGCCATGTTCACGGCAATAATCAACCCACGCTTTCAGCTGGCGGCGGGTCAGAGTGGTTCCGGTAGGATTGTTCGGATAGCAGAGATATATCACATCGGGATTGTTGACCGGGAGGGCGGGCACAAAACCGTTTTCAGCCGTACAGGGCAGATATTCGATCTCAGTCCAGCGGCCGTCGGCTCCAAGATCCCCGGCGCGGCCTCCCATTACGTTCGTATCAACATAAACAGGATAGACAGGATCGGTTACAGCCACACGATTGGCCGTCGAGAGGATATCGCCAATATTTCCGGTGTCGCTTTTGGCTCCGTCACTGACAAAGATCTCATCGGTGTCTATTTCTATGCCTCGTTCGCGATAATCATAACGTGCGATTTTTTCGGCAAGAAACGAATAGCCCTGCTCAGGACCATATCCGTGAAAAGTTTCGCCTGCCGCCTCATCGTCCACCGCTTTATGGAGCGCCTCGACAGCTGCCTGACACAGCGGACGGGTCACATCACCGATGCCCATGCGTATTATGTCTGCGCCGGGATGGCTTTCGGAATAAGCATTTACCCTGCGGGCCACCTCACTGAAAAGATATGACGCAGGAAGTTTGGTGAAATTATCGTTGATTCTAAACATCTGTTTTACTTTATATTGTATCTACCTATAATTTTTCATCAAAAAAACGAAAGTACCCGGAAAAGATTTTCGGTTCTTCTCCTGATATCCACTGCATCCGCGGAAACACGTTCACGTCACAGCGTACAGTCAGCTTTTTGTCAACGTTGTCGGTAATAATTTCCTTCGAATACTTCAGTGGCACCGCCGGTCATCATGACATGTCCGTTGTTTGCCCACCTGATGTGCAGATCGCCGCCACGCAGGTGAATTGTAACTTCACGGCCACAGCGTCCGGTAAGAGCCGCAGCCACTGCCGAGGCACATGCCCCGGTTCCGCAGGCAAGAGTCTCGCCTGTACCTCTCTCCCACACCCGCATACGGGCCTCTGACGGAGAGATTATCTGCAGGAATTCTATATTTGCGCGGTCAGGCCACATGGAATGCTTCTCAAGCTCAGGGCCAAGAGTTTCAAAGGGGACATCTTCAATACGGTCTACAAAAACGACTCCGTGGGGGTTGCCCATAGAGACAGCCGTCACTCTGACCTCGCCACACGAAGTGGCTACAGGCTCCTCGACCATCTTTTCGGTAGTGCTTCTCACCGGCACAAGCCCGGCATTGAGTTCCGGCTCCCCCATATCGACGGTCACACTCTCAACCTCTCCGGAGGGGCTCATATTAAGCGACAAAACCTTGATCCCGGAAAGGGTTTCAAGGCTTATGCAGGTTTTATCTGTGAGTTTGTGATCGTGGACGTACTTGGCGATGCAACGGGAGGCATTCCCACACATGCGGGCCTCCGATCCGTCGTTGTTAAACATCCTCATTCTGAAGTCGGCTTTGTCAGAGGGGCAGATCAAAACTATTCCATCTCCACCTACACCGAAATGGCGATCACTCATTTCCTCGGCAAGTTCGGGGAGCCGATCAGGCACCGACTCCATGCAGTTGATGTAGATGTAGTCGTTGCCGATGCCATGCATCTTAGTGAAGCTTATCAACTCTCTGTCTTTCTTTGAGCGTGAGGTCATAATTCAAACTACTATCCCAAGTTAAATTGAGAAATCAATGCAAAGGTAAGCATTTTGCTACAAACGCAAGCTTTTTTCACACATTTTTTATGCTAAAACCATATTTTTATTTTAAATAGCTCCTTTTAGGCCATTACTTGTCTTATTTTTCACTTTCTTACACAATACATGATGCAGGTCGCCATTTTTTACTATCTTTGCGAATGGATACACCACCTTATTATATATTACATTATATATTATATACTACACATAACCTCCCTTATTTATACCGACGATGACCGACGACGCTCTGAGCCAGCTCTATTTTAAAGACACCGCCTTTCAGAATCTGATGCAGAAGCGCATTTTCAACGTGCTCCTGATTGCTTCGGCCTACGATGCTTTCATGATGGAAGAAGACGGACGCGTCGAAGAACAGCTCTATTTTGAATACACAGCCCTCAACCTTTCCTCTCCCCCGCGAGTCACGCGCGCACTCAACTCCACTGAAGCAATGGAGATCATGAAGGTCAAAAGTTTCGATCTTGTGATCATGATGCCCGGCAACGATGTCAGTGAGACTTTCTCCGGAGCGCGACGCATACGCGAGGCCTACCCCGACATGCCGATAATCGTGCTGACACCGTTCTCCAAAGAGGTGTCACGCCGTCTGGCCAACGAAGATTTCTCAGGCATTGACTATGTCTTTTCATGGCTCGGCAATGTCGATCTGCTCCTGGCCATCATAAAACTGCTCGAAGACAAGATGAACGCCGATGCCGACATCAACGGTGTGGGCGTGCAGATGATACTCCTGGTGGAAGACTCCGTCAGATTCTACTCGTCGGTTCTCCCCATCGTCTATAAATTCATCCTCAAACAGTCACGCGAATTCTCCACCGAGGCTCTGAACGAACACGAACAGATGCTGCGTATGCGCGGACGCCCAAAAGTGATGCTCGCCCGTGACTACGAGGAAGCCATCACTCTCTACGAGCGTTACAGCAACCATATACTCGGAGTGATCAGCGACGTCTCTTTCATGCGCGAGGGAAAAAAAGACCCGAAAGCCGGAATACGCCTTGCCAAAGAGCTACGCTCACGCGACCCCTACCTGCCGATGATCATCGAAAGTTCCGAAAACGAAAACGCCCATGACGTAATCGAGCTCGGCGGCACGTTCATCGACAAGAACTCAAAAAAATTTCCCGTAGACCTCGGCAAGGCCATCATCAACAACTTCGGCTTCGGCGACTTCGTGATCCGCAATCCCGAAACTGGCGAAGAGATCTTCCGCATCAAATCGCTGAAAGACCTGCAGAAAAACATCTTCAACATCCCCGCCGAGGCCCTCTATTGGCATGCCTCGTTCAACGACATCTCGCGCTGGCTCTACTCGCGCGCCATGTTCCCGATTGCAGAGGTGATCAAACACCACCGCTTCCGCGACCTGAAAGATGCCCCGCAGGTGCGCCAGCTGTTCTTCGACCTGATTGTAAAATATCGCAAGATGAAAAACCGCGGAGTCGTGGCCATCTTCCAGAAAGACCGCTTCGACCACTACTCCAACTTCGCCCGCATCGGCCAGGGTTCGCTCGGAGGAAAAGGCCGTGGCCTGGCCTTTATCGACTCGATCATCAAAAAAAATCCGATCTGCGACAATTTCGACGGCATATCAATAACCATTCCGCGCACCGTTGTGCTCTGCACCGACATTTTCGATGAGTTCATGGAGTCGAACCGCCTCTACCCCATAGCCCTCAGCGATGCGCCTGACGAAGAAATCCTCCGCCACTTCCTCGAAGGCAAGCTTCCGCGCAGAATCAAAGACGATCTTCTCGCACTCTTCGAGGTGGTCGACACCCCGATAGCGGTCCGAAGTTCCAGCCTTCTCGAAGACTCCCACTACCAGCCCTTCGCCGGAATCTACTCCACCTACATGGTGCCCAAAAGCTCCGACCCGCAGCGTATGCTCAAAATGGTCACCGACGCCATCAAGGGTGTCTATGCCTCGGTGTTCTACGCCGACTCCAAGGCTTACATGACAGCCACCTCCAACATCATCGACCAGGAAAAGATGGCCGTGATCCTTCAGGAAGTGGTCGGCAAAGAGGTCGACGGCTACTACTTCCCGTCATTCTCCGGCGTGGGCCGCTCTCTCAACTACTACCCTCTCAACGATGAAAAGCCCGAAGACGGAGTGGCCGAAATTGCCGTCGGCCTGGGGAAATACATCGTTGACGGCGGTCTCTCTCTGCGCTTCTCCCCGCGCCACCCCGACAACGTGCTCCAGACCTCCGAACTCTCCCTCGCCCTGCGCGACACACAGACACGCATGTATGCCCTCGACATGAAATCGGCCCAGTCTGACAGCAACCTCATTGTCGACGACGGCTACAACGTGGCCAAAGTCCGCGTTCAGGACCTCGCCGAAAAGGGGGCTCTAAGATACATGGTGTCGACTTTCGACTTCCGCGACAACGTGATCCGCGACTCCGACTCAGGAGAAGGCCGCAAGGTTGTGACCTTCAACAATGTGCTCAAGCACAAGGTCTACCCGCTTGCCGAAGCCGTAGACTTCATGCTCACCACCGGACAGAAAGAAATGCAACGTCCGGTCGAGATAGAGTTCGCGGGCATCATCGGGCCCGACTCTAAGATGATCGGTCCGGGAGCCAAAAACAAGGGCCGCCTCTACTGGCTCCAGATCCGCCCGATAGTCGACCGCAAGGAAACCGTTGACGAAGCCCTTATGGCCACTCCTGATGAAAGACTTCTGCTGAAGTCAGGCACAGCTCTCGGTCATGGCAACATCGAAGGCGTGAAGACGGTGGTCTATGTCCGCCCGGAGAAGTTTTCGTCATCCAACAACTCGCTCATTGCCCGCGAGATCGAGAAGATAAACCGCGACTTCCTCAACCGCGAAGAGCGCTACGTGCTCATCGGGCCCGGCCGATGGGGCTCGTCAGACACTTCGCTCGGCATTCCGGTGAAATGGCCGGCAATCTCGGCAGCCCGCCTGATAGTGGAGTCATCACTGCCGAGCTACCGCATAGAGCCCAGCCAGGGCACACACTTCTTCCAGAACCTCACTTCTTTCGGCGTGGCTTATTTCACTATAGACACCAATGCCCGGCGCAAGGAAGGCGAACCGGTCACCGCGCTCTACGACGTTGACTTTCTCAACTCTCAGCCTGCGGTCTACGAAAGCGACTTCATACGCATAGTCACCTTCGACACCCCGCTCGCCATCGGCGTCAACGGACTGAAAGGTACCGGCGTAGTCCTAAAGCCCTGAGCCGCCAGGCTTCCGCATAAACCCGAACAGACAGCGCCTGCAAGATGCGCGGACAGAAAAAAATCTGTATCGCAGCCTTGCAGGCGCTGTCTGTTATAGTCAGTTTAAGAGGTTGCTTAAAACCTCGAAGTTTCGGCTATCAGAAGAGATAACCGAAACCTACATTGAGATATATCGGATAGAGATTGAATGTCACCGTCTTGAACGACGATTCGAAAATGTCATTGCAACCCCAGGCGAGATTGGCATTGACAAGCAGATGCTTATAGGCAGTCCATGTCACGCCGCCCTGCATACCCCACTGGAAATGGCGCAGATTGTCACCGAAATCATAGTTGGCACGCGAGTCGCCCTCAAACGAGATCTTCGGGCCGGTCGGATCGCCTTCACGGAGATAGCCGTCATAGACATATCCGTCAAAATCATTGCTGAACGCAAAGGCCACATATGGCCCGGCGTGAACCTTAAGGCGCTTGTGGGCCTTGAATACGGCTGTCAGCGGAAACACTAACTGCTGCGAGTGATAGCGGGTCTGCACCATGCCGGTCCAGCGGCCGCTGACAGTAGCGCCGTCCTGAATGATGGCCATACCATAGTTCTTCACCGCAGCCTTGGTTTCCATACCTTTGGTTTCAAGACGCACACCCAGAGAGAGACCCCACTTCTTCTGCACATCCATCCACTTTGTAACAGTGGCACCTATTTGCAGATTAAGTTCCGGACTGTATGAATTAATTTCACGGATTTCGGCAGGGAGAGGCAGAGGAGAAGCTCCCCCGATGTTTGTTCCGGCATAGACCTCATATTCAAACCCGTGGAGCATCGCCTTGATGACTGCCAGCGAACGGTCAACCTGAGCCGTAGCGCCAACAAAGCCGAAAGCCATCGCCAAGGCACCTATTATATAACGTTTGATATTCATTGTTCTATTTTCATTTTATAGATTAGAGGCAGACTACTTCAAGCTCATCTACAAACAGAGCGCTGCCTATAGCTCCTGAGAATTTCGCACCCTCGATGCTCGATGTCATCACCACAGCCAGTGCATAGACCCCGTTTTCAAGTTTTTCAGGATCAAGACTCTTGTCAGGACGATATTTGAATTCTACATCAAAATGAGTCCAGTCAGCAGCCCCCTTGCGCTGATCTTCATCAAGACGTGCCACGGCTATGATGTTGGGATTGTCGTCAGACAGCACATTGTTGCCATCAAGATACTCCATATCGGCAGTGCGTTCGTAGAACACTGCATAGATGTCACATTCATCAATGCGGCCGGGAACTTCCACAAGCTTACGGTCAACAAGCTTCATGAATTTTTCCCCCGGAGCATAGCGATAGTAGCCACGCAGGCCGATAGGCACATAATAGAACGAGGTACCGAACTGGGTTGCTTCCAAGGGCTTGTTGACAGCATTGGTCATATCGAACTTACCTATAAACAGATTGCCTGCAGCCAGAGGCATACCCACCATAGCGCCAAACGTTCCTGTAGAGCGGGTCACCAGTCCGGCACAACGGCCAACCACACCGTTGTCAGCCTGAAATGTCGGATATGTCTCCGGCCCTTTCTTGCCGTTGGTCAGTCCGAAGCCTTGATTTCCGCTCGCCCACACCATATTCGGCACATTGGGATCAGTCGGAGAAAGTTCCACAAATTCATCACACATACCACCCTGGGAGTTGGCCGGAACCACGCGCGCATTCTCGAAACTGTATTTCAGCGCTATCGGATCGTCATGCTTGGCAATGACCGTATAAGTCTTTGACCACTGGCCGTCTTCGGATGTGACTGTATACTCCTGCGGATCGGAGAAGTCGCGCATCGTGCCGCTCGCAGGGTCGATCGTCGCACCCGGAGTGATCTCAAATTCAGGCGCAAGCGCCGTCACATCTACAAAATTCTTTACTATAAAGGTGACCGAATGTACATCCTTGCGGTCTACAATCTCAGCCGGGCGCACAAGCAGTTCTTCCGGCAGGGAAGCTGACACAATGTCACACTCGGCATTGAGCGGTTCGTTCTCGATACATGATGACAGCCACACTGTGGAAAAGAACACTGTCATCACCTGCATCAGGCGAAAAATTTTCATATTGTGATTCAATTACTATATTTGCTTTCAAGTTACAAAATTACGCAAATCGACAGAAATCCGATGGTTTCGCCGGCATTTTTTTCATCTACGCTGTAATCTCACCGCAAATTCGGGCGATTTTTGATCTGTTTTTCCGACCGCCAAATAAATCAGCGATTCTCCACATCGGCGCAAAAATTGCTCTATTATGCTCAATCTGCAACAATTAGATAAATTCCAGCAACATTTTTTAGCTTCTGTTTGCTTAAAAACCGCAAATTATCCGTAACTTTGCCCCGAAATTTTGCGATTTTATAGACATTGGCTATGTCTATCTGAATCGGTCAAACCAAATATTATAAATCACCACGAGTTTCCTTATACACACAAAAAGGAACCGCAGACATTGTTGTGATTACAATAACGGTAACTAACCAATCATTTACATAAACTTAAATTATGAAATTTCTTTACAAATCAATGTATAGCGCCCTGCTGATGGGAGCTATGGGGCTCAACGCCACAGCCCAGCAGCAACTGCCTAACAGCGGGTTCGAAGAAGAGTGGGTTAACTGCATTCCTTGGACAAGCAATGGGAATTCTAAAGATATAGGCTCAACTCCTTCCGGATGGTGCATTTCGCAAGTTATCGGAGTCAGTGGTTTTGGCAAAACTGAAGTCGGTTTTAAAACAGAAGGCTATAATAGCGCTACTGCTGTTGAATTGAAAAACAGCCCTAATTCACTTCTGTCCACCCAAACCGTACCGGGATATATAACATTAGGCAAAACTTGGTCTACATCTGTAATGGGAAACAAAAATGATGGTGGATCATTTGGCGGCATCGAATTCTCAGGTCGTCCGGAAAGCCTGGAATTCATGTACAAACATACTGGCACAGACGGCGAAAAAGCCACAGTCGTAGCCTACCTTTGGAAAGGCCACTGGACACAAAAAGCTGTACCTGGGAATATTGTATCTTTTGGCAGTCCTAAAACCGCCAACATGGTTGACCGTGACCGCTGTGTGCTCGGCTTAGATATGTCCAGTTCTCTTGGTGGAGCGGTTACACCCTCTGATGACGCAGAGCTTATCGCTGTGATAAATGTTGAAATTGAAGACGAGACCACAACCATAAGTGAAGATAATAACGGATGGAAAAAATTCTCTGCTAAATTTGACTATAAGTCCGATGCTACCCCTGAAATGATAAATGTTGTCCTTGCAGCAGGCAATTATTTCGGAGGTGCAACTGCAGTTAAACAAGGCACATCTCTGATTGTTGATGATGTAAAACTCGTTTACCCGACCAAACCGGAAACACACGAAGGGTATATCAACATTTACTGCAAAGACCTGAATCCTGATGACCCTGAGGGCACATTAGCCAAAAACTCTGCTGCGACAATCGAAATTATCCCCACCGGCGAAAATACTTGTACCTTCAAACTTCCCAACTTCGCGCTCGGCGATGGCGATGGCGCAATGCAGTTAGGCGATATTGTTGTAGAAAATGTTACCGTAACCGAGAAAGATGGCGTCAAGACTTTTTCAGGCGTAACAAAAGATCTGAAACTGATGAGTGACATGATCTTAGCAGATGTAACAATCAAAGGCACAATCACCGGAGATGTTGCAGACATGACTATTGATGTTATCTGGACTAACTCTCCGCTCAACGAAGAAGGAACCCCGATCTACGTGACATTCACAACAAATCCCGTAACCAGCGGCATCACCGATATCACTGTTGACAATTCAAACGCTCCCGTTGAATTCTACAACCTCCAGGGTGTGCGCGTGAATGCTGACAATCTGACCCCAGGCATCTATGTTCGCCGTCAGGGCAGCCAGGTCAGCAAGGTGCTCGTGAAGTAAATTGGATGTGATTCTACAGATTCCCCATTTCATATCAAGCAGAAAGCCGCTTCATCACGAAGCGGCTTTCTTGTTTTTCTGTCTGTCGATTGACTCTATATCTATTGGAATATTTTATGTCGCAGAAACCATTTCCTGCAATCCATAAACTGATTAAATTTTACACATTGCAAAGATAGCGCATCATGCGTCCCTCCTATATACCGCTATGTAATAATCAAAATTCGATCTTAATCGAATTATCCAAACAAATCTGACTATAAGTCATTTATATCCCACTAACAAATATTCTGATCTAAACTGCAAAATAACATTTAAACGCCCGGATATAACAAAACATCACCTTTGCACAAAACACAGACGGCAAGTATCCGGTCAATGCCTCACGTGGCGTGATGGTAAATCGGTGTCCTCAACCGGACACCATGCTGCGGGAAACGCAATAGCCCGTGACACCTTCACGTGCGTTACGGTGTCACGGGCTACGAGTAAATCAGCGTCCTCCGGACGCCCATTCAGCACCGCCGTAACAGCCGGTATCCGACAGAACCCACCACGAACAGCCCCACGGGCAGCAGGCATCCAACACCATCCCGGACGGCAACGCAGGCAGCGAGTATCCGGATGAGGGCACCGATTTTCCGCCACGAACAGCCAAGCGGGCAGCGGGTGTCCGCAGGACACCGATTTACTCGTAGCCCCCGACACCGCAGCGCACAGCGCGTAGGTGTCGGGGGGATAAAAGACATCCCCCCAATATGGTGTCCGGCTGAGGACACCGATTTACCATCCCGGATACGGCCGAAGGCATCAGGCAAGGGCACAAAAAAAGAGCTGTCTTCTTCACGAAGACCGCTCTCTCTACAGAATCTAACGTAGTGTAAAATAATTCTAAAAACCTAACGTAAAACAAATCTTTTATTACCTAAATCATTTTCTTCATTCGTAAGTATGATCTCTATTGATATAATCTATAATCCAATATTCTTAACCGGAATCACCCGGTTGTCATAAGTATAACGCAAAGATAGGGCGTTTTTCACCCGCAGTCAATAGTATCGGTGCAAAATCTAAATTATCAAAACAGAATATAAGCAATAATAATTTATCAATCAATGCTTTAAATATAAAGCATTGATTGATAAATCTAAATTCGATCTAAACGGCAAAGAGCCAGAACTCCCCATTTTTCAGGCCTACTTCATGACCCCGATCTGCATAACATCAGAGTCAAAAGTCTCTCGCTCGACGGCCATATTCCTGAATTTATTGCGATAGGTATATATGGTGTTTGTTGACACACCGAGAAAGTGCGCTATTCTTGCGGTGTCATCGACCCCCAAGCGCATGAAGGCCAACACACGCAGTTCCGTAGATAGCACATTAGGCGAACTCAGCACTATCTGTTTATCGGGGAGCAACAGATGATTGAGACCTGTGATAAAGTCGGGATAGATGGCAAGGAAGGTCTCATCGAAAATCTCATCAAACTTTTCACGCTGTTCGTCCATGAACCGGCCTTCTTTCATATATTTCAGAAGGTCGTCAGTCTGACCGGCAGTAATCTTGCGCCGGCACATGCGGGTGAAGTCCTCAAGACTACCCATATAGCTCGAACAGAGATTGATAAACTCCGATATATAGGCTTCCTTTATCATATTGGCGTTAGCAAGCTGGCGCTTGACCTGCTCAAGCTCTTTTACTCGCCGTTTTCTGTGCCGATAGAAGTTACCTAAAAGCAATATAACCACCGAAAGCGTCACGATCAGCCCGAACATCATCAGCATACGCCTGTGAGAGAGCGAACTCAAAGCCTGAGATACCGGTATCATGGACTCAGAGACGAACACAGTGTTTGACATATCACCTGCCCTGACAGAATTTTCGAGCGATATAGACAGATATTTGTAGGCCCTTTCAAGATCACCGAGATCATATAGCGCACGTCCGAGGCGAGCCATCGCCGAACCTTTGAGATCGCCGTTACGCACCTCGGAGATAGCCGCAAGCGACCAGTAGCGTACAGCTTCATGTAATGAACCGAGATAGTAATACTGACCGCCAAGCATCGTCATAGCCAATGAGAAATCCGGATCTGACATATCAAGGTCTGTGGCAAGGTTGTGAAGAGAACCTGCTGACAGCGGACGCTGACCTTTGGCATAATATATGATAGACTGGGCAATCTGTGCTGACGGAGTGTCTGGCGGCAATAGCTCAAGCTGCTTTTCGGCAAAATTCATGCCTTCTTTAAGATAAGATCTGGCAACCTCGCTGCTTTCAAGTATTTCAGCTATGTAAAGATTAAGATCACGGGCGGTTTCATAATAGAGCAAACGGTTTTCCGGGAAAATGCCGTTTTCATTGACATTTTTAAGAGCATTAAGAGCATCAGGGGTAGCGCCGAATTTGCGCAATTCAGAAGCGCTGAGAATCAAAAAACGCTGCGCGCTGACCGAATCGCCGACATTACGGGCCACTTCAAGACCACGGTTGAAAACCGAAATCGCCGAGTCGCAGTTGATAGGAGCCACCATAGTGCCAAGGTCCAGATAAAGTTCCGTTCTTCTCTCCGATTGTGAGGCGATCAGTTTATTAAGCGAATCGGCCGAAGCGATGCGCTTTCTTATATAGCCGTCACGTCTTATCAACTCACGGTCAAGCAGATCAAGCAGCCCCTCTTCTGTAGATGGGAGCGACCCGGCACTACTCGCGGCCATCACCGGAGCCAGCAGTAGCAAGACGTAGCATACAAACAATTTTCTCATTAAACAAACAATAGAAATGTGTTGCAATTTTACAGACAGAATCAACATTCAGAGCGGCCAAGATGCAAGCCGTCAGTCAGTTTGAATTACGGAGATAAAAGGATTGCCAAATAAGGCTAAAGGGTTAGAAAATACCGATTAATATCAATTGATTCTTCGGCAAAGATAGTATTTAATTTTTCCAGATACAAATTTCTACGACAAAAAAATTCGCCTCCGCTTCTTTGCGGAGACGAATTGTCTATGCGGTCCCCAAAGACTGAATACTCTTCTCTACAAGAGCATTATAGCGCCAATCAACGAAGACGGTTGTAGGAATTGAGCAGTTTGACATCTTTTGATATTCCGCCGAGACCGAGAATCTCGAATATGACGGCTACAGGAAGAAGAATATCCCAGACTGAGAAATGGGCATCCATTTCCTCGGCTCCCGCCTGCTTGAAGAGTATGAAGCAGACCACTGCGATGCAGCATAGAGTCAGAAGCAGGCTGATGGTAAGCACCGTCCGCTGCAGCGGCAGATTGCGGAAAAGAAATATGTCTACAATAAGCAGTATTACGGCTGCGGCTGCCGGTATCAGAAGCCCATACTCATACATGGTGTAGAGTTTCTCAGTGACAACCGGCTGACCGGAAAGATAATCTACTTCCCCATAGGGCACAATCACAAATATCATCATCGCTACAAGCGCGAGGAAGATATAGACGGTCTGGATGCGTTGTATCTGCATAACGTTTATTTTTTTGAATTGATGATTTCATTCAACAAAGGCCACCATGACCTTCGGGAGGTCAAAAGTACTAAAATTTTAACAATTGAGCGCATGATTAGTTGGCATTTTTCTGTAATTTTGTCCAAAAATCACTGATTCATGAAAGCAGAACGCCCCCTTATACTCATAACCAATGATGACGGAATCGGGTCACGCGGAATAGCCCATCTCACACGCATAGCGGTGACATTAGGCGATGTTGTGGTCGTGGCCCCTGACAGCGCGCAGTCAGGCAAGTCATCAGCTATCAGCGTAAACACGCCTCTCTTCATCAACGAACATCAGCCGCTTGAAGGCGCCCGCATGATGAGCGCCAACGGCACACCGGTTGACTGCGTGAAGCTCGCCATGTTTGCTGTGCTTGACCGCAGGCCCGATCTGATTCTTTCCGGTATCAACCACGGATCAAACGCCGCTGTCAACAATATATATTCCGGAACAATGGGAGCCGCAATGGAAGGTTGTCTGCTTGGAATACCCTCGATAGGCTATTCGCTGCTTGACCATTCGCCCGGAGCCGATTTCGATCCACTGACACCTTTCATTAAAGAGATAACCGCCAAAGTGCTTGCCGAAGGACTGCCTGAGGGGATTTGCCTGAACGTGAACTTCCCCACCCGCTGCACTCCGAAAGGCATCAAAGTTGTGCGCGCGGCCAAAGGACGGTGGACTGAGGAATATGCCACCTACGCCACTCCCCACGGCACTCCGTTCTACTGGCTGACGGGCAAGTTCCACAATGACGAGCCTGACAATCTGGAGACAGATGAATACTGGCTGAAACAGCGGTATGGCACGATTGTCCCGATCCGCCCTGATCAGACAGCCACAGATATGATAATCCGTGTAAGGGATATCTTTTCAGAAATCTGAAAAGCGGTCGTGACGAAGCAGATAATATTCAAGAAGGATGTTCGGACGGCCGGACAGCAGATCGACACGTGGATCCGTATCATAAACTGCCTGCATACGTGAGAAATCACGATGGGCCCTGACCACAGCCCGCGCATTGCCGAAATCAAGACATGCCATGAACTTGGCCCATGCCAGAGTATCAAGCAGGCGGCGCCACACCAGACGGCGCGTGCGCCCGCTGCGCGGAAGGTTCTTGCGGAGCATCAGCAGATTGTTGCGGAAATTCAGATAGGTTTTGCGCGGATTAGAAGCCGGCAGACTCCCGCCTCCCAGATGATAGACAGCCCCTGACGGAACCGCCCACAATTGTCGGCCGGCAAGCCTCATACGCCAGCAGAGATCAATCTCTTCCATATGGGCAAAGAACGCCTTGTCAAGCCCTCCTACCGAAAGATAAAGACTGTTGTCAACCATCAGCGCGGCACCGCTTGCCCAATCGACCTGAATAGGGCTGTCATACTGCCCGCAGTCGGTCTCGACAGTTCCGAATATGCGTCCGCGGCAATATGGATAACCGTTGCGGTCAAGAAAACCGCCGGCGGCCCCGGCATATTCAAATTTTTCAGGCTCTGTCAGTGACAGAATTTTCGGCTGAACAGCTCCCGCCTCCGGATGCGACTCCATGAAGTTGAACATAGGTGTAAGCCAGTCATCCTTGACCTCGACATCAGAGTTCAGAAGCACACTATATTTATAATGTGGCGCCAATTCCTTTATGGCGAGATTATAACCTTCGGCAAAACCGTGGTTCTCGCTGAAGAGAATGGTGCGAACATTCGGGAAATCACGCTTGAGCAAGTCAACGGAGCCATCGGTCGATCCGTTGTCGGCCACGAAGACATCCGCTATGGCAGACGGAGTGTGGCGCACCACCGACGGAAGATAGGCGCGCAGAAATTTCTCGCCGTTCCAGTTGAGAATTATAACGGCCACACGGGCCGGGACTGATTCAGCCGCAACCGTCATTTCAGTCATTTTACAACCTCCCCTTCCGACTCTTCTCCTTCAGGGTTCATGGCGAGAATCGTCACTGGAGCCACAGTGTTTGACAATTCCGGAGCCGGAGCAATGTTGACACGCAGATAATTATCAGTAAATCCGGCCATCGAGCCGTCATGGCGCGGATGCTCTATCAGAAGTGGACGCGTTGTCCCGACGAAACGCGATGTGAAATTCTTCAGTTTCTTTTCAGAGACGGCGAGCATCAGACGAGTGCGCCGGTGCTTCTCTTCCTGACTGACGGCATGGGCTATTTCCAGCGCCCGTGTGCCGGGACGCTCGCTGTAGGTGAACACATGCAGGCGAGAGATATCAAGCGACTCTACAAAAGCCTTCGACTCCTCAAAGAGCTCCTCGGTCTCTCCGCGCGCGCCCACAATCAAGTCGACACCTATAAACGCATCAGGCATCACCCGGCGTATATGCTCGATCTTGCTGCGGAAAAGCGCCGTGTCGTAGCGTCGGCGCATCAGGCGCAACACCTCGTCGCTGCCGTTTTGCAATGGGATATGAAAATGAGGCATGAAGCGCTTTGATCGGCTCACGAAGTCAATCAGTTCATCAGTAAGCAGATTCGGTTCGATCGAGGAAATGCGATAGCGCTCTATTCCTTCGACTTCATCAAGAGCCTTGCACAGATCAAAGAAAGTCTCACCGGAGCCACGCCCGAAGTCGCCGATATTAACACCGGTGATGACAATTTCCTTGCCACCCTCGGCTGCCACATCGCGGGCCTGGGCGACTATCTCCTCAATCGATCCTGAGCGGCTGCGCCCACGGGCCATAGGGATGGTACAGTAGGAACACCAGTAGTCACAACCGTCCTGCACCTTCAGAAAATAACGTGTGCGGTCGCCACGCGAGCATGAAGGACTGAAAGAGCGTATCTCTTTTGTCGGCGTGACAAATGTGGCGGCCTCTTCAGCCGAAGAAGCGCCGGTGACCCGGTCGAGATAATCAGCCAGTTCGAGTTTGCGATCCGTACCGGCCACAACAGCCACACCGGGAAGCGACGCGACCTCGCCCGGCTTGAGCTGGGCATAGCACCCGGTCACCACGATCTTAGCCTCAGGATAGCGGCGTGCGAACGACCGTATCGCCTGACGGCATTTCTTGTCGGCGATCTCGGTGACACTGCATGAATTGACCACTATAAAATCAGGCCTGTCACCATCATGGACACGCTGAATCCCACGGGAGGCAAAGATGCGCGCCACCGTGGAAGTCTCGGCGAAATTCAGTTTGCATCCAAAAGTATGAAACAGTGCAGTCTGATTTCCAAAAGTCTCCTTATCAATCAAGGTATGTCTCTTTGAAGAATAAATTAGAAGTTGTTTAATCAGGGCTCCTTTTTCAGTCGAAGTTTTCGGCCTGGATAGGAATCGGACGCTTGAGCACCTCTTTAAATGAGATAAGAGTTTCGGTGCGTCCAACGGCGCCAAGGCTGATCTGATGTATCACTTCAAGAAGATGCTCGTTGTTGCGGGCGAAGATCTTGGCGAAAATATCATAGCTGCCTGTAGTGAAGTGACAGTCGACCACTTCAGGTATATCCTTAAGCAACTGGACAACCTCATTGAATTTTGAAGAGTCCTGCAGGATAAAGCCTATATATGCACAAGTCTCGTAACCGACAGATGCGGGGTCGATTATTGTCTCAAAGCCCTTTATGATGCCGGACGAAGTCAGTTTCTGTATGCGCTGATGTATGGCTGCGCCTGATACATTAGTCTCACGTGCTATCTCAAGAAACGGCTTGCGAGCATTGCTGGAAAGCATTTTGAGAATCTTGAAATCCAGCATGTCAAAATGTTGTCTTGCCATTAGTTTTAAAATTTGCTCTATAATGGTTTATTAAAAATGCATTTGTATCAATCGGGCCACAGCCCGTTTTACAATGCAAAATTAGCCAAAAAATCACAATTATTAATACAAATCTTGGGTTTTAATTATAAATTTCAATCTTCACGCCTGAAATCCAAACTCTAAACACCGCGCGAATGACTGTTTTTACAATAATTAATGCTGTATATCCCATATGCTCTTTGTCTATTTTCGGATAATGTTATATCTTTGCAGAGATTTTCCTGACAGGTCCTGAGATTTCACCTCCATTCCGAGATCTTCCATTTTCCCAAAGGAACTACGTCTATCTTACTATTAAGGTGCAGTTTTGAGATATTCTCAACTATATATCATCACAATAGTGCTGCTGTGTGCCCTCTCCGTAGGTGCATTCTCGCGCTCCGTAAACCCCGGTTCAATTGCCGGGGGTGTTGATGTCATGCAACCGGAATCCATTCCTTCGCCACAGGCCCAGCCTACAGAAATTGAACCTCTGCCAATATCCGCCGCTGACAGCCTCAGTCCTGACACAACCGAGACATTGGATTCCGACGAAATCATATACCAGAAACCAGCCACCCCCTTTGATGCCACAGCTAACCGCCGGTCAGCGCCTGCGCCTGAGCAAATCGCATCAGCGGATTCGGCTATCCTCAGCACTGACTCTGCCGGCATAGCCGCTGACAGCCTTGCCGGCCAGATAACACGCCACACCTATACCCCTGACAGCACCCGCCGGTCACAGCTGAGCCGCCGTCGCATCACTCCGCCGGAAAAGGGATCGAACATCGTGCGCACAAAGGTAGACCTTGACAATGCTGTCGACTTTTCGGCCCAAGACTCAATGGTGCTCATCGGGCGCAACACCGCATTCATGTATGGCGACAGCAAAGTCAGCTATGGCAACATCAAACTTGATGCCGAACAGATCGAGATGAATCTCGACAACAACACCGTCTATGCAATGGGCGGCGTAGACTCCGTCGGCGACCTCTTCGGCACTCCCGTATTCGAAGACAACGGGACATCTTATGAGGCAAAAACAATGCACTACAACTTCAAGACGGAATACGGCTACATCACCGATGTAATCACCCAACAGGGCGAAGGCTATCTGACAGGCGGACAGACAAAGAAAATAGACGAAAACACTTTCTATGTACAGAACGGCCGCTACACCACCTGCGACAACCACGATGACCCCCACTTCTATCTTCAGCTGACAAAAGCCAAAGTCCGGCCAGGCAAAGACGTGGTCAGCGGACCGGCCTATATGGTGCTTGCCGGACTGCCACTCCCGTTAGCTGTGCCTTTCGGATACTTTCCATTCTCTGAAAAATATTCATCCGGTATCATATTCCCCACCTTTGGCGATGACTACAACCGCGGCTACTATCTCAGTAACGGCGGTTACTACCTCGCACTCAGCGACAACATTGACCTTGCCCTCACCGGCGAGATCTACACCCTCGGCTCCTGGGGCCTGCGCGCTGAATCGCGCTATGTCAAACGATACAAATATTCCGGAGGATTCAACATCTCGTATCTCAAGACCATCACCGGCGACAAAGGAATGCCCGACTATACTAAGTCGACCAACTTCCAGGTGCTCTGGAACCACAGCCAGGACTCAAAAGCCAACCCCAACATGAGTCTCTCGGCAAGCGTGAACTTCACCACCAGCGGCTATACGCGAAACGACCTGAACTCATACTACTCAAACGCTTTCACCGAAAACACAAAGAGCAGTACGATCAACATGACCTACCGTTTTCCCAACTCAAAATGGTCCGTCTCGACAACAGCCAACATCTCCCAGCGCTCCCAGGACTCAAATCTTGCCGTCTCTTTTCCCAACTTCACCATAACCATGTCTCAGCTCTATCCCTTCAAGCGTAAACGCGCTGTGGGTGAAGAGAAATGGTATGAAAAAATCAAACTCTCCTATTCAGGTCAGTTCAACAACTCCCTGACTGCAAAGCAGGATGAATTTTTCAAGAAAAGCCTCATCAAGGATTGGCGCAACGGCATGCGTCACAGCATCCCCATCAGCGCCACCTTTAACCTGTTCAAATACCTCAACCTCACCCCGTCGATCAACCTGACCGACCGAATGTATTCAACCAAAGTCCGCCGGCAGTGGGATCCGAATGCCTCCGCCGAGGTCCTTGACACCACCTATAATTTCTATAACGTCTGGGACTTCAGTGCCGCAGTATCGCTTGACACCAAAATCTACGGCTTCTTCCAGCCGCTGCCATTTCTGGGCGACAAGGTCAAGATGATCCGCCACGTGCTCACCCCCACAATCTCTTTTACCGGATCACCGGACTTTGCATCGAAATTTTTCGGCTATTACGGATCCTACCAGTATCCTGACGCCAAAGGAGAGATGCAGACACGCACCTACTCCTACTTCCCGAACTCACTGTTCGGAGTCCCCGGCCAAGGCAAAACAGGCGCCATAAGCATCTCGCTTGCCAACAATCTGGAAATGAAAGTCAAGTCAGACAAAGACTCGATCGGGGAGAAGAAAATTTCATTGATCGAAAACCTTTCGCTGTCACAAAGCTACAATTTTGCCGCCGACTCAATGCGCTGGTCAAATCTCAACACCTCAATAATGCTCCGTCTGGTCAAGAACTTCAACCTTAACCTCTCGGCAACCTGGGATGTCTATACCTATGCGCTCAACTCAGCCGGCAACCCCGTGCGTGTCAACAAGCTCCGCATATCTCAAGGCAAAGGCTGGGGCAAGCTTTCAAGCACAGGCACTTCGTTCAGCTACACCTTCAACAACGACACTTTCAAAAAGCTGTTCGGCAAAGACAAGGATAAAAAAGACAAAAAAGACAACGGCAAAGCCCAAAGCATGGATCAGGAATTTGCCGAAACAACATCTGACTACGAAAGCCCCACCCGAAAAAGCAGCAAGAAAAATTCCGGCATGGAATTTGACGATGACGGCTACATGAAATGGAGTGTGCCCTGGAATCTCACATTCAACTACTCCGTCAATTACGGCTATGGAGAATTCGACTACAAAAAACTGGAATACAAAGGCAAGATAACTCAAAACCTTTCTTTTTCAGGCAATATCAGACCAACGGCCAACTGGAATTTCGGTTTTTCGGCCAGCTACAACTTCGACACCCGTAAACTCGCCTACATGAACTGCAACATCTCGCGTGACATGCACTGCTTCACCATGCGCGCAAGCTTCGTGCCGGTAGGACCATACAAGAGCTACAATTTCCACATATCAGTCAAATCCTCGCTCCTGCAAGACCTCAAGTATGACAAACGCTCATCATACTCCAACGGCGTGCAATGGTATTGATACCTCATTACATTGGCCCCGGATATTGATATCCTGACAATGAATATATGGCATTGCAATAAACTTTTCATCTCCATTTAGTGTTATTAAACCGAATCCGCATTTGCATCCAATCGCAAATTACCGGATACGATCACCGGAAACTATTATTTATCACTACTTAATAACACCAAGAGATGAAAAAAATTCTACTTATCATGTGTGCTGTTTTAGGGATGGCCTTCGGAGCACACGCCCAGAAAGCACAACTCCAGATCGGTTACGGCGGCTACACTCAGATGGACGCCACTGACATGCACGACGGAGGATCAGTCAACAGCGCATGGGGAGCACTGACCACAGCTGTCAACTTCAAAGTAATGCCCAAAACACACCTTGGTATCTCATACACTTTCTCATCGGCGAGCTACAAGCACTCAGATGATGCGAATGCCTATTACCACGTGATCATGCTCAACGGCCGCTACGACTATTGGAGAAACCGGGTAGCAACACTTTACGGACATCTCGGCATCGGTGTTGACATCACCCACATGGCCGGTGACGACTGGTCTAAAAACAAAGCCTACTTCGCATTCCAGGCCTCTCCACTCGGAGCTGATGTAAATCTTACCCGTGTCACCAGCATTTTCGGCGAACTTGGTTTTGGAGCGCAAGGTCTGCTTCAGGTTGGTGTCCGCTTCAACCTGTAAGCTGAAATCTATGGCGCTTAACCCGCTAATGAATAACAGTCATGAGTGATAAGATTTCCTACGAAGAGCGCAAAGATATGCCGGATTCCGTGTTCGGTCTTCCTGAACGCCGGGAATATCCTATGCCTGACGCAGCCCATGTACGTGCTGCCGAAGCCTACTTCCGATATTGCCCCGAAGATCTAAAACCGAAACTGGCCCGTGCCATACTCCAACGCGCCCAGGACTACGGAGTAGACATCGAAAGCCCGACCATACGGTCATATGCCCGTCAATAATATCAGAGACCATTACATATATATTATGGTTCTATAATCAGACAGCCCCGGCCCTGAAAATTAAAATTTCGGCTGGGACTATCTGCTTACACTGTATTGCCGCAACGGGAGACAATGGCAATCTAAGATCTAAGATTAACATCAATTATGACTATTTTTGCGAACTGATTAACAATTTATTCCTATTTTTGTAAAAATAACATCATCACTTTACAGATGGAAAAAGATCTTAAGCCTGACGACTCGACTCTCGTGGCACGTCTGAGAGACCCCTCGACATGCCGCGCGGCGTTCAATGACCTCATCCGTCTGTATTCCGAGCCGCTTTATCGCCTGATCCGTCGCACTGTCCAGCTTCATGACGATGCCGATGATATCCTCCAGAACACATTCTTAAAAGCCTGGCAGAACATAGAAAATTTTCGTGGAGATGCCAAACTTTCAACATGGCTGTATAAAATCGCAGTAAACGAAAGCATCTCCTATCTTGAGCGTGAGAAAAAAAGACGAGGGATCTCACTCGATGACGATGAATCTCAACTCATAGCTCTCATCCAGGCAGACACTAACATTGACGGCAACGAGCTTGCGCTAAAACTCCGCAACGCCATAGCCACACTCCCTGAAAAGCAGCGCCTTGTTTTCAACATGCGCTACTATGATGACATGAAATACGAACAGATGTCAGAAATCATGGGAACATCTGTCGGAGCCTTGAAGGCATCATATCATCTCGCTGTAAAAAAAATCGAACAATTTTTTGCAGACTCTGATTAAACTAAATTCTGCCCGGAGAGTCTAATCATAAAATTGTAATCAATTTTAAGCTTCAAAAAACAAGAGACACGATGAAAGATATATTGACAAAGGCAGCTCGAAACGACGGAATGACCGTGCCAGACGGTTATTTCGATGATTTTGCCGCACGCATGGCCGCTTCGCTTCCTGAAATGGAATGGGAAAAGCCTCAGCCTAAGGTCATGCCACACACTGCATGGCAGCGGGTGAGACCATATCTGTATCTTGCCGCAATGTTCATGGGTGTATGGTGCATGATGAAAATGTTTGACCTGATGCGCACCGACTCTTCCGGGCTCTCAATTGACAACAATCCTGTCATGACTGCTGCTTTGAACAACGATCACTTTATCAACGAATATTTTATAAACGAGGGAGATATCAGCGAATATCAGCTGATGCAGGATCTCTATGAAACCGGATTTGATCCATCTGTCTGTGAAGAAGAACTGACAGATGAATTCACCGACTCGACCGTGATTCCGGAAAATCCGGAATTCCCCATTTCTGACATCTGACCCATATCTCGTCTTTATCAAACCACCGCACCTTCATGAAACAGATCATCTTTTCCATTGTCTTCTCTATAGCCGCCGCTACAGTTTCACCACTGTCAATCCAGGCTCAGCGCCCGTCAGAGCGTGAACGGGTGACATGGATGAAAGAAATTCAGCAATACAAGAACGATTTCCTCATCAAAAAGCTCGCGCTTAATGATGAACAGAAAACGTCTTTTCTGCCTCTTTACAATTCAATGGAAGATGAAGTCAGAAAAGTTCAGGAGGAAGCCGGACAACTCTACCAGCAGACTATGCGCAAAGGAGACAAAGCTACAGATCTGGAATATGAAAAAGCTGCTGAAGCAGCCTATGAACTTAAAGGCCGCGAAAATGAGATCGAGATGAAATACTTCAAGGATTTCAAATCCATCCTTACGCCACAACAACTCTTTAAGCTCAAGGATGCCGAACGTGATTTCACCCGCCAGCTGATGCGCCAGCATCGCCGCCAACAAAAAAGATAAACCCTTTTACTAAACCTCTTTTTCACCCCCCACTTCTCTATTCCTTTTATTTATGTATGCCAGTAGAATATTCTTTCTGCTGTCTGTTTTCGCATTCCTTTCTCTCTGCAAACCGATAGACATGAATGCACAGACAGCCACCAGACCGGATTTTGCCTATCCCAAAACTGTCAGTCGGCAAGCTGAAAAAGATCTTTCGTCTGCTTTGGAAAAGCATGATGGCCCGGCAACTGTGCGGGCGCTCATTGACTATTATCTCGCTGAATCACGGATTGACGCCCTTAGGAGCGCCAATGCCATCAGCAAAATTGATTCCGTCGCAGCCCTGGCATCCGATCCGGTGTTACGCTCGATGCTTATCATGCTCGAAGCCGACATCTACGCCTCGACCTATTCAGCGGCCCGCTGGAAATATGACAGCCGCGATCTTCCGCTGACTCCGTTGCCCGAAAATTATCAGGAATGGAGCGGTGAACAGTTCCGGATGAAAATCAACTCGCTAATCGACACTGCCCTTCTTCCGGAGTCAGAGCTTAAAGCCACTCCGATCAAAACCTATGCCACTGCCCTGTCACTCGGAAAGAATCTCAGCGCCCGCAATGAGACTCAGATCTACTATCCTTCCATCTTTGACTTCATAGCCAACAAGGCCATAGGACTGCTGAACGAGACCGGACGCATGAGCAATATCCTTTCATGGGGACTGCTCACACGTCATGACCTATATCTCAAAGTGCCATTCAACCGCTTCGACCCGACAGCAAGCAGAATCCTTGACATATATGCATCTCTGCTAAGATTCCATGACTCGGTCTCAGCTCCATTCATCATTACTGATATCAACCGTCTGGACTTCATCACTTCACACGTATGGAGCGGAGACAATCTGTCGTCTTCGCCGACAGAGCGCAAGTCAGAACTGCTCAGATCTCTATATGAAGAATACAGCACGTCTGAATATTCCGGAGACATTCTTCTCGCAGTCAGCTGCAATGACTCAGAAATAAAAAAATGGCTGGCTGAAGCTATTCGCCACAATCTTAAAGCATTTCCGGCATTCCGCCGCAACAACAATCTCAAGAACACCCTTTCAGAGATCGAAATGCAAGGGATAGAACTCTCCTACCCTACTGTCTCAGCGCCTGATTCGGAAGTTACGTTCAGACTTTCCGTTTCAAACGTCAAGTCAGGCAAGCTATATATATATAATGTATCGTCCTCTCCCATCGCCGAACAAAGTTATAATTGCATTGGTCTTCCATCACTGAAACCATTGGCTGTAATTCCGTTCAGCGCATCGGCCTCTGCCGCTATTCCGTTTAATGAAGAACTGACTATCGGTTACAGGTTCAGCAGTCCCGGTCAGTATGTGGCTATCGCGACTATTGACGGAGCTCCGCAGAAAAGCCGTAACTGGTATCATAAAATCCACATTTCCGATTACTCCATAGCCGCTTCATTCTTTGACAAGACCGAAGTCTGGGCACTTCGTGCTTCAGACGGAGCTCCAGTAGAGGGGGCGAAAATATCAGTCATACCGGAATCATCACGCAAAACAGGAACTCCCCGTCTGATCGGCACCACCGCAGCTGACGGCTCTGCCAGTTTCCCGCAAAACGGCTATGCTGTGATGTCTAAAGACGGTGACCGCTTTGCACTGCCACTCTGGATCTATAACGACAACAATCGCCGCAATTCTCCCGAATGGCGACAGACATCGTCAGGCTACCCCTCTCTTCCGCTCTATCACCCCGGCGATAGTGTGGAATGGATGGCTATATGCTATGAATATAAAGGTCAAGAGCATAGGCCCCTAATCAATAAAGAGGTTACAGCAATTCTCCGCGATTCAAAATACCAAGGCATTGACACTGCGAAAATAACCTCCGATTCTTACGGGCGCGTGAACGGACAGTTCACTCTGCCTAAAGAAATTTTGAGCGGAAATTTCTGCATTTCAATAGACAATAACAATGACCCGGTCCGCTTCATGGTGAGCGACTACAAGCTTCCTACATTCAAAATCATACTTGATCCTGTAGAAAAAGACTATCCGGCTGCCGGTGACGTCAGCCTCCGCGGACGCATTCAGACCTACGCCGGCTTCCCGCTCGCAGACGCAAAAATTTCTGTGACCCTTGCCGCCATGCAGCCGCTGCGGTGGTGGAATCGCTCTGCACCTGTCGCATTCCAGACGTTGGAAGCAAGTTCTGATGGATCAGGCGAATTCGACATCGTGATTCCGAAATCCACACTCGCACTCAGCCCGATTCCCGGCGGCCTGTTCAACGCCGAGGTATCAGCCATGTCAAATACAGGTGAAAGCCAGATTGCCACAACAGTATTTTCAACCGGGATGCGTTATGCCATCAGGGCATCTGTGCCTGCCGATATTGACATCTCAGCTCCGACCACAGCCATAAAAGTAGAAGTCACGGACTATCGAGACTCTATCGTAAAGATGCCGGTTGACTTCACAGTCATACGTGATAATGCAAAAGTATTCAATGGCTCCATCATGCCCGGCAAGCCCGTCATAGATCTCACCGGAGTAAAATCAGGCAGCTACAGACTGGAATTCTCCATAGCTGATTCAACTTTGGCTGCTCCGGTTTCACAAGACGCTGTTCTCTACCGTCCCTCAGACAAAGAAACGCCCACACCTTCCAAGCTGCTATGGTATCCGTCAGCAGATGTGAAAGCCTCGGAGACTTCAGGTGAAGGCGAATGGCTATATGCCGTCAACTGCCCGACCAACCTGCTTGTCACGCTCCACACTCCTGACTCCATACTATCACAGTCATGGGTAAAAGCCAATGCCGGAATGAACCGACTGAAACTGCATCTGCCCGACAGACTTGAATCGGCAACTATAAGGATAGCCCTCACCGGCAACTACCGGAATGAATCGGCCTCTCTTACTCTCAGACGCGATGTCAGAGCCAAGGCCATACACTTCGTTGCAGAATCTTTCCGCGACCGCACCATCCCCGGCTCGGAAGAGACCTGGACATTCCGTGTCACCGACCGGTCAGGCCAAGGCCGACAGTCAGCTGTCATTATGGACATGTATAACACCGCGCTTGACGCACTTGCAAAAACAGACTGGGATTTCACACCGTCTACATCCTGGGGCGGAGGCTATTCATTCAGGTGGTCTCAGCCGGATCTTAACGCCAAAGAATATCAAAGAGTCTACTACCGCCCAGGCAAACTTTTGACCGAAAACAGAATCACAGCACCATCCTTTGACACCTATGGGCTCCCTGTATTCAACAGATTCGCATTCACAAGCGGCATCCGCATCCGCGGCGCAAGTCTCTATGGCTCCCGTAGCATTAAAGCCGTTGATGAATTAAATATAGTCAGAGAACACTCCGAAGAGGTTGTTGTAGAAGAAGCAGCTATGGACTGCGGAGCCGCCGTGACATCAGCCACAAATTATATGGCCGCAGCAAAAATGGCTGACAACACAGCCTATGATGACGAACGCGTTGCCGAAAGCGGGTCTGGAGCTGAGCAAAAATCAGCAGGAGAGGCACCTTTCACATTCAGAGACCGGGAAGTCCCGCTCGCCTTCTTCAAACCGATGCTTGAAACCGCCGCTGACGGACGTCTGTCACTGACATTTACCGTTCCAAACGCCAATACAACCTGGGGACTTCGGGCCGTAGCATTCACCGACTCGTTGCTTTCAACGACTTTCATGTCTGAAGTCACAGCCTCCAAACCGGTTATGGTCCAGCCCAACCTTCCGCGCTTCCTGCGAGTCGGCGACAAGGTCATTATCGAAGCCTCAGTCATGAACGGCAGTGATGAAAGACTGTCGGTCAGCACCACAGTCGAGCTGTTCGATCCGGCAGACGGCAGCACACTTGTCTCCTATAGCCGTCCGGATTCGATAAATCCCGGCAGCGCAACCACTGTCGGCATAGAATTCATCGCACCGTCTGACATGCCCCTTGTCGGTTATCGCATCAAATCAGCATCTGACCGCTTTGCTGACGGCGAGCAGACCCTGTTGCCCATCCTCCCGGCTGTAACCCCGGTCATTGACACCTATCCGTTCTATATAGCACCGGATCAGGGAAAATTCACCATGACCCTCCCCGTCACACCCGACAACGTCCGGATTACGCTGCAATACTGCGACAATCCGACATGGTATGTGGTCACAGCTCTCCCCGGTCTGCTCGAACTTGAAGCCTCGACCGCCAATGAAGCCGCAGCCTCCATTTTCTCCGCAGCCATAGCCTCAGGTCTCCTGCGAGACAATCCGGATCTTGCCGCAGCACTCAAAGAATGGAACTCAAGCAATAAATCAGAGGGCATGCTGACATCAATGCTCCAGCGCAACGAAGATCTGAAGCAGATTCTGCTCGCAGCCACTCCCTGGATGACAGATGCCAAGAACGACACCGAGCGAATGAGCCGGCTGGCACTGCTGTTCGACGGAAAAACAGTCAGACAGACAATCGCTGCCAACATCGCTACCCTCCGTAAGCTCCAGCGCAACGGAGGCGGATGGGCTTGGTATTCGTCAGGCAAGGAAGCATCTGCCTGGGCAACCGAAAATGCACTCCTGCTCTTTGGCCATCTGCTTGAGCTCGGATTCCTACCGGATTCACGCGAACTTAATTCCATGATCATTTCAGCGCTGAAATGGATGGACAAGGAAACAAGACGTGATTACAACAAGCATCCTGACGGAGATTACACCTCATATGTCTATATGCGCGGATTCTACCGCAATCTTTCAGGCGCACCGGCGGCTGATTCAAAGATTGTCGGCCAGACAGTGCAGCGCATATTGTCAGGCTGGAAGACTTCATCCGTCTTCGACAAAGCTGTCTATGCAATGATCCTCAACCGGAACTCCTATCAGTCCGTCGCCCGAAACGTACTTGCCTCTCTGAGCGAATATGCGGAGTCATCGCCTGAAAAAGGGATGTGGTGGCCGTCGCTCGACAACATGACCATCTGGTCAATGGGCAAAACCGGCACTACAGCCCTGATTCTCGATGCGTATGCAGCGATTGATCCGTCATGCAAGGAAATAGACCTGATCCGCCAGTGGCTGATACTCCAGAAAGAAGCGAAAGACTGGGGCACATCCGTCACTACATCCTCAGTGATAGCATCTGTCCTCTCTACGTCGCGCAACTGGATCACCCCGGCCGGCCGCACCAAAGTCTCGGTCGGAGGCAAGACAGTTGAACCGTCTGACATCGAACGTCTGACAGGCTCATTCCGTGCGCAACTGTCACTGAAAGCAGGAAAGCCATCTGATCTGAAAGTGAGCCGCAGCGGCAACTCCCCGGCATGGGGCTCGGTCTTCTATCTCTATACTGACTCCATGACATCTGTCAAGGCGGCCTCCTGCCAGGCGCTTTCTGTAGAAAAGAATCTTGTGCTCAAAGGCAATGCCGGCGAAAACAACACATCTTTCGCTGACACCCTGAGAGTAGGACAGCGGATCAGTGTGACACTCACACTTAAAGTAGACCGCGACATGGATTACGTCACCATAATCGATGAGCGTCCGGCCTGCTTCGAACCGGTTGAGCAGTTACCGGAGCCGATCTTTGCAGAAGGCATCTACTTCTACCGCGAGAACCGCGACTCTTCAACGAGAATCTTCATTGACCATCTGCCCAAAGGCACCTATGTGCTGAGCTACGACATGTGGGTAAACAATGCCGGACAGTTTGCCAGCGGCCTGGCCACAGTCCAGAGCCAATATGCCCCGCAGCTATCGGCCCATTCAGCCGGCTCTCAGCTCACTGTGACACCGGCCCGATAAAACATCCGAAATCCGTCTCCACCACGGCAATACCGGAAACAGATTCTATCCCGAACCGCACCTCAGAAGTCAGAAAATGCTTTTGACGTGCGGTTCATTTGTATTCGGGAATTTCATCAGGGCGAAATACGATGGAAGCTGATACAGGAGAAGTAGCCACAAAGTATCCGAGACATTTGTCACCGCTGAACATAGCAGGGCAATTGCTGTCATTCTGTAACGCTTCGAGATAATCGTGCATGGCGCGTGAAACCGGCAAAACAGTGCAGGTAAGTACATCACCATCAAAAAGCACCGTATCATCATCCTCTTCATCCGTGTCCTTGCGGGTGGTCATAGTGATAAAAGTGTTTATGCCGTCTGCTGCACTGCGGTCATCCATCTCGCCCCACTGATAAATCTTTTCATTGCGATAAAGTTTTATCCAGTAGCAGTCCCCTTCCGTGGCTTCATCATCGTAGAACCGTCCCTGAAAGACAGCCACCTGATCGTAGGGCATTTTGATCCAGTTGAATTCAAGACTTTCTATCTCGGTCGGCGGATACATAGTGGCGATAGCCTCATAACGACAACCGGCTCTTTCCACTGTCAAGCGATAGTCATGGTCCGCAACGCCTGGTGTCAGGTCTGTGTAGAAACCCTCCGAATCCGTATGGAGACCATATACAGACCCGTCTGTCAGATCGGTCAGTGTCACCACTGCATCCGTGAGATGTGTACGGTCCATAGGCTCATCCATAGGAGTCGTACTGGTGATGGCTACCTTCGCCCCGTCAGGAGTAAGCTCCGCCTCAATAACGGTCAACGGTTCTATATCGTGATACTTGAAATCAAGTTCCTTTTCGCACGATGCGAGCAGAAGCAGCATGCACATCATTGCCGGAATGCTATATAGTTTCATAATCATCAGAATTTAAGAGTATATGATACTGATGGAACAAGACCATACATTGCATGCAGCACTGCACGTGTTCCGGATGGTTTGGACGCATCATCCTCGAAGTAGACCAAAAACGGATTGTAGCGGCAATAGGCGTTGTAGATTCCGAATGCCCATTCATATGTAAGTTTCTTCCCGGTGTGGATATATTTGGCGGAAAGATCGAGGCGATGGGTAGGAGGTGTCATATAAGCGTTTCTCCTGGAATAGTAGTAACACGTCTCGCCGCTGATTTCATACTTCACATCAGGAGCCGTCAACGGCTGGCCGGACATAAAAATCCATGAGCCGGAAAGATTCCAGCTGTCAGACAGTTTATATATGGCCGTGACGGTAAAATCATGGCGGCGGTCATTGGTAGCATTATACCACTGGCCGTCATTGATGCCTGGAATCTTGGTTTCTGTGTGCGAAATCGTGTAAGACAGCCAGCCTGTGAGACGTCCTGTATTCTTGCGAAACATGAACTCCGCACCGTAGCTCCGGCCACATCCTCCAAATATAATACTTTCGATTGCGATGTCAGAGAATGTACTGCGGCCATCCTTGAAGTCGTAGACATTATCCATGCTTCGGTAATATCCTTCGGCCGACCAGTCAAACGCGCCGTTCCCAGTCATGCCGCTGTAGCCTATCCCGTATTGCAGCGAACGTTCAGGCTTTACGATTGCCGAAGTAAGAGCGTAGCGGTCAAATGGGAAAGATGTGGCGTTGGCGCGGATAGCGTGAAGATTCTGGGTTGATATGCCGAATCCTGCCTTTACGTTATGCAGATGCGTGAGATTATATTTCAGATTGATCCGAGGCTCGACCTCTATGTAGGTTTTGCCGTCAAACTGATTAGGGATGTCATAGGCGCTTTGGAATTCATGAAAGCGATTCTGAGACAACACTGATGCCACATTGAGGCGCAGGCCGGCGGTGACATCAAGCTTTTCGGCAAACGATCCGGAATATTCCGCCCAGGCAGAGTTTTCCCAAAGTGACCTGATTTCACGCTCGCGCGAAGCGTTAAGCATCCATTCCGCCGACTTTACCTTAAGAAGTTCTGACCGCAATCCGAACTCCAGTCCGTGCCATTCGGATATTTGCCAGCGCAGCCTCTCGTTGAGGGAGTAATTATGTATGTAGGTCCACATGGCTTCATTGACATCCATCATGTCCATTGACATTTCAGGACTGAAATGAGTCAATGCCGCAGTTGTAGTGAACGTAAGCCGGTCATTGGCACGGGCCACCCAGTTGACCGATCCTCCGAGATTGCCCCAGTATAATCCCATAAGGTCGGCAACCGCCATATTGTCGTGGCTGATAAAGAACGAGCCGTCGATCAGATGACTTGGCGAAGGACAATAGCGCAACTTGGCCGACACATCATAGAAATTCATCACTGTGCTGCGGTATTGGGGAACTATTTTCAGAAATGCATCCACGTAAGAACGTCGTGCGGCCACGGCAAACGAAAGTTTATCTTTCACAATCGGGCCTTCGGCCTTGATCTTGGCGGCAAGTATTCCGATTGAGGCTGACCCGTGATAATTTTCCATATCCCCGGCAGCGAGAGTAGTTTCAAGTACCGAAGATGTCGCATCTCCATACATGGCCGGGATAGCGCCTTTGTAGAGGGTAGCGCTTCCGAGAGCATTGTCGTTGAAAGTCGAGAAGATCCCCATCACATGGCTGGGATTATATAACGATATGCCATCGACCAGAACAAGGTTCTGATAGGCGTTACCGCCCCTGACCTCAAATCCGCCACCGCCTTCACCCTCGCTGCGGACACCGGGAAGCAGTGTGATCGACTTTATGATATCGGCTTCGCCGCCAAAGGCCGGAACCTGTATCATCTTTGACAATTCAAGCCGTTCAGCTCCAAGCCTTGGGTTACTGATTCGCTGGCGGGCGGAGTTGCCGGTGACAACAACCTCATTAAGTTCCGTACCCATTATGCTGTCACTTGGCTCCTCAGCCGAAACTGTCACCGTTGCACAGACCAGGACCAAACCTAAAACTACTATTTTCTCTATCATAAATTTTTACGTAGGTGAACTCTCGCAATTGACTGGCCCGATTTTATTGTATCTGAAATACTTCATAGAGTCTGTGTTTAATCAGTGTAACAGATAGTAATAAACCACGAAAAAAGATTGTAACGTTACAACCTTTTCACATGTATTTAGCTGGCAATTTCAAAAAGAGTCTTACTTCTCTGAAATAAACGAATCTTTAAAGCCAAGGAAATAAAGAACTCCGTCAAGTCCGATGGTCGAAATTGACTGTTCGGCATTGGCTTTGACCTTAGGTTTGGCATGGAATGCTATACCAAGTCCTGCGGTGGAGAGCATCGGCAGATCGTTAGCTCCGTCACCGACCGCAATAGTCTGCGCAATGTTCACATTCTCCACCTGAGCTATCAGTTTAAGTAGTTCGGCTTTCCTGCGTCCGTCGACAATCTCTCCGAGATAGCGCCCGGTCAGCTTTCCGTCAACGATTTCAAGTTCATTGGCATAGACATAGTCAAAACCATATTTCTGCTTGAGATAATTTCCGAAATAGGTGAAACCGCCTGACAGAATGGCTGTCTTGTAGCCCACACGCTTAAGCACCTGCATCATTCGGTCAAGTCCTTCGGTTATAGGCAGATTCTCAGCTATCTCCTGCATCACGCTTTCATCAAGTCCTTTGAGCAGCGCCACACGTTCGCGGAAACTTTCGCAGAAATCAATCTCACCCCTCATGGCCCGTTCGGTTATAGCCTTGACCTGGTCGCCGACACCGGCTCTGATAGCCAGTTCGTCAATAACCTCAGTTTCAATAAGAGTAGAGTCCATGTCAAAGCAAATCAGTCTGCGGCAACGGCGGAAAAGAGTGTCTTCCTGCATCGAAATGTCAAACTCTTCTTCCTGTGAAAGCTGCATGAAGCGCGCCTGCATCGCAGCCGTATCTCTCGGCATGCCGCGCACTGAAAATTCAACACACGATTTTGACAGCGGCTGCTCTTCCTCTCCCAAAGGCATTCGTCCGGTCAGACGCTGTATGGAGTCGATATTCATACCCTGCTCAGAGATTTCGGCCGTCACGTTGGCAATCTGCCGGGCCGTCAGCCGCCGGCCGAGAATCGTTATTATCCAGCGGTCTTTGCCCTGCATACCGACCCAGTTCTCATATTCTTCAATACTTACCGGCGAGAAACGCACATTCACATTAAGTTCGGTAGCTTTGAAAAGCAATTCTTTCATAATGTTGCCTGACACTGCCGAATCGGTCTTTATCAGAATACCCAGTGAAAGGGTATGATGTATGTCGGCCTGACCGATATCAAGAATGCCGGCATTGTAGCTGGCAAGAATTTCAGAGAGAGCCGATGTCACACCCGGATGGTCCTGACCGGATATATTGATAAGAATTAGTTCAAGCTGAGGCGTTTCCATATCTATATATGAGAAATAATTGGATTTTGGATAACAAAGATACGAAGTTATCTCTGATTTTTTGGTAATTTTGCATGTGTAATTTAACAATCGCAAATATATGGCACGAGAATGGAAAAAGATTAAAAAGTATGAAGACATACTTTTCGAACAATATGGCCGCATTGCCAAAATAACCATCAACCGTCCGCAGGTCTACAACGCATTCCGCCCGCAGACTAACCGTGAAATGCTTGAAGCTATGGCTTATTGCCGTGAAGCGTCTGACATTGGAGTGATCATACTGACAGGAGCCGGTGACAAGGCTTTTTGCTCTGGCGGCGATCAGAAAGTCAAAGGCATAGGCGGATATATCGACGAGCAGGGAGTGCCCCGCCTCAATGTCCTTGACCTCCATAAGGCAATCCGCTCGATTCCCAAGCCCGTCATCGCTATGGTAAACGGCTATGCTATCGGCGGCGGCCATGTGCTCCACGTGGTCTGTGACCTTACTATAGCCTCTGACAATGCCCGCTTCGGCCAGACAGGCCCGAAAGTAGGCAGTTTCGATGCCGGTTTCGGCTCAAGCTATCTGGCCCGCTGTGTAGGTCAGAAAAAAGCGCGCGAAATCTGGTTTCTCTGCCGCCAGTACAGCGCCGAGGATGCCGAACGAATGGGTATGGTGAACAAAGTCGTGCCTTTCGACCGTCTGGAAGACGAAACCGTGGAATGGTGTGAAACTATTCTGAGCCGCTCTCCGATGGCCATCCGCATGATCAAGCGCGCACTTAATGCCGAACTTGACGGCCAGCGCGGCATGATGGAATTCGCAGGTGACGCCACCCTGATGTACTATCTCATGGAGGAAGCACAGGAAGGTAAAAACGCATTCCTTGAAAAACGCGACCCCGACTTCGACAAATTCCCTAAATTTCCGGGCTAAAACACAATCGGAACGTATGCAGGCCACTTGGTGTAAATATGAATTATTCTTCCGGTTCACTGCCATAACCTCACGTGAACGCATGAACCGGAAGGATACATATTATATAAAAATATCCGATCAGGCCGACCCTGCGGTTTATGGCATCGGCGAGGCCGGACTTTTCCGCGGTCTGAGCTGTGACGACCGGCCGGGCTATGAAGAAATGCTTGACACAGTCTGCCGCGCCATCGACACCTACCTCGAAAATCCGGACCTGCTTGCCGACTGGCCGTCAATCAGGTTTGCCGTCGAGACTGCCGCACTTGATCTCAGAAACAACGGGCACCGCATCCTTTACCCCTCTGCCTGGACCGAAGGTCGAGAACCCATCACGATCAACGGCCTCGTATGGATGGGTGACCGCGAAACCATGCGCGAACGGATAGCCCGTAAACTGGCTGACCGCTGCGGATGTGTGAAAGTCAAAATCGGCGGAATTGAATTTGATGAAGAGATAGACCTGCTGCGCTACATCCGTTCGCAAGCTCCTGAAATCACACTCCGGCTTGATGCCAACGGCGCTTTCACCCCTCAGGAAGCAGATGAAAAACTCAGGCGGCTTACCGAATTTGACATCCATTCCATCGAACAGCCGGTAAGAGCAGGCCAATGGCAGGAAATGCAGCGTCTATGCCGCACCTCCCCCATCCCGATCGCCCTTGACGAAGAACTTATCGGCCTTAACGATTCTGAAGAGAAGCGCCGGATGCTTGAAACGATCCGCCCGCAATACATCGTACTGAAACCCACCCTCTGCGGTGGCATAGGAGGCACGGAAGAGTGGATCAGACTTGCCGGGACAATCGGTGCCGGATGGTGGATCACTTCAGCCCTCGAATCAGACATAGGGCTGAATGCCATAGCACAGTGGACAGCGACACTCGGATCAGACATGCCGCAGGGACTGGGTACAGGCCAATTGTATGACAACAACATTCCCTCACCGCTGTCAGTCAGCGGCGACAGGTTATCCTACAACCCTGCCGGAAAGTGGGAAATTCCTCAACTGGCATGGAAACAATTCTGACACCTGAAGCAAAAAAATTTATTGAAGAGTGGAATAGTCCGACTCCCTACGTCACTGCCCGCACTTCAGGCTCTACCGGCACGCCTAAAGAAATCCGCCTTCTGAAAACAGATATGCGGGCCTCGGCCAAAGCTACTATAAATTTTTTCGGCCTCCACTCCAGATCATGGCTCCACCTGCCCCTCTCGCCGGATTACATAGCAGGAAAAATGCAGATTGTCCGCGCACTGGAATCCGGAGCCACACTGACAGTGGAGGACGCGACCAACCGTCCGCTGTCCGGACTCAGCCTGAACACCGGCCGACGGATCTCATTGTTGCCTGTGGTGCCTTCGCAAGTCTGCGGAGTGCTGTCATCCGGGTTCACAGACCGCATCGACAACATGATCATAGGAGGAGCACCGCTTGCCCCTGCAGACGAACAGCGCATCATCGACTCCGGCATACCCTCTTTTGCCACTTACGGCATGACCGAGACATGCAGCCATGTGGCGCTGCGCCGACTCGGTTCGGAATGCTTCTCGGCTCTCCCCGGTTTCAGATTTTCGGCAGATCCAAGAGGATGCCTTGTCATAAACAGTGAGACAATGTCATTCGGACAGCTCGTCACAAACGATATTGTAGAGCTTGACAGTCCGCAGGCATTCCGCTGGAGAGGACGCTTTGACAATGTCATCAACTCCGGAGGCCTGAAAATAAGCCCTGAGGAAATTGAAAAAAAGATAGCACATCTGTTTCCTGACGGTACGAATTTCTACATAGCATCACGCCGAAGCGAGCGCTGGGGCGAAGAAGCGGTCCTTGTCACCGATCTCCGGGAACCGGCCGACAATCTGATAAATCTGATAGAAACCGAGGTCGGGCATCTCCGCGCACCGAAAGCACTGATTTTCGATCCGGACATACAGCGGACTTCATCAAAAAAAATCATCCGGAGAAAATTTTAGGCCTCTTAATAATCCTGAATCGGTTGATAAGTGTTATCTTTGTAATTACTCCGTTTTCATCTTCCGGTCTGGAAGAAACTCACTTTCAACTATCGTTTTATGACTCCGGAAACAGGCCCCAATCTCTATGGACTTTTCAATGACAGCTTCCCTCCTGTCCTTGACGGCGTCACTCTGACAGTCGAAAACTATTGCCAATGGCTTGCCGCGGCAGGCCACAAAGTCTGTGTAGTCACCCCCTGGACTCCCGGTTCGTGTCCCGAAGGTGACTTCACCATGTATCGTTATCTCTCGCTCCCCATCTATAACCGCCACCCCTATCGCTACGGTTATCCAAGATTCGACCCTTTCATCTGGCGCAAACTGCGGTCTACACCATTCAGACTCGTCCATGCCCACTGTCCTTTTTCGTCCGGCAGACTTGCAGCCTATGCGGCAAGAAAGCATGACATACCGCTCGTTGCCACATTCCACTCCAAATACCGGACCGATCTCGAACGCTCGCTCCCCGGTCCGATGGTAAGATACCAGATGAAACGTCTGCTCGAATTCTACAACTCCGCCACTGAAGTCTGGATTCCACAGAGCGCCGTTGAAGAGACTCTCAGAGAGTACGGTTACACCGGAGATGTCAAAGTGGTGGAGAACGGCAATGATTTCAGCGAAGGAATTTCAGATCTGTCTGCCTACCGGAAAGAAGCGCGCAGGCATATAGGCCTCGCAGATGATGAATTCGGGCTTCTATTCGTGGGACAACACATTCTCGAAAAAGGGATCGAGATCATAGTCCGCGCACTCGCCGGTCTTGCTGGTCTGAAATTTCACATGAATTTCATAGGCACCGGCTATGCCCTTCACGACATGCAGGAACTCACACGTGAGCTGGGTCTTTCAGCCCATGTGGCATTCCACGGTGTGATTGACAACCGTGAAGAGCTGCGCCGCTTCTACGCCGCATCCGATCTATTTCTTTTCCCTTCGTTCTATGACAATGCTCCGCTCGTGGTCAGAGAGGCGGCAGCTATGTCCACCCCCTCCCTTCTGCTCGAAGGCTCTACAGCCGCCGAACTTGTCAGAGACGGAGAAAACGGCTTTCTGACCCAACGCACTCCCGAAGCTTATGCAGCCGCCATTCGCACCATCGCATCTGACCCTATTATGAAAGAAAAAGCCGGATACGGAGCCCGCGCCACTCTTGCACGTTCATGGCACGATGTCATGGATGAAGTATTAATCCGCTATGCCGAAATAACCGACCGATATGAGCACAACTGTCACAAAAAATAAAAACAACACTCCATCGGAGCGCAGGCAGGTGCTCGGACTATTATGGAAAATATTCCTACCTATGGCCATAGGTATCGGAGTCGTAATGTGGCTGTTTCACCGAGAATTCAATCCGGAGGTGTGGGACTCGATTCATTTTGACGCCCGTGTCATAGCCTGCATTCTTCTCGCATGGCTGTTCATGATAGGCCGGGACTTCGGTCTGACATGGCGTTTCAGAGCTCTTACTGACCATCAGCTCTCGTGGCACAAGGCCCTCAAAGTCGACATGCTCTGTGAATTCACATCCTGCGTGACTCCATCGGCAGTCGGCGGAAGTGCCCTTGGCATGGTCTATCTCAACCGTGAAGGCATAGAATTCGGACGCGCCACCACGCTGATGATGACCACCCTCTTCCTTGACGAATTCTTCTTCGTACTCTCCATACCGGTAATCATGCTGCTTGTGCCCTACAGCGAACTTTTCGATTTCGGACACGGCAGTTTTACCGTGGGCCTACAGTCTGTGTTCTGGGGTGTCTATGCGATAGTATTCCTCTGGACCTCTATTCTGTTTTTCGGAATCATCATAAGACCCCACGGCATCCACAGGTTTCTGAACTGGCTGTTCAACTTCAGACTGCTCCGGAAATGGGCGTCGAAAGTAGATCAGCTCGGACAAAACATGGAAGCAACCGGACGCGATCTCCGCAAACGCCCCCTTAGATGGTGGCTTGAGACATTCGGCGCCACAGCTCTCTCATGGTCCTCACGCTACCTTGTTGTCAACGCTCTTTTCCTTGGATTTGCCCCTCATGCCGATCAGCTGATTGTTTTCGCCCGCCAGTTCGTGGTGTGGATATGCCTGATGATAAGCCCCACCCCCGGCAGCGCCGGCATCAGCGAATGGCTGTTCACCACCTACTACGGCGACCTGATCCACAGCGCCGGCATCGCTCTGATAATCGCTCTGTTCTGGCGCATCATAAGCTACTATATCTATCTGCTTGTCGGAGCATGCATACTCCCCTCCTGGATCCGCGACAGCTTTAGAAAATCACCCCGAAACAACCTCTAATGACAACCAAACCGCAATGAACCGATCACATCTACAATTCCGCTTATGGCTATGGGTCCTCCCCGTCATAGCCCTGATATATCCGGTCACAATCAATGCCGATGAATTACATGGTGTCTATATGCTCCGCCTTGATGACGAGATAGGCTCTTCAACCTGGCGCTACACCCGGCAGGCTCTTGACGAAGCCTCGCGCCTTGATGCCGAATTGCTGATTGTGCACCTCAACACTTACGGCGGATCCGTGGTCCACGCCGACTCAATCCGCACCGCGCTGCTCAACTTCCCTCGCCCAACAGTGGCGTTCGTTGACAACAACGCAGCCTCGGCAGGAGCACTCGTCGCACTGGCCTGCGACTCTGTGTTTATGAGAAGCGGAGCCTCGATGGGAGCCGTCACTGTGGTTAATGGCACCGACGGCATGGCCATGCCTGACAAATATCAGTCATACATGCGGGCCATGATGCGCGCCACCGCCGAGCGGCATGGGAAAACCATTAGCCCGGACGGAAAGTCGGAATGGCGCCGCAATCCGCTCGTGGCAGAAGCTATGGTCGATCCGCGGGTCAGTGTGGGCGGCCTTATCGACTCTACAAGAGTGCTGACCTTCACGGCTGACGAGGCCGTAAAATGGAACTATGCCGACGGCAAAGCAGAATCAGTTGACGAGATAATGCAGCAGCTCGGATATCATCCGGCTTCATATGCCATCAAGGAGTATCACCCTACATGGCTCGACAACTTAATCGGCTTTCTCACAAATCCTGCAGTGCAGGCGGTGCTGATCATGCTCATTATAGGCGGGATCTATATGGAACTCCACTCGCCCGGTGTAGGCTTCCCCTCGGCGGCAGCCATAATCGCCGCTATACTTTACTTCCTGCCATTATATATAAGCGGCATAGCGAGTTCTTGGATAATCCTGCTGTTCGTTTTGGGCATAATGCTGATAATTCTTGAAGTTTTTGTGGTGCCAGGTTTCGGAATCACAGGCATAGCCGGAATTTCGTGTGTCTGCGCGGCTGTTATCCTCGGCCTCATAGAGCACTACACCTTCTCTCTCTCCCATATGAACGCCGACGCCATCTGGAGCTCAATGGTCATCTTCCTCGTCGGCCTCGGTCTGGCGGTGCTTGCCATCTGGTATCTTACATCGTCCTATGGTCCCAAGTGGGTGCGCCGCCACACAGAACTTATGCTGACTCAGCAGGTGGATGAAGGCTATATCGGAGTGGACATGACTCCGGCTGCATATATCGGCCTTGACGGCACGGCTGTCACTGACATGCGCCCGGCAGGAAAAGTAGAGATCAACGGAGATGTGCTCGATGCGGTTGCTATCCAAGGATTCATCCATGCCGGAGCAAGGGTGAAAGTCAGGAAGTATGAAAACGCTCAGATATATGTCGCAGAACTATAGATGACTGAAAGTATATTCACTGCCTGATACAGCCAGAGTTATGCCGGTCATCTGTCTAACGCACCAGCAAATGGCCGGCATACACACATCCAAGCCCGACTGCCAGACTTGCAAGAGCATAGGCTATGGCTACAATGCCTTCTGACATACCAAGCAGAAGATAGTTTTCATTTACAAAAGTCGAAAATGTGGTAAACCCGCCGCAAAAACCGACAGTGGCAAGCAAACGCAACTCCGGGCTCAAAAGATCAGACTTTTCAGCAAAGCCATAGATCAGACCAATCAGCAGGCATCCCGCCATATTGACCGCGAAAGTACCCCAGGGGAAAGCCGCAGCGCCTGCATTGGTCTGTATGACATGGCTTAGCCCATAACGGCATACACCGCCAAGCCCGCTGCCCAGAAAGACTATCAGAAAATCAGTCAGATTCATTTTCATTCGATTTTACGACTGCAAATTTACGGATTTGTCACATTTTTATTATTATCTTTGTGCAATTTAGAGTTCCAATCTTTTATCATGTATAAAAAAGTAATTTGCGCGGCATGCGGTGCCGCACTGTCTCTTAGTTCTTTCGGAGAGACTATCGACATCAAGTCATTTAAGTATTCCGGTCCTTTTGAAGTGGCCACTCCGTTCATGCTTGACAGCATCGATGCCAATTCAGCCAAGTTTGACACTTTGGCCATTCTGAAAACCCCGATTTCCATGAATGCTGCTGAAAAAGGCAGTAAATTCACAAATCCGGTTCTTCCGGCAAGCCGGACACCGGCACTCCATCTCCTGAATTTCACTCTTGACAACGGACGTTATTTCAACGGATCGCTCAAAGTCAGCGGCCTTAAGAATCGGGAGATCTATCTTGACGGCAAACTCATCACAGACGAAAAACTCGCTCTGGCTCCGGCAACACACTCCATAACTGTCAAATGTCTCACGCTACCGGGCAATCAACCCGACTCAGTCAGAATCTCCATTGAATCCGACGGCAAAACACAAGTCACAATCAATAAGGAACAAGGACGCCGCTACACTCTCCGAGATGTGATGACAGGGCAAAGAATCAAGTCGGCAAGCCTATCTCCAAGCGGAAAATATCTGCTCACCACATACAGTTTTACCCATGAAGGAGGCGACAATACGTTCAATACCCAGATCAGCGAACTCTCGTCAGGCCGAGTGCTATTGTCAAGCACAGAAACTCTACGGTGGATGCCAGACTGTGATCAGCTCTATCTCACACGCAATGTCAATAAAAAGCTCCGGTTTATCACCCTCAATCCTCTGACCCATGAAGAACAAGTGATTGCAGATGACATTCCCACACATTCATTCATGCTGTCGCCTACAGCTGATTTCTTTGTCTACCTGAAGAATCAGGATGAACCCAAGGAGAAGAACGCAGACCTTTATGAGATCGTCAATCCGGAAGACCGTCAGCCTGGATGGCGCTCACGCGCATCGTTGATGAAATTCGATCTGGCAAGCGGACTCAGCAGCCCGCTGACATTCGGCTACCGAAATGTCACTCCGGCCGGAATATCAGCAGACGGCAGCAAACTCCTTTTCATGGCTTATGACACTAAAGTAGAACAGCGTCCGAGCTCGGTTGTGTCTCTCTATCTTCTCGATCTGAAATCAGGTGCCTGCATGACGCTGCTTGAAAATGAAGGATTCATCGGTGGCGCATCCCTCTCGCCCGACGGAAAAACGGTCGCGCTTACAGCCTCTCCCGAAGGGCTTGGCTCCATCGGCAAGAATCTGCCAGATGGAATGACCCCGAACATGTATGACAACCAGCTCTATGTCATGGATGTCGCAACGAAGAAAGTCACCCCCCTGACCCGCGACTTCAACCCGTCTGTTGAAAGTTTCGCCTGGAGCAAGGCTGACGGAAATATTTATTTCACGGCTGAAGACCGCGATCTCAAATCGCTCTACCGCGTCAATCCGACCAACGGACAAATTGACAATCTGAAAGCACTTGAGGAATATGTAATGTCATTCGACCTTTCAGCCACAGCTCCGGTACTCGTCTACACCGGTCAGGGAGCGTCTAATTCCGACAGACTCTATTCTGTCAGTCTGAAAAACGGACGCCAGAATCTGATCGAAGACCTCAGCGCCAAACGCCTTGAGGGTGTGCGCCTCGGAGAGTGCAAGGGATGGCCGTTTGTGACATCGCGCGGCGACAGCATCAGTGTGCGCTACATCCTTCCGCCCGATTTCGATCCATCCGAAAAATATCCGATGATCGTAAATTATTACGGCGGATGCAGTCCGACCAGCCGCACATTCGAAAGCCGCTACCCACATCACGTCTATGCCGCCCACGGCTATGTGGTTCTGGTCATCATACCGCGAGGCAGTGCCGGATTCGGGCAGGAATATGCCGCTCACCATGTCAACACGGCCGGTGAAGGTGTAGCTGACGACATAATCGAAGCCGTAAAGGCCTTTACCGACAGTCATTCCTGGGTAGACAGCAAGAAGATCGGCTGTATCGGTGCTTCATATGGCGGATTCATGACCCAATATCTGCAGACAAAGACCGACATATTTGCTGCCGGAATATCTCACGCAGGTATCAGCGACCACACAAGCTATTGGGGTGAAGGCTATTGGGGATATTCATATAGCGAAGTCTGCATGGCCAACAGTTATCCCTGGACACGGAAGGATCTGTTCGTGGACCGCAGCCCGCTCTTCAATGCCGACAAGATCCACACTCCCCTGCTGTTCCTCCACGGCGATTCTGACACCAACGTGCCATTCGGAGAAAGTATCCAGATGTACACGGCCCTGAAACGCCTTGGCCGCGAGACGGCTTTTGTGGCAGTCAGAGGCGCCAACCACCAGGTGACCGAATTCAACAAGCGCAAACAGTGGCAGGAAACCATATTTGCATGGTTTGCCAAATATCTACAGGATGATCCGTCATGGTGGGAAGCCATGTATCCTAAGAAGTCACTTTGAAACGCCGGATCACGACCGGCAAAAAAAGAAGATCTGAGCGAATCAGAGCCATGCGTTGACACGTTCACGAATGGCCGCTGATTCGCTCAGCATTTTAATGAACTCGCACATGGAACGCTTGTGGTAACTGTCACGCAGAGTGTGGACACAGCCGGTCATCTCGTTTGCCGGAATGTCAAGCGGCACAGCCTTGACTCCGCGCACATTGTGTGTTGTGGCTTCGGCCAGTACAGTGGCCAGACTGCTGCAGCTGATCAGTTTCAGCAGAATGTTGACTTCATTGAGTTCGATACGCACACGCATATCAATGCCTTTAGGAGCAATCACTGCATCAAAATAGTTTCGCGCCTGCAAGCCGCGGGCCGGCAGTGCAAGATCATATTCCGAAAGCTCGGCAAGCGTGACTTTTTGCTTCGATGCCAAGGGATGGCTACTGTTGACCACCACTGTAAGAAAATTCTGAAACAGACTGTGGGATTCGACACAGGCCAAAGGCTCCTTCGGTTTGAATGCAAGCACAAAGTCAACTTCACGTTCAACAAGCATGTCCATCAGCTCGGCCATCGGCTTATAAAAAATATTGAGCTTCACTCCCGGATAAAGTTTCATGAAATCAAGCAGCGTCTCTGTCAGTATGGGGCTGAAAGAATATGTCACCCCGATGTTGAGAGTGCCTGCAAGCAGTTCGCGCAGATCATTCATGCGCTCAAGACAGAGTTGTGAGGCCTGTAGGGTTCTGACGGCATACGGGAGCAGTTCGCTGCCGGCTTCCGTCAGACACACCCGATGGCTGTCTCGCTGAAAAAGCGGTGACCCGATCTCCTGTTCGAGCTGTTTGATCTGCTGTGACAAGGTGCTCTGGGTTATAAACAATGTCCGTGAGGCCTCTGAAAAGTTCAACGTCTCCGCAACCTTGACAAAATATTTCAACTGGCGCAATTCCATGATTCAGGGAATGAAAATGAAAACGTGAGTAGTATTATATTAACGTGGCAGGTATAGTTCATCGTGTGGCCTGGAAAGATATATTTTTCAAAAGGAAGATCGGTATTGTCGCACCGATGACCATTCCGAGGAGTATAAAAAGGCAGGTAAGGCCATTACTTGCAAACAGATAGAAATAATGGTTGAATCCCAGTTCATGCCCCTGATAAAGACACATCACAAGTCCTCCGAATGTCCGATAGGCATATATGCCGGGGATCATCGGCAAGAGCGAAGGAAACAGACAGGTCTCTGCGGGAGTACGGACCAAAGGTGAAAACAGAACCGCGAGCACCCCGACAATCAGCGCCGCTATCGAAGTGGCCGGCACAATGTGCATTCCTGTCAGAGATTCATTCATCAGAAGAAAACGGGTAGAATGGCCGGCGGCGGCAATAAGCGCACAATACAGATAGGCCCTGCGCGGGGGATTGCTGATAGCGGCAAAACCGATAGCTGCTATCGCTGCGAAAAACGCATCCTGCAAAAATTCGATCAACATAACGGATAAACTGCTTTTTTCAAATCAACATTCTGTAATGGCGCTGTCAAAACATACCGATGTTCATCATCATCATTCCGCCACAAAGGCCTATCGAAAGGCAAGCGGTAAGAATCATTGCATGCATGAAGCGGCTGAACGAACAGATATAGTGGCCGGCAAGCATATCGCTGAATGAATTCAGAAACGGAATGCCCGGCACAAGGTAGAGCACACTGGTTCCGATGGCTATTTCCGGAGTCTGGCCGAGATGAAACAAGGCATCCGTAGCTCCGAGCACAGACGAAACGAAAGCACACATAATGAAAACAATACGCATGTCTACTTTCTGCTCACAGAGCACCTGCTTCAGATAGTAGCCGGCAAGAGTTGCTATAAAAACGATTGCCATCGCTGGCAGATCGCCTCCGAAAAGGCGGCAAAACGATGCGTTGGCACATGATGCAAGTAAGAGCACCAGCCGTTTGTCAGCCGGACGAGTCTTGACGATGCGGTTGAACTCTGCTTCGGCCTGTCTGAAATCAAGCCGGCCGTCAGCCACTGCCCAGCTCAGTTCGCTCAGACGGGTGTTGATGTCGAAACTTATCATCGATGTCCGCAATGCAGTTATATAGGTATAGCTGTCGGAACGGTCACGGTTGCAGACAGTCATGTGGATATGGCGTGGCATTATCGTCATCACAACCTCATGATCAAAAGCCTCCGCCATGCGTTTGACATTTCGCTCAAGGCGTATGCATGTGGCCCCGGCTCCTAAAAGCCATGCGGCATATTCAGAGAGGAAAAGGCAGTATTTTTTTACGGTCTCACCCTCTCTTGTCATTCGGATGCCTGCTGTCACAGGCGCCATAGGCTGCTCAATCTTCGTCATCATAAACTTCCTGGCCTTCAAGTCTGTCACCGGGGATGAAGATTTCCTCACTCTCCTTACCAAACTCGATCAGATGCCTCTGATGATGTATCTGGGAGTAGTTTTTGTAACAGACTCTGATGATTATCAGTGCTACCATCGCGAATGCTATCACGCACCAGGTAAAAAGCGGAATGTTAAGCGTAACCATGATTGTTCTGATGTTTAAATTGTTTTGCAAAGTAAACAATCATGCGGATCTTTTTCCTCCACCCGGCTAATGAAAGATTCGATAGCTATTATAGAACGAGCCAATTGTTAAAAATGTTCTGCTTTTTGCTTAACTTTGCACTACTATGATACAACAGATCGAATTCACACTCCGCGCCTACCCGCGTGGCATCCATCTGGTCACCGGCGAAGTAATGCGCCAATTGCCTGAACTGCCTGAAAAAGGGCTTCTGCATCTTCTTATCAAACATACATCTGCCGCACTCGCTGTCAACGAGAATGCAGATCCGGATGTGCGCCACGACCTGAATGTTATTTTCGACCGCCTCGTGCCGGAAAACGCCCCATTCTATCTCCACACCGACGAAGGCCCTGACGATATGCCGTCACATGCCAAATCCATCCTTGTCGGTCCGTCGCTGTCACTGCCAGTCAGCCGTCATCACCTGAATCTCGGAACATGGCAGGGAATATATCTCTGTGAATTCCGCGACTACGGAGGTCCGCGCAAAATCGTAGCCACAATCATCGGCGAATAAAAGTCGGTCCGACAAAAAACGGCCCCGCTATCACCTATGATAGCGGAGCCGTGAATTTTATCGGAGATCAGACTCCGGCAATAGCTTTTTTATTCTTCGCCGCGGATAGCTGCGATGCCGGGGAGGATCTTGCCTTCGATGGCTTCGAGAAGAGCGCCGCCACCGGTTGAAACGTAGCTTACCTTGTCGGCCAGACCGAACTTGTTGACGCAGGCAACAGAGTCACCGCCGCCTACGAGAGAGAATGCACCGTTTTCAGTAGCCTCTACAATGGCATCGGCGATGGCACGTGAACCGGCAGTGAAATTGTCGAATTCAAACACACCGGCAGGACCGTTCCAAAGGATTGTCTTGGCACCTTTGATAGCATCGGCAAAAGCCTTGCGGGTTTCGGGACCGGCATCAAGGCCTTCCCATTCTGCAGGGATTTCCTTGCATGAAACAACCATAGTGTTGGCATCGTTGCTGAAATCGTCAGCTGCCACGCAATCAGTTCCGAGTACAAGGTTAACACCTTTCTGCTTGGCCTTTTCGATGATCTGAAGAGCGAGATCGAGCTTGTCATTCTCGCAGATAGACTTTCCGACATTTCCGCCGAGAGCCTTTGCGAAAGTATAGGTCATACCGCCGCAGAGGATGAGGTTGTCAACCTTGTCCATGAGGTTTTCGATGATGCCGATCTTGGTTGACACCTTTGAGCCACCCATGATAGCGGTGAAGGGACGCTTGATGTCTTTGAGAATGTTGTCAACAGCTGTAACTTCCTTTTCCATCAGATAGCCGAGCATCTTCGAATCCTTGTCGAAGTAATCGGCGATCACTGCGGTAGAGGCATGACGACGGTGAGCGGTACCGAACGCATCGTTCACATATACGTCAGCATAAGATGCAAGAGTCTTTGCGAATTCTTTCTGACGTTCCTTCATTTCTTTCTTGGCTGCGTCATATGCGGGATCTTCCTTGTCAATGCCTACGGGCTTGCCTTCTTCTTCAGGGTGGAAGCGGAGGTTTTCAAGCAGGAGCACCTGACCGGGCTTCAGAGCGGCGGCCTTTTCAGCTGCCTTGGCGCAGTCTTCAGCAAACTCTACTTCAGTGCCGAGATATTTGCCAACTGTATCTTTGATCTGGCTGAGTGACATTTTGGGGTTCACCTTACCTTTGGGTTTGCCCATGTGGCTCATGATGATGAGGCTGCCACCGTCAGCAAGAATTTTTTTCAAAGTGGGAAGAGCGCCGCGGATACGGGTATCGTCAGTGATTTTACCGTTTTCGTCCAGGGGAACGTTGAAATCCACGCGGACAATGGCCTTTTTGCCGTTGAAATTGTACTGGTCGATAGTCATTGAATATGTGTATTTTAAAGGGTTTTTACGTCCATTTCAGAGACGGTGCAAAATTACAGAAATATTTCATTAATAACAACATATTTTCGAAAATACTTCTTGCTGTCTCTTCTTTAATCCTCATCTTCGGCACTTGCATCAGGAGCCTGAGGGAGAAAACGCGACAGCAGACCATAGCCTATGACTCCGGAAAGCAGCGATCCGGCCACAATGCCTACTTTTGAATCATTCAGCAATGCCACACCGGCCTCGCCCATGTCGCCGAACGAGAGGTTGGCTATGAACAGTGAGACTGTAAAACCTATGCCGCCAAGCATCGAGATCGCGGCCACCATTTTCCAGTCAGAGCCTTCAGGCATTGGAGCAAGTTTCATTCTGACTGTAAGCCAGGAAAACAGGAGTATTCCGACAAACTTGCCGATGACAAGACCGACAATGATCGCCAGGCTGATTCCACTCAGAACCGTCATCGGATTCATGTCCAGCAGATAGATCCCTGCGTTGGCAAAGGCAAACAGAGGTATGATCAGATAGTTTATGACCGGATGCAGCGAGTCTTCGAGATCCTGAAGAGGAGATATCACCTTATCGGATGCACTCTCTATCTGCTTGAGCCAGTCCATCTGCTCATGATTCAGAATTGTGCGCCGCGAAAGCACATCATCTTCCTCTTCGTTGAAATTGCGGATGGAGCTACGGATTTTCTTTATATATTTTTCAGGCGCATAGACCGGGACCGAAGGCACACAGAATGCTACGAGCACTCCGGCTATGGTAGGATGAATTCCGGAATTGAGAAACAGGAACCACACAATCCCGCCTATGAGCACATAGAAAAATTTGCTCTGTATTTTCAAAAATCCGCCTCCGACGAGCAACACGGCCAGCCCGACAGCCGCATAGCCGATAAAAGCCATATCAATATGCGACGAATAGAAAGCGGCTATCACGATTATGCCTCCGATATCATCGACCACGGCAAGGGTGGTCAGAAATATCTTTAACGAGACCGGCACACGAGATCCAAGAAGCGCAAGCACTCCCAGCGAGAACGCAATGTCAGTAGCCATCGGGATGGCAGCTCCGTCTGCATAGTCACTTCCTGCCGCAAGGGCGAGATATAGACCGACGGGCACTATCATGCCCCCTATCGCCCCCATTATAGGCAGTAGAGCCTGGCGGAACGAAGAAAGCTCGCCGACGAGGACCTCTCGTTTTATCTCAAGACCGATCGAGAAGAAAAACACCGCCATGAGAGCATCGTTGATAAACTGCAGGACGGTCATCGGATGTCCGGCGTGTGACAACACATTGAAATCACCGATCTGCAATCGCATCGGCTGGTTCCAAAAGTCATTATACAATGTATTAAGACCCGGTATATTGGCTACCACAAGAGCCAGCACTGTGGCAAAGATCAATACATTTCCGCCGGAAGCGTGATGACGGAGGGCCTGGCGGGCGGCATAGAAAACGTGTGACATAACAAATCAGTATTGTTAACTTATATAGTATATAGTTGTTAACAATCCTGATTTGCGAATAGTTGTCAGATCGTCACTCCTTACCGGTCTCTGCCGTGCTATCCGGCTGTCCGATTTGCGCCTGCAGTTTCTCTGCTTTTTTCTTACGGCGCTTCAGCATCCATGCCACAAGACGACCGCTGCGGTCAAACACCATTATTATTACTATCACAGTAGCAAACAGAATGGTCAGGCCGTGAAGTATCTCTTTGGAGTCCGGATCAAGCTCTCTGTCAATTTCACTCAGCTGCGTGTCTGACACTATTTTGTAGCTGATAGACGAGAGAGTGCGTTTCCAGACCACGACACCGTCATGCAGAAACACTATGGCCGCATGTCCGCGCGCCAGCTCCTTTATAAGCGTAGGCTCTGCGGTATATATGTCATATGAGGCCATCGAGACATCACGCCAGCGCTCTATCCCCTCTTCGTCAGCATTGACCAAAGCCACCATTGAGCCTCCGCGATTACTGATATAGTCATTGAGTTCGTTAAGAAGATAGGTGTATGACAGGTCTACCTTTGACAGATCCGGGATAGTGACTATGAACTGGTCAGCCTCAGGATCAATTATATCGGCTGCGATGTTTTCGCCGTCTGAAATTACGGCAAATCCGTCAGTCACAGTCTCTGAACCTCCGATCAGACGGCGGTCCACGAAAGTCCATGTAGAATCCGGCAGATTGTCGAGCGTGAAACTTTCCTCCCGGCCGTCTTTTTCATAGATGAACTCATATTCCGCCTCTTCCTCGCTTTCCTCATCACTACTGTCGGCAGAGGCAAGCAGGTCGGTGCCAGGTTCAAAGCGGCGGAAATCAATCATCGGCTGCACATTATAACCGAAAAACGCCACGAACAGGATATAGAACGACAACAGGCCTCCGATCACCCACTGGACATAGGGCACAAAAAGGCCGTCGACCCGCTTGTTGAATCTGAACAGATACAGCAGAAAGAGCGTCAGGAAAATATTCTTTATGAAAGTGGCATTATTTGAAATCAGCAGGAAGTCGCCGAAGCAACCGCAGTCGGCAACCGGATCGGCAACCGCTATATAGAGCGTGAGCGGCAGCATGAATGCCATCATCAGAAGCATGATCCATGTCACGGCCCTCTTGTAGCATCCTAACAGCAACAGAGAGCCACACACGAATTCCACCCCGCCAAGCAGGAAGGCGGCAAGCACGACCAAAGCCGACGGCACGTCCCAGCCCCAGACATCAAGATATTCCGCTATCTTATAATAGCTTCCCCAGACATCTATGCTTTTGGTGAAACCAGACAGCACAAAAGTCGCGCCTACAATCAGACGGAATATCCAGACCAGAGCCGGATGGAAGAAACGGTCAATCCTTTTCTTCGGTGAGTTTGATGATTGCGAAGACGGCATAATTAATTATATCCATATAGTTGGAATCAATTCCTTCCGAGACACTCGTCTTGCCTCCGTTGCCTTCTATTTCCTTGACGCGCTGGAGTTTTGTCAGAATGAAGTCGGTATATGAATTGACTCTCATTCCGCGCCATGCATCGCCATAGTCATGAGTTTTGGCGGCAAGGAGATCACGTATCACTCTGACATATCTGTCATAAAGTTCCACAGCTTGCTCCGGGCTGATGTCAGCTTCATCGGCAAATCCGAGTTCAAGCTGGATAAGCCCCATGACACCATAGTTCACTATGGCATAAAATTCGCCGAGAATGCCCTCGTTGACCAGAGCCTCACCCTCTTCAAGAGTGCGGATGCGTTTGGCCTTTATATATAGCTGGTCTGTGATTGACCGCGGACGCATTATGCGCCACGAAGCACCGTAGTCAGCCAATTTTTCGGCATAGATCCTACGGCAGTCTCCAATCACCGCATCAAACTGTTCCAATGTAGATGTCGCCATGCGTGTTTACTTGGTATATATGATGATATTTTTATATGAAAACAAAAAAGTTATGAAACCGGCCGCTAAAAACCTTCCGGTCCGGGCTTCGGTTTCATAACTTTTTATGAATTGTCAGCTTCCGGGATATTACTGTCCCAGAAGATTTTCGACACGCAGAAGATTCTCACCGTCATTAAGAACATAGTAGATGTTCTTGAGATAGCGGAGAGCATCAGTCTGCTCGCTGTCGAGCTGATAAGCCTTTTCGAGATATTTTACGGCTTCAAGAAGGATGGGACGCATGGTCTCATAGTTGTACTTGTTGTACTCGTTCTGCGGCATGTTGGCAGCAGCCTGGTCAAGAGCGTCATATTCCTGCACAAGCATACGTCCGTAGTAGAGGTTGTTGTAAGCGTTTTCGCTGTCAAGTTCAACAGCCTTCTTGTAAGCATTCTTGGCTGCGATAGTGTCATTCTGCTGTTCTTTGAGCACACCGAGCGACAGATAGTAAGTGCCGTTGTTCGGATCAGAAGCAATCGCATTGTTGAGCATGTCGGTAGCCTTGTTATATTCCTTACGTTCAATGTAGCTGTTGACCAGACGCTGGAGGAAGGCGGGATTTGAGGTTCCGAACTTATCAAATGCAATCTGAGAGTAGCGGAGCTTGCGTTCCTCGTCGTTCATCTGATATGCCACACTATAGGCATAGTCATAAGCTGCGGGTTCGTCATAGCCCACAGTAAGAAGCTGGTCAAATGACTCGGCTGCCTGCGGAAGCATTTCTGCCTGCCATGCGGCAAGAGCGCGGTTATATTCGATTGACGAAGCTGTAGAGTCGGGGAGTGCGGCGGGGGCGTTCTTTCCGAAGCGGGGATTTGCAGGGATGGCGAGATAGTCGGTGAAAGCCTCGTATGCTTTGCCGAATTCACGTGATTCCCAGAATGCGGCGCCTGCGTTCAGAAAGTCATTGGCATGGCCGGTGATCTGGCTCACGATATCTTTTGAGAGTTTGGTCTTGACCTTGCCTTTGGCATCGACAACAGTGTCACAGTCAAGGGCCTTGAGACCATAGTTATATCCGTCAAGAAGCGCGTTGCCCATGTCGACGAGGCTAACATCCTGGCCGATGGTCTTCTTGGCAAAGAGATCGTCATAGAGTTTAAAACCGGCTTTTCCGGGAATCCAGTAAGTGTTTGCTTCTTTCTCAGTTTCAGGATTTGAAAAGGCGGGAGTGATTGCCTTAATCGCTTTCTGATAAGCGGCATAAGTAGAGGCATTCTTGAATTCCTTTTCAGCTTCCTTCACCACGGCTACCTGAGCTGTCATTGAGGAGGCAGCGAGCAACCCAAAGGTTAAGACGCAGATTTTTTTCATAATGGAAAGTTAATATTAGGGGATTAATGATTATTCTTCGCTTTCTTCGGCGATCTCTTCGTCGAATTCGTCATCTACCTCTTCTTCAACGATATCAGCATCAAGAAGTTCAGCTTCGGTCATTTCCGGAGCTATGTCCTGGGCCTCAACCTGTTCAACTTCCTCTTCAGGATCGGTATCTACGCAGCAGACAGAGGCGATCGTATCATTGCGCTTGTCAAGGTTTATGATGCGCACACCCTGTGTCGCACGGCCCTGCTGACGAATGTCGGCCACATGGATGCGAAGGGTGATGCCGCTCTTGTTGATGATCACGAGGTCATTGTCGTCACAGACACTCTCGATGGCCACAAGCGCGCCGGTCTTTTCAGTGATGTTCATGGTTCTGACACCCTTTCCGCCACGGTTGGTGACACGGTAGACAGGCACTTTTTCGCTTTCGCCGGCCTCGTTGGTCACGGTGGTGTCAAGCGGTGTGCGCTTGCCATAGCCGCGTTCACTGAGTACCATGACATCATTGGTTGTGTCAGCCGGCATGCAGATCATGCCTACAACCTCGTCATCATCACCGTCAAGAGTCATGCCGCGGACTCCGGCCGACATACGGCCCATCTCACGCACCTTGCTTTCAGGAAAGCGGATAGCGCGACCGTTGCGGTTGGCCAGAAGGATCTCGCTGTTGCCGTCTGTCATCTCGACTGCGAGCAGTTCGTCGCCCTCGCGGATGATGATGGCGTTGACACCCTTGGATCGCGGACGTGAGTACGCTTCAAGGCGGGTTTTCTTTATGACGCCCTTCTTGGTGGCAAACACAAGATTGTGGGTGTTGACGAATTCCGAATCTCCGAGCGACTTGGTGCAGATAAATGCCTTGACGCAGTCGTCAGAGTCTATATTGAGCATGTTCTGGATAGCGCGGCCTTTTGAATTCTTAGCTCCTTCGGGAATTTCATAGACCTTGAGCCAATAGCAGCGGCCCTTCTGGGTGAAGAAGAGCATTGAATTGTGCATCGAGGCAGGATAAATGTGCTCGATGAAGTCTTCGTTGCGTGTATCAGAGCCCTTTGCGCCGACACCTCCGCGGTTCTGGGCGCGGAATTCGCTGAGCTGTGTGCGCTTGATGTAACCGAGATGCGAGATGGTGATGATCATGTCATCATCGGCATAGAAATCCTCAGCGTTGAAATCGCCGGCGGTATAGTCTATGTCAGTGCGGCGGGCATCGCTGTAGCGGTCACGCACTTCGATGAGTTCGCTCTTTATGAGTTCGCGGCAGGTAGCGTCATCTGACAGAATCAGTTCCAGACGGGCTATTTCCTGTTCGAGAGTCTCGTATTCATTGCGGAGCTTATCCTGTTCGAGTCCTGTGAGCTGACGCAGACGCATTTCGACGATGGCGGCGGTCTGCGGGTCTGTCAGGCCGAAGCGATCGCGCAAGGCATCACGGGCGCTCTGGGTGTCGGAAGCTGCGCGGATAATGCGGATCACCTCGTCAATGTTCTGCGAGGCTATGATCAGACCTTCGAGTATATGGGCGCGCTCCTGGGCTTTGTTAAGTTCGAATCTGGTACGGCGTATCACCACATCATGGCGGTGAGCCACAAATTCAGAGATCAGATCCTTAAGATTCAGAGTCTTGGGGCGACCGTTGACCAGGGCCACATTGTTGACGCTGAACGAGGCCTGCATCTGAGTCATCTTATAGAGCTTGTTTAGCACCACATTTGCATTTGCATCGCTCTTGAGCTTGATGACTATGCGCATACCTTTATAATTACTCTCGTCGTTGATGTCAGCGATACCGTCGAGTTTTTTATCAGTGACAAGAGTGGCTATATAGGCGATAAGTTCGGCCTTATTGACACCGTAGGGTATTTCGGTGACAATTATATTCTCATGATTGTCCTCTACCTCAATCTCGGCTTTAGAGCGGATAACGATTCGGCCGCGACCGGTCTCATAAGCTTCCTTTACGCCATTGTAGCCATAGATTGTACCTCCTGTGGGGAAGTCAGGGGCCGGGATGTATTGCATCAGACCTTCGATGTCGATGTCAGGATTGTCGATATAGGCCACACAAGCGTTGATCGACTCTCCGAGATTATGTGTCGGCATGTTGGTGGCCATACCGACAGCGATGCCGGAAGCGCCGTTGACGAGAAGATTCGGAAAGCGGGTAGGAAGCACTACCGGCTCCTTGCGGGAGTTGTCATAGTTGGGCTGGAAATCCACGGTGTCACTACCGATGTCGGCCAGCATTTCTTCACCGAGCTTTTCAAGACGCACCTCAGTATAACGCATTGCCGCAGCGCCGTCACCGTCGACCGATCCGAAGTTTCCATGACCGTCGACAAGTGTGTTGCGCATGGCCCAGGGCTGCGCGAGACGCACCACGGTGCCGTAGATAGAGGAGTCGCCGTGGGGATGGTACTTACCCATGACCTCGCCGACGCAGTTGGCCGACTTCTTGTGGGGGCGGTCAGAGGTGTTGCCCATCTCATTCATCCCGTAAAGCACACGGCGGTGCACAGGTTTGAGACCGTCGCGCACATCAGGGAGCGCACGCGACACGATCACCGACATCGAATAGTCGATGTAGGCGTTCTTCATCTCGTTTTCTATATTAATTTTAATTATACGATCTTCTTCAATCATGTGTTTGAACGTGTTTAAAAACCGAGTATTTTCCCCACAAAGGTACGAATTATTTTACAAAAATCGTATCTTTGCCGATCAAGAATTGTTTTTTAATTGTTATTATGATATCACTGACCACCGTTAGCGAAGTTTGGCACAATTTTTGTAGTGTCAATCCATGTCAGTGACATTTATCCGACTCAACAATTACGGGACACTGACACACCCTACCCCTCTTTCATCACTTAACAAGAAAGGTAAATTTCAGATGGACACTGTTTATTCACAGAATTTCAAGGAGATCATAAGCGACTCTCCCAGACAGGCCGCCCGCCATAACACCCGCTATGTCATGCCGGAACACCTGCTGCTGTCGCTTCTCTCCGATATTGAAGGCGAGCCGGCACGCCTGATCGACCGTGCAGCCAAGGGCGCCTCTGCCTATGAGCTGAGAGAAAATCTCGACAAGGCCCTCTTCAACGCCGCTACTGACGCCGACTATCAGGGCACCGTAGGCATTTCTGATGTCAGTCTCAGCGATCTGACCGGACGCATTATCAAACTTAGTGCGCTCGAAGCCCGTATGCTCAAAAGCAACGAAGTTGACGCCACCCACCTGCTGCTGGCAATTTTCCACAATTCCGATGCTCAGAATTCGGAATTCATGACCGCTTTCCACCGCGCCGGCATTACCTACGAGGCCATATATCGCCTGCTGGCCACCGATTCAGATCTTGCCACTCCGCTCAACGCCGACTTCGCCGAAGAAGACGAGGACGATGAGATGCCGCCACGCTCTTCCGCTCCTCAAGGCGGACAGCAGAGTTCGTCGGCTTCAGGCAAACGCCAGGGCACCCCAACAGCTCAGCGCCGTGGCAACGACACTCCGGTGCTCGACAAATACGGCAACGACATGACTCTTGCCGCTGAAGAAAACCGCCTCGACCCGGTGGTGGGACGCGATGTCGAAATCGAGCGCCTGGCCCAGATCCTCAGCCGCCGCAAGAAAAACAATCCGGTGCTCATCGGCGAGCCTGGCGTAGGAAAATCAGCCATCGTCGAAGGCCTGGCCCTGCGCATAGTCCAGCGCAAGGTCTCGCGCATTCTCTTCGGTAAGCGCGTTGTGTCGCTCGACATGGCCTCGATCGTGGCCGGAACCAAATATCGCGGACAGTTCGAGGAACGCATCAAGGCCATACTCGACGAGCTTTCGAAAAACAAAGACATCATCCTCTTCATTGACGAACTCCACACCATAGTAGGTGCCGGAAATGCCGCCGGATCAATGGATGCCGCCAACCTTCTCAAACCGGCTCTGGCGCGAGGCGAGATCCAGTGCATCGGAGCCACAACTCTTGACGAATACCGTAAGAACATCGAAAATGACGGTGCTCTCGAACGCCGTTTCCAAAAAGTGATGGTCGAGCCGACCACCGCAGAGGAGACACGCATTATCCTTGACAACATCAAAGACAAGTATGAGGAGCACCACAATGTCAATTATACCCCCGAAGCACTCGATGCCTGCGTGCAGCTGACCGAGCGCTATGTCTCCGACCGAAATTTCCCCGACAAGGCCATTGATGCGATGGACGAGGCCGGCAGCCGTGTGCACGTCACCAACATCGCCGTGCCCAAGGAAATCGAGCAGCTCGAACAGCGCATTGAGGAGGTGGCCGCACAGAAACTCCGCGCCGCCCAGTCGCAGAACTTCGAGAAGGCTGCTTCATACCGCGACCAGGAGCAGCAGCTCAAAGCCACCCTCGAAGAATCGAAAGCCCGCTGGGAGGAACAACTCAATGCGATGCGCGAGACCGTCGATGCCGAAAAAGTGGCCGAAGTGGTAGCCATGATGACCGGTGTGCCCGTCCAGCGCATAGCCCAGGCCGAAGGCAAGCGTCTCAAAGAGATGGCTCCCACTCTCAAAGGCAGCATCATCGGACAGGATCCGGCTATCGAAAAGGTGGTCAAAGCCATCCAGCGCAACCGCATCGGTCTGAAAGACCCCAACAAGCCGATCGGCACCTTCCTCTTCCTCGGCCCGACCGGTGTAGGCAAGACCCACCTGGCCAAGAAACTCGCGGAATACATGTTTGATTCGGCCGACACTCTGATCCGCATCGACATGAGCGAATACATGGAGAAGTTCACCGTCTCCCGCCTCGTCGGAGCGCCTCCCGGATACGTAGGCTATGAGGAGGGCGGACAGCTCACTGAAAAAGTGCGCCGCCACCCCTACTCCATAGTCCTGCTTGACGAGATAGAAAAGGCTCACCCTGACGTATTCAACCTCCTGCTCCAGGTGATGGACGAAGGCCGCCTGACCGACTCGCTCGGCCGCCGCATCGACTTCAAGAACACTATCATCATCATGACCTCCAACATCGGTTCGCGCCAGCTCAAAGACTTCGGCAGCGGCATAGGCTTCGCCTCACCGTCGTCAAATGACAAGGACTATAGCCAGAGTGTGCTCCGCAAAGCCCTCAACAAGGCTTTCGCTCCGGAATTCCTCAACCGCATCGACGATGTGATCATGTTCGATTCTCTGTCAAAAGAGGCTATCTTCAAGATCATAGACATCGAGCTGGCAGGCTTCAACAAGCGTGTCAAAGAACTTGGCTACACACTGACAATCACTGACGAGGCCAAGAACTTCATTGCCGAAAAGGGCTACGACGCCAACTATGGCGCCCGTCCGCTCAAACGCTCCATTCAGAAGTATCTCGAAGACAAACTCGCTGAGCTGATCATCGACGCCTCTATCTCGGCCGGCGACGAGATCTTCGTCTCCTACCATCCCGGAGCCGAAGAACTCGACACTGAGATACGCCGTCCGTCAGCCCCCGCCCGGGCCGACAGTCTGACAGACGGGCAGGCATAATAGCAAACCTGATCTGCAGAATATCAACCAAAAAGATCGGCGGGCCTCCAGCGAGGTCGCCGATCTTATGTCTGATAGAGTTTCGATTTCTATTTCAGCAGATTCCTGATTACTTTACAAGCACCTTCACTGCCTTCGAGCCCTGGCGCTTGATGTAGATGCCGGGGGCAAGATTCTCGCCATTGACGCGGACACCCTGGAGGCTATACCATTCAACAGGTGCGTTTTCGTCAGCGACAACATCTGCAATACCTGACTCCGATGTCGGCATGCTCCAGTTTGCGGCTACGAATTTGGTAGTGCCGAATGTAATGTGGAAGTCTACACGGTCTTTATAGTATTTGACATCTGTAAAGGTCGGATTATAATATATACTCGGATTAGACTGAGCGTCGACGTTTTTTACATGTGTGTTGAACTGTTCTCCATCAGGAAGCTTGACAGTCAGAGACTTGTTTGAAGGCTTGTCAGTGCCGACATAATCATCAGCCACGCGTATTGCAGCGGTTGCTATTGGGCCTCCTTCCGCCGGGTTCGCAGCAACAGTCTTTCCGCTGATAGTAAACGGAATATTATAGCCTGACCTGCCGAAGTTGTAGACCACAACAGTGGTTTCATCAATCATATCAACATAGGTCGGCACTGTTTCATAAACACTTGTAGGATTACTATAAACGGCATAGTCCATGTCCACGAGTCGACCTTTTGGCACAGCGGGACCTTCTGCTTCTATAACTGCAAAACCGGTCTGATCGCCGAACTTAGTGTTGATATAGACTTTATAGCGTGCAGACTGAATGGTTTCGGAGCCTTCGATAACAACAGCATAGCTACCGGCCGTTTTCACGGCAAGAGCCCCGGTTTTGGTCTGGCCGGAAGCATCCTGAAGGCTGAATGTGGCACCTTCGATGACCTGATATGAGTCCGGATCATCTGAACTGACCCCAGCGGTGAATACCACAGGAGCTTTTCCGTCAGCACCTGCGCTACCTACCTTAAATGAAACAGCAGCTTCAGATCCGGCGAAATAGCTCAGTTTAAACGAATTGTCGCTACCAATTTCAACCGGGCTGAAAGAATCCTTGAACAATTCAGCACCCGATGCTGTCTGATAAGCCACATCTACGCCTTCACGGTCCTCAACAACAGACATATTAAAAACAACAGCGCCATAATCACGTCTTGTATCCATCAAATCAGGACCATTGGGTGTTTTATACAGAAAATAAGTCACTATACTCACTTCATACTCAGCCAGTCTCTGTGTCTGAGTAAAAGTTTCGCTTTTCAGCTTCACCCCATTAAGTTTTCCATTGATACATGAATACAGAAGACCGTCAACAAGAATCTGGTTCATCTCTTCATTGGCATCCTTATATTCCTTGATGGTAGTAAGGTTGAAGCGGCAGTTCTGACCATCCTTATCCTTAAGCACAAACAGGCCAGGTGTCTTTATGTCCGGGAAAGCCAGCACATTGTCTTTGATGGTAAATTTCAGATCATATATTGAATTCTGATATTTTTTCAGAGTATAGGACCCGTCTTCATTCTTCACTAATTCATTTGTGGTCGGATTAAACAGCTCCTCCTGAAGTTCTGTGGCAGTAGTACTGCCTATCTTATAATATTTGACTGATACATCGTCAGCCTGGGCGGCAGCACTACCGAGCAACAAGCCCACAATCGGGAGTAAAAACTTCTTCATAAGCAAAAAAGTGTTTGGTTAAAATTAGATTTATTGTGAATTTGATATCAATATCTCTGTTTCGCTGTAAAGTTGAGAAGTTTTTTTTTGTTTTGCAACTTTTTGCTACAAATTTTTTAATTTTTGTAGAGTTTTGTTTAACGATCTGTCAATCTGACACGATTCAACATGCCATCTGCTATCAATCTGTCATTTTTGATGACCTTTTTCCAACAGATTGACACACCTCGTGATCAAGCGCCCAAAATCAAGCCGGCACCCCCGAATCGGGAATGCCGGCTTCTTTATCATTCAGTTCAAAAAACTGCCTGCCGATTACTTCACGAGCACCTTGACAGTCTTCGAGCCCTGGCGCTTCACGTAGATGCCGGGGGTCAGGTTTTCGCCGCTGACACGGATACCCTGAAGATTAAACCACTCAGCAGGAGCATTCTCAGAATCGGTAATAATATCTGCAATGCCCGACTGGTCAGCCTTAGGCTCCCACTCTACTCTGTAGTTCACATTGTTTTCATCCTGGAAATAGACTGCATATACCTTGCGCACACCGTTACCGTCTTTATAATGACAGACATCAGGCATACCCCAGAGATCCAGATCAGGAGCATGGTCATAAACCTCGATTTTAGGGCTGAAAATCATGTATCCGCCTTTGCCGTCGTCAAGTCTGGACTCAAGAACCGCTCTCGGATAGTCGGGAATAGTTACAATCTTATGCGTATTGCTTTCTACAAGATTGTCCTTGTCATCAAGCACCTGGTCCCATTTGCCGAAACCGGCGGCAAGATCAAGCTCCTGGAAAGCGGAAAAAGAGTCATCGCTGTTCGGCTCTTTTGGCTCGCTCAACTGGAATGCCACATTAAAGCCTGAACTAAGGAAGTCATAGGCCACAAAATTATTATTGTCTATTATATCAATGTGAGAATCATATTCACTGATTTTATTCCAGTCGTAGCTCTTCATTTCATAGAAAGTCAGAGTGTTGACAGCGCCTTTCTTAAGCGGGGTTCCGTTCATCTCAAACACTGTATAACCGGTGACATCGCCGACTTTTATGTCGACATAAGCCTTATAGTGAGCCTTGTTCAATGAATATTCCTCGATCTGCTCGGCATAGCAACCCGCAGGACGCACCATAACCGGACCGGTAACAGTCTGACCGCCTGCTGTGACAAGGCTATAGACGGCTCCTTCAAGCTCCTGATACTGTTCGGGATCTTTCGCACTGTCGAAGCCCTCGGTAAACACAACTGATGACTTGCCGGCAGCCACTTCATCACCCGTGGTCTTCAGGCCGATCTTCACTCCTGAATTCAGGAAGTTATACACGCTGGTCGAACGGTCTTCTCTGTGGAGAATAACGCTCTTGGTATCCTCAAACAGCTTATTGTCCGACGAATCTACATATGAAACATTGACCGGATCACTCGGAATAGTCATGTCAAAGATAGCCCATCCCGAAAGTTCTTTTTCGCTATACGCCGGATTTTCGTTTCCGTATTCATCAACCTTATTGCCCACGGGAATACGGAATCTGTTGGCAACCCATATTCTATAATGCTTACCTTTGTCATCCTCGCCCTTAAATTCAGCAACCGAATGATTTCTATAAATTATCACCGGAAAAGAAAGTTCCTTCTTCGGCACAGGAATATACTGACCGAGACTATAATACACATAGCCGTCAACAGGCATCACCTTATACATATACGGGTCCTCAGTGCCGGGTATAAGCACCTCATATTTAGCTTCTGCAGAATTTTCGACAGAGCTCGTATAGACTGGAGGAGCGAAATCAAGTATAGGCGAGTTCCATACTTCTTTCGGAAAACGAGTCCTGTATCCCTCATCTCCGTTATAGACTTTTCTTGTGCCGTCTACCGAAAATGTGAGATCAAGTTCTGAATTTAAAAATTTCTTTACCGTATATGTCCCGTCTTCATTGATTATCAGTTCATGATCTATCGGATCAAAGATCTTTTTGTCAGCAAATCTCCAATAGCTGGGAACCTCATAGCAGTTGATGGTGACCACATCAGCCTGAGCACCGGCAATTCCACAAAGAAGCCCTGCAACCGGAAGTAAAAATTTCTTCATGACCAGGAATGTTATAGATTTAGGTTGATTTATTAGATGTTGTTTTAAACTATCGCTTAATCTGTTATATTTTTTAAGTTCAGCCGTAAAGGTGAGAATTTTTTTTGGCTTTTGCAACTTTTTGACACAGAATTTAAGCATTCTATCAATTTTTGCTCACAAACTACTCGTCGCATGTTTCCTTTCGCCCCGGAAATCTGACAATATGTCACGCCCGAAGAAAATAAGAGAGAGACACCGTAACGGCATCTCTCTCCATGCTTTTTTGATATCCTTACTATAATAGGTGTCAGTCCAGTTTCAGCACTGCGAGGAATGCTTTCTGCGGCACTTCCACCGAACCGATCTGCTTCATGCGCTTCTTACCTTTCTTCTGCTTTTCGAGCAGTTTGCGCTTACGCGAGATGTCACCGCCGTAACACTTGGCCGTCACATCCTTGCGCACGGCCTTGATAGTCTCGCGGGCTATGATCTTGGCACCGATGGCCGCCTGAATAGCGATGTCGAACTGCTGGCGGGGTATCAGTTCCTTGAGTTTCTCACACATGCGGCGCCCGAAGGTCACGGCATTGTCCACATGGGTAAGAGTTGACAGAGCGTCCACACTCTCTCCGTTGAGCAGAATGTCAAGCTTGATCAGTTTCGACTCGCGGAAGTCATGCAGATGATAGTCAAACGAGGCATAGCCCTTCGAGATGCTCTTGAGTTTGTCATAGAAGTCGATCACGATCTCGCCGAGAGGCATGTCGAATATCAGCTCCATGCGGTTGCCTGAGATATATTCCTGCTTGACAAGCTCGCCGCGCTTCGCCAGACAGAGGGTCATGATCGGTCCGATATAATCGGCCGCAGTAATGATCGAGGCTCTGATATAAGGCTCTTCGATATGGTCTATGAGCGTTGCCTCCGGAAGACCGGAAGGGTTATGGACCTCGGTCATGTTGCCGTGCTTGTCAAAGACGCGGTAAGACACGTTGGGCACGGTCGTGATCACATCCATGTCAAACTCACGTCCGAGACGCTCCTGAATGATCTCCATGTGGAGCAGTCCGAGGAAGCCGCAACGGAAGCCGAAACCGAGAGCCATCGATGACTCTGGCTGGAATGTCAGCGAGGCGTCATTGAGTTGGAGTTTTTCGAGCGAGGAACGGAGATTTTCAAAATCTTCGGTCTCGATCGGGTAGACTCCGGCAAATACCATAGGCTTCACCTCCTCGAAACCGTCGATCGCCGCATCGCAGGGTGTGTTGACATGGGTGATCGTATCGCCCACTTTCACCTCGCGCGAGGTCTTGATGCCGGAAATTATATAGCCTACATTGCCGGCAGAGAGTTCCTGGCAGGGCTGCATGTCGAGTTTGAGCACCCCGATCTCATCTGCATTATACTGCTTGCCGGTAGCCACGAATTTCACGAAATCGTTCTTCCGGATCGTGCCGTTGACAATCTTGAAATAGGCAATGATACCGCGGAAGGGATTGAATACGGAGTCGAAAATCAGAGCCTGCAGCGGAGCCTGCGGATCGCCCTGGGGGGCGGGCACTCTCTCTACGATGGCACGCAGAATGTCAGGCACGCCTATACCGGTCTTGCCGCTGGCGCGGATCACTTCCGATGGATCGCAGCCGAGCAGGTCTACAATCTGATCTTCCACCTCATCGGGTTTCGCACTGTCGAGGTCCACTTTGTTGATGACCGGAATTATCTCCAGATCATTGTCAATCGCCATGTAGAGATTCGATATGGTCTGGGCCTGGATGCCCTGTGAGGCATCGACAATCAGCAGCGCGCCCTCGCAGGCCGCAATCGAACGCGAGACTTCATATGAGAAGTCAACGTGTCCGGGAGTGTCGATCAGGTTCAGGATGTAGTCCTCGCCATCAAGATGGAAGTTCATCTGTATGGCGTGGCTCTTGATAGTGATCCCTCGCTCACGCTCCAGATCCATGTCGTCAAGCACCTGTGCCTGCAGGTCCTTGGCGGCTACAGTATTGGTATATTCAAGCAGACGGTCGGCAAGAGTGCTCTTGCCGTGGTCAATATGGGCTATGATACAAAAATTGCGGATATTCTTCATAATTGGCTGCAAATTTAATGATCGTAATTATATACTATTTACACCAAAAAAGATATTAAATAGAGAGTGCAAAATTACTCTTGTTTTGACTCTTCATGAAAGATAGAATCGTTAGGCATAGAGCTATTTACAACTTTTTCAATTTTAGCGTCGCCTTTACCTCCAAACGTAAGTGTATACTGATTCTCAGAAAAATTCAGAATAAACATTAAACTGCATAAAAGTAGCATGAATATAAATGCACCAAGAACACTTTGAAGTGTCCCATGTATGTAACACTTCCATGTTGATGCCGGTTTTATCGGTTTAATGACTTCATCCATTAAAGCAAGGTGATTTTGATTCATATTATCCTCAACATCCTTTTTAGACTCTTCTAATGAGTTAGAGAGAAAAGTCTGCAAGATACATGAGGCTATGAATTTGTATCTGTCGAGACTATTTTGGGTACTACTTATGAGATTAAAAGGTTTAAGGTCTTCCTCTGTTGGCTCTGTACCCCCATTTTCATGCTTAAACTTTGTAATGTAGTCTATTTTATCTTCTTTGTATAAAGCATAAGCAATATGCCCTATAATGTCGGCTTTATCCTCTACCAGTTGAGAATATATGTAATTATAGTTTCTTGACATGAAGATTTATAGCTTTTTCAAAGGATTCTCTAATTTGTTTAGTTGAAATTGTTCTGGAGTGAATCACACCCATAACTGAAACAGATATATTTAACTCCGATGTCTGCATAATAACTTCACCATAGTTAATTTGGTTACTACGGCTTTGCTGAATAGTGCGTTTATTTGCTCTAATCACAGTATCTACAGAGATTTTACACATAGTTCGAGTCATATATTTTCTGCAAATTTACTAATTAAAAACAAATACAAGAGAAAAATACTCTTAGATTTAGCTATTTTTATAAAAATATACTACCTTTGTGTTACAAATCGAATGCTTGCGTTCTTTTGTAACATATAGCCTAATCGTCGTCGAACTACCACCTTGATATAAGATAAGGCTTACTGATAACTTTCCCAATGGGCGAGGTATGTCTACGCGCATAACGTAGAACCATGCTCATGGGAAAGTTGGCTGTGGTAGGCCACGACGACGTTGGGCTTCGGTTCTACGTTTTTCGTATGTATCGTTGCCATTTTACAGAATATTGTCTAACTAAATAATGTAAAATGGAAATAAAAGGCTCAAGCCGAAAGCACGGTGCATATGTTAAATTGGGCAATTAGAAGTGTTAAATTTTTAGGCGTAGAGTTTGACTAATCGGAAGATGAAGAAGTCGCGGTCCCGGACACCACGCATTTGTGAGCGAAATATTTTGACTTTAGAGTTGAATGCCTCGGCAGAGGCATTGGTCGCACGACGACGGAAATAGTTCAGGATTGTTGGGGCGTGGTTCTTGAATGTTTTGATTACCGAGCGGAAGTTGTTGTTACCCAATGCCATTACCTTTTCATACCACTTGTTCATCCTCCCCATGGCTTTTGTCGGTGAGATTTTAGCGTTGAAAATCTTGCGCAGCTCCATCGCAAGGCTGTATGCAGCCTTCAATATTGGATAGTATTTGAACAGTATGTTGACACGATGGCGCTGTATGTCAGTCCATTTGTTCTGCGACATCATCAGAGTGTGTTTGCTGCGAGCCAGTATCTGGCGCATGGTCTCTCCGTTGGAGTACGTTACCGGCGGTTCGGACTTGTTGCGGTTGTTTTCCTCTGCGATGAGCTGTCGGCGAATGTCAATGCGGATTTCGTCAACGGCCTCATTATAGACCTGTTGGACATGAAAACGGTCGTTGACTACATGGGCGTTATAGAACACTTCTGCGGCTATGAGCATCATTGATGGCGAGAGATCGCAGGTCACTTCCTTGACCCTGCGTCTGATTGATTTCTCCATAGCTCCGATGAGTATGGATATAATTTCGTCACTCTTTGTTCCGGGAATGGCTGCCGCAAGTGTTCCCTTGCCTCCGTGGCCGTCCTTGTTGGTCAGGAACGTCCATACCTCCCCGTTGCTCAGACACGTCTCATCAAGACTCATGTAAGGGCCGATATTATCGGCGTTGAAATAGAACCCACAGCCAAGCTCCTGTTCGCACCAGTCGGCGTAACCGCTTATCTTATTGCGGTACAAGTCGGCAAAATGTTTGCCGTTGACGCAGTACATCTGCGCTATCTGTTTAATCGACAGGGCTGTCGTCTCCACCTTCGTCTTTTAAAAAAGCCACGAACTCGGCGCTGAGTCGTGTTCCTTCCTCGTTGGGAAGTTCGAGATTGTAGCTGAAGATTTCGTTGGTCTGCCTGTCCCACCACTTGTTCTTGCGCATGTGAAGAAATACAGGCCGTCCACGCATCGGATAGTCCTGTATTGTTACATAATCCGTATAGCCTCGCGCTACGATATTTGGATTACGATAGTCTTCATCAGACAGTTTCTTCTTTTCGTCAAGCCATATGTCATAGGACTGTTCCGTGCGCTCGAAGCGCACCATTTCAAATAGTTCGTCCATGCCCTCGGGCAGGCACATCCATATTGCATCTGCGGTTTTCATGCCACAAATTTAACACTTTTCTCAAAATTCATGCACCGTGCTTTCGGCTTGACCCAAATAAAATTCAAGCAGTTGGTTCTTACCGTATTTTTCGCGGTATTGGCTCTAACAACAATGGCGCAAGTCCCGTCAAGTGCGGAGGAGAAACGCGCTGCATTACTCACTCCTGAATATTACACCAATTGGATAGGTGCTTCCTTTTTAACGATAGCGACTATCGAAAAGGAATTGGAGGTAACTCCAGCGCAAATCCTAAACTTAACTTTTTTCTATGATTTTGGAACCTGCTTTGTAGGTATGGAAGCCAATGAAAAAGGGGTAATCACCCAAATGACACTCCGTCTATTTGGTGAAGATGCTGATAACTTTGTCAAGAAGGCTTTGGATTATGGATATGAAAAAGTCGGTACGGGTAAAAATGTAAATATCCGGTCTAATACAGGCAAGATTGTTTCAGATGTGTACAATACTAATGTTATCCAATACCGAAAGACAACAAAAAACGGAAAGGTTTATTTGGATGTAGCGAATAGTGGCAGATATGCCAATGAATATGAAATAGCCATTTACAGAACCAAATAAGATGAAAGGCTGTGTTATTGCGATATTGTTTATCGTCCTTTTGTTTTTCGGGACTGCGGGTTGGATATGTGCTACGGTGGCAGGGATAATTTTGCTTGCATCAAGCAGTAAAAATAAAAAATAAATTACTTTTTCAATGTGCGTCCTGAGATTTTTACCAATTCATCAAAACCTTTCATTGCTTGCAGATGATTGTTGTAATCTTCAAACTCACTAAATGACATTTCCGCATCAACGAGTAAATCCATAACTTTATTTTTGGATAGCATTTTCAAATGGGGAACTTCTACACGGAGTTCTCCTTTTTTGAACAACGTACACTCTGTGAGAATTGCTGGTATGAAATCGTGTACTCCTAAAAAGTCCTCAACTATTCTCGTGTGGAAACAAGTGGGAGTATGGGTCTCTTGGTGGTGTGAGTTCGGCATATAATTCTACGATAATGGGTTCTTTAATTTTGACTTCAAATGATTCTTCGGTACGTTTCACCAATTCCTCATCTGCAAAGGTAGGTGGTTTTGCCGAATTTTCACTCACTTCCCAACCTCTATTTTTAAGATTGCGGTAATGAATACGTCCTGCAAGGTCTCTTTCAAGTCGGTCTTGCATATAGGCAAGTAATTTTTCAAAAGAAGTCATAACGTGGAACGCGCCTAATGCTGGACAGTAACTACAATACTCTCCCTCCTCGTGTATGGTTTTTTGTTTGAACATCACGAGTTTCACTGAAACTATTTCCATAAATGTAAAATATTTTATGTGCCGGTTATATCCGAATAGCCGACACGGATTAAATTTTTATCTATTATTTGATTGAATTTAGCTAATGGCGATTCCTTTCGAGTGTTATATGTGAACTCATATTCCGCACAATACTTATCAAGGTGCTTTTTACTTGGTCTATGGTAAGTTCCCATCATTGACCTTTTCAAATGTGACCATGCACCCTCAATAGTATTTGTATGGACATTACCACGCACATATTCCTTGATTTTATGTTTGACTATGCTATGTTCATAATCCGTATCAAGTTTTGTGTACGCCCGCCATTCGTCACTCATAATATGGGAACCTCCTTTTATCCTTTTGTGAATAATCGGCTCTAATGTTTTCCGCTTGGTGTTTTCCACCGGTATTATGGATAAACGACCTCTGCGTTGCACAGCTCCGAATACAGGAGTTTTATTTTCGGAACCCCTACCACGCTTCCCTTTCTTCTTACCACCTACATAAGTTTCATCAACTTCTACTATACCGCGTAATTGGTTGTCGGAATTACGATGTTCCAGCATATATCGTATCTTGTGCAAAAGATACCACGCTGTCTTTTGCGTTACACCGATTATTTTTGACAACTCAACGGAGCTAATGCCTTTCTTTGATAACGCGATTAAGTAGAATGTGAGAAACCATTTCTGTAAGGATATGTTAGAGTTCTCGAATATGGTGCCTGTCGTAACTTTGAACTGCTTTAGGCAATGTGCGCATTTGAATGTTTTGCCATTTTTATAGCGGTATATCTTTTGTGCATTGCAGCAATGCGGACAAATAGGTGAATTATTCCATCTGCGTTTCTCAAGATATTTTCGGCAGGCATCTTCATCGGGAAATTGTTTAAAGAAGTAGAAAAGATTATATTTTTCGCTCATATTTCACCGAAATTTGCTTAAAGTTAGTAAAAATCGGTGATATATCCAAATTTCTGAGTAACAAAATCTTAGGTTATTTTTATTGCAATAATCAGTCTAAAAGTCAGTATAAAGACCTTTAATTAGACAGAAAAGTGCAGGCCATATGCAGGAACATTCCACTTAAACGCCTTTATACTAACTTAGGTGTGTATTGTATATAATTGCGTTAATGATTTTTTTCCACATTTCCCCCACCTTATATAATAACATATGTAATGACGCTGCGTTTTCCCTCCATTTTCCTATCGGTCTCGGACCTTTTTTGCAGCCCATCGCAGCCTCGGCGCACCTCGCCACAAAAAAATAGCGCAAATTTTATTGAAAAATATTTGGTAGATTCAAAAAAACGCCCTACCTTTGCAGCGCAAAACCAAAACATGGTGAGCATAGCTCAGTTGGTTAGAGCGTCGGATTGTGGTTCCGAAGGTCGTGGGTTCGACCCCCACTGTTCACCCAAAGTGGTGATGAATCAGAAGATTCATCACCACTTTTCTCTTTCAATCCCCGCAATATTATTTAAGATATCGGTCAGACTCCACCGCCAGGCGATCGCTCAGACCGATGACACGTGGCACTCCGGTTGGGATCTCTTCCGCAACAATCTCCTCAGGTGTCTTCTTCAAAAGCATCATCACCAGCGCGCGAAGCGAGTTGCCGTGGGCCGCCACAAAGACAGTGCCATAGACCGCAAGCGCCGGCGCAATCAGCTCTTCCCAGCATGGTGCCACACGCCTGACCGTATCCTCAAGTGACTCCGTCAGCGGCAAGTCCTCCTCCGGAAGAGAGGCATAGCGCGGATCAGCCCCCGGATAGCGCTCGTCATTCACAGCCAAAGCCGGAGGCGCCACATCATAACTCCGACGCCAGATGTGCACCTGCTCATCGCCGAACTTAGCAGCCGTGTCAGCCTTGTTCAGCCCCTGCAATGCACCATAGTGGCGCTCGTTAAGGTGCCAGTCTTTCACCACCGGCAGCCACAGCCTGTCCATAGCGTCAAGCGTTATATCAAGAGTCTGGATGGCACGGCGCAGATAGGAAGTGAAACAATATCGCGGCTCAAGGCCTGACGCTGCTATCAGTTCCCCCGCCCTCCGGGCCTCTACGCGGCCTTTGGGCGAAAGTTCCACATCGGTCCATCCCGTAAAGCGGTTTTCAAGATTCCATTGGCTCTGCCCGTGTCGCAGAAGTATCAGTTTTTTCATACCTATTTTCTTCTAAAAAATAATCATTTATAGCAGAAACATCTCCGTGCGGCTTATAGTTGAAAGCGCAGCAATAATATTTAACATCAGTTCACATTCCACAACCCCCTCAGCGCTACTTTTGTTAACGACTATTAAATTAGCTAAGAATATTTGCACAGCCGAAAATAACTTCCTACCTTTGCATCGCAAAACGGAAATGACACCGTTTAAAGCCATCAGATTTGCGAAAATAGCTCAGTTGGTAGAGCACAACCTTGCCAAGGTTGGGGTCGCGGGTTCGAGTCCCGTTTTTCGCTCAAAGAGAACATTTAAAATACTTGTCTGTCGAGTTTTCGCACTTGCGAAAATAGCTCAGTTGGTAGAGCACAACCTTGCCAAGGTTGGGGTCGCGGGTTCGAGTCCCGTTTTTCGCTCCATCAAACCTTCAACAGAAATCTTGACAGACACCATGTCCGGGTGGTGGAATTGGTAGACACGCTACTTTGAGGGGGTAGTGGCCGTAAGGCTGTGTGAGTTCGAATCTCATCTCGGACACCTCGATTAAATCTGTAATGGATCGTTTTTCGACCGTTACTGATTTAAAACCACTTGTCTGTCGAGTCACCAAACTCGCGAAAATAGCTCAGTTGGTAGAGCACAACCTTGCCAAGGTTGGGGTCGCGGGTTCGAGTCCCGTTTTTCGCTCTAATGACAACCAACAGATGTCTTGACAGACAAACACCTATGTCCGGGTGGTGGAATTGGTAGACACGCTACTTTGAGGGGGTAGTGGCCGTAAGGCTGTGTGAGTTCGAATCTCATCTCGGACACCTCGAAAAATCCGCAACAGATCGTCTGACGATTATTGCGGATTTTTTATTTTATCCAGCCCCGCCCTCCACCCCGCCCCATTCGCTCCCTACTCCTCCGCATTGCATTTCATTGTCAGATTTCGGCTGTCTGTTTACACATACTTTTATCGTATTTGTTGCAATTTTACCTTTGTTGTCATAATTTGCAATAAACTACAATGAAATATCTTTCATCAGTTCTGTTCATCATACTTACAGGAAGTGCTTCTTTGTCCGCCAACACAAACACAATCATAGCGGAAGAACCGCTCACAGCACCTGTGACATCACCAGCCTATACTGTAACCGGCACAATAACCGATAAGACCGGCGAACCACTCCCAGGTGTTACAGTCAGAATCAGAAGAAATCCTAAAAAATCAGCCATCAGTGATGTCGACGGCAACTTCACTCTGCCTGACGTGCATGACAACGAAATACTTCTCGCATCCTATCTCGGATTCAAGACCGTAAAGATCCGCCTTGCCGACGGACGTGAGCGCTACGACATCAAGATGGAAGCAAACAGCTCTGTGCTTGACGAAGTTGTGGTGGTGGGCTATGCGGTCCAGAAAAAAGTTGACCTCACCGGAGCTATCTCTTCAATCGGCAGCGATGCTCTCAAAGACCGTCCTCTCACCAATGCTACAAACGCACTCGCCGGCCTCGCCTCAGGCCTTTCGGTGAGCAACTCAGGCGGCAATACCCCCGGATTCGAATCGCAGTCGATCCTTGTCAGAGGCCAGGGCACTCTCAACAACTCCGCACCTCTCGTTGTGGTCGACGGCATGACCGGAATAGCCCTCAGCGACATCAATCCTCAGGACATCGAAAACATCTCAGTGCTCAAAGACGCGGCATCGTCAGCCATCTACGGCTCAAGAGCCGCCAATGGTGTCATCCTCGTGACCACACGCCAGGGGGCTGAAGAATCTCCGAGAGTCACATACAGCGGCAACGTATCGTTCGAAACCGTGGCAAAACGCCTCAACCTCGTCACCGACTATGCCGATTTCATGGAGATCCAGAACGCCGGTCTCATTGTCAACGGACAAGCACCCCGCTTCTCTCAGGGGAAGATCGACGAATGGCGCAACGATGCCGGACGCAACCCCACCATCTATCCCAACACCGACTGGCAGGACCATATCTACAGAAATCCCTCGGTGGTACAGAACCACAATCTATCTGTCACGGGAGGATCGAAATCTGTCAGATACAACATCTCGCTGGGCTACGTCAACAACCCCGGCATGATATATTACACAGACTACAAGCGCTATCAGCTCCGCACCAACCTTGATGTCACCATCAAGCCCTGGCTCACCGTAGGCACCAATCTTTTCGGATATATCGACGAAAACAACCCGTCGTCTGAAAACGCGGCTGCCGGAGGCGATGTCATCTTCGGATCAGGCGCCTTCAACACCGTCCCCGGCATGACGCTCTACGATCCCGCCACCGGACTCTACGGCGGCATCCAGAATCCGGAGGAAGAAAACGTAAGCAACTTCAACCCCTATCGCCGCCAGTGGTTCTACGACACCGACTACCCCACCAAGACAAAACGGTCGGTAATCAAGCTCTACGCCATGCTCCAGCCGCTGAAAGGTCTGACAGTCAAAGGCTCGTTCTCCTACAATTACTGGGAGCGCAACATGGAACATCATCTGACTGACCGCGACCTCTACCGCTTCACATTCGACGGCCCGGTGCTGATACGCGAAGGCGTTGTCCGCACCTACATCCGCCGTTACAACTACCGCAACACCTTCCGCTCTTCGGAACTGACAGCCAACTATAGCTTCAACGTCAGCCGCCTTGAAGCATCAGTGCTTGCCGGCATGAGCCAGGAGTACAATAAATATGACCAGGACTACTTCATAAAGTATGATCTCGTAGATCCCTCGCTCGGAGCGATTGACGCCGGAACAACAAACGGCAGCATCACCGGAAACTACAACGAATGGGCCATGCGCTCATACTTCGGCCGCGTGAACCTCAACTGGGATGACAAGTATCTGCTCGAAGCCAATCTGCGCGCCGACGGCTCGTCGAAATTCGCTCCCGGAAAACGCTGGGGCTACTTTCCCTCAGTCTCAGCTGCATGGCGCATCTCGGAAGAAGGCTTCATGCACGGAACTGCTTCATGGCTCGACCAGCTGAAAATCAGAGCGTCTTACGGATCGCTCGGCAACAATGAGACCACCAGCTACTATATGTATCAGTCTCTCTTTGCCACCGCCAACTACATTCTCAACGGCAACATTGCCGGAGGCCTTGCCCAGACCGTGCTCGCCAATCCGGAACTCACCTGGGAGAAGACATATATGACCAACCTTGGCATTGACTACGCTTTCCTCAACAGCCGTCTGAGCGGATCTGTCGACATCTACAACAAGAACACCAAAGGAATCCTCATCTCACTCCCGGCACCGCTTGAACACGGCACCAGCACCGTCCCCAACCAGAATGCCGGCGAGGTCAACAACAAAGGCTTCGAATTTGACATCCACTGGAACGACCGCATAGGCAAAGTGTCCTATGACCTTGGCTTCAACATGGGATTTGTCACCAACAAGGTCACAAAATTCCAAGGCGACGTATCGTCGATCAGCGGAGTCTACAAGACCCAGGAGGGCAAGCCGATCAACCAGCTGTATGTCATCACCGTCGACCGCATTGTCCGCGATCAGGCCGATCTCGACTATGTGCAGTCACTCGTTGACCGCAACCCCGACTATTTCGCCACCTACCAGCGTCCGGAACTCGGCGACTTCCTCTATCGCGACGCAAACGGCGACGGCAAACTCGACACTGCCGACCGCGTGGAGATAGGCCACGGAACACTGCCGCGGCTCACCTACGGCGGCAGTCTCGGAATCAGATGGAACAACTTTGACTTCAGCATGCTCCTGCAGGGCGTTGGCAACCATCAGGTCTATTACAACAACCAGGCCTTCCGCTTCGTGACAGTCATGGGACAGTCACTAAACAAAGACATCACCGACAACGCCTGGACTCCGGAAAATCCCTACAATTCGAAATATCCGGTCCTGCGCAACAGTTCAAACGGCAGAAACAACATTGCCAGCGATGCTTTTGTCCACAACGCCGCCTATCTGAGATGCAAGAACATCCAGCTCGGCTACACCATCCCTCAGGAGATCACCAGAAAATTCTTTGTTGAAAACTTCAAGGTCTATGCCAGCATAGACAACCTCTTTACAATCACAGACTTTCCCGGTCTCGACCCGGAAGTCGGCGCCACAGTCGGCTATCCGTCGGTTCGCCAGTATTCGGTAGGTCTAAACGTTTCATTCTGACATTATGACACACAATTTTAAGCTGAAATATCTCGCAGGAATCACCCTCGCAGCAGCCGCGCTCTGCAGCTGCGAAAGCCTTGATTATACACCCGGCGACCAGATGTCGGGACAGAATTTCTGGCAGACCGAAGACCATGCCCGGCAGGCAGCCATCGGAATGTATGCCGCAATGAAATCCACATGGTGCTTCGGACTGGAGTTCACATTTGACATGTGCAGTGATCTGGCTGACGGCACAAGCCCCTGGGCCGATATTTCGCGCGGCACATCGTTCGCCTCAAACAGCTCAGGAGTACAGAATCACTGGCAGTATCTCTATGAACTCGTCCACCGCTCCAACACAGTAATCCGCAACGTGGCCACAATGCCTATCAGCGCCACAACCATCGATCGCGTCACCGGAGAGGCCAAATTTCTCCGTGCTATGGCCTATTTCCGAATGCTCAACTGCTGGGGTGGAGTGCCATATTATGACGAAAGCTGTGACATTAACGAACAGTTTGCCCACCTTGACGCCCCGCGCAGTTCGGCAGAAGAAATCAGACAACATATAATCGACGATCTGACCGAAGCCATCGCCAAACTGCCGGTAAGCTGGGATGCCGAGAATCTCGGACGCGCCACCAAGGGTGCGGCCTACGCTTTGCGAGGCAAAGTCTACCTCTTCGACCGCCAGTGGGACAAGGCAATTGCAGACTTCGAGGAGATTGTCTACAACAAGTCCGAAAACTACGGCTATTCGCTTCATCCCGACTACAATGAACTGTTTCGCCTCTATAACGGCAGCCATAGTCCCGAAATGATCTTCTCGATCCAGTCGATCGACGGCAACACCGCCGGCTACGCTCTTGACATAGTGTCTTATTTCGGCAACAAATCCACCATGCGCCTAATTGCAGGCAATGCCATCGTACCCTCGACCACACTCGTTGATATGTATGAAAATCTCGATGGATCTCCCTTTGACTGGGACGATCTGTTTCCGGGGTTCAACAACGGCGGCTCCGACCTGCGCAAAAGCTACATGCGAGTAGCCATAGACCAGGCCAGCACAATGGTCACAAGCACTCTTGACTGCGACACATCGAAAGTCATGGACGCATACCGTCTGCGCGATCCGCGTCTGTGTCTGAACGTAATCACCCCATACTCCCACTATCTGGGCACGGATGCCGGATCAAATCCGATGGATAAGCAGTTTGTGCTTGCCGATCCCTCCAATGGCGGTGCTCCGATGGAAGCTATGGCATTCATACGCAACTCCGAAGGATGGAATTCATACTTCTGGCGCAAATGGATACCGACAGGCAATCTCGACGGCTATTGGGGAGAATACAACCGCACACCCTATGAATTCCCCTTGCTGCGCCTCGGCGATGTGCTGCTGATGCTGGCTGAGGCTTACAATGAAAGCGGAGCTACAGACAAGGCCATAGTCGAAGTCAACAAAGTGCGCGCCCGCGTAGGTATGCCCGGCCTTGACAGAGGTCCGGCATGGCTTGCCGTAGGCAGCAAAGAGGAAATGGCTGAAAGAATCCGGAGAGAACGCGCCTTCGAACTCGCCGGTGAAGGCCAGCGTTACTGGGACCTCCGCCGCTGGGGACTGCTTGAAGAATCGGTGAAGGATGCCACTGATATTTTCGGTGATCTGATGTACACACGTTCATATCAACCGCGCCATGAACTTTGGCCCATTCCGCTCGTTGAGATGGAACGCAATCTCAATCTGACACAAAATCCGGGCTGGTAAGCAACCCTGAAAAAATTAAGAGGTTGTTTTTGAACACCCTCTGATTCAGACCATCCGCAGAAATTGCAGGTGGTCTTTATATTATCTATTCCCAACGAGTCCATCAAGCCTGTAGTCCGGGAGGCCTGCCGGTGAATGATTGAAAAAAACAGATGGCCGGATTTGAAAAATCATCTAAAATTTCGTAATTTTGCATCGTCACAGACCTCTCCGCGAAAATAAATTTGTGACAGCTCCACCTGCAACCAGCCCACTTCACAAACATATGAAAGGAATCGTATTGGCCGGAGGTTCAGGCACACGCCTCTACCCTATCACCAAGGGAGTCAGCAAACAGATGCTCCCTATCTATGACAAACCCATGATCTACTATCCGGTCTCCACCCTGATGCTGGCCGGAATAAGAGACATTCTGATCATATCAACCCCGGCCGATCTACCCGGCTTCAAGCGTCTGCTCGGCGATGGCAGCGACTTCGGTGTCCGCTTCGAGTATGCCGAACAGCCGTCGCCCGACGGATTGGCCCAGGCTTTTATCATCGGCAAGGATTTCATAGGTGATGACTGCGCCTGCCTTGTGCTTGGCGACAACATTTTCCACGGCGCAGGCTTCTCCGGGCTGCTCCAGGAGTCAGTTGCCGCTGCTGAGAAGAGCGACAAGGCCACAGTGTTCGGCTATTGGGTAAGTGATCCCGAACGCTATGGAGTGGCGGAGTTCGACAAGGATGGCAACTGCCTGTCGATCGAGGAGAAACCTGAGCATCCGAAGTCGAACTATGCGGTGGTAGGCCTCTATTTCTACCCGAACAAGGTTGTCGACGTGGCTTCACGCATCAAACCCTCAGCCCGCGGAGAGCTGGAGATCACCACTGTCAACCAGGAGTTTCTGAATGACGGCGAACTGCGTGTGCAGACTCTTCCCCGCGGTTTTGCCTGGCTCGACACAGGCACTCACGATTCTCTCGCCGAGGCTTCGATCTATGTCGAGGTGCTTGAGAAGCGCCAGGGGCTGAAGATTGCCTGCCTTGAGGGCATAGCATACCGCCAGGGATGGATCTCACGCGAGCGGATGATCGAAATCGCAAAACCTATGCTGAAAAACCAGTACGGACAATATCTGATGAAGGTGATTGACGAGATTGACCGTACCGATTCCCCAAATCTCGACTGACATACACTCACATAAAATGGAAGTGATCAAGACCGATATCGAAGGCGTGGTGATAATCGAGCCCCGCATCTTCGCCGACTCACGAGGATATTTTTTCGAAAGCTATTCAAAGAAAGAATTCGATGAAAAAGTGCGCCCTGTGGATTTTGTGCAGGATAATGAAAGCTGCTCATCCTACGGAGTAATGCGCGGACTCCATTTTCAGGCTCCGCCGTTCACGCAGTCAAAGCTTGTGCGCTGCGTCAAAGGCCGTGTGCTTGACGTGGCCGTTGACATCCGCAAAGGCTCCCCGACCTATGGCCGCCACGTGGCGGTCGAGCTGTCGGAAGACAATCACCGTCAGTTTTTCGTGCCCCGCGGTTTCGCCCACGGTTTCGCCGTGCTCTCCGACATCGCCGTCTTCCAGTATAAATGTGACAACTACTACGCCCCGCAGGCCGACGGCGGAATATCGATTCTTGATACATCGCTCGGCATCGACTGGCTCATCGAGCCCGGCAAGGCCATTCTCAGCGAGAAAGACATGCGTCACCCGATGCTCAGTGACTTCGACTCCCCGTTTGACTATCACACAGATCTCTATTTTGCGGACTGACGTATTTAAAACAGACTCATAACCACCATGCGAATACTTGTAACAGGCGCCAGCGGCCAACTTGGCTCAAGCCTCAGAAAAGCGGCAGAAAACTCTCCGAACGAATATATTTTCACAGATGCCTATGACCTCGACATAACCGACCCCGAAGCCGTGGCACTCGGAGTGGGCTGCAACGATTTCCAGGCCATTGTCAACTGTGCGGCCTACACCAACGTAGACCGCGCCGAAGAGCAGGAGGATATTGCCGAGCGGATCAACGCCACCGCGGTTGGCTATCTCGCAAAAGCCGCCGCCGACAATGGCATCCCCCTGATCCACATCTCGACCGACTACGTTTTCGGCGGCAATCTCGGCAACACACCGCGCACCGAGAACGAACCGCTAAATCCCACCGGCGCCTATGGACGCACCAAACTGCACGGCGAGGAGGCAATCCTCAAAAGCGGATGCCGCCACATAATCATCCGCACGGCCTGGCTTTACTCGGAATACGGCAAAAACTTCGTCAAGACCATGCTCGGCCTCACGTCGACACGCCCACAGCTCAACGTTGTCTTCGACCAGGCCGGCACACCCACCTATGCCCAGGACCTGGCCGACGCCATCGTCGACATAATCGACAACGGTAAAATAGACGGAAACGAAGGCGTCTACCACTACTCCGACGAAGGGGTCTGCTCGTGGTATGACTTCACAAAAATAATTGCCGAGATAGCCGGCAACACAGACTGCGACATCCGCCCCTGTCATTCCGACGAATTCCCCTCGCCGGTGGTCCGCCCGTCATATTCCGTTCTTGACAAGACCAAATTCAAGAAAACCTTCGATTTGGAAATTCCCTATTGGACCGACTCACTGAAAATCTGTATCAATAACCTCAAATAATGGGTGTATTAGATAAGCTGTGGCATAACAGATGGATAATACGGGCTCTTATACCGTCAGTTATTTTTAATTTCCGTCATCTCCCTTTTAGCCAGGCTGCCAGGCTGCCGATTCTATTGCGCAAGGCCAGATTGCGAAATTGCAGCGGCAAGTTTATTTTTAACTGTCCTGTAAGATTCGGACTGGTCAAATTCGGAGTGAACAATGTTTCCTTATATCCTGACTCAGGAATAACTCTTGAAAACAGGGGAAAGATTGTTTTCAATGGATATTTATCTGTTGGAAATGCATCCGCCATTTCCGTAGGCGAGACCGGTGTGCTTGAATTCGGAGAAAAAGTTATTGCGACCTCAAGCCTGAAGATAGCATGCTATCACTCAATCAAATTGAATGATAATATTCTCATAGGCTGGGACTGCATGATGATCGACACCGATTTTCATAAGTTGAAATACACCGATCAGAAGAGATATTCGAAAGGCTACGGGAGTATCGCTGTCGGAAGTAATACATGGGTGGCTAACAACTGCAAATTATATAAAAATTCAACTATACCGGAAAACTGTGTAATCGGTGCCGATACTATAATTCATGGGCCGGTAGACTGTCAGCCCTACTCCCTTATTACAACTGAAATCAGCACAATAGTTAAAACCGTAGGAATTTATCATGACAAAGATGATGATGAAATTAATATAATCAGGAATTGAAATGAAGCGTAACATACTTATCACCGGCGGAGCCGGATTCATCGGATCGCACGTAGTCCGGCTTTTCGTCAACAAATATCCGGACTACCGTATTGTCAATCTCGACAAACTCACCTATGCCGGCAACCTCGCAAACCTCAAGGATATCGAAGACCGTCCGAACTACAGCTTTGTCAAGGCCGATATAGCCGATCTCGACGAAATGCGCCGCATAATCACAGAAAACCATATCGACGGCATCATCCACCTCGCCGCCGAAAGCCACGTGGACCGCTCGATCAAAGATCCCTTCACCTTCGCGCGCACAAACGTGATGGGCACCCTCTCTCTGCTCCAGGCAGCCAAAGAATACTGGGAATCACTCCCTGAAAAATACGAAGGCAAACTCTTCTACCACATCTCCACCGACGAAGTCTACGGCGCGCTCGAACTGACCGACCCGCAAGGTATCGAATCGCCCTTCACCACCACCGCCTCATCGACCGAACACCACCACGCCTACGGCCGGGAATTCTTTCTTGAGACAACCAAATACAACCCCCACTCACCCTATTCGGCCTCCAAGGCATCGAGCGACCACTTTGTGCGCGCCTACCATGACACCTACGGCATGCCGACGCTTGTCACAAACTGTTCCAACAACTATGGGCCCTACCAGTTCCCCGAAAAGCTAATACCGCTCTTCATCAACAACATCCGCCACCGCAAGCCCCTGCCGGTCTACGGCAAAGGCGAAAACGTCCGCGACTGGCTCTTTGTCGAAGACCATGCCCGCGCCATCGACCTGATTTTCCACAAAGGCAAAATAGCCGACACCTACAACATCGGTGGCTTCAACGAATGGAAAAACATCGACCTGATCAAAGTCATCATCCGCACCGTAGACCGTCTGCTCGGCAACCCCGAAGGCCACTCCGACAGCCTCATCACCTACGTCACTGACCGTCTCGGCCACGACATGCGCTATGCCATCGACTCACGCAAGCTCCAGCGTGAGCTCGGCTGGGAACCCTCACTCCAGTTTGAGGAAGGCATCGAAAAAACTGTCCGCTGGTATCTCGACAACCAAGCATGGATGGACCACATAACCTCAGGCGACTACCAGCGCTACTACGAGGATATGTACTCTAACCGCTGAGGCGAATCTTACCGCTGACTGATATCAGACCGGCTGACTGAGGCAGGCTTTACCACCCGCCACGTCAGCCGGTCTGATTTTTAGCGTTTGTTTAAGAAACTGTTTAAAATTAGAATTGAAAAAAATGTTATAGGGCATAACAAACCCTCAGCCAAAGTGTTGAAGGAGAAAAAACATTGTTCATATGCATAGAATCAATCTCTATCAGACACTTTTGACCGAGGGTCAATGGTCTTATAGAAGCTGATTTTATGCATACTAATCGTTTTTCTTCTACAAACACTCTGATTGAGGGTTTGTTATGCCACTTAAGGTTTAATTTGGTTTAAATTCAAACATTCTCTCAGAAACGACATTCGTTTGACACAGCCGAACAATGGCGCGCCCACATCCTTGCCTGTATCCGCAACAAGGCCATCTCGGCCCTGCGCAAACTTTCGGCCATGAGAAACTATACCGAATCAAAAAACGAAGATGATCATGAAGCCGATGCGACATGGGCACTGATTGAGCATGAGACACTCGACACCCTCTATGCAGCCATCAGAATGCTTCCGCCCGACTATCGCCAACTGCTTAAACTCAGTTTCGAAGACGGACTTAAGAACGCAGAAATAGCCGCAACCCTCGGAGTAGCTGAGATAACCGTGAAGAAACGTAAGGTGAAACTGCTTGAAATGCTGCGCAGAAACATGCCTGACGACATTGATCTGCCGACCATCGCCTTACTGCTCACAACTATGCTGAAAGCCGCCTGACCCGCAGATTTCAGACCTCCGGCGTGACCGGAAATCACCGTCATGTCCTGTTCTGATCGCCGCATCGACCGCACAAAACGCAAAAAATTGCCTCCGGATTTGGGAAATAGCAAAAAAACGCCTACCTTTGCATCGCTTTAGAGGATCGGTATCCCCTGATACCACGGATTCTTTGGGCAAAAGGATTGTCTTATGGTGTAATGGTAGCACTGCAGTTTTTGGTTCTGCCTGTCTTGGTTCGAATCCAGGTAAGACAACGTTTCAAATCGCCAGACCACTGAAAAAAACAGTGACCTGGCGATTTTCTTTTGTCAACCACGCCCCGCTGCCCTACATTTGTGCCGCCTAAAGGATAGAGCGATATCCGGCAGCAGATGACATGGTGACACATCATTGGAGACATCAGGAGACGTGACTTTACAGACATTCTTTTTTGACAGTTATGGATTATTGCATAATTTTGTATGAAAGTGAAAATGCAAAATTTCAGCCTCCGAATGAAAAGAATTCTGCTATGCATCCTGCTGTCATTGGCCGTCTGGCATATCAATGCCGAAAGTCATTATGTATTCCGGAAGTTAGACATTACAGACGGTCTGTCAAACAGCAATGTCAAAACCATTCTAAAAGACAACTACGGTTATCTCTGGGTCGGGACAGCCGCCGGGCTAAACAGATATGACGGTTATGGCTTCAGGCAATATTCAGGCTCAAGCCGAAAGCACGGTGCATATGTTAAATTGGGCAATTAGAAGTGTTAAATTTTTAGGCGTAGAGTTTGACTAATCGGAAGATGAAGAAGTCGCGGTCCCGGACACCACGCATTTGTGAGCGAAATATTTTGACTTTAGAGTTGAATGCCTCGGCAGAGGCATTGGTCGCACGACGACGGAAATAGTTCAGGATTGTTGGGGCGTGGTTCTTGAATGTTTTGATTACCGAGCGGAAGTTGTTGTTACCCAATGCCATTACCTTTTCATACCACTTGTTCATCCTCCCCATGGCTTTTGTCGGTGAGATTTTAGCGTTGAAAATCTTGCGCAGCTCCATCGCAAGGCTGTATGCAGCCTTCAATATTGGATAGTATTTGAACAGTATGTTGACACGATGGCGCTGTATGTCAGTCCATTTGTTCTGCGACATCATCAGAGTGTGTTTGCTGCGAGCCAGTATCTGGCGCATGGTCTCTCCGTTGGAGTACGTTACCGGCGGTTCGGACTTGTTGCGGTTGTTTTCCTCTGCGATGAGCTGTCGGCGAATGTCAATGCGGATTTCGTCAACGGCCTCATTATAGACCTGTTGGACATGAAAACGGTCGTTGACTACATGGGCGTTATAGAACACTTCTGCGGCTATGAGCATCATTGATGGCGAGAGATCGCAGGTCACTTCCTTGACCCTGCGTCTGATTGATTTCTCCATAGCTCCGATGAGTATGGATATAATTTCGTCACTCTTTGTTCCGGGAATGGCTGCCGCAAGTGTTCCCTTGCCTCCGTGGCCGTCCTTGTTGGTCAGGAACGTCCATACCTCCCCGTTGCTCAGACACGTCTCATCAAGACTCATGTAAGGGCCGATATTATCGGCGTTGAAATAGAACCCACAGCCAAGCTCCTGTTCGCACCAGTCGGCGTAACCGCTTATCTTATTGCGGTACAAGTCGGCAAAATGTTTGCCGTTGACGCAGTACATCTGCGCTATCTGTTTAATCGACAGGGCTGTCGTCTCCACCTTCGTCTTTTAAAAAAGCCACGAACTCGGCGCTGAGTCGTGTTCCTTCCTCGTTGGGAAGTTCGAGATTGTAGCTGAAGATTTCGTTGGTCTGCCTGTCCCACCACTTGTTCTTGCGCATGTGAAGAAATACAGGCCGTCCACGCATCGGATAGTCCTGTATTGTTACATAATCCGTATAGCCTCGCGCTACGATATTTGGATTACGATAGTCTTCATCAGACAGTTTCTTCTTTTCGTCAAGCCATATGTCATAGGACTGTTCCGTGCGCTCGAAGCGCACCATTTCAAATAGTTCGTCCATGCCCTCGGGCAGGCACATCCATATTGCATCTGCGGTTTTCATGCCACAAATTTAACACTTTTCTCAAAATTCATGCACCGTGCTTTCGGCTTGACCCAATATTCACTCGCTGCATCCAAGCGGGAAATGGACGAGTTCGTTGATGACATCTGGTCGCTGCAACAGGATGCCGACGGGAATATATGGGCGAAAAGCGCTGACTGTTATGCCGTCTACAACTCCCTGAAAGATGATTTCTCGACTGACATCGACAAATTGCTGGAATCTTATGGAATCACCGTTGAGCAGAAATACAGGATATACGTCGACCGCGAAGCTAACTTATGGGTTGTCACTGACAAGAAAATCTGGGCCTATGACATGAAAACGCGCACATTGCGCAGCATCGAACCCGGACTCAACCTCATCTGCGACGAAATCAACATAGCTGATAACCAGGCCTACATATATTTACTGGTGCCATCTGGCAGATTCCTGAAAATCGACAAACAGACTCTTGCCATCGAATCTCTTTCAGCTCCTGACGGAATAAAATCATTCAACAATATATATGCCGATTATCAACAGGGCCTCTGGCTTTTTTCCAACTATGACAACGACATATATTATCGCCAGAAATCAGCCCCCTGGAGCAAAATCTCACTGACTCCCGCCACCGAGACCCAAAGTAAAGGCATCAGAAGTATTCTTGACGACCGCAACGGCCATGTGTGGATCGGAACAGACCACAACGGAGCCTACATATTCGACCAGTCAGACGGCTCATTCCAGGCACTGCGCCATAACCTTCTGTCAAGCAGCTCACTGCCGTCTGACAATGTATCCTGTCTATATCAGGATGAATCAGGGACAATATGGCTCGGACATAACAAATCAGGCATATCATATTATAACAACGGCCTGCTGCAGTTTGAAAACTTCAGCCTATGCAGGGGCCTTGATGTAGCATCGCTGCTAACTGACAGCAGAAACAATCTGTGGATAGGCACTGACGGCAACGGACTGCTCATCCTGCGCCAAGGAAGCGAGATCATCGAGCGAATTCCGGCAGTGTTCAGCGGATCAATAATCTGCCTGGAGGAAGATTCCGACGGCCGCATATGGATCGGCAGCTACGGCAACGGTCTTTACTGTATAGACGGAAACAACGTCAGACATTTCACTACCGCCAACAGCACTCTCATATCAGACATTATCTGGGCTCTTCAGAACGACGGATCAGGCAATATATGGATAGCGACACTTCAAGGAACCCAATATATCAACAGCAAAACAGATAACTTCATATCCCTCCTCACGGCCAAAGGAGAACAGATCAACTCCATGTGTCTCCACTCAGACAAGAGTGACACAGTCTTTATCGGATCATTCGACGGCTTTTATAAGGTTGACACAGCCACAAAAAAAGCAAGAGGTCACTTCACAAACCGCCGCAATACCCAAAACCTGAAACAAGGATTTGTCACCCAGATCTACAAAGACCGCAAAGGACGCCTGTGGATCGGCCATAACCAAGGCCTCACGATCTGGGACACCTCACGTGACTCAATGTATTACCTTGACAAAAAGAGCGGACTGTGCGACAACATGATCCGAGCCATCCTGGAAGACAATGACGGCCACATATATGCCTCGACAAGCAACGGCCTCTCAATAATCACTGTCCGGGAGGCTGCAGACAGGACTCTGAGCTACAGCATGAGAAACTACACTAAAAAGGACGGTCTCAAAAGCACATTCTTCAATTCAAAATCCGTCACGCGTCCCGACAGCAACTCCATTCTGTTCGGCACCTCAGACGGATGCATATCATTCTATCCGGAAAAAGTGTTCAAAGACCGGCGTCTGCCACCTGACATACTGTTCACTGGCCTCTACATCGGAGGCACACGCATAGCCATCGACTCCATCTACGATGGCCGCCTGATTCTTAAAAATGCGCTGGAGGAAACAAAGCAGATAGAACTTAGCTACGACGACAGACTTATCACCATCGAATTTACAGTCTGTGACCTGACCGGCCAATCAGGAGTACGCTATGCCTACATGCTTGAAGGCATTGACTCCCGATGGATCTTTACTGATGAAAACAAAGTGACTTTTACATCACTCCCTTATGGCAATTACAGACTTTTAGTAAAATCCGGTCTCCCGAACGGCAACTGGAAGGAAGATCCGGCCATCCTTGAAATCCGCGTCAGACCTCCATTCTATATGTCAATCTGGGCCTGCATCATATATATGGCTATTATCATCGGCGGAATAATACTGACAGCAAATCTCATCAAAAGAAGACATCGTCAGAAACTTGCCATCCAGCGGCAGGCCATCGAAAGCCAGCAGATAGTACGGATCAACGAACTCAAACTTAAATTCTTCACTAATATCAGCCACGATCTGCGCACACCGCTCACTCTCATCATGGCTCCTCTCCAGGTCTTGCTTGACGAAGTGAAAGATGAACCGACGAGAAAGAAACTGCTGACAATATTTTCAAACGCCCGACGACTTCTCGACCTTATCAACACACTGCTTGATTTCCGCAAACTCGATGTAGGAGCTGAAGGTCTCCACTGCCGTAAAGATGACATCATGCGTTTCATCAGCGAACAGTGTGCCCTTTTCACAGACTACGCAGCAAACCGCAACATGGATTTTACCGCCGAATGCGATCCGTCAGGCTATATGATGGACTTTGACTCCGCGAAAGTAGGCAAAATCCTTAACAACCTGCTGTCTAACGCGTTTAAATATACCCCTGACGGAGGCAGCGTCAGTGTGAAAGCCACTCTGAAAGACAGAGATCTGACAATCCGCATCGCCGACAGCGGCCAAGGCATAAGTCCGGAAGCAAAAAAGCATATCTTCGAACGCTTCTATCAGGGCGAGCAGGGCAACCATAAAACCGGAAGCGGAATCGGACTGCATATAGCGAATGAATACGCCCGCATGCACGGAGGCGATATCTCAGTCAGCGACAATCAGCCAAAAGGGTCTGTATTCACTCTGACTCTACCGGTTGACGGATGCTCCGCTCAATCCGATCTTGAAAAAAACTCCGGCGCCTCCGGGACTCCGGCCGAGCCACCGGCTCCAGAAAACACCTCTGAAGAATCATCTGCCGCGGACTCTCCTGCCACCATTCTTATTGTGGATGACAACGAGGAGTATCGCGATTTCATAGCCGACACTCTATCCAAAGACTACACGATATTCAAAGCAGGCAACGGACGTGAGGCGCTTGACATCATGGCCAAAGGAAACATCAGCCTGATTGTTAGCGATGTGATGATGCCGGTTATGGACGGAATGGAACTATGCCGGCAGGTCAAGACCAATATCCGGTGGTCTCACATCCCGGTCATACTGCTGACCGCCAAAACCGCTGAGGAATACCGCCTCGAAGGGCTCGAACTCGGAGCCGACGACTATCTGACCAAACCGTTCAATCTCAAGCTTCTGCAACTGCGCATAAAGAAATTCATCGACCTGTTCGAACGCAACCACCGGATGTTCAGCGACAAGCTCGATGTCTCCCCAAGCGAGATCACCATAACCTCACTTGATGAGAAACTCGTTGAAAAAGCCATTCGCATTGTCGAGGAGCATATGAGCGACTCTGACTTCTCCGTCGAGTTACTGAGTTCCGAACTTGCCCTTAGCCGCGGATATCTCTATAAAAAACTTATGGCTATCACAGGCAAAGGCCCGGCTGAATTCATACGCACCATCAGATTGAAACGCGCCCGGCAGCTGCTTGAGCAAAGCCAGATGCAGGTTGCCGAAATCGCCTACATGTGCGGTTTCAACTCTCCACGACGCTTTGCCCAGAATTTCAAAAACGAGTTCGGAATGTTGCCTTCTGAGTTTTTGAAGGGCCGTACATGATTCATGATACATTGCGGCGCATTCCAGAACACATAATGGGCTGAGACTATCCGAGGGCTGTAACTATATTTGTTTCAGCTAATCATTATCAGCCTCTAACACAAATCAGTCTTATGTTATCAAAAAAGCAACTTGCCAGTATTTTTGCTATCACCTTACTTATAAACGGATCTTCCGCCGCCGAAGCCGCGGAAGACCATCAGTTTGAGAAGACGCCGAAACTCGGCACCGGAAACTGCAATCCGCTGCTTGACTTTCTGCATGTAGCCGATCCGACCGCCGTAGTTCATAACGGGCGTGTGTATGTCTATGGCACAAACGACCAGCAAGAACTTGACTCCGTGGGTCGCGATGGCAAAAACAGCTACGCACATATCCATTCTCTCGTGATGATGTCGTCAGACGACATGGTCAACTGGACATACCACGGAATAATAGACGTAGAGCAGGCTGCCCCCTGGACCGGCAAAAAAGGCGTATCATGGGCTCCGTCCATAATCTCACGCGCCGAAAGTGACGGCCTGACTCATTTCTATATGTACTACTCCCACGGCGGAGGCGGTGTCGGTGTCATCACCGCAACTTCTCCTGTAGGCCCCTGGACCGACCCGCTCGGTCATGACCTTATAGATGTGAACACCCCCGGACTTACAGACTGCCCGGCCCCCTTCGATCCCGGTGCGGTCATTGACGAAAACGGCGTAGGCTGGCTGTCATTCGGGGGAGGACGCAGCTCAAAAGCCACCACATTCCTGCCGGGAAGCGCCCGCATAGTCCGCCTCGGAAGCGACCTTCTGAGCCTCGACAGCGAAATCAGCGAAATTCCTGCTCCATACTTCTTTGAAGCCAGTGAGCTGAATTATATAAACGGCACATGGGTCTACTCCTACAGTACCGACTGGGTCGACCGCACCGAATGGAACGATCCAGAAGTCTCGCACCCCTCAATCTGTTCGATCGGTTATATGACATCGACCGACCCGCTCAACCGCGACAGCTGGAAATTCCGTGGCGACATTCTCAAAAATCCTCATGACTATGGGATGGAATATACAAACAACCACACACACTTCCTGCGTTTCAACAATGAGTATTACATCTTCTATCACACCAATCACCTTGCTGACTTCAGAGGCATCACTACCGGCTACCGGAATATCTGCGTAGACCGACTTGAAGTTGACGAAAACAGCATCGCGATACCGACTGGACAGATGACCCAGACCGGAGTCTCACAGATCAAACCGCTCGATCCGTTCGCCTGGCAGCAGGCCGAGACCGTAGCCGCCACCTCAGGCATAAAATTCGAACACACTGACGTGGCCGGCAACATGGTTGCCTGCGGATTAGGCTCAGGTCAGCAGTCTGAAGTCCGTGGCGCAGACTTCGGGAAAGGAGCTTCTCGATTCGAAGCCAAAGTCAGAGGCAAAGGTGTTATCGACATTCACATCGGAAGCTCCAAAGGCAAGCGTGTAGGAAGCCTCGTCATTGATCATCCCCAATGGCAGACCGTCAGCGTCCGGCTCGGCAAAAAGCTCAAAGGGAGCCAGGACCTCTGCTTCGTCTACCGGGACGGCGATTTCAAATTCGACGAATGGCGTTTCATCCGCTGATCACACATTGCCATAGACACAGACGCTCTATACATATTAAAAGTCGTTAAAAACAACCTCTTAAACCTGAAAACATTTATCATTTTACCATTAATATCATGAAGTTATGCAAGTCGCATTGAAAAAACAACGGCACCTGTTACGATTGATAGTTGCCGTGTTGCTGGGATGTGTTGTCTTCCCAAGTTTTGCACAGGACTTTAAACTTACCGGCGTGGTCAGAGGCGCTGATGACAATATGCCTCTGATCGGAGCCACAGTAAGAGTCCAGTCCGGAGCAGTCACTGTCACTGATGCCGATGGCGCTTTCAGCGTCAATGTCAGAAAAGGACAGACTGTGACATTCTCCTACATCGGCTACACAACCCAAAGCATCAAAATCAGTGACAGATCCAAAGTCGAGATCTATCTCAAGGAAGACTCCAAAACGCTGGATGAAGTAGTGGTTGTCGGTTACGGAACCATGAAGCGCAGCGACCTGACAGGATCTGTGGTATCAGTCTCTGCGGAAGACATCAAAAAAACCGTGGCCACATCGCTTGACCAGGCTCTTCAGGGCCGCGCGGCCGGTGTGCAGGTGACACAGAACTCCGGTGCCCCCGGCGGCGGTATCTCGGTCAGCATCCGAGGCACAAACTCGCTCAACGGCAACGAACCTCTCTACGTCATCGACGGTGTGCCCCTCTCCGGCCAGGCCGACGGCAATTCAAATGCTCTTTCAGCCATCAACCCCTCTGACATCGTGTCAATGGAGGTGCTGAAAGACGCATCGGCCACAGCCATTTACGGTTCACGCGCAAGCAACGGCGTGATCATGATCACTACCCGGCGTGGTGAAGCAGGAAAAACAAAACTCAGCTATGAAGGATATTACGGAATCCAGAACATCCCCGACCGCCTCGATGTAATGGACCTGCGCCAGTTCGCCACCTACCGTAACCTCCGTGCCGAGGTGATGGGCTTCGGCGCCACCGAGGAATTCGCCGATGTGTCTATTCTCGGCAAAGGCACAGACTGGCAGGACGAAATTTTCAGAACAGCCCATATGCATAACCACCAGCTGACAGTCTCAGGCGGCAACGATTGGGGTAAATATGCCATCGGCTTAGGCTATCTCGGTCAGGACGGTATTGCTATCGGATCAGATTTCGAGCGTCTGTCAGGCCGAATCAACATCGACACCAACATCACCAAATGGCTTTCATTCGGTGTCAGCGCCTCTTTGAGCCGCACAAAGCAGACCAACACGATTGACAACGGCAATATCATCCGCACCGCACTTGACCAGCACCCCAACGTACCTGTCAGAAACCCTGACGGATCATACGGCTATCAGACCGAAGACAACAACTTCGGCACATTCTATGCAAACCCCGTGGCCGATGCTCTCCTCCGCGAAGATTATAACCGCGGAACCGACTTCTACGGCAACCTGTTTGCCGACTTCAAGATCATCAACGGTCTGAATCTGCGTGTGGAATACGGCGGAGGCTTCAACTACAGCAACCACTACTATTACCGCCCGACTTACGACTACGGATTTTTCATTCAGGACTCTGAAAGCTCACGAAGCGCAAGCAACGGCAAGAACTACTTCTTCAAGACATTCCTGACCTACGACAAGCACATCCGCAACCACTCGTTCAACGTGATGATCGGTCATGAGTCAAGTGAAAACGAATATGAATATCTCTCCGGAAGCCGAAAAAACTACTTCCTCAACTCAGTCCACGAACTTGTAGCCGGCGATGCGCTGACAGCCAAAAACAACAGTTCGAGAGGATCAGGCTCGATGGAGTCATACTTCGGACGCGCCAACTACAATTTTGCAGACCGCTACCTGCTGACCTTCACACTGCGTGCCGACGGATCTTCGAACTTCGGCAAAGCCAACCGCTGGGGCTGGTTCCCCTCAGCAGCCTTCGGATGGCGCATCTCTCAGGAAAAATTCATGAAAAATGTAGAACCGGTCAATAACCTCAAACTGCGTTTAGGATGGGGTATAGTCGGAAACCAGAACGCCGGAGCATACGCCTACGGCACCACAATGGCTTCAAGCGCCACTATCTGGGGCGCCGGATTCTATGCCGGAAACTACTCCAACGACAAACTCAAATGGGAAGAAACAAAATCGTACAACGTCGGTCTTGATCTGGCCATGTTCAACAACAGACTCGAATTCATAATCGACGCCTATCTTAAAAAGACAGACAATCTGCTTATGCAGGCCTCACTGCCTGACTACGTGACCTCCATAATCTCCTCACCTTGGGTCAATGCCGGAGCCATAGAAAACAAAGGCTTCGAATGGACTCTGAACACCGTCAACATCAGCACCCGCGACTTCTCATGGCGTACCGGATTCACCTTCTCGCTTAACCGCAACAAGGTTACCAAACTCTACACCAAGACATCAAGCATCACCGGAAAGATCGGCGCCGACACCTATACCAACACCGTTGTCGGACAGCCCGTAGGCCAGTTCTACGGCTACAACGTAATCGGCATGTTCAAGGAAGCTGACGATTTCTATGTCAAAGACCAGAACGGCGACTTCATGCTTGACGACAACTTCAACAAAATTCTCGTGGCAATTCCTGAGGGCAAGACAATCAAGGAAAACGAAATCTGGTATGGAGACTACATATTCGAAGACGTGAACAAAGACGGAGTAATCAATGAAAGCGACCGTAAGTTCATAGGCAATCCTGAGCCAAAATTCACTTACGGATTCAACACCACCCTTACTTACAAAGACTTTGACTTCAACCTCTCACTTGTAGGAGTACATGGCAACAAGGTGTTCAACTACCTGCGCCAGGTCTACACAGACCCTATGAGAAACTCCAATCTTCTCATGGAAACCACAAGGCTCGCCAACGTAGGGCTCATTGATCCGGACGGAGGCCATACGTTTGAAAACATGCATGTGATCAACTCCGACGCCCGTATCTGCCGCATCGCTCTTGACAATTCGAACAACAACAACCGCATGAGCAGCTATTTCGTTGAAGACGGTTCATATCTGCGCGTCAAGAACATATCATTGGGCTATACTTTCCCGAAACAGCTGATAGAGCGTGCAAGCATCGAGAACCTCCGCCTCTATTTCAACGTGCAGAATCCTTTCACATTCACCCGTTACAAAGGATTCGACCCCGAAATCGGAGCCTACAACTATAACGTGCTCACACGCGGCATCGACTATGCCCGCTATCCTTCACAGGTGATCTACACCTTCGGACTCAATGTCTCACTTTAACCTTAACACCAATGAAAAAATTATATATTCCATTGATCGCTATCGCCGCCGCTTCATGCGTTGCATCATGCAGCGACGACTTTCTTGAGAAACTCCCGCAGGGAAACTATGTAGACGGAACTTTCTATGTCTCTGACAAAGCACTCGAATCAGCGACATCCGTACTCTATAACAGACCCTGGTTTGAATATAACGGAGAAGGCGCACTCTGCATCAGCAGTCTCGCCAATGAATGTTTCGACGCATGGAACTTTCCGCAGTTCAACACCTTGCAGGTCACCGCACTTGACAGCCACCTGTCAAACATCTGGAGGTCATTCTATGCCGTAGTGACGATGTCAAACTCTGTCATTGAGGCCTGCGAGACCAAAGCGACCGCCGACTGCACCGAAGAGGGAATCCATCGCGCCATCGGTGAAGCGCGCCTGATGCGTGCTGCCGCATATTTCTATGCCCTGCGTCTGTGGGGACCGGTCATTCTCTTCGAACACAATCAGGAGATAGTCGACAACCCTGTGCGGCCTCTCAACAAGGAAGAAGACGTGTTCAAATTCATCATCCGTGACCTTGAATATGCCGCTGAATATCTACCTGAATCATGGATCAAAGGGCGCGCAACCTGCTGGGCCGCGAAAGCTCTTCTTGCCAAAGTCTACCTCTGCCGTTCCGGATGGAACGGAGGAAACCGCGACGAGGCCGACCTTGAAAAATGCAAGGAACTCTGCGAGGACGTCTGCACCAAAAGCGGGCTGAAACTGCTCCCCACATATGCAGATCTCTTCAAATACAAATTCAACAACAATGAGGAATCTCTGCTGGCTATGCAGTGGGTGCCGCTCGGAGAATGGGGAACACAGAACACACTCTACTCTATCCTCTCATTCTCTGACATCTCCGGAGGCGTAGCCGCATGGGGCTCTCCATTCGCACCGCTCGAAATGCTCGACCAGTACGAACATTCCGACACAATCCGCCGCAACGCCACATATTTCACCCAGCACTCGTTCTATCCCGAACTCTGCAAGGAAAAAGGCGGCTATCACTACGACAAGGAAAACGCCCAGACCAAGAAAGGCGCCATCGGTGGGCCTGACGATGACAATGACGGCAATGTGGGTCCCATGAGCTCTCCGCTCAACACCTATATAATACGTCTCGCCGACACTTATCTAACCTATGCGGAAGCCTGCCTCGGCAATCAGGAAAAACTCACCGGCGGTCCCGGCCTCGAATACTTCAACAAAGTCAGAGAAAGAGCCATGATCGACCCCAAGACATCCGTTACATTCGATGACATTATCCGTGAGCGCCGCATTGAATTCAGCATGGAATACACCAACTGGTATGAATACATCACCTGGTTCAAATGGAAACCTGAAAAGATTCTCAATATGATCAACAATCAGGAACGCGGCACCCGCGCCGACAAAATCAAAAAAGATTCTGACGGCGAACTGATAATCGAAGGCATCATCCAGCCTACCTCACCTGTAGTCGTGATAGCAAGCAAGATGTTCATGCCTTATCCCGAAAACGATGTGATCCAGAACCCGCTGCTCAAAGCAGAACCTGTCAGCTATAATTTCAAAGACTAAGAGAGTGGTATATCAAACGAAATAACATGATAACAATGAAAAACTATATAAGCTGTTTCTGCGTAGCCATCGTGTGCATGATGCAGATGCTGTGTTTTGTCTCCTGCAAATCAGACGGAGATGACGGAGGTCAGCCTGTGATCACCGGAGTCCGCACGATTGATCCGGAAAAGGCCGACAGCCTGTTCACCGAAGCAGACCCCTGGGATATAATCGTCCTCGTTGGCCATAATCTCGGTGGCGCGAAAGAGATCTACATCAACGATCAGAAAATTTCTTTCAACCCCACGTATGCCACCCCGACCCACATAATACTCTCGATTCCTGGCGAACTTAAACTCGTGGGTGCCAACCCTGAACTGAAATCAGAGATCAGAGTTGTCACAAGCCACGGCACCGCTACATATGCGTTCCACATCAACTCCCCGGCTCCATATCTCATATCCTATACCGCCGACTGGGACGATGACAAGCCTCTGTCGCCTGGACAGGAGATACGTATTAAAGGAGAAAACATCTATGAAGTGGAAAGCCTCTATCTCACAGACTTCAATCCTCTTGAAGTTGATGATGACGGAAACCCGGTCGAACCGGAAGGTCCGGTGACTAAATATGAGATCACCGACTATGAAATCGGCCCCGACTTCGACCTCATCACCGCAAAACTTCCCGCCACGGTTCTCGAAAAAGGCTACATCGTGATCGAATGTCACTCCGGATCATCGGTAATCGGATTCACTTCCGCCAAGCCCAATCCGCCGGTAATCGAGGAAATTTCATCTGACATGCCTGTATGGGGCGAGCCATGCACTCTCTTCGGCAAGGAATTCAATGATCTTGTGGCCATCATCATCGGCAAAAACGAAATCACTATTCCGGCCAAAGACATCACAGTCAATGATGACAAAACTCAGCTCACATTCTCGCTGCCCACTCTGCCTGAAAAAGGCGGACGCCTGATCCTCGTGACCGAGCAGGGCCGCGACACAATACCCTTCTATCAGAAGAGCACCGTACTGATCGACTTCGACAGCTTCGGACGTTATTTCTGGGGCGGAACCGACAGCAACAAAGTGGTAGACCAGACATCTGCCAACAATAAACCGGCCAATACCTCCGGCAAATTCTGGGGAATCGAAGGAACCACACAGCTCAACAACGGATGGTGGGGACCTCTCTACCTCGGCGAGTCACAGATACCCGACATTCCTGAGAGCACCCCGATCGAAGACATCGAGTTCCGCTACGAATGCTATATGCACTATCCTGAAGTCGAAGGCATGGAATGCTGGTTCATTCTCTGTGACGGAAGTGACTTCAAGGGCCAGTACACGTTCAACGGCTACCACGACCGCATCACCGGCAAATGCGAGACCGGCAGATGGATGTCTTGTTCCATACCGCTGAGAAATCTCGTCACCGGAGGCAGCACCTATGGTGACATCAGACTCTCACTGACATCGGTCTATCTCCATCTCTGCAACGGACTGGCCGAACAGGATGTGGCAGTCTACTTCGACAACTTCCGTCTGTATGTCAGACAGTAAACCTCAAAACAGCCACTAACACAGATATTACAAAACGATATGAGACATCTGAATATAATTCCAATCGCTCTATCTCTGTTGCTTTCATTCGGCAGCATCTCATGTTCCGACAACAAAGATGTCTATGACACAGAAGACATCCACTTCGTGCTCGAAAACGATGTACTGTCATTTCAGAGAGAAAGCAACTCTAACAACTTCCGCATCAAGTCAGCTGTCACTCCGCAGATCTCATGCAGCGAAAACTGGGTCAGCCTCAAGCTCGAACGCCTGACCGCTTCAATCTATCGCCTCTATGTCACCGTTGATGAAAACAACGGTGACAGCAGATCGGCAGAGGTGACAATCAAATCCGGTGACGAAACCAAGACTCTGACCGTCAATCAGTCGGCCCTTGCTCAGGCTTCCGTACATGAAATAGCTGACTGGCTGGGTCTGGGATGGAATCCCGGCAACCAGATGGATGCCTACAAAAACGGTGTTGCCGACGAACTCTGTGACGGCAACTATCAGCTGACTCAGGAACTCTTCAACAAGATCAAGGCTGCCGGCATCAAGACTGTGCGCCTGCCGGTGACATGGATCGGGCATATCGGAGCAGCACCTGACTACAAAATCGATGATCGTCTCGAACGAGTGGCCGAAATTGTAGGCTATGCCGAAAATGCAGGGCTTAACATAATCGTCAACATCCATCATGACGGCTCTGGCGGCTACGGCTTCTGGCTCGATTTCAAAGGCGCAGCCGCAAACATAGCCAAAAACCTTGAAGTTGAAGACCAAATCCGCAAAGTATGGACACAAATTGCAGAACGGTTTGTCGACACCGGTGATTTTCTGATTTTCGAAGGCTTCAACGAAATCCATGACGGAGACTGGGGCTGGGGCGCGAACACCACAGACAACGGTCACCAGTACCGACTCCTCAACGAATGGAACCAGCTGTTTGTGAACACCGTGCGCGCCACCGGAGGCAAAAATGCCACACGCTATCTCGGAATCCCCGGATATGCCGGAGGCTGGGAACTTGTGGAGCATCTCGAACTGCCCAAAGACCCCGCGACAGGACGTCTGCTCGTCTCGGTCCACTGCTACTCTCCCGGCAAATTCTGCATGGAATTCTATGACGAAGGCGGTAACTGGACATACCTCCCCGAATGGGGCCACACTGCATCCGAAGGCAAATATCCCGCAGACGATGTAGATGAAGAAGGTCTTGCCAACATTTTCAAAGGCCTGAAAGAAAGATTCACAGACAAAAACATCCCTGTCTACATCGGTGAATTCACCTGCACCAACCGTCCCGCCGGACGCGAAAGCGCATTTCGCGACTATTACCTTGAATATTTCTGCAAGGCTGCTCATGACTGTGGACTGGCACCCGTATTCTGGGATAACGGAGGTAAAGGCTTAGGAGCGGGCCAAGGCGCCATCTTCGACCGTCAGACCGGAGATTTTGTTCATTCCAATGCAGCCTCGGTCGCCGCGATGGTACGCGCCGTTTCCGACCATAGCCCCGAATACACCCTTGAAAGCATCTATGAAAGAGCTCCCGCCCCTGAATCAATATAACAACGTCATCATAAATATATAGGTGCAATAATAAGAGATCGTTTTTAATCGTATACTCTGTCCGTGTCAGCGACAGAACCGTAGGCTGACACGGTCAGAGGATTTTTCATACTATTCGCCATGAATAAAGCATTTCACCGCCACATAACGGCAACAGCCATAGGTCTGACAATCGCTGCCACAGCCTGGGCACAGCGTCCGATAGTGCAGACTAATTTCACTCCCGATCCGGCCCCGATGGTCTACAATGATACCTTCTATATCCATACCGGCCATGATGAGGACGGCCGCCACGATGAATTCGTAATGAATGAGTGGAGAGTATATTCCTCAAAAGATATGGTCAACTGGACCGATCACGGCTCTCCGATGTCACTCGACACCTTCAGCTGGGCCGAATGGGGAGCCTGGGCTTCACAATGTATCGAGCGCAACGGTAGATTCTACTGGTATGTATGCTGCGTGGACAGTAGCACTCATGACATGGCTATAGGCGTGGCCGTAGCCGACAGTCCTACAGGACCATTCACCGACGCTATAGGAGCGCCCCTTGTCAGTGATCCGGGCGGCTACATTGACCCTACAGTCTTCATCGAACCTGACGGAAACGCCTGGCTCTACTGGGGAAACCCCGGCCTGTGGTGCTGCAAACTGAACCCCGATATGATATCCTATGACAAAAATTTTACCATCAGCGGAAATCATGTTGAAAAAGTAAAGGATGGCGTCTACAAATTCATTCAGACCGAAGATTCCTTCGGCGGACCGGAGAAACTTGCCGAAGGCACTGTATTCACTGATTACAAAGACCTCTACGAAGAAGGGCCCTGGTTCTACAAGCGCAACGGCAGCTACATTCTCGCCTATGCCGCAGGCGGAGTCCCGGAACACATATCGTATTCGGTAAGCGACTCCCCCTGGGGACCGTGGAAATACGCCGGACAGATCATGCCCCTTCAGGAAATGGGCTCATTCACCAACCATTGCGGAATAACCGACTTCAAAGGACGGCACTATTTCGCCTATCACTGCGGCACTCTTCCCGGCGGCAGCGGTTTCAACCGGTCGACGGCGATCGAACAGTTCGAATACAATCCTGACGGCTCTCTCCCGATAATCCTTCCCACGACCAAAGGCCCGGACCCGGTCGGCACACTCAACCCCTACTCCCGCGTCGAAGCCGAGACTATAGCCTGGTCAGAAGGTCTGAAGACTGAGCCGAACGCAAAGACAGGCATCTATGTTTCCAACATACACAATGGTGACTATCTTCAGGTGCGCGAAGTTGATTTCGGCAAAAAATCGCCCTCGCGGCTGACTGTCTCGGTAGCAAGCGCACTCCGGGGAGGAACACTCAACGTTTACTCCGGCGGCACAGACGGGCAACTCATTGCCTCGGTCAAAGTTCCACCGACCGGCGGCTGGGAAGAATGGAAATCCGTGACTGTGCCTTTAGCCACTCCTGTCACCGGCGTCCATGATCTCACCTTCGCCTTCAGCGGCCAGAAAGGCTGCAAACTTTTCAATTTCGATTTTTGGAAATTCGACTGATCCATAACACCAGCACAGAAACAATGAAAAAAATCCAACTTCTCATAGCATCGGCATTACTGTCTGTCACCACCTCATTCGGTCAACAGAAATCATGGACTGCCGACAACGGCAACGGCACTTTCACAAACCCGCTGTTCTACGATGAATTTTCCGACCCTGACATAATCCGTGTCAATGACACATTCTATCTTGTCGGGACCACCATGCACTGCAATCCAGGACTCGTGGTCCTCGAATCAAAAGATCTTGTCAACTGGGACTTCTGCAGTTATGCCTTCGACCGAATAGGCATCGATGATCCCCGCTTCAGACTCGAAGACGGAAAAGAAGCATACGGACAGGGAATCTGGGCCCCTTGCATACGCTATCATGACGGCACCTTCTACATCTTCTCCAATATAAACGGAATAGGTATGCAGGTCTACACAGCCTCTGATCCGAAAGGACCTTGGAAACACTACAGCCTCGGAGGCTGGATACATGATCTGTCAGTACTCTTTGACAACGGCCGCATATACGCCATCCACGGCTACGACGAAGTCCACTGCATCGAGATCAAGCCTGATTTCAGCGGCTATGTAGATGGTAGCGACCGCTGCATCATCCCCGCCGGAAACGCTATGGGCGAAGGCCACCACGCCTACAAGATCGATGGAAAATACTATATAATCAGCGCCGACTACTCCCCTATGGGACGCATGATGTGTGCGCGCGCCGACCGCCTCGAAGGACCCTACGAAACCCGCGTCATCAGCTGCCGTGAAACCCTGGGCACTGAACATTCCACATGGGCCACAGACATCCCTATGGACGGCGCCATGCCGGAACCGGGCAAATGGCGCCTGAAAACCGGCAAACCGAATGCCGACAACATGGGCTGCGCCACACTCCACCAGGGCGGAATAGTACAGCTCGAAAATGGCGACTGGTGGGGATTTTCGATGCTTGACTTCCTTGCCGTCGGCCGCACCACCTGTCTGTCGCCTGTGACATGGGTGGACGGATGGCCTTATTTCGGCCTCCCCGGAAACCTTGGCCGCACGCCGCGCACTTGGCTGAAACCGCAGGTCAGCGCAACGGTGACACCACACGCACCCTACACCCGCAGCGACAATTTCGACAGCGGCCGGCTCCAGCCCGTCTGGCAGTGGAACCATCTGCCAGATGACAGCCAGTGGTCTCTGCGCAAAGGCCGTCTACGGCTGAACTCACTTCCGGCCAAAAATCTCTATTGGGCAAAAAACACCCTCACCCAGCGTGGCATAGGTCCGGTATCCGTAGCCACAGTGACCCTCGACGCATCCAAAATGAAGAAAGGCGATGTGGCAGGTCTCGGACTGCTCAACATTCCGTATGAATGGATAGGCATTGAGGTAAAAGACAACGGCCCGGTCATAAGCTTCTATGACCTTGGAACCGACACAACCATCGAGCAGCCTCTTGAAAAGCCGGAACTGCACCTGCGAATAACAGGCGACTTCGAGCACGAATGGGCGCAGTTCAGCTACAGCACCGACGGACAAAGTTTCAATGACATTGGCGGCAGAATGGTGATCCCCTATCAGACTAAAACCTTCCAGGGTGCACGCTATGCCCTCTTCGCCTTCAACCGTCTTCTCTCCAAAGGCGGCTATGCCGAATTCGACAATTTCACCGTTGACGAACCGCTCGCCGACCGCAGCGGCAACATTCCATTCGGTAAGACCATAACCATAAGCAATCTGGCCAACGGCCACAGACTGGTGGCCCACCGGCGCAAAATGGTGCTCTCGGCATGGCAGGGAGACAAAGACTTTGATTCTGTCAACACCCGGTTCAGAGTCCATGACCGAGGCAACGGCAAGGTTGTGCTCGAAGCCGTCAACGGCAATGGCTTCATGACCGTGGCCGGACTCGGCTTGTCCGGAGACCTCCGCCTGTCAGCCACTGAGACCGATGACTGCCTTTTTATGTGGCAGGACATGCTCCACGGCCAGTGTATGCTTCTGTCTCTGAAAACAAACCGCTATGTCGGAATCGATCCGGCATCCGGCGAGATCTATGGGGCTGACTGGCCCGGCACCTCCGCAAGCCGGCTCGGCGGCACAGTATTCCAGTGGGAAGACTCAGAATTATAATCCAAACCGTAACAATTATGAACAGAATAATCAGCACAGCTATCTCCATCATCTGCATTCTGTCAGGGGCTACGGCAGCCGGAGTTTCCGCAGCCCCGGCAGTAGAGCAGTGGAAAATATTCGAACTCTCATTCCGGCAGAAAGCCGGTCAGCATCCGTTTGACAACATCGACTCCCGATGCACCTTCATCAATGGCTGCGACACCGTAAAAGTCAGCGCATTCTATGACGGCAACGACACATATAAAATCCGCTTCATGCCCCACAAGCCCGGCCGGTGGACCTACCGCACTTCCGGAAACAATCCGAAATCGAATCTGCGGGGCAGTTTCGATTGCCTTCCGGCATCACCCGGAAACCACGGTCCTGTCAGAGTCGACTCGCTCGGATTCGCCTACTCCGACGGAACCGCCTACATTCCCGTGGGTACTACCTGCTACGCATGGACACATCAGCCCGACAGCCTCAGACGGCTGACGCTCGAAACCCTCCGCAACAGCTGTTTCAACAAAATCCGAATGTGCATATTCCCCAAAAGCTACGACTGGAACCGCAACGAACCGATTCTATATCCTTTCGAAGGTGAGACCGGCAACTGGGATTTCAACCGTCTCAATCCCGCCTATTTCAGAAACATCGAACAGTGCATCGCCTCGCTTGACAGCCTCGGCATCGAAGCCGATCTGATTGTCTATCATCCCTATGACCGCTGGGGCTTCAGCAAACTCGACAAGGAAACCAGAGACCGCTACATGCAATATGTAATCTCCCGCTTCGGCGCATTCAAAAACGTCTGGTGGAGCATGGCCAACGAATATGACTTCATGGAAGCCTATGACACCGCCGACTGGCAGCACCATCTCCGCTTCTTTGCTCTGAACGATCCCTACGGACATCTGAGAGGCATCCACAACGGCGTTAAACTCTATGACCAGAACGACCCATACGTCACCCACGTCAGCATCCAGTCATCCGACATGGCCAATGCCGGAAACCTGCGCTCTCAATATCGCAAGCCGGTCATTTACGACGAATGCCGCTACGAAGGCAACATCCCTTGGGTGTGGGGCACCCTCTCAGCCGAAGAAATGGTACAGAAATTCTGGGAAGGCTTCACAAGAGGTGCTTTTGTAGGCCACGGAGAAGTGATACTCACACAGCCCGAAGTCGGGCCTGACAGATCAGACGAAATCCTGTGGTGGTCAAAAGGAGGTGTGCTCCGGGGCAAAAGCCACGACCGCATCAGATATCTGAAACAGATTCTAGCTGACGCACCTTCAGCCCGTCTCACACCGGTAGAAGGCATAACCGGATGGCAGAACTATCCGACTCTCGGCGCCGGCGATGACTGGTATCTCATATACTTCGGCCGCGACATCCACTGCCAGCTCCTGCTTGAACTGCCGGAAGACAAAACCTACAGAATAGAACTTATCGACACCTGGGGCATGACCTCCACTGTGCTTGACGGAACCTTCAGCGGCCACTCGCTGATAACCCTGCCACAGCTGCCCTACATGGCGGCAAGGCTGACAGCCGTGCCACGCTGATCCAGCCTCCGATCTCACCGCCCGGTTTCTCAGAGTGGCCATAATGCCCTCTAAAACCAGGTGGTGATGACCGGATAGCCCCAAAGGCCTGTTTCAAGGTCGAGTGTCATTTTGCCTCCTGTCCTGGTCCGGTTGTAGCGCTTAAGCGGCACTTCTATCTCTTTCAGCCTCCCGTTGTCGAAGCGCACACGCAATATATATTTATAATATGGATTGCCACGGCGATAGCGGTTGCGCCCCACGCGCTGGGTGTGGTAGTGTTTTTCCTGCAGTCGTTTCTCCACCGTCACCTCCTCGGTGTGCAGGGTAGTGTCATCTGCAAACCAGAAATTCAGACCGAGGATCAGAAACAGAACCACACCGGTCATCACGACCATATGCCCCAATAGAGCCACATATGGATTGACACCTCTCCATACCTTACCCCAGAATCCGCGCAGCAGAAACCAGATGACCAGAACTGCCGTCAGGGCTATGCCGAGCGGTTCCCACCACTCAACTAACGTGTGGCCGTAGAGAGCCATCGAAAAACCGTAAAACAGCATCACCGACAGGATGGCACCCATCCATTTCAGTGCATTTTTTATATCTTTGAATGTGGTCTTGCTTTTAGTCATAGCGCTATCTGAAACAATGATTGGTCTTATTCGGATATTTTCATAGGCAAAGTTACATCCAATCTCGGAAATTTGCCAAAAAATATATAATTTTGCCACTTGAAAAGCACCTGCGTCACATCCGGCTCTCTTCAAAGCCAGATGTGATTTTTGGCACGAACTTTATAAACTAATCATAAATTACAGACATTATTTTATGAAAAAGAATCTCATCAGAACAATGGCCATCGCCCTCGGTCTGGCCATCGCAGCTCCTGCGTCTGCCCAGTTCAACCTCGGCAAAGCTATCAACGCTGGCAAAAAAGCAGTGCAGGCAGCAACCCTCACCGATGCCCAGATGGCTGCCTATGTCAAGGAATCAGTTGACTGGATGGATGCCAACAATCCCGTCACCCCTGATGACGACCCCTACACCATCCGTCTCAAGAAACTCACTGACGGACTCAACGATGTTGAAGGAATTCCCCTGAATTTCAAAGTCTACCGCGTGATTGACGTCAACGCATTCGCTTGCGCCGATGGCAGTGTGCGAGTATTCTCCTCACTGATGGACATCATGAGCGACGACGAGCTCCTCGGCATCATCGGCCATGAGATCGGCCACGTGGCAAAACATCACTCCAAAAACGCCTTCCGCACCGAGCTCATGACCGGCGCTCTCAAAGACGGCATAGCATCAACCGGCGGCGTGGCTGCTGCCCTCACCGACTCTCAGCTCGGCCAGCTCAGCGAATCGCTCATCAACGCCAAATATTCGCAGAAGCAGGAGAAAGAAGCTGATGACTACGGCTATCAATTCCTGAAATCACACGGCAAAAACCCCTGGGGCATGGTCCAGGCCTTCGAAAAATTCCAGAAAATGGAAGCTGAAGCAGGCGCATCGTCCTCTTATATCAACAAGATGTTCTCCTCACACCCCGAAACCAAAGAGCGCATCAAACGCATGACTGAACGCTGCACAAAAGACGGCATAGCCCGCCCCGCAGAATCGAAATAAACCCGCCGGATAGATAAATATCCTGAACAAAAAAGTCAGAGACGCCCTCAACGCAGACATCTCTGACTTTTTTTGCACCCATACTGAAAATCTGCCCCCTCGCCGGGAGCAGACATCCGGCGCGATCAGTTTTTCTCCTTAAGAAGATCGCGGATCTCGGTGAGAAGCACCTCTTCCTTGGTCGGTTCAGGATCAGGAGCCGGAGCCTTTTCTTCCTTGCGCTTCAACTGGTTGATGCCCTTGATAGCGATGAAAATACACAGTGCCACAATGAAAAAATCGACTATCGTCTGAATCCACGAGCCCCAGTTGAGCGTCACTTCGGGCTTAAGCACTTCCTGAGTGGTTCCGTCGATGACTGCCTGCTGGATCACAAACTTATAGTCGGTAAAATTGATGCCACCGGTGGCCACCCCGACCAGAGGCATGATGATATCATCGACCAGCGAGGAGATGATTTTGCCGAAAGCGGCACCGATTACCACACCGACTGCCATGTCGATGACATTGCCACGCATGGCAAATTCCTTGAATTCCTTTACAAATGACATTAGAATTGTTATTGATTATAAACTGTGGTGAACTTTTCTAAAACTATGAAACAAACACCGGCCGGCAATTGTTCCACTCGTGATCCATTTTCGCAAAAATACTCAAAAAACATCGTATTACCACGAAACATACACCTTATTTTACTTTTTTAAATAAAACAAGGTAAAAACGCTAATTTTATTTTGCTGAGACTTGACGGAAATTCAAAAAATAATAGTACCTTTGTGGCGTTTTTGGAGCACGGCCCAAACCGCCGTCAGCTCTGGAACGGTTTGCATTGCGTCTCAACAATTTTCAATAGGATCAGAAAGAACATAACAACCCAATTTTATATACAAAATTATGACAAAAATAGGTATTAATGGTTTTGGCCGCATCGGCCGGTTCGTATTCCGTGCCTCAACCAAGCGCGATGACATCGAAGTAGTTGCTATCAACGACCTTCTCCCCGTTGACTACATGGCTTACATGCTCAAGTACGACACAATGCACGGCAAATTCGACGGCACTGTTGACTACGATCTCGAAAAGAGCCTCCTCATTGTCAATGGCAAGGCTATCCGCGTTACAGCTTGCAAGAATCCCGCTGAAATCGGCTGGGGTGCAGTAGGTGCTGAATATGTTGTTGAATCAACCGGCCTCTTCCTCACCAAGGAAAAAGCTCAGGCTCACATCGAAGCCGGCGCAAAATACGTGGTTATGTCAGCTCCCTCTAAGGACGACACCCCCATGTTCGTTTGCGGCGTTAACCAGGATAGCTACGTCAAGGGCACTCAGTTCGTGTCTAACGCTTCTTGCACCACCAACTGTCTCGCTCCTATCACCAAGGTGCTCAATGACAAGTTCGGCGTTGTTGAAGGCCTCATGACTACCGTTCACTCTACCACCGCTACTCAGAAGACTGTCGACGGTCCCTCTATGAAGGACTGGCGTGGTGGCCGTGCTGCCGCTGGCAACATCATCCCCTCTTCTACCGGCGCTGCCAAGGCTGTAGGTAAAGTTATCCCCGAACTCAACGGCAAACTCACCGGTATGTCAATGCGTGTCCCCACTCTTGACGTATCTGTAGTTGACCTCACCGTTAACCTCGCCAAGCCCGCTACTTACGACGAAATCTGCGCCGCTATGAAGGAAGCTTCTGAAGGCGAACTCAAAGGCATCCTCGGCTACACCGAAGACGCAGTCGTTTCAAGCGACTTCCTCGGCGATCCCCGCACTTCTATCTTCGACAAGAACGCAGGTATCATGCTTTCACCTACTTTTGTTAAGGTTGTCAGCTGGTATGACAATGAAATCGGCTACTCTAACAAGGTGCTCGATCTCATCGCTCACATGAAGAAAGTTAACGGCTAATAATCAGCCATCCGCTTCATACAAGCATAAAAATCCAACGGAAGCAGTCCTGATTTTAAGGGCTGCTTCTTTTTTTTAGATTTTTTTTATGCATATTGACACCCGAAATTAAAAAAATCACTATCTTTGTCAAGATTTTTCGAAAAAAAATCAGTGGACAAATTCAGTCTGAACATTCGGATCTGCAATCTCGAAAACAGACAATATTTTTCACCTTACTAATAACCAATCGGCCTTGTACCAGGCCAAATTAAAACTTTTTTTTGCGTATGAAAAAAACTCTACTCTCACTGGCAGCAGTTGCAGTCACCTTTGTTGCTAATGCTGCTCCCACAGTAATTAAAACTAACCCCAACCAGAGCAATCCTCTGCCGGCAAACACAGTAATTGCAAACAACGAATTCTTCACCGCTACAACAACATTTGATGCAAAAGGCGGCCAGACCGGTAAAGCTTACGTATTCGGCGATGTAAACCTCGCAGGTACCGGATGGTTCCAGCTTCGTTCTGACGCTGCTCCTAATGCAGCATCTCCTTTCGGAGTACAGAAAGCAGATTGCACCTCAATCAAAGTTGAGGTAAAAAAACCGGTCACTCTCTATTGCTATCTGCGCACCGGCAACAACAAGCAAACTGCGGTAAATGTATTCAACTCTTCTTTTGAGACCATGCCTTATGCTAATGGTGAAACAGGCAAGAACTGCGGAGCTGATGGTGAAAAGAACAACATGTGGGAATTTTCATGGACTTTAAGTGCCGGGACATACTGTATGACCGAAATCGGTGGCACAGGCAATGTAGCCGGTCTCGGATACGAAGAAGCTGAAGATCCCGGTACAAGCGAAGATCCCGCTGAAGGCGAAACCTTCGCAATGAAAGGCAATGGAGCTGCAACATATGGTCAGTCATTTGACGAAATTGTAACTCCCCTCGAATTTGACAAAGTCAACAAAACTGTCACACTCTCTGACTTCCTTGGCAGCAAAGCAAACATCGTAATCAAGTTCGAACAGGCAGATCCTAACAAAGACCCCGACATGACCGGCACCGTATTCAACTCTGTTGCTGTAAGCGGTCTTGGCGAAGGCGATGCCAACACCGGATGTGCAATTGAGAATTTCACAGGCTCTGTTATCATCAAAAAAGACGGTGCAAACTTTGGCAAACTTGAAAATGTAACATTCTGGCCCGGCTTCAACAGCCAGCTCGTTGTTGATACAAAATCAATTAATGGCACAAACCAGAAAGTTTACAACCTCACCCTCATGATCGGTGGCGATTTCTACAAATGGGATGCCGCAACTTCTGCTTGGGGCGAAAAAGAAAAGTATCCTGAATTCTTCAAACTTGAAAAAGACATTCCTTTCGTTTCAGACGACCAGTCAGGCATCGACAGCATCGTTACCGACTCTGCTGACGAAAATGCCCCCGTTGAATACTACAACCTCCAGGGCATCCGCCTCAGCGAACCCGTAGCCGGCCAGATCGTGATCCGCCGCCAGGGTTCTAAGGTCAGCAAAATCGTTGTACGCTAATCCTTATCGTCACGATTTAAATCGACTCAACCAATAGCAGATCGGTGACCTCGCTCCGAGGTCACCGATTTGTTTTTTTATAGCAATTTTGGTAATTTTGTATCCACGAAGCAATCATTACCACATTATAATATATAATATCACTCCCCTTATATGAAATTTGACGAGCTTGATCTGAGCTACGATATACTTGACGCACTCGATGCAATGCGTTTCGACGAGTGCACCCCAATCCAGGAACAGGCTATCCCCGTGATCCTTGAAGGCCGCGACCTAATAGCCGTAGCCCAGACCGGCACCGGAAAAACCGCCGCCTATCTGCTCCCCGTCATCGACCGCCTGGCCGACATGCCCGAAGCAAAAGACTATGTAAACTGCATCGTGATGTCGCCCACCCGCGAACTCGCCCAGCAGATCGATCGCCAGATGGAAGGCTTCGCCTACTACGTCCCTGTCAACAGCGTGGCCATCTACGGCGGAACCGACGGAGCCGGATTTGCCCAGCAGCAACGCGGGCTAAAAATGGGAGCCGATGTGGTGATAGCGACTCCCGGACGCCTCCTCGCCCACCTGCAGATGGGCTATGTAGATCTCTCGCGCGTCTCCTATTTCATCCTCGACGAAGCCGACCGCATGCTCGACATGGGGTTTTATGATGATATCATGCAGATTGTCAAGCATCTGCCAAAAGATCGCCAGACCCTGATGTTTTCCGCAACAATGCCACCGAAAATCCAGCAGCTGGCCAAAGCCATACTCAACGATCCGGCCGAAGTCAAGATAGCTGTCTCCCGCCCGACCGAAAAAATAGACCAGTCGGCATTCGTCTGCCATGAAGGCCAGAAGACAGGCATACTCAAGCACCTCTTCCGCACAGCCCACTCTCAGCGAGTCATCATATTCTCATCCTCGAAAATCAAAGTCAAGGAACTCGCCCGCGAACTGCGCCGCTGCAAGGTAAAAACCGGAGAGATGCACTCGGATCTCGATCAGAATGTCCGCGAAGAAGTGCTGCTTGACTTCAGAGCCGGCAAAATCGATGTGCTTGTAGCCACTGACATCGTAGCGCGAGGCATCGACATCGACGACATCGCAATGGTGGTCAACTACGACGTGCCCCGCGAAGCCGAAGACTACGTCCACCGTATCGGCCGTACCGCCCGCGCCAATGCCGACGGAAAAGCCGTCACCCTTGTCTCTGCCAAAGAGCAGTCGAAATTCGGCCAGATAGAAAATTTCCTTGGCTATGAAGTGCGCAAGGAAACAGTGCCAGCCGAACTTGGCGAAGCACCGGAATACACCCCCTCACGCCGTCAGAGCAGCCGTGGAGACCGCCGCAACCGCAAACCATCCCGCTCAGGGGGCAAAGGGCGCAAAGGCAATAACAGCAACAACGACAAGAGTAATAATAACAGCATTAGCAACAGCAACAAACGCAACTCCCGCAAGAACCATCAGAACCACAGCCGGAAGAAAACTTCGGGAGGCGCAAACGGATCAAACAGTTCCAAAAACAGCTCCACGCCGGCCCAAAGCTGAATCAAAACGGCCTCTCAGAGGACATTCACGCGTGATGTCGTTCCGTCGGTCACATTCTATGATACAGCGTAAATCCGCATCCTTCACACTCCACCTCGAAACCGCAAGCCTTGAGCATGGATGCCGAACTCTTGTTTCGTCCTGAGAGAAGGAATATGTAATCATATGCCACGCACAGCTCCAGGAGTATTCCCAGCTCATCTTCTCCATCGAGATAGTGGAAATGATGCAGGTTGTAGGAAGTTGTGTCCTTATAGATATAGTCATAGATATAGCGTTCTGTCCCCACTACGGCATATTGGCCTCCCTTGTCGGCTATCGCCTCGATCCGCGGAGCGATTTCAGTCAGTGTCAATATGTCTGTAAGCTCCGGATCGGCACTCAGCCCGGCAAGATGGCCGAATCCGCCAAGATCCGCAGTAGAAGTCTTAAGATTTTCCCGCTGCATATATAAAGTCATGGCCAGCACTGACACCAGGGCGACCCCAGTATAGGAAATCAACAGACTGTAAAGCCGCTTATCCATCAGCGCACACAGCAGCGGAATGCCCGTGAGCACCATAGGCCTCTCTACAAAACCGTCAGACCCGACTGTGGCAAGCATGACACAGCCTGTAACCACCGTCATACGCGCCACTTCCGGCCGCAGCCTGCTGTCATGAGTGGCATTATAGAGCCACGGCAACACTAAGACCAGTATGTAAAAACTCTGTAGCAACCCGAAAGGATGGATGTCATCTTTGAGATACATCCTCATGAAGTTGAACGACAGAAACGCGCAGACCGCCGAGACCGTCCAGAAACCGGCAAGCCGGCTGCGCTTCATCAAGCCCACCAGACACGCTCCGGCAAAGCACAGTGCCATAGGATAATAGGCCACAAAGACGTTTCGGCTGCATTCCTGCAACCGCCATATCAGATAGCCAGTCTCAAAATGGCGGTTTATGATATTGTCAGGTGACCACGCTCTGACATAAACACTGAAATCGCCTCCGGTCATCAGCAGGATGACACCACATCCAACAGCCGCAAAGACAATGAGCCCCACCGCCGACTGCTTCACGACAGTCACTAAGCGCCTCCTTTCATCTCGGCTGCCCCATATGATCAGCACCAGAATCGCCGGCAGTGCAGCAAGCGTAGACGCCCGGCTCAACACCATCAGCGCCGAGAGCGCACCTACGGCCGCAATCCGCCTTAAACCCGGACGCCCCATATACCACAGCAAGCCTATAGCAAATGCCGTCATGAACGGATAGGCACCCGCATCCCATCCATAGAGAGGCAACGATACGAAACGCGCCGCCACACACAACATCAGAAACAGCAGCGAAGATAAAAGCGGCTGTCCTGTCTTCCTATACAGGAAAAGACAAGACGCCGCTATTGATATCTGATAACAGATGACCATCAGCAACCGCAACTGATAGAGGCCGTCGCCGGCCAGACGCGTCCACAGATTGCCGATGTAAAACGCAAGCATCCCGATCGGCGCATCAGAATAATTTCTGACCGACAGGGCCTGATAAGCTTCATCGGTCCAATAGACATAATCTCCAAGCGCCACATAGGGCAGTACAAGCCCGCAAATGACTGACAATAGAGAAATCAGCAACACCCGCTGACGGGTCATCTTGATCTGCATTATTTTTGGAGTCAGAATGACTGAATTTCAGAAACCGCAAAAAGACAGCCTCTTATTTGGCATATTCGATCTTGCCCACGAGTTTGCGCGAGATGCCGGGATTTTCAACCGAACGCACCGACGGCTGGTGCATGTCTTTCGGGAAATAGAGGAAAAAGCGGTCGGCAGGAGCAGGAGAATAGACAATCTCCTCATCGGTAGAATAGTTAGTGCGGTCCTTCACGGGGTCATACTCATTGATCGGGGTCACTTTTCCGGCCACACCCATCAGTTCGTTGCCCTCATAAGTGTACTGCAGGTCGACAAAATTGCGGTGAGACTCGATCTTGGTTTCCTCAGCAGACTTCGGAGTATATTCGAGCACATTGATCCACAGACGGCCCTCCTCAAGCACAATCTTCTTTCCCGCTTCGAGAGTCATCGGATCAGTCTCGGCAAGAAACTTGAAAAGCTTGTCCCATAGAGCCTTGTTGCGGTGATACTGATTGGCGAATTCGAGAGCATCAATGCTCTTGTCAGCGTTTACGGACCATCCGTTGGCCCACTCGCGGCTCTCGACCCACTGCTGCGCCTCGGCAGCAGTCATAAGATTTTCATTTGTCATGGTTCTTTCGGTATGATTTTGATTATCTGTATGTGAAAAAATTCTTTGATTGTCGAAACTGAGTTCAACTCCATTGTCTATAGCGAATCTCATACAATAGTTCATCTCCATAGCACTTTGACGCGGAAAAATCGGAGAAACTATGATATGACACACCACTTCAACCGCCTTCCTGAAATCGAGCCCGATATCTGCCAGCTTCGCATTGAACATTTCAAGCGTGTGTTCAAGTTGCGAAATCGCTTTTTCATAAGTATATGTCACGCTGTCCTGCGTTTTGCCTTCTGCATTCGATTTGAATTCGACAAAGGCAAACAGATCTGCATGTATAAGCGCACAGTCAGCCACCCCGCCCTCCGGACTCTTGAAAAGCCCGTTGTCAATCGATAGCAGATGCAGCTCATGGTTCGCCGGATTCAGTCCTATAAAGCAGCCCGAAACTGCCGCTTCGGCTCCGGCAAAACATGAAATCCCGCGATCGTTATCGTCAATAACATAAACGACAGCGTCTGACCGGGTCTCCACACAGTCCATTAACTCTGCGGCATATCCGCGGAAAGCCCGTCGCAGTTGCAGATTTGAAATCGCCTGAGGGACTGCCATCATCACTTTGAATTACGCAGAAGAGACAGATAGAGTTTATAAAGACCGTTGAATTCACCTGAAAGCAGATCTGACACCGTGTCAAGATAATTGGCCTGTATCAACCCTGTCGATCGGTCTAAGATATCCCTGCAATCAGATTTGCCTTCCGCAGTATGCTCCAGCGAATAGACCGCAATCTCACCGGGCTTGACAAAATTGTCGGCAGGCAATTTTTCAGTCAGAGCATCAGCGGCATCGGGATATTTGTCGGCTATAAGTCCCGCAAGCAGTGAGATATTAAGAATCGACAGTATATACGGGCTGTGGGTGGTCAGAGTCCATGTGCCGACCTTACACTTTTCTGAATTAGTCTTTGAAAGTATCTGGCGGATCAGTTCAAGCTGATTAGATGGAAACAGATTCAACTCCGGCTCTTCTATCGTGAAACTCTGAAAATAATTTTCGGAAACACAATAGTCTATGATCATCAGCAGCGGAATTATCGACAGCATCCCCGACGAAGCGTAGCGCAACGGGATGACACGGTCACCGCATTTCACCGAATCCTCACCGTCTTCCAGCATATACTTCGAATGAAGAAACGGCAGATCATATGATTTAAAATGATTTTTTGCCTTTTCAAAGAAGCTCATATATTCCATCAGCGTGTCAGGTAATGGGACTTGAGCCATAAAAAGACTGGCCATCGAGTTTGACAACGCGCCGACAATACCTCTTTCAGCAGGACAATAGAACGACAAGCGCAGATTCGAAGCAAGAACCCGGCGGTGCTTTGCTATCAGCTTTGACAGTTCTTCCTGACTTAATTCGAATGTTTCAATGCCAAGATTTTTAAATGTCTCCATCAGACACCGGTCCATGACATTGCTTACAAAATCACGAAGCTCATCCTCACTGCGCTCACTGCTTGTCATCCGGAAAGCACCTGATTCATAGATCAACGAAATATCAGCTCCGTTAAAATACTCTATATATGTATCAGATCTGAAACAACCCTGAATTCCATATATTGAAAAAATTCTTTCGATAATCTGTTCCCAATTTTCCCGCTTCGTCAAAATCACATCATAGAGCGACACATCTCTCAGACATGACAGAAGTTTGGCAATGGTACTCTTGCCTACACCCTGTTCACCTATGAAGACATTTATCTTCTTAAGTACAATATCTATGTCGGTCACAGGACCGAAATTGCGGATTATCAGATGTTCCATTTGGTATCTTATGAAGACGCGCCGATTTATCCGGCACAGATTTTCCTTATGCAAAAGTAGTTATTGCAGCCGACAATTGCAAATAACTCCCAACAGCTATGCATCAGACGGCTAAAGATGTTTTTTAGTTTTTATGACTTGCTCAATTTATCGAGTCGCATAATTATAGAAGTCTGGCTTCTACCCATTTTTGAAGCAATATACTTTATACTTTTTCCCTCTCGATGAAGCTTCAGAAGGAAACGGTCCGCACTTTGTGTCCAGCGCTTATTTGCGTTGGGATGCTTGACATAACTCTCTTCTGAGATCTGCTCCGGGTGCAGGAATTCATCTACAAAAACTGAGGGGAAGCGCCTGTCATACATAATTGCAGTCCTTATCTTAGCCCGTGTTATCGCTACATAAAACAACCGTCGCTCTTCTGCATACGGGAATCTGTCACTTTCTGTCAGAACATAACCAAGCACCGGGTTATCACTGACAAGCGATGGAAATCCATATGTATCTTTATTACACTGAAGTAAAATCACATAATCAGCTTCAAGCCCCTTTGATTTATGTACGGTCATGAATTCCACTTCACGGCTTCCAATAATATAAAAAAATTTATTCCCCCGTTTTATAGGCTTATACCTGAACGAAAGATAATAGTCATCAAAAGAATATCGTCCTAAAAGAAATACTGACTTATCCGGTGGAATCTGGTTGATAATCTGTGCTATTATATCACAATAGCTTCCACGGTCATATGGACAAAACAACAAATCCGTCCTTGCCTGTGCACTGAAAGAATGAATATCCTTTTTTATTTGATTATCGTTGCGCTGTATAAATTCCGAAGACAGAGCCACTAACGGTTCTCCGAAACGATAGGTAGTCTCTATCTTATTTATTTCTGTCTCGCCGAAATAATCCTGAAAATGATTAAACAATGTCATATCACTGCCAGAAAACCGATATATCGATTGCCAGTCATCACCGACACAATAAAGCTTAGCAGGTGGATTACCGTCACGTAACACTTTCAAAAATTCATATCTGTCAACCGAAATATCCTGAAATTCATCCACTATAATATAATCATAGCTAACCATATCTGAAGAACGGCAAATTTCAGTAGCTTGAAGAATCGCATCCGTGAAATCGATCTTGTTCATTGCACTTAAAGCATTACAATAACGCTTATAGACCGGCATAAAAATATTCTTTATCATGAATGCACTTCTCTCATCGTGCTCATTGTAAGCTTTACACAAAACTTCATCAATTGACTTGCAACTCGATTTTATCAATGTAACAAACGTCACAACTAATCTGATAAAAGCCTTTTCCTGCTTACTGCCTTTGGCGATAACCGCGTCATACAGTTCTGTATCGCTTTTTTCACTAATCGGGACTCCAGCATTTTCCAATCTATTCTTTAGCCTATCTCTTATATCAAAATTATAGAAATCCGCACTTGATGTTGTTATAAGTTCAGTACCAAACTTTTCATGGGCCGCTTTCTTCCATGTAATCCCGTCATTATATTTTTGATTTGCCTCTTCATATGTCATATTCTTGTCTTCCGCAAACCATCTTGGCACTTGCCCATGCTCGTCTATTCCATAATGCTCCAGATATATACGTCTGATATTACCATTTTTCTCATAATAAATGGAAAAATCCGGAGTGTATTGAGAATGAAATTCATCAGCTAAGAGGTACTCATATGGCTCCTCATATCTAAACCGAACCCCAAGAGAGGAAAGTACAAAGCAAATCTTCTGCTCCTGCTCACTTCTAACATAGACCGGTTTCCCGTCCATATCTGGTAATAATGCTTTCATCCGTGGCTTCTTTTGTTCTGCCAATTGTTCTCGTTTTTCATTCTTCCTTTGTTCCCAGTCAGCCTCCTGAGATTGGCAATCTATGAAATATTCAATCACATTCTTTTTAAAGGCAGCATCTTCCAAAAGCTCTTGGTATATTGTCACGAATAAGGCATCCGTATTGTCACAGATTGATGGTTTTATGCCTGTATTCCGTCCTATCAGATCAATTGCCAATTTATGAAATGTATAGCCTCTGAGTCCTGCTATATCCAGCCTCTCCGTCAATTCAGATGCCGCCTTATTTGTATAACTTATCAGAAGTATCTTTTGTGGTGCTATTCCCTTTTTTTCTATCAGATATTTAACTTTCCCAATTATTGACGATGTCTTTCCACTCCCCGCACTGCTGACCACTAAGCAATTGTCCTCCTCCGAAACAATCGAGCGTCTTTGCTGCCTATCTAATGGATATTTCAAACATGTATCAAAAAAGTCCTTATATATATTAAGCAGATTCCCTATCACTTTTTCATTATGTTCTTGTACAAGAGAATGTATGCATTCAAAATCATAAATAAATTGTACGATTTTTTCAGACGGAGTAATCCTTAATTTATTTGATCTTTTCACAAATAAACACGCCAGATCATAAATATCTGAATAGGCCACAATAAAATTTCTTTTTTGAGATGCAGAAACTATCTTGCCTTGAAACTTATTTTCAAAAACATCCTTTATATCAGAAACCGAGCATTTTTCTTTGATATCGCTATGAAATTCTTTGCCCTGACAATCATCCGATTTTTTGCTTCTATCTGAGAGTATCTCACTGATTTTTTCAGATAGTTCCGAATCTCGTTTTCTAAAATTCACTTGCACAATCACACGTGCAACAAGTAAAATCGAGGCAATAACGATTATTATGAATAATGGTGAGGACATCTTTTAAATCAATAAATTGCTTATTTCTCAGGACTTTTAAAATATCTAAAGCGCATACTTCTATTCTCCCTTTGTGTATAATTTTGAATATAAGCTGCCATATTCCAGACTGCAAAAGTAATCAAATTCTAAAACAGCCACTATACATAAGCCTCTTTAATATATCATTATCTGTGTTTTATCTCCTTTTATGCGTCTTTTCCGACTATTTTTTCGTAATTTTGCCAGAGTCTCCGGATGGAGGCGCTTTTTATCATTTTTCAGAACAACTATCTTTTGACCAACCACCTTCTCTGATTTCCATGAAACTTACCTCTGTTTTGCTTGGGCTCTATATGGCTGCGTCTGTTGCCGTCAATGCCTCTACCCCTTCAAGTTATGCTCATCTCTATGACGGTCTTCCGTTTGACATGCCCGTCATCGACAAACCCGTGTTTCCGGCAAACACCGTAAGCCTCACGGATTTCGGCGCAGTGGCCGATGGCAAAACCCTCAACACCGAGGCCTTTGCCAATGCTATCGACGCTCTTGCAGCCAAGGGTGGCGGTACTCTGAATGTACCTGCCGGAATATGGATGACCGGCCCGATAGCCATGAAGTCAAACATCAACCTGCACCTCGATGGCGGCGCTCTGATACTCTTTTCCCCGGACCCGGACTTGTATCCGGCAATTTATACCGTCTACGAGGGCTATGAAGCCTATCGGGCAATATCTCCGATCTATGGCGAAGATCTCGAAAACGTCGCCATCACAGGCGACGGCGTGATCGACGGCAATGGCGCGGCATGGCGTCAGGTGAAACGTGACCAGATGACACCTCCGCAGTGGCGACGCAAGATCAAGTCTAGCGGAATCCTTGTGAACGACAACGTTTGGTATCCCTCGCAGGACTATATCGACGGCGAGAAAATACGCGAAAGCGAAGACGGCATAGCCAAACTCAAAGCCATGACCAAAGAGGAGGCCGAGGCCATAAAGCGTTTCATCCGTCCGGTGATGGTAAAGCTCGTCAACTGCAAGAACGTTTATCTCCAGGGAGTATTGTTTCAGAATTCTCCTGCCTGGAACCTCCACCCGCTGATGTGCGAGAACCTTATAATCGACGGTGTCTACATCAAGAATCCCGAATATGCCCAGAACGGCGACGGGCTTGACGTGGAATCATGCAAAAACGTGATCATCTACCGTTCGACTCTCGATGTGGGTGACGATGCCATCTGCATCAAGTCCGGCAAGGACGAAGACGGACGCCGCCGCGGCATACCGACTGAAAATGTCATTGTCAAGGACTGCCGGGTATTCCAGGGCCACGGCGGATTCGTGGTCGGCAGCGAGATGTCAGGCGGAGTCAACAATGTGGCCGTGTCTGACTGCCAGTTTATAGGCACCGATGTCGGTCTGCGATTCAAGAGCACACGCGGACGCGGCGGTGTGGTCAAAAACATCTTCATTGACAACATCAACATGCTCGACATCGTTGGCGAAGCTCTGCTTTTCGACCTCTACTACTGGGTGAAAAACGCTCCAAAAACCATCCCGCCGGTCGACGAGACTACACCACAGTTCCGCGACATCACCATCACCCGCGTCAGCTCGTTCAACTCCGGAATTTCCGTCAAGTTCAACGGTCTTCCGGAAATGCCTATCGAAAACATCAAGGTCAGCAACTCGATATTCACCGCGCAGAAAAGCGGTCTGCTGTCTGAATCGACAGGAATTGTGTTTGACAACGTAGACATCACCTCGGCTTCTGGCGCTGCCATGACCATCAACAGCTGCAGCAACGCCACTCTGACCGACTGTAAGTTCACCTCCCCGGCAGAGGAAAAAATTCTCTACACCGGCAAGAACAAAAACGTAAAAGTGAAGTAAGCCCCCGTCTGAACAATTCACGCTCCAATACATCAAGGCGGCGCTGATCCATATGATATCAACTGGATCAGCGCCGCCCGGCTTATCTTATCCCCGAAACTGCCGGTGCAGTCCGGAAAGCAGTTACTTCTTCGGTGTCCTTTTCGGTTTCTTCGGTTCCGGACGGAGAAGGCGGAGCACCTGAGCCGAGCGAGGAGGCATATAGAGGCGCAGCCATTCACGTCCTGACGGAGCAAACAGCGGATCGGTCTGAGTCAGATGACGGACACTCTCGTCAATATTGCCGTAGCCACCGAAATCGGCGCTATCGGTCGACAGCACCACCTCATACTCTCCGGCAGGCGCAAGAACACCGTAGCCGGTGAATGCCTTGACCGGATTGAAGTTGAAGACAAACACAAGATCACCGCGCATATAGGCAAGCACCTGGTCATCGTCCTTCTCCCAGAGTTTGACCACCGGGAGCGACTGGAAATTATAGACTCCGGAGATCAGATGGATCATAGCGTTGTCGAAATTGTTAAGCTGATCATATTTCAGTTCCTTGCGGTCTACGAGATCCCACTGGCGGCGGGCATACTTGTAGCTCCAGCCGTTGCCTTCGCGCGGGAAGTCTATCCATTCAGGATGGCCGAACTCATTGCCCATGAAGTTAAGGTAACCGCCGTTGATGGTCGAGGCGGTCACAAGGCGGATCATCTTGTGGAGAGCCATGCCGCGGGCCACTGCCATATTGTCGTCATCCTTCATCATGTGCCAGTACATCTCCTTGTCGATCAGGCGGAAAATCACGGTTTTGTCTCCGACAAGAGCCTGGTCGTGGCTCTCTACATAAGAGATTGTCTTTTCATCGGCACGGCGGTTGGTCAGTTCCCAGAATATCGAAGTCGGATGCCAGTCCTCGTCCTTCTTCTCCTTGAGAGTCTTGATCCAGTAATCGGGAATACCCATAGCCATACGGTAGTCAAACCCTATGCCGCCGTCCTTGACAGGCACAGCCAGACCGGGCATACCGCTCATTTCCTCGGCAATCGTTATGGCATGGGGATTTATTTCATGAATCAGCTTGTTGGCAAGAGTCAGATATGTGATGGCATTGGTGTCCTCGCCGCCGTCATAATAGTCGTCATAGCTTCCGAATGCCTGGCCGAGACCGTGGCTGTAATAGAGCATCGAGGTAACCCCGTCAAAGCGAAAACCGTCAAAGCGGAACTCCTGAAGCCAGTATTTGCAGTTTGACAGCAGGAAGTTGATCACATCGTTTTTGCCATAGTCGAAACAAAGCGAATCCCATGCCGGATGCTCGCGTCGGCCATCGCCGTAGAAGTACTGGTCATAGCTGCCGTCAAGGCGTCCGAGGCCTTCCACTTCATTTTTGACTGCGTGAGAGTGGACAATGTCCATAATCACGGCAATGCCGAGTTCATGAGCTCGGTCTATCAGGCTCTTCAGCTCTTCAGGAGTACCGAAACGGCTTGAGGGTGCATAGAAGCTCGACACATGATAGCCGAAAGACCCATAGTAGGGATGCTCCTGGATGGCCATGATCTGGATGGCGTTATAACCGTCGGCCGCAATACGCGGCAGTATCTTGTCGCGGAATTCCACATATGTGCCTATTCCCTCCTTCTCCTGCGCCATGCCGATATGGCATTCATAGATGAGAAGCGGACGGGTGTCGGGGCGGAAGCGCTTCACCTTCCACTTATAGGCCTCAGGAGCCCAAACCTGCGCTGAGAACAGATGGGTTGTCTCGTCCTGCACTACCCTTGTGGCATATGCGGGAATGCGTTCGCCGCTTCCGCCGTCCCAGCTGACGATCATCTTGTAGTAATCGCCGTGACTCATTGCATCGGGTTTCAGTTTGAGTTCCCACACGCCGTTGGCTTTCGGCTTCAGGGCATATTTCTTCAGTTGTTTCCACTTGGAAAAGTCACCGACAAGAGTGATCCCGGTTGCATTCGGAGCCCATTCGCGGAACACCCAGCTGCCGTCAGCCTGACGATGTAGTCCGAAATAATTGTGGGCGTTGGCAAATGAGTCGAGTTTGCCGTCAGGACCACATAGTTCCTGCTCCTTGCGCAGAGCGTCTTCATGACGGCCTATGATCGCGGCGCTATAGGGCTCAAGCCAGGGATCGTTCTTGATGATGTTGAGAGTTTTTTTTTTCATTGGTAACTGATGATTAGAGGGGAGGCATTTGTGTGTGCCCATAGGGTTAAACCTGAATCCCTGAGTTTTGTTTCCACAAACTTAAGAATAATTTTTCAATCCGCAGGCATATGTATGGCAAAAAGAACGCTATGGCACTCCAAGAATCCTGCGGGAATCCTAAAGCTCGAAAACAGGAAGTCTCAGAGGCTGACTATTCCAAGTCCGAAAACAAACACCGTGGCTATGCAGACGGGCGCGATGTAGCGCAGGCAGAAAACCACAATCCGCGCTCCGAGCAGTCCGCGGCGCGTGCCGTCAGGGCTGAGTTCACGGCGCACCACCGCGCGGTCGAGCACCCACCCGACAAACAGAGAGATCAGCAGACCGCCGAGCGGCAGGAGTATGTTGGACGATACATAGTCAAAAAGATTGAACAGTGTCATGCCGAATATCTTCCACCCGGAAAGCGATCCGAATGACAGCGCGCAGAGCGAACCAAGCACCATTGCGACCGCTATATTAATAAAGGTGGCCTTGCGGCGCGACATGCCCAGCTCATCTGTCAGATAGGATATGCAGATTTCGCTCATTGATATTGTCGATGACAGGGATGCCACAAACAGCAGCACAAAGAAGAGCGTGGACCAGAGCATGGTGCCGGGCATCCGGCAGAACACAGACGGCAGGATCTCGAACACCAGACGCGGACCGGCCTCAGGCTGAAGACCGAAAGTGAAGACCGCCGGGAAGATTATCACACCGGCCAGAATGGCCACCAGAGTGTCAAGAGCAGCCATTGTACCCGCAGTACGCAGCAGAGGTGTCTCCTTTCTGAAATAGCTTGAATATGTGATCAGACAACCGAGGCCGAGACTCAGCGAAAAGAATGCCTGCCCCATAGCCTCGATCATAACTGAGGGGGTAACCTGCGAGAAGTCAGGGCTGAAAAGAAATTTCAGACCGTCAGCCGCTCCGGGCATCATCAGCGAGTTGACACAGAACACGGCAAGGATCACAAACAGCAACGGCATCATGATGTTTGACATCCGCTCGATTCCTTTCTGCACTCCGCGGGCAAGAATCAGATAATTGGCCAGCAGAAAAAGCAGAGTGCACACAAGCGGACTCCAGTCAGACGAGGCAAACCGGTCAAACTGCCCGTGCAGCCCCTCGACAGTGTTTATCCCGTCAAAATCAGACAGTGACAGAGCTATGTATTTCATAGTCCATCCGGCCACAACCGAATAGAAACTCAGAATCAGAAACGAAGAGAGCAGCCCCATGTAGCCGACCACTCCCCAGGCCCTTTTCGGAGCAAGCGCCTTGAATGCACCGCGCACATTCAGCCCCGTGTGGCGTCCGATGATAAACTCGGCACAGACCACCGGAATCCCGACCACAAAAACAAAAAACAGATCGATGAGAAGGAATGCTCCTCCGCCATGAACTCCGGCTTCATAAGGGAAACGCCATATATTACCAAGTCCCACAGCCGAACCGACGGTGGTTGCGATCACACCGAGACGCGTTGCGAACTGCGCTCTTTTTTCTGTCATATGTATATTCTGATTGTGTATTTGCAATATTAGAACGTGCAAAGATAAGCAATTTTCGTAAATTTGTGCTCCATTATACATTCATTGACATTACAGCCATGACCGACATCGAATCAATCCGACTTTTCTGCCTTTCACTGCCCCACACAAGCGAAGACATGGCTTTCGGTGAAGACTATCTGCTGTTTCGTGTCTGCGACAGGATCTTCGCCTGCTATGGTTTTGCCCGCGACAACTATTTCACCCTCAAATGTGATCCGGTCTATGCAATTGAACTGCGCGAGCGCTATCCTGAAATCCAGCCTGCCTGGCACTGGAACAAAAAATACTGGAACCAGCTCGATCTCTCCGGCTCGCTAAGCGAGGAAATGGTGAAATCACTGATCATCCACAGCTACTCAGAAGTAATCCGCAAATTCTCACGCCGTTTTCTCAACGCCAACCCTGACATCGCAGCCTTTCTCGATGACCACAATGCCCGCAAAGATCTCTGACCCATTGTTTCAGCCAGTCTCCGGCTCTACTACCCCTCCGCCATCAGCTTGTTGAACGAACGGTTGATGAAACTGAGATAGAACGGGCGCACAAACATGCTGTCACCGATCCGCACCGGAAGCGTCATATAGCGGATCATGAATCTGAACAAGCCCGGAAGCCTTGATTTGCGGGCCATCCGGTCAAGCCGCCTCAGTTCCGCTCCCGCAAGAGCCTTGTCGCCTATACACTCCCACGCCTGGGCCTTGCCTGCAAACTGCAAGGCATCAAAAAGATACCGGCATTCGCCCCTATAGTCCGACTGCCCGAATCCGTCCACCATATTACCTATGATTTTCAGTCGACTGACAAAACTCAGCGTCTTGTCTTTCCGATGGATGATTGAATCTGCGTTGTCATTACGGTAGAAATAGACCGGGGTGAAACAGAATGCCACAGACCTGACCTGACGCGCCGCACAGACGCGCCACATGTCGTCCTCATGCAGAAGCCCTTCACAGAAATAAAGATCATTACCTGTTATGAATTCCCGGCGTATCAGTTTGCCACATGCAGTCATCGGAATTTCAGTCAGCAGACTCCGCGAGCACCACGCCCGGTCATCGCTATATTCAGGAAACAGCACTGGCGACACACACAGAAAATCCATGAAACGGGTCGGATTCTTAAGCCACATGTCACCCTGGACAATATCAACACCTGAAAATTTTTCTGCCACAACTGCCATTGCGGCAATCGCACCGGGGAGCAGACGGTCATCACTGTCAAGAAACGAGACATAATCGCCTGAGGCAGCACGTATGCCACTGTTTCGCGCGGCAGAAAGCCCGCGGTTTCTATCATGGCTTATAATACGGAATTCTATCGGCCCGGTATATGCACCTGTCAGACGCTCCACCACAGCCATCGAGCTGTCACTTCCGCAATCGTCCACGACAATGCAATCCAAGGCCCCTCCGAAATTCTGTTCCATCACAGACTTCAGACACTCCTCTATGTATCTCTCCACATTGTAAACCGGAACAATTATAGATATTTTCATCTGATCAGTCATATTGGTCAAGAGATTCTGTCAGAATATACTCTTTTGCAGATGGATTCTTTGAAAAGAACTCTGCGATCTTACATTCCTGTTCGAAATTGAACACTCGTGAAAAACTATCTTTGAGCAATTTAGCAGGCAAACCTCCGATAAGAGTCCGTTCTTGACTTGTGATATTGCTATTCACCAATGAATTTGATGCGACAGTAGTATATGCCGGCAACTCGACACCTTTCATTATTGATGACCGTGAGCCAATCCAACAATGATGCCCTAATACAATTGACGAATTATTTCTTCTGACCTTTCGTTTATCCGTATTATAGGTATAATGGAAGTTCGTATCCATTATCTGGCATTGATGTCCCATTCTTAAATTATGGCCTAAACATATAGACTCAGAACATGAGATCATCACACCATTACTTATAAACGCATTATTGCCAATCCGCAGCACTCCTCCACCCCACAACAGGAGTTTTGAGCCACGTCCAATAAATGCTTGTCCCTCAAAAATAATTTTACCATGCCCCAAAACTATTTCCGTATTCCCCTCCCCAAGTCCGGGAGCTTCCGAAGGCGCATTTATCCTGATCATCCCTCGACTCATTTCTGCTGCCTGACATACAATCTCCATACATCCGATAAATTTTGTAATTTTCAAACCTCCATAAACATATATCGGCAACTTTTTTGCCTGCCGGAAAGGTAAAAAATAAAAATTCACAACCAACGTCCGCCATAGGCTAAGAGATGGGGTTGAGCGCCATTTCATATACCTCGCAGCATACATTTTAAGCCTTATGCCTATTTTTAACCACACAGAACTCATCCGATTCTATCTTTTATTCGAGTAACTAAATATTTCCTATCGCTGTGCGTCAATAATACAACCGTTGACACACCAATCCCGATAGCAGTTGTAAAAACACATCCTGCCAAAATGCCGATCCATGAAACATCAAGGAAAAATATTTTGAACAAGATTGAAGCTGCTGTCACTACGCCTATGTTAATAGCGTTTTTTATAATCACAGGGAAAAAGCACCATTTGCTTAGCCCCAGGCAGACAGCGCCGTATATCGGCAAAAACGTTGTAACCCTAATACTGCCATAAAAAGTTCTGACTGAAGCCAAAACAAGCAATTTAGTAATATCGTCAGTGCAAAGCAACATAAGCAGCAACACTGTGGCAAAAATAGCTATCGAATTAAGAAACAGATTGATTGAAGATTTTTTGACTTTATTTGTAATGGTAAATATCGCCCATAACGGCTCCTGAGGTATCGCGAATATCATACCCAAAGAGCCTAAACATGACAATCTGTATAATAATACCGCATCCTCAGTCGGTAACCACAGTTTAAAAAACATATCTCCGTAGGCAAAAAGCAGGCTTAACGGTATGCAACTGAAAAAACCGGTCACTCTCACCGCCCGGAGAAGTTCTGCTTTCAGTCCGTTAAAATCTTTAACAGCATAAAGACGTGTGAACTCCGGAGCGAAATTGCCTGACAGCATACTGAAAAAGCCAAGAATCATCATAGGGATAATCTGGGTGATCGACAATATGCCCATCGCATTCGCATTGATGAACAGATTTGCCAAAAGAAGATCAAATCCTCTTGACAGCATCTCGCTCAAACGGGAAATAAGATTCCATGCACCTGCCGCAGTGACCTCCTTTACATACTTGAAATCAAAATATTTCCACTTGACATGCAGCTCCGGTGTCAGCAAACGGTAAAAATAATAATTCGAGCCTATGATATAGACATCCATCACTATCACTGTCAGACCGATATACCAAAGGTGAGGCACGAAAAGCCCGAATAACAAAAGCATCAGTATAACCCTGATGAAACTGCCTACAACATTTCTGATATTAGTGATATCAAGTCGGTTTCTGATAAATGCGCCGACAGAGATAACCCCGGTCATCAGTCCAAGCACAGACGAGACTCCAAGCATCGCAAAAAGAGCCTGAACGTCACCGACAAGCGCTTCCGGAATATTGATCAGCTCCGGCAAAAACGCAGTCACCACAGCCAAAGCCAGAAGTATTATCGCCGAAAGCAGCAGATTGATATAGAAAATCGACGACATGTACTTATTGGCATCCTCCGACTCTCCTTCATGAACCTTAACCGTGATGAAACGTCCGGCCATCGAATTGACAGCTATTGTAAGCAGACTGCTGTAACCTATTATATTATTCGAAAGTCCGATGTAGCCATAGGCATCTGTACCAAGTTTTTCAACTATAAACGGTGTCAAAAAAAATGACACACAGAGATTGAGTGTAAACACACAGACCCCTGACAGCATATTTACCGCCATCTGCCTGCGGGCCGACCGTTCATTTCCTAAACTCTTTACTGCCATTTTGCAACTTCCGGCTATGAATTTTCACCACTTATGACAGCATAGATCTGCTCTATCGACTTGTCAGGGCAGAAAATTTCTGAACGCCGACGGGCCATTGCCTCATAATGACTGCGAAGAGCGCAGTCATCCAACAGAGCCTTTATCTTGAGAGCAATCTCCTTTTCATCCATTGAGGTCAGCAAACCGGCATCTTCTGCAAGCAGTTCTGTCGGTCCGGTTATCCGCGTGGCCACAATAGGTTTTCCAAGACAGAGAGCCTCGGATACTACTACCGGAAGCCCCTCGGCATCCGATGTGAGCACAAAGATATCGGCATTCTTTATAAGAGGATATGGATTGGTCTGAAAACCGCAGAAGACAACCCGATCATCGACTTTCAGGTCCTTTGCCAGTCTGCGCAGATCAGCCTCAAGTTCTCCTTCTCCTACAATCCAGGCCTCAACATCAAGTCCGTAATCATGCCACAGCCGGGCAACAACCCTAATCAGCCTGTCCTGACGCTTCTGCGGAGCAAGCCGTCCCACATTGCACAGAACATACTTACGCCTTTTTTCAACCGGACATGATTCAGAACTTTTCCTTATTATATCGTCCTTCTCAATCAGGTTGTATATAACTCTTGCCGGATATTCCCTGGCAAAAAGTTTAAAGAAAGCCTCACGGGCCTGCTCCGAGACGAAAACAATTTCATCCATCCGGTCATAGGCCTCCGTTTCAGCAGCTTCATTCTTAAAAAATCCAGAGGAATAATGATTGGCAAGCATATCTATATGCACCCATGTGACATTCCGGCGCGCCCTTGAACGCAGTTTCGAATGGACAGCCACACTCCAGCCCTCCATAAACGATACTATACAGTCATATTTCCCGCATAGTCCCAAGGCTTTATACAGTTTAAGCCGTGTCCATAGTCCTGAAGGAACCAGCTTTGCCGTCCATCGGTTGAACAGCAGTTTCCATCCGAAAGCCATCTGCGCCGGATCAAACACCTTTATCCTTACGCTCTCCGGTATTGCAGAAAGATAAACTCCATATTTCTGAAACAGCAGCAGTGTAACGTCAAACCGGTCATAATCTATGCGGTTCAGAATGTCACACAGCACCTTTTCGGCACCTCCGCCGGCAAGAGAATACTGGATTATGAGAAGTTTATTTTTCATGCACGGTCTTTCAGTCTCGGATAAATGATCTTTTCACTGACTCTGGTGAAACTTCCGGACATTCATTCATTAGTCATACTAAAATAATAGAGAAAACAGACAGTCTGGCTATAAGCCGACTGCCTGTTTTCATCGGAGCGGCAAACGAGGCTCGAACTCGCGACCCTCAGCTTGGGAAGCTGATGCTCTACCAACTGAGCTACTGCCGCATTGCATATCGCGTTTTTACGGATGCAAAAATAAGTGTTTTTTCCGAATCAATAAAATATTCCACCCCTTTTATTGTGCCTTTTCTTTTATTTTCACAATTGTGCAGGTTCAACTGGCAAGTGCAAAATTAGCGATTTGTTTGAAGAACTCGGTTTTCGGGTTTGAAAAACCAAGTTTTTTCCGAGGCCTTAAGTTCAGTTTCTTTGCCACGTTTTTGATGTATAGGTCAGTGAAATCATTGAAATTTGACTTTTTGGGGATGTATTGACGGATGAGTTTGTTGATGTTTTCGACCGCTCCTTTCTGCCATGAGCAGTAGCTGTCGGCAAAGTAAACAGTCACATCATCAAGACCTTTGATGCGTAATCCGGCGGTTATGTCGAGGTGTGCCGCGAACTCGCTGCCGTTGTCAGTAGTGATGGTTTTAAGATATTTACGGTATGCGTACAGCATTCTCACGACAGTCTTTGACAATGGCTTGGCTCTTTTTCCGTAAGGTAGTTTCTCCATCATCACAAAGCCAGTCATGCGTTCAAGCAGCACTAGAATCGCGTGCCCGTAGGCATCAACAATAAGATCCATCTCAAAATCGCCAAAGCGTTTGCCGTCGGCCTCGGCCGGTCTGTCGTGTATGCTTGTGCGGTTTGGTATGTTGGTGGCTTTAGTGGGTTTGCGTTCGCCTTTTGGTCGTCGTCGGAAGTCGGGATGTCTGCGGTGACGGCGCAGTTCTCCGCTTTCATCAGCGTTTATAATGTTGTAAATGGTCTGTATGGATACGGAAACGCCTTCCTTGGCCAACACGCCACGAATTTGTTCTGGTGACCATTGGTGGTCAATAATCATCTGTTTTATACGCCACACCAACACGCTGTCGAGCTTCTTGTTGGATGTGGTGCGCTTTCTGCGTTCAAGGGCTTTGGCATGAGCCTTTTCCCACAGATAGTGGCCTTTGGTTGTGGAATTGCGCTTCAGTTCACGACAAAGTGTTGATTGACTGCACCCTACAATGAGGGCGATTTCTTTTCTTGGAGTTTTTCTTTGCAGTAAGGCGAAAATTTGCGACCTTTGCTGCGAGGTTAATTGTCTGTACATTAGCAATACAAAATTAGTTAATCTCAGGGAGACTTCGGTCTCCTTTTTTATTTTGTATTGCCAGTATGTTCTGCTGCTGTCCGCTCTTGGGGGCGGTTTAGGCCGCCCCCGCCGCTTGGGCATCCCCTCGCCAGAAGGAGTGAGGAGAATGAATAATTCCTAGCTCAAAGTTTTGCACTTCGATTTGGAATCTTCATTATTTTCACAATTGTTTGCTCCCTACTCTCGCGGAAATGATTTAACTTTGCAGATAGAATGGATCGCCGTCATTTCTGTAAAATAGCATCACTTGCCGCCGGTGCGCTCGGTTTTGGAGCTGTACCGGCTGTCGCGTCTGCAAGCCCGCGACTTTCTCAGTCCGTTTCCGGATCGTCTCTTGCTTCCATGCCCTCGCCCGGATGCCTGATCTCGGTGCTCCGGCGGGAATGCCATCAGGATCTGCAGGCCATCTTTCTTGACGATCCTGACGCGGGTCCATGCCGCTCGTTCAGCAGCGGCGATGAATTTCGCTTCCGTCCCGGCGACCATTGTCCCGCCGACTTCTGCCCGCGACTGTGGGCCGCAATCTGCACCACCATAAGTCAGACCTCATGCGAGCCATCTTTGAAAGAGGAGACAATGGTCATCTCTTGTCCTGACGGCACACGCCCTGTGATAGTCAGGATCGACATAAACAACGACAACAACTTTTAACCTGTTTATCTCTCACGTTCTTCCGTAAATGAAAAAACTCTCTGTTTTCACAGCCCTGGCAGCGCTTGTTCTCTCAGCCTGCAGCAACTCCACCAATTGCGAATCAGCCTCATGCACCGTATCATCAAAAGATGCTGCCATTGAAAACATAATGACCCGCACAAGTGTCCGCGACTACACTGAGGCTCCGATTTCAGAAGCTACGATCGACACTCTTCTCCGCGCCGGCATGGCCGCTCCTACAGCCCGCAACCGCCAGCCCTGGAAATTCCTTGTCGTTACCGAACGTGCCTCACTCGACTCTCTCGCCCAGGGCAACTGGAAACCCGCAGCCAAGGCCCAGGCAGCGATCATCATATGCGGTGACCTCTCCAATCCTCTTGAAGGCGAAGGCAGAGACTATTGGGTGCAGGACTGCTCGGCCGCTACCGAAAACATCCTTCTTGCCGCCAATGCCGTAGGCCTCGGCGCAGTCTGGTGTGGCTGCTACCCTATCAGCGAACGTGTCACCCTCGTCAAAAAACTCTTCGGAATGCCTGACGAGATCATACCTCTCAGCCTCGTAATGCTCGGCTACCCCAACGGCGAGCAGACTCCGAAAGACAAATACAAAGCCGACAATATACACTATAACAAATGGTAAAACCATCCCTTTAGGTTATTCGGGAAATAATTTGTACTTTTGCAAAAATTTTCTGAAAACACCTGTAAATATATAACAACAGATAGCTTTTTTAGCAAAAACATAACCCTATGTCAAAAAGATTCCCTGAATACAGCGGCTTGAACCTGCCGGAAATCAATGACTCGGTGCTCGAAAAGTGGAGCGCTGAAGATGTCTTCGCCCGCACAATGTCGGAGCGTGAAGGTTGTCCTTCGTTCGTATTTTTTGAAGGTCCTCCTTCCGCCAACGGAAAGCCGGGCATACACCATGTGCTTGCCCGCACTATAAAAGACATTTTCTGCCGCTACAAGACCATGCAGGGCTTCCAGGTGAAACGCAAAGCCGGATGGGACACCCACGGTCTACCTGTGGAACTCGGTGTGGAAAAAAATCTCGGAATCACCAAAGAAGACATCGGCAAGAAGATCTCTGTCGACGAATACAATGCCGCATGCCGCCGCGAAGTCATGAAATATACCGGCGAATGGGAAGACCTCACCCGCCGTATGGGCTATTGGGTCGACATGCCGAACGCCTATATCACCTACGACAACCGCTACATCGAAAGCGTGTGGTGGCTCCTTGGCGAACTCTACAAAAAAGGCTATCTCTACAAAGGCTACACCATCCAGCCCTACTCTCCCGCCGCCGGCACTGGCCTCAGCTCACATGAGCTCAACCAGCCCGGATGCTACCGCGACGTGAAAGACACCACCTGCGTGGCCCAGTTCCGCGTAGTTGATGACAACGCTCCCGCGCTCGCGCCCTACCGCGACATCCTCTTCAAGTGGGGAACTCCCTACTTCCTCGCCTGGACAACCACCCCCTGGACCCTTCCTTCCAACACTGCTCTCGCTGTCGGTCCGGACATCACCTATAATATAGTACGCACCTACAACCCCTATTCAGGCAAACCGGTGACCGTGGTAGCGGCTGATGCCCTCATGGGATCGCTCTTCAACGCAAAAGCCAAGGATCTGCCTCTCGACAGCTACTCTAAAGGCGACAAACTGATCCCCTATGAAGTCGCAGCCCAGGTTAAAGGCCTCGATCTCGTCGGCATCAACTACGAACAGCTCCTCCCCTGGGTCAATCCCGGCGAAGGCGCATTCCGCGTGATACCAGGTGACTATGTGACCACCGAAGACGGTACCGGCATTGTCCACATCGCGGGCACATTCGGCGCCGATGACCTCCGTGTGTCAAAGCAGAACGCCATTCCCCCGCTCCATCTCATCGACCGCGACGGAAACATCCGGCCGATGGTCGACCTGACAGGCCGTTTCTACCTCCTTTCAGACCTCGACCCGAAATTTGTTGAAGAGATGGTAGACATCGAAGCCTACACCCCCTGGCAGGGCCAGTACGTCAAAAACGCCTACAACCCCGAAGCAACCGAAGAGACCGAGACTCTCGATGTGAAGATCTGCATGGAACTCAAAGCCACTGACAAGGTCTTCAAGATCGAAAAGCATACCCACAACTATCCCCACTGCTGGCGAACCGACAAACCGGTGCTCTACTATCCGCTCGATTCATGGTTCATCAAAACAACCGCCGTGCGCGAACGCCTCATGGAACTCAACGACAGCATCAAGTGGAAACCCGCCTCCACAGGCAGCGGCCGTTTCGGAAAATGGCTCGAAAACCTCCAGGACTGGAACCTCTCGCGCAGCCGCTACTGGGGCACTCCGCTCCCCATCTGGCGCACCGAAGACGGCGCTGAAGAGCTCTGCATCAGCTCAGTAGAACAGCTCTATACCGAAATCGAACATGCTGTCGAAGCCGGACTCATGACCGAGAATCCCTATAAGAAAGCAGGCTTTGTTCCCGGCGACTACGCCAAAGACAACTACGAGAAGATCGACCTCCACCGTCCCTACGTCGACGACATCATCCTTCTCTCCCCCTCCGGCAAAGCCATGCGCCGCGAAAAAGACCTCATTGACGTATGGTTCGACTCAGGCTCCATGCCCTACGCCCAGATCCACTATCCGTTCGAAAACAAAGAAGCCTTTGACAACCGCGAAGTCTATCCCGCCGACTTCATTGCCGAAGGTGTCGACCAGACACGCGGATGGTTCTTCACACTCCACGCCATCGCAGGCATGGTGTTCGACTCCATATCCTACAAGACCGTGATCTCCAACGGCCTCGTGCTCGACAAATACGGCAACAAGATGTCGAAGCGCCTCGGCAACGCCGTCGACCCCTTCGGCCAGATCGGCCAGTATGGCGCGGACCCCGTGCGCTGGTACATGATCTCCAACTCATCGCCGTGGGACAACCTCAAATATGACGAAAAAGGCGTCCTGGAGACTTCACGCAAGCTCTTCTCGACCCTCTACAACACATACAGCTTCTTCGCACTCTACGCCAACGTAGACAGCTTCGACCCCTCGGCTCCGCAGGTGCCCGTTGAAAAGCGCCCTGAGATCGACCGCTGGATACTCTCCCTGCTCAACACCCTCATCCGCGAAGTGACCGAAGCCCTTGACGACTACGAGCCCACCCGTGCGGCCCGCGCCATCGGCGAATTCGTCGGCGACAACCTCTCCAACTGGTACGTGCGTCTCAACCGCAAGCGCTTCTGGGGCGGCGACATGACTGATGACAAACTCGCAGCCTACCAGACCCTCTACACCTGTCTGCACACCGTCACCCTCCTCATGGCGCCATTCGCCCCCTTCTTCGCCGACCGCCTCTACCGCGACCTCACAGGCTCTGAAAACTCCATCCACCTCGACCGATACCCCGTGGCCGATCCATCGCTCATCGATCCCGACCTCGAAGAGCGCCAGAAACTCGCCCAGGACATCACCTCGATGGCCCTCGCACTGCGCCGCAAAGTCAACCTCAAAGTGCGTCAGCCGCTCCACACCATCATGGTGCCCGTGGCCGATGAAAAGCGCCGCGCCGCCGTCGAAGCCATAATGGACCTTGTCAAAAGCGAAATCAACGTCAAAGACCTCAAGATCGTAGGCAATGACGAAGGCATCCTTGTCAAGAGCGTGAAACCCGACTTCAAGAAACTCGGCCCGAAATTCGGCAAAAACATGAAAGCCGCAGCCGAGATCATCAAGAACCTCGACGCCAAATCGATCGCTGCTCTCGAACGCGACGGACATCTGTCATTCGACCTCAACGGCACACCAGCCGAGGTAGAGCTTTCCGACGTGGAGATCATCTCCGAAGACATCCCCGGATGGCTCGTGGCAAACGAAGGCAGCCTCACTATAGCCCTTGACGTCACCGTGACTCCCGAACTCCGTCGTGAAGGCATAGCCCGTGACATCGTCAACCGCATCCAGAACATCCGCAAGGCCCGCAACTACGACATCACAGACCGCATCCGCCTCGTCTTCGCTCCCGGAGCCGACACCGACGATGCCATCCGTGACTTCGCCGACTACATTTCGCGTCAGGTGCTCGCCACCTCTCTCGAAATCGTTCCGCTCGCCGACTCTGCCGAAGGCATTGAGGAACTCTCGATGGACGACGTAACCGCACGTGTGCTCATCTCGCTTGACAAATAAGATTCTTACTTCGTAAATCTATATCCTAAAACTATTTTACGCAACACTTGATCCAATGAGTGAAAAGACCCGTTACACAGACGAGGAGCTCCTCGAATTCAAGGAGCTGATCCTCCAGAAGCTTGAAAAGGCTCAGAAAGAATACGACTCTCTGCGCGGCCTGATCAACAACACTGACGGAAACGACACTGCCGACACATCGCCGACATTCAAAATCCTCGAAGAGGGTGCCAGCACCCTCTCCAAGGAAGAAGCCGGCCAGCTTGCCCAGCGCCAGCGCAAGTTCATACAGCACCTCCAGAACGCCTTGATCCGCATCGAGAACAAGACCTACGGCGTATGCTGTGAAACCGGCGAACTCATACCAAAGGAACGTCTACGCGCCGTCCCCCACGCCACCCGCAGCGTTGAAGCCAAAAACTCGCAGAAGAAAAAGTAATCTGCTCAACTGATTTTATTAACGCCCCCCCTTTAAAGCCCGATGCTCAAAAGCCGTACCGCAATAGCCTCCATGATCATCATCCTTGTCGTGCTGATCGACCAGGCTGTCAAAATATGGATCAAGACTCATTTCTATCTGGGAGAAGACCTGCAGATCTTCTCCTGGTTCCACTTGTATTTCATTGAAAACAACGGCATGGCTTTTGGCATGGAGCTGGGAAGCAAACTCGCCCTGACACTCTTCCGCATTGTTGCCGTAGGCTTCCTGATCTGGTACATCATACGCATTAGGGCGCTGCGCTCAGTCCCCGCTGGCTACATAATATGTCTCGCCTTTGTGACAGCCGGAGCCGCAGGCAACATCTTCGACTGCGTGTTCTACGGACTGATCTTCAACAACCCTATGCCACCCCAGGTCGCCACCATCTTCCCCGAAGCCGGAGGCTACGCCCCTCTCTTCCTCGGCAAGGTGGTTGACATGCTCTACTTCCCGCTCTTCAGCTTCGTCTGGCCCGACTGGATCCCATTCGTAGGCGGACAGGAGTTCCTCTTCTTCCAGCCGATATTCAACATCGCCGATGCCGCCATCTCTTGCGGAATCATAGCGCTCATACTCTTCTACCACCGCTACATCCTCGGCCCGAAAGCCCTCGCGGAACTTCCTGACAGACACTGACATCAACCACCTACCATTCCACCTTTCACCCCCCTCTGAACACCGACGTGCGCCATCTTCCCCTGATCATCGTCTCCACACTGCTTCTGCTCCTCGTTGCCTGCGGAAAAACTCCCGGCTATGTCATATCGCCCGACAAAATGGCCGAGATCATGGCCGATCTCCACACCGGCGAAGCCGTAGTCGATGCCAATGGAGCAGCCTATCGCAACGACTCGGTCAAAAGAGCACTCATGCAATCCATCTGCGAGATCCACGGAGTCACGACCGCCGATCTCGACACCTCGCTATACTGGTATGGAAACAACCTCCCCGAATATGTCAAGGTCTACGACAAGACCATTGAGATCCTCAACGCCCGTATAGCCGAAGTAGAAAAATCCGGAGCAAAAACCGCCGGCCGAATCCAGCGCGACACTCCTGACGGAGACTCTGTCAACATCTGGCGCGGACCGCTCATGCGCCGCAACACCGCCGGCAACCCCTCTGACTTCATCTCATTCACCTACAACTCAGAGCGCAACTGGGAACGCGGCGATCGCTACACCCTCTATGCCCGTCCGCTCAACCCCCACTCGCCCCTGTTCATGACCCTCGCCGTGACCTACAACGACGGCACCGCCGAATACGTCACCCTCAACCAAGGCTCCGAGGGCCGCAAACAGCTCACACTCGTCCTCGACTCTGCCAAGACTGCAACCAACCTCTACGGCACCATCCACTACTCCGCAGGCCGGGGTGAAATCTCCTATATCGACTCCATAGCCCTCGTCCGCACCCGTGGCCGCAACGACAACGTCAAAGCCCGTCAGGCCCAGCACACAGTCAGAATCCGCTAAGAGGTTATTTAAAACAACCTCTAAACCATCACTCTCCAGACACATGTTATCAGTCAGAGTCCACGCAGCCGTGGCCAACGGCAAAATCACCCGCAACGCCATAGTCCGCTACACGTCCGAACCACAGCCGGGCATGCCCCCGCTTGTCAAACCGTTCGAAGGCGAAATCCACTCCACCACCGACCTCAACGGCATCGCCGTCATAGTCCCCGCCGCCTACAGGCTGCCTGAGTCACTGACCCCGCCCGACCACATCTCAGCTCCGGGAGCATTCGACGCCTATCTGACCCTGCTTGCAACCTCAGTTCCACCCGTAACCGCCACTGACACAGCCGGAGTCATCACCATAGAGTTCTGACACACACAATTTTTCACGCACCACCGCGTTATGTAATAAGACAACCAATCATCTTTAGCCAACACATCCCGCATAATGCACGGCCACGGACTCCGTTTTAAGATACTCCTGCTCCTCCTCACCCCCCTGCTTGCCCTCCTCACCGAAGGACAAGTCAAAATCCACGGCAAAATCACCGACAGCGAAGGCAAACCCGTTGAATTCGCCACCGTCCGCATAGGCGGAACCATCATCGGCACCACCTCCGGACTCGAAGGCGACTACTCCCTGTCGTGCCCGGCCGCTGACACCATTCACATCCACTTCTCCTGCATAGGCTACCGTGAAGCCACCCGCGCGCTCATCGACGCCAAAGGCGATGTCACCCTCAACATGCGCCTCCAGCTGAGCACCGAAATGCTCCAGCAGGTCGAAGTCACCGAACTCAAAAAGCAGACCGGATCGGTCGGCAAAATCGATGCCACAGAACTCCGCAAAAGTCCCGACGTGCAGGGAGGCAGCGTAGAAAGCCTCATCACCACAATGGCCGGCGTCACCGGATCAAACGAAATGTCAGCCCAGTACTCCGTCCGCGGCGGCTCATATGACGAAAACTCCGTCTACATCAACGGCATCGAAGTCTACCGCCCGCAGCTCATCACCTCAGGCCAGCAGGAAGGCCTCAGCATCATCAATCCGGACCTTGTCGGCTCCATAGGCTTCTCGACCGGAGGCTTCCCAGCCGAATACGGCGACAAAATGTCATCTGTCCTCGACATCACCTACCGCCAGCCCCAGTCATTCGAAGGCTCGCTCAGCGCAAGCCTCATGGGCGGTTCGCTCACCGTCGGCCAAGCATCAGGAAAATTCTCCCAGCTCCACGGCATCCGCTACAAACGTAACTCCTCGCTGCTTGGATCAATGGACACAAAAGGCGAATACAACCCGGCATTCTTCGACTACCAGACATCGCTGACCTGGCAGTTCTCCAAAAAACTCAAAGCATCCTTCCTCGGCAACATCGGTCTCAACCAATATAAATTCACACCTCAGAACCGCACCACCACCTTCGGAACGACAGCCGATGCAAAGAAATTCACCGTCTACTTCGACGGTCATGAAAAAGACCGCTTCGACACCTACTTCGGAGCCCTCTCTCTCGACTACCGCATGAACCGCGGCACCAACCTCCAGCTTCTCGCCTCAGGCTATCTGACCGACGAACTCGTGGCCTATGATATTTCCGGCGAATACTGGCTTGACCAGGCCGGCACCTCCGATGTAGGCGGCGAACTCGGCGTAGGACGCTATCACGAACACGCCCGCAACCGCCTCAAAGCCTCCGTACTCTCCATCGCCCTGAAAGGACAGTCAGCCCTCAACCCCCGCCACACCCTCACCTACGGCATCAGCCTCCAGAACGAAAAAATCATGGACCGCAGCCGCGAATGGGAGCTGCGCGACTCTGCCGGATTCTCACTCCCCGCCACAGGCTCGGAACTCCGTATGGTCTACAACCTCGACTCCCGCCACGACCTCAGCTCCACACGCCTCTCGGCCTTCGCCCAGGACGCATGGAAGCTCAGCACCTCCGCCGGCTTCCTCACCGTCAACGCCGGCCTGCGCCTCAGCTACTGGAGCTTCAACAGAGAACTGCTCCTCAGCCCGCGCCTCAACATCGGCTTCATCCCCGACAAAGCCCCATCATGGGCCATCCGATTCTCCACCGGACTCTACTACCAGTCACCGTTCTACAAAGAATACCGCATGCCGGTCATCGATGACAAAGGCAACCGCACCATCCTGCTCAACTCCGACATAAAATCGCAGCGGAGCTTCCACCTCATAGCCGGAACCGACTACACCTTCCGCGCCCTCAGCCGCCCCTTCAAGCTCTCAGGCGAAATATACTACAAAGCCCTCTCCAGCCTCGTCCCCTACGAAATAGACAACCTGAAGATCGTCTACTCCGGCCTTAACGAAAGCTCAGGCTACGCCGCCGGCATCGACATGAAACTCTTCGGACAGTTCGTGCCCGGAAGCGACTCCTGGATCAGCTTCTCGCTGATGAAGACAAGCGAGAACCTCCACGGCGTAAAAGTGCCACGCCCTACTGACCGCCGCTACAGCTTCGGCATGTTTTTCACTGACTATTTCCCGAAATTTCCTCGCCTAAAATTCGCCCTGCGCGGAATCTTCATGGACGGACTGCCATCCACCGCACCCCGCTCCACACGCGACAAGGGCTACTTCCGTATGCCGGCCTACAAGCGTGTCGACATAGGCCTATCCTACGCCCTTCTGCCCGAACTCAAAGAAGGAGAATCACGCTCAGGCTTCGGACGCCACATCAAAAGCGTCTGGTTCGGGCTCGACCTCTTCAACCTCTTTGACATCTCCAACGTAGCCTCCTACTATTGGGTCACCGATGTCAACAACATCCAGTATGCCGTTCCAAACTACCTCACCCGCCGTCAAATAAATCTACGGCTCACAATCGACTTCTGAATATGAACCGCACCAAGACCTTTCTGTTTTTTTTGACACTCCTTTCAGCCGTTGCGCCCTTGCCTTTGGCCGCTCAGATCGACGAAGAGACCATTCAGCACATCGACTCTTACGTCAACGTCAACCCTGACAGCGCCGTTATCCTGTGTAACAATGCGCTTGCCCAAATGCCCGCCAAAGCATCAAGCCACAAGTCATATCTGCTGGCCATACGAGGAAATGCCCACTTCACCCTCGGCGACAATGCAGCCGCTATAGCCGACTTCAAAGCTTCATTCAGAGCAGCCGAAGAAGTAGCCGACACGACAGCCTGCGTCAACGCCCTCTCTGACCTCGGTGTGACCTATCGCGTCAACCAGCAGACAGACTCGGCCCTGATCTGCTACAAGCAGGCACTCGCCATGCTTCAATCGAGCGATTCGCCTGATCTTGAAGCCAGCATACTCACCTCAATAGCCGTCCTGTTTGCAAACCAGGCCCGTCTTGACGAAGCCGTATCATTTGCGGAAAAAGGGCTCGAAAAAGCACGCCTGACAGACGACATCCAGACTCAGATATATGCAGCATCATCGCTCGGCTCTGCCCTCTTCCTTGCCGGACACCACGAACGGGGCCTCCAGACCCAACGCTACATCATCGGAGTAGCCGAAAAGAAAGGAATCCCGCGCTACATGCTTAAGACCTATGCCCCGATAATCGCCATGCACAACCGTCTCGGCCACCCCGACTCCGTCAGATACTACATTGACCGCGGAAACGCAGTGCTCGACAAAGTCCCGGAAGCCTCAGTCGAATCCATCGGCTTCCTCGAACAGAGCTTTGTCATACTCACAGACATGGGCCGTTATCGAGAAAGCCTTGACATCCAGAAGAAAATTCTGGCCATGCAGGACTCACGCCCCTTCATACCGCTCGACCGCCTATGGCAACGCATAGCCCTCAACTACAAAGGACTGGGCGACATTGAAAAAATGGATGAAGCCTACCAGACAGCCATCGCCATTGCCGACAGCATCCACCAGAGCGACATCAACGATCAGATCTCCGACCTGAACATCCGCTATCATACCGCCGAAAAAGAACTCGCCATAGCCAACCTGCAAGCCGAAAAATCGCGGCGCGACACAATCATCGCTCTCATAACGGCAGGAGTGATAATAGCCTCACTCCTACTGATAATATATCTACGTGCGCGACGCCGGAAAATCGAAGTCGAAAACATCCGCGCCAGACTCGACGGCATCGAACAGGAACGCGGACGCCTCGCCCATGAACTCCATGACGGAGTCTGCAACGATCTTCTCGGCATTGAGCTCACACTGGCCGCAGGCCGCTGTGACACCGGAGAACTTTCAGAAATGATCCGAACCACACGCAACGAAGTCCGCTCCATATCCCACGAGCTCCTTCCCCCTCGCTTCAACGGCCTTTCTCTGACACAGCTCATAGCCGCCTACGCCCAGAAAAGCGAAGGATTCGTCAGCTACCAGCCCTCTGCCGGCGCAATTGACATCGACCCGGAAAAATCAATCAACCTCTACCGCATCATCCAGGAATGGACCGGAAACCTGCGCCATCACAGCACAGCCACCTGCGCAACGGTAAGCCTGGCGGAATCCGAAGGAGAAATCACTCTTGACATCACCGACAACGGCGCCCCCTTTGACCCCTCGGCAGTCACATCCGGCGGACTCGGCCTTGAAAATCTCAACCGCCGTGTGAAAGCTCTTCAGGGCACACTGAACTTCTTCGAAAAAAACGGAACCAACCACATATCCGTCAAATTTTTTAAATAAAATCGACCGCACTCACGGAATTCCGTGATTTATATATCAACGCATTTGCCTAATTTTGTGGTGTGAAATATTTAGACAACGTTTTCACCACCCCCTATGGCAAAATCTGATATGAAAATCCTCTTGGTCGATGACCATGATATTGTGCTCCGCGGAATGCGCCACCTCATTGAGGACATTCTCGGAGAGGAATGTCATGTGGATGGAGCCATGACCGCAGCCGAAGCCCTCTCCCAGACGTCATTCCGCACCTATGATCTATGCTTGCTCGATGTCGAGCTGCCAGACGCGCCCGGCATAACGCTTCTTCGCAAAATACGTCAGATCTGTCCGGGCATCAAAATTATCGTAAACACAATCCATGAAGAACTGTGGATCATCAAAGACTATTTTGATGCCGGAGTCGAAGGAATATTGTTCAAAGACGTGCTCTCATCCGAAATTGCCACCGCAATCCGCCGTGTGGCCGATGGCGACACATATTTTTGCAAACGGGCCGAGCAACTGCGACGCCTGATTGAAACCTATGAAATGCCCAGCCCCAAGGAGCTCGAAGTGCTCCGTCTCATAGCCTCAGGCAAAAAGACTGATGACATTGCCGCAGAAATGGGACTGAGTTCCAACACCATCGAGACCCACCGCCGCCACCTCCTCAGCAAACTCCACGCACGCAACTCCGCTGAATTAGTACTCAACGCTGTCAACCACGGGCTGCTCCCCACATCGCGCATCTGATCTGCAATCCATCGCCACACCCAACACAATCAATAAAAACTTATCAACCACTCATCACATGAAAAAATTACTATCTTATCTCACAGCAATCTGTCTGTCATGCACTATCCTGACCGCCTGCGGTGGTCCTTCTTGGGACCCTGAACGCGCCCAGGAACTTGATTCAAAGGAATTCGAAAGCCTTACACCCCAGGATTTTGACGAAATGCTCGACCTCATGGAAGGTTATTGCTTTAACTCAGACATACCCAAATCAGGGTCCGAAGAGTGGGACAAGCTCACCGAAGAGCAGCGTGACGAATATCGCGCCTCATTACGTATGTTCATGAGACTCTCAGGCACAGCGAAATCTATGGCAACCGCTACCAAACGGGTGGTTTCCGACTCTCAGGTCGAAGCATATGAAGCGCTTATTAAACGCGTCAAAGAAGAAATGATAAAAAAGCAATAATAAATAACCTGATTTTTTTAACCTGACTTAATCATTATATATTCCACAGCCACAAGGCTACACCCCCTGATCTTAGACTCAAATCAGGGGGTGATCACTTTAGAGGGCATTTCACAACAACGTCCTATTATCACCTCATTTTTTCTAAGAAACTGTAAAAAACAGCATCTAATACCCCTATTCCGAATCATAAACCAATTCATTTCACCCCATGAAATCAGTATTCAGCAAAATAACATTAATTATTGCCGTCGGAGCAGCCATGCTCACAGCCTCATGCTCGAAAGAAGTTCCCGAAACCTATGTCGCCGTAAAGATGGCGGGAATCGAACTGAAATCTTCGCCCGACGCAAAATCAGAAACAATAGCCCCTGCATCAATGGGCGAAATCTTCCGCTTTACGGAATTTCCGGCCGACGGATGGGTTAAAGTCCGCAACATCGCCACAGGCACCGAAGGCTATCTCGACACCCTTGCCTTCTCCCGTTCAAAATTCCCCCTCCTCGCACCCGAACTCGCCGAACAGGAAGTCGACGAAGCCTATCTCGTCAACACCGAAACAACCGACATTTGCGAGCAATCTCTCGGATGGTCATTTTGGAAAGTTGGCGACGGAGATGATGTCAGAGCCTTTCTGTCAGAATCTACCGTTTACACCGACGGCCGCATCAGAGGCTACCAGACTTATTATAAAGGTGTAGCCCGAAACGGCTACCTGCTTCTTGACGAACAGGTGGAATATGGCGAAGAAAACGGCACTAAACTCGAATCGCCAATCATCGTATGGGAAGACATCGCTGACCGTCACGGAGTTTACGTCAACGGCAAACTCTTCATCCCAGCCAACTCCGGAGCCGGCTTTGACACAGACGGCTGGGAGTAATAACAAATATAAAAATAAAAAATCAATATGAAAATAACAACTCTGAACTCAGCCTTCCGCACACTGTGCATTGCCGTCATGACTGTCACAGCAACAGGCGCTTCTGCTTCAATCCCTTTGGCAGGCATCTATGAAATGAATGACAAGGAAGACATGAGCAAGCATCAGATGTATCTGGAACTGGATTTCATAAATTCACGTCCCGACTTCACTCAGACATTCACCACAAAAAGGTCTGAATTCAAATTGCTTCCGAGCGATTTCATGCGGGCCAAAAAACTCAGCCGCGAATTCAAGGGGACAACGGCTCCGGGGTTCGGCAAATATCGCCACCACATGCTGTTTTCAAGTTCCGAAGAATTTCGGATAACCAATCCCCGCCTTAAGAAAGGCATCATCCTTGTTGAGTGGGAAAACACCTTAGGGAAAAAAGGTGAGGCCATTATCATTCCTCAGCCCGATGGCTCTCTCGTGACCTATGGTCTGACCACTTTCGACCGGCTCATAGGCCCCGACGGCCATAAATTGACACTTGTCAAAAGCCTTTTGCCAGATAAAGACAATGGCAATAACGATAAGCCCGACAAAGAAAAAACGGAAACATTTACGGCTGACGGAGGCCTTGTGCAAGAAATAATAACTATCTGCACCTACCCCGGTGGTGTGCCCGACGCTATCAAACGCCTACGGGAACTGCCTGATGACGATACTCCGGCAACGGCTCAGAAACCTGTCGCCACCGCCAAGCCACAGGCTTCAGAGAAACGCCCCGCTACGACTACGATTCCGGAAGACAAGAAAGACGACACTTTCAACACATTTGTCAGCAACGACGGAAGTATTTGGAGGGCACACTCTACTTTGGCTAAATTGGGACTGGGTAAAACCGGCGTGATGGTAGCAAGTGCCACATTCACAGACGGAGGCAACGGCACAGTTATAATGAACATGGCTCAGGATATCGCACCGGGAAACTGTAAGGGTTATCATTTCGAATACATTTACTCCGGAAAAGTGGTCGGGAAAACCGTAGTATTTGACAAAATCACAGTTACCGTCCGTAATGGCGTTCGTGACCCGGACGCACGGCCAAAACCGGCTCCCAAAAACGAACCAAACGTCATCACACTCCTGTCACCGACAACCTTTGATTTCTCTGGCTTGAAATTCACCAAAATGAAATAATCACAGCCTCACTCAAAGAAGAATACCAATAACCCGCACCGATAGTAGCTTATGTAACGACTGTTCAGCCTACATGCCGGACAGTCGTTACTTATCTTGCATCTTATAACGCAATTGCGCACAAACTTTATCAGAAAAATTTTGCCGGTTACTGGAAAATCACTACCTTTGCAGCCGAAAAAGTGTGCCCGCCGAATTTCCGGCGGACCGAAACAAACACCAATCACTATAATTAATCAACCAAAATGCATTACGAAACCGTTTTCATTTTAACTCCCGTTTTATCTGACCAGCAGATGAAGGAAGCGGTAGAAAAATTCGAGAAGGTGCTCACCGACAACGGCGCATCAATCGTAAACGAAGAAATCTGGGGCCTTCGCAAGCTTGCTTATCCCATCCAGAAGAAATCTACCGGCTTCTACTCACTCGTTGAGTTCGACGGCGATCCCACCCTCGTCAAGAAACTTGAAACCGCATTCCGCCGCGACGAACGCGTGCTTCGCTTCCTCGTGTTCCGTCTCGACAAGTATGCAGCTGAATACGCTGAAAAGCGTCGCAGCAACCGCGCTAAAGAAACAACCACAGTCACTGAAGAAGCAAAGGAGAACTAAATCATGGCACAAGCATCTGAAATCCGCTACCTCACTCCCCTGTCGGTAGACGTTAAGAAGAAAAAATATTGCCGTTTCAAAAGAAGCGGAATCAAATACATCGACTACAAGGACCCCGAATTCCTGAAAAAGTTCCTCAACGAACAGGGCAAAATCCTTCCCCGCCGCATCACCGGCACCTCGCTCAAATTCCAGCGTCGTGTGGCTCAGGCCGTTAAGCGCGCCCGCCACCTTGCCCTCCTCCCCTACGTTACCGACTTGATGAAATAACTTTAAAAGCTATCAGGAATTATGAAGATCATTCTCAAAGAAGACATCGCCAACCTTGGCTACAAAGACGATGTAGTCGAAGTCAAGAACGGATATGGTCGCAACTACCTTATCCCGACCGGCAAAGCAGTGATTGCAACCGAATCAGCTCTTAAAGTTCTTGCTGAAAACCAGCGTCAGCGCGCCCACAAGCTCGCACGCATCAAGGCTGAAGCCGAAGCCGCCGCAGCCGCTCTTCAGGACGTTAAGCTCACCATCGGTGCCAAGACCTCTTCTACCGGTACTATTTTCGGCTCTGTAAACGCCATCCAGATTGCAGAAGCTCTCGAAAAACTCGGCCACAACGTGGACCGCAAGCTCATCTCGCTCGACCCCGTCAAAGAAGTCGGCAACTACACAGCTATCATCAAGCTCCACCGCGATGTTACTGTAAACGTGCCCTTCGAAGTTGTTTCTGAATAATCATCCTTCAGCAAACCCTTCAACGGAAAAAGCATAAAAATATCAGGCGACCCTATGCTGTTCATAGGGCCGCCTGATTTCTTCTGAAAATCACCGTCAGGCAGACACCGGCAGATAACACATTTTAACAACTCCGGCTTTTTCCCCGATTCATCGTCTAAAGCACCCTGTAGGTAGATAAGAGCCTCCGCCCGATTAAACTTTTGAGTAATTTTACGGTCAGAATTGACAGTCAACAATAATCCACCAACCAACAGAACTGAAAAAGAGAACTGAAAAGAATGACACGTTTCAACCGTTTAACATTGCTGTTCACCATCCTTCTGATTTCATTCACCACCTCCTTAGCCGCAAACATCACCGGCATAGTGAAAGATCTCGACACACAGGAACCGCTCCTTGAAGCAGCCATCAAACTCGTTGCTGCAAAAGACAGCACTTTCATAGCCGGAACAACAACAGACATCGACGGCAAATTCACACTCTCAAGCATAAAAGCCGGAAAATATATTCTCACCGTAAGCTACATCGGATATGCCGACCTCGAAAAACCTGTCACCGTCGGAGCCTCTAACCTCCGCCTCGGAGTGCTCGGCATCAAAGAATCCTCCCACATGCTCGGCGAAGTCAGCGTGGTAGCCGTAAAGACCCCCATCAAAGTGATGGAAGACACCGTTGAATACAACGCCGACTCATACCACACACAGCCAAACGCCGTGGTTGAAGACCTTCTCAAACGCCTTCCCGGCGTAGAGGTCGGCACCGACGGATCAATCACAGCCAACGGAAAAACCATCAGCAAATTCCTTGTCAACGGAAAGGAATTTTTCAGCGACGATCCCCAGGTAGCTTCCAAAAACCTTCCCGCCAACCTCATCGACAAACTCCAGGTAGTTGACCGAAAAAGCGATATGGCCCGGCTCACAGGAGTCGATGACGGAGAAGACGAGACTGTCATCAACCTCACATTCAAACAAGACATGAACCAGGGTTGGTTCGGCACCGCCGAAGCCGGCTACGGAACCGATGACCGCTACACCGGCTCCTTCAACCTCAACCGTTTCTGGAACGGAAACCAGGTAACACTCCTCGGCAACTTCAACAACACCAACCAGATAGGCTTCACTGACAGCAACGGCAGCCGCTTCCGCCGCTTCGGAGGCAACAACGGCATCACCGAATCGCGAGCACTCGGCCTGAACTTCAACGTGGGCAAGGAAGAGATCATCCGCGTAGGCGGCGACATCATGTGGAGCAACACCGATGCAAAGACCATCACCAGACAGGAACGCCAGTATCTTTTCGAAGACTACTCCACATATTCGAAAATCAACAAATCCGTCCGCGACCGAGGCAACAACTTCCGCGGTGACTTCCGTGTGCTTTGGAAACCAGACTCATTCAACACCCTCGAATTCCGCCCCAACTTCTCGCTCAACTTCAACAAATCTGAAGACCACGAGCTGACAGACTACTTCAACTCCTCGATGGTGCAGGCAAGTAAAAACAATGCCCGCAGCAGCAGCGACGGCGATTCATATGAATTCGGAGGACGCCTCATATACTCCCACAACTTCAAGCGCCACCGCGGACGCGCGTTCTCGATCTCCGGACAATACAAATACTCAAACGTAATCGAGACCGGCACATCGGTCAACGACTTCATCCGATATATCATGGACGAAGACGCCGACAACTCCCAGGACACATCAGACCTCCTCGACCAGTACAACGACAACCACACCTGGAGCAACCAGGTGATGGGCCAGTTCACCTGGACCGAACCGCTCGGCAACGTCAGCAACGGCAACTTCCTCACCTTCAGCTACCGCATGAACTACCGCTGGAACAACGCCGACAAACTCGTCTACAACATCCCTGATGACTACGAATATGGTGACATCATGCCCCCCGTAACCCTCAACCCCGACGGCACCCTGACCACAATCGAACCCGATCCGGACTACTCAAACCGCTACCGCAACAACTCCTTCAACCAGAACATCCGTCTCGGCTACAAGAAAGTCACCAAAAACTCAACTCTCGAAGCAGGCCTCTCACTGGTGCCGCAGATGTCAAAGTCGATCTACCTCGACAACTCCGACAAAAACATAGACCGCTGGGTGTGGAACTACGCCCCCTTCCTGCGCTACCGCTACAAATTCAGCAAGCGCCGATCCATCCAGCTCAACTACCGCGGACGCTCATCACAGCCCTCTATGGCCCAGCTGCAGCCCGTGGCCGACATCTCCAACCCGACCAACATCATCCAGGGTAACCCAAACCTCGACCCATCGTTCACCCACAACGTCAACATCCGCTTCCAGGATTTCAACACCGAATCGCAGCGAAGCATCATGCTCATGGGCGACTTCCAGATGACACAGAACTCCATAATCTCCAAATCGCTCATCAAGGATGACGGTACACGCGAAACAACCTATGCCAACGTCAACGGTGTCTGGAGCGGCCGCGTGATGAACATGTTCTCCATGCCCCTGCGCAACAAGAAATGGAGCCTCTCAAACCACGTCTTCGTCAACGCAAACCGCTCGGTAGGTTTCAACAACGGCCAGCGCAACGCCTCGCTCTCCTTTAGAATCAACGAGAGTCCGGGCATCACTTTCCGACCCGATCATTTCGAACTCGAACTGCGCCCGCGCTATTCAATGGAAACCACCTTCAATAGTGTTCAGAAAAACGCCGACCAGACAGTACACACCTACGGCGGACGCTTCGACGGCACCTACTACACTCCCTGGGGACTCACCCTGCAGTCCGACATCAACTACTCGGCCACCTCAGGCTATGCCGCCGGCTACGACACACGCACATGGATGTGGAACGCCACCATCTCCCAGCAGTTCCTGCGCAACAAGGCTCTGACTCTCGCCGTGAAAGTCTATGACCTTCTCAACCAGCGCAACAACATCCGCCGCAACGTCACCGCCAACTATATCGATGACACCCGCTACAACTCACTCACCCGCTACTTCATGGTGACTCTGAGCTACCGCTTCAACACCTTCGGCAAAGGCAACGAACCTTCGGCCGCAGGCGGAGGCGATTTCATGAGAGGCCACGGCGGTTGGCCCGGCAGAGGACCCGGCGGCGGTCCCGGTCGCAGGAACTGATAAATTTTTCCTGACAAAGCAGAAAAGTTTCGCCTTACAGGCTACATCAAACCGTAAAATCGTGTCAAGAGCTAAAAATCAATGCTTTTGACACGATTTTACCTTTTATCACCACTGCTTTGAATCTTTTTTACCCTCCTTTGAGGTCAGTTTGAGATAATTTTGCACTATTACAATTGCACATTTTTTGCATCACAAATCAATATCTCAAACTCAATAAGTCCATGAAAAATTTTGCATCCCTGCTCGCGGCAGCCGCCCTGATCTTTGGAGGATCTCAGTCGGCCGATGCTGCGAAAAAGGTCCACACCATCGGTGACAGCACTATGGCCAACTACGACGAATCGGCCACCATCACCAGAGGGTGGTGTCAGTATCTCCAACAGTTCCTCGATGGAATCGAAGTAAACAACCGCGGCAAAAACGGCGCTTCAAGCAAAAGTTTCTATAAGGAAGCCGCCTTCTGGACCTCTGTCAAGACTCAGATGTCGCCCGGCGACTACGTCCTCATCCAGTTCGCTCACAACGATGAAAAGACGCAGGGCATGGACGGCGACGAACTGATTGCCTACTACAAATCCATCGGCGATGACGCTCAGGCTGCCGCAACAGACTACCGTGGCACCAACCCCTCGACCACATATAAAGAATATCTCCGCAAATACGTCACCGAGACGCGCGATGCCGGCTGCATCCCTATCCTTGTCGGCCCGATCTGCCGCATGTACTTCTCCGGCAACGACATCCGCCGCAACGGCCGCCACGACCTCGGTGACAATTTCTCGAAACTGACCTCAAGCGGCGTTTTAACCTCTCAGAAAGTAGCTGCATCTGACAATTCTATGGACTATGTCTGGCAGATGGAGCAGGTTGCCAACGAGATGAACGTTCCCTTCATTGACCTCACTACCGCCACAGCCGACCTCTATCTCAGCTACGGCGACTCTGACTGCCATTCGATTCTCAGTGACGGCGACGGCTCCACCCACCTCAGCGCCGTAGGTGCCGCCCTGATCGCCCGCCGCTTCGCAGGCCTTTGCCGTGAAGCCGGTGTCATGTCCGAGCACATCCGTCTCACCTCCGACCTCAGCGTCAGCCCCTCTGCCGCCGACCTCGGCCGGGGCTATGTAGGTCAGACTCTGACCAAGGAACTCATGGTGACAGCCTTTGACCTCACTCCCGCAGCCGGTCAGCTCACCGTCACAGCCGAAGGCAATGCCGAAGTCTCGACCGATCTGACCGAATGGAGCAAAAGTGCAAGCGTCAGTTACGAAGGCGGCACCATCATCAGGCGCTTCTCTGTCCGCATGACTCTTGAATCTGACAACAACGATGCGAAAATCATTGTCAGCGCCGGAGGCAAGTCCACAGAGATCCCCGTCACCGCCTCTGCCGTCCAGCTCTCAGGTGGCACCGAAGTCACCGCCTACTGGCGCCTTGAAAAAGATGACAGCTACACTCTTTCAGGACCCGCCACCGTCATACCGGAATCATGGGTAGGCATGACTTTGCAGAAATACTCCAACCCCAACGCCAACACCGTCTGGCCCGAAGGCACCGGCTTCGAGGCCTCGCGCAAGACTCAGCGCAATGTCATTCAGGGCGACAGTTGGCCCGCCGGCGAAATCGACGAGGTCTCTACCCGCTACATCGAATTCGGCATCACAGCCATGCCTGAAACCACACTCAACATCGACGAAATCAGCTACTACATGTGTGGCTGCGGCGGCAACGGAATGTGTGTCCACGTCTACTATTCTACCGAAGATGATTTTTCCGACACCAAACTCATCTATGAAAAGAAAAGTATGCCCGCCAACACTATGCTCGACGGCACCGTCCGCCCCATCATCTCGCTTGAAGGCGGCAAGTCGCTCCGTCTGCGTTTCTACCCCTGGTACAACTCCGCAGCCACCGGAAAGACCATCTGCCTTTCCGACATCCGCTTCCACGGCTGGGCCACTGCCTCCGGCGAATCCGGCATAGCTGAAATCGAGGGCGACCGCACAATTGTCGAGACGAGCTACTACACTCTTCAGGGCTGCCGTGTCAGTAATCCCTCGTCAGGATTCTACATTGCCCGCAGCCTTTACTCCGACGGCTCTGTCAAAACCGAAAAAGTGATCCTCTGATACGCATCATAACCAAATCTATACCTTATTCCATGTCATCCAACTATTTAAAGAAATTGGCTCTTGCGGCCCTTATAGCTGCCGGAACCGTCGCGGGCGTTTCTGCTCAGACCACGCTCGCCTCTTGGACTTTCGACGGTGGCTATGACAAAGCCGCAGGCGAAGGCCTTCAGCAAATTTACACTCCCAACGGAAATGCCTGGGCTGCCATCGGCCACTACTGGTTCAAAGACCAAGTCCCAGTCTTGCGTCCTGACGAAGCCGTAGGCAATTCAGCCGATTACTCTATGTCGGCTTACAGCGAAAACCGCTACTGGCAGCTCTGCGAAGGTTATCAGAACTACGTTTTCCGCATCGACAACAGCTCTGCTGAAAATAACTGCTCTGACTACACCGATCCCTCGCAGCATAAAGCCTACTTTGAATTCTCTTTCCCGACCAAAGGCTACAAGGGCATCAGCATCGACTATGCAATGGCTCCGGGCAACAATGTTGTAACTCCCGTCAAGCTCATCATGTCAGTCGACGGAGGCAATTCATGGTTCGACGGCGGCACGAACGACACGAGCGCGGCCTGGTACATATATAACAAAGCAAGCGTATCAATCTCAGCCAACAACAAAGACAATGTCATCGTCCGTCTGCTCCCCACAGTAGGCACAACCAACTGGAATCTCGACTATTTCACAGTGACCGCCGCCGAGGAAGCCGGCGCCACCACAGTCGACTCTGACATAGATTACTCATGGCCTTTCGACAAGGGCCCTGCAAGCGATCTCAACGCAGTTGCCTCGCTTGACGGCACAACCTCGGTTGCAAGTCTCTCGATCGGCAGTAACCTGTTGATCAAGGGTGTCCGTACCGATGGCGGCATCTCGGCAACGATGGTCGAACCCGTTGTCGGCAAAAACACGGCAAATGATGAAGCCAACGCTCTTTCATTCATCATCCGTCCCAAAAAGGGTCTGAAATTCCAGCCCGGAAAATTATCATTTCAGGCAAGCCGCGTAGGCACCAACGGCGGCAAATTTGACGTTGGCGTGACGGTTGACGGCTCCGAGTCTCTTGTCGCCACCAATATCACTCCCGCACTCGTCAAAAACGAGCCCTACTACTCGCTCTGCGAATACGATCTCAGTTCATTGCCTGCCACTGACGGGCCTGTCCTTATCAGAATCTACATCAAGGACCTTGATGCAAGCAAACAATATGCTTTCCAAAACATCAGACTCTCAGGCAAAATCAGCGGTGCGATCGAAGAAGTTCCCTCCTACACTCTCAGCCTGAAATCCGCTATCCACGCAGCCGGAACCATCTCCTGCACCCCCGGCGGAGCTGAATTCGATGCCGGAACCGCCCTCACGGTCTCTGTCACTGAAAACTTCGGCTATCACTTCACCTCTTGGACCGATGCCTCCGGAAAGACAGTCTCAACTGCCAACCCCTACTCGTTTGAAATCAGCGAAAACACTGAGTTGACCGCCAATTTCGATCAAAATAACGTCTACCCCCTCAACCTCAAAATCGAGGGCGGTGCCAATGTCAATCAGGTGCTTTTCGCCCCGGAAGGCAACGTAGTTGATGGCGTCCACTACTACGAAGAGGGCACCGATGTCCGGCTCACCACTGTCAACAACCGCATCCTGACCTTCAACAACTGGGAAGACAACACCACGGCTCCCTCGCGTGAAATCCGCATGGACGGCGAGAAAAACCTCACCGCCGTGTTCTCGGCCGACGACTACATTGTCGGATGGGACTTCTATTTCGACCAGCCTGCAAGCGAGCGCGCCGCTGACTACAAAGCCGAAAGCGACAACGCCGGCCTGCTCAGCCTCCGCAACCCCGAAGGCAAGACCACTTCTTGGCTCACACGCGGTGTCGGCAACGGCGCTGAAAATGGCAAATGGGGTGCACGCATCTGGAAAAACCTCTCGGAGCAGAACTACTTTGAAGTGTCATTCTCGTCCGTAGGCTACACCAACCTCGTCCTCTCTGCCGCCCTCGGCATCTCCTACAATTCCTATACCGTCATCAACGCACAGTACAGCACCGACGGCCAGAACTTCAACCCATTCGGCACCTACAACCTCAAATCAGGCTGGACTTCCAACGAGTTCAACCTCCCCGCCGAAGCTGCCGGACAGCAACGCGTCTGGATCCGCTTCATGCCTGACCGCACCTCTCCGCTCGTCGGCAACACCAGCGACAATGACGGTCTCAGCATCGCCGAACTCTACATCCTCGCCGACCGCGAAAGCGCCAACGATGATGTTCCCCCCATACTCGTAAGCACCATCCCCGCCGACGGAGCTGACGGAGCTTCCGCAACCGGTTCAATCATCCTTACTTTCAACGAAAAAGTCCTGACCGGCACCGGCAACGCCACTCTCAACGGCGAGACCATCGCTCCTACCCTCAGCGGCAAGAGCATCGTCTACAACTACAACAGTCTTGACTACAACACCACCTATACGTTCACCGTTCCCGCCGGAGCCATCACCGACCGCAGCGGCAACGCCTTCGCAGGCACCACTCTGACATTCACCACAATGGAGCGCTCACAGCCCGAAGCACGTCTCTTTGACGCTATCGTAGCCCAAGACGGCAGCGGTGACTACGCAACCGTCCAGGATGCCATCGATGCCGCTCCCGCCAACCGCGTGAAACCCTGGCTCATCTTCGTCAAAAACGGTAACTACAACGAACACGTCGACATCCCCGCATCCAAGCCCATGCTCCACATCATCGGCCAGGACCGTGACAAAACCGTCATCCTCGACGACAAGCTTTGCGGCGGTGACAATGCCCTCCATGTAAGCGTAGGTGCCACCGTAGTCGTGAATTCCAACGACTGTTTATTCGAAAACATCACTCTCGAAAACTCCTACGGCCACGAACGTCAAGAAGGTCCTCAGGCTCTCGCCCTCAACACCACCGGCGACCGCACCATCTTCAACAACGTAGCCATGCTCTCCTATCAGGACACCTGGATCACTCCGTCAACCTCAGCTTACCGCGCTTATGTCCGCAATTCATTCATCGAAGGTGCTGTAGACTTCATCTACAACAGCGGTGACATCTTCATTGACAATACCATCCTCTACATCAACCGCAAGAGCGGCGGCTACATCGTGGCTCCCTCTCACGGAACGGACGTAAAATGGGGCTATGTCTTCAACAACTGTACAATCACAGCTCCCGGTGTGCCCTCGGAAACCTCCGTATGGCTCGGCCGTCCCTGGCACAACTACCCCAAGACCGTCTTCCTCAACACCCGCGCCGAGGTGACGATCCCCGCCACCGGATGGTATGAAACTATGGGCGGACTCCCCGCAATCTGGGCCGACTGGAACACTGTTGACGCCAACGGCAATCCCCTCGATCTCTCACAGCGCCGCGACACATACTACTACATGGACAACGGCGAAAAGGTCTACGGCAAAGCCAAAAACTCGCTCACTGACGAAGAGGCGGCACAGTACACCGTGCGCAACGTCCTCTCCGGATCCGACAACTGGGAACCAGTCATCAAGACCGAATCCTGCGCTACTCCCTCAGCCGGCCTGAGCAATGGCGTGATCTCATGGGATGCCGTGCCCTATGCCATCTGCTATCTCATCACCAAGGGCGATGAAGTCATCGGATTCACAACTGAAACTTCAATGACAGTCGACCCGGCCGTCAGCCGTGCCAATGAAAGCGGCTATTCAATCCAGGCTGTCAACGAATTCGGCGGTCTCAGCCCCAAAGCAGCCGTCATCAACGGTTCTGTGACCGGAATCAGCGAAATTGAAGCTGACGCAAACGGCCAAGGCGAGATAATCGAGATCTACGATCTCCAGGGTCGCCGTCTGAACGCTCCCGCGAGAGGTCTGAACATCGTCCGCCGTCTTTGCAGCGACGGAAGCATCAAAGTTGAGAAGCTTATTTTCTAAAATTTATCGAACAGCGATAGTATTTTAAACACACATTCATATACGCGATAGCAGAGTGCGGCCCGTTGATGGAATCGCACTCTGTTTTTTGTTGCTTTTCAAACTGCCGATTCGATTAAAAGCATTATATTTGCGATATGAAACGCAGCCTGTCATTCATCACTTTTCTGATTCTTACAGCCGTAGTTGCCGCCTTTGCCGCGACTCCGTTTTGCCATATCAGACACTATGATGAATACGACGGTCTGTCGCAGCGTCAGGTCAAGCAGATTGCCAAAGACAGTGACGGAGTCCTGTGGTTTGCCACATGGAACGGTCTGAACCGCTTTGACGGCTACAAATTCGAACACATCCGCCCGCAGATCGACGACGAGGCACGCTCCTACTCCGAACGCTTCCGCGACATCAAACCCGCATCGACAGGCGGTCTGTGGTGCCGTATCGACGACAAAATTCTGTATTTCAACCTCTCCACCCACCGTTTCACCGACATTCATTCACAGCTTGAAAAGAAACTCGCCACGGCCTTCGATGTCAGTCAGATACAGACAGCTACTGACGGCCGGACCGTCTTGAAATGCGCCGACGGCCGATATATCCTGCTGTCAGATTCCAACCCGGTCGAATCGGCGGCCTTTACTGACGAGCGTCCGAAATTGAAATACCACTCGCCCGACACCCGCCAACTTGGCAATGTCGGCGGCTATCGCAACGAAGACCTCCTCTACTCGCGCGCCGACTCCACAGGCACCGCCTGGCTCATCACCCGCGACGGCACGGTCCTCTCTGCCCCCTCTGCCGCAGGCCCCTACTCCACGATAGCCCGCATCGATGCTCCTGATGGCTCTCTGACCTGCTGTACCATTGATTCAAGAGGCAACATCTGGCTGCGCAGCAACGACGGCGCCTTCTGCCTGACCCTCGGCCAACTCCCCTACACCTATCTCGCGCATCCTGAGCCCTCGATTGTCCGCGGCTGCGTCCGCGATCCGAAAGGGCGTATATGGATTTCTTACAGCGACAGCAAAGCCGTGGCAGTCTACTCTGATCTCAGCGCCGCGCCCAGGTATCTCGGCAGTGACGGACATCTCCACGACTCTTTCGTCAGCTTCGGATCTCCGATCTACTCAATGTCGGCCGACCCGCAGGGCAACATGTGGTTCGGCAGCAAACCCGACGGCCTGTTCAGGCTCACACCGCAGTCAGCCGACGCTTATTCTGTCACAAACTTCCGCCACGATCCGGCGAAACCGGGCCTGACACCCGCGGCCAACGATATTTATGACATCATCTTCGACCGTCAGGGCCGCATGTGGCTTGCAACCATGCGCAAAGGCATCGACTGTGTCCTGAATCCTACATCGGTTGCCCCGGAATTCATCCACCTCGGTCAATTTGCCGACTATCCGCAAAATGCCGTCCGTGTGCGCCGGCTCGCCATCATAGGCGACAGCCTTATCACCGCCGCCACCACCGGCGGATTTCTCACCGTGGGCCTTCCCGCTGAGAAACGCTTCGACCGCACATCTTTCCGCCTGCATGTCAGCCGTCCCGGCGACGACTCCTCACTCGGCAACATCGCCGTCATGAACATACTCCCCGATGCCAAAGGCCGACTCTTCATCGCAACTGAAAGTGACGGTGTCAACATGCTCCCGCCCGAAATCTCAGCCGACTCCGACAGCGCGCGCTTCGTCCACTTCGACACGCGCACCGGTATGCCCGTTGACGTTGCCCTCTCGCTTGCCCCGACAGGCAGTGCAGACGACATTCTCGTGGTCAGTAACAAGATGATCTACACCCTTGATCCGCTTTCAGGCCGCACCGTCACCTATCCCGCATCATTCTGGCACCGCCACATGCACTTCAGCGAGGCCGCTCCGCTACGGCTCGGCGACAACAGGTGGCTTCTGGGACTTGAAGACGGAGCGATCTCGGTCAACCTTGACCGTGCGAACACAGCCTTGCGCCCCGTGCCTCCGGTCATCTTCACCTCCGTAGCCCTCCAAAACCGCCCCGACAGCCTGATTTCGGCCCGCACGGACAGCATCATCCTCTCGCCTGACGAACGCAATATCACTATCAATTTCGCCGCACTCGACTACGGCTCAACCGAAGATCTGCAATATCAGTTCTCGATGGACGACAGCGACTGGAACAACCTCGGCACAAACCGCTCGGTGACCTTCCTCGACATGGATCCGGGAGAATATCGCCTGCATGTCCGCTCCTCCGACAGCTCCGGCAACTGGCTTGACAACACACGAACTCTGACCCTGATCGTCACTCCGACCTTTTGGGAAACGCCCGCGGCCTATGTGCTTTACATCCTCGCCATCCTCCTGATCATAGTGAGCGTCACTTGGACCATAGTCTACATCCGCAGGATGAAACGCAAGCAGAAAGAACTGCTCGCCGCCTATCTCAGGCTCGTCGACAGCCACACCGAATCAGCCGAGCTCTCCACTCCGCCTGACAGCGCCCCGCAGCAACAGCAACAGCCGTCGACCGCAACCCTCAGCCCCGCCGATGAGGCCTTCATGGGCCGCGTCATGGACTTCATCAATCAGAACCTCGGCAACCCCGATGCCGGAATTGACGACATGGCAGCCGCTACAGCCACAAGCCGCAGCAGCCTGAACCGTAAGATGAAATCGCTGCTCGGCGTGACGCCGGCCGACTTCCTCAAAGAAAGCCGCATCAGCCGCGCGGCCACCCTGCTGAGCGAAACCGACCGCCCGATCAAGGAAATAGCCCTCGACTGCGGATTTTCCGACCTGAATTACTTTGGGAAATGCTTCAAAGCCGCCCGCAAAACCTCCCCCACAGCCTACCGCCGCGAACACCGGACTGAATAACTGCCGCACCTATACAATTGTCTCAATGGCGATTACCTAATTTCATTACAGTACTCGCAGATCATGGAATAAGGCCCCGTTCCCCCAATATTTGTTATGGCCGGGGAACGGGGTCTAAGTATGGGGAGCAATGTAGCGATGCGCTTGCATCGTGACTGAACGCCGGTGCCGTTCCTACTCCTTATTTTCCGGTGAGGATGGTGCGGATGTCATGGAGCTTGTTGAGAGCCGCCATAGGGGTCAGGTTGTTGATGTCGAGATCGAGGATCTCATCGCGGAGCTGGGCAAGCACCGGATCGTCAAGCTGGAAGAACGACAGCTGCATTCCTTCAGCCTCATCGGCTACGGCCGAGAGGTTTCGGCTCACCTGCTCGTCGCTCTCGCGGTTGACTTTTTCAAGATGGCGGAGCACTTCATCGGCCCTCCTGACAATGGTCTGGGGCATGCCGGCGAGTTTTGCCACATGGATACCGAAGCTGTGTTCGCTGCCCCCGCGGGCGAGTTTGCGGAGAAAGACAACCTTGCCGTCGATTTCCCGCACCGATACATTATAGTTGACCACCCGGTTAAAACTTTTTTCCATTTCATTCAACTCGTGATAGTGGGTGGCGAAGAGAGTTTTCGGATGGATGCCACCGTGTTCGTGTATATGCTCCACGATGGCCCAGGCTATCGAAATGCCGTCGTAGGTCGAAGTACCGCGTCCGAGCTCGTCGAAGAGTATCAGCGACCGCTGGCTCATGTTGTTGAGAATAGAGGCCGCCTCGTTCATCTCGACCATGAATGTCGACTCTCCGAGCGAGATATTGTCGCTCGCGCCCACACGGGTGAAAATCTTGTCGACAATGCCTATGTGCGCGCTGTCAGCTGCCACGAAACTGCCGATCTGAGCCAGAAGCACATTCAGTGCCGTCTGACGCAGAAGAGCCGATTTACCTGACATGTTCGGACCGGTGATCATCATCACCTGCGTGCCGTTGTTCGACAGGGAGACCGAGTTGGTGATATAAGGCTCGCCGGGAGGCAGTTCTTTCTCGATCACGGGGTGGCGGCCCTCGACAAGTGAGAGTTCAAGAGAATCGTCGACCACCGGACGGTTGTAACGGTTTTCGAGAGCCACACGTGTAAACGAGCCGAACACGTCGAGCTGCGCCACCATCTGGGCATTGAGAAGAATGGCGGGGATGTATTCACAGAGATCCTGGACCAGAGAGGTGTAGATGCGCTGCTCGATGACAGCTATCTTGTCCTGTGCGCCAAGAATCTTCTCCTCATACTCCTTGAGTTCTTCTGTGATATAGCGCTCGGCGTTCACAAGGGTCTGCTTGCGGATCCATTCGGGGGGCACCTTGTCTTTATGAGTGTTGGTGACCTCGATATAATAGCCGAACACGTTGTTATATGCCACCTTGAGCGAGGGGATTCCGGTCAGCGCACTTTCACGCTGTTGAAGCTGCAGAAGATAGTCCTTGCCTTTGTAGGCAATCTCGCGCAGTTCGTCAAGCTCGCTGTCGACCCCTTCGCGGATCACCGGCCCACGATTGATGGCCGTAGGCGGATCAGGAGCTATCTCGCGCTCTATCCGTGCGGCCATTTCGGCGCAGGGATTGAGCTGACGGCCTATGCTTTCGAGTGCGGGCTGTCCGGAAGAAAGACAGATTTCCTTTATAGGCCCGATCATTGACAGGGCATGGTGCATCTGGATCAGTTCGCGGGGATTGACGCGCCCGGCCGAGACTTTTCCGATCAGGCGTTCCAGATCGCCTATCTGGGCGAGAGCGTCTTTAAGATCATCACGCTCTGAAGGCTCCCGGAAGAAATATTCCACGATATCGAGGCGCCGGTTTATCTCTCTCGCGTCTTTCAGCGGGAAGAGCACCCACCGGCGCAGCAGTCGCGCCCCCATAGGGCTTACAGTGCGGTCAATCACGTCAAGGAGGCTTTTGCCGTCATCGCTCATCGACTGGACGAGTTCGAGATTCCGCACTGTGAACCGGTCGAGCCTGACGGCTTTTTCCTCTTCCACGCGGGCTATCGAGGTTATGTGTGATATGTGGGTGTGCTGTGTGATGTCAAGATAGTGGAGAATGGCACCGGCGGCAACGACAGCCGATGGCATGGCGTTGATTCCGAAGCCCTTGAGCGAACTTGTCTCGAACTGTTTGAGCAGACGGTCCATTGCGGCGTCTTCGGTAAAAATCCAGTCGTCGAGCTCGAAGGCAAGATAGTGTTCCGGGAAGCTGTCGGCCAGCAGTTTCTTGTTGCCGCGCTCCACGAGCACTTCTTTCGGAGCGAAATTGCCGAGAAGTTTTTCTATATAGTCAGCCGAACCTTCGGCTGCGAGAAATTCGCCGGTCGAAATGTCGAGAAAGGCCACCCCGATGGTCTGCTTACCGAAGTTGAGAGCCGCGAGGAAGTTGTTTTCGCGATGGTCAAGCAGAGTGTCGTTGATAGATACTCCGGGGGTGACCAGTTCGGTGATGCCGCGCTTGACAAGCTTCTTTGTGGTCTTCGGATCTTCCAGCTGCTCGCATATGGCCACCCGCTTGCCGGCCCTGACGAGTTTCGGCAGATAGGTGTCAAGAGCGTGGTGCGGAAATCCGGCAAGCTCCACATACTGGGCCGACCCGTTGGCCCTTCGCGTAAGGGTTATGCCGAGAATTTCTGACGCGGCTATCGCATCTTCGGAAAAAGTCTCATAAAAGTCACCGACCCTGAAAAGCAGAATGGCATCGGGATGTTTCTTCTTCATCTCCATGTATTGCTTCATCAGCGGGGTCTCAGCTATTTTTTTTGCCATATCATCAGTTGTCAGGCGCAAGGATTTTTTCTTATAACCCTCGCGTCCGTTTATTTTGAAATCAGTATAGAGGAAAATCGAACTACAAATTTACAAATTTTTCCATTCTTTATTGGCGTGATCCGGCAAATAATGCTAATTTTGCCATCCTCACAAATTCAAACATCAATATTATCAACTTAACATTTAACTCATCTGCATTTATGAAATCATCTTCTGTTATCTCAGCCGGCATCATAGCCCTCGGCATGGTGATTTCCGGTTTCTGCCTGAAAGCAGGCATTGACAACATCGCTTTCCGCGACCGCGAAGTGACAGTGCGCGGACTCGCCGAACGTGAGGTCGAAGCCAATCTCGTCACCTGGCCCATCACCTATTCACTGGCAGGCAACAATCTTCAGACCATCTATGACCAGGTCAGCAGCAACAATGCCAAAATCGTGAAATTCCTGACCTCAAACGGTATCAGCGATGACGAAATTTCAGTCAATCCGCCTGACGCTTATGACGCCACCTCGAACCGCTACCGCTCCGACTCGTTCAGCTACAACTATTCGATCAACTGCACGGTGACCGTCACTACCACCAAGGTGGCAAAGGTGCGCGAGCTGCTCAACCGCCAGTCTGAACTGCTCAAAGAGGGAATAGCATTCTCCAATTCCTATATCAACTATCAGTTCACAGGCTTGAACTCCATAAAGCCTGAAATGATAGCCGAGGCCACCAAAAACGCTCGCTCGGCAGCCGACCAGTTTGCAGCCGACAGCGACAGCCGTGTGGGAAAAATCAAGACTGCATCGCAGGGACAGTTCTCGATTGACGACAGCGACTCCTCGACTCCCTTCATCAAGAAAGTCCGCGTAGTCTCTACGATTGTCTATTATCTTGAGGACTGATCAGATTCAGCCTCTGTCATAATGGGGCATTTCAGCCGGAATCACCATCGAGATCTCGACAAGTCCGGCAATCCGTCCCTCAACGCGCCACGGTGTCTGGTAGATCATCTTCCGGACACCGTTTTTTGTAATCGTATATGCGTTTGACTCACCGGTGGCAAGCATATGACGGATCATGCTTACTGATTTTTCATTATGACACGGAATGAGATTGCGGCCACGCATATCTCCGTGTTTCGAAAATGTTTCGAGTGCCTTTTCATTCATATAGACCACCACTCCGTCGGCATCACACACGGTAACGGCACAGTTCATCTGAAAAGCCCAGTCGGGCAGCGATTTTTCAATATTTTCCATGACATTTCTTACTTTACCGCAAAAGTAGTGATTTGCCGCGAATATATAGCCCGGCACTGCCGATGTTTTTTTCATCGTCTCTTTGCCAACCTGCGGGCATCCCTACGCTGAAGGCGCTCCTGACGGCGACGCTGGCGGCGGTTGAGCATGACGGCCGGAGCGGCATCTCCGGCCTCCTCATCGTCTTTATCCTCCTCGTCTTCATCAAAGGGGCGCGAAAGGGCTTTGAAAATATTTGCAAGTTTTTCAGGATCATAATCAGAGCCAGCCATTTCCCTGACAGACTCAGGAATGGCATCGGATATCGACTCAGACGACGGCTCATTTTCAGCACCGTCAGTGACAGTCGCGTCAGTCTGCGGCTTGCGCCTGCGCCTGCGGGCCGCCGCCGAACGGGCCATAGCTTTGTCTATCTCCGGCCGAAGCAGTGCAAACATCAGCCGCACGGATTCAACCACCGCGCCGGAGGGCAACAAACCCTCGCGCAGATATGACTCCACGCAGCATATCGCCGACTCAGCGAGAGCATCTGACGGGCTTACAGATGCGAATGACGATCTGATGCGGGCTGAAATCTCATTATAAAATTTTTGCGAGACAGGGAGGCGGTGGGCGGCCGCACATTTTTTGCCCTTTGTGGCAGAAGCAGGTATTTTCATAGCGCATTATAAGAGGTTGTACACTTGTACGGTTAAATTTACGCACAAAGTTACACCCGCCCCGCCCGTATTTAGTGCGATAATGCGGAGACAAGCCAAAAAATTTCGTATCTTTGCGGGTTGTTTGGCCGGAAGGCCCGAAAATATCTGAAAATATCAAATAAACCACCATAAATTATGCTTACAGCTAAGGAAATACGCGAATCTTTCAAAGAGTTTTTCCGCTCAAAGGGCCATCACATCGTGCCCTCCGCCCCGATGGTGATCAAGGATGACCCCACCCTGATGTTCACCAACGCCGGCATGAACCAGTTCAAAGACATCATTCTGGGCAATAAAGCCGCGAAATACCAGCGAGTGGCCGACTCGCAGAAATGCCTCCGCGTTTCAGGCAAGCACAATGACCTTGAGGAAGTGGGCATGGACACCTACCACCATACAATGTTTGAAATGCTCGGCAACTGGTCGTTCGGCGACTATTTCAAACAGGAAGCCATAGACTGGGCCTGGGAATATCTCGTGGACGTGCTCAAGCTCGACCCGGCCCGCCTCTATGCCACTGTGTTTGAAGGCGCGCCTGACGAAGGACTCTCTCGCGACGACGAGGCTGCCGGATATTGGGAAAAGCATCTCCCCGCATCTCACATCATCAACGGCAACAAACACGACAACTTCTGGGAAATGGGTGACACAGGCCCCTGCGGTCCCTGCTCGGAAATCCACATCGACCTCCGCAGCGATGAAGAACGCGCTCAGACTGACGGCGCATCGCTTGTCAACAAAGACAATCCTCTGGTGATCGAAATCTGGAACCTCGTGTTCATGCAGTTCAACCGCAAGGCCGATGGTTCTCTCGAATCGCTCCCGGCCAAGGTGATCGACACCGGCATGGGCTTCGAACGTCTCTGCATGGCTCTCCAGGGCAAGAAATCAAACTATGACACAGACGTGTTCACTCCGCTGATCAGCCGCATTGCGCAGCTCTCAGGCAAGGAATACGGCAAAGACGCCAAGGTCGACGTGGCCATGCGCGTGATTGCCGACCACGTCCGCACAATCGCATTCTCGATCGCCGACAGCCAGCTTCCCGGCAACGCCAAGGCCGGCTATGTGATCCGACGGATCCTGCGCCGTGCCGTCCGCTATGCCTACACCTTCCTCGACCAGAAGCAGGCGTTCATGTACAAGCTTGTCAACACCCTCATCGACTCGATGGGCGAAGCCTACCCCGAAATCGCTGCACAGCGCGAGCTCATCATGAAGGTGATCAAAGAAGAGGAAGACTCTTTCCTCCGCACTCTCGACAAGGGTATCGCCATTCTCGACGAGGCCATCAAAAACGCCCGCAAGCAGGGCAAGAACGAGATTTCGGGCAAAGAAGCCTTTGTGCTTTATGACACCTACGGCTTCCCGCTCGACCTCACCGAACTGATACTCAAGGAAAACGGCATGACTCTCGACAAAAAGGAATTCGACGTCGAGATGGAAGCCCAGAAGACCCGTGCCCGCAACGCAGCTGCTGTAGAAGCCACAGACTGGGTGACCGTCAGCGAAGGCGAAACCGAATTCGTGGGCTACGATGTGACCTCAGCACCCACCCGCATACTCCGCTACCGCAAGGTGACTCAGAAAAACAAGGAGTTCTATCAGATAGTGCTCTCCACCACTCCGTTCTATGCCGAAATGGGCGGACAGGTAGGCGACAGCGGATGGCTCGAATCGGCCGACGAAAAGATCGAGATCTACGACACCAAGCGCGAAAACGGCCAGGCAGTTCACCTGAGCAAGAAACTCCCTGCCAACGTGGAAGCCGAATTCACCGCACGCATCAACGAAGCCAACCGCCGCGCTACCGAGTGTAACCACACCGCCACCCACCTGCTCCATGCCGCACTCCGCGAAGTGCTCGGCTCACACGTGGAACAGAAAGGTTCTTACGTGTCGCCCGGAATGCTCCGCTTCGACTTCTCTCACTTCCAGAAAGTCACTCCTGAAGAACTCCGCAAGGCAGAGCGTATAGCCAACGCCAACGTGCGCAAGGCCATCGCGCTTGACGAACACCGCCACATGCCGATAGCCGAAGCTCTTGAAATGGGCGCAATGGCTCTCTTCGGCGAGAAATACGGCGAAGAAGTGCGTGTGGTAAGATACGGTGACTCAGTAGAACTCTGCGGCGGCACCCACGTGCCCAACACCGGCAATATCGGCATGATCCGCATCATTTCCGAATCGAGCATCGCCGCCGGCATCCGCCGTATCGAGGCAGTGACCGGCGAAGTGGCCGAAGACATGATCGACCAGCTTTCAGACAACATGCGTGAAGTCGGCGAACTGCTCCACAATGCCCCTGACGTGCTCCAGGCTCTCCGCAAGTCTATCGAGGAAAATGCCGAACTGCGCAAGCAGGCCGAAGAATATTTCCAGGAACGCATCCGCAACCTCACAGCCGATGCCATTGCCAAAGCCGAGACCGTCAATGACATCAGACTCGTGTCGATCACCGGTGTCCGTATGCCCGATGTGGTCAAAGGAATTGCCTTCGGAGTGCGCCAGCAGTCACCTGAAAAGACTGCGTTTATCGCAGCCACAGTCGACATGGGAGGCAAGCCGCTGCTCACCGTGGCTTTCACCGATGACCTTGTCAAGGAAGGGCTCAACGCCTCAGCGATTGTACGTGAGGCAGCCAAAGCCATCAAGGGTGGCGGCGGCGGCCAGCCCGGATTCGCCCAGGCAGGCGGCAAAGACAAAGACGGCATAGCCCAGGCATTCCAGGCAATGCACCAGGCCATCTGCAAATAAGCACATCCTGCATCAGCAGATAAAAATCACAAAAAACGCTTCGGACCGACTGCGGTCCGAAGCGTTTTTTCTACTGCCTGACCGCTATCTACAGACTTGCCGGGAAACAATTCATATCCTTGCATGAAGGCAGAAAAAAAGACCCGCAAACGTGTATCGGATTCAGATCACGCTTGCGGGTTTTCTATTTTGTCAGTGACGGCCTGCGGAAGAGATGATCAGGCTTTCTGCGGGTAGAGCTTTTCGCGGGCGGCGAGCACCTTCTCGTCGGTGATATAGTCATCATAGTCCATCATCTTGTCGATCGTACCGCCTGGAGTAAGCTCGATGATGCGGTTGCAGACAGTCTGGATAAACTCATGGTCATGGCTTGACAGAAGCAGATTGCCCTTGAAGGCCTGAAGCGTATTGTTGAAGGCCTGGATCGACTCAAGGTCAAGATGGTTGGTTGGCGAGTCGAGTACGAGAGTGTTGGCATCGGCCATCATCATGCGGGCTATCATACAGCGCATCTTCTCTCCACCGGAAAGCACTGATGCTTTCTTGAGCACCTCCTCGCCTGAGAACAGCATCTTGCCGAGGAAGCCTTTGAGATAGATCTCTGAGCTGTCATTGGAGAACTGCGAAAGCCAGTCAACGAGGTTGAGGTCGCAGTTGAAGAAGGCAGAGTTGTCGAGCGGCAGATAGGCGGTAGTGATAGTCTGGCCCCATTCATAGGTGCCCTCGTCAGCCTTGCGGTTGCCGGTTATGATCTCAAAGAGGGCAGTCATCGCACGCGGGTCGTGGCTGAGGAAAGCGATCTTGTCGCCCTTCTCCACCTGGAAATTGACATCCTTGAAAAGGATCTCGCCATCGACCGATGCTGTGAGGCCCTTGACTTCAAGAATCTTGTTGCCGGGCTCACGGTTGGGGGTGAAGATGATGCCGGGATAGCGGCGCGATGAGGGCTGGATCTCCTCGACATTGAGTTTTTCGAGCATTTTCTTGCGCGAGGTGGTCTGCTTCGACTTGGCCACGTTGGCGCTGAAGCGCTGGATGAATTCAAGAAGTTCCTTGCGTTTTTCCTCGGCCTTCTTGTTGGCTTGCTGCTGCTGGCGCAGGGCGAGCTGTGATGACTCATACCAGAAGCTGTAGTTTCCGGCAAAGAGGGTGAGTTTGTTGTAGTCGATATCGAGAGTGTGGGTGCAGACGGAGTCAAGGAAGTGACGGTCGTGGCTGACCACAAGCACAGTGTTTTCGAATTTCGAAAGATAGTCTTCGAGCCATGCCACGGTGTCAAGATCAAGGTCGTTGGTAGGTTCGTCAAGCAGCAGGTTGTCAGGATTTCCGAAAAGAGCCTTGGCGAGAAGCACGCGGACTTTCTCGTTACCGCTCATGTCGCGCATGAGAGTATAGTGCTTGTCTTCCTTGATGCCGAGACCGCTAAGGAGGGCCGCAGCGTCGCTTTCTGCATTCCAGCCTTCGAGTTCGGCGAATTTCTCCTCCAGTTCAGAGGCGCGGATGCCGTCGGCATCAGAGAAATCTTCCTTGGCATAGAGAGCGTCTTTCTCCTGCATGATATCCCAGAGCACAGTGTGACCGCGGAGCACGGTTTCCATCACCGTGCAGTCGTCAAACTTGAAGTGGTCCTGTTCAAGGACGCTCATGCGCTCGCCTGGACCCTGGCTCACAGTGCCGTGAGTGGGCGAAAGCTGATCGCTGAGAATGCGCATAAGAGTCGATTTGCCGGCTCCGTTCGCACCGATTATACCATAGCAGTTGCCCGGAGTGAACTTGAGATTCACGTCCTGAAAGAGCACACGCTTGCCGAATTGGATTCCTAAATTGTTAACAGCTATCATCTAATTTTTTATATAAACTCTTCGAGAATGATTGATTCTGATTTTTCGGGGTGCAAAGTTACGAATTTTTCTCCACATAAACTAATGATTTTCCACCGGATATGCGATAGCGTCTGCCGATATGGCAAAAAGTGTCAAAGTAACGGCTGTCGCAGTGAACTTTGTTTGCAGGGTTTTCATTTTTTATATTTATCTTTGCGACAAATTCATCACACATATGTCATGAAAAAACAGACACGAGCAATCCACACACGTTTCCAGAGCCCTGACGCTTACAATTCTCTGAGCATGCCGATCTACCACACCGCCGCCTATGAGTTTGACAACGCCAACGTGATGGCCGATGCTTTCTGCGGCCGTAGTTCGGCCCCGGACTATTCGAGAGTTACCAATCCGACCGTCATATATTTCGAAAACAAGATCAAGGATCTCACCGGAGCCAAAGATGTCATTGCATTCAGCTCCGGGATGGCCGCTATCAGCAACTCGCTGATGGCCGTGGCCGGAGCAGGCAAAAACATCGTCACATCGCGCCACATGTTCGGCAACACTTACGCGCTGATCACCTCGACACTCAGCCGCTTCGGTGTAGGAGCCCGCCTCTGCGACCTGACCGATCTTGCCGAAGTGGAGAAGACTGTCGATGAAAACTCCTGCTGCATCTATCTCGAAATCATCACCAATCCGCAGATGGAGGTGGCTGATCTCCGCGCGCTGGCCGAGATTGCCCATCGCCACAACATTCCGCTTATAGCTGACACCACCGCCATACCGTTCACAGAATTCGACTCCCACGCGCTCGGCGTCGACATCGAGATAGTCTCAAGCACCAAATATCTCTCCGGAGGCGCGACATCAATAGGCGGTCTGGTGATCGACTACGGCACCTACGAGGGTTTCGAAAAACGAATGCGTTCGGAAATGCTTCTGAACCTCGGCGCATACATGACCCCTCATGCGGCCTACATGCAGACTCTCGGACTGGAAAATCTCGACGCCCGCTACCGCATACAGTCGGCCAATACCCAGGCCCTCGCTGAACGCCTCCGCGAACTTACGGCCATCAGGCGCGTCAACTATGTAGGGCTGCCCGACAACCCCTATCATGATCTCGCCCGCAGCCAGTTCGGTCCCACAGCCGGCGCAATGCTCACCATCGACCTCGCCGACCGCGACGCCTGCTTCAGCTTCATCAACAATCTCCGTCTCATACGCCGCGCCACCAACCTCTTCGACAACCGCTCTCTCGCCATCCACCCGGCGAGCACCATCTTCGGACCGTTCACCGACGAGCAACGCCGCGACATCGACATTCTCGACACAACAATCCGCCTCTCAATAGGCCTCGAAGATGTCGACGACCTCTTCGATGACATCCGCCAGGCCCTGCAGGAGTCATAACCGAAATAAAAAAGGTTGTAAAAAACGCCCTCTGACTTCACGCACATACTCAACAATGGGAAAATATAATTTTGACAGCCCGGTTGACCGCAAAGGCACCGGAGCACTGAAATTCGACGTACTTGAAGAGCGCTACGGCGACCCCGACCTCCTGCCGCTCTGGGTGGCCGACATGGATTTCGAGACCCCCGGCTTCATCACCGACGCCCTGCGCCGGAGACTCGACCACTCACTTTTCGGCTACACCGTAGAACCCGCCGAATACTGGCCCACCGTGATCCGCTGGATCGCCGACCATCACGGCTGGGAGGTGGAACGCGACTGGATCACCTACATACCCGGCATAGTGAAAGGCATCGGCATGGTGATCAACGTCTTCGTCAGGGAAGATGAGAAAGTGATCATCCAGCCCCCGGTCTACCACCCATTCCGCCTCACGCCCGAAGGCAACCGCCGCGAAGTGGTCTTCAACCCGCTCAAGGAAAACCCCGACGGCAGCTACAGCATGGACTTCGACAATCTCGAAAAAGTCGCTGACGAAAAATGCCGTCTGCTCATCCTCTCCAACCCCCACAACCCTGCCGGCATCACCTGGGACCGCGAGACCCTCCGCCGCCTCGCCGCGTTCTGTCACCGCCGCGGCATACTCGTCATATCCGACGAAATCCACTCCGACATGGCGCTCTGGGACAACCGCCACATTCCTTTTGCATCCGTAAGCCCCGAAGCAGCAGCCTGCAGCATCACATTCGGCGCCCCGTCAAAAACCTTCAATATAGCAGGTATCGTCAGTTCCTACGCCATAGTGCCCGACCCGCAGATCCGCCAGCGCTTCTTCAGCTGGCTGACAGCCAACGAACTGAACGAACCAACCCTTTTCGCCCCAATAGCCACCATAGCGGCCTTCAGCCAGGGCGAGGAATGGAGGCAAGAAATGCTACGCTACATCGAGGGCAACATCGACTTCGTCATTGACTATTGCAAGGCCAACATGCCTCAGATCAGGCCACTGCGCCCGCAAGCCAGTTTCCTTGTATGGCTTGACTGCCGCAGTCTCGGACTTGACCACGACGGCCTGACAGACCTATTTGTGCGCCGCGCACGTCTTGCGCTCAACGACGGCGAGATGTTCGGCCGCGAGGGCCGCGGCTTCATGCGCCTCAACGTAGCCTCACCCCGCTCCGTGATCCGCGAAGCCCTTGACCGTCTACGCAACGCAATCAAGGAAAAAGCCTGAACACCCCTCTTCACATCACAACTCATCCGGCCCGGCTCCATACCGAGGCCGGATGAACTATTTTTAACAGCCGGGGCCGGTTTTTTGGGATTGCGGTATTGGCAGGACGATGAATATTTACTATATTTGCATTTAATAACTATAAATAGGTGGTTCTCCTTGACGGAGACCGCCGTAAAGAAACAGACAAACAACCCTCAGGGCATGCCGTCAGCGGCTTCATCAATTCCAATTTCATGAATATCCAGATCTCAAAAGCAAACTCTCCCGCAGGAGAAATCACACTCTACACTCTTACGAATAAATCAGGCGCTTCGGTGACACTGTCGTCACTCGGAGCAGGCATTGTGGCAATCAATGTTCCCGACGCCGAAGGCCGTCTGGCCAACGTGGCGCTCGGTTACAAGGACCCCGCATCATATCTCGCCGACGGCCCCTGCGCCGGCAAAGTGCCAGGCCGTTTCGCCAACCGCATAGCCCTCGGCTGTTTCTCGCTTGACGGGAAAGACTACACACTGGCCGTCAACAACGGCCCCAACGCCCTCCACGGCGGTCCGACAGGCTTCATGAACCGCATCTGGGAAAGCCGCGCCGACGGCAACAGTGTGGAATTCACCTATCGCGCTGCCGACGGCGAAGAAGGCTACCCAGGCAATCTTGACGTCAAAGTAACCTACACCTGGAGCGATGACAATCAACTCACCCTCCAGCTCCAGGCCGAGACTGACGCGCCGACAGTCATAAATCTCACCAACCACGCCTATTTCAACCTCGATGGTGAGAATGCAGGCTCAGTGCTTGACCATCAGCTCAGGCTCAAGGCCTCCCGCTATCTGCCCACCGACGACACCCAGATTCCCACCGGAGAACTCGCGCCCGTCAGGGACACTCCGATGGACTTCACAGAATTCAAAGCCATAGGGCGCGACATCAACGCCGACTTCCACCCCCTCAAAGTAGGCAAAGGCTATGACCACTGCTGGGTGTGTGACGGATATTCCAAGGGCCGGCTCCAGGAGACTGCCGTGTTGCGCTCCGACCGTTCGGGCCGCGAACTCCGCATCTCCACCACTCAGCCCGGCATGCAGGTCTACACCGGCAACTGGCTCGCAGGCTGCCCCGAAAGCATCTCATCAGGCGCCTACAGCGACTATGACGGCGTGGCCATCGAATGTCAGAACTTCCCTGATGCCCCCAACCATCCCAAATTCCCCACTTCACGCCTCAATCCCAACGAAAAATATAACGAAACAATAATCTTTAAATTCACAACTCTCTGAGTCATGAAACCAACCCTTTTTGTACTTGCTGCCGGCATGGGCAGCCGCTACGGCGGTCTCAAACAGCTTGATCCGCTCGGCCCCCAGGGCCAGACCATCATGGACTACTCAATCTATGACGCGATCCAGGCCGGCTTCGGCAAAGTTGTCTTTGTAATCCGTAAAGATTTCGAAAAAGATTTCCGCGATAAGATTCTCTCAAAATATGAAGGCCACATTCCGGTCGAAGTGGTATTCCAGGCAACAGACAAGCTTCCCGAAGGCTATGTATGTCCGGCTGACCGTACCAAACCCTGGGGTACAAACCACGCCGTGATGATGGGCAGCGAGGTCATCAGCGAACCTTTTGCCGTGATCAATGCCGATGACTTCTACGGTCGCGACGCCTTCCGCGTGATGGCCGAAGACCTCATGCGTCCCCGCGACCGCAAGGGCGACTACTCGATGGTAGGCTTCCGCGTAGGCAACACCATGACAGAAAACGGCTCCGTGGCCCGCGGCGTATGCTCCAAAGGCGCTGACGGCAATCTGACCGGAGTGGTAGAACGCACCGCCATCTCCTACGCCCCCAACGGCGACATCGTCTTCACTGACGAAAACGGCATCGAGCAGACCCTCGACCCGATGACCCCCGTGTCAATGAACCTCTGGGGCTTCACACCCGACTATTTCGACTACTCCGAGCGCGAATTCCGCACCTTCCTTGACAAGGATCTCAACACTCCGAAGGCCGAATTCTTCATTCCGCTCGTGATCGACACTCTCATCCATTCAGGCGAAGCCACCGTCAAAGTGCTTGACACAGACTCGCGCTGGTTTGGCGTAACCTATGCCGCCGACCGTCCCGGAGTGGTCGAGAAATTCGCCCAGCTCCACGCCGAAGGCATCTATCCGGACAAAATGTTCTGATCAAAAATCTCTCACAAACCCAATACACATTCAACACCATCATGGAACTCAAAACCAAAGTCAGCGAGGCTTTCGCATCGCATTTCGGAGGCGAAGGCTCTCTCTATGCCTCAGCCGGACGCATCAACCTCATCGGCGAGCACACTGACTACAACGGCGGCTTCGTATTCCCCGGAGCCATCGACAAAGCCATCATGGCCGACATCCGCCCCAACGGCACCGACAAGGTCAACCTCTACTCGATAGACCTCGATGAGTCAGCATCGTTCGGACTCAACGAAGCCGATGCCCCCTCGCAGCAGTGGGCCCGCTACGTGTTCGGCGTATGCCGCGAGACCATCAAGCGCGGCGGTTCGGTCAAAGGCTTCGACGCGGTGTTTGCGGGAAACGTGCCCCTCGGCGCAGGCCTCTCATCGTCAGCAGCACTTGAATCATGCTTCGCATTCGCACTCAACGACCTCTTCAACGGCAACACTATCGACAAATTCGAACTCGCCAAGATCGGCCAGTCGACCGAACACAACTACTGCGGTGTCAACTGCGGCATCATGGACCAGTTCGCTTCGGTGTTCGGCAAGAAAGACTGCCTGATCCGCCTCGACTGCCGTTCGCTCGAATTCGAATATTTCCCCTTCAAACTCGACGGCTACCGCCTGGTGCTTGTCGACTCAGTGGTCAAGCATGAGCTCGTTGACTCACCCTACAACAAGCGACGCCAGTCATGCGAGAACGTGGCCCGCCGTCTGGGCATCGACACCCTCCGCGACGCCGACATGGAGATGCTTGATGCTGTCAAGGCCGACATCTCGGCCGAAGACTACATGCGCGCAAAATTCGTCATCGAAGAAAAGGAGCGAGTGCTCGACGTCTGCGAAGCCCTCAACCGCAGCGACATCGAGACCGTGGGCAAACTCATGTATGCCACCCACCACGGCCTCTCGAAAGACTATGAAGTTTCATGCGAGGAACTCGACTATCTCAACGATATAGCAAAAGAATGTGGAGTGACCGGCTCCCGGATCATGGGAGGCGGCTTCGGAGGCTGCACCATCAACCTCGTGGCCGACGGCATCTATGACAACTTCATTGCCACAGTCACTGAAAAATTCAACGCCCGCTACGGCCACCAGCCGAAGATCTACGACGTAGTAATCTCCGACGGTGCCCGCCGCGTGGAATAAGCACCCCCAAACCGGTCCCCGCATCAGTGTGCCCGGTGTGCACACTGATGCGGGACCTTTATACAACCCGATCTTAATTACAGACACACACTGAAGTACCAAGCAAAATGATTAAAGCCCGAATAACACTGACTTTAATGCTCCTGTCGGCCCTTCTTGCCACAAGCCTCAGCAGCTGCCGCGAGAAACCGTCAGATCCGGACCGCACCTACTATTCAGAACTCCGTGCAGTAAAGAAACTCGTTGTAGGCCGCATGACTCTCTCAAAGATGGCCTCCATAGATGACATCCGGCTGAGCGAAGCCCAAGGCCTGAAACAGACCGCCTCAGCACTGCTTGCCGCCATCAAACCCGGATCACGCAAAGCCGCCTATTCATATGACACATATCTGCGCGCCTACATTGATCTTGAAAAACTCACGCCGGCCGACATCAGCCTTAGCGCCGACGGCAAAAGCATGCAGCTCACACTTCCGGCCATCGAAATCGAATTCACAGGCCGCGATGCCGAGATACGCGAAGAGCACTATCGAGTCACCGGACTGCGCTCCGAAATCAATGCAGACGAACGCGCAGCGCTGAAAGAAGAAATGAACCGTCTGCTCAAAGAAGAGGTCAGACAGAACCCGGCGTTCACCTCACGTCTGACCGAACTTGCCAAAACCAAGGCCGTGACCTACTTCACCCAATGGGGCCGGAGCCAGGGCATAGATGTCAGCATCCGTTTCAAAGATTAGATATTTCAGAAACAATTTTAGGTTCAATCTTTTAGCCACTCATCAAAAGACTGACAGACACTGATATTATGAAACTACTCAGCATACTGCGCTGGACCGTACTTCTGGCGCTCACAGCCACCGTAATTTTTCTCGCCATCCGATTCAAAAACTCCCCTGAGGCCTCGACCCACAAGATACAGCAGGCCCTTGTCACCGAAATAAAGCCAGCAATGGAGCTATGCACAGTCGAATTTATTGAAGACGTGCCCATAAAAGCCCACATCGGAACCCGCCATATTTTTGCCTGCACCACTCTCAGCGGCTTCATATCCTTTGACCTCGACAGCGCCGCCACACGGATGAAGGGCGACACCATAGTGGTCATACTGCCGCCGGAAACAGTCGAAATCCACGAATCGACACAGCCGGGATCATATGAAGTGATAGATACCTGGAACGAAAAACTTCTCGGCTCGACAAAATTCACTACCGCCGAAGAAAACGACATCAAGCGCAAGGTCATCGACAACTTCCGACGGAAAATCTACGCCAAAGGCTATGTGCGCCAGGCGCGCGCCGATGCCGCCGCCACACTCTCTCAGATGCTCTCGGCCATGTCGGCATCTCCGGTAGAGGTCACAGACCCTGCTCCGGGCGGCTATTTCAAACCCTGAACAGCCGAAAGCCTGACGGCCTGCGGTGCGGTAGTATAATTCGCTCCCCGTGAACTTTCCGCTCATTTCATTTGTCTAATTATTACTAATTAGTTATCTTTGCGCCATGAGTTCTGAAGAACGCACCGGGCAATATGTCCGCATCGTATATAAAACGCCTGAATTTGAGACGTTTTATAGCTCGTTACTGCCCAAGACGCAAACTAAATTTGACTACGTTACAAACGTAATTTCAACGATTTATAACGTACCCACCAAATTTATAAAGCATCTTGAAAACACCGACCTCTACGAAATGAGAGTGTCGGTCGGCACTAACGAGTATCGGACTGTCCTCTTTGCTATCGACCACGATAACTTGATAGAAGCAAAGAGCGTAATATTGCTCAATGCCTTTCTAAAGAAAGACAACAGAGACTATCGTAAACAAGTCGAGATTGCACTCTCGATATTAAACAACCTGGAATTATGAGACAGATAAACCCCGAAAAGTTAGCCAAACTCTCAACCGCCAACTCAATGCTTGATGAGAAATATGGCGCACCCGGCACTCCCTCGCGCGAGCAATTCAACGAGGAATCTCTAGCGTGGTTCTATGGTAATATGCTCCGTGAACGTCGCAAGGAACTCAACCTCACACAGAAGCAGCTCGCCGAAAAACTCGGTCGCGAGCAGAGCTACATCGCCCGCGTCGAGAACGGCAAAGCCGACATTCAACTGTCGAGCTTCTTCCGCATCGCAGCCGTTCTCGGTATCCAGTTCATACCAACTTTTGTGAACTGATTTGATTATTTGACTTTGCTGTGCGTGATTTTTGCTCCCCCCCTCATATTAAATTGTGACTTAGAGCACGTCGGAGGGAACGGGAATCAAGGAGCCAGCCTCGATTTTTATGCTGCCGGTGTAAAAATATCTGACGGCCTGCGGGCAGTGATGGCTGAAGAGGCTGAAAAGCGGCTTTGCATTTCGCCGAATTATTATTAATTTTGCAGACTGAAGTACAGCGAAGTCAAGCAAGAGCCGGATTCTCTTACGCGCGCGTACATATCTTAATATATACACTCAACAACCAGTCATCGGGATCTTCCCGCCCCTCTACAAAATCGCCATGCAACAGACTGACCAGAATACTCTCCACAAAAAGAAAGCTGAAACCGGATCAGAAACCGGCAAGGGCAAGAAAGCTAAAAGCCACCGCGGACTGATAGCCACGCTTTGGACTGTCTTCGCACTCGGCGTTATCGGAGTCTTTTTCTTCCTCTTCCTTGTCTACAACGGAGTGATCGGTTATATGCCTCCCGTTGAAGAGCTCAAAAATCCGACTGACCGCTTTGCCTCGGTGCTTTACTCGGCTGACGGCAAAGAGATCGGGCGCTATTTCGTAGGCACCGGCAACCGCGTCTATGCCGACTTCGACGAGGTGTCGCCACACGTAATCAATGCGCTTATCTCGACTGAAGACGTGCGCTTCGAGGAACATTCGGGCATCGACATGCGAGGCCTGGGACGAGTCCTGTTCAAAACCGTGCTCATGGGCAACAAGAACGCAGGCGGCGGATCGACTCTGACCCAGCAGCTTGCCAAGCAGCTCTACTCGCCGTCAAGCAGCGGATTCCTGTCGCGCGCCATGCAGAAACCCATCGAATGGATGATCGCCGTCAAACTCGAACGCTACTATTCGAAGGAGGAGATCATCAAGATGTATCTCAATCAGTTTGACTTCCTTTACAACGCTGTGGGCATCAAATCAGCCGCACACGTCTACTTCGGCAAGGCCCCTAAGGATCTTAAGATAGAAGAAGCCGCCACACTGGTAGGTATGGTGAAAAATCCATCGTATTACAACCCCGTGAGGCAGAACGAGCGCACCCGGCAGCGCCGCAACGTGGTTCTGGCACAGATGGAAAAAGCCGGCAAGATCACCAAAGCCGAGCTTGACTCTCTGTCGGCGCTCCCGCTGACCCTCGACTTCAACCGCGTGGATGCCAAAGACGGAATCGCGCCCTATTTCCGCGAAGAACTCCGCCGCATGCTGCGCGCCCACAAGCCCGAACGGCAGAACTACCGATCATGGGAAACCCAGAAATACGTAGATGACTCGATTGCCTGGGAAACCAATCCGCTTTTCGGCTGGATCGAGAAAAATCCCAAGCCTGACGGCTCGAAATATGACATCTATACAGACGGTCTGAAAATCTACACCACAATCGATACCCGCATGCAGGCTTATGCCGAAGAGGCTGTGGCCGAACACCTCGGCGGCTACCTCCAGCCGGCATTCTTCCGCGAAAAGCGCGGGACACGCGGAGCGCCTTACACCTCTGACCGCGCCGAGCTGTCGGAAATACGCCGCAACCACCTGATCCGCAACGCTATGAAAAACACCGACCGCTACCGCACAATGGTAAAGGCCGGCGCCTCGCGCGAGGAGATAGACCGGGCGTTCAACACGGCCCGCGAAATGAAGGTGTTCACCTATCACGGTTCTGTTGACACGGTGATGACACCGCTCGACTCAGTGCTCTACCAGAAGATGTTCCTGCGCACCGGATTCATGGCAATGGATCCGCTCAACGGCCACATCAAAGCATATGTGGGAGGTCCTGATTTCGGCTACTTCCAGTATGACATGGTGTCGACCGGACGCCGCCAGATCGGTTCTACCGTCAAGCCCTTCCTCTACACCTATGCGATGGAAGAAGGTTTCACCCCCTGCGATGAATTTTCCAACACCCAGCCGGTGATCACTGACGAAAGCGGCCGCGTCTGGGCTCCGCGAAACGCCGGATCGGCGCGCGTCGGCGAGATGGTCAATCTCCGCTGGGCGCTCACCAACTCCAACAACTGGATTTCGGCACGCCTGATCTCTCAGCTCTCTCCCCCATCGCTCGTCAGAACAATGCACAATTTCGGTATCACTGCCGACCTGCCTCCGGTGATGTCGCTCTGTCTCGGTCCGGCCGATGTCTCGGTCAAGGAAATGGTCACCGCCTACTCGGCCTTTGCCAACAACGGCATGAGAGTCGACCCGATGTTTGTGACCGCCATAGCCGACAACAACGGCAATATAATTTCGGAATTCTCTCCGCGCCACACTGAAGTGATCAGCGAGAAAGCCTATTACCGCATACTCTCGATGCTCCTCAATGTGGTCAACGAAGGAACAGCCCACCGAGTGCGCTCACGCTACGGACTGACCGCCGAAATGGGAGGCAAGACCGGAACTACCAACTACAATGCCGACGGCTGGTTCATGGGCTTCACCCCGCAGCTTGTGGCCGGCACCTGGGTCGGCGGCGAGGAACGCTTCATCCACTTCAACACTATGGCCTACGGCCAGGGTGCCGCTATGGCCCTCCCGATCTATGGCCGCTTCATGAAAAAAGTCTATGCCGACAAGAGCCTGAACTACAGTCAGAGCGCCCGCTTCGACTTCCCGGCCGGAGTGGATCTCTGTGAAAAAGAGTTCTACGGCTATTATGACGAGGAAGTGGATGCCGACAACAATGCCGAAGACACCTCGATGGAAGGAGTCTTTGACTGATTACTTCGACTGACAATCCGAGTATATTTGACAGAGGGCTGCATGAAAATGCGGCCCTTTGTCAAATAATTTTGCAAAGTTGACGAAATTCGTTACCTTTGTCGGCGAAAATGGTTGCTCGGACGTGAAGAGTCACGCAGACAACGAGCACAAAAGGGAATCCGGTGCAAATCCGGAACAGTACCCGCTGCTGTAAGTTCCACTCCATTCAACCCGGATGGAAAGATCTGCTGCAAAAGCCATTGCCCCACACCTGACAGAGCTGAAAGGCTCCGAGGGAGGACGAGAAGGCGCAGACAGGCCGGAACAAGTCAGAAGACCTGCCATTTTCCTGACATATGAATTTTGCGTCTGCGGGAATTTACAGACAGGAATCCACTCTTTCAGCAACCATCGGCGGCTACAAGGCAGGGAGTCAGAACACGGCACCATGATCAGAGCCGAAGGCAGGAAAGAGAAAAACAATGTAATCAATTGCATCATCCTATCCGCATCTTTTCGCGCGCAAAACCGCAGAAAAGACGCGGATTTTTCTTTTCGGCATTTTTAACCAATAAATGATAACATGACTACAAAGTTTTTCTACCTGCCGTGCATCGTCGCACTGGCCTGTATGCTTCCGATGACCAGCTGCTCTGACGACAAAGACGCACCCGAACCCCTGGTTCCGGAATTTGTCATCACCGGCTGCGAAGGAGTCCAGGATTTCAACCGTGGCGAAAGCAAGACCTACAGCGTGGATGCCAGCAACATCGCCCAAATCACCATCTCGGCTCCGACCGGCTGGACGGCTGACTACTCTGACGGCACTCTGACCGTCACCGCCCCTTCTGACGAAGAGCGCGACGTCACCTGCAAAGGCAAAATCGTAATCTCGACCATGTCTGAAGACGAAATCGAGGCAGAGGCAGCGATCGAGGTGTCGACCTACGAACTGCGCTTCCTGACTTTCGAGGACGCAGACGCGCACTTCAACTCTTTCACACTCCCATACTGCAACAAGACAATCTCGACTTGGAGCGACCTCATAGACAGCAAGCAGTATGGAGGCGAGCTGCTCTACGGCTCTGGCGGCTATGGCATGGACGATCCATACAGCTGGTATGACCAGAACAACACCGAACTGCGCCACTCCATGCCGCCGGCTTTCAGCATGTACTGCTACTGGAGCGGCGGCCACGCCATCTCGAATTATGCCGACACCGATCTGAGCCACGGCGATTTCTCACACCAGCTCTCAGTCTACGGTGCCGGAGGCCACAACGGTTCAAGCAACTTCGCCATGCACTACGGATATCTTGACGGCTCGCAGTTCAATATGAACGAGGGACTCCCGGCCATTGAGTTTGCCGACGGCAAAGCCCGCATCATAGATCATATGTGGGTAATGAACTCCACATATGCCATGAACTGCTATATCTCCGGCAACGGCCTCACCGCCAAGATCGGTCCTGACGACTGGGTGCAGATCGTAGCTACAGGATATGCAGCCGACGGCAGCAAGGCAGGCGAAAGCAAGTTCTATATGTGTAACGGGCCTGACAACATTGTCCGCGACTGGACCCGCTGGGACCTTTCCGAGTTAGGCAAAGTGGCTAAAGTTGAGTTCAACGTGACCGGATCATCGGACAACGGCTATGGCTTCAGCCAGCCTGCCTATTTCGCCTATGACGACGTGGCAGTACGCTTCGAAGAATAAAATAATATGAACAGAATGATAGAAAGAACGGGCACAGCCGCCGCTATACTTCTGGCGGGGGCTATGCTCTTTTCCTGCAACCGCGACGAGGTGATCGAGAATGACAACGCGGCGAAACCGCAGATCATCCTTGACAGCGAGAGCGGAATCTATACGGTGAATGCGGGCGACGAACTGACGATAGCTCCGGCCTACCGCAATGCCGAGGGTGCCTCGTATCTCTGGACTGTAGACGGCACCGAGGCCGCGACCACTGCGGAATTCACCCGGCAGTGGACCGAGACGGGCGAATATTACGTGACCGTCACCGTGAGCAACAAGGCCGGGAGTTCCAGCGAAGACCTGAGAGTGGACGTGGTCGATCCGGCCGCTCCGATAATTTCACTTCCTCTTGCAGGCAACTCTCTGACGCTCGCCGTGGGATCGGAATATGTGTTCCGCCCGGAGATCAGCAATAGTGACAGAACGGATTTCAAGATCAGCTGGACACTCGACGGTGTGGAAGTCGGCTCGGATATGGACTACCGCTTCCAAGCCGGGGAGACGGGTGACTACAAGCTGACAGTCAGAGCGTGGAACGCCGATGGCGAAGATTCGGTGGAGATCAGCATCTGTGTGACCGACAAGTTGCCTTACAGCCTATCATTCCCTACACCGTCATATTTCCAGACATCAACCACACGCTACACGTTTGCCGGACGCCCCGTGTTTCTGAGTCCGCTAATCGAAAATCTTGCGGCCCGGAAATTCTCATGGACGGTTGACGGAGTGGCAAGCGAATGCACTGCGCGGACCTTCCCCTTCACCCCCGATGCGCCGGGCGAATATATTGTCAGCCTGACGGTCGACGAGACGGCAAGCGCATCGGTCAAAGTGGTCTGCGTGGATGCCACAGAGGCGCAGCGCTGCCGCAGAGCTTCAGCCGGAAGTTCGGCCGAGAGCACCAAGGTGTTTGAATGGGTTCCGGCTCCTGGCCAGTTCATAGGCGAGACTTCAACCGGAGGAATGACCGGCAATGAGACAACACTTGCCCAGGCAAACGCGTGGGCCTCGGAGCGACTTGCCAAGAAAGCCTTTGTCTCTCTAGGAGGGTTCGGAGGCTATATAATAGTCGGTTTCGACCACAGTATCAGCAGGAGAGACGGGCAGTTTGATTTCGCCGTCATGGGTAATGCGTTTTTCAACGCTACAACCGGATCAGGAGGCTCCAACGAGCCCGGTGTGATCTATGTCATGCAGGATGTCAACGGCAACGGACTTCCCGATGATGAATGGTATGAACTGCGCGGATCGGAGACCGGAAACGCCGGCACACGTCAGGACTATGCAGTGACCTATTACCGCCCTGCCGGGCCGAAGATGAATGTGCAGTGGACCGACAACTACGGTGGCGACGGCTGTGTGGACTATCTAAGCGCCTTCCACCGTCAGGACTACTACTATCCGGCCTGGATTGAAGCTGATTCATATACGCTCCACGGCACCTGCCTGGCAGCCCGGACCTCTCAGGACCCAAGTTCCGGTTTCTGGGACAACAGCGCATTCGGCTGGGGTTATGCCGACAACAAAGGCAGTGACGACCTCGGCGGCCCGAACGGCTCAGGCGGCGAAGGACAGCGCAACGGATTCCTGATCGAAAACGCGATGTATCCGGACCTGACGCATATAAATCTCCAGTATATCGACTTCATAAAGGTGCAGACCGGAGTCAATTCCAAATCCGGATGGCTCGGTGAAGTCTCTACCGAAGTGTTTAATTTCCAGGACCTCTCGCTGATGCCTCAGTAGGCATGACAGAAGCCTGAACCATTAGACCATAACTCCAAACTTTACTCTTTTTTCTGCCGACCGGCAGGCCCTGCCGGGCTGACGGACGCAAGGGAATGACAGTGTTCCCGCCGTCTGAGGCTTTCAGGATACTCTGGCCTGAAACCAACCAGACAAAAAAGATTCCCTTGCATCATCCGTCAGCCCGGCGGGACCTCCGATCATCCGCACCGCAGGCAGTTGGCGTTCTCGCATAAAAGAAGTAATTTTGCGGCGCTTAAACGCACGCATGACAAATAAAGATCAAGAAGCAGTGAAATCAATGCTGAAACCATTCTCAATATTCATTCTGATCCTCTCCTCTCTGACCCTGGGCGGGTGTATGGAGTGGGACTACGGCGAAACGGAAGACTTCGATGTCACCGGATCGGGCCTTTTCATAACCAACGAAGGGAATTTCCAGTACGGCAACGCCACTCTGAGCTACTACGATCCGGCCACAAACACTGTGCAGAACGAGGTGTTTTTCAGAGCCAACGGCATGAAACTCGGCGATGTGGCCCAGTCGATGAGCATCTATGACAACAAGGGGTGGATAGTGGTCAACAACTCTCACGTCATCTTCGCCATAGACCTCAACACATTCAAGGAGATCGGGCGCATAGAGAATCTGACATCACCGCGCTATATCCACTTTCTGAGCGATGAGAAGGCCTATGTCACACAGCTGTGGGACAACCGTATCTTCATCGTCAACCCGAAGACATATGAAATCACCGGCTATATCACGGTGCCTGACATGACTATGGAAAGCGGATCGACCGAACAGATGGTGCAGTACGGCAAATATGTGTACTGCAACTGCTGGAGCTACCAGAACCGCATCATAAAGATCGACACCGAAACTGATCAGGTGGTCGACCAGCTGACCGTAGGCATCCAGCCTACATCACTGGTGCTTGACAGATATGACAAGATGTGGACCGTGACTGACGGCGGCTATGAAGGCAGCCCCTACGGCCATGAGGCACCGTCGCTCTACCGCATCGACGCCGCGACTTTCACCATCGAGAAGCAGTTCAAGTTCAAATTCGGCGACTGGCCTTCGGAGGTGCAGCTCAACGGCACCGGCGATACGCTCTACTGGATCAACAATGACATCTGGAGGATGGATGTCACCGCAGACCGTCTGCCGGTGAGACCGTTTCTGGAATACCGCGACACAAAATACTACGGACTTACAGTCAATCCCTTCAACGGCGAAGTCTATGTGGCGGATGCAATAGACTATCAGCAACAAGGAATGATCTACCGCTACAGTCCGCAGGGTGAGCTTATCGATGAATTCTATGTAGGCATAACACCGGGTGCCTTCTGCTGGAAATGACAGTTACTTACCGGATTGCATCTATGAAAAAAATTCTGATATTGTTTCTGCTGCTCGCCGGAATCATGCCCGGTTTCGCGCAGCGTTCCTATAAGCTCGGCGAGGTGGTGGTCAGAGCCAAACGTCCTATGAAAGAGATCGGCGTGACCAAGACCACATTCGACAGCGCCATGCTCAAAGAGAACATAGCCCTTTCGATGGCCGACATTCTTGCGTTCAACTCCTCAATATTCGTCAAAAGCTACGGCCGCGCCACCCTTTCGACGGTGGCGTTCAGAGGCACCTCTCCGAGCCATACACAGGTGACATGGAACGGTATGCGCATCAACAATCCGATGCTCGGCATGACCGACTTCTCGACCATACCCTCCTATTTCATAGACCAGGCATCGCTGCTCCACGGCACATCGTCGGTCAACGAAACCGGCGGCGGTCTGGGCGGACTGGTGAAACTGGCCACCGAGCCTGACACACCTGAGGGCTTCAACGTGCAGTATGTCCAGGGCATCGGTTCGTTCAGCACCTTCGATGAATTCGCCCGTCTGACCTACGGAAGCGACAAATGGCACGTGTCGACCCGCGCCGTCCACTCCTCGTCGCCAAACGACTACAAATATATCAACCACGACAAAAAGGTCAATATCTATGACGATGACCACAACATAATAGGCCAGTATCACCCTAAGGAGCGCAACCGCAGCGGAGCGTTCAGAGACACCCACATTCTGCAGGAGATCTACTACAATACGCTCAAAGGCGACCGTCTGGGGCTGAATGCGTGGTATATCGACTCGAACCGCGAACTGCCGATGCTGACCACCGACTACGGCAACGAGGCAGACTTTGAAAACCGCCAGCGGGAACAGACATTCCGCAGTGTGCTGTCATGGGACCACACCCGCTCCAAATGGAAAGCCGGCCTGAAAGGGGGCTATATCCACACATGGATGGCCTATGACTACCGGCGGGAAGTCTCCGAGGGCAACTGGGCCTCGATGACCCGCTCACGCAGCAAGATCAACACCATCTACGGGCAGGCGGAGGGTGAATACACTCCGAGCCGCAAATGGTTTTTCACCGCCAATCTCTCGGCTCACCAGCACTTTGTGCGCAGCCAGGACAGAAACATAATACTCCAGGACGGCGACAAGGCGATAGTAGGCTATGACAAAGGGCGCATAGAGCTTTCGGGATCAGCCTCAGCCAAATGGCAGCCCATTGACCGGCTCGGCATGTCAGTGGTGGTGCGCGAAGAGATGTTCGGCACCGACTGGTCGCCTCTGATTCCGGCATTTTTCATTGACGGGGTTGTGCTGCCTGAAGGCAACGTCACTCTCAAGGCCTCCATTTCACGCAACTACCGCGTCCCGACACTCAACGACCTCTATTTCCTGCCGGGTGGCAATCCTGACCTGCGCAATGAGCACGGTTTCACCTATGATCTTGGCGCAAGCTTCGAGATAGGCAAGAAGGAAGTCTACAGCCTGAGCGGAAGTGTCACCTGGTTTGACTCTCGTATCGACGATTGGATAATATGGCTGCCGACCACCAAGGGATTTTTCTCACCCCGCAATGTCAAGGAGGTGCATGCCTATGGCGTTGAGGTCACCGGCAATCTCGGCGTTCAGCCGTTCAAGGGATGGTTTCTCGATCTGAACGGGTCATATTCGTGGACCCCGTCGATCAATGAGGGAGAAAAGATGTCACCTGCCGACCAGTCGGTTGGCAAGCAGCTGCCATACGTGCCGAAGCATTCGGCATCGCTGACGGGGCGGCTGTCATGGCGTTCGTGGGGATTTCTTTATAAATGGTGCTGGTATTCCGAGCGGTTCACCATGTCGAGCAACGACTATACCCTCACCGGACATCTTCCTGAGTATTTCATGAGCAATATCTCTCTCGAAAAAGGGCTGTCGTTCAAGCCTATCGATCTGTCGCTGAAACTTGCAGTCAACAATCTTTTCAACGAAGACTATCTTTCGGTGCTTTCGCGCCCTATGCCCGGCATCAACTTCGAATTTTTCATCGGCATAACGCCGAAGTTCGGAAAGAAAAAGTGATCCGGCCGGCTATGTTATCCGGCCAGTCCGAGGCATAGCTGTCTGTCAGCCAGATTCTCAGCACCTCTGATTGAAATTACCAAAATGCAACGCACCCTGACGAATGTCGCGACATTCGTCAGGGTGCGAAATATTTTAAGAACTTTTATGGGAGAAAAGCAGTATGCTTTACCGGTCGGAGATCAGAAGAAGTAGGTGACGCGTATGTCCCAGGTGCGATTTTTGGCGCTGTAGTCTGTTAGGACTTTTGCCTTCAGCGCATAAGTCATGCCCCATGTGTAGGAGGCTGAGAGCTGCCAGTTTTTCAGGATTTCGGCTCCGACACCGGCTGTCAGACCGAGGTCTCCGCCGGAGAATTTCATGGCGTCACATTTGCCGTATGCCACCTGGATGTCAAAGGTCGGTCCGCCAAAGACGAAAGGAGCCAGATAGTCCTCGAATCCCTGAAAGCGGGTGTATTTGAATTTCAGATGGAAGGGGATCTGGATGTTGTGGATATAGATGCGTTCCTTGCCATAAGAGTCTTCCCACATAGGAAAATCGCCCATATTGAGCGAGGCTCCCAACTGTTCATAGCGCAGGCCGAGGTCAATGCCGAAGCCGATGCCCGGAAACATCATTTCGCCGTTGATACCGGCAGATTCTCCAAAGCCCTGATCAACGGTCAGGATTTTCTGCTTGAACTTGAAACTGTTGAAATTGACTCCGACGGTAGGACCCCAGCGGAACTGGGCCGATGCACCGAACGCTCCGAGAAGAGCCAGAAAAAATATGATGAATCTAAGGGGTGTCCTGTTCATAAACTTTATAAGTAAATTGACTTTTTTGTAAAACACGAACGCAAAGTTACAACTTTTTCTTTAAATTTCTTGATATGACATAATTTTATCATAACTTTGCATCAATCATTCATCACATCCCAACAACGTAATTCAGTAATACCAACTACCGGATACACATGAAAAAATACATTTTAGGCACAGTAGCTCTCTCGCTCGCTTTCGGTGCTTTCGCAGATGAAAGCAAGGCGAAAAACGACACCGTCGGCGGCTTCAAATTCACCGATGTGAAGTTAGTCAAGACCACTCCGGTCAAAGACCAGAACAAGTCAGGAACCTGCTGGAGTTTCTCCGGAATCTCTTTCCTTGAGGACGAAATCCTCCGCAAGACAGGCAAGGAAGTGGATCTCAGCGAGATGTTCATTGTGCGCCACTGCTACAATGACAAGGCTGACAAGTATATCCGCATGAACGGCACCATCAACTTCGCCCAGGGCGGCAGCACTCTCGATGTGCCTTATGTGATGGTCAATTACGGTCTTGTGCCTGAAGAAGCATACACCGGTCTGCAATACGGCACCGAGAAGCACGAGCACGCCGAACTCAGCTCGGTGCTCACCTCGATGGTCAATTCCGTGAACAGCGCCAAAACCAAGTCGCCTGTATGGAAAAAGGCATTCAAGGGTGCGCTCGACGCATATTTCGGCGAACTGCCCGAAACATTCGAGTATGAAGGCAAGACCTACACTCCGCAGAGCTTCGCTCAGTCACTCGGCATCAACGCCGCCGACTATATCCCCGTGACCTCTTTCACCCACCATCCGTTCTATCAGTCATTCGCTATCGAAGTGGCCGACAACTGGCTCTGGGAGAAATATCACAATGTGCCTATGGAAGAGATGAAGGCCATAGTTGACAACGCTCTTGACAACGGCTACTCCGTAGCTTGGGCCGCTGACGTCAGCGAACCCGGCTTCAACTGGACCGACGGCTACGCTGTGATCCCCAAAAAGAAGACCGAGAAAGACATGAACGGCACCGAACTCGCCCGCTGGGTGAAACTCAGCGACAGAGACCGGGAGAAGGAAAGCAACAAGATCTCCGGTCCGCGCGAGGAAATCACAGTGACCCAGGAACTCCGTCAGGAAATGTTTGACAAGCAGGAGACTACCGATGACCACGGCATGGTGATAGTGGGAAAGGCCGTTGACCAGGAAGGCAACAAATACTACAAGGTGAAGAACTCCTGGGATACCAACCACGTTTATGACGGTTTCTTCTACGTGTCAGAACCTTACTTCCTTGCAAAGACTCTTGACATTCTCGTGAACCGCGAGGCTATTCCAAAGAGCATCGCCAAGAAGATGAAAATCTGATTTTTTGAAATCTTACGGCTTGCAGGAGCCTGAGCGGAGGCGCTGACGGCGTTTAGCAAGTTCAGTCATCACCATTCCGGCGATTATAAGCAACATGGCCACAATCTGGAACCAACGGATTGTGGCCACTTTCATTATCACCGAGGCGATTGTAGCCACGACCGGGAGGAAATACTGATACATCGAGACCAGCTCACTGCCAATGAGCTTCTCGGCGGGATTGATCAGGAAGTAGGACAGGAATGTGGGGCAGAGCAGCACGAAAGTGATGCAGACCCAGGGCAACCATGAGGAGGAATAGAATATTGCGGCATGGGGCAATGACGGAAGCAGGAACAAAGCCGGAATACATGACATCAGGAAAACCCAGCGGAGCATGGAGACCGGACGATAGGTCTGCATGGGGCGTTCGAGGATTACGAGATAGAAAGCATAGCAGAGAGTTGAGGCGAAAGCGAGAAGATCGCCGAGCAGTCTGTCGGAGCCATGCCCGTTGCCATGATTCGAGGCTATGACTATTACGGCTCCGGCAAAGGCCACGATGACGCCGCCGATTTCAAGCAGAGTAGCCCTGCGGTGCTGAAACAGGATTCCGATCAGTATGACGAACACCGGCGGGAAGGTCATGATGATTGAAATGTCGATCGGGTCGCCGTAGCGCAGCGACATGTTGAATAGATACATGAAGCAGAACAGGCCGAGGGCGCCGCCGAGGAATATGCGCAGGTAGTCATGACGCGAGATGCGCTCGGTCTTCACAAACAACGAGGCGAGCCACATCAGTATGCAGCCCCCTCCAAGCCTGAAAAGGGTAAGATCGACCGATGACATCCATTCGGGTATCAGAAGCTTGGCAACAGGGATGTTGACACCGAAAAATATTGTTGACAACATGATCAGCAGGTTGCCTTTTATCAGTTCACCGGCAGAACGCGGGCGCAGGTCGGGATCGATCGGAGTATTGGCCATAGAGGTGTGTTTTTATAAGGTCTTTCATTTTAACAACAATATTGAGTAAATTTGCACTGCTAAAAATTGTCAAATCATCTAAAACGCCATCTGTGAAACTCCATCTTTTCAATCCTGAAAACGATCTCGCACTCGGACTGGGATGCCGCAACTATACTCCCCCGCCCCACGCAGCCGCCATCCACCGGGCGGGTGCTCTGCTGCCTCTGTGGTGGGCCGGGGAGGATGATCTGGTCATCGCCCCGGAAGGACTGGCGGCTGATGCCGGACAGCTGAAAGAGAGGTTCGGCCTTCACGGCAATATTTTTACCGGGCAGCCTGTGAAAGCCACTCCCGCTCCCTGGGGGTGGAGCGCCGATGCCAAACGGCAGTTCACCGTGGCAGGGGTCAGGCCGGAAACACTGCCGTCAGACGAGATGATAGGCAGGCTGCGCCTGCTCAGCCACCGGCGCATGACAATAGAAATCATAGAAGGGCTTGGGGGAGACTGTCCGGTTCCGACAGAGGCTACAGATCCAGAGGCTGTGGTCGAGGCAGAGAGGCTTTCGCCCGGATGTTTCATCAAGTCGCCGTGGTCAGGGAGCGGGCGTGGTGTGTTCTGCGCACGTTCGCTTGACGAAAAGGCGCTCTACAAGCGGGCTGCAGGTATAATAAACCGTCAGGGGAGCGTGATGGTGGAGCGCGGGCTTGACAAAGAGCTTGATTTCGCGGCGCTTTTCCATGCAGAAGGCGGTCGGGTGTGTTTCAAGGGATGGTCTGTATTCAAGGCTGAATCAAGAGGCATGTACAGCGGAAACATTGTGGCTCCGCAGAGCCGCCTCCACGAAATTATCTGCGGATACCTGCCTGCAGAGATGCTGGCTGATACCATCAGTCGCGAAGAGGAGATACTGAGCCGACTTGCAGGCGGCAGCTATGAGGGATGGCTCGGCATTGACATGATGGTCTATCGCGAGAATGGGGAGATGAAACTGATGCCCTGCGTGGAAATGAATCTGCGCATGACAATGGGGGTGGCCGCAATGAAAATTGGAGAAAAGCTGTCGCTGCAGACTCCGGCTCTGCTTGCGTGGCGGCACAGGGCTGATGAAGCTGACCTCGAAGGCTCTACCATTCTACTGCCTCCGTCAGACGGTTTCGCTCTGACTCTGACCGAGATCGGGGAGCCGGCTCAATGAGCAATGACTGACTACATTCAGTAGGTCGTTACAGATTACCTAAACAATGACTTTCAGCACAGAGTAGAGACGCTGCACAGGGAGGCCCATCACATTGTAGAAACTGCCTGAAATGCCCTTGATTCCGGCGGCGCCGATCCATTCCTGGATGCCATAGGCTCCGGCTTTGTCGAAAGGCTTGTATTTCGCCACATAGTAGGCTATCTCATCGGCTGCCAGAGGTGCGAAGTCCACGACTGACTCGGCAGAAAATGTCTGGCAAAGGTCAGGAGTGCGCACGGTCACACCTGTGACCACTTTCTGTTCACGCCCCTGCATAAGAGTTATCATCCGGCAGGCGTCAGCCTCATCCTCAGGCTTTCCAAGCACCTTGCCATCAAGGATGACCACAGTGTCGGCCGTAATGACCACTTTCTTTTCGCCGGGAGCCAAGGGATAGGCCGAGGCTTTAAGACGCGATAGATAAACCGGAACTTCTTCAGCGGGAGTGCCGTCAGGGACGATCTCGTCGACCGGATGGGATGTGTCGACACGGAAATTAACGTCGAGCATTTCCAGAAGCTCCCTGCGGCGGGGAGATCCGCTGGCGAGGATCACTTCATAGCCGCTCAGATTGTCAAGAGGATGAAACATTTTTTCGTTCGGAATATGTAGGAGATAGTATGATGGATGATTCTCACCGTCTAAGTATGCGGTGGACGGGAATGTGGCTTATCAGACGAGTGTTGATGAAACTTACAAGCAGACCGACACCCAGGGCTGCAACGAGAGTGCCCTCGCGCACACCGATGATGGAATGAGTCATGGCAAGCGAGGTCACAACGGCAATAAGCACCAGGCCGACATCGACCATGACTTTAACGCGGCCAAAGTCTTTGCCGAAACGGCGGGCGGCGTATTTCACGAAACCTTCACCGCTCATGGCCACTACATTGGGTTTTATCTCCAGCTCCACACCGAAGGCCTGGATGAGACAGCCCGCGGCGAGAAAAGCAAGTGCGCCGGCATATGACTCAGGAGTCATGTCACGGAAAAGATACATGTTGATATCAAGAAAGGCTGAGAAAAGCAGAGAGAAGGGGATCTGCATCATGATCTCCATATAGTCACGGCGTGTTCCGATGCCACGGAGAAACCAGAACTGTCCGGCTATGAGCAGCATGTTGAGAATGAAAGTGGCCATTCCGAGAGTAAGCGGAGTGTTGAGGCTCAGGACATAGGAAAAGCTTGAAATGGGAGATGTCCCCAGCGATGAACGAATTATCAATACCACACCCAGTGTCAGAAAATACAGGCCTATGATAAATACCGCATACCTGATGATCCAATTTCTCATAATTATATTTTTTATTGTTCTCTCCGTTCTTACCGCGTTGATCTGAATCTGATGGCCGGAGCCATATTTTTTGCAAAATTACAAATTTTTTTCGAAAAATTTTGGATGAAAGAAAAATGTCCCTACCTTTGCAGTGTGTTAGTAATGTACAACACTAAACAACAACATCACATTTCTGACTCAAGCACAACAGGCACCAACATCTCCAACAAAAATCACATCTGTAAAATGAAAAAGACAATCTTATCTCTACTTCTCATTATTTCAGCCGCCGTCTGTGGCAACGCACAGCTTTTATGGAAAATTTCAGGCAACGGACTTGAAAAACCGTCATATCTTTTCGGCACACACCACGTGGCTCCCGTTTCAGTCATCGACAGTGTGGCAGGGCTCAACGAAGCCATCGCATCGGCCGATAAAATCTATGGCGAAATGATAATGTCAGAATCCATGTCGCCCCAGTCGCAGCAGATCATGATGGGCTATGCTATGGCTCCACAGGACAGTCTGCTGACTTCAGTGCTCACTCCCGCCCAGACCGACTCCCTTGACGTGATGCTCAGACACTACATGGGGGCGATGGCCTCCGCCAAGCAGTTTGCCCAGCTCAAACCGGCCATGCTCTGCACTCTTATAGCCCTGATTCAGAATCAGACTGTGTTTCCTAACTTCAACCCTCAGCAGCAGATCGACGGCGAGATCCAGAAACGCGGAGCCGCACTCGGAAAAGAAATCGGCGGATTCGAGACCATCGAGGACCAGTGTAACGCTCTTTTCGGATCGTCAATCATTGAACAGGCCGAGAGCCTGATGGAGATGGTGCGCAACGACAGTCATGCAGCCGAGATGGCAAAAAAACTTGCAAAGGCCTATCTTGCAGGTGACCTCAACCAGATGCTCGAACTCATGGAAGATCCGGCCAGCGGCTCATCTGATGAATGGAGCGAACGCATGATCAACAGGCGCAACGCAAACTGGGCGCGCATCATGGCCGGACTGCTGCCAAGTGCTTCCGTATTGATCGCCGTCGGCGCCGGACATCTGCCCGGCGAGAAAGGTCTCATCAGTCTTCTGCGCAAAGAGGGCTATTCGGTGGAAGCTGTCAAATGATTTCTGGAATTACACCTATATTAATATATACCTTATTACAATGATTCGGTAAAAATGGGTCAAGCCGAAAGCACGGTGCATGAATTTTGAGAAAAGTGTTAAATTTGTGGCATGAAAACCGCAGATGCAATATGGATGTGCCTGCCCGAGGGCATGGACGAACTATTTGAAATGGTGCGCTTCGAGCGCACGGAACAGTCCTATGACATATGGCTTGACGAAAAGAAGAAACTGTCTGATGAAGACTATCGTAATCCAAATATCGTAGCGCGAGGCTATACGGATTATGTAACAATACAGGACTATCCGATGCGTGGACGGCCTGTATTTCTTCACATGCGCAAGAACAAGTGGTGGGACAGGCAGACCAACGAAATCTTCAGCTACAATCTCGAACTTCCCAACGAGGAAGGAACACGACTCAGCGCCGAGTTCGTGGCTTTTTTAAAAGACGAAGGTGGAGACGACAGCCCTGTCGATTAAACAGATAGCGCAGATGTACTGCGTCAACGGCAAACATTTTGCCGACTTGTACCGCAATAAGATAAGCGGTTACGCCGACTGGTGCGAACAGGAGCTTGGCTGTGGGTTCTATTTCAACGCCGATAATATCGGCCCTTACATGAGTCTTGATGAGACGTGTCTGAGCAACGGGGAGGTATGGACGTTCCTGACCAACAAGGACGGCCACGGAGGCAAGGGAACACTTGCGGCAGCCATTCCCGGAACAAAGAGTGACGAAATTATATCCATACTCATCGGAGCTATGGAGAAATCAATCAGACGCAGGGTCAAGGAAGTGACCTGCGATCTCTCGCCATCAATGATGCTCATAGCCGCAGAAGTGTTCTATAACGCCCATGTAGTCAACGACCGTTTTCATGTCCAACAGGTCTATAATGAGGCCGTTGACGAAATCCGCATTGACATTCGCCGACAGCTCATCGCAGAGGAAAACAACCGCAACAAGTCCGAACCGCCGGTAACGTACTCCAACGGAGAGACCATGCGCCAGATACTGGCTCGCAGCAAACACACTCTGATGATGTCGCAGAACAAATGGACTGACATACAGCGCCATCGTGTCAACATACTGTTCAAATACTATCCAATATTGAAGGCTGCATACAGCCTTGCGATGGAGCTGCGCAAGATTTTCAACGCTAAAATCTCACCGACAAAAGCCATGGGGAGGATGAACAAGTGGTATGAAAAGGTAATGGCATTGGGTAACAACAACTTCCGCTCGGTAATCAAAACATTCAAGAACCACGCCCCAACAATCCTGAACTATTTCCGTCGTCGTGCGACCAATGCCTCTGCCGAGGCATTCAACTCTAAAGTCAAAATATTTCGCTCACAAATGCGTGGTGTCCGGGACCGCGACTTCTTCATCTTCCGATTAGTCAAACTCTACGCCTAAAAATTTAACACTTCTAATTGCCCAATTTAACATATGCACCGTGCTTTCGGCTTGAGCCGTAAAAATTACAGAAGTAGTTGAAACTTAAGTTAATATAACGAATTGTCAAATACAAATGAATCGCCAAAGCGTTCATTATAAAAATCTTAGCGTATGAACGTATTGACGATTCTCAAAGACTTCACCTTTCGGTGTAAGTCGGTATTTGAAAATACTACAACCAAGATGAGCAAAAGGTTCCTCAACTGGCTGATTTTAACAATACGCACTGTGGCGTTGATTCCGGGCAAAGTCAATTTTACCCGGCTGTCGCGCTATGGCGGTCGTACAGCCAAGACCTTTGCCTCCAATTTCAAGACACCCGTAGACTGGATGAAAGTCAACATAGGTATGGCACAGGATTGTTTTGGACCGTCCGATGACATGGCAGTGGCAATCGATCCGTCGTTTATCTCCAAATCCGGCAGCCTGACGTATGGCATAGGCCGTTTCTGGTCAGGGGTGGCACAACGTGTCAAACGCGGTCTGGAGATAATGGCGATCGGGGCAATAAGCCTGAGTAAACATACATGTGTGATGCTCGGTGCTGTTCAGTCACCGAACTTCAGGACTCTTGAATCTGAGAAACAAATGTCAATGCTTGACTGGTATGTGGCACTTGTCAGGTCAAAGGCGACAGAGCTGCTCTCACTGACGGATATTCTGGTTGCCGATGCCTTTTTCTCCAAATATGAATTTGTGAATGAAGTGGTTGGCATGGGCTTCCGGTTTGTCGGGAGATTACGTGCCAACTCATATCTGAGGTATCTGGCCATGCCGGATTCCTCCGCCCCGCGAAGACGCGGCAGAAAGAAAAAGTATGGAGAGAAAGTGGATTTCTCCAGCCTTGATATGTCCGTGTTCACTTCATTCATATATGAGGATTCCAAAGGAAACAAAACCCGATGTCACACGGCGGTCGTACACTCGAGGGCATTGAAACGCGACATCCGTATCGTGGTCTGTCCGGTTGAAAACGGAGAGCCTCTCCTGTACTTCTCCACCGACACCGACATGAGGCCTGAAAAGATCATCGGTTTCTACCGCACCCGCTTCCAGATTGAGTTCGGCATACGCGATGCCAAACAGTTCACAGGACTCCAGTCTCAGCAGACCCGGGACAGGGATCGGCTTGACTTTGCGTTCAATCTTTCCTTCACTGCCCTCAATGTCTGCAAAGAGGTCATAAGGAAAGATTATCCGGGTCTTTCGTTAGCGCAGTTCAAACGGCTTATGTTTGAATCTTATCTCGCCTCAACAATTATTTCGACTTGCGGAAAATCTCCGCATCTCAAAATAATTCAGAAAATAAATCATCGGTTGGCTCAGTTAGCGGCTTAGCCAAGGCTGAACAACCTCAAATTTTACCGAATCATTGTTATTATATATACAGCCATGATCACCATTGACCATCTGACCTACTCATATCGCCACGGGTTCACAGCCATCAGCGATGCGACGGCATCAATCGCACCGGGCATCCATCTGCTTCTCGGCGAGAACGGTGCCGGAAAAACGACAATCCTGCGGCTGATAGCCGGCCTGCTCTTCCCGTCGGCAGGAAGCGTAGAGGCTGACGGCTGCGACATGAGCCGGCGTTGTCCATCGACTCTGAAAAAAGTGTTCATGCTCCCGGACGCGATGGAAATTCCAGCCACCACGATCAGAGGATTCGCCGGAATGCACAGCCGCTTCTACCCTACCTTCTCTCAGGAGACATTCGAGGAAAACCTTCATGATTTCCGACTGACCGGCCATGAGAATTTCAATCAGCTCTCACTCGGTCTGCGCCACAAGTCACTGCTTGCCTATGTGCTTGCGTTAGGGGTAGACGTGCTGCTCCTCGATGAACCGGCCAACGGTCTTGACATCGACTCAAAGAAGACACTGCGCAATATGCTTGCACGATGCACCGGCCCGGACCAAACCGTCATCGTCTCCACCCACACCGTCTCGGACCTTCGGGAACTGTATGACGGACTGATCATGCTATCGCGCGGACGATTGCTTCTGGCACGTCCCACATGGGAGATAGCCGAGAAGATCTCCTGCGTGGCCACCCCTATCCCGCCGGCCGACGCACTGTTCACCGAGCAGGGGCCAGGAGTGTTTCTCTCCGTCACCGCCAACCGTGGCAACGAAGACAGCGATCTGAATTACGCGCTTCTCTACTCGGCCCTTATGTCAGGCGCACGCGATGCCATCCTGAATCAAATCAATTCACAAACATCTGAATCATAGCAGCAATGGACACAATAGCCACTCTCAACGACAAATTCTCATGGCGCCGCTGCCTGAGCATCGGCCTGCTGTATAAGAAATCCATAATCTATTACCTCTCCGGTTCGGCGGCAGTTTCGCTTCTGTGCGTCCTGCTGGTAGAACTCGTCAACCACTCCGGAGGCAATGTGATGGCCACATATTCGCTGACAAGCCTGCTCGTGGCAGCCGCCTTCTATTTCAGCCCTATCATGTTTGCCCGGCGTGATGACACTATCATGACGCTCCTGCCGGTCAAGACATCTGAAAAACTTGTGTTCTATCTGCTCTTAGTGCTCGTGGTGACTCCCGCCGTGATCGAAAGCATCTGGTACGGACTAAACCTGATCTTCTCGATGATCAACAAGGACTGGGATCTGACAAAAGTTGTCTCTGCCTATCTTTCAGACTCAGGTACTAACTTAGGCGACGAGAACGAATGCCAGCTAAAAATATCTCAGGTCATAGCCGGATGCATCCAGGCATTCGCCCTCATCATCACCGGTCTGTATGTAGTGCTCCGCAGCACCCTCCACCGCGTTGTCAAATCAATGAGCAGCGTTTTAGGCATGATATTCTTTATCCTGATTATGGCCGGAGTGACCGGAGGCGTGATTGCCGTGGCCAAAATGAGCATCGATACCGATCCGACAGAACTTTCAGCCATAATAGTTGAAGAAATGATGCCTTATATGATAGTAATGTGGGGTGCCATGCTTATCTACGGACTTTTCATGACATACAGAATATACCGCCTGCTCGCCACACGTCAGGCCAAAAACTGATATCTTTCATGGATTTTACATCTGACAAACCAATTTACCGACAGATCATAGACTTCAGCTTCGGCCAGATCCTGACAGGAGCCTGGACGGCCGGCGAACGGGTGCCGTCAGTCAGGGAACTTTCAGTGCAACTGTCAGTCAACAGCCACACAGTGCTGAAGGCTTATGAATATCTTCAGGCGGAAGGGATCATAGTCTCGCGCCGCGGCATGGGCTTCTATCTGACCGCCGATGCACTGGAGCAAGTCAACCAGGCACGTCGCCGCGAGTTTTTCGACTCGACTCTCACCGGCCTCTTCAGGGAGATGGAACTGCTCGGCATTTCCATTGACGAAGTGGTCAGCAAATACAACAGCCGTTCATAGAGCTGCCGAAAAGCCATGCCGGACAGACGCAAGCCTGCCGGAAACCATCGAGAAGGTTTCCGGCAGGCTATATGTGTGAGTTTGCGTTATTGGGTCTGCTTATTCAGACGGTCAGAGACAACGGCTGATATTCATTCGGCAGTGGCTGATCAATAGTTCCACTGGCAGGCAACCATTCGGAGACTGTTGCAACCGATGGTGCGGAAGTCAATGATAGTATTGTAGCGACAGTTGATGTAGGTAAGAGCCTGGTCGAACGAAACATCAAGAGTGTTGAGCTGGTTGTTGTTACAGATCAGACGCTGGAGGAAGGTCTGGTTTGCGAGATCCAGAGTGGTGAGATCATTGTAAGAACAGTCGACATACTGGAGGTTGGCGCAGTTTTCAACAGAGAGTGTGGTCAGATCATTGTAGGAGCAGACGAGGTCGAGAAGAGCGCTGCAGTCACGGACTCCGAGAGAAGTCATGTTGTTGTCAGAGCAGATGAGAGTGGCAAGCGAAGGCAGCCCGGAGATGATCAGATTAGCGATTTCGTTGTCATCCACATTGAGGTTCTGAAGATTCTCCACACCTGTGAGCTGAAGGGTTGTAAGCTTGTTGTAACCGCAATAGAGGTTCTTGAGAGCTGTACAGCCTGACACATTCAGAGCTTCCAGATGGCAACCCTGACAGTTGAGGGTCTTGAGGTTGAAACTGTTGGCAAGGCTGAGTTCCACAAAGAGGTTGCTTGACACATTGAGATTCTGAAGAAGCGGAGTGTCAGAAAGGTCAATTTCAGTAAGACGGTTCTTGTAGACAGCTACCTGCACGAGATTCTTACAACCTGAGAAGTCAACCTGAGTGAGCTTGTTGCGGCTTGCGTTGAGATCAGACAGTGCCGGACAGTTGGCGACGCTGAGTGTTGTGAGTTCGTTACGTGAGACATCGACTTTGGCAAGAGCTTTGAAATTGGCGAGGTTGAGGGTGCCAGCCAATTTTTTGTCTTTCCATTCGATGGCGGTTACATGTCCGTTTTCGACTGTCACACCTTCAATCGAGGCGATGGCATTGATGTCGGAAACTTTAAGGGCCGATGCATTGGTTCCCTCTTTTGCGGGCTCAGAAAGAAAAGCCTTAAGCTGTTTAGCTTCATTCTTGTCAAGACTCTGAGCAAATGCAGCCACGCTACCCAGCATGATTGCAATGATTAATAACGCTTTTTTCATAAAACAATAGTTGGTTTTGTTAATTTTATCTATCTAACAAACCGTGTTTATGAAAAGTTTTATGACCGTTAAAAATCGTTTCCTCAATAGGCTCAGAGGCCATATTTTTTTATAGCCTGTTCTCCAGAATATTCATTAACGCATGAAATCCAGTCATATCGCATCAGAAGGGAGCTACGTCGTCGCCGGGCGCACCGAGGATGTCGGCCGAGCCGCCGCTGAACGGGCTTGCCGGCTGTCCGAAGCCTCCGCCGCCAAAATCATCATCGCCGGCATTGAGGCGCGACACTTTGGAGCCGCTTGTCATCTCCGGCTCGCTGTCCCAGTTCTCGAAACGGGCATAGCGCGATTTGAATCGCATCTTCACATCGTCCACACGGCCGCTACGGTGCTTTGCCACGATGAATTCGGCCAGGCCGCGGATGTCATTGCCGGCGGCATCGACCCCTGAACGCAGGTAATATTCCGGACGGTGGATGAAGCAGACAATGTCGGCATCCTGTTCGATCGCACCTGATTCACGAAGGTCGCTCAGCTGCGGACGTTTTCCATCCTTGCTGTCGGCGCCACGCGATTCTACACTTCGGTTAAGCTGCGAGAGGGCCACGATGGGGATGTTGAGTTCCTTGGCAAGCTGTTTGAGCGAGCGCGAGATCATGGAGACCTCCTGCTCTCGCGAACCGAATTTCATGCCTGAGGCATTCATGAGCTGGAGGTAGTCGATGATTATGAACGAGACGTTGTGCTCTCTGACAAGTCGGCGCGCCTTGGTGCGCAGTTCGAATATCGAAAGCGAGGCCGTGTCGTCTATATATAAAGGTGCACTGTAGAGGTTCTTGACTCTTGACATGAGCTGATCCCACTCCATCTGCGTCAGCTGACCGCTTTTGATCTTCTCGCCTTCAATCTCGCAGGTGTTCTGGATCAGACGGTTGACGAGCTGGAGGTTAGACATTTCAAGCGAAAAGATGGCCACGGGGATATTATAGTTGACAGCCATGTTCTTGGCCATCGAGAGCACGAATGCGGTCTTGCCCATCGCAGGACGGGCCGCAATGATGATAAGGTCGCTTCGCTGCCAGCCTGAAGTCAGTTTGTCAAGTTCATGATAGCCCGTCTCAAGACCTGAAAGACCGGAGGCACGGTTGGCGGCCGTCTGGATCTGCTCGATGGCCGAGTTGATCACAGGATCGATCTGTGTGACGTCTTTCTTGACATTACGCTGCGAGATTTCAAAGAGCTTGCCTTCGGCTTCCTGGAGAAGGTCGTCCACATCGTAGCTCTCGTCAAAAGCCTGCGCCTCGATCTGCGATGCGAATTTAATAAGTTCGCGCGCGAGATATTTCTGAGCCACGATGCGGGCATGGAACTCTACGTGAGCTCCTGAAGCCACTCTCGAAGTCAGTTCGGAGATGCGCAGCGGACCGCCGGCAGCCTCCAGTTCGCCCATCAGACGCAGCTTTTCGGTGACGGTGAGCATGTCGATGCTCTGCTGCGCGGCACCGAGACTCTGAATGGCGGCATAGATCTTCTGATTTGACGGATCGTAGAACGATTCTGGTTTCAGAATGTCACAGACAACCGTGTAGGCATCCTTTTCAAGCATAAGCGCGCCGAGCACCGCCTCTTCAAGATCGTTGTCGCGCGGAGGGATGCGGCCTCCGTGGTCAAAGACTGAGACATGTTGCGGTTTCGATGTTCTTCGCTGAGAGCCTGATGTGTTGTCCTGTGGCATGGCTGTGATATAGTGATGTTGTGGCTTTGTTAAGACGATTTTTCATACAAAGGTACGAAAAAGTTTCATCTTTCCGCCACTCAGAGCTTGTTTAAAAACAATAGTTAAAATCTGAGCGAAAGTTTTGAGGTGGATATGGTTCTGATTACACATGTCAGAAAAAAGCGCTACCTTTGCCTGAAATTTATACCGATTATTCTTTCACGAAGCACATTTCCTCCGTATGATCTTGTTTCCCAATGCAAAAATCAATCTCGGCCTTGACATTCTGCGCCGTCGGCCTGACGGCTATCATGACATTGAGACCGTGATGATCCCTGTCCCCTGGTGCGATGTTCTTGAGATAGTTCCGGCCAAGGGAAGCGAAACCACTCTGACTGTCAGCGGACGCCGGGTGGATTGTCCGCCTGAAAAAAATCTTGTGATGAAAGCCTACAGGGCTCTCGCCGAGACTGTGGAACTGCCGCCGGTCGACATTTTTCTGCGCAAGATCATACCCGACGGAGCCGGACTTGGAGGCGGATCGGCCGATGCGGCATTTACGCTCCGCGGGCTCAACGAGCTTTTCGCTCTCGGACTTTCCGACAGCCGGCTTGCTGAAATAGCCGCCGGACTCGGAGCCGACTGCCCCTTCTTCATCTATAACCGTCCGATGCTGTGCACCGGGATAGGTACGGAATTCACTCCGGCCGAAGTCAGCCTAAGCGGCCTCACCATAGTCATTGTCAAACCTCCGACAAGTGTGCCGACAGCCGAAGCCTACCGCCACATCACTCCGTCCATACCACAGACACCCATAGCCGGGATCATCTCCCGCCCCATAAGCGAATGGCGCGGACGGCTTAAAAACGACTTCGAACCGTCGGTATTTCCCGCCTACCCTTCAGTCAGCGAGATCAAGGAAAAAATGGAAGGACTCGGAGCCGTCTACACCTCCTTGTCAGGTTCAGGCTCATCGGTCTACGGCCTCTTCGACAATGACATTTTGGCAGACTGTCTGACAGAGACTTTCGCCGGTTCGGCTGTGTTCAGTTCAAAACTCTGATACCGCCGTCAGGCATCCGCTTTTTGTTGGACTATTGAACGTTATGCGCTCCGGTTTGTTGTAAAATCAGAAAGGGGCATGGCCAAAAGCACGTTTTGTCGGAAAAATATCTGCCTGACAGACATTTTGGCAACCTTTTTGCATGATACAAGAGAATAATCCTACGATAAATCAAAAAAACGACATAAATATTATGAGCCACAAGCAAAATAACCATCAGGACAACGCCACTCCCCGCAAGGACGAGACTATGGACGGAAACGCAGCCGTTCTTGACGATGTCCAGGAAGCTTTTGACGAGCAGAATTCTGTCGAAGACGAAGAAAACGCCATCATCGACAAGCAGCTTTCCGATATCGATGCCCTGACACAACAGCTGAAAGACGCCGAGGCCCAGGTGGAGAAAGAGAAGAAAGAATATCTCTTCCTCATGGCTGAGTTTGACAATTTCCGCAAACGCACGGGCAAGGAAAAATCAGATATCATCCGCAACGCATCAGAGAGCGTGCTCAAAGGACTGCTCCCAATCGTCGACGACTTCGAACGCGGACTTGAGGCAAGCGCGAAACTCGAAGATCCGTCTTCGATCCGCGAAGGCATGGAGCTGATCTATCAGAAACTCGTCAAATTCCTCGCTTCCAACGGCGTGAAACCCATTGAAAGCAACGGCCGGCCATTTGACGCCGAACTCCATGAGGCGATAGCTATGGTACCCGTGGCCGACGAATCGCAGAAAGGTATCGTAATCGACACTCCGACCAAAGGATATACAATCAACGACAAAGTGCTCCGCCATGCCAAAGTGGCTGTGGGCCAGTAAGCAGCTTCTCCACTTATGGCTAACAAAAGAGACTATTACGAAGTGCTCGGCGTTGACAAAAACGCTGACGAAAAGACCATAAAGAGCGCCTATCGCAAAAAGGCCATCCAGTATCACCCTGACAAGAATCCCGGCGACAAGGAAGCCGAGGAGAAGTTCAAGGAAGCTGCCGAGGCCTATGATGTGCTCTCCAATCCCGAAAAACGCGCCAAATATGACCAGTTCGGCCACAATATGGGTCCGCAGGGCTTCCCAGGCGGAGGAGGAGGTTTCCATGCCGGAGGATTCTCGATGGAAGACATCTTCTCGCAGTTCGGCGACATCTTCGGAGGTGGATTCGGCAACATGGGCGGTTTCGAGACCGCCGGAGGCCGGGCCCGCCGCCAGCGCCGCGGTTCCGACCTGCGCATAAAGGTCAAGATGACTCTCGCCGAAATAGCGACCGGAGTCACCAAGACGCTCAAGATTCCTACTCTTGTCAAAGACACCCACTGTGACGGCACCGGAGCCAAAGACGGCACCGCATTCTCCACATGTCCCACCTGCGGCGGTTCGGGCACCGTACTGCGCCAGCAGCAGACCCTGTTCGGCATCTCACAGTCAGCCGTAGAATGTCCGCAGTGTAAGGGTGAAGGCAAGATCATCAATGAAAAATGCAGTTTCTGCCACGGCGAAGGCGTGGTCCGCGAAGACCGCACTGTGACCTTCACCATTCCGGCAGGTGTGGCTGACGGACAGACTCTGACCGTCAAGGGCCAGGGCAACGCCGCCATCCACGGCGGAGTAAACGGCGACCTCCTTGTGGTCATCGAAGAAATCAAGAGCCCCGAACTCATCCGTGACGGCAACGACGTCATCTATAACCTTATGCTCGACATCCCGACAGCCGCTCTCGGCGGATCAGTCGAAGTGCCGACCATCACTGGCCGTGCCCGCCTGAAAATTCCGGCCGGCACACAGCCGGGCAAGGTTCTGCGCCTGCGCGGAAAAGGACTCCCCTCGACCGACGGCTACGGAACAGGCGACGAGCTTATCAACGTCATGGTCTACATCCCCGAAAACCTCACCGATGAAGAGAAGAAAGCCATCGAGTCGCTGCAGGGCAAACCCAACATGACACCCAGCCAGTCGACCAAAGACCGCATCTTCAGCAAACTCCGCCACATATTCGAATAACAAACGCAGGGCTCTGCTATATAAATTCCCCGTGCCGACAACAAATTTGCAATCCCGGCATGGGGAATTTTGCATCCACACCCACGATATTTGAGATTGATTGAGTATCTTTGCAGTCATAAAAACCAAATATCATGTCACATACCCACGAGGAAAAAATCGAGGCTCTGGGACGGGTGATCGACACGCTTGACATTCTGCGTGTGAAATGTCCCTGGGATGCCAAACAGACCAACGAATCACTGCGACCGAACACCATAGAGGAAGTCTATGAACTTTGCGACGCTCTTATAAACGAAGACAACGCCAATATTCGCAAGGAGCTCGGCGATGTGCTTCTCCATGTGCTTTTCTATGCCAAAATCGGCGAGGAGAAAGGCGCCTTTGACATCGCAGACGTCTGCGATGCGCTCAACTCGAAACTGATCTACCGCCATCCGCACGTGTTTGGCGACACTTCCGTCAACTCTACCGACGAGGTGCTCCAGAACTGGGAAGAACTCAAACTGAAAGAAAAAGGCGGCAACAAGACCGTGCTTTCCGGAGTCCCCGCCGCCCTTCCGGCAATGATAAAGGCAGACCGCATTCAGGAAAAAGCCGCCAACGTTGGTTTCGACTGGGAAAAACCGGCGCAGGTCTGGGAAAAGGTGCGCGAAGAACTTAGCGAATTCGAAGAGGCCGTAGGCTCGATGGATGCCGCTCACCGCGAAGAGGAGATGGGCGATCTGATCTTCAGCATCATCAACGCCGCCAGGCTCTACAAGATCAATCCCGAAAACGCGCTCGAAAAAACCAACAGGAAATTCATCAAACGCTTCAATTATCTTGAGAAAAAAGCGCATGAAGCCGGCAAGACTCTTAAGGAAATGACACTGGCAGAAATGGATGCGATCTGGGAGGAAGCCAAAAGTCTATGAACTATAACGAACTGAACGCCCATCAGCGCGATCCGTTTCTCAGCTTCGATGCCGGGACCCACACCTATACCGTAGGTGACCTGACACTGACATCCGTGACAACCATCGTGGATAGCTGCTTCCCGAAATTCGATGCCGACTACTGGGCGGCGCGCAAGGCTCCCGCAATGGGGCTGACAGCCGAGGAGCTGAAAGCACGGTGGGAGGAAAACGCCCGCCGTTCGCGCGAGCTCGGCACTATAATGCACGACCGTATCGAGCGCTATTATCTCGGCGATGATTACGGCGATGACGGCGACGCATATGCCATGTTCCGCCATTTCGCAGCGGCCGAGCGTCTCTACCCTTACCGCACAGAATGGCGCATATATATGGAGGACTACGGTGTGGCCGGCACTCTCGACTTTCTGGAGCGACGCCCCGACGGCACCTTTAATATATATGACTGGAAACGGTCAAAAAAGCTTGTCCGTCCTGACGGGCAGACCGAGCGCACAAGCCGTTTCGGAGCCAAAGGCCTCCACCCGGTGAGACATCTCGACGACTGCTCCTACATGCACTATGCCCTTCAGCTGAGCATCTACAGATTCATACTCGAAGAGCGCTACGGAATCAGCATCAATGACATGAAGCTCGGAGTGTTCCATCCTGAATGCCCTATGGCCTACATCATCCCCGTCCCCTATCTGCGTATAGAAGCCCAGGCCGTTCTGGCCGACCACCAGCGCAAATTCAAGACCCTGACAGCGGAGCAGATAGTTAATTTTGTTTAAAACGCGACAAAAACTGGATCTATTCTGTTACTATTGCCCTATATTTGCGTAATATAACTGAAATAACAAAAACATACTCAATTCATTTCACCAAACCACCAATCATGATCAAAGCTACATTCAGATTATTGTCGGCAGCACTCGTCATGGTCTTCATGGCTCTTCCCGGAATAATCAGAGCGCAGGATCAGAATCCGATGCTCCAGCCTCTGCCCGTAGACACTGCAGTGCGTATCGGCAAACTGCCTAACGGCCTGACTTACTACATCCGTCACAACGAATACCCCAAGGGACAGGCAGATTTCTACATCGCCCAGAACGTCGGATCTATTCTTGAGGAAGACAGCCAGAGCGGTCTCGCCCACTTCCTCGAACACATGTGTTTCAACGGCACCACAAATTTCCCCGGCAATCTGCTCCGCGACTGGCTCGAATCAATCGGTGTGAAATTCGGCGCCAACCTCAACGCCTATACAGGTGTAGACGAGACTGTCTACAACATCAGCAATGTCCCGGTGGCCCGCGAAAGCGTCCAGGACTCCTGCCTTCTCATATTGCATGACTGGGCCAATGACCTCACACTCGCTCCTGAGGAAATAGACAAGGAACGCGGTGTGATCCATGAAGAGTGGCGCCGCTCAATGCAGGGTCAGATGCGAATCCTCGAAAAGATCCTGCCTGACCTCTACCCAGACTCAAAATACGGCCACCGTCTGCCTATCGGCAAGATGGAGATCGTTGACAACTTCCCCTATCAGGATCTGCGCGACTATTATGAAAAATGGTATCGTCCCGATCAGCAGGCCGTGATCGTGGTGGGTGACATCGATGTTGACCGCATCGAAGGCAAGATCAAAGAGATGTTTTCCTCGATCGAGATGCCAGAAAATGCCGCAGAGCGCATCTATGCTCCCGTGCCCGACCACAAAGGCACACTCTACGGAATCGGCAGCGATCCTGAACAGAAAAATCTTGTAGCCCAGATGATGTTCATATTCGATCCGATACCTGCTGAACTGAAAAACACCCCTGCCTATTTCGTCAACAGCTATATCCAGGCCATGATATCGTCAATGATCAACAACCGTCTTAACGAAATCTCATCCAGACCGGACTCTCCATTTGCCGGAGCCGGAATTGATTTCGGCGGTTACTTCCTTTCTTCGAAAGTGAAAGATGCCATGAGCGGATCTGTAGCTTCAAAGAACAATGACATCATCCTACCCCTCCAGGCTCTCTATCGCGAGCTTCTGCGCGCACAGCGCGGCGGTTTCACCCAGAGCGAATATGACCGCGCACGCAGCGAATATCTTTCGTCATTCGAGCGCATATACAACAACCGCGCCACCCGTCAGACCGGCTCGTTTGTAAGCGAATATGTCAAGAACTTCACTGACAAAGAACCGTTGCCATCGATCGAGACCGAGTGGGCACTCACACAGGGAATAGCCAACAATGTACCCCTTGATCTCATCAACCGGAAGATGGCCGAGGCTGTGACCCCCGACAACCGTGCCGTCATGATGCTCATGCCTGAAGCTGAAGGTATCACAGTTCCCACCAAGGAGATGATCGCCGAAGCCCTCGCTGCAGTCGATGCCGAAACCATCGATGCTTTTGTGGATGAAGTCAACTCCGAGCCTCTGATCCCCGCAGCGCCGGTTGCCGGAACAGTTGTAGCTGCAACTGAAAACCCGCAGTTCGGAACCATTGACTGGACTCTTTCAAACGGCGCCAAAGTAATTGTCAAGCCGACCAAGTTCAAAGAAGACGAAATCATCTTCTCGGCCTATGCCAAAGGAGGCTATTCGGATTTCTCCAACGACTACACCAACTCGATCCTCTTCATGTCGACAGCTCTTCCGGCCCGCGGCCTCGGCAGCTACACAAACACCGACCTGTCGAAATACACAGCCGGCAAGCAGGTGGCGCTCAACTGCGGATTCGGCAACTACAGCCGCAGCTTCTCAGGCTCCACAACTCCCAGAGACATCGAGACCCTTATGGAGCTGCTCTACATGAACTTCAAGGATATCGAATTCACTGCCGACGAGTTTGCAGCCCTGCAGACCGCCTACAGCGGCTTCCTTGCAAATCAGGAAAAGAGCCCGGAATACATCTTCCAGAAAAACATCCTCGCCACCCTTTACGACTCTCCCCGCGCACAGATGCTCAACTCTGAGGTCATCAACAAAGCTTCGCGCGAGCAGACAATCGAAATAGCCCATGCAATGACAGCCAATGCTGCTGACTGGACATTTGTGTTTGTCGGCAACGTCAACCCCGAAACCCTCAAGCCTCTCGTCGAGAAATATATCGCATCTCTGCCCGGCGATCCGAAGACTGCCGTGAAGAAGGTCGAGAAATACAATCCTGCCCTCTTCATGAAGGGCGGTGACAAGACCGACTCTTTCACAGCCGAAATGTCGACACCCCAGACCCAGGTTGCCATTATCGAGAGCGGCGACATGGAATATACCCCAAAAAACGCCATGCTTGCATCAATCGCAGGCCAGATTCTGACCAACCGTCTGATCAAGACCGTACGCGAAGAGATGGGAGCCGTATATTCGATCAGTGCCTCAGGCTCACTCGAACGCTCCGGCCTGAACCCCGCAAGCATCGTGTCTCAGTTCCCGATGAAGCCTGAAATGAAAGAAGAAGTCCTCTCGTTCATCAAAGGCCAGTTCAAGGAAATGGAATCGAATGTCACTGCAGCCGAGCTCAACCCTGCCAAAGAATATATGGTGAAGGCATTTACCGCCAACAAAGAGCTGAACGGGCCGTGGCTCTCGGCCATCGTCGGAACGCTTTCAAACGGCGTGGACACCTTCAACGGCAATGTTGACACTGTAAGCTCGATCACACCTCAGGATGTGATGGACTTCATGAAGGTCCTCAACGCACAGGGCAACTACAGGGTCCTCATTCTCGATCCTGCTAAATAACCGTCACCACGGTCATCACACAATGGTGTACCGGCAGTCATAACAGACACATCGGTTCACCCGGAAATTTCCAAAAGGCGCGCGGCAATCAACCGGATTGCAACGCGCCTTTTGCATTTATACGGATTTTTCGTATTTTTGCATCATCCGTACTTTTATGGACAATCTCAACTCATCAATTCCGAACTTAACTGCCGAAAAAATCAATTATAATAAATAGAATATACATATCCATATATCATACTTACTCATGAAATTGACCTTTAACGTGAATTACCGCACCGAGTGGGGTGAATCTCTCTATCTCACCGGTTGTCCGCTTGCACTTGGCGAGGACGATCTCAGCCGCGCAGTGCCGATGAAACTTGTCGGGGCTGAAACCTGGACCGTGCATGTAGAAATTCCCGACACTGTAAAAGAATTCAGCTACGGCTACATAGTGCGTCATGACAACGGGACTGTCAAAAAGGAATGGGGAAAGCCCCGGCGCTTTGTCCATGCCGCAGACACCCACATGTTCACTGTCTACGACCGTTGGCAGGACCAGCCCTGGGACAAACCTTACTACAGCAGCGCGTTCACCGACTGCATCTGCTACCGCGGCAACCGTTCTGCTGCCGTGATGCCGGCGGCAGGCATGTTGACCCTCAGCGTCGACGCTCCAATGATAGCCCCTGACGAGGTTGTGGCAGTAGCCGGAGAAGCCGCCGCAATGGGAGCCTGGGATACATCAAAGGCACTGCGCATGAGTGATGCCGACTATCCGACATGGAAAGTCAACATTCCGGCCGCTGAAATCCAGCCCGGAACAGACTATAAATTCATTATACTTAAAAAATCGACCGGCGATGTTGTCGCATGGGAAGCCCGTGACAACCGCCATATAGATCTCAGACTCCAGCGCCCCGACGAGTCAATAGTTGATGCCGGACAGCGACTGGTCAACCCTCTGGCCCCCTGGCGTGGAGCGGGCGTGGCTATTCCGGTATTCTCGCTCCGCAGCGAAGATGACTTCGGTGTCGGTGATTTCCTTGACCTGAAAATGATGATCGACTGGGCCGCACAGACCCGGCAGAATTTCGTGCAGCTTCTTCCTATCAATGACACCACCATGACCGGAAGCTGGACCGATTCATATCCCTACAATGCGAACTCGACCTTCGCTCTGCACCCCATGTTCCTGCGCCTGCAGGCTATGGGCCGGCTGAAAAACGAGGAGCGCCAGCGCTACTTCGACAATCTGGGCCGCGAACTCAACCGCCTGCCTCAGGTTGACTACGAGCGTGTCAACAACGGCAAAAACGAATTCACCCGCGAGCTTTTCGCTCAGGACGGAAAAGAGGTCCTCGGATCGGAAGCCTACAAGGCGTTCTTCGCCAAAAATGCCGACTGGTTGATGCCCTATGCCGCATGGTGTGTGCTCCGCGATCTCAACCACACCCCAGACATGAGCCGCTGGGGCGACTTTGCAGTCTATGATCCTGAAAAGGTCAAAGGCTTCATTGCCGACCATCAGGATGACATCGACTATGTCTGCTACATACAGTACTTTCTCGACAAACAGATGCGTGAGGTCAGCGACTATGCTTCGGAACGAGGCGTGGCCATCAAAGGCGACATTCCTATCGGAATCTCGCGCACAAGTGCCGACGCCTGGATCTCACCCCGCCTGTTCAATCTCGACTGCCAGGCCGGTGCGCCTCCGGATGACTTCTCTGTGCTCGGCCAGAACTGGGGTCTCCCGACCTACAACTGGGAGGAAATGTCGAAAGACGGTTTCGCCTGGTGGAAATCGCGTTTCCGCAAAATGGCTGAATACTTTGACGCCTACCGCATAGACCATGTGCTCGGATTCTTTCGCATATGGCAGATCCCGATGGATGCCGTCCACGGTCTGCTCGGTGTGTTCAACCGCGCACTACCCTTCAGCCCCGACGAGCTTCGCAACAGCTATGACTTCTGGCTTGACGAAGAGCGCCAGACCCGCCCCCACATCATGGACTATATGCTCGGCGATTTCTTCGGCGAGACTGCATCGGAGGTGCGAGAGCGCTTCCTCCTCGACGACGGATATGGCCGCTACCGCCTGCGTGACGAGGTCAGCACTCAGCGCAGGGTGGTAGACTACTTCGCCGGACAGGAGAAGAACAAACGCAACGACCGCATGTGCAACGGGCTCTTAGGCCTGATCGACGAGGTCCTTTTCATCGAGGATCCATATGAAAAAGGCAAATACCATCCGAGAATCTCGGCCCAGTTCACCTATGCCTACCGTGCGCTGACCGATTACGAGCGCTGGTGTTTCGACCGTCTCTACAACGATTTCTTCTACCGCCGCAACAATGACTTCTGGTATGGCAAGGCCATGTGGAAGCTTCCGCCGCTCACTGATGCGACAGACATGCTCGTCTGCGCCGAAGATCTCGGAATGATTCCGGCATGTGTGCCTGCCGTGATGAACAACCTGCAGATACTTGTGCTTGAGATCCAGCGCATGCCGAAAGATCCGAATGCAGCCTTCGGCAACACTTGGACTTATCCCTACCGCTCGGTGTGCACCACCTCGACCCATGACATGGACGGCATACGCCGCTGGTGGGAGGCCGACCGTGCCACCACACAGAGGTTCTACAACGAAGTGCTCGGCGAGCCGGGAGAAGCGCCGGTCTATGCCGAGCCGTGGATCTGCGAGCGCATCATCAGACTCCATCTGCAGTCACCCTCGATGCTCTGCATACTCCCGCTTCAGGACTGGCTGTCGATTGACGGAGTGCTGCGCCGTCAGGACCCGCGCGACGAACTGATCAACATTCCCGCCAACCCGCGCCACTACTGGCGTTACCGCATGCACCTCACGCTCGAAGACCTCAACTCTCAGAAAGAGTTCAACAACCGCATCCGCGAAGAAATCATATCATCAGGCCGGTAATAACACGCCCAAGATTAAACTTAATAATAGCCTCTGATATTGCCCGCAGACGGAATAACAATTCGGTCTGCGGGCAATTTTTATGGTGTAACACACGTTTTATCTAACGCAGACCAATCATATATCTCAGAGGTAAAAACAACCTCTTAATTTCCTGAACTGAAAATACTTGACTCTAAACCATCATGGCACAGAAAAAACGAATTGACTATATAGATTATCTCAAAGGACTTACTATTTTATGGGTAGTGTGGTATCATACCTCTCATCCAGAATTCGTTGATTATCCACCCACAATGCCTATGTTTTTCTTTTTGTCAGGCATTTTTTTCAAGCCATATCCTTTACTGGAATTTATAAAAAAGAAAATCAACACTCTTCTAATTCCGTTCGCATTCTTTTATGTGGTATATTACATCTATCTTATATTGCAATGGAGCATACATAATCCGTTGTCAAGTTTCGATTTTTCATGCTTTTGGGGTATTTTCAGGCTCTATAAATCTACAGAGTCGTTTCCTGTCAATCCGCCATTATGGTTCATATGCGCTCTGATCAACCAACAGTTTTTAATATACTTTCTCGTTAAAGCCAACCTAAAACGAGTTGCAATCGGAATTTCAGCACTATTAATATCTCTATTCGGAGTCTTCTATTTCTACGATGTAAAAGCACCATTTATGATCAGCCGCTGTATGCCGTATTTCATATTTTATTCAATGGGATACCTGACCGGACGGCATATCTTATCACTGATTGATGTGGAGCACGGTATAAAGACATCGCGACAACTTGGACTTTGCGGGCTGACTGTATTCATACTCTGCTGGTTTATCAAATCGGCATATAACCTGAACCACTTCCTTGGAGCCTTAGTTTCTTATGCCGAAATTTTTGCTTTCATATTATTAATGATCTATCTTCTAAAGTATTCCTATAAACTCCCATTTTTGAGATTCTTGCATTTTTACGGAGTTAATTCATACATCGTTCTTGGAATGCATGAAATTATCCTGACCATATATCTGATTTGTTACACAAATTTATTTGGACAACCTGGAGTTTCGGGCGGAATAATAATTCTCATACTCACTACCTCTACACTTTGGCCTGTAATACAAATTCTAAATAAGCTTTGCCCGCAACTCATAGGGAAAAATGAATTATGGAAATAAGAAACAAATCTAATCTTTCCGGTCTCCTGTCGGCAAAATAGACCTTATAAATTGCAAAAACCGGCTGCTGAGAAGCAACCGGCTGTATCTATTGCCGAGTGATCTATCCTTAGATATTGTTTAAGACCGACACATTAGAGTTTCATACCGATGCCGAAGAGGGCGAAGTCATAGACGGTAGGGTCAGAGGGGTTGAACCGGCGCAGGTGGGCTGTGACTTCATTGACAGCCTTGCGGTCATTGGCCTTGCGTGTCAGCAGACCAAGTTCGCGCGAGATGTCTCCGACATGGACGTCAAGCGGGATGTAGAGCTGCGAGGGTTCAATCACATCCCAGACTCCGAGGTCGACTATGCCGTCATTTCTGACAAGCCAGCGCAGGGCCATGTTGACACGCTTCAGCGCAGATGTGGTCAGATTCTGCGGCAGACAGCGCGAGGCAAGATCAGATTTTCCGGGTTCGGCCGCGGCAAGTTCTCGGTTTATGCCCGCGACAAGCGCCCAGGCAGGAGTTTCGGAAGAGGCCACATGCTCATGACGCGCAAAGTCCTGCAAAGTGCCGTGTCGGGAATAAATTTCGCGCAGACCACGCAGATAGTGCTTGAGATGGCGAATGAAAAATGTGCGGTGGACATTGACTTCGTCAGGCAGCGATTCATAGGCCTTGTCAATCATGAACCGGTATGGGCTGTTGTCCATCATGGCCAGCAATTTGTCGCAGTCGCGGCATATCATCTTGCGGTTGCCCCAGGCGATGCCCGATGTGAGCAAGGAGGCAATCTCTATGTCACGCAGGTCTGAAAACCTGCGCGGGAACTGTACAGGATCATCACCAATAAAAGACGGCGAGTTGATTCTCGCCGCCTCTGTATCAAGTAGATCCTTAAGATCTCTGTCTGTCATAATAAGTAACTATTCAAAATTAACCGAGTATCAGAATATAACGTCGGTTGCTTTGACTGCAGCTGTATCCTTATCGGCTGACACAGCGGCTGCGGCCTGAGGCTCGAAACCTGCCATAGCGCTGTCAACGGCGTCGATAAGCTCCTGGCTCATCTTGTCGCGCGAAACGATGATGCCTTCCGGATTGATCAGGATGATGCAGGGGATACCGGAAATGCCATAGAGATCGGTTGGAACTGTCTGTGCGTTGACAATGCAGGGCCACTGGAGATCGTGCTGCTTGATGGCCTTGAATGTATTGTCAGACTCATCCCATACGGCCACGCCCACAACATCAAGACCTTTGTCTTTATACTTGGCGTAGAGTTCCTTGATGACCTTGGTCTGGCGGATGCACGGACCGCACCAGCTTGCCCAGAAGTCAACCAGCGTGAAACGGCCGGGTTTCACGTAGTCACTGAGCTTTTCTTCCTTGCCGTTATAGCTCACGGTGAAGTCCTTATAGTGCTTTCCTTCCGAAGTTTCGGCTTTTGCCTGGAGAGATGTGCGCAGCGATTCGAGGCGCTTTGACGCTCCAAGTGCCGGATCTTTTGCGATTGCCGCGTCTATACCGGCGAGGTCCATCTCATAGGCATCCTGAAGAAACCAGAAGAGCCCCACGGGGTTTCCTGCATTCTCGACATAGGCTTTCTGAGAGATCTGGTTGTATTCCTTCTCCAGAACTTTGGCCTTTTCCATCTGGATAGAATCGTTCTGGTCAAGCGTGCGGAATTCCTGCACGATCTCGTTGCGGCGCTTCATGTAGCTTTCAAGTTTGTCATTGAGAGGTGTTCCTGATGCCTGCATTGACTCTGAAAGAACAATGTCGCCAGGTTCGATGATGACAACAGGGCCACGGCCGCCGTTGACACTTACGGTGCCAATGAAAGGCGCATCGACATTTCCTGCAAATTTCACTACTCCGTCAGTGACGAGTACTGAATCAATCTTCTGGCTACTGTCCCAGTTGATCAGGTAGGCCATGCTGTTATTATTGTCTGCCGGCACAGGGAGTGTCAGTGTGAAATTAGGCTGTGCGTTCAGCGAACACGCGCTCACGGCCAGCATAGCGGCTGCGAGCATTGATGTGATAGTTTTGTTCATAATTCTGATTGGATATAATCTTTCCGGCAAAAGTACGAATAATCCCCCAAACAGCCAAAGCAGCCGTCCGGGAAAAAGAGCCGGACGACTGCTGAAAAGGCTTGCAATATACTGTTTTCTTATATTGTCAGAGGGGATGCTGATTTTTACATCATGCCGCCCATGCCGCCCATACCGGGTGCGGGCATTGCGGGTGCGGGATTGTCTTCCTTCTTGTCAGCGATCACGCATGAGGTGGTGAGGAACATTCCGGCGATCGATGCAGCGTTTTCAAGGGCCACACGGGTTACCTTGGCAGGGTCGATGACACCGGCTGCGAGAAGATTCTCGTAAGTATCGGTACGGGCATTGTAGCCATAGTCACCTTCGCCGTCCTTGACCTTCTGAACCACTACTGCGCCTTCTTCACCGGCATTGGCCACGATCTGGCGGAGGGGTTCTTCGATGGCGCGAAGCACGATGTTGATACCGGTGGTCTCATCGTCATTGGCACCCTTGAGGTTTTCAAGAGACTTCACGCAACGGATGTAGGCCACACCGCCACCGGGGACAATGCCTTCGGCGATAGCCGCACGGGTTGCAGAAAGAGCATCGTCAACGCGGTCTTTCTTCTCCTTCATCTCTACTTCGCTGGGAGCGCCTATATGGAGAACGGCAACACCGCCTGCGAGCTTGGCGAGACGTTCCTGGAGTTTTTCGCGGTCATAATCGCTTGTGGTCTGCTCGATCTGGGCCTTGATCTGAGCCACACGGCCTGCGATAGCTTCCTTGTTGCCGGCACCGTTGACAATAGTGGTGTTCTCCTTGTTGACAGTGATCTTTTCGGCACGGCCGAGCTGGTCGATGGTGGCGGTGGCAAGCTGCATGCCTTTTTCTTCAGAGATGACAACGCCGCCGGTGAGCACTGCGATGTCCTCAAGCATTTCCTTACGGCGGTCACCGAAGCCGGGAGCCTTGACAGCGCACACTTTCAGAGATCCGCGCAGACGGTTCACTACGAGGGTTGCAAGAGCTTCCTGATCTACATCTTCGGAGATGATCAGCAGACCGCGGCCAGACTGGGCGGTAGCTTCAAGCACGGGAAGGATATCCTTGATGTTGGAGATTTTCTTGTCATAGATAAGGATGTAGGGGCTTTCCATCACACACTCCATCTTCTCGGTGTTGGTCACGAAGTAGGGAGAAATGTAGCCGCGGTCAAACTGCATACCTTCCACAATGTCAACGGTGGTTTCAGTTCCTTTGGCTTCATCAACGGTGATGACACCTTCTTTCTTGACTTTCTTCATAGCCTCGGCGATGAGATGGCCGATGGCTTCGTCGTTGTTGGCAGAGATACGGGCCACGTCTTCAATCTTCTTGAAGTCATCGCCTACTTCCTGGCTCTGGGCCTTGATGCCTTCAACCACCACGGCTACCGCACGATCAATACCGCGTTTGATGTCCATCGGGTTAGCACCGGCAGCCACATTCTTGAGACCAACGTTGATGATTGCCTGGGCAAGCACTGTAGCGGTTGTAGTGCCGTCGCCGGCATCGTCGCCGGTCTTTGAAGCCACCTCCTTGACGAGCTGTGCGCCCATGTTCTGGAAGGGATCTTCGAGTTCAACTTCGCGTGCCACACTGACTCCGTCCTTTGTAATGTGGGGAGCACCGAATTTCTTTTCGATGATCACGTTACGGCCTTTCGGTCCGAGGGTCACTTTCACTGCGTCGGCCAGAGCGTCAACGCCTTTCTTAAGCTCTTCGCGAGCCTTTATGTCGAATTTTATTTCTTTAGCCATTTTTATGCGTTTTTTATGCGTTTCAGAATTGATGATTATTTCTCAAGAACAGCCAGAATGTCGCTCTGACGCATGATGAGATATTTGGTACCTTCGAGTTCCACCTCAGAACCTGCATATTTTCCGAAAAGGACTTCATCGCCGGCCTTTACAACCATTTCTTCGTCCTTAGTGCCGTTGCCGGTAGCAACCACGGTGCCGCGGAGAGGCTTTTCCTTGGCGGTGTCAGGAATGATGATGCCTGCGGCGGTGACTTCTTCTGCAGGAGTGGGGGTGATGAGCACTCTGTCAGCTAATGGTTTGATATTCATAAGTTCCTAATATTAGTTATTTGGTTAATTATTATTGTTTCTGTCTTTATGCGCACTCTTTATATATATTTAAGGTATATAAGACTGCTTTCACGTCTATCAGATGGAGCATAAACCGTGCCAGTCTTCATCTGTGTCAGTTGCGACTGACAATTTGTCAATTCCGCGCCTTGCAAAAGGGCAAAATTAATGCCGGCCGGCTCACTCACCCACCGACATTTAAAACGTTTCAGCCCACAGATTGGTTCAGCCTTTGCCGCCTTTGCGCAGACCGCTTTCTATTTCACGGTAAGACTCTTCCATCAGACGGACCTGGTCATGGCCGTCGGCAGAAGGATGAATGGGTTTGTGGATCGTCAGGCAGATATGGCCGGGCACCGGCATTTTCTTGAAACGCGGCAGCACATCAAAGGCGCCGTCGATTGTCAATGGCACCACCGGTAGATTGAACTCGATGGCCAGGCGGAAAGCTCCTTTCTTGAAACGGGCCATCTCGCCGGTCCATGAGCGCGCGCCTTCGGGAAAGACCACAAGTGACATGCCTCCGCTCAACTGGCGTTCGGCCTGCTGCATGGTGCGGCGTGTGGCTGATGCCGAGGAATTGTCGACAAAGATCTGCTGCGACCAGGCGCATGCCCAGCCTACAAAGGGAATTTTGCGCAGACTCTGCTTCATCATCCAGCGGAAATTATGGCCGAGATAACCGTAGACGGTAAAAATGTCATATGCTCCCTGATGGTTTGCCACGAAAACGTAGCTTACTTTCGGGTCGATATTCTCCCGTCCTCTGACAGTAACTCTGACAAAGGAAAGCCAGCAGAAAAGTCTGGCCCATAGGACCTGAGGATAGTAGCCCCACCAGCGCCCGAAACCAAGCGCCGAACCGGTCACCGTGATCACGGCTGCAATGACAGTGGCCACCGCAAGCAAAGGAATCATTATCAGAATCTGATAAATGCGATAAATGATCATCATGGAATTTGTGTGCTTAAGACACAGCAAAAATACACATTATTCCCTATATTTTCAAAAAATGTGCAAATATATTACCAGACCTGGGTCCACTGTCAGCTTTATGCATCCCTAAGGTCTACACCTTGTATATTAAGAGGGTGTCTTAAAAAATGATTCATTATCACATGACGGTTCGAAAAATGTTAATCTTTCTTACATCCGGTTAAAGAAATTTTTCTTTAATTCTTGTAAAGCCCGATGTTTTGACGTAACTTTGCGCTATAAAACAGTTCAATAGCATCAATTTCTTAATTCATTTAAATAACTTTAATCCATTTTTAAACTACTATGTGGTTAACTTGCTCATCTATAGGGAGGAAGTTCGTGATGGCTCTCACGGGCTTATGCCTTGTCCTATTTGTCACGTTTCACTGTCTGATGAACGGTGTGGCTATCTTCTGGCCCGACGGTTATAACGCAGTCTGCGCATTCCTTGGCGCCAACTGGTATGCACTGGTTGCCTCAATGGGTCTCGCCGTGCTCTTCATCATTCACATCTGTTATGCCGTATGGCTGACCCTTCAGAACCGCAAGGCCCGTGGCAACGACCGCTACGACGTGGTTCGCAAACCCGCTCAGGTTGAATGGGCATCGCAGAACATGCTCGTGCTCGGTATCGTGATCCTCGCATTCCTCGTTGTCCATCTCATCCAGTTCTGGGCAAAAATGCAGCTCGCCGAAATCATGGGCATCCATGAACCCGATCCTCAGAACGGCATGTACTTCATCAATGTGGCATTCAGCTGCATCTGGACTCCGATCATCTACATCATCGGCTTCATCGCTCTCTGGTTCCACATGAACCACGGCTTCTGGTCAATGTTCCAGAGCTGCGGCTGGGACAATGACACCTGGCTCCCCCGCCTCAAGACAATCGGCTGCTGGTGGACCTCGATCGTTGTCATCCTCTTCATCATCCAGGCAATCGTGTTCACAATCCGTGCCAGCAACGGATGTTTTTAATCTTATTCCGTAAATAATATCACAACACAGATATGGCAGACATCAAAAACCTTGAGGGCATGATTGACTCTACCCCCATCATGAAGGATTACGCCGACATCGAATCCTCAGCCTTACCTGAATATCAGATCGACTCCAAGATCCCCGAAGGGCCCCTCGCCCAGAAATGGACAAACTATAAGGCACATCAGAAACTCGTCAACCCCGCCAACAAGCGCAACCTCGACGTGATCGTGGTCGGCACCGGTCTGGCAGGCGCCTCTGCCGCCTCGACCCTCGGCGAACTCGGTTTCAACGTGCTCAACTTCTGCATCCAGGACTCACCCCGCCGCGCCCACTCCATCGCAGCCCAGGGCGGTATCAATGCAGCAAAAGACTATCAGAACGACGGCGACTCCATCTATCGCCTCTTCTATGACACTATCAAGGGCGGCGACTTCCGTTCACGCGAAGCCAACGTCTACCGTCTTGCCGAAGTGTCAAACAACATCATCGACCAGTGTGTGGCACAGGGCGTTCCTTTCGCCCGCGAATACGGAGGTCTGCTCGCCAACCGCTCGTTTGGCGGCGCACAGGTTTCACGTACATTCTACGCCAAAGGCCAGACCGGCCAGCAGCTCCTTCTCGGTGCCTACGCCTCACTCAACCGCCAGATCAAGAAAGGCACAGTGAAGTCGTTCAACCGCCGCGAAATGCTTGACGTGGTTATCATCGACGGCCGCGCCCGCGGTATCATCGTCCGCAACCTCGTCACCGGCGAGATCGAACGCTACGCAGCCCACGCAGTAGTACTCGCCACCGGCGGCTACGGCCGTGCATTCTTCCTCTCAACAAACGCTATGGGCTGCAACGGCTCGGCCGCTGTCCAGGCTTTCAAGAAGGGTGCCTACCTCGCCAACCTCGCCTTCACCCAGATCCACCCCACCTGTATCCCCGTCCACGGCGAAGATCAGTCTAAACTGACCCTCATGAGCGAATCGCTCCGTAACGACGGCCGCATCTGGGTTCCCAAAAAGAAAGAAGACGCCGAAGCCATCCGCGCCGGCAAGAAAAAGCCCACCGATATCCCCGACGAAGACCGCGACTTCTATCTCGAACGCCGCTATCCGGCATTCGGTAACCTCTGCCCCCGTGACATCGCCAGCCGTGCCGCCAAGGAACGCTGCGACGCCGGCTTCGGTGTAGGTACAGGCAACGCCGTATATCTCGACTTCAAGTATGCCATCAACCGTCTGGGCGAAGACGTGGTCCGCGACCGCTACGGAAACCTCTTCGACATGTATCAGATGATCTCTGATGACAATCCCTACGAAACCCCGATGATGATCTTCCCCGCAAGCCACTACACAATGGGCGGTATCTGGGTAGACTATGAACTGCAGACTTCCGTCAAGGGTCTCTTCGCAATCGGCGAATGTAACTTCTCTGACCACGGCGCAAACCGTCTCGGCGCATCAGCCCTCATGCAGGGCCTTGCCGACGGCTACTTCGTGCTCCCCTACACTATGCAGAACTATCTGAGCGATCAAATCAAGGTGCCCCACTTCACTACCGATGCCAAGGAATTTGACGAAGCAGAAAAGGCAGTCCGCACCCGCATCGACAAACTCATGGCCATCAAGGGTACCAAGTCACCCGACCAGATCCACAAGCGACTGGGCCATGTGATGTGGGATCTCGTAGGTATGGGCCGCACACTCCAGAGCCTCGTCAAAGCTCTTGACGAGATCGAAGAAGTTCGCAAGGAATTCTACTCTGACCTGCGCATCGTAGGCCGTGCCGATGATCTCAACACCGAACTCGAAAAGGCTCTCCGCCTGGAGGACTTCCTTGTAATTGCCAAGATGATGGCTATCGACGCCCTCAACCGCAACGAATCATGCGGCGCTCACTTCCGCGAGGAATATCAGCTCGCCGACGGCGAAGCCGCTCGTAACGACAAGGACTATATGTATGTCAGCTGCTGGAAATACACCGGCGACAACGAAAAGCCCGTGCTTCTCAAAGAACCCCTCAACTACACCGAGATCAAGGTTCAGACCCGTAACTACAAATCATAATCCTCCCCACACCAAAACATTGTAAGTAAAATGGAACATACTATAAATGTAAACCTCAAGATTTGGCGTCAGCGTGGTCCCAAAGAGCCGGGTTCATTCCAGACCTACCGCGTGGAGAACGTCTCAACCGGAAGCTCTTTCCTTGAAATGCTCGACATGCTCAACCAGCAGCTCATCGACCGCAACGAAGAGCCCGTAGTTTTTGACAGCGACTGTCGCGAAGGTATCTGCGGCATGTGTTCTCTCTACATCAACGGACACCCCCACGGCCCCGTTCAGGGAATCACCACCTGCCAGCTCCACATGCGCAAATTTAACAACGAGGACACCATCACCATCGAACCCTGGCGCTCGGCCGCATTCCCCGTTGTGCGTGACCTCATGGTCAACCGCAACGCATTCGACCAGATCCAGCAGGCCGGCGGCTACGTTTCGTTCAACTGCGGCGGAGCTCCTGACGCCAACAGCCTCCCCATCTCTAAGGAAGTGGCTGACATCGCTATGGACTCCGCTACCTGCATCGGCTGCGGCGCCTGCGTGGCTGCCTGCAAGAACGGCTCGGCCATGCTCTTCGTCAGCGCAAAGGTAAGCCAGTTCGCACTCCTGCCCCAGGGTCAGGTTGAACGTGCCCGCCGCGCGCGCGCAATGGTCAACAAGATGGACGAACTCGGATTCGGCAACTGTACCAACACCGGTGCCTGCGCAGCCGAATGTCCCAAGAACGTTCCTCTGAGCAACATCGCCCGCCTCAACCGCGAATTCATCAAAGCCAAGTGTGCTGACTGATCGCCCGGTCTCACCGCACTGACGGCATAAGAAACACCATCTGATGCGCCCTTGGGTCTTTTCACAGATCCAAGGGCGCATCTCTTTCAGCCGTAAGCGCTATGTCAGGGCACACACTCCACGCATGATCACTGCGAAAATCAGCCGGACGCACTGCATCCGGCTGATTTCATGCTGCATTGTCAGAAAAAAACGGGTTAGAGAATGAATGCGTGTGTGCCAGAAGCACTTTTCTGACAATAGTCCATCTTATTTGCTGTGACGGCTGTAGGCTTGGGCCATACGGGTGTGATAGGCGCGTTTGGCATATCCGGGGCCATTGTAGCCGCGGGCAAATGCAGCCCAGTTTTTGGTCTTCAAGTGTTTCACAAGTCCGGTTGTACTGATGAAACTGGCAAACATGTCAAGCTGGTCACGCTCTGACCGTGACATGCGGCAGACAAAGTCATCAAGGCTTTCGGCCCCGCATTTTTTCCAATTGAAACCGCCAATCTGAAACATACCCCAGAAAGTACCTTCCACAGCGGCATTATGATTGATCGATTTGGCGGCCTCCAGCCTCTTGTGGGCACGAGACTGCGATCCGCGTGACGACGCGAACACAACAGAATGTGATTTGCTGTATTTCGAAAGATTCACACCGCGCCTTGTGGCGAAACGGCGAAACATTGAGAGATCAAAATTGATCAGCGGTTTGCCTGGAGAAGCAAAGCCTTCGTGTGTGCGCCCGGCTTCGATCTCGACCACAGCCTTGATGGCTGCTACCTCGACTCCGAGCTCCGCGGCCACTTCTTCGAAATCGGCTTCGGTCAGTGTCAGAATAGTGTCGGTAGGGAGCATCATCAGATCGCATCCCTGTGTAACGGCCGTCAGAGAGTCAGCGGCTTGATGCTGCGAACTGTTGTCGGTCATTGAAAATAGAAGCGACGAGAGGAGAATGGAGAGCGAAAAGAGAATTAATCGTCGTGACATGAAAAAATGAATTGATGAAACATCGGCAGCACCCTCCGGCGCGGCCCTTAGCTAAAGCGTGTCAGAAAGGAATGAAAGACACACTGATATTATAGACGCTTCAGAAGCGTAAAAGTTTAGAGGTTTTTTAAAACAACCTCTGAGTCATTCATAGAAAACCACGCCTTCACGGCGCTCCGTAAGGAGAAAGAATAGTGGCCTCCTCCGCCTGGAGCAGGCGGAGGAGATGCCACCTTATATTATAAGTAACGTCTGACTGCTGTCATCAGAAATGCAGCCCGTATTACTTCTTGAGTTCGCCTACCTTTTCAAGGGTCCGCTTGAGCTGACCCCAGAAACGTTCTACAGCCGGAATGTACATGCTCTCGGAAGGAGAATGCACATCGCGCAGTGTCGGGCCGAATGAAACCATGTCGAGGTAAGGATACTTGGTGAGGAACAGACCGCATTCCAGACCGGCATGAATGGCCTTGATGGCAGGTTCAACTCCATAAAGCTCCTTATAGGCGTCGCGTGAAATCTTCATGATCGGCGATTCGAGATTGGGCTGCCATCCGGGATAGCCGTCGCCATGTTCTACACGTGCGCCTGCGAGCAGGAAGACTGCCTCAACCTGACGGGCGATGTCCCATTTGCGTGACTCTACAGAGCTGCGCTGACTGGTGGTCACCACGATTGTATTGTCAGGAGCCATCTTCACTGATGCGAGGTTGGTCGAGGTTTCGACAAGGCCTTCGAGTTCACGGCTCATGGAAACCACTCCGTGGGGAGCGCCATAGACCGCGCGGATAAGATTGAGCGATGTCTGCTGGTCAATGGTGAATTCGGGGGTGTCGACACTTTCCATTGTAATCTTGAGACCGGGTTCCACGCCCTGATACTCGTTTTCCAGATCAGCGATATAGTGGTTGAGCATGGTACGCACTTCTTCCTTACGTGAAGTGTGGACACCGATCACTGCATGTGCGGCACGCGGAATGGCGTTGCGCAGATTGCCGCCATCAATTTCAGAAACCACAACCTCATGCTTGCCTGAAAGCATGAAAAGGAAGCGGGCAAGGAGCTTGTTGGCGTTGGCGCGGCCAAGATGAATGTCACCGCCTGAATGGCCGCCGTTGAGGCCTTCGACATTTATCTTGAAATACATGAAATCAGTCGGAGCGAACGAGCGGTTGTAAGTGAAGAAAGCCTGGGTATCAACACCTCCGGCACATCCCACAAAGATCTCGGCATCATCCTCTGAGTCGAGATTGAGAAGCATAGTGCCTGAAATCATATCCTCACCGAGATTGTTGGCACCGGTCATACCGGTCTCTTCATCGACCGTAAAGAGAGCTTCGAGCGGACCATGCTCATAGCTGTCGTCGATCAGAGCGGCGAGAGCTGCGGCCATACCGATACCGTTGTCAGCACCGAGAGTTGTGCCCTTTGTGCGCACCCAGTCGCCGTCGATCACCACGGGGATCGGGCTGTTGGCAAAATCGAAATTCTTGTCATTTGACTCGCAAACCATATCCATGTGGCCCTGCATGATGACTGTAGGAGCATTTTCATGGCCGGGAGTAGCCGGCTTGGTGATGACTACGTTGCCAACCTTGTCGGTTTTCACTTCAAGATTGTGGGCTTTCGCGAAATCCAGCAGATACTGGCGGATTTTCTCTTCCTTCTTTGAAGGACGGGGGATCTTGGTGATCTCGTCAAAAATCGCGAACACCTCGCGCGGCTGAAGATCTTTGATTTCCATATCGGGTAATTAATTAGTGTTAAATTTTATGGATTTACCGCACTAAATTATAAAATAAAATTGATATACGCGCAAAAATATCGCGCAAATTGCTACTTTTGCATCGTAAAAGTCCAAATTGACAATGAAAACCTTGTTCATCACAGTCATCTTAGCTGTTGTTCTCATCGGAATCGCGATAGTTGCACTGGGGATCAAAGTGCTGTTTGTCAAAGGCGGACGTTTCCCCTCAGGTCATGCTCACGATCTTCCTGAACTGCGCCGAAGAGGTATCGGGTGCGCCCACGGCGGCGCTGACCGTAAGCAAAAACGTTAATATCATTTATATACAGTACATATACACCTATTTTCTTCACATGAACAAGTTAGCAATATCAGCTTCATCGCTGCTTCTAAGTTTCATGGCCCTCAGCACCACTTCCTGCAACGGCACATCATCAACCGAAGCCGCCGCCGATGCCAACACCCCGACAGCAGCAGCCGATAGCGATAGCTCTCCGAGCATCAACATCCGCTACATCGACTCAGATTCGCTGATGACGCACTACAATCTGGCAAAGGATTTTCAGGAAGCATCCATGCGTGCCGTCTCTAAAATTGAAGGTGCCCGCCAGTCAAAGACAACTGAAATTCAGAAATTCGCAGCTGCTATCGAGCAGAAGGGCCGTAGCAACGGCTATCTGACCGAAGCAAGTTACAATGCCGACATGCAGAAACTTCAGAAAATGCAGTCTGACGCAGAAAACTATCTTGCAAATCTCAGTCGCAATACCGAAAACGAGCTCGCACAGCAGCAGCTCCAGCTCAACGACTCGATCGAAAACTATATCAAGATCTATAACGCATCTAAAGGCTACGATGCAATCCTCTTCAAAGCCGCAGGCGTTTACTTCAACCCGGCTCTTGATATCACAAGCGAGATTATCGAAGGCCTCAACGCCCGCTACAATAAAGTAGGCGACGCAAAATAAGACATCTGTAAGCCAAATCAAACAATACAGAGAAAGGGTTGTTTCCCCATGAAATATAATCGGGAAGCAGCCCTTTCTTACAGCATAAGGTTTCTGACCTTGATTTCTCATCATAGTGGATACTCGTCAAACGCATAGAGGACTGTTGACAGATAGCGTTCGCCGGTATCCGGAAGTATCGCCACTATGGTCTTGCCTTCGTTTTCTTTCTTACGGGCCTCACGTATAGCACCCGCAAGTGCGGCTCCTGATGAAATGCCAACCAGCAGACCTTCTTTCTCAGCAAGCAGTCTGGATGCTTTTATGGCTTCATTGTCAGGGATGGCAATGACTTCATCAACAACCGATTCATTGTAGTTTCCGGGGACAAACCCCGCTCCTATGCCCTGGATTTTGTGCGCACCGGCCTTACCGCCTGAGAGCACCGGAGAGCTTGCCGGTTCCACGGCCACGGTTTTTATAGCCGGATTATGTTCTTTCAGCACTTCAGAAGTGCCGCTGAGAGTGCCTCCGGTTCCAACTCCAGCCACAAATATATCCACCTCGCCATCTGTGTCTCTCAGTATTTCCAAGGCTGTGCTACTCCGGTGAGCCTCCGGATTGGCGGGATTCTCAAATTGCTGGAGTATGATCGCTCCCGGATTCTGTTCCTTCAGTTCACCGGCCTTTCTTATGGCACCTTTCATTCCCTCGCTTCCCGGAGTAAGCACAATTTCGGCTCCAAGCGCCTTGAGCAGATTCCGGCGCTCTATGCTCATGGTTTCAGGCATTGTCAGTATGAGTCTGTAGCCTTTCACCGATGCCACCCAGGCAAGGCCGATGCCGGTATTGCCGCTTGTCGGTTCTATGATCAGTGTCTCCGGAGTCAGAATCCCTTTACGTTCGGCATCTTCAATCATGGCCAGTGCGATGCGGTCTTTGACACTACCACCCGGATTGAACGACTCGATCTTCACAAGGATACGCGCTTTTAGATTCTCAGAAGCGACAATGTTGTTCACTTCCATGAGCGGAGTGGAGCCTATAAGCTCTGTGAGGTTTTTATAAATCTTTGACATACTATATGAATTTTGTTGGAAATCTATCAACGTCTGATAATGCAAAATTACAATCAGACTTATTTCCTGTCAATACCATATTAATGGTAATTGTTCACAGACTCACTTCTTCCAGAAGGTAGGTGTAAACAGAATCAGTACCGTGAACAGTTCCAGACGGCCTATCATCATGATCAGTGCCAGCAACCATTTGCCAAGATCAGGCACAACGGAATACGATCCGCCATATCCGGTGACACCGGCACCGAGTCCGGTATTGCTTATGCAGGAGAACGCTGAGAAAAACGAATCGACAAGCGGCAGCCCCATTGCTGTCAGCAGTATGCCGCCTACCATTATTATCATTACATAAAGACAAAGGAATGCGATTACTTTTGACACTGTTTCGTGAGGGATCACACGGTCATTGACTCTTACGGTGAGAATATTGTTGGGGTGGATAGAGCGCACAATCTCGTTGCGGCAGTTTTTGAGCAGATAGATCAGACGGTCAATCTTGGCGCCGCCGCTGGTCGAGCCTGCACATGATCCGAAAAACATCAGCGCGAAAGCAAGCGAAAGCACAAAAGTGCCCCATGACGAGAATGCCGATATCTCATAGCCGGTAGAGGTTATGGTCGAGATTATCTGGAAAAGCGGATCGAGTGTCACCGACTTGACTGAATGTACCTGACCGTTTTTGATTATCGCGATTACAAAAAGCAGATAGCAACCTATGATTATGCCCACGTAAGTCCTGAAAACATCGTTGCGCCAGATAGGTTTGAATTCGCCGTGAGCCGCACGATAGAGCAACACAAAACTCGTACCGCCCAGAAACATAAAAACAGTCATCACGATCTGTATATATACCGAATCCCATGCTTCGATGCTGTCATCAGCTGTAGAAAATCCTCCGGTCGACATGGTGCTGAACGAATGACACAGCGCTTCGAATACATTCATCGGCCCTATGATGAGCAGGACAAACAGCACTGCTGTAAGTACTATATAGATAAGCCACAGACCTTTGGCTGTCTGCGATATACGCGGACGCAGTTTGTCATGTGTGATCCCTGTCACCTCTGCGTTGAACATCTGCATTCCGCCTGAGTGATTCAGCATCGGGACCACGGCAAGGGTGAAAAGTATGATACCCATGCCTCCGATCCACTGCATCAGACTACGCCAGATTACAACCCCGTGGCTCAGATGGCTGATCGAGCTTATGACAGTGGCTCCGGTGGTGGTGAATCCCGACATTGCCTCAAAAAAAGCATCTGAAACAGAAAGAGGGTCTTTTTCCATAAGCATGAAAGGAATCATGCCGAAAATCGAGAAGAAGACCCACACAAGGGCTGTAAGCAGAAAGCCCTCGCGTTTTGCCATGCGCTGACTCCGCGGACGGATGCAAAATGTCATCAGAGAGCCTGCTGTCAGCGTAAGCCCCATAGTAAAAAGGAAATTTATCCAGTCTCTTTCCTGATATATCAGAGAAGTAACCAGGGGAACTGACAAAAATGCTCCTTCTATGATCAGAAGCAGTCCGATGATACGGAGAAGCACCCTGAAATTGATCGTCGATGCAGAGTCTTTGAATCTCATTTACGACTTACTTAAATAATTTTTCAACTTTATGCAGCAGACCGTTTAGAGTGAACACGACCACTCTGTCGCCGGGAGCTATGACAGTATTACCGGACACAAGCTGTCCTTTACCGTCTCGGATAAGACCGGCTATGGTCATGTCGCGCGACAGGCGGAGGTCCTTCACCTGGCCGCGGGTTATTTTCGAGCCTTCGCGGGCCACGATTTCCGCGACTTCCGCATCAGCGAGTGCCAGACATTTTGAGGTCGAAGTGTCGCGGTCGAGAAGCATCTGGAAAATTCTCGACGATGCCAGCAGTTTCTTATTTATTATGGTTCCGATATTGAGTCCCTCGGCTTCAGAGATGAACTGCAGGTTCTCAACTTCGGCTATGGTCTTCACCACACCCAACTCTTTTGCCGAAAGACATGTGAGAATATTGGTCTCGCTGCTGTCAGCCAAAGCAATGAAGGCATCCATGTCGGAAATTCCGGCTTCAAGCAGGGCATCGGTATCACGGGCATCGGCATTGATGATATGAGCGTCAGGACAACGTTCAGACAGTCTGAGACATCTGTCTCGGTCTATGTCCATGATCTTGAAATTGAATTCATCGCTAGCCATCGCACACAGGCGTATGGCAATGCGGCTGCCTCCCATTATGAGCACATCGCGTATCTTGCGCTGCTTTTTGCCGCAGAGGTCCACAAGCGAGTCAACATGATCACGACGGGTCATGAAATATACAATGTCATTGCACTGCAACTTGTCAAAACCGCCTGGAATAATAGTCTCATGATCTCGCTTTATGGCAGCCACATGGAAATTATGGTCCATCACACCGAGATCCTTGAGCTGCATTCCTACCAACGGCGCATTGTCACGCAGTTTCACCCCGACGAGAATCAACTCGCCGTTATGAAGCTCAAACCAATGGCGCACCCAATTGTGGCGCAATGCCTGAATGATTTCCATCGCTGCGAGATATTCAGGATAGATCATGTCATCAGCACCGATGTGGCTGAAGAATTCCCGGTTGACCGGATCTTTGAATTCGTAGTTGTCGATTCGGGCCACTGTCTTTTCGGCACCAAGGCTCTTGGCTATGGCACAGGCCACGATGTTGCGGGTCTCGAAAGGAGTCACTGCGATAAACAGATCGCAACCCTCTACCCCGGCCTGTTTCAGCGTTGTGAATGAGGTAGGCGATCCTCTGAAAGTCAGAAGATTGTAATTGGCATCGAGCATTGCGAGTTTTTCGCCGTCGCTGTCAACCACAGTTATATCCTGCTCCTCGTTCGAAAGAAGTTTAGCCAGATGGGTGCCAACCTCTCCAGAGCCTGCTATCACTATTTTCATTCAGTAGGAGTGCTGTCGGTTTGAGTTTTGATATACGATTCCTTTATCGCCTGGAAGATCCCGTCTGCGTCAAAGCCACACAAATGGTGAAGCTGAGCCGGTGTGCCCTGTGATATGAATCTGTCAGGGACGCCGAGACGTCTGATATGCTGGGCCGAACCAAGATCTGACAGCATCTCTGTCACTGCACTGCCCAGACCGCCTTCTGAAATGCCGTCTTCAACTGTGATCACCGGACACCCCTTTTCTGCGATTTCACTTACAATTTCGGCATCAAGTGGTTTCACGAAAATCATATCATAGTGAGCCACTCTGATATCCAGTTCCTTCTCGGCTCTCTTGATCGCTTCAGTGACTTCAGATGCTATAGGGCCGGTGCTGAGAACCGCAATGTCATTTCCGTCCCGCAGTTTCTCTCCTTTACCGATCGGCAAAGTCCGCATAGGCTCTTTGACTGACTCCTCAGCCCTTCCGCGCGGATAGCGGATTGCAATCGGCCCGTCAAAATCCTGAGCGGTAAGCATCAGGTGGCGCAGATAGTCAAGATTGCGCGGCGAAGCTATGGTCATGCCGGGGATAGCCCGCAGGTAACTAAGGTCAAAAACTCCGTGATGCGTGGCACCGTCCTCTCCGACCAGACCTGCCCGGTCAAGACAGAAGACCACAGGGAGTCCCTCTATCGCCACGTCATGTATGATGTGGTCAAAGGCTCTCTGCATGAAAGAGGAATAGATAGCCACATAGGGCTTCATACCCTCCTTGGCAAGACCTCCGGCAAATGTCACGGCATGACCTTCGGAAATGCCTACATCAAAGGTTCTTTCCGGAAAAACCTGCTGAAGCCTGTTCATAGAAGTTCCTGACAGCATTGCCGCGGTCACGCCTACAATCCTGTCATTGGACCGGGCCAGCTCCACAAGCGTGTCGCCGAACACCTGCTGATATTTCGGCGGACGCCCTGCTCCGTCTTTCAGTATCTCTCCGGTTCCGACGTCAAAACGTCCCGGTGCATGCCATGTCGACGGATCTTTTTCTGCCGGTTCATAGCCTTTGCCCTTTATTGTACGGAGATGAAGTATGCGCGGACCCGGAAGATCTTTTATATCTTCAAGCACACTGACCACCGTCTGGAGATCATGACCGTCAAACGGACCGAAATACCTTATGTTCAGGCCTTCGAAAATATTCTGCTGCTTTGTCAGGAGTGACTTCAGACTATTGTTGAAACGCATGATCATTCCTTTGCCTGAGTCAGTCACAAGCTTATGGCGGCGCAGGAAACGCGAAAAGCGGTAACGCAGATTGTTATATGCCTTCGAAGCTGTCAGATGAGCCAGATAGGTGTTGAGCGAACCGACAGGTCTGTCAATCGACATGTCGTTGTCATTAAGAATGATCAGCAGATTCGAATTCGAATTAGCTGCATTGTTAAGCCCTTCGAATGCAAGCCCTCCGCTGATCGAGGCATCGCCGATGACGGCCACCACATGGCGCGGAGGCACATCTTTCCGGAGCGAACTGGCCACAGCCATACCCAATGCAGCTGAAATAGAGTTGGAGGCATGGCCGGCCGTGAAGGTGTCATATTCGCTTTCTTTCGGATTAGGGAAACCGCTCAGGCCGCCAAGAGTTCGGTTTGTCTCAAAGCGGTCACGACGTCCGGTCAGCAGTTTATGGCCGTAAGCCTGATGCCCGACATCCCACACAATCCTGTCATAAGGAGTGTTGAACACATAATGCAAGGCTACGGTCAACTCTACCGCTCCCATGCTCGATGCGAAATGTCCGGGATGAGACGCAAGCGAGTTGATCAGAAACGAACGCAGCTCGGCACAGACTTTCGGCAGCTCGTCAACGGGCAACCTGCGCAAGTCGGCCGGCGAATCTATGCCTGACAACAGCGGATAGTCAGCCTTTACTGTTTCGTTTTCCATTCTTGACATACTTTTTATAAAGAGGAACCCAGACCACTATGCCTGAACAGATGACTATAAACGCCACCCAAAGAGTGAACGGCTGTGAAGCTATCACCAGATAACACAGAGCCAGCCACAGAACGGCAATAAAGCCAAAGCGTATTTTAGTCGAGGTATCCATTATAAATTTTTTTTTTTACCACACTGTGCTTGTCGGGGGAAATCAATACCCTGTGTAGCTGTGCGGCGAGAGTTTCTTAAGCTCGTCCTTCACTTCAGGCGAAACCTCAAGAGTGTCGATAAACGCGGCAATGCTTTCGGCTGTCACAGCGCTGTTGGTACGGGTTAGCGCCTTCAGTGTTTCATAAGGCTTCGGATAGCCTTCACGGCGGAGCACAGTCTGGATGGCTTCGGCCACAACGCTCCAGGTATTGTCAAGGTCGGCGTCAATGGCTGCCCGGTTAAGGAGCAGTTTGCCGAGACCTTTCATTGTTGACGCTACTGCAATCAGAGTATGGGCCAGAGGCACACCGATGTTGCGCAGTACAGTCGAGTCGGTAAGATCACGTTGCAGACGTGAAACCGGAAGTTTGGTTGCAAGATGGCCGAATACGGCATTCGCAATGCCGATATTGCCTTCTGAGTTTTCAAAGTCGATCGGATTTACTTTGTGAGGCATGGCCGAAGAGCCTACTTCTCCTTCCTTGATCTTCTGCTTGAAGTATTCCATTGAAATGTACATCCACATGTCACGGTCGAGATCAAGGATTATATTGTTGATGCGGGCCAGAGCGTCGAACACAGCCGCAAGATTGTCATAATTGGAAATCTGCGTGGTATATTCCTCACGTTCGATACCAAGTTTTTCGCTCAGGAATTTAGCGCCGAAAGCCCTCCAGTCAATCTCAGGGAAGGCACAAAGATGCGCGTTGAAATTGCCTGTAGCTCCACCGAATTTCCCGGAGATAGCCACCGAATCGAGCGCTTCAAGCTGACGGCGCAGACGATAGCTGAACACTTTGATTTCCTTGCCCAGGCGTGTAGGCGATGCCGGCTGTCCGTGAGTCTTGGCAAGCATGGGTATTTCATACCACTCATCGGCTCTTTCTTCAAGATGCTCGATAAGTTCTACGATGCGCGGGCGATATACTCCTTTGAGCGCATCAGCGATTGACATGGGCACCGAAGTATTGTTGATGTCCTGCGAGGTGAGGCCAAAATGTATATACTCCTTGGTCTTTTCAAGTCCGAGCACATCAAATTTTTCTTTGAGGAAATATTCAACCGCCTTCACATCATGGTTTGTAACACTTTCGATCTCCTTGATGCGAAGAGCGTCTTCAACCGAAAACTGTTCATAGATGGCACGTAACTTACCGAAGACATCAGCGGGCACTGAAGCCAGCGCAGGCAACGGCAGTTCACACAGAGCTATGAAATACTCGATTTCTACTTTAACCCTATAGCGGATAAGCGCATATTCAGAAAAATATTCGTCCAGGCGCTCACATTTTCCGCGATAGCGACCGTCAACCGGCGAAATAGCTGTCAGTTCAGTAAGTTTCATGATTTTTAATAACTATGATTGTCAGTTAAAACGTATTTGCTGCAAAATTACAAAAAAAGCGACATATAACCGAGATTCAGCCCCTACAAAATCATCAGGCCCGACAAATGCCGGAGCCTTGGAGCAGATAAGCACCTTGGAGCAGATAAGAGTCTTTCCGAAGCAGAGTAATTGCAGAAGAATGGATATAAAAAAAGCGGGCCGGAAGCTGTTTCTGTGACAGGATCCGGTCCGCGGTTTAGAGGGGGCGGTTATCTACTTTCCCACTTTCGTAGTATCATCGACGTGGTGAGGTTTAACTTCTCTGTTCGGAATGGGAAGAGGTGGAGCCCTCACGCTATGGCCACCTTAGTATCGTTAAAAAAGAGGTGACTGGAAGCGAAGCTGATGTTCTTCAGCTATCTCGCGAGTTTGTATTTCAGACGCTCTGAACTGAACCAGAGGCTTTGTTATCGTTTGCCGTTGCTTTGATGTTCTGCCGGCTGAAATTGTTTTTGTTTGTTTGGGATTGCTCCCAAGAAAGGGTTTGGGCGATTAGTATCGCTCGGCTGTGTACGTTACCGCACCTGCACCTGCGACCTATCTACGTCTTCGTCTTAAACGGCCCTTATGTGGAGATCTTATCTTGAGGGGGGCTTCGTGCTTAGATGCTTTCAGCACTTATCCTTACCCGACGCGGCTACCCGGCGGTGCTCCTGGCGGAACAACCGGTAAACCGGAGGTCGGTCCAACACGGTCCTCTCGTACTAGTGTCGGGGCCTCGCAAATCTCCTGCGCCCACAACAGATAGAGACCGAACTGTCTCACGACGTTCTGAACCCAGCTCGCGTGCCACTTTAATAGGCGAACAGCCTAACCCTTGGGACCTTCTCCAGCCCCGGGATGTGACGAGCCGACATCGAGGTGCCAAACCACTCCGTCGATATGAGCTCTTGGGAGGGATCAGCCTGTTATCCCCGGAGTACCTTTTATCCTTTGAGCGATGGCCCTTCCATGCGGAACCACCGGATCACTATGCTCTAGTTTCCTACCTGTTCGACTTGTCTGTCTCTCAGTCAAGCGCGCTTGTGCCATTACACTCTGCGGCCGGTTACCAATCGGCCTGAGCGCACCTTTAGAAGCCTCCGTTACGCTTTTGGAGGCGACCACCCCAGTCAAACTACCCACCAAGCAGTGTCCGCGCCGATGCGCGTTAGAAACCAGATGTGCAAAGGTCAGTATTTCAACGTCGACTCCACGATGACTGGCGTCACCGATTCTCTGTCTCCTGACTATCCTACACATCGCACACCCGGTCACAGTGCTAAGCTGCAGTAAAGGTTCACGGGGTCTTTTCGTCCCGTTGCGGGTAATCGGCATCTTCACCGATACTACAATTTCACCGAGCTCACGGTTGAGACAGTGTCCGGATCATTACACCATTCGTGCAGGTCGGAACTTACCCGACAAGGAATTTCGCTACCTTAGGACCGTTATAGTTACGGCCGCCGTTTACCGGGGCTTCAATTCAATGCTTCTCTTGCGATGACATCTCCTCTTAACCTTCCGGCACCGGGCAGGTGTCAGGCTGTATTCTTCATCTTTCAATTTCGCACAGCCCTGTGTTTTTGTTAAACAGTTGCCTGGACCTATTCTCTGCGCCCCTCCCGTGAAGGAGGGGACCCCTTATCCCGAAGTTACGGGGTCAATTTGCCTAGTTCCTTAACCGTGAATCTCTCGAGCGCCTTGGTATGTTCTACCCGACCACCTGTGTCGGTTTGGGGTACGGGTCCCTTCAGGATTAAGTTTAGCGGATTTTCTTGGGAGCCTGATTACCTCCGCTGTCGGATTGCCACGGGGGCTCTCCGTACTGTCCCGTTTCAGCATCTGAGGCGGATTTGCCTGCCTCAGATATACCTACGCGGTTTAACGTGCTATTCCGTCAGCACGCGGGAGTGTCACTTCTCCGTCTCCACGTCACTCCTGAAGGGAGTAACGGAATGTTGACCGTTTCTTCCATCGGCTGCGCCTTGCGGCTGTGCCTTAGGTCCCGACTGACTCTGATCCGATTAGCGTTGATCAGAAACCCTTGGTCTTGCGGCGAGGGGGTTTCTCGCCCCCTTTGTCGTTACTTATACCTACATTTGCTTTTCCGGGACCTCCAGCCAGGCTCGCGCCTGACCTTCTGCGGCTACCGGAATGCTCCCCTACCAATCGACGGATGAACCGTCAATTCCACGTCTTCGGCACCGGACTTATGCCCGATTATTATCCATGCGGGATCACTCGACTAGTGAGCTGTTACGCACTCTTTAAATGAATGGCTGCTTCCAAGCCAACATCCTAGCTGTCCTTGCAATCCCACCTCGTTATTGTCTTCAACTTAGCCCGGATTTGGGGGCCTTAGACGGTGGTCTGAGTTGTTCCTCTCTCGGACGCGGACCTTAGCACCCGCGCCCTCACTCCCGGGGATCGTGCCGTGGCATTCGGAGTTTGTCAGGACTTGATAGGCGGTGAAGCCCTCGCATCCTATCAGTCGCTCTACCTCCACGGTACTGCGCCCGAGGCTGCACCTAAATGCATTTCGGGGAGTACGAGCTATCTCCAAGTTTGATTGGCCTTTCACTCCTACCCTCAGGTCATCCGAAAGCTTTTCAACGCTTACCGGTTCGGTCCTCCAGTGGGTGTTACCCCACCTTCAACCTGCCCAAGGGTAGATCACTTGGTTTCGCGTCTACCGCCGCTGACTAGATTGCGCCATATTCTGACTCGCTTTCGCTTCGGCTCCGTCCATCCGTGGACTTAGCCTCGCCAACGACGGTAACTCGTAGGTTCATTATGCAAAAGGCACGCCGTCACTGCACGAAGCAGCTCCGACCGCTTGTAGGCACATGATTTCAGGGTCTGTTTCACTCCTCTGTTCGAGGTTCTTTTCACCTTTCCCTCACGGTACTGGTTCGCTATCGGTCTCTCGGTAGTATTTAGCCTTACGGGATGGTCCCCGCGGATTCGGCCAGGATTTCTCGTGTCCCGGCTTACTCAGGTGCCGTCTCTGTCAGTCGTCTGTTTTCGCCTACGGGGCTGTCACCCGCTGCGGCGCCCCTTTCCAGAGGCTTCGGCTAACTTCAAACTGTCCATTTGCTGACGGTCCTACAACCCCGGTCAGTGCCTGAACACCGCCGGTTTGGGCTCTTGCGCGTTCGCTCGCCACTACTGGCGCAATCATTGGGTTATTTTCTTTTCCTTTGGGTACTGAGATGTTTCAGTTCCCCAAGTTCGCTTCTTCCATTCGGAAGATACTGCCTGTTCGGGCAGTGGGTTGCCCCATTCGGAAATCTGCGGATCAAGGGATATTTGCTCCTACCCGCAGCTTATCGCAGCTTATCACGTCCTTCGTCGCCTCCGAGAGCCCAGGCATCCTTCATGTGCCCTTCTCTCCTTTCTTTATGACCTTAGTTTTCAATCGGTTCGAACATCACGCGGCTCGCTCTCTGAAATTGTTCAGTCTTTTGTCTGATTTCAGAAACGCGAAGTTTGTTACCTCGTGTTTCGCTTGATTTGATTTACTCGTTGTGTTTGCTTGAAGATTGTATCTTCTTCGCTTCCAATATGTCAATGTCCTCTTTTTTGAGTGGAGAATAACGGATTCGAACCGTTGACCCCCTGCTTGCAAAGCAGGTGCTCTAGCCAGCTGAGCTAATCCCCCTTTTAGCCGGAAAAAAATTCCGGTTATAAGGTCAATAGAACGCTGAAAGCAGTACCGGAGCATCTTCCGGCTTGTCACTCTTTTCATAAGTCAGTCGCTGCGGACATCTCCGGTCCGGGAGTTTCGGGAAACTGACGCTTGGCGTTGTTTCCGCTCCAGAAAGGAGGTGTTCCAGCCGCACCTTCCGGTACGGCTACCTTGTTACGACTTAGCCCCAGTCACCAGTTTTACCTTAGGGCGCTCCTTGCGGTTGCACACTTCAGGCACTCCCGGCTTCCATGGCTTGACGGGCGGTGTGTACAAGGCCCGGGAACGTATTCACCGCGCCATGGCTGATGCGCGATTACTAGCGAATCCAGCTTCATGGAGTCGAGTTGCAGACTCCAATCCGAACTGAGACAGGCTTTCAAGTTCCGCTTTGCGTCGCCGCATTGCTTCTCTCTGTACCTGCCATTGTAACACGTGTGTCGCCCCGGACGTAAGGGCCGTGCTGATTTGACGTCATCCCCGCCTTCCTCACAGCTTGCGCCGGCAGTCTCGCCAGAGTCCCCAACTTGACTTGCTGGTAACTGGCGATGGGGGTTGCGCTCGTTATGGCACTTAAGCCGACACCTCACGGCACGAGCTGACGACAACCATGCAGCACCTCGACACAGGCTCCGTAGAGCTACCTCCTTTCAAAAGTATTCCTGTGTCGTTTGAGCCCGGGTAAGGTTCCTCGCGTATCATCGAATTAAACCACATGTTCCTCCGCTTGTGCGGGCCCCCGTCAATTCCTTTGAGTTTCACCGTTGCCGGCGTACTCCCCAGGTGGAATACTTAACGCTTTCGCTGTATCACTCAGGGATCATTCTCCCCGAACAATTAGTATTCATCGTTTACTGTGTGGACTACCAGGGTATCTAATCCTGTTCGATACCCACACTTTCGTGCATGAGCGTCAGTTGAGCGCCGGTATGCTGCCTTCGCAATCGGAGTTCTGCGTGATATCTATGCATTTCACCGCTACACCACGCATTCCGCATACTTCTCGCTCACTCAAGAAAACCAGTTTCAACGGCTCGAAGAGGTTGAGCCTCTCAATTTTACCGCTGACTTGATCTTCCGCCTGCGCACCCTTTAAACCCAATAAATCCGGATAACGCTCGCATCCTCCGTATTACCGCGGCTGCTGGCACGGAGTTAGCCGATGCTTTTTCTTCGGGTACTCTCGGAACGCCACGCGTGGCGTCTTTTGCTCCCCGACAAAAGAGGTTTACAATCCATAGGACCGTCTTCCCTCACGCGACTTGGCTGGTTCAGGCTCGCGCCCATTGACCAATATTCCTCACTGCTGCCTCCCGTAGGAGTCTGGTCCGTGTCTCAGTACCAGTGTGGGGGACCTTCCTCTCAGAACCCCTACGCATCGTCGCCTTGGTGGGCCGTTACCCCGCCAACTAGCTAATGCGCCGCATGGCCATCCGTAGCCGGTGTTACCCTTTAAACTCCATGAGATGCCTCTCGGAGTTATTACGCGGTATTAGACGGAATTTCTTCCGCTTATCCCCCTGCTACGGGCAGGTTCCATACGTGTTACTCACCCGTGCGCCGGTCGCCGGCGGAAGTATTGCTACCTCCCCGCTGCCCCTCGACTTGCATGTGTTAAGCCTGTCGCTAGCGTTCATCCTGAGCCAGGATCAAACTCTTCGTTGTTGTCTATATATTTTTCTTTTCTTCTTTATTAAAAAAAGCAAAGCTAAAATACAGGCCGTTTGTTCTGTTATTTCTTTTGCTTTCACAGAAACAACCGTCAAAAACCGAATGTCTGCCCGGTCCGTCAGTGGATGTCCGTTCAATCTATTGCGATCTAACTTTGAAATTGACAGAGTGCATTTCCTAAAAATGACCCTTGTACTACTTCCATGTCTATTGTAAATCTTTCAATGTTCTCTCATTGCTTTCTCGATCGCCGTGGTGGCCAGTGGAAAACTTTGCAAAGGTACAACCTTTATTTGAATCTCGCAAACTTTTCTGAAGATTTTAACCTTTCTTAAGATTTGACCGGCAAACCGATCTACCATTTCCAGCGTTATATCTTCTATCAGTCTGCCGCTGCAGGCCTTGCTTCTCAAAAGCGAGTGCAAAGGTAGACATTTCCCCAATTCCTTCCAAATATTTCACGGTGTTTTAACAGAATTTTAACACTTAAGCGCGATTTTGAGGTTTTATCCCACCCTATTTTAACAAATACGCTCCAAAACGACATCTCAATTTGGCTAAGACGGAACTTTTGAGTAATTTTGGGCTACACAATTCCGCATTCAACTCAACAATACAATAAAAGAACCAAGAAAGCCAAGCGCAACCATGAACAAAGCCTACACCTATATTATATTTATATTATTACTTATTATATTGCCCGCCAATGTTCTCGCATCAGACCCACGCGAAGTGAGATGGCACAACGAAGCGACCGACACCACAACCATAACCAGAATCCTAGTCAAAGCCACCGATCTATGCGCCAGCAATCCGAATCAGTTAGTCGAATTCATCGGTCGCGAATTTATAGGCACTCCATATAAATCCGGAACACTCGAAGGATCACCTGAAGCGCTCACGGTAAATCTGGAAGAAATGGATTGTACCACTTTCGTGGAAACGGTAGTAGCCTTGGCGCTAACGGTAGAAAACCACCGCTGCTCATGGATTGACTTTCTGGACATGCTTGAAACAATCCGCTATCGTAACGGATACGCCGACGGATATGCCTCGCGCCTACACTATATCAGTGACTGGGTGATAACAAATACACACCGTGGCTATATAAAAGATGTAACCGACAGAATACCTCAATCAGACGTTCAGATCAAGACCCTCGACTTTATGTCGCGCAACCGTTCAAAATACCCGGCTCTCAGCGACTCCGCCACATTTGAAGGAATCAAGAACATGGAGGTTGGCTACAGATCTCACCGATTCCCCTACATCAAATCGGCCCGCCTCTCAAGCAAACCAATCATCAACGCACTCAAAGGAGGTGACATAGTGGCACTCACCACAAAGACAAACGGTCTTGACGTGAGCCATGTCGGGATACTCGTAATAGAAAAAGACGGCCCACATCTGCTACACGCATCATCAAAAGAAGACAAAGTTGTCATCGATAAGCTCCCGCTGACAGAATACATGCGCAAAGCCCACCAACTGACAGGCATCCGGGTACTGCGTCTGCAGACACAGTAATCAACACCATAATATAAATATAAAAAGCAGGGCCGAAATTTCATCAGTGAAATTTCGGCCCTGCTTTTTTCCAAATACCATCCAAATCTCTATTCAATGCCATACTCCTTGATTTTGCGATAGAGAGTACGCTCGGATATTTTCAGTTCTCTGGCAGCGTCTTTGCGCTTTCCGCCATTACGTTCAAGAGCCCGACGGATTGTGTCACGCTCGGTTTCTTCAAGAGTAGCAGGCACAACATCTCCCATCCCACCGGAGCGGAAAGACGGAACAGAGTCTGCAACTATAACGTCACGGTTCAATGGCGAGGCAAAGGGCTGAAACTTCACTATCGACCTTACCAGGCTCTCAGATGGTTCAACCTCTTCGATAGACTGATATGATGTGCCACGAGAAGCAGATCCGCCATTATCCAGAGCCTCAATCCGCGAATTAAGAGCCTCGATCTGCTGCTGAAGACGCAATATCATCCCGAAAAGAGCTTCGCGTTCAGAAGCATAATCATGATGCGGATCAACAGAAGAGGCCACAGGGACATAATTGAGGCTTCCGGCTGGAAGGAACGACATCACATCGTCAGCTCCGACTTCACGACCTGACTCAAATAAAGCAATCTGTTCGACCACATTTTTCAGCTGCCTTACATTGCCGGGCCAGCGATATCTCATCAGTACCCCGCGCGCGCTTTCGTCAAGCGCCACCGCCGGCATCGCATAGCGTTCAGAAAAATCCGAAGCAAACTTACGCGCCAGAAGTGCGATATCCGCCCCACGGTCGCGAAGCGGAGGGATGTGAATAGACACCGTTGACAATCGATAATACAGATCCTCTCTGAAGCGACCATCAGCTACGGCTTTTGCCATGTCAACATTAGTAGCCGCCACAATGCGCACGTTTGACTTCTGAACTGTAGAAGAACCCACTTTCAGAAACTCGCCGCTCTCAAGCACTCTCAGCAGTCGCGCCTGAGTGGTGAGAGGCAACTCCGCCACTTCGTCGAGAAATATAGTGCCGCCATCGGCCTCCTCGAAATATCCTTTTCGCGAAGATACCGCACCGGTAAACGAGCCTTTCTCATGACCGAAAAGTTCCGAATCAATCGTACCCTCCGGAATGGCCCCGCAGTTGACAGCTATGTATTTGTTATGTTTCCGTGGCGAGAAACCGTGAATTATCTTCGGAAAAAACTCCTTGCCGGTACCGCTCTCGCCGGTCACAAGAACCGAAAGATCAATCGGCGCAACCTGGATGGCCCGCGACACCGCAGCCAAAAGGCCGGGCGCATTGCCGACAATCCCATAGCGCTGTTTGGCCTGAACTATCTCATCAGGCAGTTCCTGAAGATTAATCTGCATAAGTAACTCTTCAAAAATTAGACGACACAATCAGAGGCAAAGCCAGTCATCATTTGATTGACTGCAGGCAATAGGTTTTCTCACGCAAGAAATCCCCAAGCTCCTTTATCGAACCTGAATGAGCTTCGATTTCTTCGGGTGTAATCGGATCTCCGACCGAGATATGGATCGTGCTGTTTTTCCTGCGGAACACCTCGGCCGGCAATCTCAGAGTGCGGATCTGCCATGAGACTATACCAAGGAAACGGAACCACCAGCTATTGTAGCCATGAAAGAAAATCGGAATCACCGGCACCTTCAGCTGCTGGATAAGACGGATGATCGACTCGCGCCACTCGCGATCCTCAAACTTAAGATGCTTGTTATAATTGCCAACAGCTCCCGCCGGAAAGAACCCGATCGGCTCCCCCCTGCGCACCTGCATTATCGCCTCTTTTATACCCTTCATCGACACTGCCTTCTTGGCCGGATCATCGCTCGCCGTCTGGTCGACCGCAATAAAATTGGGACGCATCGCCACGATATAATTCAGGATCATATTCACCATTACCTTGAATTTCGGGCGGCGACGACCGATTATATCAATAAGCGTGATTCCGTCAAGCGCGCCGAACGGATGGTTGCTTATGGTTATGAATGCTCCTTCAGGCAGATTATCGAGCACCTTTTCATTGTCGATACGCAGCTTTATATTGAGATCTTCAAGCAGACCGCGGCAGAACTGCGGCCCCGGAGTGTCGAAGTTATGACTGTGAATCCAGTTGACCTTATCGACAGAGAGCAGCTTCATCAACCAGCCGACCAGACGCCTCTTCCCCTTCAGAAAAGGAGCCATACCGACAATGTCATCATAATCAAGAACCGTGCGTTTGATTTCCTTATTTTGAGTTTGTTCCATTATAGTTCAAGTTTAGAGCAAGTGCAAAATTAAGAAAAATATAGGTAAAACCCGACACATTGTTACCTATAAGCACCAAAAACACAAGAAAAATAGCCATCGAGAAGCCTCGTTTAGCAAAATTAACACCCAAAAGCAATCGCCAATTGTATAAAAGTGTGAAAATTTTTCTACCTTTGCACACTGCAAAAAGACCAAGAAAATATTCACAATCGCGGCATAAGCGTTTTCTTACTATTTTATGAACTTACTACAACAAAAACTATCCAGATACACAGCTCCTCAGGAAGCAAAAGCCGCCGGGGTTTACCCCTACTTCCGCGCCATTTCGAGCGAACAGGATCCTGAGGTAATCATTGACGGCAAGAAAGTATTGATGTTCGGATCAAACTGCTACACCGGTCTCGTCAATGACCCCCGCATCAAAGAAGCAGCCATCGAAGCCACCCGCAAATACGGCACGGGGTGCGCCGGATCTCCGTTTCTAAACGGAACCCTGGATCTCCACAAGCAGCTCGAAGCAGCTCTTGCTGAATATATAGGCAAAGAAGACGTAATGGTCTACTCAACCGGATTCGAAGTAAACCTCGGAGTAGTCTCAGCCCTTACCGGACGCGAAGACTACATCCTGTGGGACGAACAGGACCATGCCTCGATCATAGAAGGACGCCGCCTGTCATTCAGCCAGCAGTTCAAATACAAGCACAACGACATGGAGTCGCTCGAAAAGCAGCTCCAGCGATGTGACCCCGACAAGGTCAAACTCATCGTCAGCGACAGCGTCTTCTCAATGGAAGGCGATGTGGCAAATGTGCGCGAAATCGTAAAACTTGCGAAGAAATACAACGCCAGCGTCATGATGGACGAAGCCCACGGCATCGGCGTGTTCGGCGAAGGCGGCCGAGGAGTATGCCACCACTACGGAGTGGCCGATGACGTAGATCTCATCATGGGCACATTCTCCAAGTCATTCGCATCACTCGGCGGCTTCATAGCCACAAACAAGGAGATCACCAACTTCCTGCGCCACCATTCACGCTCCTACATCTTCACCGCCAGCATCACCCCGGCATCTACCGCCGCAGCCCTCAAAGCTCTGGAGATAATGAAAGCCGAGCCCGAACGCCAGGAAAACCTCTGGAAACTCACAAACCATGCGCTTGACGGATTCCGCAACATGGGATTCGAGATCGGCAACACATCGACTCCCATCATTCCGCTCTTCATCCGCGATGACTTCAAGACATTCGCCATCACACGCGATCTTCTTGAAGAAGGAATCTTCGTCAATCCGGTAGTTTCGCCTGCCGTAGCCCCCACCGACACACTCATCCGCTTCTCACTGATGGCCACACACACAATGGAGCAGGTGGACCGCGCACTCGAAACAATAACAAAAATATTCCGCAAATACAACCTGCTTCCGTAAAAAAGCGATAAGCGCAACACATAAAACCACAGCGGCGTAATCATCAACCGAGATTACGCCGCTGTGGTTTTATACCGTCATACCATCACCGGTCAGAAAATACTCAAAAAAATAAGTGAATCATAGACAATCCAAATATCCATAAACAAATATAATCAGACCAAGATAAAGTTATACCAACATTTGTTACTACTACCGCAAATAGCCAATACCGCGGCAGTAATGCTTTGCTATCTATTCCGGCGTCCCGCAGCTCTTGTCAGCCTCAAGCTTACGGCTCAGCTCATGATCAGGCCGAAATTTCAGCTGATCAAACCCCTCGCCGTAAGCACCGTTTACATTAGCCTGGGTAATGAAAGCATTCGGATCAAGATCCTTGACCACACGAAACACTGTCACAGCCTCCATTTTGCGGCACACCACCAGCAAGAGTTTGACCGGCTGCTTTGAATACCAGCCCATGCCGTCAAGCACAGTCACACCGCGTCGCGGATACTTGTTTATAGCATTTGCAATCCGCTCCCAGTGCTTGGAAACAATGATAAACTGAACCGCCTGACGGTTTGAGTTTATAATCAGATCCAGCATGTAGGTCAGAATAAACAGCACAATAAAGCCGTAGACCACCCTTGTTATATCATGGAAAAACAGATAGCTTGAAGAAATGATCGCAAAATCGACATAAAGCATAGTACGGCCCACAGTCACATTAGTCTTTTTCGCCACAATAGCCGCAACGATATCCGTTCCACCCGTACTGCCGTTATGAGTGAAAACAATACCAAGGGCTATGCCTGACAGAACCGAACCGATACACACATTCATAAACGGCTGGCCCGGCACCAATGCGCCCGAGAATAGCGGAGGCATAAGAGTGACCACCAGCGAAATCGCAGTAGCACCGTAAAGAGTCTTATAGACAAAGGCTCGGCCGACAACCTTCCAGGCAATCACAAGCAGCACTATGTTTATGGCATACTGTGTGATACCGATCAGATAAGGATTCCCGGTAAGAAAATAGACAATCGTACCAAGACCGGTGACACCACCTATCACAACCTTCTCCGGAAGAATAAAAGCCGAGAAGCCAAAACCATAAATCAAAGCGGCAAGCGTGATCATGATATAATCACGGCTCGACATCCAGAGTTTCGTTTTTGAAAAAGTCATTGTCAATAGAATTATAACAGCGCAAATTTAACTTAAATTATAATTCCCTCCAAACCATTTTGCAGGCAAATTTTCCACCGGACAGACCGGCGGAATACCACATTATAATAATATGAAATAAAATCAACCCGATTTACGCTATATTATCATCGCCCGTCGGGCACACCCCACAATATAGAATCAGTCATCTGTAGAATAAAGCGTTTGTTAAAAAAACATAAACCCCGATTGTCAATCCACACAAAATCACTACCTTTGCACACCGATTATGTCCAATTAATAAACCAGACAGTTTCAGGACCAAGCTTTTGGCCAAGCGAAGCCCTGATGCAGTCAAAAAGTAACTATCTATTAATTAAACATTTAACGTGGATACTTTAAGTTATAAGACCCTTACCCCCAACGCAGCAAACGTTGAACGCAACTGGGTCGTTGTTGACGCTACCGACCAAGTGCTCGGCCGTCTTTGTGCAAAAGTTGCCCTCATTCTCCGTGGCAAAAACAAACCCAGCTACTCTCCCAACATCGAGTGTGGCGACAACGTCATCATCATCAACGCCGACAAGGTTCGCCTCACCGGCAAGAAATGGACTGACCGTGAATACCTCTCATACACCGGCTATCCCGGCGGACAGCGCACGGCTACTCCCGAAATCATGATGAAGAAGTCTCTGAACAAGCACATCAAACCCGGCTACCATCCCCTCTTCACCAAAGTGATGAAAGGTATGCTCCCCAAAAACCGCATGGGCCGTGCCATCATTGAAAACATGCACGTTTACAATGGTCCCAACCACCCCCACGAAGCACAGAATCCCGTAGTTATCGACATCAACAAAATTAAATAATTGAAGAATGGAATCAGTTAATGCAGTTGGCCGCCGTAAAGCAGCCGTAGCTCGCGTGATCGTTAAAGAAGGAAACGGTCAAATCACCATCAACAAACGCGCCCTCGATGTGTACTTCCCCTCTTCCATCCTTCAGTACATCGTCAAACAGCCTCTGTCAACACTTGACGTTGTTGAAAAGTATGACATCAAGGTCAACCTCAACGGCGGCGGTTACAAAGGCCAGGCTGAAGCACTCCGTCTCGCTATTGCCCGCGCTCTCGTCAAGATCAACCCCGAAGACAAGCACACACTCCGCGTAGAAGGCTTCATGACCCGCGACCCGCGCGTTGTTGAACGCAAGAAGCCCGGTCGTCCCAAAGCCCGCAAGCGCTTCCAGTTCTCCAAGCGTTAATATTCAATTTCAGACTCTCCTCAAGTGTTTAGTATCTAAACCGCTGAGATGGACACGTTCCCTACTCTCCGGTTGTAATTTGTCAAAAGAACGTAAACAACCCAACAACAAATCATGTCAACACCCAATTTTGACCAACTCCTCGAAGCAGGTTGCCATTTTGGCCACATGAAAAGAAAATGGAATCCTGCAATGGCGCCCTACATCTTCATGGAGCGCAACGGTATCCACATCATAGACCTCTATAAGACCCAGGCCAAACTTGAAGAAGCTGCTGCAGCTCTCCGCAACATCGCCAAGGGCGGCAAGAAGATCCTCTTCGTAGCTACCAAAAAGCAGGCCAAGGAAATCATCGCCGACAAGGCTCAGAGCGTCAACATGCCCTACGTCATCGAACGCTGGCCCGGCGGTATGCTCACCAACTTCCCGACCATCCGCAAGGCCGTGAAGAAAATGACCGCCATCGACAAGATGACAAAAGACGGCACTTTCGACAACCTCTCGAAGCGCGAAAAACTCCAGATCACCCGTCAGCGCGCCAAACTCGAAAAGAACCTTGGCTCAATCGCTGACCTCAACCGTCTTCCCTCGGCTCTGTTCGTAGTTGACGTTTGCAAGGAGCACATCGCCGTTGCCGAAGCAAACCGTCTCGGTATTCCCGTTTTCGCTATCGTCGACACCAACTCCGATCCTTCAAACGTAGACTTCGTTATCCCCGCAAACGATGACGCATCAAAGTCTATCGACCTCATCCTCTCAACCGTATGCGAATCAATCAGCGAAGGTCTTGAGGAACGCAAAGTAGAGAAGGCTGACGAAAAAGCATCTGCTGAAAACTCTGACGCAGCTCCCCGCCGCGAACGTCGCCGCGTGAGCCGCAAGGGCGAAGGCGAAGCTGAAGTAGCTGAAACTGAAGTTGCCGAAGTTGCCGAAGCAGCCGAATAATCAATCCACTCTTTTCACAAACATTCTAAACTCCCACTATACTATGGCAGTTACAATGGCAGAAATCACCAAACTGCGCCACCTCACAAGCGCCGGTTTGATGGACTGCAAAAAGGCCCTCGCCGAAACTGACGGCGACATCGAAGCAGCCGTTGAGATCCTCCGCAAGAAAGGTCAGGCTGTAGCAGCAAAGCGTGAAGACCGCAACGCCGCAGAAGGATGCGTTCTCTCAAAGAACGAAGGAAACTTCGCTGCTATCCTCGCCCTCAACTGCGAGACTGACTTCGTTGCCAAGAACGAAGGCTTCGTTTCTCTCGCCAAAAAACTCCTCGACATCGCAGTTGAAAACCGCTGCAAGACTGTCGACGAACTCAAGGCCATCACCGTTGACGGCATCACTGTCGCCGACCTCGTGACCGAAGAGTCAGGCAAAACCGGCGAAAAGACCGAAATCGGCGCTTATGAAGTAGTTGAAGCTCCCACTACCGCAGCTTACAACCACTTCAACAACAAGCTCGCCGCTATCGTAGGCTTCAACCTCCCCGACGTTGACGCCCAGGTAGGCCGCGAAATCTGCATGCAGATCGCATCTATGAACCCCGTTGCCTGCAGCCGCGAAGACGTTCCCCAGGCCACTATCGACCAGGAAATCGCCGTCGCCGTTGAAAAGACCAAGCAGGAACAGATCAAGAAGGCCGTTGAAGCCGCTCTCAAGAAAGCTGGTCTCAACCCCAACCACTTCGACTCTGAAGACCACATCGAATCCAACATCACCAAGGGCTGGATCACTGAAGAAGATGCAACCAAGGCTCGTCAGATCATGAAAGAAACAGCTGAAGCAAAAGCTGCCAACCTCCCTGAGGCCATGATCCAGAACATCGCCAACGGTCGTCTCAACAAGTTCTTCAAAGAAAGCTGCCTCATGGAACAGGAATATGTTCAGGACAGCAAGCTTTCTGTAGGTCAGTTCCTCGAACAGACCCGCAAAGGCCTTGTCGCTGTTGCGTTCAAGCGCGTAAACCTCAACCAGGACTAATCCTCCCGGCCAAGAAAGTCATAACAACGCAATACTCCGTGAACGGGTGCTGACCGAATGTCGGCACCCGTTCATCATTTCCGGGGCAGCTTATACGATTCACTCAGACCCCGCTCCACAATAAGAGGGGTGTTCGATTCGCTGAACAGTTACTCTAAATCACCTTATCACCACATCTCTCTGCGACTTCATGACCCGGTTTGTCATCACGATGCTTTCACGATACTTTTGTCGATTGAAAATCCTGTGACGTCCAATAATTTTGCCACTTTGGTCAAAAATAATTATTTTTGTGATCTATGAGTGAAATTCTTACCCGGCAGCGCATCACCACATTCCTGACTCACCTGCTCTGCATAACCATACTGTTCATACTTCCGGAGGTGCTGACCTCACTCTCCTCTCCGGCCCATCCATTGCGACTATGGGTCTATGCCAAAGCCCTTGTGTATATCGCTGTTTTCTACATAAATTATTACTGGATCATTGAAAAGTCGCTTGACAAGCCTCATCGGGTTGTCAGGTTCGTGGCATCAAACCTACTGCTTATAATTGTAGCCATGATCCTCATCTATCTGGTGTGGCGCTTCCGTGAATTTCTCGGAGGAAAAGCACCGAAGACCAAACATCTTCATCTGTCAGAAGGAATCTACATAGCAAAATGGGTCAGCATCATGTCGCGCGACCTGGTTATGGTGATCCTCGTCATCGGACTCGCAACCGCTCTGCGTCTCGGCGACAAATGGCTTATGCTTGACCGCAAACAGAGAGACCTGATCAGCGCACAGCATGAAGAGGAACTGAAAAACCTGAAAAGCCAGCTCAACCCCCACTTTCTATTCAACACACTCAACTCAATCTACGCACTCATAGCCATCTCCCCGGAAAAGGCCCAGGAAGCAGTCCACAAACTGAGCAGGCTGCTGCGTTTCGTGCTTTATGACAATCCCACCTCAGTCTCAATAAAGCAGGAATTTGACTTTATCACGAACTATATCAGCCTCATGCGGCTCAGACTTAACTCCGCTATCAAACTCGATGTCAGGCTTGACATCGACAGTAATGGCAGACAGGACATGCGAGTTGCCCCCCTGCTGTTCATCACACTCATTGAGAACGTATTCAAACACGGCATCCATACACCCGAAATACCTCTGACCATCCACATCCGCGCTGACGGCAACCGCATAGAATGCCATACATCCAACGGACACATCCCATCAGACAAAAACCGTGAGCACAACACATCCACCCCGTCAGGAGGAATCGGCATGGTCAATCTTCGCCGTCGGCTACACCTGATCTACGGCCAGGCAGCCGAGCTGAAAGTCACTACTGCCGACGGCCTCTATCAGGTCTGGCTGAGCATACCGTCAACTCTCAAATAAAATCAGTCTCCCATCTCAATAAACCACCGACCTATGCAGACCCTTCGCTGTTGCGTGATCGACGACGAGCCCCTGGCATCAGGCCTCATCCGTTCATATATCGAAAAGACACCGTTTCTTGAAATCGCTGGCGAATTTTCATCGCCTCGCGACGCTATCTACACCATTCTCAACAACGATATCGACATCGTATTTCTCGACATACAGATGCCCCAGCTGAACGGCATCGAATTTGCCCGGATCATCCCTGCCGACACCCGCATCATATTTACTACGGCATATTCAGACTACGCGGTTGAAGGTTTCCGGGTCAACGCACTCGACTATCTGCTCAAACCGGTCAGCTACGAGGAATTTCTTGCAGCCGCAAGGCGCGCCCTTGCCTGGTACGAGATGAAACACCAGTCCGATTCCTCAAAACTGCAATCGCAGGTCTCTTCACCGGAAAAGGCAGGAGAATATATAATCGTCAAAAGCGAATACAAGCTGGTGCAGGTCCGCATCGCCGACATCCTCTATATCGAAGGCTTGAAAGACTACGTCAAAATCTACGTCGAAGGATCAGAGAAATCCATAATGACACTCCTGAGTATGAAAGCGCTCGAACAGACGCTGCCTTCCGACTTATTCATGCGTGTCCACCGGTCATACATTGTAAATCTATCCAGAATCAAAGTAATTGAGCGCAACCGCATCATTTTCGGGCGCACACAGATCCCGGTATCCGAAAGCTACAAAGACACTTTCGCAGAATTCATATCCAGGCGCACTTTGGGCTGAAACCGCCCTTCCCCCCTACTTTACGGCGCAGAGCAGAAGCAGCCATAAACAATGCAGGGCCGGTCATCTCGACCAACCCTGCATTGCTTTATATTACTGTCCGCTAAACCATAAAAAGGCGAGTCCAACTTCCTGAACGGCAGAAGTTGGGCTTACTTTTTGTATTTGACAAGCCCCCTCAGCAGTTTTCAGGAACTTCGGGAGGCGATTCCGATGCTTCGGCGAGCATGATTTTCAGGTCTGCATCGGGCTGATTGAGGAACTTTTCGAGATTCAGGTAATACATCAGCACAATTCTGACGATTGTAGCAAGCCCTGAGAAGCTCCAACGTCTTTCGAGTTTGCTTTGAAGTACTGACAGCAGCAGATTTGCGATGAGTGTAACCCATATCTGGATTTTGATGGCGTTGGCGCTCTCGCCATAGAAGTATCTCAAGGGGAAGTTCTGTTTGATCTGCTTGAAAAGAGACTCTATCTGCCATCGGCGGCGGTATATCGCCACGATTGTCTCTGGCGGCATGTCGAAGTCGTTGGTCAGAAGCGATATGAGTTTTGGCTTCCCGTTCTTCTTGATGTCAACGTATGTAATTATTCTGGCGATGTGGTTTATACCGTCTTTACGGAACACCACGACCTGTTCACGGTATTCCATCAGTCCCTGCGGATTCTGATGCATACAGTCTACAAGTGAAGATTCCAAATCGAAGTGCAAAACTTTGAGCTAGGAATTATTCATTCTCCTCACTCCTTCTGGCGAGGGGATGCCCAAGCGGCGGGGGCGGCCTAAACCGCCCCCAAGAGCGGACAGCAGCAGAACATACTGGCAATACAAAATAAAAAAGGAGACCGAAGTCTCCCTGAGATTAACTAATTTTGTATTGCTAATGTACAGACAATTAACCTCGCAGCAAAGGTCGCAAATTTTCGCCTTACTGCAAAGAAAAACTCCAAGAAAAGAAATCGCCCTCATTGTAGGGTGCAGTCAATCAACACTTTGTCGTGAACTGAAGCGCAATTCCACAACCAAAGGCCACTATCTGTGGGAAAAGGCTCATGCCAAAGCCCTTGAACGCAGAAAGCGCACCACATCCAACAAGAAGCTCGACAGCGTGTTGGTGTGGCGTATAAAACAGATGATTATTGACCACCAATGGTCACCAGAACAAATTCGTGGCGTGTTGGCCAAGGAAGGCGTTTCCGTATCCATACAGACCATTTACAACATTATAAACGCTGATGAAAGCGGAGAACTGCGCCGTCACCGCAGACATCCCGACTTCCGACGACGACCAAAAGGCGAACGCAAACCCACTAAAGCCACCAACATACCAAACCGCACAAGCATACACGACAGACCGGCCGAGGCCGACGGCAAACGCTTTGGCGATTTTGAGATGGATCTTATTGTTGATGCCTACGGGCACGCGATTCTAGTGCTGCTTGAACGCATGACTGGCTTTGTGATGATGGAGAAACTACCTTACGGAAAAAGAGCCAAGCCATTGTCAAAGACTGTCGTGAGAATGCTGTACGCATACCGTAAATATCTTAAAACCATCACTACTGACAACGGCAGCGAGTTCGCGGCACACCTCGACATAACCGCCGGATTACGCATCAAAGGTCTTGATGATGTGACTGTTTACTTTGCCGACAGCTACTGCTCATGGCAGAAAGGAGCGGTCGAAAACATCAACAAACTCATCCGTCAATACATCCCCAAAAAGTCAAATTTCAATGATTTCACTGACCTATACATCAAAAACGTGGCAAAGAAACTGAACTTAAGGCCTCGGAAAAAACTTGGTTTTTCAAACCCGAAAACCGAGTTCTTCAAACAAATCGCTAATTTTGCACTTGCCAGTTGAACCTGCACATACAGTCTACAAGTACCTCATAACTGAGGTTTTTCTTCATTTTGGTGACATATACAACGCCACGGTCCGTCAGTTCCTCAAATTTGGCATAATTGATATAGGCGCGGTCAAGAGCGACTATCTCGTTGTGGCTGTAATGGCTCGGAGCAAGCATGAAAGAGTCATTGGTGGCCGCCGAAGTGAACTGCACATCGCAGGGAACCCCCTCGTTGGCGTGTATGACAGAGTGTACCTTTATGCCGCCTTTCTTCTTTCCCGTCTTGGGGTGTCGACCAACGCCCTTGAAAATAGCGTTGGAGAACAATGTGATTGTAGTGGAATCGATAATCCTAAGCTGCTTTATCCACTCTTCCGTGCCGTTGCGTCTGCTGTCCGATGAAAGAATGTCTTTGTTGGCTGCATACAGGTCGCGATAGACATCCTCAAAGAACTTCTCTGACCGTCGGGCATTTGCATCCGACAGGGTGCTGCGCTTTGGTACAGTATCAATTCCGACATGGTGCAGTTTGCGAACCTCCGCTGTCATAGATGTCTCTATCTCACGCAATGAGTCGAAGCGCTGGATCACGGCATAGAGCATCGTAAGCAGATGCGTATAGCCGTCAAAGCTCTTTACATACTTCTCTCCGCCGTGTTTTCGGCTGAATTCAACAATTTTTTCACGATTGAGTGATTTTATCAGCTGTCCATATATCGGCTGTCCGAAGAAATTACTACTTTTACTCATGGTTATTCATGGATTGTTTGGCGACACCAAAATAACCATTTAGGGCTGACTCCTGCAATAGGTGTCAGCCCTAATTTTTCAATCGCTCAAAAAAAGTTTAGCGGACAGTAATAATTGCTTTATACCTTCTCCGTCCAAAGCTAATAAAGACGGACTAATTACAAAATAGAAGCTTTAACTAATATTGCATTCGTACTATCTTTTACTTCTCGCGATTCAAACCATCGCGATTTCTCGTTGTGCTGTTTATAAGACGAAAGTACCATGTCCAAAGTTACACTCCACCCGATCTTTTAACCTAAGTTAACTAAAACCACACTCAAACGTCAGGCCCTGACCGCTTTTAAACCATCTGATGACTCCAAGTGTTAAACAGACAAGTCACTTGTCAAACTATTATCCGCTTTTGAGCAAATCAGAAAAAAATGAAGATAATCGTAATCATGGGCGCCACATCCGGAATCGGACTCCGTGTGGCAGAAATCTTCGCGAAAGCCGGCTGGCTCGTAGGAGCCGCAGGGCGCAATGAGAAAGTCATGCGCAAACTTCAGTCAGACTTTCCTGACCGCATCCGCTATGCGCGGATCAACATTGACGACGCTGCATCTCCCTCCCACCTCCGTGATCTCATCGGAAGGCTCGGCGGAATGGACATATATCTTCATGTGGCAGGCATCGGATATGAAAACGAGACTCTTGTGACAGACCATGATGTGGCCACCGCACAGACTAACGTGGTCGGCTTCACCCGCATGATCGACACTGCCTTCAGATATTTCCGTGAACACGGAGGCCGCGGGCGCATCGCAGCCGTGACATCCGTGGCCGGCACCAAAGGAATCGGACAGCTCGCATCCTATTCTTCATCCAAAAAATATCAGCAGGCTTATCTGACCGCTCTCGACCAGCTCGCCGGGATGCAGAATCTCGACATTTCATTCACTGACATCCGCCCAGGATGGATACGCACCCCGTTGCTTAACCCTGACAGAGTCTACCCGATGACAATGAGCCTTGACCATGCAGTTGCAAGCATTGTCCGCGCTATAATAAAGCGCCGTAGGCTGTGTATCGTGGACTGGAGATGGAATCTTGCAGTCAGACTCTGGAGTCTCCTCCCCGACCGCATCTGGGAGCGCATTCCGGTCAATGTCTCCGCTCCCGCCACTCCTGCCCAGGAGAAAACAGACGCATCCGTCGAAAAGTCGCTCAGCCAGCCGGAACCGCCGGCCGAAGTCAAAGATCCGATAGACAAAAGCGTAACCGCATAAGGCATCATAACCACATCCCCCGCACATCGCCGGAATCAGATCACGGTTGAATGTGCGGGGGATGTCGTGTGGTATATATTGTGTCCGGAAGTCGCTTATTTCACACGAATCATATATTTCAGTGAAATCTCGATCGAGTTGTTACGTGAGGCAGCAAAGAAGTCACGCTTTGAATCCTTGAAGATATTTCCCAGGCCAAAATAGTAGCGGCCTTCGAGCATTATGGAGTGTCGGCGCTTTATCACAATCTCCATACCGGCCCCACCGACAATACCGTAGTCAAACTTGCGGTCTACAGCCATTGCCAACTGCTCATTAGTTCGAGAGCCTTGCGGGAAATTAGGTATATTTTTATAGTTGTCATAATCGAAATTTGCATCGATCGAACTGCCGAGCAAAAATCCCACCTCCGGTCCGAGATTGAAAAAACCGCGAAATTTCTGTGACCCGAAATAGATATGTGTCATCACCGGAATAGAGACATAGGTCAGAGTGCGTGAATAACTGAACTCCGGCGCCTCGTCCTTGGCAAAATCCTCGGCCCATCCACGCTGCGTCACGTTGATTTCTCCGATCAGACCGAAGATCTTCTCCTCCGTGTAGCGGCAGGCAAGCCCCATAGTGAGCCCCTGGGTGAACTTCTGATGCACCTCAGGGCTGAATGACATGCGCGACAATGTCGCTCCGGCCTTTCCTCCTATCGAAAAGTTGGGCGAGTATTCTCTCTGGGCCATCACACTGACAGGCAGCAGAAGTGCCAGCGCAACAAGCACCCGTCCGGCAATCATACGAAATACCTTACCTGCCATCAGAGATTGATTTTTTCAATTAAACCGCCGGTGCGGAAGTTGATCAGATAGAGCACATTGTTGCACTGTCCCTCGGCTCCTTCCGGGGTTGTGAACGAATAGCCGTTCTGCACACCGTCATAGCGTGCCACCGGGTTCTTGAGATAATCCAGCACAAACATGCCTGTATCGAAACCGAGCAGTCCCTGACGCGGTATGGCATTTTCCATTCCGGCTCCATACCAGCCTTTGAAACGGTCTTCCATGCGACGTGTGCGCACATTGTCATCATCGACAAAGAAACGCGAATACACCGTGGTGTTGAGATTGTGCATGTTCTGCAGAGTCTCGCCGCGGAATGTCACCCACTCCGGATAGCCGACAAGCTTGACCATCGGGAGTCCGGCCTCGTCGCGCCACTCTATGACAGCGGGCATTATGCGGTTGAGATCACTCTGACGGGCCGACAGTGGTATAAACGTATAGTTCCCGTCAGACTTCAGGCTTTTAAGATCAGCCGGAGTCAGTTTCGCCTCGGCTGTAATGGTCTTCCACTCAATTCCTTTTGACTCAATACGCGATTTGAGCGCCGAGATAAAATCAGATTTGTCTGCATTCGCGCCGTCTGCCAGAGATACAAAGACGGGGGTTGAATATGCCAGCCGTCCGGCAATTGCTTCGGCGGCTTTGTCAATCATTTGCTGCGAAGGTATGTTTCCCTGCATCACGGCAGGATTAGTCTGATAGCATTCATCGCGGACTATAAAAGCGTTGAGCACTTTTATGCCGTTATCACGCCCGAATTCACCGAGTATAGCCAGCTGGTCTGACGAATCGGGGGCTATTATCATGCGATGAGCTTTCAAGGTGCTGTCAGAAGTCAGCTGACGGACTTTCGCTGTAGACCCTTCAGTGTCATAGGCAGTTACTTTGACCGGGACTCCATTGTGGCGCATACTGTCTACGGCAATCAGAAATCCTTTATAGAATTCAGTGTAGCGCTGCGCGCTCTTTGACGGTGTTTCTTCCTTGAGCATAAACGGCAAGACCACAGCTACAGAAAGCTCCTCTTTTGCCTCCGGAGTGACACCGGATGCACGGGCAAGGTCATCAACGGATACGGTGCCGTCAGTTCCGACCGGAATAAGGCCGGAAGGAGATGCCTGCTGCTCTGCCGCTACTGCTCCCTGCGGGGCCGGAATGCTCAGCACCTGACCTTCTTTCAGGACCGTAATACCCGGATTGGCGGCTTCAAGCTGCTCCACGGTGATCCCGTGGGCATTGGCTATAGAATAAAACGTCTCTTTCTTCTTTACTATATAGCCTTCAGGTGCTGTGCGAATAACAGTAGTGCCTTGCGAGGCTGATCCGACAGCCACTGCACTGGCCGCTGAATTATCTTCGCCGATAACCGGCGCTGTCAGATGAAGAGTCTGACCAGCCTTCAGCCCTTCGCGGACAATGGGGTTCTGCTCGATCAGCGCATCTGTGCTTATTCCGTATTTTTTAGCGATTCCATAGATAGTCTCCCCTTTTGCCACGGTATGGCTCAGCATACGCACTCCGTGACGGTTGGCATTGTCAGGAGTCAGCACCTCGCTCTCTTCAACCGGGAAGAACAGCATCGAGCCGGACTTCAGTCCGTCGGCCACTGAGGGGTTAAACTTCACAAGCTCGTCTTTGCTGATGCCGAACTTATGGCAGAGAGAATAAATGGTCTCCTTGTTCTCTACGGTATAATAATGATATGAACGTCCGTTTATCTCTTTGACAGGCAGATCTTTCACTGCGGCGTCAGCCGTAATGCCTGCAGCCAATGCAAGAGAACAGAGGGCAGATATGGTCAGTCTACGAAATTTCATGTGCTTATGGCTAAAAACTTCCACAAAGATACATCAAATTCTTTGATGTATCTTTACTTTTAACACCGATTATACGGAATTTTTTGGAGTCAATAAAAAAATGGGGGGTTAAGATCCACATCGGAAAGAACTTCTGCAAAGATACACCCCCGCCCTCCCGAAAGAGAGCGATAAAGCGAAGGCACCCTATTCGGAGCGGTAAATCGGTGTCCTCGACCGGACACCGATTTACCGCCCCGGATGGCTACGCAAGACCGGTTCAAAAACATCACATATATATAAAGAAGCCGGCGTCCTGCAGACAAATGCTGCAGGACGCCGGTTGATTCTTTGAATCCGTGAAGAATGAATTATTTCTTCTTGCGGTTGCCGTAACGGCTCATGAACTTGTCCACGCGACCGGCGGTATCGACAAGCTTCTGCTTACCGGTGAAGAAGGGGTGTGACGAGCTGGTGATTTCAAGCTTAACCAAGGGATAGGTCACGCCGTCAACTTCGATTGTTTCCTTTGAGGCTACAGTGGAACGAGTGATGAAGATTTCATCGTTCGACATGTCCTTGAATACTACTTCGCGGTAGTTGGAAGGATGGAGATCTGCTTTCATTTTATTTCGTGATTTTTTTGTTGTCAGAAGTTATCGTTGCGCTGGTAGGACGCGTAGATTCGTAATGGCGGTGCAAAGGTAAGAATTTTAATTTATTTATCAAAACTTTTCTGCCATTATGAACCGAGAAATTATTATTGTGCAAGAATTTGCAGGCAATTGCGGATTGTAGACTCAATCGGGCGGCTGCTATTCTGTGTAGAAATCGATCAGGCGGCTCATGGCTCTGCGGCAGGCCGGACAGAAGTCCGGAGCTGTGTTGGTGCGCATGCGGCAGTCATCGGCCGGACGATATACTCCATGAAAAGAGTACCCCCCTCCTTCATAAAGTCCTACCGGCCATTTCGACGCTTCCGATACCGGTGTGGGCTGCGGCGTTCCTTTGGGAATCAGATCTTTCCACTTGCTTTCAAAATCCACAAGTGTGGTGATGTTCGGTTCCCAAGGCTCCACATCTGCGGGATAGGCCTCGTCATTGGCCTCGGTCTCGTAGAAATATTCATCGGCCAGACCGCCGAAACTATGGCCGAATTCATGAACAACCACAGGCCGGAAATTCGCATGTCGCGATGTGGTCAGCGTATAGCTGTTATATATGCCTCCGCCGCCATACTCCGGAGTGTTTGCCAGAATTATGATATGTTCATAGGGTATTCCGGCCAAAGAGTCATGAATATCCCTGACATGCAGGCTCGTCAGATAGCGGTCTGAATAGAATGTGCTGAAATGCGAAGAGAATGCTGTCGACTTCCATTCGCCCAGACGGGGCACACTGACTCCTGAGTCAGCCGAAGGAGTGGCCACGGCGACAAAATTGAACTTGTCGGCCTGTGACTTGAACGGTTCGTAGGAAAGTATGGCATCCACAGCCGTACGGGCATGACGATAGAAACTGTCCATCTCCGCTCTTGTATAGCCCTCTGCAAGAATAGCCACATCTATGGCGTTCTTCGGATCACCCCCACGGTGGATATAGCGGTGCTCCGCCACCCAGCCGTGGCCTTTCCTTGTAATCAGAATATCTTTCGGATCAAGCCTGTGGGTCATCGAGGCAATAGGCTTATGGCGGTTGTCAAGCAGCTCGATGCTTATGCGGGCAGGTGAGACCGGATAAGGCAGAAGCACCGTGTGCTCGAAAGCCTTGGCCACTTCTGAAGCCTCTGCGGTGGTAAGCCATTCATGATAAAGAGATGAGAAGGATGTGCGGTAGAGCGTGTCACCGTCTGCCTCCGAGACCATTGTGACCGTGCCGTTTCCGAGCAACGGCAGTTCCGACATTCTATGGCGTCGGCCGGCCCATCCGTCGATACCTGACTGACCGGCAAGAGAAACACCCCTGTCACCGGCCGGAGTGGCAGTGAAGAGATAGTCGACACGCAGAGTGCGGTCTTCAAACCTACGTCCGAAATCAGAAGAAGATGTCTCGCGGATCTGGGCGCTTTGTGCTCCTCCCATCAGTCCGGCCTCCATTACTTCGGCAACCAGAGAATTCATATAGAGTTCAATATTACTGTAGCCTGACTTACCAATGAGACTGCCGTCAGAAGCATTATCCGGATCAAGACCGTTGGCCCTCTCCCAGTCATCGGGAATTCCATCGCCGTCAGTGTCAGCCGGAGCCACACCGCTGTTCAGGGCAGGCCAGCCGCGCGATCCGTCGGCATAGACAACCTCATCCTGAGTGTCAATGATGCCGTTTTTCCCGAATGACGCATTGCCCTCACGCACGTCACTGATGACAAGACTGTCATAGGCATCACGGCGAAGCGAAGCTCCGGCGCAGTCGAGCACCCGTTCATAGGCATCACGCGCCGTATGGGTAGTCACCGTCTCAAAGTCCATAGGCTCATTGAGACGGATTTCATCTGCTATGGATTTATCCCAATAACCATCGCAGCCGGCAGGTTTTATCTGGCGTCTGACACCTACGCCCCAGTTGTCGGCTCCGACTGCCGCAATGTCGTGGTTCTCGTTGCCGCTCACATAAAAGCGGCCCCATTTGTGAAGCATCGGGCGCCATACGTTCCAACCGATTTTCAGTTTATGTCCGTCGACTTCGATACTGTTGTCGGCCATGTCAATCTCAAAAACGCGGCCGCCGACACTCACGCGGTTCACACCCTTGCGCCCCTTGCCATCACGCAAGCCTTTGACATCATCGCGGCTCAGGCTTGTGCCGAACAGACGGTTATAGTCTTCAGCAAGACCGCTGCCGTTGAGACAATACTGCACGGTGCGGATTCCGGGACCGGCTATGCGCTCAGGCATGGTGTTTGTGGTCTTGCCGGGTTTGAAATAATTGTTGACTATGTTCACTGTCATGCCCTCGCCTCCATAACACCCGTTTGAACCGTAGTTATAGATCACGTTGTTACGCAGATCCATGCGCTCGTCAGTCTGGGTATGCGGGCTCGGTCCGAGACGCGGTGTGCGCGACGTATGGTTTGCCACAAGGTTGTGATGATAGCTCGCGCCGCTGCCACCCCAGTTTCCGCCGTAGCCGTGGGCTCCTTTCTGATGGCCGCTGCTATGAAGACTGTGGGATGCGATGCACCACTGCACGGTAAAGTCGGTCATACCGTAGACCGAGATGCACTCGTCTATGCTCCAGCTCACAGAGCAATGGTCAACCATCACATTGCGATGACCGCTGCCGCCGAGTCCGTCACCTTCGTGATGGGCCACTTCACGGTCGCCGAGACGAAAACGCATGAAACGGACTATCACATTGTCGGCCTGGATGAGAAACGGATAGTCGGCAATGCAGACACCATCACCGGGAGCAGTCTGTCCGGCTATCGTCACATCAGGGTTTTCAAGCCGCAGGGGCGATTTCAGGAAAATAGTGCCGTCGACATCAAAAACGATTGTCCGCGGACCGGCCTGATTGCAGGCATAGCGGAATGAACCGGGCCGGTCATTGTCATCAAGAGTCGTGACATGATACACCCGCCCCCCACGGCCGCCGGTGGTCCACATGCCAAAACCCTCTGCACCTGGAAAAGCGGCTACCGAAGGTCTGATCCATACGGAGGGCACCGTTTCTTTTTGCATCACCTTACGCTGACGGTCAGGCTGCATCGAACGCGGGAATCCGTCAGGAGGCAAGGCATAGCCACTTGAAGCCAACAGTATGGCGGCTGCCAGTAAATGAATCCGTTTCATCATATATACTTTCATAAAATTCTCGGCAGGAACGCCTTTTAAAGCGTCCCTGCCGAGAGAGTTAATATTTCATGTTCAAGGGATTGTCAACCCCTTATTATTTCACAATGAACTTCTTTCCGTCACGGATATAGATTCCGGGGAGCAGCGGCTCCTTGATTTCGACACCCATGATATTGTAAATCTTACCGTTGCCCTGAGGCTTGGCGGGATCAATGACGATGTCCTCGATACCTGACTGGTCTGCTTTCTTAGCCTTGATCATTATCTGAATAACGACTTCCGAGCCACCGAAAATGACTTTGACTTCATTTGAAGGTTCTGTGACATTGATTGTGTGCTTTGCCGCATCATTGATATTTCTGATCGGAAAAACATAATCGTCAGCAGCAAATTTATCATTATTAACTGAAGCCACATATGACTGATTATTGTCATTGTTGGCCCAGCCGATAAAGGTCAGCTCAGTCGCAACCTTTCCTTCCGGAAGCTTTATTGTCCAGGTTCTGTTGCTTCCTGAGCCAAACTTCACATAGTCAGCTGTTGCAGATGAGCCGTTTGAATATTTTCGGCTGGCATCTGTACAAGAGACTGAGATTCCATCACTGAAAAGGAAAGGCTGGGGATCGTCTCTCATCATATGGCTGGTAGATTTTGAGATTTCATATTCGAAAGTCTCTACAACAGGCGCCTCGTATTTCGGGAGCTCGACAGCATCGTCAGCGAAAGTCAGATCGCCGTTGAGCATCTTGCCGGCCTCGTTCTGAGAGGCGGTGATATGTTCAACCAAAGAATTCAGATAGATCTCAAGATTAGTAAATCCTGATGCCGTGGCTTTGGCTCCGTCAGAAGGATCATTGGGATCAAGGCCATTTTCCTGCTCCCACTTGTCAGGCATGCCATCGCCGTCTGTATCTACAGGCGCAGCCACATTAGCAAGTATCGGAAGTTTGCCATTTTCTTCCAGTGCGGTTCCGGCAGGATATACTATATCATCAGGAGTGTTGATAAAACCTGCGTCAAGGCCTGATCCTGTAGAAGCTGCTTTATTATTTCGAGCCTCTTCGATGATCATTTTATCAAGAGCGTCACGTTTCAGAGAAGCTCCCGCATGATCAAGCACTTTAGCATAGGCATCTTGAGCACTATGGGTGGTGGTATAGACATATTCAATCGGGCGGTCAAGCTTCATATCATTTTTGATATTATTCTGAGAAGAGCTTACCGAAGCAAGTCCGTCCCATTCGCTCCAGGTGATCTGGTTATATATGCCAAAACCCCAGTTATCACCTTCCACCTGCCCGAAATTCGAGTTATTGTTTCCATCGACATAATATGTGCCGATCTTGTGCAATGCGGGCTTATAGGCATTCCAGGTGATAGTAAGAATCTTGCCATCTATATTGATAGTATTGTCATCCGCTATGTCATATGACCGTCCTGCAATCTGAACTCCGGGTCTGCCTTTGCTGAAATAGCCTTCTACATTGCCTTTATTGATAGAGGTACCCATCAGACTGTTATAAGACGCTGCGATCTTGTCTTTGTCAAGCACATAATCCACAGTGCGGATTCCGATTCCGGCAATGCGGAATCTCTTATTGTTGCTGCCATTGACATACTTATTTCCAGGTCCGGGCTTATAGTAATTATTGACAATGTTGACATTCATGCCCTCACCGCCGTAGCAACTTTCGCCAGAATAGTTGAACATGACATTGTTACGCATGTCCATCACCTCATTGAGCTGAGTGGTGGGACGCGGGCCAAGGCGCGGAGCACGCGATGTGTGGTGAGCAAGAAGATTGTGGTGATATGAACCATATTCGCCACCCCAGTTGCCACCATATCCGTGATTGCCTTTGCTGTGGCCTGAATTGACAAGGCTCTGAGATACGATACACCACTGGACTGTTGTGTTATGAGTACCGCTGAACGAAAGACATTCATCAATACTCCAGCTCACCGAGCAATGGTCAATGATGATGTCGCGCTGATCAAGGGCTCCAAGTCCATCCCAGCCGTCTGCACCATCTTTGGTCACGTTTTTGTTACCAAGACGGAAACGGATATAACGGATGATCACATTATTGGCCTTGATTGAAAACGGATAGTCGGTAATGCAGATGCCGTCACCGGGAGCGGTCTGGCCTGCGATGGTCACATTTCCGTTTTTCAGATCAAGAGCGCTTTCAAGATGAATGTTTCCTGACACTTCAAAAACGATTGTTCTTGCACCTGCCTGATTGCAGGCCCAACGCAATGTGCCTTCAGATCCGTCATCGGTTAGTTTTGTTACTTTAAGCACTTTTCCACCGCGACCACCTGACGTGTAGCGGCCATAGCCCTCGGCTCCCGGAAATGCTTCAAGACGATCTATGGTCTCGGCAAATCCGAACATAGAGCAGAGCAATGCCACCAAGGTGAATATTGCAAATCTTTTCATGTTGTGTAGATAAGGGGGTAAATTTGTTGTATAAGGTATAGAGTTTTAATTTAAGGCATTCTTTCTCAGTATGCAAAGATAGATGATTTTTCGGCCATTATCAAATAAAATCTACCATTTCCCGCATTTTTCGCATCAAAATCCGCAGTTTTGATGTTTATTAAGAATTGCTTTCAGATGCGTCTGGAGGATATTGAAAGACCTCTCATTCCGCGGCGAGACGGTAGATAGCCTCGGTGTCTTCTTTGCCAAGAGTGATATAGCCACCTATCTGCGGGCCTTTGTTTTCATGAAGCTTGCTGACGAACAGGTCAAAATCAGGCGCTTCAATGCCGAGAGCTTTCATGGTGACTGGCAGACCGATAGAGCTGAAGAATCCGCGCAGGCAGCAGACTGCCTCGGTGGCCGCAGCGGTGTCGTCATGCTCGTTCACGTCAAAGACCCTGCGGCCGAACTGCGCCACTTTGGCAGGCTTGATGCGTGACACATATTCGAGCCATGCAGGCACTATTACAGCGAGTCCGGCTCCGTGAGTCACTCCGTAGATGGCGCTCAGCTCATGCTCCATGAAATGAGAGGCCCAGTCTTCACGCCGTCCGCATCCGCAGATGCCGTTGTGGGCGAGAGTGCCGCTCCACATTATGTTGGCGCGGGCCTGGTAATCGTCAGGACAGGCCATCACTTTGGGGGCTTCCGCTATTATGGCTTTCAGCAGCCCTTCGGCCAGGCGGTCGGTCACCTCTACATCTTCCGTAGGGGAGAAATAACGCTCCATGATGTGGACCATCATGTCGGCGATGCCACTTGCCGTCTGATAGGGCGGAAGAGTGAATGTCAGTTCCGGATTCAGGCAGGCGAATTTCGGCCGCAAAGCTGTATCGGTCCTGAGCGAGAGTTTCAACAGTCCGTCAAGACGGGTTATCACTGAGTTTCCGCTCCCCTCGCTGCCTGCGGCGGGAATGGTGAGCACCACTCCGAGAGGCAAGGCCGGTCCGACTACGGCTTTTCCGGCAAAGAAGTCCCAGAAGTCTCCGTCATAAGGCACTCCGCAGGCTATAGCCTTGGCAGTGTCGATCACAGAGCCTCCGCCTACAGCGAGCAAGGCATCTGCCCCACTCCGGCGACAACGGTCTATGCCTTCATAGACCAGATCGTCAGTCGGATTGGGCTTCACGCCTCCAAGGGAGATATGAGAAATGCCTTCAGCGTCGAGCGATGCAGTAACGCGGTCAAGCAGTCCGCTCTTCACCGCAGAGCCGCCGCCATAGACGATCATGACGTTTTTCCACTCCGCGTTTTTGCAAAGGCGTCCCACTTCATTCTCAACCCCTCGGCCAAACAGATAGCGCGTAGGGGTGCAAAAAGTGAAATTATCCATTGGGCATACATTATTAGAGGTTGTCTAAAAACAATAAACGCGACAGAGGAACGCTTTTCAAAGCGCCTCCATAGCAGGTGACCGGTAATCGGCCGTCTGCGCGGGCGCTCTGAAATGCGTCCCCCTGCCGATATTTTTCCCCATGTGATTCAAGCAATCAGGGAAAACATCAGGGAAATTCTATTATTCTTCTCCTTCAAGAAGCTCAAGCATCTTGATTGCCGAAACCGGAATGCGGGTACCGGGGCCGAAGATTGCGGCGACACCTGCCTTGTAAAGGAAATCATAGTCCTGAGCGGGAATAACACCGCCGGCAGTCACCATGATGTCCTCGCGGCCGAGTTTCTTGAGTTCCTCGATCACCTGCGGAATCAGGGTCTTGTGACCTGCTGCAAGTGAAGAGACACCGAGAATGTGGACGTCGTTCTCGACCGCCTGGCGGGCTGCTTCGGCGGGAGTCTGGAACAGCGGGCCCATGTCAACGTCAAAACCGCAGTCGGCATAGCCGGTGGCTACCACCTTGGCACCGCGGTCGTGACCGTCCTGGCCCATCTTGGCGATCATGATACGGGGTTGACGACCTTCGCGCTTGGCGAATTCTTCGCACATCTGCTGAGCCTTCACGAAGTCAGGATCAGCCTTGGTTTCTGATGAGTACACGCCTGAAATGGTTCTGATTACTGCTTTGTAACGGCCTACGACGTCTTCGCAGGCATCGGAGATTTCGCCCAGTGTGGCGCGCAGACCGGCAGCCTTGACAGCAAGGTCGAGGAGGTTGCCTTCCTTGGTGCGGACACACTCGGTGATGGCGGCGAGGGATTTCTTGACTGCCTCTTCGTCGCGATGAGCCTTGAGGTCGACGAGACGGGCCACCTGGTCTTTGCGCACTTCGGTGTTGTCGATTTCAAGGATGTCGATGGGATCTTCGTGGTCGAGACGGTATTTGTTGATACCAACGATTGTCTGACGGCCTGAGTCGATACGGGCCTGAGTGCGGGCCGAAGCTTCTTCGATACGCATTTTGGGCAGACCTGATTCGATGGCCTTGGCCATACCGCCGAGTTTCTCGATTTCCTGGATGTGTTCCCAGGCACGGTGTGCGATCTCGTTTGTGAGGGCTTCCACATAGTAGCTGCCGCCCCAGGGATCGACCTGCTTGGTGACCATAGTCTCTTCCTGGATGTAGATCTGGGTGTTGCGGGCGATACGAGCGGAGAAGTCGGTCGGGAGGGCGATGGCTTCGTCAAGCGCGTTGGTATGGAGCGACTGGGTGTGGCCGAGAGCGGCACCCATTGCCTCGATACATGTACGGCCCACGTTGTTGAAGGGGTCCTGCTCGGTAAGCGACCAGCCTGAGGTCTGGGAGTGGGTGCGCAGGGCAAGCGATTTGGGGTTCTTCGGATTGAACTGCTTGACGATCTTGGCCCAGAGAAGACGGGCTGCGCGCATCTTGGCCACTTCCATGAAGTAGTTCATGCCGATAGCCCAGAAGAATGACAGACGCGGAGCGAAGGCGTCGATGTCGATGCCTGCATTGATACCGGCACGGAGATATTCGAGACCGTCGGCAAGAGTGTAGGCAAGCTCGATGTCGCATGTCGCACCGGCTTCCTGCATGTGGTAGCCGGAGATGGAGATCGAGTTGAACTTGGGCATGTTCTGCGAAGTGTATTCGAAGATGTCGGCGATGATTCGCATCGAGAATTCCGGCGGATATATATAGGTGTTGCGCACCATGAATTCCTTTAGGATGTCGTTCTGGATGGTACCGGCCATTTCTTCGAGTTTGGCTCCCTGTTCGAGACCTGCGTTGATATAGAATGCGAGCACGGGGAGAACGGCTCCGTTCATTGTCATGGAGACTGACATCTTGTTCAAGGGAATTCCCTCGAAAAGGACTTTCATGTCTTCAAGCGAGCAGATCGAAACGCCGGCTTTGCCCACGTCACCTACCACACGTTCGTGGTCTGCGTCATAGCCGCGGTGTGTGGCAAGGTCAAAGGCCACTGACAGACCCTTCTGACCGGCTGCAAGGTTGCGGCGGTAGAAGGCGTTTGACTCAGCTGCGGTGGAGAAGCCTGCATACTGGCGGATGGTCCAGGGGCGCAGAGGATACATGGCGCTGTACGGGCCACGGAGGAAGGGAGGAATACCTGACACGTAGTTGAGGTGCTCGAGTCCTTCAAGATCCTGCTTGGTATAGATGGGCTTGACGGGGATAAGTTCCGGGGTGATCCAGTCTTCCCCCTGAGTTTCGGGGACACGGAGATCGCCGAAAGCGTCGTTAACGATGTCTATTTCTTTGAAATTGGGTTTCATGTCTGAATGTTGATGGGGGTTGACGTATTACTTCTTGAGGAGTTTGTCATTGAAAGCGCGGAGTGTGTCGAGCACATTGCAACGCACATGAACGAAGTCGTTGATTCCGATTGCCTTGAGATCGTCGGTGCAGGCAGGTGCGCCGGCAACTACGAATTCAGCGCGTCCGTCGAGATATTTGAATGCAGCGGGTGCGAATTCGGCATATTCGTCGTCGCTTGAGCAGAGCACCACGATGTCGGCACCCTTTTCAAGAGCTGCGTCAACGCCCTGTTCTACAGTGTCAAAGCCAAGGTTGTCAATGATCTCATAGCCTGCACAGCCGAAGAAGTTGGTGGAGAACTGCGCGCGGGCAAGACGCATGGCAAGATTTCCGATGGTCAGCATGAACACTTTCGGACGGTTTGAAGCGGCTTCTGTGGCAAGACGGAGTGATTCAAAGTCACTTGCGGCGCGCTTGGTGGGGAGTCCGGCGGGAGTTTCGCATCCGTCGCCCTGACCGCCACAGGCGCAGGCAAGCGAGCCTTTGAGATCCACGATCTTGTCGGCAGCCATTTCGTTGATATTGGGATACTGGTTGGTTCCGAGAAGTATCTCTTTGCGGCGGGCCACGTCGGTGTGACGCTTTTCGGCGCTTTCACGGATCACTTTCTGAACCTCGTCATTGTTGCAGCAGGCAAGGAAGCCGCCCTTGTCTTCTACTTCAAGGAAGAGTTTCCAGGCTTCTTTCGCGATTGAGACAGTGAGGGTCTCCACATAGTAGCTGCCGCCGGCAGGGTCGATCACCTTGTCAAGATGGCTTTCTTCTTTCAGAAGGAACTGCTGGTTGCGGGCAATTCGTTCAGAGAATTCATCGGGTGTCTTATAGGGAAGATCGAAGGGAAGCGATGTGATGGAGTCAACACCGGCAAGAGCTGCTGACATGGCCTCGGTCTGAGAACGGAGCAGGTTGACGTGTGCATCGTAAAGAGTCTGATTGAAGCGTGAGGTAGAGGCGTGGGCCATCATCTTTGCGGCTTCGTCTGACGCGCCATACTGCTTGACAATCTGGGCCCAGAGCATACGGGCAGCGCGGAACTTCGCGAGTTCCATGAAGAAGTTCGACGAGATGCCCATGTTGAACTTGATGCGGGCCGCCACTTCATCGGCGCTGCGGCCTGCCTCGGTCAGGAGTGTCAGCCACTGCGCGCCCCATGAAAGAGCATAGCCGAGTTCCTGGAAAATGTAAGCTCCGGCATTGGAAAGCATGTCGCTGTCAACAGAGAGTACACGGAGACCGGCTACTTCCCTGACTGCGTCAAGCAGTTCGCATGACATTGAAGCGAGAACCGAAGCCTCGAATGCCACACCCTTGCGCAGGGGTTTGCGGAAAGGATTGAAATCAATCGAGCCTTTGAATGTTTCGGCACAGCCGTTGGCTTTGATATATTCGACAAGTGCCTTTGCCAGAGGAAGAGCCTTTTTGATGCAGCAGGTGAAGTTTACCTCTACCTTGCCGAGATCTATGCCTTTGAGAAGGATCTGAAGTGTTTCGGCAGTCGGTTCGTCAACATGGAAACCGAGTGAAGTGACACCTTTGGTCAGGACATCAAGTGCTTTTTCATTTGCTTCGGCGGGAGTCTCGGCGATGATTTCCTGGCGGGTGAGCCAGTCATTGTCAGTGCGTGTTCCTCGCACATAGGGAAATTCACCGGGAAGCGAATTGGTGGTCTTGAGATCTTCGATGTCCTCCAGACGATACATCGGCTGAACATTGAAGCCTTCGTTGGTGCGCCACACGAGTTTCTTGTCAAACGGTGCGCCCTTAAGGTCAGCTTCCACCTTGGCTTTCCACTCTGCGGTGCTCACGGGAGGAAACTGTTCAAACAATTTTTCTTTCTTTTCTGCCATGATTATGGTATTAAATATACTGTTCAGGGTTTAGAGGTTGTTTTTAAACAACCTCTTAGAAAGCAACCTGAGAGGTTAACAATCTTCGTGCAAAGATAATTGGAAACTTCCTAAAAGCAAAAAAATAGAAAGAAAAATAAGCAGAAACAGCGCCCGTGGAGGCGCTATTTGCAATGACATATGTCTGTTTTTGACAATTTTATGTTTTTAAACATGTCTGCAGCCCGAAGAGTGGACCGCAGGCCTCTTTCAGAACAAGGGGAAGGTGCTGTTGGTATAGACGTATTTCCGGTCAAACTGTTCCTGAGACATTGTGAGCATGACAATGCCCTGTGCGAATGTCAGCAGATTCCAGATACCACAGGTGACGAATGAGAGCACGATAGTCAGTATCGCGGCTCCGATTTTGCCGAGATAGAAATACTGCGCACCGAAGAAACCAAGGAGTATGGCCAGGATTCCGGCTGTGGTCTTGTCCTTGCCGGAGGCGGGTATGTAAGCACCTGCGGGTGGATAGGCTGCGCCGGGGGCATTCTGATATTGCTGACCGCCTTGCGCGCCCTGATATTGCGCTCCGCCGGGTGCGTTCTGATACTGTCTGGTTCCGGCATAAGCCTCTGCTCCGGGCGAGGGAGGGGGCGTGGTTGTGAAGGATGATCCTTCACCTGCAGGAGCTTCAAACAGGAATGACAGTTCGGGCACCTGCCCGGCCGGCTGCCATTGCTCCATACCTTCGCGCCATACCAGAGTGGCCGGCGTAAGTCCCATGCCTGAAAGCTGATCTTCGCTCACAGGGCCTGTCTGGACATTATTCTGATAAACGTACCAGGTTGCCATAATGATTGATATTGTTATTGTGGTTTGTTTTCTGTTTTACTATCAAATGCAAATTTAAGGTTTTATAGCATATCTGCCAAACATACCTTCATTGTCGCATCAGAAAGTCCTTGAAGTCAGAGAAGTCGGCGTTCATGTCCACTGACTGCTTCTCGCCGTTCATGAATGCGGCAAGGCGGTCAGGAATGGCTACGGGAGCTTCGACGGCCGCGTCTACAGTTTCCTTGAATTTGGCCGGATGGGCTGTTTCGAGGAATATGCCTGTCTCGCCGGGCTGCAGGCCGTCTTTCAGCGCCTGATAGCCGCAGGCTCCATGCGGATCAAGCAGATAGCCGGTAGCGGCATAGCAGTCGTGCATGGTCAGGCGGATACGGCTGTCAGGATATGCGAATCCGCTGATCAGCGATGAAATCCGCTCATGAGAGTTGTCATACAGATCCAGGATGCGGGCAAAGTTGCTCGGATCGCCTACGTCCATCGCGTTTGCAATGGTCTGCACACTTGCCTTCGGCGAGTATGTGCCAGTGAGCAGATAGTTATAGAATATATCGTTGGAATTGTTTGCGGCAATGAAGCGTTTGACCGGAAGCCCCATCCGGTGAGCGAAAAGTCCGGCGGTTATATTGCCGAAATTGCCGCTCGGCACACTGATCACGAGCTCCGATGCCTTTCCGAGAGCCTTCATACGGGCGTAGGCATTGAAATAATAGAATGCCTGCGGCAGGAATCGGGCCACATTGATCGAGTTGGCTGAGGTCAGTGTCATCTTCTCACAAAGTTCGCTGTCCATGAAGGCGCTTTTGACAAGACGCTGGCAGTCGTCAAACACACCGTCGACCTCGACTGCCGTGACATTGCGGCCGAGGGTTGTAAACTGGCATTCCTGAATCGGGCTGACTTTCCCTTTGGGGTAAAGCACATAGACATGGATGCCGTCTACGCCGAGAAAGCCGTTGGCCACGGCCGATCCGGTGTCACCGCTTGTGGCCACAAGCACGTTGACCGTGCGTTCGGCTCCGCGCTTGCCTATGAAATATCTGAGCAGACGCGCCATGAAACGGGCGCCGACATCTTTGAATGCGAGTGTGGGGCCGTGGAAAAGTTCGAGACTGTAGATGCGGTCCTCCACTTCGGCTACCGGGCAGTCAAAAGCCAGGGTGTCACAGACAATACGGTCGAGGTCCTCCTTAGGAATGTCTTCACCGAAAAACGCTTCGGCCACACGGCAGGCTATCTCATGAAACGAGAGCCGGTCAATCGTGTCAAAAAATTCTTTTGGAAGGGGTCTGATGGTCTCAGGCATGAAAAGTCCGCGGTCTGCGGCCAGTCCCTTGACCACTGCTTCTTCCAGATCCACTACGGGCGTAGCCCGGTTAGTACTATAATATTTCATTTGCAATTATTGATTTTCTGGGTTCATGAATCGGTCCATAAATTCACTGAGCCGCAAAAGGCCATAGCAGCCTGACGCGCAGCTTTCTTCATCGTAACGGTCGACGCTGTCAGGCTCGGCTCCGGGCGTATGGATTACAAACGGCACAGGCTCTGCCATGTGAATGCGTTTTTCGACGGGCGTCGCATGGTCCGGGAGCAAGGCTATGCAGACCTGCTCATTCCATGATGCAAGTCCCTGCATGATCGGGCCGACAACCCGGCTGTCAAGATATTCTATAGCTTTCACTTTAAGATCCACATCGCCGTCATGGCCTGCTTCATCGGTTGCTTCGAGGTGAAGAAACACAAAATCATCGCTGCGCAGGGCCTCAAGGGCAGCTGCGGTCTTCCCTTCATAATTGGTGTCGGCAAGGCCTGTGGCTCCCTCGACCACTATGCTCCTGAGTCCGGCATAATGCCCGATGCCACGGATGAGGTCGACCGCCGTGATGACAGCTCCTGTCCGGATCTGAGGATACATCTGCTGAAGAGTCAGCATATTCGGCCTGTAGCCCGGACTCCAGGGCCATATGGAATTGGCTTCCAGACGGCCCTGCTCGCGGTGGCGCTGATTGAGCGGATGGTCTGCAAGAAGTTCCTGCGACCGCAGTATCAGATCGTTGAGAAGAGCGGCAGTCTCCTCAGCGGTCATGCGGCTGTTCTCAACATTGGTTTCACCGCTTTCTGCCACCGGACTGACCAGCAGTTCGCGCCACTGTTCTCCCGGATGATCATGCGGAGGCGCACATTCGATATTCTTGTTGCCACCTTTTATAATAAGGAGATGACGATACTGTATGCCGGGGATAAACTTCACCCGCTCACTGCCGAGATGCCGGTCAAGATAGCATATGAGTTCCGCGCCCTCTTCGGTGGTCAGATGTCCGCCATGATGAGCGCAGATTTCTCCGCCCCGGCCGAGACTGACGATATTGCACCGCATAGCCATGTCACCGGGTTCCATTTCATAGCCTATGCTCGCGGCTTCGAGAGGCCCGCGCCCTTCATAGACTTCATTAAGATCGTAGCCGAGGATGGCGGTGTTCGCCACTTCGCTGCCTGGAGCAAAGCCGTCAGGAATGGTCACAAGCCGTCCACAACGGCCTTCATGGGCCAGACGGTCAAGATTGGGAGTCGAAGCCTGTTGGAGAGGTGTTTTTCCACCAAACCGGGCGATGGGATGGTCTGACATCCCGTCACCGAGTATGATAAGATGCTTCATAGGGAGAGGATGAGAAATCAGTTGTTGGCGGTTGACATTATGTTGGCAAACACGCCTGCCGCTGTCACCTCGGCTCCGGCTCCGTAACCCTGGATGAGCATCGGATATTCATGATAGCGCTCGGTGGTGAGCAGAACTATATTGTTGGAACCTTCAAGACCGTAGAACGGATGTCTGCTGTCAACGGCTTGCAGGCCTACGCTCATCTCTCCGTTTTCCATCTTCGCCACAAACCTCCAGCGCTTGCCTTCAGCCGCGAGCACCTGACGGCGCGCCTCGAAATCGGCATCAAGCTCAGGCAGTTTCTTCCAGAAGTCTTCAAGCGATCCAATGAACATCTCGTCAGGCACAAAAAGGTGCTTTTCCACTTCGTCCTGCTCAGCCTTGTAGCCGGCTTCACGGGTAAGGATCACCAGCTTGCGCACCACGTCCTGACCGCTGAGATCTATACGCGGATCAGGCTCGCTGTAGCCGAGTTCTTTGGCCAGACGCACTGTTTCGGAGAAAGAAACCTTATCTGAAATGGCATTGAAGATAAAGTTGAGTGTTCCGCTCAGCACTGCCTCGATTTTCAGAATGCGGTCGCCTGACGAAACGAGGTCGTTGATGGTACCGATAATAGGCAAACCCGCTCCAACGTTCGTTTCGAAAAGATATTTCACACCGCGCTGAAGAGCTGTGGATTTCAGCCTGCGGTAAGTCTCATAACTGCTCGATGCCGCAACCTTGTTGGCCGCGACAACCGAGATGTTGTTGTCAAGGAATGTCTGATAAAGTTCGGCCACCTCCTTGCTTGCGGTGCAGTCTACGAAGACGCTGTTGAAGATATTCATACCCACAACTCCGTCGCGCAGACGTTCGGACGAACTTTCGGGACTTGCGTCAAGCTGTTCTCTATAGGTTGCCAGATCAATGCCTGCGCGGCTGAACACAGCCTTATGACTTGAGGCGATTCCGACCACATTGAGTTTCAGACGGTGGGTCTGCATAAGTTTTTCCTGCTGGCTGCGGATCTGCTCTATCAGCATACCGCCTACAGTGCCGACACCGCATATAAAGAGGTTGAGTTCCTTGTATTCACTCAGGAAGAATGAGTCATGAATCACGTTGAGCGACTTGCGCAGATAGTCTCCATGAACCACAAACGAGATGTTTGTCTCGCTGGCGCCCTGTGCGCAGGCAATTACGCTGATGCCGCTGCGACCCAGAGTGCCGAACAGCTTGCCGGCTATACCTGGAGTATGCTTCATGTTCTCACCCACAATCGCCACTGTAGCCAGACCGCTTTCAACGTGCATAGGGAACATGGCCCCCTCTTCGATCTCCTTGGCAAACTCATTATCAAGAACCTCTACGGCGGCAGCGGCATCCTCGTCACGCACACCGATCGAAGTCGAGTTTTCAGATGAAGCCTGGCTGACCATGAAGACTGAGATGCCATTGTCGGCCAGAGCTGTGAAGATGCGGCGGTTCACACCGATCACACCGACCATCGACAGACCTGTCACGGTTATGAGCGAGGTGCCGCTGATGCTTGATATACCCTTGATCGGCTTGCGGTCATCCTCTATCTCATTGCGGATAACGGTGCCCGGAAGCAGCGGATTGAACGTGTTCTTTACATAGATGGGAATATTGTTGACACAAACCGGATATATGGTAGGCGGATAGATCACCTTCGCGCCGAAGTTGCAAAGTTCCATAGCCTCGACATAGCTGAGCGCGTTGATTGTGTAGGCCGTCGGAATGACACGCGGGTCTGCGGTCATGAATCCGTCAACGTCGGTCCATATCTCAAGAGCTTCCGCACCAAGCGCCGCCGCTATGATCGAAGCCGTGTAATCACTGCCGCCTCGACCGAGATTTGTCACTTCGCCTGAATCGCGATCCGAACTGATGAAACCCGGCACTATGTGTATTTTCCCGCAAAGCGTTTTCGGTCCGAATTCCTCAACCACAAGTCTGCGTGTCAGCTCACTGTCAAGCAGCGAACGGCCATGCTTGCGCTCTGTCTTTATAAAAGTCCGTGAATCGTGCAGCTCTGCGTCTGTGATCAGGCGTGCCACAATACGGCTGCTCAGCCGCTCGCCATAGCTGACTATGGTAGCCTGAGTCTTGGGGCTGAGATCACGGATGAGATACACCCCATGATATATCGATGAAAGCTCTGCAAGCAACGCATCTGTTTCCAGAAGAAGATCCTCCCGTCCGTCTGTTATCACATCATTGATCATGTCATGATGACGGCGGACTATGGCCTGAAACATATCCTTATAGGCCTCATTGCCTTCTGACGCTGTTCTTGCCGTCTTGATGAGAAGATCTGTGACACCTCCAAGGGCGCTCACTACTACAACAACCGGGAAATCCTGACTTTCAACAATATTCTTCAGATTAAGAATACTGTTCGCGGAACCTACGGATGTCCCGCCGAATTTTAATACTTTCATTATAATAATGTGTGGTTGAATGGTTTCCGCCGGTGACCACATCCAGACAAACGGATCGTCAGCCATCGGCTTTGCTCAAAATTAGGATTAGTTTTTATTCAAATGACAAAGATAATCAAATTTCCAATTCTCCACCACAGTTTTGCAATAAAATAAAATAGATCGTATCGATTTGTTTCACGATTTGTTTCGCTGCGGGCTTTTCGGCATTTTTTCGTACCTTTGCAGTCAAAAGCATTTGATATATGGCTGAAAATTCCCTTTTGACCCGGCTGGACGGCATCGAGGCCCGCTTCGAGGAAGTGGGAACTCTGATCACAGACCCCGCTGTGATCCAGGACATGAAACGCTATGTCCGCCTGACCAAAGAGTATAAGGATCTTGAAAAACTCACGGCTGTGACACGCCGTTACCGCGCGCTTTTAGGCAACATCGACGAAGCCCGCGAGGTGCTTGCGTCTGAAAATGACCCTGAGCTCCGCGACATGGCCAAAGAGGAGCTTGACGAAGCCACCGAGGCCATACCGGCCATTGAGGAAGAAATAAAACTGCTGCTGATTCCGGCCGATCCGGAGGACGGCAAGAATGCCATTCTCGAAATCCGCGGCGGCACCGGAGGCGACGAAGCCGCCATCTTTGCCGGTGATCTTTACAAGATGTATGTCAAATACTGCGAGTCAAAAGGCTGGAATGTGGCTGTCACCAGTTTCAGCGAAGGGGCTGCCGGAGGATTCAAGGAGATTGTGGTTGCAGTCACAGGCGACAACGTTTACGGCACACTGAAATACGAGAGCGGTGTGCACCGTGTGCAGCGAGTTCCGGCAACCGAGACCCAGGGACGTGTCCACACATCGGCCGCCACTGTAGCTGTGCTACCCGAAGCAGAGGCCTTCGATGTGGAAATCAACGAGGGCGAGATCAAATGGGACACCTTCCGTTCGGGCGGAGCAGGCGGACAGAACGTCAACAAGGTCGAATCAGGTGTGCGCCTGCGCTACATGTGGCGCAACCCAAATACCGGCGAGAGCGAAGAGATTCTGATCGAATGTACCGAAACCCGCGACCAGCCCAAGAACAAGGAGCGCGCACTCAGCCGCCTGCGCACATTCATCTACGACAAAGAGCACCAGAAATACATTGACGACATAGCCTCACGGCGCAAAACCCTCGTCTCGACCGGCGACCGATCGGCCAAAATCCGCACCTACAACTACCCGCAGGGACGCATCACCGACCACCGTATCAACTACACCATCTATAACCTGCAGGCTTTCATGGACGGGGAGATCCAGGATGTGATCGACCAGCTGACCATAGCCGAAAACGCCGAAAAACTCAAGGCTGCCGAACTCTAACCGCAAACAAAACAAGCTATCAAAAATATGAACAGACAGCAAATCATCGAACAAATCCGCAAGAAGGGCACCTTTCTCTGCGTTGGACTCGACACTGACATCAAGAAAATCCCGGAGCATCTTCTGACGGAGGAAGACCCGATGTTCGCCTTCAACAAGGCCATTATTGACGCTACCGCCCCCTACTGCGTAGCCTACAAGCCCAATACCGCTTTCTATGAAAGCCGTGGCACAGAAGGCTGGCAGACCCTGGAACGCACCGTCAACTACCTGCGCACCAATTATCCGGACCACTTCATCATCGCCGACGCCAAGCGCGGTGACATCGGCAACACCTCCTCGCTCTATGCCCGCGCATTTTTCGAGAACATGGGTGTAGATGCCATCACGGTGGCTCCCTACATGGGATTTGACAGCGTGAAGCCATTCATGGACTACGAAGGCAAGTGGGTGATCCTCCTTGCCCTGACCTCCAACCCCGGCAGCCGCGACTTCCAGTTCCTGACCGACATGACAGGCACACGCCTCTTCGAACACGTTCTGGAGACCGCCCAGAAATGGGGTACCACTGAGAATCTCATGTTCGTGGTCGGTGCAACTCAGGGCGCAATGTTTGCCGAAGTGCGCCGTGTAGCACCCCAGAGCTTCCTGCTCGTTCCCGGCGTAGGCGCCCAGGGCGGCAGCCTTGAAGAAGTGGCAAAATGGGGCATGACACCCGAATGCGGACTGCTCGTCAACTCTTCGCGCGGCATCATCTATGCCTCTTCAGGCACAGATTTCGCTGATGCCGCCGCCGCCGAAGCCCGCAAGCTCCGCGACCACATGACAATCCTGCTCTCGACCTACGGAGTAATCTGATCCGGGCCGAAAACAGGCAGCTTATTGCATATAAAGGGAATTTTTCGTAATTTTGTAAGTTACGAAAAATTCCCTTTATCATGGATTTCCAGCTTACATCACAATATCAGCCCACGGGCGACCAGCCGCAAGCAATCGAACAGCTCGTGGCAGGCATCAGGGCGGGTGAGAAAGCCCAGACGCTTCTCGGTGTCACAGGCTCAGGCAAAACATTCACGATGGCCAACGTCATCGAGCAGGTTGGAAAGCCGACCCTCATCCTCAGCCACAACAAGACTCTCGCCGCACAGCTTTACAGCGAGTTCAAAGGATTCTTCCCGAACAACTCGGTGCAGTATTTTGTCTCCTACTACGATTACTATCAGCCGGAGGCCTATATACCCACTGTCGACAAATACATAGAAAAAGATCTCATGATCAACGACGAGATCGAAAAACTGCGACTGTCGACCGTCTCGGCACTCCTGTCAGGGCGCAAGGACGTGGTTGTGGTCTCTTCAGTGTCATGCCTCTACGGCATGGGCAACCCCGAAGACTTCGACAGCAATGTGGTGACTGTGAAAGTCGGACAGAAAATCACACGCAACAAATTCCTGCGGTCGCTCGTCAATTCGCTCTACTCGCGCAACGAGCTGGAACTGTCGCGTGGCACATTCCGTGTCAAAGGCGACACCGTTGACATTCGGCTCGCTTATGAAGAAATTATTGTGCGCGTCACCTTCTGGGGCGATGAGATCGAGTCGATCAAGACCCTCCACCCGTCTGACAATGTCTCGCTCGGCACTCACGACATATTCCAGATCTACCCCGCCAATCTCTTTGTCACATCGCCCGAACGCATGGGCTCGGCAATAGGTCAGATCGAACTTGACCTCGGCGAGCAATACAACTACTTCATGCGCGAGGCCAAGGAACTTGAAGCCAAACGTCTGATGGAACGTGTCACCTACGACGTCGAGATGCTGCGCGAAGTGGGCCACTGTTCAGGAATCGAAAACTACAGCCGCTACTTCGACGGCCGTCAGCCGGGCATGCGTCCCTTCTGTCTCCTCGACTATTTCCCCCAGGACTTTCTGACCATCATTGACGAGAGCCACGTCACTCTGCCGCAATGCCGCGCCATGTATGGCGGCGACCTCTCGCGCAAGATGAATCTTGTGGAATATGGCTTCCGTCTGCCTGCGGCGCTTGACAACCGTCCGCTGAAATTCGAGGAATTCGAACGCCTGACTCCTCAGGTGCTCTACGTCAGCGCAACGCCGGCCGACTATGAGCTGGAGAAATGCGAAGGCGTGGTAGTGGAACAGATCATCCGCCCCACCGGTCTGCTCGACCCCGTGATAGAAGTGCGCCCGTCACTCAACCAGATCGACGACCTTCTCCATGAGATAAATCTGCGCATCGAGCGTGACGAACGCGTGTTGGTCACCACCCTGACCAAGCGCATGGCCGAGGAGCTGAACGACTATCTGACAAAGATCCGCATAAAGACAGCCTACATCCACAGCGATGTCGACACCCTTGACCGCATCAGGATTCTCGACGGGCTGCGGGCCGGCGAATTCGATGTGCTTGTCGGCGTGAACCTCCTCCGCGAAGGCCTCGACCTGCCGGAAGTATCGCTTGTGGCCATACTCGATGCCGACAAGGAAGGCTTCCTGCGCAGCCACAGATCTCTGACGCAGACTGTCGGACGTGCGGCCCGAAACCTCAACGGCACTGTCATAATGTATGCCGACAAGATTACCGACTCCATGCAGCAGACCATCGACGAGACGTCGCGCCGCCGCGCAATGCAGCTTGCCTACAATGAAGAGCACGGCATAACCCCGCAGGCCATCATCAAAGCCCGCAACTCGATCATCGGCCTTGAAGCCGATGCCGACGAAACAGCTGACAGCAGCCGCGGCAAGCAGCCGTCACGCCGGGAAAGCACATCAAAGACCGGACGGGCAAAATCCATACCCTATGCCGAGGAATACAGCACAAAGGTCAATCTCGCTGCCGATCCGGTAATCCCCTACCTCAACGCCGATGCGCTGCAGAAGCTCATCACCACCAAGCGTCTCGAAATGGTCGAGGCTGCCAGACGCATGGACTTCATCGATGCCGCCCGCCTGCGCGACGAGGTCCTCGCTATGGAGGAGCGCCTTGCAAAAATGTCAGCTGAACCGTAGAAGGAAGAATCAAAATGAACGAACAGAAAAAAAACATAAAAACCGCAGCTGCTTCACAGCAGCGAATGATATATCCCTCCGCCGACCGCTATCTGCCCACCTCGGTCAAGGAAATGAAGGCTCTCGGCTGGGACCACGTCGATGTGGTCATCTTCTCAGGCGATGCCTACGTAGACCACCCTTCTTTCGGGGCCGCAGTCATAGGGCGCACGCTCCAGGCCGCCGGCTACAATGTGGCGCTTGTCCCCCAGCCCAACTGGCAGGACGATCTGCGCGATTTCCGTAAATTCGGCGCTCCGCGTCTATTCTTCGGTGTATCGGCCGGAGCAATGGATTCGATGGTCAACCACTACACCGCCGCCCGCCGCAGACGCAGCGACGACGCATATACTCCCGGCGGACGCCACGGTGCCCGCCCCGACTATCCGACCATAGTCTACTCGGCAATCCTCCGCGACCTCTTCCCCGACACCCCCATAATAGCCGGAGGCATCGAGGCGTCGATGCGCCGGCTTTCACACTATGACTACTGGGAAGACCGCCTGCGCCCGTCGCTGCTCGCCGACTGCAAGGCCGATCTCATAAACTATGGCATGGGCGAAAAGTCAGTCATAGAGATAGCCCGCCGTCTGGAAGCCGGAGAGAGCGTGGACTCGCTCCGCGATCTGCCGCAGACAGTGGTCCGCATCCCCGATGCCGATTTCCGGGCAGGCGATGATGACATAATACTCCACTCCTTTGCCGACTGCCTGCGCGACAAGCGCCTGCAGGCCGAAAACTTCCGCCACATCGAGCAGCAGAGCAATTCGATGAACGGACGTGTGCTCTGGCAGCGCCACGACGGCGGCTTCTGGGTGAAAGTCAACCCGATGTATCCGCCAATGACCACCGGAGAGATCGACGCATCGTTTGATCTCCCCTACACCCGCCTGCCCCACCCGCGCTACAAGGACAAGCGCATTCCGGCCTATGAGATGATACGCCATTCGGTCAACATCCACCGCGGATGTTTCGGCGGATGTTCGTTCTGCACCATCTCAGCCCATCAGGGCAAGTTCATAGCCTCACGAAGCAAGGAGTCTGTGCTCCGCGAAGCCCGCGAAGTCACCCGTATGCCCGACTTCAAAGGCTATCTGAGCGACATCGGCGGTCCGAGCGCCAACATGTATGGCCTCGGTGGCAAAGACAAAAGCATCTGCGCCAAGTGTCTGAAGCCCTCGTGTCTGCACCCCAAAGTCTGCCCGAACCTCAACACCGACCACGGGCCGCTGCTCGACCTCTACCATGCCATAGACAGCTTGCCGGGCATAAAGAAATCATTCATCGGCAGCGGCGTGCGCTATGATCTTTCCATGCACCACACTGGCGACCGCCGCATAGACGAGACAAACCGCACATATAATGAAGAGCTGATCACCCGCCACGTCTCCGGACGTCTGAAAGTGGCGCCGGAACACACCTCCGACACTGTGCTCAACCTTATGCGCAAGCCCTCTTTCCAGCTCTATCATGAATTCAGCCGCTTCTTTGACCGCGTAAACTCGCGCCACGGGCTCCGACAGCAGCTGATCCCCTACTTCATATCCTCCCATCCCGGATGCCGCGAAGTCGACATGGCCGAGCTTGCCGCCGAGACCAAAGAACTCAATCTGCATCTCGAACAGATTCAGGACTTCACCCCTACCCCGATGACCCTCTCGACCGAGATCTACTATACCGGCTATCATCCTTACACAGGCGAAAGAGTATTCACAGCCGTCAGCCCTGAGCAAAAGCAGGCACAGCGAAAATATTTCTTCTGGTATGACCGCGCCTACCGGCCAGACCTCATCCGCTCTCTTCAGCGCCTGCGGCGTCCCGATCTGCTCCAGCGCCTATTCCCTCGCCAGGCCACCTATCCCTATCAGAAATCAAAAAGAAATTAGGCCCGACCGACTGCTTTTTCCTTCCCGATTCCGGGGCGAAAAAAGCCCTTTCGGAGAGGTGAAGAAAATCGCGTCGACAAAACGCAGACTAACGCACTGATTTTCAACACCCGACAAAACAGGCTGAAGAATATTCAGACCCCCTCGAAATTTGCATAAACCACAATTCGTGTCGTATCTTTGCATTGTCGGGATCGAGGCTGCAGACCGAATTCCGCCACATGTCTAACCTCTCCAAAAACATTATCACATGAAAGCGACACTCACCCACCTCATCCTCTCCCTGCTGCTCTCGGCGGGAATGGCATCCTGCACACAATCGGAAGAAAACGATCAGGCCAACGAAATCCGGGAATCAATCGAAGCGAACGACAGAGCGCGCATAGCCGATGAATTTGAAAGAAACTGGGAAAAACGCCGCGCTCAAATTGCAGAAATCAACCAAAAGAGGCTTCACGAATTAGCATCAACCCCCGAAGGCCGTGCACAAATGAAAGAAAGAATGCTCATTTTAAAACATTGCTATGTTGAAAACGAACATCTTATCCTAAAATTAAGCAAAGCAGAGGCCCTGCATCTCGGCATCTCGGCAGAATGCTACGATAGGACATTAGACTCCTTTCAGCAGACCAATAATCACACTGACAGCATTATAGCATTAAGAACTGAATCATCCATTTATAGAATCAATCATAGTCTAATGGAAGAAGCATTTGAAAGTGCACGCAACGGGACACATGAATATTACAAATATCTGAATAAAAATCATTCCGAACGTCCCGATGCACCTGCTCTCAGAGATCGTAAATAGACTAAATAAACTCCATTTGGCACACATATCAATTTGCATTTCCCATATTTATGTTGCTATTCCATAAACTACTGAGTCTATTAACAATGGTCATCCTTGTCGGATGTTCTCATAGGCTTGGTGGTGAAAAGCAGGAACTTATAGAGTCTGCCGACTCGCTCTATCGGGCAGGGGAATACAGCGCGGCGGTCACGCCTGCGATGCAGCTTCTGGAACTTGCCCGCGAAGATGGAGACCACTATCTTTGCGGGCAGGCCGAAGACCTGCTTGCCGACATAATAGCCGCGACTTACGGCGGACATGAAGTGGTGGAGCATCGGCTCAACGCAGCAGACCACTATCTACAGGCCGACAGCGTCAGGGCACACCGCTATGCCCTGTTGGATGTGGCAATAGCCCACGCCAACAACGACAGCCTGCGCCTCGGAATGTTTCTGCTGGACAGCATCCGGTCAATAGCCGGCAGCGATTCGGCTCTGACAGCCAACTGCCTGCGGGCATCAATGCGCATCACTGCAAGGCTCGACGGTCTCCGGGAATTCGACAGCCGCAAACTGAAACAATACCGCCGTTTCTTCACTCCGACAGCTGCAGACTATGCCTATCTCGCCATCAGCAAAAGCACTATGAAAGCCAAGGCCGAACGCTATCGCCACGCCATGCCCGAAATAGCCGCCGAGATCGAGACAGAGCCGGCAGACTACGGCCTCTATCTCGACAGTGCTCGCGCGATAGCGAGAACCGAATCGGAATACAAGCTGATCGACTGGGCCACAGCCGAATGTTACAGAAATGCCGGAGAGCCGGAACTTTGGAAAAGCTACACCGACAGCCTTTGCGAACAACGGCTCTATGGCCGACAGCCCACAGCGTCCGAGACCGTTGTAGGTGCCCAACGCGATTTCCAGTCAGACCGCGCCACCGAACAACACTCGCGGGCTTCAAGCCTGCGGACAATACTCATCTGTGTCACACTGCTGTTTATCGTCATTGTGGCCGCGGGCTATGCTTACTACCGCCTGCGCATGAAAGTGAAAAATGCCGAAATCGAAGCGCATATGGAATCGCTCGCCAATCTGAGCAACGAGATAGCACGCGGACATGCATCGTCATCCGTCCTTACCACGCGCATAGAAAACCTCTTCCGTGAGCGCTGGCAGACCATCAATTTCCTCTGCAACGAATTTTTCGAAAAAGGCGATTCGGAAAAGACCCGCGCCTTCATCATAAAGGAGGTCGAAAAAGAGATAGAACGGCTTAAAACGCCCCTCAAGCTACGTCAGATCGAGGCCTCGGTCGACGAGTGTATGGACTCCATAGCCAGCCGCCTGCGCAGTCAATGCGCCACCCTGCTCAAAGAAGATGACATCCGGTTCATAGTCCTGATCTATGCGGGCTTCTCTCCGCGAGCGGTGTGCATGTTCACTGGAATAAAGCTGAAATCGTTTTACACCAAACGGACACGACTGATAACACGAATCAGCTCATCAGAGGCAATTATAGACCGCGATGAATTCCTGCAAAAGCTCAATGCCACGTCATAAATATTCAATCAAATTCTCATACTCAACATCTTAAACCTCACGTCTTTCCATCAACAGCGACTGAACACACACATCCGAAGACTCACACTCCGGACAAAACGGAAGAGCCACGCAACTGACACCGCCCATAAAAGACGATGACAGCAGCGTGGCCCTTTCATTTTTAGAGGTCGTTAAAAACCTTTTAATGATATCCGGCTCAGATCTTGCCGACGAGATCAATGCCGGGCTTGAGGGTCTGCTGACCCGGACGCCAGCGGGCAGGACAGACCTGATCGCCATGTTCGGCCACAAACTGCGCAGCTTCGAGCTTGCGTAGAAGTTCCTCGGCATTACGTCCTATGCCGTTGTCCTGGATCTCCGCAATCTTGATCTTACCTTCGGGATTGATCACGAATGTGCCTCGGTAGGCCATGAAATCGGCAGGATTCATCACGCCGAAATACTCGCTGAGCACTCCGGTCTTGTCGGAAAGCATCGGGAACTTGACCTTCTTGATCGAATCGCTTGAATCATGCCAGGCCTTATGAGTAAACTTACTGTCGGTACTGACACTGTAGACTTCGGCACCGAGTTCCTTGAATTTATCGTAGGACTCAGCCATGTCGACAAGTTCGGTAGGACACACAAATGTAAAATCGGCCGGATAGAAGAACAGAATGGCCCATTTGCCCTTCAGATCCTCTGATGTTATGGTTTTGAAATCGCCGTTGACAAATGCATCGACTGAAAATTCGGGTATTTGCTGATTGATGATTGTCTGCATAGTTTTTTAGTAGATATATTCGGTTTGTTTTAGAGTAGATTCAAGTCTGGCGGTGACTTCATGGAATCGGCAATACAAGCCTCCTAAAGACACCTATCTTATAACGCCACGGCAGGCCGAATGTTCACCGGCATTCAATAACCACGTCTGTTTCAGACTAAAAAAATCATAAATTCCACGATTAATCCAAGAATATCTATTGCGGAATTCACATTTTTATGTTAATTTTGACGCAAAATGTTAATTGACTTTTGTCTTATTTGAAAATTTTTACAACAATTATACATTACGGTTGTTAACATTGTAAGCGTATCCACTAAAACCGAGGTGACCGTCAAGGCCCACCTTAATATAATAGAGAGTACCAAGGAATGAAAAAATCGACTATATGGTTTCTGACCATCATAATGGCGCTGACCTTCATCGGGCTGCTTTATGTACAGATCATGTACATGAACAACATGAAGAAAATGCGTGACGACCAGTTTGCCGAGGGGGTCAAGCGCTCTCTCTATGCCGTCAGCACCCGCCTCGAACAAGACGAGACCAAACATTTCCTTGAAGAAGACCTCGCCACGATGGAGACGCAGTTCTATCCACGCACCAATGCTGACGGATCGGTGGGCATCAACTACAACTTCACCACACCCGAAGGCATCAACTATGATCTCACCCTCAAAGGAAACATAGACCAGCGCAACACCACCGCCTCTATGCGCGAGATAATGCGCGGAAAATATCTCTATCAGAAAGGACTGCTTGACGAGGTGATATTCAACATCATCACCCGGTCGAGCAACCGCCCTATCAGCGAGCGCGCCGACTCGGCGGATGTCAGATCATATCTTAGATCCGAACTTGACAACAACGGACTGACATTGCCGTTTGAATTCGCCGTGGTCAACCGCGTCGGCGGAATCGTCTACCGTTCGGCCAACTACCATCCGACACCGGGTGACGAGAACTCGATGTTCATTCAGACCCTCTTCCCCAACGATCCGAAAAACAAAATGTATTACCTCAAAGTCTATTTCCCGACCAAGAGCGACTACATCTTCGGGTCGATCCGCTTCATGATCCCATCGTTCATCTTCACATTCATTCTGCTTGTCACCTTCCTCTGCACAATCATCCTTGCATTCCGCCAGAAGAAACTGACAGAAATGAAAAACGACTTCATCAACAACATGACCCACGAGTTCAAGACTCCGATCTCGACCATCTCACTCGCCGCACAGATGCTCAACGACGGAGCCGTGCTGAAATCGCCGGCCATGCTCAGCCATATCTCCACCGTGATCAACGACGAGACCAAGCGCCTGAGGTTCCAGGTAGAGAAAGTGTTGCAGATGTCGATGTTCGAGCGCCAGAAAGCCACCCTGCGCCTTCAGAACGTCGATGCCAACGTGCTTATAGCCAACATCACGAGCACTTTCAAACTCAAGGTCGAGAAATACGGCGGCAAGATCGAAGCCGTGCTCGATGCCGAAGAGTCGACCGTCAATGTCGATGAAATGCACTTCACAAACGTGATTTTCAACCTTCTCGACAATGCCGTCAAATATCGCCGCGAGGAAGAACCGCTGCGACTCACCGTCAGCACCCGCAATGTAAGCCAGCATGGCGACGAGCGCATAGCAGTCACCATCCGCGACAACGGCATAGGCATGAAACGCGAAGACCTCAAAAAGATCTTCGAGAAATTTTATCGCGTCTCCACCGGCAACCGCCACGACGTCAAAGGCTTCGGCCTCGGCCTCGCCTATGTCAAGAAGATGGTCGGCGAGCTCGGCGGCGAAATCAGCGTGGAGAGCGAACTCAATGTAGGAACAAAATTTACAATAACATTACCAATAACTAAAAATTAAAGAACTATGGAAGAACGTTTGCGCATACTACTTTGCGAAGACGACGAGAACCTCGGCATGCTGCTCCGCGAGTATCTGCAGGCCAAAGGCTTCAACGCCGATCTCTTCGCCGACGGGGAAAGCGGCTACAAAGCATTCCTCAAAGGTAAATATGACCTTTGCGTCCTTGACGTGATGATGCCCAAGAAAGACGGTTTCGCACTCGCTCAGGAAATACGTACCGTAAACTCTGAAGTCCCCATCATCTTCCTGACCGCAAAATCAATCAAGGAAGATATCCTCGAAGGCTTCAAGATCGGAGCCGACGACTATATCACCAAACCGTTCTCGATGGAAGAGCTCGTCTTCCGCATCGAAGCCATCCTGCGCCGCGTCAAAGGCAAGAAGGGCAAGGAGATCACAATGTACAAGATCGGCAAATTCACTTTCGACACCCAGAAACAGGTGCTGCTGATCGACGACAAAGTGACCAAGCTCACCACCAAAGAGTCGGAACTCCTCAGCCTCCTCTGCGCACATGTCAACGAAATCCTTGAACGCAACTTCGCACTCAAGACCATCTGGATCGATGACAACTATTTCAACGCCCGCTCTATGGACGTCTACATCACCAAGCTGCGCAAGCACCTCAAAGACGATCCCTCGATCGAGATCATCAACATCCACGGCAAAGGCTACAAGCTCATCGCCCCGGAACTCGAAACCTCAAACTGATCCGATTCTCGTCCGAAAAACGGATTCGATACCACTGATATCACCGGACCGATGCCAGCAGTCTATGACGGCGCCGGTCCGGTGAATTTTCAACCTCCCGGACCATGACAACGATGAAAAAATGCACAATATTTTCAACGCTGCTACTGCTGACTCTTGCAATTTTCAGCGCAGGCAGCCACGCACAGACATCTGAGAAATGGAAGCCAGACTTGCTTGGCAACGGTTATGAGATGCGCCATGTAGACCAGGGATCAGACTACACCGGCCCCGTGATCTCAACCATCATACGCAAAGTCTGTCACAGAGACTCGGCCGCGACGGCTTCTGACGTGCGCCGCGGAGTGCTGTATGTCCACGGCTTCAACGACTACTTCTTTCAGCAGGAAATGGGTAACCGTTTTGTCGGCCACGGCTACGACTTCTATGCCGTGGACCTGCGCCGCTACGGACGCTCGCTGACCGCCGGACAGAAACCGTTTGACGTACGCGACATGGCCAGCTATTTCCCCGACATAGACTCCGCACTCGTCGAAATGCAGCACAACGGCATCAGCGAAGTCATACTCATGGGCCATTCCACCGGAGGCCTGACCACCGCCTATTTCGAAAGCCGCCGCCACCCTGAAATCATCAAAGCGCTCATCCTGAACAGCCCCTTCCTCGACTGGAACCAGGGATGGAAAGAACGGCTCATCCCTGCCGTCGGGATGCTCGGCAGACTGTTTCCCGACTTCCCCATCTCACAGGGCACGTCAACAGCCTATGCCGAAAGCCTCCTCAAAGAACATCACGGAGAATGGACCTACAACACCGACTGGAAACTGATTCAGTCGCCTCCCGTCACCGCCGGATGGGTACGCGCCATCACGGAAGCACAACATGCGCTCCGCGACGGACATGCCGACATCCGCATCCCAATCCTCCTGCTCTACTCCTCGGAAAGCGTCAGCGGTTCGGAATGGATACCGGCCCACAACCGCGCCGACGGAGTGCTTGACGTCAGCGACATCAAGAAATTCGGGCGCGAACTTGGACCGGACGTCACATGTGTCAAAGTCATCGGAGGGCTGCATGACCTCGTGCTGTCGGCACCGCAAATACGCGAGCCACTATATCGCTATATTTTCAACTGGCTCGACCGCACACTTCCGCCCGCCTCCCCGCTTCCTGACTCACAGAATCAGCCAGACCAAAACAGTTAATTAAGATTAAATACAATCTCCGGTCTTGCATTTTACCGCAAAACAACATAAATTTGCAAATTAGAGTATCAGAAGACATGGATTTTCAATCTGGAATTCTGATCACACATACAACCACGAAACGGGGCTGACCGGTTTTGACAGCGTGTAGAAGTGGTGTGTAAGCATGCAGAGCAATGATGGCTACGCTCTTTAATCAGGGACATCAAAATTTCAAATGGCGAAAACAACTACGCTCTCGCTGCCTAATCGAAGCACAGTAGATTAGCTTTATTTCGGCAACAGTTGCCGAAACGAGACATCACCCGATTGTCCTTTTTCCGAGACGGATCGACCCGGTGGTGCAGATAAATCGGAAATATGGCGATGAAAGCCTCGCGACTCGCCGAGACACTTAGAGGATAAGGCTGAGATTGGTCGTTTCTTGCCTGTTTCAACTCGAAAACCAAGAAGAAACTAAGCATGTAGAAAGCTCATTAGTTCCACGTTTGGACGAGGGTTCAAGTCCCTCCAGCTCCACTATGTACTACCGAACTAATTCGGACTTAACGAGACAAACCTCGGACTATCAAGTAGTTCCGGGGTTTTCTTTTATCTAATCCTTTCGATTCAGGACCGAAAAAAGACGCAAAAAGGACATCCCCGGACAGAGTTTAGGCACTAACCAGGCACTAAGATTTCAAAAATCTTTTTAGTGCCTAAATAGTGCCTAAAACGCATCTAATAATCTTAATGCCATATACTTACAAAGACATAACTCGGAAGAAAGTCGGAAAACAGGCGACATTTTAACCCATTGGATTGTGGGTGTTAAAACGGGTGTCCGACACTATTTCCGATATTCCGATTTAATTCTTTTGAAAGTATGGAATTATATAGTGTCTTGAAAATGTCCTCAATGTTAAAATCAACCTAAGTCGCTGATTTGTCGCTTATTGTTCTCAAAAGTGTCCAATCCATCTTAATGTTTCACTCGTTATCATTGCATCCACCGCCTAAAAAACGGAAATGATGACACTAAATCCAACGTAAGATGAAAAAGAGCACTTTCAAAGTTTTGTTCTTGATTCGTCGAAACCAAGTGAATAAGGATGGCAAATGTGCCATAATAATAAAAATCACTGTGGACGGGGAATATGAACGACTAAATGGAAAACCCAGGCTCAGATGACCCCTTAGACCAGGTTGAATTGACCCCTTAAGCCAAAATATCACTGACCCTTTTGCCCAATATAAAAATGACCCCTGTCGACGTAATGTCAGCAGGGGATTTTATATGTATCTTTGAATTCCGTTTTGGCCGAAGGGGGATATAATTCAAAGAAAACATGAACACAAGATAAAAGAATATTCTCCTATGTCACGCATCAGGGATGGGCATAAAATGCATCAGTAGTGCCTTTGACATATCCCGGAACACGGTGCGCCGCTATGTGAGAATGTATCAGGACAGCGGTATACCCGCTGAGAAGCTGCCGTCGCTGAGTGATGCGCGGCTACAGGAACTATTTGCCATACCAGGGGCGAGGGAACGTAAACCGTCGGAGCGGCAGGTCAGGCTTGAAGCCCTATTGCCCGATTATGCGGCGCGACTTTCTCGAAAGGGCATGACGGTCAAGAAGTTGTATGAAGAGTATCATACCGGCCATCCCGATGGCTATCTGAAGGCATCTTTCGGGATGAAACTCAGGCAGTTCATGCTGCAGACCAATGCCATCGGGCATGTGGAGCACCGCGCCGGAGACCAGATGTATATCGATTTTGCCGGAGACAGATTGGAAATAGTCGATGAGGCAACAGCCGGGATACGAAAGGTCGAGGTGTTTGTGGCGATACTTCCATGTAGCCACTACACATATTGCGAGGCAGTGTGGACGCAGAAGAAGGAAGATCTGATAAAGGCCTGCGAAAACGCCATCCGTTTCTACGGCGGCGCACCATGTGCGATTGTGCCTGACAACCTGAAATCTGCAGTCACGCGCAGTGGCCGCGACGAGCCGGTCATAAATCCTGACTTCGAATCCTTTGCCGAGCATTACGGCTGCGCCGTGGTGCCTGCCCGTGTGCGGCATCCAAAGGACAAGGCCCTGGTGGAAAATGCAGTAAAACTGATGTATCGGTCCGTGTACGTAGACCTTGAAGGTCAGATTTTTCATAATCTGGAGTCGCTTAACGAAGCAATCCTCAGGTCTCTGGAGAAGTTCAACGCGCGTAATCTGACGCGTCGAAAGGAATCACGCCGTCAGCTCTTTGAGGCTGTGGAGCGGGACAATCTCCGGCCATTGCCTGCGAACCGCTATCAGATGAAACAGCGGGCTGTCGCGACAGTACAGCGTAACAGCTACGTAACTCTGCACAAGCATCACTATAGTGTGCCTGTGCAATATGTAGGCAAACGTGTGGAACTGGTCTACGACACTGACACGATCGACATCTTTCATGGCTTTACCCATGTGGCGACGCATCACCGCAACGATACTCCGTATGAATATACAACGAAACCGTCACACAATCTGCCCGGACGCAAGGGGAGCTGCGAGAGCGACATTGCGGAACTGCTTTCACGCGCGGCACAGATCGACAACATCGTATTGCACTATCTGCGGGCTGTCATCGAGGACAGGCGTTATCCGGAACTTGCCTTCAGAGTCTGCCGTGGCATCATGAAACTTGAGAAAAAGTATGGACAGGAACGGCTTGTGTCAGGATGCGCCGCGGCAATGGACGCACGCCTTTACAGTGTCAGCGACATGGTGGACATACTTGAGTCCGGAGCCGATGCGGATTATTTGCCGGGGGCTGATGCCGACGGCAATGACCGTCAGACACCATCCCACCGGAACATACGCGGTAAAGAATATTTTGCCGCGAGCATAAAACTATCAGCCAACAACAACGAACAACATGGAAACGAACAATAAAACCACGCCAATAACAGCGGAGAAAGACCGCAACTCCATCTCTCTGGATCTGATGCACCGTATGCGCTTACACGGCATGTCGGCAGCGTTTTCCGAAAGTCTTCAGGCCACATTCGCCGAGACAATGACACCTGACAGCTTTCTGAACTGGCTGTTATCCACAGAATGGGACTACAGGGCCGCACGCAATATTGAGCGCCTGGTGAAAAACGCAAACTTCAGATACGACGACGCGTCGGTGGCGCAGATTGACTATAACCTTCCGCGTGGCCTGGATCGTAATCAGATGGAGCGTCTCGCATCGCTGGACTTTATCCGTAAAGGTGAAAACCTGTTCATCACAGGCTGTTCTGGTACGGGCAAAAGCTATCTGGCAACAGCACTGGGATACGAGGCATGCAAGGCCGGTATGCGCGTACTGTACGCGAACGCATCCAAACTGATGGGGACCCTGAAAATCGCCAAAAACAAAGGAACAATCGAAACGGAGCTCAAGAAACTCGAAAAAACGCAGCTTCTGATCCTCGACGATCTCTTCCTGGTGCCTCTCGACGCCAAGGAACGCGCACACCTTACGGAAATCATCGAAGACCGCCATGGTCGCAAATCAATCATCGTGACATCACAGCTCCCCGAACTGGACTGGTACGAAGCAATCGGTGACTCCACAGTGGCAGATGCAATACTCGATCGCATTGTCCACACTGCTCATCGAATCACGCTTACCGGCGAAAGCGTCCGTAAGCTTAAAGCTATAAAAAGCCGATAAGACAAAATAAAATTGACCCCGTCGGCCAGAACGTTTTCAGGGGTCAATTCAAAATATTTTCAGGGGTCAATTCAACCTTGGTCTAAGGGGTCATCCGAGCCTGGGTTTTCCATCTGTCTGATATTGACTAAAAGTGAGTTTGAAGTAAGTGGCTACTTTGGAAGTAACCTCTTGCATGGCAATATTTTGATATATAACTTTGCGCTATCCAAAGGGTAGTAGTTATCCTTTGCAAAGTTAACACAAACATAATAAACCCACAAATTATGACTGAAATCAGTATCAGCATTCCAGCATCGGCTCAACCTTCAGGCAAGGCTGTGTTCGTGATGCTTGGAACAGGCTTCGATGAAATCGAGGCTCTGGCACCCGTCGATGTCATGCGACGTGCCGGGATGGAGGTATTCACCGTCTCTATGACAGAGAACAGACTTGTAAAAGGAGCCACAGGCAACCTTATCGTTGCAGACATGAGTGTTTCCGATTTGTCCCCCGACCGGATAGACTGGCTCATATTCCCCGGTGCAGACAAATCGGAGGATGCGGTAAACCTTGACGAAAAGCTGAGCGAACTTGTGAAAGCCCATTGGGAGAAAGGAGGCAACATCGCCGCTATCTGCGCCGCTCCGGCTCTGGTGCTTGGTCCGCTCGGTATCATCAACAGAGTAAATGCTACGGGTTATCCGTTTCTCAAAGAGGACTTTGAAAAGAACGGAGGAATATACTCCGATGAGTCGGTAGTAATAGGTGATCACCTCATAACATCGAAGGGCCCCGGAACAACTCTTGAGTTTGCACTTGCCATTGTTCGCAAGACAAAGGGTGCGGATACGGAGAAGGCACTCCGAGAAGGTATGGTGATAGCCAATTGCGAATGCGATGATAATTGTACCTGCGGATGCAATAGCTAAAGCCTCAATGCCGCCTTTTGGCGGCCGAAATTTTTGGCAAAATGAAGGTGACGGAGGTCTTTGCTCCGCCACCTTCATCGTTGATATGGCATTGGCTATGCTCTTTTTGATTCGTCATTGTTATCTTAAGCGGAAACTCGTCGACTTTCAGTTCTTTCTGCAATCATCTCCTTGTTGTCGTTGATGATACCGGCTATCTGCTCTGTATATTCGCAGACTCCGTTGGCAAATGCCCTGCATTGGATGATTGAGAAGTCTTTGAGCGAGATTTCTACTGTGGCGATTGTTCTGCCTCCCATTGTGGCGGTGAACACAAGCGTATCTTCTTTGAGGTAGTAGCCGGATGCACCTACACAGATGTGTTGCTTTGTACCTTCATCGTAGTATTCGGCAACGCTGTCAAGTGTGTGGAGTCTGATTGTGCCGTCAGTCATAGACAAACCTATGTATCTTCCTTTCAGTTCCTCAAACTTGACTTGGTCAGCTTCCGCTTTCTTGCGGTTGGCTTCCTTTTGCTCCTTTACCCTCTGGCGGTTGACCTTTTCCACATATTCATCATGGGCGGTTTTGAGGTCTTGGGGTGCTATCATCGAGGGGGAATTTAGGTCTTTGCCCATACGCTCCAACATCTTGATGTAGTCAAACCACATTCTAACGTCCTTGAACTCGTATCCGTTGCGCTTGGCTATCTTGATGGTGTTCCAATACTTGTCAATATCAGACTTATAGGCTGGTCTTGCGCAAAGGTATCGGAGCAACTCAATGTCGTTGGCTTTCATCAGAGTCTCGGCTTTTGGGTTGGTCAGTAACTCTTGGAACAAAGTCACGGGGTGGATATGGTGGCAACTTCCCTTGAACCCATTACGTTTGATTGTGTCAGTTACCTTGATGCGAGGGTAAACCCATTCATCGGATATACGTTGGAAGGCTTCGTTATCACGCCTTATCTCCAATGGAGAACCGAAGGAGAAATAGTCTATATAATGACCGAGGGTGCGCTGAAGTCCTACAACAGTAGTCTTGCCCTTCGGGTCAATCCAATAACTGCCGATTTCAAGATAGGCGGGGTTAGCCTTCATTCCCTTGCGCATTTCCACTATCATAAGGAACATTCTCACTACCTGATAGTCTTCCATAGTGGTGATTACATTGAAATAGGACTTGTCACGGATAACACGTTCTTTGGTGTCCTTGATTTCTATGCGAGTGCTACATTCGGGGCATAGGCACATGCCGTTTCTTGTCTCCATCCACTCGTGACCGCATTTCATATAGGTACACATTCCGGATTTCAACCGATAGCCGTAATGGTTGATTGTTGAGTTGAGTGCCCAATTCATTTGGGACGTGGTGAGCGGGCGAAGACGCCCGTTCAGTTCCACTATATGTTTTTCTTTGAGATTGCGGGGTTTCATCTTACTGGGATTTTAGAGGTCGAAAAGACTGGGTTGAACATTGATTTCCTCTCCGGCTTTGGGAGTGGTGGCGGTCGCTTTGGGTTGAGCCTTTGGTGCCGACTGCCGTCTGATTTCTCGGAGTTGTTCCTTTCGGTATTGCTCCATAGCCTGCTCCTTGAGTTCGGCTTTGTCTTCCTCGGTAAGTTGGTCTTTGGAGATTACCACCTTGCAGTTGATGGGTTTGCCGATTTCCTCTGCGCTGACATCGCCGTCAAAGTAATGACAGGCAAGCGAATACACCTCATCGTTGGTCAGAACCGACACGCCTTGACGCTTGACTTCGTTGAGTATATACTGACAGCACTCGGCTACGGATTTAGACGGCGAGGCATAGCGGATAGCGAAAAGGGTGTCGCTCGCTGCACGGCTGTCAAGATACTGACGGATAGCCTCGATAAAATTCTCAGATGATTTCATAGTCGTATATTTTAGAAAGTTAATATCCAATAGATTATCAGTATTGCGGTTATAAGGGATATTACCCAGCTCGCTCCTCGGATTACAGGTCTGACTATCGCCCACACCAGAGTTCCGATTATTGCTCCGATGATGATTGCCACCACCTTTGCAACCCTTTTTATTTGGTTGAACCTGAGGCTTTGAGCTTCGTTTTGACCTTTTATGTGGCTGTTTGTTTTCATCGTTGCGACTTTTTTTTATTTGTATATCACCATCGGTTTTCGCTTGCTTGACACCTACCAGGCGTGTGGTGAACAGAGGGGATGTTCGCCCTTTGTCGGAAAAATACAAGCCGCAGGTCTGGAGATTTTTCCGTCAAAAAGCATCAGAATATCCCCGGCACCGCACGTTTCCCACTGGCAAGCAAGTAAAAATCGTTGTTGATTAGACAATAACAGGAGCCACGACTCCGGCACGGTGAAAACATACAGCTACATAATCTCTCGGAAATCTTATTGAAAGTAATTTCTCAATAATAATCCTAATAGAAATGGAAATGAGCGACACGACCAGCATAGTCTGTGAAGGACGGCCGACGAAAGAAGACTGTTCTCCGCAGTCTATGCCGAGTGTCGCAGTGTCAAAGCGGCAAAGGAGGGAGCGGTCGTAAAATCCTTATACAGCAACGGCGATAAGAACACGGATGAACGGCAGAGAGTCTCAGAGGTAAAAGCAGCGTCCTCGATGCTTACCTCAGAGGCGTTGCCGGTTATCGGTGTTCCGCCGGTGCCAATAGGCGCGATGCGGTCAATGGGTGTCAGTGGCTCGTCCACCGTCACCTTTTGACGGCATCACGCCACCAACCCTGAAGACCGCTCCCTCTCTTGCCGCGCCCCACATTAAATAATGTTGATTTAGAAAAAATTCATTTTAGTGCTTAGTTTGCAATGAAAAACCGCACCTAATGGGAACTAAAATAAATCATATACGCCAACAGATTCCCTCCGACGGTATAATGCTGGTCTTGTGACTTGAAAAATGTTCGGTCTTTGCGTGTAAAAACCGAACAAAATCTGTCTACAATATCGACTGTCTGGCGCCAGATAGAACCTGTGAATCAGAATACTTCGCACCACGCACCGGATTGTTCCGATGGTCACCTGCATCTTGGTCGCCACTTGAGATTTCGGTTCAATCGCGAATGATATTTCCGCCGTTGTCCATGGGCGTATGCGGTAGGAAGGTGTCAATGGCTCGTCCACCGTCACCTTACGACGGCATCACGCCGCAGACACGGCAGTCCGCCCAACCTAAACGGTCCGCTTGATATCTATTGCACCATTACCATGAAATATCTCTCCACTAAAAAATGTTCGGTTTTATGCGCAGAAAACCGAACATTTTTATTACCTTTACAGTTGAAATCTAAAACGATAGAGCATGACAGTAGCTCAACAGATAGAGAATAGGGTCAATCTAATTGGCGATGGGACTGTTTTCTCCATCGAAGACCTCGGACTTCCTGCCGAATGGTGGGAAAACATCCGGGTCAAATTGTCGCGCATGGTCGGCAAAGGGCTGATTCAGAAACTTTCAAAAGGCCGGTTCTACAAACCTAAAAAGTCTGTTTTTGGAACGTTGAAGCCGAATTTGCAAGAGATTGTCAAAGACCTCATTTATGATAAAGACGGCAGACCTATTGGTTATCTGACCGGATATTCCATCTGGAATGATATGGCGTTGACTACACAGGTGGCGAGTGTGATAATGTTAGGCACAAATAAGAGGCATAATGCCACAAAAAGAGGCATATACTCGATTCGCTTCGTGTATCAGCCCAATGCGATTACCAAAGACAATATCTATCTTTTACAGATTCTTGACACGATTAGGTTTATAAAGAAAATTCCGGATACCGAGATTGTCCGTTCCATAACGGCGCTGAAATCATCTATCGGACAATTGCAGGAGAATGAAATTAAGAGAATCATCAGATTATCGGATAAATACCAACCCCGTGTAAAAGCCATTCTCGGAGCAATTCTTGATGATTTGGGATATGGCAGTCACACCATGGTTCTTCGTACCGCGCTTAATCCCGGAACGAAATATAAAATAGGGCTGGGAAATGCCACTGAATTACTCAACAAAGAAAAATGGAATATTGAATGAAACTTCATGAAAACAAGCGGTCATTTCGAGAGGCAATAGAATTGACAGCGCAAGACCTTGAAATATATCCCGAATTTGTCGAGAAGGATTACTGGATATGCCGAATATTGCAGAATCTGTCGAGAAATCCTGCGGCGGAAAAGACGGTTTGGAAAGGCGGGACTTCGCTTTCAAAAGCATACGGCTTGATTGCACGGTTTTCATCAGATGTCGACTTCGCCATATTGGGCGAAGGCCTGAGCCAGAACCAACAGAAAAAGCTCGTGGCAAGGATAGGACATGAATCCACCGCAGGCATGGAGGAAGTTGAGAAGCCTGATACGGTCAAGAACAATCGCTTCCGTAAGACATATCATCTTTACAGGTCAGTTTTAGATGGCATCAATAGAGGGATGTCCAATGTAATGAGCAATCAGGTGATTGTAGAAATCAACACCTACGGTAATCCATATCCATACGAGAGAAGGGAAATCAAACCTTTTATAACCGAAATGATGGAGCGCCGAGGTCTGAACGATATGATTGCCGACCTTGACATGATGCCATTCGAGTTGAATGTGCTTGACAAACGGCGTACTCTCTGTGAAAAAGTGGTATCACTTTTGAGATTCTCCCTTGAAGAAGACCCTACCGCAGGCCTAATCTCTAAGATACGACATTTCTACGATCTGCATTTTCTCCTCGGTGATGAAGAATGTAGCGATTACGTTGCAGGAGATTTGAAACAGAATCTCGTGGAACTTATCGAACATGACAAGAGAGAATTTGACCGTCCTCCGAAATGGCGCGACGCTCCCATCCTGTCTTCGCCTCTCATTGCTGACTTTGATTCGACATGGAGCAAGATTGCCTCCGTATATCAATCTGAACTGTCGGTTTTGTCATACCGGACAATCCCCGGACCAGATGAAATTGCAGATTCGATGAAAGGACTCATCAAAGTTGTCATCGACGCCGTTCGATAAAGGCCGTGATGAATGTCATCCTGACAGGCTTAAAAATCTCTAAATCGAACCCTTGGACTTGCGAAGACGCCTGGATTTTAGTATATTTGCATTCGCAATCCAGCCTTGCGGCCACGGCGAGAGAGCCGTCGGAAAAATGAATAAAATGATTCGTTACATACTCGTTACACAAGAAAAATGAGCGAATGTAACTGATTGAAATAACTGCATTTGGAGTGAAAGGTTCAAGTTCCTCCAGCTCCACTATGTACTACCGAACTAATTCGGACTTAACGAGACAAACCTCGGACTATCAAGTAGTTCCGGGGTTTCTTTTATCTAATCCTTTCGATTCAGGACCGAAAAAAGACGCAAAAAGGACATCCCCGGACAGAGTTTAGGCACTAACCAGGCACTAAGATTTCAACAATCTTTTTAGTGCCTAAATAGTGCCTCTTTTGATTATTTTCAGGCTCAAGCCGAAAGCACGGTGCATATGTTAAATTGGGCAATTAGAAGTGTTAAATTTTTAGGCGTAGAGTTTGACTAATCGGAAGATGAAGAAGTCGCGGTCCCGGACACCACGCATTTGTGAGCGAAATATTTTGACTTTAGAGTTGAATGCCTCGGCAGAGGCATTGGTCGCACGACGACGGAAATAGTTCAGGATTGTTGGGGCGTGGTTCTTGAATGTTTTGATTACCGAGCGGAAGTTGTTGTTACCCAATGCCATTACCTTTTCATACCACTTGTTCATCCTCCCCATGGCTTTTGTCGGTGAGATTTTAGCGTTGAAAATCTTGCGCAGCTCCATCGCAAGGCTGTATGCAGCCTTCAATATTGGATAGTATTTGAACAGTATGTTGACACGATGGCGCTGTATGTCAGTCCATTTGTTCTGCGACATCATCAGAGTGTGTTTGCTGCGAGCCAGTATCTGGCGCATGGTCTCTCCGTTGGAGTACGTTACCGGCGGTTCGGACTTGTTGCGGTTGTTTTCCTCTGCGATGAGCTGTCGGCGAATGTCAATGCGGATTTCGTCAACGGCCTCATTATAGACCTGTTGGACATGAAAACGGTCGTTGACTACATGGGCGTTATAGAACACTTCTGCGGCTATGAGCATCATTGATGGCGAGAGATCGCAGGTCACTTCCTTGACCCTGCGTCTGATTGATTTCTCCATAGCTCCGATGAGTATGGATATAATTTCGTCACTCTTTGTTCCGGGAATGGCTGCCGCAAGTGTTCCCTTGCCTCCGTGGCCGTCCTTGTTGGTCAGGAACGTCCATACCTCCCCGTTGCTCAGACACGTCTCATCAAGACTCATGTAAGGGCCGATATTATCGGCGTTGAAATAGAACCCACAGCCAAGCTCCTGTTCGCACCAGTCGGCGTAACCGCTTATCTTATTGCGGTACAAGTCGGCAAAATGTTTGCCGTTGACGCAGTACATCTGCGCTATCTGTTTAATCGACAGGGCTGTCGTCTCCACCTTCGTCTTTTAAAAAAGCCACGAACTCGGCGCTGAGTCGTGTTCCTTCCTCGTTGGGAAGTTCGAGATTGTAGCTGAAGATTTCGTTGGTCTGCCTGTCCCACCACTTGTTCTTGCGCATGTGAAGAAATACAGGCCGTCCACGCATCGGATAGTCCTGTATTGTTACATAATCCGTATAGCCTCGCGCTACGATATTTGGATTACGATAGTCTTCATCAGACAGTTTCTTCTTTTCGTCAAGCCATATGTCATAGGACTGTTCCGTGCGCTCGAAGCGCACCATTTCAAATAGTTCGTCCATGCCCTCGGGCAGGCACATCCATATTGCATCTGCGGTTTTCATGCCACAAATTTAACACTTTTCTCAAAATTCATGCACCGTGCTTTCGGCTTGACCCTATTTTCATAGAACTCACGTTAATATTAAAAAATATTATTACTGTCCGCTAAACTTTTTTTGAGCGATTGAAAAATTAGGGCTGACACCTATTGCAGGAGTCAGCCCTAAATGGTTATTTTGGTGTCGCCAAACAATCCATGAATAACCATGAGTAAAAGTAGTAATTTCTTCGGACAGCCGATATATGGACAGCTGATAAAATCACTCAATCGTGAAAAAATTGTTGAATTCAGCCGAAAACACGGCGGAGAGAAGTATGTAAAGAGCTTTGACGGCTATACGCATCTGCTTACGATGCTCTATGCCGTGATCCAGCGCTTCGACTCATTGCGTGAGATAGAGACATCTATGACAGCGGAGGTTCGCAAACTGCACCATGTCGGAATTGATACTGTACCAAAGCGCAGCACCCTGTCGGATGCAAATGCCCGACGGTCAGAGAAGTTCTTTGAGGATGTCTATCGCGACCTGTATGCAGCCAACAAAGACATTCTTTCATCGGACAGCAGACGCAACGGCACGGAAGAGTGGATAAAGCAGCTTAGGATTATCGATTCCACTACAATCACATTGTTCTCCAACGCTATTTTCAAGGGCGTTGGTCGACACCCCAAGACGGGAAAGAAGAAAGGCGGCATAAAGGTACACTCTGTCATACACGCCAACGAGGGGGTTCCCTGCGATGTGCAGTTCACTTCGGCGGCCACCAATGACTCTTTCATGCTTGCTCCGAGCCATTACAGCCACAACGAGATAGTCGCTCTTGACCGCGCCTATATCAATTATGCCAAATTTGAGGAACTGACGGACCGTGGCGTTGTATATGTCACCAAAATGAAGAAAAACCTCAGTTATGAGGTACTTGTAGACTGTATGCATCAGAATCCGCAGGGACTGATGGAATACCGTGAACAGGTCGTGGTGTTCCGTAAAGACGGTATAAACCACATCGCCAGAATAATTACATACGTTGACATCAAGAAGAACGGGAAGCCAAAACTCATATCGCTTCTGACCAACGACTTCGACATGCCGCCAGAGACAATCGTGGCGATATACCGCCGCCGATGGCAGATAGAGTCTCTTTTCAAGCAGATCAAACAGAACTTCCCCTTGAGATACTTCTATGGCGAGAGCGCCAACGCCATCAAAATCCAGATATGGGTTACACTCATCGCAAATCTGCTGCTGTCAGTACTTCAAAGCAAACTCGAAAGACGTTGGAGCTTCTCAGGGCTTGCTACAATCGTCAGAATTGTGCTGATGTATTACCTGAATCTCGAAAAGTTCCTCAATCAGCCCGATGCAGACCTGAAAATCATGCTCGCCGAAGCATCGGAATCGCCTCCCGAAGTTCCTGAAAACTGCTGAGGGGGCTTGTCAAATACAAAAAGTAAGCCCAACTTCTGCCGTTCAGGAAGTTGGACTCGCCTTTTTATGGTTTAGCGGACAGTAATAAAAAAATATAGGCCTGCCATCACTGCAAGCCTATATCATACCTATTCAAATCTTCTTTACCTTAGGAAATATTTTACTTGTTGGGGGTTGTCCACTTATATGTATGGTTGCAAGCGATGTCCATTACGCTGGTGCCGGCTTGCATACGGAACTTTCCCTTCTCCAGGACCCACTTGCCGTCGTAGTCCACGAAGGCGAGGTCGCTGGCCTTGATGGGCAGGGTTACTGTTTTGGTCTCACCGGGTTTGAGTTCTACTTTTTCAAACGCGCGCAGTCGGCGATTGTCAGGAGTCAGAGATGCTACTATATCTCGGCTGAAAAGCATAACGACTTCCTTACCGGTGCAATTACCTGTATTGGTGACGTCGATTGTGAAAATGAGATTATCGTTGACACCGAATTCAGAATGTGAGCAGCGGAGATTGTCATATTTGAAAGTCGTGTAACTGAGACCATAGCCAAAAGGCCACTGCACCGATACCACCGCATCGTAGTCATAAGCACCTTCCATCTTATCCATTTCCTCGCTCACTCGATAATCGTAGGTGGTGAGTTCTGCCTGATGGCGTGGATAGGTGTAGGGCATTTTGCCACTCGGGTTGGTGTCGCCGGCAAGAATGTTGGCAAGTGCGTCACCACCGAAGTTACCGGGAAGCAGAATGTTGACTATCGCATCTGCCAATGGCTCAATATCACTGATGATACGCGGACGACCACCGTTGAGAATCAATACAACCGGTTTGCCTGTCGCAGCAAGAGCTTTGACGAGATTGCGCTGGTTTTCAGAGACAGCGAGGTCCGACAAGTTTCCCGGTGTCTCACAATAGGAGTTTTCACCGATACAGGCGACTATGACATCAACACCCGACGCAGCTGCCACAGCTTTTTCAATTTCCGGCTCATTTTCCTCGTGATAGGCACCTTCGGCAGGATAAGTGACACCCTGTTCAAGAACTATATTCTTCTTGCCAAACTTATTGACCAATGCCTTGTAGATGGTGTTGTATTTCGAGGCGAAACGGTCAGTCAGATGTCCCTGCCATGAATAGCTCCAGCCGCCATTGAGACAGCGCATCGAGTTGGCATTAGGACCTGTCAGCAGAATCTTTGTACCTTTCTTCAACGGAAGAATGCCGCCGTTGTTTTTGAGCAGTATCTCCGATTCTTCCGCGGCCTGAAGAGCGACTTGCTCGTGACGGTCGCAGGCGAAGTCGGCATAGTCTTTGGGATATGTATTGGGAGTGTCAAACAGTCCGAGACGATATTTCAAGCGCAGGACACGACGTGCTGCGTCGTCAATACGCTCCTGAGATACGCGACCTTCATTTACGAGTTCTTTAAGCAGAGTGCAGAAATTGAGGTCGTATGGCTCCATTGACATATCGATTCCGGCATTGATAGCCATTTCAATAGCCTCCTTTTTGTCGTGAGCCACATATTCGCGGGTATAGAGGTTGTTGATGTCTGCCCAGTCAGTCACAATCATTCCGTCCCAGTTAAGGTCCTCCTTGAGCCACTTTGTGAGCAGCTCGTTATTGGCGTGAACAGGGCGACCGTTGATTGAGCCGCTATTGACCATTACAGTCAATGCCCCTGCCTCGATGCAGGCACGATAAGGCTCAAAAAACTTCTCACGGAGATCAGACGGAGAAATATATGCCGGGGTGCGGTCTTTGCCTGTTCGCGGAGCGCCGTAGCCGAGATAATGCTTTACCGAGGTGGCTATATTATGTCGGCCTATCTTATTCGGGTTGTCGCCCTGAAAGCCCTTGACCTGCTGAGCGCCCATGATGGCGTTGACCAGCGGATCCTCTCCGTAGTTTTCCCATACACGGCTCCAGCGAGGGTCGCGGGTAAGGTCGACAGTGGGCGAGTATGTCCACGGGCAGTTGGCGGCGCGAGTCTCGTATGCCGTAATTTCAGCAGCTCTGCGAGCCAACGTCGGGTTAAACGACGCACCTACGTTGATGTTCTGAGGGAAAAGCACTCCACCGAGAGTATAGGTTGTACCATGATTCTGGTCAAGACCATAGATACAAGGTATGCCGATTTCTTTCATTGACACTTCCTGTATCTGACCAATCAACTTTTCCCATTTTGCAGGAGTCTGTGCTGTCGGTCCGCCGGGGGCGTTCAACACAGAGCCGACCTTATACACGGCAATAGCCTCGTGAAGCTTCTGAGGGTCGAGGAAGAACTCACCGTCTTTCCAGTCGCCAAGCACATCAATGGAAAGCTCGGTCATCTGGCCGATTTTCTCGTCAAGGCTCATTTTAGACAATGTGCGTTCCACTGCCGCCTCAAGATCAGGGTCAGAGGGAATCGCCGCTCCGGCAGCCTGTAAAGAACAGGCTGCTGAAGTGACGGTTAAAAATGTCATTAGATGTTTCAACATATCAGCGAAGTGTTACGAGATCTACATAGTAACCATGACCGACGCAGATGAATCCGGACTGCTCCTGAATCATGTCAAGAGCCTCTTTTGTCAGCGTGATTTCTGCGACACCGTCAGTTGAGAATTCAATCGTTCCTGTGCCGGGAAGGTCGTTCCACCATACGGTAGTTGTGCGAAGCTGATGGTATTCGGCGGTAGGTTCTATCGAATAATGAATTGACATTACAGCACCCGGTTTGATACCCGCAAAAACATCCATGCCGATAAGGTTGAAGGTCTTGTTGGGGCTGTCATCGGGAAGATCCCACGAAACATAGTGGTGTCCTGACCACAAGGTCTGCTGAGATGACAGAACCACTGTTGTGGCGGTCTCAACCTGACCGTTCTTGTAGAACTGAACTTCGGCACCATCATTCATAACGCCCGACATCGGATACTCTCCATCTTCGAGAGCCGGGGCAGAGAAGCTGATTGCAGTTGAAGTTTTTTCGGTAAAATCAGAAATCTTGGTTCCTCCGATTTCAAGAGAAGCCACTCTGTCGAGATTGATACCTGTAAGCGTTGTTGTAGCGCCAGAAGTAATACGGTCTGTACCTGAAGTAATGAGAGCGGAAGAGCTCACAGTCACTTTATTTGCGCCGTAGTTCATACCCTCGGCATCAATGAGTTCCAGTCTGCAAGTACCATTGACGACATTTGCTGGAACGGTATAGGTGAGTACATCATTGCCGTCTTCGGTAGAATAGACAACAGGAATCGGTTCAGAATCACCGAGAGTGATTGATTTCACCGAGCTGAGATTGCGGCCATAAAGTACCGCGTTCTGTCCGGGAGCGACAATGCGTTCAAATGAGACTTCCGAAGCCCAGGGATCACTATCCAGCGGATTGACATTGATGATGCCTTCGCGTGAAGTTGATTTACCCTGAGTGGTTGTGACAACAACCTTCATCTCGTATGTACCTGCGGGGAGAGGCATATCAATAGCCTTTCCGGTTGCAGTCTGCTCTCCGTCGATATACCATGTCACATCAACATAGTCGGCCGGTGTCACGGTAAGTTCCATGGCGAAATTTGCATCGCGGCTGATGTTGGCTACTACGGGCAGCTGACCATTATTTCGGTCAGGGAAAGTCGGTGCCAGAATATGGGGCTCGTCATCCGGACCTGCTACAGAGAACGGATCGTCGCTGCTGCATGATGCAAGCATGACGCTTACCGGCAGCAAAGTCAAAATTGTCTTATATATGAAATTCATTGTAGTTTCTTTTTATGTTATTAGTCAACGTCCCACCACATGGGTATGTACCAGCTATTGCTTCCGCCCATACGGTCCAAAGCTTCATCATAGCCGGTCTTATTATACGATGATTCAAGAACCGGATAGCAAAGGCGAACGGGGATTTCCTGTCCTCCGGTGAGGAACTGGCCGAAACCGTATTCAGCCGGAGATTTAAGTCGGGGATAACCTGAACGGCGCACGTTTGCCCATGCCTCGGAGGGATTGGTGAAGTGCAGAATCCATGCCTGAGTATTAATTGCTGCCTTACGCTGCTCGTTGGTGTAACCGATACCGTTGTTGGCAATGAAAGTAGAGAATTCCTCATCAGTAATCTTACGGCAGCCGTAGTTGTCAGTAAGGAAGTCCATTGACGCACGTACACCAGTTTTGTAGTAGCCGTCAGCACTGCCGGCGACTGCCCAGCCTTCTTTAAGGGCGGCCTCAGCCATAAGGAAGTTTACCTCGGCGTAGGTCATAACGACGCCCGGATTATCACTCTTAAGGAAGTTGTTGGCAAGCTTGGGCTCGGTTTCGCGCGTCATACTTACTTCGACTGAAGGATTGTTCTCAGCAATCTCTTTCATGATATCGCTGTCATAGCCTGCCGGCCACGGTTCCCATGAGTAAGCACCCGGATCTCTCGGATTCATCGGAATACCTTTTGAAAGAATTTCCTCAGTAAGGTCAATGCGGTTATCGGGGCTTGTAAGGCTCATCAGACCGTCATAGTAGAATCGGGCAAAGATAAATGTGCGAGGGTCGCCGCTGTTATACATCTGGTTGAAAAATGTAGAACATAGATAGCTCGGGTTGTTTGCCGGGTCATTACCGAACAGTAGTTTGGAAAGGGCATTGCCACGATAGTCGGAATATGTATCCTGACCAAAGCTGAACGATACTTCCATATACTTAATGAGAGCGTCATCAGAAGCACTTGTAAAGACGCCGCCGTCAGCCATCAGTGCCTCTTCAAATTCCTGTTTAGCCTTGTCAGGGTCGACATCGGATATACGCATGGCAAATCGGAGGCGCAGACTGTTGGCAAGTTTTTTCCACTTGTTGACATCTCCGTTGTAGATTACATCGCCTGTAATCTTATCGCCTGACAATGACAGAGCGCCGCAGGCATCGGTGAGTTCATTGAAGAAAGCTGCGTAGATTTCTTCCTGAGTGTCGTATCGAGGGTTGAATTTCTCGGCAATATACCCAAGACCTGCTTCGCTGAAAGGCGCATCGCCATACACATCGGTAATAAGGGACATCATATAGACGCGATAGATGCGCAGAGCGGCATTTACGTTTGTCAGACCTTCTTTCTCACTGTTATGAATGCCGTCAGTAAGGTTCTTTATTGCGTTGGGATATAGCGAAGTCCAGATGCGGCACATTTCGTTATTGTCGATTGTGTGGCGGCCGCCATAGTTGGTCGTGTTCCAGCAACCCATCAGCATCTGAGAGAAAGCATAATGGTAGTTGCGGTAGATTTCCACCATACCCAGATCGCCGTAAGTCTGGAGCTGGGCTGTGGTCAGCTGGGCATTGGGGTCAATGCCGTCGGCTTTTGAAGGGTCTGTGTTCAGATCCTCCATGTAGCTGTCGCTACATGAACCTGCAATGAGCGCAAGAGCCGCTAAAACAGGAGTGAATATCTTATGTAGTTTCATTGGTAATCTTACGTTTAGAATTTAACATACAGGTTGAAACCATAGCTCTTGCGTGAAGGCAGCGAACCATATTCAAGTCCCATACCGGTTGTGTTGTTGTAGTTAGAATCAGGATCGATGTCGGGAATGTTCTTCCATACGATGAACGGGTTTCGTGTCACAAATGAAATAGACATATCCTGCACTACCTTACCGAGCCATTTCTTCGGGAATTGATAGGTAAGTGTAATTTCACGACACTTTATGTAAGAGTTGTCATAGATGAACATCGAAGGGGCATTGCGGCAAACACTCATCCAATAGTCTTCGGGGTTGACCTTTATGTCATTGGGACGATAAGTGCCGTCGCCGTTGTCAATCACACCGGGTGCGACAAAACCTCCGGTTGGAGTCCATGTCGAGGCACCTTTTGCAATACCTGCTGCCTGACGCTCTTCTTCCGACTTATACCATTCTTCTCGTCCGGCCAGTGTTGCAAGGCTTTTGCCTGATTCGTGAGCAGCACGTGCCGACATAGAATACAGATCAGCTCCAACCTTTACATCAAAAAGTGCGGTAAGCCCGAAATTCTTGTAATGGAATGTTGTGCTCAGACCACCTGTCCAGTCCCAAGATGCATTTCCAAGAACGTGATTGCTCTTGTCGTACATCGGCAAACCGGTTGCTGGGTCAATAAGAATATCTCCGTTTTCGTTTCTCTGGAAATCGGGGCCTACGATAGAACCGAAGTTCTCACCAACCTTTGCAGCGACCTGGACATCAAGCCATGAAGCCTTTTCAAGTTCAAACATATCCATGCCGTCTACAAGCTTACGCACTTTATTGTTGTTCTTAGAGAAGTTGATACCCAAATCCCAAGAGAAATCGCCTATGATAATGGGACGTGTGTTAAGTGCGATTTCGATACCTTGGTTTTGGATTTCACCGGCATTGATAAGACGATAGGGGTATCCTGTGGCCCAGCTACTTGCCATGCCCATAATCTGGTCTTTACTTATCTGATTGTAATATGTGAAGTCAAGACCGATACGGTTGTTGAGGAACTTTGTTTCAAAACCCACTTCAAATGAGTTGGTCCGGGTAGGTTTGAGGTTCTTATTGGGGATAGTGGTATTGTCAATAAAGCCGATGGTGTAACCGGGATATGTGAATTTTGATTTTGTATATACCAGTCCTAACTGATAGGGATCTGTATCACTACCAACCTGTGCGAATGACAGGCGAACTTTACCGTATGGCAGAATGTCACCACGCTTGATCAGTTCAGAGAACACAAAGCTACCCGACACCGAGGGGTAAATATAGGTGTTATTTCCAGTCGGCAGAGTCGACGATTTATCACCACGGATAGTAGCGTCAAGATATAACAGGTTTTTCCATCCGAGATTGACAGCCGCGAACAGCGAGTTAATCTGCTTGCGGTAGCTGTTTTCCTGAAGGCTTGTTTCGTTGAAGCTCATAAGGGCAACCACATCCCTAATCTGCATTTCTTGGGCTGTGGTTATATTTGTACGGTTATCGACCTTATAGATGTTTCCACCGGCAGTTCCTGTGAAGTCAAAGTCACCCCAGCGGTTGTTATAGGTCGCTATGAGTTCAAAGTTATACATCTGGTTTTTGAACTGGCTCTGCTGTAAGTAACCTGACTCATAGCCAGGAGTTGTCGGAGCCTTGAAATCATTGAAATTAAACCAGTTGAGTTCAGCTCCCGCTGTTCCTTTGATTTTGAGGTGTGATGTTACATTATAAATAGCAGATGCGTGTAAACGAAACAGGTCCTTCTTTGAATCATTGGAATTCTTGTAGACGTCCCAATAGGGGTTTACATTATAGGGGTCCATACCGTTCCAGTTGGAATACTCTCCGTTAGCATCCTGATATGTGCGCAACCAACGCTGGTCGTAGGTGGTTGCAAGGGTCATTAGGTTCTTGCCGACGTTAGACTTACTGTCGCCAAGAGCAGGACGATTCTTTACATTTTCGTGGGTATAGTTTACGGTAAAGTCGAGGTCAACCTTCCCCATAGATGTATTGGCACGCAGATTGAAAATGTCACGGCTCATGTGAGTCTTGGGGACAATATCCTTGTTGCGCATATCGGTCAGTGTGAAACGAATGCCTGTATTGCCTGAATTGGATGAGACTGTAACCGTGTTGTTTGCGGTAAGACCGGTTCTGAAGAATCCGGAGGTATTGTCAGGTATTATAAGATATGGACGCTCCACGCCGTCAAAGTAGCGAAGGACGTTGCTTCCGTCTGCTTTCGGTCCCCAGCTCTTATTGGTATTTGAAACTGCGTCGATACTGTATGTGCCGTTGCTGCCCATACCATAGATCTGCTGTACGTTATCCCATTTAGAGAGCTGTTTGTCAAATGTCAGTGTTCCATTATACTCTATCGAATATTTTTCTTTACCGGCTTTCTTGGTGATGATGAGAATTACACCGTGGCTGGCACGGCTACCGTAGAGAGCGGAAGCGGCCGGACCTTTAAGTACCGACATACTTTCTATATCATCTGGATTGATGCTTGAGATGCCGTCACCAAGGTCGTATCCGCCTGATGTTCCTGCGCTGCCGAAGTTTGTATTGTCAAGAGGTACACCATCGACAACATATAATGGCTGGTTATTACCGGTCATTTCAGTACTACCACGCAGAATTACGCGGGTTGATCCGGAAGGACCACCTGCGGTCTGGCTTACAACGAGACCGGCCACACGACCTGCCATAGAGTTGATGACGTTAGTTTCTTTGGCTTTTTCAAAGGCATCACCTTTTACTTCGTCAAGACCGTAACCGAGTGCCTTTCGGTCGCGCTTGATTCCAAGAGCAGTGACCACCACTTCGCTGAGCATTTGCGAACTCTGCTCCAGCGTGATTTTCATTGGCGCCTCTGTAGCCTTGACCTCAACAGGGTCACTGCCGACATAGCTGATTTTAAGTGTTGCATTCGGTGATACCATCAGCGTAAAGTTACCGTCAAGGTCGGTAACTGTTCCATTGCTGGTTCCTTTCTCAATTACTGAGGCACCGATAACTGGGCCTTCAGCATCTTCAACGACACCAGTCACCTTTATCTTCTGAGATGGCGTTGCCGCAGCTGCGCTGGGTTCTGCATACGACTGAAGCGGCATAGCAAAGGATACCGCACCGACAAGCAGGAAACCGTACAGGAGCTTGGTTGTTAAAGTTCTCTGTTTCATGTGTATTGATTAGTTTATTTTAGTTACTTTAATCCAGTCTATATACATCGATGCCGTCTGACCATCTTTTAAGGCTGTAATGCCTTCGATGTCATAGATACCGGTGAATGATCCGCCAACAGCAAGGTTAAACAGAATATAAAAGTCATTTTGAAAATATGGATTACCAGTAATGTCAAAACTATGAAATTTGACATCATCTACAGAAACATCAATCTTATTTTCATTCCAAGTAAGCGTATATGTGTGATATTTGCCGTCTTGCAAATTTGAACCGGCATCTCCGGCGAAATATTGCTGTTCATGTCCGGCAACATCAGGGCCATAATGGAGCGCGGTATTTACTCGCGTGGTACTTGTCCCGTTGGCGATACCTTGGGCATCTCCCATCTCCATTATATCTATTTCACCACAGGCAGGCCACTCCTGCTTATTGTTGCCCATCATCCAAAATGCGGGCCACAGACCATTTGCGGTCTCAGGCAGTTTTATACTTGCCTCAACCTTTCCATACTTGAAATACTTCTTGTTCTTGGTGTTCACGCGACCGGACACCACCTTGTTGCCGGTGCGCTTGGCTGTAAGAATTAGTACAGTCTTACCTTCGTCCTTGCCGACTTTGACCTGACTGGTACTATAGGATTGTAACTCTTGATTTGTCCATCCGGCTTCGTGTGTCTCTTTTGACCAGTAAGCGGAATTGAATGAATCAAAATCGTCAAAGAACACCACATCATCGACAGGTTCAACTACTGGCGGTGCCGGTGTCGGTTCATCTTCCGAGTCGCCACACCCTATTAAAGTCGCTACTGCGAACGCAGAGATAAACAAATGTTTGATATTGAAAAAGACCATGATATTGATTGGTTGGTATATTTACTCCCACATAGACCTTATATGGGTTTTGCAAAATTACCACCGTTCGTTATTATCAAGGTTTGATTACTGACATTTTGAGGTTTGTTTTCTGATATATTATGCTATTATTCAGAAAATCAGACATAAACACCTTAAACCTCGTTCAATTCTGTTCACAAAATTTACTTGGAGACACCCCGAAGTGTTTTTTAAAGATAGTGCTGAAATACTTAGAATTAGCAAAACCTGTCATCACAGCCACTTCTGTTACAGGTGTCTTTTGCTTAAGTAACTCAGCGGCTCGTTCAAGTTTCAGGATTCTTATAAATTCCTGAGGAGCTTTCCCTGTCAATGACTTCAGACGACCGAAGAACAGTGTTCGGCTCATTGCCATCTCTCGGCATAGATATTCAATGTCAAACTCGGTGTTTGATATATTTGCGATAATTATATCAACAGCCTTATCAACAAATGCCTTGTCCGATTGCCTTCGGTCAGTGTCGGTTCCTCGACGATTTGTGGGATTGTCTTCACTTCGACTACGTCACCCTCGGCTCTCATCAATGCAAGCCTCATAAGATATTCACGGATACGCTTGCGGTTGTGGAGCATACCTCTGACCTTGCTTTTGAGGATGTCAAGGCTGAACGGCTTGGCGATATAGTCATCGGCTCCTTTTTCAATGCCGTTCACAATCGCGTCATGAGTGGTTTTCGCAGTAAGTAAAATGACCGGAATGTCGGCGGTGTCAGGGTTGTTCTTTATCATGCTGCACAGCTCGTCACCCTGTATTCCGGGCATCATTACGTCTGAGATGATAATATCCGGATAGTGATTCTCAAGGAATCTTAGGGCATCCTCAGCCGAAATAGTTGACACGACATTATATTCAACCGAGAATGTTGCCGTCAGATAATTCCTAAGATCATCGTTGTCCTCGACAATCAACAATGTCTCATCCTTACTCTCAGAAACAGCGGATACTACGGGAGAAGGTATGCGTATTTCATTCAAGGCCTCATTCAGATTATTCGGATTCCAGTGAATGACAGGCTCGTCATAGATACGCTTGAATGAGATTGTAAAAGTGGTTCCTGCATTCTCTTTAGATGTAAAGCCTATGTTGCCGTTGAGCATTTCCACTATACGCTTGACCTGAAGCAGACCGAAACCGTTGCCTGTTTCTTGTGACGCTCTCGCATTCTCGGCTCTATAGACATTTGTGAATATGTTTTTCTGCTCTTTCTCAGGTATGCCTATACCATTGTCGGTAATCCTGATGACAGCCTTTGACTTGTTTGCGGTTAGTGACACCTCCACTTTGCCACCTTGATTGGTATATTTGCAGGCATTCGACATGAGGTTATCAAGCATGAGTTCAAGCAGATGTCTGTCAGCTGAAACCACTACCTGCTCATCGGGAACTTGCAGGTGAAGCGTGATGCCGCGCTTTTCACCAACATTATTGAAACAACTCAATTCCTCCGACAATAGATAATTAAGATTGATCGGCTCGATGTTGACCTTTGCTTTTCTCGAATCAATCTTTTCAAAATCGAGCAGCTGAGCGGTGACAGCATTAAGCTTTCGTATATTTGCGCCCGCCACATCGAGCAGATATTTAGCCTTTTCGGAAAGGCCGTCCTGTGTCTTCAGCTCTTCAATGGGCGACATGACCAATGACAATGGAGTGCGGATGTCGTGGGCTGTATTGATGAAAAATCTGATTTTGTCTTCGTCATGCTCTTTTCGCAATTGATACCATTTATACCTAATTATAAAATATATAATAAAGGCTATTATAGCCAGATAGCATATTCTGGCCCATATTGTATTCCACCACGGTTCTTCGACAGTGATGTCAATAGAGGTTTCATCTATGACTCGTCCGTCGCTTTTACGCAACGCTTTTATTTTTAGGGTATAATTGCCCGGAGGCACATTCCGGAAGCGGGCGTTACCGTCCATGGTCATTTCGCTCCAATCGTGGTCATACCCTTCAAGGATATGCTGATAAGCGATGTCATTGCGATAGTCTATGTTTATTGCCTCAAAATCAACATCAAACGAGTTATGACTGGCACTGAGCACTATATTCCGGTTTTGCAGCATCTCAAAAAGCTCCGGTATAATCTTGGCAGACTCCTCTTCGCTGATGCCGTCAATAGTGAATCGGGATATTCTCAATGGTGCGGAGTATTCAGCTACACTGATTTTGTCGGGCGACAGCCTGACTGCGCCTGCCGTACTGCCGAAAATCAAATCACCGTTAGATGTCCTTAAAATCGAGGACTTGTTATATTCTCTGGCAATTCCGTTGATAAAGTTAAGACTGGAAACTGTTGAATCGCCTATGATTGCGAGGCCGTTGCCTGTACTTGCCCAAAGGCGTCCCTTGTCATCATGCACAAGACCGTATATATCATTTGAGGGCAATCCGTCTGACATTTTTATCTCGCGTATGATTTTCCTGTTCTTATAATCATACAGGTTAAGACCACCACCTTCGGTTCCAAGCCATACTGTGGTACCTTTTGTGAACATCATCGGGATTATATATGCACTTACGTCGTGCTCTGACTGCTCTTGAAAATTGGCGTACCAGTTATAGCTGTTCGTGTCGGCATCGATGATATAAAATCCGTTGCCGGTAGCGACACCTATACGCTTCTCGTCAACGACACTGATTGACATAACGCCGTCTATCTCAAACCTATGATATAACGAGCCGTCGCTATTAAGGGCTACGAGGCAGCCGTGAGGAGAGCCGACCCATATCTTGCCATGACAATCAGTCTGTATTGCGAAGATATAGTTCGATGACAAGGCTCCATCGCTTTGTGTCCAGTGCCCCTTTATGTTTCCCGACAAATCCATACGGTATACGCCGTCGCCATAACAACCGGCCAGTACATTTCCGTTGCCGTCCTCACACAGCGACACAACGACTATTCCGGATAATGAATTTTTCCAGATTCCGGTACGGGGATTGTAAATGCTTATTCCGCGGTCAGTTGCATACCATATATTTCCGTCTGACGACTCTATGATATAATTCACATTGTTGTTGACAAGAGAGTTGGGATTGTCTTTTATATGTGTAATTATCTGTATGGGCGACTGCGACAGACTCACCATTGTCACCCCTCCGGTATAACTGCCAATCCACAGATTGCCTTGGCCGTCATTCAACAGTGCATATATGCCGTTGCCGGTAAATGAAAACTCCGGGGCGAGTTCCGTGTTGACAAACGTGGCCAGAGAGTTGGCCTTTACATTATAAGCCAGGACACCGCTGCCGTCAATACCTATGGCAAGCCTTTCCGGGCTAAGTTTGACAATAGAACGTATCGGCTTATGCAACAGGCTGTTTGTAGCATGGATTTGGGCAACACTGAAATCCGACAAATCAAGTTTATATAAGCCCTTGTTGAAAGCTCCGATATATAGGGCATCGTTTTCCTCATCGAAATACAGGCTCTGTATTTTGGTATCTTTCAGCAGACCAACATCTTTGACCGCATGGTCGTCACGCATGATTTTAAGTCCCGAAGATGTTGCTGCAAACAAATAACCTTTTGCAATAATGATGTCGTTGACAGCCGCGCCGGGCAGTATGGGGCGATAATCCTTATCTGACACGTATTTAAACAGGCCGTCATTGGTTGCATACAATATACTGTTGTCACTGCTCACCAGCATTTTGTTGAGCACAACATCGCTATGACTTAGGTCGGAAAGATTGCTCGTCAAAATAAACGAATCATATACGGGCGTATATTTGTGAATTTTGCCTGTACTTTCGTAGGCATACAAATCGCCCTCATTGAGATACAGCTGAATTATACGACCAGCTCTATCGCCATAGAACGAATCGCCTTCAAGAGAGTAATTCTTAAGAATCCTACCATTATACCTGTCAACCCCCGACTTGGTACTTATCCAGATAGCTCCTGACGCATCTTCAGCAAGCGAATACACCTTCTGACTACTGAGCCCCGTCGAGTTGTCAATACGCAGAACTTCTGAAATTACATGCTGACTTCCATAGCCTTTCTGTGCAAGAAACAGAAAAACCATGACAACCACTGTAATAAACAGCCCGTTCTTAGTGCTCTTTAGCGAAGTTGGCGTATAATCACCCATAATACTGCAAAGTTAGCTAAATTTCTCGACATTAGAGGATTTACAACTCAAAAACTTTAATAATAGCATAATAGCAAAAACAGACGCGTTGCCTCCGACACTATCATCTTCAGCCGTGTGGTATGAAAGTCCACGGCGGAGGTGGCGAGTCGGCGCTGTGTACGCAGGTAGATGTCATACTTGTCTATGAAGGAACGGTCGATAGCCGTAAACGGAATGTCCGACAACTTAGAAAAAGAAAAAATGCTTGCCGGCATGATATATGATGCCAATTATGATCCGTCGCTCATTGCCGAGCGTCTCGAATGCAAGGAACTTTGCCGTGACTATAATGACCTGCGTCCAAAAGACACCATAGGCCGCGAGCGCCTGTTGCGCCGCATTCTCGGCCATGTGGAAGACTCAATCCTGATCGAACAGCCCTTCTTCTGCGACTATGGCTACAACATAAGTGTAGGCAAAAACTTCTACGCCAATTTCAACCTCGTCATCCTTGACGGAGCCAAGGTGACATTCGGCGACAATGTCTTTATAGCCACGAACTGCGGATTCCACACCGCCGGTCATCCGATTGACCCGGTTGAAAGAAACAAAGGTCTGGAATATGCCCGGCCGATAACCGTCGGCAACAACGTATGGATCGGAGCATCTGTCACGGTACTGCCGAGAGTGCCATAGGTGACAACTGCGTGATCGGAGCCGGAAGTGTAGTGACAAAAGACATCACGGCCGGTTCTGTAGCCGTAGGTAATCCATGCCGCGTCATCAGGAAAATAGACGAACAGCAACCTTAAGCATCATGTTCTGACAAAAAATTCGTACCTTTGCATTGCTGATCTGAAGATGCGTTTTGTAATCCTCATCGGAGGGCATTATGATAATGCTGGATAAGATGACCGGGTAAAACCTCGATTCTTATTCAGCAATTTTTATGTTCACATTAGTCATAACCCCTTTTTTCTATCTTATGAAACGTGATGCCATTGATCTAGGGAATGTACATATCCCCACCCTCTTCAGAATCTATCTTGTGCCTACGCTGCTTGGAATGCTCGCACTTTGTGCGGTGACCGCAACGGACGGTATATTCGTAGGACGCGGATGTGGGAGCGACGCACTGGCTGCCGTCAACATCTGCATTTCGCCGACAATGGTGATGATGGGCATCGGACTGATGCTTGGCGTAGGAGCGTCTGTTGTTTCCTCACTCCATCTTGCCGCTGGCAACATCAAAGCCGCAAGACTGAACATCACCCAGGCCCTCCTTGTCGCAACCGTCCTCGCAGGGCTGTTTCTTATCGCCACTCTGTCATCTCCCCGTCACACCGCGCTGCTTTTAGGTAGCTCCGAATCGCTTATGCCGCTTGTCCTGGACTATATGCCCTGGATATTTGCCACGTGTGTGTTTCAGATCTGGTGTGCGATAGGCCTTTTTATTGTCAGACTTGACGGTTCGCCGAAATATGCCATGTGGTGCAACGTCCTGCCCGGCCTGCTGAATGTGATCCTCGACTATCTGTTTATCTTTCCGCTTGACATGGGAGTCCGCGGTGCGGCACTCGCCACATTTCTCAGCTGCATGACAGGCGGCGTCATGGTACTTGTCTATCTTGTGTTTCTCGCATCCGATCTCAGACCGGCTAAATTGAAAATCAGCCTGACCAGCCTGCGGCTGACTCTCCGCAACATAGGTTACCAGTGCAAGATCGGTATTTCAGCACTACTTGGCGAAGCTACTATGGGCGTTCTGATGCTGATGGGCAATCTGGGATTCATGCGCTATATAGGCAATGACGGCGTCGGAGCCTTCAGCATTGCCTGCTACTACTGTCCGTTCGCATTCATGATCGGTAATGCCATCGCACAGTCAGCACAACCGATCATCAGCTATAACTACGGACTCGGAGAGCGTTCAAGAGTGGTATCTACTGAAAAACTTGCCATCATCACCGCCCTGATATGCGGCGGGGCAGTCACCGCTTCTTTCAGTCTGCTGCCGGAACTTATGGTCGGCCTCTTTCTTGACACCCATTCCGAAGCGGCCTTGATAGCGATCGCCGGATTTCCGGTCTATTCTACTGCATTTGTCTTCTTCATATTCAATCTGACGGCAATAGGCTACTTCCAAAGTATCGAAAAAGCTCTTCCGGCAATAATTTTTGCTCTGCTGAGAGGTGTCATATTCCTTGTTCCGTCCTTTATTCTTGTTCCGAAGCTATTGGGCATAAATGGCATATGGATGGCTCTTTCTGTTTCAGAGATCATGACAAGCCTGTGCATTTCCGCGTATTATCTGTACAACAGACTCCGGCCTGGAGCTCATTCATAGAAATCACAGGAAAACAAAAGAATTTATTCTATTATCCGACTGTCCACTGCGGGGATTTGCGCCTGCTGAAGTTTGCTGAAAGCACCGGCGCAAACGGCGACGAAAGACTTCGCGCTCCAGACGGGCAACCCTTGACACAGGCACAGCATTTTATGCACTTTGCCGGATCTGACGAACGGCAGTCATCACTGACTGCATCAGCCGGACATACAGAGACACATTTCCCACACCCGCTGCAAAGCATCGGATCTATAAGCGGAACAAGCCTGACAGGATTCACTTTCTGTCCTTCGGAGTAAACTTTCACAAACGCCCTGAAATTAGCCAAAGACTCTTCCGGCAACGGTTCGTCATGCAGCACCGCCACATCCACCGGCCTCAGACCTCCGCTTTTCAAAGTCTCGCCAACAGCCTTGCCGAATCCGAATGCTTCATCAAGATCTGCCCGGTCCGGACGTCCGACAGCAATCGGGGTGTCAGGGCGCGAATAGGAATGCTCCCCGACAAAGGCTCCGGCCGCAACCGGCACAAAGCCAAGACCGGAAACAAATTCAGCCATATCTGAAAGCGCGTTCTCAAAAGCCCGGTTGCCATAAACTGCGATCAGCACACACGGAGTTGAATCTGCAACAATGTGTTTCATTCTTTCCTTTGCCATCGGAGCCATCCTGCCGCCATAGACAGGTGCTGCGATTACGGCCAGATCAGACCGCCTTAGGCTGATGCTGCCAGGCTGAAGCCCAAGAGTAAGATTGTGGAGAATACTGCCTGCCGCAGCCGTTCCGCTGATGCCGTCCGCAACCGAACGGGCTATTTTCAGAGATGTTTCTGTAGGCGAAAAAACGATATTGTGTAATTCCATTTCAAGAAGCAATATTATGTGATACCGGCAACCGATAGGGTCGAGACTGCAAATATACACATTTCCAATGAAAAAACGTCCGCCAGGATTCACATCTTAGCGGACGCATTGTTAAACACTTAACATCTTTTCTGCTCATAAACTAATCTTCTTTGTTATATATTATGTGTTTGTTGAAAGTATGAGCAATATGGATTATTCATAACGTATTGCCTCTATCGGGTCGAGATTCGACGCCTTCTTTGCCGGATACCAGCCGAAGAAGACCCCGGTGATCGTACACACGGCAAAAGAAAGTCCGACCGAATACATCTGAATATACACCGGCCAGTGGGCTATGACCGTGACAAGCCAGGAGGCAAGCACTCCGACCAATATGCCTATGACACCGCCGGTCACGCTTATGATGACGGCCTCGATCAGGAACTGCGAGAGGATGTCGATGCCACGGGCTCCAACTCCGTCAAATATTAAACCAACAGGCAAAAAAAATCCACGAACCGGCTCTTATCGGACATCCACACGGCTAAGACCCTGTTCACCAATATTTGTTAACGCCGGGGCGCTCAAGCGTCATGCAGATGTGTTCGCGCAGTAGGGGAGCAATGCGGTGGCATTGTGGCCGAAACATATTGTGCATAAATATGAGCCATAATGACACATCGGACTGCTGCCATTTTCGTATTTTTGCCATGCCGTGAACGTTTTAACATACCTTATAAAATTGCGCCGTGAATATGCTGCAAAACATATAACCGATCGCTTGAAAGTTATTGCAAAAAATCTAATTTTACAAACTAAAACCAAACCTTATGAAATTTACATATCTCACAGCATTCATCGTTGCCGGTGCAGCCTTGACTCTGACATCATGTGGAGAAAACAAAAAAACATCGGATCTTACAGAATCCGGACTTGACCCTGACAACTTCGTGACCACCGTCAACGGCAAGACTACCGGACTTTATACCCTGAAAAATAATTCCGGCATGGAAGTCTGCATCACCAATTTCGGAGGACGCATCGTCTCGCTGACTGTGCCTGACAGAGACGGAACCCCGACAGATGTCGTGCTGGGATTCGACAGCATCGCCTCATATCTCCCGGAAAACAATCAGACTGACTTCGGAGCTGCGATAGGCCGCTACGCCAACCGCATCAATCAGGGAAGAATGGTGATTGACGGCGACAGCATCAGACTGCCTCAGAACAACTTCGGCCACTGCCTGCATGGCGGTCCAGCAGGATGGCAATATCAGGTATATGACGTCATTGCAGCAAATGACAGCACTCTCGTGCTCGAAATGGACTCTCCTGACGGTGACAACAATTTTCCAGGTAACGTGAAAGCGACAGTCTGCTACACTCTCACCCCTGACAATGCACTTGACATAGCCTACAGCGCTGTCACCGACCGCCCGACTGTCATCAACATGACCAACCACTCCTATTTCAACCTCAGCGGAGACCCTGACAAAGCGATCACAGACCATCTGCTCTACATCAACGCTGCGGACTACACTCCTGTCGACTCAACATTCATGACCACCGGCGAGATAGCTTCTGTCAAAGACACTCCGATGGATTTCACCACCCCGCGTGCCATCGGCGAAAAAATTGATGAAACAGACTTCGAACAGATCTCAAACGGTATGGGCTATGACCATAACTGGGTACTGACCACAAACGGCAACGACAGCATTATCGCCGCCAGCCTCTACGCCCCTTCAACAGGTATCAGACTTGATGTGTTCACCGACGAACCGGGTATTCAAGTCTACTCCGGCAACTTTCTTGACGGCTCCGTCAAAGGCAAAAACGGCAAAGTCTACAACAAAAGGGCTGCCATATGCCTTGAATCACAGCACTACCCCGACAGCCCGAACAAACCTCAATGGCCGTCAGTGATTCTCAGACCCGGCGAGACGTACAGCAGCCATTGCGTGTTCCGTTTCGGAATTGAAAAGTAATTTTACACATATACTATTACTATATTTATACCATTACTATATTTAAATGTTGTTTAAAAACAATCTCTTATAACTCAGAATCTGACACTAAAAAATCATCAATTAAATCATGGCTCTATTAGACTGGATTGTCATCGCTATATTCTTCGTAGCGCTCATCGGCATCATCGTATGGGTGATGCGGCAGAAACAAAACAATGCCGAAGACTACTTCCTTGGCGGCAAAGACGCAACCTGGATTGCCATCGGCGCTTCGATTTTCGCCTCTAACATCGGATCGGAACATCTTATAGGCCTGGCCGGATCAGGAGCATCAAGCGGCATGGCAATGGCCCATTGGGAAATCCAGGGCTGGATGATCCTTCTGCTCGGATGGGTCTTCGTGCCGTTCTATTCCCGCTCTATGGTCATAACGATGCCTGAATTTCTTGAACGCCGCTACAACTCGGCCTCCCGAACCATTCTCTCGCTGATCTCTCTGATCAGCTACGTGCTGACTAAAGTCGCAGTGACGGTTTATGCCGGCGGACTCGTATTCCAGCAAGTGTTCGGCATCGACACTCTATGGGGCATAGACTTTTTCTGGATCGCTGCCATCGGCCTTGTCGTGATCACTGCCCTCTACACCATCTTCGGGGGCATGAAATCTGTGCTCTACACCTCCGTGCTCCAGACTCCGATCCTGCTGCTCGGATCAATGATCATCCTCGTGCTCGGCCTTAAGGAACTCGGCGGATGGGACAAGATGATGGAAATCTGTTCCTCGGTGGAAGTCAACCAATACGGTGACACCATGACTAACCTCATACGCGACAACCGCGATCCGCAATATCCCTGGCTCGGCGCCCTTATCGGCTCAGCGGTTATCGGTTTCTGGTACTGGTGTACCGACCAGTTCATAGTGCAGCGCGTGCTCTCAGGCAAAAACGAGCGTGAAGCCCGCCGAGGCACAATCTTCGGTGCCTACCTCAAACTGCTCCCGGTCTTCCTCTTTCTCATTCCCGGCATGATCGCCTTCGCACTCCATCAGAATCTCGGCGACTTCCTTCCGCTGACTGAAAACGGACTTCCAAACTCTGACGCCGCCTTCCCCACCCTTGTGGCAAAACTCCTTCCGGCCGGTGTGAAAGGCCTGATTGTATGCGGCATTCTCGCTGCGCTTATGTCATCACTCGCATCTCTCTTCAACTCCTCAGCCGCTCTGTTCACCATCGACTTCTATCAGCGCTTCCGTCCGAAAACCGACCCGAAAAAACTCGTGCGCATCGGCCAGGCCGCCACAGTTGTCATCGTGGCTCTCGGCATTCTCTGGATACCGGTCATGCGCTCCGTAGGCGATGTGCTATATCTCTATCTTCAGGACGTGCAGTCAGTGCTCGCCCCCGGCATCGCAGCAGCATTCCTCATGGGCATCTGCTGGAAACGCGCGTCAGCCCAAGGCGGCATGTGGGGACTTATCGCCGGTCTCGTCATCGGCCTGACCCGACTCGGAGCCAAAGTCTATTACAGCAATGCGACCGTAGTGCCCGGCAGCGACAGCAACCTCTTCCAATACCTGTTCTACGACACCAACTGGCTCTTCTTCTGCGGATGGATGCTGGTGTTCTGCCTCCTGGTTGTGATAATTGTCAGCCTCTTAACCAAAGCGCCTGACCAGGAAAAGATACGCGGACTTGTGTTCGGCACCTCAACTCCGGAACAGCGGGCCGCAACCCGCGCAAGCTGGAACCACTGGGATGTAATCCACACCGTCATCATTCTCGGCATCACAGCCGCTTTCTATTATTACTTCTGGTAATCTGGCGGACTGAACCTGACCAGCCGAATGATTGTTTATATTAAACTATACTCGTCTCATAAATGTTACAGGAACTTAAAGAAAAAGTCTTTCACGCCAATCTCGAACTGGTAAAGCAAGGACTCGTCATCTACACCTGGGGCAATGTCTCAGGCATAGACCGTGAAAAAGGGCTCGTCGCAATCAAGCCGAGCGGGCTCGACTATGACAAAATGACCGCTGACGATATGGTAGTGGTTGACCTTGAAGGAAATATCGTAGAAGGCAAGCTGCGCCCATCTTCTGATACCCCCACCCATCTCGCTCTCTACCGGGCTTTTCCGGCTATCGGCGGAGTTGTCCACACTCACTCCACCTATGCCACCGCCTGGTCACAGGCCGGCCTTGACATACCCAACATAGGCACCACTCATGCCGACTATTTCCACAAAGACATCCCCTGCACGGCCGACATGACAGCCGAAGAAGTCAGAGGTGACTATGAACTGGAAACCGGCAACGTCATCGTCAGACGCTTCGCCGACATCGACCCGACGGCCACACCGGCAGTTCTGGTAAAAAACCACGGACCTTTTACCTGGGGCAAAGATCCGGCCGATGCAGTCCATAACGCAGTTGTGCTCGAACAGGTCGCCAAAATGGCATTCATAGCCCGCACCATCAATCCGGCGCTGACCATGAATCCGCTCCTCATCGAGAAGCACTACAACCGCAAGCACGGCCCCGGTGCATATTACGGACAGGGCAAACAGGATTGAAAAACTGCAAGACGAATTCTTGCAATTCAAATAATACAGATAACACAGACAGAAAAAAACAAACTGATATGGCATTTGAAAACAACGAACTCTGGTGGATCACCGGAGCACAGCTCTTATACGGCGGCGACGCAGTAGTAAAAGTCGACGCACACTCAAAAGAAATGGTCGATGGTCTCAACGCCTCCGGCGTGATACCGATGAAAGTGGTCTATAAAGGCACAGCCAACTCTTCACGCGAAGTGGAAGAGATTATAAAAGCGGCTAACAACGACTCACGCTGCGTCGGTGTGATCACCTGGATGCACACATTCTCACCGGCCAAAATGTGGATTCACGGCCTGCAGCAACTCCGCAAGCCGCTGCTCCATTTCCACACACAGTACAATGCCGAAATCCCCTGGGAGACTATGGACATGGACTTCATGAACCTCAACCAGAGCGCCCACGGCGACCGCGAATTCGGCCACATCTGCGCCCGTCTGAACATCCGCCGCAAAGTAGTTGTAGGCTATTGGAAAGACAAGGCCATCCAGGAACGCATAGCCGTCTGGTCACGAGTGGCCGCGGCATGGGCCGACGCACAGGACATGAGAGTCATCCGCTTCGGCGACCAGATGAACAACGTGGCTGTCACTGACGGTGACAAGGTTGCCGCCGAAATGCAGTTGGGTTACCACGTGGACTACTGTCCCGTCAGCGAACTGATGGAATATCACAAGAAAGTCACCGAAGAGGAAACCAAGGCCCTCTTCGATACCTACCTCGCCACCTATGATTTTGACCCGAAAATCGCTGACGCCACAACTCCTGAACACAAATCGGTCTGGAATGCCGCCCGCGCCGAACTCGCAATCCGTGCCTGCCTCCAGGACAAAGGAGCCAAGGCATTCACTACCAACTTTGACGATCTCGGCACTGATGACATAAATGATCCGCACTTCGAAGGCTTTGACCAGATACCCGGCCTCGCATCACAGCGACTGATGGCTGAAGGCTACGGCTTCGGAGCCGAAGGCGACTGGAAATCAGCAGCCCTCTACCGCACCCTGTGGGTTATGAACCAGGGTCTACCCGGCGGGTGCTCCTTCCTTGAAGACTACACTCTCAACTTCGATGGCAATGAAAGCTCTATACTCCAGGCACATATGCTTGAAATCTGCCCTCTCATAGCAGAGCGTAAGCCTCGTCTTGAAGTGCATTTCCTCGGCATCGGCATCCGCAAGGCTCTGACCGCACGTCTGGTATTCACCTCAAAGCCGGGGCCCGGCGTCACAGCCACTGTCATTGACATGGGCAACCGCTTCCGCCTGATTGTCAACGATGTCGAATGTCTGAAATCAAAACCTCTTCCCAAACTGCCCGTAGCATCGGCTCTCTGGAAACCGATGCCCGACTTCGCCACAGGAGCCGCAGCATGGATTCTCGCCGGAGGCACCCACCACTCATGTTTCGCCTACGGTGTCACTCCCGAATACTGGGCAGACTATGCCGAAATGGCCGGCATCGAAATGCTTCACATCGACAAGGACACAACCATCGAGAATTTCAAGCGTGAGATGCGCATCAACGATGTCTATTACATGCTCAACAGATAAAATGCAACTTGATCCGAAAACAACAATCGAACAGGGCAAGGCGATCCTCGGAATCGAACTGGGATCCACCCGAATCAAAGCCGTACTGATCGACGGAGAGAACAAGCCGATAGCCCAAGGCTGTCATGAATGGGAAAACCAGCTCGCCGACGGGCTTTGGACCTACAGCACAGAAGCTATCTGGTATGGCCTGCAGGACGCCTATGCCGACCTGCGCGCAAATGTGCGCAAAGATTTCGATATAGAGATCGAACATCTTGCAGCAATCGGCGTCAGCGCCATGATGCACGGCTATATGCCATTCGGAGCCGACGGCGAAATACTCGTGCCCTTCCGGACCTGGCGCAACACCAACACCGGACCTGCCGCAGCCCGGCTGTCGGAACTCTTTGTCTACAACATCCCTCTCAGATGGAGCATCTCTCACCTATATCAGGCTATACTCAACGGAGAGGAACATGTGAAAGACATCGACTATCTGACCACTCTCGCAGGCTATATCCACTGGAAACTGACCGGCAGGAAAGTGCTTGGCGTAGGCGATGCCTCAGGCATGATACCCATAGATCCCTCCACCGGAAACTATTCGGCTGAAATGGTCGGCAAATTCGACTCGCTCATCAAAGACAAGGCCTACCCCTGGACTCTGACCGATATACTTCCTGAAGTGCTTTCGGCCGGACAGGATGCCGGAAAGCTCACGCCTGAAGGCGCCAGAAGGCTTGACGTGTCGGGCCATCTGCAGCCGGGCGCACCATTCTGCCCGCCGGAAGGCGATGCGGGAACCGGCATGGTAGCAACCAACGCCGTGTTGCAGCGCACCGGCAACGTGTCTGCCGGAACCTCGTCATTCTCAATGATCGTTCTTGAGAAAGATCTCTCCAAGCCCTATGAGATGATCGACATGGTGACCACACCTGACGGAAGCCTCGTCGCGATGGTCCACTGCAACAACTGCACATCCGATCTAAATGCCTGGGTCAGCCTTTTCAAAGAATACCAGCAACTGCTCGGAGTGCCCGTTGACATGAACGAGGTGTTCGGCAAACTCTATGAGAATGCCCTTAGCGGAGACCCCGACTGCGGCGGACTGCTTTCCTACAACTACTATTCCGGCGAACCTGTGACCGGCCTGACCGAAGGACGCCCGCTTTTCGTCCGTTCAGCCGCCGACAGATTCAACCTCGCCAATTTCATGCGCGCAAACCTCTACGCATCCGTGGCTGTGCTTAAAATCGGAAATGACATCCTTTTTAACGAAGAGAAAGTAGAAGTAGACCGTATCACCGGCCACGGCGGTCTGTTCAAGACCAAAGGCGTAGGCCAGAGAATACTCGCAGCGGCACTCAATTCTCCGATCTCCGTAATGGAGACTGCCGGCGAAGGCGGCGCATGGGGCATAGCGCTTCTTGCATCGTATCTTGTCAACAATGACAAAGGGCTGTCGCTTGCAGGCTTCCTCAACGACCGGGTGTTTCTCGGTGATGCGGGCTCTGAAATCGCCCCTGATCCGGCCGATGTCGAAGGCTTCAACCGCTACATCGAAACATACAGACAAGGTCTGGCCATTGAACATGCGGCCTGCGAAGCCAAACGATAATCCGGCTCCACAAGAACTGTCAAAACTATCCCATAAGAAGGACGGAAAGCTTTCAACAGCTGTCCGTCCTTCTGCTTTTTCACCAAAAACACGGAAACCATTCCGAGAAAGAAAATTTAAGAATCAGCATTTGATTTTTTCTGATGATTTGTTGTAAATTTGTGATGCGTAAAATTTTATCATCAGTCTAAAACACATCAGTATATGCAATTCAAAGGTCAGATCACGGCCATTGCCACGCTTGTGCTTGCCGGCGTGATTCCACACTGCGCCATCGCACAGTCCAAAGAAATCAGCGTTCAGACACCCGGCGGACAGCACGTCAGAGTAAGCGCCGTAAGCGACAACATCATCAAAGTAAGTAACTGGAATGCCGGAGAAACTTTGCCGGAAACCGCCACTTCGGTATTGAACGGCCAATGCGGGACTGTATCATCAAGCACGGCTCCGGGCATCTGCGTGATGACAACCGGCGGCGGAATAGTTGTCCGGGTAGACAGCCTGACCGGCTCTGTTGACATCAGCGCCGGCCCGAAACGATCAGTCAGTGACAACGGTCTGCGCACACTCGCCGGCGGACAGAGGCGGCTCGAACTGTCGACCGTAGGCGAAGGTTCATTCTACGGCGCAGGCGAACGCGGCTACAGTTTCAACCTTGCGGGTGACACTCTTGTGATGTACAACAAACAGAACTACGGCTACACCGCAGGCGAAGAACGCATCCGTCAGATGAACATCACAATGCCGCTGTTTCTCTCGTCAAACGGCTATGCAGTTGTATTCGATGACTTTGCAGCCGCCAGCATGATCATGTCCAATCCGATTGTCTACACAAGCGAATCACGGTCACCAATTTCATATTATTTCATCAACGGCGCCGGATCACTCGCTTCAGTGACACGAGAACTGTCAGCGCTTACCGGCCGGCAGAAACTGCCCCCGTTCTGGGCCCTCGGATACATAACTTCAAAATACGGCTATCACACCCAGCAGGAGACTCTCGGTGTGGTTGACACTCTCAAACGGGCCGGTTATCCGCTTGACGGAATCGTGCTCGACCTCTACTGGTACGGCAAAGAGGAAGACATGGGGCGTCTGGCCTGGGATCAGCAGCAGTGGCCCGACCATAAGAAAATGCTTTCCGATCTCAAAGAGCACGGTGTAAACACGGTCATCATATCCCAGCCCTACATTCTCCGCAACGGACGCGGTCTTGAAAACTACAATGAGCTTGCATCGAAAGGCCTCCTGGTCAAGGATTCGACCGGAGGCCCGCAGGAAGTCAAAATCTGGGTCGGCGAAGGCGGCATGTTTGATGTCTCTAATCCTGACACCAGGTCGTGGCTGAGCGAGCGCTACAAGGCTCTTACCCTTGAAGGTGTCGGAGGCTGGTGGGGCGATCTCGGCGAACCCGAAGTGCACCCTGAAACCGGCATACACGCCAACGGACTCAGCGCCCGTGAATACCATAATCTCTACGGCAACGACTGGTCATCAGTCATATCTGACCTGTTTGCCTCGGAGTTTCCAGACCGCAGGCTCATGACCATGATGCGCGGAGGCACTACAGGCCTGCAGCGCTACAGCGTCTACCCCTGGTCAACTGATGTATCCCGCTCCTGGGGCGGACTGCAGCCGCAGATCACCATCATGCTCAACTCCGGGCTCAGCGGCCTGGGCTACATGAGCCACGATGTGGGCGGTTTTGCAATCGACCCGGATGCACCCTATGATCCCGAACTGTATGTGCGGTGGCTCCAGCTCGGCACCTTCTCTCCCATCCTCCGCACTCATGCCCAGGCTACGGCAGAACCTTACAATTATCCGGACCAACAGCACATAATCCTGCCCCTGATCAAGGAACGCTACAGATGGCTGCCATACAACTACACTCTGGCCTACGAAAATGCCTCGCAGGGTCTGCCCCTTGTGCGCCCGCTCAATTTCTATAGTTCCGGATCTGACAGATTCGATGACATCACAGATGAATATCTCTGGGGATGCGACATCCTCGTGGCTCCGGTCATGACCCAGGGCGCAACCCGGCGCAGCATTGTCTTCCCCGATGGCCTCTGGGTCGACTACAACAATCCAGGCAGACTTTACAACGGCGGAGATACCGTCACCTATCCCGCGCCACTTGAAGTGCTCCCACTCTTTGTCCGCGCAGGTGCCATCATCCCGCAGGCCGACTATGGCATGCAGTCGACTGAAGACTACCGAACCGACCGTTATACGATAAACTACTATCCGTATCTCGGCAAATCGGAATACACTCTGTTTGAAGATGACCGCAAATCGCCCGGCTCACTCGATGAAGGTGCTTATTCTCTCATAAATTTCACCGGCGAAGCCTCCATTGAAGGGATAAATCTTGACATCTCGTCTCAAGGCACATATCCGGGAGCGCCGAAAGTCAAAGATCTGACATTCCGGATTCACCTTGTTGACGGCGACCCTTCATCAGTCAGCGTTGACGGACACAAGCTGAAACGCGGAGCATGGAAATTTGACCGCAGCGAATCCATGCTGACATTCAAAATCAAATGGAACGTTGACAAACCTCTGGCAATACATATCCGCTAAACAGTCTCCCCCCCCACAAAAAAAGTCCATGACCAATGGCCAAGCGCCACAGTTCATGGGCCTTTTTTTTACGGATTACATCATGCAATCTTCTCGTGCTGACGTGTGCCCAAAACTCAATGCCTCCGAGATGCGATAAAATCACTTTTTTTTCGTAACTTCGCGATTGCATCGGCATTATGCCGCTAATGTACCAAAAGTCAATAACCTATCATAGACATGAAACAGTGCATACTCTTCTCGCTGACACTGTCGGCTTCTCTTCTGCTGCCGTTCGGCTCCAGGGCCGATGGCTATCGCAATCCGGTGATACCGGGTTTTCATCCCGACCCTTCAGTAGTGGCAGTCGGTGATGATTTTTATCTTGTGAACTCGTCATTCTGCTATTTTCCGGGAGTGCCCCTCTATCACAGCAAAGACCTTGTCAACTGGCAGCAGACAGGCCATGTGCTTGACCGCGAAAGTCAGCTGAATCTCAAAGGCGCCTCTGTCTGGGGCGGTATCTATGCCCCGACTATCAGATATGACAACGGACGGTTCTATATGATCACCACCAATGTCTCGGACAAAGGAAATTTTCTCGTGCACACCACCGATCCGGCAAAAGGCTGGAGTGATCCGGTGTGGCTCAGGCAGGGAGGCATTGATCCATCGCTATATTTCGAGGACGGCCGATGCTACATGGTCAGCAATCCTGACAACGGCATATGGCTGTGTGAGATCAACCCGCTCAGCGGAGAGCAACTGAGTGAAAGCCGGCACATATGGGACGGAACAGGCGGTCGATATCCCGAAGCACCGCACATTTACAAAAAAGACGGCTGGTATTATCTGTTGATAGCCGAAGGAGGCACTGAACCGGGCCACAGTGTGACCATAGCCCGCAGCCGTGACATAGCCGGGCCTTACACAGCCAATCCGGCAAATCCGATACTCACTCATTTCAACCGGGCTGGACAGGCCAACCCCATCCAGGGAACCGGACATGCCGATTTCGTCCAGGCTCCTGACGGATCATGGTGGCTGGTATGTCTCGGATTCCGCCAGCAGAACGGCGCGCACCATCTTCTCGGACGCGAGACTTATCTTGCTCCGGTACGATGGGACGAAAACGCCTGGCCTGTGGTCAACGGCAACGGAATCATCAGCCTTGACATGGATGTGCCGACATTGCCGCTCAGACCGCTCCCTCCCAAAAAGCAGCGCGACAATTTCGACAGCAAGACTCTCGGCCACGAATGGGTGTGGCTCAGAAATCCGGTGACCGGCAACTACAGCTATGGCAAAGGCAGTCTGAAACTCAAAGGCACCTCCGCCGGACCGGATAGCACGACCGAATCACCGACAATGCTGTTACGCCGTCAGGAGCATATCAATTTCACGGCAACTACAGCTGTCAGCCTTGAGAATCCATCGGCCGGGAGCGAAGCCGGCCTGACGGTATTCGCCTCCGAGCCGTCGCACTATGACATGTTCGTCACTCAGAAAACCGACGGGAGCAAAACGGTCGCGCTCAGATACCGGCTTAACGAACTGACCCATATCGAAAAGGAACTCTCACTCCCGCATGACTGCAAAAAGGCGATACTGCGAGTTACCGCAAGCCCGACTGTCTACAGTTTCTCCGCATCAACTGACGAAGGCAAGAGCTTTCAGGAGCTCGGGAAGATGAACACCCGCTATCTCTCAACCGAAACCGCCGGAGGATTCACCGGCACATTCATCGGGCTATATGCCGTCTCGCCTGATAATCACGGAGACGGAATTTTTGACTATTTCGACTACATTCCTAAATCAGAATAGAATAAATGAGAACTTTTTTAATAGCCCTCGCTCTTGCGCTGACTGCAGGAGGAGCCTCGGCAAAGGTCAGGCCTTCGGCTATGATCAGTGACAACATGGTGCTTCAGCAGAATGCCAGCGCACGCATATTCGGCAGCGCCGATCCGGGATCGACTGTGACCGTGACTCCGTCATGGAACAACAAGCCCTACTCAACCACCACTGACCGCACCGGCCAGTGGTGCCTGGCCATTGACACCCCCGGCGGCAGTTTCGACAAGCACACCATCACGATTTCTGACGGCGAGCCGATAACGGTCGGCAACGTGCTCGTCGGTGAAGTCTGGCTGGCTTCCGGACAGTCCAACATGCAGATGCCGCTGAAAGGATTTCCCGGCTGCTGCACCGAAGGCGGATATGATGAGATTGCGTCTTCACGCCGGCAGGCCGACAAAGTCAGATTTTTCACCGTGCCCCTGACACAGAGCTATACTCCGGTTGACACTGTCAATGCTTCATGGGCTATTCCCACACCTGAAACCGCTGCTGAGTTCAGCGCCCTCGCATGGCATCTGGCCAAGCGCATGAGCGATGTGCTTGGTGTGCCTGTGGGCATTGTCAGTGCGGCTTATGGCGGTGCCAAAGTTGAAAGCTGGACTCCCAGAGAGCTGCTTGAGACATACAAGGATGTGTCGCTTGATCCGAAAGACATCGAACCGATGGTCCACTACCTGCGCCCGATGCTGATGTATAACGCTATGTTTGTACCCATCAGCAACTACACCTATAAAGGTATCCTGTGGTATCAGGGTTGCTCCAACGTATCCACCTGGCAGACCTATGCCGAACGGCTTGAGGCTATGGTGAAACACTGGAGAGACCGGATAGCCATCGGTGACATTCCGTTTTACAGTGTTGAGATCGCACCGTATGAATACGGCGACCCTTCTGAGCAAGGCAAAGCGCCTCTGCTGCGCGAGGCTCAGCGGAAAGCCGTGGAGCGGATTCCGAACAGCGGAATCATCTGCACGAACGATCTCGTAAAGCCTTATGAACGTTTCAACATCCATCCGGCCGACAAAGCGGCTGTAGGCAAGCGTCTTTGTGACCTTGTGCTTAACAAGACTTACGGCAAAAAGCAGTTCCCGGTAGAAAGTCCACGCTATAAAAGCCACAAATTCAAAGACGGAGCCGCATGGGTTGCTATAGACTCTCCTTGTGACGGCATCTGCCGCAACTATGACATACAGGGCTTTGAGGTTGCAGGTGCTGACAAAGTCTTCCACCCGGCCGATTCCGTGTGGCTCCACTGGCAGACAAACGAAATGGTGGTTTCAAGCAAAGAGGTGCCGCAACCGGTGGCTGTCCGCTACGGCTGGCGCGATTTCATGCCGGGCAATCTACATGCCGGCAACTATCTGCCCCTGATTCCGTTCCGGACCGATGACTGGGAGTAAGCTCCGCCGCCCCACCCTCCTGCATCTGCCGGACAGATCCTAAAAAACAAGGCCGTAACACACGCTTTATGAAGCTTGTATGTGTTACGGCCTTTGCTATATCCTGTTAGTCTGCGAGCGCCTGATCGAGATCATTAAGAATGTCGTCGATATCCTCGATGCCTACCGACAGTCGCACGAGATCCGGAGCTACGCCGGCTTCTCTCAGCTGCTCGTCGGTCAGCTGGCGGTGGGTATGGCTTGCAGGATGCAGGACACAGGTCCTGGCATCAGCCACATGGGTCACTATAGCGATAAACCGGAGTTTGTCCATGAACTCTATCGCATCTTCGCGCGAACCCTTAAGTCCGAACGAGATCACACCGCAAGTGCCCTGCGGCATCTGCTTCCGGGCGAGTTCATAATACTTGTTGCCCGGCAGTCCGGCATAGTTCACCCAGCTGACTTTCGGGTGCTTTTCAAGCCATTCGGCCACCTTCTGTGCGTTCTCGCAATGACGGGGCACACGAAGATGCAGGGTTTCAAGACCGATGTTGAGCAGAAACGAATTGTGGGGCGAAGGAATTGATCCGAGGTCACGCATCAGCTGAGCTGTTGCCTTGGTGATAAACGCACCCTTCCCGAAAGCCTTGGTGTATGTGAGTCCGTGATATGATTCGTCAGGAGTGGTCAGGCCCGGAAATTTATCGGCATAGGCATCCCAGTCAAAGTTACCGCTGTCCACTATGGCTCCGCCTACGCTTGTGGCATGGCCGTCCATATATTTAGAAGTGGAATGTGTCACGATGTCCGCGCCCCACTCAAACGGGCGGCAGTTGATGGGCGTGGCGAATGTATTGTCGACAATCAGCGGCACACCGTTGGCATGGGCCACTTTGGCAAATTTCTCAATGTCAAGCACATCATTGCTCGGATTGGAGATAGTCTCGCCGAAAAGCAGCTTTGTGTTGGGCCGGAAAGCCGCAGCGATTTCCTCTTCCGTAGAATTCGGGCTGATGAAAGTGCAGTCAATGCCCATTTTCTTCATTGTCACGGCAAAAAGGTTGAATGTGCCTCCATATATTGCCGATGAGCAGACGAAATGATCGCCGCTCTGACAGATGTTGAACACGGCATAGAAGTTTGCGGCCTGGCCTGAAGATGTCAGTATCGCAGCCACACCGCCCTCAAGTTCCGCAATCTTAGCCGCTACGGCATCATTTGTGGGGTTGGCAAGACGTGTATAGAAATAACCGCTTTCCTCAAGGTCGAAAAGCCTGGCCATCTGTTCGGAACTTGAATATTTGAAGGTTGTGCTCTGAATGATCGGCAAGACACGGGGCTGCCCGTTTTCAGGCTTCCAACCGCCCTGCACACAAATAGTACCGCTGTTAAGTTTATTTGACATTATTGTTATTATTAAGTATTTTTGCAAAGGTAATAAAATTTTAGCAACTCCGTAACCGGCTTTTGTCCATGATAACTTTTGACAATCTCAGAGATCTTCTGAAAAGCAACCGCTCCGTGCGCCGTTTCGACGGTTCAAAGTCTGTCGGCGCAGAAATTCTGAAGCAATTGGTCGAACTGACCCGCTACTGCGCATCGGCCCGCAACATGCAGCCTCTGCGCTATCGCCTTGTCAGCACACCTGAGGAGTGTCTGTTTCCGGCTCTGAAATGGGCCGGCTATCTGACTGACTGGGCCGGTCCGTCAGAGGAGGAACGCCCGACGGCCTATCTTGTGCAATGCCTCGACACGGAACTGGCAGGCAACTGCCTGTGTGACGACGGGCTTCATCTTGAAGCCCTGACACTCGGAGCCTCTGCCCTCGGAATCAACGGTTGCATAATAAAAGCGTTCAATGCAGCCGAGGTGGTACGATCGCTCGCGATACCTGAACGATACAAGCCTTTATATGTGCTTGCTTTAGGCTATCCGGCTGAAAAAGTCGAAATCATATCCACTGACGGTACAAGCCAGGCAGACATCCGCTACTTCCGTGATGACGCAGATGTCCACATCGTGCCCAAACGGCCTTTGGAAGAACTTATCATCAGCTGAAACAAACCCTGCGGCAGCGCCGTCTCACAAGACCGCCACAAAATGCAAGGCCATCGGCTGAATCCTGACATGGATACTGCCGATGGCCTTGTATTTTCAGTGCCTGAGATCTTCAGCGGTCAGCCTCCGAAGTTGTCATAGTGGACAGATTCGGGATCAACGCCAAGATCATCGAGCATCTTGTTGACGGCGGCGCTCATCGGGCCGGGGCCACACATATAGTATTCGATATCTTCCGGATCTGGATGGTCCTTGAGATATGTCTCATAGATCACCTGATGAACAAATCCGGCGGTGTATTTCACTCCTGCGGCATCAGCTGCCGGATCTGGGCGGTCAAGAGCGAGATGGAACTTGAAGTTGGGGAAGTCCTTTTCAAGCTGCATGAAATCGTCGAGATAGAACACCTCGTTGAGCGCACGGGCTCCGTAGAAATAGTTCATCACGCGGTCGCGGGTCTGGAGCGTCTTGGTGAGCCACATGATCTGTGCGCGAAGCGGGGCCATACCTGCGCCGCCGCCTATCCACATCATCTCGGCCTTTGAATCGACAATCGGGTGGAAATCGCCGTAAGGACCGCTCATGCGCACCTTGTCACCGGGCTTGAGGGTAAAGATGTAGCTCGAAGCGATACCCGGCATCACATCCTGGAATCCCACCTGGGGTTTCGGCTTGAAAGGTGGAGTGGCGATGCGGACTGTCAGCATGATGCGGTCGCCTTCTTCCGGATAGTTGGCCATCGAATAGGCGCGGACAGTTGTCTCCGTGTTGCGGCATTTCAGTCCGAAAAGTCCGAATTTTTCCCATGCGGGAAGATATTCGGCACCGATCGAATCCTTGTCAATGTCTTTGTCATAGTCCATATCGAAGGTAGGAATCTTTATCTGGGCATATGAACCGGGGATGAAATCCATGTGGGCGCCTTCAGGAAGAGCCACAATGAACTCCTTGATGAAGGTGGCCACATTGCGGTTTGAGATCACCTCGCATTCCCATTCCTTGACGTCAAGCGCAGAGGCCGGAATGCCGATAGAGCAATCTTCCTTCACCTTTACCTGGCAACCGAGGCGCCAATGGTCCTGCTGCTGTTTGCGTGAGAAGTGCACCTTTTCAGTAGGAAGTATGTCACCGCCACCTGAAAAGACCTGACATTTGCACTGTCCGCAACTTCCTTTTCCGCCACAGGCCGAGGGGAGGAAGATGTTTTCGTCAGCGAGTGTTGAGAGCAGAGCTTTGCCTGAGTCGGCTTCCACAACGGTATCATTGTTAATCGTGATCTTTACTTTGCCCGAATGGACAAGATATTTCTTGGCGAGCAGCAGAATCATCACAAGAAAAAGTGTGATGATCAGAAAGATGCAAACGCCTGAGAGTATTGTCAGCATATCTGTGAAATTCAGTAATAACAAGGGTTAGTAAATCAGATCTTGATTCCGAGGAAGCTCATGAAGGCTATGCCCATCAGTGCGGTGAGGATGAAAGTGATGCCAACTCCGCGCAGTGGTTTCGGAATGTTAGAGTATGTGGCAAGACGCTCGCGTATGGCAGCGATGGCAGTGATAGCCAGCAGCCAGCCGAGCCCCCAGCCGCCACCTGCACAGACTGCGGTCCAGACCGAGGGGAAATCACGCTGCTGCATGAAGAGCGAGCCGCCGAGAATGGCACAGTTCACTGCGATAAGGGGTAGGAAGATGCCGAGCGACGAGTAAAGCGCGGGGCTGTATTTCTCTACCGTCATTTCGACAAGCTGTGTCATCGAGGCTATGACGGCGATGAACATTATGAGCGAAAGGAAGCTTAGATCCACGTCGGCATATTCCGGACCGAGCCATGAGAGCGCTCCGGCACTAAGCACATAGGTCTGCAGAAGATAGTTGACCGGCAGAGTGACCACAAGCATGAAAGTCACGGCCACGCCAAGTCCGAAAGCCGTCTTTACGTTCTTCGAAACGGCAATGAATGAACACATGCCGAGGAAATAGGCGAAAATCATATTGTCGATGAATATCGACCGTATGAAGATATTTAAATTTTCCAACTCTGATAGTTTTAAACTGTAAACACTATTTTTAGCGAACACTCGGAGATCAATCCTCCTGGAGATCCTTGTTGTAGGAACGCTGCACCCAGATGATGCAGGCTACGAGGATCAGAGCCATCGGGGGAAGGATCATCAGACCGTTGTTGACATATCCGGCATTGTAGAAGCTCTGCGGTATCACCTGATAGCCCAGAAGAGTTCCGCTGCCCAAGAGTTCGCGGAAGAAACCTACTATGACGAGGATGACGGCATAGCCGATGCCGTTGCCGACACCGTCGAGAAACGAAGGCCAGGGCTTGTTGGCCATCGCGAAGGCTTCGAGACGCCCCATAAGGATACAGTTGGTGATGATGAGTCCGATGAATACCGAGAGTTGTTTGGAGGCATCATAGGCGTAGGCTTTCAACACCTGATCGACTATGACCACGAGTCCGGCAACCACTACGAGCTGCACGATGATACGGATGTTTGTCGGAATGGTGTTGCGAAGAAGCGAGATGATGACGTTGGCGAATGCCAGAACGGCGATCACCGACACTCCCATGACGATTGACGGTTCAAGTTTGGCAGTGACCGCAAGGACAGAGCAGATACCGAGGATCTGCACCACCACGGGATTATTTTTTGACAGAGGGTTGAAAAGCACCTCTTTTGCTTTGATTTTGTCAGCCATGACTTATAGAAGTTTTTTCATCGCGGCAGATCTCATCTGACTGTCTGCTGCGAAAGGTTCTGAAGAAATTTCTTATAGGGGGTCAGACAGTTGTCGAGCATTGATCCGACTCCTTTTGAAGTGATCGTGCCACCGGAAATTCCGTCGACATAGTCTTCACCGTCAAGCGGAGCCTGGCCGGCCTTGACTACGGCGATAGGGCGGAAACGGCCGTCTTTGAACACCTGTTTGCCTGCGAACTGGCTGCTGAAAGCCGGTTTCTCGATTTCAGCTCCAAGTCCCGGAGTCTCTCCCTGATGGGCAAAATAGGCGCCATAGATTGTTGAGCCGTCGGAATCGAAGGCCACATAACCCCAGATCGGGCCCCAGAGGCCGGCGCCGTAGACCGGAAGAATGTATTTCTGTACTCCTTCGGAGACGGTGCAGACATAGACCGGGAGTTCTCTGCGGTCAGGGGCAAGTTTTGCCTGCGTGGCCACATCAACATCGAAAGCCTTGACATTGTCAAGAGTCTCGCCGCGCTCGTTGACCACAAACTGCGATGTGATATAACGGTCAAAGTCGGCCACAATCCTGTCTTTTTCAGGCGTGATCATGGCTGCCGCAAGAATCTGCGCCATTTTATCGGCGTTGACATTCTCCTGCTGACGCGGGCGCAGTGCGAGCGCTGTGGCCGCCAGTGCCGTCCCGACGACGATGACAAGTACTATTATATATATAATGGTGTATGTATTGCTTTGCTTGTTCATTGCTGTTAATGGATGAAGTGAACGTTAATGCAAAATTTCAGAGCCTCATTCGGCGCTCTGGCGCAGACGGCGCATGCGACGGGCCACATTGAGCTGAACCACACAATGGTCAATCAGAGGCGCAAGAGCATTGGCAAGAAGCACTGCCAACATGGCGCCTTCGGGATAACCGTTGTTGTAGGTACGGATGATTATGGCCATCACGCCCACAAGGAGTCCGTAGAAATACTTGCCGGCATTTGTTCTGGCCGCGGTCACCGGATCTGTGGCCATGAAGACAGCCGCAAAGGCGAAACCGCCGAACAGAAGCTGGTCGGCAGGCGAAAGGAACGAAGCCGGATAAGTCGGGGTGGCGAATACGTTTGCAATCCATCCCATCAGCAACCCGCCGGCCACCACGCTCAGCATGATACGCCAGGAGGCGATGCCGGTGGCAAGCAATATGACAGCTCCGATAAGAATGGCCAGCGTGGATGTCTCGCCGAATGATCCGGGGATCAGACCGAGAAAAGCATCCCAGGTGCTGATCACATTGCCCTGAAGGTTGAGCAGCTCAAGGTCGCCGCCGCTGAACGAGGCGATCTGTCCCAGAGGAGTGGCTCCAGAAAAAGCATCTGGCAGGTCATAGCCAAGACCGCAGATAGAGTTGGTCGACACGAACACTTTGTCGCCGCTCATCTGGGCCGGATAGCCGAAGAAGAGGACGGCGCGGGTCACGAGGGCCACATTGAATATATTATAGCCTGTGCCGCCAAACACCTCCTTGACAAAGATAACCGAGAAGGCCGTGGCCACGGCAAGCATCCACAGCGGAGTCTCTATCGGGCATATCAGCGGGATAAGGATGCCGGTTACAAGGAAGCCTTCCTGGATCTCCTCGCGACGCCATTGGGCAACCACGAATTCAATGCCGAGACCTACTGCGTAGGCCACCACAATGCGCGGGAGCACTGCAAGGAATCCATAGGCCATGATCTGCCAGAACGGAAACGATGCCGCGCCGGCTGCCAGCCAGTTCTGATAGCCGGTGTTATACATGCCGAAAAGCAGGCAGGGCATCAGTGCGAGCACCACTATGATCATCACTCGCTTGGAGTCAAGGCTGTCATGGATATTGACTCCCGATGTGGATGTAGAGTTCGGGGTGTAAAGAAAGGTCTCAAACCCGTCGAACACACTGCGGAAAGCATGCAGCTTTCCATCAGGCTCGAAATTCGGTTTGATCCTGTTAAGATAATTTCTTAGCGCTTTCATTGTTGAAATGTTGAATCTAAAAACAATCGTCAGACTTCGTTTCGGAGATAGTCAAGACCCTCGCGGACAATTTTCTGAAGTTCCAGCTTCGACGGATCGACATATTCGGCAAGAGCGAAATCTTCCGGAGCCACCTCATAGATGCCCAGAGCCTCCATGCGGTCAATATCTTTCGCGAGAATAGCTTTGACCAGATATTCCGGAAGGATATCCATAGGGAATACCTTGTCATATTCTCCTGACATGATCATGGCGCGGCGTCCGCCGTTGAGACGTGCGTCGGGCGAAAATTTACGCCTGAGGAAACGGCCGATGAACGACGGGCTTACACTCATCTTCGACGGGCTCATCGAAGCCCAGCCCATGAACTCGTCGGCATCATCACCTTCGGGAATAACCGTAACCTGACGGTAGGGATAACGCAGGAAACCGTCCTCGCCTACCGGCACACCGGTCAGCACATTTCCGGAAATCACACGGTGATGCCGTCCGTCATCCTTGACATTGCCACCGACAAGAGCAGTCATCTCTGCGCCGGCAACTGCTGTCACCACCTGCGGATGCTCAACCTCGCTTCCGGTCACAGCCACTTCTACAGTCCAGTCAGGCTTGCCGGTCAATGCAAGCGACCCGATCCGGACAAGCGTCACGATGTCGAGAGTCAGCACGACCTCGCCCTTGTTGACCGGATCAATGTTGGCAATCTGGACTCCGGCATTTCCGGCCGGATGCAGACGCGGAAATTCCACCATCTCCACCCCATCGGAATCAGGCAGCGAAGATCCTTTTTCCACACCTATATATATAGGGCCGCTGCAGAGAGTCCGCAGCACGTCAATACCGGCCTTCAGCTCGGCCGTCTTTCCTTTGACCGACTCTTCAAGCGAAAGAGCCAGCGGAGCAGTGTCCATTGCGGTCACCATTATCGCCCTCGGCTTCACTGCCGAATGAGGCACAACATCAAACGGGCGCTGACGCATCATGGCCCACAGGCCGCTTTTGGCAAGAGCCCGGCGCACGGTAGCGGCATCGGCGCCTGCAAAAGGCTTGCAGGTCTCGGCCTGACACTCTGCCGCATCCACGGCAATTACCACTCGTTCGATCTTACGGCGCGCTCCACGCACGACAGCCTCGACCACACCTGCGGCAGGAGCCACAAGTCTGACCGACGGATCATTTTTGTCGTGAAGCAGAGGCGAACCGATGCTGACCATATCGCCTTCCTTGACGTCAAGTTTAGGCACAAATCCCGGAAAATCGTCAGGCACTACGGCCACACGGCCCACACAGGCCTTTCCGACGGACTCCTTAGAGGTCAAGCCACCTTCAAGATTAAGGTTTAAGCCTTTAGTTAGGCTGACAGTCCTTCTCATCCTTAGAAATATAAATTATACCTTTATTAGAAATTGTAAGGCACAAAGATAGTAAATAGATTTGGATATTTCTTAATCATGTTTAAGTAAAATAATCACAAATAATTAAAAAGCGAAATCCCGGCTCAACTTTCCTTTACATTTTAAGCGCACCGCACTGAAAAAAAGAAGCAAAACGTTTGCAAACACCGAAATTTCCTTATAATTTTGCAATATCGTTTACAAAACACCATTGACAGAGCCTTAAATTCGAAGCCATAACCAAGGTCCGATATAGCCTCTACTATCTCTGAACCTATTCAATCATCAAAACTAATAACCAATAAACCAATAAACTTAAAATTTTAGTAATTACAAATTATGGAAGCTCAAAAGCCCACCCAGCCCGCAAAGGCCAATGCCAAGAACAACTCCGGCAGCAACGTAGCCGGAATCAAGAATGCCTTCCTGGTTATTCTCGCCTGCTTCGTAGTAGCAGTATGTCTTTTCATCTTCTGGTTCGGTCACGAATCTCACTTTGAAGAAGGCCACCCCATCGACCTCTGGGGCACCATCTATAAGGGCGGTTTCATCGTGCCTATCCTCCAGACCCTCTTCCTCACTGTAATCGTTCTCTCTGTTGAACGTTGGATCGCCATCTCTTCTGCAAAGGGCAAAGGCTCTATCCAGAAGTTCGTTGCCGGCGTTAAGAAATGCCTCGCCGCCAATGACATCCAGGGTGCCAAGAACCTCTGCAAGAACCAGAAGGGTTCAGTTGCCGCTGTTGTTGCCGCAGCTCTCGTAAGCTACGAAGAAATGGACAAGAACACCATCCTCACCAAAGAACAGAAGATCGCCAACCTTCAGAAGACTGTAGAAGAAGCTACCGCTCTTGAAATGCCCGCTCTTCAGCAGAACCTCCCGATCGTCGCTACCCTCACCACCCTCGGTACTCTCGTCGGTCTTCTCGGTACTGTGATGGGTATGATCAAATCATTCCAGGCTCTCGCAGCATCCGGTGCTCCTGACTCAACCGAACTTTCAACCGGTATCTCTGAGGCACTTATCAACACCGCCTTCGGTATCGCAACCGGTGCATTCGCTGTAATCTCTTACAACTTCTACACCAACAAGATCGACAACCTGACCTACGCTATCGACGAGATCGGTTACTCTATCGTGCAGACATTCACAGCTACACACTAATCCCTAATTACAGATTCAACTAACCAAGGTTTAATCCAATTCAAATTAACCTATAACAATTAGATAATCGTAATATGGGAAAAGTAAAAATGAAGAGAAAAAGCACCCTCATCGACATGACCGCGATGAGTGACGTGACTGTGCTCTTGCTTACTTTCTTCATGTTGACATCTACCTTCCTTCAGAAGGAGCCGGTCACAGTGCTGACCCCCTCCTCTGTATCAGAGCAGAAGGTACCGACCGCCAACCTGGCGTCGATACTCGTGAGCCCTGAGGGGAAAATCTTCATCTCCATTGCCGGTGACGCTGACGCCGAAACCAAAGACACATGGGGATCTGAGGCTCTCCGCAAGACGATTCTTGATGAAGCAGTAACGCTCTACAACAAGCAGCACCCCAGCAATCAGGTGCAGCTCAGTGTGGCACAGCGCGAAGCATTCTCTAAAATCAATATGTTCGGTGTTCCTTTCCAGGTACTCCCCCAGTTCCTTTCAATGTCTCAGACTGATCAGGACAAATTCATCACTGACATGACTCAGAAAGGTGTCGGAATTCCTATCAATGACAACAAGGACATGGAACACCTCAATGAGTTCCAGATATGGATGCGCGCCATCTACAACTCAGGCAACGAAAACCTCGTGAAAGCCATGAAAAAAGGTGAAGGTATCGCCGTCAAGGCCGATAAAGACACCTCTTATGACATTGTTCACGATGTGCTCGACAACCTGCAGACCCTCAAGATGAACCGCTTCAGCATCCAGACTGCGTTAAAAACTGAGCAAGACTAATCATTATGGCACAAATAGAACAATCAGACGGCGGCAAGAAGAAAAAAGGCGCCCAGAAAAAGATGTCTATCCACGTGGACTTCACCCCCATGGTGGACATGAACATGCTTCTGATTACATTCTTCATGCTTTGTACCACAATGATCAAATCTCAGACCCTCACCATCTCACTCCCCTCGAATGAGAAAGTTGAGGAACAGCAGATGAACAAAGCAAAGGAATCAGAGGCTATCACCCTCATCCTGACTACTGAACGCAATGCCAACGGCGAAGTCAAGAAAGATGACGCAGGCCGCCCCATGAACGTGGTTTACTACTACGAAGGCATGCCTGAAATCGCTGACGCTAACGGCGACGGTCTTATTGACAACAACAAGCTCAACGCTGAAAAATTCCTCGGTAACGACGGAAAACTCCAGCAAGGCATCCGCAAGATCCTCCACGATCGTAACCTCCAGGTTCTGAGTAAAATCGAAAAAGAGAAAGCTCGCTGGCGCGCCAAAGAGTTCTCTCCGATTTCAGCAGTCAACGACTCTATCTATCAGGCTCGTGCCCGCGAAATCCGTAACGACTCTACTCTTACCCGTCCGGTGGTTATCATCAAGGCCACTCCTGAAGCTTCATGGGAAAGCCTGATCAGCGCTCTCGACGAAATGCAGATCAACCAGATTTCCCGCTACCAGATTGACAACATCAACCAGGTAGACTCAGCGCTCATTCTTGACTTCCTCAAGAAGAACCCGAAGAAGTAATCTTTTGATGACAGATATATAATTAACCCTGAAAAATTTCTATTGAAACTATGGCAAAAGACGTAGATCTTTCATCAAAAGAATGGATTGACATAATTTTCGAAGGCAAGAACAAAGACTTCGGAGCCTATGAGCTCCGCAAGGCTTCTGCCGGACGCCACAACCGCGCGATGCTCGTTATTCTTATCGTGCTCCTCCTGGTCGGCCTCCTCGGTCTCCTCGCAAACACCGTGCTTCAGAAAGCTGAAGAACGTCCCGAAGACCAGATCGAACAGGCCATGATCGACTACACTGCCGATGACCAGCAGGACGATGAGCCCGAAGAAGAAGAAATGCAGCGCGTAGAGGAGCAGAAGCCCGAAGCTCTTCCTGAAGAAATCCTCAACACCGTAAAGGCAACCGAACTTCAGATCACAAAAGACGAAGAAGTAGTAGAGGAAATCAAATCTCAGGACGAACTCAAGGACACTGACACTGCCGTGGGTACCACTGACTTTGACAAGGGTACCGATGACCTCAATGTGGTTCGCGAACACAAAGAAGAAGTAATCGTTGAAGAAAAGAAACCCGAACCCGTGGATGACAACCAGGTATTCACCGTGGTTGAACAGAAACCCCAGTTCCCCGGTGGCGATGCCGCACTCCTCAAATGGGTGAGCGAGCACATCCGCTACCCGGCCATGGCTCAGGAGAACAACATTCAGGGACGCGTAGTCGTACAGTTCGTCGTCACCAAGACCGGTAAGGTCGGTGAAGTGAAGGTGCTCCGCTCTAAGGACCCCGATCTTGACAAGGAAGCTGTGCGCGTGGTGAAGTCACTTCCCGCATTCGTCCCCGGCAAGATGAACGGTCACGCGGTGAACGTATGGTACACCCTCCCCGTGACATTCAAACTCCAGGGTATCTGATCCTGACTCGATTCTCATCAGACTAACGGCAGCCGCCGTCTTTACCTGTTGCGGTAAAGACGGCGGCTCGTTTTTTGCCTCAATCCTGACTGACAACTCAACCAATCGGCATGATTTTTGTTAAACTATTATAGTAGCCGGTCAAACAACGCACCGGCCAAGGCCCAGGCCCCTCTGCGGGCCATCATGACAGACAAAACTCACTACTTCAACATAGCTCATGAACTTCAACAATTTCACTATCAAATCACAGGAAGCCATTCAGAAGGCTATCGAAATTACCCGCGGAGCAGGTAATCAGGCCATCGAACCCGTGCATCTTCTCAAAGGAGTCATGACTGAAGGCGAATCGCTCATCAACTTCATCTTTTCCAAAGTCGGAGCCAATACTGCCACTTTGATGCGACAAGTTGACAGCAAGATTGCAGCCGAACCGAAAGTGTCGGGAGGCGAACCTTATCTCAGCCGCAGTTCAAACGACGTCCTGCAGAAAGCACTTGACTTAGCAAAAAAGCAAGGTGACGAATATGTCACCCTCGAAGCTCTGCTTTTAGCCATCTTCTCAGTCAACTCTCCGGCATCGACCATTCTCAAGGACGCCGGATTGAGCCAACGGGAACTCGAATCGGCTATCGCAGAACTCCGCAAAGGCAAAAAAGCTACTGACCAAAGTGCCGAAGACACCTATCAGGCCCTCTCGAAATATGCCATCAACCTGAACGAACGCGCCCGTGAAGGCAAGCTCGATCCGGTGATAGGCCGCGACGATGAAATCCGCCGTGTGCTTCAGATCCTCTCGCGACGAACAAAAAACAACCCCATGCTCATCGGCGAACCTGGCACCGGTAAAACAGCCATAGCCGAAGGCCTTGCCCAGCGCATAGTCCGCGGCGACGTTCCGGAAAATCTGCGCACCAAGCAGATCTACTCTCTTGACATGGGAGCCCTCGTCGCAGGCGCCAAATACAAAGGCGAATTCGAAGAGCGACTCAAAGCCATAGTCAACGAAGTCACCGGAGCCGACGGCGAGATCATACTCTTCATTGACGAGATCCACACCCTCGTCGGAGCAGGCAAAGGAGAAGGCGCGATGGATGCCGCCAACATACTGAAACCCGCGCTCGCCCGCGGCGAACTCCGCTCCATCGGAGCCACGACTCTTGACGAATATCAGAAATATTTCGAAAAAGACAAAGCACTCGAACGCCGCTTCCAGAAAGTGATGGTCAACGAACCTGACGAGGCCGCCGCCATTGCCATCCTCCGCGGCCTGAAGGAACGCTACGAAAATCACCACAAAGTCCGCATCCGCGACGAAGCGATCATAGCCGCCGTAACCCTGTCAGAACGCTATATAACCGACCGCTTCCTTCCCGACAAAGCCATCGACCTGGTGGACGAGGCCGCCTCCAAGCTGCGTCTTGAGATCGACTCCGTGCCGCAGGCTCTTGACGAAATCACCCGTCTGATTGCCCAGAAAGAGATTGAGCGCGAGGCCATCAAGCGCGAGGGTGACAAAGAAAAAGTCAAGGAAATTGAAAAATCGCTCGCCGATCTGCGCGATCAGGAAAAAGAATTCACAGCCAAATGGAAGGCCGAGAAAGACCTGATCAACAAGATCCAGCAGAACAAGATAGACATCGAACAGCTCAACTTCGACGCCGAACGCGCCGAACGCGAGGGCGACTATGCCAAAGTGGCAGAAATCCGCTACTCGAAAGTACAGCAGAAAGAACAGGAAAACGCCGCCATTCAGGAACAGCTGAAAATGATGCAGGGAGAAAAAGCCTTCATTAAAGAAGAGGTTGACTCGGAAGACATAGCCGATGTGGTTTCCCGATGGACAGGAATTCCTGTCAACAAGATGGTGCAGAGCGAAAAAGAAAAACTCCTCCATCTCGAAGCCGAACTCCACAACCGGGTTGTCGGGCAGAACGATGCTATCGCAGCCATAGCCGATGCTGTACGCCGCTCACGCGCAGGCCTCAACGATCCACGTCGCCCCATCGGTTCGTTCATCTTCCTCGGCACCACCGGTGTCGGCAAGACAGAACTGGCAAAAGCCCTCGCCGAATATCTGTTTGACGATGAAAACATGATGACCCGAATCGACATGAGCGAATATCAGGAGAAACACTCCGTCAGCCGACTCGTCGGAGCACCTCCGGGATATGTAGGCTACGACGAAGGCGGACAGCTGACCGAAGCCGTAAGGCGCAAGCCCTACTCCGTGGTTCTGTTCGACGAAATCGAGAAAGCCCACCCCGATGTGTTCAACATCCTGCTGCAGGTACTTGATGACGGCCGTCTGACCGACAACAAAGGCCGCATGGTCAACTTCAAGAACACCATCATCATCATGACCTCCAACATGGGCTCGCCTCTCATCCGCGACAACTTCGCAAAAATGACTCCCGAAAACCGAGGCGAAGTCATTGATAAGACCAAAGGCGAAGTGATCGAACTTCTCAAGCAGACTATCCGTCCGGAATTCCTCAACCGCATCGACGAGATCATAATGTTCACGCCGCTCAACGAGAAGGAAATCGAAGAAATCGTAGGCCTGCAGATCAAGTCGATCCAGCGGATGCTCGCCAAAAACGGAATCACCCTCGAAGTCACCCCGAAGGCCTTGAAATTTCTCGCCGAAGAGGGCTACGATCCGGAATTCGGAGCCCGTCCGGTCAAGCGAGTGATCCACCGTCTGGTGCTCAACCAGCTATCGAAAGACATTCTCGCCCAGAAAGTAGACCGCGAACATCCGATCATAATCGACCATGACGGATCTGACATCGTATTCAGGAACTGATCCTTGCGCCGACAATGGCGCTCTTTATCAATAATTTATCATACTCTACCTATTTTTTACTCAAAACTATTTTACTGCAACTTATGAAAAAATTTCTTTATCTGCTCTTAGTCCTTCCGTTACTCGGCGTCTTCACATCATGTGACGATGACGACAAGGACCTCCCCAACGTATCTCTGGCAATTGACTATTCAGGAGGCACCGAGGAAAACGGAGTTGTCAGCGTAGTTCAGGGAAACACCCTCGAAATCAACGCCCTGAAAGCCATCCCGGCAGAAGGCACCAAAGAAGCTACGCTCACCAATGTTGTATATTTCCTTGACGGTGTGCCCGTTGGCCGTACTGATATCATGCCTTTCGCCATCAACATCAACACTACCGAACTCGAAGTAGGCGAACACTATCTCGGCGTCCAGGCAACAGTGCTCCAGGTCGGCAAATCTGTCGGATTCGCAGTAGCCCGCTTCAAATTCAACGTCCTCCCCAACGACACTCAGGAACCCGGCGGAGACCAAGGCGGTGAAGGCGGCGGCACTCTTACCCCCGACACCCAGATCACTGATCAGGGAAAATAAGCACATGAGATTCACTATGTGACATCAATCCGATATGGCGGCCATTCTGCCCGACCTTTCAACAAGGACGGCCGGAGTGACCGCCATTACACGCTCCGGATAAAGACCCCAGACAAGCCAACCGACACCGGTCTTCTCATTTATGCCGGATAGTTGCAGTTGATACCAAAAAAAATATTAATTTTGCACCGTAATACGGCCCTACAGTTTCAACACCTGTTTACAATTCAATTCACCACGCATCAAAGCCATAAGCTGATTATGCTTCACCTCCGTTTCAACCAGATCTCAATTCTGATTATTCTTCTCTTGGCCTCGGCCGCATGCTCTACGCCAAAAGACATCACTTATTTTCAAGATCTTAAAGACGCTCAGATCTACACAGTCCCCACCCAGACAATAAAGATCAAACCGGCCGACAAGATTTCAATCGTCGTGAACTCACGTGACGCGCAGCTCACCGACATGTTCAATCTGCCCTACGTCCCGCGCAACATCGGCACCTCGGCATCCAGCCGCGGAACCAGTCAGGGACTCAGCGCATACACCGTATCGCCGGAAGGCTCGATTGACTTTCCTTTCCTTGGCGAAATCAAAGTCGAAGGCATGACACGCCTTGAAATCGCCGCCCTCATCAAAGGCATGCTTATCTCCAAAGACCTCGTACGCGACCCCGTGGTGACAGTCGAACTTACCAACGGAATCGTAACCGTGATGGGCGAAGTAGCAAAACCCGGTTCATACGCCATTGACCGTGATGACATGACCATACTCGACGCGCTCGGCCTCGCCGGCGACCTCACTATCTATGGCAAGCGTCAGGAAGTCAAACTCGTGCGCAGCTACGGCGACCGCCAGGAAACATACATCGTAAGCCTGCTCGATGTAGAGAAACTGCGCAACTCCCCGGCCTATTTCGTGCAGCAGGACGACGTAATCTACATTGATCCCAACAAAACCAGAATCCGCCAGAGCACACTCAACGGCAACACCTTCCAGTCAACATCATTCTGGATCTCCCTCGCATCTCTGGCCACAACAATCACCTCGCTCATCATACTCAAGTGATGCCGACGGCCTCTTTTTCAGACCGTCACGCCAAATTCCAACCGGATTCATCCTCTCCAAAGGCCAAGGCCAGAACCAGGAGATTGTTAAAAAACAACCTCTAAGGCTCCGCCAATTCAAGATTCTTCCATAAAAGGACCACTACTACTAAAAAACGTGTCAAAAAAATGACTCAGAACAGCAACCCGTTTCCCGAAGGATATCCATACAATCCCGCATCCGCCCGGCCGGAAGCGGCTCCATCGCCTCAGGCACCAGAAACAGACGACAGCTCTTTCAACCTGCATGACTTCTTCATTCTCTGCCTGAACAAATGGAAATGGTTCGTAATTTCCATTATAATCTTCCTCGGTCTTGGAGTGCTCTACATAATGAGCACTCCCGAAACCTACACCCGGACAGCCTCCGTTATGATCAACGAAGACACCGAATCCGGAAGTCAGGGAGTGGCAAGCGCACTCAGCGACATCGGCCTCTTCCAGAGTTCGGCAAACGTCAACAACGAGATGCTCGCCTTCCAGTCGCCGGCCATAATCGCCGATGTGATCCAGAGACTCGGCCTGCAGACTGACTACATCTACCGCCATAATCTGAAAAACATAACACTCTATGGCGACTCCTGCCCTGTGTCCGTCGATTTTCTGTCTATCCCCTCAAAACAATCGGCATCAATGGAACTCGACATCCGTGACGACGGAAAGATCGACATTTCAAAAATGATGCTCAACGGAGTCGAATGTGACCCTTCCGAAATGACGGTCAATATCGGTGACACTGTGGCCACCTCATTCGGTCCTATCACAATCAATCCTGGTCCCGCTTACGCCAAAAGATTCGGAAACACGATCAAAATCTTCCGCTACAGCATCTCTGACGCTATCGAAGCCTACAAAGCCAGGCTCTCGGAAAACCTCGCCGATGACAATTCCACAGTCATTGACTTCACGATCAAAGACGTCAGCATCCAGCGTGCCGACGATTTTCTCAACACCCTCATAGACATCTACAATGAAAAATGGGTCGACGACAAAGCCAAAATGGCCAAATCGACCTCCAGGTTCATAGCCGAGCGTCTGCGCGTCATCGAACAGGAACTCGGAAACGTCGACAGCGACATAGCCGACTTCAAAGGCGAACATCTCGTGCCCGACGTAGCGGCAGCTTCGGCCATGTATATGGAAGACGCCAATGAGAACACCAAACAGCAGATGCAGGTGTCCACTCAGATCGCCATTTCAAAGTTCATCCTTGACTATATCAAGAATCCCGACACAAATGGCCAGCTCGTCCCCGCAAACGCCGGACTTGAAAATCCAGGCATCGAGGCGCAGATCAATGAATTCAACCAGCTGCAACTCGAACGCGACAAACTTTCAAACTCAACAGGCGATACCAACCCTCTGCTCCAGGACTATGACAAGAACCTACGCAGCATGCGCAGCGCGCTCGTCTCATCGCTCACCAACCAGGAGCGCGCTCTTCAGACCCAGCTCAACTCTCTGATCAGAAGCGACAGAGCCACAAGCCGGAAAATAGCCTCATCGCCCGGACAGGCCAAATATCTCCTGTCCGTAGAACGCCAGCAGAAAGTCAAGGAAGCCCTCTATCTCTATCTGCTCCAGAAGAGAGAAGAAAACGAGCTCACACTGGCATTCACGCCCTACAACACCCGCATCATCACACCACCGATGGGCTCCAACCGCCCAACCGCACCAATCTCGCGCAACATTCTCCTCATCTGCTTCGCGCTCGGCATCCTGATTCCAGGCTTCATTCTGTTCATTGACGAAAGCATGAACAGCCGTCTGCGCAACCGCGGTGACCTTGAAGGCATCCGCACTCCTTTGATCGGCGAGATTCCGGAATCTTCTGACAGCAACACCCTGCACGTACGCCGCTGGCGCCGCCGCTGGCGTGACATTCTCGGCAAAAACTCACAGATCGAAGAAGCCCCCTCGCTTCTCGTCCGCGATCACGGCCGCAGTATCATCGACGAATCATTCCGCATGGTGCGCGCCAACCTTGAGTTCATGACACGCAACAGTCAGAACCGCGTGATAATGGTCACCTCATTCAATCCCGGCTCAGGAAAATCATTCATCTCGCTCAACCTCGCGGCAGCTCTGGCTCTGAAAGAAAAAAATCGCAAGGTACTGATCATCGACCTCGACCTGCGTCGCGCCTCCGTCTCCCGTATCCTCCCGGACCACTCACGAGGCATCACTGACTACATTTCAGGAGCGACTGACAACTGCGACAAATACATCCAGCAGACCGAATGTCCGGGTCTCTACCTGCTCCCCGTAGGCACCATTCCCCCCAACCCCTCGGAACTGCTCTACTCCGACCGGCTGAAACAGCTGATCGAAAAATACCGTCAGGAGTATGACTATATATTCCTTGACTGTCCGCCGGCCGAACTCGTGGCCGATGCATCGATCATCGCTCCGCTCGCTGACATCACCATCTTCATTCTGCGCGCAGGCCTGCTGGACCGCCGCATGATCCCGGAAATCGACCGAATCTATGACTCGCGCCGCTATCACAATTTCATGGTGATCCTTAACGGCACTCTGACATCCGGCGCCCCCTATAACCGCGCCTCTTATTACTCGGCCTATGATAAAAAATCCTGATCATACGGGCTTAGCCGATAACATCGGATTGATAACCGCCCAATGATCAACCGCAATATCGGAATCCGTCCGGCTTGCAAAAATTTATTTGCAAGTCAGACGGATTCTTTTTAACTTTGCACCCGAAATCAAAAAGTGGACAAATTTGGCTGCTTGCAACCACTTCAAAAAATGCTAAAACTGCACCTCTTTCAACCGCATTTACGCCCCTGCCTCCAAAGCATTGCAGCAGAACGCTGAAAGAGACTGTCACCATCAATCAGAGGATTGACTTTTGAGCATAAACGAATCCGGCACCGGAATGCCGCCGGGCATTCACTTACACCGGATGAAAATGTTGAAGCAGCCGCGTCTTATCCACGCAACAAAAGCTGTTTTCGACATTTTATTTTTTTACCAGTTTCAAAATATGAAAACTTATCTCTTCACCTCCGAATCAGTTTCGGAAGGCCATCCCGACAAAGTCGCAGACCAGATTTCCGATGCCATACTCGACGAGTTTCTCGCCCGTGACCCCAAGTCAAAAGTAGCATGCGAGACCCTCGTCACCACCGGCCAGGTTGTAATAGCAGGCGAAGTCAAAAGCGAAGCCTATATAGACCTCATGGAAGTGACCCGCGATGTGATCCGCAACATCGGCTACAACCGCAGCGCCCTCAAATTCGATGGCGAAGCCTGCGGAGTGCTCTCAGCCCTTCACGAACAGAGCGCCGACATCAACCGCGGAGTAGAGCGCAGCGAACTTGAAGCACAGGGCGCAGGTGACCAGGGCATGATGTTCGGCTATGCCTGCAACGAGACTCTCGACTACATGCCTCTCACCATCGACCTCTCCCACCGTCTCCTCCGCGAGCTTGCCGACATTCGCCGCGAGGAAAAAGAAATGACTCACATCAAACGCGGCCGTCAGCACACCTATCTGCGCCCCGACTCAAAAAGCCAGGTAACGGTCGAATATGACGAAAACAACCGCCCCCTCCGCGTCGACACCATAGTCATCTCCACCCAGCACGACGAATTCATCCAACCGATTGAAGACACCGACGCAGCCCGCGCTGCCGCTGACCGAGCCATGCAGGAGAGAATTACCGACGATGTCCGCAACATACTCATTCCCCGCGTCAAGGCCAAGCTCCGTCCGGAAGAAGCCGCTCTGATCGGCGACGATGTCAAGCTCCTTGTCAACCCCACTGGAAAATTCGTCATCGGAGGTCCCCACGGAGATACCGGTCTGACCGGCCGCAAAATCATAGTCGATACCTACGGAGGCCACGGAGCACACGGCGGTGGAGCATTCTCAGGCAAAGACCCCTCCAAGGTAGACCGCTCGGCAGCCTATGCCGCCCGCCACATAGCAAAGAACCTTGTGGCCGCAGGAGTTGCTGACCGTGTCCTCGTGCAGGTTGCCTACGCCATCGGCGAAGCCAAGCCTGTCAGCCTCTGCATCAACACCTACGGCACAGCCAAGGTAAAACTCTCCGACACCGAGATCGCAGCCATAGTGACAGAGATGCCATGCTTCGACATGACCCCCTATGCCATCGAAAAGCGATTCGGACTGCGCAACCCTATCTATCGCGAGACCGCAAGCTACGGCCACATGGGACGCCAGCCGATGACTGTCACAAAGACATTCCACTCAAAATACGAAAAGCCGTTCACACGCACCGTCGAACTCTTCACATGGGAGAAACTCGATGCCGTTCCGGCCGTAAAAAAAGCCTTCGGAATTGATTGAACATTCGACATCTGTATTTCAGCCGGATCTTCGCCGGAATACTGACTGACTACATTAGCCATAACATTTAAGCCTCATGGGAAACAGACGTCACAGACTCTTGTTTTCCATGAGGCTTATTAAATTTTCATGAGGCTTATCAAGAGGTTGTTTTTAAACAACCTCTTAATTCGAGAACCTTCCCTGGCTCTGTTATTCCTTTATACCATAAGCAAGATCGCCTGCATCGCCCAGACCGGGCACTATGTAGGAATGCTCGTTGATCACATCGTCAATCGCACCTACCCACAGAGTTGTCTTATCAGCCGGGAAAGTCTCGCGCACATAATCGACAGCCTTTTTCGAGGCAATGATGGAAGCCACATGCACATGAGCCGGTTCACCCTTGGTGAGCAGAGCGCGATAGCTTAACTCCATCGAAGCACCGGTGGCAAGCATCGGATCAGCGATTATCAGAGTCTTTCCGTCGAGCTTCGGAGAAGCGATATATTCAATAAACACATCGAAATTTTCCTTCTCGCGATACTTTCTGTAGGCCGACACGAAAGCATTCTGAGCATGATCAAAATAATCAAGAAAACCTTTGTGAAACGGAATTCCCGCACGGAAAATCGTTGCGAGAACCACCTGCTCGTCGAGAATCTGGCATGGAGCTACCGCCAGCGGTGTAGTGACATCGACTGTCTTGTAGCGCATACGCTTCGAAATCTCGAAAGCCATGATCTCGCCTATACGCTCAAGGTTGCGGCGGAAACGCAACATATCATTCTGCACATTGACATCGCGCAATTCGCTCATATACTGGCTGACCAGCGAAGGCTGATCAGCAAAATTGATTACTTCCATGATATTCTGATTAACTTTTTTAATTTATTGACAGGAGATTGCCCAAAGCCTCCTTGGAGGTCGTCAAGAAACAATCTTTTAATGTAAGACTTATAAGGCACCTATATATTATAAACACAAAATTACAGAGAATTCCTGTCACAGACAAGAACACAAGGTGTATTTGGTGCCCCCGGCTATATTATATTCCTCGCTTCGGCAAGCTGGTTGTGGAGCAGATTTGTGAACTGGTAGTTTTTCAATCCCCAGCGCGGATAGATAAGCAAGTCGGACGGAGACTGCGACACAAAACGCTCCACCGCAATATCCTTGCGCAGCCGGTCAAGTATCCTGACGCATAGACTGATATACTCCTCTGCCGTAAAACGGGGTATGTCATACAGCCCCGCTTCGACGTCTGAAGCCATTCTGGTGCCTCTGACCAGTTGAAGCTGATGGAATTTTACAGTGTCGACAGGCAGCTCATTGATGCGGTCGACAGTTTCAAGCATCGTCGCCTCATCTTCACCCGGAAGACCCATGATCAGATGCAGCCCGCACGGAAGTCCTGCTGCGTGAGTGCGGTTGACAGCATCAACAGTGTCGGCCCATGTGTGACAACGGTTCACCAGTTCAAGAGTGCGGTCACATGCGCTTTCCGCTCCATATTCCACCATCACCCATTCCCGAAGCCCGGCAAGACGGTCGAGAAGATCCTGAGGCATACAGTCAGGACGGGTACCGATGATCAGCCCCGCCACACCGTCCACATCAAGTGCCTCACGATAGAGAGCCATCAGCCGGTCGATATCATCTGAATGCGTATTGGTGTATGCCTGGAAATAGGCCAGATATTTCATCTGAGGATACTTCCGGGCAAAAAACTCCTTGCCGCGTTCGAGCTGCTCCCTGACGCTCAGCGAAGGGCGGCAGTAATCGGGATTGAATGACTGATTGTTGCAATAGGTGCATCCGCCACGGCCCTTGCTTCCGTCGCGGTTCGGACAGGTAAAACCGGCATTGACAGTGATTTTCTGGACTTTCCCGTCAAAATGCCCTCTCAGAAAATCTGAAAAATCCCTGTAAGGCTTCATAGGCGAGAGGCTCGGTTCATCAGACAGGCATCAAGGATAACAATAGCCGCCATCGCTTCTACTACCGGCACTGCGCGAGGCACCACACAGGGATCATGGCGTCCCCTTCCTTTGATCACGATCTCGTTTCCATCACGGTCAACCGTGCAGACATCCTGCATAAGAGTGGCCACGGGTTTGAAAGCCACACGGAAAGTTATGTCCTGGCCGTTTGAAATTCCGCCCTGAATGCCTCCCGAATGGTTGGTAAGAGTAGATATCTCGCCGTCTGGTCCGGCAACAAAGCGATCAAGCACTTCACTGCCCCGAAGCTCTACGCCACGGAATCCCATACCGTATTCAAAGCCCTTGGTCGCATTTATGCTCATCATAGCCTCGGCAAGACGCGCGCCAAGACGCCCGAACACAGGATCACCGATACCGACAGGCACACCGCTGACCACACAGTCGACCACACCGCCTATCGTGTCACCTTCGCTTTTCACCTTCAGTATCAGCGCCTCCATCTCGGCAGCCATCTCAGGATCCGGACACCTTACAGGATTGCTTTCAGCTACAGACAGATCCATACCGCCGTAATCCTTGTCAAGGACAAGCGGACCCACCTGAGAAGTATAGGCCCGGACCGTTATGCCCCACTGCTCCAAAGCCTGCCGCGCAAAAGCTCCGGCCACAACCCTTGTGGCAGTCTCACGCGCGCTTGACCGGCCGCCTCCGCGATGATCGCGAAGACCATATTTGGCTGTATATGTAAAATCGGCATGCGACGGGCGGAACGCGTCTTTCAAATGATCATAGTCATTCGAATGCTGGTTCTCATTGCGGATAATGAAACCGATCGGACTGCCGGTAGTGCGTCCCTCGAACAGCCCGGAAAGAATCTCCACCGTGTCGCTCTCTTTCCTGGCTGTAGTGACAGCCGACTGCCCCGGTTTGCGGCGGTCAAGCTCATGCTGCACCTTTTCAAGGTCTATTTCAACCCCTGCGGGCATACCGTCGATGACACCGCCGATGGCGGCACCGTGACTTTCACCGAATCCGGTGAAAGTAAATATCTTTCCGATTGTATTCATAGTCTGTCATTGTCCTGGCGCACTCCTCATTCCGCCGTAGAAAGCCACAGGGACTGCGCAACATTATTATTCATTTATATATTATCACTCCTTGCTCTCTGCCACGTCAGCCACCGAGGCCCTGCAGAAATCAATCAGTGCCTGTGGGCTGATTCTGAGCTGAAGACCGCGCTGGCCGGCAGAGACATAGATGGCCTGAAAATCAAGAGCCGTCTGATGGAAAAACACAGGAAAAGGCTTCTTCATACCGACAGGCGAACACCCACCGCGGATATAGCCCGTAAGCGGCAACAGTTCTTTCATCGGAATCATCTCCGCCTTCTTAGCCCCGGCGGCTTTCGCGGCCTTCTTCAGATCCACCTCCATGTTTCCGGGAATCACGCAGACAAAATAGCCACAGCGGTCACCGTGGAGCACCAGAGTTTTAAACACCGAGTTTATATCCTCGCCAAGCTCTTCGGCCACATGTTCGGCCGCGAGATTGTCAGGATCCACCTTATAAGGAATCAGTTCATATTCAACCTTAGCCTTGTCAAGCAGTCGCGCTGCATTTGTTTTCGACACTTTATCCACAGTAAATTCAGTTTTAGAGAGTGTTCGACAATAAGAAAACAAAATTAATCCATTTTAAGATCAAAACCAAATCGGGCTGCCACGGCGGCTGAAAAATCTTCATCACCCCGAACGGCTCCTAAAAAAGGGGCTTCGGAAAAATTCAACCGGAAGAAGCGGTAATTAGACAAATTTAACACTAAATCGAGGTTTTGGCCCATATTCACGCCCTTATTTCAGTCTGATCAAGCAGGTTAATTGCAAGATATTTGTTAACTTTGCAAACTGAAACCAAATAAGCTGCAAAAACGAAGATATAACTATCAAGCTGAAAATAGAAACAATTTATGAATCCAATCAAAAAAACCATCGCGCTGCCTGACGGTCGCACCATCACCCTGGAGACCGGCAAACTTGCAAAGCAGGCCGATGGAGCGGTAGAACTGCGCATGGGCAACACTATGCTCCTTGCGACAGTAGTAACGGCCAAAGAGGCCGGAGAGGGCGTAGATTTCATGCCCCTCCAAGTTGAGTATAAAGAAAAATTCTCCTCTAACGGACGTTTCCCCGGCGGCTTCCTCAAGCGTGAAGGCCGCGCAAGCGACTACGAGATCCTGACATCGCGTCTGGTTGACCGTGTGCTCCGCCCACTTTTCCCTGACAATTACCACGCCGACACTTTCGTACAGGTTACAATGTATTCTTCCGACGGTGTCGACATGCCCGACGCTCTTGCCGGCCTCGCCGCTTCGGCAGCCATCGCAGTGAGCGACATACCCTTCAACGGTCCTATCTCGGAAGTCCGAGTGGCCCGTGTAAACGGCGAATTCGTAATCGACCCCACTTTCGAACAGCTTGAGAAAGCCGACATGGAGCTCATGGTCGGTGCCACCTATGACAACATCATGATGGTGGAAGGCGAAATGAACGAAGTATCAGAAGCAGATCTTCTCGCAGCGCTCCGCGCCGCCCATGACGCCATCAAGGTTCAGTGCAAGGCCCAGATGGAACTTGCCGAGGAAGTTGGTTCGACCGTAAAACGCGAATATTGCCACGAGACCAATGACGAAGATCTCCGCAAGGACGTACATGACAAGTGCTACGACAAGGCATATGCAGTGGCCAAGGCCGGCTGCGCCGACAAGCACTGGCGTCAGGAAAGCTTCGAAAAGATCTGCGAAGAATATCTCGAATCACTCCCCGAAGAAGAACGCGATGAAAAGACCGCTATGGTCAAGCGCTACTACCACGATGTGGAAAAAGAAGCCATGCGCCGCTGCGTTCTTGACGAAGGCATCCGTCTCGATGGCCGCAAGACCACCGAGATCCGCCCGATCTGGTGTGAGGTAGACTATCTGCCCGGACCTCACGGATCAGCCGTGTTCACCCGTGGCGAGACCCAGTCGCTCGCCACAGTAACCCTCGGAACCAAGCTCGACGAGAAGATCCTCGACGACGTTCTCAACCAGGGCCGCGAACGCTTCCTCCTCCACTATAACTTCCCGCCCTTCTCCACCGGCGAAGCCCGTCCGGTGCGTGGCGTAGGCCGTCGTGAAGTAGGCCACGGCAATCTCGCCCACCGTGCTCTCAAGCGCATGTTCCCCGATGATTTCCCCTATGTATGCCGCATTGTCAGCGACATCCTCGAATCAAACGGATCATCGTCAATGGCAACTGTCTGCGCAGGCACCCTCTCGCTGCTCGACGCAGGTGTGAAGATGAAACGCCCTGTCAGCGGTATCGCTATGGGTCTCATCTCTGACGGAACAAAATATGCAGTCCTCTCTGACATTCTCGGTGACGAAGACCACCTCGGCGACATGGACTTCAAAGTGACCGGTACCCGCGAAGGTATCACCGCCACCCAGATGGACATCAAGTGCGACGGCCTGAGCTACGAAATCCTTGAAAAGGCCCTCAACCAGGCCAAGGAAGGACGTCTGCACATCCTCGACAAGATCGAAGAGACAATCCCCGCAGCCCGCGAGGACTACAAGGCACACGTGCCCCGCATCGTCACCATGCTCATCCCCAAAGAGCTTATCGGTGCAGTGATCGGCCCCGGCGGAAAGATCATCCAGGGAATCCAGGAAGCAAGCGGCGCAACCGTAAGCATCGACGAAATCCCCGACGGAGGCTACATCGAAGTCGCTGCCTCTAACAAGGCTTCGATCGACAAGGCTCTCGATATGATCAACGCTATCGTCGAACTCCCCGAAGAGGGAAAGGTTTACCACGGCAAAGTGCGTTCTATCCTTGACTTCGGCGCATTCGTTGAATTCATGCCCAACCGCGACGGTCTGCTCCACATCTCGGAAATCTCATGGGACCGCCTCGAAAACATGGAAGCCGCTGGCCTCAAGGAAGGCGACGAGCTCGAAGTGAAACTCATCGAGATCGACAAGAAGACCGGCAAATACCGCCTGTCAATGCGCGCGCTCCAGCCCAAACCCGAAGGCTACGTAGAGCGTGAACGCGCACCCCGTGGCGAACGCGGACTGCGCCGCGAAGGCGACCGTCCCCGTCGTGACGGAGATCGCGGTCCACGCCGTGACGGCGACCGTGGCCCACGCCGCGAAAACAATGGCGGCAACCACGGCGCACCCCGTAACTAAGACCTGAAAAGTGCATTATAGCATCTTAAATCCATCATATAGATTAAATTTGCACACTCTTAGTTAACCAACCTCCGATATTCATTACCATTGAATCAACGCCCCGGCGGGTTCCCCTTCACGGGAATCCGCCGGATTTATTTACCCGAACCACATGGCTGTAACCGCATCAACCAAACAAACCGAAAGGAATGTCCACATTATAGTCGCCGCCGGAAGCGGATCGCGCTACGGAGGCAATCTGCCCAAGCAATTCTGCCTGCTCGACGGCAGACCGCTGCTCATGACCACCCTCGAACGCCTCCACCGCCACACTCCAGACTGGGAACTGACAGTGGTGCTCAGCTGTGACATGACCGTAGAGTGGCAGGAAATGTGCCGGGAATATGGCTTCAGCCTGCCTCACAGCATTGTGACCGGCGGCCCGACCCGCGCCCACAGCGTCAGAAACGCCATCGAATCACTCGCCGTGGAATCATGCGGATTAATCAGTGTACATGACGCCGCGCGGCCTGTGGTAAGCAGTTCTCTCATCCGGAATCTTCTTGACGGACTTAACGGGGCAGACGGTGTGATTCCTGCCTGCCAGGTGACAGACTCCATACGTATCACCGCTCCTGACGGATCAAGCCGAGCCGTAGACCGCAAGCTCTATCGATCGGTGCAAACCCCTCAGATCTTCCCCGCCGCAAAGCTCTCGGAAGCCTACCGCCAGGAACTCCGGCCGGAATTCACTGACGATGCATCGGTAATGGAAGCCGCCGGATTCTGCAATCTGAGGCTAACGGCCGGCGATCCGCATAACATCAAAGTAACCAATCCCGGCGACATGGCTGTGGTCGAGCTCTATCTTTCGCTGTCCGACACATTATAAGTATAAGCTATTGTTGACACTCATGGACAGGCTGAGACATACCGACATAAAATTTCTGCGCGGAATGGGACCGAAACGCGCCGAGCTTCTCGACAAGAATCTCGGCATAAAGACGTTTCACGATCTTCTGTACCACTTCCCTACCCACTATATAGACCGTCGTTCCGTCTACCGCATCATCGACTTTGCCGGTGAAGACATGCCATCAATTCAGGTCAGAGGCCGCTTTGTCAGCTTCAATGTGCAGGGTGAAGGCGCCAAGATGCGCCTTGTGGGCCTTTTTTCCGACGGTTCAGGAGTGATGGAAGTGGTATGGTTCCAGCGCATAAAATCGCTCAGACAGCTCTATCACACCGCAACCGAGTATATTCTCTTCGGCAAGCCATCCAATTTCAATGGCCGCTGGAGCATGGTTCACCCTGAAGTCGACACTCCTGAAAACGCTTCGGCACAAGGAGGCTTCCGAGGTGTCTATCCGCTGACAGAGCAACTGCGCAACCGCGGTTTCTCATCGCGCACATTCGCCAACGCCGCCACAGAGATTCTGGCAGGGATACGCACTGTCACCGAGACGCTCACTCCGCAGATCATCACCCGCCACCGGCTCATGGGGCTACACGAAGCTCTCACCGCCATCCATTCTCCCCAGACACCGCAGCAACTCGAACAAGCCCGTTTCCGTCTGAAATTCGAAGAGCTTTTCTATCTTCAGCTTGACATTCAGCGCTACGCCCGGCGCCGCAACGGGGCCATCAAGGGCTTTCTGTTTCCCCGCATCGGACATTTTTTCAACACCTTCTACTCCAAGTTTCTGCCCTTCCCGCTTACCGGCGCGCAGAAACGTGTGATCAAAGAAATCCGCGCCGACATGGCCACCGGACGCCAGATGAACCGCCTGCTCCAGGGCGATGTAGGCTCCGGCAAGACCCTTGTGGCTCTGCTCTGCATGCTCATAGCCCTTGACAACGATGCCCAGGCCTGCCTGATGGCACCGACCGAAATTCTGGCCACACAGCATTTCGAGACCATCAGCTCAATGGTAGCTCCTATGGGCATAAACGTGAAACTGCTCACCGGATCTACCCGCAAGAAAGCGCGCGAGGAGATCCACTCCCAGCTCACCGACGGGTCTCTCCACATACTCATAGGCACCCATGCCGTGATCGAGGACAATGTGCGGTTCAAAAACCTCGGTTTCATTGTGATCGACGAGCAACACCGCTTCGGTGTGGCTCAGCGTGCACGGCTGTGGACCAAAAATGTCATCGCACCCCATGTGCTTGTGATGACGGCCACCCCGATTCCCCGCACCCTGGCCATGACCGTCTACGGCGATCTCGATGTCTCCGTGATCGACGAACTGCCTCCAGGCCGAAAGCCTGTACAGACTCTGCTACGCTATGAAGAAAACCGCTTTGCTACCTATCAGGGCATCGGACGACAACTGCGCCTCGGACGGCAGATCTATATAGTCTATCCGCTCATCAAAGAAAACGAGAAACTTGATCTGAAATCGCTTGAAGAGGGCTATGAGTCGATCTGCGACATCTTCCGCGATTATAAGGTTGCCTTCGTGCACGGGCAGATGAAACCGCAGGAAAAAGAGTATCAGATGGGGCTTTTCGCATCCGGAGAGGCCCATATACTTGTGGCTACAACCGTGATCGAAGTCGGTGTCAATGTCCCCAACGCCACCACGATGCTCATCGAGAACGCCGAGCGCTTCGGCCTTTCGCAACTTCACCAGCTCCGCGGCCGAGTGGGCCGTGGTGAAGGCCAGAGCTACTGCATACTGATGTCGAAACGCAAGATCGCCTCTGACACCCGCAAGCGTCTTGAACTCATGACATCTACCACCGACGGCTTTGCGATAGCCGAAGCCGACATGCAGATGCGAGGTCCCGGCGATATCGAAGGTACCATGCAGAGCGGAATGCCGATTGATCTTCACATAGCCAATCTTGCTACGGACGGGCAAATCGTGCAGCTTGCCCGCGACACGGCCTGCGAGATTCTTGACGCAGACCCCGAACTCGGCCACCCGGAAAACCGCCCCCTTATTGTAGAACTGGCCAATCTTACAACCCGCGTCCGCGACTGGTCGAGAATTTCCTGACCACTGCCGTACAAACTGACAACACCCTCTAACAGATCACCTGAAATAAGAGGTTGTTTAAAAACAATAGTTAAAATCTGAGCGAAAGTTTTGAGGTGGATATGGCTCTGAATCGAAGGAGCATAGCGAGCTATGTGACTGAGATGAAGAGTCATAGGCGCCCAAAACTTTCGCAGGCGGGGGTATTGTCTTTTTTCTTTCAGTAATTTCATGTTTGAGTATTTTTAAGTTACCTGAGCCTTGGTGTCTCTTTTGCTAAATTGTTGAAATTCGTCAGTCACATAGCTCGCTATGCTCCTTCCTCATTTGCAACAATTTATCTAAAAGATACACCACTCAGATTTTAACTATTGTTTTTAAACAACCTCTAAGCCCTCCCCTTGACGTTTTTTAAAGTCTTTTAGCGCACCTGACCACTTCAAAGCATGGTTTCAGTTGTTTTAATAGTGTAAGTAAAGATAAAGAAGCAACAACAAGCAGGAAAATCTAAATTTACATCCCTCGTCCTCTTTATCGGGTTGTGAAACCAGGTTCTGAGGCTCTCATAAATAAATAGTTGAAACGTGAGGGGAGGAGTTAAGGCAGTTGTCTTAACTCCTCCTTTGTCATATACAGCCTGAGGCGTCAGACTGTGATTCCTGAAAGCGGCTTTATGCAATTCCAGTCAAAGGCTTCAATAAGATCGTCCGGACGGCAGGCCTGGGGCTGCGGGAGCAATCCGGCAAGCCACGCAAGGTGCCCCACAAGTCGCTCCGGACTATAAGCCTCGCGCAGCCGATCCATGCTCAGCGAGCTGTCGCGCTTCGACAAGCGCTGTCCGTCCTGATTGCAGAGCAACGGAAGGTGGGCATAGGAGGGCGACTGCAATCCGAGCAGTCTGTAGAGATAAATCTGTTGGGCGGCGGACAGCAAGAGGTCATTCCCGCGCACAACCTCGGTCACACCCATCAGCGCGTCATCGACCACTACCGCCAGCTGATAGGCCCAGGCCCCATCGGCCCGACGCAACACAAAATCGCCGCATTCGGCAGCCAAAGAAACTCTCTGCTGGCCATAGACGCGATCGGAGAAACAGATTTCATCTTCCGGCACATAGAGTCTGACAGCATGACGGGCCGTGACATTTTCAGCAGGCAAAACACATGGCAGTGTGGCCGGACGGCATCTGCCTCCATAGATCACACGCCCGTCAGACTGGTGTGGAGCCTGGGTGGCCATTATATCGGCACGGGTGCAGACACATGGATAGGTATAGCCGGTCGACTCCAGCCGTCTGAGATAAGTCTCATAGATTTCTCCGCGGAGGCTCTGCCTGTAAGGAGCCGCATCGCCCCTGCCAGCCAGACCTCCCTCGTCCCATTCAAGGCCCAGCCAGAGAAGGTCGTCTTCAATCTGCCGCGCATATTCTTCTCTGGAGCGCTGTGGGTCAAGATCTTCTATCCGAAGAATCCACCGCCCTCCGGCTTTCCTGACTGAAAGCCATGAAAGCAGAGCCGTGAACACGTTGCCGAGGTGCATGCGTCCGGTAGGCGATGGCGCGAAACGTCCGGCAGGAGTCTTCGTAGCGGCTGAAATTCCGGTATCTGAGTCTTTAGAGGGCGTTTCATAACAATAGTTAAAATCTGAGCGAAAGATTTGAGATGGATATGGCTCTGAATTGAAGGAGCATAGCGAGCTATGTGACTGAGATGAAGAGCTATAGACGCTCAAAGCTTTCGGAGGCGATTGTATTGTCTTTTTGGAAATAGTATATTCCATTTGTGAAAATTTTTAAGTTACCTGATCCTTGGTGTATCTTTTGCTAAATTGTTGAAGCTCGTCAGTCGCATAGCTCGCTATGCTTCTTCCTCCCCTGCAACAATTTATCTAAAAGATACACCACTCAGATTTTAACTCTTGTTATGAAACACCCTCTTAATATCCATTGCAAGTTCTATTTGAGCACAAAGATACACAAGATTCAGTGATTTTTTCGAAAAATATCATTCCGCGTATGCAAGATTCAGCAGAAAGCGGATTTATAGATATAGACAATACCAACAAACCAATCAATATAAATTATGAAGAAAGCAAAACATCTGCTGCCCCTCGCCCTGCTTCTGGCCTCAGCGCCTATGATGCAGTCGTGTCTTGATGATGATGACAACAACAGCTACGTTATCTGCCCGTCGAGCCCCAAAGCCCTCGTGACAGTCTGCCCGACTGCAAACGGAGGATTTACAATGGTGCTTGACGACAAGACCACCCTCGTTCCATCGAACATGGATAAGTCGCCTTTCGGCAATAAGGAAGTCCGCGCACTTGTCTGCTACACCCCCGACAAATCATTTTATGACGGAACCGGCGTCACAGTCAACCGCATCGACAGCATCCGTACCAAGCTGCCCGCCATAGACCTCGGCGACAAGAACGATGAGACTTATGGGAATGACCCTATCGAGATAGTTAAGGACTGGGTGACTGTGGCTGAAGACGGCTATCTGACCCTGCGTGTCCGCACAATCTGGGGCCCCGGACACACTCCACACCATCTCAACCTGCTCACCGGTTCAAATCCCGACGATCCGTTTGAAGTCGAGCTCCGGCATGATGCCAAAGGCGACACCAAAGGCTATTTCGGCGATGCTCTTATCGCGTTCAACCTCAACAGCCTGTCGGCCACAAGCGATAAGCCTGTCAAGATCAAACTCCGCTGGAATTCGTTTTCAGGAATGAAGACCGCCGAATTCGATCTCGCCCTACGCCCGAAAATATTCGATGACGATCTGTCAGACCTTGTTTCCGCCTCTGTTCTCAGATAAGAGAACCGAAAGCAAGAATCTGCCCATTCCTCACGTTATATTTTTACACAGAGCTAATTCGGCAGTCAATTAGCGCACATTTTTTCATATAGCGGTTTTGAACACAGCTGACAACGAACACGACCTGTTGCAGCTCATCGGCAACAACGAGCCTGCGGCTTTGAGACTGATGTATTCAAGATATATCAGACATCTCACAGCCGTATGCTCCCGCTATATCCGGAATGATGAGGACGCGAAAGATGTGTTGCAGGAAAGTTTTCTTAAAATATTCGGGTCGATTGACAGATTTGTCTACAAAGGTGAAGGCTCGCTGAAAGCGTGGGTGACAAAGATTCTTGTCAATGAGGCGCTGAAATTCATCAGCCGGTCCGGGCGCCTTGATTTCAGCCCCATTTCAGAGGAGAATGCCGACATCGGTGATGATCAGCCGGAAACCGCCGACATCCCTGCGGCAATAATCCATGACTTCATACGCCAGCTGCCCGACGGCTACCGGATAGTGTTCAACCTCTATGCCATTGAGGGGAAAAGCCATCGGGAAATCGCTTCGATGCTTGGCATCAGGGAAAGCACTTCGGCCTCGCAACTCCACAGAGCCAAAGCACTGCTCGCATCAAAAATCAGAGAATACATCAACAGACGGTCTTCATGAACAACGACAACTGGTTAGACGACATACGCAACAAGATGACGGATTTCGAACTGGACGAGCCGTCAGGACTCTGGGAACGGATCGAAACGCACCGTGCCGACCGTCAGCAGATCACCCCGATAAACCGCAACGGTCACCGACGCGGCGCTGTGCTGTCATGGCTTGTGGCCGCCACTCTGCTCACCGCCATAATGCTCTCAGGCCTGCATTTCTTTAAGCCTGAAAGCAAGGTAGACATGACCGCGGCCCGACTCGCAAAAGATGTTTCCGACAACACCCTCATCAGTCCCGTCAATTCAGAGCAGAATCTTGCACAGACCTTGCCCCAAAGCATCGGCAACCGAATCAGCCGGGCCAATGCCCTGACAGCAGCCGTCTGTCAAGCATCACAGTCTTCATCCGCCGCACAGCTGACTGATGACGAACCGGCCAATCAGAATCCGGCCGGGAAAGACAATGAAAACGCTGAGAATTCAGAGACATCGCCGTCAGCAGACAATGCATGCAACCGGATAAATACGGAATATGCGGAATCAACAGTCTCTGCCTCAGACAGCCATAATGTTCGGGAAAGGGTCTCCGTAGGCATATTCACCTCAGGCTCGATCGGTAACGGAATGTCAGGACCGTCAAACAACAGCGGCAATAAATCACTTAGCGGTCTTATGTCAGACCCTACCAAGAATCCTGATGACGGGCCCGTAGTGCAATCACAAGCACCCGAATCCGGCAGTTCGAATACACGCAATTCCAAAATGCAGCACCACCAGCCGATCCGTGTCGGGCTGACCGTAGCCTACCCTATTTCTACACGCCTGAGTCTGGAAAGCGGCCTGACATACTCAAGGCTCCGCTCTGATGTGGACGCTACAGAGGCAAACATCAGTTTCTCCGGCGAACAGACTCTTCACTACATTGGCATTCCGTTGAATCTGAAGTGCCGCCTCGCATCAGTGAATCGGCTTGAATTCTACGCCTCGGCTGGCATACTTGCCGAAAAATGCGTTGTCGGCAAACTCTCCGGCCATAAATTTATCAACGACCAGGCTGGAGCTGAAGAAAACACCGATATCCACGAAAAAAGGCTGCAATGGTCACTCAACGCGGCAGCCGGAGCACAGCTGTCAATAACTCCTGATCTCGGCATCTTCATAGAGCCCGGCATAAGCTATTATCCCGACAACGGCTCCGACATCTCTTCGATCTACAAAGACCGTCCTTTGAATTTCAATCTGAATCTCGGTCTAAGACTCACCCTTGGAAAATAGCAGCCTCTCCCGAAAGCAAATCCTCAAGAAGCCGGGAAGACGGGTGCCGGATGGCAGCTCCCCCGAAAGAGTGTGATAATGCGGAGACAGCTCATCCAGGGCGGTAAACCGGAATACGCTATTCCAAAATATTTCACACTCGGATCGTTTTTAACGTTTCAACCTGGCTTTACAGCTGATCCTTTATTGATCCTTTATAAGCAGAAGAGGCTGTCGTTCTCGACAGCCTCTCTGTAAAAAATGTGATAAATTCGGGTCAAGCCGAAAGCACGGTGCATGAATTTTGAGAAAAGTGTTAAATTTGTGGCATGAAAACCGCAGATGCAATATGGATGTGCCTGCCCGAGGGCATGGACGAACTATTTGAAATGGTGCGCTTCGAGCGCACGGAACAGTCCTATGACATATGGCTTGACGAAAAGAAGAAACTGTCTGATGAAGACTATCGTAATCCAAATATCGTAGCGCGAGGCTATACGGATTATGTAACAATACAGGACTATCCGATGCGTGGACGGCCTGTATTTCTTCACATGCGCAAGAACAAGTGGTGGGACAGGCAGACCAACGAAATCTTCAGCTACAATCTCGAACTTCCCAACGAGGAAGGAACACGACTCAGCGCCGAGTTCGTGGCTTTTTTAAAAGACGAAGGTGGAGACGACAGCCCTGTCGATTAAACAGATAGCGCAGATGTACTGCGTCAACGGCAAACATTTTGCCGACTTGTACCGCAATAAGATAAGCGGTTACGCCGACTGGTGCGAACAGGAGCTTGGCTGTGGGTTCTATTTCAACGCCGATAATATCGGCCCTTACATGAGTCTTGATGAGACGTGTCTGAGCAACGGGGAGGTATGGACGTTCCTGACCAACAAGGACGGCCACGGAGGCAAGGGAACACTTGCGGCAGCCATTCCCGGAACAAAGAGTGACGAAATTATATCCATACTCATCGGAGCTATGGAGAAATCAATCAGACGCAGGGTCAAGGAAGTGACCTGCGATCTCTCGCCATCAATGATGCTCATAGCCGCAGAAGTGTTCTATAACGCCCATGTAGTCAACGACCGTTTTCATGTCCAACAGGTCTATAATGAGGCCGTTGACGAAATCCGCATTGACATTCGCCGACAGCTCATCGCAGAGGAAAACAACCGCAACAAGTCCGAACCGCCGGTAACGTACTCCAACGGAGAGACCATGCGCCAGATACTGGCTCGCAGCAAACACACTCTGATGATGTCGCAGAACAAATGGACTGACATACAGCGCCATCGTGTCAACATACTGTTCAAATACTATCCAATATTGAAGGCTGCATACAGCCTTGCGATGGAGCTGCGCAAGATTTTCAACGCTAAAATCTCACCGACAAAAGCCATGGGGAGGATGAACAAGTGGTATGAAAAGGTAATGGCATTGGGTAACAACAACTTCCGCTCGGTAATCAAAACATTCAAGAACCACGCCCCAACAATCCTGAACTATTTCCGTCGTCGTGCGACCAATGCCTCTGCCGAGGCATTCAACTCTAAAGTCAAAATATTTCGCTCACAAATGCGTGGTGTCCGGGACCGCGACTTCTTCATCTTCCGATTAGTCAAACTCTACGCCTAAAAATTTAACACTTCTAATTGCCCAATTTAACATATGCACCGTGCTTTCGGCTTGAGCCATAAATTCTTGGTTTTGTCTACTAAAAAACTATTTTGCAACCGTAAATTTTCGTGCTTCGGTATTGATTTTATATCTTTGAGGCTTCAAGCTTTAGTGAGAGAATGAAGCTCTGTTTGTTTCACGATACAAAGTTAAGATAGCCATATTACAATCCTGTTACAATCACAACACAATTTTGTTACATCATCGAATTTAACCTTTATTTTATAAATTTAATTCGGATTTTCACATACTCGCAATAAAATCTCGTCACCATCTGTCACGATTAGAACAGCCTGCAATGCAACAAGTGAGAGCATCAAACCAAAGTCACGCTCAAAATGTTTGGGTAGATGAGAGAAATTTGGTAATTTCGCAGTCTGATTGTGACGGCTTTTGCTGTCTGAAAAGACAGTCCGGATTTCCGTCAAGAAAACCATCTGACAATTTTTACTGAGATGAGCAAAAAACTACTTGAAGTCCGCAATCTCCACGCCAAGGTGGAGGACAAAGAGATATTACGTGGTCTTAACCTTACGGTAAACGAAGGTGAAGTACATGCCATAATGGGGCCTAACGGCTCCGGCAAAAGCACCATGTCAGGTGTGCTGGCAGGTAACCCTGCCTATACTGTCACCGAAGGCGAGGCTTATCTGCATGGAGTCAATCTGCTGGAGCTTTCGCCCGAAGACCGCAGCCATGAAGGCTTGTTTCTGTCTTTCCAGTATCCGGTAGAAATCCCCGGAGTCTCAATGGTCAACTTCATGCGCGCGGCAGTCAATGCCAAACGCAAATATCTCAATGACGCTCCCCTCTCGGCCAGTGACTTCCTGAAGATGATGCGCCAGAAACGCGCCATAGTTGAGCTTGACAACAAACTGGCTTCACGCTCTGTCAACGAAGGCTTCTCAGGCGGCGAGAAAAAGCGCAACGAGATCTTCCAGATGGCCGTGCTCGAACCACGTCTGGCAATCCTTGACGAAACAGACTCAGGCCTTGACATCGACGCCCTGCGCATCGTGGCCGGAGGCGTTAACAAGCTCAAGACCGACAAGAACGCGACCATCGTAATCACCCACTACCAGCGTCTGCTCGACTATATCAAGCCTGATTTCGTACACATTCTTTATAAAGGGCGCATCGTCAAGACCGGCGGTCCTGAACTGGCTCTCGAACTTGAAGAAAAGGGCTACGACTGGATTAAAGAGGAGAACGACATATGAGCAATTCCCTCACCCAATACATCAGTCTGTTTGAAGAAAACAGAGATCTGATCTGCGGCAACTCGGCGCCGGCGCTTAACGCTCCGCGCAGCGAGGCTCTCGACATAGTCAGATCATCACGCCTCCCCGACAAGAATACCGAGGGGTTTGAAAAGACTTCAATAGAAGAGATGTTTGCCCCCGACTATGGCGTGAACATCTCGCGTGTCAACATTCCGGTCGATGTGGCGGCCAGTTTTCGCTGCGATGTCCCCTCGCTCTCTACTCTGCTTGCTTTCGTCATAAACGATTCGTTTCATCCAACATCGAAGCTCGAATCAAAGCTGCCGGAGGGAGTAATCTTCGGATCTCTCAAACGCATCGCTGAGGAAAAACCATCACTGATAGAGAAATATTACAACACTGTGGCTCCGGCAGAGAATCCGTCTGTTGCACTCAACACCCTCCTCGCCCAGGACGGAGTGATGATCTACGTGCCCAAAGGGGTGCGCGTCGAACGGCCTCTGCAGCTGGTCAACGTGTTCTCTTCGCCGGTTCCCCTCGCCGCATTCCGCCGCATACTCATAGTATTGGAAGAAGGTGCCGAACTGCAGCTGCTTGTCTGCGACCACACCCAGAACCGCGACAAATCATATCTTGCAGCCCAGGTTTCGGAAGTGATTCTCGGCGAAGGTTCGCGTCTTGAAGTTTGTTCCATCGAGGAATCGTCAGAAAAGACATCACGCTACTCCCGCCTCTTCGTACGTCAGGAAAGCGGATCGCATTTCTCGTTCAACTCCACTACCCTCACCTGCGGCACCACCAGAAACGACTTTTCGGTCTCGCTGCTCGGCGAACACTGCGAGACTATGCTGGCCGGCATGGTGATCGGCTCAGGAAAGATGCACGTCGACAACGATTCCGACATCCGCCACATGGCCCCGCGCTGCCACAGCAACCAGCTGTTCAAATATGTCCTCGACGAAGAATCAAAAGGCGCATTCGAAGGCAGCATTTTCGTTGCCCCAGGAGCCCGATTCACCGAAGCTTATCAGAGCAACCGCAACATTCTGGCATCGACCACAGCCAAAATGCACTGCAAACCGCAGCTTGAGATCTACAATGATGATGTGAAGTGCTCTCACGGCGCTACTACAGGCCAGCTCGACACTGATGCGCTTTTCTACATGCGCTCACGCGGCATTCCCGAAAGCGAAGCCCGGACCATGCTCATGCAGGCATTCATGGTCGATGTCATCGACACAGTCCATATCAGCGGACTGCGCGAACGTCTGCTCCATCTTGTAGACCGCCGTTTTTCCGGAACACTCGGCGACTGCGCCGGCTGCCGGTCGAAAGAATGCTGATCAGCAGCCGCTGACAGCTCCGACTCAATTTCCTCTTACGAAATACACCCCACACTCCAACCATAACTGCAACCTCTATGCTTGACATTGAAAAGATACGTGCCGACTATCCGATTCTCGACCGCAAGATCTACGGCCGTCCGCTTGTCTATTTAGACAATACCGCCACTTCACAGACTCCTGACGAAGTGGTGAAGTCTGTTCTGTCAGGCTATACGCAGACCAAGGCCAACGTTCACCGCGGAGTGCACACTCTCTCGATGGAAGCCACCGAGCTTCAGGAGGCAGCCCGCCGCAAAGTCATGGAGTTTATCAACGCACCTTCTGCCGAAGAGATTATCTTCACCCGCGGAACCACTGAGGCCATCAATCTCGTGGCGGCTTCTTACGGAGGCGCCTTTTTCAAAGACGGCGATGAGATAATACTCTCCGTGATGGAACACCACTCCAACATTGTGCCCTGGCAGTTGCTACAGAGAAGAACAGATCTGAAAATCCGTGTCATCCCCGCCAAGGCTGACGGATCGCTTGACATGGATATCTATAGGTCGCTCTTCAACGAGCGCACCCGTTTCGTCAGTGTCTGCCATGCGTCAAACGTGCTCGGCACTGTCAACCCGATAAAAGAGATTGTGGCCGAGGCCCACAGCCACGGAGTTCCGGTGCTGATTGACGGCGCTCAGGCGGCACCCCACATGAAAATTGACGTTCAGGATCTTGATGCCGACTTCTACGCATTCTCGGCCCACAAGATGTATGGCCCGGCCGGAGTCGGAGTGCTTTTCGGCAGACGCGAGCTGCTTGAGAAAATGCCACCCTATCAGGGCGGCGGCGAGATGATCGAGAGCGTAAGCTTCGAGAAGACCACTTTTGCAGAACTGCCCTACAAGTTTGAAGCCGGGACTCCTGACTTCATCGGCATTGCCGCGCTTCACAAGGCTATCGACTACATGGAAAGCATAGGTATCGAAGCTATTGCCGCGCATGAGCACGAACTGCTCGAATATACCACCCGCCGCATGACGGAAGAGATCCCCGGCATACGGATCTTCGGCACCGCCCCCGGCAAGTGTGCTATCATTTCTTTTCTCGTAGGCAACGAGCACCACTACGACATGGGGATGCTGCTTGACAAGCTCGGCATAGCAGTGCGCACCGGCCATCACTGCGCCCAGCCGCTGATGACGGCTCTCGGCATCGAAGGCACCGTACGTGCATCGTTTGCCGTCTACAATACAATAGAGGAGTGTGACCGCTTCCTTGCGGCCCTCAGCCGTGTCAGCGAAATGCTGCGGTAAAGAGCGAACCGAAAGAAAAAACTATAAGGCAAAAAGCACTCTGGCAAACAACCATGTCAGCCTATGGAAAAGGCGGTTGTGCCAATAGATCAATCTCAGCCGCCATGCTGACGGGTTTCCGTCAAGCACCTGCGCCTTTAGCATCTCAGCCAGGTCAGGCCTGCCTTCACAGAAATATTGCGCCGCAAGGATCATACGCCTGCAGTCGAGCCATTTAATCAGATCAGACCGGCCGGAAGTAATGAAATACCGTTCCATGCAGTCAAGCGTTTTTTCCCATTGCCCGGCTTTTGAGCTGAAAGAAACTCCGGTGATCGAATCGGCTTGCTGATGGACTATTACCGAGGGTTTTCCCGGCAAATGAAAGATACGATCTGAGGCAAGCAGCAGGCGTGCGCCGAGTTCAAAATCATTCCACACGAAAAGATCTTCATTCCACCCGCCCACACGTCGGACAAGCGATGTGCGGACCACAACGCGCTGTGTCGACATACAGCCTCTGAAAAGATGATTGAAAACAGGGCTGCGGGATGTAAAATAAGCCTCATGCCTCTGTCCGGCGATATTGACAAGCGAAGCTGTACGCCCGAAGATATCAATGTCTGGATGCCGGGAGATCGCTTTGCTAAAATCAGCCACATGTGATGGTGACATTTCATCATCAGAGTCGAAAAACATCACGAATTCCGTCTCTACGTCCTCCAGCCCGCGGTTACGCGCCGCGCAGGCTCCAAGCCGGGACTCCTCGCATATCACACACTCAAAGCCATGCTCCCGGCGACTCCATTCACAGACAATCTCAAGAGAATCGTCAGTCGAGCCATTGTCAACCACAATGACTCTTTCTGGCTTCACATTCTGGGCATCAATCGAGCGCAAGGTCCGCACTATGGTATGGGCGCGGTTATAGATCGGAATGACTATTGTTATATGTGACATGACACACAGTCCTCTTTGGATATAAAAGTTTTCAGGAATCAAGAAACTGGCAATTTTTGCAATAACCGGGCGCTTTCCCTCTCGCCACTGCCGGCGGAAACAGCCATTCCATCTTATATACGGATTATCCGAAAGATAGGGACAGAACCGGAATCCGGGCTGATCCTCATAAGGCAAAAGGATTCATTTCACAAATTTACACAATTTCAACAATATTATCCGATGCTATTTCACGAATTTGCACTAAATTTGTCAGCTCTGACACCAAGAGGCTGTTTAAAAACAACCTCTAATGATAATCCACACATACAAGAAAACAACATCCATATGGAAACAGGCGATAAGATTCCCGAAGTACTCGGTCTTGACCAGGCCGGCAATGAAGTCAGAAGCTCGGATTTCGAAGGTAAAGCTCTGATCATTTATTTTTACCCGAAAGACAATACCCCCGGCTGCACGGCTGAGGCATGTTCGCTCAGAGATTTCAACAGCGAACTGGAGACCAAAGGCTACACCACCATCGGCATCAGCAAGGATTCCGTAGCAAGCCACGCCAAGTTTGCCGACAAGTATTCACTGCCATTCATACTGCTTTCTGATCCGACCACTGAGGTAAACCAGTCATTCGGCGTATGGCAGAAAAAGAAAATGGCCGGACGCGAGTATATGGGCACCGTCCGAACAACTTTCGTGACCGACACAGACCACCGCATCACCCACATCATCACCAAGGTCGACACCAAAAAAGCCGGCGAACAGCTGTTGGAGCTCCTGGCAGATGCCGGACAGTGAGGCTATAACGACAGATGAAGTATCGGATAGGGCCTTCCGGCCTCATCGGTATCATCCCTGCTCTTGATTTTGAATCCGTTTGCTCTGTAGAAAGCGAGAGCAGACGGATTACACCGAGTCTGAAATTATTCAGGATTTCTTACAAATGGACGAAGAAGAATTCTATACTGTGGTTCAAATATGCGATGCCCTGAAGAAGACCGATGTAGATATTTCAGAATTATTACTGTCCGCTAAACCATAAAAGGGTGAGTCCAACTTCTTGAACAGCAGAAGTTGGGCTTACTTTTTGTATTTGACAAGCCCCCTCAGCAGTTTTCGGGATCTTCAGGAGGGGATTCCGAGGCCTCTGCGAGCATGATTTTCAAGTCAGCGTCGGGCTGATTTAGGAACTTTTCGAGATTCAGATAATACATCAGTACAATTCTGACGATTGTAGCCAGTCCAGAAAAGCTCCAACGCCTTTGCAAGGTGCTTTGTAAGACCGAGAGCAACAGATTAGCTATGAGCGTTACCCAAATCTGTATTTTTATGGCATTGGCACTTTCGCCATAGAAGTATCGCAAAGGGAAGTTCTGCTTTATCTGCTTGAAAAGCGACTCAATCTGCCATCGGCGACGGTAGATGGCCACGATTGTCTCCAGAGGCATGTCGAAGTCATTGGTGAGAAGCGATATAAGTTTTGGCTTCTTGCCTTTCTTAATGTCAACGTATGTGATTATTCTTGCAATGTGGTTGATGCCGTCTTTACGGAACACTACGACCTGTTCACGGTACTCCATCAGTCCCTGTGGATTCTGGTGCATACAGTCCACAAGTATTTCATAACTGAGGTTTTTCTTCATTTTGGTTACATATACCACCCCTCGATCCGTCAGTTCCTCGAATTTGGCATAGTTGATATATGCACGGTCAAGTGCTACTATCTCGTTGTGGCTGTAATGGCTCGGTGCAAGCATGAAGGAGTCATTGGTCGCTGCCGAAGTGAACTGCACGTCGCAGTGAACGCCCTCATTGGCATGTATGACCGAGTGTACCTTGATGCCGCCTTTCTTCTTTCCCGTCTTCGGATGACGGCCAACACCCTTGAAAATAGCATTGGAGAACAACGTGATTGTAGTGGAATCGATGATTCTAAGCCGTCTTATCCACTCTTCCGTGCCATTGCGTCGGCTGTCCGAGGAAAGAATGTCTTTATTGGCTGCATACAAGTCGCGGTATACATCTTCAAAGAACTTCTCTGAACGTCTGGCATTTGCATCCGACAAGGTGCTCCGCCTGGGCACAGTGTCAATGCCTACATGATGGAGTTTGCGTACCTCGGCTGTCATAGAAGTCTCTATCTCACGCAATGAATCGAAGCGCTGTATGACAGCATATAGCATCGTAAGCAAATGCGTATAGCCGTCAAAGCTCTTGACATACTTCTCTCCGCCGTGTTTTCGGCTGATTTCAACTATTTTTTCACGATCAAGTGATTTTATCAGCTGACCATATGTCGGCTGTCCGAAGAAATTACTACTTTTACTCATGGTTATTTAAGATAGTTTGGCGACATCAAAATAACCATTTAGGGCTGACTCCTGCAATAGGTGCCAGCCCTAATTTTTCAATCGCTCAAAAAAAGTTTAGCGGACAGTAATATTTCAGAATAAACAAATTTTGACAGCATAAAATCAAAAAAATGCCGGCCTGAACTGAATCAGACCGGCATTGATTTTATTTGTATGCTGTCAAGCTACACCATTAAGCCTGGGGCATTTTGGTGCGCTTGCCGTAGCCATACTGAGCAGCGTCGCCGAGTTCTTCCTGAATACGGAGGAGCTGGTTGTACTTGGCCATACGGTCAGAACGGCTTGCAGAACCGGTCTTGATCTGTCCGGCGTTGGTAGCAACTGCGATGTCAGCGATAGTGGCATCTTCAGTTTCACCTGAACGGTGAGAGATAACTGCGGTGTAGCCGTTGCGCTGTGCGAGTTCTACGGCGCGGAGGGTTTCGGTGAGTGAACCGATCTGGTTAACCTTCACGAGGATAGAGTTAGCGCAGCCGAGTTCGATACCCTTTTCGAGATACTTGACGTTGGTAACGAAGAGGTCGTCGCCTACGAGCTGGCAACGGTCGCCGATAAGATCGGTGAGGATCTTCCAGCCTTCCCAGTCGCCTTCTGCCATACCGTCTTCGATTGAGTCGATAGGATATTTCTCAACGAGGCCCTTGAGGTATTCAGCCTGCTGTGCTGAAGTATATTTGGGAGCGTCGGCACCCTGCTTCCAGGTGTAGTCGTAAACGCCGTCCTTGTAGAATTCAGAAGAAGCAACGTCGAGACCGATGGTCACGTCCTTGCCGGGAACATAGCCGGCAGTTTCGATAGCCTTGATGATAACGTTGAGAGCGTCTTCAGTTCCGTCGAGGGCGGGAGCGAAACCACCTTCGTCACCTACTGCGGTAGAGAGACCGCGGTCATGGAGAACTTTCTTGAGGCTGTGGAACACTTCAGTGCCCATGCGGATACCTTCCTTGAAGCAGCATGCGCCGATGGGGCGGATCATGAATTCCTGGAAGCAGATGGGAGCGTCAGAGTGAGCGCCACCGTTGATGATGTTCATCATGGGAACGGGGAGCACGTAGCTGTTGCAGCCACCGATATATTTGTAGAGGGGAAGGTCGAGATAATCGGCAGCAGCCTTAGCAACTGCGAGAGACACGCCGAGGATAGCGTTTGCGCCGAGATTTGACTTGGTGTCAGTGCCGTCGAGAGCGATCATAGCCTCGTCGATCTTGATCTGGTCAAGAGCGCTCATGCCGCGGAGTGCGTCAGCGATAGGACCGTTCACGTTGGCCACAGCCTTCTGAACGCCTTTGCCGAGGTAGCGGTTCTTGTCACCGTCACGGAGCTCAAGAGCTTCGTTTACGCCGGTAGATGCACCGGAGGGAACAGAAGCGCGGCCACGTGCGCCTGATTCGAGGATTACGTCTACTTCAACGGTAGGATTGCCACGTGAGTCAAGGACTTCACGACCGATAATTTTTTCAATTTTCATAGTCTATATAATAATTATAGTTGAGTTTTTTTACCTTATGCCTTTGGATGCGAACTGATGATAGTCTCCTGTAAAAATGCGCAGCAAATTTACAAAATATCAATGCGCTTTGCAATAAGTCAATGATTAAATTTTACTTTATTATCTTACTATTTATTCATTAAAACGCGCATCTGATCAGTATTCGTCCCAGCTCTTGATCTCGATTTCGTCGAGCGGATGGGTGGTGAACGCATCGATATAAGCCGAGGCAAGACGGGCGTTGGTCATCAGCGGAATGTTAAGGTCAATGGCCGCACGGCGGATCTTGTAGCCGTTGGTAAGCTCTGTGGTCGAGAAATTCTTCGGAATATTCACCACCATGTCAACCTTGTGGTCATGGAGCAGTTCGATGGCCTGGGGCTGCATGTCGGGCTGTGACGGCCAGTAGACACGGATAGCGGGTATGCCGTTGTCATTAAGATAGGCATGGGTGCCTCCGGTGGCATAAATTGTATAGCCGCGGTTGGCAAGCTCATGGGCTGCGTCGAGAAGATCGGCCTTCTGCTTGGCTGTGCCGGTAGACATGAGGACGGCCTTGGCTGGAATACGGTTGCCCACTGAGACCATAGCCTTGATCAGGGCTTCAGCAGAGTCGGTGCCGATACAGCCTACCTCGCCGGTAGAGGCCATGTCGACGCCAAGCACAGGGTCGGCTCCCTGCAGACGCGAGAAGCTGAACTGTGAGGCCTTGATGCCCACATAGTCAAGATCAAATGCGTTTTTAGAGGGTTTCTCCACGGGCAGGCCGAGCATCACGCGGGTGGCAAGGTCAATGAAGTTGATCTTCAGAACCTTTGAAACGAACGGGAAGCTTCGCGAAGCACGGAGGTTACATTCGATTACCTTAATATCATTGTTCTTTGCAAGGAACTGAATGTTGAACGGGCCTGAGATCTCAAGAGCCTTGGCTATCTGGCGCGAGATCTTGCGGATGCGGCGCATGGTCTCTACATAGAGTTTCTGCGGCGGGAACTGGATTGTTGCGTCGCCGGAATGCACGCCGGCATATTCGATGTGTTCGGAGATCGCATAGGCCACGATCTCGCCGTTCTGGGCCACGGCGTCCATCTCGATCTCTTTGGCTGATGAGATGAACTGCGAGACCACAACGGGATGCTGCTTTGAGACGTTGGCTGCCAGGCGCAGGAAGCGTGTGAGCTGTTCCTGATTGTGACAGACGTTCATCGCCGCACCTGAAAGCACGTAGCTCGGACGGACGAGCACCGGGAAGCCTACTTCATCAATGAATTCGTTGATGTCATCCATGCTTGTAAGCTCGCGCCAGCGCGGCTGGTCGATTCCGAGGCGGTCAAGCATGGCCGAGAACTTGTTGCGGTCTTCGGCATTGTCGATGCTGCGGGCTGTGGTGCCGAGTATGTTGATGTTCTGTGCGTCAAGACGAGTTGCGAGGTTGTTGGGGATCTGGCCGCCTACGGAAAGAATTGTGCCGTGGGGCTGTTCAAGATCCAGAATGTCCATCACACGCTCGAAAGTCAGTTCGTCGAAATAGAGACGGTCGCAGATGTCATAGTCAGTGGAGACTGTCTCAGGATTGTAGTTGATCATCACCGAGCGCCAGCCTTCTTTCTTGACAGTCAGAAGGGCGTTGACAGAGCACCAGTCAAATTCCACTGACGAACCGATGCGGTAGGCTCCGGAACCGAGCACTACTATCGAGCGGTGGTCGTGGAGATACTGGACGTCGTTTTCACGGCCGTTGTAGGTCAGATAGAGATAGTTGGTCTGAGCGGGATATTCAGCGGCAAGGGTGTCGATCTGCTTGACAACCGGGAGAATTCCGAGCTGCTTGCGGCGGTCACGCACCTGAAGGAGCGCTTTCTCAGGCTCTGTGAGGTTTTCCTGATAGATCTCACGTGCGATCTGGAAGTCACTGAAGCCCTGTTCCTTGGCCTGACGCAGCAGTGCTTCGGGTATTGCTTCGAGGTCATTGAACTCACGCAGCTCGCTTGCAGTGTTGATGATGTTCTGAAGTTTATAAAGGAACCACTTGTCGATTTTGGTCAGTTCGTGAATGCGGTCCACGGTGTAGCCTTTAAACAGAGCCTGGGCTATGGCGAAGATGCGCTTGTCAGTCGGTTCCTTGAGGGCATGTTCGAGTTCCGGAAGATCACGCTGGTTGTTGCCGACAAAGCCGTGCATACCCTGCCCGATCATTCGAAGGCCTTTCTGAATGACTTCCTCGAAGGTGCGGCCGATGGCCATAACCTCGCCTACTGACTTCATCGAAGAGCCGATCTCGCGGCGGACACCGTGGAACTTGCCGAGGTCCCAGCGGGGGATCTTGCAGACAATATAGTCAAGAGCCGGTTCGAAAAATGCGGAGGTCTCCTTGGTGACAGAGTTCTTAAGGTCAAAGAGTCCGTAACCGAGACCGAGTTTTGCGGCGACAAATGCCAGCGGATAACCGGTGGCTTTCGATGCGAGAGCCGACGAACGGCTCAGACGCGCGTTGACTTCAATGACACGGTAGTCCATTGAGGTCGGGTCAAACGCATACTGAACGTTACATTCGCCGACGATGCCTATATGGCGTATGATCTTGATGGCAAGCTTTCGCAGCCAGTGATAGTCTTCGTTTGAAAGTGTCTGCGAGGGTGCCACAACGATCGACTCTCCGGTGTGGATGCCCAGCGGGTCGAAGTTTTCCATGTTGCAGACAGTGATGCAGTTGTCAAAACGGTCGCGCACCACTTCATATTCCACTTCCTTCCAGCCTTTGAGCGACTTTTCCACAAGGACCTGCGGAGAGAATGCGAGGGCTTTCTCAACGAGAGCCACGAGTTCTTCCTCATTGTCACAGAAACCGCTGCCGAGGCCGCCGAGGGCATAGGCTGCACGGACAATCACAGGATAGCCGAGGGCCTCGGCAGCCACACGGGCATCGTGGATCGAGTTGACGGCCTCGCTCTTGATGGTCTTGACCTCAATCTCGTCAAGTTTCTTGACGAATAGCTCGCGGTCTTCCGTATCCATGATGGCCTGCACGGGTGTGCCGAGCACTTCCACACCATATTTTTCCAGAATGCCTGAGCGGTAAAGCTCCACACCGCAGTTGAGAGCGGTCTGACCGCCGAATGCGAGCAGAATGCCGTCAGGTTTTTCCTTACGGATCACCTTCTCTACAAAATAAGGGGTGACCGGAAGGAAGTAGATCTTGTCGGCAAAGCCGTCGGAAGTCTGGACGGTGGCGATATTCGGATTGATGAGGACAGTGGTGATCCCCTCTTCCTTCATGGCCTTGAGAGCCTGTGAACCCGAATAGTCGAATTCGCCGGCCTCGCCGATTTTCAACGCGCCGCTACCAAGCAGCAATACTTTCTTGATGTTTTCGTTACGCATGATGAAAAATAAATGAGGGGATGCTTAGAGCAGGTTGATGAATTCGTCAAACAGAAACTCTGTGTCTTTCGGTCCTGAACTTGCTTCCGGGTGGAACTGAGCCGAGAAGAATGGCTTGGTCTTGTGGCGGATGCCTTCATTGGTGCCGTCGTTCATGTTGATGAAGAGCGGTTCCCAGTCGGCGGGCAGAGTTTCGTTGTCGACAGCGAAACCGTGGTTCTGAGATGTGATGAAACATTGGTTCGAGCTGACGCGGCGCACCGGCTGGTTGTGACTGCGGTGGCCGTATTTCAGTTTATATATTTTAGCGCCTGCGGCTTTTGAGAGCAACTGGTTACCCATGCAGATGCCGCAGATCGGCTTGCCGATTTCCATAGCCTTGCGGATGAGGCCTACGGTTTCCTCTGCCATATCCGGATTGCCGGGACCGTTGGAGATGAAAAGGCCGTCATAAGGAATGGTTGTAAAATCGTAATTCCAGGGCACTCTGACCACTTTCACTCCTCGGCGTGTCAGACAGCGGATGATGTTGTGCTTGACACCGCAGTCAACCAGAACCACGGTCTTTTCACCAGCGCCGTGATATTCCACCTCACGGCAGCTGACCTTGCCTACAAGATTTTCACGGTTAGGGTCATAAAAATCGACATCGTCACATCCGTCAATCACAATCTTGCCGAGCATTGAGCCGTGTTCACGGAGATGCTTGGTCAGCTGACGGGTGTCGATGCCGTATATACCGGGAATTTTTTCCTCCTTAAGCCATTGAGCCAACGAACGGTCGGCCTGCCAGTGGGAATGATCATAGGAATAATCCTGGGCCACAATGGCGCGGCAATGGATATGATCACTTTCGTAATATTCACTGACGTCGTCTCTCTCCCGACGCGGGGGAACGCCGTAGTTACCGAGAATCGGATAAGTGGTCACGAGGATCTGTCCTTCGTAGGAGGGGTCGGTCAGACTCTCCGGATAACCGGTCATAGCGGTGTTAAACACAACTTCACCGGAGGTCGAAGCCTCATAGCCGAAGGATTTCCCCTCAAAGGTTGTGCCGTCTTCAAGAATCAGGACGGCGCGCTTAAACTGTCGCATGGGGTGGATGAATTATGTAGTTACTTCGGGGTGCACTGTAACCCGTCTGCAAAGTTACGATTTTTTTAGCACATTATCAGTGGGAGCTGAAGATTTATTGCAAATTTCAGCTCTTTTTACAAACTCTTTTCACTGTCAGGATGGTGATTTCTCACCGGACGCGGTCGGCTTTGCGGACTCCCTGTATTTTCAACACTCTCTTGCAGAGTTCCTCGACAGCCAGCGTGTCACTGACGAGAACTCCGAGATCGCAGTTGAACACTTCTTTTTCCGCTTCGATGTTGAGACGCCTGATGTCGATATTGAGCGCGGTAGAGATCATGCCGGTCAGTTCCTGCAGAATTCCGTGGCGGTCAATGCCTTCTATCCTTATGTTTGCGAGGAAGTGTCCGGCCACTTTGTCCCAGCGGGTGGCTACGATACGCGGCCCGAAACTTGCTTTCAGCACCTGGGCGCGCGGGCAGGTCAGTGCGTGGACCTCGACTTCGCCGTCATCGTTGATAAAGCCCATCACCTCATCACCGGGTATCGGGCGACAGCAGTCGGCAAAGGAGAAGTTACGTTCTTTTTCATTGAATTTAAGCACATAGGTCTCCTTTGTGTTGATTTTGGCTTTTCCCGATTCTTTTTCTGGGACATCTGCAGCCGCAAGCAGCTTGCGCGCGCGGTCGGCTTTCTTGTCACCGCCGAAACCGAGCCTGAACAGACGGCTCACAAGCGATCTGGCACCACGCGAGGTGTTGACGTTCAGATAGTCGTCAATCGAAATCTCTCCGTTTCCGAGTTTTAGGAATAGTTCCTCGCGCGACTGCACATGATAGGTTCCAAGAATCTTGGTCATGACACTGTTGTTCAGAATGATGTCATTCTGGACAAGGAAGTCGTCAAATATCTCCTTGCCTTTTTCTATATATGGCTGCTGGACTTTCCTCAGCTCCTTGCGCAGACGAGTCTTGGCCTTCGCCGACATCAGAAAGTTCATCCACTCCTCTTTGGGCTTCTGTGACTGCGAGGTAAGCACCTCGACTTGGTCGCCGGAGTTGAGTTTCTGGGAAAGAGGCACAAGTTTGTGATTGACTTTTCCTGCTATGCAGTGCATTCCAAGCTCGGAGTGAAGCGAGAAGGCGACGTCAAGCACCGTTGCTCCGGCCGGAAGAGTCAGCAGTTCGCCCTTGGGCGTAAAGACCACTATCTCGGTAGCGAAAAGATTGAGTTTAAGAGTGTCAAGAAAGTCTATTGCACTCGGTGTCGGATCATCGAGAATGTCTTTGATTGTTTTGAGCCAGACATTAAGTTCGCTCTCCTCTTCATGCTCGCCGATCTTGTATTTCCAGTGAGCGGCAAAGCCCTTCTCGGCAATTTCGTCCATGCGCCGGCTGCGTATCTGCACTTCGATCCAGTTGCCGTCAGGCCCCATTAGGGTGACGTGAAGAGCCTGATAGCCGTTGGCTTTGGGATTGGCGATCCAGTCACGGGTGCGCTCCGGGTGCGGCCGATAGAGGTCTGTCAGTGCCACATAGATGCGATAGCACATCTCTTTCTCCGACACTCCCTCAGGCGTATCGAATATAATACGCATGGCGTAAAGGTCATAGACTTCCTCGAAGGGAATATGCTTGGTGTCCATCTTGCGCCAGATCGAGTAGACTGATTTCAGACGGGCCTTGGCCTCATAACTGAGCCCCATAGCATCAAGACGTTTCAGAATCGGGCTGGCAAAATCGTTATAGACCATCTCTCGTCCGGCCTCGCTCTGGCGTATCAGTCCGGAGATGCGATCGTATTCCGCCGGATGCTCATATTTGAAACTCAGATCCTCCAGTTCGGTCTTTATGGCGAAGAGGCCCAGACGGTGGGCAAGCGGCGCATATATATATAAGGTCTCCCCGGCAATCTTATATTGCTTGTTGGGTGCCATTGAGCCGAGGGTGCGCATGTTGTGCAGACGGTCAGCCATCTTTATGAGCACCACTCGGATGTCCTCGCTCATTGTGAGCAGAAGCTTGCGGAAATTTTCGGCCTGGGCCGAAGCTTTGTCGCCGAAAATTCCGCCTGAGATCTTGGTGAGCCCCTCTACGATGCGGGCAATCTTACGTCCAAAATGCTGCTCGATATCCTCGACCCGATACTCAGTGTCTTCCACCACATCATGCAGCAATGCCGCGCAGATCGAGGTGGAGCCCAGACCGATTTCCTGAGAGGCTATCTTGGCCACGGCTATCGGGTGGAGAATATAAGGCTCGCCTGATCGACGACGCACTCCTTTGTGGGCCTCTTTGGCAAAACGGAAGGCCCGCTCTATTATGTCGACTTTCTTGCGATGGTTACTTGCGAGATAACCGTCAAGAAGATCTCGGAACTGCGCTTCGACGTAGCGCTCTTCTTCTTCGGGAGTGAGATTATATTCCTGCATGGTTCAGACTGGAGAGTTTAAGCAAGTGTTTGTTGTGGATAAAATGATCGGCTGGATGAAGACCGCTATCAGAGATATTTGTCGAGATAGGCAATTTTCACATCGTTGACCATCTGTTTGATGCGCTGTTCTTCTGACTTCGGGCAGATCAGGAGCACATCTCCGGCATCGGCCACGATATAGTCTTTAAGACCGTGGGCCACTACAAGTTTTTCAGAATCACGGACTGCGAAAATATTGCCGGTGCTGTCATAGGCGAGCACTTTGCAGTTCTGAGCCACGTTGTTCTGCTCGTTCTTGGGCGAGTTGTCATGAAGGGCGCTCCATGTGCCGAGATCGTTCCATCCGAAGTTGACACATTCCACATATACATTGTCAGCCTTCTCCATAACCGCATAGTCAATCGAGTTGGCAGGGAATGATGCGAAATTCTCTCGTATGAAGGCTTCCTCACGGGGGGTGCCGAAGTCTGAGGCTCCGCGGTCGAAACGGACTGTCAGATCAGAATCATGCTTGCGCAGGGCGTCTATTATGGTTGACGCGCGCCAAAGGAAGATGCCGGAATTCCAGAAAAATTCACCTGTCTCAAGGAAGACTTTAGCCAGTTCGAGATTGGGTTTCTCTGTGAAAGTCTTCACTTTCAGAATGCCTGGTTCAGCCTCCTGACCTACCTGGATGTAACCGTAGCCGGTCTCAGGGCGGACCGGTGTGATGCCGAGAGTCAGAAGAGCGTCATTTTTCTCTACAAACTCGAATCCGCGTCTGACGCAGTCTTCGAAGATATTTTCACGGGTGATCAGATGGTCACTCGGAGTCACGATCATAGAGGCTGCCGGGTCAATGGCCGCGATATGGAAAGCAGCCCAGGCGATGCACGGAGCAGTGTTGCGGCGCGCAGGTTCCAGCAATATATTTTCAGGCAGCAGATCCGGAAGCTGCTCGCGGATCAGCGGCGCATATTTTTCATTTGTTACAACGAGAATGTTTTCTTTCGGGACGATAGGCAGAATGCGGTCATATGACATCTGAAGGAGCGAACGTCCGGTGCCGAGAAAATCTATAAACTGTTTGGGGCAGTTCTCACGGGAATAAGGCCAGAATCGGCTTCCGACGCCGCCACACATTATTACACAATACCGATGTGAGTTCTGAGTTGCCATAGTGATGAAGAATGGGATTCTATTTTATTTAAATGTATAATATATATTTTTTTCGCTAAGCCATTTGAAGAGTGCCGGACCTGACTCCGCGTGACGATATAAAACCAGAAAGAAGTCCCATGACCAGCACGACAGCCGAGGTGACAAGCACATCTCCGAGACGTAGATTGCAGGGATATGTTACTATTGACATCTGTGAATGGTCTCCGCCAAGCGTTATCAGCCCGAAGTGCTGCTGCAGCAGGCAGAGAATCATGCCTGTCAGAATGCCTATCGCGCCGCCGGCCACTGCCACGAGTACACCCTGACAGAGAAAAATCCGGCGCAGCATCGACAGCGGAGCACCGAGCGAACTGAGAATCCGCAGACTCTCCTCTTTCTCTATGATGAGCATGGAGAGTGATGACAGTATATTGAATGACGCCATCAGAAGCACAAACACAAGCATGAGGAAGGTGATCCACTTTTCAATCGAGATCATACGGAACGAATGTGACTGCTGACGCAGACGGTCAGCCACAACGTAGTCAGGGCCCAGGGCGGCTGCGACTCTGCCAGCCACATCCGCGGCATCGGCCGATGGATCAATCCCAACATCAAGCGAGGAAGCCTCTGCCGAATAGTCCAAAAGCCTGCGGGCTGACGCAAGAGGCACGAAAAGCATGTCATTGTCAAGCTCGGCCTGATTTGTCTGATACACTCCACTGACCAGAAGAGTGTCTGTGCAGAACGCCGCCATCGGAAAGGCCGGATTGATGCGCCCTATGCGCCGTGGAACGGTCAGACACATCAGATGTTCGGTCGATGGCCGTGCTCCGAGCTGCATGGCTGTGCCTACGCTGAGAAGCGCACAAGGCAAAAGCCTGTCATCTGACATATCCATCTCGCCGTCTATCACAAGCGAACCGATCTCTGACACTGCGCAATAGTCTCCGGGCACTCCGACTATATTGACCGGTGTCTGCACATCACCATAGACAGCCAGAGCCTGGGCTCGGAGCACAGGCATCACTGCGGTAACTCCGGCAGTCTGTCTGACAGCTCCGGCAAGCGAATCGGCATCAGAGATCATGCGTCCGTCAGCCCGCGAGATCCTTATGTCAGGATCCACGAGTGAAAGCCTTTCGGATGCAAGATCGGAAAACCCGTTGAATACGGAGAGCACGCATATCATCGCCATTGCAGCCACAGCAATCCCCGCCATCGAGATATAGGAGATGACGTTGACGGCAGTGTGGCTTTTGCGGGCCAGAAGATAGCGTATGGCAATCCTGAGAGCGGGCATCCGGGTTGGGTAAGAAGTTTGTCTACTTGGTCAGAAGTTTGTCGATGTTGTCGATATAATCCAGAGAATCGTCAAGATAGAACGAAAGTTCCGGACATTTTCGCAACTGGAAGCGAACACGCTGCGCGAGTTCATAACGGATTGTCTTGGCGCTTTCGCGTATGCTTTCAAGCAGCTCCTGCGATTTTTCCGATGGAAAAATCGACAGATAGGCTTTGGCGACACTGAGATCCGGCGAGACACGCACTATGCTCACCGACACGAGTGTGCCGTGAGTCTTGGCTGTCTGCTGACGGAAGATTTCACTCAGTTCCTTCTGAAGGAGACGTGATATTTTTGCTTGACGTGTTGATTCCATAACAAATTCATTTTATTTCTTTAAAACACCTGCCGGGCCTCAATGTTTGAATTGACCGCACCTCTCATCCTTCGGGAGATGCGGTCAATTCAGTGTATCTGACAGGATTGACTGCGCCTGACGGCGGCTTAGTCGATGATATCGAATCCGGTGTATTTGCGCAGACATTCGGGGATAACTATGCCCTGAGGTGTCTGGTTGTTTTCAAGGATGGCTGCCATGATGCGCGGAAGGGCGAGTGCCGAACCGTTGAGCGTATGGCAGAGATGGGTTTTCTTGTCTTCCCCACGGTAGCGGCACTTGAGACGGTTTGCCTGATATGTCTCGAAATTGGATACCGACGAAACCTCAAGCCAGCGGCCCTGGGCTGCCGAATAGACTTCAAAGTCAAATGTGATGGCAGAGGTGAAGCTCATGTCGCCGCCGCAGAGACGGAGTATGTGCCAGGGCAGACCGAGAGACTCAAGCAGTCCCTGCACATGGTCTTTCATCTCTTCAAGAGCCGCATAAGAGTTTTCTGGCTTCTCGATGCGGACAATCTCTACCTTGTCGAACTGATGCAGACGGTTGAGACCGCGGACATCCTTGCCGTAGGACCCTGCCTCGCGACGGAAGCATGCCGAGTAGGCGCAGTTTTTCTTCGGGAGCTCTTCGCCGGGGATGATGACATCGCGATAGATATTGGTCACCGGCACCTCGGCGGTCGGGATCATGTAGAGTTTGTCTTCGTTGATGAAATACATCTGGCCTTCCTTGTCGGGCAGCTGCCCTGTTCCGTAGCCGGAGGCCTCGTTCACCACGTAGGGCGGCTGGATTTCAAGATATCCGGCATCGCCGGCACGGTCAAGGAAGAACTGAATGAGAGCTCGCTGCAGACGCGCGCCCTTGCCGATATAAACGGGGAAGCCGGGGCCTGTGATCTTGACTCCGAGATCGAAGTTGATGATATTGTACTTCTTGGCGAGTTCCCAGTGCGGGAGCGCATCGGCAGGAAGTTCGGGCATCGGGCCACCGGTCTTCTCCACCACATTGTCCTCTGCGGTCTTGCCTTCAGGCACTGCATCGCAAGGGATATTCGGCATACCGAGCAGAATGTCACGGATGGCATTCTCGGTCACGGCCAGACGGTCGGCCACTTCTTTCTGTGTGGCTTTGATTTCCGCTACCTTTTTCTTGGCCTCGTCAGCCTCGTTGCGACGGCCTTCTTTCATCAGACGGCCGATCGAATCGGCATACTTTTTCAGTTCGGCTGCCAGAGTGTCGTTCTGATATTGGAGAGAGCGGCGCTCGTCATCGAAATCAATAACATCGTTGACTCCCTGTTTTCCGTCAAATCCTTTGACGGCGAGGCGCGCGATAATGCGTTCGGGATCCTCTTTGATCTGCTGAAGGGTAAGCATTTTTGCTGTAATGTATGGTGAAATACTTTATTTTCAATTGTTGAGGAGTTCTCTGACTTTCGCGGAGATCACTTTTCCGTCGGCGCGTCCGGCCAGTGTTTTCGAGGCCACGCCCATGACTTTGCCCATTTCCTTTGCCGAGACAGCGCCGGTTTCGGCGATTATCTTTTTCAGTTCGGCTGTGAGTTCCTCATCAGTCAGCTGTTTGGGGAGATATTCCTCTATGACTGCGGCTTCGGCCAGTTCGTTGTCGCGAAGGTCGATGCGGTTCTGTTCGTCATATATCTGGGCTGTCTCGCGGCGCTGCTTGGCCATCTTTGCCAGAATTTTGGTTGCCTGCTCGTCTGAGAGCGATCCGTCGCCTCCTTTGGCGGTCTTGGCTTCAAGAAATTCCTTTTTTATTCCTCGGAGAGTCTCCAGACGCACCTTTTCGCGGGCAAGCATCGCACTCTTTATGTCGGCTGAGATCTTGTCAAACAAATCCATATCTTTTTCTTATTACTTTTTTAGAGCTACAAAGTTACACAGAAATTTGATTAAACAACGCAACTTCCCTGCCATTTTTCAAAATCGGCAAGGAAGTCTCGTTTTTAAGAGGGGGGGTAAATTTATAAGTAACTCTGAAAAATTAATTTAGAGGGAGTTTATAGACATAAACGACCGATGAAGAACTTGATTCTGACCGGGATAAAACCACAGAGAGTATAAAAGATCCTCCATAGGAGATACTAATGTACATTATATCGTTTAATTTTGAAGAGTTACTTATGAGAAGGATTGTCGGATGGATCAATCCGCTTCTGTATTTTTGGTGCTGCCTGCTGACGGATAGAAAATCAATCCAACCACAAGAATCACAGTCGCCGCATTGCAGATCGCCTCCTTAACCAGCGGGCTCGAAAATCCGGCAAATGCAAACGCCAAAATCCACGCCACCCACAGCGAACTATCCACAAGTTTATTCCGACTGATATCATTGTTTAAAAAGAAGAGTTTGCCGTGTGTGACCATACACAAAACCATAGAGATAACGAACAGAATGAATAATATCGCCATAGTTATCTGTATAGCCAGTGAGCTGGGCCAGGAAGACATAGTTATAATCAAAACCCATCCTAATGCGAACGATATTTTGTTGACTGTCGCCGGTGATGAAAGGTAATGCACAATCATAGACAACATTATTTTAAATTTTATAGTAGTTTTGGTTTGAATTTACTTTTCACCGGCAAAATTAGGTCCGTTTTGTGTAACACGCAAGCACATACCTCACATTGTTCATCGAACGAATACACACTGTTTATCAACCCATTAGACACGCGAACAATTTATGTTTTTTGTTCACCAGATCAGACCATGTCCTATTATCGCCTACGTAAGTCTCTAAACAACCGAACGATTTAACATAAAGATACGATTAAGTTAAAAAATCCATACACAATCCAAATAAACACGACGGATACAATACAATCATGAAAGCCTATTCAAGACCGATACAAAATCGACAAACGAACCTGTCGCTGAATTGAAACAATTTGGAATCCTCCGTATTATATTATAAATTTGTAGCAGTTCATCCTTTGGGATACCTTTGCGTTCTACAATCTAAACATTTCTTTAATGAAAAAAATACTGCTTATAATCATAGTATTTACAATATTGTCAACAACCCTTCTCAAATTAGATCTTTTGGACAGAGAAACCGCCAAAAGCCTTGATAGCGCCTGTATGCTTATGGACGAGCAGCCTGATTCCTCGCTGAATATCCTTCTATCGATCAATCCTTCAGACATAAAATCCGAATATCTGCAGGCTCAATACGCACTATATCTTACTCAAGCAAAACACTATAACCATATTAATGAAAATTCAGACTCTCTGATAAGCTTTGCGGTAGACTTTTATGACGCCAACAAGTCATCCAATCCAATTCAAAGGATGTTGGGTCACTACTATTCAGGAATAATCAACGCAAACGCGCGCAAATATTCCGATGCAATCACCGACCTCATCAAAGCCGGACAACTGGCTGAATCTCAGAATCAGTATCTATGGCTTGGACGGGCCCAATCAGAGATAGCCCGAATATACAACAAAATGTCTGCATTTTCTGAAGCTGCGGCATATGACAGTCTTGCCTGTCAGGCATTCAGAACGAGCGGAGACACTGTCAGTCTTCAACTCCAGACTTTAAAACTGGCAAACTCACTTAACAATGCCGGACGCTGCGCAGAGTCATTGACACTATTGACCGAAGTGCTCTCAGATGCTACCCGCCAAAAAGACACGGCTTCTATCCGGCAGGCACATGGTCTGATGGCCGACAGCCACTTAAAATTAAAAAACTTCTCGAAAGCGGCTGACTGTTACTACCGATACATGGAATTATCCCCCAACAAAGCAACTCCGCAGCAATACCGGTCATACATTGATGCCTTGTGGCAGTCAGGCAGACACGAGACTGCCGTCAGGCTTATAGATTCCGCCAAAATAAAATATGGCATACATGCCGAGATTCCGTTTGAGATTCTATTTGAGACCGGCAACACCAAAGAGGCATATCTGCAATTGAAGAAAGCTTTTGCTGAAACTGATTCGGTTCTTGACGAAATAACACGTCAGAAAGTTTGTAGCTCTGCTGTCGAATTTAGCAGAAACGATATTGATGTCATGGAACTCAGCTATCAGAATGATCTGATCAAACTGACAATTCTGATAATCCTTATCATCACCGGCGGCATCGGGGCAGCAGCGTTCGTGAGCCATAGCCGGAAAATTCAGAAACAGAAAGACGAGCAGATCATAGCTCTCGCTGAAGAACTGGAATCGATCTTAAACGATCGGAATCACGACAGTGCTAAATCCGAGGACGTTCACGTCCGGACAACAGCATCAGATGGAAATGAGCCACGGTTTTCGATTTCTCGGAAGCATCTTGACACAATACGTTTGCTATGCGAGACTTACTATGAATCAAACCAAAAAGAATCCATAAAAAGCAAAACCGCTCATAATGTGGAACAAGAAATCAAAAATTTCGTAAATAATCCGGATTTTCAGACTTTCCTGGAATATCTGGCTGACAGTGAAAACAATTGCATCATAAACCGCTTTCGCAGACAGATGCCTGGACTTTCCGACAAAGAGTATCAGATTTTCATTTGCTCTTCCCTGAGACTACCAGTTCCGGTAATACTGATGTTCTTCGATCTAAACCGCAACACTCTTTATACTACCCGCCGACGTATGCGTCAAAAAATCGCCGGCTCACATCCCTCTGACGAACGGGAGTTCCTGAGCTATCTTTAAGCAACTGCCTGAAGCAGTCTGAAAATATGCTGAGACAGCAAAAAAAGGGAACCGATCATTTGTTTTACACGACCGTAACCGACGAGAGTCTCACGATCTCTGACGACCGATGTGTGCGAGTATGTCGATTAATTCAGGCTTAATGATATGTTAAGTGTAAAATTGGAATAATTGAAATAACATGCTAAATTAAGGATGCGCAATGAGCGGTTCCCTTTGAAAAAACATCAAAATTCTCATACTTTTCAAATGCCTGCCCGCCAAGGTAAAGTATTCTGTTTTCATTATTCTATTCAGTGTTGCAGAACGCCTATGCCATCATGCGAATTTCTATGGCCGCATAACGGCTGAATAACGCCAACAACTGCGCAAATTTACGCTACCTGAAATATTTTCCCAACATATTTGCAAAATACAGAAAATATATCTAATTTAGCAAGCGATACAAGGTAAAAATACCTGCAAGCACAACAATTTCACGTTTCAAACAGAATATTTTTCCACTTCCATTACTGCAACTATGAGCCAGACACTATCACTCGACAAGACAGATCTCCACATACTTGACTGTCTGCAGCATGACTGCCGCCTCACCAACAAGGAGCTTGCAGCTGCCATACATCTCTCACCCACCCCTACCTTCGAACGCGTCAAACGCCTCGAACGTGACGGATACATCAAACGCTACGTAGCAGTGCTCGACGCGGAGAAAATCGACTGCGGATTCGTGGCATTCTGCTACCTCAAGATGAAACAGCACACCCAGGAAAACGCACTGCGCATAATGAAAGCCGTCAAAAACATCCCTGAAATTGCCGAATGCTACAATATCTCAGGTGATTATGATTTCCTGCTGAAAATCTACACACGCAACATGCATGCCTATCAGGACTTTCTGCTGCGCATACTCGGTGACCTCGACTGCATAGGCTCGCTCAACAGCTGCTTTGTGCTTGATGAAGTGAAAAGCACCCGCGAACTCCCCCTCAACGGATTGATCAACGGATAATTCCGGAAAACACAGAATAAAACATAGTGTCCGGACACCGAATTTTGGGATATTATTCTATGGAATATTCTAACTAAATCACTACATTTGCACATCTCCTCCTTGCAACCTTAAAAACCACCAAAATACTTAACCATTTCCATGGAAACACGAATTATCGAATGTGTCCCCAATTTCAGCGAGGGACGTGACAAGACCGTCATCAAGTCAATTACCGATGCCATAGAAAGCGTCAAAGGCATAAGCCTTCTCGATGTAGATCCCGGAGAAGCCACCAACCGCACGGTAGTCACTTTCGTAGGAGAGCCTGAAGCCGTAGTCGAAGCCGCATTCAGAGGCGTCAGACGCGCTGCCGAGCTGATCGACATGCGCAGCCACCACGGTGCACATCCGCGCATGGGTGCAACCGATGTCTGCCCCCTCATCCCCATTTCCGGCATAAGCCTCGAAGAATGCGCCGAGCTTTCACGCAAACTCGCCAAGCGCATAGCCGATGAACTCGAAATACCGACCTACTGCTATGAGGCCGCAGCCTTCACTCCCGAACGCCGCAATCTGGCAGTGTGTCGCGCAGGCGAATATGAAGCACTCCCTGAAAAGATGAACCATCCCGGCAAAGGCCCGGATTTCGGCGACCGTCCGTTTGACGAAAAAGCGGCCCGCACAGGAGCCACAACCGTCGGCGCCCGCGACTTTCTCATAGCCGTGAACTTCAACCTCAACACAACCTCCACCCGCCGCGCCAACGCCATCGCATTCGATGTCCGTGAAAAAGGCCGTCCGGTCCGCGAAGGCGGCAAGCCAAACGGCAAACCGCTGAAAGACGAAAACGGAAACACGATAATGCAGCCCGGAACGCTGAAAGCGACCAAAGCCATCGGATGGTTCATTGACGAATACGGCATAGCCCAGGTGTCAATGAACATCACCGACATATCGACCACTCCTCTCCACATAGCCTTTGACGAAGTCTGCCGCGCAGCCGGCGAACGCGGTCTGCGAGTGACAGGCACTGAAATCGTGGGCCTCGTCCCGAAACGCACTCTCATTGAAGCCGGACGCTACTTCCTCCACAAGCAGCAGCGCTCCACAGGCATTGCCGAAAGCGAGATCATACGCATGGCCGTCAAGTCAATGGGCCTTGACGAACTCAGCCCCTTCCGTCCTGAAGAAAAGGTGATCGAATATCTCATCGCGCCCAAAGGCGAAGGAAAGAAGCTGACTGATCTGACATGCACCGGCTTCGCCGAAGAAACCGCATCAGAGTCTCCCGCTCCCGGCGGAGGCTCCATTTCAGCCTACATGGGTGCGCTCGCCGCTGCTCTCGGCACTATGGTGGCAAACCTTTCAAGCCACAAGGCCGGATGGGACGACCGCTGGAAAGAATTCTCCGATCAGGCTGACAAAGGCCAGGAACTGATGCAGCGGCTTCTGCATCTTGTCAATGAAGACACAGAGGCTTTCAACCGCATAATGGATGCCTTCAAGATGCCCAAGTCTACCGATGAGGAAAAAGCAGCCCGCGCAGCCGCAATCGAGGATGCCACACTCTATGCCACCCGCATTCCGCTGTCGACTATGGAAGCCGCAGCCGAGACATTCCCGCTTCTTGAATCAATGGCCCGCACAGGCAATCCCGCATCTGTCAGCGATGCCGGTGTAGGCGCACTGGCCGCACGTTCGGCTGTCCTCGGCGCACAGCTCAATGTCCGCATCAATGCCGCTTCGCTCAAAAACCGCGAGGAAGCTGCCCGTCTAACCGCCCGCGCCGCCGAAATAGCGGCAAAATCAATGGAAGCTGAAGCCAGAGTGCTTGAGCTTGTCAATGATGTGCTCTCGGCCGACTGATGCCTCTCCGCAAAGAAAATACCACGAACAATACCCCCCATACAGCAACATGACTAAAGAAGAATTTCGTGCTGCCGTAGGCGCCGGCATCCCCGACAGCCTCCCTGCCGCACAGCCCTATGATACGAGCGTCAACCACGCTCCCAGACGCAAAGACATACTCACGCCGGCTGAAAAGCGGCTGGCCGTGAAAAACGCCCTCCGCTACTTCCCCGAACATCTGCATGCCGAACTGGCTCGCGAATTCGCCGGAGAACTTGAGACCTACGGACGCATCTACATGTACCGCTTCCGTCCTTCATATGAAATGTATGCACGCCCCATCGAAGATTATCCGGCCCGTTCACGTCAGGCCGCCGCGATCATGATGATGATCCAGAACAATCTCGATCCGCGGGTGGCCCAGCATCCCCACGAACTGATCACCTACGGCGGCAACGGTGCCGTTTTCCAGAACTGGGCACAGTATCTGCTCACTATGAAATATCTCTCGGAGATGACCGACTCGCAGACACTGGTGATGTATTCCGGCCATCCGCTCGGTCTTTTCCCCTCCCACCCCGACGCTCCGCGCGTCATCGTCACAAACGGCATGGTGATCCCCAACTATTCCAAACCCGATGACTGGGAACGCTTCAACGCTATGGGCGTATCGCAATACGGCCAGATGACAGCCGGCTCCTACATGTACATCGGGCCTCAGGGCATTGTCCACGGCACCACCATCACAGTGCTCAACGCCGGGCGCAAACGTCTCAAAGAAGGCGAGCATGACCTCGGCGGTATGCTTTTCGTATCTGCCGGACTCGGCGGCATGTCAGGCGCACAGCCAAAAGCCGGCAACATTGCCGGAGTTGTCAGTATCATAGCAGAAGTCAACCCCAAGGCCGTAGAGACCCGCCACAGCCAGGGCTGGGTGGACGAAGTCTACACCTCGCTTGACGATCTCATGACTCGCACCGCCGAAGCCCGCAAAAACCGCGAGGCCGTATCGCTCGCCTATCAGGGCAATGTGGTAGACCTCTGGGAACGCCTCGCCGCTGACGGAGTCAGAGTTGACCTCGGTTCCGACCAGACCTCTCTCCACAATCCCTGGGCCGGCGGATACTACCCGGCAGGTCTGAGTTTCGAGGAAGCAAAGACCATGATGGCTGAAAATCCTGAAGAATTCAAATCCAAAGTCCGCGAATCATTGCGCAGGCAGGTTGCAGCCATCAACCGTCTGACGGAAAACGGCATGTATTTCTTCGACTACGGCAATGCCTTCCTGCTTGAATCATCACGCGCCGGCGCTGACATCATGAAAGCCGACGGCACCTTCCGCTACCCCTCATATGTCCAGGACATCATGGGGCCGAGCTTCTTCGACTATGGCTTCGGACCATTCCGCTGGGTCTGCACATCAGGCAAAGCCAAAGACCTCGCCAAGAGCGATGCCATTGCAGCCGAAGTACTCGAAGAGATACTCAAAGATGCTCCTGAAGAGATCAAAGGCCAGCTCCGCGACAACATCCACTGGATCCGCGAGGCCGGACCAAACAGACTCGTGGTCGGTTCACAGGCCCGCATTCTCTACGCCGACTCTGAAGGCCGCACCAAGATAGCCCAGGCGTTCAATGACGCGATAGCCCGCGGAGAAATCTCGGCCCCCATAGTGCTTGGTCGCGACCATCATGACGTGTCAGGCACCGACTCTCCTTATCGCGAGACATCCAATATCTACGACGGATCACAGTTCACAGCCGACATGGCAGTCCACAACGTCATCGGCGATTCATTCCGCGGAGCCACCTGGGTTTCGATCCACAACGGCGGCGGTGTAGGCTGGGGCGAAGTGATCAACGGAGGATTCGGCATGGTGATCGATGGCTCAGAAGACTCCCGCCGCCACATTGACGAAATGCTCCTATGGGACGTCAACAACGGCATAGCCCGTCGCAGCTGGGCCCGAAACAAAGGTGCTATCTCGGCAATCAAGCGCGAAATGGAACGCACCCCCTTGCTGAAAGTAACCCTCCCCAACATCGCAGATGACAGCCTCATAGCCCAGGCATTCAGTGAACTCTAAAAATCTCCACCCACCCAAATCTACTACTCATCCATGATCCATTATATCAGCCCCGAACGCCTCACCATCCAGCGCGTAGGCGAAATAATCGAAAACAAACTGAAAATAGCGCTCAGCGACGAAGCCGTAAGCCGCATAACCCGCTGCCGTCAATATCTCGATGACAAAATCAGCGAATGTGACCATCCAATCTACGGCATCACCACCGGTTTCGGCTCGCTCTGCAACATATCCATTGACAGCCAGGACCTTTCAAAGCTACAGGAAAACCTGGTAAAGTCACATGCCTGCGGCTGCGGCGAGAAAGTCGACCCGCAGATTGTCAAGATCATGCTTCTCACCAAGATCATGTCTCTGTCATTCGGCAATTCAGGCGTACAACTGTCAACAGTGCAGCGCCTTGTCGACTTCTTCAATGACGATATCCTCCCGGTCATCTATCAGCTCGGCTCCTTAGGAGCCTCAGGCGACCTCGCGCCACTTGCCAACATGTGCCTTCCTCTGCTCGGACTCGGCGAAGTATTATATAAAGGTGAGATCCGTCCGGCGGCCGAAGTACTTGCCGAAAAAGGATGGCAGCCGGTAAGACTCGTGTCCAAAGAGGGGCTCGCACTTCTGAACGGCACCCAGTTCATGTCATCACACGCTGTCCATGCCATCCTCCGCGCTCGCCGCCTGAGCGCGCTCGCTGACAAAATCGGCGCAATGTCACTCGATGCATTTGACGGCCGCATCGAACCGTTCGGCGATTCCGTCAACGCCGTGCGTCCTCATCCGGGCCAGCTTGCCACCGCCCGTGCCGTACGCAGCCATCTCGAAGGCAGCGAACTCATCAGCCAGCCCAAAAAGCATGTGCAGGACCCCTATTCATTCCGCTGCATGCCTCAGGTCCACGGAGCAGTCAAAGACGCTCTCGCTTATGCAGGCAACGTGATCGAGACAGAAATCAACTCTCCGACTGACAATCCCACTATCTTCCCTGAAGAAGACATCATAGTCTCTGCCGGAAATTTCCACGGCGAACCCATAGCCCTGCCGATGGACTATCTCGCCCTTGCCATAGCCGAGCTCGGCAGCATCTCCGAACGCCGCATCTACCGTCTGATCTCCGGAGCCCGCAACCTGCCGCCATTCCTTGTGGCCAACCCCGGCCTCAACAGCGGATTCATGATTCCGCAGTATGCGGCAGCCTCGATTGTCAACCAGTCAAAAGGCTACTGCTGGCCCACGAGCTGCGACTCGATCCCCTCCTCGCAGGGGCAGGAAGACCACGTCTCTATGGGCGGAAACTCGGCAACCAAACTCTGCCGTGTGGTCGACAACACCGAACGCGTGCTTGCCATCGAACTTTTCAACGCAGCCCAGGCACTTGACCTGCGGCGTCCGCTCAAGTCATCGCCGGAACTCGAAGCCTGGCACAAGGCATACCGCAAAGTCGTGCCGTTCATTGACAATGACACCGTCATGTCGCCCTACATCGCTGCCTCCGTTGAATTCCTACGCACCAATTCCTGATTCTCACAATGCTGATCACCAATATCGGAGTCCTCGTCGGCAGTGACGGCGGGGACACCCTTTTCCTCCGCGGAAAAGAGATGAGCACTATCGGTCTGATCGAAAACGCCTGGCTCCGCACCGAAAAAGACCGCTTCAGCGCTTTCGGCTCAATGGATTCATGTCCTGAGGCAGAACCGGGAGAACTGTGTATCGACGCCAAGGGCGGATATATATTCCCGGCGTTCTGCGACTCCCACACCCATATAGTCTATGCCGGCAGCCGTGAACGCGAGTTTATTGACAAGATCAACGGTCTGAGCTACGAGGAGATCGCAAAACGCGGAGGCGGCATACTCAACTCCGCTGATCTGCTTCATGAAACTCCGGAAAAGGAACTCTACCGCCAGGCTATGACGCGAGTGCACGAGATCATGGCAATGGGCACCGGATGCGTGGAAATCAAAAGCGGCTACGGCCTGACCACCGCCGACGAGATGAAAATGCTCCGCGTCATAAAGCGCATAGCCGAAAGCACACCGCTGAAGGTAAAGGCGACGTTTCTGGGCGCACATGCCGTAGGACGTGCCTATTCGGGACGCCAGGGCGAGTATGTGGATCTTGTCTGCAAGGAGATGATTCCCGCCGTGGCAGCCGAAGGTCTGGCAGACTTCGTAGATGTTTTCTGCGACACCGGATTCTTCACTGTCGAAGAGACCGACCGCATTCTTGAAGCAGGAGCCCGCTACGGCCTGCGCCCGAAGATCCATGCCAATGAGCTCGCTGTCTCAGGCGGAGTGCAGGTCGGAGTGGCCCACAAGGCTCTGTCTGTCGACCACCTCGAACGCATCGGAGAAGAGGAAATCGAAATTCTGGCCGCCGGTCAGACCGTAGCCACTATGCTCCCCGGAGCCTCTTTCTTCCTCGGAATGCCCTATGGTCCGGCCCGCAAAGCCATTGACAGCGGAGCCATCGTTGCCCTCGCCTCAGACTACAATCCCGGCTCATCGCCATCAGGCAACATGCGCATGGTTATGTCGCTCGGATGCATCAAAATGAAAATGACTCCGGCTGAGGCTATAAACGCCACTACCATCAACGGAGCCTACGCCATGAACGAAAGCCGCGACTACGGCTCGATTGCCCCCGGCAAGATTGCCAGCTTCTATCTCACAAAGCCGATGTCATCGGTCGACTTCTTCCCCTATGCCTACGCCACTCCGCTCATAAGCCGCGTGTGGCTCAAAGGCCGCGAGGTCGAAGCCTGACAAAGCGGACCGCACAGATATTGAATCCATACAATCTACTGAATTTTCAAACGGTATCGGACTCAGGGACCGCAGATTGCGCCCGAACCCGATGCCGTTGTCTTTTTACTGTGTCTGATGCAGTGAAATAGTGCTTTTAAAACCGTTGTCGCCATAAAGACTTTTTTGAGAGTGTGTCTGGATACTTGCTATGAAAAAACCTGACACAAAAATAGTGCCTCTGCAAACCGGTTTAGTGCGATAATGCGGAGACACACAAAAAAGTTTCAAAAAGCCTGTTCAACGGTTGTTGAGCGAGGGGAGAAAAGCGTCAGGTATATGCTCGATTGTATATGACTCCGGCGATCCGATGATGATGACTATGTCAAAACGCGGTTCAAGCGGAATCTCATACTGGCGCATGTAGGAATCAGCGGCTTTGACAAGGCGGCTGCGCTTACGCCGGTCAATGGCTTCGACCGGGTCCACAAAGTCAGTCGACCGGGTCTTCACCTCGACAAAGCAGATCACATCGTCTTTCGTGGCGATGAAGTCAATCTCCACGCCGCTGATACGAATGTTCTCGCCACATATGGCATAGCCTTGGGTGAGAAGCAGCTCACGCGCTATCACCTCACCCCATCTGCCTAATTCATTATGCCCGGCCACAGGTTTCAGTCAACGTTTTACAGATCAGACATCATAGTCATCTTCGTCGAGCATCTCATAGCCGTAATCCTCACCCTCGAAATCCTCGTCGTCAATGAATTCCTCTTCGTCATCAGCCGGAGCAGGTACGTTTTCGAAGATGAATTCATCTTCCTCACGCACACGGTGATGCCCGTCAAGCGGCCTATGAGTGATCGGTGCCGTGTCTATGCGGTTGCGTTCGTCAGTGATCTCGCGCCAGAGCATATCTTTCAACTCCGTGAGGCCCATGCCTGTCACTGCGGAAATGAAGATGTGGGGCACTCCTTCAGGCAGGGTTGCCTCGATCTCAGCCATGAGTTCCTCATCAAGCATATCGCTCTTTGACACGGCAAGCACACGTGGCTTGTCTGACAGCTGGGGGTTGAACCGTTCGAGTTCGCCGACAAGGATATCGTATTGCGCCTTTATGTCATCAGCGTCAGCGGGCACCATGAATAGAAGCACGGCGTTGCGCTCTATATGGCGCAGGAAACGCAGTCCAAGGCCCTTGCCCTCGCTCGCACCTTCGATGATACCTGGAATATCGGCCATCACAAAAGAACTGTCGCCACGATAGGATACTATGCCCAACTGTGGCTCCATAGTGGTGAAAGGATAGTCGGCAATCTTGGGACGGGCAGCGGAGATGGATGACAGCAGGGTCGATTTGCCGGCATTCGGGAAACCGACAAGACCTACATCGGCAAGAAGTTTCAGTTCAAGGATAATGCTCTTCTCTATAGCCGGTTCTCCGGGCTGGGCATAGCGGGGAGTGCGGTTTGTGGCGCTTTTGAAGTGCCAGTTGCCAAGACCGCCTCTGCCGCCGCGAAGCAGCTTCACCTCTTCGCCGTCAGATGTCACCTCGCAGAGGAATTCGCCGGTTTCGGCATCGAAAACAACAGTTCCGCAGGGCACGTCGACAATCACGTCCTCTCCGTCCTTGCCAAACGAGCGTCCACCGGAACCGCTCTGGCCGTTGCCGGCAAATATATGGCGGCGGTAGCGGAGGGGCAGCAGGGTCCACATGTGGCTGTTGCCACGGAGTATTATATGACCGCCACGACCGCCGTCACCCCCGTCAGGACCTCCTTTGGGAACATATTTTGCTCGGTAGAAATGACGCGAACCGGCGCCACCCTTGCCTGATCGGCAGAGGACTTTTACATAGTCTATGAAGTTTGAATCAGCCATGACGATGGAATATTTTATTATTTACTTAACAATCTTTCTGATATATCGTTTAACGAGTCTGACGGACATGGGCCATCAGCTCGCGGGCGTGGGCGAAATCGGCCGGAGAGCCGATGTCGATCCAGGTGCCGTTGATAGGATAATAGGTCACTTTCAGACCTTCGGCAATGGCCTGCCCGATTAGATCGGGGGCATCCATGCGGCTTTCACGGTCAAGACGCCTGAGCAGGCGGTTGGAGAATAGATATATGCCGGCGTTGGCGTAATAGCTGTATGAAGGTTTCTCTTCCAGACTCAGCACCCGCTCGCCTTCGGTGGCAAGAATAGCATAAGGGACAGTGACGTTGTATGACACGACTGCAATCGTGACATCGGCCTGTTCGGATGTGTGCCGGAGATACAGGTCTTCGAATGACACTGTGGTCAGCAGGTCTGAGTTCATCACTATCGTCTCACCCTCTTCCGGCAGATCGACAAGCGCCACGGAGCCGATGGTACCAAGCGCTTTTGTCTCTCTGACGCATTTCACACTGACACCGGCAACCGGAGTGGCGAAATGCTCTTCAAGCTGTTCGGCGAGATAGTTGACCGTCACGCTGATGTCATTCACACCGACTGCGGCCAGAGCTTCTATATTGTAGTCAATGATTGCCTTGCCTCCGATTTCGAGAAGCGGTTTCGGAGTTGTCAGTGTCATAGGGCGCAGGCGTTCACCCTTGCCTCCGGCCATCAGCACAGCGCGCACCGGAAGCACAGTCCGGGTCAGACATGTGTCAATCATTCTGACCACCCGGCCCTCATTGTCAAGCACCGGAATCAGTCTTATGCCCCGACGGCGGATCGCGCGGACCTCTGCCGGATCTATACAGTCCTCCTTCAGAGCATGAAACCTGCGGAACATGGCAGATGCCACCGGAGCATCAAGTCCGATGCCTGAAAGCAAAGCCCGGCGCACGTCTCCGTCGGTCAGCGTGCCGGTCATCCGGTTTCCGTCATTTACCGCTATCAGAGTCATTACTCCGCCTGAAAGGTCGTTGAGCATACGGAGTGCCTCTGACAGAGTGGCATTTTCAGATATTATATGTCTGTCGATCTGCATGGCTCTCAATGGGTGTTTCGGATTATTGTTTCTGCTATTGTCCAGTCAAGAGGCGTGTCAAGATCCACTGATCTCGAACGGGGCATCTCATATGGGATGCGTCGCGGAAATTCGCCGAGAGCCATCCGTCTGACAGACTCAGGATTGATCACATAGACCGCGCCGTTGAACTGCCATGCTTTCGGGGCATCCTGGCGCCGGGTGATCCGTCCGTCACCCTTCGAGACCCGGAGTGTGCCGTCAGGCTGTGTCTCAAAACAGTCATAATACGGATTGCAGGCTGCCTCGGCCACACTGACCACCATATCGCAGTCAGGAGTATAGAGTTTCAGACACTCTTCCACGTCACCGACAGTCCGCAGCGGAGAGGTGGGCTGAAGCAGCACCACCTTATTATATATAAGCCCCTCGCTGTCGGCCCAGTCCATCGCATCGAGTATCACCTCACGCGATCCAACTTTGTCACCGCCGAGCTCCGCGGGGCGGCGGTAGCTGACCGGCAGGCCGGCAAGAGTGGCGCAGTGACGAATCTCGTCATCGTCAGTCGAAAGGATGATATGGGTATCAGGCGCGACGGCCTTGGCCACCTCAATGGAATAGTGGATCAGAGGACGTCCGCAGAACTCCTTTATGTTCTTACGCGGAATTCCCTTGCTGCCGCCACGGGCCGGAATGATGACGAGCGCTTGGTTATCGGTCATAAAATTTCTTTGTCTGAAGGGTTTGCAGTGGAGTCTCGGCGATTGCCTTTACAATGACATCAAGAGTGTCGGGACAGTAATACGGATTTTCAGCCTCACGCGCAAGACGCCGGCCGTCGTCACTGAGAGCATATGAAAGAGCGTCGGCGATCTCCTGCGTGCTGTCGCCGCAATGGATCACGCTCTTACCGCACAACCGGCCGCGCTGACGCATACCTATATCCACAGTCGGAATGTGCATTGACGGAACTTCAACTATTCCGCTCGATGAGTTGCCGGCAACAGCGCTTACGCAGCGCAATGCGGAAAGATAGCGCAGCTTGCCGAGCGAGGGCACTACTCTGACCCTGCCGGGCCTCGCGGCGGCATAGGCTTCAATGAGATCAATGATTATGCGGCCTCTCGGATCGTTGTTCGGATAGGTCATCAGCACCTTGTGGTCCTCAAAACGGTCAAGAGCATCAAGAAGAGCCTTGCAGCGCACTGCCGGATCTTCATCGTCAAGAGTAGCCGGATGATATGTGACCAGAACAGACTTGTCTGTCAGATCGAAGTCTATCGACTCTTCAAGTTCCCGGCGTGTCAGCAGGGGCTCATGAAGAATGTTATAGACGCCGATGGCTCCTGTATTGATGACACGGTCCGGAGCCTCGCCCATCGCTATTACGCGCCGGCGGTAAGGCTCTGTGGCCGTCAGGTGGAGAGATGCCATTTTGGTGATCGAATGGCGGATGCTGTCGTCAATGGCGCCTTCTGAAATTTCGCCGCCGGCAATATGCACTATCGGCACTCTCAGCATCAGAGCAGCCGTGGCGGTGGCGAGCATTTCAAAACGGTCGCCGAGAATGACTATGAGGTCAGGGCGCAGACGCGAGAGTTCACGGGCCATGCCTGACATACACACGGCCATAGCTTCGACTGTCGAGCAGTCTGTATCAGCCGACAACGGCATCTCTACTCTGACCGGATCGGCAAAGCCGTCGGCCACGATCTCGGAAATCGTATTGCCGTAGCGCGGGGAAAGGTGCATGTTGGTGGCAAGGATTGTGACCTCACAGTCGGCACGTGCGGCCAGAGCCCGCGCAATCCCGCTGAGAAGCCCCCAGTCGGCACGAGTGCCTGTCGCAATAGCTATTTTCCTGATTTCTGCCATAGTATCACTGCTCTGCTTATGTCTCCTCTCCCTCTCTGTTATTGAATTCAATATTCTCTTTCGCCGAAAATCGAAGTCCCGACGCGCACCATCGTGCTCCCCTCCTGCACTGCCACCGGCCAGTCATGGCTCATGCCCATGCTGACGGTGTCAAATCGCGGTGAAGAAGCAAACACCGTAGATTTCAGTCTGTCGAAAACCCTGCGGATCTCACGGAAGTCAGCGCGGATGCGCTCTTCGTCATCCACATTGGAGGCCATGCCCATCACTCCCCTGAATTCAACTCCTTCAAGCGAAGCAACAAGCTGGGGAGTGACAAATTCAAGGAGTTCGGCAGGTGTAAAACCGAATTTTGTTTCCTCACGGGCCACATGGAGCTGCAGCAGGACTCCGGGACAGCGCCCGGCTTTGCGCGCTTCGGCATCGATGGACCGGAGCAGACGGTCTGAATCCACGCTGTGGATCATCGATGCAGCGGCCACCACCTTCTTCACCTTGTTGGTCTGAAGATGGCCTATGAAATGCCACTCTATATCCCCAGGCAATTCAGCCGCCTTTGCTTCAAGCTCAAGCGCACGGCTCTCGCCGAACACCCTCTGGCCGGCCTCGTAAGCCTCGGCCAAAGCTTCGGACGGATGAAATTTTGAGACGGCCACAAGGACCACTCCGTCGGGAAGAGTGGCGCGCAGTCTTTGAAGATTTTCCGTGACGTGTCCTGCCATAAGCGAAGTTTCAAAGGTTGAATTCAAAGATGATTGTGCTTGGATTATGCATCGGCAGGCTTGCTGTCGCCTGAGAGGTCAGCGTCATATACATCCATGATCAGAGTCTCCTGGATGGTATTGATTTCGAAATCGGCCATTGTGCCTTTCATGCCCTCCATGAAGTTGTCATAGGCCTCCTTGAAGCTGTCGGCTGCGACAAGAATCTGCGAAATAGATTTCTTCTCTACAGCGGTCTTTTCGTCAAGCGTGATGAACGCCACTTTGACAAGATACCATTTGTCACCGGTTCTTTCACGGAAAATCTCGGCGATCTTGGTGCGCTTTACAGCCGACACCGAAAAATCAGAAGTGAAGTGAGCGATTTCTTCGGAGATACGGGCTTCTGCCTCTGTGAACGAGAGAGCATCAACCATATAGGCTTCAGTCACTTTTTTGATCGAGCCATTTTCCATTGTCTTATCGTAGCGGACTTTCGTCTCAAACCAGTTTGCCATTTTTGTCAGATATTTATATTTTGTTCTTTATACATTATTCATGCAAAATTAGTCAAAATCCGTGAGCTTTCCCACTCCGGCCTAAAAGAATTCACGCCACGAATATTTTTATTCACCATATTTGACTCATTTGTGAATTTTTGTTACCTTTGCATTATACCGTCAAGGTTATATCATTTACATAAACTTAACATTAATACCTTCTTACAATGTATCAGCTTCAACTTCCTTTCGGTGAGGCCGTAAAGCGCGCACTCACTGTGAACTACTGCAATTTCAAAGGTCGTGCGTCACGGTCTGAATACTGGTGGTTCATGCTTTTCATTTTCATCGCGATGATTGCTGTCTCCGTCATTTTCTGCTGGAGCGAAACACTCTCTTCCATCGCTCTCGGAATAGTCTATCTCGGCATACTGCTTCCCGCACTCGGCCTGTCGGTAAGACGCATGCACGACATCGGCCGTTCGGGCTGGTGGCTCCTCATTAACTTCATTCCTCTGGTGGGCGGTATCATCTACCTCGTGTTCACCGTCAAGGAAAGCGAACCCGTGCCCAACAAGTGGGGTGATGTTCCCAACATCGTCAAGCAGTAATACACACCCCTTTCCACACTCTGCTTTATCAACTTGATGACAAACGGATCTTTTGACAGCCAACGGATTGAAAAGCCTGAAATATGCAACCTCCTGCTCCGCATAAGCAGGGATGAGATCCATGTGGCAATCTACTCTATAGTCGAGGACAATTCGCTGATCTACCGGCGGATTGTCCTCGATCCTAATGCGTCTTCGAGGCTCCAGGCAATCGAAAGCGTCATCTATGACAACCCTATACTTCTGAGCGACTTCAGGCAGGTGACATGCGTCATAGAGACTGAAGAGCTGACCGTGGTTCCGTCGGAATGCAGTTCCGAATCAGACCGGCAGCTGCTTTTCAACGCCGCCTTCCCTAATTCATCCCTCGTAATGGAGGCCGATGAAACCGGAACCCGAAACGCGACCATACTCATGGGGCTGGAGACTGACCTGCGCGGATTTCTCAACCGCACATTCCACCGCATCAGAATCATGAGCCACCTTGGAGCCCTCAGCCGCTATTTCGCCTCGAAGGGGGCGCAGGGCAACAATCTGAAGATGGTGGTGAATGCCCGTCAGAAGTCACTCGATGTCATTGTGCTCGATGGCCACCGGCTGCTGATGGCCAACACTTTCCGGGCCGATACGCCCGACAACGCAGCTTATTATATTCTTGCCTGCCGTCAGCGGCTCGGTCTCGACCCGCACTCCGACGAGCTGCTGCTTGCCGGTGACCAGACTGTCCGCGAAGCAATCACCCCGATACTGCGCACCTACATTTCCCGCGTCATGCCCGTGATATTCCCTCCGCAGATGTTCAAGGCGGGCCGAGACGCCATGATTGCACCTTTTGATCTTATTGTAACTCCCATATGCGAATAATACGAGGAAAATACGGACGCCGCCGCTTCAACGTCCCGACCAATATCACCGCGCGGCCTACCACTGACTTTGCCCGCGAGAACATTTTCAACGTGATCGAAAACATGGTCGACATCGAAGGCCTGCGCTGCCTCGACCTCTTTGCCGGAACCGGCGCTGTCAGCTTCGAACTGCTATCACGCGGGGCTGCCTCTGTCACATCGGTCGAGAAATCAGCCACCCAGGCCCGCTTCATCGAAAAAGTAAAGCAGGAGCTCGGCGACCGCAATCTGCATCTTCTGCGCACCGATGCGCTGCGCTTCATCCGCGACTCGTCGACGGCCTTTGACTTCGTGTTTGCCGATCCCCCCTACGATCTTGACGGCTTTGGCGATATTCCTTCAATGGTGCTTGGCTCACACCTGCTCCACCCCGGCAGTATCTTCATCATAGAGCACTCCAAAAAGTACGATTTTTCCTCACTTCCACACTTTACCGAACACCGCGCCTACGGATCTGTCAACTTCTCTATTTTCGAAATCCCGGAAGAGTCCGAGGCCGCAACCTTCGATGACACTCCTGCCGAATAGCCTCCTGACAGCACAATCCGGAGCTACTATCCAAAGCAGACATCCAAAACGTAAAAAAGCGACACAGTTTTCAGCCTTGATCCGGCAAATGAAAATTGTGTCGCTTCTATTTCTACTACCTGTGTGCCACCTTTACAGCACATTGGCAAATATCGTCACTTGAAATTATAGGTGATGGTGCCGGTCTGTGATACCGGAGCATCATTATCGACCGAGAACTGCGACATTTTCGCAGCATTTATGCAGCTCTGACGAGTCGACTGGCTTGCTGCCGCTGCTCCTGTACCTGACGAATATGACGCCGAGGTCACCTTGCCCTGACGGTTGACAGTCACACGGACAGTTATAGTGCCGAGCGGTCCGGCCGGAGGTGTGTGCCAGTCGGCCAGCGAACGACCTTTCAGATTGAAACCGGGGCTTCCGCTCACGGCTCCTACCGTTGCATTACCGTCAGCACTTCCTGCCTTTCCTGATCCATTGCCGCCGGTGCTCTTCTGGCCGAACTGCACCTTGCTGGCTATAGCCTGACGGGCTTCCTGCTCACGCTTGGCCCGTTCGGCAGCCTCGATCTCGGCCTTAGTCGGACCGGTCTTCTCCGGAGCCGGCTTCTTCTCGACCTTGGCCGGCGACGGACGCTCGCTGCTCACCACCGGGGCCGGCTGGGCCGGTTCGCCAGAATTGACAAGCGCCTCTGCCTCCGGGGCAGGAGCTTCCTGAGCCTCTGCTTCAGCCGGGGCGGGTTCATTTGTGCTGGCAGCCATCTCCTGACGGTCACCTACCATCACATATTCTCCGCCAAACAGCACCTCGGAAGAATCAACCGGAGGCCACACGCGCTCGTTTGACTCGGATCCGGAATAGCGGAGACAGAGTGTGAGCAACACAACCGCCACCGCGGCATGAAACAGCACCGTGGCAAGTAGAGCTATCAGCTGATTTCGGCGTGAACGCCCTGAATCGTCAGTGGACATCTGTGTTTATTGATTGTGGGGGATTGAGTGTGGAGACTATTTGGAATATTGATCACCTGGCCTGCTGCGCCGACGGGCGGGCCGATGCAGGGGCGGGCTTGGTGGCAAGCACCATTTTCAGATTGTTCTGCGCACCGAGATCAAGCACCCTGACAAGCGCACCATAGGTGACCTCCTCATCGGCATAGACCGCTATGTAGTTGTCACCACCGTCAGCGGCATTGGCTGACATGGACTGGAGAAAGCCGAGAAGCGTGTTCTCATCCATCGCCACCGGCTCAGACTGGTCGGCCGTGGCATAGATGACTCCCTCCTTGTCTATATAGACGCGAGTGGACGGTTTCAGAGCCGTCTGTTTGGAACTTTCCGGTAGATTGACCTCAAGAGCGGTCGGGAACACGAATGTGGAAGTCACCATAAAGAAGATGAGCAGCAGGAAGATAACGTCGGTCATCGACGCCATCGAGAAAGCCGCCATCATGGTGTTTTGACGTTTAAGAGCCATAAGCTTAAAGTTTTTTTATGCGGGCTCGTTGAGAAGGTCCATGAACTCCATAGTGCGGGCCTCAAGGGCATTCATCACCTTGTTGATACGCGCCACCAGATAGTTGTAGGCAAACAGCGCTATAATACCCACTATCAGACCGGCTACCGTGGTCACGAGAGCGGCGTAGATACCGTCGGCGAGCACAGCGATGTTGGCGCTGCTCCCGGCCGAAGCGAGATTATAGAATGCGTTGACCATGCCGATCACCGTTCCGAGGAAGCCGATCATCGGACCTCCGGCAGCCGTTGTGGCAAGCCAGGCCAGACCTTTTTCCAAGGCTGCGATCTCGATATTGCCCGTGTTCTCTATGGTAACGAGCACATCGTTCATCGGGCGGCCTATGCGGCTGATACCTTTGCCGATCAGACGTGCATAAGGTGTGTCGGTCTTCTGGCAGAGACGGCGGGCGCTCTCAATCTCTCCCTCATGGATGTATTCACGGATGCGCTCCATGAACGAGCTGTCTTCTTTCTGCGCACGTCTGATCACGAGACAACGCTCGATGAAGATATAGACACACACAATCGAAAGCACGGCAAGCGGGATCATGATCCAGCCGCCACGCATGGTCAGATCCCACACGGAGAGTTCCTGTACCATATCTGCAGCCTGGGCCTGTGCCGCTTCATTATAACTCATGGCAGCAGTGGCTACCGTATCTACGAATTCTTGTTGAAACATATTGGGAGATGATTGTTTGGGGATTTTAACTTTTAAAATGTGGGGACAGGCCAGAACTGTGATAGTCCGCGTCAGCCTTTCAGACAGTCCTTGTAGCGGCGGATTGTCTCTTCAAGTCCAAGATAGAGAGCGTCACAGATCAGGGCATGGCCTATCGAGACCTCGCTCAGCCGCGGTATGTGGCGATGGAAAAACTCAAGGTTGACAAGGCTCAGATCATGGCCGGCATTGACTCCGAGTCCGGCTGAAAACGCTGCCTGGGCGGCCTCAACGAAGGGTGCCACCGCAGCCTCCGGATCTTTCGGATAGAGATCGGCATAAGGCTTGGTGTAGAGCTCCACACGGTCAGCGCCGGTGCGGGCGGCAAGCTGAATATTATCAGTTTCAGTGCCTACGAAGATCGAAGAACGGATTCCGGCCTCCCGCAGGCGGTCGACCACGGAAGTCAGAAAGTCCATATTGGCACCCACGTTCCATCCGGCGCTTGACGTGAGAGCATCAGGAGCGTCAGGCACCAGAGTCACCTGCTCCGGCTTCACTTTCAGCACCAGATCAATGAATTCCGGCGAAGGGTAGCCTTCGATATTGAACTCAGTCTTCACCAGCGGGCGCAGACGGTAGACATCGTCACGACGTATGTGGCGCTCGTCAGGGCGCGGATGCACAGTAATACCGTCGGCGCCGAAAGCCTCGCAGTCGGCGGCTACTTTCAGCAGATCGGGCACATTCTCTCCGCGCGCATTGCGCAAAGTGGCGATCTTGTTGATATTTACACTGAGATTTGTCATTTTTTAATAGCTCTGTAATCTTTTTGTCGGTCCGGGCAGTTCATTATATAGATGATTATTTGTAATTTTGTGGCTCATTCCGACCGATTTTGCCCGCAAAATTAGTCAGAAAAACTAAAAAATAGAAATATTTTGCTCCGAAAAGACAGCACATCCGTCCAAAACCTCGCCTTTGCAGCAGGCGCAGAGGCCACTCTTGAGCGACTTTTCCCGAAAATGGAAGAGAGCAGCACTCTGGTGCTCACCTGCCGCCGCGGTGACTACAGCGCATCAAGAATAGCCCGTGCGGTCGAGGATGCCGACGCACATCTGCTTAATCTCAACGTCACTGCCGACAGCGAGCGCAGCGACAGCCGCATAGTGGCCGAGCTCCGCATCAGCCACCGCGATCCTGAGGCCGCCGCACGGTCGCTCGAACGCTATGGTTTTGAAATCATAGGCCTTGAAGGCTCGGCCTATGCCGACGACGACTCGCTTATGCGCAGCCGCTATGACGAGCTGATGCGCTATCTCCAGATCTGACATTCAACCATCATTCCCCATCCACATTTCAAGCCTATGAAAGTCGCCGTTTTCGGCAAACGCCGCCAAAGCTCCGAAGATATCCCCCACATCCTCGCTCTGCTGAAAGCTCTCGAAGATGAAAACGCCTTCATCTGCATCGACCGCCATTTCTTCGAAGCCATGTCGCGGGCAACCGGCAACCCGCTTCCAGCCGACGATGTTTTTGAAAATGACGATTTCTCTGCCGACTTCTGTCTGAGCATCGGAGGCGACGGCACTTTTCTGCGCACCGCCCGTCGTGTGGCCACCAAAGAAATACCGATACTCGGTTTCAACACCGGCCATCTCGGTTTCCTTGCCGAGCACTCTATTTCCGAAGGTCCCGAAATGGTCCGCAGACTCGCCGCCGGCGAGTACACCGTCGAATCACGCTCTCTGCTTGAAGGCAAAGGCATAGGCGAAGGCATGAAAGCCGGAGTCTCAGGCTGGGGGTTCGCACTCAACGAGATAGCCATCCTGCGCCAGGACACAGCCTCGATGATCACCGTCAACACCCGCCTCGACGGCATGCCTGTAGCATCTTATCAGGGTGACGGACTCATAGTTTCAACCCCTACCGGATCCACGGCCTACAACCTGTCAGTCGGAGGGCCTATCGTACAGCCCACCGCCCCCTGCTGGGTGCTCTCACCCATCGCCCCTCACTCGCTGACCATGCGCCCGCTTGTGGTGGCCGACAGCCACATTATAGATATAGAGGTGGAGTCAAGAACCGACACCTACCGCGTCACCCTCGACGGTCGGTCGCTCATCCTGCCGATCGACGTGAAACTCCGTCTGCGCCGAGCGCCATTCGTGACGAAGATCATCCACACTCCTGACCACAATTTCATTGACACCCTGCGCACCAAACTCCTCTGGGGCATTTCAAAGCGCGATTGAAATGCAGTGAAAGGCCGAAAGCCAATTTTGTCCATCAAGCCCAGTAACCATGCCCGACTTGGCAACTTTCAGAATATCACACCCCACCCTCGGTGAAATCAAAGTGATCAAGCGCACCGGATCAGGCAAGCTCTCAGCACGCTGGATCAACGGCAGACTACGTGTCAACATACCGGCCTATGCCACCGAAAATGAGATAGTCAGAGCCATCGAGCAGCACAAGGCAGACTTTGAAGCGATCCGCCCCAAGCCCCGCTATGCGGTAGGACAGACAATCGGCTGCCACAACTTTACCGCCACCATAGCCCGCGGGAATCCCGGACAGACAACCCCCGCCATAAACCTTGCAGCAGGTGCATCGGCATCAGATCTGCGCTTCATCATAACCCTGCCTGACGGCAGAAATCCCGAAGAGCCGGAGCTGCAGCAGGCCATCTCACGCTGCCTGCACACAGCCGCACGGCATCTCGCGCCCCACATTCTTCTGCCTGAAGCCCGTCGGCTGGCCGAGCGCTTCGGACTGAGAGTAGACAAATGGGAAATAGCCCACGGCAAATCCACGCTCGGCACCTGTTTCCCTACACAAAGGCGCATCCGCCTGTCATACCTCTGCGTCTTTCTTGATCCGGAACTCCGCAACTACATCATCTGCCACGAACTCGCCCATCTGACCGAACCGGGCCACACTCCAGCCTTCCACCGCCTCTGCGACAGTTACTGCAACGGCCGTGAAACCGTATTGCTCAGACGTTTGCGCTCGTTCAGCTGGCCTGTTGACCGCTGAAATTAAGGAAGGCCAACACAAAATCTGTTAATTTTGGTTAATAAATTGGGGGGGGTAATTTTTTTACTTATATTTGTCTCCGAATTCCGACAGTCGGTTTTCGCTTCCCTTTCCGGGACATTGCATAAAGGAAATACCACCGATGCAATGATTTAAATGTAGAGAGATATTGAAATAAGGATTTTGATTTTAATTTTTTAGAAAGCACCCCGTTTTTCTGCGCCGGGGCACTGAAATCTGACGTGCACACACATTGAAAGAAACCTACAATCCTAAAAAGTGTGCCTTAAATCATCACCATCCCCCCTTATTTTATCGCTCCCCGCATCAGACCGCGAACGAGACGGCGTCTTTCCTGACTTCCGGAACTCACCCCGTAGAACAAATTTTAGAGATTTATCATATTACTTAATTTTCAAAACAATTCGTGCATGAAGAACATTTGTTTTCAAATGACTCGGAAAGCGTGGTTAGTAGCCTTTATGGTACTCTGCGCCGCTTTCCCCGCTTTAGCGCAGACAATTACGGTCAAAGGTTCCGTAGTTGACAAAGAGGGAGAGCCTCTGATCGGCGCAAGTGTAGTGGTCAAGGGCTAAACCCTCGGAACAGCCACTGACTTTGACGGACTTTTCACCATCAGCGCCCCCTCAGACGGCACCCTCGTGGTATCTTACGTGGGCTACGAAACCCAGGAAGTCCCCGTCAACGGACGCACTGAAATCAACATCACATTAGCTGACAACTCAGTTCTCCTCGGCGAAGTCGTAGCTATCGGCTACGGTGTTGTCAAGAAAAGTGACGCCACCGGATCGGTTGCCACAATCAAACCCTCGGAAATCGAAGCCGGCCTCGCCACTTCAGCCCAAGACCTTCTGGTAGGCGCATCTCCCGGTGTGGTTGTCACCACTTCAGGCAACCCCTCCGAAGGCGGCAACATCCAGATCCGCGGCGGAGCCTCGCTCGCAGCATCAAATGCACCTCTCATTGTAATCGACGGTGTGCCTATGGACACCAAAGGCATCACCGGTTCATCCAACCCCCTCGCACTCGTATCGCCTGAAAACGTGGAGTCGATGACCATCCTCAAAGACGCATCGGCAACAGCCATCTACGGTAGCCGCGCCTCAAACGGTGTCATCATCATCACCACCAAGACCGGCTCAAAAGGCAAGCCGCAGATCAACTTCACCATGAACGGCTATGTCAACACCACACGCAAATATCTCGACATGATGAGCGCAAGCCAGTTCAGCAACTTCATAGCCGATGAGTACGGAGTAGAATCAGCTCAGTACGGACAGATCCGCGACTATGACACCGACTGGCAGAAAGCCCTCACTCGCACCACATTCTCTTCTGACTACAGCCTCAGCGTAGGCGGCACTGCCAAATGGCTCCCTTACCGTGTGGCCGTTTCCTACACCGACAACAACGGTATCGTCAAGAACACCGACATGGACCGCGTGTCAGCGTCAATCAACCTCACTCCCAAGTTCTTCAACGACCTTCTCTCTGTCAACGCCAACCTCAAAGGCGCATACATCACCAACACCTACGGAGCCAACACCCTCCGTGCGGCAGCAGCCATGAACCCCACACTGCCCATCAAGGACCCTGACGGATCTCCCCTCTTCGGCTACTGGACCTCATTTGTCAACGGCGGTGTGCTCGCAGGCCCCGATGACGCAGGCGAGACAATCAACTCCACCGATGCTCCGCTCAACCCGATAGCCGACAACCAGGGCGCCATCTCAAAAGGCAAGGCCTATCAGTCTGTCGGCAACCTCCAGCTCGACTTCAGGATGCCCTTCCTCACCGACCTCCGCGCCAACCTCAACCTCGGCTACGACTATCAGCACGGTGAAAACTACAACAACCCCTTTGTGAACACCCCTAAAGCCTGGAACGACGGCTACTCAGTGCGTGAAGACGGCTCAACACGCATAATCAAGGACGGCGGCGTTTCACGCACCTATGAATTCCAGACCCGCACCAACCTGCTTCTTGACTTCTACCTCAACTACAACCACAACTTCAAGGACATCAGCTCGACCCTCGACGTGACCGCAGGTTACTCATGGCAGAAGTTTCACAACAAATACCGCAAATACAGCCGCGTATATGAGGTTGTAGACCCTGAAAACGAAAAATACCTCGGCAACCAGGCCAACCCGACCGAAATCAGCATACACCCGCATCAGCTCGTTTCGTTCTTCGGCCGTGTCAACTTCACATTCCTCGACAAATATCTCGTGACAGCCACCGTGCGTCAGGACGGAACCTCACGCTTCTCCAAAGACCACCGCTGGGGCACCTTCCCCTCCGTGGCCCTCGGCTGGAAGATTCTTGAAGAAAGCTTCATGGAACCGGCCCGCGGCTACATGAACGAACTCAAGCTCCGCGCAGGCTACGGCGTGACCGGCCAGCAGGATCTCGGTGACGACTACTTCCCCTATCTCCCCGTCTACAACCAGTGGACCGGCAGCGGCTCAGTCTATCCCTCAATCACAGGCAACCCCGAAACAGGCTCCTATCCTCTCTATCCCTCGGCCTACAACACTGAGATCAAATGGGAAGAGACCCACACCTGGAACGCAGGCGTTGACTTCGCATTCCTCAACAACCGCATCCTCGGTAGCCTCGACTACTACAAGCGTAAGACCAAAGACCTTCTCACCAAGTCGCCCTATCCCGCCGGATCAAACATCTCCAACGCCGGCAATATGAACCTCGGCGACCTTGAGAACACCGGTATCGAATTCAACATCACAGCCCGCCCCGTGGTGACCAAGGATTTCCGCTGGACATCATCATTCAACGTGGCATGGAACAAAAACAAGATCACCCGTCTCGCCGACGGTGCCGACACCGTGGTCGATGATTCAGGCATCTCGCTCGGCAAAGGCAACAAGATCCAGAAACACCAGGTAGGCCACCCCGCGTTCAGCTTCTACGTCTACGAACAGGTCTATGACGCCGACGGCAATCCCCTTGAAGGAGTCTACGTTGACCAGAACGGCGACGGCGAAATCAACGCCTCTGACAAGATCCTCTACCACAGCAGAGACCCAAAAGTAACAATGAACTGGTCAAACACCTTCAACTACAAGAACTGGGACTTCGGCATCACTCTCCGCTCAAGCCTCGGCAACTGGGTCTACAACGACGCCCAGGCAACCACTTCCGTGAAAGAGATCAACAACACCCTGCCTCTCGCCAATCTCAACAACACCTCTTATCTGTTCGAAAAGACCACCAACGAACTCGCCTGCAGCAGCTACTTTGTGCAGAACGCATCGTTCCTCCGCTGTGACAACATCACTCTCGGCTACACCTGGGACAATCTCCTCAACAACAATCTCCGCCTCCGTCTCTACGGTGCATGCCAGAACCCGTTCGTGATCACCAAATACAAAGGCCTTGACCCGGAAATCTTCTCAGGTATCGACAACAATGTCTACCCCCACCCCGTGACCTTCTCTTTTGGTATCGTGGCTTCATTCTAAACAGTTCATCACCCATATAAAGAAGAATCATCATGACATTTTCAAAATATATACTTTTCGGTGCCATCGCCCTCTCTGCGCCTGCTTTCACAGCCTGCGTCGGCGACCTTGATGTAGAACCGGAAAACCCCACAACAAAAACCGAGATCACAAGCGCCGACGATCTCTACAACGAACTTGCCGGCGTCTACGGAGGTCTGGTTTTCGAAGGCGGCATCACCGTTGACGACGGCGGCGCCGGCGTCTACACCCGCCAGCTCTGGAACCTCCAGGAACTCTGCACCGACGAAACACTCATCGGCTCGAACTGGGGCGATGCAGGTCTCAGCGAGCTCATTTACTCTACATGGTCGACTGACAACCACTGGCTCTATGAATGCTTCTCGCGTTTCAACTACCAGATCTCCATCTCCAACCAGTTCCTGCGCGACCTCAAAAAACACGCAGGCCTGCTCCCCGAATCAGGCAACCTCTCTGCCGAAGTGCTCGGAGCGGAAGCCCGCACAATCCGCGCCCTTTCATATTACCACATGATCGACATCTTCGGAAGAGGCCCCTGGTCTACTGAAAACTCACAGGTAGGCATCACTCCTCCCACCTATGACAGCAAGGAGCTTTTTGAAGCCGTGGTGGAAGATCTCAAAGATGCCATCCCAAGCCTCGTACCCGCCTCTCAGCAGATCTACGGACGCCTCTCGCGCGAGGCCGGCTATATGCTGCTCGCCAAGCTCTACCTCAACGCCGAAGTCTACACCGGCGAAGCCCGCTGGCAGGACTGCGCCAACGCCTGCAACGAGATCCGCAAGACAATCGACAATCTCGCTCCTACTTACAAATATCTCTTCTGTGCCACTAATGACAAATATGTAGGCAACGGCGAGATCATATGGGGCATTCCTCAGGATGCAACCAGCCTCACAACCTACGGCGGCACCACCTACCTCTCAGGAGGCAGCTACCGTGGCGACTCCGATCTGCTCAAGACTCTCGGCGTGTCGGTGTCAGGATGGGCCGGACCGCGTGTGCGCGAAGAACTCGCCAAGGCATTTGCCGACGGTGACGACCGCTGTCTGATGTACGAGGGCGACTACACTGCCGAAATCAAAGACCTCGGCGACCAGAATCAGGGCTACATGTGCGTCAAGTATGTCTACACCCCTGAAACCGACTACAAGAACGAAGCCCAGGATGAGCCCTACTGCAACACCGTGTTCAACCCCACCGACTATCCCCTCTTCCGTCTGGCCGACGTATATCTCATGCTTGCCGAATGCGAACTCCACAACGCCACCGGCTGCAACGGTCTTGAAATGATGAACCGCGTTCGCCGTCGCGCCAATCTGGGTGATGTCAGCTCACTCACTGCCGAAAACATCCTTAAGGAACGTATGTGTGAGCTCTACTGGGAAGGCCATCGCCGTTCCGACCTCATCCGCTTCGGCAAATTCGCCGGCTCTGACTACGTATGGTCATGGAAAGGCGGCACTCCCGACGGCTCCAACACCCAGGCCTACCGCAACCGCTATTGCATCCCCACACAGTTCATCTCAACCCTCGGACAGAACCCCGGCTACTAATCTCATAATACGATTCTATCAATGAAAAAGTTATATATTTTAGCATCACTTGCAGTAGCCGCTGCCTCCCTCACTTCTTGTGAGGCTGACAAGGAGCCGGTCTACGTAGCACCCGCCGAAAAGGTATTCAGCCTTTCAACTCCGGCAGAAGACGACAACATTGTCCTCGCCCCCGGGCAGGTTGTAGAACTTACAGCCGTGGCTCCTGACTACGGAATCCCAGTTGTTACCACCTACTCTGTAGACCTCACCCTCGCCGACGAATTCATCGAAGCCAACGAGGAAACCGGCACAGAGGCCAACTACATCACACTCACCCCCAAGCAGCCCACCAAGACTGCAATCGAACTTGATGACAAGGACGTGACAACCGCCATCTGCCAGCTTCTCGGCATCAATACTTTCAATGAATTTGAAGATGCTGACGTTCAGCCGCAGAAAGTGACTGTACGCGCGAATGCCCGCATTCCATCGATCGCATCGAGCAACTGCGTGTCAAACAATGTGGTTCTCCCCTCCGTGACTCCCTACAATCCCTTCCCGCAGGTTCCCGGCTATTGCTATCTTGTAGGTACCAACACCGATTGGGCTACACCGGACAATGCCAATGCTACAACCTATGAAAAATGGAGCATCGAAGAAACCGGCGTAGGCACAAATATCTATATCGGCTCGCTCAATGTTCCTGCCGGCGAACAGTACTTCCGTTTCTACACCGAACTCACAGGCTGGGATGGTGTCTGCCTCGGCACTCCATCCGGTGGCAACGAACTGATTGAGTTTACCGATGAGGAAACCTCTCTTGAAGTTGCCTATACCCAGGGATGCTTCATGACTGACGCCGCTTGGGAAGGTGGCTATGTAACCTTTACCATCGACCTTACAGACAAAGAGAACCCTAAGGTTTATGCAAAGAAAGGCGAGTATCTCAAAGAGACATATGTCTATCTGATCGGAACCCCCAGCAACTGGGCCGAACCGTCAGCCACGAATGAAAAAGCCCTTGAAGCATGGCGTCTTGTCGACAGAGGTGGCACAGGCATCTACAAAGCTACTTTCGATATCCCTGAAAGTGAGGTCTACTTCCGCATCTATCCGGGACTCAACGGCTGGGGTGCCACCCCTTATGCAGCAGCTGCCGGAAACGCCAATGTCAGCATGACTCTCGGCTCTGCCATCCAGTATGTGGAAGGCGAAGGCTGCTGGACATTCAACTGGAAAGGCGGCAAACTGACCTTTGTCCTTGACACGGTCGAGGGCACAATGACAGTCTCCGTTCCGGAAGAATAACAGAACGTTAAAAAACGGCCCCTAAGTGGCCACCGGCCACACCCACTGACAACGCACCCTTATTTCAATCTCAGCGCCACCCGGCCTGATTCCCGATTCAGGGAACAGGCCGGGTGGCCATATTTTTGAATTTTTCGTATCTTTGCCTGAAACGAACCCACAAAACATCATTCCCCAGCACCATGAAACTCAGATTCGGGACCACCGTATGCTCAATGCTCACCGCCATCGTATCCGGTCTGCCAATACAAGCCGAAGAATTCATCATCCGCACCGACCATCCGGGAGCCGAAATACAACCGACAATGTACGGACTCTTCTTCGAAGACATCAACTATGCCGCTGACGGCGGCCTCTACGCCGAAATGGTCAAAAACCGCTCTTTCGAATTTCCTCAGAACCTTATGGGCTGGGAAAGTTTCGGAGCAGTCGCCCTGCTTGACGACGGACCCTTTGACCGCAATCCACACTACGTCAGACTTTCCGCCGCTCCTCACAAAGACAAGGCTACAGGGCTGACCAACGAAGGCGGCTACATTGTAAAGATTGCCAACACCTCTGACAGCCCGCAGGAGATCACCCTGAATTTTCAGAAACTGAGAAAAGGCCGCTCTCTGGCCGACGGACGTATCATCACCCTCTCCGCCCCCCTCCGCTCCGACGGCACTCCGGACCTTGACTGCGACAACACTCTGGAGAATCCAGACCGCATTATCCCAGTGGAATCCATTCTTCCGGCAAGCGGAAACACCGCCACTTTAACTCTTCCGGCCAAGACATTCGCCGTCTGCCGCATCCCCATAGCCGGATAAACCCCGGCACTCAGAAATGACACCGGACCGGATTTCCATCATTGGAAATCCGGTCCGGAATTTTTAGAGGCTGTTTTATATTTTGAGGCTGTTAAAAAAGCAACCTCTTATTGATGCGTCAACAGTTTACTTCAGAGGCTTGAGCACTCCACTGTTGATTTTGAGGTTTGAGAAACGCACATTGGCAGTCTGGCCGTTGAGCATGAAAGCTCCGTCGGTCACACCTTCGAACACAGAGTTCTTGACCTCTACATTGTAGACATTGCAGATATCATCGAAACCGTCGATGCGCACACCATATTTGCTCTTGCGGCAGTTCACGTTGTCAAGGAAGACATTGCGCACGGTCGGGTTGAAGTCACGCTGGCAGATCTCGCGCGGCTCGTAGACAAGGTTGATCTTCAGCACGGCTTCCTTGCACTGGCCCACTTCCACGTTGCGCACATAGATGTTCTCGATCACACCGCCGCGGCAGTTGTTGGTCTTGATGCGGATCACACGGTCGAGTTCAGGGCTATCCATCTCGCAGTCTTCCACAAAAAGGTTGCGGAAACCGCCTGAGATCTCGCTGCCAACAACCACACCGCCGTGGCCGTTTTTCATCTTGCAGTTGCGCACAATGATATTTTCTGACGGAATGTTTGCAGTACGGCCGTCGCGGTTACGTCCGCTCTTGATAGCGATGCAGTCATCACCGGTGTCGAAATAGCAGCGTTCGATCAGCACGTTCTTGCATGACTCCGGGTCACAGCCGTCACCGTTGGGGCCATCATTCTGAATATGCACGCCACGCACCGTAAGGTTCTCACACAGCAGCGGATGGATCACCCAGAACGGAGAGCGCAGCAGAGTGACATCCTCGATCAGCACATTCTTGCACTTGACCGGATTGACGAGCTGCACACGCATGCCGTAGCCGTCGCCCATGCGGCGTTCCTCCACAGGCACACCCTTTTCGTTCCACTCCATGAGAAGCGGACGTCCGATGCGCTGCGAGATGATGCCTTTGCCGTCTTCCCAGCCGTAGCTCTTCGCGCCACACATGCGCCACCAGTTCTCGATCTCGGCACCGCCGTCGATTGTGCCCTTGCCTGTGATAGCAATGTTTTCCTGCTCGTAGGCATAGATCATAGGCTGATAATTGTAGCAGTCCATGCCCTCCCAGCGAGTGCGCACCAGAGGATACTCCTTCAGATCGGAAGTGAACAGCAGAGTGGCACCCTCTTCAAGATGGAGGTTGACATTGCTCTTGAGAGTGATAGGGCCTGTAAGCCAGGTTCCGGCAGGAATCACCACTCGGCCACCGCCTTCACGCGAACAGCGGTCTATCACCTTGTTGATAAGCTGAGTGTAGAGATAGCCCTGGGTCTTTGACTTTTTGCCATATTTGAAAAGAGGATAATCTTTCTCACGGAAAGTAGGAGCCTTGATCGATTTCTCTATTTCGGGATACAGTTCGGCCCATGCCTTGGCCGCTTCGTCAGGGGTCTTGCCCTTTTTCTGCGCTTCTGCAGGCATGCCGACAAATGCCAGCGCCAATGCCAGCGCCATCAAAGTTTTCTTCATGGTTATATACATTATTTGTAAATTAAAAAATTTAGCAGACTGAAATGTGATTTTCCCTGCAAAGTTACTCAGAAATGCCCACAATACAAAATCTGTGTCTTTTTTAGTCTATCTTGCAGATATTTAGAAAAAAATTTAGAAAAAAATCCTGCTGTCAAACTCCCGGTCAAACTTGGGATATTGGTAATATTGATGTTCTGGGCATTGATTGCTGTCAATGACGAAAATGCAATTATCAGAGATGTGATATATCTGTTCATAATCTGACCGTTATTGTTATTGAGTTGTTTTCACTATGCAAATCTTGTCTTCTTTGTCAGAATGGCTGATTATTGTTATCTTTGCCGAAAACAGATCTCAGTCATAAAAATTCACGAAGCATCTCCTGCTTCAAAAACACTTCCGCGGTACTTCTAAAGAATATCGCCTGCAACTGAATAAAAACATCTGACAATGATGATGAAGCACATTATATTAATCATAACCACAGTCTTATGTTGTCTCGGCCTGTCGGCACAGACCGATTCCGTTTTCTACATTCAGGGCTCTGTAGGGCGTCTCGCCACACATCTGCAACTGCCACAGATAGAGACAGCCCAAAAATTGCCGATAGTCATACTTTGTCATGGTTTTATGGGCTGCATGGACGGAGAATTGTTTGATGACATCTCATCCGACCTTGTGGCAAAAGGCATCGGGGTAGTCAGATTTGATTTCAACGGCCACGGCAAAAGCGACGGCGAATTCCGGAATATGACCGTGCCAAATGAAATCGAAGACGCAAAAACGGTGATAAAATGGGTCCGGACTCAGAATTTTGCAAAAAACATCTCATTGCTCGGACACTCTCAAGGCGGAGTAGTGGCGGCAATGACCGCCGGAGAACTTGGCGACATAGAAATCAGGTCACTTGTGCTGATGGCCCCTGCTGCCGTATTGCGCGATGACGCACTGCGCGGAAACACTATGGGAGCCATGTATGATCCGTGGAATATTCCGGAATACATAACAATGCCAAATGGACTGAAACTTGGCCGCGACTACATTGCAGCCGCCCGCGAACTACCCATTTATGAGATTGCAAGCCGCTACACCGGCCCTACGTTCATCATACACGGTAAAGCCGACCGGATAGTGCCATACACATATGGAGAGCGATTCCGTCACGACCTTGAAAACGCCTCTATCCGGCTCATTGACGGCGAAGACCACAGCTTTACAGGCAACACAGCCCAAGCAGCCTCACTTGCATCTGATTGGCTTTACTCCGAGATATGTCTTGACCCGAACCGGCAGTGATCTACTCGTGAGTATTAGAGGTTGTTTAATAACAAATGTGAAGCCGGAGTGGATGTATTTTTGAGCTAACCTATTCCTAATCTTCAGTCACCATGCTGTAGCATGGTGACTGAAGATTAGGAACAGGGGAGCCAATAGGACCAGTCTACAAAACCAGCTTGCTGAACGTACAGCTGAATGTGCTTGAACATGCTTTCAAACGTGCTTTCAATGCCCACAATACAAAATCTATGCCATTTTTAGTCTATCTTGCAGATATTTAGAAAAAAATGCTTACCTTTGCAGCCTGAAACGAAAAACAACATAGTAATTTTTAAGAATGGACAAAACACCTGCCATACCACAGGTCGATCTCCTCTTCGAAGTTAGCTGGGAGGTATGCAACAAGATTGGCGGCATCTACACCGTCTTGTCCACGAAGGCCAAGACTCTTCAGAAACAATTCAAAGACAAAACCATCTTCATCGGTCCTGACGTATGGACCACGGACACACCTTCTCCCTGGTTTTCAGAATGCAAAATCACCGGACTTTCCGACTGGGCACTCAACGCCAAACTTCCTGAAGGAGTGAGCGTAAGAGTAGGCCGTTGGGAAATTCCCGGACGACCGATCGCTGTACTTGTAAAATTCGATGGCATGTATGCCGTAAAAGACGAATTTTACGGCGAAATGTGGAAGCGCTTCGGCGTCGATTCGCTTCATGCCTATGGCGATTATGACGAAGGCTGCGCTTTCGCCCATGCATCCGGAGTAGTCATCGAATCTATAATAAAATCAGGCTTCGGCCAGCCGGTACAGCCCGTCGGAAAGCGCGGACGCAAGAAACAGACCCGCATAGTGGCCCATTTCGACGAATGGACCACCGGCATGGGGCTTCTGTATGTGCGCTGGAAACTTCCGAAAGTCGGCACCGTTTTCACAACCCACGCCACAAGCATCGGCCGCAGCATCTGCGGCAACAACAAGCCTCTCTACGACTATCTTGACGGCTATAACGGCGACCAGATGGCCCGCGAGCTGAACATGGAGGCCAAACATTCGCTCGAAAAGGCAGCGGCCCATGCCGCAGACTCGTTCACTACCGTAAGCGAGATCACTGCCCGAGAATGCGAGCAGTTGCTTGAACGCCGTCCTGACGTGGTCACTCCCAACGGTTTTGAAAAGAACTTCGTGCCGGCTGCCGCTAAACTGCCGGCTGCCAGCAAAGCTGCCCGCGACAAAATGCTGTCTGTAGCTTCGGCCCTTACCGGCAAAAAGATTGACCCGAACTCATTTATAGTCATCACCAGCGGCCGTTGCGAATACCGCAACAAAGGTCTCGACCTCTTCCTTGACGTCTGCGACGAACTGAAGCGCTGCAAGCCTGCCCGCAATATCATAGCATTCGTAATGGTGCCCGCATGGCCCAAAGAAGCCCGCGCGGACCTCGCCGAAAGACTCGCAACTCTTGAAAAAGCTCCGCTGGCCAACGATGAAGCCCCGCTTAATGACCCTGTGATCACCCACTGGCTCAACAATCCGGAATCAGACGCAGTCAACAGCCGCATGCACCAGCTGGGATTCACAGAGATCGATCCGCGTGTCGAAGTCATCTACGTCCCCTGCTATCTCAACGGCACCGACGGCATATTCAACATGAGCTATTACGACCTCCTGCCCGGCGCTGACGCCACTGTGTTCCCCTCATATTATGAACCCTGGGGCTACACACCGCTTGAAAGCGTGGCATTCGGAGTCCCTACCGTGACAACCTCTCTTTCAGGCTTCGGCCAGTGGGTTCTTGAAAGTTTCGAAAACTATTTCGACGAATGCGGCGTCAATGTCATAGGCCGCGGCGACTCGAACTATCGCTCCGTAGTCGAAAACATAGCCCACTCTCTTGAATATCTGACAGAAGCCGGCGAAAAAGAGACAAAGAAAATCCACAAGGCCGCAATGAACACTGCGTCTGAAGCAGCCTGGTCGAAATTTATACGCTATTACGACACAGCCTATCAGCAGGCCATCGAAAAAGCTTCACGTCGTAAGCTTTCAGATGCTGACTGACAGACCTGGCAAAAACAAAAACCAATTTTCTAAAAATATGAAACTGCCTGTAAGCAAAACTAATGCCCCCGTATGGCGAGACATCACTGTGAAGTCCGTACTTCCTGAGGCATTGAAACCCCTTGAAACACTCTCCCGCAACCTCTGGTGGGTCTGGAACAGCGCGGCCAAGAATCTCTTCCGCGATCTTGATCCCGACCTGTGGCGCGCAACCGGTGAAAATCCCGTCATGCTCCTTCAGCAGCTCTCTTCCGAGCGTCTGGAAGAAGTCATGAACGATGCTGACATGATGGACCGCATCAAGAACGTGTTCGCCATGTTCAACAGCTATATGGCCAAACCGATGCGCAAGGACATTCCCTCCGTTTCCTACTTCTCTATGGAATACGGCCTCTGCAACTGCCTCAAAATCTACTCCGGCGGTCTTGGCGTACTTGCCGGCGACTATATCAAGGAAGCTTCTGACAGCTGCGTAGACATGACCGCAATCGGTTTCCTCTACCGCTACGGCTATTTCACCCAGTCACTGAGCGTAGACGGCCAGCAGATAGCCAACTATGAGCCCCAGAACTTCAACCAGCTCCCAATCGAACAGGTGACCGATGAAAACGGCCATCCGCTCATCCTCGAGGTCCCCTATCCCGGCCGCATCATCTACAGCCACATCTGGCGCGTGAACGTGGGCCGCATGAAGCTCTATCTGCTTGACACCGACTTCGACATGAACAGCGAATATGATCGCTCAATCACCCACCAGCTCTATGGCGGTGACTGGGAAAACCGCATCAAGCAGGAATATCTCCTCGGTATCGGCGGTGTGCTCGCGCTCAAGAAACTCGGCATCAGCAACACTATCTACCACGCAAACGAAGGCCACGCAGCTCTGCTCAACCTCCAGCGTCTCGTTGACTACGTGGAAAGCGGTCTTGACTTCAACACCTCTCTTGAGCTTGTCCGCTCGTCAAGCCTCTATACCGTACACACTCCGGTGCCCGCCGGCCACGACTATTTCGACGAAGGCCTCGCCCACAAATATCTCAACGAATTCCCCGCACGTCTGGGCATCAGCTGGCAGGACCTCATGAACATGGGCCGCGAGAACCCCGACAGCCAGGACCGCTTCTCAATGAGCGTCTTCGCTCTCAACACCTGCCAGGAAGCCAACGGCGTAAGCTGGCTCCACGGCGAGGTGTCAAAGAAAATGTTTGCCGGCGTATGGAAAGGCTATTCATGGGAAGAAAGCCATGTTGGCTACGTCACCAACGGTGTGCACATGCCCACCTGGGCCGCAAGCGAATGGAAGGCTTTCTACACCGAAAAGCTCGGCGAGCAGGTATTCGATCACCAGAGCGATCCCAAAGCATGGGAAGGCATCTTCAAGGCCAAAGACGAAGAGATCTGGGAAATGCGCACCACGATGAAAAACAAGTTCATCAACTTCGTGAAGCGTGACTTCAAGGCCAAATGGCTCGCCAACCAGGGAGATCCCTCGGCTGTCATCAAGATCCTTGAAAAGATCAACCCCAACGCGCTCATCATCGGCTTCGCCCGCCGCTTTGCCACCTACAAGCGCGCTCACCTTCTCTTCACTGACCTCGACCGTCTGGCCCGCATCGTCAACAACGAGCAGTTCCCCGTGCAGTTCATCTTCTCAGGCAAGGCTCACCCCGCCGACGGAGCAGGCCAGGGCCTGATCAAGCGCATCATCGAGATCTCACGCATGCCGCAGTTCCAGGGCAAGATCATCTTCCTTGAAGACTACAACATGGTAGTTGCGAAGCGTCTTGTCACCGGTGTCGACATCTGGCTCAACACTCCGACCCGTCCGCTCGAAGCATCGGGCACATCAGGCGAAAAGGCCGAAATGAACGGTGTGCTCAACTTCTCAGTGCTCGACGGCTGGTGGTATGAAGGCTACCGTCTTGACGAAAAGGCCGGCTGGGCTCTCACTGACAAGCGCACCTACACTGACCAGGGACAGCAGGACAAGCTTGATGCCGCAACCATCTACTCGATGCTCGAAAACGAGATCATACCTCTCTATTTCGCCAAGAACTCCAAGGGCTACTCTCCCGAATGGATTCAGTATATCAAGCGTTCGATCGGTCACATCGCTCCGCAGTACACCATGCAGCGCATGATCGAAGACTACATCGACCGCTTCTATCTCCCTGAATCGAAGCGCTTCGAAAAACTTTCAGCCGACGGCGACAAACTTGCCAAAGAGCTTGCCGCATGGAAAGAAAAAGTAGCTGCCGCATGGGATGGAATCCAGGTTCTTGACATCACCACCAACGAAGATCTCAACAACAACAACCACAGCGGTCAGAAGTTTATCACCACTGTCAAGATCGATGCTAACGGTCTCGCCGATGATCTCGGTCTCGAACTCGTTGTTGACAAGGTACATGACAATCAGGAACACCGTGTCGACACTATCCCCTTCAAGGTCGTGGGCAAGGAAGGAAACACCGTTACCTTCCAGCTTGAAGACAAGCTCCGCGATCCGGGTGTGTTCCGCTATTCATATCGTCTGTATCCCTCGAACGCGCTCCTGCCCCACCGTCAGGACTTCGCATTCGTGCGCTGGATCTGATCAGACGATTCCGCATCTCATATCTGAAAGACATCCGGCTTCCGTCAGGGAGGCCGGATGTCTTGCTTTATGTCTGTTTCAGCTCCTGGCGCTGGCTTGCCGCATAAAAAGGTGTCCCTGCCTCAACACCACGCTGAAACAGGGACCATTCAGATAAGTATGAGAATAGATATAGCGTTCTATTTTGAAGTCATGATCTGCAGCACCAGACGGTCGGTCTCGGTCATGGCCTCGCGTCCGATTGATGTCAGATTATGAATCGTGGCATCAACATCGTCGCTGATAATGCCTTCGGTGGATGTCACACACTTGCCGTTCATGGCAAGCATAGCCGACATCATGGCGGTAGAGACTCCCGATGAGATTTTCAGTGCGCATGATGGTTTGGCGCCGTCGCAGATCATGCCTGTGAGGTTGGCCACCATGTTCTTGACTGCCGCACAGACTTCGGCATAGCCTCCGCCCATCAGATAGACTATAGCAGCCGAGGCTCCGGTCGAAGCCACGACACAACCGCAGAGGGCCGAGAGGCGGCCAAGGCTCTGCTTGATGTAGATGCTGGTGAGATGGCTGAGCACGAGTGCGCGGATGGTCTGCTCCTCGCTTGCTTCCATGTCAGCGGCGAAGCTCACCACGGGCATTGTAGCCGTAATGCCTTGATTGCCGCTTCCTGAGTTAGACATAACCGCCACGGGGGCGCCCCCCATGCGGGCATCGCAAGCCGCGGAGGTGTATGAGATCATGTGTGCGACGGGGGTGTCGCCGTAATATTTCAGTCCTGATTTTTTTATTGTGGCACCCAGCGAATGACCGTAGTCACCCGAAAGTGCGGTCTGCGCGGCTGCCAGGTTCAGTTTTTTGGCTTCAAGAATGAAGGAGATTTCGTCAAGCGGAGTCTCTGTGGCAAATTCATAGACTGTGGCAAGGTCAAGCGCGATATCCTCTGCAGTTTCAGCGGCAGTGCCGGCAGCGCTTTCTTCAAAGCTTGTCTCGCCGTTTCGCTGAAGCAGAATGAAGTGAGTGTGCTCGCATGAGATCACTGCACGTGCGCTGTCACCGTTTTCAGCCCGCACCACCACATCTATGTGAAGATTCGATGGCGCGTCTGCAGCATGGCTGATGGAAATACGGCCTTCGTCAATGAACTTGCAGCCACGCTTCACGGCCTCGTCATTGACATCACGGAGCACTTCAAGCCCATAGGATGATTTGCCGACCAAGGCACCAAGTGCCATAGCTATCGGCAGACCTATCATTCCTGTTCCGGGGATGCCGACTCCCATTGCATTTTTAAGCATGTTGCCACTCAGGGCCACTTCGATCTTCGCGGGGACTGCGCCGAGGATCTCAGTGGCCTTGGCCACACACAAAGCCACTGCTACCGGCTCGGTACACCCGATAGCCGGCACGACTTCGCGATTGATGAGAGCTATGATTTTCTCTCTTTCAGACTTGTTCACCATACACTGTTTTTCTTGAATTAGGTAGCAGAATTTAATGGGTTAATGCGGCCTGGAATAAAACAGGATTCCAATCAGCCTCGAAATGTTGCGTTCAACAGGAGCAAAGTTACTGTATTTGGGCTGCATCTACAAGCAATCAGGCGCATAATATTTTCCTTATCTGTAAATTTACAGCTAATTTTACGCCCTGCGGGGCCTTATACGCCAATGGCGCGAAGCCTAAATCAGACTTCGCGCCACCGGAATCAATGCTGAAGCAGCCACTGAAAGGATGTACGGCAGATGCCATAGACTCTCCCAACGTGGAGCTGCCGATTATTCCATATAGCCGAACGAACGGAGCTTGTTCTCGCGGTTACGCCAGTTGGGTTCGACTTTCACAAAGAGTTCGAGGAACACGCTCTTGTCAAAGAACTTTTCTATGTCCTTGCGGGCTTCCATGCCAACTTTTTTGATCTTGCTTCCCTGATGGCCGATGATGATGCCCTTCTGGCTGTCACGTTCTACGTAGATCACAGCCATGATGTGGATTGAGTTTTCCTTTTCCTCGAATTTCTCCACGATGACTTCCACCGAGTAAGGGATCTCCTTGTCATAAAGTGTGAGGATTTTCTCGCGGATGATCTCGGTTACAAAGAATCGGGCCGGTTTATCGGTGAGCGCGTCTTTTCCGAAGTAGGGAGCTGAGACGGGGAGCAGTTCGACGATACGTTTCAGAAGATTGTCGACGTTGAAGTGTTCCTTCGCCGAGACGGGGAAGATTTCAGCCTGCGGAAGAATCTGCTGCCAGCGCTGGGTGAGTTCCTCAAGTTCGGTCTGGGCTTTCACAAGGTCGATCTTGTTGATGACCAGAAGCACAGGCATCTTTTCTTTGGCCACCTTGGCGAGGAAGTCGGCGTTTTTAGACGGGTCCTCGACCACGTCGGTCACGTAGACAAGCACGTCAGCGTCAACCAGAGCGCCTTCGCTGAAGTTGAGCATGCTTTCCTGCAGTTTGTATTTCGGCTGAAGCACTCCGGGGGTGTCGGAAAATACTATCTGGTAGTCAGGTGTGTTGACGATACCCATGATGCGGTGACGGGTGGTCTGTGCCTTTGAGGTTATGATACTGATGCGCTCGCCGACGAGGTCGTTCATCAGGGTTGACTTTCCTACATTCGGGTTGCCGACTATATTGACAAATCCGGCTTTATGTTCCATATATTTCTCTGTTGTTTAGTTTGTATAAGGCAATATCACCTGCTGCAAATATAAACAAAAATAGCACCTTAAAAGATGCTATTTTATTAAAAAGTTTCATCTGTCGGGCTGATGCCTGATCAGAGATCCCAGATGATATACATTGCGCCCCAGGTGAAGCCTGCACCGAAGGCGGTGAGAATCAGGCGGTCGCCTTTCTTGAGTTTGTCTTTGTGCTCGTCAAGGCAGAGGGGGATTGAAGCAGCCGATGTGTTGCCGTATTTCTCGATGTTGACAAGCACCTTGTCATTGTCGATGCCGAGACGCGAGCCTACGGCCTCGATGATGCGGAGGTTGGCCTGGTGAGAGACAAACCAGTCGATGTTGTCGACAGTCAGATCGTTGCGGCCCATCACTTCAAGAGAAGAGTCGAGCATATCGGTGACAGCGTTCTTGTAGACGTTGCGGCCATCCTGGATGACGAAGTGCTGCTGTGCGTCGACTGTTTCGTGAGAAGCGGGGAGCACAGAGCCTCCGGCGGGCATCCAGAGGTGTTCGAGGCCTTCGCCGTCGACGTGGAACACGCCGTCGATAATGCCTACGTTTTCTTCAGTGGGTTCGAGGAGCATCGCGCCTGCACCATCACCGAAGAGGGGGCAGGTGGCACGGTCCTGATAGTTTGTCATTGACGACATTTTTTCAGCGGCTACTACAACCACTTTTTTGCGCAGACCGGAACGGATATAGGCAGAGCCGTCTTCCAATGCCACGAGGAAGCCGGCGCAGGCTGCCTGGAGGTCATAGGAATATGCGTTTTTCATTCCGAGCTGATGAGCTATGATAGAACCTGTGGAGGGGAAACGATAGTCAGGGTTTGAGGTGGCACAGATGAGAAGGTCTACTTCTTCAGGCTTTGTACCGGTTGATTCGAGGAGTTTCTCAACAGCTTTGATGCCGAGATATGAGGAGCCTTTTCCGGGCTCACGGAGGATTCGACGTTCCTTTATGCCGACACGGGTAGTGATCCACTCATCGTTGGTGTCAACCATCTTCGACAACATTTCGTTGTCGAGGATATCTTCAGGGGCATAGGACGCGAGTCCGGCGATGCGAGCGTTAAGCATAACAAAATTTCTTTTTAATAGGAATTGAGGATGAGGAGCGAGGCTGGGGAGTCTGAATCTGTAGGGATACAAAAGTCTGCGCACGGGCCGCGTCAGCGATCCCGTGCGAGATTTCTGTTACCTTTCCGTTTAGACAGCGGCGGTCTTTTCGATGGCGATGCGTCCGCGGTAGTAGCCACACTCACCGCATACGGTGTGATAGAGGTGCCATGAGCCGCAGTTGGGGCAGAGGGCCAGGGTGGGAACTACAGCCTTGTCGTGAGTACGGCGTTTAGCTGTGCGGGTCTTTGATTGCTTGCGTTTAGGATGTGCCATGATTTATTTATTATTTTTTGTTTTGCTGATGAAATGTGAAAATATCTCGTTTTTCTGTTTATGTTGCTGTTTTAGTCTTCCGCGCTGTCGGTGCTCAGTTTTTTGAGGGCGTCCCAGCGTGAGTCGGTTTGCTGCGGCTCGTCGGCAGGCGAATCGGGAGCTGAATCCATCGAGTCCATCTCGTCCATGAGCTGGTCTGTGAGTTCGGCGTCTTCATCGTCGATCTTCGTTGCCCGGTGTTTGCGCAGCAGGGCGCTCATGGCGCGGTTGCATTTGCCGAGCGGGTGCACGTGTTTGACCGGTATGGCGAGCGAGGCTGTGTCGAAGATCATATACGACACGTTGAGCCAGTTGTCGCTTTCGGGGATGATGAGGAGTTCATCGGTCTCCGAATAGTCGTCGCCATACTTGACGGCTATCTCATAGTCGGCCTCGATGGGCTGGATCAGGTCGTCAAGACAGCGGTCGCAGATCAGGGTGACGGTGCCTGTCACTTTGAAAGCAAGATCATAGATGTCATGCTTGTGGGTGACTGTCAGCTTTACCTGCAGGTCGGCATCGTGTATGTCAGCGCTTTCCATGTTGACAAAAAACTGCTTGCCCAAGTGATATTCAAACTCTTGAACTCCCTCAGGTATGGTTTTCAACGGAAGGCGGAATTCTGAAAATTTTCCCACGACTGTATTGATTGAAAAAACTGTGCAAAGGTAGGCAAAAAGTTTCAGAAATCAAAACAATGACTTCCAAAACCTTGCATTTCCCTGCAACAGGCGGTTGTTTTACGCCATACAAGGTTGCTGCTCTGCAGGGCGGCAACCTTGTATGAAGCAATTTTGTCGGGGTGAGAAGACTCGAACTTCCGACCTCCACGTCCCGAACGTGGCGCGCTGCCAACTGTGCTACACCCCGAACAATTAAAAATGCGTGTAACGTGGCATCTTTTTGCGACCACAAAGGTAAGCATTTTCCAAATATCCACCAAAAAAATTTTCACCGGACTGCATATTTTTGTGTCCCTTCGGATTTTTTTCGCTAATTTTGCATACCGTCAAAGGCTAATAACAGTCTGCAAACCACTGCACGAGTCTCTCAGACATGACCTCAGCCAACACCATCACAGATTCAGGTTTCATCGGCGCAGACGATATGATCTTTGACAATGTCATACGTCTGGGCGCCGAGATCCACAGCTCTGCCGCAGGATGGCGTCAGGTGATACGCGCCTGGCGCCACGGAAAGCCATGAGAATCCTGGGACGGTCAAACACTCGGAGGGGTAAGTGTGTTGTAAGAAAACAAACATGTCTGAAACCTTTAAAACACACCTCCACTATGGCTCCGATCGACGACCGCTCACTCATTTTATGGATTGGGATAATGACACTCGTGGTACTCGTTTCAACCACCGGGATGCTCCTCAACCGCTACCTCACTCACCGTACCCACCGCAAGGCCCTTGAAGAGTGGAGACTCAAAGCAGTGAGCGCAGAATATCGAGTGAATGCAGACGACGCATCGACACATAGTGTATTGAAAAATATTCAAGAATACCGTCAAGAATAGCGTTTCGCTCCATGCGGTTGAAACGGAAGCGGTGCATATTGGCGAAGGTCATCCGCGAAAGACGCCAGGCCAGGAGCGAAGCTTCCTCTCCGAGATAGCGGCGGTGGAGCGGGGCCGTCATGCGCCATGTGCCGTCTTCCATGTCAAGCAGACTGCCCTGCGTGTAGGTCGAGACATCAGGTTCAATGCCGAGCCGCCTACCGAGATTATAAAGAAAACAGATATGGAAGTTGGCGGTCTGGCGCGAGTCGGCGCCATCGAGAATCCTGACAGCAGCCTCAAGGAATTCATACATTCCTTCATCCGCTCCGCCGCTCTGGAGAACAGCGGCAAGCACCTCGGCCACAAACATAGCTATCATCTGCTTGAAAGGATCGGAATGCAGCTCGGCCAAGGGAATCGACTGTACCACCTGCCGCATCGGAAGAATCTCTCGCCCCGGTCGCGGATCACTCGCACATTCCACCAGCGAGAGCGGCATTGTCAGCGCCCGCATGCGCGCCGCACTCTTGCCCGTCCCGGCCGGCAACGCAAAGGCCACACGCCCAAGCTCGCGGCTGTAAGCCGTGAGAATTATCTGGGAGTCGCTGTGTTTTGTCGCTTTCAGAGCTATGAAATGTAGATTCACTTCCTCGGTTCTATATTATATATTAATAAGGTGGTAAAAGCCAGCCGGCTCACTCCGGATGGCCTCAAAAAGTCCCTTCCGGGCCATTTTCAATGCAAAATTAAGGAAAAACGCGAATAAATACTAAAAATTTCTTAAAATATTTGCAAGTTCCGAAAATGCTTCTTAACTTTGCAATCGCTTTTGGGAAGGCCCATTCGTCTATCGGCTAGGACGCAAGATTTTCATTCTTGAAAGAGGAGTTCGATTCTCCTATGGGCTACTAAACTTAATCAGGAAAATAAAATTAACCGATGGCAAATCATAAATCGTCAATCAAGAGAATTCGTCAGACCGAATCACGTAGACTTCGCAACCGTTACTATGCCAAGACTGCCCGCAACGCCGTCCGCAGCCTTCGCAAACTGACCGACAAAGCAGAAGCAGAATCAGCATTCCGCAAAGTAGGCGCCATGCTCGACCGCCTTGCTTCAAAGCAGTCTATCTCTAAGAACAAAGCTGCCAACCTCAAGAGCAAGCTCGCTCACCACATCGCCAAGCTCGGCTAAGAGGTGACAGCAGGCTTGACCATTCTGACAAGCTATCTTGGTTAAGAAAGGGCCCATTCGTCTATCGGCTAGGACGCAAGATTTTCATTCTTGAAAGAGGAGTTCGATTCTCCTATGGGCTACTTGATCTCAGTAAGATCATCGACATAAACGTTGATGATCTTACTTTTTTATACCCTTTAGAGCCGTTTTAATGGCATTTTATCGGGAAATAGCCACATTAAACAGAAAATAAGCACTCATTTTTTGTGTTTTACAACATATTATCGTATTTTTGTGGCTAAGTTCAATAAATTATCAACAAGGTTCGATGAGTTTCCCATTAAATAGCGCGACAAGCACAGAAGGACGCCGAATGGCTGGAGCCCGCGCACTCTGGCGCGCCAACGGCATGAAGGAAGAGCAGTTCGGCAAACCGATCATAGCCATAGTCAATTCGTTCACACAGTTCGTGCCCGGCCACACACATCTCCACGATATCGGCCAGACAGTCAAAGCGGAAATCGAAAAGCTCGGATGCTTCGCGGCAGAGTTCAACACCATCGCCATTGACGACGGAATCGCTATGGGCCACGACGGGATGCTCTATTCCCTCCCCTCGCGCGACATGATCGCCGACTCCATCGAATACATGGTCAACGCCCACAAGGCCGATGCAATGGTCTGCATATCGAACTGCGACAAGGTGACCCCCGGAATGCTCATGGCAGCCATGCGCCTCAACATCCCCGCCATCTTCGTGTCAGGCGGTCCGATGGAAGCAGGCGATGTCAACGGTCGTGCAGTGGACCTCATCGACATCATGATCGATGCCGCCGACTCTACCGTAGGCGACGAGGCCGTGACCGAACTTGAGCGCAAAGGCTGTCCAACATGCGGATCATGCTCCGGAATGTTCACCGCCAACTCCATGAACTCTCTCAACGAAGCAATCGGCCTCGCCCTCCCCGGCAACGGAACCGTAGTGGCCACTCACATCAACCGCCTGCAACTGTTCAAGAAAGCGGCCGAGATGATAGTGCGCAACACATATGCCTACTACCGCGACGGTGACACCGGTGTGCTCCCACGCAATATAGCCACACGCCAGGCCATGCTCAACGCCATGACCCTCGACATAGCGATGGGCGGCTCGACAAACACAGTGCTCCATCTGCTCGCCGTGGCCCATGAAGCAGGCGCCGACTTCACGATGGATGACATCGACGCGCTCTCGCGCAAGACCCCGGTGCTCTGCAAAGTGGCACCCAACTCCCACTACCACATCCAGGACGTGAACCGCGCCGGAGGCATCCTCTCGATCATGAAGATCCTCGCCGATGCCGGACTCGTAGACCCCGAAGTGAAACGTGTCGACGGCATGACCCTTGCTGAAGCAATGGACCGCTACGCTATCGGAGGCAAAAACTTCGATGCTCAGGCCGATGAACTCTGGAAAAGCGCCCCCGGCATGAAGCGCACCACCGAACTCGGCAAACAGATGAGCTACTACAGCGAACTCGACACAGACCGGACCAACGGCTGCATCCGCGACATGGATCATGCCTATGTAAAAGACGGAGGCCTCGCAGTGCTCAAAGGCAACATCGCCCAGGACGGCTGCGTGGTAAAGACCGCCGGCGTAGACCCAAGCATCTTCCGTTTCAGCGGCCCCGCCAAAGTGTTTACCTCGCAGGAAGCCGCAGTCGACGGCATACTCCGCGACCAGGTCAAGAGCGGCGATGTGGTAGTCATCACCTTCGAAGGCCCCAAAGGAGGACCCGGAATGCAGGAAATGCTCTATCCCACCTCGTATATCAAGAGCAAGCATCTCGGAAAAGAGTGCGCGCTCATCACTGACGGACGATTCTCAGGCGGCACATCCGGCCTCTCGATCGGCCACATCTCGCCGGAAGCTGCCAACGGCGGCAACATCGGACTCGTCCGTGACGGAGACATAATCGAGATCGACATCCCGGCCCGCAGCATCAATGTACGCCTCTCCGACAGCGAGCTCGCTGACCGCCGCAAGGAAGAGGAAGCCCACGGCAACAAAGCATTCACCGCCCGTGACCGCGACCGAAAAATCTCGCTTGCGCTCCGCGCCTATGCCTCTATGGTGACATCAGCCGACAAAGGCGGTGTGCGCCACATCGAAGACTGATCCGCACAGCCCCCTCATAACACTCTTCTCTGCCACATACACAACACACGCTATCAATTTCAGACCCATATAAGTATGAGTGAACGCATCACAGGAGCCGAGGCAATATGCCGCGCATTGCTTGCCGAAGGAGTAGACACTATCTTCGGCTATCCGGGCGGCCAGATTATGCCCTTCTACGACAAACTTTATGATTTCACAGACTCGCTCCGCCACATCCTGACACGCCACGAGCAAGGCGCTGTCCATGCCGCCCAGGGCTATGCCCGCGCATCAGGCCGTGTGGGAGTCGTCACAGTAACCTCCGGCCCTGCAGCCACAAACGTCATCACCGGACTCGGCGACGCCAACATTGACTGCACCCCCATAGTGGTCATTACCGGCCAGGTAGGAGTAGCCTCGCTCGGCACCGATGCCTTTCAGGAAACCGACGTCATCGGCATCACTCAGCCTATAACCAAATGGGCCTACCAGATCCGACGCCCGGAAGAAATTCCCTGGGCGATGGCCCGCGCTTTCTACATCGCCACCACCGGCCGCCCTGGAGCCGTGGTGCTTGACATCACACGCGACGCCCAGGTAGGAACTCTCGACTGGAGCTACAAGAAGACAAACTATATCCGCAGCTACAATCCGGCACCTGAACTGCAGCCCGGCGAAATAATCTCGGCCGCAGCACTCATCAACCGCTCGGAAAGACCGCTGATACTCTCCGGTCACGGCGTAATGCTCTCTGAAGCCGAAACCGATCTGCTTGCTCTCGCCGAGAAAGCCGACATCCCCGTGGCCACCACGCTGCTCGGACTCTCGACCATACCTTCAGAACATCCGCTCAACAAAGGCATGGTCGGAATGCACGGCAACATCGGGCCCAACATCGCTACCAACAATGCCGATGTGATCCTTGCCGTCGGAATGCGCTTCGACGACCGCGTCACCGGAGTGATCAAATCATATGCACCACAGGCCAAGATCATACACATCGACATCGACAGCGCCGAATTCAATAAAAACGTCAAAGCACACATAGCCATCCACGCCGATGCCAAGACCGCCCTGCGCGCACTCCTCCCCCAGATCAATAAAGCCGACCGCAAGGAATGGCTCACAACCTTCGAACGCCCGGAGAATGTGGAACAGGCCGAAGTGATCGAACGCGAGACCGATCCGAAAGACCTTGGTCCGGAATCACCGATGCGCATGGGCGAAGTGGTCAGAAAACTGTCTGAGGCCACCGGCAACAAAGCCATCGTGGTCACTGACGTGGGCCAGAACCAGATGATGAGCGCCCGCTATTCATCCTACACCATGCCCAAGAGCATGATCACCTCCGGCGGCCTCGGCACAATGGGCTTCTGCCTTCCCGCTGCAATCGGCGCCAAACTCGCCGAACCCTCCCGCGAAGTGCTCGCCTTCATGGGCGACGGCGGCTTCCAGATGACCATGCAGGAACTCGGAACCATCCTTGAATACCGCATAGGGGTAAAAATGGTACTTCTCAACAACAACTATCTCGGCAACGTGCGCCAGTGGCAGGCCATGTTCTACAACAACCGCTTCTCGGCCACCCCGATGGTCAACCCCGACTTCGTGGCGATCGCCGCCGCCTACGGCATTCCGGCTGAAAATGTCAGCTGCCGTGCCGAGCTTGACAGCGCCATAGCCCGCATGGCCGCCCACGACGGAGCCTATCTGCTCAACGTCAATATCGACCCGACTGACATGGTCTTCCCGATGGTCACCCCCGGCTCGGCCATTGACAACATTCTTATCAACGCCACAGACAAATACGAGGCCTGACCACCCGCGTCGGCCCAACTTTCAACCGCAAGCCACTATAACAGGATGGAAAAGAAACAACTGTTCACCATATCCGTATTCACCGAAAACCAGGTGGGTCTGCTCAACCGCATCTCCATCATCTTCACCCGCCGCGGCCTCAACCTCGAAAGTGTTTCGTCAAGCGCAAGCTCGGTCCACGGCATCCACAAGATGAACTTCACCTGCAACAGCGACCGTGAGACAATGGAGAAAGTCATCAGCCAGATTGAACGCTGCATTGACGTGCTCCGCGCATTCCTCTATACCGATGACGAGATCGTCTATCAGGAAGTGGCCCTCTACAAGGTGCCCACCCAGAAACTTCTCGATGAGAAAGATTTCGAGCGCATCATCCGCGTGCACAACGCCCGCATTCTCGAACTCACCCGCGAGTACACCATACTCGAAAAAACCGGCCACGAGAGCGAGACCCAGGCCCTCTACGAGCTGCTTGCCAAATACGGCATCCTGCAGTTCATCCGTTCGGGCCGCATCTGCATCACCAAGTCGCCCACCGAACACTTCACCCGCTATCTCGAAGAGCAGGAAGCGCGAGGCAAGGCCCTGTGTGACACCTCCGAGGAATAAGAGATTGTTTTTAGACAACCTCTAAACCTCTAAAGCCGCACTCTCCGTCACCCCTCCCTACCACACACCCAAAGTTCTCTCCATAAACAGTCATATGGCAGACAAAAGATATACCACAGAATTTTTCTTAACGGCAGCGGAAGTCAACTCTCAGCGCGAGATGCCGCTGTCACGTCTGGTCACCACGATCATCGACACCGCCACGGCCCATGCCAACAGGCTCGGCATAGGTTTCGACCGTATGATCAGCGAAGGGATATCCTGGGTGCTGAGCCGGCTGACTATCGACATTGCCGAAAGCCCGTCGGTCAACCGCACATACCGCATGACCACATGGATTGAAAACGTCAACCGGCTCTTCTCCGACAGAAATTTCGAAATGACCGATGCCGAGACCGGACGCATCGTGATCCGCGCCCACTCCACATGGATGGCCGTCAACATGTCAACCCGCCGCCCAGGAGACCTCACACCCATCTGGAAAGGCTTCGACATGGTGGACGGCGCACCGTCAGGCATTGACAACGGCGGAAAACTCCTGCCGCTCTCTGGCTCAGACTTCGAGATGAGCTATCGTTTCGCCGTCTCCGACATCGATGTAAACCGCCACGTCACCACCCGGCGCTACATCGACCTTATCACCGATCTGTGGCCGCTTGAGACCTATGACTCCATGCGCATAAGCCGCTTCGAAGTGGCGTTCAAACATGAAGCCCGCTATGGAGAGACAGCCACAGCCAGCCGCATGGCCCATGCGGAGTCACCGGAGACAGCCACCGCTCAGATCGCCGTGGCCGATACTCCCTGCTGCATAGCGCGCCTGCATTTCAGCGAGCGCTGACAGACCCTTCATCTCCCCCCTCACAGATTCATTCAGGAACAAATTCATAAAAATATACTAATTCACCTATTCAATTATGGCAAAATTAAATTTCGGCGGCGTTGAAGAAACAGTCATCACCCGCGAAGAATTCCCCCTCGAAAAAGCACGCGAAGTACTCAAGGACGAAACAATCGCCGTGATCGGCTACGGAGTCCAGGGCCCCGGCCAGGGTCTCGACCTCCGCGACAACGGCTTCAACGTGATAGTAGGCCAGCGCGAAGGCAAGACCTATGACAAGGCAGTGGCCGACGGCTGGGTTCCCGGCGAAACACTCTTCTCGATCGAAGAAGCCTGCAAGCGCGGCACCATCATCATGTGCCTTCTCAGCGACGCAGCCGTAATCTCACAGTGGCCTGTCATAAAGGAGCACCTCACACCCGGCAAAGCCCTCTATTTCAGCCACGGCTTCGCCATCAACTGGAGCGACCGCACCGGCGTGGTTCCTCCCGCTGACGTCGACGTCATCATGGTAGCCCCCAAGGGATCAGGCACAATGCTCCGCATCCTCTTCAAGGAAGGCAAAGGCACCAACTCAAGCTTCGCCGTCTACCAGGACGCCACTGGCCGTGCGCTTGACCGCACACTCGCCCTCGGCATCGGCATCGGTTCAGGCTACCTCTTCGAAACCACATTCCAGCGCGAAGCTGTCAGCGACCTCACCGGCGAACGCGGCTCACTCATGGGCGCCATCCAGGGCCTCCTCCTCGCCCAGTATGAAGTGCTCCGTGAAAACGGCCACACTCCCTCTGAAGCCTTCAACGAAACCGTCGAAGAACTCACCCAGTCACTCATGCCCCTCTTCGCAGCAAAGGGTATGGACTGGATGTATGCCAACTGCTCTACCACCGCACAGCGCGGCGCTCTTGACTGGATGGGTCCGTTCCACGATGCCATCAAGCCCGTGGTCTACGATCTCTACGAGAGCGTGAAGACCGGACGCGAGGCACAGCGCTCCATCGACTCCAACACCCAGGCCGACTACCGCGAGAAACTTGAAGAAGAACTCAAGGCTCTCCGCGAAAGCGAAATGTGGCGTGCCGGTGCTACCGTGCGCACACTCCGTCCCGAAAACGTCTGATCATCCGCATCAGTCACCATATCGTATCGCCCCGGTCTGCGCGCCTTCCGCCAGACCGGGGCTTTTCTGTCGGCCGCGATCAGCCTCAGACCGCAGTCGCCGCCACGGATCATTGAGACAGGCTGTCTCCTGTAACCGTATCTGTCATATCCCCTTCTTAAGCCACGCACCTGAAAGCAGACGCCAGAGAAAGATCGCCCCGCGGAAACACAGTTCGATGCACATGGCCGTCCATACCCCCGCAAGCCCCATTGTCGGAGCCAAAAGCGCAGCCAATGGCAGACGCACAAGCCAGATGCTGCCGAAGTTCATGCAGGCCGGCACTATAGTGTCACCAACCCCGACCATAACACCATAGCTCACTATCGCCGCCGCAAACATAGGCTCGGCAAATGCCTCTATGCGCAACGACTCTACGCCAAGCGTCTGGATCGCTCCGACGGGCGTCATCAGCTCCATGACCCACGGCGCGCAGACATACATGATAACCCCCATCACCGTCATCATCACCATACCCAGCCCAACGGTGATATAGCCGAAACGGCGCGCCACGTCCATGCGCTGCGCGCCATAGCTCTGCCCCACCAGCGTTGTGGCGGCATCGCCTATCCCGTAGCCGGGCATATAGCATATACTCTCTGCCGTAACGGCAAACGCATTGGCCGCTATAGCCATTATGCCAAGCGGAGCCACTATGACAGTCACCGCTATCTGCGCTCCGCAGATAACGGCATGTTCAAGCGTCATCGGAGCCGATATGCGCAGTGCCTTGCCGATGATCTGGCGCGTAAGCCTGAAACTTCCCGGATGCCCCTTGAGCCTGATGGTCTTCTCGCGTGTGCAGAGAAACCACATCATCAGCCCCGCTGTGACAATCTCCGCCGACACAGTGCCAAGTGCCGCGCCAAGCACTCCGAGACCGGCGCCGGGCACAGTCAGACTGACAGAGCCAAGACCGATTTCACGTGTAGGGAAAATCAGGAAAAAGTTGAAGATTATGTCAAGCACACACATCATCACGTTAAGCCCGCCGGGCACCTTCATATTCCCGACACACCTGAGCATAGCCCCTCCGAGATAATTCATGGTGAGAAGCGGAAGAGCAAGTACAAAAACAAGAAAATAGAGCGAAGCCTTGCCGCATACGGCCTCTGTCCCTCCAAGCCAGACGGGCAGAGGCCACGCTATGGCCGCTCCGACAGCCACAACAGCAAGGCTGAACAGCAGACAGGCCACTATAGACTGACGCAGTATCCGCCGCGCCCCATCATGGTCTGACGCGCCTATACGGTGGGCCACCTGCACGGAAAAACCAACAGTCACCGCCGAACAGATGCCCCAGAAGAGCCACAGACTCGTGGAGACAAGCCCCACGGCCGCTGAATCGTCAGCCCCAAGGCGCCCCACCATCGCCGCATCGATATACTGCATCATTATGCTCGACAGCTGGGCCATCATTGCCGGCCACGACAACTGGAGTGTCAGCCTGAGCTGACTGCCGAAACTCAGCGGCGCTCCTGATCTGATCAATGAAATGTCTGCCACGCCGCCGGTCAGTTTATATTGTTCATGCAGGCCCCCTCAAGATACCCGCATATCCGTTCGAGCCCTTCTTCAAGAATCTGGCGAGGACAGGCAATATTGATGCGCAGATAAGCTCCGTCGCCATACATCGACCCGGAATTCACCCACACACCGGCCTTGTCAAGCAAGCCGCCGGCAAGTTCATCGGCATCAGATCCGAACTTCGAGATATCGACCCACGGCAGATAAGTGCCCTCCAGCCGAGCCACCGCACACTGCGGAAGCCGACGTCCGAGATATTCGCGCAACAGACAGTAATTTTCATAAATATATGCCCTCAGAGCATCGAGCCATTCACTCCCTTCAGGCGAATAGGCAGCCTTCAGCGCTTCGACTCCGAAGGGATTGACATCGCAGACCTCGTTGATATTTACCGCACGGTCAATCAGCTTACGCTCTCCGGGATCAGCCACGATGATGTTGGCAATCTGAAGCCCGGCAGTATTGAAAGCCTTTGACGGTGACAGACACACGACGGCCGACGGATCAACCGTCCCATAAGGCACATAACGGTAACCCGGCATGGTCAGCTCACAGTGAATCTCATCGCTGACCACTCTCACACCGTTTCTCCGGCAGATCTCCGCCACGCGCTCAATCTCCTCCCGGCGCCATACACGCCCGGCGGGATTGTGAGGATTACACAGCAGCATAAGCACGTTTGAGGGATCAGCCGCCAGCCTCTCCAGCCCCTCGAAATCCATCTCATAAGTAAACTCCCCGCCCGGCAGATCGACCCGACGCAGAGGACTCTCCACAATCCGGCAGCCATTGTTGCGGATCGAAGAAAAAAAACAATTGTAGACCGGAGTCTGGACTATCACACCCGACCCCGCAGGCGCAAGAGCCTTGATGATAGCCGATATGGCAGGAACCACACCCGGCACATAGATCACATCCTCACGCCTGAACGGATAAAGATGACGCGAACTGAACCAATCGATAAGAGCACCATAGTAATCATCATCGACCAGAGTGTAGCCGAACACCCCGTGGTCCACACGCCTGCGAAGCGCCTCAACCACACACGGAGCCGTCCGGAAATCCATGTCAGCAACCCAGAGCGGCAACACATCGTCACGCTCATCCCATTTCATGCACCCGCTGCCACGGCGATGCACCACCTTGTCAAAATCGAAATCCATACTCATATCGGCAAATCATATACATATTATAATCTGAATAACAAAACACCACCGCCTAAGTTCCATTTACATACCGATCAGCAACCGGCCTCAGTAACAATCCGGCAGTCGGCAGGAGCAAGCACATTACCGTCAATAATGGTCTCCCCTATCCCCGCAGCCCTTATCGAACCGGTGCGCGGATTCTTCACACTCGTGATGCACGAATTCACCGTCGCCTCAAGCGATGAATCCTCAAACGCCAGATCAGCATCATCCGCCATCTCGCAGTCTTCCATCACAAGCCCCTCGCAATAACACAAAGGCTGAGTGCCGGAAATCCGGCAACGCACCAGACGCAGATTGCGCGAATGCCAGCCAAGATACTCACCGGAAAGCTCCGAATCATAGACCGTCACATTATCAGTATTCCAGAACGCATCCTTCGACTCAATCCTCGCATTGCGGATCACCACATTCCGGCAATACTGAAACGAATAATTCCCCCTCTGCAGATAACCGTCAATATCAATATCCTCGGAATGCATGAACAGATAATCGGCATTCCCCACCTCCACATCACGCAGCTTCACCCCGCGGCAATGCCACAGAGTCTCCTGCGCATCCGGAATCTTCACACGCGTCAGCGAAAGATTCTCCATCTCGCGAAACATCTTCGGAGCCTCGACCAGCGTATCGGTCATCACAAGATTCCTCGAATACCACAACGCCGCACGCGCCCCCGGAGTGAACAGACACAAACTGATCTCAAAACCGTCCACATGCCAGAAAGGATACTTCCCCTCAAAACGGCAGCCCTCGGCCACGACATCAGAACAACACTTCAAAGCCGACTCCCCGGCATGGACAGTCACACCCTCCAGCCGCAGACCCTTCGAAGCAAAAAGCGGACGTTCACCGCCGAATTCCTCATCACGGATAACATTCATAATCTCTTTATTCATCTTATTTACATTGCAAAATTACTAAAAAGTCAGAAAACACAGACCGGTCACCACTCGTCAACACACATCGCCGCCGGCCACACTGCAAAATTACAACCGCCCCGCCACACTCCCCATACCCTAAAAACGGAATTCACAACCCATATTCCCGATAAAATCCACCGCCCACAGCCCACCTTCCCTCCCCCACGTTCACACCCATCAGCCACAACATCCCACCCCACCTACCACATCAGCCCAGCCCCGACCTCCGCGCCCATCTCCACACACCATCTCACACCCTTTCATATCCCCCTTAATACATATACATCCATTATCTATGCCCCTATCTATACTTGTACCTACCATCTATACCCGGTCTATCTATCCTATACCCGGTCCATATCCATCCCCGATACAACTATTATCTATACCAGCCAATATCCATCCACCTCGAAGCCAATCACCATACCTTCCATACCTAAAATTCATAATCCGACACCCTCTCAGCTCAAATTTTCAGTCATTTTTACCCATTTCAAGCCCATTTTATCCCATTTGAATGCCCATTTCGCCCCATTTGCCTAAAAAAATGCAAAAAAAGCTCATTAAAAATTTGCAGGAATAAAAAAAACTCCCTACCTTTGCAACGCAAAACAAAAACGGTGCCATAGCTCAGTTGGTAGAGCAAAGGACTGAAAATCCTTGTGTCCCCGGTTCGATTCCTGGTGGCACCACAAAAGACCGCTAATTCTCAATGAGTTAGCGGTCTTTTATTCAAATATGCCCTTCCGGGTCACCACAAAAGTCACCATGCCCACGCTAATACGCTGTAATATTGCGCGTTATGCGTGTCATGACAAGCATATATATTTTCTTGCGGCAATATAATACACTGATAATCAGTGCACAATTCAAATTCATCCAAATTCATTCAAGCACATTCAACCCCACATCACAGCCTCGAATGCCCAAACTTTAACAGACTTTAACCGTATTCAGGCCTCAAAAATGTGGTGACCTCAGCCAAAATTTTGCTGGGTCACCACGTTAAATCGTTAAATTCCCATAAAAAATTCGTATCTTTGTGGTCGGGTTGAGGTAAGTCTGCCCACGACATTTTGGAAAATAAGAAGCGTTATGCGTCTTGCAAACTGAAAACCTGAGAAACTTTTAGTTTTGATGCAAGAGATAGCATAGTGGTTCTCACGCGCATAGCGTGGGCTACTATTGTTACATCTGCATCATTGGTTTTCTCAGGACCATCAGTTTGGACGTGCATAGTTGGCTCGCGCTTTTCATATCATATAGTAGCCGTTTGGAGCTGACGGCGGCGTTTTTGAAATAAATTGGCAGAAATATTCAATTCTTATATGTCGCAGGTCAATCTCGCCGGTCTCATAGAGCTTTGCGAGAGGGAGGGTAAGCATGTAATTTATGAGAAAGGGGAATACCTACTTCATCAGGGTGATACTGAGAGGCATATATCGCTTGTAAAATCTGGCTATTGTCGATATACCTGCCTGAAATCTGATGGCAGTGAGGCTGTAGTGGGACTTGCAATGACAGGAGAATTTGTTACCGACTTCAATAATGGCATAAGGAAGATTCCGGCATTAGCATCACAAGTGGCTTCCGTGCGGACTGAAGTGCTTCAACTTCCATTCGTATATGCGTTGGAAAAGTTGTGTCAAACAGAGCCAAATTTCCTTTACACAGCATCAGATGCCCTTTTCAGAATGTGTTATACCCGGTTGCTTGAACTATATGTCCTTTCGCCGACAGAACGATATTGTAAATTCGCAGCTTCATACCCCGATATCGTTTCCAAAATCAAGCTCAAGGAATTAGCTTCATACCTCCAAATTTCTCCTCAGCACCTTCTAAGAATAAAAAAATCGCAGGAAAAAGGGGATAAAAATGACTGAATTGAACATTTGTTCAGTTTCAAACGGGAGATTTTGGCGATATTTGCACTTCAAATAGGATTTAATATGATAAATCGAATCATCACATCAATATTTTGCGCCTCTCTTGCGATTGCAGCAATCGCGCAGACTGAAACGCCCGACAGCATCAAAACACAGCATCTTGACGAGGTTGTTGTCGAAGCGCAAATGCAACGCACCTCCCCGACCTCGATAACCTATATCCCAACCGGCAAGCAAAAGAACGCCTCACAAAATGCAGTCGATCTTTTGCGTCAGATGGCTATGTCTCAAATTCAAATAAATCCCGTCAGTGAAGCAGTTACTGACAATGCCGGTGGAGAGGTGGCTATTTTTATAAATTTCCTCGAAGCATCAAAGGAGGAAATGGAAGGGCTGCGGACTCCCGACGTGAAAAAAGTCGAGTATCTTGAATTTCCTACTGACCCTCGTTTCCGAGGTGCTCAGCGTGTAATTAATATTATTGTTCAGGAATATGCTTATGGTGGTTACACAAAGCTGACAACAAACGAAAACTTCCTTGTCGGCTTTTCAAGCCGCAACAACATTTTCTCAAAATTCTCTTACAAGAAAATGACTTACGACCTTTATGTTGGAGCCAACAATTGGAATAACCACCATATCGGAAACAATGTAAAAGGAATCTATTCGCTCAAAAATGCTGACGGTAAGGATTATCAGCTAATCCGAACAGAAACCCTTGATGACTCGCATTACAAGCAGAATCAGTATCCTGTAACTTTTCGTGCCACATACGCCTCGGAGAAAATACAGATACGCAATACAGTTGGTTTTACACATTTAGATATCCCTGTTTATGACCAGCGAGGTAATCTTACCTATCAACCTGGAAGTGAGCAAAACTATACTTTCAACAGGAGCAATCCAAATCGCAACAACTCTTTGGCCTATCAAGGCTCTTTCTTTTTCTCATTGCCTAAACAGTTTTCGATAGATATTTCACCGCGTTTCAATTACACGCATAGCAACGACAATCTTTCGTATTCTACATCAAATTCTCCTGAAATAGTCCGTAATGCCCGTGAGAACGCTTACAACTATAGAGTTGACGCTTATTTGCAAAAGCGCATAGGACAAAAGCATACTGCTATGCTTGGAGTCAACGGCGGTGACAACATCAATCGGCTACGTTATTCCGGGACAAACAGCTATTATGACCGCTTCCACAATGCGTTTGCCGCCGGTATGCTATGCTATAATTTTCAGACCCAAAAGATAAGCCTCTATGCTGATGCCGGAGTTTGTTGGGAAGGGAGTGACATTAACGGGGAGAAATATAATGACACATATCCGTTCACACATATCAACCTTCGTTTCTCGCCAAACTCCAAAAATGCTTTTTCTGCTTATTTCCAATATGCCACCAATAGCCCGGGTATAAACCAGAAGGCATCAGATATTCTGCAAGAAAATGAATATATGTATATAACCGGTAATCCGCTGCTTAAAAACAGCAGACATGTAACACTAAATGTTGCCTATACATGGATGCCGACAAACGCTTTCGGCATGAGCGCTTTTAGTAATTTTTTGGAATACTTTGACCGACAGATTATAATATATGAGCCATATAATAACGGTCAGGCTCTCATCAGAAACTACCACAACAGTGGCAATTATATCAAAGAGGAAATAGGACTTGCCGCAAACTGGAAACTGCTCGGAGGAAAACTTCAACTCTATGCAAGCCCCAAACAGTCTTTCTACAAATCTACCGGCATATATAATAAGTCGTATAATCCCTTCACTATAACAGCCCAAGCGACATATTATCTCAACAGTTTCTACTTTCAGGCATATTATCAGTCATCCGGTAAGCAGATGTTCACCTCATCACCGCAAATTTACAAAGATAGAAACTTTCACAGCCTTACAGTGGGCTGGGCTAATTCCGACTGGAATGTCAGGGTAATGGCGGCAAACTTTTTTAATAAGGGTTGGAACAGTGCAGATATAGTTACAGAATCGCCGCTATATACAGAATATAGAGAAAATATCGGTACATCATCCCACTTTCGTATCAATATAACTGCGACTTATACTTTTGGTTACGGCAAAAAAGTGCAGCGCGGCAATGAAGTCGGCGAACAGTCAGGCGCGAACTCCGCGATAATTAAATAGGAATATGAATATTCTAATTATAGGAGCTACATCCGGCATCGGACGCAGACTTTGGGAGCATTATGTTTCAAGTGGACATAATGTAATCGTCGTCGGCAGAAGAAAAGAACTGCTTGACAATATGGCGCGAAATTGTCCTGAACATACACTGCCGGTTGTGTGTGATATTTCTCAAACGGACTCATTTGATAACGCTTTGGAATCTATCATTCGCAAACATCGACACATTGATTTGGCTATTATATGCGCAGGAATTGGAGAACTTAATCCGAAGTTGGATGTCGAGACAGAGTTATCCACTCTTTCTGTAAACGTAATGGGTTGGGCTAATACCGTAGCATCAATTTACAGGCTCTTTGAACGGCAGAAATCAGGTCATCTTGTTACCATTACCTCTGTTGGTGGATTACAGCCTACTCCTATTGCCCCATCATATAGCGCATCAAAGGCATTTCAGATAAATTACACGAAATCTTTGCAGAACAAATCCAAAGGAACGGATATAATTGTCACAGAGATTCGTCCCGGACTGGTTGATACCCGTATGGCAAAAGGAGAAGGACTGTTCTGGGTAATGCCTCTTGATAAGGTCTGTCGAAAAATAATCAAGGCAATTGACAAGAAGCAAAAAAGGCTTATTGTCACTCGCCGATGGCGAATAATAAGTTTTGCATTAAAACATCTGATGTAAACACAAATCCACCGAAAGAAGTGATTTTCTCTCGGTGGTTTTTTGATTAGTGTAGTTTTGGCCCTTTTCGTCGCAGTTTTGCTTTCTGCTCGTCACGGAAACGGTGTAAAGCCTCTTCGATGCTCATGCCGGGGTGCATTTCAAGGAAGTGCTTGAAGTCGTCCGGCATTCCTCTGTCGTGAGCGAAACCTTGTTCTTCAGGAATGTTTCCACCGAGAGAAGGCGATGATAGGCGGATTCCGGCAGTCGGCGATGACGATACGGGGGATTGCTTTGCTGCCAGTTGTCGCAGGAAGGCTTCCGGAATTTTGTGGTCGTAGGGATATGTACGGCTCATTACGGGTTCTCGTTTGTCGAAATCGTACCAAATCCAATGGTTGATTGGCACAACGCCTCCGGGGTCACAGATTCCGATGCTGATGAACTTGCCTTCCTGATAGGCTTGTTGCTTTAGTCGGTCAATCTTTACGCCGCATACTATATCCGGCAATGGCGGGATAACAATAGGCTCCGGATGCTTTGATTTAGGCTGTGACTGCCGTTGCGGTTTAGGCTGTGGTGCGGTTCCGGGTTGAGTCTTTGCCGCTTGTTGTTTCTCTCGACGAGCCTTGAATTTCAATTCAAGATTCTCGCGGCTGAAAAAGGGATCGAGTTTCTTATACCAGAATTCATGTCTGCCAGTGCAGTAATACAGATTCGTTTTCCCTGATTGGCCGGTCTTTTCCTTGACCGTTATACCCTGCCGCTTAAGAGCAATGAGAAACGAGTTCCAGTCCTGAATCTCCGGACGGATGTACACTCCGGCTATATTGTGGACAAGCGGGTAACGGATTTTATCTTTTCCCCTCAGTTTTGAAACATCTGTATTAAGTTTGCTCTTGCCCTGCGTAAGACGGTGTTTCAGATTGAGAGCCTTGCAGACGCGCTCATTCTTCTTGAAGTTGGTGGTCTGCGTCAGAATCTTTCCGTCATAGTCAACTCTGCTGAAAACGATATGACAGTGCGGATGTGCCTTGTCAAAATGTCGTACCACTATGTACGGGGTATTGGTCAGCCCCATCTGCCTCATATATTCCTGCGCCACCTCAGTCATAAGTTTGTCCGTCATCTTCGGAGCATCGTCTGGATGAAAGTCGAGTGATATATGACCGACCGGGTCTTTTATAGGCTTACGTTGTCGCGACGGTCGGGCGATGTCGTCAGCCATAGCCTTGCGGCCTTCATATATCCTTATGTCGCCGGAGGAAGACAGGAGTTTCCAGTCTTTGGAAAGATGGTCGATTATATCCTCTCCTTTGTTGCTCTCATATTTCCTTTCATCGGCTTTCAGCCCTTTCGACTGCTCCTTATAGAGCTTTTCTTCGAGCTTGCGGCGGGTGACATAATCGACACATCCGCCAAAGCCTGAGCCGCTTATTATATATGCTATCATAGGAAATTAAGAACTTAATTTTGCGAAGAGTTCGCGGAAACGATTGAGGTAGTATTGCACATCGCGGGCCATGGCGTCGAGCCCGCGCTGATGGCAGAGACGCAGGAGCTGGTTGAAATTGTTGCTCATGCTGGAGAGATTGCGGGCGATTCTCATTTCTGATTCATCGAGGCGTGGAACAATGTGGGGATTGAGCGTCACCGAACGGATATATTCGCTGACATTTTTCATTCCCGTGCGCTTGACATTGGCAAGCAGGAGGGTGTTTTCAGCCTCGTTGTATCGCGTGTGCCGGACGTAGGACTGACGTTCTTCTTCCGGCAAGGCGGGACGGCCGTTGCGGTGTCCTGCCTTGAGATTCGATTTGCGGGTCGGGGATTTCGGTTTCATTGGCGTGGGGGATTGAGGGTTTGAAAATGGAGGGGCAAAGCGGATTCGGTACACCGGTGTACCGCTCCACCCGGTGTAATGGAGGGTGGCGAGGGGAGCAACATGGTTGCGACGATTTTTGTATCACAAAAATCTAACCTCAATTTTAGCTTTGGGTATATTTGTGTTGATTATCAATGCTATAACTATGTGCCATTGTACTAAATTTGTACTATTTAGACAGTTGGCTGAAAACAAATAGAAACGATTTATAGATAATTTGCGGTAGTTAACTTTATTTATTTGCCTTATTTTTCTTCTTTCGGTGGTAAGGTTGGTGTCGGGATATGGGCTGGTGAAAAGAAAAACTGATACGGACATTTCTCTTTTGCCCAGCACATATATAGGTTTGGTTCGGTATAGATGTATATATCTAAGGCTAAACCAAACCTATTTTCTCATAAGCTATTATTACTGTCCGCTAAACTTTTTTTGAGCGATTGAAAAATTAGGGCTGACACCTATTGCAGGAGTCAGCCCTAAATGGTTATTTTGGTGTCGCCAAACAATCCATGAATAACCATGAGTAAAAGTAGTAATTTCTTCGGACAGCCGATATATGGACAGCTGATAAAATCACTCAATCGTGAAAAAATTGTTGAATTCAGCCGAAAACACGGCGGAGAGAAGTATGTAAAGAGCTTTGACGGCTATACGCATCTGCTTACGATGCTCTATGCCGTGATCCAGCGCTTCGACTCATTGCGTGAGATAGAGACATCTATGACAGCGGAGGTTCGCAAACTGCACCATGTCGGAATTGATACTGTACCAAAGCGCAGCACCCTGTCGGATGCAAATGCCCGACGGTCAGAGAAGTTCTTTGAGGATGTCTATCGCGACCTGTATGCAGCCAACAAAGACATTCTTTCATCGGACAGCAGACGCAACGGCACGGAAGAGTGGATAAAGCAGCTTAGGATTATCGATTCCACTACAATCACATTGTTCTCCAACGCTATTTTCAAGGGCGTTGGTCGACACCCCAAGACGGGAAAGAAGAAAGGCGGCATAAAGGTACACTCTGTCATACACGCCAACGAGGGGGTTCCCTGCGATGTGCAGTTCACTTCGGCGGCCACCAATGACTCTTTCATGCTTGCTCCGAGCCATTACAGCCACAACGAGATAGTCGCTCTTGACCGCGCCTATATCAATTATGCCAAATTCGAGGAACTGACGGACCGTGGCGTTGTATATGTCACCAAAATGAAGAAAAACCTCAGTTATGAGGTACTTGTAGACTGTATGCATCAGAACCCGCAGGGACTGATGGAATACCGTGAACAGGTCGTGGTGTTCCGTAAAGACGGCATAAACCACATCGCCAGAATAATTACATACGTTGACATCAAGAAGAACGGGAAGCCAAAACTCATATCGCTTCTGACCAACGACTTCGACATGCCGCCAGAGATAATCGTGGCGATATACCGCCGCCGATGGCAGATAGAGTCTCTTTTCAAGCAGATCAAACAGAACTTCCCCTTGAGATACTTCTATGGCGAGAGCGCCAACGCCATCAAAATCCAGATATGGGTTACACTCATCGCAAATCTGCTGCTGTCAGTACTTCAAAGCAAACTCGAAAGACGTTGGAGCTTCTCAGGGCTTGCTACAATCGTCAGAATTGTGCTGATGTATTACCTGAATCTCGAAAAGTTCCTCAATCAGCCCGATGCAGACCTGAAAATCATGCTCGCCGAAGCATCGGAATCGCCTCCCGAAGTTCCTGAAAACTGCTGAGGGGGCTTGTCAAATACAAAAAGTAAGCCCAACTTCTGCCGTTCAGGAAGTTGGACTCGCCTTTTTATGGTTTAGCGGACAGTAATAATAAGCTATTGACACGAGCCATAAAAAGTTGTAACTTTGCAGTTGAAAATAACGGAGGCAGAGGCTTCTGATAACATAATTAATAGCGTTTGCTATTTGTTCCAATCAGAATGAAACGTCGGAAATTTCATTGTGTTATGAATGAGGAACAAGTCGCGAACGTCCGTGCATTGCATGGGCGTGACTTGCCGTTCATAACACCAATCCGACGGGTGCATTCTGGGCAGTCATTGCCCATGCTTTTGCATTCGTCGAATTTGATTTATGAGCATTGGCATTCGCACAAACGATATGCCAATGAACAAAAATGGATTGGTAGGAGGTCTGATAACATTGGGGCTTCTTACCTCACAAGTCTCTGGGTACGCCCAAACATCCAATTTTGAAGAATCATCAGATATGATTTTTCAAGATACACAGCGGACTGTCAACACCTTGTCGATTGACAGTACATTAGTTTTCAATCAGTACAAACCTGAATGTTCTAAATTCAATGCTAAACAACTAATTTTACCAGGAGTTCTTATAGCTGTTGGTACTTTTGGAGTATACAATGGAGCATTCAAAAAGTTAGACACAAACATCAAAAATGGAATGGATAATCTGCGTGGAAATCATTTCTTCCGTGCCGATGATTATGTCCAATATCTTCCTGCCATAACGTATCTGACATTTGGATCAATCGGTATCAAATCAAAACATAGTTTTAAAGAGCGTGTCGTGGTGGAAGCTACCGCCTACTTAACCATGACGGCGTTTACAAATATCGGTAAATATTCATTCAAAGAAAAAAGACCGGATTCCAATGCAAGGAATTCGTTTCCCTCAGGACATACTGCCACCGTGTTTACCGGAGCAGAATTAATGAGAGAAGAATATGGGCTTGGTATGGGAATAGGGGCTTATAGCGTTGCTGTTGGGGTTGCTTTCCTGCGCCTTTATAACGGTCGCCATTGGCTAAACGATGTTATTGCGGGAGCAGGTGTAGGCATCCTATCTGCAAGGATAGGCTATTGGATGCTTCCGTTATATCAAAGATGGTTTAAATGGGACAGTCCATGTTCAGATATCATCGTCATATCACCAGTCTATAATCCTGCCGAGCATTCTTTCTCAATTAACTTGGCATACACCTTCTAATAATCATGCCAACGGTTTCCAAAGGTTAACCTTTGGCTCATTCGGGATATTTTCAGCGTTGACTTGTCAATGCGGCTCGGAAAATTCCCTAATGAGCTAAGGAATTTCCTGTCGGTGTAATTTCCACGACGGTGTTGTGGTTGTATTTTGCATTGGTTTTGATATTGATTTACGGAATGACTGAATGATTAAATGACTGAATGATTAGATGATTAGTCACTCAGTCATTTTGTCATCTAAATGATTAATCATTCAGTCATCAATTCATCGAATCATTTAATCATCCGGATGATTGGTCACTTTGTCATTCAGTCATTTCATCATTGATGTTAGAGGGCATTACTGGGTGATGAGGTTGTGGAGCGTTTTGGGATTACAGGTAATACCTAAGCATAAACTCGCTCCACCCTAAAACGACCTCCTATGGCAATGAGAAAAACAAAGAGCGGTCACGGCAGTGACTGCGGTTTCGGCGGTGGCTTTTCGGAGAAAAAGGAATCCCGAAACATATCCTTGCACTCCTTTTTTTCTCATCGTCATAATGACGATAGTCAGTGTAATGACAGTATTCGTTTAAGTCAACACATCCACTGCAATGACTGTAGCAATTTAGTGATTATATCCGACCGTCGGAAGAGAGCCTTTTGAGGTAGTCAGACGGTATCTTGCCGATTACGAAAATCCGATTTTTCTCATTGTCCCCCTTGCATTCTTTGCACTTTTGCACAATCAAGGGTCAGCTTCATCAAGGAATAAGGGTGTGTGGTATCTGTGTTATTTCAATATTACCCCGTGGCATTTTTGACACTTTGGCATTTTCAAAGTGTGCAAGAATGCAAGGTGTGCAATGGGATAATTCCTGAAAAATGTTGACTGACACCGCCACACTATCTGCATTTCCTGCATTTTCAAGTTCCAAAATGCGGATAATGTAGAAAATGCAAGCGTATTTCATCGTTTTTTCTTTTCGCTGCCCCATATAGTCTTGGTTTGGATCAGCCCAATATATACACCCCATACTGAACCAAACCAAAATCCGAGGATGATGACCGCCGAAAAAGAAGAACCCTCCGATGTCGGTCGGAGAGTTCCAAAAGTGCCAAAGTGTCAAAAATGCCACGGTGTAAAATCTACATGCTGACCGCCTCGCAGTCATAGTCAAGGTCGCCGAGGCTGTTGATTGCGTCCTGCTTCTGCTGGTCAATGACGTGGAGATATTTCTCGGTCATCTTGATACTTGAATGTCCCATTAGAGAGGCAACGGTCTTGATGTTCGCTCCTGCACCAAGCACATTTACAGCGAAACTGTGGCGGGCGCAATGCCATGTGATAGTCTTGTTGATTCCTGCTGCCTTTACCCATTTCTGCAAGCGTGTGATTGCGGTTGTGCGGTAGCAGGTGATATTGAATATTTTTTCGGAAGTGTGTTGTATAGGATTCCCGATGAGTTTCAGCAACGTTGGACTTAATGGGATTGTGACACCGCTGTGTGCGCTACGCCCCTCGGTCTTTTGTTGGTTGAATCGGAGTATCTTTGCCGAGAAATCGACATTGGCGTGTGTGAGGCTCACGGTGTCACACCAGCGTATGCCGGTGAAACAGCAAAAGAGAAATGCTCGTTGCAGTGCCGTGTCCTCACCCTCGTAATGAGTGGCGGCAAGGCGTTTGATTTCATCCATTGTCAGTATCTCTTTTTTCAGCGTGTTCACGTCACGGTGGATTACGATTCCTTTGCACGGATTCTTTTTCATCAGTCCTTCTTCTATCGCATGGAGAATTACGGTTCGGAACATATAGTATGACTTATGCGCTCCCTCTCCTTTGGCGACTTTCTTCAGATAGTCTGTGAAACTCGTCACCATTTCGGGTGTAATCAATTCCATGCGCAGAAACGATGTGTAACGTTGGAAGCGTGGTGTAGCCTCAAGGAATCTCATAAAGCGGTTGTAAGAGGTCTTGTAGGTAGTTCTCACTGGCTTTGAATACAACTCGTTCTCCCAATGTTTGCGGAAGTATTTGATAAAGTCGTTCTCACCGTCCTTTTTCAGTCGGTATCCCTCACGGTCTTCGAGAAATTCCTGCTCACGCTCAAACCGTATCTTCTCGGCGAGTGCGAGAGTATTCTTGTTTTGGGTGCGTTCCTGCTGGTTGCGAGGGTATAGCCATATATAGAGGTTCAGCACCTCTCGTTTGCGGATATGCTTGATTCTATATTTCGGTTTTCCTTTCATCGCCCCCTCGGTATAGAGGACATGGTTGCCGTTTTCATCAAGCACCGGGGTTTCGTTGCGTCCGAGATAATACTCCAACGCAAGGCTTGCCCGACCGTCCTGCAATTCGGACTGCACGAGTTTCGGGTTCTGTTTGTTCTTGCTTTCTACTTTAGCCATAGGTGATTATCTTTGTTTGATGCAAAGGTAATGAGGCGTAATCAAACGTGAAAACGGCTCACAACAGATATTAACAATCTAATCGTACTAATTGTGTACTAAATGCGAAAATAAGGGCAAATTAAGGCAAAAGCATAGAAATACTTTGCGATATGACTATTTGAAAATGAATGGCAATGAATGTATTTGAATATCAGTGAATATATGGCAAAATACTAACCTCGCTTAGCCCCTCCATTACCCCTGTGGATGGATACCACCGCACCCTGAATCACATAGATTTCAGATTCTTAATTTCTCACCTGAGAGTTTGCGGTTGATAAGTTCGCGGTTATCGTCAAAGAACGCTTTGAGAATGTTGATGACGATATGTGACGGTGCGAGATTCGGTACACCACTCACCCGTGCGAGTTTCTCCAGAGAGTCGCGAAGTTCGAGAGGAAGAAACACCGGTTTCTTCTCGCCGAGGCTGACGATGCGGAGATAGGCGTGTCTTAACGCATCGAAATCGGCATCCACCATTTTGGCACTGACGCGCGATTTCTTTGACTGTTCCACGGTGCTGGTCTGCTCTTCCTCTACCGGGATGTCAGACTGTTTTCCGGTTGTCAAATCCTCGGATACGGTCTTGTGTTCGCTCTCAGAGTCGCTTGGCGGTGTATCTTTCGGCATAACCTCTGACCTCTCCTCCGCTTCGTTTTTTGAAGATGACTTTGCTTTTTTCGGTGGTATAACCGTTGTATCGGTACACTGGTGTTCCAGTTCAACCATATCTTTCGGCTTTCGAGTCTCTGATGCCTTGTCTCGCTGAGGCTCTGATTGGTCAGAGCTTTGATTGCATGACTGATTAGTCAGCTTGGCATTTTTGAATATCTTGAACTCCTCGCCATGCTCGCGGATGAACTCTTCGAGATTTGCAGGTTCCCATCTGACCGCACAAGGATTTAATTCCATGCTGGGAAACGGAGGCTTGCCATCATCGATGTTCCACGGTAATGAGTATTCGTTCATGAGAACCTCAGTCCTTCTGAGTTGTTCAGCCTCTGCTTTGGAAATTTCCTCTTCTTGTCGGAGAAATTCCTCAGCATCGAACTTCTTGGTTGTTCTTGATTCTCTCTTGGGCGCAGTCTGAGTCGCACCCGCCCGATTGACGTATTGACGCGCCTCGGACTCTGTGCCGATAATCGTAGGCTCGGCAAACCTATCTGGATTTGATTTCGCCATATCATTCTGGAATTGTGGTCGCCGAGAGAAAGTCCCTGCGACCGGGTGAGGTGTTTAATTCTTGTGCAAACGAGAGCAGAGTGTCAAGCTCCCTTGACCTATGCCGAGTGTAGCCAAGAATGCAGCATATTGCTGAATTTGATAAACTGATGAATCGGAGAGTTATCTATGACTATATCAGCATATTATATATTCATCATTGTTTCATCACTATTTTTCGGGCGGTGAGAAGAATGTTTTGGCGATGGAAAAGAGAAATTGCGTTTTCTCTCGGTGCCACACATTTTCTTTTCTCATTGCCTTTCATCCTTTGATGAAGTGTTGATGAATAACCGATGAGAAGAAAATGCACTGAAAAACAGCAGTCTGTCTCCATTTTCATCAGTTCATCAAATTTCAACGAGAAAAAATTATAAATTCTCTAACATCTGCCGGGTGACGGTGTAGTACCGTCCGCATCGGCGTGTCTCGACGTATGTTTCTTCGTTGAGGAACATTCCGACGGTATAGGTCGTGTAGCAGAACGAGTTGGAGGCTGGTCTGAGCTTCCAGCAGTCCTGCACCACCTTTCGGAGCTGGCTACGGTCAGCCTTGACCTGACGGTAGCCGAATAGGCTCAGGATGTCGTTGAAGCAGAAGTCTACCTCGTCGATTTTGCGCGAGTCCATTATCTCGGTCAGCAGCTCGGCAAGCTCCAGCTCCACACGGTTGCGGTTGGCGCGGATGATTCTTTGCAATGCCTCGGTGTCGAGCAGCGCGGGATTGAACCACATGCGGCTTTCCTCGGCGGTTATCAGCCGCCGATAGGTCAGGGCATGGAGAAAGGCCGGTATCTCGTAGCGGATTTTCTCCAGAAACGTGGTGTCGTCGGTGGTAAGCCTCGGAACCTTCCGCACCCAGTAGCGGGTCTCGCCGGGGTCGATGACCACGGGGAGATACTCGTTGTTGGAGCACAGTACGAACTTGGCGAAGAAGCTCACCTCCTCGCGGTCGCGCCCTTTTGCCTCCATCTTGTAGTTGTAGGTGGTGCTGAGATTCTTCAGACGCTCGGAGTCCTCGCGCTTGTTGAGCAGCACCTCGTCGACCACGATGACGAGTTTGCCGTTCCAGTCGTCGTTGAACTGGCTGCGGAAGTTCTCGTTGGTGTTGAAGGTCACGTTTGCCTCAAAGAGCAGTTTGAGAAAATTGAGGAAGGTGGATTTGCCTGTGTTGCGCTCCTCAGACACCAAGAGCAGAATCGGGAGCTTCTGCAACGGCATGGTGTATAGAATTTGCAGGTAGTCAAGACCGAGGTCGTACTGATCGCCGAAGATGTGGCGCACGAGCGATTCGATACACGACCATTCTCCCTCGGCAGGGATATGGCTGAGTGGTGAATACTTGTTCTTGAAACTGCCCACAACAGGCTGATAGTCCAAGTGGGAAGGGACACAGCAGAAACCGTCGTATTTGGGGACGTTGGCGAGAAAATCCTTGCCGTAGTCCTGACGGATAGCCTCGATTGTCCACGGGATGCTGCGCTCGATGAGTTGTCCTGCGGCGTTGGGCTGGCGGACAATCTTGTAGTAGGTGGTGCCTATGCGCTCAAAGCAGTCATCGGCGGGAGGTATAACTGTTACGTCTTCCATAGGCTCAGTCATCGTTAGAGGGGTTGATAATAGAGTTAACTTCCCGCAAGCTGTAGCGGGTGCTTCCGTTCACCTTGAATGGGTGTAGTCTACCGTCTTTGGTCATGTTATAGACCGTGGTCTCGCAGACGCCGAGCCGCTCGGCAACCTCTTTCTTGGTGATTGATTTGTCCTGCTCGGCCTCCATGTAGAGGGGGAGCAGACGCTCGCGGGTGGCTTCGATTGTGTCCACCACAAGCTGATGAAGGTCAGAGAGGCGGACGTTGAGGAGAATATCGGGGGAGTCAGGGTCGAGTGCCGACGCCTGAAGAAGGTCAAAAAGATTCAATTTCATCTGAGGGGATTATGAAATTAAAGTTATATCGCCAAGTAACTTGCATCACCCACAGCCCCGGCGACGAAAGAGGCTGCGGTGACGTGTCCCCGAAAGGACATAGAAAGGGCTGTCGGCTATGTTTCGCTAAAGCCGACGGTTGTTGCTGCCGGCCTGTCAGGGTCGGCAAAGGGCGTAGCTCACCCTTTCCCACGCCGCGCCAAAAGGCAACGACATGAGGGCATCTGTTCCTTATACGGGGCAGATACAATGGCGGTTGTGTCTTACTTTGCGATAAGGTAAGGCATACGCATTTTTTCTTCTTTTTAATTGATTGTTTTTGACGTACAGATTCTGTACGGGCACAGCTGTGGCTGTCGCAAAATTCAGCTCGTATAGGCTCTATGACAGTTTATTGCTGTGCCATTCTTTTTTCTTCTGCCATTGTTCCGCGCATTTAATCCGTTGAGCATCGCTTCCTTAGTGCGAGTTGTTGCCGGGTTAAACCGTTGCGGTTTGTTCCGCATTCAACAGCAGGCTTTTCATAGTGGTTCCGGATTCTGAGTCCGGTCTTCTGATCAGGTACCTCGTTATTATCGTTACAGTGTCAATATCGGGCATGGCATCCGTCGGGGAGCATCGTTCCTGTTCCGGTCTATAAAGCTGAACGTGTCGCTTCGGGCTTGCGCTGCCTTCAATCGTTACATAAAGATAACAAAATTTTACGAGACTTCCAAATCTGCACAATCTCCCGTCGGCGGCTGACATTGTCGGCTATCGGGTGTGTATGATGTAGGTGTGTAGATAGCGTCCACAAGTGTCACACCTGAACATGGGCAACGATGTCGGTGTAAGGTTCGGGTCTGTACCCGCACACCGATTTGTTCGCAATGCTTTGCGCATCCGGCTGCGAAATTCAGGCACACACCTCCGGGTGTTGTGCGTGGGGAGTCCGACCCTTCGGGGTCGGCTCATAGAGAGTCAGCCCACTCTTGGGCTGCGGGGTATGTCTGCGGCGGATAACGACGCGACCGTCACGGCAGAGCAATCTGACGCTCCGCTATGGTCGCGAAATTTGCCACCGCAACTTTCCTAACAAAGCTTTGTTCAAAAAAGTTCACGATTCGATGAAAAAAGTCATCCATAGCCAAAAGTAGTGCATGAGCGGTCATTACACCCCGCTGACTCCGGACTTTCTTTTCAGAGGCAAAGATAGAATGGAATTTTCAATCCCTCCAAATATTTTCCGCCGGATATAGCACAAGGTTGTACATGTATATCGGTATATACAACTGGTATACCGATGGTTGTCTATCAATTCTTTGCAAAGATAATACTGCCTCGCCGTACTCTCCAAATTATTTCAAGCATGGTTCCCGTTATTCCGTTTTGGGTATCTTCTTTTTCCTTTCGAGTACCCCTTTGTCTCCTAAAATATGCTTATAATCCCCCAAATCTATACTTTTCGACCCGCTTTTGGGGGATTATAATGAGGTTTTGTCAAATCTTTGACAATTTTACACTGTCGTAATAGTCGCAATGTATCAATCTTTATGGCTCATTTATTGGCTCATTGCTCAAATTATAGCCTCCGCTTTTAAGGCATCTTAATCTATCAGTTATTCTATCATTTAATCTATCACGGCTTATATAAAACTCGAAGACCTCCCCGGGTGCGCTAATCTTACGGGAAGCGTGGAAGGTCATATCGTTTGCAAAATTAGTTTATTTCTTTGGAATTACAACATCTTTGATTTAAGAAATATCTGATGCTGTTCGGTATTTTCAGGTAAAGCTGTAATAACTATCTCACAATCCAAACTGAGCAAGACGTTCCTCGCTTTCGGCAGGACTTTCCTTAACTGTACCGATGATCAACTCAACATCATAGTCATCAATCTCGCCCAAGTAGTTCCACTCATTGAACTTTTGTGGATAGGCAACCTTCAACCGGACGCAATCAACAAAAGAATCATACCTGAGAAATGGATACTTTGACTGTTTTATGGGCATGTGGTACATTTTGAGATGTGCCGGAAGATTCCTGTTTATTTGAGAATTGATTATCACACCACCATAGGCGATACCATTAGAGTCGAAGCCAAGCACTATGAAATATTTGTCTCTTGAAGAGTCTCCTGCTTTGGGCTTGATTCCATTTGCCTCAGTCATCGTCATCTCATAGACATCTCCAATCTTGACAGTATGAGATGCCAGTCGTGAAAGCTCTTCCTCATTGAGAGCATCAGAAATTTTCATCATTTCAAAGCTGATTCAATTTGCATTTGCTCTTCAATATATTCAAGCATGGCATCATCGGCATTTAGAACTCTTGCCATAGAGACAGGAGAAATAACATTTGTTCCATTGGTGCGACGGTTTGCCTCTTCCCAGGCTTCATCATGTGACTTTCTCATGAGCTGTCCGAAAGTCAACGATTCGTTTTCCTCGATTGACTGTTCCAATGCTTCAATCTCTGACTTGGAAAGATACTTCAAATTTGCCTCTCGTTTAGGAAGAAGAACATTCGGAGCATCTTCCCCGGCAAACTGGATAACCTCGGATAATTCTTCCGAAAGAATCATACGCGGGTGATTCAGTTCCTTGACCGCATCATATAATTGAGTAGGAACCGGACCATATTTCAATGCGCAAAACTCGTCAGGCACAATGCCGCTGCCCCATTTTGCCAGATGCTTCATCTCGGCGAAATAGAGAATCTTGAAAGCATGGTAGAAATCAACGCCACCAGTCTTGCCAAGTATAAACAGAACTAACTCTGTGAGTTTCTTGCTGTCGTAATTCGTCATGGGCTTATGTCCTTATGCTTATCTAACGCAGAATGCGCAATTGCAGTTTATTTCAGTTTGCAAATATAATAATAATTTTTCAAACCGCCAAATCGCGTAAAAATCTACAAATCTTATTTTTACCACATCGCAGGTTCAACTGGCAAGTGCAAAATTAGCGATTTGTTTGAAGAACTCGGTTTTCGGGTTTGAAAAACCGAGTTTTTTCCGTGGTCTGAGGTTTAGTTTCTTTGCGACATTCTTGATGTATAGGTCAGTGAAATCATTGAAATTTGACTTTTTGGGGATGTATTGACGGATGAGTTTGTTGATGTTTTCGACCGCTCCTTTCTGCCATGAGCAGTAGCTGTCGGCAAAGTAAACAGTCACATCATCAAGACCTTTGATGCGTAATCCGGCGGTTATGTCGAGGTGTGCCGCGAACTCGCTGCCGTTGTCAGTAGTGATGGTTTTAAGATATTTACGGTATGCGTACAGCATTCTCACGACAGTCTTTGACAATGGCTTGGCTCTTTTTCCGTAAGGTAGTTTCTCCATCATCACAAAGCCAGTCATGCGTTCAAGCAGCACTAGAATCGCGTGCCCGTAGGCATCAACAATAAGATCCATCTCAAAATCGCCAAAGCGTTTGCCGTCGGCCTCGGCCGGTCTGTCGTGTATGCTTGTGCGGTTTGGTATGTTGGTGGCTTTAGTGGGTTTGCGTTCGCCTTTTGGTCGTCGTCGGAAGTCGGGATGTCTGCGGTGACGGCGCAGTTCTCCGCTTTCATCAGCGTTTATAATGTTGTAAATGGTCTGTATGGATACGGAAACACCTTCCTTGGCCAACACGCCACGAATTTGTTCTGGTGACCATTGGTGGTCAATAATCATCTGTTTTATACGCCACACCAACACGCTGTCGAGCTTCTTGTTGGATGTGGTGCGCTTTCTGCGTTCAAGGGCTTTGGCATGAGCCTTTTCCCACAGATAGTGGCCTTTGGTTGTGGAATTGCGCTTCAGTTCACGACAAAGCGTTGACTGACTGCACCCTACTATGAGGGCAATTTCTTCTCTCGAAGTTTTTTTTTGCAGTAAGGCGAAAATTTGCGACCTTTGCTGCGAGGTTAATTGTCTGTACATAAGCAATACAAAATTAGTTAATCTCAGGGAGACTTCGGTCTCCCTTTTTATTTTGTATTGCCAGTATGTTCTGCTGCTGTCCGCTCTTGGGGGCGGTTTAGGCCGCCCCCGCCGCTTGGGCATCCCCTCGCCAGAAGGAGAGAGGAGAATGACTAATGCCCATCTCAAAGTTTTGCACTTCGATTTGGAATCTTCATTATTTTTACCACATACATCGGATATTGCCACTCCAAAAAAGTGACATTTATGCCGATTTTTTGGAGTGGCTTGTTGTTTACCACATGTCATTCTCTTTCTTCGACATGGCGGCGATTTCGTCGGCTATCTCCTCGGAAGATAGCTTAATGTAGTCCATGAAGGTCTTTTGTGTCTTGTGGCCGCTGACGTGCATCATCTGGAGAATGGTGTACCTGTGACTGAGATACATATTAGTGATGCCCGTGCGTCGGGCGGTGTGGCTCGTCACACACTCATAGCGCGGCACAATCACGTTGCCGTTGAGGTCGGTCTCCGGTTCCTTCTTCTCTTTTCTCAACGCCTCCTTCTGTTTCATAGTGAGCTTGGTCGGCACCTTCTCTTTCAGTGACGGCAACTGCTCCGAAAGGTCTTTGAGAATATCTTTGATGTAGCGGTTCAGCACCTGCTCGTTGGCTTTCGGAATGTTGTAACCGTACTTCTCGCAGATGGTGATTAGGTTCTCGTTGAGAATAGGTATGGTAACCTCGGTCTTGGTCTTCTGCTGGATAAGACGGATTATGCGCGTTCCCTTTCGGGTGGTCTCAAAGTTGTCGGCATTGAGGTTGTTGTAATCACTTACACGTTGACAGGTATAGCAGCCGATGAGAAAAACATCGCGGATATGCTCTTTCTTTCCTGTCAGCGGCATTTCATAGAGAGCCTGCAATTCCTCCTCGGTGAGATAAATCTCGACAGCCTTGTCGCGATCCTCAATCTTCTTCTTGACAATGAGAGCTGCCGCTCTCTGATTATCGTGTATGCCGTCAACGAAGGCGGCATTGATAAGAGCCTTCAGGTTTGTCAGATGCTTGTTGACCACCTTAGCCATGTAGCCATGCTTCTGCAAATAGTTGATGTAGCGTGACACAAAAGCACGGTCAATGTCAGCCCATCCGAACTTGTGCAACGGGTCGAAGCCTTCATAAACACCAATAAAACTTTTCCATGCCTTGCAGGTGCCGGGTGCATAGTCGTCACTACCAATCTTGCGAGCCCCGCTCTTGATGTCATCGACAAACTGAACGAGGAACGGCCATATAAGGCGGTTCTTCTCCTCCTCGATACGTTTCTTTTCCTCGGCTTTCTTGCGGGCTTTTTCTTTCGCCGCCTCACGTTTGGCTATTGCCTTACGCTCGGCCTCGGCTGCCTCCTCCATCGCCCGGCGTTCAGCATCCACTTTCTCCGGCTCGGAGATATAGCGCACATCCATGTCGAGAGCCTCGCGGTCAAAATTCACCTTTGCGAGATGAGCCTTGACTATGCCCTCAATCTGTGTCAGCTTGGCATGAAGCTGATAATTTTTCTTCTGATGCGCCAGCCATGCGCGGGGCGATGCCGTAGCCTTCTGCCAGTCGGCAACCTCAACCTGAAGCATGGTCGAAATCAGCACATCAACCTTGCGGGTATGGATACGGATAAAGAGAGTCGCGGTGTCCTTCTTCAAATCCTTGGTGCGGACATGAAACGGGGTCAGTTTTTTCGGAGAGGGTGATTTTGTCATATCTTCGATATTATAAATTTCAGAATGGTGGCATTCACAGTTATTCACAATCAGCCACTTTGGTTCTGCAAATATAACAACCCAAACCGCAATTTGTCAAGTCGGGTCACCACGCAGGTCACCACGTTTTTTGAATAAATCTGAAAATCCCCAAAATTCATCAAAGTTCATATTGCACTATTATTCAACACTTTGCCTAAACAAACCATTCAAATTCATTCGTATTCATTCAGAAACTCAGGTTCTGGTGGCACCACCCAAGTAAAAGTCAAATCGCTAATTCTCACAGAGTTGGCGATTCTTCTTTTAGTCACCACAGGGTGTAGTCACTATAATAGTCACTATCTAAGCCGCTATAAACCAAGATAAATCGGCTTGATTAAACAGTATTAAAAAGTAGCGTTTAATTCTAAACCCTATTAAACTCTACATTAAATCTACCGCAAAATAATAGTGCCTATCGGCGTGGTGCGCTGAGATAGTCACTATATATTTTTACGTACCTACTTTTTAAAATTCCCACCAACCCACCCAATCGTCAATCCGATTTCTCTACTTTGACGGATTGCTCCGTCAATCACAACTCCTCATTGCATTCCAACACATAAGACCCATGGAGGTTAGCGTTGAGAATATGATGCCTGTTCCTAACGCCATGTCGAGCAATCCCGAAGCAATCGAAATGCCACACTACACTTTGTCATTATCCAAAACATCCTTCAGCGAATGGCATTGCTCTCTTGCAAAGCCATCGTAACTCCTCATTGCATTCCAGCACATAAGACCTATGGAGGTTAGCGTTGAGAATATGATGCCTGTTCCTAACGCCATGTCGAGCAATCCCGAAGCAATCGAAATGCTACACTACACTTTGTCATTGTCCAGGACATCCTTCAGTGACTGGCATAGCTCACGTGCAAAGCCAGTCACCTACTTCCAAAGTTTATAATCGTTAATCATAGGAAGAAACGACTTGTAGTTAAACAAATTTAGTCAAACTTCCGGCTGACCTTCGGATAGAATCGTTGGCATTACCTACTCTTCCGTTTTCACAGTACCATCGGCGAAATCATGTTTAACTTCTCTGTTCGGAATGGTAAGAGGTTCATTCATGATTCTATCAATACCATCTATGACTACAAAATTACAAAAATTAGCATGTTTTTTAGCCAACATCTATAAATGTTGCTTATAAGCAAAAATCTAAATTGATAGGCTTGTGCCGGACTGACGGTTGTCGATGTCATCGTAGCGGGAACGGTTGCCGACTTCGTGCTCGCGCTTGTAGCCGGATGAGCCGGAACTGACATTGAGGGAAGATAGTGCGTTGGCAAGATTGAATGTGAACACTTGCGAGATTTCCGGGGAGTAGTCCTGCGGACGGGAAGGGAGGATACGGACTCCGGCTTTGGATTGGGTATTCTGTTTTATCCTGTCTTTAACCGCCTCGGCATCCTTTCGAGTAAGATGCAGCATGGCTATTGACATCAGGAAGTCTTGTCTTGCTTGTTCATCGGCATGTAGAGAGCGGAACTTGGCTCCCTCCTCCGGAGTTAATTCAATCAAAGGCATATAGCCGTCTGTCAGTGCCAGGCGGAGGCAGTAGTTGCCGTTTCTATGTTTGACAACGGCCATGCCTTTTATTCTCTCTTGATGGTTGTGTATCGGATAGCGCATGAGATATTCGGTCAGTATCTCCTCGGAGAATATCGTGGCAGCTATTGTCAGGCCTACATCTTCGCGCTCGTCGTCTTTCACGCCGTTATACCATGCGTACTGTCTCGGAGAGATTGGTTTGCGGTACGTCGAGCCGTCTTTGACATTGATGAGCATATAGTTCCCTCTGCTGTCTTTGCCCACCTCGACAGTGAACAGGTCGCGGTACACGTCAAGCGGCGATGGTTTCCTCTGTGGTTTGATGGCGAAATCAATAAGCTCCGACAGTTTCATCACCTTGCTGCCGTCGAAGGCTATCTTTTCGGCATGGTCGATTATACTGTAGCCTCTCACCCTGCCGTCCTTGTCCTTCTGGAAACTGATGTCTATACCAAACTTTGTCTTGAGAACATCAATGAGAGTCTGTATGCGCTGGCAGTTCTCCTCGCTCAACGGTTTGCCGTGGTTGTCAAGTATTTTGCGGATGTCGGTATTCAGTTTTGCTTTTACTGGCTTTCGCTTCTTACCTTTTGACACTTTGACATTATCGACATTTTGACATTTTCCCTCGGCTATCTCGCCCTTGTATTTCCGGATTATAGCGCGAAGCTGCGTAGCGCGGTCTTTGCGCTTCGGGCTGTTTTTGGTGATTCGATTGAGGATGTCATCGATGGCGATATTCCCGGCGTCGCCTCCACACTTGAACAGACGGTAGCCGTCGAGCGATTTCTCTATCTTGTAACCATGAGTCTTGACGATATTGGCAAACTGCCCCTCCGTTTCGTAGTCGTAGCCGAGAATTCGGTCAATATCTTTCTTGATGTCAGGAGAGAGTATGCGATTTGCGCACTCGTTAAGCCTGCGCCTGTCCTGATGGTCAGAAATGGCATAACCGTTAGGCTTCATTCTCGTCGAGAGAATATGCACATGGTTATTACCGGTATCGTGGTGGGCGTAAACAAAATACGGCTGACGGGCATAACCCATGCCCTCCATAAGCTCACGCGAGAAGTCGGTGAGTTCTTCAGGCGACATGGTGCGTCCTTTCACAGATGCTGACACATGGAACTGGAAACGAGTCGTCTTTGTGTTGCCGTAAGTCTTAGAGTTTTCCTTCAGATACCTTTCGACTTCAGCCGAGGCATCAAGGCCGAAGCGGTGCAGCGTCTCGACATTGTGACGCAACGCTTCGCTGACATTCTCCATCGCCATGAGGGATGCCACACCATCGGCAATCTTCTTCTCGTTATATCGAGCGCCGGGGAAACCGCCGCCGGACACATCGTTGAGTTTCTTGACTATCATTTACCTGTGATTATTATGTTATAGAGGTATGTCAGCATCTGTCGGATTTTATCTGTACCCTCGCAAAACTGACCGAAGGGAAGAAGATCTGCCGCCCGCAACGAGTAAGGATTCATTTTCTGCTGCTCGTTGATGTGCTTCGCAACCTGATTGGTGTTGGTGCCGGTTCTTTCGATGAGCTTGATAGCGGACTTGATCAAAGCAATCATACGGGGATTGTCTCGGTCAGCCATCGGCTGCTCTTCATATTTGAGTGTGGCACAACGTACAAACGCACTCAGATTACCGTCGGTGTATCGGTCGGCTCTTGACTGCATTTCTGCGTGGGTCTGCGCATCGACACGTATTTTTATAGTGATGGATTTTTTATCCGGCATAGAGATTAACTTTTTAAGATATTATGGTTTGATAGATTGGTTGATTGAATATCTGATACAATGAAGACTATATGACTTGGAATCCTGATTGCTTGATGATTTGATGAACTGATACCTTGATGATATAATATCTGGTTGTCTCGATTGTCTGATTATCCAATGCTCCATTACCCGATGACTTATTGTCCAATGGCTCATTATCATATTATCCAATGTATCGATTATCCAATGTGACGATGACCGATTAACCGAAGTATCACGGTTCATGATAAATGTGTTGCTTGATAATATATCAACCGCAGATTTTCAGTTTTTCATCATTCATTTTTCAGTCTATCATCGTTCACGGACAATGTATCATTAGATAAAAGACTGCGAGTTTCGAGCGGGATTGACCCTCACCTCGGGGGAGGCGGGATAGCCGTTGTGGACACAAGCGGCATATCTTGCAAAGCAAGGTTTATACTCCAAATCAGGCGTGAGCAACCGGGGTATCTCAGTCAGTTCGACCTCGGTCGAAAATGTCATAATGTCAAAAGTTCATAGTGTCAGCGCATGGGTCATATTTTGCGATAGCAACCGTGTGACTTTTTCTTCACGAATCCTCGGCCTCCGTCTCTTAGGAATCTCTTGACCGAAGATTCCGAGATTCCGAGTTGCAGGGCTTCCCGGACAGCTTCTGCCGTGGTGAACGAATCCCTGAGGTTTCCGAGTAACTCGGTGAACCGGTTGTCGAGGATGCCGGGTTCAATCTCCGGTGCAATCCGGCTCTCCATGTTTCTGAAATATTCGGTGAGCTTAATGGCGAGTTCGGCGGTTCTCGGTTCAATTTCATCCATGCCCGATTCTCCACAGATGCAGTGCATAATCTGTATGACCAGGCAGAAGCGGACGAGATAAGTTTCCAGTTTGCCGCACAACGCCCTGACAGCATCCGAATCCGTTTCAGCATAGACCTTGTTATTGACCTCGTCTTTCCACTGAATTATGCGGAGCTTCGACTCTTGGGAAAACAGTAGCTCTATTGAGGTTGCTTTTCCCTCTTGGTCTGTTGAAGGAGTGACGGTTATCACCCTTCGGATAATTCGTTCCCATTCTTCAAGAACGCCGTCCGGCATGGCGGTGTCGTTCCATGACGGCATCTTGTCAATTTCGGGATAGACTTTCAGGAATCGAGATGAAAAGCCGTTCATCATTCGCTTGCCGCCGAACTGATCGCCCAGACGACTGGGCTGTGTAGTGCCAATAATAGAACAATAGGGATTGGCGAGGAAGATATGCTCGTTGTTTGACTTTCGGCTGTACTTGAAAGGCGTACCGCTGAACAGACTGAGAAAGTAGCCCTCGTCCGAACTGTTGTAGCGGTTGAAATTGGAGAGGAGGCTGTCTATCTCATCCTTGTAAATCAGCACTCCGCGCGGATTGTCGCGCAAAGCTCCGATAAGAGCCTCTACAGTGGAGTCAACCACTACATGGCATTTTCGCTTAGGCATCTTCATTTCTTCAGGGAGAGAATGTTTCTCACGCTGCTTTGCCGACATGCGTTCCCATCGGCGGTAGGTTTCCATCTCCTTGCAGTAGATCATGTCATACTCTCCGTCGAGTTTGAGAAGAGGTGCGACCGCCTGTTGCAATGGCGGAGTCTTGCCACAGCTCGGCGAGCCGACAAGCACCATGTAGATTATCGGTCGGCTTACCCATCCTGTCATGAAGCGGACTGACCAAGTATTGCCCATAGCAGCCGCGAATACTGTAAGGAATGAAGCCGAAGAGAAATCGACATTATAGTTCTCATACTCCTCAAGAGCCTCTATTATGTCGCGGATTGCTTTCGGAAATATCTCCAGAGGGAAAGAAGGAGTTTCGGTAGTTTTATCGGAATCGCTGGTAAAGGCAATGCTATCCTCCTCGATCAATCCACATCCGGCTTCCAACGGAAAGCGTGGATGGTTGTAATAGCCATTCGCTTTCATGATGCTCAGATATTGATGTTACGTTGTCCGAGGGCTTTGCGTACCTCATATTCCGGGTACATAATCTTGTTGCCGGTCTTGACAGGTTTGAGGATACCTTTATTTGCCCAGTGCCAGAGTGTGGCATCGCATACGCCAAAGAGTTCCTTTACCTCGGCTTTGGTGAGCATACGTTCTTTCTTGGCTGCCTCGACCATCGAGCCGAGTTCATCCTTTGCGCGGCGGATCAAGTCCTCCGAAAATGCTTTGAGGTCTTCGGCGTTCATCTCCACCTTGACATGGGCCCGACCCTCATTGAGCATATCTAATAAATCCTGCATTTTTGTTTCGATTGCCGACATTGTTCGACGCTTCTACTGGCGGCATAAAACAGAAACGCCACCGCTCCGAAATGGAACGATGACGCAAAAGTATAGCGTAATTTCTTGGATTAAAAAGAATTGATGGTTCGTTAAGTTCGCGAACTATAAAACGAATCAAACGAATTGAAAAGAGGTTATTTCAGTCAATGTTTTCAAGATTTTTTAGCAAAACTTCGACCTTTATCTTGTCAATCGCGAAACGATTTTCAGGCTCTTCCTTTCCATATCTCTTGCCGTGAGGCAACAAGCTTTGGAGATAATTGACATCCTTCTGGACTTGTCGCGTTCCCACGATTTTGACTTTAGGGAAAGAGGTCTTCAGAGCATCCATATAGCGCGTAACAGTCAGATTCGCCCTGATCTCATCAGTCTCAATAAGCGCAACGTATAAACGCGCCACATCAATTCCACGCACATTATACTTCAACCAATTCCCGATATAGGTTACCGTATCCTTGTCATGAGACGCAACAAGAGCTGTCAAATCCTCAATAAATTCTTCCGTTTGGGTTGGCTTGATAGGTGAAAGAGTATCTTCCTCCGTGTCATCAATCCCACTTAACGCCCATTCAGCGATATTACCACTTACCAAACTCTTTCGATAATCAAGATACTCGCTCAACTCCTCACGAGAACGCTGTTTAGTTCCGACCAGACGTTTCATCACATCTTTAAGGAACTTGGAAAGTTGCCATTTGGCTTGTTGATTATCGGTCAAGGCGATTGCGTCCTCAATATTCTCAATAACCATTTCCGATGACCGTCCATATTTCAGCCAAGCGGCAAAAGGTAATCGGTACTTCTCCCAATCCTCGTTTCCATTCGGATTAGTAAGCATCTTTTCGGTAAATCTCGATTGATGCAGAATCTCTACAAGCTCACCTACATCTACACTATCGGTATCAACCATATCCTCCAACCGCTTCTGAAATTCCGGCGAGGAGATAAATGCAGCCTGCGCCATTAGAAACACACTGAAAAGATCAGCCTCACCCATTTCCATAGCCACTTCTCCATACTCATGCGGATGACTCTCAATCCACGCCTTCAAATCCTCCTTACTCCTTTCAGTTTCAAAATTATTTCGGTTATCATTCATATTCAGAAGTGTTTAGACTGCAAAATTACAATAGCGATAAGCTATTATACGAAATGTGCAACAACAAAGTTCGCACATTTCCATTGCTAAATCGCCCTCTTTGGACACAAATCTCATCTTTTCCCACAAAATCCCACATTATCCCATCTCCATTAGACAAAAATAGTAAGAGATAGACGTAACTTATGCACATATTGTCCACGCCTTCCAATCGCACTTGAATGTGTGATGCATAAAGACTTGGCAACCTCAATAATTTTTATTAATTTTGCAAGTGGCAGGATTTAGATCCTGTCTCTCCGCAATAAACGCTGAAAATCAGCAAATTGCAAAGCAAACACCCAATTTTACACCCAAGAATGTAAAATTGGGTGTTTTTGTATTCTTTAAGATTGATAGTATGGGAAGGTAAGTGGAAAACCTCCCTTTTAACGTGCAAACCACTTGTTTTTTCTTGGATATAACGGGGAATTTACGGATTAATCTCAACTATTAAAAACTGTCATTCAACAAGTTCAAATTCACATTTTCCCGATTCACATCCATTGAATATAACAGCAATCTGATGAATGCCGGGATAAAAAGTTCTTGTCGTTATGGGGCGAAACGAATGTTTCCTATTGACTTCCGTAATGGAGTTTCCTTTGTATTCCTTCTCACTGATTTTATAGACTTTCCTCGTCATCTCTCCATTCATTTTCCGATAATAGATTCCGTATTCCAATCTTATTGTCCGTTTTTCCGTATTATAATTGTTTAGATTAAAACAAAATTCAACAGAATCACCCATTTTTATTCTTTTTGTAAGAATCTTAAAGTCACCTATGCTGATATTGTCATTCAAACTCAGTCCAAACAGGTTCAATATCTCGTGATTCCCCTGCTTAAGCAATGTTCGGCATCCATGCTTGATAACCCAATCAATATTCTCTGATTGCCCTTTCCATTTTTTAGCCAAAGCAATTACGATTTGTGGATTATCCTTTGAAATATCGTTCAGGTTATTGGCAACACTCAACCTTACAAACCTGGATGGATCGTTTTTCAGATTTTCCATAATCGGAATGATGGGAGCTGGATTTTCTTTTAATTTAGGCAATGACATCGCCCACGGCAGACGAGGTCTGCACCCTTCCGATGCAAGCCTCCTTACCCCCCAGTGCGGATGTTTTGACCAAGCCAACATCTGTTTCATCATTTCATCTTGATATTTCACAATAAAGGCATGGGTCACAAATTCGCAAGTCGTGAATTGCGTAATTCGCTCAATGGCTTTCACTGATGTCTCATAGTCCTCTATTCCATATCGCTCCACATAATGGTCCAAAATAACCCCATATTCTAATGTCAGCAAATTGAAATTTTTATCGTCTATCTTTGAAAAATCGAGCAGTCTAACTTTTACACAGTCTAATAATTTAAAGATTTTCGCAACAGCTTCTTTATACTCGGTTGGCATAAACTTGTGCAGAACAGTAGTTATGTGTGCAATCCGCTGCTTATAACCTCTGTTCTCCCATTCTTCATCCATAACTAAAGTTACAAACTTGTCTACACTCATGTTCTGGAGAACAAGAGACAAGTCGTTGACAAACCTTCCAAAGAATGGCTTATCAAACATATTTTTAAAAGATTCTGCCATTACTTTTATCTTACTACTATACCATTTTCGATGTTGATTTCAATTTCATAGTCCTTTATATCCTTGATTCCGATGCCGCTATGAGTTCTTTATCTGCTTCGATATTCTTCATCTACAAAATAATACAATGCTCCATAGCACGATGGAGCGATTTATAAATGCAGAAGCACAAACTACTGATGCAACACTCGAAGTCGAAAGTCGTAGGAAACCTTGTGTACAGATGTAGAGGTAGCAGCCCATGCTGTATGCGTGAGAACCACTATGCAATCCCAGTACACTGGTGAATTTCCTACGTTCTCGACTTACAAGAGAGCATAACGCTTCTTATTTTCTTATTTCTTGGAAAGAGTTGCCCCTATCCGAATGCAAAATTAGTTATTTTATTGATGTTTTGGATTATATAGAGCGGAATTATAGCTTGAATCCTCTATTTTTTCTTGGCTCTTCCGCTGACTGTCGTAAACTTTGCCGTAATTTATTCCACTGTTCTTTGAACCATTCGTCTATCGACTGCTTGTTTATGGTCAGTATCAGTTTGCTATCATCGGTTGGATTCTTTTCCACCTTGAAAATATCATTCTTGATGTCAAACTTCCGTCTGTGTTCTTCGGAATAAATCCTGCCATTGCACCTGATAGCCTCTTTCTTGGTCAGGAGGCTCTCTATCATTTCTTTGGTGAAGCCGATGGCAGCACACAATTTTTCCATTCTCAACATCTCCCTGAGCATCGGAAACCACTTGAAAGCCTTTTCAAGCAAGGTATTCAGCCGTGATATTTCCTTGTCTTTGGCTTCAAGTTCCTGATTGTGTATTCCTTGAAGATTGCGTATCTGCTTGCCGTGCTGTTCCTGCATACGTTGCATTTGGGCTTTCAAGTCATCAATGCCCTTGTCCCGTTTGGCAATTTCCTGACGCAATTCGTCATTGGATTGCTCCAGTTTCTTCATTTGCAGGTTCAACTGGCAAGTGCAAAATTAGCGATTTGTTTGAAGAACTCGGTTTTCGGGTTTGAAAAACCAAGTTTTTTCCGAGGCCTTAAGTTCAGTTTCTTTGCCACGTTTTTGATGTATAGGTCAGTGAAATCATTGAAATTTGACTTTTTGGGGATGTATTGACGGATGAGTTTGTTGATGTTTTCGACCGCTCCTTTCTGCCATGAGCAGTAGCTGTCGGCAAAGTAAACAGTCACATCATCAAGACCTTTGATGCGTAATCCGGCGGTTATGTCGAGGTGTGCCGCGAACTCGCTGCCGTTGTCAGTAGTGATGGTTTTAAGATATTTACGGTATGCGTACAGCATTCTCACGACAGTCTTTGACAATGGCTTGGCTCTTTTTCCGTAAGGTAGTTTCTCCATCATCACAAAGCCAGTCATGCGTTCAAGCAGCACTAGAATCGCGTGCCCGTAGGCATCAACAATAAGATCCATCTCAAAATCGCCAAAGCGTTTGCCGTCGGCCTCGGCCGGTCTGTCGTGTATGCTTGTGCGGTTTGGTATGTTGGTGGCTTTAGTGGGTTTGCGTTCGCCTTTTGGTCGTCGTCGGAAGTCGGGATGTCTGCGGTGACGGCGCAGTTCTCCGCTTTCATCAGCGTTTATAATGTTGTAAATGGTCTGTATGGATACGGAAACGCCTTCCTTGGCCAACACGCCACGAATTTGTTCTGGTGACCATTGGTGGTCAATAATCATCTGTTTTATACGCCACACCAACACGCTGTCGAGCTTCTTGTTGGATGTGGTGCGCTTTCTGCGTTCAAGGGCTTTGGCATGAGCCTTTTCCCACAGATAGTGGCCTTTGGTTGTGGAATTGCGCTTCAGTTCACGACAAAGTGTTGATTGACTGCACCCTACAATGAGGGCGATTTCTTTTCTTGGAGTTTTTCTTTGCAGTAAGGCGAAAATTTGCGACCTTTGCTGCGAGGTTAATTGTCTGTACATTAGCAATACAAAATTAGTTAATCTCAGGGAGACTTCGGTCTCCTTTTTTATTTTGTATTGCCAGTATGTTCTGCTGCTGTCCGCTCTTGGGGGCGGTTTAGGCCGCCCCCGCCGCTTGGGCATCCCCTCGCCAGAAGGAGTGAGGAGAATGAATAATTCCTAGCTCAAAGTTTTGCACTTCGATTTGGAATCTTCACCAGTTTCTTCATTTTCCCGCTGCCGAAAAGAGAACCCACTCCGCTTGCTATGACAGTGGCAGCATCGGTAGCCACGCTTTTGAGCTTGTCCGTGCGTATCTCCGATTTTACCTGTTTGAGTTCCTGTTCGGCAAGTTCCACCTGTTGTTCTTTATGCCGCTTTGCAGCATCTATGCGTTGCAGTTCGGCTTTCTGTTTTTCAATGATGAAGTCATTGCGTTCCAGATGTTCTTTGCCAGTAACATTTTTTGATTGCCCACGTTCCATCATTAGAATGTCTGATGCCAAAGTCTGCATTGCTGCCATATCCTCGTCATTGAGTTTGCGGCTCTTTCCTGTATCGTGGTTCATCCAGTCAAAAACAATTATTACTGTCCGCTAAACCATAAAAAGGCGAGTCCAACTTCCTGAACGGCAGAAGTTGGGCTTACTTTTTGTATTTGACAAGCCCCCTCAGCAGTTTTCAGGAACTTCGGGAGGCGATTCCGATGCTTCGGCGAGCATGATTTTCAGGTCTGCATCGGGCTGATTGAGGAACTTTTCGAGATTCAGGTAATACATCAGCACAATTCTGACGATTGTAGCAAGCCCTGAGAAGCTCCAACGTCTTTCGAGTTTGCTTTGAAGTACTGACAGCAGCAGATTTGCGATGAGTGTAACCCATATCTGGATTTTGATGGCGTTGGCGCTCTCGCCATAGAAGTATCTCAAGGGGAAGTTCTGTTTGATCTGCTTGAAAAGAGACTCTATCTGCCATCGGCGGCGGTATATCGCCACGATTGTCTCTGGCGGCATGTCGAAGTCGTTGGTCAGAAGCGATATGAGTTTTGGCTTCCCGTTCTTCTTGATGTCAACGTATGTAATTATTCTGGCGATGTGGTTTATACCGTCTTTACGGAACACCACGACCTGTTCACGGTATTCCATCAGTCCCTGCGGATTCTGATGCATACAGTCTACAAGTACCTCATAACTGAGGTTTTTCTTCATTTTGGTGACATATACAACGCCACGGTCCGTCAGTTCCTCAAATTTGGCATAATTGATATAGGCGCGGTCAAGAGCGACTATCTCGTTGTGGCTGTAATGGCTCGGAGCAAGCATGAAAGAGTCATTGGTGGCCGCCGAAGTGAACTGCACATCGCAGGGAACCCCCTCGTTGGCGTGTATGACAGAGTGTACCTTTATGCCGCCTTTCTTCTTTCCCGTCTTGGGGTGTCGACCAACGCCCTTGAAAATAGCGTTGGAGAACAATGTGATTGTAGTGGAATCGATAATCCTAAGCTGCTTTATCCACTCTTCCGTGCCGTTGCGTCTGCTGTCCGATGAAAGAATGTCTTTGTTGGCTGCATACAGGTCGCGATAGACATCCTCAAAGAACTTCTCTGACCGTCGGGCATTTGCATCCGACAGGGTGCTGCGCTTTGGTACAGTATCAATTCCGACATGGTGCAGTTTGCGAACCTCCGCTGTCATAGATGTCTCTATCTCACGCAATGAGTCGAAGCGCTGGATCACGGCATAGAGCATCGTAAGCAGATGCGTATAGCCGTCAAAGCTCTTTACATACTTCTCTCCGCCGTGTTTTCGGCTGAATTCAACAATTTTTTCACGATTGAGTGATTTTATCAGCTGTCCATATATCGGCTGTCCGAAGAAATTACTACTTTTACTCATGGTTATTCATGGATTGTTTGGCGACACCAAAATAACCATTTAGGGCTGACTCCTGCAATAGGTGTCAGCCCTAATTTTTCAATCGCTCAAAAAAAGTTTAGCGGACAGTAATAAAAAACAATATGGGCATGATAATTCGGCTTGAACCATTTTCCACCCACTTGGAAACTCTCCTTGTCTTCTGTGTCAGGTTTTCCACCCAGCCAATGCCCCTCATCCTTATGCAGGAATATTTGGAGTGGCGTGATGCCCCAGCGTCTTTGGCACTCTTCGCCAAATTCACGCACATCAGCCAGTGTGGTTTCCGGTCTGATGAGCAGTACACCCTCACGAATGGGGGAACATCCTGCCACCTTGATTATTTTACCATTTTTTCCTTTGCGTTCCCGCTCTTTTTCCTGCATGGCACGTCCTGTCTTTTCCTTGACCATCCGTTTGATATTGTCGTAGTGCGTTTGCAGTTCGGGAGTGCCGAAGTTCGGGTTTATCCATTGTTCGTTGTCGGCAGAAAGTTCGGACACAACATAGATTTTGGACATCCCGATGTTTCGTATATACTCGGCAGTCCTTCGGTTATGCGCCTCACTCGATGCGATGTTGCAAGGCTTTATGTGTATGCTTGATTTTGTTGCCATAGCTTCTTTTTTTTGTTTACATTAGATTACTTTGTCCGCTTCCGTAACGGGGTTCTTAGGGGTAACCCATAAGCGGAGATTGCAAAGAGAGGGTCACTCTTTGCTCGGGGTTCTCAGGGGTGAAACGCCCTGAGTGGGTCATTAGGGCAAAGTCCTAATCCCCTCGGGAGAGCCCACAACTACGAAAGCGGAGCGTGTAGTTATAGTGGGCTATAACCGAAAGCCGTTCTTCTTTTTCGGTGGCTGGGTGTGCGTCTCTTTTACGGATTGGATTTGCCCTTTTCTTTCAGCCTGTTTCTGTAGGTATTCGTTCAAGTCCTTGCATTCGCTGTAGGTCTGCGAAGCGTCACGGATGTATAAATCCCTGCCGTATTCCATACGAATTTGCCGGAGTGCTTCCATCCCTGCACAGTCATTGTCAAAGAAACAATGGATGCGCTCGTAGCTACCCAAAGGATAGAGGGTCTTGCTCACATTCGATACGGAGTTCAATACAATGTAGTCCTGTCCGTCCAACTCCGGATAATTCGGGCAGCTCTCCTGTCTCAATGTCAGAAAGGAGAGGTAGTCCATGAATCCCTCGAACACATAACACGTTTCCCTTGTTTTCTCTGGCTGTTTGATGTGGGAAATTTCCTTAGGGGCAATACAGCCCTTGAAATAGCGGTTGCGAAGTTTATCCAAACGTTTGGATAAGTTGCGTTATCCAAACAAGAATAAAATCCAAACCTCTTCCGTAAAACCTATATTGTGTAGTCAGTTCTATATATAGGTTTGGATTTTATTTTCTCATTTTATGACACGGAGACCGCAGAGTTCAGCAAAAGATTGAGGAGCCTTCTTCCATTTTTTAGGTATTTCTCTGTCTTTTTCGTTCTCAATTGTGGCAAGAGCCTTTTCTTCCTGCTCGGTTGTAATATCAAGATAAACCATAGTAGTTTTGACATCAGCATGTCCAAGGAGAAAAGATATCTGTACGATATTCATGCCATCTTCAAGCCAATGAGAGGCTTTCGCATGTCTTATTTGATGGGCGTGCAGGTTCAATGGGACTTCCGGGCATTCTCCATTAGCTACTGCCGCATATTTATGAAGTCGTTTTGCAATAGCAGGTTGAGTCATCTTGGTGCTAGTCCCTTTTATCCGTGAATAAAATACATAGGAATCCGGATCTAGTTGCGTTGGATGGAACTCCACTATATATTTTTCAAGATGCGCCACAACTTTTGGAAGCAGATAGAGGGTTCTGACCTTATTCCCCTTTCCTATTATCGTAGCGTATGGCTTGGAGGCATGAAGATGAAGATGTTGTATCTTCATAGACAGCACCTCGTCTATTCGTGCGGCAGTGCCATACATCAATATGAGAAACACGAGATCACGGCGTCCAGTTGAAGTATTCGTATCAGGTGCATTCAACAATGCTTTCACCGCATTCTTACTCAATCCCTCGACTTTCTTACGGACTGACCTCTGTCTTGGTATTTGAGCAGACTCGCAGGCCAGATATGTCAGGCTGACATCTTTCTCGGATAGGTATTTGATAAATGCCCTGATGGATGCAAGGCGGTTGTTGCACGTTTCGGAAGAGTTTTTTCTGTCATTCTTCAGCCAAAGTATCCATTCTTCTATGACCTGACGTTCAAGAAGCTTGAAAGAGAAAGTCCTGGCATCAAGACCTTTTACCTGAGTTATAAAATGTAGGAACAGAGACAGTGCGTCATGATGGTTCTTCACTGTATGGGCGCTGCTTGATTGGACGGTTGGCACATAGACAGTCAACCAGTCATTGATATGGCGCGAGAATGCAACGGCCTCTTTATTCGGTTTCTTCATGGTTGACATCGGTTAAATCAGGGACAATGTTATCGAAGGATTCTTGTGTCCTCTCTTCTATAATATCGGAGAGTCCGGGCACGAGGGAGTAGTAATAGGCAGTGCTCTCTATCACACTGTGCCCCATGCTCTTGGACAGATATAACAACTTTGAGTTAAAATCCATGCCGCGGTTAATCCAGTTGTTTATATTGGTTGTGGCATAATGATGTCTCAGCGCGTAGGGAACAGCATGACATGGACTTACATTTTTCCAGATTTTCCGAAAATTGTCAGATACCCATGAATTATCATGAAAAGAGTTATTTCTTGCGGGAAAGAAATAAGTCCGTTCAGGGAATATGTCAGCTATCGCCTTGTCGTATTCCCGCATAAGCTGAAGCATACTATCGTGTAGGACGACAAAGTGCTGGTCATATCCCTTAGATAGCCTGATATTGAGTACTCCAGTTTCAAGGTCGACATCCTCACATCTGAGCAGACGAGCCTCCGTAGTTCGCACTCCAGAACTGTATAGTAGTCTGAAGAATACCGGTATAGATATATTGCGGATTCTGTTTTGTTTGGTCAAAGGGCCGGACAGAGTGTCGCATCCATTGAAAAATCTTCGTAGTTCATCTTCTGAAAAAGCATGAGGGACGTATGTCGAACGCATCTTTTTGGGAAGCTTCGGTGGATTTACGTTGGTCAACCCTCTTGATTTGAGATATTTTACGAAAGCTATTATCGGATAGGCCCTTGTCTGGCACGATTTTCCACTTTCAGTATCCCGTTTGGCGCACCATCCATCAACCATTTGTTGAGTCAGAATGCTTTCGCCCGGATATCGGTGGTGGCAATATCGATCGAACAGACGCATGCAGACTTCATAAGAGGTGACATTCCAGTGTTCAGAAGCGACTCTGAAAGCGATAAACCGCTTTATCAACGGAGCTATCCCCGAAACAAATTCAGTCATGGAATACCTCCTTTCTTACTGGGAACTGCTCTATGCTGAGAGCGCATTCTTTCAGATGGAGAAAATCCGCGCTCAGATATGGGTTCAACGAGGAAGGTGATGAATGGCCCAATACGGACGATACCACGGGCAGAGGAACACCCTCGTTCAGGAGAGATGTGGCGACATGATGCCGGAATATGTGGAAACCTTTGCGACTTCCCTTGTTCTGCCTTATGCCTGCGACTTTCATGATTCTTGCGGCAATATTATAGGTGTTGTCTAAGCGCAAGTGCAGAGGATACTGACTAACAAAGATTTCCTCGGTGCTGCAGGTTGGACGTTCATGGCAGATATAATCGTATATTGCATTGCCGACAATGGGACGTAAAGGTAGTTTCAGTGGGACACCGGTTTTCTCTTGATTGACAAGTATCACATCATTCTCCCAGTCTATATCAGTTAGTCTCAGGCCTAGAATGTCGCAGCCTCTCAACCCTGTGAATAAGGCAATAAGACCGATAGCCTTATCCCGCAAGCACAGATCAGAGTCCCGAGCTGTCAGAACTTTCTTTACACTGGCAATTTCTTCTGCTTTGAGATACTCGATGTTACGACGCTTGCTTCTTGTCATGGGAAGCAATGAGATGAAGTGTTCGCAAACGCCATCCTCAAAGAATGGAGCACAGCACCTGACCACCACTCTGATAACTTTCCTGTAACCACAGCAGTGTCCTGAAAAAGCTGTCTGAATGTGATTCTCACAAGCCTCGCTAAATGTGAAAACACCTTGTGTCTGCAACTCACAGAAGAAGTTCGTGGCGAGGCTTGCCTCACGCTTGATTGTCGTGGCCTTCTTTCCTGACTTTGGCTCTTCACGGCGATAGATGTCTATTGCGCGTTGAAACTCTTTCGAGAGTGTGTCATACTTCTTTTCCCCGCCGCGAGGTGTATTGCCATGGCCCGGTAGAATACCGGTTCTATCGAAATGTTCGATGGTAGCGAAGAGCCTACGCCAATGGTGAAGTGGACGGTGATTTGGATCCGCATCTACTTTGGATCGATAGATGTCTTCATAAGAGATGCCGGGATGAACACTCCGAAGACGTAACGCATAATTAATCGCCAGCCGGAAAAGGTCAATGGTGTACTTTGAGTACCCATTGTCATGAAAGTGTCCAAGCAGAATTGATGCTTTGGATTTTAAATCCTGTTCTTTCATATGAATGAATATTGATTACTGAAATTAATATAATAAAAATCAAAACAACATGATAGAATATTCACTGGATTCCAGTTGATTATATATGATAGTTTGGATTTTATACTTGTTTGGATAACGAATCTCATAGCCGCCCGATACATTAGGAAAGGCGATGGCGAAATACCGCTTGCTGTTATGGGTGAAATGAGCTTCTCTGCATTCTCTTTTCGCCAGTCCCGTATTTATTCCCCTTTCCTGCAAATATGAGAGCAGGGCAGGAGAAGAAAGCGGTACAATCTCCAGTTGCTGAAAACGTGGCTCGGAAGATGACTGCTTGCCAAAAGAGAAAGAATCAGGACGGATATGTGGTGTCTGTTCTGCTATGCGTTCCAATATATAAGGTATATGGTCGGTAGCATATAAGTGTGAAGCCAGTTCGATGATGCCGCCGCCTTTGCCGAGTGCAAAATCATACCATTGGTTGCGCTCGGTATTTACCTTGAACGAGGCTTCCGTTTCTTCCCTTAGCGGTGATTTATACCATAGGTTGATACCCTGTTGTTTGACGGGAGAATATCCCAAACTGTGCAGATAATCCGCTATCCTGATTTGCTTGGCTGTCTGTATATCCATAAGATAATTGTTTGAGTAGTTAATGAATTGATTTATTTTTCTTTTCGCCCGTACCATTTTAAGAAGTACGGTCTGTATAACCACTTCACTAAATTGTCGTATATATAGAGTACGGTAATAAAGTGAAGCGGTTTATCCATTCCTTGCATCACTTCGCTTTATCCTTAATATATAGACCCACAGAATAAAGTGAAGCGATTGCAGGTAACGGGCTAATAGTGGAAGTCGGGCATGAATGTGTATTTTCTGCCGTTCTCCTGCACTATCATCCGTTTGTTGCGAAGCATGGTGATGAGCGGCACCGCCTTTTGATGGTTCAGCTTTACACCTATTGACGTATAGCTTTTGATTAAGGCATCTTCCAGTTCCTTGTAACCGTATTCCTCTTTCAGCCCGAAAACGGCTTCCAATGCGATACGGTGCTGCTGCTCGGTAATATGCCTGTAAGGGTCGAACTTTTCTTCCTCGGGTCTTCCCGGTTTCCTGCTTTCTGTTTTGTAACCCTCTATGAGTTCGGGCAAGGCACTGTCGTTGATGCGAAAGGCAAAAGGCTCGAAATCCATTGCCCGGATGTGCATGGCTGAAACATTGCTTATATCTCCGTTGCTTTTGTCTTTTTCCACCAGCAATACGGTTTCCGCCTTATTGTTCAACTCCGTGCCGATATGCCCTCTCGCATTCTCATCCCCTTTGTTCTGGTGCAGTATCGTATGGATATGTATCTGCCTGTCGTCCGTCCACTGCATCAGTTTGGATATGATGCGTGTGGATTCGCCGGGGCTGTTGATGTCATATACCATGTCACGGATGCCGTCTATGATTACAAGACCAATGTCGGGCGTATTATAGATAGCCTGTTCGACAATCCTGATACGCTGTTCAGGTGTGTATTTTCTCAAGGCGAGAAACTCAAGGTTCTCATTATCCCTGTCATCAGGCAAGTCAGCCATCCGTAAAATGCGTTTCATGACTTTCAGGCAATGATAAGGACTTTGCTCCGTATCAACATAAAGCACTTTCCGCTTCCCGTCGGAGAGTTCCGCTACATACCGCAACACTGTGCCATTCTTCAATGCGGCGGCTACAATAGCCGAAACATTGAATGTCTTTTTACTTTTGGCTTTGCCGATGGATGCGCTGAAATTGCCCAATGTCCCAATGACAGAACCATGCACTTTGAGGATTTCGGGTGCTTTCTCATAACTTTTCGACAGGCTCAAACGTGAGGCTTGCCAAAGGATTACGGCTTCTTCTGCCGATATGTCCTTAAACTCTTTCATGTAGTCCATAGCCATTCCTCCCGTTATTTCCGTCCTCCGGTTTTCTTTCCTGCCAGTTCAAGGGCAAGTTCCGCATCCACGATAATCTTGCGCCCTATTTGCGTAATGGCTTTGTCTATCTTTCCGCTTTTCTTTATGCGGTGGGCGGTGGGCAGGCTGCACCCGAACAGTTTGGCTATGCCCAGTATTCCGTACACATATTTTCTTTCTGTGTCCGTAACGGGTCGTGGTTGCGTTTCCGTTTGACCGGAAGCGTGCTTGCTCAGGAATATGAACTCTTCGCCTGTCATCTGCCAGACGGGTTTTAATAATAACTCTTGAAGATTTGTCATCGTTCAATCTATTTAGCCGTTAAACAATCAGCCCTGCGCACTGGCTGTTATCTCTGTTCTCGAACGATGCAAAATTAGATAGGGGAGTGAGTGGAAAGGATGTGGTTGGTATAAATGGAATGTTTTATTATTTCTCTGAATATCAGATAATAAAAATACCACTCAAAAATTAATTTGAGTGGTAAAAGTGGTAATTTCGTAAAATATCAGGGTGTATCACGGATTATCGGAATATTGCGTCCATTTCTTTGGCGAACTTCTGGTTACTGTCACTTGGAAAATCCGACACCGGTTCCTTGTACTTTGACTTGTAGTAGTTCTCGTCAATATCCAGTTGTTTCAGCATTTCGTTTTTCCATTTATCCCTGTCTTGTTTGGGCAGTCTTTCACTCATCAGGAATATCAGGTAACACACCCGTATTTTTTCTCGTGCCTTGATTTTTAATTCCTTTTTACAGGAGGATAGGTTCATGTTGGCATAGAAGTCCTGCGTTGCAATATCTTCAAACTGTTCCCCCACACAGACTTTATGAATAAGCGAAAGTAATTCTGCATCGAAATATTCGGATTGCTCCTTTGGCGCATCCTGCTGTTTCTCTTGCTTGCTCGGTTCATCCGGCTTGTCTTTTTCTACGGGAATATATTTTGCCAATATTTCCATAAAATGGAAACTCAGTTTATAAATATCTCCGCAACAGTTCTCAATATATTGGAGAGATTCCTTTCTTGCCTGCCTTTCCAATTCATAAAGCCTGTCCAGTTCTTCTTTTTCCTTCTCATATTCAGCCTTGCAGCGTTCATACTCCTTTTCGGCTTGCTTTTCTTCTGCTGCCGTATGTACCCTGTAGCCAATGGAATCATACCTGTTGTATGCTTCATTCAAAGGCTTGCTTAATTTTTGTGTAACCTCCAATTGTGCCTTTATATCAGCGTCATATCTGTCGGCAAAGTTGTAGCACACACGAGAAATTATCTCATCATCAAACAATGGATGTTTTTCATAAATGAGTATGTTTTTCTCTATCTCGGTTCTCAGGCTGTTGAGAATCAGAGTATATTTTTCTTTCTGTTTGTCAAGCACCAGTTCAAGGATGGCGGCTTCAAAAGCTTTTGTGTCATTGTATTGCTTATAGAAATCCGTGATGAATTTCTGCTTGTCAAAAGAGAAAGTATGGCTGACTATAAAGTCGCTGTATATCCGGTTGAGTTCGCCGTATTGGGGAATCATAATCTGTATTTCTCCTGCCATATACGCTTGGTTTATGGATTCTTATCTTTATCAAGAAGGGAAGTCAGTTCTTCCTCCACTTCTTCTATACTTGGCAGAGCCGATTTTAAGTTTTCAGGTATAGCCTTGCTCAGTTGGTAATCGCTGATGCCTATCGGCTGGTCGTAGCCTGTCAATGCGTATTGCGCTACAACTTCGTCTTTCCCCTTGCACAGCAACAACCCGATAGTCTTGTTGTCATTCTCTCCCCTCAGTTTGTCATCCACCACATTGATGTAGAAGTTCAGTTGCCCCGCATACTCCGGTTTGAATGGGGTCGCTTTCAATTCCACTACGATGTATGCGTGCAGGGGGATGGAATACAGAATCAAGTCTGCATAGAAATCGCTGTTACCAATTTGAAAGTGTTTTTGTCGGGCAACAAAGGCAAAGCCATTGCCCATTTCCAGCAAGTAACGGGTGACGTGCTTAACCAATTGTTCTTCTATGTCCCTTTCGTCCGCCTTTTCCTTCGTTCCAGCCAAATCAAAGATGTACGGGTCTTTCAACAGGTAATTGGCAAGGTCGCTTTGCGGTGCAGGAAGCGTGGCTGTGAAATTGTTTACCTTGTTGTTGCTGATTTGTCTGCTATATAAGTTGGTCTCAATTTGTATTTTAAGAACATTACTGCTCCAGCCCATTTCCACGGACTGTTTCATGTACCAATATCCTATGCCTAACGGTAACGAGCCATCAAGTATAACCATTTGGCTTGCCCAGTTTATTCTGGCGACAGGGGAGTTCAAGAAAATTTTTTCTATCTCCCTAATTCCCATTCTGTAAATGGCAGAAACGGTTTTCTCTACGTCCTGAATTTGCGCAGGAGTTTCCTGCGTAAATTCTAAAGACTGATAATCAACGGATTGTATTTGCGCAGTAAGTTCCTGCGCAAATTGCTTGTCGTTCAGTTTTAATACTTCATTTGTTACATTCTGTATGTTTGGAACAGACAGTCTTGCATCCGTATCAATGAAATTCTGCAATGCTCTCAATGGATATGTTCTTGCAAACTGACACATATAGGTAAGGTTGCGTTCTGAATAGCCTTTCTTTTCAGGGAAATTCAGCCGGATAGCCTTTGCCAACTGTTTGATGGTTTTGCTTCCCCATCCGTGCAGTTGCTGATGATAGAGAATATAGTTGCCCATTTTCCAGTAATGGAACAACATTTGCGCATTGGCAGCGGTAATCAGCCGTACTTGCGCCTGTTGTATTTCCGAACCGACAGCATTTATAAATGCATCAAAATTCGTCTTTTCTATGTTATGTCCGTTGTTGCTCATCTTATGATATTTTCAGAATACAAATATACTTCAATGGTGGTAATCTATGAAACTAATTGATACTTTTATAGTTGATTAAACTTGTTCATGGCGTTTGCTCTGATGTCATCCGCTATATCAATGTAGGGCTTCATGGCTTTGTAATCACTGTGTCCAGTCCATTTCATAACCACCGGCGCCGGAATTCCGAGTGCCAACGCATTACAGATGAAAGTCTTTCTTCCGGCATGGGTACTTAACAATGCGTATTTGGGTGTGACTTCATCTATGCGCTCATTTCCCTTGTAGTAGGTTTCCCGTACAGGCTCGTTGATTTCCGCCAGTTCACCCAGTTCTTTCAGATAATCGTTCATCTTCTGATTACTGATGACGGGCAATGCCATGTGGTTCTCGAAATGAACATCCTTGTATTTTTCAAGAATGGCTTTGCTGTGGTCGTTCAGTTCGATTATCAGGCTGTCCGCAGTCTTGACTGTGGTGACTTCAATGTGGTCGGGCTTAATATCACTTCTTTTCAAGTTACGGACATCCGAATATCGTAAGCTCGTGAAGCAACAGAACAGAAAGACATCCCTGACACGTTCCAAATACTGCTTGTCATGCGGTATTTGATAATCTTTCAGCTTGTTCAGTTCATCCCATGTCAGGAATATTACCTTTTTAGGGATTGTTTTCAATTTGGGCTTGAATGCGTCGTATGCAATGTTCTGATGATGCCCTTTTTTGAAGCTCCAACGCAGGAACCATTTGAGAAACCCCATCTGTTTGCCAATAGTGCTGTTTCTCATGTCCTTTTTATCACGCAAGAAATTAACATACTCGTTCAGCCCGAACTCGTTGAAGTATTCAAAGGTTACATCTTCCTTGAATTCTTTGAGGTGATTTCTTACCGCTGCAAATTTCTCATAGGTGGATGTCGTCCAATTATTCTGGTTGCCACACTCTTTTACAAACTCATCAAACACTTCCCCAAAACTAATCTGTACTTCTTCCTGTTGTTCTTCACTGCTGTCTTTCATCCGCAGATTGAATGCATCCTTTAGCTGCTGGGTGGTAGGTATGGTTTCCTGCACCTCAAACTCCTTGAACACGTTTTGCATTTCGGCATAGTATTTCAGCAAGTCTGCATTGATTTCGGATGCGCTTTGTTTCAGCTTGTTGGTGCATCCGTTCTTTACCCGTTGTTTGTCGGCATCCCATTTGGCTACGTCAATCCGGTAGCCTGTTGTAAACTCGATGCGTTGGCTTGCGTATATGACACGCATACGGATAGGCACGTTCTCTACGATTGGCACACCGTTCTTCTTCCGGCTCTCCAATGCAAAAATGATGTTACGTTTGATATTCATAATTGGGTGCGTTTGAAATTCTACACCCAAATATACACCCAAAAATTGAAATAGCAAAAGGCATTTAGAAAGATTTAGATTTACTCTTCATTGTAGATAATATATGATTATCAGTGATTTGCAATTTTATGATATTTTCTGAAAGCGTAGGTTCTGGAGCCTGCCGAGACATTTTGGATAATAAGAAGCGTTATGCTTATCTTGTAGGTGAAAACGTAGGAACTTTTCAATAAGTGCAAGGATAGCATAGTGGTTCTCACGCGTATAGCGTGGGCTGCTATTGTTACATCTGCACTAATGGTTTCCTACGACCTTCACTTAAGACGTGGCATAGAAGTCCACGCTTCTGTTTTAGTAATGATCAAGTGGACTCTGGTCATGTCATACTTGCAAATATGGCGATAATAGACATTGTAAAACACCAAACCGCAGACGGGGAACTTTGCTACAAGTTCGAATCTGACGACTTACGCATGGGAACGCAACTTGTGGTTCACCCAGCTCAGACCGCTTTCTTTGTTAAAGGAGGTGCGGTCTGTGATGAGTTTACCGCCGGCACCTATAAACTAGACACTGAGAATATTCCCATCCTAAATAAAATCATCAATCTTCCTTTCGGTTCGGATTCTCCTTTTCAAGCCGAGGTCTGGTTTGTAAATCAAACTGCCAAGCTCAATCTCCCATGGGGAACTCCGCACCCAATTCAAATTGAAGATCCACGCTATCACATAATAGCGCCTGTTCGCGCTCATGGTCAATATGGTATTCGTGTAACCAATCCCAGAGTGTTCATTGAAACTTTGATAGGAAGCACGGGCTCATTCAGTTCAGATCAGATTGAACAGTTTTATAAAGGCAGAATTATATCCGCCTTAAACACGTTGCTTGCACAGCAAATAGTAATTAATGGAGTCTCAATTCTTGACATAAATACTTTGCTGCTGTCAATGTCTGATTCCATAAATGAGCAACTTAATCAACTGCTTGGAAAGTATGGAGTCTCTATCATCGATTTTGCGATAATGTCGATCACGTTTCCACAAAACGATGAAAGTGTTATTAAGCTAAAAAATGCCAAAGATCTTGCAGCACGACTCAATATTACCGGGCGCGATGTCTACCAAATGGAACGTAGCTTCAATGTCCTTGAAGCAGCTGCCAACAACCAGGGTGCGGGCGGTCAAATGATGGGATTAGGTGTTGGTCTGGGAGCAGGTGTGGGTGTTGGTAATGCCGTTGGTAATATTGCCGGTCAATATATGAATACCAACCCTTCGCAAGTTCCACCAATTCCTCAGTCCACTCCGTTGTATTACCTTGCAATCAACGGACAACAAGTTTCCAATCTTACAGTTGAAAATATTGCTGCATATATCGCTAAAGGCGTTGCTAATGCATCAACACTGGCTTGGACTGTAGGAATGCCGTCTTGGTTGCCGATTGCTCAAATCCCGGCATTAGCATCCTTAGTTAATTCACAAACACCTCCACCTCTGCCTTAATATGAAACGTTCATCTCCAATATTCTTCGTCATATTCTTGGCGATAAACATAATAGCCGGACTTATTTTGTCTTGCTATCCCATATTTAACATGGTGCTAAACTCGGTTATAATCTGCGTTGCTGCCTTGTTCTCCCAATTAGTTAATAAGAAATCGCTTGCATCTGCATTTTCAACTTCGTTGGCATTTGTAATCCCCTCAATTACCCTTATTGAATTTGTTATAGGACTTTTTGCTCCTGCTCAACTTAAAGATAATTGGGGTATCATCGCCATTCTTTGCCTTATGGCATTTGAAAGATTTTTGATATATGCGGTAGTTAAACGTTCTGAAAAACCAATATAACAATAACATATATGAAACCATTAACCTGTGAAATGTGCGGAAGCACAAATCTCCTTAAACAGGATGATGTTTTCGTCTGTCAATCTTGTGGTACCAAATACTCTGTCGAGGAAGCCAAGAAAATGATGGTCGAGGGCACCGTTGCAGTTGAAGGTACTGTGAAGATTGACACATCTTCGGAACTGAAAAATCTCTATGAAATTGCTCGTCGAGCAAAAGATATGGAGAACGCTGAAAATGCGGAAAAATACTACGATATGATTTTGGTAAAAGACCCGACGAGTTGGGAAGCCAATTTTTATGTAGTTTACTATCGTGCAATGAAGTGTAAGATTGCCGAGATCTGGAGTGCTGGCAATTCATTGGTAAACAGTATCCCTTCTATTTTTGAACTTGTTGATAAACACGTTTCAGAAGAAGAAAGAATCCCAGTCCTTAATGAACTTTATGGTCGTTATCTGGGTATTGCGGCTATGCTCAATAGTGCTGCAACCAGTCATTACAATGACATAGATGCCCAAATACGTGATCAATATACTCAAGAATATATCAATAACGTAGCTGAAACTGCTACTATGATGTATGCCTTTGGCGATTGCATTACAACTTGTTGGCCTAATGACCCACAAATTAATGAACTTGCAGTTGCCGCTTGGGAGCAGGGTACTGAGTTCCACCGCGAATATGTTAAATACTTAGCCGATAGAGAGTCAAATAAAAATCTCATAATGGAGTACATCGGCAAAATTCAAAAAATAAAGCCTGACTATCAGGCAAGAGAAGTCGATACATCTTCTGCCGGTGGATGTTATGTTGCCACTGCTGTATATGGTTCCTATGACTGTCCCGAGGTTTGGACTCTCCGCAGATTCCGCGATTATACTCTTGCTGAAACCGGGTATGGTCGTGCGTTCATCCGAACCTACTACGCAATCAGTCCAACTCTTGTAAAATGGTTTGGTAGGACTGAATGGTTCAAGCGTATGTGGCAAGCTCCACTTGACAAACTAGTTGCTCATCTCCAAAATAACGGAGTCGAATCTACTCCCTACAACGACCGATTCTAATTATTAATGGAGTTTAGGCAACCCGCCGCGCTTTCGTGAACGGAGCCTCGGGGCTCTGCCGTTCGGATTCAATGGCATAACTAAATCGCCCTCTCGGACACCGCCGGGAGGGCTTGTTGTGTTTGGACGCAAGAGGCGAGATGTCGTTTGGGCCAAACTGTTTCCATTCATTTGAGCCCTTTTGAGGTTGGGGTATACGCTACCCTGACGTAGCATTATAATCTTGATAGACTATCGTTTTCCGTGAAGGAGATATGAAATACGTTTATTTCATTGCAGAAACCAAAGGCTCAATGCGTGAGGTTAATCTGCGCGAGAAAGAGAAATCAAAAATCGCTTGCGCCAGTCGTCACTTCGCATCCTTGTCAAGTTCGACCGTCAAATACGATGCAGTCACAAGTTATGATGATTTATACAACATAGTTAAAATGATTAGGGTGATTTAGAAAAGTCGGGGAAACAGAATCTATCCTCAGAATTTATCTAATTGATAAAGCAATACTATTGAAAGGGATATATCAGATCTCCATTTGGTCTGTCTATTTCAATAAAATTTATTCATATGACCTGGGACTGTGCTAAAATAGCCTTATTGTCTTCCGTAAGAAACTTGTCATTTTTAAGTTCAACCTTAATCATACCCTCAAATATTTTAGGTTGGTTTTCTATCGGCTCAGCTTCATATAAATACATAGGTCGATTAAGTTTCTTAAAATACATCAGCTCATCCATACAATACTCAGATGTTACACTTAATTTAGTTTGAATAAACAATAATGCTGACGATTGTCTTAATCTTTCATAGAGAACATTAAATGTATCATCATTTTGCTTTTCTCTTTGTAACATCTCAGCATCATTTATCCAATCAACATATACAACCAATCCTTGTCGATTAAGAATTTCCTTAGTCTGGAGTAATTCAGATTGGCGGCCATAACTATGCGATAGAAACACATCAAAATTCTTATGTAAAATTTGCTGTTTTTCAAAAATCAATTGAAGTAAGACAGAGGGACTCTCTTCTATTTTGTGCACTGTAGTGGCTGTTAGTTTTTTCTTTCCCTTACGCTTGCGAGTTAGACGAGGATTAATACCAAATCTTACAAGATATTCATATGCAAGCATTCGTAACTCGTTGTTCTTTTCACACGCATTAATCTTTTGTAGAAAAACTATTGTTTTTTTACATTTAAACTTTGCACATTCAAGAATGATTAGATATCGCGTATCTATGTCAAGAGCATTTTCTTTTCGTTGATTAAAATATAATTTTATAAGATTGTCTACATACTTTGGAGCTACTTTCTGGAATTTTCGAATTTGCTCCGATTCTAGCTGCTGGAGCTTATTTGCTTTGTTTTTTCCTTCACGAATAATCTTTGCTCGTTCTTCTGCTTTTTCGTGTTCTTGCTCAATGGACGAGTTGAAGTTATCTATTCTAGATTTTGCCAATGATGATTTTGCAACTAAAAACACCATAGCTTTTGGATAGAATGGTTTAACTCCCTTCAACCCTTTGTTTATTCTATTTCTATACTCGTCCATATTGGATTTGAAGAAATTCATCAACTCAAGCCATAATCCAGGATAAGCAGTTTTAAACAAATCTAAGAATTCCGCATCAGTAAACCCTTTGGGCATTACTCTTGCAACACGAGAGAGAGGAAATTTCAAACGTTTTCTAAATCTATTTATCTCTCCTATTTTTCGTCTCTGATGTTTTCCCATTAGTAATCAATATAATATCAGGGATTTATATAATTGCTATGTTCATATAAATCCCTTCTTACAGTTTTGTGTATTAACTAATGCAATTGCCTATATGGAATCAAAAATATCAATTCACTGAGGCCAACACATCTTTGGTCTTCATAAATGTGTCTATTTGCCATTGCTCAGGCGTTTGCTGCATAAATTTTTCCTCATATAATGTAGCTTTCTCTTCATTACCCAAAGCAAAATACGCATTGGATAATGTTGCATATTTCCACAATAATTCTTCTGGCTCTGGTTCCTCCAAAGAGGACAAAACAATTTTAATTATTGCGTTATACGTAATTTTAGCTTCCATAAGAAGATAGTTTTTCATGTTATCTTCTTTAGTAATACTTGCCTTTAAAATATTACACGTCGCATAATTTTCCCCAGTATAATAATCTTCATAAAGACTCCATCCCTTCTTGTATGCATGAAGGGCCGAATCAAGATAACTTATATCACTTGTTTCCTCCCACAAATTTTTATATACCGCACCAAAAATACCAAGAGTTTCAGTATCAGTTTGACCCTCTATTTTTGAAAGAAGCGTTAGAGCATCTGTTAGTGCTCGTTGTTTAGAAGGAGCCCCACTCTTATAACGACACAAAGCCTGTTGCTGGATGTAGTACTTCTCATTCTCAGCCTTGGTACTTAGCTTACCCCATAATCGCTCTGCTTTAACAAAATCGCCGACCGCCATGCTTTCCTTTGCTAACTCTGTTAAAGCAAAAATAGAATCTTCATGTTCCTTTAATTCCCCAATTATTCCTAATACCTCTTCTTCAGAAATTTCAGGTCGTTTTATATTTGGGAGATAGGAATAAATTGGACTATCTGTTTTGGGTTCTGCTATCACAGCTTTTATTAAGGAGCGAAGCTGAGGAATACACTTTTTTGATTCAGACTCTGAAATCTCATTCCCCAAATGCTTGTAGCTTATCATCCTATCATGCCCAATATCGAAAGGTATCTTACCTTCATCTTCTTTAATGATTATTGTAGAGTATGGACGCAATGTATGACGTACTCCTAATTCATATATAGCATTGGGATTGAAAGTAGATATATCAGCAATAACAATATCAGCATAATACAATAGAGCATACATACTTCTATCTATTATGCCAGATTCTACGATCTCATCAGCGCGAATGCACTTGCATCCAGCGGATTCCACTGCTGGACGAATTATTTTTTTATAAGTAGCATCAAGATCTATTGTACGATTTGTATCAGGATCTTTTTTCTTACCAAATCCCATTATAACAAAGCATATATTCTTTTCTTTCATTTCCATGTCATTTTGGTCTTACAATAACTTCTTGTGCAATCGGATGACTGCGTTTATTAAATGCTTGATCTATATAAATATTAGGATCCTTTTTAAAGTCTGACCACTTAACTAAAACGCAGTAGCGATCGTCTTCACTATATGAACACTTACCATGATTATTCAAATAGTAGTTTTTCCAAAACTCTTTAATCACCGTTGAATTCTCTAATGCAACCCAATTGTGGCAGCCCGAGCAAGTCGAACAAGTGTACGAACCTTTAAATATTTTATCATACATATTGGGTAAAACAACGCCCAATATCCCATTTCTGGTATTACCCTCTCCATTATATAACGAAGCTTGCAACTCACGTTTAATAAAACGTTGCTCATCCCATCCTAAATCTTCCAAACTATGTTCTCCTATTAGGAATATAGTGACTGTTGAATCAGACAGGTATTCTTCCCTTATTTTACGCATAATATAATCCTCATTTTCAGAATTGATAGGAGTATCTAAGGATTTATCAATCATATCAACCTTATCTCGATCACACCATTTCTGAATTTCTTCCTTGAAGGGTTTGTCCTCCATTTTAAATGATATGTAGCATTTATGTCCCATATTACTTTACATATTACTTTATATGTTATTATGTTTTATGAATTATTATCTATTGCGTGGATGATTTCGAGTTTGAGGTCTTCAGGGTAGTCCTCGTTTGCCATGTAACAGGTGATGATGCGTTGGAGCAGGTCTTTGTCAATGCGTCCGGCGGCAACGTGGTAAATGATTGCCTCCATGCACTGCATAAAGTTGTAGGCGTGCCAATAGTAGCCGTTATGCACGAGAAACCATACACCGATTGTCAATGCCACTCGCTTGTTAGAGTCTTCGAAATAATGCCCAGTGCATAAGCCGAAGACAAGATATGTCAGCTTTTCTACGAATGTCGGATAATACAAGTCATTCTGCACGAAGTCAAGAACCTTGCGAATACCGCCTTCGTCCTTTACTCCTTGCAGACCGCCACCACTGGCTGCTACTGTTTTAGCATAAACCACCAGAGCCTCATCATAACTGATGTATTTCAATTCCTCACTCATCATCATCGGCTTGCTTTAGGCGTTTAAGGACTTCGCGGTTTACTTCGAGGATATTGTCAAAATTAATTGAAGCATCACCGATAAACTTATCGAACTCGTCTGGCGTAACAGCTCTTAGATACTCCGCGAGATTACCATGCCATGCGTCACGGAATGCAACATCACGGGATGCCATCTTTGTTCTGGCATCGTTGATGAAAGGCTCCATCATAGGGGCGGCAGCTAATTCATCAATTATCGACTTGACTTCCTCTATTGACAACTGTTTGTTGCCATTTTCGGAATAACGTTTCTCTATCTGATGAGCAACTCCATTCTCAAATGATGAGATACAAAGTAGAACTTCTGCATAAAGAGTATGACGCACATTATCCTCGTTTTGCAAACGCAGAACCTCACGATACTCTTTTGCATTCTCCTTGAATACAGCTTTGTATATCAAGTCTGTTATTTGTTCGTACTTATAATTGGGGTGTCCATCAACGTACTTTCCCACAGCTTGTGTGAAATTCTTGCGATAATTTTCACTCTTGATTGCCGTAGGAAGATAATCTCTATCTCGCCAGTTAATGTATTTGGTACCTCCTCCAGCACGACTGTTGATAGTAGCAATAACAATATCAAGCATACGAGTGCGTAATTGCTTCGCCTTTTCACTCTCTGTAAGAAGCATTCCTATGTTCAGGAATGCGCGGAAAGTAAAGAATGAAAGAATAGTTGTTTTGGTAGGGACATTTATGTCACTACCAATTTCTATCTTAATATCTTTCAAATCTTTACCTTGACTTAAAAAGTATCCGTTAGCACGAAGTTCATCACCATGATCTTGTACATAACGTTTAATAGTACGTTCATCAACCTCATAGAAATCAGCAACCATCTTGGTAGTAAAGAGTAACTCTCCACGATAGTGCAGACCATTAACATCCAAGTTCTCTTGGATGGCTTGAAGGGCATAATTGTTATTCAAAACGTTCTGCCGCTCGATATTTGATACTGTCAAGTCGTTCATATTACAAAATTACTAAATAATTCCTGAATGCCAGCTATATACACACTGAAATTGTTAGAAGAATATCCAATTTATGGCCATTTATAATGTCTACTTGAGCGTAATCAACCATTAGGGCACAAGTCGGAGCATAAGTCAGGGCACAAAATATTCAGAATACTTCGGATTTTGCGCCGTTGGCGATAGCGTCAATCTCGTCGGCGATTTCGTCCGAGGAGAGTTTGATATAGTCCATAAAGGTCTTTTGTGTCTTGTTGGAAAACCCAGGCTCGGATGACCCCTTAGACCAGATTGAATTGACCCCTGAAGCCAAAATATCACTGACCCCTTTGCCCAAAATAAAAATGACCCCTGTCGACGTAATGTCAGCAGGGGATTTTATATGTATCTTTGAATTCCGTTTTGGCCGACGGGGGATATAATTCAAAGAAAACATGAACACAAGATAAAAGAATATTCTCCTATGTCACGCATCAGGGATGGGCATAAAATGCATCAGTAGTGCCTTTGACATATCCCGGAACACGGTGCGCCGCTATGTGAGAATGTATCAGGACAGCGGTATACCCGCTGAGAAGCTGCCGTCGCTGAGTGATGCGCGGCTACAGGAACTATTTGCCATACCAGGGGCGAGGGAACGTAAACCGTCGGAGCGGCAGGTCAGGCTTGAAGCCCTATTGCCCGATTATGCGGCGCGACTTTCTCGAAAGGGCATGACGGTCAAGAAGTTGTATGAAGAGTATCATACCGGCCATCCCGATGGCTATCTGAAGGCATCTTTCGGGATGAAACTCAGGCAGTTCATGCTGCAGACCAATGCCATCGGGCATGTGGAGCACCGCGCCGGCGACCAGATGTATATCGATTTTGCCGGAGACAGATTGGAAATAGTCGATGAGGCAACAGCCGGGATACGAAAGGTCGAGGTGTTTGTGGCGATACTTCCATGTAGCCACTACACATATTGCGAGGCAGTGTGGACGCAGAAGAAGGAAGATCTGATAAAGGCCTGCGAAAACGCCATACGTTTCTACGGCGGCGCACCATGTGCGATTGTGCCTGACAACCTGAAATCTGCCGTCACGCGCAGTGGCCGCGACGAGCCGGTCATAAATCCTGACTTCGAATCCTTTGCCGAGCATTACGGCTGCGCCGTGGTGCCTGCCCGTGTGCGGCATCCAAAGGACAAGGCCCTGGTGGAAAATGCAGTAAAACTGATGTATCGGTCTGTGTACGTAGACCTTGAAGGTCAGATTTTCCATAATCTGGAGTCGCTTAACGAAGCAATCCTCAGGTCTCTGGAGAAGTTCAACGCGCGTAATCTGACGCGTCGAAAGGAATCACGCCGTCAGCTCTTTGAGGCTGTGGAGCGGGACAATCTCCGGCCATTGCCTGCGAACCGCTATCAGATGAAACAGCGGGCTGTCGCGACAGTACAGCGTAACAGCTACGTAACTCTGCACAAGCATCACTACAGTGTGCCTGTGCAATATGTAGGCAAACGTGTGGAACTGGTCTACGACACTGACACGATCGACATCTTTCATGGCTTTACCCATGTGGCGACGCATCACCGCAACGATACTCCGTATGAATATACAACGAAACCGTCACACAATCTGCCCGGACGCAAGGGGAGCTGCGAGAGCGACATTGCGGAACTGCTTTCACGTGCGGCACAGATCGACAACATCGTATTGCACTATCTGCGGGCTGTCATCGAGGACAGGCGTTATCCGGAACTTGCCTTCAGAGTCTGCCGTGGCATCATGAAACTTGAGAAAAAGTATGGACAGAAACGGCTTGTGTCAGGATGCGCCGCGGCAATGGACGCACGCCTTTACAGTGTCAGCGACATGGTGGACATACTTGAGTCCGGAGCCGATGCGGATTATTTGCCGGGGGCTGATGCCGACGGCAATGACCGTCAGACACCATCCCACCGGAACATACGCGGTAAAGAATATTTTGCCGCAAGCATAAAACTATCAGCCAACAACAACGAACAACATGGAAACGAACAATAAAACCACGCCAATAACAGCGGAGAAAGACCGCAACTCCATCTCTCTGGATCTGATGCACCGTATGCGCTTACACGGCATGTCGGCAGCGTTTTCCGAAAATCTTCAGGCCACATTCGCCGAGACAATGACACCTGACAGCTTTCTGAACTGGCTGTTATCCAGAGAATGGGACTACAGGGCCGCACGCAATATTGAGCGCCTGGTGAAAAACGCAAACTTCAGATACGATGACGCGTCGGTGGCGCAGATTGACTATAACCTTCCGCGTGGCCTGGATCGTAATCAGATGGAGCGTCTCGCATCGCTGGACTTTATCCGTAAAGGTGAAAACCTGTTCATCACAGGCTGTTCTGGTACGGGCAAAAGCTATCTGGCAACAGCATTGGGATACGAGGCATGCAAGGCCGGTATGCGCGTACTGTACGCGAACGCATCCAAACTGATGGGGACCCTGAAAATCGCCAAAAACAAAGGAACAATCGAAACGGAGCTCAAGAAACTCGAAAAAACGCAGCTTCTGATCCTCGACGATCTCTTCCTGGTGCCTCTCGACGCCAAGGAACGCGCACACCTTACGGAAATCATCGAAGACCGCCATGGTCGCAAATCAATCATCGTGACATCACAGCTCCCCGAACTGGACTGGTACGAAGCAATAGGTGACTCCACAGTGGCAGATGCAATACTCGATCGCATTGTCCACACTGCTCATCGAATCACGCTTACCGGCGAAAGCGTCCGTAAGCTCAGAGCTATAAAAAGCAGATAAGACAAAATAAAATTGACCCCGTCGGCCAGAACGTTTTCAGGGGTCAATTCAAAATATTTTCAGGGGTTAATTCAACCTTGGCCTAAGGGGTCATCCGAGCCTGGGTTTTCCATTCCTGCGTCGTATCGGTGCCGTGCGCGAGGATAAGGATACCGGAAAGTTTCATCCCACTGTGGCAGGACTTCTTATGTTTGGGTACGAATATGAGATAACCGCTGTATTCCCCAACTATTTCCTCGACTATCAGGAAAACCGCACCAACGGCATCTATGCCCGCTGGACCGACCGCATCACTTCACAATCCGGAGACTGGAGCGGCAACGTGTTTGACTTCCTTTTGAGAGTCATTCCTAAGTTGCAGGCTGATTTGAAAGTGCCCTTCATGTTCAAAGGTAATCAACTGGATGAGGACACCCCATTGCACAAGACGGTGCGCGAGGCTACAGTAAATATGCTTGCAAACGCTGATTTCTATGGACGTCGCGGTGTGGTGGTACAGAAAGGAGCCGACGGTTTCAGATTCGCCAATCCCGGCAGTATGCGTGTGTCGCTTGCCGAAGCGATACAGGACTGCGCATCAGACCCACGAAACGGTGTAATGATGAAAATGCTTGCGATGGTAAAATATGGCGAGCGAGCCGGCAGCGGTCTTCAAGGAATATTCAAGACATGGCAGAGTGTATATCATTGTGCGCCCAAACTGGAAGTGACTACCTCAGGCGGCATAGACCGCACAATTCTTACCCTCGGTTTTGAGGGACACCAGCCCGACATAGAGGCGATGAAACTTCTTTATGATAATCCGGATGAGCTTATTGAGGTAAGTGATATACAGAAATGTAAGGGAGAAAAGCAGGATGTCCTTCAAAATGTCGCTCAAACGGATAATAATGTCGCTCAAAAAGGAGAGAATGTCGCTCAAAATGTCGCTCAAACAGATAATGATGTCGCTCAAGGAGGTGAAGATGTCGCTCAAAACTTGGATGATTGCATAGTTGCAATGATACAGGAACGACCAAATGTTAAGCGTGAAGAAATGGCAAGGCATCTTTCGGTAACCAAAAAGACGATTGAGAGGCATTTGAAAGACCTTAAAATTTCGTGGGAAGGACATCCTAAAACCGGGCATTGGAAACTCCCTTAAAAGGGACACGGCTCTTTCATTTAACCTAAAATAAATAGCATATCTTCCCTTACCCGGTTCATTGAGAATCGGGTAATTTTTCCATGTCTGTATATCAAAGAGTTATTCTGGTATCAAAATCTTATTTTTTTCACTTTTGACTTAAAAATCGAATCAGTCTGGTAAAGCTCATCGAGATATGTCTGATCAGTTCGGCTATGCCTTTATTCTTATCTGATTGTTTCTTGCGAAGTCCTTTCCATATTGAGAACACCGAGTAAACTATTCTTTGTATGGTATCGAGGTTTCTGGCGGCTCTCGTCGACTTGCGTTTTATATTGTCCTGCTGAAGATTGTAGTCCAGCCCCCAGTGCATACTTTCTATTGACCAATGGTTGCGCACGAAGATTCCTGGCTTCGGAGTATGCGTAGGCATACTGCTGACGTACAGGCGTTTTTCTGAGGTGTGTACTCCTGTTGACTTTTTGACTGTGGACGATTCATACTCTATGATGGTCATGTTTCCGCCCCATTTCTTCTTGTCTGCGATAATGTCCAGTCCGTCATATACGCGGTAGGTTCTCGTCTCTATCCTGCCGTGGGCCAGTTCGGGACCTTCGGTGTAAGAATATACCGGTGTGTGTTCCACTAGCCTGTCCTCAATGCCGTATCGCAATGACGGCTGGTTGGCTTTGAGTTCTATCAGAAAGTCTCCGCCTTTCTTTCTGATTTTCTCGACAATATCCTTCTGCATAGACATTGCGTCGGCTGTGACAATCTTTCCTGCGACATCTATTTTATCAAGAAGTATCGGTATGGCCTTTATCTCGTTGCTCTTTTCCTGACAGGCTTCGGTGGCGATTGTTATGCCGGTGCTGAACGAATAGGCAGAGACGATATCCGGGCTTCGCCCGTTTTCCTGAACGGTGCCGCGCTCGGCTTTGCCGTCAATGCAGATTATTTCAATGATGCGGCTGGCGCAAGTAAGTCTTTCAAGGAATATGTCTGCGAACTGCTGCATCCTGTCGGCCATATCCATATCGTTGATGCCGTTCTCCACACGGCAAAGCGTGGCCTCAGATGGTACGCCGTTCCTTAACAGGCCCATTTTGTGTAATTTGTTGAGGTTGTATCTGCCGAACTCCAATATCTCGGCTCGTCCGATGCATCCGGCCATACGTCCGAGTATCATCAGCATGATGATATCGTTGAGGCTGTGACGGAAATTGCCTTTGTCCAATCTACGGAAATCCGGCACGGATGAGGCAAACGCTCGAAGTTCTTCCATGATACTGCGCCTTGTGTCAAATTTATTGTGTACTTTTGCGGTATGATCAGGCGCATAGGCGTCAGTCGAACAGACTTGGTCAAGTGGCTTCATTTTTTTTGGCGTAACTCTTTGATTATCACCTATAAAGTTACTAAAAATCTGCCACTTGGCCAAATTTTCATTGCACTTATTTTCTTGAAAATCAGAGGTTAAAGCCTCTCCACCCGTACTGCTCTCGCTATAAAATAACACATTTGTCGAGAATGAGACGAAATCTTAAATGAAAGAGCCGTGTAAAAGGGATAACTGTCATAATTTGATAAGTATTTTTAACACCGGAATTGTTGGATAATCGATGAAAAATCAGTAATTTTGTACTCAGTCATGTCCCACATGGCGTAAGAACATTGAAATCTGTAGGAGTAGAGAAAGGGAACGCGCCCTGAACGCTCTCGGATTAAATGTCTGATTAACACGATACTTAATTTGTGGCTCCGCTGTCCTAGTGGGACCACAAGTAAAAATTATCAAATTAAGAAAATCGCTGAAAATCAGACATTTCAGCGATTTTTCTTTTGCCCTTCTTCCTCAAAAATCGGCTCAAGCCGAAAGCACGGTGCATATGTTAAATTGGGCAATTAGAAGTGTTAAATTTTTAGGCGTAGAGTTTGACTAATCGGAAGATGAAGAAGTCGCGGTCCCGGACACCACGCATTTGTGAGCGAAATATTTTGACTTTAGAGTTGAATGCCTCGGCAGAGGCATTGGTCGCACGACGACGGAAATAGTTCAGGATTGTTGGGGCGTGGTTCTTGAATGTTTTGATTACCGAGCGGAAGTTGTTGTTACCCAATGCCATTACCTTTTCATACCACTTGTTCATCCTCCCCATGGCTTTTGTCGGTGAGATTTTAGCGTTGAAAATCTTGCGCAGCTCCATCGCAAGGCTGTATGCAGCCTTCAACATTGGATAGTATTTGAACAGTATGTTGACACGATGGCGCTGTATGTCAGTCCATTTGTTCTGCGACATCATCAGAGTGTGTTTGCTGCGGGCCAGTATCTGGCGCATGGTCTCTCCGTTGGAGTACGTTACCGGCGGTTCGGACTTGTTGCGGTTGTTTTCCTCTGCGATGAGCTGTCGGCGAATGTCAATGCGGATTTCGTCAACGGCCTCATTATAGACCTGTTGGACATGAAAACGGTCGTTGACTACATGGGCGTTATAGAACACTTCTGCGGCTATGAGCATCATTGATGGCGAGAGATCGCAGGTCACTTCCTTGACCCTGCGTCTGATTGATTTCTCCATAGCTCCGATGAGTATGGATATAATTTCGTCACTCTTTGTTCCGGGAATGGCTGCCGCAAGTGTTCCCTTGCCTCCGTGGCCGTCCTTGTTGGTCAGGAACGTCCATACCTCCCCGTTGCTCAGACACGTCTCATCAAGACTCATGTAAGGGCCGATATTATCGGCGTTGAAATAGAACCCACAGCCAAGCTCCTGTTCGCACCAGTCGGCGTAACCGCTTATCTTATTGCGGTACAAGTCGGCAAAATGTTTGCCGTTGACGCAGTACATCTGCGCTATCTGTTTAATCGACAGGGCTGTCGTCTCCACCTTCGTCTTTTAAAAAAGCCACGAACTCGGCGCTGAGTCGTGTTCCTTCCTCGTTGGGAAGTTCGAGATTGTAGCTGAAGATTTCGTTGGTCTGCCTGTCCCACCACTTGTTCTTGCGCATGTGAAGAAATACAGGCCGTCCACGCATCGGATAGTCCTGTATTGTTACATAATCCGTATAGCCTCGCGCTACGATATTTGGATTACGATAGTCTTCATCAGACAGTTTCTTCTTTTCGTCAAGCCATATGTCATAGGACTGTTCCGTGCGCTCGAAGCGCACCATTTCAAATAGTTCGTCCATGCCCTCGGGCAGGCACATCCATATTGCATCTGCGATTTTCATGCCACAAATTTAACACTTTTCTCAAAATTCATGCACCGTGCTTTCGGCTTGACCCAAAATTTGCTATCTTTGCGACATGAAGATAATAGCAAGGCAACAGTATATTGAGCATATTCAGAGATTTATCGGCAAGGGGATGATAATCGCCCTTACCGGGCAGCGTCGCGTTGGCAAGAGTTATATAATCCGTCAACTCGTCACGGAGATTGAAGCCGACAATCCGGATGCCAATATCATATATATCAATAAGGAAAAGACAAAGTATGCCGACATCAGAAACGCAGATGATCTCTCGCGATACCTTGACGGCAAACTGAAAGAAGATGCCGATAATTATCTGCTCATTGACGAGGTGCAGGACATTGACGGTTTTGAGAATGTCCTCCGTAGTCTCAATGCCGATGAGGAATGTCAGATTGTTGTGACCGGAAGTAATGCAAAAATGCTTTCGTCAGAGCTATCCACATACCTCGGCGGTCGATATATTGAGATTCATATCCTGAGTCTTTCATTCCGGGAGTTCCTGACCTTTCACGGTCTTGATGATTCAGATGACAGTCTTCTGAAATATCTCGGCTTCGGTGGTCTTCCTCACCTGTACCGTCTCGGACTTGAAAATGAGGATATGGTCTGGGAATATATCCAGAACATCTACAATACCATTGTTCTTAAAGATGTGGTGCAGCGGGAAGGACTTCGCAATGTGACACTATTTGAAAATCTGATGTCATACGTCAGCGACAACGCAGGTCAACTTGTGTCAGCCACGTCATTGTCTAAATATCTCAAATCACAGCGAGTGGAATTGACCCCGTTGTCGGCGATAAATTATCTGAAAGCCGCCTCAAACGCTTACATCATCAATAAGGTGCCGAGATATGACATACATGGAAAGCGTCTGTTGGAGACAAACGACAAATACTACTTTGAGGACTTGGGGCTGCGCAATATGCTTGCCGGACCCAACCGTACCGGCGACATAGAGAAAGTAATAGAAAACACCGTCTATCTACACCTCAAAAATCTCGGATACAAGATCAGCGTCGGAACACTTCCCAATGGTGAGATCGATTTCGTTGCCGAAAAAGGCGGCACATCGGTCTATATACAGGTGGCATATCTCATAGCTGACGACAAGACAATGGAACGGGAGTTTGGAAATCTGATGAAGATACAGGACAACTATCCCAAGTATGTCATATCCATGAATCCGATGTCACGCCCTCAAAACTATGAAGGCATAAAACATATGACCTTACGGCAGTTCCTGATGTCGGATAACTTATAACTCATGGCAGTTCATTTTAGGAACTTTTAATATAACCAATTTGGCACTGCTGCAACTAATAACTAATTTTGTAAAAACGAAGATAAGAACGGCGTTGCAGAATGATGAAGTACAGAGGTGCCTCATCCGAGCCAAGTTCGAAATTTAACATCGAGGATAAACTATCCCACAATAAGTTACCTTGAAGTTCAAAGTAGAAGTGGGACCACTCGTAAAAATCACCAAATTAAGAAAATCGCTGAAAATCAGACATTTCAGCGGTTTTTCTTTTATCCTTTTCCAACCAAGGATAGATAACACAAAACATATCCCAATTGGACCACTAAAAAAAGTAGCCAGCTAATTGCTGACTGCTTTTTTTAGTGCCTTTTTCCGCTGAAATATACCGAATCGCTCCCTCTGTTTATTCTTGATTACTTTCCATTGCCTTCTTTGGACATGAGCGGACGCATTTTCCACATTCAATGCACTTGTCGTGGTCTATGACTGGATAGCCGTCGGGACCTTGTGCAATGGCACCCACCGGGCAAAGACGTATCAATGGACACACATGGTCATGCGGACATAGTTTTCGGTTGACTCCTATCATCAGTTATTTGGTTTTGAGGTTTGATTTTCATGATTTTGAGTGGGCATGACGCTACACATTTGCCGCATTTGATACAATCGGCGTGAAGATAGCCAGTCTCTGAGCCGCGACTATCGTAAGGTGTAATCTGCATGGGACATACCCTTGCGCAACTTTTGCATTTCATTTGGCAAGAGATGTCAACGTAGACGCTGGTGAACGCCTTAGGATACGGAGCTTTCTTTGGAGCAACCCATGATGAAAGTGTTCCCATAGGGCAGAATGAGCACCACGTCCGTGGTGCGTAGATGAACGAGAGGGTCACTCCTACCACTGTGGTTATCGCTATGATATTCCAAAACACACGCCCTATGGCATTCCAATCACCCCATGCGAAATACATCTGCACACCGAACACGGTAAATATGAAGAGAACCATAAACAGACGGAAGCCGAATGTGCGGACAAAGGGTGGAATAGGGCGATGAGGCGAGTATTTCGCCAATAGACGGTCGTACATATTACCTCTAGGACAAGCGTTGCCACACCACCATCGGCCACGGCTCACGGAAAATGCCACAGGAGCTATCATGCATACCAACGCCAACAATCCTATTGCCGGATAGAAATAACCTATCGCGAGATAAGCCAACAGTATCCAGTAAAGCGACCAGCCTTTGGTCGGTAAATATCTGTGAAATCTTTTCTGTGCCATAATCATTTTTTAATATGGCACAAAATTAATGTCTTTATGATAGAGCAACAACAGATTTTAGCTATCTTTGCATTGAATTTATCTATCATGACTCTTCAACAGCTGAAATACATAATAGCGATAGACCGATACCGCAATTTCGCAAAAGCCGCTGCGGAACTTGATGTAACGCAGCCTACACTCAGCGCGCTTCTCCTAAAGCTGGAGAATGAACTCGAAGTACGCCTTTTTGAGCGTAGCAACAAGAGTGTGCGCCCAACGGCCATCGGAGAAACAGTGATAAGGCAGGCTGAGAAAATTTTAAGTCAGGCCGAGTTGATTTCAGAGACAATCTCGGAGCAGAAAGGCGAAGTATCCGGTTCGCTTTCAATCGGTATCGGGGCCAGCATCGCACCTTATCTCATGCCGTGGTTCATCAAAAAATACACAGACCGTTATCTAAATGTAAGGCTGACTGTCAACGAGATTAGGGGTGATATGACCATCGACTCTCTCCGCTTGGGAAAGATTGATATCGGAATCGCAATCAGTGGCAATACCTCTCAGGAAACTATTGAAATTCCTTTCTATTGCGAGCCGTTCCACGTCTATGTGGCTAATGATTGTCTGTTGAAAATGCCTAAATTCAATCCGGCAGATCTGCTGCATGAAAAGATGTGGATAATGAAGGAGTCACAATGTATGCGCGAGAGCGCATTCAGTTTTTGCAAAACAAGGAGTATCGGTCGTCATATCTATGAGGCTGGAAGCATCGAGACACTGATACGCATTGTCGATATAAACGGAGGCTTCACAATCATACCGGAAATGCACCTTCCATTTCTGACAGACGCACAGCGGGAAAATGTACGACCGATAGAGGGTGAATATGTCTCGCGACGGTGTGTCTCAATCTATATCCGCAAGGATTTTATAAGATACCGCATGTTGAAAAGTTTGATTGAAATCATGTTGTCAATTATTCCTAACAAAATGATTGACAGCAATCTGCATAACAAGATCGCATTAATATCAAAGAATTGCCATACATTATATTGAATTACAACAGGTGCGAGATCGACTAAGAGGTTGTTTAAAACGGCAGTGATGTCGCCCAAAACTTTATAGGTTTATAATTACGCTGATGCAGGAAACTTCCAACATTAAGAGGGTGTTTATTAATCGAATTTGTCATTCCGGTTTGATTTTCATACATTTGTAGAAACTTAACATACAATCGTCACATACGTGACTTCACCAATCCTATCACTCTTATGCCACGCATTCTGATCATCACCTTCTGCATGCTCTGTGCCATGCAATGGTCTCTTACCTCTGCCAATGACTGGGAAAATCCACAGATCTTTGCCTCAGGCCGCGAGCCGGCCCGTGCGACCGCCTTCCCCTATGCCTCTCCGGCTAAGGCTCTGGGCGGCAACTATGAATCATCACCTTTTTTCATGAGCCTCAACGGGAAATGGGCTTTCAGATTCTCTCCGACTCCTGACAAGCGGCCTGTCGGATTCCATGACCCCGGATTCAGCACTGCCGGATGGGACAGCATTCCGGTGCCCTCAAACTGGGAGACCGAAGGTTACGGTACACCTATATATACCAACGTCACATATCCGTTTCCGAAAAACCCGCCGTTCATCGACCACTCCGACAACCCTGTTGGGTGCTACCGCCGTTCGTTCGAACTGCCCTCCGGCTGGGACGGTCGCCAGGTGTTTCTCCACTTCGGCGGCTCTACGGCCGGAATGTATGTGTGGATCAACGGCCACAAGGCGGGCTATGTGCAGAGCACCAAAAATCCGGCAGAGTTCAACATCACCGAATATATCACACCAGGACGAAACGAGCTTGCCTGCGAAGTCTATCGCTGGACCGACGGATCATATCTCGAAGACCAGGACTTCTGGCGCCTGTCTGGCATAGACCGCGATGTCTGCCTATATTCTACAGACAGCCGGCGCATTTTCGACTTTTTTGCCAACGCCGACCTCGACCGCAGCTACACCAACGGAGAATTGAAACTTGAGACTGTGTTGAAAAACTATGCTCAGACACCTGCCGCTACCAGCCTTGAAGTCTCGCTTTATGACGCCGCCGGCAAACGGGTCTACAAAAACACCCGGCGGCTGAATCTCGGAGCATCAGCCACCACCACCGAAGCGCTGACCGCAAAAATAGGCAAAGTCAGAACTTGGAGTTGCGAGGACCCATATCTCTATACACTTGTGCTCACACTTTCTGACAGCTCAGGCCGTGTCATCGAGTCAACATCGGCAAAGACCGGATTCCGCAAAATCGAGATCAAAGACAGCCGCCTGACGGTCAACGGCAAGCCGCTTGAAGTCCACGGAGTCAATCTCCATGAGCATCACCAGACCCAAGGCCATGTGGTTGACCGCGAGACGATGATGGATGACATCCGCACGATGAAGCGCCATAATATCAACGCCGTGCGCACAAGCCACTATCCCCAGTCGCCGCTGTGGTATGATCTCTGCGACCGCTACGGCATCTATCTCGTGGATGAAGCCAACATCGAGGCCCATGCAATGGGCTCGGTTCCCTGGGACCGGATCGACGACTGTCATCCGGCTAAACGTCCGGAATGGCAGGCTGCGATTCTCGACCGTGAGATCTCCCTTGTGGAGCGCGACAAAAACCATCCGAGCGTTATCATCTGGTCGCTCGGCAACGAATGCGGCAACGGCGAGAATTTCCATGCAGCATATGACTGGATAAAGAAGCGCGACAGTTCGCGCCCCGTACAGTTCGAACAGGCGGGTGAAGACCGTAACACCGACATAGTCTGCCCCATGTATCCAGGCATCTACCAGATGAAAGAATATGCAGCCCGAAACAATCCCGGCAGACCGTTCATAATGTGTGAATACGCTCATGCAATGGGCAACAGCACCGGTAACTTCCAGGAATATTTCGACATAATCCGCTCGTCAGACCACATGCAGGGCGGTTTCATCTGGGACTGGGTGGATCAGGGCCTTCTCACCAAAGACGAGAACGGCGACAGCTACTGGGCCTATGGCGGCGATTTCGGTGCCTATACCCACACTCACGATGAAAATTTCTGCATCAACGGACTCGTACAGCCTGACCGCACGCCCCACCCCGGACTGACCGAAGTCAAAAAAGTCTACCAGGACATACGTTTCTCCTCCACCGACCCCGCATCAGGCAAAATCACGATCGAAAACCACTTTCACACACGCAATCTGCTTGACTATGATCTCCGCTGGGAACTGCTGATGAACGGCGTAGTGACAGACTCCGGCATGATCTCGGCCAATGTACCGGCCGGACAGTCAAAAACTTTCAGCCTGCCTATCAAAAAAATAGATTCTGACAACAGCAACGAATACTTCCTCTCCCTCTATGCCTACACCCGCAAAGGAGATGAAATCATACCGGCCGCACATGAAGTAGCCCGCGAACAGTTTGCACTGAACCCGTCCCATCCCCGTCAGCTGAAAATAACCGCTAACCTCACAGCCCCAAAGGCAGTCAATGACAAAGGCCGCTGGACAGTCAGCTGTGCAAACGGCGTGACAGTCCGCTTCGACTCCGTCAGCGGAATGCTGAGCGGCTACAGCGTCAATGGGCGCGAGCTTATAGCCGCCGGGCCTGAACCTTCGTTCTGGCGTGCCCCGACTGACAATGACTGGGGCAACAGCATGCCCCACAAAGCCAATGCCTGGCGCTATGCCGCGAAAAACCGCAGTCTAAAATCGTTTGAAATGACCTCAGAAGATGGCAATCCGACTGTCAGAGCAGTCTACCGCCTTCCTGATGTCCGCTCAGACTATCATGTCACCTATCGCATCGAGCCCGACGGTTGCATCAAAGTCACCTCGTCATGGCAAGCCGGTGACAATGAGGTCCCTGAGCTGATGCGCTTCGGCATGAGACTGGACCTCCATGCCGGGACGGACAATTTCAGATGGTATGGCCGCGGGCCCGGCGAAAACTACTCCGACCGCAACACAGCCTCATTCATCGGCATCTGGGAAGGAAAGGTCGCAGACCAGTTCTATCCCTACATCCGCCCGCAGGAAACCGGCAACAAATCTGATGTCCGCTGGGCCTCACTGACCGATACAGAAGGCTACGGAATCAGAATAGACGGCGATGAGCCGCTCAATGTCAGCGCTCTCGATGTGCTCCCCGAAGATCTTGATCCAGGAATGAAAAAGCACCAGATGCACAATTCAGACGTGCGCCACCACCGCGACCGCGTCTTCCTCTACATAGACCTCGCCCAACGCGGACTCGGCGGAGACAACAGCTGGGGAGCCGGACCGCACTCGCCTTACAGACTGAAAGACAAGTCATATAGCTACAGCTACACCATAGCCCCGCTGCAACCATAGCCAACTTCTGAAATAACAGACCGCAGACAATATCACCGTCTCAGTCCGCAAAAAAAACGGACCGGGACGGTGGTATTCAAATATTTTAACCTAAATATTTTCAAGTCACCTTGCAACAGCCCGGCTCAGAAGCCCGACAATCCACAGAAGGAAGATGGCTCCGACCACAGACGTTATCAGATTACCTATGATCCCTACGGCCGTGATGCCAAGCAGTCCGAAAAGCCAACCGCCAAGCACACCGCCGATTATGCCTACTATCAAATTCACAATAACACCAAAACCGCCACCTCTCATAAGCTTGCCGGCGACGAAACCGGACACAATTCCAATGATTATATACCACAAAAAGTTCATAGCTGAAATAGTTTTAACAGGTTTTCAATATTCTCTCCAACGGCTCACCCCCTTTTTGGTTCAACCCACCACAGAGAGGCTGTTCATTTCCCGAAGCAGAAGCCTTATATATAATATATATTTATTAAATTTGTGGCCTCTATGAAAAACGCTTCATATACACGCGCACGATTATTGTTACAATCCGCCTGACATTGTAACATTTTTGTAATTTTTATTTTTAGCACATAAATCATTGAAAACTAACAAAATACGCCAATTTGTAACAACTTTGTCATCAAATTAACATATTTTTACATTAAATTTCTGAATATTCCGTCTCAAGGCAGTAATTTTGAACTGTCAAACAAAACAAGCACCGACAAACAATCGAAATTAACAACTCTCCATTACCTCAATAAAAACGCTTCAATTATGGGAACTCAGGAATTTCAGAACAAGCTTATGAGCCTTCAGAGCAACCTTCTCAACTTTGCGTACATGCTCACATCCAACCGTGACAACGCTTATGACCTGCTGCAGGACACCACCCTGAAGGCCCTCGACAACGAAAGCAAGTATGTTGACAACACCAACTTCAAAGGCTGGGTTTTCACCATCATGCGCAACATTTTTATCAACAACTATCGTCGCGTAGCACGCTCGGCAACTGTCATCGACCAGACTGAAGATCTCTATCACCTGAACCTTTCGCAGGATTCAGGCCTCGAAACCCCCGAAGGATCTTTCGGAGCAAACGAGATCACAGATGCGATCAACGCTTTCCCCGATGAATACCGCATCCCCTTCTCGATGCACGTAGCCGGCTACAAATACAACGAGATCGCTGAAAAGATGAATCTCCCCCTCGGCACTATCAAGAGCCGTATCTTCTTCGCTCGCAAGAAACTCCAGACTCAGTTTGCCGACTACCGCTAAGGCGCGCGACGACGACTGACCTGATGAATGCAGGGCTCAAAGTCCAGACGTCATCATAATAAAAAACTATTTTGTAGAGATTAAGTTTCATGTTTCAACTATAGCTGTTTCCAAACAAGGTTAAATAAAGGTAAATAAGATTGGTTTAAACACACACATACGGAAACAATTTTAAGGTATTGATTTGAACACACTAAAGTCCGGCGCGAAGCGATTTCGCAGCCGGACTTGTCATTTAGAGGCCGTTAAAGACCCCGTTTCTCTATATCTATTACTCTAATCCACTTTTCTATTCTGGGACACCGGTCATTCGGCTGTCAGCAGCAGGACTCTCGAGCCCCATTCGGTGCGTTTGTCCTTGTCGACATTATAGCCTACCGGCATTTCCAAGCCATTGTCCATCAGATAACGGCCGGAAAAGACCTTGCCTTCATATCGGAGCGGTTTATTGTCTATACGGTTTATCTCGCGCACCTTATAATTCCGGTCGGGATCCAGGCCGGCCATCTTCACGCGCGGAAGCTGCTGATTGCGGAATGCCTCGGTCTTCCACCAGAAATAGACCGCCTTGTCTTTTTCAGGAGTGGCATACAGAAGAGAGGCCACACCAAGGCCCTCGTAAGGCGACTGCAGGCGATAGATATCACCCTGCTGCACAACAGGACGTATCTCCTTGTACTCGGCTATCACCTTGCGACACTGCTCCCTTTCAGCCTCCGACATGTCGCGCGGCTGTATCTCCATGCCCAGGCGCCCGCTCATAGCCACGTCAATGCGGTATTTCAGCGGCATAGAGCGATAAGTCTGATGGTTAGGAGTGGCGCTGATATGCGAAGCCATAGCAACGGCAGGGAAAAAGTAGGAAGCACCCCACTGCATGTAGACTCTCTGGAGGGCATCGGTGTTGTCGCTAACCCAGAATTCGTCAAACCAGGGGAGCACACCGTAGTTTGCACGACCGCCACCGCTTGCACATGCCTGTATGGTCAGGTCGGGATACTTGGCGCGGATGCGGTCAAGCACTTTGGCAAGACCTTTGTGATAGTCTATGTAGAGATGGCTCTGATTATCGGCTGAAAGATATTGCGAACCGTGGCTGCGGACCGACATGTTGGCGTCCCATTTGATATAGTCGATTTCAGGATATTTCGTCATCAGAGTGTCGACTACCTCAAACACCAGATCCTGAACCTTAGGGTTTGAGAGGTCAAGCACAAGCTGGGTGCCACCGCGTCCATAGACGTGATCGCGGTGGCCGGGCTTGATCACGTATTCAGGATGCTTCTCATAAAGTTCGCTTTTGGAGTTAGTCATCTCAGGCTCTATCCATATGCCGAACTTTATGCCCTTGCTTTTGGCCGCATCAATCAACCCCTGTATTCCGTGGGGCAGCTTGCGGGTGTCAACAATCCAGTCGCCGAGGCCCTGCGTGGCGTTGTCGCGCGGATGCTTCACGCCAAACCAGCCGTCGTCCATGACGAAGAGTTCGCCGCCCATCGAAGCTATATCAGCCATCATATTTTCCATCCCGGTTTCTTCGACATCGAAATAGACACCTTCCCAGCTGTTTAGCAAGATCTTGCGGAGTTCATTGCCGTGGGCAATCCTGTGGTTACGGCCCCAGCGGTGGAAATGGCGGCTCACTCCGCTCATGCCCTCGTTGCTGTAAGTAAAGGCCAGCGGCGGGGTTACGAACACCTCGTCTTTCTTCAGATGATACTCCGAATTGTCCTCATTAATGCCGGCGAAAAAACGATGATAATCAGTCTCGTCAGTGTCAATTACCAGCTTGTAGTTTCCGCTGTAGCAAAGGGCGGCCCCGATGACGCGGCCGTCATTCTCACGCGGCTTTCCGTCAAGCGAAAGCATCAGCTCGCCGTGGGCAGTATGGGAGTTGCGCACACCGTCGCGGTTTTTGATCACACGCATTCCGTGTGTCAGGCGCGAGCAGTCAACCCGGCTTTCATTGCCCCAGCTTCCGTAGAGCTGCGAGAGCCAGACATCGCCATAGCGCACAGGCAGACATCCTGAAGCGAAACGGTCGATGGTCACAATGCCTTTCTCCTGATGAGAAATTTCAGTCCATGTCTCGATGACATCTTCAGCCGGATATGTTCGATAGTTGACACTGACAGTGAAAGGATAATGGGAATCCCGAAGCTTCACGGTTGTGATTTCCGAGTCGCCGTCCCTGCGGGCCGACGTACTTTCCACTTTAAGATCAAGCGTCATGTTTCCATCGGCATGAACCGCACTCAGAGCCGCTTCACGTGTAGTGTCAAGCCCATAGGCGGGATATGCGTCGGCCACGGGGCTTCCGGCCGCCCTGAGATTGTCAGCGTCAGAGTCGGAGATACGGCCGCCGTAATAGAGAAATTTCAGATTTTTCCCTTTTTCGGCATCAAGCACCATTGAGGTCGACGGAGTGTCAAGTTTCAGCACTTTGGCATATGCGCTCCACGGAAGTCCTGCAAGCAGGACAGCAGCGAGTGAGACGCGCCCTATCATTCTGTGTTTCATATGGCAGATGTTAAGAGATTGTTTAATTACAAGTGTTACTTAGAGACTATTTCTGGATTCGAGCAGAAGTTCGCCGAATTCGAGAATGCTTTTTGCCGTAATGTCGGGCATAGGATCGGATGCAAGCGCAGTTTCAAGTGTTGTCTCGCCTGAAAGCACCAGCACTCCGAGCGCTCCGGCGTTACGGGCCATAGCCACATCTGTGTAGATGCGGTCGCCACACATGGCAATCTCGTCGGCGGCAAGGCCGTAACGGTGACGTATGCCTGAAAGCATGTCGGGGTTGGGCTTCCCGATCACAATATCCGGCAGCCTCCCGGTGGCATATTCGATCGCGCTGCAAAGCGAGCCGCAGTCCACGAGCACAGTAGGCTGGTCAGTCGGACAGACTCTGTCAGGATTCGTGGCTATATATGGGACTCCCTTCGAAGCTAACCATGCGGCATGACAGAGGCGCGGATATTCCAGAGTGGTGTCAAATGCCACCACCAGGGCATCAGGCAGCACGCCGGTCTCCACAGGGGCGATCTCAAAGCCTGCGGCCTCAAACTCGGCAAGCATGCTGGGGGTGCCGAGAGCGAAAATTTTTCTGACGCCGGACATATTGGCTTTGAGATAGTCAATGGCAGCGACTGCTGTAGTGTACATTTTATCCGGTCCGGTCTTGATTCCGAGCCGTTCGAGTTTGACAAGATAGTCAGCGATGCTGCGGGTCGGATTGTTGGTCAGAAACGAATACCCTATGCCGTTGGCTTCGAGCATTTCAAGAAACGGAAGTGTGAACGGAAATAGCGTGGCGCCCATATAGATGGTACCGTCCATATCAAGGGCCACATGGCGCACCTTGCGACATGCCTCCATAAGGCGTTCGCGGTCAAGAGGTGAGATCCAGTTGGCGCATCCGGCGGTCAGACTGTCATTTGCTTTCATGGCTTTCTCCTTCGTGAAGACCGTCAATAGCCTCCTGTTCTTCATAAAATTTGTTGCTGCGCGCATAGCCATCGCGGGGAGCCATCCACATTGAGATGAATGTCAGCGCTCCGAGAATGCCTACGGCGATAATTATATAGAACACCATGTTCCATCCCCAGCGGTCGGCCACGATGCCGATACCGATTGCAGAGACGAAAGATCCGAAATAACCGAATATTCCGGCCAGGCCGTTGGCTGTAGCCGAAGCCTCTTTAGTAGCATGGTTGGCAGAGGCTATGCCTATCAGAGCCTGGGGGCCATAGATAAAGAATCCGGCCATAGCAAGGAATAGCGTGGAGACTATTATCGGCAGTCCGGGGAACATAATGAAGATCCCCATGAAGACAACAGCTAAAGCCATGCACACAAAACACATCCGGTGGGCCTTGCCATGAAAAATATGGTCTGTGGCCCATCCGGCGAAAATGGTGCCTATTATAGCGAAGATTTCAAAAGCGCCCACTGACCAGGCTGCATCCTCGATTGACATGTTGCGCGCTTCGGTCAGGAATTTAGGGCCCCAGTCGAGAATGCCCATACGCATCACATAGACAAAGATGTTGGCTATGCAGAGAGTCCATATCCACCGGTTGGTCCACACCATAGCTTTGAGGAATTTACCGCGCGAGGGAGTCTTGCCGCCCTTGGCATCTGACTTTCCGGTATGGGTGCCGGGCAATTCAGGGAGGCCTACAGAGCGAGGATCGTCACGAAGGCCGACATAGAGCCACAAAGCTCCGCAGACAGCCAGACAGGCCGGAAGCCAGAAACACCATTTCCAGGCATCCCAGTGGGAAGCATAGCTGAGAATGGTCTTCATATGCTCGCTGTCAGAAGGATCGAGATTGAGGTTTGCCGCAATGGTCTGTATGATCTCAGGATTTCCGCTAAGGTCACGCCCCATAGTGCCCATGATATAGCCGCAGACCACCACTGCCGCGGCAGCGCCGATAGAGTGAGAGGTGTTCCAGATAGACATCTTTGTGGCCAGTTGCGAGGGGTGGATCCATGACGGGAGCAGACGTGCGCACGGCGGATAGCCCACTCCCTGGAAATACTGGTTGAGGACTATGGTCACTGCCATCAGCATGATCAGCATGTTGATGAAATCAGGTTCGCTGTCCACGCCTGTGATCCAAGAGCTGATGTTGACGCCGAAGCCGAACATGAAGTTGGAGGCGGCACAAAGCAGCAGGCCGACGGCCATGATGACGCGGGCGCTGAAACGGTCGACAATGAAGCCGTTGACAAAACGCGAAAGGCCGTAGATCAGCGATCCGACACCGATCACAATTCCGAAACTTGTGTTTGAGATGCCGTATTGCGCCGTTAGGCCGGGCATGGCGATCGAGAAATTCTTTCTGACAAAATAATAGATCGCATAGCCGATCATGGAGACAACTATGGTGCGCATCTGCCATGACTTGAACTGCTTGACCACTTCCGGTTTCCATCCGGCATAAATGTTTTCAGTCGACATATCTGATTTGGTATTAAGAGGCTATATTTTCATTTCACACCGTTGGCTTTCATCGTCGCTTCCACGTCAAGGGCTTCGGCGAGGATAGTCACCGGATTTTCCACCTTAACCCCGGTGCTCATCTCGATCTGCATCTTGCAGGTCTCGCAATCGGTGGCCACAAGGTCGACACCCGCTTCAATGATGCGGTCAAAGAGCTCTCGCCCTATGGCCTGTGAATAGGCGTAGTTCTCTTTTTTGAATCCATAGGTTCCGGCTATTCCGCAACACGACGATTCAAGCGGCACAAGAGTGAGGCCTGGAATGCTCCTGAGCAGCGACACGGAATGAATAGCCCATCCGAGTTTCTGCATATGACAGGGGGTGTGATAGGTGATGCGCCGGCGATAGTCTTTCCGGAACACAAGTTTCACCCGTCCTTCATCCACAAGACGGTTCAGGAAGGCGGTGGCAAGCAGGATGCTGTCACGCACGTCGGCATTGTCCACATCGAGCAGATGAGGATACTCGTCACGAATGGTGAATACACAGGTCGAACTGGTTGCTATGACCGGCTGGCCCTGGCTGACGGCCTTCCGGATCGACCCGATGTTCAGACGGGCATCGCGCCTGGCTTCGTCAACCATCTTGTTGGCGATCTTGGCCACTCCGCAGCAGCGCTCCTTCTCCAGCAGGCTGACTCCGTAGCCGATGGCATTCATCAGCTTGACAAAGTCGCGGCCGAGCGCCGGATTGTTGTAGTTGACGAAACAGCCGTGGAAATATGACAGCCGGCGTGGAAAACTCGACTGGTCAGGAGCCTTGCGGCGCATCCACGACTCGAATGTCTCTGAAGAGTAGGTAGGAAAATTTCTGTGGTGGTCGATGCCGAGCGTAAAGTCCATGACGCTTTTGGTCAGCGGCATCCTGAGAGCCGTATTGACAATGAATGACATCGAGGTCGCCATCTTGCCCATGAAATCGGTGCTCGCAAGCATGCGGTCACGCAGTGAAACCTGACGCTTGTCATATCTGATGCGCGCGGTCTGGATGATGTCACCGATCTTTACGTTTGACGGACAGGCCACCTCACAGCGCTTGCAGTTGAGACAATATTTCAACGCAGCATCATAAAACTCTGGATTTTTCAGTCTGTAACGTTCTCCGTCAGGCCCGGCCTGCTTCGGCCCCGGATAGTCGGGATTTACGGCGAGCACCGGGCAGTAGACAGTGCAGATCGTACACTTTATGCACTGTTCGAGATTGTTCGGACTGATATTTTTTATCTGGTATTCCATCGTGAAAATTGGTTTTACTGTTAGGCTTGGGCTTCTGAATTGTCTGCCCGGCCGGCTGCAATTATGTTTCGTGCCACCTGAAGAGCCGAAAGTATGGCCACCCCACCACCCGATCCTTCGCGTATGGGGTTCGATCCGCCGAGAATGGCACCCACTGCATAGACATTTCCGGCGGGAACACCATTGAACATCACATGGAAGTCACGGTCTGTAGTCACCCCGAACTGCATGTAGGGCTGATTGTCGAAAATGCTTTTTCCGCACCAGAGACTGCGGTCTGACGGAGCCTCGACATCAGCTCCGAGCACCGGTTCATAGATGCGGTCAGGCTCAGCGACAAGCCCCTGGCTGAAAAAGCTCCCGGTAGCGAGAATGAAATTGTCGGCCTGCAGGCTCATGCCGCTGAGGTTAGCGGTTTCTATCTCTTTAAGGGCAGGGCCTTCCATGTAACCGCGGGTCACGTTGTCGCCAAGGAAATAAGTGCCTCCGAGCTGTTCGAAATAACGGCGGAGACGTATCTGCGAGCGCATCCCGCAGACCGACATAGGCAACACCGGCACACACAGCAACTTGGGTATCACCATAGAGCGCAACTCTCTGACCGGCTGCTCGGAATCAATCCCGACCACTGCAGGCATGAATACCACATCGGAGTTTCCGGCCGCACGGTTGATCTCGGAGGCAAGCATCTCAAGCGCCGGGCCTTTCAGCACTTTGGCTATAGCCGCAGCGCGCATTTCGGAGGAGTTTCTGCGCAGGCGCTCTATGGCCGGAAGCGTTATTTCGGCATAATCGCAGGGCAGATTGTGTTTCTTCAGTCCGTCGGCAAGAAAGCCGGGTAGAAAATCAAGAAAGCCTTTGAAATTTATGATCGTTGCCTTGCGCCATCCGGTTTCCGACGGATTCTCGCATGTGGCGTAGTCATCCATCGTAAGCCAGGAAGGCTCACACAGTCCAAGCGGCGTAAGGCGGAAATGATTTTTTGAAGAGTCGCCGATGAATGTCAGCCCGGCATCCGCAAAGATCTGTTTGGCATCATCGGCAAGAGCCGGGATCGACTCCGCTCCAATCTTGGAATAAGGATGTCCGGCGGGCAGAGTTCCTATAGCCTCAAGCGGATGAAGCAGCTCCTTGCCATCGGCATGTCCAAGCAGCCCGAAAGAGCCGGAATAGAAGTGCAGAGCACTCTGCCCGGAAGATATGATTGCGACTTTGCTGCCTGACCGTGCGAGTTTCACTCCGGCCATGAGGCCGCTGAGACCTCCTCCTATTATAATGGTATCGTATTTCATCGGAATTATTTTTTATCGGTCGGCATTTTCGTTTGTCACACACTCGCAGGCTTCTTCTTGAGGCTGAAGTCCGCAGACCCCTCTGTATAGCCAGGCCATGAACTGGGCCTCGACAAGAGTCTGCCCCCATGCCACCGGCATCATTCCTTTCCAGCGCTCGTTGATGAAACTTGCGAGGTCTTCGAGCGCCGCCGGCGGATTTCCGGTCTCGTCTCTCAGTATGGCAGCCGCTCGGCAGGCACACAATCCGCCCTGGCAGGTGCCCATGCCCATACGGGTGCGGCGGCGGAGATTGATCAGGCTGTCGGCATGGAGTTTCTTAATGGCATATTTGATCTCCCCTACTGACACCTGCTCGCATTCGCAGACAAGAACATCATCCTCATCGGCATTATAGCTGATTTCTGCGCTCATGGTGCCGTGGCGCCCCTGGGCGGCTTTCTGGTCTGTGCTCAGTTCGATTATATGTGATTTGCGCTTTCGGACTCCGGACTCCGGCTCCGGAGTTTCCGATCCCGGAAGTGGGATCTCGGCCGTGCGACACAAGCGACCTTCTATTCCAAGTTTGCGGCAGGCCATGTCGGAGGCCCATTCCGCCATCAGGCGGTAGGTCATGAGCTTGCCTCCAGAAATAGTGATCATGCCTTCGACTCCGTCGCGCACGGCATGGTCCATGCAGACTATGCCACGGCTGATGCTGCGGCCCGACGGATCATCGTCAGACGCTATCAGAGGTCTCACTCCGGCATAGGCGCGGAGAATTCGCGTATAGGCCAGACAGGGGGCAATCTTTATGCCCTCGCGCAGAAGCACATCTACCTCTTCACCGGTGACATCCATTCTGTCCACCTGATCAATCGGAATCCGGCTCGAAGTCGTGCCGATGAGCGAAATGGTGTCACCCGGCACGAGGATATCCGCATCAGCAGGCTTGCGGCAACGGTTGATGACCACGTTGTTGACTCTGTGGCCGAATATCAGCAGGGCGCCTTTGGCCGGAAACATGTTCACCTTTATGCCGGCCATCGAGCATATACGCTGCCCCCATATGCCTCCGGCGTTGATCACAAGCGAGGAGCGGACCTTGAATTTCTGACCGGTGCGCTGTTCGCGCAGCTCCACTCCGCTGACATGCCCCGACTCCATCAGCAGATCCGTGACCTCATGATATGTCAGAATATCCGCTCCGTGATTACGCGCGTCCATGACATTGGCCGTAGTAAGCCGGAATGGGTCGATGGCACCGTCAGGCACTCTGACCGCACCTATTATATCTTTGTTGACCGCAGGCTCCATTGCTATGGCTATGGCCGGATCTATGACCTCGGCGTTGATGCCGGCCTGCAGGCATGATTCCACAAATTTCTTCTGATAGCCCAGATCATCCTCCGGGAGCGTGACAAACAGGCCTCCGGTTTCTTCCACACAGTGACGCGCTATACGCCGCAGAATCATATTCTCCTTTATGCACTCGCTGGCCGATTCCTGATCGGTGACGGCATAACGGGCTCCGCTGTGAAGCAGCCCGTGGTTGCGGCCGGTAGCGCCGGCTGTAAAGTCAAAGCGTTCTACCAGCAATACAGAAAGACCGCGCATAGCACAGTCGCGGGCTGTTCCGGCACCGGTAGCGCCGGCTCCGATCACTATTATGTCATAGTGCTCTTTGCAATGGTTCATGTTCATATGGGGTTTAACCGGATTAGTTTTAAAGGAGAAGAATTCAATCTACGCCAGATTTCGAATTGCTTTCGAAACATAATATTTTTGATTTCGCAACAAAAGTAAGAATCTTTTATTAAAAAACAAAATATTTTTGCAATGACAAATGTTAAAATAGAGCTGTTTTTTAACAGACCTCCGGATAGAGGTCCGTATTCATGAAAGTTTTTTAACTTATTATATGTGAATTTTCAAATATAATTAATACATTTGTCTCTGACACAACACATATCTCTTTATACCTTAATATATATGACAAAAGAAGAACGCCATAACCTGATCCTTGAGACTCTCATCCGCCATGAATCCATACCGGTTTCGAGCCTGTCGTTACTCTTGGACGTATCAGCGGTTACGATCCGAAAAGATCTCACCGAACTCGAAAGTGCGAACAAGCTCTATAGAAGTCACGGCAAAGCCGTACTGATCAACCCGTATATCAACAACCGCTCCATTCTGGAGAAAGAAAAACTTGCCCGCAAAGAGAAAGAACTGATTGGCCGCGAAGCCGCATCGATGATCACTCAGGACGATTCGATCATAATAGCCTCAGGCTCCACAGTACTGGCCTTTGCCCGCTGCATCAAGCCGATACATCGGCTGACCGTGATAAGTGCATCTCTGAAAGTGTCGGAGTATCTCGGCACCAACGAAAACATAGAAGTGATCCAGCTCGGAGGCACCCTGCGCCACAGCAGTCTCTCAGTGGTAGGGAAACATGCCGAAGCCCCGCTGAGCGAATTCTGCTGCAGTAAACTGTTCATTGGAGTAGACGGCATAGACCTCGACTTCGGCCTGACCACCACTGATATACGCGAAGCAGACCTGAACAAGGTGATGATGCGCACGGCACAGAAGACCATCGTTCTGGCCGACTCGTCGAAATTCCGCCGCCGCGGCTTCAGCAAGATAGCCAATATCACTGATATAGATACCATTATCACCGACTCGAACATACCTCCCACAATCAGTCAGGCCATTGAGGATCTCGGTATCGAATTGAAAATCATCGACATCAAAAACACCGCGCCGGGCATAGATTCTCAGATCTGACTCTGAAGCAGCCCGCCGGACCATCAGCTCATTCTCCACACTCTCCCTTCTTCATACCCCGGACCTGACACATCAGCGCCATAGCAACACACGTCGCTTTCGCAACGAAAGGCAACATTCCATCCCGAAACACAGCCCGAAAACAACAACTTACACACCCTTACAGAAGTTTTTCTGCAACCCATTACGCAATTTAGCCAAATTTAGATAAAAAAGTGCAAAAAAAATTTTGCAGATTAACATATATATTATACTTTTGTTGCGAGTTGAAACCTAAAATCTTTCGTTTCAACCAAAATTCAAAACCAAACCAGTGAACTGTTCCTCAGGCAAAATAACTAAAAAGCCTCTTCCAGCACTCTCCAGCCGACAGCAAAAACGAACTTGAATCTAACCCTAAAATCTACTTCCGACAAGCAGGACAAACTAAACCGGCCTTTTTGCGCCGGATTTTCCGGCCACAACAAAATCTGCGGATTGTCAGCATAGAGAAAATGCCCGACCATAAAATACAAAAAACAAAATAACCCAAATCAACCTTATGAAAAAACCATTCCTTGAAACGCTCACGGCGATAGCACTATGCTTTGTCGGATTTTCGTCGTGTGGTGTTGATGACACCGCGGAAGACGCAGTGCCCCGTCTGAAGGTCGATCAGAACCGAGTGGAGCTGATCAGAACCGGCACCCTCTCATCCGGAGCGACTGCAACTCTCACAATCACCGCCAACAAAGGCTACAATGTCACCAGCGACGCCGAATGGCTTTCGGTCGACAAACCTACAGGCCGTGGCGCCGTCAATGTCAGCATTCTCGCCGAAAAGAATGAAAGCGGAGCCGTGCGCAAAGGTCTGCTAACCATCACCTCCGGATCAAACCTGAGCGAGACAATCACCGTGGTTCAAAACCTCGAAGAAGACCGTGACGACCACATGCCGGTGGGCCACATATATTTTAATGACGATTTTGCCTGGTGTGTGGGCGGCACCGATGATGTCGGCAGCCAGACCATCGGCGATGCCCGCAATATCTACACCTGGAATTATGAGGCCAACGGTTTCACAAGCTCTCTCCCCACATTCCAGTCTCTCTATGAAGACCTCAACTCAAACGCCAAGACGGTCTATACGATGAACGGCTACATCAAATTTGACAAGACCAACACTATCACGGCAATAGCAATCCGCAACCTCGGCATCGCCGCTGAAAAATCGACAAACGTCAAAGTCAGCTTCCGTTGCGCCCGCTACAACACCGACAAAACCACAGTCGTGGTAGCCATCGAAGGCGAAGGCTCGATCGACGGAGGCTCGCAGGCCGGCACCCGGATTGTCAGCACCCCGGTAGCAATGTCAGCCGACAAACTCACCTGGTCAGATGTCAGCGTCAACATCCGGGGCATATCTTCAAAGACCAAAATCATCATCGGCGAACAGACCTATGTCAAGGACGGCATCAACAACAGCGGCACATTCCGCTGGTATATGGACGACCTCAAGGTTGAACGTATCGAACGATAACATCCTTTTAATTAACCGAATAATCAACAGATATGAAACTGCATAAAAATTTAATCTTCGCATCGGCACTCGCCCTCGCGTCAGGTCTGGGACTCGCGCTCACGGGCTGCAACGATGATGACGAGAAGATACCGGCCTATTTCAAAGCCGACAACCGCGAATTCACTCTTGAATACGACGGCCTGACCGACAAAGGCGAAGAACCCTCGCTGACACTTAACACAAGCGGCAGCTGGAAAGTGAGCCAGAAAGACGAGTGGATACACCTTTCAAGAGAATCAGGCACACGCGGAAGCCACAAGATCTTCGTGACTGCCGATGAGAATACCGGAGATCCACGCACCGGATTCGTTGAAATCAAACTCTCCGGAAGCAACAAGACCGAGCTTCTGGCCGTAAGCCAGAACAAGAAGGTAGGCACACTCGCCGTATCGCCCGCACTAATCAGCGTGACAACCCTCGGAAATGCCGCCGAAGGCGAGACTCTTGCCTTCACCATTGACACCAATTCAAACTGGACCGTCTCACTGCCTGCCGGCTGCGACTGGATAACTCCGTCAAAGACCTCAGGCCAGGCCGGTAAGGAAAAAATCTCATTCACCGCAGCGCTCAATCAGACCGGAGCCGAACGCGAAGCCCGGATCACCGTCACTGCAGGTGCTCTTTCCCGCTACACCACAGTGCGCCAGGACGGCACAGTCTTCTCCGTCAGCGAAAACGGCAAACCCATAAGCAAACTGACTTTCGCCGCCTCTGACGCCGCCGGCCTCAGCACCGAGCTGACCGTAGGCTGCATTGAATCATGGACACTCACCGCCAAACCCCAGTGGCTGACCGTAACCCCGTCAAGCGGCGATGCGGGAGAAACCAAAGTCACTCTGACAGCAGAAGTCAACACCGAGGCCGCCCGTGAAGACTACATCACAATCACCACCGCCCACGGTCTTGTGCTCACCGCCCCTGTGCTCCAGCTCTCAGACCGCCCCGAACCCGACTCAAAGGCAGTAGGTTTCGTCTACTACAACGATGATTTCTCCTGGGTCAAAGGCGGAGCCGACCAGGTAAGCAACATCAACGGCGGAGCGCCCAACGATGCCCGCAATATCTATACCTGGGACTTCAAGACCAACGGTTTTGACGATGTTCTCGCACTCTTCAACCGGAAATACACCGACTACAATGCCTCGGCCAAGGTCATCTATGCAATGGACGGCTATCTGAAATTCAACAAAGGCGGCGCGCAGACAGCAATCGCCATCAAAGAAGCCCTTCCCATTGAAGGCGGCCGTTATGCCAACGTCGATGTCACTTTCCGCGCAGCCAAAAACGGCACCGACCCGATGACCGTCTCAGTTGTGATCGAAGGCGAGGGCGAAATCGTCGACGGCGTGAGCGCCACACAGAGCAAGGAACTCGAACCTTTCAACAACTCCGACAAAACCATCCCCTGGACATGGACCGACATGAAAGTGACCGTCAAAGGGGCCACAGCCAATACCAGGATCATCATCGGCGCGACTCCGTTCATCAACAACGGGTTCAAGTCAGTGGCAACTTATCCCGACAACGGAAAGACCTCTTACTACCGCTGGTTCATGGACGATCTTAAAGTAACCCGAATCGAGACCAAATAAAAACGACAGACAACAATGAAACACAGACATAACACAGCAAGAAATCTCAAGGGATTGTTTTGCACCTTGTTCCTCGGTCTGATTTCAGCGGCATTCATGACCGCGGCCGCGCAGGTGACCGGCACTGTGACCGACACCGACGGCGAACCTCTGACCGGAGCCACAATCATAGTCCAGGGCACCAAGCTCGCAGCGGCAGCCGACATCGACGGCAACTTCTCGCTCGACGCCAAGCCCGGCCAGGTAATGAAAGTGACCTATGTAGGCAAACTTCCGGCCGATGTCAAGGTTCAGTCCGGAAAGACACATTATAATATAGTACTCGACTCCGACGACAAGATGCTTGATGAGGTTGTCGTCGTAGGCTACGGCACAATGGAGAAAAAGCGCGTGACCTCGGCCATCACCTCGATCAGCGCCGACGACATGATGTCGGGTCTCGGCGGAGCTACCATCGCCACCGCACTCCAGGGCAAGATCTCAGGTCTGACCACCACAGGCAGCGCATCGCCCAACGCCTCTAACGGCTATCAGCTCCGCGGCGTGGCTTCAGTCAACGCCGGCCAGGGCCCGCTGGTAGTGATCGACGGTATCCCCGGCGGTGACCTCCGCGCCATAAATCAGGAAGACATCCAGTCAATCGACGTGCTCAAAGACGCATCAGCCGGAGCCATCTACGGCACACGCGCCGCAGCCGGTGTGATCCTCGTGACAACAAAGAAGGCCAAAGAAGGCAAGACCCAGGTCAACTACTCGTGTGAGCTCTCGATCGAAAGCGTGCGCAAGCACCTCGACCTCCTCTCCTCTCAGGAATACATCGAACGCGGCCTCGGCCAGGACTACGGCTATGACACCGACTGGTACAAGGAACTCACCCGCGACAATCCCCTCAGCCAGCGCCATGTGCTGACCATCTCCGGCGGCACCAAAGACCTCCAGCTCTACTCCTCGCTCATGTACTCCGACCAGCAAGGCATAGTGCGTGGCGACGGCCGCACCGACTATTCCGGCCGCATCAACGGCCGCTACCGCATGTGGGACGGCGTTGCCGAACTCAGCATGAAAGCCCAGTTCCGCCAGGCCGACCGCGATAAGCGAAACGGGTCCTACACATTCCAGAAAGCCATCGAACTTAACCCGACCATACCTCTGTGGGACCCCTCAAACCCCTCTGACTACAATGTTGACGGCGTAGGCATGGGCGGCAACTCCTGGAATCCCGTAGCAGACATCGAATATAAAGATTACTCGGCCAAAGACCAGTGGTTCCTCGGCGACGCAACCCTCAAGATCAACCTTATGAAAGGCCTATCCGTGCAGGGCACAATGGGCCTCGACATGCGCCAGCATCAGTATTACCTCTACTACAACCAGAAACACCGCGAAAGCGTCACTTCAAGCAAACGCGGCAAGGCTACCCATGAATTCAGCAAGTCACTCAACAAATCGTTTGAAGCCTATGCCAACTATATGCGCGAATTCGGCGAACACTTCGTCGACGCCGTGGCCGGCTACAGTTTCTATGAAAACGAAGGCACCGAAAGCTTCGAGATGACAAACGCCAACTTCACCGTTGACGGCATCGGCCCCTGGGACATGAGCGCAGGCACAGACCTCAGCGACGGCCAGGCATCAATGGCCTCCAACAAGAATCCTCGCCAGCGCCTGCTCTCGTTCTTCGGCCGAGCAAACTACTCTTACGCCGACAAATACATGGCAACCGTGAGCTACCGCCGCGAAGGCTCGTCAAAATTCGGCAAAAACAACCGATGGGGCAACTTCTGGTCTGTCTCCGGAGGATGGCGCATCTCACGCGAGAACTTCATGGAGGGAATCGACTGGATCAACGACCTGAAACTGCGTGTGGGCTACGGCGTCACCGGTAACAACGACTTCGGAAGCGGCTACACAGTGCGCACCTACAAGTCAAACGACATGTATCCCACAAACGGCATCTGGCAGCCCGGCTACGGCTCAACCAAAAACATCAACCCCGATCTGAAATGGGAAGAAAAGAAGGAGCTCAACATCGGTCTTGACTACTCGGTGCTCAACAACCGCATCTTCGGTAAATTCGACTGGTATCACCGCCGCGTGGACGACATGCTTTTCGAAGTAGCCGCCCCCGTCCCCCCGATGGTCTACACCACCGTGATGAAAAACATCGGCAGCCTCACCAACACAGGCTGGGAATTCGAAATCACCGGAGTGCCCTTCCAGGGCCGCGAGTTCACATGGACCTCTACCGCCCGCATCTCCCACAACACCACAAAGATCAAGAACCTCGGCGACAGCGACTCGTTTATGCTCCCCTCGGCCATGCCCGCGTCAATGGGCTATGAGCAGAAGCTCGTCAACGGCTCAAAAATCGGTCAGTTCTGGCTCTTCAAATATGCCGGTCTCGATGAAAACGGCAAGTGGCTCATCTATGACAAGGACAACAATGTGGTCCCTGCCAAAGACGGCTCTGTCAACAACCTCGTCGACGCCAACAAACACTGGGTGGGCAATGCGATCCCCAAGGCGATCATCTCATGGGAAAACAACTTCCGCTACCGAAACTTCGACCTCGGCATCAATCTGCGCTCATGGCTTGACTACGATGTGTTCAGCGAAATCATCCTCTACCACGGTCTCCAGACCAACTCTCAGGAAAACGTGCTGAAGATAGCCTACACCGACAATGCCGCCATCAACGACACCCGCATCACCTCTGACTACTTCCTGAGCGATGCCTCCTTCCTCAAGATCGACGCCGTGTCGCTGGGCTACACCCTCAACACCGGCAAGTGGAACAAATATCTGACCCGCGCCCGCTTCTACGTGACCGCCCGCGATCTCTACACCTGGACACGCTACAAAGGCTACAACCCCGAAGTGAGCATCAACGGCCTCTATCCCGGCGTGGAATATGTCCGCAACGCAACCAACATGTACCCGCAGACCACCCGCTGGACATTCGGTCTCCAGCTGACATTCTAAAAATTGGTAGATAAAAAACTGACGAACTATGAAATTTAACTTCAAACATATAGCTCTGGCACTGCTCGGAGGCGCCACTCTCTTCTCCTGCGACCTTGACGAGAAATTCTACTCCAGCGTGACCCCTGACACATTCATCACCTGTCCGGAGAACACCTACGCCATTCTCTGCCGCCCCTTCACCCACTGGAAATGGTATCTCGGCGCCGAACGCTGGTATCTCCAGGAACTGACCACCGACGAAATGGTCTGCCCGACACGCGGCAACGACTTCTATAACAACGGCGAGTACATCCGCCTGCAGGAACACACCTGGACCGGCGATGACCGCCATGTCAAAAACGTGTGGGACGGAACCATGAGCGCCATCGCCCGTACTCTCGAAGCCAAAGAAGACCTCTCTGGTGTCAACTACAACGCCATCGGCCTCTCTGACGAAATAAAGAAAGACCACATCAACCAGCTAAACGCCATCCTCGGATGGTACTACATGCGCGGTCTTGACTACTTCGGAGGTCTGCCGATTTTCCGCAGCAACAACGACGCTCCCTGCGCCCGCTCTACCGACAAGGAGACTTTTGAATTCTGCGAGGACCTTTTCAAGAACGCCATACCATCCATCCTCCCGAAATCGAGCCTCGGAGAAGCCCAGGACGGCTATATCAAGAAAGCCGCAGCGGCAATGATGCTCGCCGAACTATACTTCAACGCCGAAGCCTACGGAGGAGGTGACCGCTATGCCGATTGTGCCGCAATCTGCGAAGACCTGATCAGAGGCGAATACGGTCCCTACGCCATTGACAATACCTGGTACGGCCCCCACTGTTTCGACAACGACAAATCGACAGAAGCCGTCTGGTATGTGCCCTCACAGAACTCAAAGATGGAATTCAACTGGTATTACCGCTACTTCTACAACCACCAGGCCGACAAATACTTCAACTGCCCATTCCCGGCTTCGCGCTACAACGGATTCATCCTTTCTCCCTCACGCGAAAAAGAAGGCGGCCCGGTCATGGACTACAAGCTGGGCAAAAGCTACGAGAAATACAACGATGCCGACCTGCGCAAGAAACCCTACGTCTACCACGGCAACAAGGAGTATGAAGGCATGTTCTGCGTAGGGCTGCAGAAGAACCCCTACACCGGCGAAGTGGCCATAGGCCAGAAAGACATGGCCGGAAAGCCTGTGGTCCTTGTGGACTACGTCAATATCACCGGCAACAGCAGCACCATGATGGACGGCTCGGAGTCATCCGGAGTGCGTCTGGTCAAGATGCCTATCCCGAACATCGACGATAAGGATCTTCTCTGGAACCCCGACTATCCCTGTATGCGCTTCACCGAGGTCTACTACATGCTGGCCGAGTGCAAATGGCGTGCAGGCGACAAGAAGGGCGCCGCTCAGCTCATCAACAAGGTGCGCAAACGCAACTTCGCCAACGGCAACGATCCCGATCCCGTGACCGAAACCAACCTCGACGTCTACCGCATGGCCGATGAATGGCAGATTGAATTCCTCGGTGAAGGCCGCCGCCGCACCGACCTCATCCGCCTCGGACTCTACACCACCGAAAGCTGGTGGGCCCACAAGCCGACTGATGACACCAAGAAGCGTTTCCCGCTGCCCTCTGAGGCTATGGCCGGAAATCCCCTGCTAAAGCAGAACCCCGGTTATTGATCACACTGCAATTTCCTTCATTCTCCTCTCTCTTTCAGAAAAAACACCTGCTAATTTCCAATCTCTATGAAACTTTTCAGATATATGGCCTCGGCGATGGTGGCAGTCAGCCTCCTCGCATCATGCTCCGATGATGTTGTCGCCGAACGCCGCCCAGGAGCCGATTCGGATCCCCTTACCATCAAAACTCAGTTCGGCAAAAACCTCGTGGGCCGTGTGACGGTTGACGGACAGCCCCGCCAGGGTGTGGTTGTCAGCGACGGCATCAATGTGATGACAACCGACGCCAACGGCGAATACCAGATGTACACCACCGGCCGCCAGCACGTGTTCATTTCCGTGCCTGCCGACTGCGAGCTCCCCACCCTGCTCGGCGACCCGAAGTTCTACAAGACCCTCGACTATTCCGACGCCGCGATCATCCAGCGCGATTTCCGTCTGGTGTCAATCCCAAAGAAAACAGAATGGACCCTCTTCACTATGGCCGACCCGCAGATCGGCAACGAAAAAGACATCACTGATTTCGTGGGAATGATTCCCAGAATGGCCGAATTCGCCTCCAGCCTGCCGTCAAACGTCTATGGCATCTCGCTCGGCGACATAGTCTGGAACAAGCCCGAATACTTCGACACCTATGCGAAAGAGATGCGCAACATCCCCGTGCCGGTTTTCTCTGTGATAGGTAACCATGATCACAACGAAGGAATCAAAAACGACACCGAAAGTGACAAGGATTTCCGCGATGCCCTTGGCCCGACATACTACTCCGTTAATATCGGAGACTGCCACCTCGTAGTGCTCGACGACGTTTTCTACCGTGGTGTCAACGGCCGTAACGACTACACGGGCACCATCACCGAGGCCCAGCTCGAATGGCTTGAAAAGGATCTCAGCTATGTTGATCCGGACAAAGCCGTCATCATCGGCCTCCACATACCCACCAAGCGCCGAAACAGCTCTACCCATGTCACCAACAACCAGGCTCTCTATGATCTGGTCAAGGACTTCAGGGAAGTGCAGATCCTCTCCGGCCACAGCCACAACCACTACACCACTACCATAGCCTCAAACATCACCGAGACGACTTTCGCAGCCGTGATGGGAGCCTACTGGTATCCGCTTTGCAACGATGGCTCGCCACGTGGCTACGGCGCTCTTGACTTCAAAGGCAATACCCTGGTCAACAAATACTTCATCGGCGACGGCTGTGACCGCGACTACCAGATGAAGCTTTACCGCCCGGAAGACGCCGTGTTATGGAATCCCTCTAAGAATGCAGGAGATCCCTATGACAAGATCCTTGCCAACATCTTCTGCTGGCATGAAGACTGGACTGTCGAAGTCAAGGAAGACGCAGGATCCTGGACAGTTCTGCCGGCGAGCGCCCGACTAATTCCCTCGCAGAACGGCGGAAAATGCTGGGACCCCGATGTGCGCAAATGTCTTGTTGACGGAGTCATCCCCGCAAACCACGGCGGATCAGCTCCTGAAAACAATAACGACCACATGTTCCTCTACACTCCGCAGCCAGGCTGGCAGAGCGTGAGCTTCCGCGCCACTGACAGCTTCGGCAACGTCTACACCGAGACCATAACCAACAACTAACCCTGACCTCAGCCAACAATGCGAAAAGCCATAAAAAAATTCCTTTCATTAGCCTTGATGATTTCATCAGGGCTAATGGCCTTTGCCGACACTGCCGCAAGCAATCCGCTTGTGTTCGGCAATAACCGCCTCTCGATCATCACCCCGACGCTCCTGCGCCTGGAATATGCCACCGACGCCCGCTTCATTGACGCTCCCACCCTCTTTGCCTATGACCGCAGCAGCATGCTCTCGCCTTCTGACATCTCTGTCCGCGAACTCGGCGACAACTGCTACGAGATCACCACTCCGGCTCTGAGAATCTGGTATAAGCATGACGGTTTCCCCTTCTCGACTTCGAATCTCCACGTGTTTTACACTCTTGACGGCAAAGAGAAGAAATTCACCAATCGCTTCCTCCCCAAAAACAATCTCGGAGGTCCGGTGGAGACTCTTGACCGTGTCACCAAGGAAATTCCGATGAATGACGGAATCCTGAGCAAGGACGGATGGTATATGATCGACGACGAACGCACCGACCTGCTCGTCAACGGATGGATCAGCCCGCGCGACACCGAATCGCACATCCAGGATCAGTATTGCTTCGTCTACGGCAACGATTACAAGGCCGCCCTCTCAAGCCTTGGCGCTATCAGCGGCAAGGTGCCGATGACCCGCAAATACATACACGGTGTCTGGTATTGCCGCTACTGGGACTATACCTCCGATGAATTCCTCGACATCATCCGCGGCTATGACAAAAATGACTTCCCGCTTGACAACATTGTGTTTGACATGGGATGGCACACCAACGACGCAACCGTCGGCACAGGCCACAACGGACATCTAAACTGGAACGGCTACACCTGGAACCGCGAACTCATTCCCGATCCGAAAGCTCTGATCGACTCCTGCCATGCCCGTGGCGTGACAGTCTCGCTCAACGACCATCCGCATGACGGCATGCGCCCCCACGAGGAACACTATCCGGCATTCATCAAGGCTCTCGGTGTCACTGACGGAACCGTGCCTCTGTTCAACACTGCCGACAGCAACTATATGGCCAAATTCTTTGACTATGCCCACCGCCCGAGCGAAGACATGGGCGTGGACTTCTGGTGGCTTGACTGGCAGCAGAACTATCTCTACCCGCATGTGCGCGGCCATCACTCCACAACCCTCGCCTGGATCAACGAACTTTACTACCGCGATTCGCAGCGCAACGGCAAACGTGGTGCCGGTTACAGCCGATGGGCCGGATGGGGCGACCACCGTCACCCCATCCAGTTCTCCGGCGATGCCCAGGCCAACTGGGAGCTTCTCGCCTTCGAGGTTAAACTCACTGCTTGCAGCGGTCAGGGCGGATGCTACTACTGGGCACATGACATAGGCGGTTTCCGCGGTGACCCGAACCCGGAACTGACTGTCAGATGGACTCAGTTCGGCGCTCTGTCGGCTGCCCTGCGTGTCCATTCCACCAAAGACAAGCGCCTCGACCGACGCCCCTGGATCAGTGGCGACCGCGAGACAAAAGCTATGAGAAAGATGTACCACATGCGTTCCGAAATGATGCCCTACATCTATTCGAGCGTCTGGCAGACCCACAACACTATGGTGCCGCTCAACCGCTCGATGTTCATCGACTATGGCGACCAGAAGGAATCGTTCAGCCAGCCCCAGCAGTTCACTTTCGGCGACATCCTGCTTGCTGCTCCTATCTCGACACCCGGCAGCGGTGCAGACAAGACTGCCGCGCAGAAAGTCTGGTTCCCCAAAGGCGAAGTCTGGTATGACTATTTCACCCACGAACGCAAAGACGGAGGCCAGACCGCACAGATCGAAAAGCCTCTTGAGGAATTCCCGCTCTATGTGAGAGGCGGATGGATACTCCCCATGCAGCCCTACACTCCGCGTCCGGCCACAGCCGCGCTCGAAACGCTCGTCATGCGCGTCTACCCCGCGGCCAAAGATGCCGACAACGTGTTCAGCCTCTATGAGGATGACGGCATATCGCTTGACTATCAGAAGGGCATCTATTCCACAACCGCGCTCCGCTACACCCAGAAAGGCAACCGCGCCTGCGTGACAGTGGCACCCGCCGAAGGTTCATATCCCGGCCAGACCATGCGCCGCTCCTACAGGCTGCAGCTTCCAGGACTGAAAGACGGTGCCAAGGTGACGGTCAACGGCAAAAAAGCCAAGGTTGAATATGACGAAGCCGCCGGATGCCCGGTGGTCAGAGTTGCCTCCACTCCTGTAAACAAACCCGTAACCATTGAGTATAATATATAATGTACAAAATGAAAATCTCACGTCTGCTTGCCGCCGCCGCTCTTCTTGTGGCGGCCGGCAGCATGGCGGCTGACACTCCGAAAGTAATCGCACACCGCGGCTACTGGAAAGCCGAAGGCTCGGCCCAGAATTCAATCCGCTCGATAGTCAAAGCCGACTCAATCAACTGCTATGCCTCGGAATTCGATGTATGGATGACGGCAGACAGCGTTCTTGTGGTCAACCATGATCCGGATATCAACGGAGTTCACATAGAATCATCGCCGGCTTCACGTGTGCTCGCCGAAAAACTCTCCAACGGAGAGCAAGTCCCGACTCTCGAAGCCTATCTCGCCACAGCATCACACCTGCCATCACGCATAGTCTGCGAGATGAAGCGCCACGACAGCCGCTCACACGAAAAAGCTGCCGTCAAAGCAATCCTGGCTCTGGTAAAAAAATACGGACTTCAGGACAAGGTCGACTACATAACCTTCTCAAGCGACGGCTTCAAAAATTTCATCAGATATGCACCGAAAGGCACAGGAGTCTACTATCTCGACGGTGACTATGTGCCCGCCCAGATCAAACAGATGGGCGGCACCGGCATCGACTATGCCATGAAAGTCATCAGAAAGCATCCGGAATGGATCAAGGAATGCCACGACCTCGGACTCCTTGTCAATGTCTGGACTGTAAACTCCGAAGCCGACATGAAATGGTGTATCGACCACAGTGTTGATTTCATTACCACCAATGAGCCCGAACGCCTGCAGTCGTTGCTGAAATCACGCGCGAAAAAACAAAAATGATGAAAATGCGCCTGCTCCCACGCCTGATCTCTTCCGCCGTCCTTCTGTGGCTTGCAGCGACAGCGGCGGCAAGTGACGGCAGGCCGGAAAAGCATGAGTTTGCCTATGCCGACACCGTGCGCACCTACAGCATTTATCTTCCTGAAGACCTGCGCCCGGATGCTCCGCTCGTGGTCTACACCCACGGCTATGGATCGGCCAGACGCTGGCTTAACGATCTGAACGCCACAGCCGAACGCCACGGATTTGCCGTATGCTACCCGGACGGCTCTCCGGATTCCCGCGGAAAAGACGGCTGGAAAGTCGGCTATCCGCCGCAGGAGTCAATGAGCGTGGACGAAGCCGACTTTTTCCGCTGTCTGATAAACGAAGTCACCTCTCGCTTCCGGCTCAGCCGCGACAATGTGTTCATGGCCGGCATGTCAAACGGCGGCGACCTCTGCTATCAGCTTGCCTTCACAGCTCCGGAGCTTTTCAAAGCCTATGCCTCAGTAGCCGGTCTCGCCTTTGAATGGCTGTGCAAGAACCACAGACTGTCGCTCCCCGTCCATTTCCTTGAGATCCACGGAAACGCCGACCGCACCTCGCGCTGGGAAGGTGACCTGACCAATGACGGAGGCTGGGGCTACTACATAGCGGTACCGGACGCAATCGGCATGATCGCCGGCAATAACGGCTGCCGGAAAGTCACCACCGACTCTCTCTGCTCCATGCGCGACCCGCAGCGACTGATCACCCGCACTGTCCACTCCGGAGCTCCGTCTGGCCGCGAGGTGGTGCTCTATGAAATTCATGGAGGGAAACACTCCTGGGCCGACAAAGACTTGCCGACTGCCGAAATCATCTGGAACTTCTTCAGCAGCCGTCTGACCGGGCCACCGAAACCAGATGGCCGATGAATCTGCTCCGGGCACAGCATACATATATACCGAACAGCTCATAATCTCTCATAAAAACAATTTCTGAAAGTGGCTCGGAAAATCAGGCTCTTCCAACAAAAGCTTGATTTTCATGAGCTACTTTTGTACTTTTGCATGACGCTAACACAAACTGATTATCCCCATCCCCATGAATATCACCGAATTTATCGACACCTGGAAAGAAGCCCTCGCCTCTGACATCACACCCGGCAAACGCGAAATCCTGCAACGCTTCTTCAAAACCGGCCCCGGTCAATACGGCGAAGGTGACATCTTTCTGGGCAACACCGTCCCGGCAATCCGGAAAGTATCACGCCTCATGTCTGACGCCCCGCTGGAAGCCGTTGAAGCCATGCTCTCCTCCCCCATCCATGACCACCGTCTGTCGGCACTCCTTGTTCTCGTTGAGCGCTATCGCCGAAACCGCAAAGACCCGTCGGCACGCCGTGAGATAATCGACTTCTATCTCTCACACACCTCCGGAATCAACAACTGGGATCTCGTCGACCTCTCGGCCCCAAAAATTCTAGGTGAATACGTCTGCCAAAGCGGCCAGACAGACCTGCTCGAAACCCTCAGCCACTCCGAAAACCTATGGGAACAGCGCATAGCCATAGTATCCACATTTACACTGCTCAAAAACGGCATAACCCTGCCCACCGTCTCGATCGCCACGCGCTATCTCACCCACACCCACGACCTGATCCACAAGGCAACCGGATGGATGCTTCGCGAAATGGGCAAACGCGGAAACGAACCATTGCTCCTCCAATTCCTGGACCGCCATGCCGCCGTCATGCCACGGACAATGCTGCGCTATGCCATAGAAAAACTTCCCGCACCACTTCGAAAGCACTATCTCGACCTAAAAAGCACCGTCAAATAAACGAATTTTAGATCCATATCAGAACAAAAATCACTCAACCACTATTTTTCACACGGCTCTTTCATTTAACCTAAAATAAATAGCATATCTTCCCTTACCCGGTTCATTGAGAATCGGGTAATTTTTCCATGTCTGTATATCAAAGAGTTATTCTGGTATCAAAATCTTATTTTTTTCACTTTTGACTTAAAAATCGAATCAGTCTGGTAAAGCTCATCGAGATATGTCTGATCAGTTCGGCTATGCCTTTATTCTTATCTGATTGTTTCTTGCGAAGTCCTTTCCATATTGAGAACACCGAGTAAACTATTCTTTGTATGGTATCGAGGTTTCTGGCGGCTCTCGTCGACTTGCGTTTTATATTGTCCTGCTGAAGATTGTAGTCCAGCCCCCAGTGCATACTTTCTATTGACCAATGGTTGCGCACGAAGATTCCTGGCTTCGGAGTATGCGTAGGCATACTGCTGACGTACAGGCGTTTTTCTGAGGTGTGTACTCCTGTTGACTTTTTGACTGTGGACGATTCATACTCTATGATGGTCATGTTTCCGCCCCATTTCTTCTTGTCTGCGATAATGTCCAGTCCGTCATATACGCGGTAGGTTCTCGTCTCTATCCTGCCGTGGGCCAGTTCGGGACCTTCGGTGTAAGAATATACCGGTGTGTGTTCCACTAGCCTGTCCTCAATGCCGTATCGCAATGACGGCTGGTTGGCTTTGAGTTCTATCAGAAAGTCTCCGCCTTTCTTTCTGATTTTCTCGACAATATCCTTCTGCATAGACATTGCGTCGGCTGTGACAATCTTTCCTGCGACATCTATTTTATCAAGAAGTATCGGTATGGCCTTTATCTCGTTGCTCTTTTCCTGACAGGCTTCGGTGGCGATTGTTATGCCGGTGCTGAACGAATAGGCAGAGACGATATCCGGGCTTCGCCCGTTTTCCTGAACGGTGCCGCGCTCGGCTTTGCCGTCAATGCAGATTATTTCAATGATGCGGCTGGCGCAAGTAAGTCTTTCAAGGAATATGTCTGCGAACTGCTGCATCCTGTCGGCCATATCCATATCGTTGATGCCGTTCTCCACACGGCAAAGCGTGGCCTCAGATGGTACGCCGTTCCTTAACAGGCCCATTTTGTGTAATTTGTTGAGGTTGTATCTGCCGAACTCCAATATCTCGGCTCGTCCGATGCATCCGGCCATACGTCCGAGTATCATCAGCATGATGATATCGTTGAGGCTGTGACGGAAATTGCCTTTGTCCAATCTACGGAAATCCGGCACGGATGAGGCAAACGCTCGAAGTTCTTCCATGATACTGCGCCTTGTGTCAAATTTATTGTGTACTTTTGCGGTATGATCAGGCGCATAGGCGTCAGTCGAACAGACTTGGTCAAGTGGCTTCATTTTTTTGGCGTAACTCTTTGATTATCACCTATAAAGTTACTAAAAATCTGCCACTTGGCCAAATTTTCATTGCACTTATTTTCTTGAAAATCAGAGGTTAAAGCCTCTCCACCCGTACTGCTCTCGCTATAAAATAACACATTTGTCGAGAATGAGACGAAATCTTAAATGAAAGAGCCGTGTATTTTTCATCATTTTTTTTCAAAAATATTTGCACAGAATTAAAAATGCGCTTAACTTTGCACTCGCAAAACGGAAATAACGACAATGTTGAGCGAAACGAAAGCCTCCGTAAAGCAAGACTCAACTTGGTGTGGTAGTTCAGCTGGTTAGAATACCTGCCTGTCACGCAGGGGGTCGCGGGTTCGAGTCCCGTCCATACCGCTGAGGAGAGAGGAGAATGAGTAATTGTTTGGCTTCGGCCATCATTACTCATTCTTTTTTTGTAGCTACCGCAAAAAATCAGCGCCAATCCGGGTCAGCGGATTTTTCCGGTGGGCGGAAGGGGGATGTCGGAGTATAGTGTTATCTTTGCAAAATGAAACCAGACCAACTACTCAGATCCATCCTCCCCGAAGTCCTGATAGACAACTTCGACATTGACCGCTTTGAAAAAAGCGAGAGCCGTTTCGACATTTGGCTTGATGAGAAGAATGAACAACTTAGCGAAGACAAGTACAATAAAAACATAATCTGCTACGGTTTTGGTGATTACCGAACCATACAGGATTATCCCATAAGGGGGCGTGCCACATACCTGCATGTGCGGAAGCGCAAGTGGCTTGACAAATCCACCGGCGAGATATTCAGCTATGAATGGGATGTATCCGAATTCGACGGCACAAGGCTTAACGCCGAGTTCGTCGCTTTTTTAAAAGAGGGAGATTGAGAGCACTCCCGTCAGCATCTCCACTCTTGCCGAACGCAACGGTCTGAACGGACAGACACTGCCCAAGCAATACAAGGAAGTGATCAGCGACTATCGGTCATGGGACCAGCTTGACCATGCCGATGAATACATATTGTATTATTACTGTCCGCTAAACTTTTTTTGAGCGATTGAAAAATTAGGGCTGACACCTATTGCAGGAGTCAGCCCTAAATGGTTATTTTGGTGTCGCCAAACAATCCATGAATAACCATGAGTAAAAGTAGTAATTTCTTCGGACAGCCGATATATGGACAGCTGATAAAATCACTCAATCGTGAAAAAATTGTTGAATTCAGCCGAAAACACGGCGGAGAGAAGTATGTAAAGAGCTTTGACGGCTATACGCATCTGCTTACGATGCTCTATGCCGTGATCCAGCGCTTCGACTCATTGCGTGAGATAGAGACATCTATGACAGCGGAGGTTCGCAAACTGCACCATGTCGGAATTGATACTGTACCAAAGCGCAGCACCCTGTCGGATGCAAATGCCCGACGGTCAGAGAAGTTCTTTGAGGATGTCTATCGCGACCTGTATGCAGCCAACAAAGACATTCTTTCATCGGACAGCAGACGCAACGGCACGGAAGAGTGGATAAAGCAGCTTAGGATTATCGATTCCACTACAATCACATTGTTCTCCAACGCTATTTTCAAGGGCGTTGGTCGACACCCCAAGACGGGAAAGAAGAAAGGCGGCATAAAGGTACACTCTGTCATACACGCCAACGAGGGGGTTCCCTGCGATGTGCAGTTCACTTCGGCGGCCACCAATGACTCTTTCATGCTTGCTCCGAGCCATTACAGCCACAACGAGATAGTCGCTCTTGACCGCGCCTATATCAATTATGCCAAATTTGAGGAACTGACGGACCGTGGCGTTGTATATGTCACCAAAATGAAGAAAAACCTCAGTTATGAGGTACTTGTAGACTGTATGCATCAGAATCCGCAGGGACTGATGGAATACCGTGAACAGGTCGTGGTGTTCCGTAAAGACGGTATAAACCACATCGCCAGAATAATTACATACGTTGACATCAAGAAGAACGGGAAGCCAAAACTCATATCGCTTCTGACCAACGACTTCGACATGCCGCCAGAGACAATCGTGGCGATATACCGCCGCCGATGGCAGATAGAGTCTCTTTTCAAGCAGATCAAACAGAACTTCCCCTTGAGATACTTCTATGGCGAGAGCGCCAACGCCATCAAAATCCAGATATGGGTTACACTCATCGCAAATCTGCTGCTGTCAGTACTTCAAAGCAAACTCGAAAGACGTTGGAGCTTCTCAGGGCTTGCTACAATCGTCAGAATTGTGCTGATGTATTACCTGAATCTCGAAAAGTTCCTCAATCAGCCCGATGCAGACCTGAAAATCATGCTCGCCGAAGCATCGGAATCGCCTCCCGAAGTTCCTGAAAACTGCTGAGGGGGCTTGTCAAATACAAAAAGTAAGCCCAACTTCTGCCGTTCAGGAAGTTGGACTCGCCTTTTTATGGTTTAGCGGACAGTAATAATATTGTATCCTGAAAATTTCGGCGCGGACATGAGTCTTGACGAGACCTGCCTGAGCAATGGCGATGTCTATACCATACTGACCAACAAGGCCGCGCATGGAGGCAAAGGGGCTCTTGCGGCGATGGTCCGTGGTGTGTCAAGTGACACAGTGTCGGCAATACTGCGGAAAGTTCCTTTGAGGCAGCGCCTTAAGGTAAAAACGGTTACGACAGACCTTTCTTGAGCCATGATGCTGACTGTCAGAAACGTGTTTCCCGGCGCATCGCTTGTCAATGACCGGTTTCATGTCCAGCAGCTCATTTCCGAAGCCGTTGACCAGCTGAGGATACGACACCGCTGGGAGGTACTCGATGCCGAGAACAAGGCAATCAGAGAGCATCGCCGGAGGCGAAAGAATGCAGCCCCAAAAGAAGAACGCGAACTGATCGGACAGTGGCAACCCGAAAGGATGGAGAATGGCGAGACCATGCCTCAGATAATGGCACGCAGCCGGCATATCATACTCAAGCACAAATCAAAATGGAACGGGTAGCAGAAGATACGCGCCGGAATATTGTTCAGGATATTCCCCGATCTGGAAAAGGCATACGGACTGTTTCTAAAGCTTGTGGACATATTCAACGAAAAGACTTCTGCCGGAGTTGCCAGACTGAATCTCGCCAGATGGTACAACGAAGTGGAGGCCTTCGGGAACAATGAATTCAACAAAGTCCTGGAGACTTTCGAGAACCACAACACCACAATAATCAACTATTTCGAGCGAAGGCTCACAAATGCCTCGGCAGAATCCTTCAATGCAAAAATCAAGGCGTTCAGGACACAGTCCCGGGGTGTCGGCGACATAAAGTTCTTTATGTTCAGACTGGCCACACTATACTCTTGACATCCCCTTCCGCCCACCGGAAAAATCCGCTAACCCCAAAAACATTCCGGCCTCCATGCGGCAGAACCAAAAATCGGTCGGAACATCACTTGATGTTCCGACCGATTTTCTGTAGCGAGACCGAGAATTGAACTCGGGACCTCCGGGTTATGAATCCGACGCTCTAACCAACTGAGCTATCTCGCCATGATTTTATATAGTGTTGCAACGCTTTTGCGGGTACAAAGGTAGAAAGTTTTTTTGATATGACAAAACTTTTTTGCTCTATTTTTAACAAAATATCAGATTTTTACTGTTTCGGACACTCTCAACCACACCTTTCATTGCCGCCTGAAGACGCTCTACGGCAGCCGCAAATCACCTATCTGGCAGTAAGATACACACCGCCAACGATCGCCAGTCCCCCGGCAAGCATCCACAGCGTTATAGGCTCGCCCAATATAACCGACGACGCGATTATGGTCACCAGCGGATTGAAGTAAATATAGTTCGATGCCTTTTCAGGCCCAAGCACCTTGACCTCGCTGGTCCACAATATATAACACAGGAATGATGCCAGCACTCCAAGAAACAGAAGATTCATGGCCACCGACATCAGAGAATCAGCCGACGGAATCTGCGGAGCCGGACCGAAGACACTCATCGGCAAATATCCATGTCGGTGTCAGCCCGTGGGTGATCAGCACCTTGGTGGAGACGAAAGTCAGACCCCATATCGTCACCGTAAGAAAGGTAAGAGGGTGTTTCATAACAAGAGTTAAAATCTGAGTGGTGTATCTTTTAGATAAATTGTTGCAAGGGAGGAAGAAGCATAGCGAGCTATGCGACTGACGAGTTTCAACAATTTAGCAAAAGAGACACCAAGGCTCAGGTAACTCAAAATTTTTCACAAATGGAATATACTATTTACAAAAAAACAATACAATCGCCTCCGAAAGTTTTGAGCGGCTATGGCTCTTCATTTCAGTCACATAGCTCGCTATGCTCCTTCAATTCAAAGCCATATCCATCTCAAATCTTTCGCTCAGATTTTAACTATTGTTATGAAACACCCTCTAAGCAGATTATAGGCCAGACGCGATCTGTCGGTCACAGTGTTTACAGTTGCCGCATTCATTGATTTAGATTTCTTGATTTTCTACGGTGCAAAATTAGCCCAAAATGTCATTCCCCAGGAATTCACCACCTATTTCCGCAGCGTGATAGTCTTCGGACAGGCGCATATCGTCGAATCGGTCCATGACCGCATCGCAGCCCTGCGCCTGCTTGCCGAAAAATACAGTCCCGGAATAGACCCCTCGGCCGAAATAGACCGCTTCATCAAGACCGTCTGCATAATCCGCATTGACATTGACTCAGCCACCGGCAAGGAAGCAATCGAACTGACCCGGCAGAAAGATTGAGGTGGCTTCCGGCAGGGCACCTCTCCTCAGGACGCGGCTCCATTGCCGATGGCCGGAGGCTGTAAGTTTGTGATTTTTTGTGTAACTTTACGCTCTCGAAACCCCAGGCCCCCACATGAGGCTGCACAAACATCACATTCAGTAACTTGCCATGAAACATAAACTTCTTTCGGCCCTCCTTGCATTCACCCTGACCACCCCCGTATTTGCCGCGGACTCAGGCCGGACGGTCGAAAACTTCAATTTCGGCTGGAAATTCCATGCCGGTGACACCTGCGGAGCGCCCGACCGCTCTTTCAACGACAGCCGGTGGACACCCGTCAGCCTTCCCCACGACTTCCAGATCTCACAGCCCTGGGTAGCGCCCGCGGCCGACGAGAAAGCCGACATGACCAACTCGGCCGCCAACACCCGCAGCCGCCTCAGCGCCCGCGCCTTCAAGGAAATGGGCGCCGGATGGTATCGCAAGACCTTCAAGGCCGACCCCGCATGGAAAGGCCGCAGAGTCCTGCTTGACTTCGAAGGCATAATGCTCACCGGCGATGTCTACTTCAACGGATCGCGCGTAGGCGGCACTGACTACGGCTATCTCGGATTCGAAGCCGACATCACTCCGCTCATCGACTTCGACGGCGACAACATTGTGGCCGTGCGAGCCGACACCGGCAAACCCGAAAACTCCCGCTGGTACACCGGCGGCGGTCTCTACCGCAACGTCAATCTGATAGTCACAGATCCCAGGCTACATTTCACACGCCATCCCCTCCGCATCACCACCCCCGATGTCAGCGACAGCAGTGCATCGGTGGTCATCGACGCCGAACTCACCAACGCCATCAAGGACTACAAGGAAATCCGTGTGCTCGCAGAGATCACCGATGCCGACGGACAGACAGTCAGCTCACGCACCCTGACCCTCCCCTTCAACCGCCGTCAGCGCACCAACGAATACCGCGTCGACAGCCTGCGCATAGCCTCCCCGCGTCTGTGGGACTGCGACTCGCCTCACCTCTACACCCTAAGCCTCACCCTCTTCGCCCCTGACGGGAAAGTGGCCGACCGCATCTCCGAGACCTTCGGCATCCGCAGCATTGAATACTCCCCCGACTTCGGCTTCCGCCTCAACGGCAAAAAACTGCTCCTCAAAGGCATCGCCAACCACCACACGCTCGGTGCCCTCGGAGCCGCAGCCTACCCGGCAGCTATCGAGAAACGCATCAGACTGCTCAAGGACTTCGGGTTCAACCACATCCGCTGCTCCCACAACCCCTACAGCAAACAGTTCATGGACCTCTGCGACCGCTACGGCATCCTCGTGGTCGACGAACTTTATGACAAATGGACGCGCCAGAACGCCGGAGGCCGCAAGGAATGGATGGAACAGTGGCCCGTCGACCTCCCCGAATGGGTCAGACGTGACCGCAACCACCCCTCGGTAATCATGTGGAGTCTCGGCAACGAGCTCCAGATGCTCTGGAACCTCCCCTTTGCCGACTGGGGCGTCACACCATACCGCCTGCAGAAAACCCTTCTAAAGCGCTACGACACCACCCGACCCCTGACCGTGGCCATGCACCCCCGCTACCGCGACGTCAACACCGACTCCCTCCCCGCCCCTCTGGCCCTGGCCACCGACATCGCCTCTTATAATTACAGATATATGTATTTCCCCGGCGACAGCCGCCGATTTCCAGGAATGATTTTCTACCAGAGCGAGGCCAACACATCCGGCATGGGCCCGAATTTCTACGAAATGGACCTCGACCGCGTGGTAGGTCTGGCCTACTGGGGCATGATCGACTATCTCGGTGAATCGGCCGGATGGCCCGCCAAGGGCTGGACCCAGGGCATATTCGACATCTCGCTCGAGCCAAAACCCATAGCCTGGTTCCTGCGAAGCATTTTCAAGCCGGAAGAACCGGTGGTCCACATCGGAGTCATCGACAGTGACGAGCAGCTCATGTGGAACGACGTCCAGGTAGGCACTCAGAAACTGTCCGACCACTGGAACCGCACCCCCGGAAGCAGCCTGACGCTCTACACCTTCACCAACGCCGATGAAGTCGAGCTGCGCCTCAACGGCAAAAGCCTCGGCCGCAAGCGCAATGCCGTAGCCGACCCCAAAACCCGCAACCGCATTGTCTGGGAAAACATCCCCTACAGCCACGGCTATCTCGAAGCCATAGCCTACCGCGACGGGCAGGGCCGCCCCGTAACCATCCACCGCATCGAGACAAGCGGACGCGCCTCCCGCCTCACCGCCACCGCCGACAACCCCTCATGGAAAGCCGACGGCATGGACCTCCAGCACGTACGCATCGAAGCCATTGACAGTCACAAGCACCGCGACCCGCAAGCCTCAGCCCCGCTGACATTCAGCGTTGACGGCCCGGCCGAAATAGTCGGAGTGATCAACGGCGACCTCTGCAGCCACGAACTCTCAACCGGCAACACCCGCAGCCTCCACAACGGCACCGCCACCGTGATACTCCGCTCCACCGCCACACCCGGCCCGGTAACCCTCACCGCATCCTCGCCTGAATACAAAGACCTCAAAATCCGCCTCACAAGCAAATAACAACCGGCAACAGATCAACCCACACCTATTTATATCTAACACGTTTATATCTAACACGCTCATGAAACTTTCATCCCATATCCTCGGCCTCGCCTCAGCCATCATGCTCGGCACCGCACTCCCCTCAGCCGTCAGCGCCGAAAACCGCGTCATCGAAATCAGTTCCCCCAACATGCGTGTCTACCTCCCTGACACCGCCAAAGCCACCGGCCGCGCCGTAGTGGCCCTCCCCGGAGGAGGCTACTCCCACCTCGCCCTCAACCATGAAGGCCATGACTGGGCACCATTCTTCAACGAACGCGGCATAGCCTACGCCGTCGTAGCCTACACAATGCCCAAAGGCGACCGCAGCCTCCCCATCGGCGACGCCTGCAACGCAGTAAAACTCCTCCGCGACAGTGCCGGAGTCTGGAACCTCGACCCCGCGCAGATCGGCATAATGGGCTCATCGGCCGGCGGCCACCTCGCATCCACCGTAGCCACCCACGCCACGGCCGAATCGCGCCCCGATTTCCAGATTCTCTTCTATCCCGTCATCACAATGGACAAGGCCTACACCCACCGCGGATCTCATGACAATCTCCTCGGTAAAGACGCAGATGAAACTCTTGAAACAGAATACTCAAACGAAAAACAAGTCACTGCCGAAACACCCCGCGCCTTCCTGATCCTCAGCAGCGACGACCGTGCCGTCCCCCCGGCCAACTCCGTCAACTACTACACCGCCCTCCGGGCCAACGGCATCCCCGCCGCCATCCACATCTACCCCACCGGCGGCCACGGATGGGGCTTCCGCGACTCCTTCAGCTACCACGACCAGGTGCTCGACGAACTCAGCGCCTGGCTCAAAAGCTTCTGATCCACAAGCAAGTCTCCCCCCGATCTCACACAATGCCTGCAACACCCCCAACCGGCGGCTTCCGTCTCATGGCCGCACCGCTTCAGGGCTACACAGAGGCTCCCTTCCGCCATTTCCATGCCGAAATCTATGGCGGCGGGGAGTCTCTGACCTACTTCTCACCATTTCTGCGCATCGAGAAAGGTAGCGTCCGTCCGCGCGACCTGCGCGACATCACCTCGCCCCTCAACGCCAACCACCGGCTCATCCCCCAGATCATCTTCCGCGACGCCACCGAATTCCGCACCCTGACATCAGCCGTCCGCAGCGCCGGCCACAGCCATCTGGACCTCAACCTCGGCTGCCCCTTCGTCCCCCAGGTCCGCAAAGGCCGCGGAGCCGGACTCCTCAGGCAGCCCGACCTGCTCCGGGAGATAGCCGGCATAATGACCGCAGACTTCCCTGACATCACATTCTCCGTCAAAATGCGCCTCGGCATCACCGACCCTGACGAATGGCAAAGCCTCATGCCGGCCATCAGCCTCATGCCCCTGAGCCACCTAACCGTCCATCCGCGCACAGCCTCGCAGCAATACAGCGGACAGCTCCATCTCCGCAGCTTCGAAAGTCTCGCCGCCGCCTGCCCCCACCCCATAATCTTCAACGGCGAGATCACCACACCGCAGCAGATCGACCACCTGCGTCAGCTCTACCCCACGCTCTCAGGCATCATGCTCGGACGCGGCCTCCTGCGCCGACCCTCCCTCATAGCCGAATGGAACTCCGGAAGCGAATGGACTCTCGCCGAAATCCGCAGCCACCTGCTCCGCCTCCACGAAGCCATCCTCGACCACTACACCCGCACCCTCAGCGGCGACACCCAGATTCTATCGAAAATCAAACCCCTCTGGGACTACTTCGCAGACAGCTTCGACCGCAAAACCATCAAAAAACTCCTCAAATCCCCAACCCTCCCCCTCTACCGCCAAAACCTCCCCCCGGCATAGCCTGAATCAATCCGCCCGCATCCGAATTGCCTCGACACAACCCACGCACATCCGACCCGCCAATCAACCAACGCGCGTCCGGAGGACGCAGATTTACTCGTAGCCCGTGACACCGCACCGCACAGCGCAAAGGTGTCACGGGGAAAAAACACCCACCACAAAAAAGTGTCCGGAAGGACACTGATTTACCATCGTCATATCATAACGCATACAAATTGACGTGCACATCCCGTCCGGAACCGTAAACCGGTGTCCTGACGGACACCACATTCTTGCCTGACATCCACTACCCCCGACACCTTTGCGCTTTGCGCACGGTGTCGGGGGCTACGACTAAATCGGTGTCCTGCGGACACCCGCCACCCCCGCCCCTGCCTCGGAGAGGCTGGATAACAAACAAAAAACAGGACTGATCCTGCCAAAGCAAGAATCAGCCCTGATTTTAAACCGTTATCCCTAAGAATCGGGAATTATCGCATGTGCACTTTCATTGTACACATGCGAATATAACGTCTCATACTTTTATTAATAGACGGTTACACGTTCATATGTGATCGTGCCTTCCGTTTTCGAATAAAGCAAATCTTTATAATACCATCCACTCTGATAATCAACGACCAATACATTTGCATCAGATGATTTTATCTTGAACCATTCAAAACCTCCATATGAAGCTCCTGGTTCCCATCGGTTATCATATCCGAAATCTCCACCCGAAAGAGCGGAAATCGGTTCATCATGATTAAAATATACTGTATTATAGGAGTTTGACATAAACGAATCAAATTTATTGTCATTTGAAACCGGAGTCTGCGACAGATAAAGATATTGGTAATTTAGATGGTCTGTTCCATACTCAGCCTTTGAGGTCCAGTCTTCTCCATATATATCTTCATCAGTATCAGGATCAACACCTATAAAGCTCCTGCTCCTCAAAATACCGGAAAAGCTTTTTACCTTCCAATATCCATACTGTCCTGAGAATCGTTTAGCCTCCATAGGTGAGGACCGTTTCCAGACAAACGTCTTTTCTATACCGACGTTTCTCGCGGAAAACTGATCGCTGCCATTAAACGTCACGTTTTCATGAATTCCCCAAGCCACAACCTCAAATACGCTTTTATAGCTAATTTTAAACCAGTTAAGATCTGGAGAATATTCCCATGTTCCGTTATCCGTTTCCCTGAAGTCCATAACACAAGGATTGGTTTTGCATGTATAGGCCGTTACAGAAGCACTGTTGTTTGAATTCAGATCAACGATAGTCACAACAGGCCGCCCGTTGTCATCAACAGTTTCAATACGCCAGGTACCTACAAACTTTTCATCTGAGCCTCCGGCTACGCCAGGCTCATCATTCTTTGAATCAGAGCATGAAACCAGAGCAAAAGTCGTCGCTATAAGCAGAGTCAATAGCAAATTTCGCATAATCCTGTTTATTTACGGTTGAAGGTTAAAGATACACCCCAGCTATTCATCAGACTGTTTGTCCATGACATTTTATTTTCGCCTGAGAAAGTCATGGTTATAACACTTTGGCCCCATGCATTCGCAAAGTTACTGTTTGACGGAACTGAAAGTTTATCACCGGTAACGGTATATTTTCCGCTTGCCTTAGACTCCTTCTGCCCTCCTACCACAAGATAATCCGTGTAGGTCCCGTCAGCGGAAAGTGTGACAAAAAAAGTATCATCGCCATCCGATCCCTGCCAGGAGCCCACAAATGTTTTGCCTTCATAAATACCCGGTTCATCTGAACTGTCTTTGTTGTCACTGCATGCAGCAAAAGCAAAACATGATACCAATACAACGAAAAGTGTTGCAAATTTGAACTGATTTTTAATTGAAAATTTCATAATTTGTTTGTTAAAAAAAATGGTTAATATAAAAAAGATAAATTCTTCAGCGTTTTCATTGGATTTTAGACAAATATACAATGGTGGAATTAGGCATGGTGACCATCAGGCTGGAAGAAGCCGTTATCTCCATCTTGTAAACCTTTGTAGCCGGACTGCCGCATTTCCAATCCGGGAAATAGCTTGCTGTTCCTGATGTTCCTGACTCCCAGTCAACAGAAGTGAAATTGCAGGTCACGTACGATCCTGATACAGAAAAAGTTCCGCTTGCACACAACGAAATGTCACCCCATGAGCCGTATTTCCGGAACGAATTTTCGAAATATACCACGCTTCCGTCAGCCAAAAACCGAAATGTATATTTACCGTTTTTGTCCGTCCAGCCAAAAGCCGATGTCAGATTAGACTTCAGATTTGAAACTGACGGCATATCCGAACGCGTCCCCATGCGAAACTCCATCTTTGTAGTCCCCCTCTGCAGAACGAGACTCTTATCACTCAGAGTCACGACATTCCACAACGTCATCTTGATGGTCAGTGTCTTGTTGAGAGGAGCAAACGAGTAAGACCCCGTGTTGAATTCAGAGTATGAGTTGCTCCCCGGCGCGTCAAGCACGTATTCATCATACACCCCGCCAGGATAGAACGTAATGACAGTTTTCCCATCGGTTGACACCCATGTGTTCTGAAGGGTGTACAACTGGGTTTCAGGACTTTCAATCTCATTTCCGTCACCATCGGTCATAACGGAATTATCTTTTGTCAGAATGAACGTCGAAAACTGGCCTGTCGGCATCAGCCTGCCGCTTTCTATCCGGCATTCCATCTGATAGTCACCGGATAGATCGCCTGAAGTACTGGCATACGCACCTTTGCACACAAGACGTCCACCGCTTGCCGACCATGTAAAATATGCCACTGAAAAAGAATCCGGTCCTTCATACTCCATTGAACCTGTCTTGTCGGAATTCAGGCGAAGAGTTATGTTCTGATATTTCACGGCACCATTGTTTACATAACAGCGCGTGCCATACCAATTTCCGGCAAGATTGTCAGTTGCAGATTCCGGTCCATCTCCACTGCAACCTGTAGTGACTGCCAAAATGCAGACCATCAGCAATTGCACGAATGATTTGAGTCGTGTCATAACAAACATTACACCACAGGCTCCCCTCTCCGGTATCTATCAGGATTGGTTTATAAAACAAAAAAAAGCGTGAGAGCCGTACTTGTTGCCCGTTCCGCTTGTTGAGGCCTTCGCATTGCCTGGTATAGTAGAACGGACAACGCAGAAGCCTCACGCAGAATATGTGTAACAACACCGACAGCCTGCACTCTCGCGCCCGCTTCGGTGGAATATACATATCCACAAGGCATCTACTGTTGTCTCATTCCTGACTATACCATGAAGAAAGTTGCGAAGTTTCAACAAGCCAAGAAAGAGCGTCGAGTAAACGCTTTTCAGTATGTCATTGCAGAGCCGTCAGCCCTGCTGTTTTCAGCAAGCCGAATGGCAAGCCATCTTTTACGCCGACCCTCCCGCATCACCCTTGACCGGGCTTCTGCGATACGGTCTGCGGCCACAAAATTAATTATAATTTCTGAAATTTCAATAACTTCATCCAAAAACGCACCAAAAAGCCCCGGCAATGCCTCGGCACAACCAACGCATAACCCATGCACAACCCACAAACATCCCACGTATATCCCGTCCGGAACCGTAAACCGGTGTCCTTACGGACACCACATTCTTGCCTGACATCCACTACCCCCGACACCTTTGCGCTTGGCGCACGGTGTCGGGGGCTACGACTAAATCGGTGTCCTACGGACACCCGACCCCCCAATCAACCCGGATCAACCAATGCGCGTCCGGAGGACGCAGATTTACTCGTAGCCCGTGACACCGTAGCGCACAGCGCGCAGGTGTCACGGGAAAAACCACCCACCCCCAAAAAGTGTCCGGAGGACACTGATTTACCATCGTCCTATCATCTCGCCGACGGAATCTACAAAAATGGTACAAAGGTCCTGCCTATTGGTAACATACAAAAGACGCGATTAGCCTAACTTTGCACAAAAATCATCAGCCACATAGCCTTCTACGCCGGATGGCCAAAAGTCTGGGCAGCATTCCGCCTCGCAAAAGAAGTCTAGGCCGACGACACCGCCGCCGCCGACTCATGGTTCGCCCACCTCGCATTCGAGATTCCGGGCGGCGACACATCAAACATCTGGCTTGAACCCGTAGCCGACCAAGACTACAGCCGACTCCTCTGACCTGAGGGGCAGCCCGGCCCGCCCCATCCGATCAGGCATCCTACTTCTGATTCTGCAGACGCTCCGCAAGCAGAGCGCTGTACTGGCGCCCCACCGGAATGGTCTGCCCGCTGGCCAGAGTGACGCTCTGACGGCTGAAACTCCGGATCTTGTCGACAGCCACTATAAACGAGCGGTGAATCCTCAGAAACTTCTTCTGGGGAAGCATCGCTCCTATTGTCTTGAGTATCACGCGCGAGAGCGTACACGAACCGTCAGTGCGGAAAATCTTCGAATAGCCCTCCATAGCCTCGACATAGGCAATGTCAGCCAGCGGAATAGACACATTATTGTATTCCTGCTTGACCACTATACACTTGTCGGCCTGCACATGCTCGTTATAGTCAAGCTTCTTTATAGCCTTCTCCACCGCAAGTTTGAACCGGTCATAGGCAAAAGGCTTGTGCAGATAGTCTACGGCGTTGAGATTGAACCCGTCGAAAGCATAATCGAGATAGGCCGTGGTGAATATGAAACAAGCCTCCGGAGGCACCGCAGCGGCAATTTCCAGGCCGTTGATACCCTCCATCTCCACATCGAGAAACGCCAGATCGAAATCACCCTTCTTAATGACCTCGATCCCCTCGGCCGGATCGGAATAGGCCGACAGCTCTATGCCGCCGAAACGTCCACAGAATTTGGAGATGATATCCAGGGCCAGTGGCTCATCGTCGATAGCCACACATCTGAGCTTTTGACTAGTCATGAGAGTCTGATTTTTAGATCAACAATAAATTTTCCGTCCTTCTCCACGGTCTTCAGTTCGCAGGCATCCGGGAAAAGGCAGGCAAGCCGCACACGGCAGTTCTCCAGACCCACCGGAGCCTCGGTCCTGAACTCCTCAACGCGCTTGAGAATATCATTTTCAGTGTGGAATTCAAGCAAGCCCTCCTTAAGAGTGAGGCTTATGTCTATCAGGCAGTCGCGGTGGGTCGAAGTTCCGTATTTGAACACATTTTCAAGAAACGTGATCATGATCATCGGAGGGATGCGCGCGCTCTCGTCGTCCACATCGCAGCTCCATTTCACTTTGGTATGGCCGTTGAGACGCAACGACTGCAGGTCGATATAGTTACGGATATAACGTATCTCCTCGCCCAGCGCCACAGTGTCGCGGTCTACCCCGGTATAGGTATATTTGACCAGTTCGATAAACTTCACGAAAGCCGTCTCTGTGCGTTCCGATGTGCCGATGAGCATACTGTAGAGCGAGTTGAGCGTATTGAAAAGGAAATGCGGGTTGATCTGGGCCTTATAGACGGCAAGCTCGGCAGTGTTCCTCTGCAGCTCCACCTCCTTCTTGATCATCAGCTGCCGGTAAAGTTCCTGGATAAACGACATGGACAGCGCATAGCCCATCACCAGCGAGAACATCATCCACACTCCGATTGCCTTGCTGTAGTTGCGTATCTGATTGTAAAGAGCCGTCAGTGACTCGGCGTTGAACGTCACCTCCGGAAGCCTGTACTGCGTCAGTATGTAGTTGCCTATCACAAGCACCACAAGAATCACACCGATAAGCCAGTACTTTCGTTCCACAAAAAGCTTGGGAATGTTGAGCAGACGCACCGCGAAATAGTCGCCGTAGAGACAGGCAATCAGAAGCCACGTAAACCCCGGCCAGTCGGAGAGCCAGTAATAAGCCGGGCTCAGCACAATCAACAACGGCATGAATACCAGACAGAAAGTCAGATCTATGATCCGGTCTACTTTTTTCTTTAAGAATTTCATGTCACAAATTTAACACTATTCGCCATCTTCTGAAAGCCGGCCGAAAAGAAAATTAAAGGGTGTCCGGAAAACCTTTTAGAGGTCGTTTAAAAACACCTCTTATTGCATATCTCCTCCAAACTTCTTATTTTTGCAGGCTTCACGCATGAATTCCCACGGTTTTACCGAACCTGTATGCCGGGTGGAAGCGTTATAATATAATTATGAAAATGACCGGACTTCTATCAACTTTTCTGCTCGCCATAGCAGCCATAGGCTGCGGCAATACCAATTCTTCCGCAACTGCTGACTCTCAGGACTCAGACACAGCCGCTGCTACCTCCCCGGCAGTCACCGGCCACAAACCGGAAAGCCCCGCGGTGCTGCCAGGCATCGAGGTGCTCCGCCGCAACGGCTTCGAGGAACTCGACGGAATGCGAGTGGGCCTCATCACAAACCCTACAGGCGTTGACAATTCGCTCAAATCGACAATCGACATCCTTGCCGAAGCCCACAACGTCAGGCTGACTGCTCTCTTCGCCCCCGAACACGGCGTCAGAGGTGACCATGTGGCCGGAGCCAACGTGGCCAATGACACCGATCCGAAAACCGGAGTGCCCGTCTACTCGCTCCACGGTAAAACCAAAAAGCCAACCCCTGAGATGCTTCAGAACGTAGATGTGCTCGTCTATGACATCCAGGACATCGGCACCCGCAGCTACACCTTCATCTCCACTATGGGGCTCGCTATGGAAGCCGCAGCCCAAAACGGGAAGAAATTCATGGTGCTCGACCGCCCGAACCCGCTCGGCGGAAACAAGGTGGAAGGAAGCATCGCCGAACAGGGCAATTTCTCCTTTGTCAGCCAATATCCAATCCCCTACATCTACGGGCTCACCCCCGGCGAACTCGCCCGCTACCTCAACGGCGAGGGGCTGCTCAAAAGCGGCATGAAAGCCGACCTGACAGTCATACCCATGAAAGGCTGGCACCGCTCCATGACCTTCGCCGACACCGGAATGCCCTGGGTGCTCCCCTCGCCGCATATCCCCGACCCGACAACAGCCCTGCTCTATCCGGCCACAGGCATCATGGGTGAGCTTGACTACGTATCGATCGGCGTGGGCTACACCCTCCCCTTCAAACTCGCCGGCACTACATGGATCAACGCCCAGAAACTCGCCGACCGACTGACAGCTCTGAAGATACCCGGCGTTGAGTTCCGCCCTATCCACTACAAGCCCTTCTACGCCATCTTCAAAGGCGAGAATCTCCACGGAGTGGAAATCTATGTCCGCGATGCCGCGGCTGCCCCTCTGACCCTCATCCAGTTCTACATCATGCAGGAACTCGCCGCCATGTATCCCGGCCAAAAAGCATTCTCGAAAGCCACACCGGCCCGCATAAAGATGTTTGACATGGTATGCGGATCGCCAAAAGTCCGCGAACTCTTCCAGGAAAATTACAAGGTCAAAGACATGGCCGACTACTGGGACAAAGACGTGGAAGCCTTCACCGCCCGCACCGAAATCTACCGTCTCTACGAGTAATCACACCTTAGCTATATAAGTGGTTGTTTAAAAACAGCCGCCAAGTAGCTCCATATTATATCCGATAGACCGATCATGACAGTCATAGCCGATGCCGGAAGCACCAAAATAGAATGGGCGCTGCTGGGAAAAGACTCCCTGTGCCGCCTGCGCCTCTGCACCCGCGGATTCAATGCCGCCCAGTGTCACACCGACCGCCTCGTGGAGATCATACGTGAAGACGCCCCCGCGCTCCTTGGCGATGCCACGGGCTGCAGCGCCATATATTTCTACGGTGCCGGATGCATCGGAGAACGCTGCGATGAAGTGGGATCGGTGCTGAAAGCGACCTTTGCAGCAGAGACAGCCCACGTCGACAGCGACATGCTCGCCGCCGCCCGCGCCCTCTGCGGCTCCGAGCCCGGAATAGCCTGCATACTCGGCACCGGATCCAACTCCTGCCTCTATGACGGCCGCCGTATCACGGCCAACACACCACCTATGGGCTTCATACTCGGCGACGAAGGCAGCGGCGCCTCCCTCGGCAAAGCCCTCCTGACCGGCATATTCAAACGCCGCCTGCCACAGAGCGTCATCTCACTGTTCACCGACCGCTACCCGGAAGCAGACAAAGCCGAAGTCATCCGCAACGTCTACCGAGGAGAGCGCCCGGCCGCCTATCTCGCCTCATTCGCCCCCTTCCTGAAAGAGCATATTGACCTCCCGGAGATCAGCAGACTCGTCACAGATGAATTCACCCGCTTTTTCAGCATGAACATACTCGACTACGACAACGCCCGCGCTCTACCCGTCCACTTCATCGGCTCCATAGCCCACCACTTCGCCCCGCAGCTCCGCCGGGCAGCCGCAGAATGCGGACTGACAATAGGCCGCATCACCCAAGCCCCGATGGACGCCCTCATCAGCTTCCACGGCCAATAAAAATACCCGCAGGCGTCCGTAGGACACTGATTTACTTCCGCCACGTGACCGTGACATCCTCTATTCCAAGACAGTGTAACCACCCCCAATACCTCGAAGAGGCTTGCAAACATCCTTGTTTGCAAAACATGCCCGCCACACGGCCATAAGATAAAACACACCTTACCAGCCCTTTATCCACGCGACAGCACCCGCTCCCATTCACCGTTCGGTCATTTGGCCGGAGGGCTTGGAGGCGGACAGATGGAAGGGGGGCATCGCCGAGGGAAAATCAATGGCGGTATTTCCTGATAACAATGTGATTGTTCTGGGTGATGACCACGTCAACCTGCACGTCATGCGGATCGGCTTCAATCTCATCAACGAGCTGAAAATCATAGGCCACACCCACTTTGCGGGCACGGCTTCCGGCGAGAAGGCGGTCGTAATAACCCTTGCCGCGGCCCACACGGTTGCCGCTGCGGTCATAGGCCACAGCCGGGACCACGATCATCTCCATCTCATCGACCGAAGAAGTGTCAGTCCCCGTAGGCTCCTCGATATGGAACGAACCGAGGCTCAGGCGCGATTCGTCATAGGGAAGAATCTCAAGATTCACTCCGTTGACTCGCGGAAGATAGAAATGCTTGCGTCCGCACCACTTTCTGATAAACGCCCGCGTTGACAATTCGTCAGGAAGCGAATGATACATCAGAATCCTGTCTGACAGCATGAATTCGGCAGTCTGTTCGAGCAGGCTGAACACCTGTTCGGCCGCCGCCTGCTTTTCCTCCTCACTCAGAAGAGTCTTGCGGGCCTTTATATTGCGCCTTATGTCATCTTTTTTCATAGTCCCGGTGGAAGCTTTCGCAATTAATATCTTGTCTCCTTGACCGGAAAAGCCGCCTTGCCGGAGGCGAGAGCCTCGACTCCGCTGACAACCGTCGGGTCAAGTTCGTTGAACACCTTGAAATAGCCCTCTACGCCAAGCACATTACGGACTATCATGGCTTTCAGTTGATTAACAAGCAGATCACGGGAAATGTTTATGTAGTACCAGCGGGGAGCCACACCGGCCTTCTGCGAGTAGCTGACAAAGTCCTGAAGCAGAGTGTCATCGTCAGGGAGCATGCGCAGAAGAGCAGCCACATCGCCTGACTTTTCAAGCCTGTCGCGGTTTCGGTCGGTATAGTCGAAAGTATATTTCTGAATCAGACCGGCATTGACTACGTTGAGATAATACGACGTGATGCCGGCAGTGTCATTCGGGACGAAAATGTCAGGCATGATGCCCCCGCCGCCATAGACGGTGCGTCCGTGCATGGTCTCGAAGGCAAGCGACTTGTCGAGCTTTATGGAATCGGCGCTGTAGAACTCGCCGTGTTCGTAGCGGTTGATGATATCGCGGTCATAATCCGTTCCCGGAGCGTAGGCCTTCTGGATGCAGCGCCCCGACGGAGTGTAGTAGCGGGCTATGGTCAGACGCAGGGCACTGCTGTCAGGCAGTTCGATCTGATTCTGAACCAGACCCTTGCCGAACGAGCGGCGGCCTATCACCAGTCCGCGGTCATTGTCCTGGATAGCACCGGCGAAGATCTCGCTCGCGCTTGCCGAGACCTCGTCGATCAGAACCACCAGCTCGGTGTTGAGCAGCGATCCGGAACCGTCGCTGAACGTAGGGCGGTCATCGGGAGCGGTCTTTCCGCGCATACTCACTATCGGCGAGCCGGCAGGCAGGAATTCATTGGCCATCAGCACGGCGGGCTCCATGAAGCCGCCGCCGTTGCCGCGGAGGTCTATTACAAACTTCTCGGCCCCGTCGGCCATAAGGTTGACAACCGAGGTGAGAAATTCGCTGTAGGTGTTCGACCCGAATTTATTGATCTTGACATAGCCGGTCTTCGGAGCGATCATATAGGCGGCGTCGATAGAGGTCACAGGGATGTCGCCGCGGACCACCTCGAAAGGAAGAATCTTTTTCGACGTGTGGCGTTTGATGCCGAGCTTCACCACACTTCCCTTAGGCCCGCGCAGCGAAGAGCGCACCTTGACATCGCTCCATTTCTGTCCGGCCACAATGGTGTCGTTGATGCTCACAATCTTGTCGCCGGCAAGCAGACCGGCCTTCTCCGAGGGTCCGCCGGAAATCACCTCAAGCACATTAATGCTGTCGTTGAGCAGATTGAACGATATGCCGATGCCTGAAAACGAGCCGCTCAGCTCCTCGTTGACGTTCTGAAGGTCTGCGGCGGGGATATAGACCGAGTGGGGGTCGAGATGTGAGAGCAGCCCGGCAAACGAAGCCTCAAGCAGGCTGTCGGGGTCAACATCGTCGACATACGAGCGGTCGATTATTTCCAGAATCGTGTCAAGTTTGCTTCTGGAATTCCATCTTGCGGAATTATTGAAAAAAGATTTACCGATCCACATTCCGGCCACGAGAGCCACTGCAATGGCAAGCGGCATCCAGACGGATGTTTTCTTAAGACGGTTGTTCATAGAAGGTTTTTACAAAAAAATTAGCTTTTTGATGTTTTTATCTTATCAGAGACAATGTAATAATGTACGAATAGCAATAAGAGGTTGTCAAAAAAACAACGGCCTCTAAGTATGGGCCGGCGTGGAGCAGGCGGCTAATTTCTAAACGCCGTCAGTCTCGCAGGCATCCGATATATGGCAGCATTCCACCCCTGCACGGCGCAGCAGATCTATGCCGTCGGTGATGCGGTAGAGTTCGTTGAACACCACCCTCTTTATTCCGGCCTGGATGATCAGCTTCGCGCAGTCCAGACAGGGAGAAGCGGTAACATAGAGCGTCGAACCCTCGGCAGAGTTGTTTGAGCGGGCCACCTTGGTGATGGCATTGGCTTCGGCGTGGAGCACATAGGTCTTGGTCTGACCGCTCTCGTCCTCGCAGACATTCTCGAAGCCTGCCGGAGTTCCGTTGAACCCGTCGGAAATAATAGTGCGCCCCTTGACCATCAGCGCCCCGACTTTCCGCCGTTCGCAATAGGAATTCTCGGCCCATATGCGGGCCATGCGCAGATAGCGTCTGTCGAGCAGCTCCTGCTTGCCGTTATGTTCCTTGCCGTCATGTTCCATAATCGGTCGATTTATTCAGTGCAAAGATAGTGAGAATAATTCTATTAAATCACATTTCATCGCAAAATATAACACATCCGTCCCAAAAATGTGCACAAAACATAGCCACGTAATCCTTTAAACGGTCAGATCATCGCTTAAAAGCAAACGATGCCAGGATTTGTCAGACAGATCTTTTTTTTTGCAAAGGGTTATGTAATTATCGCGGTGGCCGGGGGCGTTGGCGGGGAAAGATTGCCTATGTGCGGGAAATTGATTACTTTTGTGGTGTAGTTAGATCAGGCGCGGTGGCGTCTGACTGTTGTCAATTCTTCACGGAGGGCGCACAAAGTCGGGCTTTCGGATGTTTAATCTCTAAAACCCGATGGGCTCCCGAAGTTGTAGCCGGAGTTCCCGAACGTCCTTCCGAAATTCAAAAAAACATATATGATTATGAAATCTGTTTCTCTGTTAGCAACCGCCATTTCAGCAACTTTGCTTATGTCAGGCTGCAATGTATTCAAAAAAAACGGCACTACCGTGGATAGCGAAAACGCAAACGTAAAGACTACTACCGTAACCGGACAGCCGAAACCGGCATCTGCCGAAACTCTGATCGAGCCTCTGCTCGGAAGCTGGTCTGTCACCACTATCAACGGCGAGGAGGTGAAGGTCAACGGCGACAATCATCCCGAAGTGACTTTCAAGGCTATCCCTGAAGCGAAGACCGCCATTCTGGTGATCGGCTTCAACGGCTGCAATTACCTCAACGGTTCATGGATTGTCAAAGGCACGAAGCTCAATCCCAACGGCGAGTTTATCACCTCGCTCAAAGCTTGTCCGGACGCGCCTTATGAATTCGCTTTCAACCAGGCTATCAACCAGGTGGCTTCCTACAGTGTGATCGACAACAACTCCATCTCGCTCAATTCCGAATCAGGCACGGCTCTCATGACTCTCCGCAAGCGCAATCTATCGTTCCTCAACGGCGCATGGCAGGTGACTACCATCAAGGGTACTCCGGTTCCTGCCTCGACAGCCATCAAGGTGGTGATCGATATTGACGAATGCAAAATCCACGGCAATGCCGGCTGCAATATTCTCAACGGCACCGTGGTCATCAACCTCGACAAGGGCGACGGCATAGAGTTCAAGGATCTCGCCACCACCCGCATGACCTGCCCTGACATTGCCACCGAACAGTCATTCCTCGTGGCTCTCGAAGAGGTGGCCACATGCACTGAAGGTGCATCTGCCGACCAGGCTATCATGAAGGATTCCGACGGAATGCCGATGCTGACCCTCATCCGCATCTCTCCCGACCAGCTCAATGAAGAATAGTCCGATAATGAAACCCATAGACATCAGCCATCTGCTGCTCCTCACTCCCGAAGAGCAGCAGATGCGCATTGACAGGGTCAGGGTCCGGATGGCTGCCGATCAGCTTCCGGCCATGCTGATTTCTGACAATGCCAACAAATACTATCTGACCGGACGTGTCTACGCCGGATACATCTATCTGCCTCTGGAAGGTCCGGTCATCTATTTTGTGCGCCGGCCGGTGGAACTCGAAGGCGACGGTGTGGTCTATATCCGCAAGCCTGAAGAGATAGGCCAGACTGTGGGGCTGAACGTTCCCGAAGCCATAGGCCTCGAACTGGATGTGCTCCCCTACTCTACGGCCATGCGCCTGAAGAGCGTCTTTCCGCAGAGCGAGCTTAAAAACGCCTCTGCGGTCATGCGCCAGGCCCGCGCGGTGAAGACTGCCGGTGAGATCGACATGATACGCCGCTCAGGAGTGAAGCATGTCCATGTCTACAGCCGCATCCCTCATCTCTATCAGCCGGGCATGAACGATCTTGAGCTTCAGGTGGAGATCGAAAAACTCAGCCGTCTGGAAGGTTGCCTCGGCCAGTTCCGCATCAGTGGAGACTCGATGGAGCTTTATATGGGCAACGTGCTTGTGGGCGACAATGCCGACTTCCCCTCGCCCTACGATTTCGCAATGGGAGGCCAGGGCATGGACCCCTCGCTGCCGGTGGGTGCCAACGGCAACACCATCAAGCCGGGCAATACGGTGATGGTCGACATGAACGGCAATTTTGACGGCTACATGACCGACATGACCCGTGTATTCGCCCTTGGCAATGTCGATCCGCTGGCTCTCAAGGCCCATCAGTGTTCAATCGACATCCACCGCGAGCTCTGCGCCATGATGCGTCCGGGAGCCGAGGCCAAGGCGCTCTATGCCAAGGCCGAGGAGATGGTCAGAGAGTGCGGCCTGCACCCCTACTTCATGGGCCACCGCCAGCATGCAGGCTTCATAGGCCACGGCATCGGCATAGAGATCAACGAGCTTCCGGTGATCGCTCCCCGCTCGCGCGACATCATCGCCGCAGGCAATGTGATAGCCCTCGAACCGAAATTCGTGATTCCGGGCACAGGTGCCGTAGGCATCGAGAATACCTATGCCGTCAATGACGACGGCATTGAATGCCTGACCCCGGCCCCTGAGGAGATTTCCTATTTCGACGTCTGAGCGCCACAGCCTGCCTCAGCTCCCCCTCCCCACCCACTCACCACAGCCAACCCCTGAAAATGCAATCTTTAGAAGATATAGTAAAAAAAATCGACCTCCCGCTCTTCCACTCCATCGGCGAGGCAGCCGACTCGATCAGCCGCCCCTGCTATGCCGTGGGAGGATGTGTGCGCGATCTGTTTCTTGACCGTCCGTCAAAGGATTTCGACTTTGTGACCGTGGGAAGCGGCATCGAGCTGGCCGAGATAGTGGCCTCGCGCCTCGGCCGGGGCACTCACCTCAACGTGTTCCGCAACTTCGGCACCGCGCAGGTCAAGCGCCACGACACGGAACTCGAATTCGTAGGCGCACGCCGCGAAAGCTATGACCGCAACTCGCGCAAGCCGGTGGTCGAGGACGGCACTCTCGAAGAAGACCTCTCGCGCCGCGACTTCACCGTCAACGCTTTGGCTCTGTGTGTCAACCGCAACGGCTTCGGGCAGCTCGTGGACCTTTTCGACGGACTTGGCGACATGGAGCGCCGTATTCTGCGCACTCCGCTCGACCCCGACGTCACTTTCAGCGACGATCCTCTGCGCATGATGCGGGCCATCCGCTTCGCCACTCAGCTCGATTTCACCATCCTGCCTGAGACCTTCGAGGCCATACGCCGCAATGCCGAGCGCATACGCATCATCTCAAAAGAGCGCATTGTCGACGAGCTGATGAAGATCATGCACTCCCGCCGCCCGTCAACCGGCTGGGATCTGCTGCTGAAATCAGGTCTGCTTGCCATCATCTTCCCAGAACTGGCGGCCATGAAGGGGGTGGACGTGGTCAACGGTCGCGGCCACAAGGACAATTTCTACCACACTATGGCCGTGCTCGACAACGTGGCCGAGAAGAGCGACGACGTGTGGCTGCGCTGGGGAGCGCTTATGCATGACATAGCCAAGCCCGTCACCAAGCGCTGGGACGAAAAAATAGGCTGGACCTTCCACAACCACAATTTCATCGGTGCCAAGATGGTGCCGCGCATTTTCCGCCGCATGAGGCTCCCGCAGGACTCCAAGATGAAATATGTGGCCAAACTCGTAGAGCTCCACATGCGCCCCATAGCACTGGTGGAGGACGAGGTCACGGATTCGGCTGTGCGCCGTCTGATCCACGACGCGGGCGATGACATTGAAGATCTGATGACCCTCTGCGAGGCCGACATCACGTCCAAAAACCAGGAGAAAGTGCGCCGGATTCTCGACAATTTCGCGCTTGTGCGCCGCAAGATGGTAGACCTCAACGAGCGTGACCACATCCGCAACTTCAAGCCGCCGGTCGACGGTACCGAGATCATGGAGACCTTCGGCATTTCGGGCGGTCCGGTGGTAGGCCAGATCAAGAGCGCCATCAAAAATGCGGTGCTTGACGGCGTGATCCACAACGACCACGAAGAAGCCCGCGAACTGATGCTCCGTCTTGCCGCCGAGCAGGGTCTCTATCCGGTCAGCGGCGCCAAGAAATAATTTTTCAGAGTTACTTAAGAGAGTTACTTCAAACAGAGAGAGTTACTTATGTACTATATCACCAAGCGATTCGAACTTGCAGGCTGCCACCGCCTCGAACTGTCATATGAAAGCAAATGCAGCCGCCTGCACGGCCACAACTGGATTGTGACTGTCCACTGCCGTTCGCGCCAGCTCAACGCCGACGGGATGGTGGCCGATTTCAGCCACATCAAGAAGCACATCACCTCTTATCTCGACCACGGCAATTTCAACGAGCTTCTCCCCTTCAACCCCACGGCCGAGAACATTGCCCGCTGGATCTGCGAGCAGATTCCCCACTGCTACCGCGTGGACGTGCAGGAAAGCGAGGGCAACGTGGCAAGCTACGAGACTGACGAATAATCCATTCCCCACCAACACTCCCCCTACCACTACTCCATTTCTATGAGCTACCGGATAAACGAAATCTTCTATTCGCTTCAGGGCGAGGGCTACTTCACGGGCACTCCCGCGGTGTTTCTGCGCATGAGCGGCTGCAATCTGAAATGCGGATTCTGCGACACCCGCCACGAGGAACACACTCTGATGAGCCCCGCGCAGATTGTAGAGGCAATCGGGCAATATCCCACACGCCACATAATCATCACCGGAGGCGAACCCTCGCTGCAACTCGATCAGATGCTGGTCGATCTGCTCCATGACGAGGGCTGGTTCATACAGATCGAGACAAACGGCACCAATCCTCTGCCCGAAGGGATTGACTGGGTGACTTGTTCGCCGAAGCAGGGCCATGGGGGTGAGATAGCCGTGCGCCTGCGCAACATCGACGAACTCAAAGTGGTCTACGAAGGTCAGGATGTCGAGTCCATAGCCAACTCGCTTCCGGCCATGCACTATTTCCTACAGCCCTGCAGCTCACCTCGCTACGACGGCGGTTCGAACACGGCTGCAACCGTCAGCTACATCCTCGCCCATCCCCACTGGCGGCTCTCGCTACAGACCCATAAGCTGATCGACATACAGTAGGCAGCTTTATAATCGGAGCGTTACGTCAGGATTGATCGCCTTGACAAGATCGATAAATCCCTTCCTGTCATCAGGCGAAATCACCACAGCCTGACGGCTCCCTTTGTAATAGACCGCAATCCGGTCAGATGACGCCGCCGGGGCTGCCGACATGCTGCCGGTCGATTCTATCACGGTGATTTTCATTATATCCACTTGCCCTAATCTGAGCGGGCCACATCTGATCAGGAGTTTTTGATCTGTCACTACATAACTTATTCCAAATGTCACAGACCAAAGAATGGCCCCTGTAATGACGGCAACCCCAAGCATTATCCACGAAAACGCATAGAAAAGCGGAAGCCCGACCGGCAACGCCACGATCAGAAATAGCGCCACAACTACCCACAGGTCAATCTTTGATCTGAATTTCATATAATTATTCATTATTTAAGTCCAATAGATCTGATTCAATCTGCTTGTTGACATTTAATCTTACTGTATCAATTAAACGATCTATGTCTATATCCTTAACTTCATCTGCAAATATTTCACTATAGACTTGAATAACATTATCAATAGCTTCCCGACATTCATTTTCATTAAGATTTATAACTTTATCGCCATCTTCATCCGATGAAGATAAAAGCCATATATCAAATTCTTTATCCCAATTTAAATGTAATCCTGCGACAGAAACAGATGTGTATGCAGCCATATCTACAACAATTGTGAATCCCGCAACCATATTAGCAGCTACAAAAGCCGTATACATACCAGCAACATGTGAAATTACAGCAACAGCAAAATAGAATAATGCCACAAAGACTCCAACGGCAATAGAATCTACAATAGCATCGGGATCTTCAACACCTAAACTCAAAAGAAATAATTTTTTTTCTTCTCGGTTCAATACATCATAATTCTCTTCTATTTGTTGATACAAAAAGCCTTTATTTTTCATCTGATATAGGTATGCTTTTACATCACCTGCATCTATCGCATTCATAATATCATCATCCGCAAATGACTGAAGTAATCTTTGTAAACCAGTATCTAATATAAGAATATCATCAATATTACCACTAATATTATTTCCACTGCGACTACACAAATATCTTGATGGATTTTCAATCATTTTTTTTGCAAATGATCGATCTGATATTATTTGATCAACAATATTCGCATAATAAACATATGATTCATATTGTTCATCCGATAAATGAATACTTATTGCAGCTTGTTTCCCTATTACTCTATTATTAACTTCTGTCGTGAATCGATCTAAATCATGATCAGCATATAATCCTGAACAAGAACTTCCTACTAAAGAACTTGCGACCGACCACACTACTAATCTTTTTACATTTTTATTCGGCGTTTTCATTTTTATAGCTGTCTAATAAGAAAGGAAAATTTAAGCATCACTATTGAATATACCTCTCCATAATATTTTTTTGCCGCATTTAAATAGAGAGGATTGGTAAATATGCATGCACAATAAAAACATGTATGAGCAATAACATGACACTCAGGGATATCAATATTTAATTTTTCACCAATAAAAGATAAGATTTTCCACGGACCAGATACAAACAACCATATTTTTAAGAAGTCATCAAACTGGGCAATATACTGGTTGTACAAATTACCAAATTCTAAATCTCCCAAGTTAAAGTATGGAATATACAAAACTGGTAATCCACAACAAGATAACATTTTACCTTCAGGAGATATTGTAATCCCATTAAATATATTATGGCATCTTTCTTTAAGAAAATATGGTACATTTTCTTTTTTATTCCGAAATAATGATAGGCTTTCTTCTGTAAAAGGCATCCATAAACCAGGGGCTATATGTAGTTTAATATTTTTATTTCCATGTAAAATTAATTTAACATCTTCATCTTGCAATATATTATTCACCCCAAAATTACGTCTACTACCCGACTCGACATTAACCACCGTCAATATATCTAAAGCCGTTGCTGCATGGATTACATTTTTTATGTTTTCAAACGGAATAAATATTTGATGCTCATCACCAGTACTGATATTTAACTCAGCTAATCCCGCATTCTTACATCTCTTTAGAACACTTATAGCCGCATCTTTAGTTTTCGCCCAAAATGCATTTGTAACAACCCTGCAAATTAACTCTTTATCCGCAATATAATTTATTAACGAAATCAAATATGGCAGATCAATAAAACATTCTCCTCCTGTTAGAACTACCACTTCAATCTCATTAAAGACAGAAATAACTTCATCAATATATTTTTTTGCAATATTCAAAGGCATTTTTTCAGACCTATTTGGATTACACTCAAAACAACAATTTGCACATGACGCAGTACATTTATAAGTTGTAACCAGAGAGAGACTTTTTACTTTCATTGTGTTTTTACTGATATATTTTTCTGCAAATATATTACATACTCAAATAATTCACAAATAATTTGAAACTTTATATCTCTAAATTATTACTGTCCGCTAAACTTTTTTGAGGAATTAAAAATTTAGGACTGATTCTTGCTAATACAAGCGATTAAAGTCGATTTCCATTTGCATGAGTCAGCTCTAATTGGTTATTTGGGTATCGCCAAACAGTCCATGAATAACCATGCCCAAAAGTAGTAATTTCTTCGGACAGCCAATATATGGTCAGTTGATAAAATCACGGTCACGTGATTTATGGTTTAGCGGACAATAATATCTCTAAATATGGCAACCACATCGAAATCCACCAAAGTCACAACGATTTAGGCACCATCAAATTGACATAGCCTTAACAATCAAGGGAATAATACCAATCTACAAACATAAAAGACATGCTTATAATTATTACTGTCCGCTAAACTTTTTTTGAGCGATTGAAAAATTAGGGCTGGCACCTATTGCAGGAGTCAGCCCTAAATGGTTATTTTGATGTCGCCAAACTATCTTAAATAACCATGAGTAAAAGTAGTAATTTCTTCGGACAGCCGACATATGGTCAGCTGATAAAATCACTTGATCGTGAAAAAATAGTTGAAATCAGCCGAAAACACGGCGGAGAGAAGTATGTCAAGAGCTTTGACGGCTATACGCATTTGCTTACGATGCTATATGCTGTCATACAGCGCTTCGATTCATTGCGTGAGATAGAGACTTCTATGACAGCCGAGGTACGCAAACTCCATCATGTAGGCATTGACACTGTGCCCAGGCGGAGCACCTTGTCGGATGCAAATGCCAGACGTTCAGAGAAGTTCTTTGAAGATGTATACCGCGACTTGTATGCAGCCAATAAAGACATTCTTTCCTCGGACAGCCGACGCAATGGCACGGAAGAGTGGATAAGACGGCTTAGAATCATCGATTCCACTACAATCACGTTGTTCTCCAATGCTATTTTCAAGGGTGTTGGCCGTCATCCGAAGACGGGAAAGAAGAAAGGCGGCATCAAGGTACACTCGGTCATACATGCCAATGAGGGCGTTCACTGCGACGTGCAGTTCACTTCGGCAGCGACCAATGACTCCTTCATGCTTGCACCGAGCCATTACAGCCACAACGAGATAGTAGCACTTGACCGTGCATATATCAACTATGCCAAATTCGAGGAACTGACGGATCGAGGGGTGGTATATGTAACCAAAATGAAGAAAAACCTCAGTTATGAAATACTTGTGGACTGTATGCACCAGAATCCACAGGGACTGATGGAGTACCGTGAACAGGTCGTAGTGTTCCGTAAAGACGGCATCAACCACATTGCAAGAATAATCACATACGTTGACATTAAGAAAGGCAAGAAGCCAAAACTTATATCGCTTCTCACCAATGACTTCGACATGCCTCTGGAGACAATCGTGGCCATCTACCGTCGCCGATGGCAGATTGAGTCGCTTTTCAAGCAGATAAAGCAGAACTTCCCTTTGCGATACTTCTATGGCGAAAGTGCCAATGCCATAAAAATACAGATTTGGGTAACGCTCATAGCTAATCTGTTGCTCTCGGTCTTACAAAGCACCTTGCAAAGGCGTTGGAGCTTTTCTGGACTGGCTACAATCGTCAGAATTGTACTGATGTATTATCTGAATCTCGAAAAGTTCCTAAATCAGCCCGACGCTGACTTGAAAATCATGCTCGCAGAGGCCTCGGAATCCCCTCCTGAAGATCCCGAAAACTGCTGAGGGGGCTTGTCAAATACAAAAAGTAAGCCCAACTTCTGCTGTTCAAGAAGTTGGACTCACCCTTTTATGGTTTAGCGGACAGTAATAGCTTATAATGATATTTAGCGGCTCGAACACGGCCGCGACCGTCAGCTACATCCTCGCCCATCCCCACTGGCGGCTCTCGCTACAGACCCACAAGCTGATCGACATACAGTAGGCAGCTTTATAATCGGAGCGTTACGTCAGGATTGATCGCCTTGACAAGATCGATACAACGACTTTTAAGAGTCGTGTTTACTTTTGATTTATGTTAAGATTTAGAGAATATTTTCGAGTCAATTTTTAGATTTTGTGAAAGAGTTATGGGGTTCCATAATGACTGAACTAAAGCCTAAAATTGGTCGAAAAGAGCTATAAAGATTTCATAAAGTTAAAAAATATTTTAATTATTAGCATTCCATCCGGGGCGGTAAATCGGTGTCCTCGTCCGGACACCACATGCTGGAGGGGATCGCAAACCCGTGACACCTGCGCGCTGTGCGCTGCGGTGTCACGGGCTACGAGTAAACCGATGTCCTGACGGACATCACCATCCGGTCTCAGCACGCGCAGCGTGACCCGGACAGATCCAAAGGCAGCGCCAAACCCGGCAAGACAGGGTCCGGATGGTCACACAGGCAACGGAGGACGGCGGCAAGGCGGGGGACGGACGGGCAGCGGGCAGCGGGTGTCCGCCAGGACACCGATTTACTCGTAGCCCCCGACACCGAAGCGCAACGCGCGCAGGTGTCGGGGAGGAAAGACATTCAAACAAATATGGTGTCCGGTCGAGGACACCGATTTACCGTTCCGAATGGACCCGCAGGCAACGACAGGACCAGACAACGCCAATTCAGAATGACAACACCGGGCCCGGACCGCTCACGGTCAGCGCGTGTCCGCAAGACGGGGTCCGGACGGCCACGCAGGCGACGGGTGTCCGATAAGGCGAGTTTCGGATGAGATGGTGGCTTCCATAAAAGTCTCGAAGAGACTGAGTTTTCGAAACCCCAGGGTAAGCGAGAGCCCAAAGGGCCGAGCGGTGCCTGGGGTATTGGTGAGAAAGAGACTTCTGCCTCGGAGAGGCTGGTTAACGGCAACGGGGGACTATGTTTTTTGCCCTCTCCCGCATTATCGCACTAAAACGGGGGACAGAGGTGATTATCTTTGCGGTAAACTAAAAGTCAAAATTTACTGCGCTATGAAAAAACATACACGAAAGCCACTCTGTCCGGTATCAAAAAACTTCTATTCCACTATCACAGACCGCGTAAGAGACTCTCTGAGGAGTGTAGGCCGTGAGGATGCCGCGGAGGCGACTATGGGCTGCATTGACCGTTATATGGCTGACGGCACTCTGCCTCCGGGCGGCTCAGACGCCGCTACAATTCTGGTTTTCAACCTGCTGCGCATGGAGATTGACAAGGCTCTCCAGCGTTCACGCCGTGCACGTCAGCGCGCCGCCGAAAGAGTGGCCGATGCCGCCCGAAAACACCGTGAGCCCGCAGCCGTTGCGGCAGTGTCTGCCCCCGCAGCAGCCGAACAGGATGTTGACTCCGATGATGCCGAGGACGAAGAACCGGAGCCGTTCAGACCGCGCAACCGCCGCGAACGCCGCCTTTACGAGCAGGAGGTGCGCCGTGCGGCAAACAGGCTGCGCCGCCGTCTGGCCCGACAGTAAGCACCCCTACGGAGCGCCCCGAAGTCTTTCGCCGGCCATGATGATTTTTAGAGCTCGTTTAAAAACAACCTCTTGCCTCCGGTATTCAAGGATTTTTGCTAATTTTGCCGATGCGTTTTGCGGGAGTGAGAAACTTTTGCGAAGTGCCGTTTGTAATGTAATTTAGATATTATATCAATATAGCATATGAAACTCAACAGATTACTGATAGCGTGTGTCTTAGCGGCCCTCTTCGGCGTGAGCAGCTGCACGAAGAAAGACGATTCGGCCAACCGGCTTGTGATTCTCCACACAAACGACACCCACTCGGCCATCGACCCCGACCGCCACAACCTCGGCGGCGTGTCGCGGCGCGATGTGCTGATCGACAGTGTGCGCGGCGCTAATGAAAACGTCATGCTGATTGATGCCGGCGATGCAGTGCAGGGCTCGCTCTACTACACCCTCTTCGGCGGAGAAGTGGAGCGCAAGGTCATGAACGCTATGGGCTATGACATACAGATTCTCGGCAACCACGAGTTTGACAAAGGCATGGAGCAGCTCGCCAAGGAGTGGAAACAACTCAACGCCGTGCGCCTCAGCACCAACTATGACTTCAGCGAATCGACCCTCGAAGGCCTTTTTGTACCCTCGATGATGAAAAAGATCGGCGACAAGACCGTGGGGTTCATCGGCATCAATCTTGATCCGGCGGGAATTGTGACCGAGTCGAACTACACCGGTGTCAAATACATCGACGGCGTAAAGGCTGCCAACGAAGAGGCCGCCCGGCTCAAGAAAGACGGCGCCGACATGGTGATTGCCGTGACCCATATCGGCTATGACAACGAGCCCGGCTACAGCGACCTTGACATCGCCAGAAACTCACGTGACATCGACGTGATCATCGGCGGTCACTCCCACACGGTGATTGACCCGGCCGACAAGCGCGCCGGAGTGCCCGCCTGGAGAGTGGCAAACGCCGCCGGCGACACTATCAGTGTGCTGCAGACCGGATCAAGCGGTGTGAACCTCGGCGAGATCGACATCAACCTTGACACCAAGGAGGTCAGCGCCAAGCTGATCTCCGTTGACAGCCGTCTGGACAGCCGCGTTGGCTCGAAGATCGAATCAATCGTGGCCCCCTACCGCGCCAAAGTCGACTCGATGCGCTCGCAGGTGATAGGCAACTCGCCTTTCGAGTTCGAACGCAAGTCGACAGAGATGCTCAATCTGCTGAGCGATTTCGTCAAGATCCGCGGAGAGGAAATCTGCGGAAAGCCTGTCGACCTGGCCATCATGAACAAGGGCGGTATCCGCAACTCACTTGCCGCCGGCCCCATCACCCAGGGCGAGATCATTGACATCGCTCCGTTTGACAACTCTATAGTAGTCATCGAGATCAAGGGCCAGGATCTGATAGACAACTTCGGCATCATGGCCGCGCAGGACGGCAACGGAGTGAGCGGCAATGTCAAGGCGGTCTATGATCCCTCGACCAAGGCTGTCAACAGCGTGACCATCGACGGCAAGCCTATTGACCCGAAACGCAGCTACCGCCTTGCCACGATCGACTATCTCGCCGCAGGCAATGACTATATGGAGCCTCTGAAAAAGGGCGTGACTCTCGCCAAGAGCAATGAGGTGCTCTATAAAATACTCATCGACTACATCTCGGCCGGGAAACTCGACAAACTGCTGTCGGCTCCTGACAAAAAGGCCCGCATGACAAGTTTCTAAAAAATTCCCTCAGACAATGAACGGATGGCTTACATTGGGCTTGCTTGTCATAAGCAACATTTTCATGACTTTCGCCTGGTACGGACAGCTGAAGCTGTCGGAAATGAAGGTCATAACCTCGCAGACCCCGCTGATGCTGGTGATCCTGCTCTCATGGGGCATCGCGCTGTTTGAATATCTCTTCATGGTTCCGGCAAACCGCTACGGTTTCGCCGGCAACGGCGGCCAGTTCTCGCTGCTTCAGCTGAAGGTCATGCAGGAGGTTATCTCACTGGTGGTGTTCTCGATTTTCACCATAGTGTTTTTCAAAGGCGAGGCGCTCCACTGGAATCACTTTCTGGCATTCTGCCTGCTGATAGCGGCCGTCTATCTGGTCTTTATGGACAGCTGAAAAGTCTCACTCTCCTACGTGATAAAGATTCATCCGGCAAGCCTGACAGTCGAAGTCGGCCCGGAGTCTTACAGGTCCGCTGATCAAGGTCAGCGGACCTTTCCATTCCTTGCCGGAGGGTTCGCGAAGACACTTTCCGAGCTCGCGCCGCAGGCAATAGCGGGTGGTCATTACCGGAGCCTGCGAGTTGTCTCCGCCGGTTTCCACGGCAGAGCCTATGGCCGATGCTCCGTGATCGCTGTAGAACTCGCGGGCAAGGCGGTTGGCCACGTTGTCATGGACCGTAAGCACAGAGCCTTGGGGAAGCCCTGCATCAGGCTTCTCAGGGAGCCGGTAGGAATAGGAATAGGTCATGCGTGAGGCGCGCTCCAGAGCCTCCACGCAGTCGCGGCGAAGCGAGGCAAGGGCTGAGGCAGGTATGAAATAATCGCCTGCAAGGTCTACTATACGGCCTGCATGATAGACGGTGGCGCCGAGCTTGTCGAGAATCTTGCGGCGCGGGGCGGCCTGCGGGGTGACGGCGGTCTGCAAGGGTGAGTCGAGTGTGGCCACTACCGAGGCCGAGACTCCGCGCTCGTCAGTCATCTCAAGCATCAGGCGGTCGGGCAGGCGGAGGTGGAGCGACATGTCGACCGCCAGCGTCCGGCGCGTCTTGGCCGCGGTGATCTGATCGTCGAAATTCTTGTCGCGGTTGCGGTAGAGCGCAGTGCCAGCCGGAATGGTCTGGGGCGAGGCCGGGAAAAGACGGTTGCCATCCGCACGGTTTAGCCTGAAGCCGGTAAAAGCTCCTGCAGGGGTAAAAAATCCGAGACCGTCGCCGTTGGCCAGAGGCGCGTCGAGGCGTGCGGTGATGAATTTTGCATTGCAGGCGGTGACTGTGCCTATCTTCTGGCCGATGGCCTTAGGGCTTGCCATTGAGGCCATTCCCTTGGCAGGGGCGCGCCCGGTGAGGAAATAGGGGGTGAATCCGCGGTTGAAACTCTTTTCGAGCGAGGGACTGAAACCGAGGCTGACACTTCCGGCCGACTGACGGACATAACGGCCGCCGCTCTCGCTGACCAGGCGGTCGAGAATGCGGCTGTAGGCTCCCACCGTATTCTTGACATAGGCATCGTCCTTGAGACGGCCTTCGATCTTGAAGGAGGTGACTCCGGCCCCGGCCAGTTCGGGCATTACCGACGAGCGGTTCAGATCGCGCAGCGAAAGCAGATGGCGGCCGCTGACAAGCTGACGGCCGGAGCCATCGACAAGGTCAAATGGCAGACGGCAGATCTGGGCACACTCTCCGCGGTTGGCGCTGCGGCCGGTGGTGACGAAACTTGCACGGCAGTCGCCGCTGTAGCTGACACAGAGCGCACCGTGGATGAAAGCTTCGAGCGGAGTCTGAGGCACTGCGGCATGAATTTCGGCTATCTCTTTCAGAGAGAGCTCGCGGGCAAGCACCAGGCGTGAGAAGCCAGCATCGGCCAGAAAACGGGCCTTGGCGACATCACGGATGTCGCACTGGGTGCTGGCATGAAGCTCGATGGGTGGCAGATCCATGCGCAGAAGGGCCATGTCCTGGACTATCAGGGCATCGACACCGGCACGATAGAGCTCACCGACAAGCCTTTCGACTGATCTGATCTCATCGTCATAGACAATCGTGTTGACGGTGGCATAGATCCGGGCGCCGAACCTATGGGCGAATTCTGCAGCCCGTCCTATCTCGGCCACGGAATTGGCCGCGGCCCGGCGGGCACCGTGACTCGACGCGCCGATGTAAACCGCATCGGCACCTGCCGTGACGGCGGCAATAGCGGTGTCGGCCGTGCGGGCCGGAGCAAGGAGTTCGAGAGGAGTTGCAGTTGATTTGCCCATATGGAGTCCGTTGTGTTAAATAGCGTTAAAACAGAATGTTTATATTAAACCTTAGCGCCTTTGTCGAGTCAAAAAGACATAAAACGTAATAGAATTAGCTTTTTGATTATAATGATTGCTCTGCGTCGGCTCGTGAAGAGTGGCGCAGAGCACGTTTTTTACGGTGGCGGCTGACGCAGACGGTCAGACTGTCAGCAAAGCGAAAACCCTCGCGGCGCTTTCTAATAAACGCTGCGAGGGCTGTGATTATTGCCGGAGGGTGGCATCATCCACCGATGAAGTTTTCCATCAGCGGAACGGGGTCTTATCCCTCTATGAAGCTGTCAAGAGATCTGACGGCTTCGATGCACATGCGTGAATTGTGGTAGGGACATTTCCAGAATCCGGCCTTGTCATCGGCGGTGTTGACTGAACCGTCGGCCCGGCGCGACCAGTGCCACTCGCCGGCGGGGTCCACAAGATTGTCGGCTATGTAGCGCCATGACTGCAGGGCGCGGTCGAGCTGCACGGGCTGTCCGTGGAACTGCGCGAGCCAGAGCTGCCCGATGACGTTTTCAGCCTGCACCCACCAGTGCTTGTCGTTGTCATAGTTTCCGGCGGGATGGCGCTCGTAGACCATTGACCCGTCCACGCAGCGGCCCTGAAGGGCAGCCTGGGCTATATGGGCCGTGTGGTCGAGGGTCTTGGCGGTCAACTGCGGGTCACCGATGACGTGGGCTGTCTCAAGCAGCAGCCATGAGGCTTCGATGTCATGTCCGTAGCTCTCGGCTCCGGGCTGGATGTTCCAGTCATCGTCAAAGAAGAGAGTCAGATGGTGGCTGACGGGATTTTCGATGCGGTCAAGGAAGATCTGAAGCAGATTGACGGTGGCTTCCTCTACATCGGCCACACGTGTCTCCAACGATGCCGGACATTTTTCTTTCAGCGCGCGGAGCAGGTTGGTGTAGCCTTCAAGGATGTGGAGATGGGTGTTCATGGTCTTGGAGGCGTTGGCGTCATGGTCGCTCAGGCGCATGTCGGCTATCGGCTGCCAGTCATGGGTGGTGGCCTCGATATAGCCGTTTTTCACGCGGTCGCGCGAATGGGTCTCGATGGCGTCGAAAAGCTCTGTAGCGAGGCGCAGCGACTCTTCATCACCGCAGGCGCGATAGTATTCCGCGAGACCGTAGATGATGAAGGCGATGGCGTAGAACTGCTTTTTGGTGTCGAGGGGCGATCCGTCGGCGTTGAGACTCCAGAAAGCGCCGCCGAATTCGCGGTCAATGAAGCGGTCTGCAATGTAGTTGCGCGCACGGGTGGCCGCCGCGAGATAATCGGGGTTTCCGGTGGCGAGAGCGGCTGCGGAGAATGACCAGAGGATGCGGGCATTGAGTATGGCGCCCTTGGGAGCGTCGGCATCGAGATTGTCAGAGCCGTCGCGGCGGCCATAGAAGCCTCCGCGCGGATCGGTCATCCGGTCGAGCCAGTAAGGGAGTATGTTGCAGGTCAGGTTGTCAAGCAGTTCCTGACGGAAGACTTTTAGAGTTTCCTGATTCATTTCTGAAGAGTTGATACGGGGTTCTTTATAAGAGGATGTTTAGAGGTTGTAAAAAAATAACCTCTTAGAATAGGCCGTTTCAGACTGGTTCGACGAAGCGGTCGGGATCGTCATCAACAGGTTGCTCACGCTGGAGTTTGAGCCGGGCCACGATATCTTTCATCTCTTTGGTGCCGAGCGGATAGAGCCAGACTATGAGCATGGAGAGGAGGGCAACTCCGGCAGGGATGAAGGTCATGAGCATCCAGAGACATTCTATGGCGCTTGCGGGCTGGACTATGCTCATTCCCTGGTTGGCATCGGTGCGTTCGATGTAGCCGCAGCCGCTGAGAAGCCACATGACTGCCGCGCCGCCGATGGCTCCGCCGAATTTCTGGGCCATAGAGGCCGAGGAGAAGATGAGGCCGGTAGAGGCCGAGCGGGTTTTCAGTTCGGAGTAGTCGCTGATATCGGCATACATTGACCATACGAGCGGCGCCATCACGCCTGTGAGCACCGAGATGACTATCTGGAGCAGGAGCATCATCAGCAGACCGCCGTTTGACTCAGGCGAGAGGGTGAAGAAGATCACGCTGAAGATGATGAGCAGGGCGTCGACCAGAATGAAGGTGGGTTTCTTGCCGAATCTGTTGGTGACGGGCACTGCGAGAGCCACTCCTACCATGTTGGCAACCTCGCCGACTCCGAGGAAGAGGCCGGAGTAGAAGAGAAGCGAGAGTGAGAAGATGGCTATGTGCTGTTCGCCTCCGATGATGTCGGCGAAGAAGAATGCCACAGTGGCACCGCGCACGGTGTTGAAGAGGTTGAAGCAGAGCGAGGCTCCGTTGAGAAGCCACCAGGGTTTGTTGGTCAGCAGCGCCTTGAGGTCTTTGCCGAGTGAGGCCGAGCTGACGGTGGTGAGCTGCTCGCGGGTGAAGTTGAAGCACAGGAGGAAGAGGACAAAGCAGCAGGCTGCTATCACTATCATGGCAAACTGCCAGCTGCTCTGGAGCGACATGCCCATCGAGGTGGAGAAGAACTTGCAGAGGGGATCCCAGGCGAAGAGGGCTATGAAGGAGCCTCCGTAGGCGAAGAACATGCGGAAGGATGAGAAGACGGTCTTTTCCTGCGAGTCGTCGGTCATGACTCCGAGCATGGCTCCATAGGGGACGTTGATGCCGGTGTAGACGGTCATCATGAGGATGTAGGTGACGTAGGCCCATACGAGTTTGGCTGCATAGCCCCAGTCAGGGGTGGTGAACAGGAGTATGCCGCAGATTGAGAAGGGGGCGGCCACCCACAGCAGGTAGGGGCGGTATTTGCCCCAGCGGGTCTTGGTGCGGTCGGCGACGATGCCCATCATGGGGTCAGAGACGGCGTCCCAGATGCGGGTGACAAGCAGGAGCACACCGGTGTCTACAAGACTTATGCCGAATACGTTGGCATAGAAAAACGGGAGGTAGTAGCTGAAGACTTTCCAGAACATGGACGAGGCCATGTCACCGAAGCCGTAGCCTATTTTTTCTTTTAAAGGAGCCATATCAGAATTTGAGGTAAGAAGACGTAAATGTGGGGGGTGGAGAGGTTTCGCGTCGGCCCGGCGGGGGCTGACTTCTGGAGTTTGTGTTTCTTGGAGCTTGTTAAAGAACCAACCTTTTAATGCTTTTAATGCGAATTGGCCCAATCGTCAGTCAATCGGGCCAATTCGCAGGTGGGTTTTATTCGCCGAGGATCTCAAGATTGCTGTCGATCAGGCGGTTGAGAGTGCGGACCGATTCCGAGGTGGAAAGTCCGTCTTCAGGGGTGTTGAGGCAGTAGTCCACAAGGCGGTCGATGGTCGATGTGGCAACGTGCATGCGGGTGTCAGACGATGCGTAGTAGATGAATACTTTGCCGTCTTCGTCGGCGATCCAGCCGTTGGTGAAGAGGACGTTCATCACGTCGCCGATATATTCGCCGCCCACCGGAGCCATGAAGTAGCCGCCGGGCGATGCGATTTTCTTCCAGGGCTCTTCAAGCGAGGTCATGTAGAGGTAGAGGACATAACGCAGGCCTGAGGCGCAGCCGCGCACGCCGTGGGCAAGATGGAGCCAGCCTTTGGAGGTCTTGATGGGGTGCGGGCCTTCGCCGTTTTTGGTTTCCTTGATGGTGTGGTAGTAACGGCGGTCAATGATGGTCTCTTCGGTTACTTCGGCATTGGTGATGTCGTCGATGAGCGCCCAGCCGATGCCGCCGCCGCTACCGGTGTCGATGAAGCCGTCCTGCGGGCGGGTGTAGAGGGCGTATTTGCCGTTGACAAATTCAGGGTGGAGCACTACGTTGCGCTGCTGCGACTTGCATTTCAGATCCGGGAGGCGTTCCCAGTTGATGAGGTCGTGGGTGCGGGCGATGCCGCAGGCTGCTGTGGCTGCCGAGAGATCGCCGGGGCATGAGTCATCATGACGCTCTACGCAGAAGAGGCCGTAGACCCAGCCGTCTTCATGGTGGGTAAGGCGCATGTCATAGACGTTGGTGGCAGGATCTTCTGTGTCAGGCATGGTGACGGGGTGAGGCCAGAAGCGGAAGTTGTCGATGCCGTTGGGGCTTTCGGCCACTGCGAAGAATGATTTGCGGTCGTTGCCTTCGACACGGACCATGAGGATGTATTTGCCGTTCCACTTTATGGCGCCTGAGTTGAGAGTGGCGTTGCAGCCGATGCGCTCCATGAAGTAGGGGTTGGTGGCGGGGTTGAAGTCGTATTTCCATGTCGGGGGCACCATTTCGGCTGTGATGACCGGGTTGGCATAGCGCTCGTAGACGCCGTTGCCCTGAATCGGGGTGTTGGGACGGGTGACGAGTTCCTCGTAGCGGGCAAGGACAAGATTTTTACGATAATTGAAAAGATCCATCTGTTTAGAGGCTTTTAGAGACTGTTTTTTGTTTTTGTTATATGTATGACTGAGCTGTGGACTGGGAGAGAGTGGCGTCCGGGGTCAGTCAACGAATATCGGTCGGGGTGTGGAGTGGAATTTCCGGAAGTCTGCTTCGGCGGGATGGCCTGTGTAGGGGACGTAGAAATGGTTGGGTTTCTCGGTCTCGATGGCGTTGCGCCAGACGCAGACGTAGGCCACGGGGATGCTGTCGATGGCCGGAAGAAGCACTTGGGTGTACCAGTCGGCTATCTCAAGGCCTTCAAGTCCGGTTTCGGTAAAGGCTGCGATCTTGCCGCGCTTGCGGGCTTCGTCGACCACGAAGGGGAGCTGCGAGCGGATGCGTCCGGTGTACTGCTCCACACCTTTTTCGCCGTCGAAGTGGTAGATGTCGGTGCCGAGGATGTCGACGTAGTCATCGCCGGGATATGTGGCGAAGTATTCCTCGCGGGTGAGGTCTTTGTCAGGAGAGTAGGCCCAGAGAACGTTGTCAACTCCCGCGGCATCGAAGCCCCGGCGGGTGCGTTTCCACAAATCGATGTATTCCTCAGGAGTTGCACTGTCTTTGCCCCACCAGAACCATGAGCCGGAGTTTTCGTGCCAGGGGCGGAAGATTACCGGAATGGGGTTGCCGTCGGCGTCTTTGAGGGAGGCTATGAAGCGGGCCGCACGGCTGATCCAGGTGTCGAGGGTGTCGGCGAGAGCCTTGTCAGAGGCTAACTGGCGCAGGGGGGCGGTGGAGACATCCCAGGAGTTGCCGCGCGAGGAGGGGTTGACGGGGTGCCAGCTGATGGCGTTGATGCCTCCGCGGCGGTGCTGTGCTGCGATCTGCTCGGCCATGAAGGCGAAGGGCACGCCGTCGAGGTTGCGGGCAGAGTCGAGTTCGATGAGTCCGAGATCCCAGCTCATGAGTCCGGGATACTGGCCGGTGACGTTTCTGACATCGGAGGAGTCGGCGGCATAGGCCCAGCGGTGGCCGTAGGCTGTGTCGTCGTGGTGGCCGAAGAAGAAGCGTCCGGAGGCGGATGCGGAGTCGAGGCGGGCTGCGAGCGTCTGGACGGGCGTGAGCGAATCAGCGGGCATCTGTTCGGAGTTTGTTTTGCCGGAGCCGCAGGCTGTGAGGAGACAGGCGGCGGCGAGGGGCAGAAGATAGTGTTTCATAAAGATAGTTTCTATTGTCTGTGGGGAGCGGGGGCGTGATGTTTCAGCCGAGGATGACTTGGACGCTGTTGTCGGAGCCTTCGGGGCAGAGCGGTATCACGTTGCCCCGGACGGGGGTGCCGTTGACTATGACCTGTTTCACTCCGCGGCTGACGTGGGCGGGGTTGGTGACGGAGATGCGATAGCCTGCGCCACGGAAGCGGCGGCTGACTTCATAGCCGTCCCAGGAGGCGGGGATGCAGGGATCGACGACGAGTCCGTCATAGCCGGGACGTATGCCGAGGATGAACTGAGTGATGGCATACCAGTTCCAGGCGGCTGTGCCTGTGAGCCATGAGTTTTTGGCTTCTCCGGGGCGGGCGGCGTCTTTGCCGGCTGTCATCTGGCAGTAGACGTAGGGTTCCACCTTGTGGAGGTCGCTCTTGTCTTCGAGATAGGCGGGACAGATTTTCTGATAGTATTCCCAGGCGCGGTCGCCGCGGCCGAGGACGGTCTCGCCGATGATGACCCAGGGGTTGTTGTGGGCGAAGATTCCGGCGTTTTCCTTGTAGCCTGCGGGATAGGTGGAGATTTCGCCGTAGTCCATGACGTATTCGGTGAAGGCGGGGTTGTTGAGCACGATGCCGTGTTCGCAGTCGAGATATTTCTTCACTGAGTCGAGCGACTGTTCGAGCATGCCTTCCTCAAGTCCGATTCCGGCCATTGTGCACCATCCCTGCGATTCGATGAAGATTTTGCCTTCTTTGTTTTCATGAGATCCGACCTTGCGTCCGAAGTAGTCATAGGCGCGGAGGAACCATTCGCCGTCCCATCCGTGGGCTTTGACGGCTTCGACCATCGCGTCGACATGGGTGCGTGCGCGGTCTGCTTCGGCGTCGAGGCCCATGCGGCGGCAGAGTTCTTCGTAGTCGCGGCCGTAGATGACAAACTGGCCTGCGATCATGAGCGATTCGGCTTTTGAGCCTTCGGATCGGTTTTCAGTTGTCTGGAATGACTCGTTGGGGTCATTGGAGAAGCAGTTGAGGTTGAGACAGTCGTTCCAGTCGGCGCGGCCGATGAGCGGGAGTCCGTGGGGGCCGAGGTTGTTGATGACGTGATCAAAGGATACTCTAAGGTGATCCATCAGCGAGACTTCTGATCCTGGCTGATTGTCGAATGGGACCGGTTCGGAGAGGATGGAAAGGTCGCCGGTTTCCTTGATGTAGGCCACGGTTCCGAAGATGAGCCACATGGGGTCGTCGTTGAATCCGCCGCCGATGTCGTTGTTGCCGCGCTTGGTCAGTGGCTGGTACTGGTGGTAGCAGCCGCCGTCGGGGAACTGGGTTGATGCGATGTCGATGATGCGCTCTCGGGCACGTGCGGGGATCTGGTGGACGAAGCCCACGAGGTCCTGATTGGAGTCGCGGAAGCCCATGCCTCGGCCTATGCCGCTTTCGAAGAATGATGCGGAGCGGGAGAAGCAGAAGGTGATCATGCACTGGTATTGGTTCCAGATGTTGACCATGCGGTCGAGGCGCTCGTCGCCCGAACGGACTGAGAAGCGGCCGAGAAGTTCGTCCCAGTATGTGCGGAGTTCGGCGAAGGCTTTGTCGACTTTTTCGGTCGTGTCGAAGCGGGCCATCATGGTGCGGGCGGGAGCTTTGTTGATGATTCCTTTTGATTCCCATTTCTCGTCCTGGGGATTTTCGATGTAGCCGAGCATGAAGATGAGGTCGCGCGACTCTCCGGGGGCGAGGGTTATTTCAAGATAGTGGGATGCTATGGGCGACCATCCGTGGGCCACGGAGTTGCGCGGGCGGCCTTCGATGACTGCGTCAGGCTCGTCGAAGCCGTTGTAAAGTCCGATGAAGGTCTCGCGGTCGGTGTCGAAGCCGTTGACGGGGGTGTTGACGCTGTAGAACGCGTAGTGGTTGCGGCGTTCCTTATATTCGGTTTTGTGATAGATGGTGGAGCCGTCGATCTCGACTTCACCTGTGGAGAAGTTTCGCTGGAAGTTCTCCATGTCGGTGGCTGCGTTCCACAGACACCATTCTATGAATGAAAAGAGTTTGAAGCTCTTGGGGCTGTCGGTTTTGTTGGTAAGGGTGAGCCTTGTGATTTCGGCATGTGTTTCGAGGGGCACGAAGAAGAGGGCTTTTGCTTCGAGACCGTTTTTCTCGCCTTTGATGACAGTGTAGTTCATGCCGTGGCGACACTCGTAGGCGTCGAGCGGAGTTTTGGTCGGTTTCCAACCGGGATTCCAGACGGTGTCACCGTCTTTGATGTAGAAATATCGACCGCCGGCATCCATCGGGACACCGTTGTAGCGGTAACGTGTGATACGACGGAATTTAGCGTCCTTGTAGAAGGAATATCCGCCTGCGGTGTTTGAGATGAGAGAGAAAAAGTCTTTGTTTCCGAGGTAGTTTATCCAGGGCCAGGGGGTCTTGGGCTCGGTGATCACATATTCGCGGTTAATGTCGTCGAAATAGCCGTATTTCATTTCTTTATATGGTTAGTTAGTTAAGCAGCTCTTCAGGATCAAACGATATAATAGCGGTTCAATTTGTCAGAACCACGTATGCAGTCTGAAGACTTGCAAAGGTAACTAAAAAAGGTTTCGCGGGAAATGGATAAAAAGAGGAAGAGGGTATCGGAATGTTGCCGTATAGTACCATTTTTGATACCCTCTTCCTATGATTAAGTCCGAGAGGATTATTTCAGGCTAAAATCGCCCTGGTTGAGAACGAGGGGATTGTTGAGCACGGTGTTCCACTCGCCGTTGAGGTTCCATGTGAGGAAACCGGGGCCGTTGGCATCCTGCTCATACCATCCCATGAAGAAGCTCCAGAGGGCGCTGTTTTCAAACTGTGAATCGGGGTCGAGAAGATTACCTGTTTCGGTAAGCGCGATGATCTTACTGCCGTTGACGGCTTCCTGGATCAGGTTGAAGATGGCTGACTGGTCTGACATTGCTTCTTTGTAGATGTCAGTGCCGACTATGTCGACATAGGCGTCGCCGGGATATTCCGACTGGAGTGTCTCGATGTCAGCGAGGTCCATGCCATAATTATAGTTGGCGGTCCATACCCAGATGAGGTTGTTGAGGCCATAGTCATTGGTGAGAGTGTCATGGAGCCAGATCCAGAGTTCTTTGGTCACCTCTACTCCTGAGTTGCCCCACCAGAACCATGTCCACTGGTATGCTCCAGCGGCTTCGTGGAAGGGACGGAAGAGCACGGGGATGTTGGCATCCTGGAGGAGTTTGAGATAGCCTGCGAGTTTGGCCACGTCGGCGGTGGCTACTGTGTTTTCGCGGGTGCCGGGTGTGAGGACTTTGGAGGCGTCGAAGCCTTTGACTTCTTTGGTGTCGCGGCAGGTGAGTTCGAAGTAGACTCCGGTGACGGTGTAGTTCTGTCCTGAGACAATGAGTCCGCCATTGCGCACTTTTTCGGCTGCTTCGCTGTTGAGGCGCACGCGGTATTCTCCGGCTGCGATCTGATCGGGGGTGAGGTCGAAGTATTCAGTCGATGACATAAGTCCGCCCCAGTCACTGTCTTTGAGAGAGCCCTGAGCATCGGCGGCTGCGTCCTTGAACTTGACCACTATATAGGTGCCGTCGCCGGCGTTCTGCCAGAATGTCATAGCGTCAGGCACTTCGGCTTTGTCGAGTCGAAGCGCGCCCCAGTTGCCGATTTCAGACTGGCCGACCCAGACTTCCATCGGGACGTTCCAGTGCCAGCAGACTGCGGGGATACTGCCGGCATCCCAGACGGTCTGCACGGGGGTGATGTCGCCGTAGTCGATCCAGTTGGAGGGCGATGATGCGAGGTGGATGTAGTCGAAGCCGACGATTGCGGGGAATTTGCCTGAGTTGTTCTTGATGAGGTCGCAGAAGGCAGTGCCCCATGCTACTTCACCCATAGCTCCTGAGAGCTGTTTGTTGCCATAGTTGTCAAGGAGTAACTGGTAGACTTTTTTGGCTTCGGGGGTTGCGTTGGGGTTGATGAGCGACTGCGCGAGGTTTGCGACGTTGACACCGGTGTTGGTGTTGAAGGTGATGGTCATTCCTTCGGCCATTACTTTGGGGTCGTCGCTGCGGTGGAAGGCTCCATCGGGGATCACGAGGGTGTAGTCTGTGTATGACTGCAGGGCCACGGGGATGATCACCTGCATTCGGTTTTCAGGATTGACCACCGGTGCGAGGGTCTGGCCGTTGAGGGTGACAGGCTTGTCGAGGTTGATTCCTACAAGGTTGTTGTAGTCAAGGGTGATCCGGTCAAGCGTGTTGGCGCGGACTGTGACACCGTCGGCTATCGACACCGAGCGGTTGACCATTCCGAGGCCGTCAAGCATGTTGTAGCTGTTGTCATCGTCGTTACAGGCTGAGAGCGACATTCCGACGAGCGCAGCGATGAAGTAATATTTAAGTTTATTCATTTCAGTATCTGATTTTGGAATTCCCGCCTGCGGACACCGCCGGTGCCCGCAGGCGGGGATCTGTCAGTCGGAGTTGATTATTCGATGGTTACTTTGTTGAGGATATAGCCCTGACCTGAGAGGACGAGACCGCCGTTGGCCACAAAGTCGTCAATGATCGCCTGGGTCATAGTGACTTCAAGGAGATTGTTTTCGGGCTGGTCGATCTGGCTGTAGACATCGTCCGGGAGGTTACCCCAGCCCTGTCCGTGACGGACTGAGACGCACCACCATTCGCCGGGCGCTACGGTCGGGGTCATGTAGAAGCGGAGGATCTGACCGGGTTTGACTGCAGACCAGTCATAGTTGTCCCAGGCGAGGTCCTGGTTGCCGCCCCATGCGCCGCAGTCCCATGAGCCGGACCAGATTGTGGTTTCGAGTGAGATTTCCCATTCGATGTCTACCTTGTTGAGAACAAACTGAGATCCGGTGATGATAAGACCGCCGTTGGCAACGATGTCAGCAAGGACTTCCTTGGTAAGGACTACTGAGAGGACTCCGTTTTCAGGATTTTCATACTGGCCGGGGATCGGGTCGGGCAGACTGCCCCAGCCATCGCCGTGACGGAGCGATACGCACCACCATTCGCCTTCGGCTACGGTGGGAGTCATGTAGAGGGTCAGGATTGCGCCTTCGGGCACCTGGCTCCAGTCATAGCCGTCCCAGGCGAGATCCTGATTGCCGCCCCAGCCCGTGTTTTCCCACATGCCTGACCAGATTGTCATGCCTACGTGAGTTGCGGGGATGACTGCGATGTCATATGAGATCGAGCCGTTTGACGACAGGAGGGTAAAGTTAGAGTTCTTGCCGGCTGATCCGGGCACCTGGATGATGAGGGATGTGCCGTTGAGGATGTATTGCACGTTCTGGCCGTTGACCTGCACGCCGGTGAGTTTGTCGGCATTGGCGATGGTTACGACGAATGTCTCGCCTGCGCGGATTTCAACGTCTTCGCCGGGGAGGGCTGTCGCATAGGCGCATTCAGGGGCTGAGAGTTCTATGCTGCCGACTTCAACGGTCTCGCCGTTGGTGAGGGTGAGGGTCACGTCATTGGCTCCGGCCGCGAGGGTGGCGGGTACTATTACTGAGAATTCAGTGGCGGTGGGGTTCTTCACTTCTACAGTGGCTGCTGAGGCGAAGGTGATCGAGGCTACGTTCTGGAGGTTGCGTCCCTTGACGGTGAGGGTGCCGGCGAGGGCTGCGGGAACGGGGTCGAAGCCTACGGCCTCAGGCTTGAGGGTGGAGACCTCAACTTCAACGGTGGCTCCGGAGGCTGTGTTGAGCACGAGGTTGCCCGACCGGGCGCCTGCGGGAACAACGAGGGTGATCTCTGTGGCCGACTGTGTTTCGGGGGCTACGGCATCTTCAACGTTGGGGAAGAGCACGTCGGTGATCAGCTCCATGTTGAGACCTTTGAGTTTGATGACGTCGCCGGCCCAGATGTCTGCGGCGGGTTCTGCCACTACGTCCTCAGGCACTGCGACACCGATTGTGGCTACGGCTACCTCTACGCCAGATGCGGGGATCATGCGGATGGTACCGTCAGAGACGTTGGCGGGGAGGACGAATGTGAGTTCGGTGCCTTCGTCGTTGACGGAGAACTCAACGTCGTCGCCGTTAGGCATCACGATGCGGGTTGCGAGGCTGAGGTCTGTACCGGTTACGGTTACGGTGTTGCCGGGCTTGACGTCGGTGAGGTCAAGGACTTTTTCAACGGCCGGGAGGACAACTGTCAATTCTTCGTCAGAGTAGATCCAGTTAGGCATTTCTTCAGCTGCATCGCTGAGGATGATCTTGCCTGACTGGGCTTCGGCGGGAACGACGAGTTTGATTTCGGAACGTGACTGGGCAAGGAAATCATCTTCACTTACGGCAACATCCTTGCTGAATATCACTTCGTGGATAAGATTGAGGTAATCTCCTGCAATGGTGATCTCATCACCCGGCCTTGCTTCAAGCGGAGAGATGCTTTCGATAGATATCGGTTCAGTGAAAGAGATTGGAGTTTTGGTAGTGATGGAACCTTTGGCATGCTTAAGAGTCACCAGTCCAGGTTCTGCATCCTGTGGCACGATAATTCGGATTTCGTTGTCCGAAATGATCTTTATATCTGTTATTTCACCGGATCCAGGAATCAGGACTGCCTGAATCTGCTTCAATCCTGAACCGAGGAAGCGCAGTTCGCCTCCACGTGCTACGGGACACGGGCCGAATACATTAAGAGATACGCCTCCCACATATTGGTTGGTGTTGAGGTCATTGTCATCGTCACAAGATGTAAATGTGACACCTGACAGCATCAATGCACCAGCCATTAGCAATGCTGAGAATTTATATTTGAAGTTCATTGTTATTCGTGTATTAAAGTCAGCGAATTAATTATTCGGAACAAGGCGGATGTTATCAATGGCGATATAGATCTGACTTGTCAGCTCCGAAGTCTGCGAGCCGGCATATACAATAAATGTAAGACCGGAGAATGATTCTGCGCTCAACGGAACTTTAGGGGTATCCGCATAACGGGTGAAGACAAAGTTTGAGAGCGGGATAGACACTGTGGTCCAACGGCCACCGGTGTCATAAGATCCTGTTGTGCTCCAGGGGCTCCAGAGAGCTCTCGAGTTGTCATCACTGCCGATATAAGAGTTGGTCGGATTATCCTCCATGTTGACCTCGGCATAAGAAGTAAAGATACAGTTCAGAGCGACACCGGTCCAGGGTTTAGAAGAAGGAATGCAGACTTCAAACTTAAGAGTATAGTCCTGCCAGTTTGTCGGATCAAAATCGTCGCCGAGCATTGTGCTCAGTTCCGGATGTCCGTCAGTCACATTAGGCCAGTAGTTGAACGATACAGCATCCTCATCAGGCCAATCTGCGTTGGTCATTGATTCCTTATTGAAAAGGATATAGTTGCCGTCAAGAGGTTCTATTCCATCTACAGCACCAGTCTGCAGGACATCTGCGCCCGAACGCCAACCGTTGCCTATTTCGAGACCATTGACACCGTCCCAGTCGAAGAGCATGCCACGAGTGTCACGATAGTGCAAAGAACTCTGTCCTGTTCCATAGATTGATGTTACTGAAATAGAACCTTCAAGGTCAGCATTATCAGGAACGATGACGTTGAAAGAGTTTTTGGTAATATTCGAAACCTCCTCAGCCTTGACATTGCCGGGGAAAGTGGCGTACAACGGCACGTTAGGATCGTCAATGAAGAAGTCGCCATAGATTGTGATTTCCTCTCCGGGTTTTGCCCACTCATTTGAGACGGAAGTAATTACCGGTTTCGGAACAAGGACTTTGAAGTCATATTCAGTGGTCTTTCCGGCCTTGTTGACCATATAGATCTTATTTGTCACTTCCTCAGGAATACCGCCGGGGATAGCGACAATAAAGGTATGGTCTGTCAGATAGCTCGTGTTCAGGACCGCTTTCTGGTCATTGAAATAAATTTCATTGATGCTGCGAAGATTGTCACCGACAAGACAGATGACGCTCTCCATGTATGCTGCTTCGATAAGAGAGTCAGCCGATTCCACTGAAGCCATACGGACATATTTGACAACCGGTGTTCCACCCGTAGCTTCAAATTTATCAGGCTGATCCTCGCATGAAGTGAGGGCGAAGCCCAAGACTCCAGACAGCAGGATTATCGAAGATAAATATTTATTTAATTTCATGTCTTGATATACTGGTTAGGGGGTATTAATAGGAATATTCTGAACGGACATCCACACGAATCGGATCTTTCATCAGCGAGGGATTGAATACGATATCGGTTTCGGGCAGAGGAAGAGTGTATTTCGACTTGTCGACTGTAATGTTGGGTTCCATTTCATCTGCGTAGCGTACCGAAGAAGTGACTTCCCAGCGGCCTGTTTCATAATATGTCTTATAGAGGTCATCAAGTCCGTAATAAGTAGATCTGCGCTGGCTTTCAAGCTCACGGCTGCAAGCTGCGGCATCGTAATAGCTGCGACGTACGTAGTCAAACCAACGGTCACCTTCAAAAGCGAGTTCCAGACGGCGCTCTTTCCAGACATCATCAAACGAAACGGAAGCAGGACGAATTGCACCGTGGACGGCGCGTGAGCGCACAGCATAAAAAGCATCAATTGCCGATGCATCGGAAGTCGAAGAGTTATTGCCTATTACAGCCTCGGCATAGATGAGATAAATGTCCGAAAGACGGAGCAGATGGGTTGCAAGACCGTTGGCCTGTTCCTGCGGATAATAGCCGAGGCCCTGATAGTGATCCTCCGAGTTTCCATAGAGGTGTTTAACCTGATTTGCTCCGGTTCCGGAGTTCAGCTGATATGTTTTACCGGGAGCATACTCTTCATCATAGAGGAACCGCAGATAGTCAAAACCACCTTTATTGCGCCAGAACTGGGAATAGACATCACCAGGCATCATCATAGTGGCTTTGCGGCGGGTATCGGCAGAGGGGTTCTGCTCAGGCGAACGCAGAGGGCTCACGCCGAATGCCTCCTGAAGATCGACAGAAGGAACTGTCCAGTCACCCCAGCACTGTCCGTAGCTGTCAAAACCGTTCATACCGACCTCCTGCTGCAAATAGTTGTTGGCAGTCCAAGGATCGCGCGAACCATACCAGGCAAGAGTAATCAAGGCTTCCTCATTCTTATTAAATTCAAGTTTGAAGTTGTCCTCATAGTTAGAGAGCAGACTGCGGCCAGAATTGTCAATGACATCTTTTGCATAACGGGCGGCGGCATCAAGATCATCCTGATTGCGGCTGCCATCCAGACCAAGGCCTGAACGGGTCAGAAGAACTTTTGCCAACAGGCCTTCAGCAGAATAATAGTCAATGCGACCGGGTTCATATTTTTTGCCCTCAAGGAGTCTAAGAGCCTCTTCAAGTGTCATCACAATATATTCGTAAATATCCTGACGGTCCACTTTAGGCTTTGTATTCGAGATGCCGGCACCGATTTCCGAACCGTTGTCATGAACCAAAGGCACATCGCCCCAAAGTCTGACAATATAGAAATAAGCAAGTGCTTTCAGGGTCAGAGCCTCACCCATAGCGCGTTCCTTGGCATAGCTGGAAGCGTTGGCGCCTTTCAGGAGTCCGTAGACGGTGTTGCAGTGCGCATTAGTCTGCCAAAGGGCTTCCGAGCAGGATCTGATTTTCGCATGGCTTCCATCAACAGAGAAGAGAACGAATGGAGCATTGTCACCGCTTTCGTGACAGTTGCCGGCAAGGTCTTCCGTGATATGATAAAGCTGCTGAAGCATGTCGTTCCAAGGCATAGAATAAAGATAGTTGACACCCTGGGCACATTCTTCATCACTCTGATAGAACTGGTCTACAACATAGCCGTCTTCTTTCGGACGGTCAAGGAAATCCTCACATGAAGAGAAGCCGAGTCCCATCAAGGCAACAGGAATGCAATATTTTAAATTTGATATTTTCATGATTTGGAATCTGAGAAGTTAGAATGATACGTTTAAGCCGAATGAATAGACTGTCGGCGAAGGATAACGACCATTGTCAAGTCCATAAACATTGGCAGATGACGAGCTTGCACCGATTTCAGGATCATAACCTTTATATTTGGTAAAGGTGTGAAGATTCTGCAGATTGCAATAGACTCTAAGGTTTTCGAGTCTCATTTTGCGAATCAGTCTGGATGGGAAAGTATAACCTAAAGTAATGTTCTTGATTCTGATATAGGAACCGTCTTCTATATAGCGGTCGGAGATGCGGTCGTTTGCGTTAGGATTACCAGTTGTAAGACGCGGTATTTTAGTCTTGTAGTTTTCCACGCGAACATTGGTGATATCATCATACCAATACTGTCCGTCAGGATAAACCTTGGTCGGGTCAATGGGCACGAGCTTGGCCCGGTCGTTGACAACAGCCAGCTGATTTCCCCACGAAGAAGTCATTTTTGTAAGATTCTTCGACATATAGTTCATCACCTTGTTGCCATATGAGCCGTTGAGGAAAATCGAAAGGTCGAAATCCTTATATCTGAATGTGTTTGTCCAGCCGAAAGTAAATTTAGGCATGGGAGAGCCAATATCAGTACGGTCATAAGCATCAATTATGCCATCGGGCCTGCCCTCAGGACCGCTGATATCCTTGAACTTGATGTCGCCGGGCCATACGGTCTGATTTCTGTTGAAAACTCCGTTTGTCGGATAGGCGGCAGGCTTCGGAGAGTTCTGAATATCTTCAAGATCGCGATATACTCCGTCGGTTACATAACCGAAGAAATTGTAAAGAGATTTGCCTACTACCGAGCGGGCTACTTCATCAGACCACTGGCCATAGCCCATGATGACCGATGCATCACTGCCGTCGATCTTGACAAGTTTATTCCGGTTGAACGAAATCACAAAATCCGATCCCCATGAAAAATCCTTGGTTTCAACCGGACGGGTATTAAGTGTGATTTCAAGACCCTGATTGCGGATGTCGCCGTAGTTGCCCCAAGGTGCTCCAAGTTGAGAAGATTCGTTTCCGTTTGTTCCCATATAGGTCGGAAGCTGCTGCTGCATGAGCATATCCTTGGATTCCTTGGTATAGAGGTCGAGAATGAGGTCAATGCGATTATTCAGGAAGGAAAGATCAAGACCGATATTCCACTGTTCCTGAGATTCCCATTTGATATTCGGATTGGCGATCTGAGTAGGACGATAGCTGACTCCAAGACCGGTCATGATGCGTGAGCTGAGAGGAGAACCCCACAGATAACCCTGATTTCCGGCATTACCGGTCTGACCCCAGCCAAGACGGAGTTTACCGTTGTTGAACCAGTCGGATATACCGGCGAAGAATTTTTCATTGCTGAAACGCCATGCACCGGCTACTGAGTGGAATCCGGCCCAACGGTTGTTGGGGCCGAAGTTTGAAGATCCATCGTAACGATATGTATAAGTCAGCATATAGCGGCCGTCCCAGTTAAGAGTCTCGCGGGTGAAGAATGAAGCCATAGCGCTTGAACCGTAACCATTTGTAAAGGCTTGTGTTCCGGTTCCGAGATATGGATTATGTACAAGGTCATTGGGGAGGCGGGTATTGGAGATTCGGGTATCCTCATATTTGGATTCCCAACATTCCTGACCAAGCATTATCGAATAGTTGAGCAGACTGATCTTGTCGCTCCATGTAAGGTAGTTCTTTACCTGCCAGAAAGTATATTTACTACGCGACATCGCCGCAGAGTTCTCATCGCGCTTCCAGGAACCGAGGTCGATCACCGGTTTGTAAGTCTGTGCTTTTACCCAGTTGATATCATAGCCAAATTCAGAGTGCCACACGAGTTGCTTTACAGGCTGAATTTCCAAGAAGAAATTGCCGTTGAGTTTCTGACGGCCAAGTTTGATTTCATCAAGCATCGCGATTGCTACGGGATTGGGATTGGTCTGACCTTCGCGCACAATGGTCGCATAGCTTCCGTCGATATTATAGATAGGTATATCCGGATTGGTTGTAAGCGAATAGTTGACAATACCGCTTTCAGAATCTGCAAGTTTCAGATTTTCATCGGTATTGGCATAGTTGGCTGACAAACCGACTTTAAGCCATGATTTCAGCTGAGAGTCAAGGTTTACACGGAATGAATAGCGCGAAAAATCAGAGCCGATGATTGTTCCTTCCTGATCCATGAATGATCCGGAAATATAATACTGTACTTTTTCAGTACCTCCCTGTACACCGACCTGATGCTGATGCTGGAGTGCGGTGCGGAAGATTGCATCCTGCCAGTTTGTACCTTTTCCGAGCAGTGAAGGATCTGAAAGATAAGGGTCTGATTTTGCCTGACCGTCAGCGACAAAATCATTAAAGTATTCAGCGTATTCACGCAGATTCATGATGTCGAGACGCTCGTTCTGGCGCTGCCATGCGACCATGCCGTCATATGTGAACTTGGCTTCGCCGGCTTTACCGCGCTTGGTGGTGATGAGCACAACACCGTTGGCGCCCTGTGCACCATAGATGGCGGTTGCAGAGGCGTCTTTGAGGATTTCCATCGAGACAATGTCTGAGGGGTTGATAGTGGAAAGAGGAGATACCGATGTGACATCGCCGTTCCCAAGAGCATCTCCAAGACCCAGCTGATGACCGCTTGAACCGCCTGCAGACTGGACAATCACACCGTCAATAACGTAGAGTGGCTCTGCGTTGGCGTTAATGGTGGCCTGACCGCGGACACGGATAGAACTTGACGAACCGGGGGCACCTGATGTGGTCACAGCTGATACACCGGAAGCACGTCCCTGAAAAGACTGGTCGATATTGGTAATGACAGAGCCTTTGATCGCATTTTCGCCAAGCGAGGTTGACGCGCCGGCGAGGTCGCTCTTTTTCATTGTACCGTAACCTACCACTACGACTTCGTCGAGAAGTTCTGAGTCATCTTCAAGGGTGACGGTGAGGTCGGTGCGCCCGTTGAGCGCTACTTCCTGGGATTTCATTCCCACGTAAGATACTATGAGAACGGACTTTGTCGACTTCACTTTGAGTGCGAAGTCGCCGTCGATACCGGTGGCGGTACCGTTGGCGGTGTTGCCCTTCTCTTGCACTGTCGCGCCGATAAGCGGTTCGCCCGACTTATCCTGCACGATACCTTTAACTGAGACCTGGGCGACGGCGGAGAGCATGATGCATAGCATCAATGCCGTCAGCAGACCTCTAAGGCCAAAATTTTTACTTTTCATATTGCAATTTTAAGGTAAGAGATATTGGTTTTAGAGTTAATGAATGCGTTTATATGTGGTTTACTTTTCACTACGATATGGCAAATGTAGTGCAAAGTCGGCGATGCGACTTACACTTTTTTATCACCTACTAACACTTTTTTGCAAAGAATCGATATTTGCGTTAAAATATGATACTATTTTAACATAAACTGCGTTAAAACCGTTCTGTGTATTATGTACAATAAGCTGATTTACAGACGTTCGTTGACGCTACGGATGATGGCTATGGTGGTGGAGTCGGTGTCGAAGACCGAGTTGAGGCCCTGGGCTTCCTGGGCGGGGTCGCCGGTGTAGTCGTCGCCGGGCTGCCAGGTTTCATGAGCGGGGCGCGCTGTGCCTCCCCAGCCCCAGAAGTTGAGGCCTGCGAGGCGGCCGCCGTCGGCTACTTCGTTGAACACATATTTATAATAGCGGTCACGGCCTGTGACGGGCGATCCGGGGGTTATGGCCATGCCGTCGCGGGGGTAGCCGAATTCTTCAAGCACGAGGGGTTTGAGTTTCGAGCGGTCGCCGCCGGCGAGGGCTGCGAGGGCGTGGTGGTGGGCGGCGATATAAGCGTCGGTGTTGGCTATGGCTGTGTCGACGCTGTCAGTGAGTGTTTCGGGGCGCACCCAGCTCCAGTTGTAGGGCCAGATATGGATGGTGGCATAGTCTACGTTGGGGTCCGAGTGGATTTCCGACCAAAGGTCTATGGAGTTTTCGCATCCCCAGGAGCCTTCGCTGCCTATGGAGACGAGGTGGTTGGGGTCGATGCTTTTGATCAGTCCGGCTGTCTCGGCGATCCATTCGGCGAAGGGGCGCATGCTTTCCTGGGCGAAGGGGCGCGGTTCGTTGGCTATCTGCCAGGCCATGATGGCCGGTGACTGCGAGTAGGGGCGGCCGGTGACGGTGTTCTGACGGCCTACAATATTGCGCACGTGGGCGGCGGCAAGGGCTTTGGCTGAGTCGTTGCGCACGAAGTTGGCGGCATAGGCCATGTAGGCCGGATAGCCTGCGTCGGCGGGGTTTACGGCTTCGCCGGCTCCGGACCATTCGAGGTAGGTGGAGAAGCCTCCGCTCCATTCCCAGGCGTTGTTGAGATAGATGACGGCTTTCATGCCACGCTTTTCGAGGTCGGCTATGAGGTAGTCGAGACCGCGCAGGAGGGTGTCGTTATAGACTCCGGGCGCTGTCTGCATTACGGGTTCTATGTGGGAGGCGAGACCTTCGCGGCCGTCGCCGCCGGCAAGGATGCGGAGGTTGCTGACGCCAAGCTGCTGCAGGCTGTCGAGTTCGCGGGCGAGACGCTCGCGGTTGCCTCCGCGTCCTTCCGAGGCAAGTATGGCGCCATACCAGAAGTTGGTGCCTACGTAGCGGTAGGCCGAGTCACCGATGTAGAATTGTCCGTCACGGACTGTCACAAATGCGGTGTCGGCCTCGGCAGAGGCCGATGAGTTTCCGGTCCCGCCTGAGCAGGAGAAGAATGCAGATCCGAGGAGTGAGAGGAGGGCGGAAATCATCAGGCTTCTATAATGTTTCATGCGGTTTAAATTTTTGCAGCCTCTGAGCGGCTGCGGGTCAGTGGAATTGTTAGAGGTTGTATCGGTTTGTATCTTTTCGCTTCTGCAGGGGGGAGACAGTTCTCTTGCAGAGGTTTATTTTTCGGTAAGGTTACATGCGCGGCGGGCGTCGTCCCAGTCATCGGAACGGAAGGGGATGAGCGGCATTCCGTTCATGTCTTTCAGCGTTCCGATTGCAAAGTTGTTGAAGCAGTAGCGCACGGCTTTTATGTCTTTGACCTTGTCGGAGCTTACGGTTACGGTGTGGAGATTCCAGTCTTCCGATGCTTTTGCAGGATAGAAGATGCGGTCATCGCCTGCTACCTCGAAGCCCTGGAGATCCATGTTGGGGTTTAGTCCGGCATCGGCGTTGTTGAAGCTGACCACTGCCTTGTCGCCCTGCAGATCGACAGCTTTGAACGAGGGATAGGTCGAAGGTATGCCCTTTATGCCGTATGTGCGGTTTGCGGCCATGAAGGCCAGGCGCTCCCCTATTTCCTGCTTGCGGCGGGCATGGATGTCTTCAAGTTCGAAGGGATACATGAGGTCTGTGGTGCAGACAATGCCGCTGTTGGGGGTGATCTCGGCGGCTTTGTGCTGACATTCGCGGAAGAGGGCCGCGGCGGTTTCCTCGCCGTTGCCGTATTTCCAGCCCGGAAGTTCCACGAAATAGAATGGCAGCTCTCCGAGGCCCCATTCATCGCGCCAGATCTTGACCATGTCACGCTGGTGAGAGGGATATTCCTTATGGCGGCCTACGTTTGACTCGCCCTGGTTCCAGAGAAAGCCTTTGATCGTGTAGCCGATCACGGGGTGCAGCATGGCATTGTACATCACGTTGATGCGCTCATATTCCTTAAGCACTGAGTCGGGCTGAGTCTTTTCTTTGGCGACATCCCAGTCGGAATACTCGTCAAGTTTCCATTTAGGCATCCAGCCCTCCACCTTAGAGCCGCCGTAGGCGCAGCTGATGATGCCGACGGGCACATCAAGGATATCGGTCAGCGAGGTGGCAAAGAAATATGCGAGGGCCGAGAAATCAGGTGCGTTTTCAGGACGCGACAACTGCCACTTGCCTTCCACGCGGTCTTCGGGAGTATAGGAGCCCCGCTTGGGGACGGTGGCCATTCTTATGCCCGGATATTTGCCTGAGTAGGCTATGGCCTGGGCGGCCCCTTCTACCGGCTGACACCAGAATCCGCGCAGGGGCATCTCCATGTTCGACTGGCCGGAGCAGAACCAGACTTCGCCGATGAGCACATTGTCGATCTTCGCCGGCGCTTTCCCGTCGTCGAAACTTACGCTTTGCGGTGTGAACGATGCCGCCGGGGTGGCCACGCTGACTTCCCAGCGGCCGGTCTTGCCATCGGCCTTGGCCTTGTAGGCTTTGCCCCCGTTCCATGAAGGAGTGACGGTCACGGTACGGCCCGGATCGGCCCAGCCCCACAGTCTGGCCATCGAGTTCTGCTGGAAGACGGCGTTGTCACTGATGATGTCGGGGAGCTCTACTGCGAGCGCGCTGCCGGCAAATGCCGAAAGAAGAATCGCGCTTGCCAGACGGTTTTTCAAAATGCCCATAGTGCTTTATGACGGTTTGACGGTTGTCTGATTTTATATATTCCTTACTTATTTTGAATAGCGGCTGTTGCGCTCACCGACGGTCTTGCGGGCGAGCTTTGCCCACTCTTTGAGATCTTCTTCTTTCCACTCCAGACCGTTGTCAGAGGCCGAAGCCGAGATCATCGAGCAGGTTTCGTTCTTGTCTGCGATGTCCCACATCAGCACCGAGATATTGTTTCGGTCGGCGAAATCCATCCACTGCTGCCACGATTCATAGTCGATCGGGCCATCGCCGGTGTGGTCCATCGAGCCGCATTCCGAAATGATCAGCGGCAGACCGGCATCAAGAGCCTTCTGAGCCTTCTCGCGGTTCCAGTCCTTATGGGTCCCGGCGTAGTAGTGGAGCGAATAGAGCAGGTTCGGAGCATCGACCGGATCTTCAGCGGCAATGTCCACGTCCTGGTCCCATTTGGGAGTGCCTACGATCACCACCGCATTGGGGGCGTTCTTGCGGATCACGGGAATCACCTCCTCGGCATAGTTCTTGATTTCCTGCCAGGGGATGTCGAGCGGCTCGTTCCAGATCTCATACAGTATGTTAGGGGTGTCACCGTACTTTTCTGTGATCACGGTGAAGAATTTCTTTGCGTCCTCCAGTGTGTTATTGTGCGAATGCCAGTCGCAGATGATATACATATCGTTTGCAATGGCCGCATCGATCACTTTCATGGCAAGGTTCACGGCATTTACAGAATCGAGGGAATAACCGTTGACACAGTCGCCTGAGGGATGTGCGCCGATAGCCGCACGGGTGATGTTGGCACCCCAGTTTTCCTTGAGCGCACGGACTGTCCCTTCATTGTAGAATCGGCCCCAGTTGCAGTGCCAGCCGAGCGAGGGCCCGTTGAGCACCATAGTGTCGCCTGCCTGGTTCAGAAGAGCCGTTCCGCTGACGTGGAGGGGGCTGACAAATGCCGATGTGCTGTCATTGTCTGTCGATTCGCTTTTTGCAGCAGTGCCTCCGCAACCCACCAGAGCGGAGAGCACTACTGCGGAAATAAATGTAGTAAATAATGTTTTCATACTTGAATAGTGATTCTTTATGGTTTGTGGAGCTTTGATTTATCATTATATCAAGGAGCCGGATCTCAGACAAGCATCTTGTGATGCTGATAGATCTCGCGGAACACCTTGGGGGAATTGCCTTTCTTCTTTTTGAATATACGGTTGAAGTTAGAGACGTTGTTGAAACCGCACTCATAACAGATCTCGGCAACAGACGTGGTCGAGTCGACGAGCTGACGGGAGGCATGGCCCAGACGGATGTCGATCACATAGTCTGAAATCGAGCGCCCGGTGCGCAGCTTGAAAAAGCGGCTGAATGCCGTGGGAGTCATTCCCACCAGATCTGCCAGGTCGTTCAGGCGTATGTCTTCTTTATAATGTTTGTTGATATGGTCCTGCACTTTCTGCACCCTACGGCTGTCGCCCGTCGGCTTGAGCGAGGCGAACGACGAGCTTGACAGCTTGCGGTAATGTCCGCCCTCGGCAAGTTCATAGAGAATCGACATCAGTTCGAGCATCCGGTAAAAACCTGATTCGATCTTGGTCAGATTGTCAAGTTTATGATAGACCTTCATGATGCTTTCCACTGTAAAGGCTATGCCGTTGGAACTGAGATCAAGCATCCGGCGGATGCTTGAAAGCTGGGTCTTGGCGAGAAACGACGAGCCAAAAAGGTCCGATGAAAATTGTATTGTTATCTCACGTATCTTGTCACTCATACACTCATGCTGCTCCCAGCCGTGTTCGATTCCGTTGCCGATAAGCACCAGGTCATACATCCCAAGTCTCTCTATGGAATCACCCACAACCCTACGCGCTCCGTCACAATTTGAAACAAAGTTCAGCTCATACTCCTCATGGCGGTGAATGGGGTATGTAAATCTGTCTTTATATCTGTCTATTAGATAGAAGCAATCTTTTTCAGACAGCGGCGTGATTTCGGTTATGATCTTGTTCATGGTCGAGACTCTATGTAGAAATAACAATAAGGCAGGTAAATCCTTTTGTCCGATTCAGGTTTTTAAAGGTTTGATCACAAAGATAAACATTATTTTGATTATATTGCATAAAAATGTTACAAAGATGCTCAATTTGACTATTTTTGACACTTATTTGTTAAAAAAGTATCAATAATTCATATGCGAGAACATAATTTTAGCACCTACGAGGCAAAACGTGCACAAACAAGCACATAAACGCACCCTCCGCCGGTCTCACCCCATATTCCGGACTCGCCCGCCACAGACAGCCATAATGCAACAGATCGCTATAATATAGGTATATATACATTAATTAAATAGCCGAAAATTTGTTATTGCCGCCGTGATGTCGTACTTTTGTAGAGTTTTAGCGCTATCAATCTATCACAACTAACTAAAATGAAGAATTTCCTCATCTCGTTTCTCGGTGCGCTTGCAGGTATCTGGTTCTCCCTCTTCCTTGCTGTCATCGGCATTTTCATAGTCATAGCAGCCGCTATGGCATCGTCAGGCGGCAACACCACAGTCAACGTCAGCAACAACTCCGTGCTCTGCGTCGATCTCTCAGGAACCATCTATGACCGTGCCCCGAAAATCGACATCCGGGAAGCAATCCGCGGTGGAGGACTTGAAAAAAACGCCCAGGTGCTCGCCGACATCACCGGTGCCATCTCCGCAGCAGCCTCCGATGACCGCATTGAAGGCATAGTCATGAACTGCAGCGGCGTATCAGCCGGAATCGCTCAGCTTACCGCCATCATCGAAGCACTGAAAGACTTCAAGAAGAATGCCCCTGAGAAATGGATCTACGCATATGCCGATGCATATGCCCAGGGCGACTACTATGTGGCATCGGTGGCCGACAGTGTCTTCATCAACCCCGTCGGAATGGTAGAAATCAGCGGCCTCAGCCTTTCATCGCTTTACTACAAGAGACTGCTTGACAAACTCGGAGTCGACATGCAGGTAGTGAAAGTCGGCACCTACAAAAGCGCCGTCGAACCTTATCTCCTCGACAAAATGAGCGAACCCGCCCGCGAACAGGCGCAACTCTTCCTCAAAAACATCTGGAATGACATCAGCACCACCATAGCCGATGCCCGCGGAGTCACCGTTGCCGATGTCAACAAATGGGCCGATGATTTTGTGTTTACAAAAGACGCCTCCACATATAAAGACCTCAAAATCGTCGACGGACTCCTCTACCGCCACGAATTCGACCGTAAGATCGCCGACCTCACCGGATGCGACAAAATAAAAGACATAAAAACCATAACCACAGCCCAGTATGCCAAAATCGCCGACAGCGGCAAGGTGGGCAGCGGCAAAGGCGCCAACATTGCCGTGCTCTATGCCACAGGCGAAATTACCGATAACAGCGGCAACGGCATCGTAGCCTCGGAGCTGGTACCCGAAATCCTTGAACTTGCTGAAGATAACGACATCGACGGCCTCATCATGTATGTGAACTCGCCCGGAGGAAGCGCCTTCGCATCCGAACAGATCTGGGAAGCGCTTGAACAATACAAGAAGCTGACCGGCAATCCCTTCTACGTCTCTATGGCTGACTATGCCGCCTCCGGAGGTTACTACATCAGCTGCGGAGCCGACCGCATATTCGCCCAGCCCGTCACACTAACCGGATCAATAGGCATCTTCGGAATGATCCCCGACATAAGCGGGCTCGTGAATGACAAGATCGGCATCGGCGTATCAACCGTGACCACCAACGCCAACAGCAACTTCCCGACCATCTTCGAACCGATGACCGAAGCGCAGAAAGCCTCCATGCAGGCCTATGTCAACAGAGGATATGAGCTCTTCACCTCACGTTGCGCCGAAGGCCGCGGCATGTCGCAGGACTCAATAAAGGCAATCGGCGAAGGCCGCGTGTGGGACGGAACCGAAGCCCTGAAACTCGGCCTGGTCGACGAACTCGGAGGTCTTGACACGGCATTGGCGGCAATGGCCAGGCAGCTCAACGTAGAGTCATACACTGTCCACTCCTACCCCGTGGCCAAAGACAAATGGTATGACCTGCTCCTTGAAGCCGGAATCGAAGACATCAAGGCTGCCATCATGCGCCAGGAGCTCGGCGAAATGTGCTCACTCTATGACGCTATCCGCCAGGTCAAAGGCATGTCGGTGCTCCAGTGCCGCATGGAATTCACAAAAGTGAATCTCTGAAACAACCTCTAAAAAACAATTATTCAGTGGCCCGCAACAAACTTCTATCAATGCTCCTGCTCTATCCGATCTCGAAACTCTACGGGATCGGAATGGTGGTGCGCAACAAAATGTTTGACTACGGCGTTCTGAAGCAGCAGGAATTTGACATCCCGATCGTAGTCGTCGGAAACCTCGCAATGGGAGGCACCGGAAAGACTCCCCACGTCGAATACATAGTCGAATCACTATTGGGGAAATACAACATCGGTGTGCTCTCACGCGGCTACCGGCGCGCCACCAAAGGCTTCGTCCTCGCCTCTCCACAGTCACGCCCTGAGGACATCGGCGATGAATCCTATCAGATCTACCGCAAATTCGGCCCGGACATCACTGTCGCTGTCTGCGAAAAACGCTCAGAAGGCATCCGCCAGATGCGAGAGATCAACCCCGATCTCAACATGATTATCCTTGACGACGCCTTCCAGCACCGCTACGTCAAACCGTCGGTATCCGTCATCCTGACCGAATACAACCGCCCGATATTCAACGACAAAATTCTCCCCTACGGGCGCCTGCGCGAATCGGCCCGCGCTCTCAACCGGGCCGACATAGTGGTAGTGACAAAATGCCCGATCGACATGAAGCCGATGCACTACCGGCTTTTCGAAGAGAACCTAAAGCTCTTCCCCTTCCAGAAACTCTACTTCTCGCGCTACAACTACGGACATCTCGTGCCCATATTCCCTGAAGAGACCGCTGACATCCCGGCCCTTGACTGCCAGAAAGCCGACACGGCGATCCTCGTCATCACCGGAGTGGCCAACCCCAAGCCATTTGTCCGCTTCCTCCGCCGCCACAAAGCCAAGGTCAAGCTCAAACGCTTCACCGACCACCACAATTTCACGGCCTCTGACATGGATGACATCACCCGTCTCTTCGACGAACTGCCATCCGACAACAAATTCATCGTCACCACCGAGAAAGATGCCGTGCGCATACTCAACAACCCCTATTTCCCCCACCGCCTCAAAAGGTCAATCTTCTACGTACCCATCAAAGTAGAATTCATTGACCGCGGAGAGACCGAATTTACAGCCGGAATAGAAAAAACCATCCGTGACTCACGTTTGTTTAAATCCTGAGCCCTTTTTCCATCCAGGCAACTCAACTGAAAAGAAACAAAGTTAATCGAGTATAATCATCAATACCATTCCCCTTATGTTAGAACAAATCAACCAGACGGCCGACTTTCTGCGCTCGAAAGTAGCCGATATGCCCAAAACCGCCATCATACTCGGCACAGGTCTTGGAGCTCTTGTAGACCACATGGACGACAAACTGTTCATCCCCTACTCCGAAATCCCCAACTTCCCCGTATCTACAGTCGAAGGCCACAGCGGCAACCTCATCTTCGGCACACTCGGCGGCAAGAAAGTAATCGCCATGCAAGGCCGTTTCCACTACTACGAAGGCTATGACATGAAGCAGGTCACCTTCCCCGTGCGCGTATTCAAGGCCCTCGGAGTCGACACCCTATTCGTAAGCAACGCCTCAGGAGGCATGAACAAGGAATTCGTTGTCGGCGACGTAATGGTCATCACCGACCACATCAACCTCTTCCCTGAAAATCCCCTCCGAGGCAAAAACTACAACGAACTCGGCACCCGCTTCCCGGCCATGACCAATGCCTATGACAAGGAACTCATCTCGCTCGCCGACACCATCGCAGCCGAGAAAAACATCCGCCTCATGCACGGCGTCTACGTCGGAGTGACAGGCCCCACCTTCGAGACTCCCGCCGAATATGAATACTACCGCATCATCGGCGGCGACTGCGTTGGCATGTCGACCGTACCTGAAGTGATCGTGGCAAACCATGCAGGCATGAGAGTATTCGGCCTCTCCGTAATCACCGACCTCGGCGGAAAAGACGTCACCCAGGTGCCGACTCACGAAGAAGTACAGCAAGCAGCTCTCATCGCACAGCCCAAATGCCTTGAGATCATGAAAGAACTTGTCAACCGTTTCTGACACAGCCAGCCGACAGAAATTATGGAGATTTCACAACTCGGCGAATTCGGCCTGATCGACCGCCTGACCCAGGATCTGGAAAACGTCAATGCGTCTACCCTCAAGGGTGTGGGCGACGACTGCGCCGTGATCCGCAACCACGACACAGACATACTGGTCACCACCGACCTCCTGCTTGAGGGCGTGCACTTTGACCTGACCTATGTGCCCCTGAAACACCTCGGCTACAAATCGGCAATCGTAAACTTTTCTGACGTCTACGCCATGAACGGCACACCGCGTCAGATCACCGTTTCACTCGGCATATCCAAGCGCTTCACTGTAGAGCACATTGAAGAGCTCTTTGCCGGAATCCGCCTCGCATGCCGGATCTACGGCGTAGACCTCGTAGGTGGCGACACCACCTCTTCGCGTCAGGGACTCGTCATCTCGATCACCTGTATCGGAGAAGCTCCGGCCGACAAAATAGTCAGCCGCTCCGGAGCCAAAGACACAGACCTGATCTGCGTCTCAGGCGATCTCGGAGCCGCCTACATGGGCCTCCAGCTCCTTGAACGCGAAAAAACCGCCTCTGCAGGCCGCCCGGACTTCATCCCTCAGTTCGAAGGCAAGGAGTATCTCGTAGAGCGACAACTCAAACCCGAAGCTCGGCGCGACATCATCGAAGAACTGGCCAAAGCCGGAATCGTGCCCACCGCAATGATGGACATCAGTGACGGACTCAGTTCCGAACTGCTCCACATCTGCAAGCAGAGCGACGCCGGATGCCGCATCTACGAAGACCGCATCCCCATCGACTATCAGACTGCCATCATGGCCGAAGAACTCGGCATGAATCTCGTCACCGCCGCCCTTAACGGCGGAGAAGACTATGAACTTCTGTTCACCGTGCCGCTCCACTGCCATGACCAGATCGAGAAACTGCCGGGCGTAAAACTCATAGGCCATATAACCAAACCCTCGCTCGGCTGCGCCATGATCACCCGCGACGGCACCGAAATACCCCTCCGTGCCCAGGGATGGAACCCGCTTGCTGCAACTGATCCAGTGGTCGAAAGTCCTGAGAAAGAGGCTTAAGTCTCCACCCTCAGACAGTCAACATTCCGAAAACCTCCACGGCTTTAACTTTTATTATCATAAGCCGCCTAAACCTTAAATGGTGAGATTGTTCTAATTCAATATAGCGACATTCTCACCATTTATTTTTTTATATTACTGTCCGCTAAACTTTTTTTGAGCGATTGAAAAATTAGGGCTGACACCTATTGCAGGAGTCAGCCCTAAATGGTTATTTTGGTGTCGCCAAACAATCCATGAATAACCATGAGTAAAAGTAGTAATTTCTTCGGACAGCCGATATATGGACAGCTGATAAAATCACTCAATCGTGAAAAAATTGTTGAATTCAGCCGAAAACACGGCGGAGAGAAGTATGTAAAGAGCTTTGACGGCTATACGCATCTGCTTACGATGCTCTATGCCGTGATCCAGCGCTTCGACTCATTGCGTGAGATAGAGACATCTATGACAGCGGAGGTTCGCAAACTGCACCATGTCGGAATTGATACTGTACCAAAGCGCAGCACCCTGTCGGATGCAAATGCCCGACGGTCAGAGAAGTTCTTTGAGGATGTCTATCGCGACCTGTATGCAGCCAACAAAGACATTCTTTCATCGGACAGCAGACGCAACGGCACGGAAGAGTGGATAAAGCAGCTTAGGATTATCGATTCCACTACAATCACATTGTTCTCCAACGCTATTTTCAAGGGCGTTGGTCGACACCCCAAGACGGGAAAGAAGAAAGGCGGCATAAAGGTACACTCTGTCATACACGCCAACGAGGGGGTTCCCTGCGATGTGCAGTTCACTTCGGCGGCCACCAATGACTCTTTCATGCTTGCTCCGAGCCATTACAGCCACAACGAGATAGTCGCTCTTGACCGCGCCTATATCAATTATGCCAAATTTGAGGAACTGACGGACCGTGGCGTTGTATATGTCACCAAAATGAAGAAAAACCTCAGTTATGAGGTACTTGTAGACTGTATGCATCAGAATCCGCAGGGACTGATGGAATACCGTGAACAGGTCGTGGTGTTCCGTAAAGACGGTATAAACCACATCGCCAGAATAATTACATACGTTGACATCAAGAAGAACGGGAAGCCAAAACTCATATCGCTTCTGACCAACGACTTCGACATGCCGCCAGAGACAATCGTGGCGATATACCGCCGCCGATGGCAGATAGAGTCTCTTTTCAAGCAGATCAAACAGAACTTCCCCTTGAGATACTTCTATGGCGAGAGCGCCAACGCCATCAAAATCCAGATATGGGTTACACTCATCGCAAATCTGCTGCTGTCAGTACTTCAAAGCAAACTCGAAAGACGTTGGAGCTTCTCAGGGCTTGCTACAATCGTCAGAATTGTGCTGATGTATTACCTGAATCTCGAAAAGTTCCTCAATCAGCCCGATGCAGACCTGAAAATCATGCTCGCCGAAGCATCGGAATCGCCTCCCGAAGTTCCTGAAAACTGCTGAGGGGGCTTGTCAAATACAAAAAGTAAGCCCAACTTCTGCCGTTCAGGAAGTTGGACTCGCCTTTTTATGGTTTAGCGGACAGTAATAATTTTTTTACAGTCATGAGAAGAATCTTACAAACCCTGTCAATCGCACTGCTGACCATCATTCTCTCCATTCCATGCATGGAAGCCCAAAGCCGCAGCCGTGAAAACCGTGAAGGTCGCGGAAACCGTACCGAGCGCACATCTTCTCCGCGAGGAAACCACAAGAACAACAGCAATAACAACCGCGGCGGCCACTCATCCTCTCACAATACACGCCCGAACTCCTCACGCCCCTCCAACCGACGCCCCAACATAATCCCGGCCAAGGACAACACCAACCACCGTCCGGACAACAACGGCCGTCCAAACGTCGGAAACGGCAACAACAACCATCACCCGGAAAACAACGGCCACCGTCCCGGCATCGGAAACGGCAACAACCATCGTCCCGGTAACAACGGCCACCGTCCCGGCATCGGAAACGGCAACAACCATCGTCCCGGTAACAACGGCCACCGTCCCGGCGTCGGAAACGGCAACAACCATCGTCCCGGTAACAACGGCCACCGACCCGGCATCGGCCACCATCCCGCGCCACGGCCACCCCATGTAGCGCCACCCCATCGCCCCTACCGCCCTGTCATGGCCCGTCCACACCACCGTCCAATGCCGCCTCGCGGCTGGAGACCGGCCGGACGCATCCCTGTGATCCGCGGCATTCTCGGCCTTACATTTGGCAGTGCCATCAACATCTCGCTTGACTACCTGCTCTCGTCAGGCTACAACGTCGACGGATACACCAACGACATCGTCTATCTGCGCAACGTCAGCGCCATGAACTACGTATGGACCGATGGAGCCCTCTATTATGGAACTCACGGACTTGACGCATCGTCATTCTACTATTCAACTCCACGCTACGACCTTGCCCGCTACAACAATGTCTACAATTCACTTGTAGCCACCTACGGCATGCCTGTCTCGGTCAGCAACACCCCCGGTTCCATCGGAGCCACATGGTTCGGAGGCAACAACGGTTACATCACCCTCTCCTTCGGTTCAAATACAATGAACGGACGTCTCCGCTACCTCACCACCCTCACCTACGGACTCTGATCCACCCCCCCACACACCCAAAAATCAACCGAGGCTCCACGGCAGCAGTCACCGTGGAGCCTCGGTTGATTTTTCAGACACCGGATTCAGAGCGATATTCCAAGGGGCGTTTCAGCAACCTCGCCCCCCGAGGCTCCTACTGGTGCGACACCTTATAATATAATACAAGAGCGATAATCGTATATAGTATATTCGGAATCCACATTGCCACCATAGGCGAAGTGTAGCCTGAGATCGCAAAGGTCGAGGTCACTGTCATGAACAGGATATAACTGAAACTCAACACGAGCCCGATGCCGATATTGACACCCATGCCCCCCTTGATCTTGCGCGATGACAGCGACATGCCGATGACGGTAAGAATAAACGCAGCCGCCGTCATGGCATAGCGCTTGTGGTTTTCAATCTCGAATGACTTTATGTTGGCCACTCCCCTCTCCTTCTGGCGCGAGATGTACTCACGCAAGGCCGGCGAGGTCATGGTCTCATGGTCATTCTTAGATATCAGGAAGTCACGCGGCTCGATTGGAATTATGGTATCCAGACGTGAACCGCGGCGGATCGTCTCGCGCTGGCCGTCGAAATCGCGGATCATATAGTCACGCACGGTCCAGTTGTGGAGCGTGTCCCACTTGATGGTCTGCGCCGTCAGACGCGAAACAAGCTTCTTGTCCTCGAATGATTCGAGCGAGAACTTGTAGCCCGTCTTCTGTGAATTGTTGAACGACTGCATGTATGCGATCTCGCCTTTGGCCACCTGCAGCTGTATGTTCGAACCGAAATCCACACGCTTGTTTTTCACATAGGTGTTGGTATATTCTATTCGCTTGACATTGGCCGGAGGGATGATATAGGCGCTCAGCATATATGTGGCCGCGGCGATGACAGTCGCACTCACAAGATAGGGTCTCAGCAGACGCCTATAGCTCATTCCGGTCGACAGCATGGCTATGATCTCGGAATTGTCGGCCAGCTTGGAAGTGAAGAAAATCACCGCGATAAAAGTGAATAGCGGACTGAACTGATTGGCAAAGTAAGGCAGGAAGTTCAGAAAATAGTCAAACACCGTGGCTTTCAGGGGCGCTTTCAGGAAGGCATCAAGCTTTTCGTTGATGTCAAACATCACCGTGATCGCCAGAATGAGCATAATGGCAAACACGTAAGTGCCGAGAAATTTGCGGATTATATACCAGTCAAGTATTTTCAAAACTTCAGATATTCAAAGAAATCAGACATGGCTGAGAAAAAACTCTGTCAGAGTGTGGCCACGGTCAAAGCCTGCGGGTCACACACTCAAGCATCTCGCGCTTCCAGCTGCTGAAATCACCGGCCATGATATGGCGGCGGGCTTCTTCAACGAGCCAAAGATAGAACGCAAGGTTATGGATCGAGGCTATCTGCATGGCGAGAATCTCATCGGCTATGAAGAGATGGCGCACATAGGCCTTGGTGTAGGCTGTGTCGACATAGCTCGGACCGTCTTCCTGCAGCGGAGAGAAATCATCGGCCCACTTGCGGTTGCGCATGTTCATGATGCCGTGGCGGGTGAAGAGCATGCCGTTGCGACCGTTGCGGGTAGGCATCACGCAGTCCATCATATCAACGCCGCGGTCAATCGCCTCAAGTATATTGGCCGGAGTGCCTACGCCCATCAGATAACGCGGACGGTCTGCGGGCAGAATGTCATTGACCACCTCGATCATCTCATACATCACCTCGGCCGGCTCGCCTACGGCAAGACCACCAATGGCATTTCCGTCGGCTCCGAGATCGGCCACGAACTTAGCCGACTCGCGGCGCAGATCGGGATATGTCACACCCTGCACAATCGGGAAATAAGCCTGGCTGTAGCCATACTTGCCTTCAGTTTCCTTGTAGCGCTTCCATCCGCGGGCAAGCCAGCGGTGGGTAAGATCAAGTGACTTGCGGGCATATGAGCGCTCGGCTGTGCCCGGAGGGCATTCGTCAAGCGCCATCATGATGTCGGCACCGATCGAACGCTCTATGTCGACAACCTTTTCAGGAGTGAACAGGTGCTTCGATCCGTCGATGTGAGAGCGGAACCATGCGCCCTCTTCGGTCAGTTTTCTGTTGGCCGAGAGCGAAAACACCTGAAAACCGCCGCTGTCGGTCAGAATCGGGCGGTCCCATCCGTTGAACTTGTGCAGACCGCCGGCCTTTTCGAGAATCTCGATGCCGGGGCGCAGATAGAGATGATATGTATTGCCGAGAATGATCTGGGCCTTCACATCCTCGCGCAGTTCGCGCTGATGCACAGCCTTGACACTGCCGACTGTCCCTACGGGCATGAAAATCGGAGTGCGGATCTCGCCGTGGTCAGTAGTGATCAGACCGGCGCGGGCGGCCGTGCCGGGAGCGGTAGCTTCTAACTTGAAATCCATTGCTGATTCTGATTTGTGAATGATTCAGAGCCGGTGATCAGGGACGCACCTCAAAGAAAGGTATGTCGACCAGCTTCATGTCAAACACCAGAGTTGAATAGGGGGGTATGACACCCGAACCTGACGAACCGTAGCCGAGATTGTAGGGGATCACCACACGGGCGCTGTCGCCCACACGCATGTCAAGCAGTGCGATGGTCCATCCCTGGATCACGCTTGAGGGCTGTGTGCGGAAAAGGCTGTCGCCGTATGACGCTGTCTGAAGATACGACGAGTCAAAAGGCACATCATTGTAGAGACGTCCTATATATTTCACGTCGACAGTCGAGTTCAGCATCGGCGAGAGGTTGCCTACTGTCTTGCTGCGGTCATTGAGGTAACGGATCAGCACGTTGGCCGAAGTGTTCCATGCCGGAGTCAGCGTCTGGTATATGTTTCCGTCAGGCCCCATTGCAAAGCGCTGCTCGTCATAGAACGCCACGTTTGCCTCGCGCCATTCGGAATAGTCTTCCCAAGTGTTGTCATCGTTGCAGGCCACAAAGGCTGCGCCTGTAAGCAATACGCACACTATGGTTTGAAAAAGCTTTCGCATAGATTTTTTTTAGACTTTTATTATAAAACACCTATTCTAAACGGTCCTTTAGAATTTCACTTCCGGAGCGCGCTGGGCGGCGTCGTCAGCCTTGAACTGTGGCTGGGGTTCGAATCCGAACCATCCGGCATAGATATTTGTGGGAAACTTCTTTATAGAGGTGTTGTAGTCAGCTACGGTCTGGGTGTAGCGGCCGCGGGCGGTCGCTATACGGTTTTCAGTGCCTTCAAGCTGCACCTGCAGATCGCGGAAATTCTCGTTAGCTTTCAGATCGGGATAGGCCTCGCTGACAGCCAGGAGCGATTTCAGCGCGCCTGTGAGCTGGTTCTGTGCCTCCTGAAACTTGGCGAGAGTCTCCTCGTTGAGTTCCTCGGCATTGATATTGACCGATGTGGCGGCCGCGCGGGCCTGGGTCACCTTCTCAAGGGTCTCGCTTTCGTGAGTGGCATAGCCTTTCACTGTGGCCACAAGATTGGGAATCAGGTCGGAACGGCGCTGATACTGGTTCTGCACTTCAGCCCATGACTGCTCTACCTGCTGGTTTTTCTCTACAAGCGAGTTGTAGTTGCATGAAGAGAACAGCGGCATCATCATGACGGCGAGTATCAGATGTTTCAGAAACTTCATTTTCATTATCTATTAAGTGGGGAAAGAGTTGTTTTTTTCAAAGGATGTGTAATCTGTTTTCGCAAGCCTGGGCCAGCTCCTGGTCAGGCGAGCTTGCGGAGAAGCGCGTTGAGCGACACCTGAGAGTGGATGAGCGAGTGAAGATCTTCAATCCTGACGCGCTTCTGCTCCATTGAGTCACGTTCGCGGAGGGTGACAGTGTTGTCTTCAAGAGTCTGGTGGTCAACGGTGATGCAGAACGGGGTGCCGATGGCATCCTGACGGCGGTAGCGCTTGCCGATCGAGTCTTTTTCCTCATAGTGCGTGGAGAAGTCGAACTTAAGTTCGTTGACGATCTCGCGGGCCTTGTCAGGCAGACCGTCCTTGCGCACCAGAGGCATCACGGCACACTTGACAGGAGCGAGGGGAGCGGGCAGGTGGAGCACCACTCGCTTGTCGCCGCCTTCGAGTTCCTGCTCCTCATAGGCTGAGCAGAGCACGCTGAGAAACATGCGGTCAACGCCGATAGAGGTCTCGATCACATAGGGTGTGTAGCTTTCATTGAGCTCCGGATCGAAATACTGGATTTTCTTGCCGGAGAACTTCTCATGCTGCGAGAGGTCGAAGTTGGTTCGGGAGTGGATACCTTCCACTTCCTTGAAGCCGAACGGCATCTGGAATTCGATGTCAGTGGCGGCGTTGGCATAGTGGGCCAGCTTTTCGTGGTCGTGGTAGCGGTATTTTTCATCGCCGAGGCCGAGAGCTTTGTGCCAGCGCAGACGGAATTCTTTCCAGGTCTTGAACCATTCCATTTCCGAGCCGGGGCGCACGAAAAACTGCATTTCCATCTGTTCGAACTCTCTCATGCGGAAGATGAACTGGCGGGCCACAATCTCGTTACGGAAGGCCTTGCCAATCTGAGCGATACCGAAGGGGATGCGCATGCGGCCGGTCTTCTGCACGTTGAGATAGTTGACAAAGATACCCTGGGCTGTCTCCGGACGCAGGTAAACGGTCATTGCGCCGTCAGCAGTAGAGCCCATTTCGGTTTTGAACATGAGGTTGAACTGACGCACCTCTGTCCAGTTCTTGGTCCCTGAGATGGGGCATACGATCTCCTCGTCGATGATGATTGCGCGGAGTTCGTCAAGATCGCCGTCGTTCATAGCCTTTGCAAAACGTTCGTGGAGAGCGTCGCGCTTGGCCTGATATTCAAGCACACGGCCGTTGGTCTGACGGAACATGTCTGCGTCGAATGACTCGCCGAAACGTTTGGCGGCTTTGGCCACTTCCTTTTCGATCTTGTCTTCGATCTTGGCGATCTGCTCTTCGATGAGCACATCGGCGCGGTAGCGCTTCTTGGAGTCGCGGTTGTCAATCAGGGGGTCATTGAAGGCATCCACATGGCCCGAAGCTTTCCAGATGGTCGGGTGCATGAAAATAGCGGAGTCGATACCCACGATATTCTCATGAAGCAGCGTCATCGAATCCCACCAGTAGCGCTTGATGTTGTTCTTGAGCTCAACGCCGTTCTGGCCGTAGTCATAGACCGCCGAGAGACCGTCATAAATTTCGCTTGACTGAAACACGAAGCCATATTCTTTGGCATGGCTTACTATCTTTTTGAAAACTTCGTCTTGTGTTGCCATTTTTTGAGATTGTTTTAGAAGTTGCAAAGATAGTAAAAATTTCCGACTCCTCTCTGTCTCAGGCCCATTTTCAGTTCAAAATGCCTTGCAGACAATGGCTGCTTTGGGGCTGATATTCGCCAAAAGCGGCAAAAATGAAAAATATTCTTAACAGGCGCCCTTTAACTGCTAAAAAATGCTTATATTTGCAAAAATATTATACTCTGCACCAAAATGCGGGCTGATTGTTTAATATACTGTACACATATCCGGATTCATGAAAACCACAATAAACATATCAATATTGACCATTGCGATCGGGGGACTCATATGGCTCCTGACCGCCTGCTCGGCTGCTCCCGCCGAGACCCCGATAGTCACCGTCAGCATCGAGCCGCAGAAATATATGCTCGAACAGATCACCGGCGACAAGGTAGACATCAGAACTCTGATAGCCAACGGCGCCAATCCGGAAAACTACGATCCGTCGCTGACCCATATAATGAATCTCCGCAAGTCAATCGGCTTTCTGCGCATGGGCAATATCGGTTTCGAGGCCGCGCTTCTCGACAAGATCCGCCAGGAAGACCCCGAACTGCCTATATTCAACACCTCGGAGGGGGTGGTCCCGGTGACAGGCACTCACAGTCACAGCCACGGCCACGGCGGAGTGCATCATGAGGAAATCGACCCACACACCTGGACTTCTGTCAAAAATGCAAAAATAATTGTAAGAAACATGCTCGACGCGATGGTCAAGATAGATCCCTCAAACGAGGATTACTACCGTCGCAACTATGATCGCTTCGCCCAGCGGCTCGACTCGCTTGACCGCGACTTCGAGAGCCGTCTCGCATCACATGCGGGAGAGCATTTCATGGTATGGCACCCCTCGCTCAGCTATTTCGCCCGTGACTACGGACTGGAACAGATCACTGCAGGAAACGCCGAGAACAAGGAAAGTTCCCTGACCATGCTCCGCAAAACGATTGACCACGCTGACAGCCATTCGGCCAGCATATTCTTCTACCAGAAAGATCTTGACAGCCGTCAGGCCGAAGTGCTCAGTGACCAGCTCGGCCTGCGCAAGGTCAGCATCAATCCGCTCTCCTATGACTGGGAGGCTGAAATGTGTGCGATAACAGACGCCATTACAGCCGATTGACACCCGCCCAGTCTTTCTGCATGATTCTCACAGAATTTTCACACCCGTCATGGAAAACAAGGAAAAGGAAATCATCATATCACTCCGCGATATCTGCAAAAAATGGGATGACAAGATTGCACTTGAAGACATCAACTTCGATGTGCACCGCGGAGATTTCATAGCCATCACAGGCCCCAACGGCGGCGGCAAGACAACCCTGCTGCGCATATTGCTGCGCCTTCTCAAGCCCACAAGCGGCTCCGTCACCTACTTCCGCCACGGAAAAGCCGTCGATGATCTTTCGATCGGCTACCTTCCGCAAAAAAACATGATAGACTCCCGCTTCCCTATCAGCGTGGAGGAGGTCATAGCCTCAGGACTCATAGCCGAATCGCCCGGCAAGGAGGAGATGCGCCGCAGAGTCAGCGAGGTCACAAAGCTGATGGGCCTCGAAAACCATTCGTCGCAGACCATCGGCAACCTGTCAGGCGGACAGCTCCAGCGCGCGCTTTTAGGCCGGGCCATCATAGCCAGGCCGCGGGTATTGGTGCTTGACGAGCCTCTGAGCTATGTCGACAAGCGCTTCGAGCATTATATCTACGATCTTGTGGCCGAACTCTCACACTCCACTACCCTGCTGCTCGTCTCTCACGAGATGTCGACAATAGCAGGAATGGCCAACCGGCATCTGATAATAGACCACCGGCTGACCGAATGTCATTCAAGCCACCATCAGGTGCATTACGACTGCGACGACGATGACGGATCGTCCATGTGAAGCGCATGGCCCATGCGCTGCTGCTTGGTGAGCATGTAGCGCAGGTTATATCTGTTGGGGGCTATCTCTATGCCCACATTTTCCACTACTTCAAGACCATAGCCTTCCAGGCCGATACGCTTGACAGGGTTGTTGGTGATCAGACGCATTTTCTCTATGCCGAGCTTGCGGAGAATCTGTGCGCCTACGCCATAGTCGCGCTCGTCGGCTTTGTGGCCGAGATGGAGATTGGCGTCTACGGTGTCAAGACCTTCTTCCTGAAGCTTGTAGGCTCTGATTTTTTCCATCAGCCCAATGCCGCGGCCTTCCTGATTGAGGTAGACGATGGCTCCGCGGCCTTCTTTTTCGATAAGCTGCATGGCTTTGTGGAGCTGCTCTCCGCAGTCGCAGCGCATCGAACCGAAAATGTCGCCTGTGGCACATGAGGAGTGAACTCTGACAAGCACCGGATCTGAGCCGCTGACATCGCCCTTAATGAGCGCGATGTGCTCCAGTCCGTTGCTCTTCTGGCGGAAAGGTATCAGACGAAAATGGCCGTAGGCTGTAGGCATGTCGACCTCCACACCCTCCTCCACCAGCGATTCTTTCTGCAGGCGATAGGCAATGAGATCACGGATCGACACCAGCTTCAGTCCCCACTCGTCGGCCTTGCGGCGCAGCTGAGGCAGGCGGGCCATCGTACCGTCTTCATTGAGAATCTCTATCAGCGAGGCCGCTGGCTGCAGGCCGGCAAGGCGCGCAAGGTCAATGGCGGCTTCCGTATGGCCGGAACGTCGGAGCACTCCGGCATCCTGGGCATAGAGCGGATGGACGTGGCCCGGACGGCCGAACATATCAGGAGTGGAAGCCGGATCGGCAAGCGCGCGGATTGTCGCGGCGCGGTCATGAGCCGAGACTCCGGTGGTGCAGCCAGGGAGCAAGTCAACCGTCACGGTGAAGGGTGTTCCGAGCATCGAAGTGTTGTCCTCGACCTGACGGCTGAGGCCAAGCTCGCGACAGCGCGAGAGCGAAAGCGGCGAACAGAGTTCTCCGCGGGCGTTGGTGATCATGAAATTGACATGATCAGCGGTCACTTTCTCAGCTGCAATTATCAGATCGCCCTCGTTCTCGCGATCCTCATCATCGACAACTATCACGAACTTGCCTTCGCGGAAGTCGGCAATCGCGTCTTCTATACGGTCTAACTTTATATTATCCATGATTTTATTTCAGGTAATTTATGATTGTATCAGAGGGGGGGAGGCGGATTCCGGGAGCGTTTTCAGCAACCTCCGTCAATCCTTGTCAATAAGTTTAATGAGTTCATCGGCCACTTTGTTGACAGTGGCAAGCTCCGCGCGCAGGTCGGTCTGAGTCTTGCGTCCGTAGAGCCACACAGGCACACCGGCGGGAAACAGCACGATCATCAGGCGCGACAGCCAGGGGCGGCGCGAGGGCTGCTGAAACCAGAGGCTGCGGAGAATAGGCATGTCCATGAGTTTGAGCACCACTAACTTCTCACGCGAGTTGGAGAGATATTCCACAGTAACCTCGATGTTGTCACGCAGGCGGTGGAGACTGTCACGGTCATAGCCGCGGGTCCAGTAGTCGGCATATGACTGCTTTTCAGGATTATGAGAGATATAGGCGGCAGTCTCGTCCTTGAGCGCCGCAAGGCGTTCGACGGCCACCTTGGGATCGACTTCAGCCATGACAAGCTCTTTCATCTCCACATGGCGCACCTCGCTGACTCCGAAGAAGCGGCGGAAGAAGTTGAGATAGGCATCTTTGTTGAATACGGCTGAGTCATTGACAGCCTTGTAGGTGAAGAATATGCCAAGGGGCAGGAGCACGGCGGCACTCAGCCACATGCCTTCCCAGACTTCCCATTTGCCGTCGCGGGCAAATTTGTAGCCCATGTTGTCAATGATGTAGTAGAAGATGAAGAGAAACACCGAGATCACCAGCGGTGTGCCCAGTCCGCCTTTGCGGATGATGGCACCGAGTGGCGCTCCGATGAAGAAGAAAATCACGCAGGCAAACGAGAGGGTGAACTTCTTCTGCAGTTCTATGGCATGGCGGCGGATGAGCTTCTGTTCTTCGGCCATTGTCTGGCTCTTGTATTTGTATTCCTCCAGAGTGCGCTCGGCCTTTGAGAGTGCCTGCGAGAGGTAGTTGATGCGTACGCCTGAAGATGAGCCGCGGAACACGGAGTCGACATCCACGGGCCGGGCGAGCGCCACGTCGGGGCGGCGGAGCTTATAGTGGCGGCCCTCGTTGTCGGTCTTGGAGTCGTAGCGGCGCAGACCCATGTAGGGATACTCGCGGAGGGCAGTGCCGTAGATGTCGCCGATCGAGTCGACGCGATGGCTCATGGAGTCGATAGATGCCTGGAGCTCGGTCATGTTCTTGCCTACGTACTGGCTGCGCATGCCCTGCTCGTCCATTCGGTTGAAATTGGCGTCGAACTTAAGCATGATGTCTTTCTGGCTGAACGACTCGCGGCGATAGGGGACATTGCGCATGTTTGAGGCACCGGCATCGCGGATGTTTTCAAACGATTCGCCGTTCCACAGGCGCAGGAAGAGGTGGGTCTTGTCAGGCGTGATCGACATCTTGCCTGAGTCGGCCAGAATGATCGAGGAGTTTTCAAAGCCTTTCGAGACGTCATAGATCATCATCTCGTAGAGCACACCGGTGTCGCGGTTTTTCTCCTGGACAAAAAGGTTGTAGCCGGGAATCTGATCGTAGAAAACGCCTTCAGGTATCTCCAGTTCGGGCGATTTCTGCCTCATGGAGTAAAGGAGGGTCCACATCTTGGTCTGGGCCACAGGAAGCACGTTGTTCTGAAAGAAAAAGGCTCCGGTGGCTATCATGACCATCAGGACGATGAGCGGGGCCATAGTGCGCAGAAGCGATATGCCGGAGGCCTTCATGGCTGTAAGCTCAAATTGCTCGCCGAGATTGCCGAAAGTCATCAGCGAGGCGAGCAGGATGGCAAGCGGCAGCGCCATCGGGATCATGGTGAGCGCCGCGTAGAAAAAAAGTTCGGCAATGACATCAACTCCGAGACCTTTGCCGACAAGATCGTCAATGTAGCGCCACAGGAATTGCATCAGAACTATGAACAGACAGATGCAGAACGTCATCATGAACAGAGGCACGAAGCTCTGCAGGATGAAGATGTCCATGCGCTTGATTCGAAACATAGCAATGACTGATGTGGTGTTAATGGCTAACGCCCGCCATGCGCCCTGCGGTTATACTGCGTGAGGGGAACATGGCGGACGATTATGAGTTTATCCAATAAGGAGCTTCTGCACAGAGGCTTACTTTATGCCGAGACGGGCTTTCACGAGGGGAGTGACGTCGGTCACATCGGTTCCGGTGTAGAGCGACATTCCGTTCTCGAAGATGAAGGTGTAGTTGCCTTCGGCGCCTACGCTCTGGATGGCTTTCATGACGTTTTCCTGGATGGGGGCCATGAGCTGCTGCTGCTGGCGGCGGAGATCCTGGTCAGCTGTCTCGCGGAACTTCTGGATCTTGGCGTCGAGTTCCTGCATTTCCTGTACGCGACGTTCCTTGATGGTTTCAGGAGTGCTTGCATCAAGTGCGTTGAATTCCTGATATTTCTTGTTGAATTCTTCCTGAAGCTTTGAAAATTCGTCCTGATACTTGTTAGAAGCAGCGGTCATCTGCTCCTGTACTGTCTTCATTTCGGGAAGAGATTCCATGAGCTCTGCGGTATTGACGGTGCCGAATTTCTGGGCGAAAACGCTCATGGGAAGCGCAATCATGATTGCGAGCAAAAATTTTTTAATCATCGTTTTATTGGTGCGTTGAATTTATATTTATCGGTTCGGATGATGGGCGCCTGACGGATTCAGCAATTTTTAATAAAATTAACCTGCCGGGGCGACTGAAACGTTGCAAAGATAGGGATTTTATTTGGAATAACCTAACTTTTCAAGTACCTCGTTGGAGACATCAATGCGCGGAGAGGCAAAGATTATGTCGGCTGCCGAGGCGCGGTCGAATATGCACTGGTAGCCACGCTCTTCGGAGACTTTCTTGACGGCGTTGTAGACATCGTCCTGGATCGGCTTCATGAGCGACTGGCGCTTCTTGTAGAGCTCGCCGTCAGGGCCGAAATATTTCTGGCGCAGTTCAGCCGCCTGTTTTTCCTTGGCCACGATGGCCTCTTCTTTCTTTTTCTTCTGGTCATCGGTCAGGAAAACCATTTCATTCTGGTAGTTTTTGTAGAGAGTTTCGGCTTCCCTGGCCACTGACTCCACTTCTTTCTGCCAGCGCTGAGAGATCTGGTTGAGCTGTTCGTTGGCCATCTCGTAGGCCGGAACGTTGGAGAGAATGTAGTCCATGTCGACCAGAGCGAACTTCTGGGCCGAAGCGCCTGCGAAGCATGCAAGGACCAGTGCCAATGTCAGAAATATCTTTTTCATAAGCAGATTTGACTGTTTAGGGGTTAGGGTTCATACTATATATGACACTCCAGCGGTTGAAAAGTTTAAACAAATTTTTAATCAGGCGGAAAACCCGATGCCGGATAGACCGCCTGACTGTTTTTTCAATGTGTTTAGAATTCCTGTCCGAGGATGAAGTGGAAGTGCGATCCGCCCTTGGTTCCGTAGACCTTGTCGAAACCGTAGGCCCAGTCGATACCCATCATGCCGATCATCGGGAGGTAGATGCGGACACCGACTCCGGCGCTTCGCTTGAGTTCGAAGGGCGAGAAGTTTTTGACTGATGTCCATGCGTTGCCGCCTTCGATGAATGTCAGACCATAGATGGTGGTGGTGGGCTGCAGCATGAAGGGGAAGTGGAGTTCCATGCCGAAGCGTGTGTAGGCATAACCGCCGCCGAGCTGATAGGGGGTGAGCTGACCGTTGTCGTAGCCGCGGAGCGCGATGGTCTCCTGGGCGTAGGTGTAGGAGCCTGACATGCCGTCACCGCCGACGTAGAATGTCTCGAAGGGCGATTTCAGATATTTGTTGTAGCTGCCGAGCAGACCGATGTCGGCTCTGGTCATGAGCACGAGAGTGTATTTGCTCTCGACGTCGTTGATCGGAGTGTAGGTGCGGGCCTTGAAGCGGAGCTTCCAGTATTCGATCCAGCGGTAGAGTTCTTTCTTTGCAGCTGTGGTGTTCTCTTCAGAGAGTTTCTTCCAGTTTTTGTTGCCGAAGAGCGAGACGGGAGGTGTCAGCTGCAGGTTGAGAGAGAAGTTGGAGCCCGAACGGGTGTAGAGCGGATTGTCAATCGAGTTTCGGGCGAGGGTCAGGCCGATGGTGAGTGCGTTTGACGTACCGTTCTGCATATAATAAAGGTATTCCCAGTTTTTGAGGTAATACCAGCTGTAACCAAGTTCAGCCTGGAATGTGAAGTAGTCATCAGGCCAGTTAAGACGCTTGCCAAAGCCTACGGAGACGCCGATCATCTGAAGGAACTTGTTGGGGTCGTAGGCGTTTTCGTAAGAGTAGTTATTGTCATAACCGTAGCCGGTGTTGTACAGACCGCTGTAGCTGTAGAGGTAGTTGTTCATGTAGTTGCGGTTGTAGTACGAGGAGTTAACACCGGTCTGACGGCTGTACCATGCCGAAACCGAGAGCGAGTTGGGGCGCTTGCCGCCGAACCAGGGGTCGAGGAATGAGATGCTGTAGGCCTGGTAGTAGCGGGCGTTGGTCTGGGCGGAGATGGTGAGCTGCTGTCCGTCGCCCTGCGGCACGAGGCCTTTGTAGCTGTTGGGATAAAAGAGGTTCTTGATCGAGAAATTGGTGAACTTGATGGCCACCTTGCCGATAATACCTGTCTGGCCCCAGCCCATCGAGAATTCAAACTGGTCGTTTGATTTCGATTCGAGATTGAAAAGGATGTCAACCGTTCCGTTTTCCTGATTGGGCTCAGGGCGGATATCCATGTTTTCAGGGTTGAAGTGGCCGGTCTGGGCGATTTCACGAGCCGAACGCATAAGGTCGCTCTTGCTGAAGAGTTCGCCTGGCTTGACACGGAGCTCACGGCGGATCACCTTTTCATAGAGGCGGTCGTTACCGTTGATGATTACGTTGTTGATTCGGGCCTGCGGGCCTTCTACAATGCGCATTTCGAGGTCGATGGAGTCGCCGCGCACGTTCTTTTCCACCGGCACTATGTCAAAGAAGAGATAACCGTTGTCCATGTAGGCGCTGGCTATGGCGTCGTCATCATCGGTGGTGCGCTTTTTCAGGAGTGTCTGATTGTAGACGTCACCTTTCTCTATGCCGAGGAGCGCCGCAAGATTTTCGGTGGGATAGACGGTGTTGCCCACCCAGGTCACATCGTTGACGAAGTATCGCTTGCCTTCATCGAGGTTGATATATACGTCGACTGTCTTTTCGTCATAGGGGACCACGGAGTCGGAGAGAATGACGGCGTCGCGGTAGCCTTTTTCGTTGTATTTCTGAATGATGCGGTTGAGGTCGTCCTTATAGTCTGTCTCCACGAATTTTTTCTGACGGAAAAGGTTGATGAGCTTGCCTTTCTCGTTGGTCTTCTTCATCACTCGCTGAAGCTGGCGGTCAGAGAGCACGTTGTTGCCGTCGATATAGATCTTGTGGACTTTGACTTTGTCGTTCTTGTTGATGTTAATGTCGACGATCACTTCATTGGGGTGCGAGAGGTCATCGGTGAGGTTTATCTTCACTACCGCGTTGCCGAAACCCTTGTTGGAGTAGTATTTCTTGATGATGCTTTCGGCGCGGTTGACGATGTTCTGCGTGATCTGGTTGCCTTTCATCAGCTGGAGAGCTTCTTCGAGGTCCTGCTTCTCACCTTTTTTCACCCCGTGGTAGTTGATTTCGGAGATTCTCGGCTGCTGACGCAGGTTGAGTGTCAGATAAGCCTTGTTCCCGATCACTTTGTCGACCGCGATCTGCACTTTAGAGAAAAGGCCCTGACGCCAGAGGCGTTTGGACGCATCGGTGATTTCAGCACTTGGAATGGTGATGAGATCTCCGACTTTGAGCCCGGTGTAGCCAATGACGATATAGTCTTCATAATTGTCGGCACCCTTGACCTGGATGTCTGCGATCTCGTAGGTTTTCGGCAGGCCGGTGAAAAGGATGTCGGGGTTATAGACCGTATCCGCAGGCGCCTGGGCGCATACGTTGGCAGTCAGTGCTGAAAGGAAGAGAAGGAATGTGATAAATCTAAAACGCATGATGAAAAAACAACGTCTGTGATGTGTGTGGGGTGGAGGGATGTTTCTTTATTTTATTTGTTCGGATGTCAGGCCGAAACGGCGTTCACGGCCTCCGAAGTCATACAGGGCCCGGATGAAGTCCTCGCGTGAGAAGTCGGGCCAGAACGTGTCGGTCACATATATTTCCGAGTAGGCGATCTGCCACAGCAGGAAGTTGCTGACGCGATGGTCGCCCCCGGTACGGATGAGCAGATCGGGGTCGGGCATTCCGGCAGTCGAGAGATAGGCGTCGAAGGCTTGGTCTGAGTCCATGTCGGTTGCGGCTGCTTTTCCGACTGCCACGTCTTCGGCAAAGCGGCGGCAGGCCCGGATGATCTCCCAGCGCGCGGAGTAGCTGATGGCGAGTGTGAGCGTCAGTCCGGTGCAGTGCGATGTGTCGGCGATGCACTGCTGCAGGCGGTCATAGGCCTCGCGTGGCATTCGGGAGGTGTCACCGATCATGGCAAGACGCACGTTGTTCTTGATCAGATCAGGGGTCTCGCGCTCGATGGCAATCACGATCAGGTGCATCAGGGCATCGACTTCCGCCTTGGGCCGGTTCCAGTTTTCAGTGGAGAATGTATAGAGAGTGAGATAGCCTATGCCGAGTTCAGAGGCAACTTCGGTGATGCGTCTCACCGTGTTGACTCCCTCTACATGGCCTTCGCTTCGGTCGAGACCGCGCGCTTTGGCCCAGCGCCCGTTGCCGTCCATTATGATGGCTACGTGGCGAGGAAGGCTGCTCTTGTCTATTTCTTCTGTCATATTTTATATTGTGTGGTTCTGCGACACATGGCCCAGAGCCTGATTTATCGTTTATAAAATTAGTTTTTCACACAGGAGCTGCCGTCAGTCGATGCGGTGACAGGTGACACAACGCTCGCCGAATTCATAGCTCACGGAGAACATCAGGGTCGAATACCAGTCGGTGTTCTTGATGAACGAGCTTTTGATCTGGTAGAGATCTTTGAGCTCGCGGCTGTCGGCATTGTCGCCAAACACTTTTGTCATGCAGAACTCCAGTCCGAGGTTGACCCGCGGACGCAGTTTGAATTTCACGCCGAATCCCATCGGGAGGGTCATGGCCACAAAACTGTCATCGCCGCTGCGCGACATGGCCACTCCGAGTCCGAGCGAAAGATAAGGCGAGATGCGGCTCAACTGTTTGTAGGATTCTCCTATGCCGTAGTTGAAGAAGTTGAATTCGGCGCGGGCACCGAGATCGTAGATCCACGACTTGAAGTCATAGACCTTGCCTTCAGGCAGCACGTTGTCCATATCGGCTGTCGATCCGCTCAGCGAGGCCGCTGTCAGAAGTCCTCTCAGCGCCCAGCGGCTGTTGATCAGATAACGGAACGAGGCGTTGAGGCCTACGCCGGGGTTGGCAAAGAGATTGCTTTCATTGGCATCGCCAAGATAGCCCGACATGCCGAGACCGGCTCCTATGTCAAATTTATATTTCTCGACGCTCGCTTGCGCCTGAGCTGCTGTTCTGCCGGGGAGAGACAGGCCGGCGATTAGGGTCAGAATAAGAAGGAGAGACCGCATGCCACCACATTATTAATATAAGGGGCGGAATGTGAAGCGGCGGATCACACCGCGCCAAAGGCTGTCATGGAGATTGCCATCGGCATCAACACCTCCGAAGAGGTAGATGTAGGGGCATTCCCATTCGGTGACAGGGGCCGACACACGGCTCACGGCAAAGGGCACAGGAGTGGCAAAGGCCGGGAGGCGGGTTCCTCCGGCATTATGCCAGCCGGATGCTGAGCGGGCTGTGGCTACCGACATCTCGTCATTGACCACGATAGCCTGGGCCGATGAGAAGGCGGGTATATAGTCGGGTAGCTGAAGATAGCTGTCGGCCTCGTCCCAAGTGATGCCCTGGTCATATGACACATAGACCATCTTTGAGACAACCTCACCTTCAGCCGACTCGTAACGGCCGCCCATAGCGATGAGGGCGGAGCGTTCGGTCACGCGCCATGTCGAAGTGTTGACTCTCGGAGTAAAATAGGGGAAGAGTGTCATTTCCTCGCGCTCGTCAATGTCACGGTTGCTGAGTTTTGCCCATGAAGTTCCGTCATAGCCCCATGCGGCACCGGTGATCATGCCTGAGGCATCACGTCCGCCCACGAAGAGGGCAAGCGGTTCGGAGCTCCATTTGGTCTCGTAGGTTATCATCTGGCTCGTGCCGCTCACGGGACATCCGGCAGGAACTGCGGCTTCTGTGGAGGCGGGATAAGTCACGTGCTTCCATCCGTCGGCATCGTTGCGCGCGCCGAGGATGCGGTCGGTGTATCCGCCGTAGATGTATGTCATCCGCTCACCGGTCTGGCGCCAGTTCACAGCATCGGTCGAAGTGAAGAGGTTTCCGGTCGCATCAAGTATGTAGAGCGCCGCGTCACTGGCGGTGAATGATTCTATATCGGCGCTCACCGGAAGCGCAGCGGCCGAGACAGTCCAGCGGTTGTCATAATAGGGATTTTCCGACACAGCCACACTTGCCGATGATCCGTCGACTGTCAGGCAGTAGACCTTTCCGGCGAATTCCACGGTCTTCTGTGCTGACGGGCTTATTGCCGAAGGCAGCACGGTCTTGGCGCCCTCTGCCCAGAAGAGAGTGTCGGTCTCCACTTTGTGGACATTGATATCTATGGTGTATTCTCTCTTGTTCTGTCCGTTATAGGAAGTCACAGAGAGTTTCACCGGTCCGTCAGAGAAGTTGATGCTGTCGCCGGGGCTGTCGATATAGCTGATGGTGGTATCTCTCGGAGTTCCGAGCTTGCGGTAGGTCAGCTCGCAGGCACTGGCCGAAGATGTTCCGATATTGAGCACAAGTTTGCTCACATCAGTACCTTTGGGCAGAGAGTCGGCATTGAAGATGCGGGCATCGACCAGGTCTATCGAGAAGAAGACCGAATCAAGTCCGGTCAGCACCTTGTCATTCTTCTTGATGCTGAAAGAGGTGACCGAGCAATTGCCGAAATCGCCTTCTGACACAAATGTGCTGGAGTCATCTTTGTTACATCCGGCCACGATGGCTGTCAGCATCAGAGCCAACAGGGAGTATAATGGAAATCTTTTATTCATAAATGTGAGCATACGGCGCCTGCGAAAAAAGACGCACATTATTAGCATTTTGTAATCAAAAGCCGGATTGTTCATCCTGACACTTTTACAAGTTGCAAAGTTAACAACATTTTCGTTAACCACCGTCCGGATAACGTAAAAAAAACATAACAAATCTATCTGTCAGCATTTTTTGAAGATCAAGCCGAAATATCGACACACTGACATAGAATTTTTTTTAGCCTGCGGCTTGCATTTTTACTTTCTGTTTTTTATTTTTGCGACATCAATAAAACAGATCCTTTTTGTTACACTATATTAGCTACTAAACTAAAAATCGTAAACCCACATTTATTTACAATCTGGAGCCATATTTTAAGGTTCTACGACTCCGGCAATCATTTTTTTGACACTGGATTCTCTGTTCAATAAATATATGTGTGTTACAAGATTGTAGATTAGACAAGGGGGAGAGGCCGTGAGGCTCATCCTCCTTATTTATTCTACTCCTTAATCCGGAGGGTGCTTCACGACAAACGTCATGAAACACCCTCCGGATATTTTATCGAATCTGCAGCCTTGCCACGCCGTGACCCTATTTTCGCGGCACGATGACACGGTCGCCTATCAGCTTTGCAAGTTCCGAGCGGGAGTTCTCGATCTCTTTCATCTCTTTCATCAGCTCGATAGAACGGTCATAATCGCCGCCACAGGCAGCCAAAAGCGACCTGACATCCTGAAGGCGGGTCCACAGAATGGCATCTTTCAGCTCATGGAGAGCGCGCGGCACAAGCTCGCCCAGCAGATCCTGCTCAGTGTCGACTTTGGCATACTTTGTGTGCATCTTGCTCAGTATATGGCGCTCCACAACAAGATCGGAGGCCATCTCACGCACCACATCATCAGGCGAAGAGCACATCAACCGACCGAGATAGGTGGCGGCAAACTCATCGAGCCTGCGGGCATAGTCAGCGTCGACAGTCTCCTGCAGAGAACGCTCCATCGCCGAGATGCTCCCCACATCCGTGGCCTTCCGCCTGATCTCTTCAACTCCCGCAGCGAATTCGCTGCGCCGGCGCTCTTCTAGCTGCACCCGGCAATGCTCGATATCCTCATTCCACGTGGCCCGGCTAAGCACAATGGCCATATCCAAAAAATGGGCAATGTCACTGTTCTCGAAGCGGATTTCATCGGCAGCAAGATCGGCCTCGATATATTCGAGCACCGTCATAGGCTGATTGTTGCCATCCTCGTCGATGCCCTCGGCAAAAGCATAGTTGCCATACTTGGCCACCAGGCGGACTATAGCCAGCTCATAGGTGCGCAGAAACTTGGCATGTTTCCCCTGCGCCGAAACCTGAGCCTGAGGCTGCTGACCTGCCACTCCGGCGGCCGTCTGCTCCTCTGCCGACGCCGGACCGGGACCCGGCTCATCGGCATAATCCGCAAATGCCTGCCGGCGCTCGCGGTCTTCACGCGACTTAAGCCTGTATTCATTATAATACTTGCCGACCTCACGCCGCAACACATCCTCGTCCATGAAAAGCAGACGCGAGCACTCCTGCACATATACGCGCCGGGTAATCTCATCGGGGATCAGAGCTATGGTCTTGACAATCCGCGTGATCACCTGTGCGCGCCGGGCCGGATCGTCAGCCGCCTCTCCCATCAGAATCCGGGCCATGAAACTGATAAAGTCTGTCTCGTGAGCCTTGATATACTCCTCCACCTCCGTTGAGCTGTGGCTCTGCGCAAAGGAGTCAGGGTCATCCCCCTCAGGGAGAAGGAGCACCTTTATATCCATGCCATCCTGAAGCAGAAGCTCGATGCCTCGCAGCGAGGCCTTTATGCCCGCCGCATCGCTGTCATAAATCAGAGTGACGTTAGAAGTGAACCGTTTTATCAGACGCACCTGCTCTACGGTAAGCGCGGTACCCGAAGAAGCCACCACATTGCACACCCCTGCCTGGTGCATGGAGATGACATCCATATAGCCCTCCACAAGTATGCACTTCTGAGCCTTGGCTATAGCCTGCTTGGCCTGATAGAGCCCGTAGAGCTCTCGGCGCTTGAGGTAGATGTCAGATTCGGGAGAGTTGACATATTTGGCTATCTTCTTCTCCTTGCTGAGAGTACGGCCTCCGAAAGCGACCACCGTGCCTGACAGCGAAAGAATCGGATAGATGACACGTCCGCGGAAGCGGTCAAACACACGGCCGTCATCAGTGCGCGAACACAGGCCGGTGGAAAGCAGATATTTCTCGCTGTAGCCACGCTCAAGCGCCGTGGCAAAAAGCGCGTCGCGCCCCTCCACGGCATAGCCGAGATGGAAACGCTCCACCATAGCGTCGCTGATGCCGCGATAGCGGAAATATGACAGGCCAATATCGCGCCCCTCCTGCGTCTCTTTCAGATTCTTCTCGAAATAGCGCATGGCGAAATCATTGACCGCCAGCATATTCTCGCGATCGGTCTCCGCCTGTTGCTCCTCGTCGGTCATCTCGCGCTCCTCGATCTCGATATTGTATTTCTTGGCGAGATAGCGCAGAGCCTCGGTAAACGACAGCTGCTCCAGCTTCATGATGAAGCTCACCGGACTGCCGCCCTCGCCGCAGCTGAAACACTTACACATACCCTTGGCCTTGGAGACATAGAACGACGGCGAACGGTCGTTATGGAAAGGACAAAGACCTACATAGTTGGCCCCCCGACGCTTAAGCGCGACGAAGTCACTCACAACCTCCACAATGTCGGCCGCGTCAAGAATCCTCTGCACTGTAGCATTGTCAATCTTTCTCATAGCGAGCACAAAATTAGTAAAATTGAGAAATATTTCCTATCTTTGCGACTTGAATTTACAGGAGTCGTCCGTATGGCTCCCTAACCCTCCACATTAATTAATAATGGCAAACATCAACATCACATTCCCCGACGGGAGCGTAAAGCAGTTTGAGAGCGGAGTGACCCCTCTGCAGATTGCCGAGTCACTCTCCCCTCAGCTCGCCCGCGACATCCTCGCGGCATCTGTCAACGACAAGGAGTGGGACATCACCCGCCCTGTCAACGAAGACGCCTCAATCCGCCTCTTCAAATGGGATGACCCCGAAGGCAAGCACGCCTTCTGGCACTCATCGGCCCACCTGCTCGCCGAAGCCCTCCAGGATTTGTTCCCTGGAGTGAAATTCGGCATCGGCCCGGCTATCGAAAACGGATTCTACTACGACATTGATCCAGGCGAAAACACCATAACATCAGCTGACTTCCCCCGCATCGAAAAGCGGATGCTCGAACTCGCCCAGCAGAAAAACCCGATTGTCCGCGCCGACATATCGAAAGCCGACGCGCTAAAACTCTTCGGTGACCGCGGCGAGGAATACAAATGCGAGCTCATCAGCGAACTTGAGGACGGCCACATCACCACCTACACCCAGGGATCGTTCACCGACCTCTGCCGCGGTCCGCACATCGCCACCACCGCACCAATCAAGGCCGTGAAAGTCACCTCACTCGCCGGAGCCTACTGGCGCGGCGATGAAAAGCGCAACCAGCTCGTCAGAGTCTACGGCATCACCTTCCCCAAGAAGAAAATGCTCGACGAATATCTCGTGCTCCTCGAAGAAGCCAAGAAACGCGACCACCGCAAACTCGGCAAAGAGATGGAACTCTTCGCATTCTCCCAGAACGTAGGCGCCGGCCTGCCACTCTGGCTCCCCAAAGGAACCGCCCTGCGCGACCGCCTCGAACAGTTCCTGCGCAAGATCCAGAAGCAATACGGCTACCAGCAGGTGATCACCCCGCATATCGGCAACAAGAACCTCTATGTCACCTCAGGCCACTACGCAAAATACGGCAAGGACTCCTTCCAGCCCATCCACACACCGGAAGAAGGCGAGGAATACCTGCTCAAACCGATGAACTGCCCCCACCACTGCGAGATTTTCCGCGCCCTGCCCCGCAGCTACCGCGACCTGCCCCTGCGCCTCGCGGAATTCGGCACCGTCTACCGCTACGAACAAAGCGGCGAGCTCCACGGCCTGACCCGCGTCAGAGGCTTCACTCAGGACGACGCCCACATCTACTGCGCCCCTGACCAGATCAAAGGCGAGTTCCTCAAGGTGATGGACATCATCTTCTTCATCTTCAAGGCACTCAAATTCGAAAACTTCGAAGCCCAGATCTCGCTCCGCGACCCCAACAACAAGGAAAAATATATCGGCTCCGACGAAAACTGGCACCTCGCCGAACAGGCCATCATCGACGCCTGCGAAGAAAAAGGCCTTAAAGCCCGCAAGGAATACGGCGAAGCAGCCTTCTACGGCCCGAAACTCGACTTCATGGTCAAGGACGCCCTCGGCCGCAAATGGCAGCTCGGCACCATCCAGGTTGACTACAACCTGCCCGAACGCTTCCAGCTCGAATATACCGGCTCCGACAACCAGAAACACCGTCCGGTGATGATCCACCGCGCCCCCTTCGGCTCGATGGAACGCTTCGTGGCAGTGCTGCTCGAACACACCGCCGGCCGCTTCCCCCTCTGGCTCGCCCCCGAACAGGCCGTAGTGCTCCCCATCTCCGAGAAGTTCAACGACTACGCCCGCAAGGTCGCCGACCAGCTCAACGCCCTCGACATCCGCACCCAGATTGACGACAGAAATGAAAAAATCGGCAAAAAAATCCGCGACAACGAGCTCAAAAGAATACCCTATATGCTCATTGTAGGCGAAAAAGAAGCTGAAAATGATGAAATTTCTGTAAGAAAACAGGGCGAAGGTGATAAAGGTTCGATGAAAATTGCTACCTTTGCAGCCGAATTGGCTCGCGAAGTCAATGAAATGATCAATCAACAGTAAAAAACAGACACTAAACCCCCTGAATGGAGAAAAAACCTTTCGCTCCGCGCCCTCCGCGCCCCAACAACGGCCCTCGCCGTCCCCTCCCCAACGCTCGTAAGGAGGAACCATACGCCATCAATGAATACATCCGCGCCCGCGAGATCCGTCTCGTCGGCGACAATGTAGAAAACGGCGTCTACCCCATTCAGGAAGCCCTGAAGATCGCCGATGAGCTTGGGCTCGATCTCATTGAGATCTCTCCCACCGCCCAACCGCCGGTGTGCCGCGTGCTTGACTACCAGAAGTTCCTCTACCAGCAGAAAAAACGCCAGAAGGAACAGAAGGCCAAAGCAACCAAGGTCGTTGTGAAGGAAATCCGTTTCGGACCCCAGACCGATGACCATGACTACAACTTCAAGCTCAAACACGCCATCGGCTTCCTCCAGGAAGGCGCAAAGGTCAAAGCCTATGTGTTCTTCAAAGGCCGCTCCATTCTCTTCAAGGAACAAGGCGAAGTACTGCTGCTCCGTTTTGCCAACGACCTTGAGGAATATGGCAAAGTCGACCAGATGCCTGTGCTCGAAGGCAAGCGCATGATCATCATGCTCAGCCCGAAGAAAAAATAAACCAACCCCGCGTTGACCGGCCTGGTCCCCGCAAGGGGTTCCGACCGTCATCATACGAATTAAAATCATTATTTAACAATCACAACCAATGCCAAAGATTAAGACTAACTCCGGTGCCAAAAAGAGGTTCGCCCTTACCGGATCAGGAAAGATCAAGAGAAAACACGCTTTCAAGAGCCACATCTTGACCAAGAAGACCAAAAAGCAAAAACGCAATCTGACCCACTTCTCACTCGTGGCCAGCTGCGACTCTTCAAACGTCAAGTCACTCCTCGCTCTCAAGTAAGGAAGTTTTCACTATCTTAAAATCGTGATTTCTAATTCAATTTTTTAAACCGAACGGTCAGCCACCTAAAAATGAATCTAAGTGCAATGATGTGCCGCTGACGTTCACAACTCATTTTTCAAAATGCCAAGATCAGTAAATCATGTAGCTTCAAGAGCTCGCCGCAAAAAAATCCTGAAACTCACCCGTGGTTACTTCGGATGCCGCCGCAACGTGTGGACTGTAGCCAAGAACACCTGGGAAAAGGGTCTCACCTACGCTTACCGTGACCGCAAGGACAAAAAGCGCAACTTCCGCGCCCTCTGGATCCAGCGTATCAACGCAGCTGCTCGTCTTGAAGATCTTTCTTACTCAAAGCTCATGGGCCTCATCCACAAGGCCGGCATCGAGATCAACCGCAAAGTTCTCGCCGACCTCGCCCTCAACAATCCCGCTGCTTTCAAAGCTATTGTTGACAAAGTGAAGAACGCCTAAGGAGACTCAACCTCCATCAAGGCTATCTCATAAGCCATAATTAAAATCAGAGACTTCGGCACCTCCGCCCAAACCGGACAAAGCCTGAAGTCTCTGATTTTTTTCATATCCTGCCAGCACTACAAACAGCGAAAACAAACCATGCAAAATCTCAAAGTCTGCTTTTACACACACAACCTGCCCAATCCATTAATTGGTGGAGTCGAAAGAGTGACATACAATCTCACAAATGCATTTCGGGCACATAATATTCGGGTATATAACCTATGTTCATTCGGAGATGGAGCTGATGCAACAATACCTACGGAATTAAATAACAGTGAAAAAGCCATATTTGCAAATGACTTTCTTATTCGTAATGGCATTAATATACTGATTGACCAATATGGGATGTCGTTTCTTTCACATCCAATGATATCAGAAAATATCAAAATACTCCAATGCTGCCACATAAATCCTATAGCCAAACACACAGTCAGAGCCCTGTTTGAATCCATTGATATTTACAAGCCAAAACAAAGCTTGTTAAACATAGCTTTCATTATCAATACTCCTCTGAGAAATTTAAAACTAAGGAAACGGTACTCAGATATAAGGGAAACCAACGGCATTGACAAACTTGTTTTTCTATGCGACAACTATGTAAATGCAATATCATCCAGGTACAAGATAGATATTGGACGATTGGCAGCAATTCCAAATGCCATTGATGATAACCTTCTGAATGAAACCTCCAGCCTAACACAAAAGAAGAAAAAAACCATCATGTGGTGCGGAAGAATTGCACAATCACCAAAAAATGTATTATTTCTCCCCCGATTATGGAAACACCTTATGACCAAGCACCCTGATTGGGAGATGATAATTGTCGGCGATGGCATAGACCGTCATCTGTTAGAACGCAAGATTAAACATTACAAACTATCCAATATCACACTGACCGGCAATACTAATCCTTATAAGTATTACAGAGATGCAAGTATTTTTGTGCTCCCATCCTACTCAGAAGGATTCGGGATGGTTCTTTTGGAGGCAATGGCAAACAATTGTGTCCCGGTGGTTTTTGACAATTCCGCAGTGTTCAATGACATTATTTCTGAAGAGTGCGGTTTTATAGTCCCGGATTTAGATGCCGATGCCTTTATAAACGCCTGTGATTTATTAATATCAAACGAGGATCTACTCTTGAAAATGGGTCAGAACGCCAAGCAAACGGTCAGCCGGTTCAGCATGAGTGATGTCTACAATCAATGGTGCAAATTATTCAACGAATTAGAGGTCGTTTAAAAACAATAGTTAAAATCCGAGCGAAAGTTTTGAGGTGGATATGGCTCTTCATCTCAGTCACATAGCTCGCTATGCTCCTTCCTCATTTGCAACAATTTATCTAAAAGATACACCACTCAGATTTTAACTTTTGGTTTTAAACAACCTCTGAATGAATTAAAAAAATGAACGGCAAAGTATCAGTCATAGTACCTGTCTATAATGCTTCAGGCTATCTTGGGAAATGCGTGGATTCGATCTTATCGCAAACATACACCGACATAGAGATTGTGTTGGTCAATGACTGCTCCACTGACAATTCGGCAGAAATATGCCAGCAGTATAAATTTAAATTTCCGGATAAAATACTACTTATCGACAAACCCCGTAACGAAGGAGTGGACAAAGCTCGCTTCTCAGGGCTGACCCATGTATTCGGCTCAAATCCTGAAGGTATGGTCACATTTGTCGACTCTGATGACTATATAGAACCTGAAGCTATTGAACGCCAAGTGACTGAAATGATTCGAACCGGAGCTGACGTGGTTCAGATGCAATCATATCGGGTGATGGGTATGATACGCCGAAAGTCGAAGACCTTTGTCACCCCTCAGGTTATAAAGCAGCCGGAACTCATGGAAAAATATTTCATATCCTTCTTCGGAGTCAACATTCTTGATGTCGGGATGTGGGCGAAGCTCTATAAGGTGAAACTGATCAAGTCATCAGGAGTTGCCCCTACAGGCTTCCGCATGGGTGAGGATCTGATGTTCAATCTTCATCTGTTCCCGCATATCAGCTGCTATTCGATAATAGATTATACGGGCTACAACTACCGGACCGGCGGTCTCACATCGAGATTCAATCCCTATCTGTGGGAAGACCTCAAAGAACAATCATTACAGAAGACTGCCATCGCCATGAAACATTGCAATCAGTTCGCCGTAAGGACCACTGCGATTGAACTGAAAAATGTGTTCTTGAGTACCGCACTTCAACGTAAAGAATATCTTAAAGAAACCGATGACGAACTGAAAGCCTGGATGACCATACAGCTTGCCGACTGCAAGCTATGGCATAATGTCAGATTGATTGCCGATGAGAACAACGAATATATCTATAATGCTATCAGAGACAATGATGTAAATTTTATTCTCCGCCATGTTACTGCGATATATAAAGGTATGCGTCTCCGTCGTTATATTAAAAAATTAATTTCCCTAATTTTCGAATAATGTCTCTGCTCACCTCTCTTAAAGAAAAACTCAATGCTCTCCTCAGCGACTCAAAACCGCCGGCTCCTGACGACCTTGTCAGACTTCGGACCTACGCCACCGCAGCCGAAGCCTACATCGACAAAGCATATCTTGAAGCCAACGGCATCCATGCTATGGTTGAAAACGAAGTCGAGATCTACACCCCGCAGATTAAAACCGGCGTCAGACTGGTGATCTTCTACCGCGACTACACCAAAGCCATCAGCCTCCTCGACAAAGCAAAATAACTACCGCGTATGGCGGAAGTCGTAGCTGAGGGTAAACAAGAAGTAGCAGCCTATGATGTGCGAGCGGTATTCATAGACCCCGTTGGGCGAGGCGCCGCGGCTGATGCTTTTCTTTCGGTTGAGAATATCATTCCACTCAAACGCCAGCTTCATTGCCTCATTTTTGAGAAAAGACCAGCTGCAGTTCAGGTCAAGGATGGTCTGCTCATCGTTGCCTGACGCGGCTATCGAACTGTTGCGCAGGGTATATCTCACCCGGCCTCCGGCATCGAAACGTTTCAGGAAACGGATGTTGCCGTTCAGGCCCATATCATAGTCGCGCATATAGCTCCGGCTGCCACGCAGACGGTTGACCGGATTACTGAAACGCCAGCCGAAATCGGCTATCAGCGTAGTGTTGGCAGCCATATACATCACGTCAATGCGAGAATTGCACGAACGCCCCAGGGTGAGACTCTTTTCCGGCGCCACGCTCTGCCCCTCGTTGAGCAGAGCCACCTGATGGCTGTAGCTCCCGCCGATACGCGACAGCAGGCGGAATTTCTTTATTGAGTGTGACAGCCACAGATTGGCGCTTGCCGACCAGTTGCCGTTGACATTGACCGGGCAGACTTCGCTGACCCCGGTCTCCGGATTATAGAACACCGCCTGCGTCTGTTCGTCATAGACATTCGAATAGCTCAGATCAGCCGCCAGATTAAATTTGTGGAGGCGAGCCGAGAGGCGGAAATCCTGCCTGTAGGAGGCTTTCAGAGATGGATTCCCGTGAGTGATATAGAGCGGATTGCTGTTGTCGGTCATGCGCATCAGACTGCTGAGCGACGGCTGGTCGGTAGATCCCGAATAATCAAAATCAACAGAGAATTTATCGCGATAGAGCCCAAAGTTGAGCATAGGCATGAAGCTGACCGACGAGCGGACGGTGTCGCCGCTTATCAGACCGGTCTTCTGGTCGAGAGTACGGCGCTCAGGGGTTACGCTAATCCCCCCGTTCACCCGCCAGTGATCATCGCCATAGTTCAGCGAAACGCTGATCTGATGGCCGATGGTGTGGCTGAAACTGTGATTGCTGAGCGAATCGACATAGCCCTGCAGATAGCCTGGAGGCAGAACGGTGTCAGCCCGGTCAGGCAAAGCGTCCATGAAAAGAGAGAGATCATAGGTGGAACGCTCGCTGCTCTCACGGTTTATCACATAACTGTAGCCGGCGTTCAGTGAAAATTTTTGGCCGAACGTCTGGCTGAACGACAATCCGGCCGAGAACTGCCGCGAGTTGCCCGGTGTATGATTATACTGATTTCTGAGAAGCACCGAATCGGCTCCGGTAGCGGTCAGCAGCTGATAATATCTGATTTCCGAAAGGCTGAATGCTTCGTTGCGCGAACGGCCGCTTCCGGCACTTAGAGAAAACGAAAGCGTGCTGCCCGCACTGTTGAGATGGCGCGAAATACTGAGCGAAGCACTGTAGTTCCGCGAACGGTTCTTCGAAACCGACGACGAGCGGTCGTCATTCACCCTGTCGGCCACTGGCACGGCATCGTAGGCCGGTCCATCGAACGGCGCCCCTATGTCCAGCTCCGGATTCGTATTGAAAACCGCCGTGCGCTGACCGGCGGAGCTTCTCGAATCGCTGTTGTTGACCGAGCCCTGCAGACTGAGATAGGTCTTGTCATTGATCTTGCCGTTGACAGTCCCGTTCAGACTGAAACCGTGGCGGCGCCAACGGTCGTCGCCCACATTATAGCTGTAGCGGTTGCCACTGAGCATGTAGCTCTCTCTGTACGAGGTCCGGTCATCGTCATTAATGCTGTGGTTATACGAGCCCATGAGATAGACCCCTATTCCCTTGCCGAACGTCTTATTGATGGAACCATGCATTGAATCCTGACGGTTTCCGCGGCGGCCGCTGAGAATATGGCTGTTGCCCGTATCGGCATTGAATGAGAAATTGTCGCCGCCCATCCGGAAGGAATTTCCGTGGAGACGGCCCTCATAGCGGTTCTCATTGCCGAGCGCCACTGACGCTCCGGCCATCAGCATTCCGTCAAACGCGCTTTTGGTTTGTATGTCAAGCACTTGATTCTTGCCCCCTGTCCTCACTCCGGTAAACTCCTCCTGGTCAGAAGCCTTGTCATATACCTTAAGCTGGCTGATCAGCTCGACCGAAAGATTTTCGAGAGCGGCCACGACGTCTGACCCGAAAAACTTTTCGCCGTTGACCATCACCTCGTTGAGCAGCGTACCGTAATAGGTCAGACGGCCCGAAGCCTTGTCATATTCCATTCCTGGGATCACCCTCACCAGCTCCTGGAGATAGGCCCCGTCACGCAGACGGTAGGCATCCGCGTTGAAGATCGTCGTATCGCCCCTCACCTCCATTTCCTTCAGAGGCGCTGTCACCACAACCTCGTCAAGACTGATGCTGTTCATTATCGAATCGGCAGCGGCTATGGCAAGGCTGTCGGCTTCGGTCAGTTCACGGACATACCCCGGCTCCTCCTTCTGCGCGGCTCCGGAGACTCCTGCCGGCCACACAAAAGAAAGAATCACAGCTAAGGCCGGTATGATCCGTAAAAATTTCATAAAGCAAATCGGATTGGCTTATTTTTTTAAGCAGATTAACATGTCAGAGGTGTGAACGGCAACAAATTTACTCCATTGCCCCCACATATCAAAGATGATCTGCATAATTTTCGTTCATCATCTTCAAAATATTTCAATCATACCATTAAAACCGCCATTTTCGTTAATTTTTTCATTTTATTGCGCCATTTTATAAATAATTTATAACTTTGCGGACAATTATCTGTCCACACCCATCAACGAACATTGTTTTAGGTCAGGTTTCCAATTAAAAACAACACATAACATTATATTATAGACCCCTATGAGTGACAGGCTGTTTATTTTCGACACGACACTGCGCGATGGAGAGCAAGTGCCCGGATGTCAGCTCAACACAGTTGAGAAAATCGAAGTTGCAAAAGCTCTTGAAGCCCTCGGAGTCGACGTCATCGAAGCCGGATTCCCGGTGTCGAGTCCCGGTGACTTCAATTCGGTAGTGGAAATTTCAAAAGCAGTCACATGGCCGACAATCTGCGCGCTGACCCGCGCTGTCGAAAACGACATCCGCGTGGCCGCCGAAGCGCTGAAATATGCCAAACGCCCCCGCATCCACACCGGTATCGGCACCTCTGACTACCACATCAAATATAAATTCAACTCCACCCGCGACGACATTCTCGAACGCGCTGTCGGAGCCGTGGCCTTCGCCAAGAAATTCGTGGAAGACGTGCAGTTTTACGCCGAAGACGCCGGACGCACCGACAATGAATATCTCGCCCGCGTGGTCGAAGCCGTTATCCGCGCCGGTGCCACAGTCATAAACATCCCCGACACCACCGGCTACTGCCTCCCCTCGGAATTCGGTGCCAAGATCAAATATCTGATCGACAACGTGGAGGGCATCGACAAGGTGGTCATTGCCACCCACTGCCACAACGACCTCGGAATGGCCACGGCCAACACCGTAACCGGTGTGGTCAACGGTGCCCGTCAGGCCGAAGTGACCATCAACGGCATCGGCGAACGCGCCGGCAACACCTCGCTCGAAGAGGTGGTGATGACCTTCCGCTCTCACAAAGACCTCGGCATCGACACCAACATCAACGCAACCAGAATCACCGGAATCAGCCGCATGGTTTCGAGCCTGATGAACATGCCCGTGCAGCCCAACAAGGCCATTGTGGGCCGCAACGCCTTTGCCCACTCCTCAGGCATCCACCAGGACGGTGTGCTCAAAAACCGCGAAAGCTACGAGATCATCGACCCCAAAGACGTGGGCATCGACGAAAACTCTATCGTGCTGACCGCCCGCAGCGGCCGCGCGGCACTCAAACACCGCCTCCACGTGCTCGGAATCGAACTCTCAGGAGCTGATCTCGACAAGGCCTATGAAGCCTTCCTCAAACTCGCCGACCGCAAGAAAGAGATCAATGACGATGACGTGCTCATGATAGCCGGCGCTCACCGCAAGGCCCTCAACCGCATCAAGCTCGACTTCCTCCAGGTGACAAGCGGCGTAGGCGTCCACTCGGTGGCAAGCGTAGGGCTTGACATAGCCGGCGAGAAATTCGAGGCCTGCGCCTCAGGCAACGGCCCCGTCGACGCGGCCATCAGCGCCATCAAGATCATCATTCGCCGCAAGATGCTCGTCAAGGAATTCCTCATCCAGGCCATCAACAAGGGCAGCAACGATGTGGGAAAGGTCCACATGACAGTCGAACACGACGGCGTGCCCTACTACGGTTTCTCGGCCAACACCGACATCGTGGCAGCCAGCGCAGAGGCCTTCATTGACGCCATCAACAAGTTCGTCAGATAACACAATCATCCCCCCACACAACCACACCATTCCGGAGGCTATTGTCCAGACAGCCTTCGGCCACACACACTCCAGGAATCCACATTATGGGAAAAACTCTTTTTGACAAAATCTGGGACGCACACGTTGTCAACGACATCGAAGGCGGACCCTCTCAACTCTATATCGACCGCCATTACTGCCACGAGGTGACAAGCCCGCAGGCTTTCGAAGGCCTCCGCAAGCGCGGTCTGAAAGTGTTCCGTCCGGAAAAGACCTACTGCTCTCCTGACCACAACATCCCCACCCTCAACCAGGACCGACCGATAGCCGATCCTGTGTCGCGCAACCAGGTCGAGACCCTCACCCGCAACGCTCAGGAATTCGGCGTGACGCTCTACGGACTCGGACACCCGAAAAACGGCATCATCCACGTGATCGGTCCGGAAAACGGCCTCACCCTGCCGGGCTACACCATAGTCTGCGGCGACAGCCACACCTCGACCCACGGAGCATTCGGAGCCGTGGCCTTCGGCATCGGCACAAGCGAGGTGGAGATGGTGCTCGCTTCGCAGTGCATCCTCCAGCCCAAGCCCAAGACTATGCGCATCAACGTCAACGGAGAATTGCGCCCCGGTGTGACCGCCAAAGACATAGCGCTCTACATCATAGCCCGGATGACCACCGGCGGCGCCACGGGCTATTTCGTGGAATATGCCGGTGACACTATACGCCGTCTCTCTATGGAAGAGCGCATGACCGTCTGCAACCTCTCTATCGAAATGGGAGCCCGCGGAGGCATGATAGCCCCTGACGAGACCACTATAGCCTACGTAAAGGGCCGCGAGTTCGCCCCCGGAGGCGAGGAATGGGAAAAGGCCGTAGCCTACTGGCGCACCCTCCCCTCCGACCCCGACGCCGTCTTTGACCGCGAGATCAACTTCGACGCCGCCGACATCGAGCCGCGCATCACCTTCGGCACCAACCCCGGAATGGGCATCGGCATCAACGACCCGATCCCCGCCCCCGATCCCGAAGACGAAGCAGGAAAAATTTCCTACCGCAAATCGCTCGACTACATGGGCTTCGAAGTGGGCCAGGTGCTTGCCGGAACCCCCGTGGACTACGTATTCCTCGGCAGCTGCACCAACGGCCGCATCGAAGACTTCCGCGCCTTCGCCAACTTTGTCAGAGGACGCCACAAAGCGCCGGGCATCACCGCCTGGCTCGTGCCCGGATCATGGAAAGTCGACGCGCAGATCCGCGAGGAGGGGCTCGACAAAATTCTTGAGGAAGCCGGATTCGAGATCCGCCAGCCCGGATGCTCGGCCTGTCTGGCTATGAATGAAGACAAGGTGCCGGCAGGCAAACTCGCTGTCTCCACCTCAAACCGCAACTTCGAAGGCCGCCAGGGCCCCGGATCGCGCACCATACTCGCCGGACCGCTCGTTGCGGCCGCTTCGGCGGTGACAGGCGTGCTGACCGATCCGCGGACTCTCCGGTAAATCCCCACCCCAACAGATCCGCCATTCCCCCTCCCCCCACCCACACCCAAACGCACATCATGAAAGAAAAATTCACCACCATAACCTCCACCTGCGTCCCGCTGCCGATGGAGAATATAGACACCGACCAGATCATACCCGCCCGCTTCCTCAAAGCCACCTCGCGCGAAGGCTTCGGCGACAACCTCTTCCGCGACTGGCGCTACGACAAGGAGGGCAACCCGATAAAAGACTTCGTGCTTAACGACCCCACCTACTCAGGCTGCATCCTCGTGGCCGGCAAGAACTTCGGCTCAGGATCGAGCCGCGAACATGCCGCGTGGGCCATCCATGACTACGGATTCCGCGTTGTGGTCTCAAGCTTCTTCGCCGACATCCACAAAAACAACGAGCTCAACAACTTCGTGCTCCCCGTGGTGGTCAGCGAGGAATTCCTCTCGGAGCTTTTCGACTCCATAGCCGCAGACCCGCAGACCCAGGTGCGCGTCGACCTCCCCTCGCAGACCATCACCAATCTCGCCACAGGCAAAAGCGAGAACTTCGACATCAACCCCTACAAGAAACAGTGTCTCGCCGAGGGCCTCGACGACATCGAGTATCTGCTTTCGCGCAAGGCCGACATAGAGGCCTGGGAGGCCGCCCGCTGAGCCTATGTATATCGAGATAATGGACACCACTCTCCGCGACGGAGAGCAGACCTCAGGCGTATCCTTCTCCACATCAGAGAAGCTCGCCATCACCCGCCTGCTGCTGCAGGAGCTCCATGTGCCGCGCATCGAGATAGCCTCGGCGCGAGTTTCCGACGGCGAGCGCGAGGCGGTGGGCAAGGTCTGCGCATGGGCCGCGGAGACTGGCTTCACAGACCGCATCGAGGTGCTCGGATTCCTTGACGGCGGACGCTCCGTCAGCTGGATCTGCGGCGTGGGAGGCAAGGTGATCAACCTCCTGGCCAAAGGCTCGGAAAAACACTGCCACCTGCAACTCAGGCAGACTCCCGGACAGCACTTCGAGGCGATAGCCGCCGAAGTGGCCCGCGCCCGCGAGGTCGGACTCGACGTCAACATCTACCTCGAAGACTGGTCAAACGGCATGAAGCACTCCCCTGACTACGTTTTCGCGCTGATGGACGCCATCAGAGACCTGCCCGTCAGACGCTTCATGCTCCCTGACACACTGGGCATTCTCAACCCCTACGACACGCTGTCATACATGCACACCATGACCGTGCGCTATCCGGATCTCCACTTCGACTTCCACGCCCACAACGACTATGACCTGGCCACGGCCAATCTCTTCGCCGCCGTCAAAGGCGGTGCCAAAGGGGTGCACTGCACCATCAACGGCCTGGGCGAACGCGCCGGCAACGCCACGCTCTCAAGCGCCGTGGCCGTGATCCATGACCAGCTCGGAGCCACAACTGACATCGACGAGAGCAAGATCAACAAGGTCAGCCACATCGTCGAATCCTTCTCCGGAATAATGGTGCCACCGAACAAGCCGATCATCGGCGACAGCGTCTTCACCCAGTGTGCCGGCGTCCACGCCGACGGCGACAACAAGAGCCAGCTCTACTTCAACGACCTTCTGCCCGAACGCTTCGGCCGCGAACGCGAGTATGCCCTCGGCAAGACCTCAGGCAAGGCCAATATCAAGAAAAATCTTGAGGCGCTGGGCATTGAACTGTCCGAATCTGACATTCTGAAGGTCACCGAGCGCATCATCAGTCTCGGCGACAAAAAGGAGATCGTAACCCAGGATGATCTGCCCTTCATAGTGGCCGATGTGCTCAAACACCAGGCCATCCCCTCGAAAGTCCGCGTCGACAACTACGCGCTCAGCCTCTCGCAGGGCCTGCACCCTACGGCCACAGTGAAACTCGTGGTAGACGGTGCGGAGTTTCAGGAAAGCGCCGTGGGCGACGGTCAGTTCGACGCCTTCATGCGCGCCGTCAGACGAATCTACAACGAGAAACTCCGGCGCACCTTCCCCACCCTCGCCAACTATACGGTCAACATCCCCCCGGCGGCAAGACCGACGCTCTGGTCCACACCACCATCACCTGGAATTTCCAGGGCAACCTCTTCAAGACCCGCGGACTCGACGCCGACCAGACCGAGGCCGCAATCCAGGCAACCGTCAAGATGCTCAACATCCTTGAGACGCTGCCGACAAAAAATACCGACTAAAAAAACTCATTCAGAAACTTCTTCAGACAATGAACCTCAAAATAGCAGTACTTCCCGGCGATGGAATCGGCCCGGAAATCTCCCGTCAGGGCGTGGACGTCATGACGGCTGTGTGTGAAAAATTCGGCCACGCGGTTGAATACCGCTACGCCATCTGTGGAGCCGACGCAATTGACAAGGTGGGCGATCCCTTCCCTGAAGAGACATTCGAGACCTGCCTCTGGGCCGACGCCGTGCTCTTCTCGGCTGTGGGCGACCCTAAGTTCGACAACGACCCCAACGCCAAAGTGCGCCCCGAACAGGGTCTGCTTGCCATGCGAAAAAAACTCGGCCTTTTCGCCAACATCCGCCCCGTGGAAACTTTCCAGTGCCTGATCCACAAATCCCCGCTGCGCGCCGAGCTGGTGGAGGGTGCCGATTTCATCTGCATCCGCGAGCTCACCGGCGGAATGTATTTCGGCGAGAAATACGAAGACAACGACCGCGCCTATGACACCAATGCCTACACCCGCCCGGAGATCGAACGCATTCTCCACGTGGCCTACAGCTATGCGCGCCGTCGCCGCCGCCATCTGACCGTGGTCGACAAAGCCAACGTGCTCGCCTCTTCGCGTCTCTGGCGCAAGGTGGCCCAGGAAATCGCACCGCAGTATCCCGACGTAGACACTGACTATATGTATGTCGACAACGCAGCCATGCGCATGATCCAGGAGCCCCCCTTCTTCGATGTGATGGTGACCGAAAACACCTTCGGCGACATTCTGACCGACGAAGGGTCTGTCATATCCGGTTCAATGGGCCTTCTGCCCTCGGCTTCCACCGGAGAGAAGACTCCTGTTTTCGAGCCCATCCACGGCTCATGGCCGCAGGCCAAGGGGATGAACATCGCCAACCCTCTGGCCCAGATTCTCTCTGTGGCAATGCTTTTCGAGTATTTCAACCTCATGGAAGAGGGAGCGCTGATCCGCAAGGCGGTCAATGCATCGCTTGACGCCAATGTCCGTACCCCCGAAATCCAGGTTGACGGCGGCGCCACCTACGGCACCAATGCCGTAGGTGCCTGGATAGCCGACTATATCCGCCAGGCCTGACCATCCCCCGGCATACAACGCATGGGTTTGCATCCCGTCAGCCGATCATCTGCATAGGTTCACATCCCGTCGGCGGGAATCCGTCATCCACACATACCGGATGGGGCCGAATTCGTGATGGTAAATCGGTGTCCTTGACCGGACACCAACATTCTTGGTTAATATCTATTCCCCCGACACCTTGTGCTGCGCACGGTGTCGGGGGCTATGAGTAAAACGGTGTCCTGACGGACACCCGCTGTCCCATACCCATCCGGAAAGGACACCCGCCTCCAAATACCCATTCCGGATAAAAGCAGCGGGACATACGCCGTTACGCTTCGGCTAATGGCCTCCGGGACATATGCCGTTACGCATCAGCTAATGGCCTCCGGGACATACGCCGTTACGCATCAGCTAATGGCGTCCGGAGGACGCTGATTTACTCGTAGCCCGTGACACCGCAGCGCACAGCGCGCAGGTGTCACGGGTACATGATTTACACAAACGGCTGGTGTCCGGCCGAGGACACCGATTTACCATCACACCCCGCCATTCAAATCCCCGAACCATTATACTTTATATGGCAAAACATTTGGTTATTATGATCTTAATCCATAAATTTGTGGCATTATGAGCCACATCTCCCTCACCTACCACCTGATATTCAGCACACACCAACGCCTCCCGTCAATACCCATCGCCCACGAACGCGAAATGTATAAATTCCTTTTTGATTTCTCCACTCAGCGAGGTGTCAAAATATGGCGCATAGGCGGTATGCCGGATCATATTCACATTCTGTGCGACATTCCTCCGAAACTATCGGTGGCCGACTATGTAAAACTCGTCAAAGCCGAAACGAGCAAATTCATGCGCACAAATCCTCATTTCCCTTATTGGGACAGATGGTCGGAGGGATACGGTGCGTTTTCGGTGGATACAGAAAGCCGTGAAGACCGGATAAATTACATAATGTCGCAAAAAGACCATCATGGGTGCAGGTCGTTTGCCGAAGAATATAAAGATATTTTGCAACATTACCATATACCGACAGAGCGAATTGATGATTCCCTTTGATTTATCAATATCATCGGTAAACCCACGCCCGTTGTTGATCGCATTCGTGATGGTAAATCGGTGTCCTCGACCGGACACCTTCATTCTTGGTTGATATCTATTCCCCCGACACCTTGTGCTGCGCACGGTGTCGGGGGCTACGAGTAAAACGGTGTCCTGACGGACACCCGCTGTCCCGTACCCATCCGGAAACACTACCTGCGGACACCCGCTGTCCAATACCCGTCCGGATCAAAGCAGCGGAACATACGCTGTCTTCACATACCGGATGGGGCCGAATTCGCGATGGTAAATCGGTGTCCTCGACCGGACACCTTCATTCTTGGTTGATATCTATTCCCCCCGACACTTTGTGCTGCGCACGGTGTCGGGGGCTACGAGTAAAACGGTGTCCTGGCGGACACCCGCTGTCCCGTACCCATCCGGAAACACTACCTGCGGACACCCGCTGTCCAATACCCGTCCGGATCAAAGCAGCGGAACATACGCTGTCTTCACATACCGGATGGGGCCGAATTCGCGATGGTAAATCGGTGTCCTCGACCGGACACCTTCATTCTTGGTTAATATCTATTCCCCCGACACCTTGTGCTGCGCACGGTGTCGGGGGCTACGATTAAATCGGTGTCCTGGCGGACACCCGCTGTCCCGTACCCATCCGGAAACACTACCTGCGGACACCCGCTGTCCAATACCCGTCCGGATCAAAGCAGCGGAACATACGCTGTCACGCTTCGGCTAATGGCGTCCGGGACATACGCTGTCACGCTTCGGCTAATGGCCTCCGGGACATATGCCGTTACGCTTCGGCTAATGGCCTCCGGGACATACGCTGTCACGCTTCGGCTAATGGCCTCCGGGACATTCGCCGTTACGCATCAGCTAATGGCGTCCGGAGGACGCTGATTTACTCGTAGCCCGTGACACCGCAGCGCGCAGGTGTCACGGGTACATGATTTACACATCCGGTTGGTGTCCGGCCGAGGACACCGATTTACCATCACGCCCCCGCTGTCCCGTACCCATTCAGATTCCGCACACCCCGCTGTCCCGTACCCCTCCGGTGTGCCGTTGGCGGACATCCGCTATTCCAATCCCCGCCGCAATCATCGGGGGGAATAAAAAAAGCATCCGCCCTCTCCACGGAGGGACGGATGCTGTCCGATATTATAGATTCGGTTTGTAGTCTGTTTACTTAACAATCACCTTGGTGACTTTGTTACCCTGACGACGGATATAAAGACCGTTTTCGGGGTTTTCAACGCGGATGCCCTGGAGGTTGAAGTATTCCACGGGGGCGTTTTCGTCAGCTACGATGTCGGCAATGCCGGTATCTACAGCTTTTTCATAGCCGGTTACATAGAACTGAGGTTTTCCGCTATAGATAGCCACCACACCGGTTACATCATAGGTTCCGGCTTCGACACCTGCGATAGTGTAGTTGTTGCGCATAGAAACTTCTGAGCCATTAACAGTTCCGGTAAAGTTGTCTTTTGTAGAGGGGGTAGCTTCTGCAAATACAACATTCTCAATTGTCACAACCTTATTGACATCAGCTTTTGTGATTTCAGACACCTTGGCAGGAGTGAAGCCGCTATTTTCAGAGGCCTCAGGCATACCGATAGGATTTAAGATTTCAGGGGTAGTTTTACCATACAGATCATAGCAGCCGATCCAACCTGCGGGGATCACATCGCCAGCGGTGTAGGCAGGCTGATTATTACCATAGACCTGGATAAAATCATTGCCATTGCAAGCGAAAGTGTTGTTGAAGTTCTTGAAAGCAACAGTCAGGGGATAGTTGATATAGAGCAGTGTTGTTTTATCAGTGATCGCCATTGTTTCAGCAATCGAGTTTACAGGCTGTCCTACATAAACTTTATACGAAGCCGATCCTGCAAGGAATTTATCATTTGATTCTGATTTTGCAGAAATTTCAGCAGTTCCAACACCAACAATTGTCACGGCGCCAGTAGCTGAGTTTACAGTTGCCACGTCAGTATTCGATGACACATATTCAGGGGCAGGAGCACCTTCTGCACAAGTAAAATCAGGTGCATCAATTGAAGATCCTAATGGGGCACAAACAGAAGCCTTTGAAAAAGCATACTCTGCATCAGCCTTATCAGATTTACTATATACGGTAATCTTATTAATTGAGATAGCCTGACCGTTAGATGTTTGAGATGGAATTACAAGGCCAACTTTGTAATATTTGTTTTCTGCCGGATTGGGGATTGTGATTGTCCAGTCTGAATTTGCACCGGTAGGCAGAGTGAGCGCAGTTTTAACCGCATTCTCAAAAGTGTTAGTATCTGCAACATATAAGGTTGCTGAAGTGATAGCGCTTGCTTTATAACGGGCTGCTATACCTATAACAATCTTCGATACGGGGGCTGCGTAAACTCCGGTGTAGAAATAAGGCTCTGAAGCATTATTTTTTCGGCCGCCTGCAATGAAATCCCAGCCGTTCTTGTTGTTATTAAAGCCCTTGAATACCCATTTTTCATCTGTTGATTTCCAGGTATCAGTATAATTACCTATCTTGTCATAGTCTGTACTGTTTTTTTTGAACTCGATGGATGAAAGTACATCTTGAGCATTTGCGCCGAGGCCGAGGAGCAAAATTGCGAGTGAGAGTAAAGTTTTTTTTCATAAGCGATTGATTTACAATTAATTAATCTATGAGAGATGTTATTTCGTGTTCCGGTGGAGAGTCTAAGCAGATATATAATGCAAAGTTAGTGCATCTGCGCTTAATATAATATAACAATTATGTTAAAATTTGCTGAGCGGGTTGATTTAGGGCAATCTTTCGGAGTTTTTGGCGATTTTTGCCGTAGGGGCAACTTTTGGGGGCGGGCGTGTGTTGTAAAGGTTGAAAGATTTGCTAACCTCTGTTTTAACTAATTTATATTATGAGTGAGAAAAAATCAAAATCAGGGACTGCTGTGTGGCTTGTGATCGGAGTGGTAGTTCTGATCATACTGCTTTTTCTGTGGCTGACTATCGCTGACATTTTCGGTGATACAGATGTGGCTGCGGCTGTGATGCCTGCGCTCTGACGGAAAAAGATAAAGAACCGCAGAAGTTTTCTCGCCTCACGGTGATACGACTTGCGGTTCTTTGAAGTGTCCGGGCGATGGAGTTGGGGGACGCCCGGACGGGCGGGTATTACTTTTTTTAAGCTTTCTTGACTACGCGGCGCTCTTTGATACGGGCCTTTTTGCCGGTGAGTGAGCGGAGGTAGTAGAGTTTAGCGCGACGCACTTTACCATATTTGTTGATGGTAATTGAGTCGATAAACGGTGATTCGATAGGGAAGATACGCTCTACGCCGATGTTGTCGGAGATTTTGCGTACGGTGAAGCGGCGCTTGTTGCCGTCGCCGGAGATGCGGATAACGACACCGCGATACTGCTGGATACGTTCCTTGTTACCTTCCTTGATTCGATAAGCGACGGTGATGGTGTCGCCGGGCTGGAAGTCAGGGTGCTGCTTGCCTGTGGCGAAAGCTTCTTCAGCAACTTTAATTAAGTCCATTTTTCTATACGTATATTAAAAATGTTAACACTGCTCGCAATATACGCAGGCTGCTTGTCCTTGCCAGAGATTGCGAATTCGGGTGCAAAGGTAGTGGAAAATCTGTTTACCTGCAAGCGTTTGACTGATTTTTTGCGGCCGAGAGTTCGAGGATGAGTTCATCGACAAGGTAAATTTCCGATCGGGCGTGAAGATCGGCAATGCCTTTTTCTATCAGCTGAAATGTGGCTGAGCCATAGAATATCTCCATAGCTTTTTCGATCGACAGCCCCAATCGGGCGGCAAGCCCGCTGATTATGCGGGCATATTTCATTTGCAATACAATTCTTCGTCCATCCATCGGTTTACAATTCTTTCATTGTATTACCCCTCTTTCTTTCATGAGACTGACAAGGTCGTCGGCAATGTATTCGGGACTGTATGTATGAAGCACTTCGTAGCCGGGCACAATATAGCTGCCAAGAATATCCGAGTCTTTCAGCATTCGGAATACTGTTGGCTGTGAGAGTTTGAGTCTCTCCGAGAGTGCGCCTATACAATATGTGGTGAAGTCCAGTTGATCAAATGTCATTAAGTAACTCTTCAAAATTAACAGATGTGCATAAGCAGCTCCGATGGATGATCTTTTTCAGAGTTACTTAGCCGAATAGTTTTATTACGCAAATATAATGAAATTCGCATAAATCCAAAAGCCGGGAGTCTTTTTATTGGAGTGCATTCGTATGGAATATGAAACGAAAATTAGCCCGATTAGGCTAATCGGGCTAATCGGGCTAATTGGATTGTGAGGTTTTGCGTCAGGTTCAGCGGAGGTCTTTGAGGAGGGTCTCGACGGCGGTTTTGAGCTGGTCGTCGATGCCGCGGACTATGCGGGCGGGATCATTGGCCACCTTCACGTCAGGCTCAAGCTGGGTGTTTTCAAGATAGTTGCCTTCGGCGGTGCGGAAACCGATCACGGGGATGCCGAACACGAGCGAGGGGTCCTGCATGTCGATCCAGTTGACCGAACTCATGGTGCCGGGGACGGGCATGCCGACCACCTTTCCGAGTTTCATGTGGCGGTAGACCCAGGGGGTGCCGTGGGCGTTGGAGTAGTTGGCCTCGCAGGTGAGCATGATGGAAGGCTTGTTCCAGCGGCGCGAGGGCATTTCGCCTACTGGCTGGCCTTTGATTTCCTGAGTGAGGTATTTCTTGCCGCTGAAGAGCACTTCGATGTCTTCGTGGAGACGGCCGCCGCCGTTGTTGCGGGTGTCGATGACTATGCCGTCACACTCATTGTATTTGCCGAGGATGTCGGCATAGATGGTGCGGTAGCTTTCATCGTTCATTGACTTGATGTGGACGTAGCCGAGACGGCCGTTTGAGAGAGAGTCGACCAGGTGGGCGTTGCGTTTGACCCAGCGGTCATAGAGCAGGCCGTTGATCACCGAGGCTTTGACGGGGAGCACCACTTCCTCGGTCTTTTCGCCGGAGGGGAGGGTGAAGGCCACGAGGGTCTTGCGGCCTGCCAGAGAGTTGAGCATCACGGTGGGGTCTGTCTTCGAGCCGATCTCGGTGCCGTTGATGGCGGTGATGACGGCTCCGGGCTTCATCGAGGAGTCGGCGTGGCCGAATGGGCCGCCTGCGAGCACTTCGCCCACCTTGAGGCCGGGTCCGGGATAGGTCATGTCATAGAGCAGGCCGAGCGATGCTGTGGCTTCGCGGGCGCCCTGCGGATAGTAGCGGCCTCCGGAGTGGGAGACGTTGATCTCGCCGAGGATCTCGCTTGTGAGTTCGGCGAAGTCGGCGTTGTGGCTGATGTGGGGGAGGAACTTGCGGTAGGCCTTGCCCATAGCTTTCCAGTCGGTGCCGTTCATGTCGGTGCCGAAGAAGCGCTTTTCGGCTTCGGTGAGCATGTAGTCATACATGTATTCGCGTTCGGCCGCGGCATCGAATTTCTGAGTGCCCGAGAAGCTTACGCCGTCAATCTTTCCGCCGGGGAGGCTCATCTTGCGGATGGCTCCGCCGCCGGTGAGGAAGAGGGTCTTGCCTGCAGCTGCGGGTTGCATGCCGGTGGGGCGTGCGCCGAGCTTGGAGGCGAGGCTCACGGTGCCTTTGCGGAGGTCTTTCTTCCAGAGGTCGTAGCCGTTGTCAACCTGGGCGAGGAACCAGAGGGTTTCGCCCTGGTCGTCGATATAGGCATCAGACATGGATGCCGAGAATGGGGTCAGGCGCACTATGCGGTCTGTGATGCCGTCGAGCTCGACGTTGATGATCTTTGAATCCTTGTCTTTGTCTGATTTGGCGGCTTTATCCTTGTCGGCCTTTGAGTCGGCTTTCTTCTTGCCGTCGGCTTTGGCGGCGGGCTTGGCAGCGGCTTTGGCGCGCGAGGCTTTCAGCTCTTTCTGAAGCTGGAAGTCTTCGGGCGAGAGGCGGAAGCGGTCATAGGCGGCCTGGTTTGTGAAGGCCAGAAGCACGTCATACTGCGATCCCCATGAAGCGTGGCTGCGCATACCGTAGCGGTCGCTGAGGAAGAGGATTGCATCGCCTCCCATCACCCAGCGGGGCGACTGGTTCATGTAGGCCGAGTTGGTGATGTTGGTGATTGTGCCGTCAGCGGCATTGATGATGGCGATGTCGAAATAGGGTGAGCGGCGGTGCATGTCGACCACGGCCACGAGCCATTTTCCGTCGGGTGACCATGAGTAGTCGAGCATACCGTCACGGTCGTTGCAGATGTTGCCCTTGGTGAGTCTGCGCACCTTCTTTGAGGCGAGGTCCATCACTGCGATGTCGCGGCGGTCGATGGTGAAGGCCATCTGCTTGCCGTCAAGCGAGATCACGGGGTTGGCACGGTCGGTGCGGTCACCGGCGGGGAAGATTGCAGTCTCTTCAACGAGGGTTGCGTTGGGGAAGTTGGGGTCCTCGTCGCGGCCTATCTTGGCGCTATATATATTAAGGTGGCCGTCGCGGTCGGAGGTGTAGTAGAGAGTGCGGTTGTCACTGCCCCAGGAGATGAAGTTTTCAGCGGCGGGGGTTGATGTGATCTGGCGGGTGGTGGGATAGTCAACGGAGGTCACGAAGATGTCGCCGCGATTAGAGAAGGCCACCTGTTTGCCGTCGGGCGAGGGAACGGCACCTGATGCACCGCTGCTGAAGTTGCGGATGCGGAGGGGCTCCGACTGGTCGGCCGTGATGTCGATCCTGACCTTGGAGGGTTTGGCTCCGGGGGTCATGGTGTAGATCTCGCCGTCATAGGTGAAAGCCAGAGTGCCGTCGGCTCCGCGCGAGAGGAAGCGGACGGGATGGGTGGTGAAGTTTGTCAGGCGGCTTGCCTTTGAGAGGTCGTCGACGGGTGCTGAGTAGACGTTGAAGCTGCCTCCGTCACGCTCGCTGAGGAACCATACGGTCTTGCCGTCGGGGCTGACCACGGGGTTGCGGTCTTCACCGGCACGGTCGGTGAGGTTGGTGTGGCGTCCGCTTGCGGCATCGTATTTCCAGAGATCGCGGGTGACTGACGAGGTGTGGTGCTTGCGCCATTCGTCTTCAAGTCCCTTGCGGTCCATGTAGAGGAATGATTTTCCGTCAGGGAGATAGCTGACGGCCTCGGCGGGAGTTGAGAGGATCTGCATGGGGCGTCCGCCGCTGACGGGCACACTGTAGAGCTCGGTCTGCCATGAGGAGGGGAAGAGGAGCGATCCGGGAGCGTCCTGGATTGAAGCCGAGTAGACCACGGCTGAGCCGTCGGGGGTGAAGGCCCAGGGAGTTTCAGCCACAGAGTTGAAACTCAGGCGTGTGGCTTCGCCGCCTCTGGAGTCCATGATGTAGATGTCGGCATTTCCTTCGCGGTCGCTGGTGAAGGCGATCTTCGATCCGTCGGGCGACCATACGGGCATGGCCTCGTAGGCTTCATTGGCGGTGAGGCGCGTGGCTTCTCCGCCCTTGGCAGGGACTGTGAAGATGTCACCTTTGTAGGTGAAGGCGATTTTCGATCCGTCAGGCGAGATGCGTACATCTCGGAGCCACATCGGGGTGACGGCTCCGGCACCGAGTGCCGCGCCGGCAAGAAGAGTGGCGAGGAGGTTTCGTCTGTTCATAAGTAAGTTATAGCGTGATTGGTTATTGATTTCTGTCATTATTGTGAGTGAGGCACGGGGCTGATCAGTGGCGCGTTGCGGCGCGCGATCCGCGCTTCTGCAGGTAGTCGGCCAGCCAGACTCCGAGCAGGATCATGGCGCAGCCGGTCACTCCGATCAGCGTGATCTCCTCGCCAAGAATGAGGAAGGAGAAGATGAGGGTTACCACGGGCTGGAAATACATATAGTTCGAGGCCTTGACAGCTCCGATCTTGCCGTTGATCACTGCCCACATCAGATAAGCGAACAGAGAGCAGAAGAGGGCGAGGAAGAGAATGTTGAGCAGCAGTTTGGGCTGTATGAGCACGGCGGGAGAGGTGACATGAGGCTCGATGAGCAGGAAGGGAAGGGCTGTCAGGACTCCGTAGAAGAAAGTCTTGCGGGTGATGAACAGTGCGCTGTAGAGTGGTGTGAGCTGCTTGATGATGATGCTGTAGACGGCCCAGCAGAGGGCAGCGAGCAGGGCGAGGAGGTCGCCGAGGGGGTTGATGCTCAGAGCGAAGCTACTGTTGAAAATCACAAGCCCCACTCCGACGAAGGCTATAGCCGATCCGAAAATGGTGGCTTTGCCCGGACGTTCCGAGCGGTAGAGGAAGCCAATGAGCAACACCGTGAGAAGCGGAGAGAGAGATGTGATTAGCGAGACGTTGCTGACCAGGGTGTACTGCAGGGCGACGTTCTCGGAGATAAAGTAGATCGACCCTCCGAAGAGGCCCGCAAGTATGAATATGAATTCATGGCGCCATGTGTTGCTTCTGATCTGCTTGTGGCAGAAGAGCAGCAGGGCCAGATAGGCAAGGGCGAAACGATAGATGTAGACTTCGATCGGCGAAAGGCCGTTGTCCATGAGGACTTTGGTTGAAATGAATGAGATACCCCATCCCATGACTGCCACAGCCGCGCCGGCATGATAGATGAGGTTGCTTCCGGCTGAAAAACGCTTCGTTGACATAAGAAAGCCAAAAAATCGGACACCCGCGCGCCGGTGTTGTGATAGGTCTGATATTAGCGCGCAAGGCGAAAAATTTAAGGTTAACCTTCGTTTTAGACGCGCAGCTGTCAGCTGACCGGTGTCAGTTATGCCGACGGAAGGATTTTACGTCAACCATAACTGCTGACAAAATTAAGAATTTTTTGTCAAAGAACACAGTCCCGACAAAAAACTTTATCGCTCTGCCGGACGTATTATCTAATGTAGACGCAAGAAAGTGATAAAACAGTCCCGATTATAGATTTTATTGGGATATGTTGAGGGAATTTCCTATTTTTGCGTCTGAATTTAACACGTTAACTTAAAAACATTAAAAGCAATGAAACTCGCAAAAGCATTAGGAATTCCTGCAATGGCACTCTGCGTGCTTCTCTCCACGGGATGTTCTTCATGGTCCAATACGGGCAAGGGCGCAGCCATCGGCGGCGGTGGCGGTGCAGCTCTCGGAGCAGGCCTCGGAGCTCTCATCGGCGGCGGTAAAGGCGCTGCCATCGGTACCGCTATAGGCGCTGCGGTAGGCGCAGGCGCAGGTGTGCTCATCGGAAAGAAGATGGACAAGCAGCAAGCCGAACTTGAGGCCGAACTCGCAAAGCAGGCCGAGATCAAGCAGGTAACTGACGAAAACGGTCTCCAGGCAATCCAGGTGACTTTTAACGGCGGAATCCTTTTCCCCACCAACGGCACAACCCTCAGCGCCAACGCGCGCACTGATCTGAGCAAGTTTGCCGCTTCGCTCATCAACAACCCCGGCACAAACGTGCAGATCTACGGCTACACCGATGACACCGGCACTCTCGCCGTGAACGAGCGTGTGGCTACCGGACGTGCGAACGCCGTGCGCAACTATCTGCTCAACAGCGGTGTGCAGGCCAACCGTCTTTCTGCCGAAGGTCTGCCCATGCAGGACTATATCGCATCAAACTCTACTGCCGAAGGACGCGCGCAGAACCGCCGTGTAGAAATCTTCATCACCGCAAGCAAGGAGATGATCGACCAGGCCAACAGCGGTAATCTGAAATAAACCGCAAGCGTCTCGACAATTAGCAATCATCAATTCCATTATCCGTATATGGCTTCCCTCCGCCTGAACGGAGCGGTCAATGCCGGAACAGAGAGGAGTCTGTGTCACCTCAGCGCGACACAGACTCCTCTGCTTTTTTTCATCCTGATCAGAGCAGGCAGGCCTGTCATTTCCGGCGGCCCGCACCGGATTGCTGACCGGAATCAGATTTTGACTTTGCCGAGCTCGATGACTTCAAGGCCGGTAACCGAACCGGTGTCGATGGTCAGGCGCACGAGCGTGCGCTCTTTCTGCCATCCGTGATAACCGGCAGCACCGGGGTTGACGTGAAGCAGGCCGAGTTCGGCGTCGGGCATCACTTTAAGGATGTGGGAATGGCCGCAGACCATGAGGTTGACGCGGTTTTCTATGAGCTGACGCTTCACGCCGGGGGCGTAGCGTCCGGGATAGCCTCCGATATGGGTCATCCAGACATTGACACCCTCTATCTGAAAGCACTCTACTTCCCGACACCTGCGGCAGACTTCGCCGTGGTCAATGTTGCCGCGCACGGCCCTGACCACGGGCACCACCTCTTCGAGGCGGCGTATCACACCGATGTCACCAACATCGCCACAGTGCCATATCTCGTCGCAGTTTTTGAAATGGGCGGCATAGCGGTCGTCCCAGCAGGAATGGGTGTCAGAGATGATTCCGATTGTTTTCATCAAATATCTTGTTTATGCGGTTGAAGCCACGGAGCGCGGGCTAATGGACCTTTTTCAGTAATGTTATTCTGTTGAGCAGCATGGTGCCGCTGATGTAGGTAAGCGCGATCTTGTTGGGGCCTTCCTGCAGGGAGACCACCACGGTGTTTGACGGTCTGACGGTCACCCAGTCGTCATGATGGAACGAGGGACAGACCAGAGTGGCCACATCGCGACCGTTGATGCTGAGAGTGCGGAGCGCGTCGCGCTGCGAACCGTTGGAGTAGCCAACGGTCAGAAAGTAGTCACCGGCGGCAGGGACGTTGGCATAGCAGGTGATGCGGGTGTTGTGGCGGGCGGCAAGCTCGATATAGCCGTCGGCAGTCCGGCGGTCTCTGATCAGATGCATAGGCGGGCGGCGCGGTATGACTGACGATGCGAGTACGGTGACTTCCGACTGACCCGGAGCATAGACATGGCCGGGCGGCGAGAATCCGGTCAGCCCACCCGGAAGCGAGGGCATGATCGCGGAGACTGAAGGCTCAGACGGAGGGAGCGAATAGCGCTCAGCGCCGAGCACCTGGGTCATTACTCCATCCACAAAAAGACTGTAGCGGATCTCAGGGTCGAAATCCATTATCTCGACAGTCCTGCCGTCATCACTCCACCTCAGCTGCGGGACGTGGAGCAGATCTCTGCGCTCGACGATGTTCACACCAGACTCCGGCAGATCGTTGCCTGACAGGGTGATGTCCACCCTGTGACGGCCCTCCAGAGAGGCCGGCAGACGTGGGGTCTCCAGCGATACGGAGTCGACGGCAAAGGTGGCGATACGGTCGCCCGTGCCGTGCATAACGATGTCAAACACCGCGTCGCGATAACGGAAACCGCCCAGAGTCTTGTCTCCTGCGAATGCCACCGGCACTATCGGTCGGAAGTCAATGCCATCAGGAGTGAAATCCATACCGAAAAAGCCTTTGCAGACCACTGCCGGCCACTCGGAAGTTAGATTGCCGTCAACAGCCATGTTCATAAGCGATGCCACTCCAAGCACAAAGGCCTGCGGGTTGCGGACCTTGGCGGCCGCAAGAGTGAAAAGAGCCTGGGTAAGCGGCGAGCAAGAGCCGGCAGCCGGGTTGATCTGCGGACAGACATCAGGTACTCCGTCACGATAGACCGGCATGGCGCTGACCAGATCCTCGGCCATCTCCGCTGTGGCTATGCCGTTGAGCACGCAGAGCGCGTTCGCACGACTGTCAGACACGGCTGACAACACCGGATAATAAACTCCGTAGAGATACTGTCCGTAGCGCTGCCCGTCGGGAATCCACAGGCGGTCATTGATCGCTGAACGCAAGGCTGCAAACTGGATCTGATGCTCATGCTCGGCATAGAGATTCAGTTCTCCGGCCATACGCGACGCTACAGAACTGGCCGTGGCCTGCGAGACGTTGACCTCCAGAGCCAGTGTCTGGTAGCGGTCCATCGCCGTCATCCAGTCAGGATAATAGTCCGCAGGATTGTCAATCCGTGCGACCTGCCCGCACACCAGGGGGGCGATTCTTCCGGAGGGTTGCTTCCACTGCTTGCGGATTGAGGCGGTCAGTATGTCATAGGCTTCTTTGAGCCACTGGCGCGAGCCGGTCACACAATACAGTTCCCAGGCGGCAATGGCCCAGCAGCCTATGTCGGAAATCTTCGGGAAATCCTGGCAGCGGATACAGCCGTCGGCCACCTCTGCCCTGAGCGCAGCCATTGACTCCTCTGGCCGCAGAAAGGCCCCTGCCAGCCTGACATCAGCCACTGTCAATGCCGAAGTATCGGCGAGCGCGGCGGCAAACAGTGCATCGGCCATGCGTCCGGCCGAACTGTAGGCCACGGTTCTGTGAAGCGAATCGCCCCACCCTGCCCTGCCTGACTCAGCCGCCCTGAGGCCGGAGGCTGTGTAGATCCGGTGGCCCCGGACAATGCTGTCTGGATACAGTTCGAAACTGCCGCCGTCATATATGGCATTCTTTTCTACACCTGCATGTGAGCATGACACTGCAAGGAGCAGTGTCAGATGGCAGGCCAACAGTAGAAATATGCGCGACATAATCAGCAGGCGGAATGTCAGAGGTGAGTAATGCTTATATCAATACCTATATTAATATAGGTGTATTATATTATATAACGTTTCAAGTCACAACAATAGCGATGAAGAGTTGCAGTCTGCAATCTTCACCGCCATTGAATATGTTTCTTTCAAATAAATTCGGGTGATTTTCGGGTGTTTTCCTGACCTCCTTTCGGTTGATTGTCTAAAGGTAGAGTGCTAATCAGAAAAATCTTATTCTTCGTTGGCACGAAGCTGCTGGACGTAAACAGCCTTCATCATTTTCTTACGGTTGGTCACAGAGGGCTTCTGGAAAGCCTGACGTGAACGAAGCTCGCGAACGATACCGGTCTTTTCAAATTTACGCTTGAATTTCTTCAGTGCCTTTTCGATGTTTTCACCTTCTTTTACTTGTACGATGATCATTTTGGTTTCTTGATTATTGATATTTAAGTTATTGATTGGTGAGACGGCCGCAAAAACGCCCTGTTTCAGACTGTCCCGGCGGACGCCTCACGGATTTGCGTTGCAAAATTAGCAATTCTTTTTCGTATTTCAAAACATTTTAGCTTTTTAGCTGAAAATGCCGCTGAAAATTACATGAAAAGTGTTTCGAGGGCATATGCTCCGATACCTGCGATATAACCGACGAAGGCAATCCAGGTGAAACGGCGCAGATACCAGCCGAAGCTGATTTTTTCGAGGCCCATGACCACCACTCCGGCTGCCGATCCGATGATGAGCATCGAGCCACCGACTCCGGCACAGTAGGCAAGCAGCTGCCAGAACAATCCGTCGCAGGCAAAATCGCCGGTCGGAGCGATGGCATACATGTCCATGCAGCCGGCCACGAGGGGCACGTTGTCAACGATGCTTGAGACCACGCCGATGACACCGGTCACAAGATAGTGGTTGCCATTGGAGACTTCATTGAGCCACTGGCCGAACGCGGTGAGCACTCCGGTTTCCTGGAGGGTGGCCACTGCGAGGAGAATGCCGAGAAAGAAAAGTATGGTGGCGAGGTCAATGCGCGAAAGCAGAGTTGTCACTTTCAGATGCGAGTCACCGGCCAGGATAGAGCAACGGTTGGAGCGCCATTCGCTTACAAGCCACAGCACACCGAGAGCGAGGAGTATGCCCATGAAAGGGGGCAGACCGGTGAGCATTCTGAAGATAGGCACGAAGATCAGGCCGGCCACACCGAAGATGAGTATGATCTTGCGGTCAGCCGGAGAATTCCTGACTTCATTGGCTTCAGACTGTTTCGGAGCCACGACCTCGCCTTTGAGGTAGAGCGAGACGCAGAGAGCCGAGACGACAACCGAGACAATCGAGGGGATGATGAGCTGAGAGATCACACCGCCGGTCGAGATCATGCCTTTGATCCAGAGCATAATGGTGGTAACGTCGCCGATCGGCGAGAAGGCTCCGCCGGCATTGGCCGCGATTATGATGATGCCGCCGTAGATCATGCGGTCTTTGTGGTCTTCGATCAGCTTGCGCAGCACCATGATCATCACGATCGAGGTGGTAAGATTGTCAAGTATGGCCGAGAGGATGAAGGTCATGGCTGTGATGCGCCACAGAAGAGCTCTTTTGCTTTTGGTGGCCAATGCGTCATGAACGAAGTAGAATCCGCCGTTGGCATCGACGATCTCCACGATGGTCATGGCGCCCATAAGGAAGAAGAGAATCTCGCAGGTCTCTCCGAGATGATGGAGCAGACGTCCGGAATAGTCAGCGCTGTCGCCCACGCCGCAGGCGTAGAGAGTCCAGCAGATAACACACATAAGCAGTGCGGGTACGGCTTTGTTGATCTTCAACACACTCTCAAGTGCGATGCACAGATAGCCGAGGATAAAAAACGTGACAATAGCTGTTACCATTTCTAAAGTTTTTATTTCATGGATTATGATTGATTTTTCAAAAACGTGAATTTAAGGCAAAAAACAGCAGGCCAAGTGACCTGTCGGTACTGACAATTCGGGCGCAAAGGTCGGAATTATCAGAATCAAAACAAAATTTACAATAATGAAAGATTTCCTTAATCACAGGAGACTTAGCGCTTGGTTGACAAGCACATCTCAAGTCCGTTCAGACAGTCTTTCCGATGGCATCGCGGATGACAAGAGAGGCAAGAGTGATTCCGAAAACAGCTGTAATGTGCATGAAAGCCCCGTTGACTGCCACTTTTCCGTAGGTCATGGCCCCGCTCCGGTCAGCGAGCATAACCGCATCAGCATGATTTGCGACCAGTTCGTCGGAATAGACACAGCGGAACTTGCGGGTCGGAAAAACACCCGATTTTTTAAACTTGCGCCTTAAAGCCGCTGCAAGCGGGCAGCCTTTCACTTTCCAGAACTCAGCCACGGCTATGCGCGAGGGGTCAAGCTTGAGAGCCGCTCCCATCGATGAGTAGAAGTGCACCGGTCGGGAGCTTTTGGCCGTCTCGGCCATTGCCGCCGTTGCGTTCAGAATGAGCAGAGCCTTGTCAGCCAGCGAATCAATGGCATCTATGACATAGTCATAGTCCCTGAGATCGTAGCGCGACTGGGTTTCGGCGTTATAAAAATCATGGATGGCTTCAATCTCGGCATCAGGGTTGATGTCAAGCAGACGCTGCTTCATCACCTCGACTTTCACACGGCCTACCGTTGATGACGTGGCCGGCAGCTGACGGTTGATGTTAGAGGCGGCCACTGTATCCGCATCGACAATAGTCAGCCGGGCTATACCGCTGCGCACCAGAGTCTCGGCAGTCCAGCTCCCCACGCCGCCTACGCCGAAGATTATGACCCTGCGCGAGGCCAGAGTCCCGAAAGCCTCAGTCCCTGTCAGAAGGGCCACACGGTTGAAAGAATCCTTTATCATTACAAGTAATTACAGAATAGCGGCCGGGCGGTCAGTCTCTATATAGCAACGAATCTTTGATGCGCGACCAGACCGATGGTTTTTCCATACGCAGATGCACATTCACTTTAGAGTCTGACTTGCTCAGAAAGACAATCGAGTTGCGCAACACGATCGCTATCTGGTTTTCAAATTCAAATATCTCGTGTATGTGCCTGAGCGGAATTCTGGCAAACGGCGATGACGGATCAACGCTTCCGATAAACAGGTCATCCTCATCAATGACTATGCCGTGATTTTCCAGCGCATAGTCAAAAAGCAGAGAAAAGTTAAGCTCGTCTGTCGACGCCGGAGGCCGATTATATTTCCGGTAGAGAGCATCAATAAGTTTTCGTGTTACCATAAATCAGAAAGAATGGATAAATGTTCCGGACCTTATTGTTCGGTTTAAATCAGGCCTGCCGATTCACTATGCACTGTGCCGCATTGGCGAAAAAAGAGGTCTGCAGTTGAAATCAAACGCATACGGATGTGAGAATTTCTATTTTATAAACACCCTTGCCGCCACAATGGTTCTCAATCAGGGCCGGATTCCTGGAACAATTTTTAAGTAACTCTTCAAAATTAAACGATATAATGTACATTAGTATCTCCTATGGAGGATCTTTTATACTCTCTGCGGTTTTATTCCGGTCAGAATCAAGTTCTTCATCGGTCGTTTATGTCTATAAACTCCCTCTTCATTCCTCGATTCTGCCTCTGAATAAATTCCGCATATAGTATAAATTAATTTTTCAGAGTTACTTATTACAAATAACTTATCGCAGGAAAGTAATCATGAAAAACGCAGAGGCATAACATTTTATTCAGCTAAAATTTATGCCCCTGCGTTTTTATAAGGGATATTCAGATCCTGATATCATCAGGCAAGGAATCCGAGAAGCACACCGGCTGCCACAGCCGAACCGATCACACCGGCCACGTTCGGGCCCATAGCGTGCATCAGCAGGTAGTTGCTCGGATCGTATTCCAGACCGAGGTTGTTTGAAATACGTGCCGACATCGGAACGGCCGAAACGCCGGCGTTGCCGATAAGCGGATTGATCTTCTTGGACTTCGGAAGAACCAGATTAAAGAGCTTGACGAAGATCACACCGCTGGCCGAGGCGATGATAAACGCCATGAAGCCAAGAAGGAAGATGCGGATAGTTTCCGAAGTCAGGAACTCTGACGCCTGGGTCGATGCGCCGACTGTCATGCCCAGAAGGATGGTGACAATATCGGTGAGGGCATTGCTGGCAGTCTTGGCCAGACGGTTGGTGACACCGCACTCACGCAGAAGGTTGCCGAAGAAGAGCATGCCGAGCAGCGGCAGACCCGAAGGCACAACGAAGCAGGTGAGGATCAGACCCACGATCGGGAAAATGATCTTTTCGTTCTGCGACACGGCGCGCGCGGGCTTCATCTTGATCAGACGCTCGTTCTTGGTGGTCAGCAAGCGCATCAGCGGCGGCTGGATCACTGGCACGAGAGCCATATAGGAGTAAGCCGACACGGCAATGGCGCCCATTAGGTTCGGAGCGAGTTTCGACGAAAGGAAGATTGCTGTCGGACCGTCGGCACCGCCGATGATGGCAAGCGCACCGGCCTGGTCAGGAGCAAAGCCTAAAAGAAGAGCCACCATGTAGGCACCGAAAATACCGAACTGCGCGGCAGCGCCGATGAGCATGAGCTTCGGATTGGCGATCAGTGCCGAGAAGTCGGTCATGGCGCCGATGCCGAGGAAGATCAGAGGCGGATACCAGCCTGCACTCACACCGTTGTAGAGGATATTGAGCACGGAGCCTTCTTCATAAATACCGATTTCCAGACCGGCGGTAGTGTTGAAGGGCACATTGCCGATAAGGATACCGAAACCTATAGGCACGAGGAGCATGGGCTCGAAGTTCTTCTTAATGGCAAGCCAGATGAAGAACAAGCCCACCACCAGCATCACCAGATGCTGCCACGTGGCGTTGTAGAAACCTGTCAGATGCCAGAACTCCTGAAGGTTTTGGGTTAAGAATTCGCTAAACATAATTGATGCTGTTACTTGGAAGTGAGGTTTTCAATCAGATTGTAAGACTACACTCACTCTTTTTATTCGAGGGTAATGAGGGCTGCACCCTGGAGCACGGAATCACCTGCCGAGACAGCGATCGAGGCAACTGTGCCGTCCTGGCCTGCATGGATGGCATTTTCCATTTTCATAGCCTCAAGCACAACTACAGTGTCAGATGCCTTGACGACATCTCCCACTTTGACGTTGACCGAAACTACCACACCGGGCAGAGGAGCCTCGACGCTGTAGCCTGCGGCTGCGGCTTTGGGTTTGGCGATCACCTTGGCGCCGCTCTCTGTGCGGGGAGCTGCCGATGGACGCGGGGCGGTTACGATGGTCACAGGCTTTTCGGTCTTTTCGAGTTCCACCTTATAGGGAACACCGTTGACCTCCACCTTGGCGATATTGTTGTCGATGTCGCCGACTTTGACGGTGTATGGGTTACCGTTGATTCTATATTTATATTCTTTCATTGTCGTGATAGTGTTTCAATGGTTGAAAGTGTTAATGAGGTGGACACGATTATTTGCGGGGAAGTTCGCGCAGATTGTAGATCTTCGAGCTCCAGGGCGAATAGGCACGACGCACCTTGTTGATGGTCAGCACTGTGCTTTCGCGATCATGAGCATCGAGATGCTCGGAGAGAGCTGCCGAGATAGCGGCGATGACCTCACCTGAATCCTGTTCGTGATGGTGGTCTGCCAGTTCTTCGTCATCTGAGCTGAGAGCCTTGATCTTGCGCGAGCGCGACACAGAGGCTCCGATGCGGCTGATGATGTAGAAGCAGATCGAAAGCACGAGCAGCGCCGAGAACACGATGCACATCGCCATCACAGCCATCGCAAATCCGTGGGGATCGTTTTCAGCGAAGCTGTCCACCTTATTGTTGGTGCTCTTGATGATGTTGTTGCTTGAAGGCGTGATATACTTGGCTTCAGAGCCGTCACGCACTTCCCAGTCCTCAGGGTTGTTGATACCGCCTTCGCCGTCAGCCTTGCGGGCATATGACTGTCCGGGGAGCAGGTTGCCGGGCACCACGATCTCGTCGATGAGCGACAGGCCGTTGGCGTCATAGATGGCAAGATAGTTGTCCTCGCCGGGAGTGAAGGTGAAATTCAGATGGAAAGTTCCCTTGTTGGGCTCTCCGTCGGCCCAGAACAGCACATGCTGACGGGCGGGAATCTCGGTATTCACGTCGCCTAAAGGCACGGGATAGAGAGTATTGTTGCTGCGGTCGTTGGTGATGAAGACGCTTGAGATCTCCAGCGGTGCGAAAGTCGAGTTGTAAAGCTCGACCCAGGCACTGTAACGGCCGAAGTCGTCCACCACACTTGTGGAGTCGTTGGCGATCATCACCTCGTTGAGGCGCAGACCGCGGCGACCTTGGGCCGACACTGCCGTGACACAGGCGAGAGTCACCAGCAACAGCGTTAAAAGTCTTTTCTTCATAACTTTTTCTGATGTTTGTTTTATCGGTTTGGGGTGACCTTCCCTCGCGGTTTAGAGAGGTATGTTGCCGTGTTTCTTGGCCGGGTTGACAACCTTCTTGGTCGCAAGCTGCTGCAGGGCACGGATGATGCGGAAGCGGGTGTTGCGAGGTTCGATGACGTCGTCGATATAGCCGTAGCGGGCAGCGTTGTAGGGGTTGCAGAAGAGCTTGTTGTATTCGTCTTCCTTTTCGCGGAGCACCTTGGCGGGATCTTCAGCTGCCTTGGCTTCCTTGGCATAGAGCACTTCAACAGCGCCTGCGCCACCCATAACAGCGATTTCTGCCGTGGGCCATGCGTAGTTCATGTCGCCGCGAAGCTGCTTGCATGACATCACGATGTGGCTGCCGCCGTAGCTCTTGCGCAGTGTGACTGTCACCTTGGGCACTGTGGCCTCGCCGTAGGCATAGAGGAGCTTGGCGCCGTGGAGGATCACGCCGTTGTATTCCTGACCGGTACCGGGGAGGAAGCCGGGGACGTCGACGAGGGTCACCAGAGGAATGTTGAAGGCATCGCAGAAGCGGACAAAGCGGGCACCCTTGCGAGATGCGTTGCTGTCAAGCACACCGGCGAGATATTTGGGCTGGTTGGCAACTATGCCGACTGCCTGGCCGTTGAAACGGGCAAAGCCGATGATGATATTTTTTGCGTATTCGCGCTGGATTTCAAGGAATTCGCCGTTGTCGACGATTGCGTTGATGACCTCATACATGTCATAGGGATGGTTGGCCGAGTCAGGCACGATCTCGTTCAGAGAGTCTTCCAGACGGTCAATGGGGTCGTTGCATTCAACCAGCGGCGGTTCTTCGAGGTTGTTCTGGGGGATGTAGCTGAAGAGCTTGCGGATGATGCGCAGGGTCTCTTCGCCGTCTTCGGCTGCGAAGTGTGCCACACCGCTCTTCTGCGAGTGCACGGTTGCGCCGCCGAGTGCTTCCTGGGTCACGTCTTCGCCAGTCACGGTCTTGACCACCTTCGGGCCGGTGAGGAACATGTAGCTGATGCCCTTGGTCATGATGGTGAAGTCAGTCAGCGCGGGAGAATACACCGCACCGCCGGCGCAGGGGCCGAGGATGCCGGAGATCTGGGGAATCACGCCTGAGGCGAGGATGTTGCGCTGGAAAATTTCGGCATAGCCTGCGAGGGCGTTGATGCCTTCCTGGATACGTGCGCCGCCTGAGTCGTTGAGACCTATGACGGGTGCGCCCATCTTCATGGCCATGTCCATGATCTTGCAGATCTTGAGGGCCATTGTCTCGCTGAGAGATCCGCCGAACACGGTGAAGTCCTGAGCGAATACATATACGAGTCGGCCGTCGATTGTGCCGTAGCCGGTCACAACGCCGTCGCCGAGATAGCTTTTCTTTTCCTGTCCGAAGTTGTAGCAACGATGACGGACAAACATGTCGATTTCCTCAAAAGAGCCTTCATCGAGAAGCTGTGCGATACGCTCGCGGGCTGTGTATTTGCCTCTCTCGTGCTGTTTCTGAATGGCCTTTTCGCCACCGCCTAAGCGGGCTTCTTCGCGAAGGGCGATAAGCTCTTTTACTTTTTCAAGCTGGTTACTCATTTGTTTCGAAGTAAAATGGGTGGAGTTCTTGGTTGTAGATTTCTTCTGTCTCCGTCATTGCTGACGGGGATGGGAGATGGATGTTACTTGTTGGGGTCCTCGCAGAGTTCGATAAGAGTACCGCAAGTTGATTTCGGGTGAAGGAACGCGATGTTCAGACCTTCGGCACCCTTGCGCGGAGCCTTGTCGATCAGACGGCAGCCTTTGCCTTCGACTTCTGCCAGAGCGTTGGCCACACCGTCTTCAATGGCGAATGCGATGTGCTGGATGCCGCCGCGGCCGCCGTTGTTGGCGATAAACTTTGAGATGGCGCTTTCAGGAGAAGTTCCTTCAAGAAGTTCGATCTTGGTCTGGCCTACCTTGAAGAAGGCGGTGCGTACTTTCTGATCTTCAACTTCTTCAATGGCAAAACATTTAAGGCCAAGAGTGTTTTCGTAAAAGGCGATGGCTTCCTTCAGATCAGGAACTGCGATGCCTACGTGCTCGATGTGGGAAATATCCATGATATGAAAAATAATAGATTAATGCTTATAATTAGTTGTGATTAAATTGATTTCGGGCCAATTACGCACAGGCGTTCTTAGCCCTTGCAAAATTAGTCATAAAAAATTGTAAAGCAAATTTAATCCCGACAAAAAATCTCCTCGAAATTGTTCTTAAGGCCAACCACGCCGACACACGGACTCAGCACCCTCCATTCCCTGACTGCCGCTACTGCCGGAAGATGCGAAAAACCTCCCGGCTCAGACCTTGCAGTCTGCGGCGGGAGGTTTCTGATAGGGTTCGTAAGAACAGGGAAAATGCTTGGATGCTAATCTTCCTGGGTTCGGTTCTTGGTTTTTGCTTTTGATTTCGATGCCGAGGAGTCCATGTCTTTCTCTTCCTTGAGGTCGATTTCGTTGCGGTCGCGGTCAAGTACGCGATACTGCAGATAGGCGAGCGATTCGTCAGGCACGATCCGGAAGTTGAAGCCGAATTCAAGCTGCCAGCGACGGTAGAGCGACGGGAAACCTTTCTTCAGATAGGCCGACACGAAGGGGTGCACATAGAGCACAAAGTGTTTGGTCTTAAGCGTGTTGACCAGATAGTCGAGTTTTTCGTGCAGCAGATCGGTGAAGAGCAGCGACGGGCGCACCTCGCCTTTGCCGTGACACGACGGGCAGGTTTCGGAGGTGTTTATGTCAAGCACCGGGCGCACTCTCTGGCGGGTGATCTGCATCAGCCCGAACTTGCTCAGCGGCAGAATGTTGTGGCGGGCGCGGTCATTGGCCATCACCTCGCGCATGTGTTCATAGAGTTTCTGCCGGTGCTCGGCTTTGTTCATGTCGATGAAGTCGATGACGATGATGCCGCCCATGTCGCGCAGGCGTAGCTGGCGGGCTATCTCGTCGGCGGCCCGCAGGTTGACCTCAAGCGCGTTGCTTTCCTGGTCAGGCGCGGCTTTCGAGCGGTTGCCGGAGTTGACGTCAATGACATGGAGTGCCTCGGTATGTTCGATGATTACATAGGCGCCTGATTTGAATGAAACCGTCTTTCCGAACGACGATTTTATCTGGCGGGTGATGCTGAAATGATCGAAGATGGGGACATCGTCCTCATAAAGCTTGACGATGTCTTTGCTCTCCGGTGAAATGAGGTTGACATACTTTGAAATCTGGCTGAAGATTTCCTTGTCATTGACATGAATGCTCTCGAAAGTGGGGCTGAATACGTCGCGAAGCATTCCGACGATGCGGCTTTCCTCTTCAAAAATGAGAGCCGGGGCGCTTGCTTTCTGCGCTTTTGCCACTGTCTCCTCCCAGCAGCGCAGGAGGGTTTTGAGCTCGTGGTGCAGCTCCCTTACGCTCTTTCCTTCGGCCGAGGTGCGGATGATTACTCCGAAGTTTTTCGGCTTGATGCTTTCGATGAGCTGACGCAGGCGGAGTTTTTCTTCCGTGGTCTTGATTTTCTGCGAAAGGGAGATCTTGTCGCCGAATGGTATGAGCACCATGTAGCGTCCGGTGAAAGTGATCTCAGTGGTCAGACGGGGGCCTTTCGACGAGATAGGCTCCTTGACTATCTGAACCATGAGTTCCTGGCCCGGCTCCAGGACGCCGGTGATGGCGCCGTGTTTGTCGATGTCGGGCAGGCGCTTGATTTTCGGGACGGTGGTGTCAGACTTCTTGTCGACGAGAATGGCCTTCAGAAAGGCCGAGTAGGTGGAGAATTGAGAACCGAGATCCAGATAATGAAGAAAAGCGTCCTTCTCGTAGCCCACGTTGACGAAGGCGGCGTTAAGGCCGGGCATCAGTTTCTTGACTTTGGCAAGATAGATGTCTCCGACAGCGTAGGCGATGTTGCGCGACTCCTTCTGCAAGGATACGAGCCGCGAATCCTCAAGCAAGGCTATCGAAACCTCACCGGGCTGTACGTCTACAATCAGTTCACTTTTCATTGATAAGCGTTATCCGGATTAGAGAAATGACGCAAAGAACAAACCTTTTGCGTGCGTCTTTGTTCAAGAGCCGGGCAAAAGAGTTTGTTCTTCGTGTTCATTACGCAACTACGCAAGAATTATTTCTTCTTGTGGCGGTTTTTGCGAAGGCGTTTTTTACGCTTGTGGGTAGCCATCTTGTGGCCTTTTCTTTTCTTTCCGCTTGGCATGTGGTTGGTATTTATTTTGTTTAACTAAAAGTTGGATTTTCTGGCAGGCAGAATTATTTCAGATCCTTAACCTCTTCCATAAACACCTTGGCGGGCTTGAAAGCGGGGATGCGGTGTTCGGGGATGATGATAGTGGTGTTCTTTGATATGTTACGGGCAGTCTTTTCCGAACGCACCTTGGTGATGAAGCTACCGAAGCCGCGAAGATAGACGTTTTCGCCGTGAGAGAGAGATTCCTTTACGGTCTCCATGAATTTCTCGATGGTTTCGAGCACGTTGGCCTTGTCAATTCCGGTTGATTTTGAGATCTCGTTAACGATGTCAGCTTTAGTCATTACAATATGAATTTTATAATTGGTTAATATCTTTGACGTTGCGCTTTTTCAAGGCGCAATTTTTTGCAAGTGCAAATATCGGAACTTTTTTTGGATTATCAACTATAATTCCTATAATTTTTTGCTTAAATTTCACTTTCTCACCACTTTAGCGCGAAAAAACGCCGAAAAAGCCTCACAGAAGCCCCTCAAGCAGCTTCAGATCGGCTATGGCAATATGGCTTCCTCTCCAGCGCAACCCCGGCTGAGTGCGGTCGAAGTGTATTGCACGCCAGCCCACCCTGACAGCCCCGCCTACATCGGCCGCAAGGTTGTCGCCGATCATCAGATGGGCCTGCGGATCCATCTCTCCGGCGCGCTTCATGGCATAGGCAAAGATACGCAGGTCAGGTTTGTTGAAGCCCACGTCATCGCTGAGCACCACAAGATCCACAAGCGGCGCGAGTCCGGTGTTTTCCAGCTTCCGATGCTGCACTTCCTTGAACCCGTTGCTGAGCACACCTATATTATAATGCGCGCGCAGGCGGGAGAGCTGCTCAACGGCACCGTCAATCATCACCGTCTGCTCGGCAAGCCGGTCGAGATACTCCCTGTCGAGCCTCCAGCAGAAGGCTTCAAGATCTTCGCGACTTCCGGCCCAGCGGGGAGACAGCGGTGTGGCGAAACGGTCGACACGCAGAAAACCCTGCGTGATCTCCCCTCGGCTGTAGCGGTCCCACAGCAGGCGGTTGTGCCCCTCATATGCCTCGATCCACTGCTCAGGAGTGGCATAATAGCGGTCAAGGCCGGCCTCGCGATAGATGATCGCATTGGCCAGCCGCGAATTGGCATGAAAATCAATCAGAGTGTCGTCAAGATCGAACCACACCCACTTGACACCTTCATATTTCATTGATCTTCCACCATTTGTATGACGTCCGGCTATCATCTGTCACATCGCCGCCTTCATGATCGCGCAGCATCTTTACAACCCTCATGGTCACCGGCAGGATCAGAACCTCGTAGAAAGTCTTCAGGAAGGTCTGCGTGATGATCAGCATCGCTATTTCATTCCATGCAAGGATGCCGCCGAAAGCCATCGGGAAGAAGATCACCGAATCAACCCCCTCGCCCCACAGCGACGACACGATGGCCCGCAGAGAAAAGCGGCGTCCGTTAGAGGCAGCCTTCATGCGCGACATCACATAAGCATTGACCATCGAGCCACACAGGAAGGCAATGAAACTGGCCGCGAAGATGCGCGGGACAGCCCCGAAGACCACCTCCATAGCCTCCTGGCCCTGCCACGACGGCGCTCCTGGAAGCCAGATGCCGAGCTGCAGCAGCAGCGAGACAAGAAGATTCATCCCGAAGCCGAGCCAGATGACAAGACGCGCCTTGCTGAAGCCATAGACCTCGACTATACAGTCATTGAGAATATAGGAGATCGGAAAGACCACCACGCCCGCAGTTATGGTGAGCGGACCCAGATCCACAGTCTTTATCTCCATCAGATTGCTGACTATCAGGCAGACGCAGAACGTCACCGCAAGCAGCATGAAAGTCACTGATATTTTTACTTTGCTCATTTGTTTCAGTATTGGTTTAGAGATTGTTTTTAAACAATCTGTCAATATTCCCCGGAAAGGACCGCTTCGGCAAACTCCCGCACACAGCCCTCTCCTCCTTTAAGATTCATTATCCGTATTCCTTCTATAGCCTTGACGGCAGCCATCGCATCGGCCGGACAGGCAGCCACACCAGCGGCGCGCAGCAGATCGCTGCAATTGACATCATCGCCTATGTATGACACCTCGTCAAGCCCGATGCCTATCCGGGCACAGATCTCAAGCGCGGCTTCAAGCTTGCCGCCGTCACGCCGGCCCTGGACAAGAAAATCCACACCGAGCTTTTCGGCACGGCTTCTGACAATGCCGGTGTTCTCGCTGGTGATGATCCCCACCTTTATGCCGGCCTTCTGAAGGAGCAGCAGCCCCATGCCGTCGCGCGCGTTGAACTTTTTCATGGCATCACCCCCGGCGGTGTAATACATACCCCCGTCAGTCAGCGTCCCGTCTACATCGGTCAGAAAAAGTTTTATTCTGTTCATTGTCTCATTTTGAATTAGCCCGCAAAATTACTCAATTTTTCTCACATAACCGCCTTTAAACTACTATTTGAGCCTATTTTAAAGCACTTTTGAGGCGCTTTAATAAAATTTCACCATCTTTATTGCGACGGGGTGAAAATCTCACGATTTTTGAGTAAATTTGCACTCAGAAATCAATCCATTACCACAACCATCTCTTATTCCCACTTTATGCAGGAAAAGATAATCATTCTTGACTTCGGATCGCAGACCACACAGCTCATCGGACGCCGTGTGCGCGAGCTCGGCGAATACTGCGAGATCTTGCCCTACAACAAGTTCCCCTACGACGACCCCTCGGTCATCGGCGTGATTCTCTCAGGCTCCCCCTTCTCGGTCTACGATGAAAAAGCCTTCCGCACCGAACTCTCGCGCCTGCGCGGACACCTGCCGGTGCTCGGCATCTGCTACGGAGCTCAGTTCATCGCCTACACCTCAGGCGGCAGTGTGGAACCCGCTCCTTCACGCGAATACGGCCGTGCCCACCTGACAAAGATCGACACCGCCAACCCTCTGTTCAAAAACATCCCCGCAGGATCACAGGTGTGGATGAGCCACGGCGACACCATCACCGCGATCCCCGACTCATTCAACACCATAGCCTCCACCGACAAGGTTGCAATAGCCGCCTATCAGGTTGAAGGCGAAAAGACCTGGGGCGTGCAGTTCCACCCCGAAGTCTACCACTCGGAACACGGAACCCAGCTTCTGCGCAACTTCGTGGTCGACATCTGCGGCGGCAAGCAGGACTGGACTGCCGAATCATTCATCGAATCTACAGTGGCCCAGCTCAAAGAGCAGCTCGGCGATGACAAGGTGGTGCTCGGCCTCAGTGGCGGAGTCGACTCCTCGGTAGCCGCAGTGCTCCTCAACCGCGCCATCGGCAAGAACCTCACCTGCATCTTCGTAGACCACGGCATGCTGCGCAAAAACGAATTCCGCGACGTGCTCCACGACTACGAATGTCTCGGCCTCAACGTGATCGGCGTCGACGCCTCTGAAAAATTCTTCAGCGAACTCGCCGGAGTCACCGAACCCGAACGCAAGCGCAAGATCATAGGCAAAGGCTTCATCGATGTGTTTGATGAAGAAGCCCATAAGATCAAAGACGTCAAATGGCTCGCTCAGGGAACCATCTACCCCGACTGCATCGAAAGCCTCTCCATCACCGGCACAACCATCAAGAGCCACCACAACGTAGGCGGTCTGCCCGAAAAGATGAACCTCCGTCTGTGCGAACCCCTCCGTCTGCTCTTCAAAGACGAAGTCCGCGCCGTAGGCCGTCAGCTCGGCATGCCAGACCACCTCATCAAACGTCACCCCTTCCCCGGCCCCGGCCTCGCCGTCCGCATTCTCGGCGACATCACCCCTGAGAAAGTCCGCATCCTCCAGGACGCCGACGACATCTTCATCCGCGGTCTCCGCGACTGGGATCTCTATGACAAAGTATGGCAGGCAGGAGCCATCCTCCTCCCCGTGCAGAGCGTAGGAGTCATGGGCGACGAACGCACCTACGAACGTGCCATAGCCCTGCGCGCCGTAACCTCGACCGACGCCATGACCGCCGACTGGGCCCACCTCCCCTACGACTTCATGTCCAAAGTCAGCAACGACATCATCAACAAAGTCCGCGGCGTCAACCGCGTCTGCTACGACATCTCCTCCAAACCGCCGGCCACAATCGAGTGGGAATAAGCGCCTTCCCGGCAAAGGAATAGGCCTTTCCTTCCACACACACATATCAAGCGGTCTGAGCCTCACCCCGTGCGCTCAGACCGCTTTTTTGTATTCCCGACAGATGCTATCTGCAAAATTTTCATTATCTTAGCGCCCGCATTTTTTCATGCGTTGCAATCCGACACACGGAACCACCGATGATTCATCGACACACAATTTAAAGGGCTGCTAAAAACAGCTTATAGAAATCAAATTCCAACCTGACCAATCATTTCAACAAACCATCAAAGGAAAATGACATCACACCACCCGACACACCCTCTCCGGCTCATCATGCGCGCGGCTACAGCCATGCTCCTGACTGCCGCAACATTCATTCCGGCCACAGCGCAGACCGACGAACCAGCCCTGGTCCGCTCCGAAATAGGCGACAAAGCCTCGACACGCGACGGAGCAATCACCATCACCAATATCGGCAAAAAGCAGCAGTTCAACGCCTCACAGCGCTCCACCTATGACACCGACATCCATTCGCCGAAGTCAGCCGCCTTCCACCCCGACGGCTCTCGCTTCTATGTGAACTCACTTGAAGGCTGCCGCACCATAGTCTATGATGCCCGAAGCATGCGCAAGCTGAAAGTAATCAGCCACACATTCAAAAACGGACAGGGCGACAACTGGACCTCTTCGCCTCACTATAAGTGGGAACACTATCTCAACGGCGCCCGCAGATCTTTCAGCGGGAAACCCGTGGAGATGACCTTCTCCCACAGCGGCCGATACCTCTGGATTCCCTACTACCGCCGCACCTTCGACATCAATGCCCAGGACCCCTCGGCAATGGCCGTGGTTGACACCCGCACCGACTCGATTGTCCGCATGTTTGACACCGGCCCTCTCCCCAAGATGGTCTCCGTCTCAAACTCCGGCCGACTTCTTGCAGTCACCCACTGGGGCGACAACACCGTAGGCCTGATTGACATCTCCTCGCCCGATCCGGCCCGCTGGAGCCATCTGCCGCCCGTCACTATCGGCAACAAACTCAAACTCGACTTTCCGCTTAACGAATCCGTGAACCGCGATTCCAACTCCGGCTACCTCCTGCGCGGCACAGTCTTCCTACCCGGCGACCGCCACATGCTCATCGGCTGCATGGCAGGCTCCATAGCCGTGGTCGACCTGAAAACCATGAAACACATAGGCTTCATCAACAATATATATAATGTAAGACACCTCACCCTCCACGGCAAAAACCTCTTCGCCTCCTGCAACGTCAACGGCATGGTCTGGAAAATTCACACCGACAGCCTCGGCAGCGCCATCGCCTCGGCCTCGGCCGCAAAACGCCGCGCCATCAAGGCAAACGGATGGAAAGGATGCAAGGTTGGTGCCGGCGCGCGCACCATCGAAGTCTCGCCCGACGGCAGATATGTCTATGCTGCCTGCAACTTCGCCAACCGTATCGACATAGTCAACGCCCGGACCATGAAACTCGAGACCTCGATCCGCTGCGACTCCTACCCAGTAGGCCTCGGTCGGTCAGCCGACGGAAAATACATAGTCGTCACCTCACAGGGCCGCAAAAAACGCGGAGGCAACGCTGTCAACATTTTTTCCATCACCCGGAAATAGCCGCCGCTCCAAAGTTCTTAGGGGCTGTTTAAAAACGGCCTCTTAATCTCCGCAAAAGCTTAATCCCTGTTAACAAAATCTCATTCCAATACCCGAATAGTAAAATAAAGTTAAAACAAAGATGTTTTTAAACATAAATATTTGACATATCCCAAAAAGTCTATACCTTTGCATCAGTTTTTCATGGTATTAGATTTAAGGTAAGAAGATTATTCGTCGAGATGACGGATAATTTTTTTTATGCGCGATTTTTAAGTACCTTTGCAGGCACATTATGAAAAAGCATATCCTCATCATTTTCACCATACTCATTGCCGGACTTCAGGGGTTCGGCAAAGATGACACACCGTCTGACTCGCTGTCATACAGCTGGCGCATCATCCAGCCGCTCGGACTGCGCGAACGGGTCCCGATGGATACCCTCATGCACAACTATTACCGCACGGCCGTCCCTACCTCTGTCAGCCCTGCCTTCGCCACCACAGGCAATCAGGCCTCCGTCGGCAAAAACATGATCTTCATGGAACGCGAGCCCATGAGCGACTTCTTTTTCCGCGATGCAAAACAGTTCTGGATTCCGACCGTCGACAACATGCGCTTTTTCAACACCCGCATCCCCGTGACCCAGTTGGGCTACAACACCGGAGGCGGACGCGAAATAGCCCAGGACTATCTGCGCATGCTCTTCTCAGGCAATATCAGCAAGCGCGCGCAGATCGGTGCCCGCGTCCACTATCCCTACTCCAAAGGCAGTTATGAATATCAGGCCGCCAAAGGTTTCTCCTGGGGGCTATCAGGGTCCTACATGGGCGACCGCTATGAAATGCAGGCCTTCTTCAACTCCTTCAACTTCCTCAACAAGGAAAACGGCGGCATCACCGACGACCTCTACATCACCGATCCGGCCAAAATCCAGGGCGGAGTCTCGACCATCAACCCCAAAAGTATCCCGACCTATCTGTCAGCAGCCCACTCACGTGTGCGCGGACAGCAGTTCTACATGAACCACCGCTACAAAGTGGGCTTCTGGAAAGAGACCCGCGACGAAAACGACTCCGTAGTGGCCCGCGAATACGTCCCCGTGTCGAGCTTCATCTGGACTCTTGACTACAAAGACTCCCGCCACCGCTTCACCAACACCAGCTCCTCGGAAGGCAAGGAATACTGGGCCAACCACTATCTTGACGCCGATGCCACCTGCGACCGCACCAAATACAACTCTCTGCGCAACACCATAGGCATCTCTCTGCTTGAAGGCTTCAACAAATACGCCAAAGCTGGTCTCGCCGCCTTCGTCACCCACGAGATACGCCATTATTGGCAGACACCCGACACCCTGGCAATCTCAGGCGACGACCGCCCCGCCGCACTGACACCCTACCCCTTCGAGTCGCGCCTCGCCCACAAGGCCAATGAAAACCTGCTCTACGTAGGCGCACAGCTCACCAAACAGCAGGGCCATCTGCTCAACTACGAGGCCACCGCCAACATCGGACTCATCGGTCCCGCAGCAGGCGAAATCAAGATCGATGGCAACGCATCGACCCGATTCAGACTGCTCGGCGACACCGTATCGGTCAAAGCCTATGGCCTTTTCAGCAACACCTCGGCGCCATATCTGATGAACAACTTCATCTCCAACCACTTCGCCTGGAAAAACGATTTCGGAAAAATCCGGCGCCTCCGCCTCGGCGGCATCCTCGACATCCCCCACACCGGAACCAACATCAACGTCGGAGTGGAAAACATCCAGAACCACATCTACTTCAACGCCGACGGACTCCCCACCCAGGAAAGCGGCAGCGTGCAGGTGTTCAGCATCCGCGCACAGCAGAACCTCCGCTGGCGCGCGCTCAACTGGGACAATACCATCATCTATCAGACATCAACCAACGATGCAGTCATACCTCTGCCCAGACTGGCCGTCTACTCCAACCTCTATCTGCTCTTCAGAGTGGCGAGAGTGCTCAAAGTCCAGCTCGGTGTAGACTGCGACTACTACACAAAATACAAGGCCCCCGCCTACCAGCCCGCCACAATGGCCTTCTGCAACCAGCGCGAGATCGACTGCGGAAACTACCCCTTCATGACAGCCTATCTCAACCTCAAGCTCTCACGCGCCCGCTTCTTCGTGCTCTTCTCACACGTCAACCAAGGCCTCATCGGCGACAACAACTACTTCTCCATGCCCCACTATCCGCTCAACCCGCGCCGCTTCCAGATGGGCGTGATAGTAGACTTCTCAAACTGATCCGCTCCTGACAAGCCGAAGCACAGGCTCATCCGTCAACCTTTTTTCGCCGGCCGATTGTTTATATATACATAAATGTATCAGACAACCGGCCCTATGACACCCACAGACCCTGACTATAAAACCACCGGCCGCCCACGCCACGGCAACCTCGCAGACTTCTTCCACGGCCCCCGCGGAGGCATACTCCTCTCGCTCATACTCATAGCCGTCGGAGTGATCGTCTCGGTCAAAAGCTGCTCCTCGCCCGTAGCAAACAACGGCTATGAATACACACGCGCCAAAGGCGACACCATCAACGTGGCCATCGACTACTCACCCATGTCGCTCTACCGCTACGGCGACTCACTCGCAGGCTTCAACTACGAGATGATGAAACAGATGGCCACCCTCTATGGAGACAATGTCAAATTCTACCCAATATCATCCGTCACCTCGGCACTCGACGAGCTGAAACGCGGCGTCTATGACGTGGTCATCTCCGACTATCCGCTTACCTCCTCGCGGCGCGACAGCTTCCGCTTCACCGAACCCGTCTACCTCGACCGCCAGGTACTCATAAGCCTCGACACCACCGTCCGTTCGCGCCTCGACCTCGCCGGCAAGGAAGTCTGGACAGTAGGAGGCACACCGATCGCCGAACGCCTCCGCAACCTGAGCCATGAGATCGGCGACACCATAATCCTGCGTCACGACTCTATCCACAGCGCCGAGCAACTCTTCATGCTGACCGCAATGGGGCGCATCCCGCGCGCCGTCATAAACGAAGCCAAAGCCACACGCCTCGCCGAGGACTATCCTGACGTCAACCTGGCCACACCAGTATCGTTCACCCAGTTCCAGTCATGGGTAGTCAACAAAGACAACACCGCGCTTGCCGACACCCTCGACGCCCAGATACGCCGCTTCAAGACCACACCACAATACTCCACCCTCGTGGAACGCTATCTGACCTCAGCCGCCGCCACAGCCGCGCAGACCGACAGTATGCCGGCCTCATCCGCGCCATAGGTCCTTAAGCACTTTTTTCTCAACAAATTCAAAACGCCGCGCGTTATTACATTACAGCGAGTGATCCCGCTGTTCCTCACTTTCGATTCAGCGCAATCACTTCTATGAAGCAAACACACAAACTATATCGCAAAATCAATTTCAACTATTAACAAAAAACACAAGACGTTATGAAAACGCTAATTGAAAAATTCTGGGGACAGACCCGCTATTGGTGGGTGATCCTCGCAGCGGGAATCCTAATGGTCATCTGCGGTTTCGCTTATTGGTTCTGGCCCGTAGCCGGCTACGCCGTAGCATCCCAGATCTTCGGATGGCTGCTCATCCTTGTGGGCATTGTCCAGCTCCTCGTCTCCTCCGGACCTGACCGCGGCAGAGGCTGGGGATGGTGGCTTGCCGGAGGCATCATCGACATGTTCATCGGCTTCCTCATGGTCCGCAGCATCGTACTCTCCGAAGCAGTATTCCCCTACTTCATTGCCTTCATCTTCATCTTCTGGGGCATCAGCGCCCTTTGCAGCGCAGTCAACCAGAGCGGACGCCGCTACTGGTGGCTCCAGCTCATCAACGGCATACTGCTGATGCTCATCGGCTTCTTCTTCATTGAAGCAGGCTGGGTACAGGACATGGCAATGACAAGCTTCCTCACATCGCTCGCCTTCATCTACTGGGGTTTCACTCTCGCGATGCTCTCCTACGACATGAAACCCGTCGAACGTCGCTGATGGCATGAAGCGCGCCTCATGCCGCTGACAGAATCAGCCCCTCCTCCACCCTACAATATCACCGAGGCCCCGCCCACACAGCGGAGGCCTCGGTTGCGTCATAACGAAAAAATAAGTATCTTTGTAATCCCATGAATCCACTATTGATCATCAGATCAGCCCAAGAACTGATCACCTCCCGCACCCAGACCCGCAGCGGCTTCATAGAGGCCGCTCTTGCAAAGAATGAAAAAGGGCGCCCGTACATCGAACAGGCCAGGACTCTACGCGCATATGCCCTGACAGCAGAAAATCCGCAGGCTCTGCTCGGCATCGATGCCATCCGCCCGGCTCTTCTTACAGCGTCCGGACTTTCTGACAAAGCCTTCAAATATTTCACTGAAGCAGACAAGACCGAAGCAATACGCGCTCTGATAAAGAATTTCCTTGAACCCGCAGGCAATGAATTTGCAGAAGAACTTACATATCGCTTTCTGCTGATCAAAGGTGATTCACTCGGCGGATCCATGAGGAACTATGTCGGTGAACTCGCTCAGATGAAACTCGTCAGGAAACTGCTTTCATTACTGGCTATCCGGGAAATCCCATATTACGTGCTGTCAAAACAGCAAAAGAAAAACAACGGATGGACAAGCGGCAGCTACGAAGCCGACTTTACAGCAGCATCTGAAATCGCCGCCATCCAGTGGAGCCACGACGGCAAGAACCGCCTCTTGTTTTTCAATACAAAAATACCATTGGTCAACAACAATGTAGACATCTGCCTTTTCGATGGCGACTGCCTAAGTTTTGATTCCGGACGCATTGTGAATCATCCACAAAAAGCCCTGATGTTCGGAGAACTCAAAGGCGGCATAGACCCGGCCGGAGCCGATGAACACTGGAAAACCGGCAACTCCGCACTTTCCCGCATCAGATCTGCATTCAGACCGGCTCCGGTGTGCACATCATTCATAGCAGCCGCCATCGAAGCAAAAATGGCTACCGAGATCTGGGATCAGCTCTCGGATTCAACCTTAAGTTTTGCCGCAAATCTCACAGATGACGGCCAACTGACATCTTACTGCGCATGGACACTAAGCCTTTGACCGACATGATTTCAAGCCTATTCCCTGAATATACTGCAACGGATACTGACAACCGATGGAAACTCTCGTCATTTTCAGCCGAAGGCTTCGCTTCTGACTCAGAACGACTCCGTCTGGAAGAAAAATATTGGCCGCTTGCCGATATAACCGACCGATTCGACCGCAAAAGCGTCAGTTTCCAGCTGAGCAAGAACGACAGCATCCACAGTTGGCTGAAATACAAAGAAGGTTTTTCAGCCGAACTTGTCAGAAATCTCATCAGCGAATTCAAACTCCAGCCTGACGACACGATACTCGACCCCTTCATGGGATCCGGCACCACCGCTCTGGTAGCGTCAGCAGAGAACATCAACAGCATCGGTTATGACATCCTGCCGATGTCAGCCATCGCCATAAAAGCAAAAAGCGCGGTCCATGACTATAACATAGCCGAGCTTCATCGGCTCATTGAATTTATAGCAAGCCGGGAATTGCCCGGAAACTACCGTCAGGAAACTCCATATATCACCATCACAGAAGAAGGCTATCCCAAACAAAACGCTATCGAACTGAATTACTTCACAGAACTGATTGCCTCATCAGACTTTTCAGACAACTGCAAAACCCTCTTCCGGCTGTGTGCAATAAACATTCTGGAGCGGATTAGCTACTCGGCCAAAGACGGTCAATATCTGCGCTGGGACATCCGCTCGCCCAAAATAATCCGCGCAATACAGAAACGCGAGGAAACCGGCAGGCGCCCTATGGTCGTAAAGCTCAACAAAGGTGACATACCCTCGTTCAGAAATGCAATCATCTCCGAACTCAACCAGTTCATAGCTGACATTGAGTTGATCCGCAACACGATGCCACGCCGCAAAGGATGCAGCTGTGATTTCCATGAAGGAAGTGTTTTATACAAACTCCCGCTGAGGGCCTCTGAAAGTATTGATGCCGTGATCACATCACCGCCATACTGCAACCGCTACGACTATACCCGCACATATGCGCTCGAACTTGCTTACCTTGGCGTTTCTGACACCAGAATCAGGCAACTGCGTCAGGACCTGCTGTCATGTACGGTCGAAAACAAATCAAAAGTCAGCCATCTGCGTGACTTCTATACATCCATTGGTCGGGCTGCCGACTTTGAGCGGATATGCGGAATACTCCAGTCATGCGAACCTTTAAAAGAGGTCATAGAAGCCTTGAAACTGAGAATGGCCAACGGAGAGATCAACAACAAAGGAGTAATCCCTATGGTCGAAGGATATTTCACGGAGTTGACATTTCTGTTTTTTGAACTGTTTCGCACCTGTCGCCATAGTGCGAAAGTAGCTTTTGTCAATGACAATGTGCGCTATGCAGGAGAAGTGATTCCGGTAGATTTCATTTCAACAGCCATAGCCGAGCAGATCGGTTTCCGTCCGGTCAAAATATATGTGCTCCGCCAGCAGAAAGGCAACAGCAGCCAGCAGATGAAAAAGTATGGCCGTGTGGCTCTGCGCAAAAGCATCACCGTTTGGGAAAAACCATAGGCACACTTTGAGCGCTTGCTTCCGCGACATTTCCCCTTTTGACACGGGCTGCCCATGAGGTGTGTTGAAAAGTGTGTTGAAAAGTTTTTGGGAATGGAGGAGGCGGGGATTTGGCAGGTTGGGGGAAATTGATTACTTTTGTAGTCGGTCTGCCCCTATGGGCGGCCGCATCAATCCACCCCGAAAAATTCTAAACACAATATGGAAGTTACAGGAAAAATCATCGTCGCTCTCCCCGAAGTAGGAGGCACATCTCAAAAAGGAAACCCCTGGAAGAAACGCGAATATGTGCTTGAGACACAGGAAACCTACCCCCGTAAAGTCTTCTTCAACTTCTTCGGTGACCGTGTGGACCAGTATCCTCTACAGGTCGGACAGCTTGTGAAAATCAGCTTTGACATCGACAGCCGCGAATATAACGGCCGCTGGTTCGTAGAAGTCCGCGCATGGAAAGCCGAGGATGCCACTGCCGCAGCAGCCGCTCCTGCAGCCTATGGCGCTCCCGCAGCCTACGGTCCCGCCCAGCAGATGCCTCAGGGCTATACAGCTCCCGCCGCAGTTCCCGCTCCCCCGGCTCCGGACCTCACTCCCTCGGCTACTGACGACCTGCCTTTCTAAGCCGACATATCGCTCACAGATATATACCGTCAATCATAACTCATCAGAAGGAGACTACCGTCCATCACTCTCTATAAAAGGAGAGCGGACACGGCAGTCTCTTTTTCAACTTTATCAAACACACTTGAAACAAGAGGCGTCAGAGAGGTGTTATGAAACGCCCTCTAAGAGATCATAGCCGATATTGCTGCAAAATTATGTATTTTAATACAATAGACTTTTCACATGCTCTTGTGAGAAGAGTGGCGTTTTTAGTTAATATTATATAAAATTACGCCCATTCCTCATCTTTTCATGTAAGGTATTGGACGGACGGAATCCGGGAACCGGCAGGACTCGCACATGACTTGTCAGGCCTCGGAATGCAAAATATTTTTAACGGTTTCATGGCTTAACCGATAGATTTGAGTAATTTTGCAAAAAATTTGCACAAGGCAGGATTTTCATACCGTCAGGCCTGTGCGGCCGAGTCATCCGGGCCGAGAAAAAGGAGGTTATGATGACCGGTCTGTCATTCAGTCATTTCACATAAATCATAAGTAATAGGCACATGCTAAAAAAGAGCACTAAAATAATCACGACGATTTCCGACCGCCGCTGCGATGTGGATTTTATCCGCAGTCTTTTCGAAGCAGGCATGAACGTGGTACGCATGAATTCGGCCCATCTCGGAGCCGAAGGAATGGCACAGATAGTGGAAAACTGCCGGGCTGTCTCACCCCGTATCGGCATCATCATCGACACCAAGGGGCCGGAAATACGCACAACAGTCAACACCGAGCCAAACGACAAGATTGCTTTCCGCGAAGGAATGGAAGTGGAATTCTGCGGTCACACCTCGGAACCGACAAGTGCCGGACGCATCTGCCTGAACTATGCCGACATTGCCAATGACGTGCATCCGGGCATGCACTTCCTCATCGATGACGGCGAACTCGATTTCCTCATTCTCGACATCGACGCCGCCACCGGCATCATACGCGCCCGCTGTCTCAACGACGGCAACCTCGGCTCGCGCAAGAGCGTCAACATTCCCGGCAGCGACATCCGTCTGGCCTCGCTCACCGAACGCGACAAGGCCACTCTGGCCACAGCTGCAAAGCTCGGCGTCGATTTCGTGGCCCACTCGTTTGTGCGCAGCGCCGACGATGTCAAAGCCGTCCAGGACGAGCTCGACCGCCTCGACTCCGACATGAAGATCATCTCCAAGATCGAAAACCAGCAGGGCGTCGACAACTTCGACTCCATTCTCGAAGCCTCCTATGGCATCATGATTGCCCGCGGCGACCTCGGCATCGAAGTGGCAGCCGAACGCATCCCCGTGATCCAGCACGAGATGATAGCCAAATGTATAGCCGCACACCATCCCGTGATCGTGGCCACCCAGATGCTCCACTCCATGATCACCTCGCCGCGACCCACCCGCGCCGAGGTCAGCGACATAGCCAACGCCGTCTATCAGCGCGCCGACTGCCTCATGCTCTCAGGCGAAACTGCCAACGGCCGTTATCCGGTCGAAGCCGTGTCGACTATGGCCCGTGTGGCCCAAGATGTGGAGGCTTCTCTGACCGCCACCATCACCAGCGACAATATTCCGCAGCTCGCTGACGAACACGTCACCTCATTCCTGGCCCGCCAGGCCGTGGTCTCCGAGCGCGAGATCGGCACAAAAGCCATCATTGCCAATGCCTACCACGGACGCACAGCCCGGTTCATCGCATCGTTCCGCGGCGCGTGTCCCGTCTATGCCATCTGCTACCGCCGCCGCACCATGCGCTGGCTGAGCATCTCCTACGGCATCAAGGCATATTACTACGAAGACTATACCCGGCAGCAGCGCTATCCGCTTGTGGCTCTTCATGACTTCATCGAGCAGGGCCTGCTTACGCCTGAAGACCGCATAGCCATCCTCGGCGCAATCAACGGCACAGGCGCCACCTTCCTCGCCATCAACTCCGTACAGGCCATCATGGAGCACGGCGCCGCCGGGCAGGAAGCATAAAGTCTTCATCCTCCTGCATTGAACGACCGTAAATCGGTGTCCTTGACCGGACACCTGTTTTCGGAGAAATACACGTAGCCCGTGACACCTTTGCGCTCTGCGCTGCGGTGTCACGGGCTATGAGTAAATCTGCGTCCTCCGGACGCCACCAGCCTAACCGCGACGATGAAAGGTCCGCCAATGGCAGCAAGGCCCGTGGATGACACCGGACCCCGGCCGGGCATGGGGCGGCAAGTGCCTACAGAATGGCGCCGGAACCACCGACCGGGTATGGGATAGCGGGTGTCCGGCAGGACACCGATTTAATCGTAGCCCCCGACACCGTGCGATAGCACACAGGTGTCGGGGGGATAGCGATGATCTTTCAATGATGGTGTCCGGTCGAGGACACCGATTTACCGTCATGAATACAATACATGACGGGAGATGACGATGCCTCAAAGAGGGAGCTCACTCGCCGTCTATCTTCGACAAAGCAAAGGCATAGGCCCCGGCCGAGATAGCTTTTGAGGCTCCGAGACGCGAGAATGTCACACCTATACGCTTCATATCGTCATAGACAGCCGTCCGGTCTGTGCCTCTGACAGGGATACGGCGGCTGTTTCCTCTTGCAAAAACCTCGAACTCAGCCTGATCGTCGAGGTTGAACACCTCCATCTGCACACGGCGCACACTGTCGCCTCCGATCGTCGACAGAGACGCGCGCAGCTCTCCCAGCAGCGAAGGCAGTATGAGATGACGGGCTGCCGTGATGCCGCCGCCTATCACTATTATGCCGTCGATCAGCTGGGCGGCTATGGCCATCGCATCGCCCGCAGTCTCTCCGAATTCCTCAAAAGCCCTGCGGGCCGCCGCCACATCGCCGGGCCGCTTGCCATCAGCAATCTCGCAGATATCTTTCGGCTCTAAACTGTGGCCGAGATCGCCTGACAGTTCGGCATATACACGCTTCACGGCTCTGACGGCCACCCCCTCCTCGACTATGATACCATTTTTGGTCTTGTGTGGCAGACAAAAAGTCTCCACGCAGGAGTTATCGCCCCGGTTAAGCTGCCCGTTGACCACCATTCCCACTCCGAAACCGGTGCCGAAGGTATAGCCCAGCAGATTGCGGTAGCGCTTGCCGCTTCCGGCTTCCGCAAGGCGGCAGTTGATATCAGGCAGAGCTCCGCATAGCGCCTCGCCGTAGGCAAACAGGTCGCCATCATTGTTGATGAACACCGGAATGCCGAATTCATTTTCCAGAAAGGGTCCCAGAGCCACACCCTCGCGAAACGACGGAAAATTCGGCAGAAAACCACCGATTATGCCGTTGGGATAGTCGGCCGGGCCCGGAAAGGCAAAGCTGATGGCAACCGGCTTCTCGTCAAGCGAGTCGATCACCTCGCGAAAACCGCTCACCATAGTGTCGAGACAGAGGTCAAGGTCATGGGCATTAGAGGGATAAGTGATCGGTTCTGTGATATACTCGCACCCTTTCATAGCTCCGAACACCAGATTGGTGCCGCCGGCGTCAAGGGTTACTACTGTTCTGCTGTCATGGATATACATATATAATATATATTAGGTGTTGTCTGTTATCCACAAAGTTAATAAAAACCGCAAGCTTTACAGCCTCTTGGCAAAAAAAATCCCGGCAAGGCCACGTTCCCCCGCATTATCGCACTCTTTCTTCAGTTTCTCTGTGTATCTTTGCATCAGAAATCCATCCGGAACCCATGAAAGAAGAACTAAAACAAAACCAGAAAGAACTATCACTGTCAGATGACCGTTTCACAGCCTCCGGTTGTTATAATGCCATAAAGCATAAATTACAATCCCAAATGAGCAAGAGACTGTTGGTCGTCGATGACGAAGAGACCTTGCGCGAGGCCCTGCGCTTCAATCTTGAGGCCGAAGGCTATGAGATAGACACCGCCGGAAGCGCCGAAGAAGCGCTTGCCCTTGACATAGGCTCGTATGACCTGATTCTCCTCGACATAATGATGGGCGAGATCTCAGGCCTGCAGCTTGCGCGCATCATCAGGGCCAATCCGGCCACAGCATCTGTGCCGCTGATCTTCTGCACGGCAAAAGACACGGAAGACGACATGATCGAAGGTCTGGAGACCGGCGCCGACGACTACATAATGAAACCCTACTCGCTGCGCAACGTCATAGCCAGAGTGCGGACCGTGCTGCGCCGCTCAGCTCCTGCCACACCCCAGCCTCAGGCCGAGGAGAAGGTGACATTCGAGGGACTGACCGTGATCCCCTCATGCAAACGCTGCCTGGTTGACGGCGAGGAGATCAGACTCCCTCGGAAAGAATTCGAGATCCTGCTCAGGCTTCTACGCAACATAGGCCGCGTCTTTTCACGCGAAGAACTCATCAAAGACATCTGGCCCGATGAAGTGGTGGTGCTTGACCGCGTGGTCGACGTCAACATCACCCGCATCCGCCAGAAGATAGGCCGCTACGGCTCCCACATCAAAACCCGCTCAGGCTATGGCTACGGATTCATGGATTAGGCTCTCATATGCCCGCCGACTTTTTGTGTGGCTACTGGGCTACTCGCTGCTGCTCGTCGGGAGCATGGTCATCTTCCAGTACGGTCGTGAAAAGGAGTTCAAGGCCGCGGAACTCAACTCGCAGCTGCAGCTGGTCAACCTCCACATCTCCGACGGCCTGGCCGAAGGAAAGACCGTGGAACAGATCGACCTTGACCGCTTTGCCCCGCTCGGCGACATCCGCGTCAGCATCATCGACTCCCAGGGCAAGGTGATCTATGACAATTCCCTCGACCATCTCCCCGGCACAGACCACAGCGGCCGCAAGGAAATCACCGAAGCCATGCGCAACGGCTCTGGATACACACTGCGCCGCCACAGCGAAAGCACCGGCTCGACCTACTTCTACTCGGCCACACGCAGCGCCGACGGAATGATTGTGCGCACCGCACTGCCCTACTCCCTGCCTCTCAGCCGCATCCTTGAGGCCGACCACACTTTCCTCTGGGCTATGGGCGGACTGACGCTCCTTTTCTGCTTCCTCGGATTCCTGGCCACACGCCGCGTGGGGCAGAACATTCTGCGGCTCGACCGCTTCGCAGCAAAGGCTGAGCGCGGAGAGAAGATCATAGACACCGAACCTTTCCCCCACGATGAACTTGGCGACATCTCAAACCACATAGTGCGCCTCTATGCCCGCCTGCAGCAGGCCGTGGCCGACCGCGACCGCGAACATGCAGCCGCCATGCACCAGCAGCAAGAAAAGGATCGGATAAAGAAACAGCTGACCAACAATATCAACCACGAGCTGAAAACCCCGGTGGCTTCCATCCACGTCTGCATAGAGACCCTCCTGACCCATGAGAACATGGCGCCGGAAAAGCGTCGCGAATTCCTCGAACGCTGCCTGGCCAACGCCGGAAGACTCAAGCGCCTCCTTGCCGACGTAGCCATCATTACGCGCATAGACGATGGCGGACGCATGATCTCGCGCAGCCGGGTGGATCTGCAGCCGCTCATAGCCGAAGTGGTCTGTGACTGCACCCCTGCCGCCGAGGCAAAAGGCATCGGAATCAACAATGAAATCATCGGACCGCTGACCGTAGAAGGCAATGCCGATCTGCTCGCCTCAGTGTTCCACAATCTGATTGAAAACGCCATAGCCTACAGCGGGGGTGACAGCATCAGTCTGAAAACAGTCTCGCTCAGCAGCGGAAAGGCTGTGATAACAGTGGCCGACAACGGCTGCGGAGTCGATCCCTCGCATCTGCCCCACCTCTTCGAGAGATTCTACCGCATCGACAAAGGCCGTTCGCGGGCTTCGGGCGGAACCGGTCTCGGCCTGTCGATTGTCAAAAACGCCGTCCTACAACACGGCGGCACCATCCGTGTGGCCAACCGGCCCTCCGGCGGACTGATCTTCACCATCACCCTCCCCCTCCCCCGCCGGGAGTGATCCTTTTCATATCGGTGGCTTTCATCTTTTTGAAAAAAATATTCAAGCGCCTTGCAGAATAATAGTAAAATTACTACCTTTGCAGTGTCCAATTAAAGAGAACATTGACATGAGAGTATTAAAAACCTCAGCAGTGCTCAAAGTGCTGCTTGCCGACGGTTGGATGATCGTCAGGCAGAAAGGTAGCCACCGCCAGTTAAAACATCCGACGAAGCCCGGCACGGTAACACTCAATGGAAAACCGTCGTCAGACATCTACGGCAGAGAACTTGACAGTGTGCAGAAACAATCAGGCTTAGAGTTCTGATTGAGGGAAAGGGAGCAAAACTCCCTTCCCCTTCCTTTCATTTTAATGCCATCTCTTTGTGCGGAACAATAGCGCGGGCATGATGCCCGCGCTATTTTATAAAATAAATTGTTATAATTAAGTAACTCTGAAAAATTAATTTAAAAGATTATCCTTAGGAGCTACTTATGTATATTATATCGTTCAATATTGAAGAGTTACTTATATGCAGACATTGACTATCAATACATCGAAGACCCCCTCAGGATATAGTGCCTCTTGCGACATTATTCCGGGCTGGGTCGTTGCATACGAAGGCGATTTCGACGGTTTTGAACCGTATGTGCGAGAAAGCATTGATTTTTATGTTGAATGCTGTCAGGCCGATGGCACTGAATATCCTCCGATTCTGGCTGAAAAAGATGTAGCTATCCGTTACAGATTTGATGTGCAGAGTCTGCTGAATCACTATCAGAATATTTTCTCTCTTGCAGCCCTGCAATGTATTACAGGCATAAATCAGCGCCAACTCTGGCACTACGCAGCCGGACGCTCCAAGCCACGCCCGAAACAAGCTGAGAAAATAGTAGGTGCCCTCAACCACCTTGGCAAAGAATTGGTCGCGCTCTCTGTTTAATTGGACACTAAACAAAGTCATTGGACCACAAGAGGCTGTCTAACAAGTTTAGGCAGCCTCTTTTAATTATTCTGATCTATCCCCCGCCCCAGACGAGGGGGCGAACAAGAGAAAGCCTTGCAACCGCTGCCGGTTGCAAGGCTTTCTTCTTAGTGGCGGGGGCAGGACTCGAACCTGCGACCTTTGGGTTATGAGCCCAACGAGCTACCACTGCTCCACCCCGCGATGTCATTTTCGTGGTGCAAAGGTAGAAACTTTTATTTATCCTGCCAAATATTTTGCGATATTTCAGAGTTAAATAAGGTTAACACAAAGAAAAAACGGGTCAAGCCGAAAGCACGGTGCATGAATTTTGAGAAAAGTGTTAAATTTGTGGCATGAAAACCGCAGATGCAATATGGATGTGCCTGCCCGAGGGCATGGACGAACTATTTGAAATGGTGCGCTTCGAGCGCACGGAACAGTCCTATGACATATGGCTTGACGAAAAGAAGAAACTGTCTGATGAAGACTATCGTAATCCAAATATCGTAGCGCGAGGCTATACGGATTATGTAACAATACAGGACTATCCGATGCGTGGACGGCCTGTATTTCTTCACATGCGCAAGAACAAGTGGTGGGACAGGCAGACCAACGAAATCTTCAGCTACAATCTCGAACTTCCCAACGAGGAAGGAACACGACTCAGCGCCGAGTTCGTGGCTTTTTTAAAAGACGAAGGTGGAGACGACAGCCCTGTCGATTAAACAGATAGCGCAGATGTACTGCGTCAACGGCAAACATTTTGCCGACTTGTACCGCAATAAGATAAGCGGTTACGCCGACTGGTGCGAACAGGAGCTTGGCTGTGGGTTCTATTTCAACGCCGATAATATCGGCCCTTACATGAGTCTTGATGAGACGTGTCTGAGCAACGGGGAGGTATGGACGTTCCTGACCAACAAGGACGGCCACGGAGGCAAGGGAACACTTGCGGCAGCCATTCCCGGAACAAAGAGTGACGAAATTATATCCATACTCATCGGAGCTATGGAGAAATCAATCAGACGCAGGGTCAAGGAAGTGACCTGCGATCTCTCGCCATCAATGATGCTCATAGCCGCAGAAGTGTTCTATAACGCCCATGTAGTCAACGACCGTTTTCATGTCCAACAGGTCTATAATGAGGCCGTTGACGAAATCCGCATTGACATTCGCCGACAGCTCATCGCAGAGGAAAACAACCGCAACAAGTCCGAACCGCCGGTAACGTACTCCAACGGAGAGACCATGCGCCAGATACTGGCTCGCAGCAAACACACTCTGATGATGTCGCAGAACAAATGGACTGACATACAGCGCCATCGTGTCAACATACTGTTCAAATACTATCCAATATTGAAGGCTGCATACAGCCTTGCGATGGAGCTGCGCAAGATTTTCAACGCTAAAATCTCACCGACAAAAGCCATGGGGAGGATGAACAAGTGGTATGAAAAGGTAATGGCATTGGGTAACAACAACTTCCGCTCGGTAATCAAAACATTCAAGAACCACGCCCCAACAATCCTGAACTATTTCCGTCGTCGTGCGACCAATGCCTCTGCCGAGGCATTCAACTCTAAAGTCAAAATATTTCGCTCACAAATGCGTGGTGTCCGGGACCGCGACTTCTTCATCTTCCGATTAGTCAAACTCTACGCCTAAAAATTTAACACTTCTAATTGCCCAATTTAACATATGCACCGTGCTTTCGGCTTGAGCCGAAAAAACCGCTGTCACAGATCGCCGGAATCACTGCCGGCGGCGGTGCGCCCGGTGGCGATCAGATAGGCCGACCGGGCCACGCAGAATGCTCCGTAAGCCGCTATATAGCTGTCAATCGACTCCTTGTGGCTCGCCTCAGCTTCAAGCACGTCAGTAACTGTCGACATTCCGGCCTCATAATAGAGACGGTTGAGCCGCAGATTCTCAGAGCTTTCCCCCACCCCTTCGCAGGCAATGTCCATCTTGCGGTGGGCGGCGGTGAGGCTGTTCCATTTGTCCTGCATTCCGATTTCGAGTTTTTCACCGAGATCCGTCAGCTCGTTGCGTGCATTTTCAAGCGCAAGCGACTTGCGTTTGATGGCATGCGAACCGCCCCACCATCCGGAGAGAGGAATATTCACAGCCACCATCAGCGCACCGAAGTTGTGGTTCTGTTCAAGCAGGTCATGATAGAACCATCCGGCTCCAAGCGCCACCTGCGGGAGGTTCCGGCCTATCTCTATGCGCTTTTCGAGTTTTTTGGCCTCGACGTTTTTCTGCAGCAGCTTATAGTCGGTGGTCAGAGGCAGCGCGTCAGCACCGGGCATATAGAGCTCGGCAGGGAAATCAGGCACAGCCTCAGGCACAGCGTCGTCTACATCGAAATTCCAGTCTGCGCCTTTGCCCATATACTGGCCGAGAAGCATTCTGACAAGCTTGATGCCATTGTCAAGATCGACCATTTCGGAGCGGTAGGTGTTGCGTTTCAGCTGCACTTTGAGCAGATCGTTGCGCATGGCCACACCGGCGTCCACAGCCACCTTCACCTGGGTGTCAAGCGTGTCAAGCGTGGCTATTGCGGCTTCAAGAGCTCCGCGTGAGGCTTTGAGAGTCACCAGTTTCCAGTAGAGCGACTCGGTTGTCAGCCTCAGCTCGTCGAGAGTCTGCTGCTGACGCAGCCTCGCCACTTCCTCGCCTACAGCCGCAAGCTTGTTGCCGTTGACGATCTGTCCGCCCATAAACACCGGCTGCATGGCCTGCACGCCGGCCATCTTGCCCTTGTTGATGAATCCGATCTCGATTATGTCCAGAAGATTGTATTGAAAAATGTCATTATGCGTCCAGAAAGCCATCCCGGTAGCTGATACCTCCGGAAAATATTTAGTGAACGCTTCGCGGCGAAGCTCTACGGCCGCCCTGGTGTCATTGGCGGCATTGCGCACGGCCATATTATTGGCAAACGCCAGTTCAATACAGCGGTCAAGAGTGATGACCGAGTCTGCCTCAGCGGCTTTCAGCCCTGATGCCACGGCGAGCGAAACGAGTAGTATTGCAAATCTGATATGTCTCATCGCTTGATATGGATTTTGAGAAAGATTGTCAGATGTATTTTATAGGCCGGCTAATAGCGGCTTCTTAGGCAAGCTCTTAGAGCAGATGGGTTTCAAGAGGCTCTTCGAGAGGTTTGTCAGCCGCCTTTCCGCGGTTTTTCATCAGGCAGTAGGCCACGGGGATCACGGTGAGGATGAATATCATGGTGACAGGTGTGCCCCAGAAGATCACCACCCCCATAGGTTTCCACAGGGCGCTGTCGCCCATCACCATCGGGAGCACCCCCATAGTGGCGGCGGCAGATGTCAGGAAGATAGGGCGCATACGTCGGCTGGAAGCATTGAAGACAGCATCGTAGACACTCGCGCCCTGATTGCGCAGCTCTTCGGCATAGTCGAGAAGCACTATCGCGTTTCTGACAAGGATGCCCATCAGCGACACCAGACCGAGCACACAGGTGAGCGAGAGATCCGTAGACTGGATGCGCAGTCCGATTGCCGCGCCCGGAATGCACAGCAGCAGGCAGGCAAGAAGAAGGAGCGCCGTGTCAGCCGCGGCATAATGCAGCAGGAGGATGAAGAAGATGATGACCACAGCGATGGCCAGGCCTCCAAGAATCTGCGGGAGAGTGCTCATGGTGTTGTCCCATTCGCCTCCGCGTGTAAGGCTGACTCCGGCTGGAAGCTCATAACGGTCTATGCTGTCCATCAGAGCTTCCGTGCGGTCGATCACGTTGACCCCGCGCTGCACTTCGGCAATGAGCGACACGGATGGGATGCCGCTGTAACGTGTGAGCATGCCAGGATGCCATTCGGGCCTGACATCGGCTATCTGGCGCAAAGGCACATCGCCCAGGCCGATCACCGGCATAGGCTCGCCGAGAAGATCTTCGGCGGTTGACCGGTCAGAAGTTCCGGTTTTGAGCACCACGGGTATGCCATAGTCGCCTTCCCAGACCGTGGCCACCGGAAGTCCTGAGCTATAACGCATGGCAAGAGTAGTTTCAAGGAGCACACTGTTGAGACCGAGCCGCGAAGCACGTGTCACGTCAGGCGTGACCATGGCGACGGCCACAGGATTGTCAAGCGAGGATCGCACGTTTCTCAGTCCGGGCACACGGCGGGCCACACGCAACAGCGAGTCGCAGGCCTGGCTCAGAGCCTCGCGGTCAGATCCGGTGAAACGGATCTCTACCGGATAGTCGGCTGTAGAATAGCTGAGCTGCTTGAAGCGGACAAAAGCGTCGGGAAACCAGCTTTCATACTTTCCGGTGTACTCGTCGAGCACATCGATGGTAGCCTGATTGCTTTTTGTGTTGACTATGAACTGCGCGAAGTTCGGGCCTCCGACCTGCGGAGCGTAAGTGGCCTGGAAGCGAGGCGACGAGCAGCCGTGGAAAGAGGCTATCGATACCACTCTGTCATCAGCCGCCAGTATTCGCTCAAGCGAGTCGGCCACCTGGGTGGTGCGCTCCACGGAGGTGCCCTGCGGAAGGAAAATCTCTACGGCAAACTGATTGCGTTCGGCTATAGGCATGAGCTGCAGAGGTGTGGCCACAAACATCCATGCGCTTGCCGCCACGCAGATCACACCTATAAGGATGGTAGTTTTAGGCCATCTGAAGCACAGCCCTATCAGACGGTCATAGCCTTTCTGCATCGAGTTGAAAATGCTGAACTTTTTCTTGCCTGAGGCGAGAGCCTCCTGCTGCTCCTTGTAGATCGGCTCCTTGATCAGCCTGAACTGCATGAATGGCACGAGAAGTTCGGCTATCAGAAGCGACACAAACAGAATTATGGTCATGCCCCAGGGGAAATCCGTCAGGAAGTCACGGAACATGCCTGTCACCGTCAGAAGGAAGGGGAAGAAAGTCACCGATATGGCGAGTGTGGCAGAGAAAATGGCTTTGAAAAATTCGGTTCCTGACCGGAGAGTGGCCGACATATGGTCCATACCCTCGGATATCAGCTCGACATAGTCATCAATGATCACCACCGAATTGTCGACAATCATGCCCAGCGACACTATAAGGCAGGCGAGGGTCACGGTGTTGAGCTCTATGTCAAAGGCATAGAAGAGTCCGAGCGAGATAAAGATCGACACCGGAATTGTCGCCGCAGCGATAAGCGCCACTTTCAGCGGCAGAAGAATCATGATAACGACCACCACCGCGATTATGGCTATCAGCAGCTCGACGAGAAAATAGTTGACCGAACTGTTGACCACCACCGGCTGATCTGTTATCTTGAAAAGCGTGACAGACTCCGGCATGTCGGCACGGGCCTTTTCAAGCTGCGCGTCGACCTCCTTGCCCATCTCTACGATATTGTAACCGTCTTTCATGCTCACGCTCAAGAGTATGCATTTATCGAAATTATTGGTGATATAGCTGTCAGGATCGGGATATTCCTTTCTGACCTCGGCCACATCGCCGAGCCGGACCACACTGCCGTCAGGGGCCGAGAACACAACCATAGCGGCGACATCGGCCACAGAATTGACCGGACGGGCCACAAAAACGGGCCGGGTATAGCTACCGTTGCGGAGAGAGCCTCCGGTGGTCTGAAAGCCCTGTGCCAGAAGAGTAGCTCCTACGGTCTTCTCCGAGATGGCATAGTGCTGTAGCTTTTCAGGATCGAGACAGACCGCAATCTGCTCGGTCTGCATGCCGGAGACCGACATTGTGCCTACGCTCTCTATGGTGCGCAGACGATCTTTGAGATCATCCATATAGTCATTCAGCTCCCGATATGTCTTTTCATTGCTCTGCATGGTGATCAGCAGCGCCGATGTCTCGCCGAAATCACTGAGAGTCTCCACACCGAGCACTCCCGGCGGAAGTTTGAGTTTCTCGGCCTCCATGCCGATCTTGAACTCATTCCAGAAGCTGTCCGCATCATCCACATTGTCATCAAGCTCTACGAAGATGATGGCCGTATTGCCTGAGATCTGCGAGTGGGTTTTGGTCTTGTCGACCTCATTGTAAGAAAACACATAGTCTTCAAGAGGCTTCAGCACCTCTTGTTCTATCTGTTCGACAGAAGCGCCCGGATAGACCGCACCGACCACACCCTCGCGGATTGTAAACGATGGAAACTCGTTTTTATCCATCACTTTCAGTGCATAGATGCCGAAAGCGATGAAAATACAGGTGATCAGAATGATCTCCTTGCTGTATTTCATTCCGGCCACGACTATCGGCGATGGCTTTGCCAACGGAGCCGGAACAGTGTTTTTAGAATCTGACTGACTGGACATAGTCTGAACTTAGAGTGTATCTGTAATTAGGAAATATAAACTCATTCGGCCCCGTAGGCTCCCTGAATCTCTACGCTGACAGGAGAGCCGGTTCCAACTTTCCGCATACCGGCCACTATCACGCTGTCGCCGGCCGAAAGGCCTTCCGACACTATTACGCCGCCCGAAGCCAGAGCATCGGCCTTGACAAAGCGCCGGGCCGCCTTGCCTCCGTCAACCACCCAGACAAACGTGCGGTTGTCAGAGTCGAGAAGTACAGACTGCGAGGGAAGAAGCACCTCTGCCGCCGTGGCCGACAAATCAGCCGACGCGACTGAAGCTACGGCCACATCTCCGACCATGCCCGGCAGGATGCGTCCGTCAGCCGTCGGAATGGCAATTTTGACCGTATAGGCGCGTGTCAGAGGATCAGCCACAACCGATTTACGCACCACGCGGCCGGAGAGCGAGTCTATGCCGAGACTCTTGAAACCGACCGTGGCGGCCTGGCCTTCGGCAATCGCGCCGATTTCACTTTCAGGAACGGAAATGGTTATACGGATATCACTGACGGTCACAAGCTCCAGCACCGGCTCAGCCGCTATGACCGTCTGCCCGACTCCGGCAAGTTTCCGGCTGACCACACCGCTGACCGGAGCATGAAGAGTGGCATCCGTGACGGCGCGCCGTGACATCTCGGCTGCATTCTCAGCCTGCTTCAGCTTGTTCTGCACCTCAACCCATTTGATCTCAGGAAGAGCATCGGCGTCATGAAGTTTCTTAAGACGCGCATATGCGTCGCGGGCCTCTGCAAGTTCCGCATCGGCGATATTGCCGGCGTTCACATAGCTGTCGCTCCTGACTCTGGCGAGCACCTGCCCTTTGGCCACGCGCTGACCTTCCTCGACATAGAAATCTGTAATGGTTCCCGGCACGGAGAAACTCAGCATCGAGGTTTCCGCTGATTCCACAGTTCCGGAAAAAGACAGTCTGCCGTCAGGGCGGGTCATGCTCACAGGCATGACCGTCACCTTGACCGGCGGAGCTACCTGCGCCTTTTCAGAGTGTCCGCAGCCCGTCAGAAGAGCCGCACAGACTAACACCACGGCTTTTGCCATGCCTGATGATGAACGGAGTCTATTCATTGTCCTTTGTGCTATTCAAGTTTATAAACAGCAGGAATCTCGCCTGCCTTAAAATTGATGAAATTATTTCAATTTTAACACGTTGACAGCGGCATTTGTTTTACGCCCGGTAAATATTCCTTTCTGCGGGAGCGCCACATTAGTTAAAAACAGTTAATCAGGCCGGTCGGCACACTATTATGCGTAAAACAATTGTTTACAAATAATCCGCCCCCTATCTCTCCGCATATTTCCCTACTCCCCGCATAGTGATGTGAATATTCGGGGAATATTTTGTAAATTTGCAGCTATGCAGACAGGAAACTCATTTTTCTCACAGATGCCGCCTGTTACAAAGAATCTGATTATCATAAATCTGATTGTCTGGCTGGCAATGTTCGTACTTCCGCGTCATCTCGGCGCGGACCTGGAGACCTATGCCGGTCTCCACTATTTCAAGGCTTCGGATTTCAATCCGGCCCAGTTGCTCACATACATGTTCATGCATTCGACAGGGAGCCTGGCGCATATTTTCTTCAATATGTTCTCCCTGTTCATGTTCGGCATGACGCTCGAACGCACTCTTGGGAGCGCCCGCTTTCTGTTTTATTACATCTCATGCGGTGTCGGTGCGGCCCTGATCCAGGAGCTGACCTGGGCGCTGACCTGGGAAGACACCTTTGTCAGACTCATCGCCAAGACTTCTGACGTGGACTTCGCCGAAGCCCGCGAGTTTGTGACCAACTCCGAGTTCACGGCCGAAGGCAGAGCGTGGCTGGCCAGAAACCTCAACATGTTTGTGACAATCGGCGCATCGGGAGCCATCTATGGCATCCTGCTTGCCTTCGGTATGCTCTTCCCGAACGCTCCGCTCTATCTGTTTTTCATTCCGGTGCCCATCAAGGCCAAGTGGATGGTGATAGGCATGGGTGTGATCGAGATTCTCATCGGTCTCAGCGAGGCCGCGGGAAGGAGCGACGGAGTGGCCCACTTCGCTCATCTCGGAGGCATGATCTTCGGCTTCTTCATAATACTTTACTGGAAAAAGAAAGGCACTTTTCATGGCGGTTTCTGACACACTGCGACAGCTGAGACGGTCGTTTTCGACCTCTACGATGCTGATGAAGATCATCTGGGTCAACATCGGGGTCTTCGTGGTGTTGCGCCTGACGGCCATCGGAGGCATATTCTCCGGCAACCCTGACTTCATCAACGCCGTGCTGGGCTATGTGCAGCTGCCAAGTTCGCCGGGAGTGCTCCTGACGCGCCCGTGGACGCTGCTTACCTATATGTTCGCGCAGTATGACCTGATGCACATTGTGTTCAATCTGCTGTGGTTCTACTGGTTCGGCACACTCTTCATGATGATAGCCACACCGCGGCAACTCCTTGCGCTTTATCTGCTTGGCGGACTGGGCGGCGCCGTGCTCTTTATAGCGGCCTACTGCGGATTGCCTATGTTTGCCCAGCATTACGGGATGCTCATCGGCTCATCGGCCTCGGTGATAGCCATAGTCACCGCCACAGCCATACTCATGCCCGATTTCAGAATGAATCTGCTGTTTATCGGTTCGGTGTCGATCAAATGGATTGCCATAATCACCATATTTCTGGTGCTCATAGGAGTCACAGGCAACAATGCCGGGGGAGAGATAGCCCATATCGGCGGGGTGGCCGTCGGAGCTCTCTATGCCCTGCGCATGAAACGCGGCCATGACATCACGGCTCCGTTCAACCGGGCCTTTGACCGAATGGCCAACCTATGGAACAGTCTCACCTCAGCAGCCTGGAGCCGCAGCCGCTCCGCGAGACCTGAGCGGAACACCCGCCAGGCCGGCGCAGGCTCCGGCCAGAAGACAGCTAAACAGCATGAGCCCACATGCAGCCGCTCAGACCGCGAAGTGCTCGACTCTATTCTCGACAAAATAAAAAAATCAGGCTATGCCGCCCTTACACCCGAAGAGCGTCAGCGCCTTTTCGATGTCAGCCGTAAGATCAAATGAAAATTCCCCGTCCACACCGCCCGGTCAGATCGACAGTCCTCGCCATAGCCGTGGGGATCAATCTGTTTGTTGCCATGCTCACCATCCTGGCAGCCTACGGAGGGACTTTCAACCCTGACACACGTGTGATCATGGCCATGATAGCCATGACCTTTCCGGCAATGCTCCTCTTGGGGATGATAGTGATGACAGCCGATCTGTTCTTCGACCGGCGGCTCGCTCTGATCATAGCCGGAGGATGGCTCATCTCCATCCAGCCGATACTCAGCTTCTCGCCACTCCACATCTTAGGCCACAGCCTTTCGGAGCAGGAAAAGGAGCGGTCATTCACCCTGCTGACATACAACATACTCCACTACTGCGACTTCCGTGGCGAAAACCCGGAGCTGGAGGCAAACGCCACTATGAGCTACATACTCTCGACCGACGCCGACATTGTCAACCTTCAGGAGGCCGGACCGGAACTGACCTGCCCCGGCAGACTGAACATGATGGAATCAGGAGCGGTAACCACAGGCGACTACTGGCACATGAAGCAGAGCCAGCTCGACTCGCTCTATGCCCGCTACCCCTACCGGGTGATCAACCGCGATAATCAGCTCTCGGTATATTCGAAGTATCCCGTCACTCCGGTCAGAATCCACATCCCGCCCAAAGACCACAACGTGATGGAATGCTTCCGGCTTGACATAAAAGGGCAGACAGTTCACCTGATAAACGTCCACCTGAAATCCATCGGCCTGACCGATGCCGACAAGGCCCTCTACAAACAGACTTTCCGTAACGTGCCTGACAGCAAGCAGGAACTCAGGAGTGAGATCAACGATGTGAAATCGCAGCTTCTGAGCAAACTCGCGGTGGCGTTCAGAGACCGGGCCGCCCAGGCCAACACAGTCAAAAACGTGATCGACTCGATAGGCGGTCCGTTCATAGTGGCCGGCGACTTCAATGACATCCCTGACTGCTATGCCGTGCGCCGCATCCTCAGCGCCGACGGAATGAACGACGCTTATGCCGACGCCGCCTTCGGGCCGGCCATCACATATCACGGTGACCGCTTCTACTTCCGCATAGACCATGTGCTTTACCGCGGACCGTTCAAAGCCATTGACATAGAGCGCGGAGGCATATCCTCAAGCGACCACAACCCGCTGCTGACCACCTTCCTCTTCGACAAGGACCTCCGGCTTCAGCCTGAATCCGCACCCTGACCGATAAACCAATATATATAATACCATCCGGAAACATGAACCGATTATTAACAGCCGCCCTCGGAGCCGTATTGCTCCCGGCAGCACTAAGCACCTCAGCAGATATGACTGCACAGACCCGTCAGAACCCGTTTCTGGCTCCTTACAACACCCCGTTTGAAATTCCGCCGTTCGACAAGATCACCTATGACGACTATCTCCCCGCAATCGAGCAGGGCATAGCCGAACAGAAAAAGGAGATCGAGGCAATAGCCAACAACCCGGCTACCCCGACCTTTGACAACACCATCCTCGCTATGGAAAAGAGCGGCGCCCTGCTCCAGCGCGTGATGCTCGTGTTCGGCTCTCTCGACGAGACTGACAACAACGAGCAGATGACCGCCATCTCTGAAAAAGCCTATCCGATGGCTGCGGCGGCAGCTGATGAGATCTCGATGAACGACAAGCTCTTCCAGCGCGTCAAATATCTCTACGACCGCCGCGACCAGCTCGGACTTGACGGTCCGCAGAAACGCGCCATCGAACTCTCCTACAAGAGCTTTACCCGCAACGGTGCCCTTCTTTCAGCCGACGAGAAAGAAAAACTCAAAAACATCAACAACGATCTGACCCGCCTCTATCTCCAGTTCAACCGCAATCTGCTTGCATCGACAAACAGCTTCGAACTTCTTGTGGATGACGAGTCGAAACTCGCCGGACTTCCGGCAGGCATCGTGGGCACCGCCGCCACCGAAGCTGCCAGCCGCGGCAAGGCCGGCAAATGGATCTTCACGCTCCACGCCCCCAGCCGTCTGCCCCTGCTCAAATATGCCGATGACCGCGAACTGCGCCGCAAAATGTATGAAGGCTACATGAAACTTGCCTCCGAAGCGCCCTATGACAACCGCCCTGTCATCGGCGAGATCATCAAGACCCGCGCCGCCAAGGCCCGCCTGCTCGGATTTGACAACTATGCGTCATACATGACTGACAACGTCATGGCCAAGACCCCGGAAGCAGCCAAGAGCCTGCTGATGAAAATATGGGAACCGGCCACAGCCCGCGCCCGCGAGGAAGTAGCCGAAATGCAGGAATACGTGCGCAACGAAGGCGCCAAATTCGAGATCGCACCCTGGGACTACTATTATTATGCCGAAAAACTCCGTCAGAAAAAATTCGAGCTTGACGAAAACGAAGTCAGCGCCTACTTCTCGCTTGAGAATGTGCGCAAAGGCATCTTCACTCTGGCCGAAAGACTCTACGGCGTGACATTCACCGAACTTCCCGAAGCCCCGAAATATCATCCCGAAGTCAAGGTCTATGAAGTCAAAGACCTCAAGGGCGAACACGTGGCAGTCTTCATGACCGACTACTTCCCCCGCCCTTCAAAGCGCCAGGGCGCATGGATGAGCGAGTTCAAAGGATCGTTTGAAGATCCTGACGGAACCGTTGGCCGTCCGATCATCTACAACGTGGGCAACTTCACCCGCCCCACTGCCGACACACCCGCCCTCCTTACTGTGGATGAAGTGGAAACCATGTTCCACGAATTCGGTCACGGACTCCACGGCATGCTCACCCGCGCCAAACTCCGCAGCCAGGCAGGCACAAACGTTGACCGAGACTTCGTGGAACTTCCCTCTCAGATCACCGAACACTGGGCTCTGGAACCCGAACTGCTCAAGGAATTCGCCTTCCATTACAAGACAGGCGAGGTGATCCCCGAAAGCCTCATCAACAAGCTCCAGGCCGCTTCCACCCATAACCAGGGCTTCACCACCACCGAACTTGCCGGCGCATCGCTGCTTGACCTCGAATGGGGAATGCTCAATCCGGCCGAAGGCGAGACGATTGACGTGGACAATTTTGAAAAGCAGGTTGCCGAAAAGCTCAACATGCCCCGGCAGATAGCCTACCGCTACCGCTCGCCCTACTTCAAACACGTGTTCGGCAGCGACGGCTATGCCTCCGGCTACTACACCTACCTCTGGGCCGAAGTACTTGACACCGACGGCTTCGAACTCTTCAGCGAAAAAGGTATCTTTGATCCCGCCACAGCAAAAGCATTCAAAGAAAATGTGCTTGAAAAGGGCGGCAGCGAGGATCCGATGGAACTTTATGTGCGTTTCCGCGGCCATGAACCTTCGGTAGATGCTCTGCTCCGCAACCGCGGTCTCGCCCCCAAGGCTGAGAGCGCCAAAGGCGGCAACATCAAGACTCCCGGCGGCAAATAACAACCGCTGACAACTGCCCGTTTCAGTAAAAAACGTTAACAGGGGCTTTCAGACACTGATTTTTTCAGTCTGAAAGCCCCTAATTTCAAAAATATGACATATCTTTGCACCCGCATCAGAAGTGGCACGTAATCCCGCCGGGACCACAGTGCTCCGGGAGAGCTGCTGACGATGCATCCGACTTAAGCAAAAAATAATAAGTGAATCATAGGTTAAAATCCGGTAACTCGTGAGAGCAGCCGGATTTGTTTTTTCTGAAATGATCAAATGAATAATCAAAGCCCCATGACATCACGCAGCAGCGGCAGCTGGGCATCCATAGTAAAATTGCGGCTGCGTTCAAGGGCTTTCCGTCCACAGCGCTCTCTCAGTCCGGAATCAGACAACAACGCATGCAGCCCGGCGGACAGAGAGTCAAGATCGCCGAGACGATAAGGAATGCCGGCACCGTCTGAGAAGAAATAACTGATGACCGAGAGATCTGTATAGACCACCGGCTTTGCATTCCTTGCAGCCGAAATGGCAAGCATCTGACCGGAAGCCCCGACATCTTCCCTGAGAGGGACAATAACAACCTCGGCACCCGTAAGGATCGACTCGAACTGATCTTTCGGGAGATTGTAAAGAAGAGTTACATTGTCAAGGGAGGGAGGGCACTCAATGCCGTTAAGCGATGAGGCGACAAAGACAAACTGTCTGTCAGGAAAACGCCCGGCAAGTCTGAACATCAGAGGATAGTCTCGGTTCGTATATCCTCCGGTAAACACATATGAATCAGGAAGACCGGCTGTCCGTTGATCCTCTTTGGCCACGGGTGTGAAATCGGAACAGAATGGTATGAATTTCAGATTAACTTTTGACGAAAGGGCTCTGTAGTACTCGATCTCCCCCTCTGACTGGGTCAGAATAGTAAAACGGCTGTCGGCAAGGAGAAACCGGAGAATTCGTTTCACCAGCGGTTTGCGTCCGAGTTCATGTAGATAAAAATTATGGAAGTAGACGCGGCAGTCGCCCAAAGCCAGTCCGGCCAGACGGCAGATGAGCATGAACGGCAACTGGGCCGAAGTGCAGTAGACAATGCGGTTTCTGAAAGTCAGCGGCTGCACAGCCCATTTGAAAAAGGCCTTAGTCCATTCACGCAGCAGACCTTTCTTTGAAAGAAAACCGGACTTCGAAGCCTCTGATATATAAAGCAATCTGACCTCTCCCCCGTTGGCCGCATACCACTCTGCCACACTTGGCAGGCCATAGGATTTATATTGGTTGAGAACAACCATTGTTTTGCCGCAGTGTTCGGAAGAAGCCATGATATTGTGAAGATTCAGGTTGTGGTGGTGGGAATAGCAGATTCTAACGTCGTTTTTGCCTTGTTTCAGACAGTTCTTAAATAGAAGAACACCAATTCATCGGAATTATTGTGTGAAACATAGAATAACAGTGGTTAAAGTATGTCAATACAATTGCGAGGTCAATGAAATTTTGATATATTTGCCATAGGAATTCCGGTTTATTGTATGCCGCCTTTATTTTAACGTTTTTTAATCAAATTTACCGCCTATAGAACATTGCTACTCTAACCAATCAAACGAGAAACCAATGCAAAATCTGTCAAAGCTCGCCGACCGTGATCTGGTTGCAGCTTATGCCAATGACAACAACAACGCTTTTGACGTATTGCTTGAACGCCATCAGCAGAAAGTCTATTCCTACATTTTTCACATTGTAAAAAACAAGGATATTGCCGACGACATCTTCCAGGAGACATTCGTCAAAGCCATCATGACCATCAAGCAGGGACGCTATACCGAGCACGGCAAATTTTCGGGATGGCTCACCCGGATAGCCCACAATCTGATCATCGACTTCTTCCGCCAGGAAAAAATCGAGAATGCCGTCTCGGCCGATGACGAAACCAGCGATGTGCTCAACCGCCGCGACCTCTGTGAAGGGAATATCGAGGATGCCATAGTGAGCACCCAGATCGACGAAGATCTGCGACGCATTGTCATGGCCCTCCCTGATCCGCAGCGCGAGGTGCTCGTGATGCGCTTCTACCGCAACATGTCATTTAAGGAAATAGCCGAAGCCACATCCGTCAGCATCAACACCGCTCTCGGACGCATGCGCTACGCCATCATAAACATGCGCCGCATCGCTGCCGAAAACAATATCGCACTTGCCATCTGAGAGGAGCGGCCGGCCCCATTCCGCGTGCAGGCTGACTTCTCTAAAGAAAAATTTCATAAACCCGCATCATTCAGACTCTATCCTCACACTGACTAATGAAACTACACATCAGACATCTCTGCCTCCCTCTTGCCATCGTTGCCTTTCTGGCATCATCTCAGAAAAGTCTTGCCGCTGAAAACCAGCAGTCCGGCACTCAGCCGCAATCTGACGAAGTCAGCAAAGACAAGGTTAATCTTGTCCCCAAAATCCACGGCACAGTCCGCGCCCGCTGGGAGATGGACACCAAGGGGGGCGAAAACCGCTTTGCGGTGCGCAATGCCCGCGTGTCTATTTCCGGAGAGATAGCCCAGCCTATCGACTATTATATCCAGACCGACTTCTGCGACCAGGGCAAAATGAAGATCCTCGATGCCTGGGGGCGTGTCAGCTTTACCAAGCGCCTGCGCCTGCAGGGCGGACAGTTCCGCCTGCCTTTCGGCACCGACTGTTTCCGCGGACCGGGCACATATTTTTTCTCAAACCACTCGTTTATCGGCGGCATAATGAACAACGTGCGCGGTGTCGGAGCCAAGCTGAGCTATACCTTTCCCACAAGCGGATCATCGCTCCTCAGCCTTGAAGCCGGAGCGTTCAACCCCACTTCGATGGCTGACCATAATGTGTGGGTGAAAGAGATGGCCTTTGCCGGAAAAGCCCTTTGGACAATCGGCGAGGTAAAGATCGCCGCCGGTGCCGAGACTCTTATCCCGGACTCTGTGCGCATCAATTCGCTCACGGGCTCCGTGACATGGACCCACGGCGGTCTCACTCTTGAGGGCGAGTATCTCAACAAGCACTACACCAACAAGGCCCACAAGGCTGCTCACGGCTACAATGTGTTTGCCGACTACGGTTTTCCTGTAAAAGCAGGCATATTCAACCGCGCCTCGGTCCAGGCCCGATTCGACGGAATGACTGCCTACAGCAGCGGTAACAGAAATGACGAAGGGAAACTTTTCACTGACTATGCCGCGCGCAACCGTGTGACAGTCGGGGGTACTCTGAGCTACATTTATAAATTCGTGCGCTGCGATCTGCGCCTCAGCTATGAGAAGTATTTCTATCACCACGATGCCGTGGTGCCTGTAGGCGACGGAGATAAAGTGTGTGCCGAACTGGTTGTAAAGTTCTGAAAAGGGCACAAAAAAAAGGGTAAGCTTACTACATCGCACCGCTACAACCTGATACCGTTGCTTCGATCAAGACCTGGCGGAGTTCTCAGGGAGCTGGTCGTGTAGGACTTACCCGGCTGCAAAGGTACTACTTTTCCCCGAATCCGCAAGCATCCAGGCTGAATATTTTTCTCGCGGAGCAGATTTCTTCAAAAAATTCTTTCTAAAAACGTCAAAAATACGGCCTCGCTGGCGCTTTCTCCGAGCATCAGCGAGGCTGCAACGCATTCGCGCGGTAATGAAGCCAGACAAAGATGCAAGAATAAAACGCCACATCCAGTCCGGCTGATGCGAAGAAGGAAGACGCAGCGCCAACTATCTGCTGCCGGAAACATCCTGAAATCGGCCCGCACTAATTGTTTTCAATTAGAACAGACACCTAAATAATAGAAAATTACCCATATTTAGGTATGTTCAGACGCATAATGTTATTGTAATTTTGCATACAGATAATTATACGAGAATAACAGATAAAAACATTTGGACAATAAAGCTTAGCTATAGATAGCTCATGTAATCTATTTTAATTGAATGCTATTGTTTAAACGGTATGATGCAAAGTCGCGATGACCCCTACATCATACCGGTTTTTATTTCCTGCATAGACTTTTATCGGACAGCAATAATATAAAAAGCAAGCCCAACTTCTTTTTCTTTCAAGAAGCCGGACTTATCTTTTTATAATTTAGCAGACAGTAATAATCTTGAATGGCGCTTAGAGGTGATTATGCAACACTCCTCTTAAAAAAACGTCATTTCATAGGGGCGGATTGTCAGTCTGCCACGTGGAGCAGGAAGTAGTTCTTCTTGCCGCGCTGCACGAGGATGTATTTGTCGTTGAGAAGCATGTCGGCAGTCACGGGAGCATAGGGATCAGAGATTTTCTCCTTGTTGATGCTGACTCCTCCGCCCTGGACCATTTTTCGCATCTCGCCCTTCGAGGGGAAGACGGCGGCTGTCTCGGTCAGCAGATCGGCAAGTTTCACTCCTTCGCTGATGGCCGAACGGGGCACTTCGAACTGCGGCACACCTTCCATCACTGCAAGCAGAGTGGCTTCATCGATCTTGCGGAGGGTCTCGCCGGCATGGTTGCTGAAGAGAATCTGCGAGGCTTCGACGGCGGCTTCATAGTCAGCTGCCGAGTGTACCATTGTGGTGATTTCCTTGGCCAGACGCTTCTGCAGCGGACGTGCGCCGGGATTCTGGGCCTGCTCCTCGACGAGAGCGGCAACCTCCTCACGGGTCAGTTCAGTGAATATCTTGATATATTTTTCAGCATCGGCGTCAGAAACGTTGAGCCAGAACTGGTAGAACTTGTAGGGTGAGGTGTAGCGCGGATCGAGCCACACATTGCCGCTTTCGGTCTTGCCGAATTTTCCTCCGTCGGCCTTGGTGATCAGCGGGCAAGTAAGTGCGTAGGCCTCGCCTCCGGCTGTGCGGCGGATAAGTTCTGTGCCGGTGGTTATGTTGCCCCACTGGTCGGAACCGCCGAGTTGCAGACGGCAGTTTTTCTCCTTGTAGAGGTGGAGGAAGTCATAGCCCTGACAAAGCTGATAGGAGAATTCGGTGAACGACATGCCCTGCTGTGATTCGCCGCTCAGGCGCTTCTTCACTGAATCCTTGGCCATCATGTAGTTGACGGTGATATGCTTGCCTACGTCGCGGATGAAGTCAAGGAAACTGAAATTCTTCATCCAGTCATAGTTGTTGACCATCTCGGCTGCGTTTGGCGCATCGGAGTCGAAGTCGAGGAATTTGGCAAGCTGGTTCTTGATTGCCTCCTGATTGTGGCGGAGGGTTTCTTCGTCGAGAAGCTTGCGCTCCTGGCTCTTCATGGAGGGGTCGCCGATCATGCCTGTGGCGCCGCCTACGAGCGCGATGGGCTTGTGGCCTGCGCGCTGGAAGTGTTTGAGCATCATGACGCCCACAAGGTGGCCGATGTGGAGAGAGTCAGCCGTCGGGTCAATGCCGAGGTAGGCTGTGGTCATTTCTTTCTTAAGCTGCTCGTCGGTGCCGGGCATCATCTGATGGATCATGCCGCGCCATGAGAGTTCTTCTATAAAGTCCATGTACAATGGGTTTGTTTTAGTGTATGTTTGATTTAAGAGGCTGTTTAAAAACAAGCTCTAACGGATATGGATTATTTCAGTGTGGCGAGTGTGGCGGCGATGCGGCGCATGGCTTCGCGCAGATTGTCGTCGGAAGTGGCGTAGCTCAGACGGATGTAGCCTTCCATGCCGAAAGCGCCGCCGTCGACTGTTGCAACGTGGCCTTTTTCAAGGAGATACATGGCCAAGTCGGCCGATGAGCCGATGGTGTTGCCTTCGGGAGTGGTCTTGCCGATATATGCGCTGACTTCGGGGAAGAGATAGAAGGCGCCATGCGGGCAGTTGACTTTCAGTCCGGGGATCTGCGAGGCGAGCTCTACCACAAGGTTGCGGCGACGTTCGAATGCCTTGTTCATCTCAGCCACACACTGCTGCGAACCGGTGTAGGCAGCCTCGGCGGCTTTCTGCGCGATAGATGATGCGTTTGACGAGTACTGACCCTGGAGTTTGGTGACAGCCTTGGCAAGCCACTGGGGAGCTGCGCAGTAGCCTATACGCCAGCCGGTCATGGCGTAAGCTTTGGAGACACCGTTGATGATGATGGTGCGGTCAGCGATTTCGGGGAATGATGCCAGTGATGTGAAAGATCCTGTGAAGTTGATGTGTTCATAGATTTCGTCGGCCAGCACAAGAATCTGCGGATGCTTTGCGAGCACGTCAACCAAGCCCTGTAGTTCTTCGCGCGAATAGATGCTGCCGGTGGGGTTCGAGGGCGAGCAGAGGAGTATCATGCGAGTGGCCGGAGTGATGGCTGCTTCGAGCTGGGCGGGGGTGATCTTGAAATCCTGGGTGATGTCGGCCTGAACTTCGACAGTTGTGCCGCCTGCCAGTTTCACCATCTCCACATAGCTGACCCATGCGGGCATGGGGATGATAACCTCGTCGGCCGGATTGATGGTGGCGAGGATCACATTGCAGAGGGCCTGCTTGGCACCGTTTGACACCACGATCTGCTCCGGAGCATAGCTGACACCGTTTTCGCGCGAGAGCTTTTCAGACACAGCCTTGCGCAGCGACATATAGCCCGGCACAGGGGTATAGAATGTATAATTCTCGTCAATGGCTCGTTTTGCGGCATCCTTGATGTGGGCCGGGGTTTCGAAATCGGGTTCGCCGACTGAAAGATTGATCACATCGACACCCTGAGCCTTGAGCTCGTTGCTTTTTTGCGACATGGCCAGTGTGGCCGATGGTGCGAGCGCCTGCACTCTGTCAGAAATGTGGGTCATTACGAATCTGTTTTAATGGTTAAGTTGATATATTTGTGCAAAGATACGGATATTTGCCGAATAAGCCGAGCAAAAAAATGTGCCGGATTCAAAAAATCCGGCACATTTTTCATTCATTATACCTGAGGGGCATTGACTATTGCCAGAAGCCCTCGGTGTTTCGGGTGAAATACGAGGCCGCTGACACTGCGTCAGGCCTTCTTGGCTGCTGCGCGGGCGCGCATGGCGGCCATGACTTTCTGTTTGCCCAGACGGACGAAGTCGACAACCGGACGCGAGGCGGGGCAGGCGTAGCTGCATGATCCGCACTCTATGCAGTTGGCCACCTTGTTGGCTTCAACCTCATCCCACTCCTTGAGACGAGAGAGAGTGGCAAGCAGGAAGGGTTCGAGTCCCATCGGACATGCGTCGGAGCAGCGGCCGCAGCGAATGCAGTTTTCAACCGGGCGGCGGTGGGCATAGCGCTTGTCGAGCAGGATGCCTGAGGTGCCCTTGATCATCGGAGTCTGGAGCGTAGAGGCTGTACGACCCATCATCGGACCTCCGATGATGATCTTTTCAGGTTCCTCCAGGCCTTCGGTCAGAGTGGCGAGGATAGTTCCGAACGGCACCCTCAGGTTGCGTCCTGTGTTGCCGTCATGAAGAGTGAGCACGCGGTCCATAAGCGGTTCGCTGAGCACTACGGCACGGTAAACGGCATAGGCTGTAGCCACATTTTGGACTATGGCTCCGGTTGCGATAGGCAGACCGCCGGAGGGCACTTCCTTCCCGATGACAGCTTCGATGAGCTGCTTTTCGCCGCCCTGCGGATATTTGACTTTCATGGGCATCACTTCGATTCCCGGTACGGTAGAAGCCGCCTGGGTCAGGGCCTCGATGGCTTCGGGCTTGTTGTTTTCGATAGCGATGACTCCGCGGCTTACGCCTGCGGCTTTCATCAGAAGGCTCACGCCCTTGACAATCTCACGCGGGTTCTCGCGCATGAGCATGTCGTCGCAAGAGAGACAGGGCTCACACTCGGCAGCGTTGATGATCACCACCTCTGCCTTCGATCCGGGAGGGGGCGACAGTTTCACGTGGCAGGGGAAGGTGGCTCCGCCAAGGCCCACGATGCCGGCATTCTTGATGATGTCTATGATGGCTTTGCCGTCAAGCGCGGCAATTTCGGCTTCGCTGCGGGCCGGAGTCTCGCGCTGTTCGAGCGCCTTTGCGTCAGCCTCGCGGTCGGCCTCATCGCTCTTGATATAGATGGCCTCCACGGGCAGTCCCTGAGGGGTGCGGCAGACGTCGATCTTGACCACGGTGCCTGAAATGGGGCTGTGGACGGGAGCCGACACAAAACCGCCGGCCTCGGCAACCATGTCGCCGCGCTTTACTTTATCGCCTTTTTTCACTACAGGCTTTGCCGGAGCTCCGATGTGCTGGGCTACCGGAAGGACTACTTCGGCGGGAAGGGGCATATTTTCAATCGGCTTGCCGGCCGCTATCTTGTTTTCGGCGGGATGGATGCCGCCAATTTTAAACGTATGGAGTTTCATGGTTTCAGGCGGGAGTTTCTTCAGTTTTCAGTTTTACCTCTGCTGTGGGAGCGGCTTTCTTCACGGGGAAGTTCACGGCATGGATGGCGTGGGTCGGGCAGACGTCCACACACTTGCGACAGAGCTTACACTTCTCATAGTCGATATATGAAAGATTGTTGGCGATGGTTATGGCCTCGTGTGTGCACTCTTTGGCACACTTCGTGCAGCCGATGCAGGCAACCTTGCATTCTTTCATTGCCAACGCGCCTTTTTCTTTGTTAGAGCAGGCCACGTAGACCCTCATGCCGCGTGGGCCTTTGAAACGGAGCTCGATTATGGAGCGCGGGCAGGCCTTGACGCAGGCGCCGCAGCCCACACACTTATCTTCGATCACCTCCGGCAGACCGGTTTCGAGGTTCATCTTCATAGCGCCGTAGGGGCAGGCGGTAACACAGTCGCCACAGCCGAGACAGCCGTTGGGACAAGCTGACTCGCCGGTGCCGAGCGAGGCAAGCACGGCGCAGGTGGGCGCACCCTCGAATCGGGCTATCTGCGGACGCAGGTCGCAGGTGCCGTTACATTTGATTACAGCGATTTTGGGTTTGGTCTCGGCGGCGGCCAGTCCGACAATCTCACCGATCTGTTTCATGACCGCGCTGCCTGAAGCCGGGCAGGAAAGTCCGTCGAGCGTATCGGCTCCGACACATGCGGCCGCGAAGTCTCGACATCCGCTACGTCCGCAACCGCCACAGTTAGCGCCGGGCAGAAGGGCTTCAACTTGGTCAATACGGGGATCTTCCTGAACATGGAAACGCTTGGCCACAATGTAAAGCACGGCAGCGCCCACAATTCCGATAACCCCAAGTACAATAATGGAAGTTACAACAACATTCATGGTAAAAAATTATAAGAGCCTGTATAACAGATATATTTTAATCAGTACTATAGCCTGGTCACTTTCCAGCTGATCTTCTGGGCCAATTGCCTGCGGAGGCGGTAGAGCAGGAGATCATAGAGCAGCAGAAAGCCGAAACCTATGGCGAGCGACCAGCCTCCAAGTTCCGGGAAACCGAGCCGGAGACCGACCACGGAGCCGCCGAAAATCAGCGTCGGGAGAATCAGCGCCCACCACGTGGCCCTCAGTGTAGAGCCTGAGCTGGCAGTAACCTCCACCCGTTCACCAGGATTGAAGTCCGAAGCAAGCGGAGTGTCAATGGTCAGGAGTTCATGGCCGCCACCTTTGGTGTTGCACAGGGCGGTGATGGCACATCCGTCACATTTACACGCTTCTTCGGTGCGAATGGTCAGCGAGTTCCGGCCGACCGATTCGATCACTCCACGGTGTGTTACGTCTTCTTTGCTCATCGGGATTTTGGTTAAAATGCAATATTATGCGTCTGCAAAGTTAGCGTTTTCTCACCATTCGGACAAACAAAAATTTCATCTCCCGCTCCGGCTGACCGGAAATGACATGGAAATGGCACTCAACCTCTAAGAAATTGTTTAGAGGGTGTTTCATAACAAGAGTTAAAATCTGAGTGGTGTATCTTTTAGATAAATTGTTGCAAGGGAGGAAGAAGCATAGCCACGCTATCTGACGAATGAAAAGCCGGAAAGAGCCGGCCATCCTTCAGCGCCGCCGAGGGAGCATATCTGACAAACGGATATGCTCGATGCGCATGGCCATCAGAATATAGCCCAGCAGCAGTGGGGTGCGTATGATCATGTTGAGCCAGGGCCGGTGGCCGAAGGCTATAAGTTCGGCGAAAAACCACAGCGCTATCGCACTGACGAAATAGAACACTATGCGCGAAACCTGGTAGCCGATCGGAAATTTGACAAGTCCGGCCAAATAGCTCACCAGCATCATGGTGCCATAGCAGGCAAATGATGCCCAGGCGCAGCCCATATAGCCGAAGCGAGGCACGAGCAGTACGTTTAGCGCCACAGTGACAGCCAGTCCGAGCAGCGAGAACCACATGCCCCAGACCGTCTTGTCGGTGAGCTTATACCACAGCGAGAGGTTGAAGAAGATCCCGAAGAAGAATTCCGCTATCATGACTATAGGCACCACCTTGAGGCCGCTGAAATAGCTTTCGGCTATGAACAGGCGCAGAATATCGAGGTAGAACATCACTCCGAGAAAGATGACCATAGCGAAGATGACGAAGTATTTCATCGCATCGCGGTAGCTCTGCATGCGGTCATCGCCTCTGTCCTTAGCCTTGGCGAAGATAAATGGCTCGTAGGCAAAACGGAATGCCTGAATAAACATCACCATCACAATGGCAATCTTGATATTGGCCCCATAGATGCCGAGCTGCGACATGGCCTCGGCCTTATCGGGATACAGTTCCGGGAAGAGGATTGAATAGAGCGTACTGTTCATGATGCCGGCAATGCCAAGTACCAGGAGCGGCGCGGAGTAGGCTATCATCTCTCGCCATAGGCGCGGATTGAACTTCCAGCTGAAGCCACGGAGTTCGGGCAGCAGCAACAGCATGGTCACAGCCGAGCTGACAAGGTTGGCCAGGAAGATGTAGCCGATGCCGAAATCAGGATCATAGAACCAGGCTATCCAGCCGGGAGCCTGGGTCCAGAGCCAGGGGCAGATGAGTATGAAAAACAGATTCAGTCCGATGTTGAGTCCGATGTTGACCAGACGCAGCAGAGCGAAGCGCATGGGGCGTTTGCGGAAACGCAGATATGAGAACGGCAGGCAGCAGAATGCGTCGATGGCCACTGTCAGAGCCATCATGACAACGTAAGTTTCATTTCCTGCGCAGTGCATGGCCTCGCTGACCGGGCCAAGCACGGCAAGCACAAGCGCCATGAAAGCCGTCGAGCTGACGGCAAGCGAGATCAGCGAGGTTGAGTAGACCTCCATCGGGTCCTTGTAGCGCTCATGGTTGGCAAAGCGGAAAAATCCGGTTTCCATTCCGTAGGTCAGAATGATCAGCGCCAGCGCCACTATGGAGTATATAAAGGTGACAAGGCCGTATTCGGCCGAAGGAAACATGCGGGTGTAGAGCGGCACCAGACACCAGTTGAGAAAACGTCCGATGATGCTGCTCAGTCCGTAGATGGCCGTATCCTTGGCCAGTGACTTGATTCCTGCCATTATTGCAGAGCGGTAATTTGATTTTTTTGAGACTGTAACAATTTTTTAGAGGCTGCTAAAAAACAACCTCTTATATTCCAGGAGGGGATCAGAACAGCGTCCCCATAGCCGAGGGCGGGTTGAGATGCAGGTGGGCATAGGCCAGCGATGTCACTTCGCGTCCGCGCGGAGTGCGCCGCAGGAAGCCCTCCATTATCAGGAAAGGTTCGTAGACCTCCTCAATGGTGTCCTGCTCCTCGCCGATAGCCGTCGCGATGGTCGAAAGGCCCACCGGACCGCCTTCAAACTTGTGGATCATGGTCAGCAGGAGCTTGTGGTCCATCTCATCGAGTCCGTAGCGGTCAATATTTAGCGCTTCGAGAGCGAAACGGGCAATCTCCGGATCTATCTCGCCGCTGCCTTTGACCTGGGCGAAGTCACGCACACGCCGCAGGAGCGCATTGGCTATTCGCGGAGTGCCGCGGCTGCGCATGGCTATCTCATGGGCCGCCTCGGCACTGCATCTGACTCCGAGGAGTGCGGCCGAGCGGAGTATGATGCGTTCGAGCACCTCATGACTGTAATATTCCAGATGGCAGTTTATGCCGAAACGCGCGCGCATCGGCGCTGTCAGCATACCCGACCGGGTGGTGGCGCCAACGAGGGTGAAGGGAGAGAGCGAAAGCTGTACCGAGCGGGCGCCCGGGCCTTTGTCAATCATTATGTCGATGCGGTAATCTTCCATAGCCGAGTAGAGATACTCCTCCACCACACGGCTCAGCCGGTGGATCTCGTCGATGAAAAGCACATCGTTCTCCTCAAGCGAGGTCAGTATTCCCGCCAGATCGCCCGGCTTGTCAAGCACCGGCCCGGAAGTCACCTTGAAGTTGACTCCAAGCTCATTGGCAATGATGCCGGCGAGCGTTGTTTTTCCAAGACCAGGAGGGCCGAAGAGCAGAAGATGGTCAAGCGCCTCTCCCCGCATCCGCGCGGCCTGCACGAACACCTTGAGGTTTTCAACCACTTTTTCCTGACCGTTGAAGCCGTCGAAATATGACGGACGCAAGGCTCTTTCATACTCCTTGTCGGCGCTGCCGCGGTCATGTATGTCGAATTCATTTTCCATCAGATGACAAAATTAGCAAATTTCCATGAATTTTGTTCCAAACATCCGCCATTTGTCTTATCTTTGTGCTTCAATCAATTTATAAATATAAATCTTTAATCCTTTAATCCCCCACATTATATCACAATGAGCAAACCTTACGTAGTGGGTATCGACATAGGCGGTACCAATACAGTTTTCGGCATCGTCGACGCACGTGGCGTAGTTATCGCCAGTTCCTCCATCAAGACGCTGAAACATTCCGATGTCAACGCATATCTTGACGAGCTTTACAATGAAGTGACCCGGCTGCTTGTGGCCAATGACGCTGTTGACAAAGTCCACGGCATAGGCATAGGCGCACCCAACGCCAACTACTACACCGGCATGATCGAAAAACTCGTCAATATCCCCTGGCCCACTCCCCTGCCCCTGGCCCAGATGGTCAGCGACAAGTTCGGCATACCCGTGGCCATCACCAACGATGCCAACGCCGCTGCAATCGGCGAGATGACCTACGGCGCAGCCCGCGGTCTGAAGGATTTCATCATGATCACCCTCGGCACCGGCGTAGGCAGCGGCATAGTTATCAACGGTCAGCTCGTCTACGGTCATGACGGTTTTGCCGGCGAACTCGGCCACACCATCATGAAGCGCAACAACGGCCGTCTCTGCGGCTGCGGCCGCACCGGCTGCCTCGAAGCCTACTGCTCGGCTTCAGGCGTAGCCCGCACCGCCCGCGAGTTCCTTGAAATCCGCACCGAGCCCTCGGCCCTGCGCACAATTCCTATCGAAGCCATCACTTCAAAAGATGTCTATGACGCAGCCGTGGCCGGCGACAAGCTTGCCAACGAGATCTTCGAATATACCGGCAACATTCTCGGCGAGGCTTTTGCCGAATTCACCGTATTCTCATCGCCGCAGGCCATAATCCTCTTCGGAGGTCTGGCAAAATCCGGCGAGCTCCTGCTGCGTCCGCTGCGCGAGTCAATGGAGAAAAACATGTATCCGGCATTCAAAGGCAAGGTGCAGATTCTTCTTTCAGAGCTCAAAGACGCCGACGCCGCCGTGCTTGGCGCAAGCGCCCTCGGCTGGGAAGCCAAGGCCCAGGTTCCGGCAGTGCCCCAGGCATGACACACGCATGTCACCTGACATGACGGCCCGGAAATAATCAAAGGACACGACCACGGCTGAAAATCCGTTTTCGTGTCCTTTGACTTTCGCTATATCTAATCTCAAATACTTGAATTCACAGGGTCCTGCATGTCTGTGGTCACAATGATTACCGCATGACATTCGTCTGCGTCAACCACCAGGCTATCCTCCGGCTCATCGGTCCGGAAAGTCATCTGGCGGACAAAGTTCCCAGGAGCCGGCATAGAATCAAACCAGATAGTGTCAGTGATCTCACTGTCAGAGCGGTCTTTTGACGATGAAGAGCGCCGGGCCTTGTCGACCGACAGCACCCATCCGCCGCGATGCTGCCTGATGAGCACATATTTTATAGCCATATGCTTGCTGTCTTCGAAAGAGATTGAATAGACCTCGGCTCCGCTTGTGGTCTTCATCTGAAAGGCCACAGCCTTTGACCGCTCCTTCTTCATGGCGTCCCTGATCTTGGCGGCCATCTTGTCATCATCGAAGTTAAACATCCGGCTTGAGCGGATGACCGCGCGGGTCGACGGATCACGTTTCTCCGAGAAAATCTCGTTTGTCACAGATTTTGATTTCTGAAGCGTGGCTATCGCCGCATCAATCGAGCTCTGGGCCATAGCTCCCAGCGCCGGGAACATCACTATGACCATTAAAATATATCTTAGAAATTTCATATCCGATAGAGTTTCAGGTATGGTGTAACTTATGATCCCCTCTTCAGGAATTGCAGTAATCAATAGCTAAGAGAAGCCTTGACCACCTCGGCCACATCAGGGTCCGACATGTCAAAATCTTCCATCAGCGCTCTGTCAAAAGCATCTTCCGCCTCTTCAAGCGATCGGTCGAGCTGGCTCAGACGCTCGCTGACGAGCTGGTCGTTGCGACGGATTTCAGGGACGACAACACGAAGGTCCGTGATCTTCTTGCCATCGCGGATGATGTAACTGCCCTCATAGGCCATGTATTCTTCAGGCAGATCTGCGGTCTGCATTCTGAACACAAAGCCGAGCCCCAGCAACAGGGCCACGGTGGCGGCCACTCCTGTCCACTGCCAGCGGCGCAGTCTCGGCAGCCTTATGGGTTCAGGTGCTGCGGGAGCCTGACTGAGAGAGCCATACCAGGCAAACATCTCCCGGTAACTCTCCAGTTCAGCCGGAATATGGCCGTGACTGAAATAGTCATACAGCGCCCTCTCTTCCGCAGAGGTGGTCTCTCCGGCAAGAAAACGCTCCACATAGCGGCTGACATTATTCTGATCTATTTCTTTCATGACTGTCTTTGCATAAAAATATCTCTGATATTCTGACGGGCTCTTGAAAGGGCTACCCGGATAGAGCCCGGCGTAGAACCGGTGAGCCGGGCAATCTCCCCGACCTCCAGGCCTTCTATATGCTTCATTCTGATGACTGCCTGCTGCACCGAAGGGAGCGATGCAATGATCTCCATCACGCCCGCCGTCTCCTCGGAGTCAATCACTGTCTCTTCGGGCGAGACTCCGTCTGAGATGTCGCCCACATGCTCCATCCCGACAGTTGAGCTGCCGTAGGAACTGCGCAGAAGGTCGAGCGTACGGTTGCGGGCTATCACAAAGGCCAGAGAGTCTATACTCCTGTACTTGTCAAGTTTATCCCGCATCATCCACAGTTTCAAAAGAGTGTCCTGAGCTACATCGTCAGCCATATCGGAGTCAGCCTCAGCCGACATGCCGACAACCATGCTGACAATGCGCTCCCTCAGCCGGGGTGCCATCCGTTCAAACTCGCTGCGGTCCATCAGTCTCTGCGGGTCCTTTCAAAGGTCCGTTTATCATATAGACGGAAAATTGGTGTCAACGTTACATCTCGGTTTGATTTTTTTCAATTTCTGCACTATTTTGCCCAACCCGGCATGAACTTTGCAATCGTGATGAATGTTATAAAAAGCAAAAATCCGTTTCAGCTTATGAATTTCATCACACGCACAGCTGCTATCATGCTTTCGGCGGCATGCGCTCTCGGCGCAATGGCTACCGCACCGGCCGATGAGCAGCACGAGGCTCTTGTCAAAGACCACAAGCCAATTTTCTTCGGCGAGGGCGAGACTCCGCAAAGCGACTCGATCCGCAATCTTGTAGAAAATTTCTACTATGACCAGTTCCGCAGTTTTCAGGACCCGCAGGCTCCTTACTTCCTGTTCATGAGCCGCGACTCACAGCTGGCTATGGGCATAGGCGGCATGGTGCGCATGAGAGGATATTTCGACTGGGGTGGTACCACCGGCACTCCCGGTTTCTCGCCTTACTTCATCCCTACGCAGCGCGACGAGCTAAACCGACAGCGTATCGGATCAAGTCCGGCCGGCACCGCCCTGTTTTTCCGTGTCATAGGCCGAAACAAGCGCCTCGGCGACTATCAGCTCTACATAGAAGCCAATTTCAACGGCTACCAGACCCGCGACTTCCATCTTAAGAAAGCTTATGCCACCATAAATGACTGGACCATCGGTTATGCCTCATCCACTTTCGGCGATGGCGCGGCCGTGCCTCCGACCATAGATGCCAGCGGCCCCACCATGAAGATGGACGGAACAAATGTGCTTGTCCGTTACATGCATCATTTCCGCAAAAGCGGCATCTATGTGGCAGCCTCCGTGGAAACTCCTGACATGACCGTGCAGGAAGACGGGACCTCAACCGCAGCCCGCAGCCAGTTTATGCCCAACATCGCGGCTATGGTGCAGTATGAATGGCTCACCGGACAACACATTCGCCTCTCAGCCATCACTCGTTTCCTACCCTACCGCGACATGATCAATTCGCGCAACCACCAGAAAGTGGGCTGGGGTCTGCAGTTCAGCACCGTGTTCCGCCCGGTGGATCCCCTCACGGTCTATGCCACAGTCAACGGCGGCCGCTCATATTCAAACTTCGGCGGCGACTTTCTCCTTGGCAAATATGACCTTGTGGCCAACCCCGAAAAACCCGGACAGCTCAACACCGTGCCAGGATGGGGCTACTTCGCCGGCCTGCAATACAACTTCACTCCTCAGGTCTTCATGTCAGCCACCTTCGGTCAGGGCCGCTACCTGCCCCATCACGGAACTGCCGCCGGCAGCGACTACAAATATGGACTCTACGGAGCCGTCAATCTGTTCTGGTATCTCACACCCCGCATCAGCTTCGGAGCCGAAGCCAACTTCGGGGAGCGCATGAACTTCGACGGCACCCACGGCTGGGGACACCGCGTAGGAGCCCTCGCCCAGTTCTCATTCTGATTCCGGCAATACAACCTGCCAACACATCAGCCCACCCCGGCTTTCAAAGATTCTCTTAAGCCATTTTTCGTAATAATTACTTGGAAGTCCTGCCGCAAAATCCTTGCAGCAGGACTTTTCTGTGATCACGAAGTTTCGTTTGACAGATTCAAATATTTACATTAATTTTGCGGTGCGCGACTGAAACTGCGCAGACATACGGAAAAGCGTTTTTGCTTTCATCCTTTAGTGAAAATTCGCCAAATTTTTAGATTCAGAGGATAAAGCAGTCAAAAACGCCCTTGCTTGTCGCATATCCACTCCCCGACAAGGGGTATCGGTATACGATATGGCGTGGGAGTGGACTGTTTATTCTGAATCAGGCGTTTGGCGATGCCTTCACTAAGATAAACCGAACATCATTCCACGTCTTTTCTATTTTTATGGACCAATCAAAAACATAGTCTCAGGTCTGCAGGGAATGAGTATGACTTGCCATCTGATCATATGAAAATTTCAAGCTCCCTCCCTCGACATTTTCTGTATCTAATTCTCCTTGTACTGACAACAGCACTCGCTGGATGCGACAAAAACACGACTGAAGAGCCGTCTGAACCAGATAAGCCCGGAGATATCACTGAAACAGACATTGATAGCGCAGACGTGCTCCCGGTGCACAATCTCGGCGAAGACTTCGCGTCCTATATCGAATCAATTGACTATAGCCCGGATTCAACCACCATATATGTCAGCCTCAAACAGAGCACACCTGCCGGCAGAATCCCGAAGGAGGCTTCAATCATCGTCATACCCGAATGCGAGATATTCCCTGACGGATTCGGCGCCACAGTGCGATCTGTAAGACTGTCGCCTACGATCATGCTCACATGCTCGTGGCCCGACTTGTCGCAGTTTGCCGAAGAGTTCAACCTTTCAACCGCCGACGGCACTCTCGAAATATCGGAAATAGAGGTCTTCGACCAAGATGGCAATCGGATCGAATTTGAAGAGTATGATCCAGACGATCAGTGTAGCAGTAGCAGAAGCAGAGCCGGCATATGCAACCTCATCACACGGCAGCATTTGGATCTTTCGGTCTCCAACGGCACAGCCTGGAACCATCTTAGGTTCCTTGGCCAGGTATATTACGGATTCAGATACATAGGTGCGACAATCCAAAAGGAGCGTGGCAGACGCACCATAATGACTTTTGACATCGAGCCTACGCTCGGCTTAAATGTTTCATCTATAGTCGAGTGCAAGGCGGAGGTTAATAAGGATATCCGCATAGGCCAACTCAGAACAAATCTCAAAGCTCTCGTGGCAGGTGTACCTGTTGTCTTTCCTGTAACCTTCTATCTATATTTCGAGGCAGCCGCCGCCGGGTCTATCACATTCGAATCGACCTTGACTCATGAGTTCAGTTCAGCCTTCACAATCAGTAATTCGTCAGGCCAATGGAGATCCTCGCGCCGTAACGGTGATGGAAACAACGGCGATGAAAGTCCTTGGGGAATTCAAAAAATCGACCTGGACGGCTCAATATCCACCGGACTCAGAGCCGGAGTGATTGTGGGGCTCTACAGTGCAACCACCGGTGTAGGGATAAATCTGATTCCGAAATATACGCTTTCGGCAAGCGCCTCGCTCTCGTCAGATGATTTATATCGCATCAATCCGATGGTCAGCAACAACATAGGGATAGAAAGCGAAATATACGTTGCTGCAAAACTATTTGGCTGCGACTTAGGGAAATACACATATTCATTCCCCAAAATAGATCTTTACGACAATAGTATCCATCTCTTCCCCGGCATTTCCGGCTTCAAAGTCGGAGAAGGCGCCACGGAGACCGAAAAAGTCGTGGAGTATGACCGCGAAAAGCACTTTTTCCTCGAAAACATACAGGCGGAAGAAGGTCTTGTCCTCCTTGACGAAAACAGCGAAGTAGTCGGCCGATATAAGCCCACATCGACCGAAGAAAATGAAAGTAAAATCCATAAAAAACAATATCTCTCTCGTCTCAAGCCCAAAAAGACATACTACGCCGCACCCTTCTATAGCATTTTCGGCAAAACCTTCATTGGCAACGAGTACCTGTTTAAAACAGATGATATAATCGAAAGCCGGACATACCGCCTGTCAATACTTAATTCCGCCGATGAACGACTCTTGCCCGACAAAAAAGAATTTATCATCAAAGCCGACGTAGGCGCTGAAGGCGATATTGAGATCACAAACATCGAAGGCATGGAAAGACAGGGCAACGACTGGTATTATTCATGGATTGACAATGTAGAGCGGACAGACGGAGAATCGACCATTACATTCAAGGAAGAGCGTGCCAGCCTGCGCATAAGTGCATATGTGTCTGACAATCCGTATTCACTATGTATAAACGAAGCCCATAACCACTCAGACGACAGCAACACCATGATCAATACATCCATCGGGTATCAGTATCATTATTACTATGTGTTTCGCCAAGCATACGAAAATCAGGCATATAGTAAATATTATTACTCCTGGACATCCAAACGAGCCGAATTCTGGCTCAGTTCCGATGGAAAGACACAAACTCCGTGCGACGGTCAAGACAATAAAGGCTCCATGAACACAGTATACACGACAATACACAATATAACAGCAAAACTCGAACGAATCGGCCAATGAAAAAGATTTTTACCAGACTGATTCTATCCGCAGCCGTGCTGCTGTCAACAGCCGGTCAGGCTATGGCCTTCACTGTAGATGGGATCAATTACACTTTGAAAAACGGTGAGGCTATGGTAACCGGCGCAACATCGCGTGACATCACTTCACTTTTAATTCCTGCTACTGTCGACTATGAAGGCAAGACATACCCGGTCAATGCAATTCGCCACACAGCCTTTAACAATTACAAATCGCTCCGCTACGTGCGCTTCGAGGACAGCGACACTTATATCAGTTGTCCGAGGAACACTTAAAACAGTCGAATTGCCTGCTACAATCACCAAAATCGGCTTTTCGGCATTCGAGAAATGCGAGACCCTTTCCGAAATCATTTCACACGCCGTGACTCCGCCCGTATGCACCAATGACAATATCTTCGATTCAAAAATATACAAGACAGCGTCTCTCTTCGTACCGGCCGGATCAAGAAAAGCATATACCGAAGCCAATGTGTGGAAAAATTTCAGCAATACCACTACCGGCGAACGCTTCACCATATCAGTCGAATATGACAACTCCCGCGGCAATGCCACCATCAACGGACAGAAGACAGACAGAAGCGAATTTGAAGAGGGCGAAGCCGCTGAAATCATAATCCGGCCGGCCGACAATTTCCGAATTGCGGAAGTAACCGTAAACGGTAGCCGCGCCGACTTTAAGCCTGAAGAGTTCAAGGCTTCAATTGCCGCCGTGGCAGAAAACATTAACATCACCGCTACATTCGAGCTCGGAATATCCGGCATCGCCCCCGTGCTCACTCCAAGCAACATAAAAGTCTATGGTAAAGATTCGGCAATATATATCGAAGGAGCTGACGATAATGAGACTGTAGAGATATACAGTTCCTATGGCATATGCATATACCGAGGAACGGAGCGCAAAATCGACTTAGGCGCAGGCGGCATATACATTGTCCGCATATTGGACAAGACATTTAAAGTCGCTGTCTGACCCTCGGAGACAACGCTGAGCCGAAATCGGAATGCATCCCTTTCGCATTTTAGCACAATCATAATCAATCGATACCCAATCGATTACTTTTGACTTTCACAATGGCTTTGTCGCAAAATATCATAAATTTGCGACAAAGCCAAATTATTATGTCATCACAAAATGGATACATTTATGTGAAACAGGTCTAAACGACGCAACCTCGTCTTTTTATCTTTTTTTGACACACCATCCGGGGCAGTAAATCGGTGTCCTCGACCGGACACCATATGCTGAGGGAATGGCAAACCCGTGACACCTGCGCGCTTTGCGCTGTGGTGTCACGGGCTATGAGTAAACCGATGTCCTGACGGACATCTCCATCCGGTTTCAGTACGCGCTACGTGCCCCGGACTGATCCGCAGGCAGTAGCGAGTCAGACAAGACAGGTTCCAGCCTGGCAGGTGATGGCAGGGGACGGCAGGGGACGGCAGGGCGGACTCCGGATGGGCTGTGGATGGCACGGGGCTGCGCGGGTGTCCGGCAGGACGGACTCCGGAGGGGCTGTGGTTAGCAGGTGTCCGGCAGGACACCGTTTTAATAGTAGCCCCCGACACCGCAGCGCAAAGCGCGCAGGTGTCGGGGGGAAAAAGATATTCAAACAAACGTGGTGTCCGGTGGAGGACACCGATTTACCGCCCCGGATGGCCCGGAATGTGCCGACATCCGAAATCCGCGGCTCAAAACATTTTCACACTCGGATAGTTTTTAACACTTCAACCGAGTTTTGCAGTCTGACCCATAACAGCCCTGCGAGACAACATCTACCACATCACAATCATATCCTCACACAACATCGGCCACATCCTCATTAATGATTTCCAATTTTAGGGGCTAAAGGAGATGATTTTTCGGCGATTCTGTGTAATTTTGTAGTCTGTCACAAAAAAACACGATTTTTTATGCGCCGCTATCTCAAATATCTGTTTCAACTGATACTCTCGCCGGGCAACGGCTGGGAGGATATTGCTATCGCTGATGACAATCCGCAGTCGATAGCCTCGCGCGGTTTCTATCCGCTGATAGCCATAGCGGCACTCAGTGTGTTCATGCAGGGGGTCTACCATCATGCCGAATTCCTCGTTCTGTTCATGAGAATGATCGTGACTTTCCTGGTCTATTTCGTGAGCTACTTTTTCGGTGTGTTCGCGCTTTCGCTTTTTGCCGAACCAACCCTCGAAAAGCGCTATGACGAGGCCCGCAGCCACACTTTCGTGCTCTACACCCTGGGCCTGGTGGCTCTGATCTCGCTGATCATAAACGTATTGCCGATCACTTCGGTGATGCTTTTCTTCCTGCCGTTCTATGTGGCTCTGATCCAGTGGAAAGGGGCAAGCTATATGGGTGTGAAGGCTGAAAAGACAGGCTTATTCATGATCATAGCCATACTCGGAGTGCTGATGCCTCCCTATATTTTTTATTTTCTTTTCTCTTTGATAATTGGTTAAACTAAGGTGATTTCAAAAGATATTAACATAAAGAACCGACGTGCCACCTTCGACTATGCCATAGGTGACACTTTCACCGCTGGCCTTGTGCTGACCGGCACAGAGATCAAGTCGATCCGACAGGGCAAAGCCTCGCTGGCCGATACTTTCTGCTATGTGGACAACGGTGAGGTGTGGGTGAAAAACATGTATATCGCCGAGTATTTCTACGGCACTTACAACAATCATGCCACCCGCCGCGACCGCAAACTGCTGCTCAACCGCAAGGAGATAGCAAAGATCGAAAAAAGCGGCAAGGAGAGCGGCTTCACAATCGTGCCCCTGCGCCTCTTCATCAACGATCGCGGACTTGCCAAGCTCGTGATCGGAATAGCCCGCGGCAAGAAGGAATATGACAAACGCCAGTCTATCAAAGAGCGCGAAGACAAGCGCACTATGGCCCGAATAATGCAGAAATAAAGCCCGCAAATGCTTTCTGTGGGGTCGGTCCTCAGACCGCGCGCGTCACAGCCATGCGCCGCAACATTGCTTAGCGGAGCCCTACAAGCATGTAGCCCTTCTGCGGACGGGCCACATCCACATGACACCAGACCGTCCCGGCGGTCTGTTTTTTCATCCTGACGGTGGCTCCTTCAAGCTTTTGACCGTCAATCGACACCCATGACTGCCGGCAGACCGAGTCACTTCCGGCTTCTCCGATAAAATACTCCACCCTGCGGCCGCTGTCGAGATCAATCACAGCGCCATGTCCGTCGGGCAGTGTCTTGAACAGCACTCCGCCACGGTCAATGCGCAGACGCATCTCACTGCCCTCGAAGCGCAGACAGCCGTCGGCGGTCTCCGCCGTAAAATCCCATCCCTGTTCTGGATCCGGTCGCCCTACAGGGCCTTCCCCACTTCCGGGCGGGTCCGGAGTATCGGTGCGCCGAACTCCGTCAGATCCTTTGTCGCAGGCTGTCAGCAAGACTATGGCCACGAGCAGGCAGCACAGGCTCCGAAAAGACGTTTCGACGCCCGGCAGTAGCCTTCGGCAGACACTACGGCCCGCCCAAAGAAGGAATACCGATTCAATTCTGCCATGCGCTTTCATCCTTCAACAATATTAATGGTCAGACGTCCGCGTTCTCCGCTTGAAGCCGAACTGTAGTCCAGGCGGTGCATCCCAAGGCCAAGCCCGGAAGCCATCACCCAGGCACCGTCTACAGAGAGTCCGTCAACAGTCCAGACTGCATCTGAGGGAATATAGGGAGAGTAGAGATCTATCCGCTCTTCGCTCAGACGGTAAGTGCCTTTGAGAGCCTTTGGCTCACCTTCTATTTCAAAATTCTCGCCCTTGTGCGCACCCCAAAGATACTCGGCAAGTTCCGGATAATCAACAAATGGATTGCGGTTGCCCTGCAGACGCTCTCCAAGTTCGTTAAGCCGTATTTCATCAGCTCCGGCAGGCCATGATCTGTGCCAGTCCACAAGCATTCCGGCCGCATAGCCGCTCAGTCCCGGCCAGGTCTCCGAGCTCATCATGAGATAGGCTTCCGGAGCCCAGAGATCGGCATGATAGAGCGTCGACATGTAGAAATAAGTTCTTGCCAGCCGTCCTCTCAGAGCCTCCGGGGGCCAATAGCACTCGAATTCCTCTCCTCCGAGCAGTCCAAGGCCGGCGCTCCAGAGGGCGTTGGAATATGACGGTGTGACCACTTCTCCCACCGGTCTGTCAGCGCGCCATTCCACCACATCGCTGCCGAGCGGCAGCAGATTGTAGAGATCTCGGCTGACGGTATCGCCATAGAGATCCGGCACCATTCTCCACCATCGGGCAGAGACGAGATTGCCCCACTGATATCCGTCGGGCAGCTTTCCGTCCAAGATCATGACCTGAGCACCGTTGAAAGGATCGTCCACACAGCCATCAAGCGACTTGAAGGTGGCAAGAGTCACCGGGCGGCAAGCGCGAGAGATGCCTCGCATAAGGGCTTCGCCCCCAAGACCGTTAAAAGGCACCCCGGCATCCGTCTGAAACGGAACCGAAGTGCCTGTGATGAGTAGTAGCGAGACAAGGAGTCTCATAGGAGGGAGAGTGTTAGATTAAAAAAGAATGTGTGCTGCTGAAGCAGACCTTCCAGTTTCAGCAGCACACCCTGATTTTCTTATACGTAACCGCGGATGATGCCACGCTTTGAGTTGCGCACGAAGAGAATGATCTCATCGCGTTCCTTGGTGGCAGGCAGTTCGGCCTCGATGCGCTCAACAGCGTCGGAGTTGTTCAGGCCCGACAGGTAGAGGTAGCGGTAGGTCTCCTGGATGTCGCGGATGGTCTCGTTGGAGAAGCCGCGACGGCGAAGACCGATTGAGTTCACACCTGCATATGCGATGGGTTCGCGGCCGGCCTTTACATAAGGAGGAATATCCTTGTTGACAAGCGCGCCGCCCTGGAGCATCACATGCGGACCGATGTGGCAGAACTGGTGGATAAGAGCGCCACCGCCGATCACTGCGAAATCATCGATCACAACCTCGCCGGCACACTGTACGGCATTCGACATGATTACGTTGTCACCGATCACACAGTCGTGGGCCACATGGCAGTAGGCCATGATCAGGCAGTTGCTGCCTACCACGGTCTTGCCCTTGGAGGCTGTGCCGCGGTGGATGGTCACACACTCACGGATAGTGGTGTTGTCACCGATAATGGCTACCGATTCCTCGCCGCGGAACTTCAGGTCCTGTGGAGGACCGGAGATAACCGCGCCGGGATAAATTGTACAATTCTTGCCGATGCGTGCGCCTTCCATGATGGTAACGTTCGAACCGATACGAGTACCTTCACCGATCTCGACATTCTGATCAATAGTGACAAACGGATCTATCACTACACTCGGATGGATCTTCGCTGCCGGATGGACATATGCCAAAGGTTGTTTCATAGTTACTTTATAGAGAGAAACTCTGTGTTTACTTAAACTTCTTGTTATTTATTCTTGATGATCTGAGCCATGAACTCGCATTCGGTGACTATCTTCTCGCCGACAAAGGCATAGCCCTTCATCATGGCGCAACCGCGACGCAGTTCGGTCATGAACGACACATGGAAGACCAGAGTGTCGCCTGGAACTACTTTCTGGCGAAACTTCACATTGTCGATCTTCATGAAGTATGTCGAATAGCGTTCGGGCTCGTCGAGACCGCTGAGCACCAGGATGCCGCCGGTCTGCGCCATAGCCTCGACCTGAAGCACTCCGGGAAGCACGGGTTCCTGCGGGAAGTGACCCTGGAAGAACGGCTCGTTGGCTGTGATGTTCTTGACACCGACAATATAGTTGGTGCCTTTCTCTATGATCTTGTCGACCAGGAGGAAGGGATAGCGGTGGGGTATGAGCTCACGGATACGATTGTTGTCCATCAGCGGTTCCTTGTCCGGATTGTAGACCGGAGCCTGCACTTCCTGGTGTTTGATCTCGCGGCGGATGCGCTTGGCGAAGGTGGTGTTGATCGAATGACCGGGACGGGTGGCAATCACACGGCCCTTCAGCGGACGGCCGATGAGCGCGAGATCTCCGATAAGGTCAAGCAGCTTGTGGCGCGCGGGTTCGTTTTCGGAAGTCAGAGGTATATTGTTGATGTAGCCGAACATGCTGACATCCTTGTGGGGCACGTTCATGAGATCGGCCAGACGGTCGAGCTCGGCCTGTTCCATCGGGCTGTCGTAGATGACAATCGCGTTGTCAAGGTCACCGCCCTTGATGAGATTGCCCTTGACAAGAGGCTCGATCTCGCGCACGAACACAAATGTGCGGCTTGCGGCGATTTCTTCAGGGAAGTTCTCTACATGCTCCAAAGATGCGAACTGGTTGTTCAGCACAACGGAGTCAAAGTCAATCTTCACGTCAACCGAAAATTCATCGTCGGGGAGCACAAGAATCGATGATCCGGTTGTGTCGTCACGGACTTCGAGCTTCGACTTGATGTAGTAGAAATCCTTGTCGGCATTCTGCTCGGCGAGGCCCACACGGGCTATCTCCTCGCAATAAAAACGCGCGCTGCCGTCGAGAATCGGGAGTTCAGGAGCATTGACCTCAATAAGCACGTTGTCCACTCCGGCGGCATAGAGCGCAGCCATCGCATGTTCGATGGTCGACACACGAGCTTCGCCTTTGGCGATAACTGTGCCGCGGTTTGTGGCAACTACATTTTCTGCAAGAGCGTCAATCACCGGCTCGCCCTCAAGATCGACGCGCTTGAACTTATAGCCGTGATTTTCAGGCGCCGGAAGGAAACGGGCTGTGATCTCAAGCCCTGTATGCAGACCTTTGCCGGTGAGTGTGAACTCACCTTTCAACGTAATCTGATTCATATATTTTTTTAGTTTTTTACTTCTTTGATTTGCTTTTCAAGCTCTTTGACACGCTCGTAAAGCGAACCGAGCTTCTTGACATACACAAGACTGCGGGCATATTCACCCATCTCTACGGCCGGAGCGCCCATGATGCGGTCGCCGGGCTTGGTGGCACGGTTGACACCGCTCTGCGCACCTATCTGCGTTCCGTCGGCAATCGAGATGTGGCCCACCAGCCCCACCTGGCCGCCGATCATGCACTGCGCGCCGACTTTCGCCGAACCTGCTATGCCCACCTGAGCCGCCATGACAGTATGAGGACCTACCGCGCAATTGTGAGCGATCTGGATAAGATTGTCGAGCTTGACACCGCGTCCGATCCGGGTTGCTCCCATCATCGCACGGTCTATCGTAGTATTGGCGCCGATCTCCACGTCATCCTCGATCTCCACATTACCTGTCTGGGGAATCTTTTCATATCCGCCTTCCACAGGGGCGAAGCCGAAACCGTCAGCACCGATCACCGCACCGGCATGGATTATACAGTTCTTGCCTATCCGGCAGCCGTGATAGACCTTGGCTCCGGCATAAAGCACAGAGCCGTCGCCGATCTCACAGCCGTCGCCGACATAAGCCTGCGGATATATCTTGACCCCGGCTCCGAGCTTGACTCCACTGCCTATGTAAGCAAAAGCACCGACATAAGCGTCAGCCGGCACTTCGACACCCTCGGCAATGAACACCGGAGACTCGACACCGACCTTCTCCACCTTTGACATCTCTGTCACCATCTCAAGCAGACGGGCCACAGTGGCATAAGGATCTTCAACACGTATGAGGGTAGCCTTCACCGGATGCTCTGCCACGAAGTCTTTCCTGACAAGCACAACCGATGAATCAGTAGAATAAACGAAATGAGTATATTTGGGATTTGCCAGAAAAGAGAGCGCACCGGGATGCCCCTCTTCAATTCTTGCAAAAGTGCTCACTTTCACATTTTCATCACCGTCGACAGTTCCGTTGACCAGCGTGGCAAGTTGTGACGCAGTAAGTTCCATCCGTATAGATTGTGTATAGTTACTTTGCTTTAATGTATTGGAAAAGAATGGACACACTAAGCCATTCTCATGCAAAAGTACAACAAATTTGTGTAACAGCAAACAAAAACCCGCTATACTTCACTACTATAGCCTCTCCAGAGCCTCCGGAATATGTCCGGACCACCAAAAAGCCCACAAAAACCGAAATCTCAGACACCCGCAGACTGCGCGAAAAGCGCGTGGCAGATTGCCGATGTGGCAGCCTGGGGCCGTGGCGGTGACGGGAGGGTCTGATTGCTGACGGTGACGGCTGACAGTGATTGCGGATGGCGATTGCGGAAGAGTGGTTTCGGGGGTATATAAAAAAAGCGGGCCGGAAGCTGTCGCTGTGACAGGATCCGGTCCGCGGTTTAGAGGGGGCGGTTATCTACTTTCCCACTTTCGTAGTATCATCGACGTGGTGAGGTTTAACTTCTCTGTTCGGAATGGGAAGAGGTGGAGCCCTCACGCTATGGCCACCTTAGTATCGCTAAAAAAGAGGTGACTGGAAGCGAAGCTGATGTTCTTCAGCTATCTCGCGAGTTTGTATTTCAGACGCTCTGAACTGAACCAGAGGCTTTGTTATCGTTTGCCGTTGCTTTGATGTTCTGCCGGCTGAAATTGTTTTTGTTTGTTTGGGATTGCTCCCAAGAAAGGGTTTGGGCGATTAGTATCGCTCGGCTGTGTACGTTACCGCACCTGCACCTGCGACCTATCTACGTCTTCGTCTTAAACGGCCCTTATGTGGAGATCTTATCTTGAGGGGGGCTTCGTGCTTAGATGCTTTCAGCACTTATCCTTACCCGACGCGGCTACCCGGCGGTGCTCCTGGCGGAACAACCGGTAAACCGGAGGTCGGTCCAACACGGTCCTCTCGTACTAGTGTCGGGGCCTCGCAAATCTCCTGCGCCCACAACAGATAGAGACCGAACTGTCTCACGACGTTCTGAACCCAGCTCGCGTGCCACTTTAATAGGCGAACAGCCTAACCCTTGGGACCTTCTCCAGCCCCGGGATGTGACGAGCCGACATCGAGGTGCCAAACCACTCCGTCGATATGAGCTCTTGGGAGGGATCAGCCTGTTATCCCCGGAGTACCTTTTATCCTTTGAGCGATGGCCCTTCCATGCGGAACCACCGGATCACTATGCTCTAGTTTCCTACCTGTTCGACTTGTCTGTCTCTCAGTCAAGCGCGCTTGTGCCATTACACTCTGCGGCCGGTTACCAATCGGCCTGAGCGCACCTTTAGAAGCCTCCGTTACGCTTTTGGAGGCGACCACCCCAGTCAAACTACCCACCAAGCAGTGTCCGCGCCGATGCGCGTTAGAAACCAGATGTGCAAAGGTCAGTATTTCAACGTCGACTCCACGATGACTGGCGTCACCGATTCTCTGTCTCCTGACTATCCTACACATCGCACACCCGGTCACAGTGCTAAGCTGCAGTAAAGGTTCACGGGGTCTTTTCGTCCCGTTGCGGGTAATCGGCATCTTCACCGATACTACAATTTCACCGAGCTCACGGTTGAGACAGTGTCCGGATCATTACACCATTCGTGCAGGTCGGAACTTACCCGACAAGGAATTTCGCTACCTTAGGACCGTTATAGTTACGGCCGCCGTTTACCGGGGCTTCAATTCAATGCTTCTCTTGCGATGACATCTCCTCTTAACCTTCCGGCACCGGGCAGGTGTCAGGCTGTATTCTTCATCTTTCAATTTTGCACAGCCCTGTGTTTTTGTTAAACAGTTGCCTGGACCTATTCTCTGCGCCCCTCCCGTGAAGGAGGGGACCCCTTATCCCGAAGTTACGGGGTCAATTTGCCTAGTTCCTTAACCGTGAATCTCTCGAGCGCCTTGGTATGTTCTACCCGACCACCTGTGTCGGTTTGGGGTACGGGTCCCTTCAGGATTAAGTTTAGCGGATTTTCTTGGGAGCCTGGTTACCTCCGCTGTCGGATTGCCACGGGGGCTCTCCGTACTGTCTCGTTTCAGCATCTGAGGCGGATTTGCCTGCCTCAGATATACCTACGCGGTTTAACGTGCTATTCCGTCAGCACGCGGGAGTGTCACTTCTCCGTCTCCACGTCACTCCTGAAGGGAGTAACGGAATGTTGACCGTTTCTTCCATCGGCTGCGCCTTGCGGCTGTGCCTTAGGTCCCGACTGACTCTGATCCGATTAGCGTTGATCAGAAACCCTTGGTCTTGCGGCGAGGGGGTTTCTCGCCCCCTTTGTCGTTACTTATACCTACATTTGCTTTTCCGGGACCTCCAGCCAGGCTCGCGCCTGACCTTCTGCGGCTACCGGAATGCTCCCCTACCAATCAACGGATGAACCGTCAATTCCACGTCTTCGGCACCGGACTTATGCCCGATTATTATCCATGCGGGATCACTCGACTAGTGAGCTGTTACGCACTCTTTAAATGAATGGCTGCTTCCAAGCCAACATCCTAGCTGTCCTTGCAATCCCACCTCGTTATTGTCTTCAACTTAGCCCGGATTTGGGGGCCTTAGACGGTGGTCTGAGTTGTTCCTCTCTCGGACGCGGACCTTAGCACCCGCGCCCTCACTCCCGGGGATCGTGCCGTGGCATTCGGAGTTTGTCAGGACTTGATAGGCGGTGAAGCCCTCGCATCCTATCAGTCGCTCTACCTCCACGGTACTGCGCCCGAGGCTGCACCTAAATGCATTTCGGGGAGTACGAGCTATCTCCAAGTTTGATTGGCCTTTCACTCCTACCCTCAGGTCATCCGAAAGCTTTTCAACGCTTACCGGTTCGGTCCTCCAGTGGGTGTTACCCCACCTTCAACCTGCCCAAGGGTAGATCACTTGGTTTCGCGTCTACCGCCGCTGACTATATCGCGCCATATTCTGACTCGCTTTCGCTTCGGCTCCGTCCATCCGTGGACTTAGCCTCGCCAACGACGGTAACTCGTAGGTTCATTATGCAAAAGGCACGCCGTCACTGCACTGAGCAGCTCCGACCGCTTGTAGGCACATGATTTCAGGGTCTGTTTCACTCCTCTGTTCGAGGTTCTTTTCACCTTTCCCTCACGGTACTGGTTCGCTATCGGTCTCTCGGTAGTATTTAGCCTTACGGGATGGTCCCCGCGGATTCGGCCAGGATTTCTCGTGTCCCGGCTTACTCAGGTGCCGTCTCTGTCAGTCGTCTGTTTTCGCCTACGGGGCTGTCACCCGCTGCGGCGCCCCTTTCCAGAGGCTTCGGCTAACTTCAAACTGTCCATTTGCTGACGGTCCTACAACCCCGGTCAGTGCCTGAACACCGCCGGTTTGGGCTCTTGCGCGTTCGCTCGCCACTACTGGCGCAATCATTGGGTTATTTTCTTTTCCTTTGGGTACTGAGATGTTTCAGTTCCCCAAGTTCGCCTCTTCCATTCGGAAGATACTGCCTGTTCGGGCAGTGGGTTGCCCCATTCGGAAATCTGCGGATCAAGGGATATTTGCTCCTTCCCGCAGCTTATCGCAGCTTATCACGTCCTTCATCGCCTCCGAGAGCCCAGGCATCCTTCATGTGCCCTTCTCTCCTTTCTTTATGACCTTAGTTTTCAATCGGTTCGAACATCACGCGGCTCGCTCTCTGAAATTGTTCAGTCTTTTGTCTGATTTCAGAAACGCGAAGTTTGTTTACCTCGTGTTTCGCTTGATTTGATTTACTCGTTGTGTTTGCTTGAAGATTGTATCTTCTTCGCTTCCAATATGTCAATGTCCTCTTTTTTGAGTAGTCCCTGGCAGAGTTGAACTGCCGACCTCTACATTATCAGTGTAGCGCTCTAACCAACTGAGCTAAGGGACTGTGCTTAATCCCTTAAGGAAGGACTGCTGGGAATCCGCTTGTGTGGGGATTAATATATAGTTGCAACTGTGAAGCAGTATCAAGAGGCGGATTGCTCCGCTCTCCGGCGTTTCCTTCGGTCCGTCTGACCGTTGTGTCGTTGTCGTTGAGATTTCCGCTCCAGAAAGGAGGTGTTCCAGCCGCACCTTCCGGTACGGCTACCTTGTTACGACTTAGCCCCAGTCACCAGTTTTACCTTAGGGCGCTCCTTGCGGTTGCACACTTCAGGCACTCCCGGCTTCCATGGCTTGACGGGCGGTGTGTACAAGGCCCGGGAACGTATTCACCGCGCCATGGCTGATGCGCGATTACTAGCGAATCCAGCTTCATGGAGTCGAGTTGCAGACTCCAATCCGAACTGAGACAGGCTTTCAAGTTCCGCTTTGCGTCGCCGCATTGCTTCTCTCTGTACCTGCCATTGTAACACGTGTGTCGCCCCGGACGTAAGGGCCGTGCTGATTTGACGTCATCCCCGCCTTCCTCACAGCTTGCGCCGGCAGTCTCGCCAGAGTCCCCAACTTGACTTGCTGGTAACTGGCGATGGGGGTTGCGCTCGTTATGGCACTTAAGCCGACACCTCACGGCACGAGCTGACGACAACCATGCAGCACCTCGACACAGACTCCGTAGAGCTACCTCCTTTCAAAAGTATTCCTGTGTCGTTTGAGCCCGGGTAAGGTTCCTCGCGTATCATCGAATTAAACCACATGTTCCTCCGCTTGTGCGGGCCCCCGTCAATTCCTTTGAGTTTCACCGTTGCCGGCGTACTCCCCAGGTGGAATACTTAACGCTTTCGCTGTATCACTCAGGGATCATTCTCCCCGAACAATTAGTATTCATCGTTTACTGTGTGGACTACCAGGGTATCTAATCCTGTTCGATACCCACACTTTCGTGCATGAGCGTCAGTTGAGCGCCGGTATGCTGCCTTCGCAATCGGAGTTCTGCGTGATATCTATGCATTTCACCGCTACACCACGCATTCCGCATACTTCTCGCTCACTCAAGAAAACCAGTTTCAACGGCTCGAAGAGGTTGAGCCTCTCAATTTTACCGCTGACTTGATCTTCCGCCTGCGCACCCTTTAAACCCAATAAATCCGGATAACGCTCGCATCCTCCGTATTACCGCGGCTGCTGGCACGGAGTTAGCCGATGCTTTTTCTTCGGGTACTCTCGGAACGCCACACGTGGCGCCTTTTGCTCCCCGACAAAAGAGGTTTACAATCCATAGGACCGTCTTCCCTCACGCGACTTGGCTGGTTCAGGCTCGCGCCCATTGACCAATATTCCTCACTGCTGCCTCCCGTAGGAGTCTGGTCCGTGTCTCAGTACCAGTGTGGGGGACCTTCCTCTCAGAACCCCTACGCATCGTCGCCTTGGTGGGCCGTTACCCCGCCAACTAGCTAATGCGCCGCATGGCCATCCGTAGCCGGTATTACCCTTTAAACTCCATGAGATGCCTCTCGGAGTTATTACGCGGTATTAGACGGAATTTCTTCCGCTTATCCCCCTGCTACGGGCAGGTTCCATACGTGTTACTCACCCGTGCGCCGGTCGCCGGCGGAAGTATTGCTACCTCCCCGCTGCCCCTCGACTTGCATGTGTTAAGCCTGTCGCTAGCGTTCATCCTGAGCCAGGATCAAACTCTTCGTTGTTGTCTATATATTTTTCTTTTCTTCTTTATAAAAAAAGCAAAGCTAAAATACAGACCGTTTGTTCTGTTATTTCTTTTGCTTTCACAGAAACCTCAGAGATCGCAGGGATCGCTCCCCGCTGTCCTTGACTGACTATCGGCCTAAACGCCGGATCTTGGAAATTGACAGAGATCGTTTCTTCTATCGTGTAGAAGATTTGACTCTTGTACTACTTCGTTATGTTGCAAATATTTCAATGTTCTCTCGTTGCTTTCTCGATCGCCGTGGCGGTCAGTGGAAAACTTTGCAAAGGTACAACCTTTATTTGAATCTCGCAAATTTTTCTGAAGATTTTAACCTTTCTTAAGATTTGACCGGCGAACCGATCTACCATTCCCAGCGTTATATCTTCTATCAGTCTGCCGCTGCAGGCCTTGCTTCTCAAAAGCGAGTGCAAAGGTAGACATTTCCCCAATTCCCTCCAAATTTTTCACAGTATTTTAACAGAATTTTAACACTTCAGCCATTTCAGTCTTCTACAAGCGGTTTTACACCTATTTTATATATAATAAGGGCAAAACGTCACTCCCCGTCATGTCCGCCATGCCTCACGGCGAATCCGGCTCAGCTTAAAAAAAGTTCAAGAGCCAATCTAAAAAAATGAGGACCTGTAAAAAAAATTCCCTTGATGCAGTCGGCCGGATGACAAACTGCATCAAGGGAATTTCTAATTTTTATTTATCGGGGGCTTATTTATTCACGCGGAAACGTTCTTCGCCGGTGGTCAGGAAACTGATCACCTGACGGGCGGCCGCGATACCGGCGTTAATATTGGCTTCGGAGGTCTGCGCTCCCATTTTTTTCGGAGTGAAGAACACTCGGTCGCCAAAGCGCTCCTTGATCTCGGCAGCGCGTTCGGGAGCCACGTCGGCTGCATATTTGAGATCGGCGCGTTCGTCAAGGGCTCGGATAAGGCCTTCCTCGTCAATCACCTCCTTACGGGCTGTGTTGATCAGAAGCCCACCCTTAGGCATTGACGCAATCAGATCATAGCCGATCGACTTGCGGGTCTCAGCAGTAGCGGGAATATGGATCGAGACTACCTTATTCAGGCGATAGAGCTCCTCGACCGAATGGACTGGGGTCACTCCGGCATCTTCCATAACATTGTCAGGGCAATACGGATCAAGAGCCGAGACATTCATCTCGAATCCGCGGGCTATACGGGCCACATTGCGTCCTACCTGACCGAATGCCTGGATACCGAGAGTTTTGTCCTTAAGCTCAGTGCCTGATGTGCCGTTGAACATATTGCGGCTCATCATGACGGCCAGTCCGAACACGAGTTCAGCCACGGCATTTGAATTCTGGCCGGGGGTGTTCTGCACACACACTCCACGGGCTGTAGCCGCCTCAAGGTCGACATTGTCATACCCTGCACCTGCACGGACCACAACTTTAAGCGCGGGAGCGGCTGCAAGCACCTCGGCATCCACTTTGTCACTGCGGATAATCAGAGCCTCAGCGGTAGCCACCGCGTCAAGCAATTCTTGCTTGGAGGTATATTTCTCAAGGAGCACCAGTTCCGCACCGGCCTCTTCGATAACTTTTCTCATGCCGTCTACAGCCACTGCTGCAAAGGGCTTCTCAGTTGCGATAAGAACTTTCATAGTCTGAAGCAGGGGGGATCAGTGAGCCTTTTCAAATTCTTTCATAGCGTCGACGAGAGCCTGCACGCTTTCGATGGGAAGAGCATTGTAGAGCGAAGCGCGGAATCCGCCGACTGAGCGGTGGCCCTTGATGCCGACAATGCCACGGGCGGCACAGAAGTCAACAAAATCTTTTTCGAGTTCCTTGTATTCGGGAGTCATCACGAAGGTTACGTTCATGATCGAGCGCGAATCCGGATCAGTCACAGTGCCTACAAACATCTTGCTTGAGTCGATGGCATCATAAAGGATCGCAGCCTTTGCGAGGTCGCGTTTTTCCATTTCCTTCACGCCGCCGAGCTCTTTGTAGTAGCGGAGAGTCTGGAGTGAAGAGAAGACAGGAAGCACCGGAGGAGTGTTGAACATCGACCCCTTCTTGATATGGGTGCGATAGTCAAGCATGGTCGGGATCTGACGGTCTACCTTGCCGAGAGCGTCTTCCTTGACAATCACGAGAGTAGCGCCGGCGGGGCCGAGGTTTTTCTGCGCGCCTGCATAGATGAGATCATATTTGGACACGTCTACCGGACGGGAGAAAATATCCGATGACATATCGGCGATCAGAGGCACTTTCACATCAGGATCGGTGCGCAGTTCGGTGCCATAGATGGTATTGTTTGTGGTGATATGGAAATAATCCAGATCCTCAGGCACTTCATAGCCTTTGGGATAATAGGTGTAATTTGCCTCTTTTGAAGAAGCGAGCACTTCTACCTCGCCGAAAAGACGGGCCTCTTTGATGGCATTGGCAGCCCATGTGCCGGTGTCAAGATAGCCGGCCTTTGAGCGCAGTAAGTTATACGGAGCCATACAGAACTGCAGGCTGGCACCACCGCCGAGATAAAGGACATGATAGCCTTCAGGAACATCAAGGAGCTCCTTGACAAGCTGCTGGGCTTCATCCATCACAGCGACGAATTCCTTGCCGCGATGTGACACTTCAAGGAGTGAAAGACCGGTGTTGGCAAAGTTGAGAATCGCATCGGCAGTATTCTTGATAGTGTATTCACTCAGAATAGAGGGGCCTGCGGAGAAATTATGCTTCTTCATAACTGAAAAAAGAGGGGGATTAAATGAAAGTTGGCGTGATTGGTTATGTCTATGCTGCGCGCTCACAGACTTAGACCCCGCAAATATAGTGAATTTTTCAATCCTCCAAACATTAAGAGCATGAAAATATAGAAATTTTTCCGTAATTACTCCATTTTTGGCTCTCCCTGCCCGATTTAAGAGGGTGTTTCATAACAATAGTTAAAATCTGAGCGAAAGTTTTGAGGTAGATATGGTTCTGAGCCTAAGGGGTATAGCTTGCCATACCCCTTCCTCTTTTGCAACGATTTATCTAAAACATACTCCACTCAGATTTTAACTCCTGGTTTTAAACAACCTCTTAACAGAATTTCAAATCGCTCCGCCTGCTATCCGGTCAGCGCCGGATGCCGTCCATTAACATATTCATGCCGTTTATTAACACTCTGTTTGCAGTCTGCCGGAGATTGACTAATTTTACTAACATCAGCCCGATACAAAAAAACAAGGGCTCCATCCTTTTAACACTTCGAACTTTTTTAAGGCACGAATGTTAATATATTGTTTTAGTTTTCATCCAGTGCAATTTTAATTCAACACAGAGTAGGTAAAATGAATCTCCATCACATCGGCGAATCAATCGGTTCGAAAGTAAACACCGGATTCAAATCAGCCAAAAGACACAGCCCCCACAGCAAGAAAGCCTGGCTTGTCATAGCCCTGATAGTCCTCATAGTAGCCGCAGGACTCTACTTTATCATGCGCCCGAAGCATCAGGCGTCACCTCTACCCATAGTTGAAGTTGAGACCGTCAAGACCGGCAACGTAAATATCTACGGCGAATACGTAGGCCGCATCCGCGCCCAGCAGTTCGTCGAGATCCACGCCCGTGTGGAAGGTTACCTCGAAAGCATGCTCTTCAAAGAAGGCTCATATATAGAAAAAGGACAGACTCTGTTCATAATCGACCCGCGTCTCTACCGGGCCAATGCCAATAAAGCCCGCGCACAGCTCAACAAAGCCCGCGCACAGGCCCAGAAGGCCAAACGCGACTATGAGCGAATCAAACCGCTCTACGCCCAGAACGCCGCCTCACAGCTCGATCTCGACAACGCCACAGCCGCCTATGAAAGCGCCAACGCCGAAGTCACCGTCAGCGAAGCCGACCTCACCCAAGCCGAACTGACGCTGGGCTACACCCGTGTATCGTCACCCATCTCAGGCTACATTTCCGAACGTGTGGCCGACATAGGCACCTGGGTCGGCCCTTCAGGAGGCAAATCGCTTCTGGCCACAGTGGTAAAGAGCGACACAGTAAGAGTCGACTTCTCAATGACCGCGCTCGACTATCTCCGCAGCAAAGACCGCAACGTAAATCTCGGAGTGTCCGACTCCACCCGCAAATGGAACTCTTTCGTGACCATCACCCTTGCCGACGGTTCGGAATATCCCCACAAAGGCCTCGTTGACTTCGCCGATCCACAGGTCGACCCCAAGACCGGCACCTTCTCCGTCCGCGCCGAGATGCCCAACCCCGACCACAGCCTCCTGCCCGGCGAATTCACCAAAGTGCGTGTGCTTCTCGACGTGCGTGAGGAAGCAATCGAAATCCCCTCCAAGGCCCTCATCATCGAGAAAGGCGGAGCTTATGTATATGTGGTCCGCCCCGACAGTGTAGCCGAGAAACGCTTCATCGAGACCGGTCCGGAAGTGGGCAACAACACCATAGTGGAACGCGGCCTGGCCAAGGGTGAGAAAATCGTGGTGGAAGGCTATCACAAACTCACCCACAACACCAAAGTAAATCCCGTGGCCGTTCCGCCGGATGAAAAAGACAAAAACGAAACAACCGACAAAAAATCAGAAACCATAGCAGCAGGAAAGGAGGAGTAAGCCGATGAAAAAGAATTTCTTCCTCGACCACCCGGTCTTCTCGATCGTAATCTCGATCGTCATTTTCATCGTGGGAGCCATCGGCCTCACCCTGCTCCCTGTCGACCAATACCCGCAGATAGTCCCTCCGGTGGTGAAAATCACAGCATCCTATCCCGGCGCCGACGCCCAGACTATGACCCAGGCCGTGGCAACCCCTATCGAGCAGGAACTCAACGGAACTCCGGGCATGATCTACATGTCATCGTCAAGCTCCAATTCCGGAGGCTTCACCGCCCTGGTGACATTTGACATCGACACCGACCCCGAACTCGCCGCTGTCGACATACAGAACCGCGTAAAGAAAGCCGAGTCACGCCTGCCGGCCGAAGTGGTCCAGAACGGCATCTCCGTCTCCAAAGAGACCGCAAGCCGACTGATGACCATAACCATCCAGTCTGACGACCCTAAATTCGACGAAATCTACCTCAGCAACTACACCACCCTCAACATCCTCGACCCCCTGCGCCGAATACCCGGAGTAGGTAGTGTCAGCAACGTGGGCAGCCGCTACTACGCCATGCAGATCTGGGTAGCGCCTGACAAGCTCGCCGACCTCGGACTAACCGTCAAGGACATCCAGAACGCCTTGAAAGACCAGAACCGCGAATCAGCCGCCGGCGCTCTTGGACAAGCTCCGGCAACCGACATAGACATCACAATGCCTATCATAGCCCGCGGACGCCTCTCGTCGGTCTCGGAATTTGAAGACATCGTTCTGCGCGCCGGAGCCAACGGCTCGCTGATCAGACTCAAAGACGTGGCCCGCGTTTCGCTCGAAGCCTCAAGCTACTCGACCGAGAGCGGAATCAACGGCGGAAACGCCGCCGTGCTCAACATCAACATGCTCCCCGGCTCCAACGCAATGGAAGTGGCCGAGGCCGTAAAGAAAGAAATGGAAATCATATCCAAAAACTTTCCGGAAGGCATCAGCTACGACATTCCGTTTGACATGACCACATATATAAAGGAATCCATCCATCATGTCTACCGCACATTCTTCGAAGCGCTGGTGCTGGTGATCCTCGTGGTATTCCTCTCGCTGCAGAACTGGCGCACCACACTCATTCCGGTCATTGCCGTCCCGATCTCACTTGTCGGCACCTTCGGAGTGATGCTGATGTTCGGCTTCTCGCTCAACATGCTGACCCTCCTGGGCCTGATCCTCGCCATCGGCATCGTGGTCGACGACGCGATTGTAGTAGTTGAAAACGTTGACCGCATCATGAACACCGAGCGCCTGTCGCCCTATGAGGCCACGGCCAAAGCCATGAGCAACCTCGGAGGCGCACTGATAGCCATGTCGCTCGTGCTCTGCGCCGTCTTCGTCCCCGTCAGCTTCCTGCCCGGCATCACAGGCCAGCTCTACCGCCAGTTCACCATCACGATCGCCGTCTCGGTGATCATCTCGACCATCGTGGCGCTCACCCTTTCGCCCGTGATGTGCGCCAAACTGCTCAAGCCCACAGATACCCGCCGACGCAAGGCAAGGATATTCCGCCTTATAAACATCTGGCTGAACCGTGGCAACAAATCATATGGCCGCACCATCACCCGTGTGCTCTCCCACCCCAAACGCATGTATGCCGCCTTCGGCCTCGCGCTCGTGTTCATCTACATGATGAATGCACTTATGCCCCGAAGCTTCATGTCGCAGGAAGACCAGGGCTACTTCACCGTCGAGCTGGAACTCCCAGAAGGCTCCACCATAGAGCGCAGCCGCGAAGTAACTGAAAGAGCTATGGACTATCTGATGCAAGACCCCGACGTGCAGTATGTGCTCAACGTGACCGGATCATCGCCACGTGTAGGCACCAACCCGGCCCATTCGCAGCTCACAGTAATCCTTAAGCCCTGGGGCGAACGCTCGTCATCAGACATAGCCGAAGTCCGCAGCCGCATCCACGAACGCCTCTCGCAATATCCCGAAAGCAAAGTCTACATCTTCTCACCCTCGATCATACCCGGTCTGGGTAGTTCAGGCGGTTTCGAGATGGTGCTTGAAGCCAGAGGCGACGCCACATACACCGACCTGCAACATGCCGTCGACACCCTCCGCCACTACGCCGCCATGTCTCCGGCCATTGCCGACCTATCCACATCAATGCAAGCCGACATCCCGCAGCTCTATTTCGACGTAGACCGTGACCGCGCCAAGATGCAGGGCATCCCCGTCAGCGACATTTTCTCCACAATGAAAGCCTTCACCGGCTCGATATATGTCAACGACTTCAACATGTTTAACCGCATCTACCGTGTCTATATCCAGGCCGAGGCTCCCTACCGCTCACGCCGCGACAACATGAATCTCTTCTTCGTGAAGAGCGCCGACAATACAATGGTGCCCATTTCATCGCTCGGAACCTCGCACTTCACCACCGGCCCAGGCACCATCGGGCGCTTCAACATGTTCAACTCCGCCACCATCTCAGGCGAAGCGGCCCACGGCTACAGCACCGGAGAGGCTATGGACGCTCTCGAAAAAATAGTCAGAGAGAAGCTTCCTGACAACATCGGAGTGGAATGGAGCGGCCTCTCATATCAGGAACGCCACGAAAGCGGCAACACAGGCCTTGTGCTCGGACTCGCCCTGCTCTTCGTGTTCCTCTTCCTGGCCGCCCAGTATGAAAGCTGGTCTGTCCCGCTCGCCGTCATCCTCTCCCTCCCGATAGCCGGAGTGGGAGCCTACCTGGGAATCTGGATCTGCGGGCTGGAAAACAACATCTACTTCCAGATCGGTCTGGTGATGCTCGTAGGCCTCGTGGCCAAAAACGCCATCCTCATCGTCGAATTCGCTAAAGAGGAAGTTGACAAAGGCGTCGATGCAGTCCACGCCGCCCTCACAGCCGCCCGTCTCCGCTTCCGCCCGATCGTCATGACCTCTCTCGCCTTCATGCTCGGCCTGCTCCCGCTCCTGTTCGCCTCAGGCCCAGGCTCGGCTGCCAGACGCGACATCGGCACCGGAGTATTCTTCGGAATGCTTGTGGCCATCACAGTCGGCATTGTCTTCGTTCCGTTCTTCTTTGTTGCCATCAACAAATTCACAAACCGCAAACGCTCCCTCAAAAAATGAAACGACTGATCCCTATAATACTCTCCATCCTCGCCCTGGCAAGCTGCTCAGGGACCAAAAACCTCGTACCGGCCGACGTCGACATGCCGGAGGCCTACATGCCGGGCCTCGAATCAGACACCGCATCCATTGCCGATCTGACCTGGTGGGAATTCTATGCAGACTCCACCCTGACCCGCCTGATGCGCCTCGCGCTTGACAACAACCGCGACCTGCTCAAAGCCGCAGCCCGCGTCGAACAGATGCGCCAGCTCTACGGCATCGACAAAGCCAACTTCTACCCCGAAATAGGAGGCATGGCCGGCGCAAGCTATGAAACAAACAACTACAACGGAGCCGGCACCACCAAAGATCCCGAATATGACCTGAAACTGCCCGTCAACTGGGAAATCAACCTCTGGGGCTCACTCTCGCAGGCCAAACGCGCCGGAGCCGCCCGCTTCAAAGCGTCGGTGGAAGACTACCGCGCAATGAGCATGACCATCATTGCCGATGTCGCTATGGCCTATTACAGGCTCATAGCCCTTGACAACGAACTCTCCATCGTGCGCCAGACAATGGCAACCCGCAAACAGTCACTCGAACAGGCCAAAATACGTTTCGATGGCGGTCTAACCTCCGAAACCGTCTATCAGCAGGCCAAAGTGGAATACTCCACAGCCGCCTCCCTCGTCCCGAACCTCGAACGCCAGGTAGCCGTGGCCCGCAATGCGCTCACACTCCTTTTAGGAGAATATCCGCGTGAGATCTCCGAGCGCGGTGACCTGGCACTCAATGTCTCTCTCCCCGAAAAACTTCCTGCCGGAGTGCCATCCACACTGCTTCAGCGCCGTCCTGACCTGCGCGCCGCAGAGCAAAGACTGAAAGCGGCTATGGCCGATGTCGGCGTCAGCTACGCCGACCGCTTCCCGCGCCTGCGCCTCGGATTCACACCAGGCTTCGAAAACGAAAGCCTCTCAGACTTCTTCAAATCGCCATTCACCTACACCGTAGGCTCCATCACCGGCTCCATTTTTGACTTCGGGCGCAAAAAGCGCAAATACCAGGCAGCCATAGCCGTCTATGACCAGTCACGCTACGATTATGAAAAAGCCGTAATCCAGGCATTCACAGAAGTCAACACCGCACTGGCCACCTACCACCACGTGCAGCAGGCCCGCACACTCAAAGTCGAGCTCCGCGACGCGGCGGTCAAATACGTCCAGCTCGCACATCTGCAATATCGCGGCGGCACACTCAACTATATCGACGTGCTTGACGCACAGCGCCGCTACTTCGACGCACAGATAGGCGTAAGCAACGCCATCCGCGATGAATATCTCGCGCTCATAAATCTCTATAAAGTACTCGGAGGCGGATGGTCCACCGATGACTCAGCCGCTATCTGAACCCGCGAAAAGAAACACACACCAGATACGGAGCACACTGTCACTGCTTCACTTCCTGATCAGCGCCGGCACCCTGTTGCCAGCGCTGATTCTGCAAAGCTGCTGACCGCATCTCGGCCGGATTGTCGCAAGGCTGCCACAAAGGCCTGTGGCCAAGCTCGTCAGGCATGAACTGCTGCACCACAAAGTTGCCCGGATAGTTATGGGCATACTTGTAGTCGCGTCCGTAGCCCATATCCTTCATCAGAGAAGTCGGCGCATTGCGCAGATGCAGCGGCACCGGCAGATCTCCGGTCTCCTCTACGAGTTTCATGGCATTGTGAAGCCCTGTATATGTGGAATTACTCTTGGCCGACAGCGCCAGATAGACCGTACACTCGGCCAGCGGAATCTGCCCTTCGGGAAAACCGAGCTTATGAACAGCCTCAAACGTAGCATTGGCCAGCAGAAGCGCGTTCGGATTGGCCAGGCTTATATCCTCTGCGGCAAGAATCAGCAGCCGGCGCGCTATGAACTCCGGGTCCTCCCCGCCTCTGATCATGCGGGCGAGCCAGTAGAGAGCGGCATCCGGGTCAGAACCGCGGATACTCTTGATAAAGGCCGAGATGATATCATAGTGCATTTCTCCGTTCTTGTCATAGGCCGACGGATTTTCCTGGAGCCTTTCAGTCACCACCTTGTCATTGATCACCACCGGCTCTCCCTGCGGAGTCGACTGTTCGAGCAGATCTATTATATTGAGCAGCTTGCGGGCATCGCCTCCGGCAAAACGGAACAGAGCCGTAGTTTCCTCAATGCTCACACCGTGGAGCTGCAGGGCACTGTCACCCGCCACAGCCCGGTCAAGCAGATGACGCAGATCCGCCTCCTCCAGCGGACGCAGAGTGTAGACCTGCGCGCGTGACAGAAGAGGCCTGATCACCTCAAACGACGGATTTTCCGTAGTGGCCCCGATCAGAGTCACCACCCCGCTCTCCACAGCCCCCAGCAGACTGTCCTGCTGCGCCTTGCTGAAGCGGTGGATTTCATCGATGAACAGAATCGGACGCCCGCCGGAAAACATGTTCATGGCATCGCCCTTACAGCGCTCTATCACCTCACGCACCTCCTTGACACCGGCACTGACGGCCGACAGCGTATAGAAAGGCACATTGACAGAGTTGGCAATAATTCTCGCAAGCGTAGTCTTGCCCACTCCGGGAGGTCCCCAAAGAATAAACGACGAAACTTTGCCCGATTCAATCATGCGGCGGACCACCCCTCCCTCGCCAACGAGGTGGAGCTGACCTATATAATCATCTAATGAGCGCGGACGCAGGCGCTCGGCAAGTGGCTGGTTCATGATAATGCAAAATTAATAATTATCCGCCATATATCGCAACCTCTATCCGCATCCGCCACACACCTACACCTATTATAATAATGTTAAAGGTTTTAAAATTCCCTCTCAGCCTATGCGAATTAATATTTTTTCATTAATTTTACACCGTGAGTTTGCAGCCGTCCCACACCGACACCCATGCAACGCCGCTTCGGGTCACTCGAACTTTCACACACAACAATTGTTAATTTAATATCCGGCCGCATCTCTGAATGCCGGACACCGAATGAATTAACGTTAAAACTATAAAGCTATGAGTGCTCAACGAACTCCGACCGGAACTCCTGCCGCTATGCGCAACATCTTCGGTATCATAATGATTATCATCTACGTAGGCGTAGGTGTTCTCTTCTTCTGCGGCTATTTCGACATTCTCTTCCCAACATGGAAATGGGTTCGCTGGGTCGGCGGCGCCCTGTTCACCGTCTACGGTCTGTGGCGTGCCTACCGCCAGTTCAAGGGCATAGACCCAGGCTACGGCAACGAACGTGACGATCAATAAAAACTGTTTGTCAGCCTATGATCAAATCAAGCAAATGCATGGCCGCCCTTGCGGCCCTGAGTCTTCTCGCCGCTTTCAGCGGATGCGGCAAGAAAGCATCCATGCAGCCTGACCCTATGGCCAAGGTTGCATGTGACGAGTCATTCGAAAACATACTCGAACAGGAGATCAACGTCTACGAATACATCTACCCTAAAGAAGATGTGCTCGCCTACTACCTCCCTGAAAACGCCTGCATCGACTCCATCATGGCCATGCAGGGTGTGAAATGCGCCGTCACAACCCGTCCTCTGACCGAAAAGGAAGTCAGCTTCCTCCGCAGCAATAAAAAAATTGTCAACCAGAAAAAGATCGCCGTTGACGCCCTCGCCATAATCGTAAACCCGGAAAACCCTGTGGAGATCCTATCTAAAAAGGAAATCGCAGAGATCCTTTCAGGCGAGGTCAGCCGCTGGGATCAGGTAGAACCCTGCAAGCTCGGCGAGATCGACGTAATCTTCGACCATCAGGGATCGTCAACCGTCAAGTTCATGCGCGACTCGATTCTCAACGGCAAAGCATTCGGACCGAATGTATCAGCAGTGAAGACAAACCCCGATGTGTTCAAAGCCGTGGCCGAAAACAAGAACGCTATGGGCGTCATCGGCGTCAGCTGGGTTTCGAGCGACATGCAGGGACGCGAAAAATCAGTCGATGAACTCGCCCAGGCAGTAGAGAAAAGCGACACCACCCAGCTCGATTTCAACTCCGAAGTAAAGGTGCTGAAAATACGCGGAAATGACGTGGTGGCAGCCTACAAGCCCTATCAGGCCTATATTTTCGACGGCTCCTACCCGCTCTACCGCTCGGTCTACATGATCAGCACAGCCCCCGGCGGCACCATAACCCACCGATTCTTCAGCTTCGTCACCGGATTCCAGGGCCAGAAGCTCATACAGATGACCGGCATTCTGCCCGCCACAGTGCGCCCGCGCATGGTTGCTCTCGAATAAAACAATAATAAGGTGGCTTCTGCGTTAGTCTATCAATGACATCACACACCCCGAACCCGCCTGACGGTCTTTCAAACTGAAAAATCATTATCCAGTTTGCAGGAACCGGATGTAAACAACAACGAACATCAATCAAAAAAAAATTAAATATCTATAGTAAACCAGAAAATGAAATTCCGTACTATCTTTTCCCTCGTTCTTGGAGGGTTTGCCCTCACGGCATTCGCCCAGGGCGGCTATCAGGATGGCGTTGACTACTACAACGCCGACCGTTTCGAGAAGGCAAAGACCATCCTTGAGAAAACACTCAATGATCCTTCTACAGACAAAGCCGTGTCATACTTCTATCTCGGCTCACTTGACATGCGTGAAGGCAACACCGCCGCTGCGGCCGCCAACTTCAACAAAGGCAAGGAAGCAAACCCCAACTATGGCTACAACTATGTAGGTCTCGGCGAAATCGCCCTCAAGAACGGCAACAAATCAGAAGCCTCTGACCTCTTCAAGAAAGCTCTTGAGACCAACAAGAAAGACGCCTCGCTCATGGCAGCCGTGGCCCGCGCATATTTTAATGTAGACCCCACTCTCTACGCCAAGGAAATCGACAAGCAGATCGACAAGGCAATGAAAGTTTCCAAAAACAAGGAAGCTCAGATCTACGTTCTCCAGGGCGACATGCTCAAGACCACTGACGTAGGTGCCGCAGCCGGCCGCTACGAACAGGCTATGGTCTATGACGAAGAAGCAGGCAACATCAACCCCGAAGCCTATGTCAAGTATGCCAACCTCTACAACAAGGTAAACCCTGACTTCGCTATCGCCAAGCTCGTCGAGCTCAACGAAAAGCTCCCCAACTCGGCTCTTGCCCAGAGCGAGCTCGCTGAAAAATACTATGACGGCAACCAGTTCACAAAAGCTGCCGAACAGTATGGCAAATACATCCAGAACCCCAATCACTTCCAGGGTGACGAACAGCGCTACTCAGGTCTCCTCTACTTCGGTAAGAAGTATCAGGAATCTCTCGACGTGGCAAACCAGGTGCTTGCAAAAGACCCCAACAACGAATACATGCAGCGCATGGTTATGCTCAACAAGGCTGCCCTCAAAGACTTCACCGGTGCTGAAGAAGCCGCTAAGAAACTCTTCTCTCACGCCGATGCCAAGTTCACAGCCACTGACTACACCACCTACGGTGACATCCTCGGCGAACTCAAGCGTCCTGAAGATGCTGTAGCCGCCTACACCAAGGCCTATGAGCTCAATCCTGAGAAGAACAAACAGATCCTCGCCAACATCTCGTCAATGTACACCGCCCTCGAAGACTATCAGAAGGCCGCTGAATACATGCAGAAATTCGTTGACGCAGGCGACGCCTCTCTCAACGACTACTTCATCCTCTCGAACCGCTACAAGAACCTCGGCGTATCGCTTCCCGAAGGCTCTCCCGAACGTATCGAAGCCGCCAACAACGGTATCAAGTATGTCGACATGGCTATCGAGTCAGCCGCCAACAAAGGCCCGCTCTACCGCAACAAAGCCACTCTCATGATGGTCCGTGACGGAGCCGAGATCACTCCCGCCCTGGTCGAGACATATCAGCAGATGCTCGCCGCTTACGACGAAAACCCCGAAAACAAGGAAAAATACCGCGACGCTTACAAGAGCGCCTACAACAATCTCGCCAACTACTACCTCAAGGCTGGTGACAAGGAACAGGCTCGCGCTTACTTCGAAAAATTCCTTGAAATCGACCCCGAAAACGAAGCTCTCCGCGAATATCTCAACAAGATGTAATCCGGACTGACTCCGAAAAAAGCATAAGGCGCATAGCGTACACCGGTCCTGCGGGGCCTGCGTGCTCTATGCGCCTTTTTCCTGCCTGCGGACATCGGGCAGAACATCTGAGAAGCATACGCGGCGGAGGGCCGGCTCCACTCCGGCTTCAGCTTTGGCCACGATTTGCATATTCGGGTGATTTTTAGTTACTTTGTGAATAGATTGTCCCGCATCCGCACTCCGGAATATCCAAAGGGCGCAAAATGGGAAAAACAAAGGATTGTCTGTCAGCGTTATATGATTGACATCCCTTTCACAGCCAACTTATTTATGAACAAGGAGAATCTTTTACAGATATACGCCTCCGGTTTCCGTAAAAACTGGGAACTGCCGGCTCTTACGGAATTCGGTTCTGACCAGACAATGACCTATGCCGACATGGCAAGGCGCATTGCCGCCCTGCATCTGCTCTATGAAGAGGCAGGCATCAAGCGCGGCGACAAGATTGCCGTCATGGGTAAGAACTCGTTTGCCTGGGTGGTGGTCTACATGGCCACTCTCACCTACGGAGCCGTCATTGTGCCCGTGTTGCATGATTTCAACGTCCAGGATGCGCAGCATATCATCAACCACTCCGAGAGCGTCATGCTTTTCATCAATGAAAGCATCTTCGACTCAATGGAATTTGAAAAAATTCCTGCCGTGAAAGCCGTCCTCTCGCTCGACCGCCGCGCCGTGCTCGCCGAACACCCGGTCACAAACCATGCGGTAGAGAAATTCCTCGCCCGCCTGCCGCAGAAAATGCGCAGACGCTATCCACACGGCTTCACCACGGCCGATGTTGATTATCCCGAAATCGACGAGAGCACCCTTGCCGAAATCAACTACACCTCAGGAACCACAGGCTTCTCCAAAGGCGTGATGCTCACTCTCGGCAACCTTGGGGGCAACGTCCGCTTCGGGGTGGCATCCCGACTGCACTACCGCGGATCGAGAGCCCTGTCGTTTCTACCTCTCGCCCATGCCTACGGATGTGCCTTCGACATGCTGACCCCTCTTGCCGTCGGCACCCACATCACCATTCTGGGCAAACTTCCCACTCCCAAACTTCTGCTCAAAGCCTTTGCAGAGGTAAGGCCCAATCTGATCATCTGCGTCCCGCTCATTCTCGAAAAGATCTACCGCAACAAACTGCGCCCGATCATCGAGAAGCCCTCGGTGCGCCGCGCGCTGAAACTGCCGGGACTCAAGACTCTCGTCTACCGCAAGATCCGCAACAGCCTTGTCGAGGCTCTCGGCGGTGAGTTCGAGGAAGTGATAGTAGGCGGCGCCCCTCTCAACCATGAAGTAGAAGCCTTTCTCCACAAAATAAAATTCCCCTTCACCGTGGGCTACGGCATGACCGAATGCGGCCCGCTCATCAGCTATACCCCCTGGCGCAATTTCATCGTCTCATCATCGGGCCGCACACTGCCGACTATGGAGAGCAAAATAGCAGGCAGCCGGAATCCGGAAACCGAGCCGGGCGAAATCTGCGTGCGTGGCGAAAACGTGATGAAGGGCTACTACAAGAATCCGGAAGCTACCGAGGCCGTGATCGATGCAGAAGGCTGGCTACACACCGGCGACATGGGCACAATCTCTGACCGGGGCATCATCTTCATACGCGGGCGCTACAAAACCATGATCCTCGGAGCCAGCGGGCAGAACATCTATCCTGAAGAGATCGAGGCCAAGCTAAACAACATGCCCTACGTGTCGGAAAGCCTTATCGTGGAGCGCGGCAAACACCTCGTGGCCCTCGTCTATCCCGACTATGAGGCTATGGACCGCGACAAAGTTCACAACGAACAGCTGCCGGCTCTCATGGAGCAGGTCAGAACCGACCTGAACCGCATAGTGGCCCCATACGAAAGGATAGACCGCATACAGCTGATAGCCAACGAATTCGAAAAAACTCCCAAACGATCCATAAAGCGCTATCTCTATAACGCGTAGACCGGCGCCCGACCCAAAGAACCAATCATGAAGAGTTACGAACAGATCATAAAAGTCCGCGACTACGAAGTAGACTCGCAGGGCATAGTCAACAATGCCAACTATCTGCACTATCTCGAAATAACACGCCACGATTTCTGCGAACACGCAGGCACGACCTTCCGCGCCATGCAGGAACAGGGTCTCGACCCGGTGGTCAGAAAAATCGAAATCGAATATCTCTCGTCGCTCACCCTTGGCGAGACTATGATATCGCGCCTGAGCATGGAGCGTAAGGGCGCCAGGTTTGTATTCACGCAGGACATCTACAACGCAACCAACAGCTCCCATGTAGTCCATGCGCTCGTGACAATTGTCTGCCTTGAAAACGGGCGCCTCTCGCGCGGCGATCTTCTCGCCGAGGCTTTCCGCGAATATCTCGCATAAAATCGCACCGGCTCCGCTCCGCAAAGCCTGAATCTCTCACCCCTCACTCACATTTCTCACCCGATGGAACCTCTTGTAAGCCAAATAGCATTCTCGTCTCTGCGCTCGCTCTCGCCGGAACTCGCTGACGCGATACTCGACCGCACAGGCTCGGAAGAAGCATTCTTCCGTCTGTCTGAGTCGCAGCTATCGGCTGTCATGGGGTTCGCCAACCGCCTCTTCAGCCAAAAAGTCAGAGACGAAGCTCTTGAAAAAGCCCGTAGCGAAGCTGATTTTGTAGAGTCAAACTCCATCCGCGCCATCTATTTCCGCAATCCTGACTATCCGCATCGCCTTCTCCAGTGCGACGACGCCCCGCTGATGCTCTACATGCTAGGCGACTGCGACCTCAACAGCCGACGTGTGGTCTCGATAGTCGGCACCCGCCACGCCACGGCCTACGGCTGCGATTTCACCGAGCGCTTCGTCAGAGAGCTCTCCGATATCATGGCTGAAAAGCCCGTGATTGTGAGCGGTCTGGCCTACGGGATAGACATTGCGGCCCACCGCGCGGCCCTGAAAGCCGGACTGCCGACCATAGCCGTAGTGGCCCACGGACTCAACACGGTCTATCCTCCGGCACATAGGCCGACAGCTGTAGAGATGATACGCAGCGGTGGCGGAATGCTGACCGACTACCCCTCGTCGGCCTCAATCCACAAAGGAAACTTCCTTGCCCGCAACCGCATTGTGGCGGGTCTGGCCGACGCCCTCGTGGTGGCAGAATCGGCCTCAAAAGGAGGCGCACTGGTGACAGCCCGGCTTGCCGCCGGCTACAACCGCGATGTCTTCGCCCTTCCGGGCCGCACCTCCGACCGCTATTCGGCAGGCTGCAACGCCCTTATAGCCGATCATGTAGCCGGACTCGTAAGCTCCGCCGCAGACTTCGCATCGCAGATGCGATGGCCCACAGCCGAAACCGTGCCCATTCAGCCGTCGCTCTTTCAGGAACTCGCCCCTGAAGAGCAAGCTGTCATCGACCTGCTGACCGACCGCGGCGAGGCCACTCTCAATGATCTGACGGCCCACATCGACATACCGACGCCAAGACTCATGGCCATGCTGATAGACCTCGAATTCAGATCGCTCATCCTGGCAATACCCGGCGGACGCTACCGTCTCCGCTGACCAAACCACTCCTGCCCGGCAAACGTTTATACCTTATAATCATCAACCACCTCTTTCCCCACACCTAAAAACAACTTCATCTATCATGGAAAAGAAAATCATAGCCCCTTCAGAGCTGATCATCAACCCCGACGGCTCAGTGTTTCACCTGCACCTGCGTCCAGAACAGCTGACCGACCGTGTAATTCTCGTAGGCGACCCCGCCCGCGTCAATATGGTAGCTTCGTTCTTTGACACCACAGACTTTGAAGTCTCCTCTCGCGAATTCCACACTATAGGCGGCACTTACAACGGCAAGCCCATCATGTGCCTCTCACACGGCATCGGCCCCGACAACATCGACATTGTAATCAATGAACTCGACGCCCTCGCCAACGTAGACTTCAAGACCCGCGAGGTCAAAGACGAAAAACGCCGTCTGACACTGGTGCGCATCGGCACTTCAGGAGCCCTCCAGCCCGAGCTCAAGCTCGGCACCCCGGTTATTGCCGAAAAAGCCATCGGTTTTGACGGTGTGCTCAACTACTATGCCGGACGCAATGAAGTGGCAGATCTCGATTTCGAACACGCCTTCTGCGAATCAGTGGGCTGGAATCCGCTTTGGGCGAAACCCTACGTGGTCAATGCCGATGAAGAGCTTGTCAACCAGATAGGCCGTGACGACATGGTCCGCGGCAACACCATCTCGGCTGTCGGATTCTACGGTCCGCAGGGTCGCGAGCTCCGTCTGCCTCTGGCCAACCCCGATCTCAACCGCCGCATAGAGGAATTCCGCCACAACGGCCGCAAGGTGACCAACTATGAAATGGAATCGGCTCCTCTCCAGGGCCTCGGACGCCTCATGGGCCACAGAGCAATGACCGTCTGCTCCATCATAGCCAACCGCATGAACAACGATGCCAACCCAAACTACAAGACAGCCGTGCAGGATCTCGTGGCCACCGTCCTCGAACGCATCTGACACTACCGCCACATTATAATATATCATAGATAAACATGTAAGAGCGCCGTAGGTGGAAACTTGAAGTTTCGCCCCTACGGCGCTCTTATATATTATAATGTGGCGGTAGTGTCAGATAAGAATCTGTCGGCCTGGAGGAGATTACTTGTTGAGGTTATAGACCGTGCGACGGATGTAGGGCTTGAGCGCGGGCACTTTCTCGGCAATGGCGTTGACAGCGAGACGCGACACGATGATACCGCCGAGCACATTCAGGTGAGTGTTGTCGATACGTCCGTCAGGAGCGAACTCATAGCCGCCCACGGGCATCCACATGAACAGCGAGCGTGAATTGTCGCGGCCGAGGCCCTGCACGAGCTCATGGGTCAGAGAATTCATGTCGATGAACACCACGCCCATCTCCTCGGCCACATTGCGCGGAGCTATGCGGTAGTCGCCATGAGTGTCAACCAGCGTGTCGCCCTCGGCGGGATAGTTCTCCAGACCCTTCTTCCAGGTCTTCTGGCGGTCGTCGGTCTGAGCAGCGGCAATACCGTTGGCCGGGAAATTGCGGCGCACTATCGAGTTCATAAGAATCGGTGTGGCACCCTTCTCGCGGGCCTCGCTCACAAATTTCTTAAGATTGGCATCGAAGCTTCCGCCGGGCACAGTGTAGCGGTCGAGGCTCTTGGCCTTCTCGTCATTGTGGCCGAACTGGATGATCACATAGTCGCCGGGGCGGATCTTCTCGCGCACCTTGTCCCAGCGGCCTTCATCGATGAAGCTCTTCGAGCTGCGGCCGTTTACGGCGTGGTTGTCGACCTTGATGGCACCTTCGAGATAGATAGGCAGCATCTGGCCCCAGCCGCGTTCCTGGTTTTCCTTGTCGAGAGGCTTGTTGGCCATTGTCGAGTCACCGATCATAAACACTGTGATAGTGTCAGACGGAGCCTGCGCCCAGGCAAGCACCGGAAGAGCTAATGCGATAAACAGTGATGAAATAAGTTTCATGATAATTTAGGTATGATTTGATTGATTTTCTGGTTCCGCAGTAAAACACACCGCAAAGTTAGCCTATTTTCAGGAAAATTCAAGCAGCCTGTCACTTGCTTTTAACCACCGCGGCCTCATCTTCCATCATACGGGCCACATTCAGAGGCGGGATCATCAGGCTATTGAACGCCGTACCCTCCGTCTTGCAGAACAGAATCCCGCGCGAGGTTCCGACCGTGTGCACTGCAAGAATTTCAAGCACCGATTTCGGTATCCCGACTCCGTCTTTCCTGACAAAACCGGCCCAATCCGATTCATGGATCCGGAACTCACACAGCACTTTGAGCACAAGAATCGTATTGTCCTCATGCGTAAACCTGAAACCGGCCTCACATGCTATCTGCCGGCTCTCCGAAGAATACTGAAACGAAATTTCAGTCAACATATTCATTTCGCCCTGCGGCAGGCTCTCCGAAAGGATTGCAAACTGGCTGACGGCAATCCTTGACATATTAAAACGTACCATCACGCAATCTTATTTGTTGATTTTCGATTTTCGGCAACACCCCAGTCGCAGCTTCCGATTCTGACTGACGATTTGCCGACCACGGGCAGCACTTTCACACTTTGAGCCGAAGCCGGGGCCTTGGCTTCGGGCTTTACAGAAGGTATTGTCCTGAAATAAACGCTGCTCTGCGTCCAGTCTTTCGGCTGCAGATAAGTATTCTCTACCACCTGCTCGGCATAGGCCTTCGGCATAAGCTCGATCCGCGGCACCATATCGCATGCGAGCGCAAGCTCCACAAGTTTCGACAGCTTATGGTCGAAATCTCCGTTGAGAATCTGCGACACATAGCCTTTCGAGACCCCGAGGCGGGCGGCAAACTCGGTCCGAGTCAGATGGTTTTCATCAAGATAACGCTTAATATTATCAAATATCATCAGCTGCACAAGCTGTGTCCAGTAAGCCGATGACTCATATTTATTCTTATTCAGTAATTTCATTTTAATCAATGATTACTTAACATCATCACTACCGGAATCTTTTCCGGCTTCAACTTCATCACTTTCATCCTTGATTGCAATCCTGTCAGGAATATAATTAAAATGCCTGAACACTTTTGCTATGTCCTTATCCTGTCCCTTCTTATACCCGGCAACCACCAGATAATAGTCAGGCTCCTTCTTTATGGCATAAAGCCTCAGATGTTTGGTCTTGAACTCATAGACATCCTTCCTGTCGCGCTTTCCGCCGGTGATATGCCTGTATTTGCTCTGCGGCAGATTGTTGTTATCGACCTTGCCCATTATGGCAAGAAGTTCCGCAAGTTCGTCAATATCGCTCTTTTGCTGTAGCGAATCTATGAATTCCTTACAGAAACAGCGGCCGTTCTTATACAGAAAATAAAATTCATACTTCGGGTTGCCTATGTCATCCAAAGGACACAGATGATATTCGTCCATTAATTCGTCATAATTATTTTTTTTAATTGATAGATTCCCGGACTGTGGTCCGGTTATATTGCCGCCACACATTAATCTATTATATTCTTATCAACACATGGCTGCTCAATTGTTTTCACCTGCAAATATAATCTGTTTTCGTCTGAAAAACAAAAAATAGTCATTAAAAGTTTAGTTAAAACTAAACCACGTGCTTCTGATCGGGCTGGACTTTCGGTGTCGGTTTATCAAATTGGAGGGAGGAGCAGATGCGGGAATGGGGCTGCATGGGCTCACAGATGGGTGCACAGACGGGTTTGCAGGGGTCCTGCGGGCTGTCAACGAGGGCTGATTTTAACTATATTTAGGCTAATTCAGACTCCATATTTTAACAATTTGTCATTTTATCGATCACTTTTTCGATGCTTTTGAGCCATTTTTTTCTTACTTTTTCCATTTACAAAACAAAAATTGACATAAAATTTGTTTATTAAATTTCAATTTCATATTTTTGCAACTCCAAGGCTAAATCAAGGCGATTAGTTAAAAAGTGTTCTAATCGCGAACATCTGCAAATCCTGCACAATCTATCACTACCCCATATAATCTATCATTATCATTTATATCTGTCTTATTATGAGGAAAAGTCTATTAATGCTGTTAGTCATGATCCTTGTTGGATTCGGGCTGACAAACGCGCAAACCTCTGGTATAGGGGGGTTACGGGCATTGTCATCTCTGCGGATGACGATGAGCCCGTTGTGGGCGCAAGCGTCATGGTCAAGGGCACCAAAGTTGGAACCTCGACCGACATCGACGGAAAGTTCACAATCGGGAAGCTCCCGGCCGGTGCAAAAACGCTCGTGGTGAGCTACATCGGCATGAAAACAAAACAGGTGCCCATTGTCAAAGGCACCGAAATGAAAATCTCTCTCGAATCTGACGCCGAGCAGCTCCAGGAAGTAGTGGTGACCGGTATGCAGAAGATGGACAAACGCCTCTTCACCGGTGCGGCCACTAAGATTGACGCCCAGGATGCACGCATCAGCGGCATGGCCGACATCAGCCGAAGCCTCGAAGGCCGCGCTGCAGGTGTCTCTGTCCAGAACGTATCCGGTACTTTCGGTACCGCCCCCAAGATCCGCGTCCGCGGTGCCACATCTATCTACGGTAGCTCCAAGCCCCTCTGGGTGGTCGACGGTGTGATCATGGAAGACGTGATGAATGTTTCTGCCGACGACCTCTCCTCAGGTAACGCCGAAACCCTCATCTCTTCAGCTATCGCAGGCCTCAACGCCGACGACATTGAAAGCTTCGACATCCTCAAGGACGGCTCCGCAACCTCTATCTACGGTGCGCGCGCTATGGCTGGCGTGATCGTTGTGACTACCAAGAAAGGTAAAGCCGGTCGCAACTCCATCAACTACACCGGCGAATTCACCATGCGCCTCAAGCCCAACTACCGCGACTTCAACATCATGAACTCGCAGGACCAGATGAGCGTCTACCAGGAACTCGCCCAGAAAGGCTACCTCAACTATGCTGAAATCGCCAACGCATCGTCAAGCGGTGTCTACGGCAAGATGTATCAGCTCATCAACCAGTACGATCCCGCCACCGGCCGCTTCGGTCTTGAAAACACCGATGAGGCCAAGGCAAACTATCTCCGCGCTGCCGAATACCGCAACACCGACTGGTTTGACCAGCTCTTCTCAAACTCTGTGATGTCAACCCACTCCATCAGCCTCTCTTCAGGTACTGAGAAGGCCCAGCACTATGTGTCGGCATCAGTAATGTATGATCCGGGATGGTACAAGCAGAGCGACGTACAGCGCTACACTGCCAACCTCAACTCCAACTTCAATATCTCTGATAAGGTTTCTTTCAACCTCATCTCCAACGCCTCTTACCGTAAGCAGAAAGCTCCCGGCACACTCGGCAGCGAGATCGATGCCGTGTCTGGCGAAGTGAAGCGCGACTTCGACATCAACCCCTACTCATACTCGATGAACACCTCGCGCACACTCGATGTCAACGAATTCTACACCCGTTCATACGCTCCATTCAACATTCTCCACGAGCTCAAGAACAACTACATGAAGCTCGGTGTTAGTGACTTCCGCCTTACCGGTGTGCTCACCTACAAGCCCATCCGTAAAGTAGAGCTCTCGCTCCTCGGCGGCATGCAGAACACCTCTACCTCGCAGGAACACTTCATCCTCGATGACTCCAACCAGGCCCTGGCATACCGCTGGATGCCTACTGCCGCTATCCGCGATAGAAACCCGCTTCTTTACACAAATCCTGACGATCCCTACGCATTCCCCGTTTCAATCCTCCCCAACGGCGGTATCTACGAACGCGCTGACCGCAGCATGTTCAAGTGGGACATGCGTGCCGCAGCCCGCTACAACGATGTATTCGCTGAAAACCACATCGTCAACCTCTACGCCGGTATGGAAACCAACTCCGTTGACCGCCACTCAACCTGGTTCCGCGGCTGGGGCATGCAGTACAGCATGGGTGAAATCCCCAACTATGCCTACCAGGTATTCAAACGCGGCCAGGAAGAAAACACCGACTACTACACCCTGACCAACACCAGCGAACGCTCGGTAGCCTTCTTCGGCAACGCCACCTATTCTTATAAGGGAAAATACAACCTCAACGGCACCCTCCGCTACGAAGGCACCAACTCACTCGGCAAGAGCCGCTCTTCCCGCTGGCTCCCCACCTGGAACGTGTCAGGATCATGGAACGCCCATGAAGAAGAATGGTTCCACAACTTCAACCCCACATGGAGCCACCTCACTCTCAAGGCTTCTTACTCTCTGACCGGCGACCGTCCCTCTGTCAGCAACGCCTACGCCATAATCAAATCCAAGAATCCCTGGCGCCCCTCTACAGGTGCAAACGAAAGCTCACTCTACGTATCATCTCTCGCCAACAGCGAACTCACATATGAAAAGAAACACGAGCTCAACCTCGGTCTCTCAACCGGTTTCATCGACAACCGCATCAATGTAGAATTCGACTGGTATCGCCGCAACAACTTCGACCTCATCGGTGTCACCAACACCCAGGGCATCGGCGGTGAGATCCAGAAGTTCGGCAACGTTGCCTCTATGCGCTCTCACGGTGTCGAGCTCTCACTCACCACCAAGAACATCGTGACCAAGGACTTCTCCTGGACCACCAACTTCATCTATTCTTACAACAAAAACAAGGTCACTGACCTCAAGACCACAAAGAATGTGATGCAGCTCGTTTCGGGCAGCGGTTTCGCCCAGGAAGGCTACCCCGTGCGCTCGCTCTTCTCAATTCCCTTCATGGGACTTAACGAAGAAGGTCTCCCCACTTTCCTTGACCAGGACGGCAACATCTCGACCACCGGCATCTACTTCCAGACCTCAGACCCCGAAAAGCTCAAATTCCTGAAGTATTCCGGCAGCATCGACCCCACTGATCTCGGTTCGTTCGGCAACATCTTCCGTTACAAGGATTTCACCCTCAACGTCTACATCACCTATTCTTTCGGCAACGTCATCCGTCTCGATCCCGTCTTCTCTGACGAATACACCGACCTGACCGCCACTCCGAAGGAATTCAACAACCGCTGGACAGTGCCCGGCGACGAAAACCGCACCAACATCCCTGTGATCGCCTCAATGCGCCAGAACAAGAATGATTCTCACCTGGACTACGCCTACAACGCCTACAACTACTCGGATGCACGTATCGCCAAGGGCGACTTCATCCGCATGAAGGAAATCTCGCTGGCCTATCAGGTGCCCGCCAAGGTGACAAACGCGCTGCGTCTCTCCAACGCCATGTTGAAGCTCCAGGCAACCAACCTCTTCCTTATCTACGCCGATAAAAAACTCAACGGTCAGGACCCTGAGTTCTTCAACACCGGCGGTGTGGCTGCCCCGACCCCCAAGCAGTTCACTCTGACAGTCAACCTCGGTTTCTAATCCACTCTAAAGAATCAGTAAAATGAACAAATATATAAAATACGCATTCGCGCTTGCTCTGCCGACTGTAGCCCTCTCATCATGCGACGACTACCTCGACACCATGCCCGACAACCGCGCCACCATCGACACCGAAGACAAGATCAAGAGCCTCCTCGTGTCGGCCTATCCCACTCATGAATTCAGTCTTGTCTGCGAATTATCATCAGACAATTGTGATGACATCGATCCCAACAGTCCATATTCAGAACGATTTTTCGAAGATGCCTTTGCATGGAAAGATGAAATGGAAACCGGCCAAAACGAGTCTCTGTCTCGCTATTGGGAAGACTCCTACAATTGCATCGCATCAGCCAATGAAGCCCTTGAGGGCATCAAACGCCTTGGAGGCCCCGTGACCACTTCTCTTCAGGGTCTCTATTCGGAAGCTCTTCTCTGCCGCGCCTACAACCACTTCATGCTCGCGCAGCTCTTCTGCATGCCCTGGACACAGAATGCAGCCCAGGAACTCGGTCTCCCCTACATGGAACATTCTGAAACCGAACTCCGTCCGGAATATGAACGAGGCAATCTTGCCGACTTCTATGAAAAGATCGAAGCTGACCTCACAGAAGGGCTCAAATATGTGACCGATTCTCACCTTGACGTCCCCAAATATCACTTCAACCAGAAAGCAGCCTATGCTTTCGCAACTAAATTCTATCTTGCTGTGGAGAAATGGCAGGATGCAGCCGATTGGGCCACAAAATGCCTCGGATCATCACCCCGTTCTGTTTTGCGTGACAACGATGCACAGGCAGCCTTACCCGTAGATGGAAATGGAGTCTATGGAGAACCTCAGGCCCTGGAATACATTAAGCTGACACATCAGTGCAATCTCATGATGACCACTGCTACATCTCGTATAGGCTGGGTGTTCGGTCGTTCATATACCGGCGGTCGCATCAACCATAACAACCATATTGCATCGACTGAAACTTTTCTTGCCCTGCAAAACAAATTCGGATCTTTCAAAAGAATTTATGGCAAATATATCGGATCAAGCGATATGGCTCTTCTGCGTAAAGTTGTATGTCTCTTTGAATACACTGACATCGTTGCTCAGACCGGTTTTGTACACTCTGTAATTCCTGTATTTACCACTGACGAAGCTCTTCTCAACCGTGCAGAGGCCTATATCATGCTCAACCGTTATGACGAGGCTGCTGCCGATCTGACTCTTTGGGCTCAAAACTACTACAGCGGTTGTCCGGTTCTGACTCCGACCGACATCACAGAATATTTTAACAGTCTGGAATACAGCTATAGCGCAGAATCTCCGATCAAGGGCACCCTCAAAAAGCACCTCAACCCTGCATTCTCAATCGGAGCCGAAGGATCGACCCAGGAAGCCATGCTCCAGTGCATGCTTGCATTCCATCGCGTTGAGACCCTCCATTTCGGTTTCCGCTGGTTCGACATCAAGCGCTACGGAATAGAAATTCCCCGACGCACTCTCAATGCCGGTGGACTTCCTTCGGTTCAGACCGACTTCCTTGCCAAAGATGACAAGCGCCGTGCATTCCAGATCCCCCTTGACGTACGTGACGCTGGTCTTGAAGCCAATCCTCGCTGATTCGTTATCAACTCTCTTAAGAGTTCCAAACAAACTAATCATTACTAAAAGATCATAATAATGAAAACCAGAATATTAAGCCTTTTACTGCTTTCCGCCGTAACTTTAGGCTTCACTGCCTGCTCCGATGATGACCCCGACACCGGCAAATCTGTTATCACTTTGGGCAATACCGAAAAGAACGATTTCGACAAATGGATTGAAGCCAATTACAACAAGCCCTACAATATTGACTTCAAATACCGCTACGAGGACATTGAAGGTGACTTTGACTACTATCTCGTACCTGCCCGCTACGAAGATGCCATCACTATGGCCCATCTCATCAAACACCTCTGTGTTGAGACCTATAATGAAGTAGCCGGCGTTGACTTCACCCGTCAGTACTTCCCCAAGATGTTCTACACCGTCGGTGAATGGGAATACAAGAACAACGGCACATTCATTCTCGGCACCGCCGAAGGAGGTTTGAAAATCTACCTTACCGGTCTCAACTATCTGCCGACCTACCTGCAAAATGCCGGAACGCTCAATCACTATTACATCAAGACAATCCACCATGAGTTCACCCACATCCTCAATCAGACAAGGACTATTCCATCTGATTTCCAGACCATAACATCTACCGGTTATGTATCTGACATGTGGAATGAGACCCCCAACTGGCTCCCGCGCGGATTCATCACCGATTACTCGCAGCACTCTTACATTGAAGACTTTGCTGAAGTAATGTCAGTATATATCACAAACGACAGCGCCACTTGGGACAAATGGATGACCCAGGCCGGAGCAACCGGATCAGGCCTCATCCAGCAGAAACTCGATATTGTACGCGAATACATGCTCTCAAACTTCGGCATCGACCTTGACGAACTCCGCGACGTAATCCAGCGCCGTCAGAATGAAGTTATGACAGGAGTTGTCGACCTGCAGGATCTCTCTGTTTATTAATCTTCCCAAACGATTCAAACTATGCGACTCAATAAATTATTCATAGCAACTCTGCTTGCATTCTCGACTCTTGCGTTACAGTCCTGCCTGAAAGATCAGGAAGATTTCTTTGACGAATCATCGTCAGAACGTATGCAGGCTGTCCTTGAAAACACCAAGGCCGTACTCACAAGCTCTGACAACGGATGGATCTTCGACTACTATCCTGACCGCAACCTTTCATACGGCGGAATCATCTATGCTCTGAAGTTCGATGACAAAAAAGTATCTGTCCGTTGCGAACTCTCACCAGACATGGAGGAAACCAGCTTCTACAAGCTCAATACCAACAACGGCCCTGTACTCTCGTTCGACTCCTACAACACCCTCATGCACTTCTTCGCCACTCCATCAAGTGGTGAATACCAAGCGAAAGACGGAGACTTCGAATTCATGATCATGAATGTAACCGAAGATCTTATCACCCTTCGTGGCAACCGTACAGGCAACACCATGTATCTCCGCCGCCTCAATGAAGACCCTGATGCCTTTGTCCATGCCATAGGAAAAATCTATGATACTAATGTTTTACCATCGGCTAATGGCTCTGTAGGCGCAAATGCCATTACTTGCAAGAATGACATTAATGCTCACTACATGGAATTTTTCTGGGGTGGTGACAATAGTCAATCCTCTGGTGAGTACTATCTGTCAACTTCTACCGGAATTCGGTTCAAAAATCCCGTAACAGTAAATGGAGCCACAATCTCTGAATTAAATTATACATTTGACGATTCTAATAAATCAGGCGCATTTACCGGTGAAGATTCTAACGGTAATTCGATTTCTCTATCCGGTGTTCTTCCTGAAACTTATGCGTTCTTTGATGAGTTTAAAGGTTCGTTCACTTTCAGCTATGCCAACGGAGCCAAAAATGTAAATTGCACCCTCGTTCCTGATAAAGTCAACGGAATCATCACGATCTCAGGTCTCAACCGTAACTACGACCTTATCGCCACTTACAACAGGAGCTTAGGCTGTATGGAACTTTGCGGACAGGTGGTAGCGGTTACTTCTGATTCACAGATATTATTCATGGGCGGTACATCATCCAGTTTCTATGCAAAATCATCAGTCGGATTCTTCTTTATCAAAAATCCCCAGAATCCGACCCATTATGAGATTATGCCCAACAATGATCCCTATTCAAGCAAATGTAACAATAGTTTCGTAATCATTGAATCCGCTGACAAATATTATATTCCACCTACTTCTTATCGGATCAATGGCGACTACAACATTTCAAATGTCAAAGCATTTATCAAAAACTAAATCTGGAAAAAGATGAAAAAGATATATAAATCAGTATTGTTCGCTATAATTGCTGCCGCGGGTTTCACCGCGTGCAGCGATTATGAAGCGCCGGACATCACAACCGAATCGGCCATCACAATCACAGGCCATGAGACATCTTTCCCCGCCTCGGCTTCTACCGGCTCGATCACCTTCGAAGCGAAAGGCCTGGTGACAGTAACCGCCAACAATGAATGGATCACAGCCTCTGTTGATGGCAACCGCATTGACATCGCCGTTGACCAGAACAACGACTTCTCAGGCCGAAGCGGATCAATCTCAGTCAAATGCGGCAACGCCACTGACAACATCTCGATTATCCAGTCAGGCATCATCTTCAAATATGACGATGTCAGCACAATTGATATTGATTCCGATGCTTGGTCTCAATCTTATAAAGCCGAGGCAACACTTCCAGTGTCTGTTACATCTGACTCTGAATGGCTCAAGGCCTCTCTGACTGACGGTATCCTGACAATCGCGGCTGACCGCAACACCAAACTGCAGGCACGCACCGGCATTGTCACAATCTCTGTCGGCAATCTCACCAATGACATTACAGTCAATCAAGGACCTCTCATCTTCCCCTTGGTAAAGGTTACTGAAATCAGCCAGAATGACGATGCCAAAACCTATACCTATGACTTCCCCTCTGACATCACTGTTCAGTTCAATACTGAGTCATCTTGGATCCACGCAACCTTCGCCAACGAGACAGTGACCATCACAGTTGATGAAAACAACTCCGGCCACATGCGCTCAGGCTCACTCTCCTACAGTCTCGAAGGAGCTGCCGGTTCATTGACCGTTTCTCAGTATGATTTTGACAAGGATATTGCAGGCGAATACCAGTGGATATTCACTGATCCCTCTGACGGCAAAAACTACTATTTCCCGGCCACAATGAAACGCAACGGCAACACTTACACACTCGACTTCACTGTAGGTGCATATAATTTGTCGGCACCGTTGAAATGGAATGACGCAACCAAGACCCTTAATCTTGCCGGAGGAGCCTATCTTGGCAAATGGAGCTCATATTTCGCTTATATGTGCTATACATTCTATGATCCTGAAGAAGATGCCATATTCTATACTTGGGATACCAAACCGAGCATGAATGCTTCGTTCACCTACTTTGAATCACAAGACATGGGAATCACAGCAGCTGCATTTGTTGATGCAAAAACATTTGACTACGCCCTGTCAGCCATGCAGATACATGCGTTTAAGGCTCAGCCTGCATCATCAGCTTCAAGCGCCGGCTACATTAAGAAAATGGAAGAACCCATACTGATGAGAATGCAGACTCTTTCGGAAGAAGGCGGAAATACTGAAGAAACCACAGCTGCAACACCCCTCAAGAAGACGGCCGCAGCAAGAATAGTCTCTGCAAAACCTGCACTCGAAACAACACTTAATTCCGACACCATGCTTGCCCGCTGAGACAATCTCAGCTATCGGACAAAAAAATGGTCCGTTGATTTGACAACAATACAGACAAACAGCAACCATACTTGACCCAAGCCCCGCCCCGACCGACCGGTTATGGCGGGGCTGACTTTTTCTCTTGAGAACCCTGAGGCCTTCTAATCAGGCTAATCAGGCCAACCCCAAATCTCCCAAACCTCCCAAATCTCGCAAACCCACCCTGAAGCCAAATTTTGCAGTCTGCGGGCAAATTCGTAACTTTGCGAAAACCGCCAAACTCTTGCAGTTATGACCAAAGAGACCGCATCAACACTGATTCCACGCCTGAAAGACTTCTTCTCGACACAGCCGGTCAGCCGTGTATGGCTATTCGGATCATTCTCCCGCGGAGAAGAATCTGATAAAAGCGATGTCGACATACTGCTTGAATTCGACAAAAGCCAGAATATAACACTTTTCACAATGGGGCAGATGTATTCCGCACTAACCAAGATGCTCCACCGGGCAGTAGACCTTGTTGAGCTTGACACCCTCATGCCCTATGCCCTCCCGTCAGTCAACCGCGACAAAATCCTGATCTATGAGAGAGAAAATCCGTGACCGCGAACGGCTTCTACATATGGTTGAAGCCATTGACAAAATTGACTCCGCACAGTCACGCTATCCGGAAGAAGCTCTGACTTCCGATCCGATTCTGTTTTATGGAATGGTGAAATGTCTGGAAATTATCGGAGAGGCAGCCTATAAGCTAACAGAATCAACCCGCAGCAGCCACCCTGAAATTCCTTGGTCAGCAGTCATCGGCATGAGGCACGTTCTTGTGCATGGATATTATCAGATCAAAGCCGAAAGAATACTCGCCACTATTGAAACAGACCTTCTGCCCCTGAGATCAAGCTTGACCGAAATTTTAAAAACCTTTACTGACTAAACATACTTAGGCCCTCCAATCAGGCCAATTGGCCCAATTGACCCAACCCCAAACCTTCCAAATCTCCCAAAGTCGGCTCAAGCCGAAAGCACGGTGCATATGTTAAATTGGGCAATTAGAAGTGTTAAATTTTTAGGCGTAGAGTTTGACTAATCGGAAGATGAAGAAGTCGCGGTCCCGGACACCACGCATTTGTGAGCGAAATATTTTGACTTTAGAGTTGAATGCCTCGGCAGAGGCATTGGTCGCACGACGACGGAAATAGTTCAGGATTGTTGGGGCGTGGTTCTTGAATGTTTTGATTACCGAGCGGAAGTTGTTGTTACCCAATGCCATTACCTTTTCATACCACTTGTTCATCCTCCCCATGGCTTTTGTCGGTGAGATTTTAGCGTTGAAAATCTTGCGCAGCTCCATCGCAAGGCTGTATGCAGCCTTCAACATTGGATAGTATTTGAACAGTATGTTGACACGATGGCGCTGTATGTCAGTCCATTTGTTCTGCGACATCATCAGAGTGTGTTTGCTGCGGGCCAGTATCTGGCGCATGGTCTCTCCGTTGGAGTACGTTACCGGCGGTTCGGACTTGTTGCGGTTGTTTTCCTCTGCGATGAGCTGTCGGCGAATGTCAATGCGGATTTCGTCAACGGCCTCATTATAGACCTGTTGGACATGAAAACGGTCGTTGACTACATGGGCGTTATAGAACACTTCTGCGGCTATGAGCATCATTGATGGCGAGAGATCGCAGGTCACTTCCTTGACCCTGCGTCTGATTGATTTCTCCATAGCTCCGATGAGTATGGATATAATTTCGTCACTCTTTGTTCCGGGAATGGCTGCCGCAAGTGTTCCCTTGCCTCCGTGGCCGTCCTTGTTGGTCAGGAACGTCCATACCTCCCCGTTGCTCAGACACGTCTCATCAAGACTCATGTAAGGGCCGATATTATCGGCGTTGAAATAGAACCCACAGCCAAGCTCCTGTTCGCACCAGTCGGCGTAACCGCTTATCTTATTGCGGTACAAGTCGGCAAAATGTTTGCCGTTGACGCAGTACATCTGCGCTATCTGTTTAATCGACAGGGCTGTCGTCTCCACCTTCGTCTTTTAAAAAAGCCACGAACTCGGCGCTGAGTCGTGTTCCTTCCTCGTTGGGAAGTTCGAGATTGTAGCTGAAGATTTCGTTGGTCTGCCTGTCCCACCACTTGTTCTTGCGCATGTGAAGAAATACAGGCCGTCCACGCATCGGATAGTCCTGTATTGTTACATAATCCGTATAGCCTCGCGCTACGATATTTGGATTACGATAGTCTTCATCAGACAGTTTCTTCTTTTCGTCAAGCCATATGTCATAGGACTGTTCCGTGCGCTCGAAGCGCACCATTTCAAATAGTTCGTCCATGCCCTCGGGCAGGCACATCCATATTGCATCTGCGGTTTTCATGCCACAAATTTAACACTTTTCTCAAAATTCATGCACCGTGCTTTCGGCTTGACCCCAAAGTCCCCAAACCTCCCAAACCACCCAAACCCACCCTGAAGCCAAATTTTGCAGTCTGCGGGTAAATTCGTAACTTTGTGCCAAATACCTTAAAATTTACCATAACAGTATCGGAACCGATGACTTTCAAAAACTTATTCTATGCAGCGGCTCTCACGTTGCCGCTTTCGGCTCTTTACTCCTGCGGATCTGCCTCAGCCATTGACCGTCAGGCTTTAGTGGAAAGAAACAACCCCCACATCACCGCCATCGACACCCTCGCCTCGCTCTCTGTGGGCAACGGAGAATTCGCCGTGACCGTCGACGTCACCGGCCTCCAGACATTCCCCGAACTCTACAGTAAGGGTGTGCCCCTCGGCACTCAGGCTCAGTGGGGATGGCACAGTTTCGCCAACCCTGACAACCTCCGTCCCGAAGAAGCCCTCAAGGACTATGACTTCGGACGCGGCCGCAAAGAACCCTACGCAGTGCAGTTCAAGGAAGCCGGACGCCCCCACGATGCCGCAAACTGGTATCGCGTCAACCCCCACCGCCTCCACCTCGGAGCAATAGGCTTTGCCGGACTTCAGCCCGACCGGATCACCGACATCGACCAGACCCTCGACATGTGGACCGGCGAAATCCGTTCTGACTTCAAGGTCGACGGCTCTCCCGTGGCTGTCCGCACCTACGTCCACCCCGAAAAAGACATGCTCGCCGCCTCGATCAAAGACGAAAAGCATCTGCCCCTGGCAATCCGCCTCCCCTATCCGACCGGCGGACACTGTGACGATGCCTGCAACTGGACCGCCGACTCGCTCCACACCACAGACATTGTCCGCGCCGACGCCAACAGCGCCCTCCTGCGCCACAGCCTCGACTCCACCACCTATTATATAGACCTCGCCTGGAGCGGCAACGCTTCACTCCGTCAGGACGGCCGCAACCAGCTCACGCTCACCCCGGCCGACAACGAGTGGACCGTTACCGCCACCTTCCTCCCCGACGTGCCGCAGGACGCAGCCCCAACCGTAGCCCAGACCCGCGATGCATCCTCGACCTACTGGAAAGACTTCTGGACCAAGGGCGGAGTGGTTGACTTCAGCCACTGCACCGACCCGCGCGCCAAGGAACTCGAACGCCGCGTGGTGCTCTCGCAATACCTCCTCGCCATCCAGTGTGCAGGCTCCACCCCTCCCCAGGAAACCGGCCTCACCTACAACTCATGGTTCGGAAAATTCCACATGGAAATGATCTGGTGGCACCAGGCACAGTTTGCCCTCTACGGCCACGAAGACCTGCTCAACCGCACCCTCCCCTGGTATGAAAGCTCCAAGGGAGTAGCCCGCGAGATAGCCGAGCGCCAAGGCTTCAAAGGTCTCCGCTGGATGAAGATGACCGATCCCTCAGGCATGGAAGCCCCCTCGAAGGTGGGATCTTTCCTCATCTGGCAGCAGCCCCACCTGATCTATCTGGCCGAACTCCTCTACCGCGCCAACCCCGACAGCGCGATGGTCAACCGCTACTATCCCCTCATCCAGGGCACAGCCGAATTCATGGCCGACTTCGCCGAACAGGATTCGACCGGCCGCTACATACTCCGCGGCATCATCCCCGCACAGGAAACCCTCCGCGCAGCCGAAACCGTCAATCCCCCCTTCGAACTGGCCTACTGGCACTTCGCCCTCAACACCGCCCAGCAGTGGCGCGAGCGCAAGGGTGAGCCCCGCGTGGAGAAATGGGACGAAATCATAGCATCGCTCTCGCCCCTCGCCGCAAAAGACAGCCTCTATCTCGCCGCCGAGACAGCTCCTGAGACCTACAGCGACATCCGTCTGACCTCCGACCACATGGCCGTGCTCGCCGCCGTAGGCATCCTCCCCAACTCACCCCTGGTGAAAGCCGACATCATGGACAACACCTTTGACTGGGTTTATGACAACTGGAACTGGGACAAGACCTGGGGATGGGACTACCCCACCACCGCAATGAACGCCGTGCGCCTCGGCCATCCCGAAAAGGCAGTCAACGCCCTGCTCATGGATAAGCGCACCAACACCTATCTCCCCAACGGCCACAACTATCAGGACAACCGTCTGCGCTGCTATCTGCCCGGCAACGGCGGCCTGCTCACCGCAGTGGCCCTCATGTGTGCCGGCTGGGACGGCTGCGAGACCGAAAATCCCGGCTTCCCGAAAGACGGCACCTGGGACGTGCGCTGGGAAGGCATCAAGCCCCTCCCCTGATCCGAAGCCGGACCACGGCGCTTGAAGCCGCCGGTCCTGACTTCGCATTTCAACCCGGAATTATACTGAATCCACAATCGGAGGGTGCCTCTCTGACGGCACCCTTCAAAACCATCACTTTTGTAAATGAAGTTCACAAAAGCCGCCATGCTGTGCATGGCCCTAACAGCCACGCTTGCCCCTCTCAGGGCAGGCGCGGCATCTAATACACAGATCCGCAAGACCCACTACCGCCCCGATGGAATCTCGGCTGTCTGCACCGACGGACAGACCAAATTCAACCGAGCCCTCTACGGCGCACACTCAGGTTTCCGCATGGAGTGCAGCGACATGCCAGAATTCGGCATCTACCTGCCCCGCATGGGCGGCAACCTCCGTCTGACACTCCCGCAGGGCCCTTGCACCGCGCGCTACACCCCCGGCCGCATGGACTACTCCCAGGGCGGCATCGAGGTTGAGGCGCAGGTAATGCGCAGCACCGACATGGCCCTCTGGCGCCTGACCAACACAACCGCCTCAGCCGTCACAGTGCCCGTGCGCTTCGGAGGCGTGGCCGACAAGAAATTCTTCCGCGAGGGCGACCTCGGTGTCGACGACCCCACATGCTTCGACCTCAAACCCGAATACTGCAAGGGCAACATCTTCACCGTCACCGGCGACACCGTCAGAGTGGAATACGGCAACAAGCAGCGCGCACAGCTCTCGCTGCTCATCCCCGCCGCCGACTCACGCATCAGCGAGCTCCCGGTCTCCGAAGGCGAGATAGTACTCGCCCCCGGAGAGAGCAAATACATAGCCCTGCTCCCCTCGTCGGTCATCCCGGCCGGCTTCTCCATCCCCGCCATGATGAAGCAGGCCGAGAGCGAAAGAGCCGCTCTCGCATCGGCAGTCTCCATCTCAACCCCAGATCCCTGGCTCAACCCCATAGGCAGCGCCATGTCAGTGGCCGCTGACGGCATCTGGAGCGGACAGGCATGGCTCCACGGCTCGATTGGATGGCGCACGCCCCACCTCGGATGGCGCGGTGCCTACGTAGGCAACGCCATAGGCCGCCACGACCGCGCCCTCACCCATTTCGCCACCTATGCCGACAATCAGGTTACCGACATCCCCGCCACACTCCAGCATCCCTGCCAGGACAGCACCCTCAACCTCGCGCGGGCTGAAAAACGCTGGGGAACACCCATGTACAGCAACGGCTACATCTGCCGCCGACCGGGAAAGAAAGGCGAAATGTCGCACTACGACATGAATCTCGTCTACATCGATGCCCTCATGCGCCACTTCCGCCACACTGGCGACACCGCAGCCATGCGCCGCTTCTTCCCGGTGATCAAACGCCATCTCGCCTGGGAAAAACTCAACTTCGACCCTGACGGCGACCACCTCTATGACGCCTACTGCTGCATCTGGGCCAGTGACGCTCTCTACTACAGTGGCGGCGCCGTCACCCACTCCTCGGCCTACAACCGCTTCGCCAACCTCATGGCCGCCCGCGTGTCACAGATCATCGGCGAAGACCCGACCCCCTATCTCGATGAAGCCGAAGCCATCGGCAAAGCCATCGACGCCACCCTCTGGATGCCCGAACGCGGCCACTGGGCCGAATTCAAGGATGCCGGAGGCAAACAGCGTCTCCACCCCTCGGCAGCAGTCTGGACCATCTACCATGCCATCGACTCCGAGATCGCCGACCCCTTCCAGGCCTACGCCGCCACCTGCTATGTCGACAGCGTAATCCCCCACATCCCCGTGCTCTCAGACAGCGGAGTCGACAACATCTACACCATCTCCACCACCAACTGGAAACCCTACTCCTGGAGCATCAACAACGTGGCCATCGCCGAAGTAATGCACACCGCCCTCGCCTACTGGCAGGCCGGACGCAGCGAGGAAGCCTGCCGGCTGATGAAAGCCGTGGTGATGGACAACATGTATCTCGGCGCATCGCCCCTCAACTTCGGCCAGATCAGCCACTATGACGCCGTGCGCGGCGAGTCTTACCGCGACTTCGCCGACCCCATCGGAGTCTGGAGCCGCGCCCTCACCGAAGGCCTCTTCGGCATCCGCCCTGACATGACAGCCGCCACTCCCCGTGTGGAGATCATTCCCGGTTTCCCCTCCGACTGGAACTCAGCCTCGATAAATCTCCCCGACATAGCCTACAGCTTCCGCCGCGACGGCGACCGCCTGGTCTACACCATCGACAACCGCTACCGCCTCGCGCCTCAGGTGCTGCTCACAGTGCCGGTCCACGGCGTGCGCTCAGTCAAAGTCAACGGCCGCACCGTAGCCTGGGAAAATGTCGACAGCTCGATAGGCACCCCGCGTCTGCGCATCAACGCCGGCAATGAACCGCAGCTTGAAGTGGTCATCGAGACCGCCGGCGAGCTGACCGCCATCCCTACCGGCCGCGTGCGCGAGGAAGGCCCGGTGAAATTCACCGAGATGGCTGACGGCGTGCTGAAATGGTGGACCGCCGAAATCTCAGCCCACAGGCCATTCACCGCCGTAGCCGCACCCGGATTCGACGATATCAACCCCGCCCGCTGCGAGACAGTAGACCTGCGCAAGGCCTACAACGCCTCCGTCACTGACATCTTCCGCAACCGCTACCTCTCGCCACGTCCGCAGGTGACCACCCTCCAGATCCCCGCGCAGGGCATCGGCGAATGGTGTCACCCGAAACTCACCGCCGAGATCGACGACTCCGGACTCCGCAGCCGCCTGGACCGGGAGAAAGGACGCCTCGTCACCGAACTCGGCATCCCCTTCGCCCTACCAGCCAAAGGCTCAAACGTGATCTACACCTCTCTCTGGGACAACTATCCCGACCGCGCCTCCGTGAAACTCAGCGGCAAAGCCTCACATCTCTATCTCGTCATGGCCGGCTCGACAAACCACATGCAGTCAGGCATCGAGAACGGCAAGATCCGCATCCGCTACAAAGACGGCAGCGAGAGCGTCACCCCTCTGGTAAATCCCCACAACTGGGCCCCGATCGAACAGGATTTCTATAACGACAACCACGCTTTCGCCCTCGCTCCCGGCACCAAGCCGCTCTACCGCATGCATCTGCAGACCGGCCACGTGGCCCGCGATCTCGCCCGCGAGGTTGGCAAACGCCAGGAGCTTGAAAGCACCGGAGCCGACGGCGACATCGTAGGCACAATCCCCGGCGGCGCCGCCGTGGTGCTTGACATCCCCGCCGATCCGAAGCGCAAGCTCGAATCACTGGAAATCGAAACCCTCTCAGGCGACGTAGTCATCGGCCTTATGGGCATAACCCTCCAGCGCCCCTGATTCTCTAAACAGACCGCACATGAATCTGAAAAATAAAACCCTCCTGACCCTCGGCCTTCTGCTCGGCGCAGGCACCGGATGCCTGAGCGCCGCAGAAGTGACCGACTGGTATCCGGTCACCACCGAAAACCGCCCCTTCGTGCGCTGGTGGTGGCTCGGAAGCGCTGTTGACCCCGAAGGTCTCACCTACAACCTCGAAGAGTTTGCCCGCCAGGGACTCGGAGGAGTCGAGATCACCCCTATCTACGGAGTCAAAGGCAACGAAGCCAATGATATATCCTATCTGTCGCCGAAGTGGATGAACATGCTCGGCCATACCATAGCCGAAGGCAAGCGCCTCGGCCTGCAGATCGACATGAACAACGGCACCGGCTGGCCCTTCGGAGGCCCGGAAGTCACCGCCGCCCAAAGCGCGCGCAAGCGTGTGGCCGAAAGCTGGACCGTAAGCCCAGGCAAGAAGCTCAAAATAACCGTCCGTCCCTCTGACCGAAAGCAGCAGGGAGTGGCCACCCTCCAGCGCATCATAGCAGTCAACGGCGACCGCCGAATCGACATCACCTCGCACCTGCGCCGTGACTCCCTGCTCGACTGGAAAGCCCCCAAGGCCAAAAGCGACTGGAAAGTCTATGCCATTTTCAGTGGACGCACTTTCCAGAAAGTGAAACGCGCCGCACCCGGAGGCGAAGGCCTGGTGGTGAACCACTATGACAGCATCGCGGTCAACAGCTATCTCGACCGCTTCGACCGCGCGTTTGCCTCATCAGGCATTCCATACCCCGACAGCTTCTTCAACGACTCCTATGAAGTCTACGGCTCCGACTGGGCCGACAACATCTTCGAGGAATTCGAACGCGACCACGGCTACAAGCTCGAACTCTACCTGCCCGAATTCCTCGACCAGGAGAACCACGACAGCCTCCGCAGCCGAGTGGTGCGCGACTACCGCGCCACCCTCGCCCGAATGCTCCGCGAGAACTTCACCGACGTGTGGATGGCCCGCTCCCACCGCCACGGCGCGCAGGTGCGCAACCAGAGTCACGGATCACCGGCCAATATCATCGACCTCTACGCCGCGGTCGACATCCCTGAATGCGAATCCTTCGGACAGACCGACTTCTCTATACCCGGTCTGGTGCAGGACGGCCCCTCGCGTCCGAGCGATTCCGACCCCGCCGTGCTGAAATTCGCATCCTCGGCAGCCCATGTCACCGGCAAGAAACTCACTTCGGCCGAGACTCTCACCTGGCTCACCGAACATTTCCGCACCACTCTGGCCCGCTGCAAGCCCGAACTCGACCAGATGTTCTGTTCAGGCGTGAACCACGTCTATTTCCACGGCGCCCCCTATTCGCCCAAAGGCGCTGCCTTCCCCGGATGGATGTTCTACGCCTCGATCAACATGTCGCCGACCAACAGCATCTGGCGCGATGCCGACGCACTGTTCGCTTACATAGCCCGCTGCCAGGCTTTCCTTTCAGCCGGAACTCCCGACAATGACGTGCTTCTCTACTTCCCGCTTGAAGATGTCTGGCACCGTCAGGGAGGCAATCCCTATCTGATGTTTGACATCCACAAGATGCAGCAGCGCATGCCCGACATCAAGCAGCACGTCACCGAAATCATGGCCGCCGGTTACGACCCCGACTACATTTCCGACGCCCTGACCGAGACTCTCACCGTCAGCACAGACGGGCGTCTGAAAGGCACAGGCGATGCCACCTACGGCGCTATCATAGTGCCCGCCGTGCGCTTCATGCACCCGGCCACACTGAAAAAGCTGCTATCACTCGCTCAGGAAGGAGCCACGGTCATCGTCACCGGCTCTCTGCCCGCTGATGTGCCCGGTCTCAGCCGCTACGACCAGCGCCTCGACTCACTCCGGACCCTTCTGCAGGCCGCTCCTGAAATAGGCTCCGTGCCATGCGTCCACTCCGAAGGCAAGGGCCGCATAATCACCGCTCCTGACATAGCCTCCGGACTGAAACTCTCCGGACTGCGCCCCGAAACCCTCCGCTCCGACCGTAACATCTCCATGATACGCCGCCGCAACGAGGCAGGAGGTTTCAACTACTTCCTCGCCAACCTCAAAGGCGACGCCATCGACGGAAAAGTCACCCTGGCCACTCCCGCTGCCGCCGTGGGCATCTTTGACCCGCTCACCGGAGAGTCGGGACTGGCTCAGACCTATGAGTCGGAGCCGGGCACCACAAGCCTGCGCCTGCAGCTACGTCCCGGTCAGTCGATAATGCTGAAAACCTTCGCCGTGAAGCCCGAAATGGCTCCCTGGGGCTACATCGAGCCTGCCGGCAAGCCAGTCAATATCGACCGCGGCTGGAGCATAGTCTTTGAAAACAGCCAGCCGGCCATCAGCGGCACCTTCGCCACTGACACCCTCACCGCATGGACCGATCTGCCCACAGAGGAAGCCAAAGTAAACTTCGGCACCGCTGTCTACAGCGTAGAGTTCAGCCTCGACAATCCGGCTGAAGCCTCTGACTGGATACTCGACCTCGGCGACGTGCGCCACAGCGCCGAAGTCACCGTCAACGGCCAGGACGCAGGCAAAGTCTGGTCAGCCCCCTTCACCCTCAGCGTGGGCCGTCTGCTCAAGCCTGGGCTGAACCGCCTCGAAGTCCGCGTGACCAACAACCAGGCCAACCGCATAGCCGACTTCGAGCGCCGCGGTATCAAGTGGCGCATCTTCAAAGATGCCAACATCGCCTCGGTGACCAATGCCAAGACATTCTCGTTCGGCGACTGGGAGGAAGTCCCCGCCGGACTCAACTCCACAGTGAGTCTCATACCCGTAAAAATCAACAATTAAACAATAACAATCCAATCACTGCAATTCCATGAAGAAATCCATCATCATCGCACTTGCAATCCTGCTCGGACTCCCCTGCATGGCGGCCGAACAGCTTCCTCCCCGCGAACAGACCCTCAAGACCCTCATAAAGGTCAACGACCACTATCTCAAAAAACATCCCGATCCGTTGCTCGGAATCCCCTACTACTCGCGCAAGAAAGTCTACGAGGCCAACATCTGGACCCGCGCCGTCTACTTCGAAGGCCTGATGGCTCTCCATTCGATCTACCCCGACAACCGTTACTACGACTACGCCTACAATTGGGCCGACGGTTTCGACTGGGGCATGCGCCGCGACGACACCACCACCCGCAACGCCGACAACTACTGCGCCGCACAGACCTACATCGACCTCTATAATCTGACCCCCGAACCCCGTATGCTCACCAAGACCAAAGCCTGCATGAACATGCTCGTCAACACTCCCCAGGTAGACGACTGGACCTGGATCGACGCTATCCAGATGGGTATGCCCGTACTGGCCAAGATGAGCAAACTGACCGGCGACCAGCGCTACAACGAAAAAGCCTGGGACATGTACTGCTGGAGCCGCAACACTCTCGCCGGCGGTCTTTTCAACGAAAAAGAAGGTCTCTGGTGGCGCGACAAAGACTTCGTGCCCCCCTACAAGGAACCCAACGGCAAGAACTGCTACTGGTCACGTGGCAACGGCTGGGTTGTGGCCGCTCTCGTGCGTGTGCTTGACGAGATTCCTGCCGACGATCCCCACCGTGCAGCCTACATCGCCGACCTCAAGGCCATGTGTGAGGCAGCCGTGAAATGTCAGCGCAAAGACGGATTCTGGAACGTGAGCCTCCATGACGAAAGCAACTTCGGCGGCAAGGAGCTGACCGGAACCGCTCTCTTTGTCTACGGCATGGCATGGGGTGTCAACAACGGCATTCTCGATCGCGCCAAATATCTCCCCGTCATCACCAAGGCCTGGAATGCGATGGTCAATGAAGCCGTTCACCCCAACGGCTACCTCGGCTATGTGCAGGGCACCGGCAAAGAGCCAAAAGACGGTCAGCCCGTGGCCTATGATTCCAAGCCCGACTTCGACGACTACGGGACCGGCTGCTTCCTTCTGGCCGGAACCGAAGTCTACAAACTCAAATAAGCCCCCGCTTATTGCATCCATAGCGAGTGGTGTTTCACTACCCTCCCGATAAAACAACCGCTCCATCCGCGCTGTGCACCTTCGGCACTGCGGATGGAGCGGTTGTTTTATCGCGTTCAGAGAACGTCAGAGACACCCTCTTAACGTCATCTTATTTTTCAAGACTGCTGACAATCCAGCCGAGATCCGGATAATGGATGAAGTTTACGGAAACCGAATGGAGATAGTCCTGCGAAGGTACGCCATTGACGTAACCGAAGGTAATCACCCCGGCTTTCGCTACTTGGTTACGAAGCCTTCGGAGTCTGTGGCGACGAAGAGCGGGCGGGCATCGGGGGTGATGGCTTCGATGCGTACGTTGTCAAAGATCACTCCGCGCGTGTGGTTGAGCCAGAAGCCCTGGGCCGGAAGGATGCCCCACATGGTCGACTCCGGATATTCCGCTATTTTTTCGTCAGTCGGAGCCGCTACTGCCTTCTGGCCTCCCTTGTGGCGTATGGTGATGTTGCGCAGCTCAATGTCTCTGACCGGATGGCCCTCCACTCCGGTAATCGAGCTTCCGCCGGGACCGGCCTCGTCGATCAGAATGTCGTGGAGACGCACTCCGCTGATCGAACCTACATTTTCAACAGGCACATCCTTGGAATAGGGACGGCGGCGGTCGGCCAGACGTATGAAGATCGGCGACTCGGTGCCGCGGATGGTTATGTCGGCTATATCCACATTGCTCATCGTGCCGCCGTCTACAATCTCAAGCGAGATGGCCGAATGGCCGTGACCGCCGGGAAAGCCGAAGAACTGCGATGACTGGTCGGCCGACGGTTTCACCGTGATGCCCCGGACTATGATGTTGCGGAAACCGCCATTGGTCTCGGTGCCGAGTTTTATGGCGTTGCAGTGGCTTGAAATCACACAGTTGCTGATCGTGATGTCTTCACAGAGGCGCGGCGAGGTGCTTTTGAGAGTGATCCCGTCATCGTCTGAGTCGGCTATCATGTTGCTGACGGTCACATTGTGGCAACCGTCGAGGTCAAGAGCGTCATTGTTGTAATTGTTGCGGTTGAACACCGTGATGCCGTCGATCCTCACCCTGTCGCAGGCCAGATAGTGCTGCATCCAGCAGCCTGAGTTTCTGAGTGTTACCCCCTCAACGCTCACATCAGAGCAGCAGATGAAACGCAGCAGATGGGGGCGTGTGATTCCCTCGTCGTTCCACGACAGTTTCGGGAAAGCGCTTCCGCGGCCGTCGATGGTGCCCTGGCCGGTGACAGCCACGTGTGACACCCCGTCGGCATAGATCAGCTGGATTGTCGGAGTGACGGTGCGAAGCGAGACATAGCCGGTGGTCACCGGTGTGTAATCCTTTATGTCGGTACTGCCATAGAGCGTGGCGCCGTTTTCAAGATTGAGCGTCACATTGTCACGCAGAAAAATGCTTCCGGTCTTAAACGATCCGGCCGGCACAAGCACCGTTCCGCCACCTGCCTCCGTGCAACTGTCTATGGCTCGCTGGATGGCCTGAGTGCTCAGACGGGTGGTGTCACTCACAGCACCGTAATCCACTATATTGTATACTGCGGCCCGGCTCATAAGGCATCCGGCTGCCGCTACTGCAAAAACTACAAATGATCTCTTGGTCAATTTCATGGTCCGGTTAAAACTATATAAGAGGGTGTGACAGGAGAGCCGATTTTCACCCTCCGGCTTTCTGAAAGTGCAAATTTAGAGATTGTTTTCGGTATTTTCACGAAAAAAGCGCTATATTTGTATCTGCTGACAAATCCGCCGCCATGAAGAAATCAGTATTACTTTCGCCGCTCGTCGCCTTGCTGCTCCTTGGCGCAGTCCTGCTGACAGGCTGCGGCTACGGCAGGAGATCGACCAAAATCTATCCCGACCGTGACCGCTTCGAGGTCATCGGGATCGACATCAGCGCCCACAACGGCGATATCGACTTCCGCAAGGTGGCAGCCGAAGGCATAGACTTCGCAATCATAAAAGCCACCGAAGGAGGCACTTTCAAAGACAAGAAATTCATTGACAACATCAGGCTTGCCCGCGAAGCAGGGCTGAAAACAGGCGCATATCACTTCTTCCGCTTCGACACTCCGGGCTACATGCAAGGGCTCAATTTCCTCAACTCCGTGCGCGGACGCCAGCTCGACCTCCCCCTCGTCATCGACCTCGAAGAGTGGGCCAACCCAAACAGCCAGCCAACAGCGATGGTGCTCAACCGCCTATCCGAGATGATAGATCATCTTGAAAGCCACGGCTACCGCGTGATGATCTACACCAACAAAAACGGCTTCGCCCGCTTCATCAAAGGCCGTCTCGAAGGCTACCCGCTATGGATCTGCTCGCTCGTCGACGAACCAAAAGACATGAAATGGCACCTCTGGCAGGGAACACACAACGGCTGGATCAACGGAATCAACGCCCCGGTCGACATCAACGCCTTCAAAGGCTCGCGCACCGACTGGGCTGTGTTTGCCTCCGGATGCATGACATCGGCAGCAGCCGACACACAATAATAGGCTAACAGCCACGTTTATATAAAGATATCCCATAGACCAATCAGATAACCCCGCAGATGAAACTCCGGTTACTCAGCATACTTACCGCCATCACATTCCTCTGTGCCTTTCCGGCCCGGATTCTCGGATTCAGCACCGACACCTACACGACATCGTCCGTCCTCTCGTCGGGCCGCTGGGTCAAGATGAGCGTCGAGACCTCTGGTCCGCACCTCATAACCACATCAACACTGCGCACCTTAGGCTTCACCAACCCTGAAAACGTGCGCGTCTACGGCTACGGCGGCCAACGCATCCCCGACCTCCTCAGCATCGACAACTACATTGATGACCTCCCGCTCGTGCGCAGCGAACTCACCTCAGCCGGCATAGTGTTCTACGCCGAAGGCCCCGTCACATGGACCCGCGAGCGCGACGACATCTTCACCCACTCCCTCAACCCCTACTCCACCCTCGGCTACTACTTCCTGAGCGACTCACGCCCGCAGGACGACCCCTCAATCCCCACCGAAGGCTCAGCCCCGCAGCCTGACGCCGCCACAACCTTCACCGAACGCCTCTACCACGAACTCGACCGCACAACACCCGCCGAAAGCGGCCACCAGCTCTTAGGCGAAGACTTCCGCTTCACCCCATCGCGCACCTTCAGCTTCCAGCTTCCGGGCCGAGTAGAGAACACCGACATCTGGATGCAATGCGAGTTCTACGGAAAATCTGTCAGCACCCCCATCAACCTTACCTTCACCGCCAACGGCCAGACCCTCCCGAAAGCCGCCGGCGACAAGGTCTCAGGCGTAAGCAACGACAACTGGGGCGACACATGCCGCGTGCGCAAACGCTTCACCATCAACGGCACCTCCCTTTCCTTAGGCATCGGCATCAGCATCAGCGGCGCCCTGCGCATAGCCAACCTCGACAAAATCAACCTCACCTACACCCGCCGCCTGGCCCTCCCAGCCTCAGGCCATCTCGTGTTCACCTCTGACAGCCGCTCGCTCCGCCTCGAAGGCACCTCGGCCGAGACACGCATCTGGGACGTCACAGACCCTCGCCGCCCCATAGCCATGCGCGCTACAGCCGACGGCAAAACCTCCGGCTGGACCAACGACTACAACGGCCTGCGCACCTACTGCGCCTGGACCTCCACCTCCTCTTTGCCCCAGCCGCGCCTCGTCCGCCATCTCGACAACCAGGATATCCATGCCGCCGAGACGCCTGACATGATCATAATCTCTCCCCCCCAGCTCCTCGGCCAGAGCAACCGCATAGCCGCCATCCACACCGCCGCTCCTGACAACATGAAAGTACTCATAGTCACTGACGAACAGGTCTTCAACGAGTTCGGTTCAGGCTGCGCCGACGTCAACGCCATGCGCCGCATGCTCAAAATGTTCTACGACCGCGGAAAAGCCACTCCCTCCGCCACTACTCTCAGATACGTCCTGCTCATGGGCGGCGCCACCCATGACCACCGCCGCCTCACGCCAGCCATGTCATCAAGCCCGGCTCTCACCCTCCCCATCTGGCAGTCGGAACACTGCGTCAACGAAAGCAACTCTTTCTGCTCCGACGACATTCTCACCTTCCTCGAAGACAACTCAGGTCTAAGCCTTGTCAACGCCACAAACAGCATAGCCGTGGGCCGCATACCCGCCCGATCTGCCCAATCGGCCGAAATATTTGTGCGGCGGCTTGAAAAATACGTCACGTCACCCGCCCAAAGCGAATGGCGCAACCGCATCATGATGTTTGCCGACGATGGCAACGGCGGCGACCACATGACCCAGACCAAAACAATGGAAGCCCGGATGCTATCCACCGAATCAGGCAGCGGCTTCACATTCAACAAAGTATTCATCGACGCCTACCGGCTCACCGACGGCACCTCCAAAGAAGCCTCTGACCGCATCTTCTCGCTGCTCGACGACGGCGTGATACTATGGTCATACATAGGCCACGGATCAATCAACTCCCTCTCAGGCGACGGCATATTCACCACCGCCAACCTCAACAGCCTCTACCTCCGCCAGCCACCCTTCTTCTACGCCGCCACCTGCACCTTCGCCCAATTTGACGGATCGGCCACCTGCGGCATGGAATCACTGCTGCTCACTGACAACGGCGGCATCATCGGCGGCCTCTGCGCCGTGCGCCCCGTCTACATAGCCCGCAACGGCGTACTCTCCGACAACTTCGGCAAAGTAGCCCTCACCCGCGACTCCGACGGGCGCTTCATACCTATGGGAGAAGTGGTACGTCAGGCCAAAAACATGACAGTCGATGAAAACATCCGCCGCTACGTCTTCTTCGGCGACCCGGCCCTGAGGCTCGCCACCCCCGTCAACACCGTGCGCCTCCTCTCGGTCGACGGCACGGAGGTCAGCGACGAATCCCGACCTGAGCTCAAAGCCCTCGGCCGCCCCGTGGTCAAAGGTGAGATCTGCGACCCCTCCGGCAAACGCATCGACAGCTTCAACGGCTGGCTATCACTGACACTCTTCGATGCCGAACACAGCCAGACCACCGAAGGACGCGGCGATGACGGCGAATCAGTCACATTCGACGAAAAAGGCGAACGCCTCTTCTCAGGCCGCACCTCAGTCACCGACGGACTCTTCGAGATAACCATACCCATGCCCTCCGAAGTAGCCGAAAACTACCGCCCCGCCACCATGACACTATTTGCCGCCGCCGATGACGGCACCGAGGCCACCGGAGTGAGCCGCAACCTCTACGTCTACGGATTTGACTACGACGCCGAGACCGACAACGTGCCCCCCGTAATCGAATCGCTCTACCTCGACCACGAAAGCTTCCGCCCGTCTGACGTCGTAGGCGCCAACCCCGTACTGATAGCCCGCGTCAGAGACGACGTAGCCCTCAACATGTCAAACCTCGGCATAGGCCATCAGATGAGCCTACGCATCGACAACGACCTGAACCTCACCGACATTTCAAACGGCTACACCCCTGACATCGACGGCTCTCCCACAGGCTCCATCTTCTACCGCCTCCCCGAACTCAGCGCCGGAAACCACACCGCCACCCTCCGCATCTGGGACACAGCCGGAAACTCAGCCTCAGCCTCGATCGACTTCTTTGTAAACCCCGACCTTGCCCCCAGGATCTTCGACATCTACTCCGACGCCAACCCAGCCCTCACCCAGGCAAACTTCTACGTGACCCACAACCGCCCAGATGCCACACTCACAGTCCGCATCGAGGTCTACGACCTCAACGGCAAACTCCTCTGGGACTCCCAGACCACAGGCCGAGCCGACATGTATGCCTCAGCCCCCGTCACCTGGAACCTCACCGACCGCGCCGGATCGAAAGTAACCCGCGGCATCTACCTCTACAAGACCACCGTCACCACCGGCGGACAGTCATCCACAATGACCAAACGCATCGCCGTAGCCCCGCTCTGATCCGACCGATGAACATTTTACCCCTCTCAGGTTTTATAACAAGGTAAAACTCATACTTTACCAGATTATGAAAAAGCTATTTCTATCAGCCGCACTCGTAGCCACAGTCATGATGGTCAGCTGCAGTGCCGAAAAGAAAGCCCAGGACAAGGGTGAAGCCCTGAAGGCAAAAATCGAGAACTGCACCGATCCTGACAGCCTCAAGATCTACGTCCAGCAGGCCAAAGACTATGCCGACAAACTCATCAAAGACGGCAAAGACTCAGCCGCCGAAACCTTCCTCAGCGATGTGACCCCAGCTGTAAAGGCCAAAGATCCATCAGCAGTGCTGGGCCTCACAGCTCTTGACCTCAAGGCCAAAGCAGACTCCACATTCGAAGCAACCAAAGAATCAGCCAAAGAACTCGCCGACTCCACCTCAAAAGCCGTAAGCGACAAAGTCAGCTCAGCTAAAGAAGCCATCAGCGACGCAGCCGAACAGACCAAGGAAAAAGCAGCCTCCGCAGTTGAAAGCGCCAAAGAAAAAACCGCCGACGCCGCCCAGGCCGGCGCCGACAAAGTCAAGGAACTCATGGGCAAATAACACCCGCCCCACTGACTTATCAACATCAGTTATTAACATCGGGCCATCCGTCACCACGCCGACAACCAACGGTATATCAGACGGATAGCCCGATTGCTTTATATCCTCCCCCTCAGGTTTTCAACATTATTCACAGCTGTGTTCAAAACTTGTTGACAACTATGTTAATAACTATGTTGAAAACTTTTTCAATATTTTTTCCGAAAAAATTTGGTGGTTTAAAATAAAAGGCCTAATTTTGCACTCACAAAACGGCTCCTTAGCTCAACTGAATAGAGCATCTGACTACGGATCAGAAGGTTACAGGTTTGAATCCTGTAGGAGTCACTAAAAAGCAGCTCCGGTACCGGGTCAGGTATCGGAGCTGCTTTTTTCATCTTCTCGGCCCGGCCTACCTGGCACGCTTCAGATGGCCGACCGATTCACGCAACTTCTCGATCTCACAGAGAGCTGCGGCAGCCACAGCAAGAGTGGCAACCTGCAGAGTCGCATGAATAATACAATGGACGATGTGGCGACGGCGACATTTCGCACGTTCTTCCGGATGGTCATGTTTAAGAAATTCCATAGTCAGGTGTGTGTTTAATTATTATTATCTATAGTAAAACTCCGTCTTCTGACAGAATCAAAACGCCCCCGCCCCGCCGATAGTTTCCGCATTTAACCCTATTTAGATTTTGTTAAGCAGCAAATTTGTCTGAATGTCTTTCATCCTCGGCACCGTAACACCCCCAAAAAAACAAAAGGCTGTCATCACGACAGCCTCTTTGCTCTTTAACCTTAAATCTAATACCATGAAAACACAGTGCAAATATAGTAACTATGTCTTTATAACCGCCGTGCCGGAGGAAAGTTCACACACCCTCTGTATTTAACACTTATTAACACCACACTCCCCGAAAATGTCGTACCTTAGCATCTTAAAAAGCGGGCCCACCCCCTCCTCAAGCCCCGCATCCGCATACATATATTACACTAACCGCCATAGACCCTGACCATAGACAATGAGTACACGCCTTTTAGTAATCGACGACGAAGAATCAATCTGCGAAATCCTGAAATATAACCTTGAGAAAGAAGGCTATCATGTCGACATGGCATTCAGCGCCGAAGAAGCGCTCGAAATGGACCTCACGCCCTACGATCTCTTCATTGTCGACATCATGATGGAGCGGCTGAGCGGATTCGACTTCGCCAAACGCCTGCGCAACTCATCGGCAACAGAAGAAACCCCAATCATCTTCTGCTCAGCCCTCAACGGAGAAGACGACACCGTCATGGGCCTCAACATCGGAGCCGACGACTACATCACCAAGCCCTTCAAGATCAGCGAAATGACAGCTAGAGTCAACGCCGTCCTCCGCCGCACCCAGATAGCACGCCGCGCACGCGAAGCCGCAGCCGCCACCATAGCCGGCGACAGCGCGCTCGAACCGCAGATCGCCTACCAGGGCCTGCGCATCGACCCCAACGACAAAATCTGCAGCCTCGACGGCGAAAAAATAGCCCTTACAAAAACCGAACTTGAGATCCTCGCCTTCTTCCTCACCCACCGCAACCGCATCTACTCACGCGAAGAAATCATACGCCACGTCTGGGCCGACGACGTCGTAGTCACAAACCGAACCATCGACACAAACATCACACGTCTTAGAAAAAAAATCGGCCGCTACGGCAACAACATCGAAACCAGACTCGGATTCGGCTACGGCTTTAAAGAAAAAGACTAAAGAGCGTTTCACAACAATACCCACCCCCCGGCCTCACAGTTGTTATGAAACACCAGCTCAGTTATCAATGGCGACTATTTCTGCCGCTCGCAACCATACTCTGCATAGTATTCGGCCTCATAATATACTACCAATACAAACGCGAGGCCGACTACCGCGCACAGATATTCGGCTCCGAACTGGAAATGATCGACAACCGCATCCTCAACGCCTACGATGAAGACGTAAACCTCCGCACCTTCCTCAACTTCATCCAGAAATTATTCAAAGGATCAGTCTTTGAAGGCGTCAGAGTCAGCGTCTACTTCGACGGGCAGCTCCAATACTCTCTCGGAACACCCATCCCCATCGACAACGACGGCCTGACTCTCAGGGGCTACGGGCTCGACAACAGCCCAACCGAAGGAAGCGAACGCAAAATCATAGCCGGACGCACCGTCGGAAGCGACGAAGACGGAAACTGCTATCTCTTCTCAAAGACAAAAAGCTCAGACGGGCGCGTAACCGTCCGCACAGCCATGCCATACAGCGACAACGTCCATGACGCAATCGACGTCGACACCACAGTATGGCTCGTCATAATCGGCTGCCTACTGACCACCCTCCTCGTAACCTACTACTTCACCAGCATCCTCTCGCGCAACGTAGTCTTGCTCAAAGACTTCGCCTACCGCGCCACGACCGGCGGACGCTTCTCAGGCGAAGACAAATTTCCCCGCAACGAACTCGGCGAAATCTCACGCGAAATCATCAAGCTCTACCGCGAACGCCTCAAAGCAATGGAACTCATCAAAAAAGAACGCAAGATAGCCATCAACGCCATAGAGGAAAAAGTCAAAATCACACGCCAGCTCACCAACAACATCAACCACGAAATCAAAACCCCGGTCGGCATCATCCGAGGCTACCTCGAATCAATCATAGCCGACCCCGAAATGGACACCGCAACCCGCAACCGCTTCCTCGACAGAATGCTCATGAACGTCGAGCGCCTCACCGACCTGCTCAACGACGTTTCAACAATGACACGCCTCGAAAACGGAGCCGACATGATAGCCGTCGAAAAAATCGACATGCACGACCTCGTCTACCAGATCGAAAGCGACCTCCCGGCCAACAACCTCTCCGGAAACCTCGAATTCTCCTTCGACATACCCTTCGAATGCAACGTCTCCGGAAACTACAACCTCATTCAAGGCATGATATGCGGACTCATACGCAACGCCGCACTCCACTCCGGAGGCACAGAGATAGGACTCCGCATGATATCCGAAAACAAACGCTTCTACGTATTCTCCTTCTACGACAACGGCAACGGAGTCAGCTCCGAACACATCCCCCACCTCTTCGAACGCTTCTACCGGGTCGACACCGGACGCTCCCGCAAAATGGGCGGAACAGGTCTCGGCCTCCCCATCGTCAAAAGCACCATAATCTCCCTCGGAGGCACAATCTCAGTCCACAACCGCTCCACCGGAGGCCTCGAATTCATCTTCACCCTCCCCAAATGGACCGAAGAAAACTAACCCCGCCCCGCACGGCATTCATACTGAAAGACCCCCGCATACACCCGCCCCAGTGATGTCCGCCAACATCCCGCACGGCTGATGTCCGCCAGGACATCGGTTTACTCATAGCCCCGACACCAAAGCGCGCAGCGCAAAGGTGTCGGGGGGGATAAAACATTTCCCTAAAAATGGTGTCCGGCGAGGACACCGATTTACCATCACGCAAGGCCCACACACAGAAAAACCCCGCACACACCGGAAAGACAGACCGACAATCACCCAAGAAACCGCCCAAGATCAAAATACTTGAAAAGCGCCCTCCACTGACAGTCATAACCGTCAGACCCGCTATTGACCTCATGAAGCGTACGGCTCACATCAGACCGCGAATTCACAAGACTCGCCCTATTGCCACCGCCATAACACTTCATCACCGGAGTACCCCGCAGCAGACTCATAGCCTTAAACCAGAAATCATCCGTAGTAGGGCAAAGCGCCATAAAAACCTCCTCATCAAACACCCGCCCGTCAAGCGACTCAGGCGGATAAAGCACACCCCTCACACCCTCAGGCTGAAGCCACATCGAAGGCTCACACCCATTCTCAGCCAGCCCCCAGTCCACAAACGGCAGCCTCAGACCACCATCAGCAGCAACCTCCATCACACGGCAACGCGGAGCCACAACCGCACCCGGACAAACAAGATGCCCGTTCACAAGAGTCGAAACAAAATCGAAATCATACAGAATATCATCATCCACCGTAATCACCGTAGCCCCCGGAAAATCACGCAACGCAGGCAGCAGCTTCGTATAAGGCCCGATATCACGCACAAACCTGATTTCAAGCCCCCTCCGCTCAAGCAACCTCAGCGAACCCGGAATCCGGCCCGGCCCCTCGAACTCATGCCCAAGATAGAGCACAATACGGTTAGGCCTCACCGTCTGCTCCATAATAGACTCCACCGTAAGAGCCACACCGTGGATACGCTGCCCGAAAGTCGAAAGCGACACGACAAGCTCCTCTCCGCAGCAACGCTCCGAAGTAACCCCAGGATCAGAACGGTAAAGAAGATTCTGAATCAGAAGAGGCGCAATATGATTTTCTTTGACTGACTGCTTCAGACCCGACATCTGCCAGTCAATATACTCTTTGTCGGGATAAGAAAGCAGCAGCCCTTTCAATTTTCCAAAAAAGCTGGTCATAAGCAGATGTGTGTGTGTTGGTCGCCACAAAAATACACAAAAACACAAAAAACCACAAATTTTCAGCCCCGTCACTCGCAGCCCGGACATAATCACAGCCACCAACACACCACATATCAGCAAACTACCCCTCCCGGCCCGACAGACAACCGAACATTTATTTTGTAAATAAATAAAAATAATGTAAATTTGCGTTTGAATAGGCATACATCTCTATTTCCTCCAGAAACCAGACTCGTTGCCCGTCATAAATATTGCTGATTCATAGAAATAAATTCACTTTTTTCAATCGTCTACATTCTTTTATCTTTTAATACTCTTTATCAAGCTCCGGAATTATGGGATATTGGCCAATTAACTTGTTGTGCATATTCATTTTGTGCGTACTCCTTGCAGGTTTTCTTATACCGCAGATACTCCTGATTGCCTTCCGCCGCAATCTCTTTGACGAAGTCAACGAACGCAAGATCCACAAAGGACTCGTCCCCCGCCTCGGCGGCATCGCCTTTGTGCCCGTAATCTTCACCTCCATCGCAGTAGCCCTTGTCACAAACATCCAGCTCGGATTTGACAACATCTCCCAAGCCTTCGCCGACTCAGTACTCCCCTTCATCTCAACCTTCATCGCACTCGAACTCCTCTACCTCGTCGGAATGGCCGACGACCTCATCGGCATCAAATACCGCGCAAAATTCGTAGTCCAGATCATCTGCGCAGCCTTCCTGATAAGCAGCGGAGTCTGGTTCTCAGACCTCGCCGGAGTCCTCGGAATCGAAAGCGTATCACCCTGGTTCGGCTACCCCTTCACCCTCATCGTAATCGTCTTCCTAATCAACGCCATCAACCTCATCGACGGCATCGACGGCCTCGCATCAGGCCTCAGCTCAATAGCATGCGTCATCTACGGATTCTCATTCTACCTCCTCGGCGACTACGCACTCTCAGTCATCAGCTTCGCCACACTCGGAGTCCTCGTACCCTTCTACTATTACAACGTATTCGGCGACGCAAACAAACACAAAAAAATATTCATGGGCGACACCGGATCGCTCACCATCGGACTGATCCTCGCCGTCCTCGGCACCATCCTCTTCATCCACCCCGACTCAGCCAAAATATCCATCAGCACACCCATCCTCGCCTTCTCACCCCTGATCGTACCCTGCTTCGACGTAATCCGCGTCTATATGCTGCGCATCCGCCAGCACCACAGCCCTTTCCTCCCCGACAAAAACCACATCCACCACAAAATCCTTGCCGCCGGAATGAAACCCCGTGCAGCAATGATAACCATCGTAAGCGTATCGCTCATGTTCACCGTCATTAACGTAACGCTGTCAAGCCTCCTCAGCGTCAACATAAACATCATCATCATCCTCGACATACTCCTCTGGGGACTCTCGAACATCTATCTCTCCAGACTCATCAAAAAACGCAACGTCACCGCCTGAACCGGCCCCACAGACACCACCCGCACCCCGCCGCCACATTATTCCAGCCCGCGCCATTACCCTTTTTCAGAGCAAAATTGTTATCTTTGTGGAATCATCAGTTCCACAAAGACACATAACACCCCGAATCTCATGATCGACAACATACTCAATGAGCAGATCAACGAACGCGCAGTGCTGGTAGGCCTCATCACCGAACAGCAGAACGAAGCAAAATCGCGCGAATACCTCGACGAACTCGCCTTCCTCGCCGACACCGCAGGAGCCGAGACAGTCCACACATTCATGCAGCGCCTCCCATACCCCAACCCACGGACATTCGTAGGAAAAGGCAAACTCGAAGAAATCCGCGCATTCATCGAAGACAACGACATCAGCATGGCCATCTTCGACGACGACCTCTCATCAAAACAAGTCCTCAACATCGAGCGCGAACTCAAAGTAAAAATCCTCGACCGCACAAGCCTCATCCTCGACATCTTCGCAAAACGCGCCCGCACAGCCAACGCCAAAACCCAGGTAGAACTCGCACAATACCAATACCTCCTCCCACGCCTCACCCGAATGTGGACCCACCTCGAACGCCAGCGAGGCGGCATCGGTATGCGCGGACCCGGCGAAACACAGATCGAAACCGACCGACGCATCATCCTCACCAAAATCTCACTCCTCAAAGAAGAACTCCGCAACATCGACAAACAGAAAGCCATACAGCGCAAAAACCGAGGAAAACTAACACGCGTAGCACTCGTAGGCTACACCAACGCCGGCAAATCAACCCTCATGAACCTCCTCAGCAAAAGCGACGTATTTGCCGAAAACAAACTCTTCGCCACACTTGACACAACCGTACGCAAAGTAATCATCGACAACCTCCCCTTCCTCCTCACAGACACCGTAGGATTCATCCGCAAACTCCCCACACACCTGGTCGACTCATTCAAATCAACCCTCGACGAAGTCCGCGAAGCCGACCTCCTCGTCCACGTAGTAGACATCTCACACCCAAACTTCGAAGAACAGATCGAAGTTGTCGACAAAACACTCCGCGAAGTCTGCAACGGAGCCGACAAACCCATGATAATGGTATTCAACAAAATCGACGCATTCACCTACACACCCAAAGACGAAAACGACCTCACACCGCAGACACGCGAAAACATCTCACTCGACGAGCTCAAACGCATGTGGATGTCACGTCTGCCCCACGACTGCGTCTTCATCTCAGCACGCACCGGAGCCAACATCGACGAACTCAAAAACATGCTCTACCAGCGCGCAAAAGAAATACACCTCACCCGCTTCCCCTACAACGACTTCCTCTTCCAGAAATACGACGACGAAGACCAATACCCCGAAACCTGACCGACAACGCCCCGGTGATGTCCGTCAGGACATCGGTTTACTCATAGCCCCCGACACCGAAGCGCGCAGCGCAAAGGTGTCGGGGGTAAAAAATTTCCCTAAAAATGGTGTCCGACAAAGGACACCGATTTACCAACCCGCACGGCCCCTATATCATCCCCACCCCTTAAGCGCAAAAAACCTCCAGAGCGGCGCCGCCATAAGCGCCTGCTTAAGATCATCATTCACAAGCATATCCCACACCTGCTCCTCATCGAGAATCTCAACCCTAACATCCTCCGTCTCATCCAGATGCTGCTCCGCAACCCGCACCACACCACGGGCCACAAAACTATAGCTCAGATTATTCTGGCTCCCCGGATTCGCACAAAGCACCGACAGCAGCTCCCACTCACCGCCACCGAAACCCGTCTCCTCCAGAAGCTCACGCCGAGCAGCCTCCAGAGGCACCTCACCCTCCTCAGCCACACCCGCGCAAAGCTCCGTAGCCACAATCCCAAGACCGTGGCGATACTGCTTCACCATCACAAACTTACCCTCAGGAGTCAGCGCAATCACATTAACCCACGTAGGATACTCAAGCACATAATACTCCGGATGCACAGTCCCGTCAGGCAGACGCACCTTATCGCGTCTCACCGTAAGCCACGGCCGGCGGTGGAGATACTCACTCTCAAGCACCTCCCACTTCATTGAATCATCATTACTCTTACAATCCATAATCGTATATATTATATATTTATAAATCACTTATCCTTCTGCCTCAGCAGATAATCGCTGATCGCCAGAGCCACACCCGGAAGCCCAGGAGGCATCTCGTCAGCAAGAATCGTATACATCTCCTCCGGACTCTCCTTAGCCACAGCCATCACACGCAGATACTGCTCGCGGGTGATCACCGACGAAAAATCCGACAGCTTGTCATCACGGATCAGCCCCGCGATATGACCATAGACCGTCCGCTCCTTGATCCCCTTCGTCGCCGCGATCTCACCCACATCATAGCCCGCATTCAGCAGCAGCAGAGTCTCCTCATGCGAAAGCCCAGTGCCAAGCGGCTCCGCAACACCCTTGAACTTCCTTATCGCAGTTACAAACGGCTTCCAATAGCGGATTGTTTTCTTCTCGCCTACACCCTCCACCTTCGAGAAAGCCTCCATATCCGTAGGCTCCACACGCACCAGCTCAAGCAGCACCTTGTCTGACAGCACAATATAAGGCGGCACCTGCTCCTTCCGCGCCAGCTTCTGCCTAACCTCCTTCAGCTCCGCAAGCAGACGCTCCGCAGGCTTCAGCTCCGTAAACTCCTCCTCCACAGCCACACGCCTGCGGCCGCCCTTGCGCCGTTCAGGCTCCTTATACCGCGCAAGAGTCACCTCGCGCCGCTCCCGCAGCACCTCAGCGCCATATTGCGTCACCTTCAGATGATTGCTCTCATTATAAGCGATATCCACCAGCCCTAACTGGATCAGCTGCGAAAGATAACAGTTCCACTCCGCATATGACAGATCGCGCCCCGCACCGTAAGTCTTGATCAGATGAAAACCCCGCTGCATCAGATCCTGACGCGCAGCCCCGCGGAGAATATCGATCAGCATCGAAAAACCAGCCTGACCCTCAGTCCGGATAATAGCGCTCATAGCCTTCTGGGCAATAACAGTCCCGTCCATCCGCTCCGGCGGATTCAGACACACATCGCAATTGCCGCAGTCATGATCCATCGTCTCGTTGAAATAGCTCAGCAGAATCCTGCGCCGGCACAGCGAAGCCTCCGCAAACTCACGCATCCGCTTAAGCTTCTCCGCATTGATGCTCTGCTGCCCGCTCTCGTCGACGAACGACTGCAGCGTGATTATGTCCGAATAGGAATAAAACATCACAGCCTCAGCCTTCACCCCGTCGCGGCCCGCACGCCCGATCTCCTGATAATAGCTCTCAATGTTGCGCGGCATATTGTTGTGAACCACCCAGCGGATATTACTCTTGTCGATACCCATACCGAAAGCCACCGTGGCACACACCACCTGCACATCGCCGTTGATAAACTTCTCCTGAGCCAGATTGCGCTCCGCCACAGGCAGACCCGCATGATAGACCACCGAACGGTAGCCCAGAGCCCGCAGATCATCGTTCATCGACTCCGCCGCCTTACGGCTGATGCAATAGACAATACCCGCGTCATGGCGGTAACGCTCTATGAGAGTCGAGATATAGCGAATCCGCTCCTTCTTCCCCGGATTGTTCCTCACGCGCAGCGAAATATTCGGCCTGTCAAACGACCCTAAGAACAGCTGCGGATTCCTCAGCGCAAGCTGCGTGGCGATATCGTCGCGCGTCAGGCGGTCAGCAGTCGCAGTCAGCGCCATCACAGGCACATGCGGAAAAAGCTCCTTGATCCGCGACAGCCGCGTATAGTCCGGACGGAAATCATGGCCCCACTGCGAAATGCAGTGAGCCTCATCGATAGCGATCAGACTCACAGGCAGATCCCTCGACCAGCGGTCGATCTCCATCAGCAGACGCTCAGGCGAAATATAGACGATCTTGATGCGCCCGCTGAAAAGCTGCTCCAGAATGTGGCGGTTCTCCTCATCGGTCTGCATCGAATTGACAGCCGCAGCCGGAATCCCGTTTGATCTCAGAGCCGTCACCTGATCCTTCATCAGCGCGATCAGCGGCGACACAACAATCGTGATACCACCCTCCGACATCAGAGCCGGAATCTGATAGCAGATCGACTTACCGCCGCCCGTAGGCATAAGCACCACACTGTCGCGCCCCTCCACAGCCGAACTGATAATGTCAAGCTGCAGCGGACGGAAACTGCTGTAACCGTAAAATCTTCTCAGCAGAGCCTCGGCCCTCTCCCTGATCTCCTCTCTGTTATCCATTGGAACTCTGTAAAATCCTTCTGTATGTATATGTGTGTATCAGTCTTGTCAGAACGCACCGTCCTCGCCGCGCAGAGCATTGATCACAGTGCGCACAATTATCTTCATGTCAAGCATAAAAGTCCAGTGCTCTATATACCAGATATCATTCTCCACCCTCTTCTCCATCTGCCACAGCTCCTCGGTCTGACCGCGGAAACCGCGCACCTGCGCCCAGCCGGTGATCCCAGGCTTGATCAGATGACGCACCATATACTGATCTATCAGACGGCGGTAATCCTCCGTATGCTTCAGCATATGCGGACGCGGACCGACAATCGACATATCACCCTTGAACACATTGATAAACTGCGGAAGCTCATCAATGCTCGTGCGCCTCAGAAACTCCCCAAGGCGCGTCTTACGCGGATCATTTCTGGTAGCCTGCACCGTATCCGCGTCATTATTGACATGCATCGTGCGGAACTTCCAGCACAGAAAATCACGCCCTCGGTAGCCCGTGCGCACCTGCTTGAAAAACACAGGACCCGGCGAACTCAGCTTCACCGCAACGGCCACCGGAATGAAAATCAAAGGCGAGAACAGCAGGAAAAGCCCGGAGAAAACAATATCGAAAGTCCGCTTCATCACCCGGTTCACCCCGCGCTCAAGCGGATTGTGGCGCACCTCAAGCACAGGCATCTGCCCTATGGCGTCAAGGCGGAAACGGCGGGTCAGATAAGGCGAGATCTGCGGCACATAATGAAACTTGATCATCAGCTTCTCGCACAGACCCGAAACCAGCTGCACCGCCTCACTGTTCTCGCCCGAAAGCGTATAGAAAATCTCATCAGTAGCCTCACGGATCACAAACTCCTCCAGATCAGCTAAATTTCCCGCATACAGATTCTTATAGCGGAAATCTGGCGGACAGTATATATCGAAAAATCCCTGGCATAGATAGCCGAAACCCGGATCGAGGCGCATCTCCGTCAGAAGCCTCTCGGCAGTCGGACGGCATCCCACAATCACTATGCGGCTGAAACTCCGCCCGCTCCTGCGGTATGTCTTGAGCAGATAATGCGCGCTGCCCCACCACAGCATCAGCAGCGGCGTGAACAGCCCGTAGAGCTCCACGAAAGTCATCAGCGGCAACGGCTCCTGACCCATCAGATAGAGCAGAAAGATAAACAGCAGAGCCTGGCAGAGCGCCCCGCGGAGCGTCAGCAGCAGCAGGCGGTCCATCTGCAGCGCCCTGATCTTGTGGATGCGCCCCTGATAGCGCGCCACAGGCACATAGGCCAGATTCAGAAGCAGCCAGACGAGACGCCCGTGAAGCACCTCCACGTCAGGATTCATCATCGTCACGCCGAAAAAGACCGCGTTGAGTATAACGAAGTCCACGGCTATGAGTATCTTTCGATAGTAACGGTTGTAGCGGCCTGTCGGCCTGTTGATTTTCGGTTCCGGTCCAGTCATTCTTTAACAAGGCCTCGCCGGCGGCAGGCCCTCGGAGTGTGGTCTCATGATATTTGCCCCGCAGGGACGCCCCCCACAGAGGCCTCGACACCGGCGGCGGCAGATTCGGCCTCCGGCACCTCGGCATTGCGAAAAGCGTCCCTGCAAAAGGGGTATGTGGTTATTACAGTTTACTGTCAATGACCTTGATCTTCTGTTCAAGGTCAGCCAGATCATCTTTCAGGCGCTGCACACGGCGCTCCATCTCGCGGAGCATCGTTCCGGCGTTTTTCGACTTGGCTGTGAGGAAGCCCATATTGTTCTCATACGTCTGCAACTCGCCCTTGCGCTGCTCATAAGCCCTCATCAGACGCTCACGCTCGCGGTAAAGACGGTTTTCGTCATTGCCGATCTCCTTGATCGAATTCTCGAACGAAGTCATGCGCGATCCGCGCTGCGAAAGGTCGAGCTTCTGATAAAGCTCATTTACCACCGCACGGTAAGCCTCATAGACAGCGTCTTTCTCGCTGAAAGGCACATGACCCACGCTCTGCCATTCGGCCTGAAGGTCTTTGACAACCTTGACAGCCTCCTCGCGGCCGAGCTCGTCGGGATTGACAGCCTTGAGCTTCTCGATGATCTCATTCTTCTGTTCGAGGTTCGCGCGCTCGGTGCGGCGTGTGCCTGAAGTATTTTTCTTTTTCTGTTCGAAGAAATAGTCACAGGCTGCAAGGAAGCGGTGCCACACCTGGTCGGAGTGCTTCTTGGCCACAGCGCCGATAGTCTTCCACTCCTTCTGCATGGCCACGAACTCATCGGCGGCCTTGCGCCATTCGGTGCTGTCTTTCAGAGCCTCGGCGCGCTCACACAGAGCAATCTTGCGTTCGAGATTCTTTGACAGCGAATCCTTCATGGTGCGGAAAAACTCAGCCTTGGCGGCAAAGAACTTGTCGCAACTCTCGCGGAAACGGGCAAAGAGCTGATTGTTTGACTTCCGCGATGCGAAACCGATCTTCTTCCAATCTTCCTGAGCCTCGATGATCTTTTTGGTCATCTCGTCCCAGGCTGCGAAAGTTGACAGCTTGTCAAACTCGAAAGCCTCCACTCTCTGGCAGATAGCCTCCTTGGCCTCCTCGTTTTCACGCTCGCGGGCCTTGCGCTCTTCAAAAAACGCCTGATAGCGCTTGTTGATGTCGGCCGAAAGATCCTTGAAGCGGCCCCAGATCTCCTCGCGCACATCCTTGGGCACAGGACCGATGTTGCGCCACTGGTCGTGGAGCGTCTGCAGGCGGCGGAAAGCCGCTATCACATCCTCCTCGCCGCAAAGTTTCTCAGCCTCGGCCACCAGAGCCTCTTTCTCGCCAAGATTTTTCTTGAAATCATAGTCACGCAGCTCCTTGTTGATCTTAAGCTGGTCATAATATTTTTCCACAGCGTCCTGATAGCTCTTCCAGAGATCGCCCGAAAGCGGAGCCGGCACCTCGCCTATCTCCTTGAACTCTGTCTGCAGATCGCGCACCTGCTGGAAAAACCGGTTGGCATTGTCAACATCGGCACCCATTTCGGTGATCTTGTCAACGATAGCCTTCTTGCGGTTGTAGTTCTCCTGCTGGAGAGCCTCTACGGCCGCACGCTGCTCGGCCTTTTTCTCCTTGACAGTCGCAAGCAGAGCCTTGAAGCCCTCCTCAGCCGGATCAGCCTGAGGCTCAAATGCCTCCGCCTGATTGCCGGCCTCAACAAAAGCCTCGCGCTGGCGGCGCTGCTCCTCGTTGCGTATGGCATAGAACTGCTGCTTAAGGCGCGACACCTCATCTGCCGCAATCTCTGAGGCCTCCTTTTCCGAAAGAAGTCTGAGGGCCTCAACAAGACCCTCTTTAGTGACCGGTTCGGCTGCCGGAACCTCTGCTGACACCGGGGCCTCGGCCTCGGCTGCGGCAACTTCGGCCACAGAGCATTCCTCGGCCGGAGCGGCCTCCTGGGCGGTCGCAGGGCATTCGGCTGTTACTGACTCGGAAATGTTCACGGATTCGGCTGCCGGAGTGGCGGCGCCGTCATTCAGGGGCTGGTTCAATGTCTCGCCGGACATCGAAGTGTCACGCAGTTCCATAACGGGTTGGATTAATGTGAGTAAGCTCGCTGGCTTCCGGTCTGCGGCCACAGCCGCCCGGACACCCACGCGAGAGGGATTGGTACAAAGATTTAATGTGCTGATTCAAACCCCCGCAGGAGCTTCTGATCAGTTGAGTGTGCTAATTTACTGATTATTTTCTAAAATCGTAACTTTTTTCCAAAAAAACTTGATTTTTTATCCCCCGCACCCCGCAAATCCGTTTCCACGGTCCGGATCATTTCAGTTCCGACTCTTTCAGATAACAGAAAGCCTTTTTCTGAAATTCCTGATTAAACAATGATTCTTTTCTGGAACTCCAGCGGCAGATCTCCTGACCGATAAGACCGACAACCATATCCTCATCATCGGTTTTCCAGTCTTTAAGAGCCGGTATATTCTGCAAGATGTAATCAACCGTTGACAACAGTTCCAAAGAATAGTTTGAATAATAGCTGCGCAAAAACGCCATTGTCCTTTGACATATATTCTTCAGACTGTCATCTTTATAATCTTCAATGAATCTGGAGGCCTCTTTCTCCGCATCATCAGTCAGCCAGATATAATCGAACGGACGGCTCTGCATCCCGCCCATCCCTTTCACATAACTTCCATTCATGTGATACAGTACATGAGCCACTTTCCCGCCTGAGTAAGGCCCGTATATATAGGGTTTGAAATCAATTCTGAAAAAGCTCTTACCCCCGAAACGCTGCATAAAATAAACCAGCTTCTCAACAGCAAAAACAGAAGCGAATTCGCCGTATCTGTTCATGTCGGCAATCATCATCAGCAGCATAGCTCTGGCCGGAGTGAGTTTCACGCGCTCTGACTTCATCCTTTCAATAATCGCCTCTGTCGGCTCATAGAGATAGATTTCACAATTGACATCAGCCAGTGATCTTTCTATCATCTGCTTTACTTGAAGCCAGTCCAGACCGCCGTTGTGTGAACCTAACGGCGGAATTGCAATCGAACGTATCCCACGGACCTCTATTTCCCGGCGAAGAGCTTTGAGTCCCAGATCTATATAAGAGTACTCCGATGGATAACGCCAATGAGTTTTTGTCGGAAAATTTACGATCGTCTTAACGCCCTGCATCAAGGTTCCCTCCTCTGTCACAAGCATCTCGCCGACATGAAGTTCCTTGTTCTGACAGACCTTACGGTAGATGCGGTAGTTTTCCGGAAACGCTTCCCGAAACTGCAAAGCAATGCCTTTTCCCATCACTCCGACAGTATTGACAGTATTGACCAAGGCATCAGCCTCACTTTCCAACAGATTTCCTTTTACGTAATGTATCATCAAAAATAATAATTAGGGGCCACGACAATCAGTTCTTCCGCAATTCCAAATGACTTCAGTTTCTCTTTGGCATCATCATTATAAACGATATAGCCTCTGATATAGTCAGGCGGAACATCTCCCTTTATCAGCAATTCCGCTTCCTTTCTACGCTTCAGATCAATATCCGAGTCATTGTTCCATTGGGAAACATACACGTCGTCATAATTTATTATCTGGCAGATCTCCGGCAGACGGTCTTTCTCATAAATCTTTGTAAGAGCACTCAGAGCATGACCATCAGTAAAAAAACAATCCACCTTGTCTCTGATAAGGTCTGCAAGACGCAATACACAATAGACAATTCCGGCAGGATCCTGCCTCCGGACTCCATTATAACCGTGCTGGATAACATAGAGCATCGGAGTGCGGGGACCTAAATAAAACGGGACATAATCACGGAGATTCTTCCCTCCGACCATCAGCATTTTTCGAATATTTATCACCTGCGGATCTCCGATACTGACAAAATTTTCATCACACATTGAAGAATCAGCCAGTAAAAGCCCAAACTTCAGAATATGAGGAATATTGTCAATATGAGTGATGCGAAAAGCGTATTTCAATATCTTTCCCATAATTTACGAGAGTCGTTTAAGGTCCATGACTTCTGCCTTCAGAGCCGCTTTGTTCAATTCGATCTGTGTGGCCCATAAATCACCGATCGCCGATGTGTCGGCAAGCGCGATGGCACAAAGCATTTCAAAGTCATCCTCACCGGTCACTATACCGGCGAGCTGTTCCTTATCACGGCCTTTCCCAAGACAATCGCCTATGATATCATGGTAAATCACAAGCATACAGATTTCCCGGACATCCTCATCAGTCAGATTCCTGACTTCCTCTGACAGAATCCGCACCAGCATCTCCGCGGCATCGGCCGGATGATCGGTATAAGGCCGGAGCATTTTCCCATTGTCCCATCTTTTCTTCGGACCTTTCCCTATGTCATGCAGATAAGCAGCAAGCACAAGCAATGATTTCTTTGTCTCGGAAGCCTTTTTATAATACCCCGTAGACTTCATTGCTCTGACAACTTTTTTCGTATGATCTTCCAAAAAATCATCATGCGGAGAATAATCCTGATAAAGGCCGATTATGCCCTTTAGTTCAGGTAAAACCGAAAAATCCTCTTCAATCGCGACAATCAGATCGGAAATCGTCTCGAACCGATACATACCCCGCCCTCCGGACCTTTTTTTCTTTATCTTTTTCAGCGTAGTTTCGTAACTGTTTTTGAGGAACTCAGGCCCGGTTACAAGAGTCTCGTTCTTTCGGTCTCCGAAAAAAAATTTCGTGTAATAGAATTTATATCTTTCCAATGGAAAATATCCGTCAAAAAGGATCTTTGGTGCCTTTACGCCATTATCATCAAAAATCTTCTGCACATACTTTTTCACATGCTCATTATAAACGACTATGTGGCTGATCTCACTGATATCGACTCTTGAAGCAATGAGCGCCTCCGCCATCTTCTTATGTTTATCCTCTTCCGAATCTTGTTTCCAACTCTTACTGTCTATTATTTTCCAGTCAAGTTCGTCAAGATCAGAGGTGTCATCGAAAAACTCCGGAGCCTCGGCAGTGTTTGCCGAAGCATCCGTAAAAACAGCGTCTTCTTTTTCAAGCCTGTCTATACTGACGCAGAAATAGATTATACCTGGCTGGTCGACATTCTTCTGAATCAGTTTTGAAAGCAGCATCGGATTGATCGATGAAAAGTAGAACGGCACATAGTCATGTACCTTACCACCAGGCCCCACAGGCACATCCATCCGCGCTCTGCGCTCCTGAATGCGTTGATTGGCAATATTCTTATGCTTGATTTCTTTCTCATTCTTCAGATTGGTGCATAACAATCCGTTCTTGATTATCGAATCAAGATTGCGAATATCCGTAAAATGGAAAATATATCTGCCTTTATGCTTATGCGGTATTGCCATAATATTTTTTATTTTCTGCCTGGATGTTTAAGCTGACGGTCCGCACTCCGGCTGTCACTCTGCTGAGGAGGCATAGACACCGATCATGGTGCCGGTGAAATTGCCTGCGGTGCGGGTGCTGAGCATCGAGGCCGGGAGTTCAAGATCCATCGGAGTGAAATCAGCCTCGCCCTCGGCATAGGCAAAAGAATAGACTCCCTTGCCGTCAGCCTTGATCTTCAGGCGCAGAGATGCCGCGGGGTCGGAGAGAATGGCCTCCGCTTCCTTGCAGACACCGCCCTTGCTGCGGCCTATCACGCGGACCACCACATCTCCGTAACTGTTCATGGTCTTGCCGAACACTATATTGCATTCGTCATCCTGAAAAAGCAGCAGTCCGGCTATGTCGGCCGAGGTTTCGGGAGTAAATTCATCAAGGCTCACACTTAGGTCAAAGGCGCTCTCCGTGGCCCACATTCCGATGGCCGACGGCGATTTCTTGTCTCTGAGCGCCACTTCCGATGCCACCAGACTGAGGCTTCCGTCCTCGTTGATGCCATAGAACGCGCTCTGCGGATTGCGGATGAAGAAGGCCACGGGCGACAAGGTTCCGTCAGCCCACAGCGTCGACTCGAATTCCTTCTGCCTACGCCCTGCAAGCACCTCGCCCGGCTCTGTGATCACGGGCTGCCCCTTCTTCCAGTTGACCGGATGGATGAAAGTCTCGCGGCCCATTATGTCATGGCCGTCAGCGCCATACGGGCGCACTCCGAGAAACACGGCCCACCACTTTCCGTTCTTGTCTTCCACAAGATCGGCATGGCCCGCGCAGGTCACCGCGTCGGGTCTTGACGGATCGAGATCTTTCTGCGTCAGTATCGGATTTATGCGGCAGGGCCTGAAGGGACCTTTCGGACTGTCAGACTCGAAGATCACCTCGCGGTGGTCGGGGCCGGTGCCACCCTCGGCACACATCAGAAAATATTTTCCGTCCACATTATAAAGATGCGGCCCCTCGATCCACACGGGCTTCTCGTCAATATTGACTCCTCCGTTGACAATCACCTGCGACTCGCCTGTGACCTTGCCCGTCTGCCAGTCAAAATCATGGATATGGATGGCGCGGTGGCCCTCATAGAGCGCCTCGCCTTCGGGTGCGTCATTGTTGACTATATAGGCCTTGCCGTCACGGTCAAACAGGAAGCTCGGATCTATGCCTCCCACCTCCGGAAGCCACACCGGGTCGCTCCACTCGCCTTTTTTCGGATCTGTGGTGGTGACATAGAAATTGCCCCCGTTGTCCACAAGGGTGGTGATCATATAGAAAGTTCCGTTGTGGGGATTATATGAAATGTCAGGCGCGTAGATTCCGCCCGAAATCCTCAGGCTGTCAGGCAGATCGAGCTGCTCGCGGCGATTGAGCACATAGCCCAGACGCTCCCAGTTGCGCAGATCGGTGCTGTGCCACAGAGGCACTCCGGGATAGAACGCGAACGACGAGTTGACCATATAATAGTCATCGCCAACCCTGACCACCGACGGATCAGGATAGCATCCCGGCAGCAGCGGCGCCCAGTCGGGAGAGGCCACCTCATCGCCGTCGGGCAGAGTCACACTGTATGAAAAATCGCTGAACACGGCCACCGGGGCCTCCCGGTCGCCGTCACACGCAGCCACAGCCGCGCCGGCTAACAATACCACTGCTGTTTTCAGGAAAAATGCTTTCATGAGAGTATCAGGTTTTGTGTGTGGGGGGGGAAGGAGAAAAAGCTAATGAAAAGAGGCTAAGAGGTTGAATTCAGACAAGCTTCTGGCTGAGAATCTCAACACCGTCAACCGTGAAGCCGAACCTGCCCGGCGCTTCCAGCGGCACCATCGTGTCAGCCGCAGGGAACAGAATCAGATCGCCGATCTTTAGAGTCGTGTAACGGCTTATCATGCTGATGGCTCTGTCTATAGCCGCAGCCTGCGGGGCGAGTCTGATCTCGACACCTCCGGCAGTGACAGCCATCGGAGCCGAAGCTTTGGCGGCAGCGATCCACTGTCCGTGGACAATTCCGGAGTCCATTCCGGCTATGACCGAGGCCAGTTCAGGAGCCGACGGCAGCGTCAGGCGCATCGCGAAACTGATGCCGTCATAATAGCGCGGAGCGAACTTTTCTGAAATATTCTTGCCGAGACGGCTTATCTTGACCGCCAGGCAGATCTGCGCCTGCCATCCCTCGCCCTCCTCAGGCATGAACAGCGGACGCCCCTGGAGCACCAGCGCGGAGTCTGGGTGGAATTCAAGCCGGAGCACCGGATCGAGAGCTATGACACGGATTATCTTCATGTTCTGTAGTCGAAGTAAGCTTTTGGGGGAATTTATCAGTCTTTGTGCCGGGGCATACGGTTGTACATCACGGCCAGATGCGCATAGATCGAAGTGTTCTGCACCACCACGTCAGGCGCCGTGCGTATGCGGAACGGGGTGAAATTCCAGAGAGCCTTTATGCCGGCGGCCACACACAGCTCGGCCACCTCCGCACAGCTCTCCACCGGCACGGCGATCACGGCGATCTCAGCGCCCAACTCGCCCACACGTCGGCTCAGTTCCGACAGCGGATAGATAGGCTTGCCGTTGAGCGACCGCCCGACAACGTCGGGGTTCACATCGAAACCCGCCACAATATCAAGACCGTAGCGCGACAGACCGGAGTCGGCTATCAGAGCCGAGCCGAGACTGCCCACTCCCATCATCACCGCCTTGTGCTCGCGTCTGAAACCGAGGAAGTCATAGAGCCCCCTCTCCAGCTCCTTGACCTCATAGCCGATGCGGGTCTTGCCCTTGATGCTGAGATATGAAAGGTCTTTGGCAATCTGCGACGACTCCACGTTGAGTTCCTGCGAGATAGCAGTGGTCGAGACATACTCCACCCCCTGGGCCCTCAGGCGCGACACGCAGGCCAGATACCAGGGCAGGCGCGAGATGGCCGGTTCCGGAACATATGGTTCGTTGTTTTCCATGACTTTAAGAGGGGTGTTTTAGCGTGGTTGTTAGTATGAAGATTGACACTTGGGAGACCCATCAGTCGCAAAAGTACAACATTTCCACCTATTATCAAAATAATACTTTCGACTTGACAAACGGCATTTTATAAGTAACTCTTCAAAATTAAACGATATAATGTACATTAGTATTTCCCATGTATGATCTTTTATACTCTCTGCAGATTTATTCCGGTCAGAATCAAGTTCTTCATCGGTCGTTTATGTCTATAAACTCCCTCTTCAGTCCTCAATTCCGTCTCTGAATAAATCCCGCATATAGTATAAATTAATTTTTCATAGTTACTTATCAGCTATACATTATATCAGATAATGTTTCGGTATATTATCCTGCCTTCTTTTCACTATGCCTATAAATTCCGAAAGATCCTTCAATTGGTTCTGATATGCTTTTGGGAAGCTTTGTATATACGGCTTAGGCACAATCAGTGTCAATTTCGCATCAGACATTTCTTTCAACTGCGAAAGGGATATTCCCTGCTGCAAGGTAAACAAATATTTTTCCTCAACCCTATCCGCTTCCGAGAGAACCTGTCGCCACCGATCTTTGCATGTCGTTTTTGCCCCCAGAACAACAAGATCTTTGGCAGGAAATTCAAAATTATGATAACAGGAACTGTTTGGAAATAAAAAATCCGGACGTTTCTTACCTTCTGTCAGAGCCTGTTCTTCAAATACAAGATCGTTCTTTGAGAATAACTCTGACAAATGATGTTCAAGAGATTTTCCCGCTCTGGATTTCCTCCGGTTCAATACTTCATTGGCGATCCTGACAAATTCATCGACAGATTCAAATGCGTTTTTGAGTTTGCCGGAATATATTTTTTCTTCTATAAGTCTAAAAAGTCTATATTCTGCATCGAGCCAAGAAAGGAGCAATGAATCAGGCGACTTTATAAAATCGGATTTACTGATCGAATGAGCCTTATTAAAGTTCAATTGAGCCAGCGAAGACATCTGTAAGGTTGTCGGAAAATCATCCAATTCACGCACATGTTCCTGAAAAAACATCTCCAATTTCTTATCCGGATCAGTGCCTCCAGCGGTTATCAGCTGATTAGTTTCATTCGGGCTAAGATTAAAGTAAGCATAGAACCCATCTATATCATCATCTGAGGATAACACATAAGCTACATAATCAGAATCTGTCATTTTGCTCAAAATAAGCAATGACCCTATATATTCGTCATTCAGGAACGGAAAATCGCGCCCGAATCGGGTGATACGGTATTCATTTCTTGTCCTCTGACCGTAATATTTCATACGGCTTGTAGTATAAAAATCATCTTGCCACAGGATGCTGACAGTCTTTTCTTTGTTCTCGCCTTTACGTCCTAATTCATCGAACAATAACGGAGCAGCACATTTCGGCACATAGAAACCCGATTGATGTCCACCGGTCTGACCTGTATCATTCGCTGTTATATAACGGCACCATGCCTTCTCCGAACGCTGTATTGCATTTATAGCAGACTCAAGCAGATTGTTCATTTTTCTTCAATACTTTAATTATTTGTTCAGCGACTGCGGTTATCAACGGAACAACGACCGAATTACCGCATTGCCTATACGCTTGGACATCAGAAACCTGATCAAGTCTATACTCATCCGGATAACCCATCAGTCTGGCACATTCACGAGGAGTAAGCCTCCGAGGATTCATCCCCTCTCCACGAGGAATCAGTATTTCCGAGCCGTCTTTATAGTAACGGGCACTCAAAGTTCTGGAAATACCTTTGATATCAACCAGGCCGAAACCAAATCCATTGCCCTTTGCTTTATGCTTGTCTGCATAATTTTTCAAATATGACCAAAGCTTATCGCTCAGAACATACTTATCATCCACTGCCGATTCCAATATTTCCGTCATAGAGTGATCTCCTCTACCCACAGGGGGGAATTGAAAGTCTTCCTGCCCATGAAAAACGGATTTATCAAAACCTACCATAATTATTCGCTCTCTGTGTTGCGGAACATAATCCTGCCCATCCATTACAAGATAATGGAGAGTATAATTCAGTTCTTCAAGAGTACCTTTGATAACCGCAAAGGTATTACCCTTGTCATGCGACACCAGATTCTTCACATTTTCAAGAAAAAAAGCCTTTGGTCTATGACGTGATATAATTTCAGCCACATCAAAAAACAACGTACCTTGGGCCTTATCCTTGAATCCTGTCTCACGTCCAAGACTATTCTTTTTAGAAACTCCGGCTATTGAAAAAGGCTGACATGGAAATCCAGCACACAGGACATCGAATTTTTCAGGAATATAACCCTTGACATATTCCTTTGTTATATCACCAAAAGGAACTTCACCAAAATTCGCAAAATATGTTCTTTGAGCAAATTTATTCCATTCGGAAGAAAAGACACATTTCCCTCCGTGCGCCTGCATAGCCAATCTGAAACCTCCCATACCGGCAAACAAGTCTATAAATGTAAACTCTGTATTTCGTGGCGCCGGGAACGGTATATCTAAGAACTCTTTAAAAAGACCATAAGACAATTGTGGTTCAGCCACACAATTGTCAGCCTCTTTCTGTTCTGAATCTGCATGTCTGTAATATAAATCAAGACATCTTTCAGAATAAGCCGCAATATCCATATCTACAGTATCATCCAACCTATGAACATAATGACTTATTATTGCTAACTTGTCCTCATTAGAGTAGTTACAAGACAGCTTTTCATTATTGCATGGAAAGTCCGGGAATTTAAATTTAAACAGATTTTCTATATTTTTTCTCATTGGATGATTCAATACTTATAGTTCACAAAATTAGATAAATTATTTCGTCTTTACAATTCCGAATTATTGAAATCGTAAAAAGCCTTGTAGTTATAAGTCCTTTCGTTGACATTTTTAATTCGCTTTTTACATAGTTTTTTACTAAATTTGCCACTCAAATAAACCACAGTCAAATATGGACCGCAAAGTTAGAGTGAGATTCGCCCCCTCCCCCACAGGGCCTCTTCATATCGGCGGCGTTCGCACCGCCCTTTACAATTATCTTTTTGCACGCCGTCACGGCGGCGACATGATTCTCCGCATCGAGGACACTGATTCGAACCGTTTTGTGCCCGGCGCCGAAGACTATATCAACGAATCGCTTGCCTGGCTCGGCATCAAGATTGACGAAGGTGTGCGCGAAGGCGGCAACTTCGGGCCCTACAAGCAGAGCGAGCGCCGCGACATCTACCGCAAGTATGTGAAGCAGCTCCTCGACAACGGCAAGGCCTACATTGCCTTCGATACCCCTGAGGAACTCGAAGCGGCCCGTGCCGCAACCCCCAATTTCCAGTATGACGCCTCGACCCGTCTGGGAATGCGCAACTCGCTCTCTCTTCCCGCCGAGGAGGTGAAAAGCCTGATCGACGGCGGCACTCCCTACGTGGTCCGCTTCCTAATCGAGCCGGGCCGCGACGTGGAGGTCAACGACCTGCTCCGCGGAAAGGTGACCATCAATTCTTCGATCCTCGATGACAAAGTGCTCTACAAGAGCGCCGACGATCTGCCCACCTATCACCTGGCCAACATTGTCGACGACCACCTGATGGAAGTCTCCCACGTGATCCGCGGTGAGGAATGGCTCCCCTCGGCACCCCTCCACGTGCTTCTCTACGAGGCATTCGGCTGGGCCGACACGCGCCCCGACTTCGTGCACCTGCCCCTGCTGCTCAAGCCCGACGGCAAAGGCAAACTCTCGAAGCGCGACGGCGACCGCCTCGGCTTCCCTGTCTTCCCCCTCGAATGGCACGATCCAAAGACCGGAGCTATCTCGTCGGGCTACCGCGAGTCGGGCTATCTGCCTGAGGCTGTCATCAACTTCCTCGCCCTGCTCGGCTGGAACCCCGGCGATGACACCGAGATCATGTCGATGGACGAACTTATCAGCAAATTCTCTTTCGACCACTGCTCCCGCTCAGGCGCCAAGTTTGCCTTCGACAAGGGCCGCTGGTTCAACCACGAATACATCCAGGCCACTCCCGATGCCGAACTGACCCGCCTCTTCCGCCCTGTGCTGGAAGCCAACGGCGTGAACCCCGACGATTTCGGCGACGACTACATAACCCGCGTCATCAGCCTCGTCAAGGGCCGTGTCAACTTCGTGGCCGAGCTCTGGGACCAGTCGAAATTTTTCTTCAAGGCCCCTGAGACCTATGCGGAAAAAGACATCAAGAAGCGCTGGAAGCCTGAAACACCGCAGCTGCTCGCCGAACTCATCGAACAGCTCCGCGCCCTCCCCGACTTCAGCTCTGCCGCAGCCGAGCCCCCGGTGCTCGAATGGGTGGCAGCCAAGGGCTATCATCTCGGCAACGTCATGAACGCCTTCCGCCTGACCCTGGTGGGCGAATGCAAGGGGCCCCACATCTTCGACATCACCGAACTGCTGGGCCTCGAAGAGACCGTCAGACGCATCACCCGCGGCATCGAGACCATCAGCCTCCCCGAAGCATAGTCAACCGGACATCAATCCTCACACACACAGTATCTCTCACACAGAATCTATCGAAACAGAACCATGATACGCGTAGGAATCATCGGCGGTTCCGGTTATGCCGCCGGAGAGTTGGTCAGAATTCTCCTCAACCACCCCGACGTCGAACTGAAGTGGGTCCACTCCCGCACCGTGGCCGGACAGCGCATTGTCGACGTCCACCAGGGACTTCACGGCGAGATCGACATGAGCTTCTCAAACACGATCGACCTGAAAAACATCGACGTCCTCTTCTGCTGCCGCCCCGCAGGCAAAACCCGTGAGTTCATCGAAACCCACACCATACCGGAAGACCTCAAGATCATAGACCTCGCCCGCGACCACCGCATCGAGGACGGCTCGCATGACTTTGTCTACGGTCTTTCAGAACTGAACCGCAAGCCGATGGTGCGCGGAGCCAAGCATGTGGCCAATCCCGGCTGCCTCGCAATGGCCGTGGAACTCTCGCTGATACCCCTGGCCAAAAACCTGCTGCTCAACTCCGACATCCACACCACCATCGTCACCGGAGCCACAAGCGAAGGAGCCGAACGCCGGCCCACAACCCACTATGCCTGGCGCAACGACAACATGGTGGTCTACCGCCCCTTTGCCCATCCGCAGATGCCTGAGATACTTCAGGTGCTCAGAGCCATGCAGCAGAGCTTCGACTCACAGATCCACATGCTGCCGATGCGCGGTTCATTCTCGCGCGGCATAATGGCAGTCAGCTATCTCGACTGCCCGCTGGAGCTCACCGAGATCATCAGGATCTACAGCGAATACTTCGCCGACCACAACTTCACGTTCATCACCTCCAAGATTCCTGACCTGAAAGACGTGGTCAACACCAACAAGTGCATCATCCACCTCGACAAGATCGGAGGCAAGCTGCTCATCACAGCCGTGATCGACAACCTCCTCAAGGGAGGCGCCGGCAACGCGGTCCACACCATGAACCTGCTCTTCGGACTCCAGGAAACCACCGGTCTCACCATGAAGGCCACCGGCTACTGATCTGTCACCGTCTGTCACGGGCACCTCTGCCTGCTGAGACACATCATCACCATCAAGCGGCTGCCTCGTCCGGGCGGCCGCTTTTGCTTCACGCCGGCGCGCAGCAGACTCGCGTGCACGGCGTGAGCGCGCCATAGCCTTGTCAATCTCAGGCCGCAAAAGAGCAAAAGTCATCAGCGCGTCAATGCCGTCTGACCTGACCGGAGCCGGGCCGCCGGCCATATAGCCGTCGATAATGTGCATGATCATAAGATATTGGGTTCTGTGGTCACAGAGATATGACGTGGCTATGCCGACGCGATTGCTGATGTCGTCATAAAACTTCTGTGACACAGGCCGTTTGGGCTCGGCCTGACGCTTCTGTCTTTTTACCTTGGTATTATTTTCGGTAACAGTGGTTTTCATAGCTTCAAAACGTGGTTGAAAGGTTAAAAGGTTATTGAAATCCATATCGGAAAGAACTTCTGCAAAGATACAACACCCGGCTCCCGAAAGAGTGCGATAATGCGGAGACAGGCCGTCCGGAGCCGTAAATCGGTGTCCTCGACCGGACACCTTTACCGGGGTAATAGCTAACCCGTGACACCTGCGCGCCTTGCGCTGCGGTGTCACGGGCTACGAGTAAATCTGCGTCCTCCGGACGCCAGGCCGGCCGGACAGCGGGTGTCAGCCATGACGCCTTCCGGACGGGCCACGAGTGGCGGATGTCCGCATGACGGATTTCGGACGGGCCACGGGTGGCGGATGTCCGCATGACGGATTTCGGACGGACCGCGGACAGCGGGTGTCCACATGACGGATTTCGGACGGACCGCGGACAGCGGGTGTCCGCCAGGACACCGGTTTACACGTAGCCCCCGACACCGCAGCGCAAAGCGCGTAGGTGTCGGGGGGAAAAAGACATTCATGCCAATGTGGTGTCCGGTCGAGGACACCGATTTACCGCCCCGGATGGCCCCGCGATCGGCGGGTGTCCGCAAAGCGGGCCCCTGACGGCCCGCCGGCGGGCGCACGAAAAAGCCCGGCGGGACGCTGGTTCCACTGCCGGGCTGGGTAATAAAAAGTCGGGAGGCGGGCTTTTGGTGCCGCCTCTCTAAGGTTTCTACGGTTTAGAAACCTTCAATCGGGGCAGAGAGAGCCGAATTGAGGTTCGAGCTCTGCTCTTCGCTTATAGCCTGAGGCCTGTGGCGGGAGGCTACCTTGATGAAGCGTGATGTTGAATTCACGTTCATCTATAAAACCACACACCACCGCCTATGGTTGCCTCACGGCCGCTTAAAATAAGCAAATTGATGTTGAATATCGCAAATATCGCCGAAAAAGGCTTATCTTTGCAGTTGGAAATCACGTATCGCAGAAAAACTATGGCAGTAAACAGAAAAAACCGCGGCGGAGCCGGATCAGGCTCACCGGTGCGCCCGAAAAAAGCTCTCGGTCAGCACTTTCTGACCGATGAAAGCATTGCCGCCCGCATTGCTTCGACCCTCGATGACTTCAAGGGACTGCCCGTGATGGAGGTAGGCCCCGGAATGGGCGTGCTAACCAAATATCTCATTGCCGGCGGCCACGACGTAAAAGTGGCCGAAATCGACGGCGAGAGCATAGAATATCTCCGCTACAACTACCCCGAACTGTCGGGGCGCATCCTCGATGCCGATTTTCTGAGGCTCGATCTGGCGCAGACCTATCCCGACGGACAGAAATTCTGCGTGATCGGAAATTACCCATATAACATCTCATCACAGATCTTCTTTCATGTGCTCGACTACCGCGACCAGGTGGTCTGCTGCTCCGGAATGCTCCAGCGCGAAGTGGCCGAACGCTTCGCTGCCGCTCCGGGCACAAAGGCCAGAGGCATCCTGAGCGTACTGCTACAGGCCTGGTATGACGTGGAATACCTCTTCACGGTGAGCGAGAACGTGTTCAACCCGCCCCCGAAAGTCAAAAGCGGAGTCATCAGAATGACCCGCAACGGCGTGACCGACCTCGGCTGTGACGACCGTCTGTTCAAAACCGTGGTGAAGACCTCCTTCGGCCAGCGGCGCAAAACCCTACGCAACTCCCTGCGCGGACTCTTCCCGGCCGGAGTGCCGTTGCCTGACGACCCGCTGCTCTCCATGCGCCCCGAACAGCTCACTGTCAAGCAGTTCATAGAGCTCACACGGCTCATCGCCTCATGCGCCCGTCAGGACTGAATGACCCTCTGACATGGCGCCCCGAATGAGCAAACCAACGGAAGTCTTACCCCACAAGCACCACTCCAAAAGCCTCGCACCATGAAAGAATTCACCCCCGAATATCTCGAACATCTCCGCAAAATAATCCATGACCGCGCCGACACCGCGGCCCGCGAGGAACTCGCCGATCTCCACCCGGCCGACATTGCCGAACTCTATCAGGATCTCGACCTCGAAGAAGCCGAATATCTTTTCAAACTTCTTGACGAAGAGATGCAGGCCGATGTGCTCATGGAACTCGACGAGGATGACCGCGCCAAGCTCCTCTCTAAGATGGACGTGGCCGACATCGCCAAGCAGATCGAACACCTTGACACCGACGATGCCGTTGACATCATCCAGGAGCTCGACGAGGATGACCGCGAGAAGATCCTCAGCCACATCGACGACGTCGAGCAGGCCGGCGATATCATCGACCTTCTGAAATATGACGAAGACACTGCCGGCGGCCTCATGGGCACCGAAATGATAGTGGTCAACGAAAACTGGAGCATGCCCGAATGCATCAAACAGATGCGTATGCAGGCCGAGGACATGGACGAGGTCTACTACGTCTATGTGGTTGACAACGAAGACCGTCTGCGCGGCACCCTCCCGCTGAAAAAACTCATCACCCACCCCTCGGTGTCGAAAATACGCCACGTGATGGAGACCGATCCGGTGGCCGTGAAGGCCGACACGCCGATTGACGATGTGGCCCTCGATTTCGAAAAATATGACCTTGTGGCCATGCCGGTCATCGACTCCATAGGCCGTCTGCTTGGACGCATAACCGTCGACGACGTCATGGACAAGGTGCGTGACTCAAGCGAACGTGACTACCAGCTGGCATCGGGTCTGTCAGGCGACGTAGAGAGCGACGACAAACTCTTCGCCCAGACCAAAGCACGCCTGCCCTGGCTCCTCATCGGCATGGTGGGAGGACTGTGTAATTCAGTGATTCTCGGACGTTTCGAAGGTGGATTCGTGGTCGATCCGGCCCTGGCCCTCTTCATCCCCCTGATCGGCGGAACGGGTGGAAACGTCGGCACCCAGTCATCGGCAATCGTGGTGCAGGGCCTCGCCAACGGTTCGCTCGACATCAAGAAATCCTCGCGCCAGCTGCTCAAGGAACTCGGCGTCGGACTGCTCAACGGCAGCATCATAGCCCTGCTGGTATTCCTCTACAATTTCTTCACCCTCGGAGCCGGCCATGAGGTCACCACCTTCGCCGTGTCAATCTCGATATTCTGTGTGGTGATGTTCGCCTCGGTCTTCGGCACCTTCGTGCCCCTCACGCTTGAGAAACTGAAAATCGACCCCGCCATAGCCACGGGCCCCTTTATCTCCATCACCAACGACATCATCGGCATGCTCATCTACATGTCAATCTCCACCTGGCTCATCGTCTTCTTCGCCCACTGATCACCCCACGGGCGGGTGTCCGACAGGACACCGATTTAATAGTAGCCCCCGACACCGTAGCGCACAGCGCGCAGGTGTCGGGGGGTAAAGATATTCACGCAAATGTGGTGTCCGGTCAAGGACACCGATTTACAAACCCGAACGGACCGGGACCTCAACATGTCCGCCAGGTGTGCTCCGGACAGGCCACGGGCTGCGGGTTAGAGCTGGCCGAGTTCGACCATTGTGGCCACGCGCTCCACTATGGCATCCTTGCGGTCCTTGTCGGGGTTATAATCCGTCTTGAGATTCACGCCGAAGAGACGGCCGAAGGTCTGCCAGAATCCGGCGCGAAAACTGCCGAGGAATGCTTTCAGAATATTGTAGCTCGACTGGTTGGTCTCGCGGTTTATGAGCTTGACAAGCATCTGGGCCTGCGACTTGGTAAACTTCTTCAAGGCAGGCTTATACTGCTTGAACACCTCCCCTTCCATGCGTTTCAGATGCTCCTCGCGCTCCTTCTGGGTGGGGAATGTCTCGATGTATTCATAGGTCTCGATCAGCGTCTCGCAGATGAGTTTGGCATAGGGGAGCGTCTTTTTGACATCGCGCACGGTTTTCCAGTAGAACTCCTCCTCCTTCTTGTTTTTGAACTTGAGGGGAGGAAACACGGTGACATCGGCGAGCACCAGCATCAGGGTCTGCTCGCCGTCCTCGCCGTCGAAAAAGTAATAGCCGCGGATCGGCTTGACCCTGCCGTCGCCCACCTCGACATCGGTCTCAGGGCCGTCAGGCAGCGCCTGAGCGGCGCCGGCGGCCTGCGCCACCGAAGGCGCGGCCACCGTCACAGCCGTCAGTATGAGGAGGAATATTATCTTTCGGATCAGGATCATTATACCTATTATAACAACTTATAACAGCCAGGCGGTCGGAAATGTCAGAGGGGGGATCACTCTCCGTGCTGTCCGCGTGGCACGGGCGGATAGTCAACCGTGTAGTGCAGGCCGCGTGACTCCTTGCGCTCCTTGGCCTGGCGCATGATCAGGTAGCCAACATTAATTATATTACGCAGCTCGCAGATCTCACGCGAGGCTTTTGACTGCTTGAAGAGCTTCTCGGTCTCCTCATAGAGAATGTCGAGGCGGTTCCAGGCGCGGTCGAGGCGCAGGTTGGAGCGGACTATGCCCACGTAGGTGCCCATGATCTGGTTTACTTCCTTGATGCTCTGGGTGATGAGCACCATCTCTTCGGGGTGGCGTGTGCCTTCGTCGTTCCAGGAGGGCACATCGGTGCGCCACTCGTAGTGCGAGGCGTTGGCAATGGCGTGTCTGGCAGCTGCATCGGCATAGACCACAGCCTCGATCAGCGAGTTGGATGCTAGGCGGTTGCCGCCGTGCAGGCCTGTGCAGGAGCACTCGCCCACGGCGTAGAGGCGCCTGATCGACGACTCGGCGTTGGAGTCGACCTTGATGCCTCCGCAGAGATAGTGGGCGGCGGGAGCCACGGGTATGTAGTCTTTGGTGATGTCGATGCCGAGCGAGAGGCATTTGGCATAGATGTTGGGGAAGTGGCGGCGGGTCTCTTCGGGGTCTTTGTGGGTCACGTCGAGATACACGTGGTCATCGCCGGTGAGCTTCATCTCCGAGTCGATGGCGCGGGCCACAATGTCGCGCGGGGCGAGCGAGAGGCGGGGGTCATACTTGTGCATGAACTCCTCGCCCTTGAGGTTGCGGAGCACTGCGCCGTAGCCTCTCATGGCCTCGGTGATCAGGAAGTTCGGGCGGTCGCCGGGATGATAGAGGGCCGTGGGGTGGAACTGGATGAATTCCATGTCCTTGACGGTGCCTTTGGCGCGGTAGACCATAGCGATGCCGTCGCCGGTGGCCACGAGCGGATTTGTGGTGGTCTGATAGACGGCACCTACACCGCCGGTGGCTATGAGGGTGATGCGCGAGAGGAAGGTGTCGACCTCGCCTGTCTGCGTGTCGAGCACGTAGGCTCCGTAGCATGTTATGTCAGGTGTGCGGCGGGTCACTATCTTGCCCAGATGGTGCTGGGTGATGATCTCGATGGCAAAATGATGTTCGAAGATGTCGATGTCGGGGTTCGACCTGACAGCCTTGATGAGCGATTCCTGGATCTCGAATCCGGTGTTGTCGGCATGGTGGAGGATGCGGAACTCCGAGTGGCCGCCTTCGCGGTGGAGGTCGAAGCTGCCGTCTTCCTTCTTGTCGAAGTCAACGCCCCAGTTGATAAGCTCACGTATCTGTCCGGGAGCCTCGGTGACAACCTTTCTGACAGCTTCAGGATCGCTGAGCCAGTCGCCGGCTATCATTGTGTCGTTGATGTGTTTCTCGAAATCGTCTACTTCGAGGTTGGTGACCGAAGCCACTCCGCCCTGGGCGAGGGCCGTGTTGGCTTCATCGAGAGTGGTCTTGCATATCAGGGCCACTTTGCCCTTTGAAGCGACCTTAAGGGCAAAACTCATGCCGGCTATGCCTGAGCCGATCACAAGAAAATCATATTTGCGTGTCATGCCATCTGAATTTTTTTAAGACTATTTTATAGCGGCCAGGCCCCCTTGGGCGGTCTCTTTGTAGATCGACGGCAGGTCATGGCCCGTCTGCTTCATCACCTCGACAATGCGGTCGAAGCTGACCGAGTGGCGGCCGTCGGAGAAGGATGCGTAGAGGTTGCTGTCGAGCGCGCGGGCGGCGGCATAGGCGTTGCGCTCGATGCAGGGTATCTGCACCAGCCCGCACACCGGATCGCAGGTGAGTCCGAGGTGGTGTTCGAGTCCCATCTCGGCCGAATATTCGATCTGGGCGGGGGTTCCGCCGAAGAGCTGGCTGGCGGCTGCGGCGGCCATAGCGCAGGCCACTCCGACTTCGCCCTGACAGCCCACTTCGGCTCCTGAGACAGAGGCGTTGCACTTGACCACGCTCCCGAATAGTCCGGCGGTGGCAAGGGCGCGGAGTATGCGCTTGTCGCTGAAGCCTTTCGAGGTCGAGAGATGATAGAGGACAGCCGGGAGCACTCCGCATGACCCGCAGGTGGGTGCGGTGACGATCTTGCCGCCCGATGCGTTTTCCTCGCTGACGGCGAGGGCATAGGCGTAAACCAGGCCGCGGCTGCGCAGGCTGTCGTTGTGGCCTGAGGCGTGGAGATAGTAGCTGACGGCCTTGCGGCGCACTCCGAGGCCTCCGGGGAGCACCCCTTCGGCGTCGATGCCGCGCTCTACGGCCTCTTTCATCACCTGCCAGACCTCACGCAGATAGTCCCAGACGTCGCTGTCTTCATATTCGTCGACGTATTCCCAGAAGCTCTTGCCCGACTTGTCGGCCCAGTCCAGGATGTCGGAGATACGGCTCAGGGGATAGACGGTCTTTGCGTCGGGACGCTCCTCGCCCTCGTGGACAATGTCGCCGCCGCCGATCGAGTAGACCGTGTCGCGGCCCAGTTCGCTGCCGTCAGCGCCGAGGGCCACGAAAGTCATGCCGTTGGGGTGGAAGGGAAGGAACACCGAGGGTTCCCACAGGATTGTGGTCGGAGCTGTCTTCTGAAGCTCTCCGAGGATAGCCACATCTGTCATGTGGCCCTTTCCGGTGCCTGCGAGGGCACCGAAAAGGGTCACGTTAAAGGATGCGGCCTCCGGATAGCTGGCTCCGAACTCCTGCGCGGCTTTGAGCGGCCCCATAGTATGGGAACTGGAGGGGCCGTGGCCTATCTTGTAGAGTTGTTTTATGGATTCCATCTGTGAGGTCAAGTGGAGGGTGTGGTGGATGCCGGCTCGGCCTATCAGCCGATGAGGGCGTGGCCGGTCATCTCCTTAGGCTGTTCGAGGCCCATGATTTTCAGCATGGTGGGAGCCACGTCGGCGAGTTTGCCGTCGGCCACGGTAGCACCGGCGCGGTCGGTCACGTAGATGCAGGGCACGGGGTTGAGCGAGTGAGCTGTGTTGGGGGTGCCGTCGGCGTTGATGGCGTTGTCGGCGTTGCCGTGGTCAGCGATGATGATCACCTCGTAGCCGGCTTCCTTGGCGGCCTCAACGGTGTCTTTCACGCATTCGTCAACGGCCTTGACAGCCTTGCAGATGGCTTCGTAGACTCCGGTGTGGCCCACCATGTCGCCGTTGGCGTAGTTGACCACGATGAAGTCATATTTCTCTTCCCTGATTGCCTCCACGAGCTTGTCTTTCACCTCATAGGCGCTCATTTCGGGCTTGAGGTCGTAGGTTGCCACCTTGGGCGATGCCACGAGGATGCGCTCCTCGCCTTCGTAGGGCTGCTCGCGTCCGCCGTTGAAGAAGAATGTCACGTGGGCATACTTTTCGGTCTCGGCTATGTGGAGCTGCTTCTTGTCGAGGCTTGAGAGATATTCGCCGAGGGTGTTTTCAACGTTTTCTTTGGGGAAGAGGATGTGGACACCGGTGAAGGATGCGTCGTAGGGGGTCATGCAGTAGTACTGCAGGCCGGGTATCACCTTCATGTCGGCTTCGGGGATGTCGTGCTGTGTGAGGGCCACGGTGAGCTCCTTTGCGCGGTCGTTGCGGTAGTTGAAGAAGATCACAGCGTCGCCTTCCTTGATTGTTCCGTCGACAGCCGCGTTGTTGATGGGCTTGATGAATTCGTCGGTCACGTCCTCGTCATAGCTTTCCTGCACGGCCTTGGCCATGTCAGTCGCCTGCTTGCCCTCGCCTTTCACCAGAAGGTCATAGGCAACCTTGACGCGCTCCCAGCGCTTGTCGCGGTCCATAGCGTAGTAGCGGCCTATGATCGAGGCGATCTTGCCGGCCGACTTGGCGCAGTGGGCTTCGAGCTGCTCGATGAAGCCCTTGCCGCTGCGGGGGTCGGTGTCGCGGCCGTCCATGAAGCAGTGGATGTAGACCTTTTCGAGACCGTATTTAGCGGCTATGTCGCAGAGGGCATAGAGGTGGTCGAGCGAAGAGTGCACACCGCCGTCGCTGGTGAGGCCCATGAAGTGGATGGCCTTGCCGTTGTCGCGGGCATAGGAGAAGGCATCTACAATCTCAGGATTTTCGAGGATAGAGCCGTCGGCACATGCCTTGTTGATTTTCACGAGGTCCTGATAGACCACGCGGCCGGCGCCGATATTGAGGTGACCCACCTCCGAGTTGCCCATCTGTCCGTCAGGCAGACCGACGTTTTCGCCTGAAGCCTGAAGCTCGCTGTGGGGGTAGTTTTTTACGAGATAGTCCCAGTAGGGAGTAGGAGTAGAGAAAATAGCGTCGCTCTTGGAGTGATTGCCGATTCCCCATCCGTCGAGAATCATTAACAATGCTTTCTTTGCCATGATGTTATAGAAATTGTAAGATTATTGATTGCGGTATGCGGAGGGAGAGAGTAATAACTGTGCAAAATTACAGAATTCCATCCGAAAATCAAAAGATAAAATTCGTCACCGGCAATAGCAGCTGTCCCGTCCCCGCGCACGGACACCTATCGGCCGCATAGTCTGTCACGGAGTCCGCGCAAGAAACCGCCATTGCCGGCAGGGGCTGTTGAAGCCTGTTCACATTTATCCGAAACTGACTTAAATTTTTCTTTTCCGATAAATTCATGACTGTGCCACCCTATATCTCCAAACTTCCCGTCAAAAAGAGAGCAGCCATCCGCTATCGGCTTGTCAGGTGACAGGCACACTGTATTACCGTCAGGCTTTTCGATTACTTCACAGACAAGGTTATCTCCATGAAAATGGAAATAATACTGAAACTTCGTCAACGGGTCGATAAGGCTTGTATAACTGTCGACCCACGGCCATGCACGCCGTTTTACAATATCATCAATCAGGGGCATTTCAATCCGCTGTGTTATATAACCGGTCTTTATCAGTTCTACTGTCTTGGGCCACAGATAAACAGAGCCGTCAAAAGCATCACCGGCTATCCAGTCGCCAGGATTGACCGGACCGATATTCTCACGTGGTTCATCGCAACGCCAGACAAAGCATTCTTCATAGGGGTCCAGTCGGCTTAATTTATCTATCGACCATTCTCCTTCGTCGTCTCTTTTGTCGCCAAGCTCAACAAAACGGGCTAATGCCAGTCCGTCAAGACCGAGATCGGCACTTTCGCCAACCTTATACCATCCGCCTCCAAACTCACTTCCTGACACGACATCCGTATGTACATACAGCCCCACCTCTGATGAGATTACGTCCTCGATTCCGGGATTTTCACTTACCGCATAGCGGGTTTTGAAAATCCTGATCACCGGACAACCATCTTTCTCGCTGTCATCCGCAATATATTGGAAATAGCTCTTGTAGCCGTCACCATGTTCCTGGCAGAACACATCGCCTATTTTTATTTTAACTCTCTTTGCCATGATGTTTATCCCAGATAGTATTGAATTTTTCGCCTGTGACATTCCACGCACACCAGCTTATATCGCCAAAAGATCCCGCAAAAAGAGCGTAACCATCTTTTTCCGGATCGTTTTCGGATAAATTTATGAAATTTCCATCTGATGTCCGTATTACTTCCCTGCAGATTTTCTCTCCTTTGAAATGAAAATAATACCGGAGTCTCGCCATGCGGTCAAAGTAAGTCAGATAACTCTCCACCCACGGCCACGGTTTTTGTTTAACATATCTGTTTAAATAGAGATCTGCTGAAGTATATCCATATTTGATTCTTTCAACAATTCTGAACCATGACAAGACACTGCCATTTGTTGTCATCGGGCTTTCCGAGATTTCCGGAGTCATTTTTCCGATGGGAATCTGCGATTCGTTACAATGCCATACATAAAAATGTTCCAACGGATCAACGTCGTCAAATTTGTCTGTTTCCGGATTATAGACAGTTGAAGACTCGCCGACAAACCACGCTGAAGCCAGTTCATCAAGGCCCAAATCTTTGCTTTTGCCTACTTTATACCAATGATCGCCCACAAGCCCGATCCTAAGTACCGTATGGGCATAGAACGCCACTTCTGATTTAACCAGTTCATCCATGTCCGGCTGATAATCCATCGGATAGCGTCCAACAAAAGCCCGAATGACAGAACTATTCAACTGCGTCATATCGTTGGCGATATATTGGAAATAGCTCTTGTAGCCATCATCCAATTCAACGCAGAATATATCGCCGATTTTCGTAACTATTCGCTTTGCCATATTTTCAATGTTTCTTAAAAATATATGTCCATCGGACGGATGTCATTATCTGCTTTTATCTGATTTATTCCATACATCTTCAAACGCATCCTCGGTGATGAATTCTTTGTAGCGCCAGTTGATTTCGCCGAAATCTCCGGCATAAAGTGTGTGGCAGCCATCCACAGGATTTTCGCAGGACAATCGCGTTATATTGCCATCGCAGTCAACAATAACCTCTCTGACAGCACGGCTTCCGTGGAAATGAAAATAAGTCGTTTCACGGGTAAGAGGGTCGGCTTTCCGGACATAACTGTCAACCCACGGCCAAGGCTTGCGCTTGACTTCATCATAAAAAGTCATTGTCCATGTATAGTATCCATATCTGATACGGTCCACGATACACGTATAAGGCAAAACGCCGTCACACTCAATGATCGACTTCAAAAATTCAGGAATTTTCCCGATATCTTTTCTTTCACATCCGGCATAGCCAACATACCAATGTTCATATGGCTCCATATTTGCATCCAGTTCATTTGCTTTTTCATATCCAATGGTGGTATCCTCCTCCTGTGGAAGCCCAAACACAAAACTTTTAAGCTCTTCCTGTCCTATTTCTTTGGAATTTCCGATTTTATACCATGTATTCTCATCTATCCCGGCACGAAGATATGTAAGTGCATGAAAAGCAACCTCATCTTTGACAATTTCTTCTATTTTAGGCTCATATTCAACCGGATAATTAGTCTTAAAGGCTCTGATAACAGCACCTCCAAGATAATGACAGTCTTTAAGCATGTATTGGAAATAGCTCTTGTAGCCATTACCCAATTCAACGCAGAATATATCGCCGATTCTCGTAACTATTCGCTTTGCCATATTTTCAATGTTTTTATATCTACCTCTTGATCAGCGTTTTGATATGATTTACTCCGGAGGGGATTTCGTGGGGGTAGTGGCTGACGAAGATGAGTGAAGTGGAATTGCGCCCGGTCAGGAGGTCTGTCAGGCGGCGGATGCGCTGTTTGGCGGGAGCGTCGAGGCCGTGGAGCGGTTCGTCGAGTATCAGCAGTCGGGGCTGACGGATGAAGGCCCGCGCCAGCAACACCATGCGCTGTTCGCCTGAGGAGAGCCGATCGAAGGTCTGGTCTTTAAGATGACTGATGGCCATTAGCCGGAGCCAGGCGAGGGCTTCGCTGCGCTCACTGTCGGTGATCCGGGCATAGCGGTTGAGGGCCGAGCGCAGGCCCTGGGCCACTACATCGACCACCGAGAGGGGGCTGCGGAAGTAGAGCTGCATCTCCGGGCAGACGTAGCCTATGCGGTCTTTGATCTCCCAGATGCTTTCGCCGCTGCCGCGACGACGGTCAAAGAGGGTGATGCAGTTGGCGTAGGCCTGCGGGTGGTCTCCGCAAATCATGCTCAGCAGCAGCGATTTGCCACTGCCGTTGGGGCCTGTGAGCGCCCAGCGTTCGCCGCGCCTGACGGTCCAGTCAAGACCACTGATGATCCGGCGGTCACCGTAGCTCACATGGCCGTCGGTGATCGAGAAGGCCACTTCATAGTCATCGCCGTCAGCTTCCGGGCGGAGGGGTAGCTGCGAGGCGTCAATTTCCTCGCAGACAGGCGTCTGAGAGCGCAGGGCGTCAATCGCGGCACGGTCGGTGACGAGGGGCAGCAGAGTCCTTCCGGCCATCGGCAACACGGCTACGGCGTAGGCGGGAATGTCGGCCGGATCGCAGAGCAGCATCACCACGGAGGTGCCGCGCGCGGGGAGGGAGCGCAGGGCCGCATCGAGTTCGAGGCGGGAGGCGGAGTCGAGACCTATGTAGGGATTGTCGAGCACCAGCAGGTCGGGGCGCGAGCGCAGGGCGTTGACCACAAGCAGCTTGCGCAATTCGCCGCTCGACAGATAGTTGATGCGTTTGTCCATGACGTCGCGCAAGGCGAATGACTCGCAGAGGCGCAGCCATTCGCCGTCAGAGGCCAGCTGACCTACAAGCTCGGCGACAGTCGGCACGAAGTCATTGACTGTCGACTCCAGGCGCTGCTCGTGGCTGACCACGTCGATGCCGGTAAAGGAATGTATGTCAGTGAACGTCAGCATCCTGACCTTCATGTCGGGGCGGGCGAATTCGAGGCGGTTGCCATAGGCGTAGCGTCCTTTTTCCATCACAAGGCCGAGAGTCGACTTGCCGGCACCGTTCGGGCCGAGCACTACCGACACACCCTGAGGTATCTCCAAAAGTTCCGAATTGTCAAGCACAACACTGCCATATCCCAGCCGGGGGCTGCTGAAACGTATCAGAAAATCTGCATTATCCATCTTTGCATTATCATTAAGATCTTGTTAAAAGCGACCGTTGACATCTGCAAAAGTAAGAAATCGGCCCCAATATTCCTATCTTTTCCCATCAGGCAGTAAATCGAGGCTGGAAATATTCATTGTATAGGCTATTGTTTCTTTTGTTGAAGTTCGCTAATTTCAGGCGTTTCCAGATACATAGTTTTTCGCTCACAAACACACATTTGTCATAAGAATAAGCTTGTGTAATTTTTAAGCTTAAAGATAAAAAACTATCGATTTGTTATGATATTAATGAATTTTGAGCTAATTTTAGATCAAACAAATCTATATTATGTCAAATCTCAAAATAAATGAATAAATTTATCCGGATATTTAACATCACATTAATATTAATCCAATTAGGGATCAGTTGCTATCTGATAACTCAATACGATTTGATTCCGATTCATTGGGATATAAGTGGAGCTATTGATTCATATGGCAGTCCTTCAGTCAGTCTGATAATACCATTATTATCTCTTATAACGTGGGGTATGATTTTTTTTGTCAAGAATCACCCAGACTGGTGGAATGTCCGAAATGAGATAAAAAAATCGGCCGCCGGAATTTCAATCATCAGACAGATGTTTGATTGCATGACCGCATGGAGCATGATTTTGATGACATTCCTGATGTATAGCATATTACGTGGTAAGTTATTTATGATCGGTTTGATGTTCATATTTGCATTATTGGCATGCATCATTGTTTTCTTTATAAAAAGAATCAACTGTCCGGATAAGGAGTCATAGTAAGATTTTGTGTGATTTTGGCCCGTCACCGCAGCATTTTTCTACCGGAATATTATAAATTATGATTATTTTGCTTATTTTTGCGGAAACTCTGCGCCGGAACCCGGTTTAGAGTTTTCTAAAAACAGCTTCTTAACCCCCTGAATCAATACCCAAATCAAACTAATCAATCCGTTATGTTCAAAGACCAACCCAAAGGCCTTATTCCTGCTGCACTCAGCAACATGGGCGAGCGATTCGGCTACTACATCATGAATGCCGTCTTAGTCCTCTTCCTCTGTTCGAAATTCGGACTCTCGGAGGAGACCAGCGCGCTTGTCTACTCGTTCTTTTACGCCGGCATCTATCTGCTCAGTCTTGTGGGCGGTGCCATTGCCGACCGCACCCAGAACTACAAGGGGACCATCATCAACGGTCTCATTATCATGACCCTCGGTTATGTGATTCTCTCGATTCCTATCCTCTCCACTTCCGACAACATCTCATGGCTGCTGCCGATGACCTGTTTCGCCCTCTTCCTCATAGCCTTCGGCAACGGTCTTTTCAAGGGCAACCTCCAGGCCATCGTGGGTCAGCTCTATGACAATCCCAAATATGCTTCGAAGCGCGACTCCGGCTTCCAAATATTCTATGTGTTCATCAACGTGGGCGGCCTGGTAGCTCCCTTCGTGGCCCCGATGCTCCGCAGCTGGTGGCTCGGCGTGCACTCGCTGGCCTACAACGCCAAGCTCCCGGCCCTCTGCCATGAGTATCTGAGCGTGACCGACTCAATGAGCACCGAGAACCTCAACAACCTCTATGCCCTCATCACCGAGACCGGAGGCAACGCCGCAGGTGACATCCAGGCCTTCTGCGCACAGTATCTCGATGTGTTCAACACCGGTATCCACTACTCGTTCATCGCCTCTGTCTGCGCCATGCTCCTCTCGCTCCTGATCTTTGTGAGCGTCAAGAAAAACCTCCCCACCCCCGGCAAGAAAGCCAAGGCCGAGGGAGTGCGCATCTCCGACGAGGAACGCCGCGCAATGGCCAAGGAGATCAAGCAGCGCATGACCGCCCTCTTCGCAGTGCTCGGAGTGGTGATCTTCTTCTGGTTCTCATTCCACCAGAACGGCACATCGCTGTCGCTCTTCGCCCGCGACTTTGTCGACACCTCATCCATCGCGCCTGAGATCTGGCAGGCAGCCAATCCCTTCTTCGTGATCATACTCACCCCGCTTGTAATGCTCATGTTCAGCGCCCTGAGCCGCGCCGGCATCGAGATCTCCACTCCGCGCAAGATCGCCATCGGTATGGGTCTGGCGGGCATGGCCTTCCTCTTCCTAGCCCTCTATTCATATTTCGAAGCCTATCCCTCAGGCATCGAGTTCCGCGAACTCCCCAACGCGATAGCTGCCACAATGAAGGCCGGTCCGTGGGTGCTTCTCCTGCTCTACTTCTTCCTGACCGTGGCCGAGCTCTTCATCTCGCCCTTAGGCCTCTCGTTTGTGTCGAAAGTGGCTCCCGCCCACATGCAGGGTCTCTGCCAGGGTCTCTGGCTCGGCGCTACCGCCCTCGGCAATCTTCTGCTCTGGATCGGCCCGCTGATGTATAACAACTGGCCGCTGTGGATCTGCTGGAGCGTCTTCCTCGCAGTCTGCATCATCTCGATGGGCGTCATGTTCGGCATGGTAAACTGGCTCGAACGTGTCACCAAAGCATAAATAACTGATGCTCGATAATAACTGAATTCTCACCCCGGAGAGGACCCCTCACAGCGGTCCTCTCCGATATTTTGCAAAAATCGCCATGTTCAAAAACCAACCGGCAGGCCTCTATGTGCTCGCGCTCGCCAACACCGGCGAACGTTTCGGCTACTACACCATGCTTGCCATCTTCCTGCTCTTCCTGCAGGCCAAATTCGGCCTTGACTCCACCGTGTCGGGCCAGATCTACGCGGGCTTCCTCGCCCTTGTCTATTTCATGCCTCTGATAGGCGGCTGGGTGGCTGACAAATGGAGCTTCTCCAAGTGTGTGGTCACAGGTCTGGCCGTCATGTTTGCCGGCTATATGGTCATGGCCATCCCGACTGACATCCGCAGCACCACCTCGCTCGTGATACTCTGCGCCGCACTCGTGCTCATAGCCTGCGGCACAGGCCTTTTCAAGGGCAATCTCCAGGTGATGGTGGGCGATCTCTACAACGAAGCCCGCTACAGCGGACAGCGCGACGCGGCATTCTCGCTCTTCTACATGGCTATCAACATCGGCTCGATGTTTGCTCCGATGGCGGCCACAGCCATGTGTAACCTCGCCATGAAGGCGCAAGGCCTGACCTATGCCGCATCGCTGCCCGCTATATGCAACGCCTATCTCGACGGTACAGAAAACGGTGCAGAACTCATAACCACCGCGGCCGACCACGGCATGAACGCCGGGACCGACCTCGCGGCTTTTGCCACAAACTATATCTCGACCCTCTCGGCGGGCTACAGCTATGCTTTTGCCATTGCCTGCGGCTCGCTCATAGTCAGCTTCCTGATCTATTTCCTCGGACGCCGCACCTATGCCCATATCCTCACCGACAAGAAGCAGCCCGGAGCGGCAAAGGCTGTGGCTGAAAGCGGTCCGGAACTCACTCCGACGCAGACCAAGCAGCGAGTGGTGGCACTGCTGCTCGTCTTCGCAGTGGTGATCTTCTTCTGGATGGTGTTCCACCAGAACGGCGCTACGCTGACGGAATTCGCCAAGAGCTGCACCTCGCCCGAAGCCGGAGGCTGGACCCGCATCGGATTCAATGTGTGGGCTCTTCTGAGCATCGCCGTAGGTGTCTATGCAGCCTTCAATCTCTTCCAGTCGAAGGGCACTCTCAGCCGCGTGATCTCGGTGGCCATCATCGGCCTGGTGGGCTGGGCGCTCTGGTATTTCTATTCTGTGACACCCGATCCGCTCACCGGCATCCAGCCGCAGGAGTATCAGCAGTTCAATCCATTCTATGTAGTGGCTCTCACCCCCTTCTCGCTTGCCTTCTTCGGCTGGCTGGCCAAGCGCAAGAGCGAGCCTTCGGCTCCCCGCAAGATCGGCTACGGCATGATCATGGCCGCCGTGGCCTACGGCGTGATGCTCGTCGGTTCGCTGGCCATCACCGGCACCTCGGCGTCAGTGTCGCCCAACTGGCTTATTTCCACTTATCTGCTGCTGACTTTTGCTGAGCTTCTGCTTTCGCCGATGGGCATCAGTTTTGTCAGCAAGGTGGCTCCTCCGAAACTCAAAGGCTCGATGATGGGCGGTTGGTTCGCGGCTACGGCTGTGGGCAACTATCTGGTGTCGATCCCGATGCTCCTCTGGGGCAAGATTTCGACGGCGATGCTCTGGGGTATCCTTGTGACCATCTGTCTTGTTTCGGCCGCTTTCATCTTCTCTATCATGAAGAAGCTCGAAGCCGCGACTTCCGATTCTCCTGCGCCGACTGATGCCGACCTGCTCGAAACCGTTGAAGACGAGGCGATCTGATCACGGGGCCGTCCGGAGACCCATATTGGCGAACGCATACCCACGATGGGGCCGTCCGGAACGGTAAATCGGTGTCCTCGTCCGGACACCTCATTTACGTGAATATATTTTACCCCCGACACCTGCGCGCTCTGCGCTGCGGTGTCGGGGGCTACTATTAAATCGGTGTCCTGACGGACACCCGCTACCCGCAAGACCATCAGGGGGACACATCGGCGGACAACATCCGCCTGCGGGGGCGTCCGGAGGACGCAGATTTACTCGTAGCCCGTGACACCGCAGCGCAGAGCGCAAAGGTGTCACGGGTTAGCTATTCATCTTGCATTGGGTGTCCGGTCGAGGACACCGATTTACGGTTCCGGATGGGATGCGGGCGGGAATGTCAAGACTGAGCGGAAGGGGGGCAAGGGGTTTTAACATGCCTTTTGACCTTTTAGCGGAGTTTGTGATCCGCAACGAATGCCAATCGGGGATTTTTTTGTAATTTTGTAGGCACGAAAAGGATGACGCTGCGATATTCAGAATTGCTTTTCACGATTATTAACGCGATGTGTGCTTCCAAGTGACATGTCGATGTCCGAAAAGATAAGTGTAGCCTCATCCCACCAGACTCTGTCAGGCTGTGATCAGCCGTGCAGTAACAATGTGTTTCCAACAGTTTCCAAGAATATTTACTTTCATAAACCGTCAGTTGAATTGAACAGATCAAAAATTTTTGGCCGCCGTCTCTCTCCCGCAGTCACAATCTCGCTCATCCCTCTCGCTTTTCTGCTCGTTACCCTCATTTCGGTAATCATTGCCCGTGGCGCCGATGCCGTTTCGGAACTCGGCCCGTGGATACTGCTGACGGCGGCGGCTCTCTCGCTCGGTCTCAGCGCCATAGGGGGTATTGCCACCCGCCGGAGCCTTATCACGGGGCTGCGCCGCAGCGCCATACAGATTCTTCCGGCTGTGCCGATTCTGATCTGCATTGCCACCGTGGCCACCACCTGGATGCTTTCAGGGGTGGTGCCAACGCTCATATCCTACGGGCTTCATCTGCTGTCGCCTAAGTTCTTTCTGATAATCACCTGCGCGGTATGTTCGGTGATCTCCGTGGCTACGGGCAGTTCATGGACCACTATCGCGACCATCGGCGTGGCCTTTTTGGGAATAGGCGAAGTGATGGGCTACAGCGATCCCTGGATTGCGGGTGCTATAATCTCAGGGGCCTATTTCGGCGACAAGGTCTCTCCGCTGAGCGACACTACGGTGGTGGCCTCGTCGACGGCCGGAGTGGATCTCTTCGACCACATACGCTATCTGATGTTCACCACTGTGCCGGCCATGACCATAGCACTGCTGGTGTTTCTGACCGTGGGTCTGACCTCCAGTCTGTCACCCTCGCCGGAGTCGGCTCCGCTGCTCGATGCGCTCGGATCGACATTTAATCTCTCGCCCTGGACAATGGCTATTCCGGCACTGACACTTGTGCTGATCATCATGCGAGTAAAGACGATCTTTGTGCTGACCGCGGCCACGATTTTCGGCGCGGCGGGCATTTTCCTGCTCCAGCCGCAGCTGTCAATTGGCGCGGCCGATCTGCTGCCTGCGCTCTGGAACGGGTCATCGCTGTCGACCGGCAATGGGGCTCTTGACGAGCTCTCAGCTACCGGCGGCATACTCGGTATGCTCCCTACGGTCTATCTGGTGCTCAGCGCCATGATTTTCGGATCGGCCATGATAGGCACAGGTATGCTCACAAGTCTTACCGAGGCGTTTACCAGCCGCCTGCGCCGCCGCACGGGGATTGTAAGCGCCACCGTGGCGAGCGGTCTGGCCATGAACTGCGCCACTGCCGACCAGTATCTCTCGCTCATTATCACAGGCAACATGTATCGCCCGCTCTATCGCCGCAACCGTCTCGAAGCCAGGCTTCTCAGCCGTTCGATGGAAGATTCGATCTCGGTGACTTCGGTGCTGATACCGTGGAACTCCTGCGGCATCACCCAGTCAACGGTGCTTGGTGTGAGCACCTTAGCCTATGCGCCCTGCTGTATCTTCAACATACTGACCCCACTGATGAGCATACTCATTGCCAGGCTCGGATTCAAGATTCCGGTGGTGGCCCCGAAAGTTCCGGCCTATAACTGAGCGGGACAAACCAAGTCAGGTTCCCGCATGTTAATCAATTGACAATACAACTATCTGCAATCAGAGTACATGCCGGATTTTTCAACCATATTAATAGCGCTGCTGCTGACCCTCTTCGCCGGACTTTCGACCGGAATCGGGGCCATGATCTCGTTTTTCACACGCCACACCGACACCCGCCTGCTGGCCGGGGCGCTGGGGCTGTCGGCCGGTGTGATGATCTATATTTCCTTCATGGAGCTAATGCCGGAAGCCTCCGAGGGACTGGCCACGGTCATGCCAGAGCGGACGGCCGCGGCTGCAATGCTCGCGGCATTTTTCGGAGGCATAGGCCTGATAGCGCTGATAGACTGGCTCGTGCCTGCCGATGAGAATCCTCACGAAGCCCATTCGATGGAGGAGCTCACTGACGGCCACAGTCACCACAAGATGAAACGCACCGGCATAATGCTCGCAATGGCCATAGGCATTCACAACTTTCCGGAAGGCATGGCCACTTTTATCTCGGCACTCGACGGGCTCGAAATGGCACTGCCGATCGTCATAGCCATAGCCATACACAATATTCCGGAGGGGATAGCCGTGTCGGTGCCGATCTACCACTCTACGGGCAACCGGCGCAAGGCTTTTTTCTATTCGCTCTTGTCAGGGCTGGCTGAACCGGCTGGCGCACTGGTAGGCATGGCTTTTCTGCTGCCGTTATGGTCGCCGGTGGTCAATGCCGTCTGTCTGGCCGTGGTTGCGGGAATAATGGTCTACATAGCCTTTGACGAACTTCTTCCCGGCGCCGAAAGTTTCGGTCATCACCATCTGTCGCTCATAGGCGTGGTGGTCGGGATGGCGCTCATGGGCATCACACTGGTCATACTCTGAAGCCTTCGGCGCGCGCACACATAGCCATGTCAAGCGCCACGGCATCCTCGTAGTTGGCTCCGATCCGGCGGTCGGCTTTCTCCATCACGCCCGGCATGGCATTGTCAACCGCCACGGCATCGTCAGCCACGGCAAACATCGAAAGATCGTTGAGATTGTCACCATAGACCGTCACTGTGTCGGCACCGATCTGCCGTGCGAGTTTCCCGATGGCCGCGGCTTTGCTTACGCCGGCCGCAAAGACTTCAAGGTAGGCCACATCGGGGTTGAAGATGTCGCGGTAAGAAGATACTGAAAGGCGACCGTCGGCCATCAGTTCTGCGGCCACCGACTCGATGGCCCTGCCCTCTCCCACGGCAAAAATCAGTACCGTTCCGGCCTGTGGCTCCTCATAGGCGTGAGGATCATCGAAGATAAAACGCTTGCGGGTGAGGCCGCAGCGCTCTTCATAGAACTTCCATTCGCGCGAATTCATGCGTCCGTTGTGGTAGACCTCAAGCATGGTGTCGTCACGGAGCACGTAGACAAATGGATTGACCCCATGCTCGCGGCAACAGCACATCACCCTCCAGGCCGCATCGGCTTCGGGATACATGACATCCATGTAACGCTGGCTGACGCGGTCCCACATAGCGGCACCGGTCATTACGATGGCAGGTATATTAATATATGTGTCTTCGAGGAGCATCTCGACTGTAGCCGGAGTGCGGGCCGTTGCTACGGTCACCGGAACTCCAGACTTTGAGAGCCGAGAGATTATCTCCGCGCTTCTTGAACTGACTCGGCTGTCGCGTCCAAGCAGAGTCCCGTCCATATCGGTCACATACAGATGTTTCATTCGTTTAACTATTGTATTAAAGGTCGTTTCTAACAACCTCACTGATTTTGCATCCCTTTCAAATGCAAAGTTACATCAAATTTATGCTCTTTTCAAGATCCGAGACAGCTCTTTGGGGGCTTAGAGGCCATTTTTTGATCTATTTTCTAATTTTTAGCCAAATATTGTTAAATATACGCTATGATGTGCAAATGTTCCAATTTTAATCCTTACATTTGCATGTGTGTTTTTCATAGTATTAGATTAAGATAAAGGTTTAAAAAGGAAAGGAGATGTCGTGAGACATCTCCTTTTTTATCTATCCGCCTGTGAAACACCGGAGAGGGTCCGGCAAATATCGGGTCAGCGGTGGCCTGTCTGTTTTTCAAATGTCTATTTTTCAAAGCAGTCATTAAGAAACGTAAACTAAAAAAAGTTGCAATTGAGCGCAGGATATTCTAATTTTGCACTTTGAATTATAATCAGTCCATTATTTTCATTATTCCCTCATTCAAAAAATGAAACATCTTGACCTTATTCTTGCCGAGAAGCTCCTGAAGATCAGCGCAATCAAACTGCAGCCTGACAATCCTTTCACCTGGGCATCCGGCTGGAACTCACCCATCTACACGGACAACCGCAAGACTCTCTCTTATCCCGATGTCCGAAACTTCATCAAGGTCGAGCTCAGCCGCATCATCCTCGAAAACTTCGGTGATGTCGATGCCATAGCAGGTGTGGCAACAGGAGCTATCGCCCAGGGCGCGCTCGTGTCTGACACCCTTGGCCTTCCCTACGTCTATGTCCGCTCAACCCCGAAAGACCACGGACTCGAAAATCTCATCGAAGGCGATCTGCGTCCCGGCCAGAAAGTAGTGGTGATAGAAGATCTCGTGTCGACCGGCGGCAGCAGCCTCAAGGCTGTGGAGGCAATCCGCAACGCCGGCTGCGAAGTGATCGGCATGGTGGCTATCTTCAGTTATGAATTCCCCGTGGCCACAAAGCGCTTCAAAGATGCCAATGTCAACCTCATCACCCTTTCGAACTATTCGGCACTCATCACCGCCGCTCTCGAATCAGGCTTCATCCACGAGAACGATGTAGACACTCTGAAGGAATGGCGCAAAGATCCCTCTCTCTGGACTCCCGCCGCTTCTACTGAGGCTGAATAAGCAGCAGAACACTCAAAAAAACGTAATAACCCCATCAGAAGCCACCCGATCAACGGCTGTCAGCCCTCGGTCAGGTGGCTTTTTTCAAAATCTTCACCCCGAACCAATGGCAACCTACACCGGCAAACCCGTAACCCTGCCCCGCCCCATCAACCAGATCTACGAAAAAGTAGCAGACCTGTCGCAATACCGCGACCTCGTAGAGCAGCTTCCCGCCGAACAGCGCGAACAGCTCAACGGAGTGGAATTCGACGGCGAAACCGTGCGCATGGACGCACCTTCGATCGGCCAGATCGTGTTCCGCATCAGCGAGCGCACAGCTCCCACCCACGTAGGCTTCGCAGCCGAAGGCTGCCCCGTGCCTCTTTCGCTCAACATCAACCTTAAGGAAGAGGGCCCGGAATCAACCGTGCTTACTCCGGCTATCAAGATAGAGATTCCCCCGATGCTGCGCCCGTTTATCGGCAACAAGCTCCAGGAGGCCGCCAACAAATTCGGCGAAGTCTTCACCTCGCTCTTCAAGTAAGAGATCTTTACACACATATATATATAAGCAACTCTCCAAGACAGACATGACAATCCGTCCACTCCTCCGGATTCCCGCCCTTTTGACAGCGCTCGCCGCCTCAGCGGTGACGGGCGCGCTCGTTTCATGCGAGTCGGTCGACGATGACCGCATCCCCTATGCGGAGGTGCGGCTGACTTTTCTGACCGTTGGCGACTGGAACATCCACGGCGTCAAAGGCGATGCCGCTGACTCGAAACGCTATATCTTTACTTCCTCTGAAAGAATTCCTGCCGATTTCCCATACACGGCTCTTGACCGCACCGGTTTCGGAGGTCTGCTGCTGGCCACTGATGTGCTCGGCGAGCTCTATGTCTATGACCTCGCCTGCCCGGTTGAGGCACGCCCGACGGTGCGCATCGAGGTAGCTCCGGGGGCAACCGAGGCCCGCTGTCCGCAGTGCGGGAGCACTTTCGACATCTACGGAGCCACACACGGCAATCCGCTGACCGGCCCTGCCGCAGACCGCGGCTATGCTCTGAGGCGCTACCACGTGCATTCAGGCGGTCCGACCGAATACCGGGTCATCACCCGATGATTATTTTATTTCAAAAATTGTTATATATTTGTATTCAATTATAATAAAGATATGGCACGACCAATTCAAGATACCCCTATCCTAAGTGGAGAAGATGCCCGTCGGTTCGTTGAGCTGATGAATACCCCACGTCCGGAAACCACCGAACGTAAAGCCCAGATCAAGGCGGCCTATGATACAGTCATAAAAATGTTAGCCCGTAATCAAAAAAAATGAATTTTGAAGAATTTTATCGTGATTATGGCATACGTAAACTCGATTTAAAAGAGTACATCACCGCTTTTTCATGTGGCGATGATGACTTAGATGACTTTATACTAAACGATGCGCCCCTATACAGAGAGGCTTTATTGGCTGTCACTTATATCATTGAACGGAATTCTGATAAAAAAGTAGTCGGTTATTTCAGCCTTGCAAATGACAGAATCACGATTAAAGACTTTCCGTCTAACAATGAATTTAATAAATTCCGCAAACATCGGTTTGTCAATGAAAAAAGACTGACAAATTATCCCTCTGTAAAATTATGTCGCTTTGCATTAAGCAATGACATCAGAGGAAAGCATATCGGCTCTATATTGTTGGATTTCATGAAACGATATTTCGTATCAGACAATAAAACCGGATGTCGGTTTATGACGGTAGACGCATATCGCACCGCAGAGGAATTTTATCTTAAAAACGGCTTCCTTTATCTCAATAGTACCGATAGCGAAAAACCTACACGTTTAATGTTTTATGACCTCATAAATCTCGAAGATTGAGGCTATCGGGGATTCTGGAGAAGGTCGAGGGCGAATTCAAGGATGGTGTCTTTGCCTGAGAGGGCCTGGAGGGGGTCCATGTCGACCGCACAGCCTTCTGTAGGCTCTACGCCGGCTTCAGTGCTCCGGCCTTCGGCATCAAGCATTGAGCAGGCCGAAAAACGCACTCCCCATCCGTTAGGCAGTTCGGACGAATAGGGCATTCCGCTACCCCCGCCGGTTGTGGCTCCGACCAGTCTGACTCCGGGCAGAAGTTTCATCACAGAGGCAAAATTGTTGGCTGCAGAGAATGTAGACCGGTTTGTCAGCACTATGACCGGTTTGCCCCAGCGTATGCGGCCTATGTCGGCGGGATTATAGGTGATCTCCATAGGTTCTGAAAAAGCATCGTGGGCCGGACCGGTCTTGTGGGAGATGTAGCCCACCACGGTCGGGCGGGTGATGAAGCGGCTCACAAGAGTGCGCACGTTGGTCAGATCGCCTCCGCCGTTGTCACGGACATCAATGATCAGCCCCTGGGTATTTTTCAGGAAATAAAGCACATTGTCGAGATTGCCTTCTCCCACAGGGTTGGCGAAAGATCCGTAGTAGATATAGCCGATGTTCTCGCGGAGAATACCGTAGAGCATTCCGGAACTCTGGCGGTAGTTGAAGTTGAAATACGATTCCTCGATCAGGCGCAGCGAGAAGTTCTGCGGGTAGTCGCTCCACCATTTGCGATAGTAGGAGGTGTTGAATGCCGCCGAGAGGTTGACATGGCCGTCGCGCAGTTCGTCAAGCATGTCGGCGCAGACAATGAAAAGTTCTTCGCCCGTCATTTCAGGGCCGATGCGCCGGGCGTAGGTGTCATATACGGCATCCCAGTCTATGTCTTTCTGGCTGAAGAAGCAGTAGTGTTCGTCAAGAATTGTCCAGAGTGCTTCGAAATTGCCGCGTGGATCATCGGCGTATTCACGGACATCGTGGCAGGAGCTCATGAAGGCCGAGAGAATCAGTGCGCTTATGATTGAGAGGGTTGATTTCATGAATGATCGGGAATGAGGGGGGGATGACGGGGTGAGCGTGGCGTGACGGCTGATCAGTAGAGCGCGCTGATCATGCGGACTTTCCGAGGAAGGCCTTTGCGCGGGTTGACTGACATCCATTCACCGCTGACACCGACTGAGAGCGCATGGGTGAATCTGTTGGTCACGAGATGGTTGACTTTCGATGAGAAGACTGTGCCGTGGTAGCCCAGGCGCAGATTCGTCGATCCGAAGTGAAGATCGGCGCTCAGCTGATTGTCGAGCCTGAAATAGTTGCCCCACCAGGCGCAGTGAGTCAGGCCTGAATGGTCGCCGAGGTAGATCTCATAGTAGAGTTCGCCGTAGTCAGGCGAGAAGAAGAGGCCGGTGACCGGGAGTGTGGGCTGATAGGTGAAAGTAACCGGCAGGCGCCAGATGCGGAGACTGTATGAGGCGAATCCGGTCAGGTTGACAGTCCAGGCGGCTTTGGCCGAGGCCGGGTTGTTGCCGTTGCGGGGGTTGTAGAGGCAGCCGAGTTCGATTCCGGTTGATGCGCCGGCTGCAAGAGTGAGGCCTGTGAGCGGGCGGAATCTGCGCATCATACCCCAGTCGGCGGAGAGCATGATGTCCCACATCGATGCGTTGCGGGCGGGATTGTCGGTCTTGTCAACGCTGAGATTCATGTGCAGGCGCATGGTCCAGTCGCGCGGGGCGAAGCGCATGGCCTGATAGCGCTGATAGTCAAATCCGGCATGCCAGCCTTCATATCTCAGCGGAGTCAGATAGGTGTCAGTCAAGTGGGCCGAGCCATATTCCAGAGTGTAGGCTGCAAAAACCGGACGCACTACGGTGGCGGCTGTATCTGCGTCGGCCACGGGCCGCATGCCGGAAGCCGGCAGGCAGAGCAGCAGCGAGGCGAGTGAGAGAAGTGCTTTTCGGACTTTCATTTCAGAGACTGTTTCAAGAGGGGTGTCAGAGTAGGTGTCCTAAAACAGACGGTGCTGTCCGGTGAGTTCGTCGCGCACCTCATCGTCGCTCTTCTCAGGTTCAGCCACGTCTTCAGACTCCTGATCGGCGCTTTCGGAGGATTGGCCCGGCTCGGCGTCATCTTCATCGAGGATATCCTCGGTCGCTATAGGTTCGAGTTCCGTGATATGGTCGATGGCGAAGGTTGTCAGGCGCTTGCCTTTGGCCTTGACAGATTTGACAGCGATAAAATCGCGGGCCACGATCTCCATAGCCGGGCGGAAAGAGTCGGCTCCGCCGAAGACTACCTCGACATGCAGGCCAGGCTCGTCACTGAGCAGCAGCAGCGATGACTTCTCGTTGTCGCCGAGATAGCGCTGTGGTTTTGCCGTGGGTTCGAAGGTGAAGCGCTTGATGTAGGGATATTTCTGGTCGGCGTCATCGAGAATGGCGGTCCAGACCTTATGGGGGGCGAATTTCTCGATGCGCAGAATGTTGTCGGGATAATGGTTCGAGGCCTCGAAGGTGGATGTGTAGTACTCCCCGTTTTTCTGGATGACGAGCACAAGGTCGCCACTGTTGAATTCGCCGAGATATTCGCCGCGACCGTCATAGTTGAGGCGCATCACGTCAGGATCATACCAGACATCGCGTCCGCCCAGGGTCGAGCGGCCTTTCTCCTTGAGCGAGAAGCGGTGGACTTCGTTGCGGGTCACGATGTTGCCCAGCGAGGCTCGCCCCTTGATGTTGATTTTCGAGAAGTCGACGTCAAACTGCAGGGTCTTGAGCCTGAGTTTTGGCTTGAGGGTCACTTTGACCACCTCGGCCTCGCCGTTGGGGTTGACGGTGAACCAGCAGACGCGGCTTCCGGGTTTGCCGCCGGTGACGTTGTATTCCTTGTCGCGGGTGATGCCTGTGACAAAGAAGCGTTTCATATAATATGTGCCGCCCTTGCCGTCCTGATAGATGACATTGTAGACGGTGCGCTTGTCGTTGCGCTTGAACACGTCGACGTGAAGCACGTTCTTGTCAATGAACAGTTTTTCCTGGACTCTGACCACCTTGTAGCGTCCATCCTTATAGAAGATGATCACATCGTCGATCGACGAACAGTTGCATAGGAACTCGTCTTTTTTGAGCGAGGTGCCGATGAAGCCCTCCTCGCGGTTGATGTAGAGCTTCTCGTTGGCCTCGGCCACGGATGCCGCCTGGATATTGTCGAAGTTGCGGAGCACTGTCATGCGCGGGTAGGCATCGCCGTATTTGCGCTTGAGGTTCTCGTACCATTCAATGGTATAGTCGGTCAGGCGTTCCAGTTTGGAATTGAGATCGCTGATGCGGTCGTTGAAAGCCGCGATCTGCTCCTCGCATTTGTCGACGTTGAACTTAAGGATGCGCCCCATCTTGATTTCGAAGAGGCGGATGATGTCATCGTCGGTTATCTCGCGGATGAACTTGTCTTTGAATTTTTCGAGACGGCCGCGGATGTGCTCTATGGCCTGCGCCCGGCTCTCGCTTTCTTCGTAGCCCTTGTCCTTGTAGATGCGCTCTTCGATGAAGATACGTTCGAGCGATGCGAAGTGGAGCTGCTCGCGCACTTCGCCGAGCTGGATCTGCAGCTCCTTTCCGAGTATGGTGCGGGTTGAGTCTACGTTGTGGCGCAGCACATCGCTGACGCCTATGAAGTGGGGTTTGTTTTCGGAGATGACACAGCAGTTCGGCGAGATGGACACCTCGCAGTCAGTAAAGGCATAGAGCGCATCGATGGTCTTGTCGCTTGAGGTGCCGGGCTGGAGGTAGACGATGACGTTGGCATGTTCGCCGGTGTTGTCATCCACGCTCCTTATCTTGATCTTTCCTGCCTCCTGGGCCTTTACAATCGACTCGATGAGGGTGGCAGTGGTCTTGCCGTAGGGAATTTCGGTGATGGCGAGGGTCTTGTTGTCGATCTTCTCGATCTTGGCGCGGATTTTGACCACGCCGCCACGTTCGCCGTCGTTATAGCGCGAGACATCGATGAAGCCTCCGGTGTAGAAGTCGGGGTAAAGGGTGAATTCCTCACCGCGGAGATAGGCCACGGCTGCGTCTATGATCTCATTGAAGTTGTGGGGCAGGATCTTCGAGGAGAGACCTACGGCGATACCCTCGGCTCCCTTGGAGAGCAGAAGCGGGAATTTTACGGGCAGAGTTACGGGCTCTTTCTTTCGTCCGTCGTAGCTGAGAGTCCAGTCTGTGACCTTGGGATTGTAGACCACGTCGAGAGCAAACTGCGAGAGCCGCGCCTCGATATATCGGCCTGCAGCGGCCGAAGCACCGGTCAGCGTGTTGCCCCAGTTACCCTGAGTCTCCACCAGCAGTTCTTTCTGTCCGAGCTGCACGAGGGCCTCGTATATGGAGGCATCGCCGTGGGGATGGAACTGCATGGTGTGGCCCACGATGTTTGCCACCTTATTGAAGCGACCGTCGTCGAGCAGCTTCATGGCATGGAGGATGCGCCGCTGCACGGGCTTCAGACCGTCCTCGATGTTGGGGACGGCGCGTTCAAGAATCACATAGCTCGCATAGTCAAGAAACCAGCTCTGAAACATGCCGCGGAGCTGATGGCGGATGGTGTCGTTTGACGTGTCGACAATTATCCGCGGATCAAATCCGTCTTTGCGCACGGGCTGTGTTTCTTCCCGGCTTTCTTCAGGGTCGTCTATAGCATCTGGTGTGAATGTATCCTCGCTCATAATTTTGTGGTGGAAACAGAATTGGATTACTGATTAGGCAAAGATACGAAATTTTTGGTGTTGATGCAAACCGCATTTCGACCGTCAACGAGGGACCAGGCTACAGGCGCGGCGCATTGTAGCAAATTGCCAGCCATGATGGCTGTTTCTGCCAAAATATCACCCAAAAGCGCCTTTTGAAAACAATTTGTTGTAAAATATGTTAAATTAATACACTTTTATCGCCGCGAATTTGGAGGTTATCCAAAAAGTGCCTACCTTTGTAACGTGTTTTTCATGGTATTAGATTTAAGGTTAACTAAGATTGGTTGTCGAGAGACAATCAATTTTTTATTATCTAATCCTCAACAACTTGCCCCGCCGCCTGCAAGCAGGAAGCGGGGCAAGTTGCTTTTTATGGATTATCGGAGTTGGCTATTGCTCCGGGACGACTGCGTTCAGTGACTGCGGAAGCCAGACAGCCATCTGACCGGGTCCGCGATGCGCCCAGGCATAATAAGGTATGAGAGTCAGGCTGATATCTTCAGACACAAGACGGCCATCAGCGCCATATCCGAGCTTTTGGGCATCTGCCACGAGTCGGACTATGCCGCAAAGCTGTCCGGGGGCATTCTCCACTCTGATTTCAGGATGGCGGTTCAGAAGTACTGAAGGCAGATTAAATTTGTTGTCAGGCCATTCGGCACAATATACAATAGGGCCTCGCTCCAGACAGATGCGTCCGCTATCGGCCACAACACGGTTGTCAGCTTTAACCGTGCAGGGCTCCATGTCGAAATGTATCTCCACCCGGTCACCTTTTTTCCAATTCCGGTCAATGGCAAGATAACCGTTTTCAAGCTCTCCGCCGGCATTTCGCCCATTGATCTTCACATGCCAGGAGGGATTCTTGCCGTCGGTGTATGTGTAGAGATCACTCGGAACCGGCCTGTTGACAACCCAACCCGGAATACGTATCATCATTCTGAAGCGGCCGGCTTTGTTACTGTCAACAGATAACGATATGTCGCCGTTCCAGGGATAGGCGGTATTCTGGCTGAGATCAAGCCGCTTGCCGGCCACATCGAGCCGGGCCGTGTTTGACATGAAGAGGTTGACATATACGTCGCGGTCTCTTACGGCATAGACATAGCCTGGCAGCGAGGGTATGAAGCGACAGATGTTTGACGGACAGCACGCACATCCAAACCAAGGGGCGCGCTGATGCTGCCCTGCCGACTCAAGCGGATTGGGATAGAAAAAACTTCCGCCGTCAAGCGAGACCCCAGATATAAGTCCGTTGTACAAGGTGCGCTCAAGCACGTCATAGTATTTCGACTCGCCATGCAGCAAGAAGAGCCTGTGGTTTACATATACATTGCCGATGGCCGCGCATGTCTCGCAGTAGGCCGACATGTTAGGCAATTCGAAGTTTGCTCCGAAAGCTTCGCCGTCAGCAGTAGCGCCTATGCCGCCGGTAATATAGTATTTCATCCCCACAATATTATTCCAAATCCGGTCGATGGCCTTTATGTAAGCCGAATCACCGGTAAGAGCGGCAACATCAGCCATTCCGGCATACATATATGCCGCCCTGACAGCATGACCCACGGCTTCGTCCTGCTCCGTGACCGGCTTGTGGGCCTGACTGTAGGCATCGCGCCGAGAAGTACGGCCACGTTTGTCGAGAAAGAATGCGGCCTGGTCGAGATATTTTCTGTCACCGGTGACGAGATAGAGTCTGGCAAGAGCCATTTCTGCAATCTGATGTCCGGGCACAAGCGTCAGCTGCCCAGGCTTGTCGCCGATGGCGCGGCACACACAGTCGGCATATCTGACAGCAATGTCAAGAAAGTTACGTTTGCCCGTGGCCTGATAGTGAGCCACGGCTCCATCCACCATGTGGCCGAGATTGTAGAATTCATGGCTGAGTTCCTCAACCTTCTCCCAGCGTTTTGACCCGGCCCATTTGTGAGGATGCTCAGGGTTCATGGTACGGCTTGTGTAAAGATATCCGTCCGGCTCTTGAGCTGCGGCCACTATGACGAGTATGCTGTCGATGTAGTGTTCGAGTTGTTTGTCGGGATATGTCTGCAGCAGATAGCTTGCTCCTTCAATGGTCTTGTACACATCGGTGTCATCAAATGAAAATCCACCGACAGCAATAGTGTCTGAAGGATTGGCGGCATTGACAAAATTTCTATATCGCCCTGACTCCTCACACTTGGAGAAGGCAAGGGGAATGGTGACTTCCCGACTCGCTTTCAGCCTCTGCCACCAGAAGCCATCGGTCACCCGGACTGATGTGAACGGAACCGGATCAATAGGGTAGCCATGCGCCGGTCTTGACGAAGCAGCACAGACCGCAGTCATCGCTACGGCCAGCAGCAAAAGGTTAATAATTCTTTTCATAGAAGATTCTGCATGAAATGTATATGACTACCGCAAATGTAGCTAAAAAAATTGCAGTTTTTTACTTATCTTTGCATAGAAATGGCCGCAGGCGGCCGCCCGTAAACCACACACGATCACACATGCAACAATTCGTTCACCTACACGTACATAGCCAGTATTCCCTGCTTGACGGGCAGGCTTCTGTCACCGGTCTTGTAGACAAGGCGATGGATCTCGGTATGCCTGGATTCGCGCTGACAGACCACGGCAACATGTTCGGTGTCAAGGAATATTTCAACTACGTCAACAAAGTCAAAGGCAAGTATAAAGGCAAGCTGTCCGACCTTAAGAAGAAGATCGAGGAGGCACCCGAAGGGGAGGCCGAGAAGATCGGCGCCGAACTGGCTCCGGAAATCGAGAAGATAGAGCGCAAGCTTGCGTTTAAACCGATTTTCGGCTGCGAGATGTATGTGGCCAAAGGCTCTCTGACCGACCGCTCTGACAAGACCGACAAGGGACGCCACTTGGTGGTGCTGGCCAAGAACCTGAAGGGCTACAAGAATCTTATCAAGATCGTGTCACAGGCCCATACAGACGGCTTCTATCATCACCCGCGAACCGACAAGGCCGCGCTTGCCGCCCACCGCGAGGGGCTGATAGTCTGCTCGGCCTGTCTCGGCGGCGAGATTCCGAGGCTCATAGCCAACGGCCAGCTCGATGAGGCCGAGAAGCAGGTGCTGTGGTTCAAGGAGACTTTCGGCGATGACTACTACATTGAACTTCAGCGCCACAAGACCAACGATCCCAACGCCAACCGCGAGACCTACGTAGAGCAGGAGCAGGTGAATCCGGTGCTGATCGATCTGGCACGCAAGCACGGCATCAAGATCATAGCCACCAATGACTCGCACTTCATCAACGCTGAAGACGCCGAGGCGCATGACCGCCTGATCTGCATCTCGACCAACAACTATGTGGCCGACACCACCCGTATGCGCTATTCAAAGCAGGAGTGGTTCAAGTCACAGGCCGAGATGGCGGCTGTGTTCCCCGACCTGCCTGAGGCGCTTGAAAACACCCTGGAGATTCTTGACAAGGTAGAGATCTACTCCATAGACCATGCGCCTATCATGCCCTTCTTCGAGATTCCGGCCGATTTCGGCACGGAGGAGGAATATCGCAGCCGCATCACCGAGCAGGAACTTTTTGACGAGTTCACGCAGGACGAAAACGGCAACGTGGTGCTCTCGCCCGAAGCCGCTCAGAAAAAAATTGACAAACTTGGTGGCTACGACAAGCTCTACCGTATAAAATTCGAGGCCGACTATCTGTCGAAACTCGCCTACGAAGGAGCCGAACGCCGCTACGGGTCGCCTCTGACAGCCGAGCTGGAGGAGCGCATCAAGTTCGAGCTTTATATAATGAAGACAATGGGCTTTCCGGGCTACTTCCTCATAGTGCAGGACTTCATCAATGTGGCCCGCCACAAGCTCGGAGTCAGCGTAGGGCCGGGCCGCGGATCGGCTGCGGGAAGCGTTGTGGCCTACTGTCTGGGCATCACGCAGGTCGACCCCATCAAATATGACCTTCTTTTCGAACGATTCCTCAACCCCGACCGAATCTCGCTGCCTGATATCGACGTCGACTTCGATGACGACGGGCGCGCCGATGTGCTCCACTATGTGACCGAGCGCTACGGAGAGGAAAAGGTGGCCCACATCATCACCTTCGGCACAATGGCTGCCAAATCGGCCATCAAGGACGTGGCCCGCGTCGAGCAGCTGCCTCTGCCCGAAAGCAACCGCATAGCCAACCTCGTGCCCAAGCGTATGCCTGACGGCCCTGACGGCAAGACGCTGAAGACCAACCTCAAGAACTGCTATCAGTACGTGCCTGAGTTCGCTCAGGAGCTCGGTTCGAACAATCCGCTCATACGCGAGACGCTCGAATATGCCAAACGGCTCGAAGGAAATGTCCGCAACACGGGCGTGCATGCCTGCGGCGTGATCATCTGCCGCGACCCGATCACCGACTGGGTGCCTGTGGCTACGGCCGTTGACAAGAGCGTCGACTCGAAGGAGAACGACAAGATGATCGTCACCCAGTATGAAGGCTCGATCATCGAGGACACAGGCCTGATCAAAATGGACTTCCTCGGCCTGAAAACCCTCTCTATCATCAAGGAAGCGATCTCCAACATCAGGCAGACCCGCGGAATCGAGGTAGACATAGACAATATTGACATCAACGACCCGAAGACATATGAACTCTACAGTCTCGGCAACACGGTAGGCACTTTCCAGTTCGAGTCGGCCGGTATGCAGAAGTATCTGCGCGAGCTCCAGCCCTCTACGTTCGAGGACCTCATAGCCATGAATGCCCTCTACCGTCCGGGACCTATGGACTATATCCCTGACTTCATTGCCCGCAAACACGGCCGCAGCCCCATCACTTATGACATTCCGGTGATGGAAAAGTATCTTAAAGACACTTACGGCGTGACTGTCTACCAGGAACAGGTCATGCTCCTGTCGCGCCTGCTCGCCAACTTCACCCGCGGCCAGAGCGACACGCTCCGCAAGGCTATGGGCAAGAAGCTCATCGACAAGATGAACGAGCTGAAAGGCCTCTTCCTCAAGGGGGGCCAGGCCAACGGCCACGATCCGAAGGTGCTCGAAAAGATCTGGGCTGACTGGGAAAAGTTCGCATCATATGCCTTCAACAAGAGTCACGCCACCTGCTATTCGTGGGTTGCTTTCCAGACCGCATGGCTCAAAGCAAACTATCCGTCGGAATATATGGCGGCGATCCTTACCCGCAACCGCTCTGACATCAACAAGCTCACCGGCTTCATGGACGAGTGCAAGCGCATGAAGATCTCGGTGCTCGGCCCGGATATCAACGAAAGCTTCATGGAATTCGGTGTGAACTCCCACGGCGATATCCGCTTCGGACTTGCGGCCATCAAGGGTGTGGGCGAAGGGGTGGTCAAGGCCATCATAGAAGAGCGCAAGGCCGGCGGTCCGTTCGAGTCGATCTACGACTTCGTGGAGCGAGTGCCCTCACAGGGCATCAACCGCCGACTGATGGAGAATCTTGTCTATGCAGGTGCCTTTGACAGCTTCGAAGGCATCAAGCGCGAGGATTTCTTCGGCACCAACCAGCGCGGCGAGGTATTCGTGGAAAGTCTCGTGCGCTATGGCCAGGCTTTCCAGGCCGACAAGACCAAGTCTGCCATGTCGCTCTTCGGCGATGATGCCGAGCTTTCCACTTCGGGACGTCCGCCGGTGGTTCCACAGGCCGAATGGCCCGCAGCCACCCTGCTCGAACGCGAGCGCGAACTGGTGGGCATGTATCTCTCGGCCCACCCGCTCGACCCTTATTACATGGAACTGAACTATGGAACATCTTGCACCATCAAGGGCTTCAACGAGTTTGCACCCGTGGAGGGAGTTGACCTGACCTTCGGAGGCATGGTGGTGGAATTCACCAGCCGCCCGTCGAAACGCGGAGGGCAGTTCGGCATACTCAAGATAGAAGACTATACGGGCAGCGCGGAGTTCATGCTGTTTGATGAAAACTACATCAACTTCCACAACTACGGAGTGCCCGGCACACCTATATTAATAAGTGGACGCTACGAGCGCCGATATGCCAACTCCGACCCGCGCTTCAACATCACTAACATACGCCTGCTGAGCACAGTGAAGGGGCAGCTGGTCAACAGCATCACAATCGATCTCCCGGCCGACAAGCTCACCCAGCACCTCAAGGAGCTCATCGAGGAGGAGATCCGCAGCGACGCCAATGCCAAGGGCGAACTCTCGTTCCGCATCTTCGACCCGAAGATCAACCGCTCGCTCCATCTTTCATCGTCGCGGCGCATACCGATCTCGCGCAAGCTTGTCGACACCCTGACCGAGGAAGATATCAGCTTCTCCATCAACGATTAGCGGTCTGCCTCAGGACCGCTAAGCAGAATAGTGACCGCAAAAGTTGGAAATATCAAGGAAATTCCTACCTTTGCATCGGCCAATCCGCTTCCCGGACGGCTTCGTGATCAAAATCCTTAAAACCTTAAAAATCAACTAAAAATAAACTGTCATGACTTTTACCGATCAGAACGTACACGACATTATCGCTTCCGGCAAACCAGTAGTAATCGACTTTTGGGCTACCTGGTGTGGTCCCTGCCAGCGCATGGCTCCCGTGGTTGAAGAACTTGCCGAAGAATACAAAGACACTGTAGCCATAGGCAAATATAACATCGAGGAAGAGAATGATCTTACTACCCAGTACCGCATCATGTCAATCCCCACTATCCTCTTCTTCAAGAACGGCGAACAGGTCCGCGATCTCCGTCTCGCAGGCGCTCAATCAAAGGAGAATCTCGAAAAGCAGATCAAAAAGCTCATCGAGCTCTAAAAAAACTATCCAACAGGTCGTTAAAAAAAACACACCCTGATTTTATCCGCATGGCAGTCTATCTGCCTGCCGAGAAAATAACAGTCCGCGGCGGCTTCATCTTACAGAAGCTGCCGCGGTTTTATTTCGGATCAGCGGCACAACCAGATTGAAACGTCAAAAATGATCCGGGTGTGAAAATAGTCAGAGGGTGACTCTGACGGGAGCTGAGTCAGGGTTTAGGATGATGAACTGTGCGTGGCCGTTGAAGGCGGGAATGGTGAAGCTTTCCGGGGCGGTTCCGGGGGCGGGACGTTCCTGTCCGCGGAAGGCCGGGTCGCCGTTGCCTGCGCCAAGCAGCCTCAGGCCGTCGGTCAGTGAGATTGTGACCGGCTGACAGGCATCGGGTACAAAGCGGCCTTTGCTGTCGACAAGGCTGACATTGATCACCTGCAGCCCATCTTCAGACCAGGCACATTCCGCAATGGCCTTAACGGCCTGACCGGTGGTCTCAATGCGCTTGGTGAGCACCTTGCGGCCATCTTTATAGCCTATGGCCTCGACGCGACCGGGACGGTAGACAGCTTTCCATGACAGATGGCCGTTGCGGGGCATCGGCTTGCGTCCGAGGCTCTTGCCGTTGACGCGCAACTCCACCTCATCCATGTTGGAATAGGCCCAGAGGTCGATCTCCTCACCTTCATGCCCCCGGAGGTTCCAGTGGGGGAAGATGTGGAGTGTGGGTTCGTCGGTCCACCATGATTTCAGATACATGGCTTCGTCTTTCGGGAATCCGCAATAGTCGAGAATGCCGAATTCCGAGCCTACGGCGGGATATTCGAGCGGGTTGGGCTCTCCGCGGTAGTCAAAGCCGGTCCAATAGAAAAGGCCACCGAGCCAGGGGCGCTCGTCATAGAACTTCCATCCGCGTTCAATGCGGTTGAGACAGCTGTCGGCCGGATCGGGTGTGCGGTTGAGGGAGGCCATGCGCCCGTTGGCGCGGTCGTCGAAATAGACGCCGCGGGTGCCGCAGCCTGATGTTTCCTCAGATCCGTAGGCCGAGCGCGCGGGATAGTCGGCACGGTGGCGGTCGACCGGATTCTGCATCATATAATTGTAGCCTGCCACATCAGCGGGTATCACCGGCTTCGGTCCGCTGCTTGTGGCGACGGTCATCTGCCGTGTGGGGTCAAGCCGATGGGCCACATCGCGCAGTTCATCGACTATGCGGACACCTTTTTCATCCCATTCCACGCCCCACTCCTCGTTGCCTACGCTCCAGAGAATTACGGAGGGATGGTTGCGATCGCGGTCAATCATGCTGCGAAGCTGGCCGGTGTGATAGCCGTTGATGCCGAGCAGGCGGTTTTCCTCGATGACCAGAATGCCGAGCGAGTCACAGGCGGCGAGTACTTCCGGGGTCATCGGATTGTGGCTGGCGCGGTAGGCGTTGACACCGTATTTCTTCAATTCCTTGAGGCGATAGACATTAAGAGCATCGGGTATTCCGGCTCCAACACCGGCATGGTCCTGGTGCATGTTGACTCCCTTGAGTTTGACTGAACGGCCGTTGAGCAGGAATCCGCGGTCGGGGTCGAACTCCGCACGCCGGAAACCGGTGACGATGTCCTCGGCTGATACGGAACGTCCATCGTCAAGCCGGAGCCGCAGAGTGTAGAGGGCGGGGTTTTCGATATCCCATTCGGTCAGCGAGGCGGGATGCAGAGTGAGCTGCCAGGCGCTTTCGGTTTCAGGGGCGGGGAGGTCGGTGAGGGTGATGCGCTCAGAGGCTACGGGAGAGCCCGCGCGGTCAATCAGTTCGGCAGAGAGGGTCCACTTCTCGCCTGGAGCGGGGCTGAGGCCGTGGAGCTTGTTGGCCACGCGGCCGCTGACTTTGATTTCGGGTCCGGCACCGGGAGTATAGACCGTAGCAACGGAGTTGGGGTTGATGTGGCGCGGTTCGCTGATGTCGAGCCAGGCATGGCGGTAGATGCCGCCGCCTTCATAGAACCAGCCTTCCTCCAGAGTGGCGTCGGAGCGGACGGCTATTACATTGTCACCGCCGAAATTGACATAGGGGGTCACGTCGTAGCGCTGTCCGACATATCCGCTCGGCTCGCCGCCGAGATAGAATCCATTGAACCAGACTTTGCTGTCGCGGAAAATGCCGTCGAACACGAGAGAAATGCGTTTGGCCGAGTCGGCAGCCGCCACGGGGAGCACTTTGCGGTACCAGCCGACAGACGAAGCGGGATATTTATAGCCCACGGTCTTGTAACCGTGGCTGTGGCTTGCATCCTTTTCAAAAGGAAGGTCGACCACGAAGTCGAAGGGGAGGTCGATGCTGACCCATGCCGAATCGTTGAATTTCACGGCGTAAGGCCCCGTGTTATGGATCGAGGCTGCTTTGGTCAGATAGTTGAAATATTCTGTTCCGGCCCCGAAATCCTTGGCCGGGTCGGTGTTGCCGAAGGCGAAGCGCCATCCGCCATCAATATTCACAAGTTCGGCCGCCAGCGGAAATGCTGCGGCCAGAGCCAATGATCCGATCAGTTTCTTCATGAGAGGTTTGCAGTTGCAGATAGATATATAGAGTTGGAAAAACAGCCTGAGGAGGGAGGAGTGCGAGAGTAGGTGAGTCAGCCCGATCAGTCATCGTAAGTGACCGGGAGCACCCGCGAGATGCTGTGGTCGAGCGAGATGAGGGTCTCTGTTCCGGTTACGCCGGGTATCATCTGGATCTTGTCGTTGAGGAGTTCCATCAGGTGCTCGTTGTCGCGGGCAAAGAGTTTGATGAGCATGGAGTATGGACCGGTGGTGAAATGACACTCCACGATCTCATGTATCTTTTCAAGCTCCGGCACTACCTCACGATACATGGCCCCGCGCTCAAGATTGACACCGATATATGTACAGGTGCGGTAACCAAGCACTTTCGGATCGACATTGTAGCCTGAGCCGGTTATAACATTCAGGTCGATCATACGCTGGATGCGCTGGTGGATAGCCGCGCGTGAGACTCCACATTCCGTTGCCACGTCTTTTGAGGCTATCCTCGCGTTTCTCATAATGATCTCCAGGATCTTACGGTCTAAATTGTCAATTTTTTCCATTAGCATGTACTCTATAAGCAGGCTTTGTCCGATCCAAGCGTTGAACAATCCAAATCTTTACTCATGTATCATTCCTATCGGAGACAGCCTTGGCAGATTCTGTGAATTTTTGACAAATATACACATTTTAAAACAATTTTCAAACATTTTGCCAAAAATTACTTTCTATTTATATTAATATTCGGTTTTGATCTTACAAAATGAATCCCCTCGCCGGCCGAAGCCGAGAGGGGATCACTGTTTCTATTTCATGGACTGCATCTCAACAAGCCTCGTGTAGTATCCGTTGAGAGCAAGCAGGTCGTCATGCGTGCCACGCTCCACTATGCGTCCTTCGTGGAGCACACAGATCTGGTCGGCGTTCTTGATGGTCGAGAGGCGGTGGGCTATGACGAGAGTAGTGCGGTCTTTCATCAGCCGTTCCAGGGCTTCCTGTACCAGTTTCTCGCTCTCGCTGTCAAGGGCCGAAGTGGCCTCGTCGAGAATGAGCACGGGGGGATTCTTGAGAATGGCTCGTGCTATTGACAGGCGCTGGCGCTGACCTCCGGAAAGACGGCAGCCGCGGTCGCCGATGTTTGTGTCATAGCCCTCTTCGGTGGCCATGATAAACTCGTGGGCGTTGGCAATCTTCGCGGCGGCTATCACCTCTTCTCTGGTGGCGCTTTTCACGCCGAAAGCTATGTTGTTGAAAATAGTGTCGTTAAAAAGAATGGCTTCCTGATTGACATTGCCCATGAATCCTCTGAGCTCATGCACAGGCAGATCACGCAGGTCACAGCCGTCAATCGAGATCGAGCCCTTGTTGATGTCATAGAAGCGTGGCAGAAGGTCGGCGAGGGTCGACTTGCCGCTGCCGCTCTGCCCTACGAGAGCTACGGTGTGGCCGGCAGGAATGTCAAGATCAATGTCAGAGACCACCGGCAGTTCCGGATCGTAGCCGAAGGTGACGTTCCTGTAGCAGATATGGCCTTTGAGGTCAGGGATATGAGCCGGGGTCTTCGGATCGGCTATGGGATTGACGGCGGCGAGTATGGCATCCACACGCTCCATAGCGGCAAGACCTTTCTGGATGGCATAGACCGCTTTCGAGAGATCTTTGGCCGGATTGATGATGCTGTAGAAGATCACCATATAATATATGAATTCCGGAGCTGTGAGCGAGGTCTTGCCGGAAAGGATCAGAGCGCCACCGAAGCAGAGCACTATGGCGATGGTCATTGTGCCGAGCAACTCGCTCATGGGGTGGGCGAGCGACTGGCGCCGCTGTACGGAGGTGGTGATGTTGTAGAAGCGCTGGTTGCCGTTGCGGAAACGGCCTGTGACCTTTGACTCTGCATTGAAGGCCTTGATGACGCGCAGACCTCCGAGAGTTTCTTCGATGTAGCTCATTATTATGCCCCACTGCTGCTGGCCTTGGAGCGATTTCCGCTTCAGGCGCTTGCCCACTCGCCCCATCACCAGTCCGGCTATGGGAAGGAGCACGAGCACGAAGAGGGTGAGCTGCCAGGAGATCATGATCATCATGCCCAGGCAGACTATGATCATCACCGGGTTTTTGAAGAGCATGTCGAGCGAGGCCATGATGGAGTTCTCAATCTCGGCGACATCGCCTGTCATGCGGGCCATGACGTCGCCTTTGCGCTCGGAGGTGAAATAGCCGATGGGGAGGGAGACTATCTTGTCATAGACAAAATTGCGGATGTCACGCACGATTCCGGCCCTCATCGGTATGACGAAGTAGGAACTGGCATAGGCAGTGCCTGTTTTCAGTCCGGTCATGAAGACCAGTGCAGCGGCGAGAGCCACGAGGGTGCCTATCGGGCCCCACTCGCCTATGCACTGCTGGGTGATCCAATAGAAATTGTTGATCAGTGTGTCTTTCAACCCGGCTGATCCCCAGGGCATGAATTCATAATGCGCCTCCTTCACCTTGAAAAGCATTTCAAGAATCGGAATGATCAGCGCGAATGAAAACAGTGTGAGAAAGGCCGAGAGGAAGTTGAATAATATATTAAGTAGAAGATACTTTTTATATGGTGGCACGAACCTCCGCAGCAGCAGCCATAAGTCTTTCATATAGAATCAAATCAAGCCTGCACCGACTCGAAGGTCAGGGCAGGCCGGTAAGGGGGGATGGAGTAGATAAAATGTGATTCGCGTGTTGAAATCCGCAGATCGGGTTTATTCTGCGGGAGCTTCTTCAGCAGCGGGAGCCTGCGCGGGAGTCTGGTCAGCGGCAGGAGCGGGAGCCGCTACGGGAGCTGCAGGAACTTCAGTGTTGAAGTCGGCGGGGACAGCCTGCTCGGCGGGGGCCGCGTTCACACGTGAAGAAGAAGCATTGATGGCTTTCGGCATTGTGAATGTTGCAAGAATGGAGAGGAGGCAGATGGCTCCGGCGAGGCCCCAAGTGAGCTTTTCGATGAAGCTGTTGGTGCGGCGCACACCCATGATCTGGTTTGAACCGGCGAATGAGGAAGAAAGGCCTCCACCCTTTGACTTCTGAACGAGCACTACGCAGATGAGAAGAAGAGCGCAGATGAGCGTCAGGATAATCAGTACGATATACATAATTATTGTATGGTTTATTAATTTAGAAATCAGGTGTTATAGCGGGAATTGATCATCAATTTCTGCAAAAACCGCAATTGGTCTGCAAAGTAAACACTTTTTTTTGGATTTTTCAAACTCAAATTGTGAATTATTTCAAATGCCTTGTCGTAGCGGCGGCGGCGTATGTAGATTTTGGCCAGGCTTTCGCTCAGCGAGGAGTCGTCGGCGGTGTCTTTGACGGCCACCGGATGGTCTTCGGGCGCGAGTGCGGCGTGCGGTTCGGAAGCCGCTTCATCATCGTCCTGCGGAACCGGCTGATGCGGGGCTTTATTCTTGAGTATGAAGGCGTTGATCAGAGCGTCCTGCGAATTATCAGTCGGAGCAGGCTCCGGCGGCAGACTTTCTTCCTCCTCGCGGGCAAGGAGCATCGAATAGTCGGCCGTGGGGTTGAAAATAAGTTTTTCAAGCAGGGCGTCCTCTTCAGGGGTAGAATGGCCGTAAGTGGCGAGGAAGGTGTCTATGGCATTGTCAGTTGTGACCTCCGGTTTCTTTTCTGACGGATAGAAATCAAGCCACACGTCGCTGCGCGGATCGGTCATGATGGCCAGAGCGGCCTGGTCAGCGGCATTGAGCGCCAGACCATCCATCAGCCGGCGGCGTGTGTCGGCCGGAAGCGAAGCGCCCTCCCGGCGCATCAGCGTCAGGGCCGGAAGCGTAAAGAAGGGGTATTCCCTGAGCAGATGCTCGACGTCTGAAATGCTGACCGGCACTTCAGGGTCGGCAAGAGCGCGAAGATAATGACTGAGAGCTTCTTCCATAAATGACAGTACGGATGAATGTTGGTTACCAGTCACCGAGGGTGGCGTTGAAAATAAGGTCGACAAGCTCTTTGGATATTTCGGAACAGAGCTGATCCTGGACGTCGGTCAGCATCTCTGAGCTGTCAAAGTCGCGGTAGGCGCTGAAGGTCTGACTGATGTCCTTGCCCTCCTGGCGGTTGTCGGTGTAGGTGATCTTTACCTGAATGGTCAGTCGGGTGCGTGAGGCATAGGCGTTTTCGGTCACGGCCTGGGGCGAGAGGTTGTAGCCCACAATCTCACCTTCGAGCTGCAGGTCGGCATTGTTGGTGTCGATGGTCCGCAGGCGTGTGTTTCGCGTTATGTAGTCGAGCAGTTCGTTTTCGAATGTCTGCTGCAGAGGCGGATAGACGAGGGCCGCGCGAATGGGGAAGTTGGAGACGTAGATGGTTTTATAGACCGTGTAGTCAATGGCCGCGCCATTGAGCTTGTAGCTTATGCGGCAGCTTCCCGCCATGCAGCTCATGACGAGAACAAGCAAGAAGCGAAGCAGATATGTTGATCCAAATGCTTTCATGGAAGCACAAAGTTACAACATTCTTCGATAAAATCCCAAAAAATACCTAACTTTGCAAGTCGTAGAGATTTTCTACAGACGATCATCATCTCTCGCATATGGATTATTCAGACAGAAGAATCATAACCTCACCATACCGCCGGGGCGCCGACTTCGGCTTCCTGTTCGGCATCTACCTGTCAGTGATGTTTTTCAGTTCTATTTTCGGAAAAACGCTGCCTCTGACCGGGTTGCTGTCACTGCTGCTGATGCTCGGAGTGCCGGTGTTCATCTTCATAGTGCTCAGGCGCTATGACCGTGAGCTGCAGGGATGCGCCACATTCCCCATGATGTGGATGACCGGTGTGGTTACTTTCATCTGCGGCATCCTCATTTCAGGAGCGCTGCTGGTGATCTACATGAAATGGATCGAACCCGGATTCGTGCTCAGCCAGCTCGAAGGGCTGGTAGAGACCGGCAAGAAGTTGCCCGGAACTCCCGTGGCCGAAGCCGGCGAGATAGCCGCCCGGATGATCAGGGCCAATTTCATCCCCACCCCGATAGCGATTGTGACCGAGATCATAATGGCCACGATAGTCAGCGGCTCGATACTCTCTATCATCATCTCGGCAGGTTTCGCCCTGCTCCACAAATCGCAGCGCCGCCGCGGAAGCTCCGAATCATAGCCCGCACCTGCCGGCACTCTGATGCACTCACATAAGAAACACCTCCACACAAGACTGATTCACAACTACACAGAATGGACATATCAGTTGTAATACCCCTCTATAACGAAGCCGAATCGCTGCCCGAACTCGCCGCCTGGATCGAGCGCGTGATGAATGACCATGATTTCAGCTACGAAGTCATCTTCGTCGATGACGGCAGCACCGACGACTCCTGGGCCACCATACGCCGCCTCCAGGAGAAAAACCCGAATCTCCACGGCATATCATTCCGCCGCAACTACGGAAAGTCGCCGGCTCTCAACACCGGCTTCAACGCCGCCAAAGGCGATGTGGTCATAACGATGGATGCCGACCTGCAGGACTCGCCCGATGAGATCCCGGAGCTCTACCGCATGATCATGCGCGACGGCTATGACCTCGTGTCGGGCTGGAAACGCAAGCGCTACGACCCGCTGTCGAAAACCATCCCCACCAAACTGTTCAACGCCACAGCCCGCAAGGTCAGCGGCATCAAGAACCTCCACGATTTCAACTGCGGCCTGAAAGCCTACCGGCTGGAAGTGGTGAAACACATCGAGGTCTACGGCGACATGCACCGCTACATACCCTATCTCGCCAAAAACGCAGGCTTCACCCGCATCGGCGAGAAGGAAGTCCACCACCAGGCCCGCAAATACGGCAGCACCAAATTCGGGCTCGACCGCTTTGTCAACGGCTACCTCGACCTGGCCACCCTCTGGTTCACAGGCAAATTCGGAGCCAAGCCGATGCACTTCTTCGGCCTGCTCGGCTCGCTGATGTTCATCATCGGCTTCATAGCCGTGATGGCTGTCGGCTTCGGCAAGCTCTATGACATGACCCACGGCAATCCTTACCGCCTGGTGACCGACTCTCCCTACTTCTACCTGGCACTGACCATGATGCTCCTCGGCACCATGCTCTTCCTCACCGGTTTCATCGGCGAGCTGATAGCCCGCAACGCTCCCGGACGCAACCACTACGAGATCAAGGAAGAAATCGGCATCGACAAGTAACAGGGAACAGCCTAACCAGGCATCTCATTCATTTCTAATCAGATATCCAACCGCACACCGGATAAACCATTACAGACCCATGCAATCCAACGCCTATCCCCAGTTATACCGTCTGAGCCAGCTGCGCTATTCATGCCGCGACTACTCTGACCGCCCCGTGAGCCGCGACACCCTCCGCTCGGTGCTCGACGTGGCCCGCCTCGCCCCCTCGGCCTGCAACCGCCAGCCCTGGGTATTCCTCGTGGCCGACTCTGCCGAACAGCGCGAAGCCATCACCGGCAGCTACGACCGCCAGTGGATACGCACCGCCCCTGAATTCATAGTGGCCTGCGGCATCCATGACGAAGCCTGGCACCGAGGATGCGACGGCAAAGACCACACCGACGTAGACCTCTCGATAGCCATCGAGCACCTCTGCCTCGCAGCCACAAGCCTTGAGCTCGGCACCTGCTGGGTGTGCAACTTCGACCCGGCCCCGATAGCCGAAGCTTTCGGACTGCCTGCCGGAGTAGAACCCGTGGCAATAATTCCGATAGGTTATCCCGCCGATCCGCAGGCTGTGCCCGAAAAGAAGCGCAAGAGCCTCGACGAGATCGTCAGATGGGGCAAATTCTGAACATCGGCCGACCGGCATCAGGATCACGCCCGCCACACAAAACCCGATTCAAATTTATCGCGATACAGGATTGAAATCACTCGTTTACATCTCAGGCCTACTCGCCGCCGGAGCACTGCTTACGCAGTCATGCAGCAACGTGGGCTGCACCGAGAACCAGAATTCCCTACCGCTGGCCGGCTTCTACGCCATGTCGACCGGACAGGCCATAGTCCCCGACTCGATCACCATCGGTGGCGTCGGCGCGCCGTCTGACACCCTTCTGCTGACCCTCGATTCTCGCCAGCAGCAGCTCTATCTGCCCTTCCGCTCCACTAGCCCTTCAACATCTTTCTACATACACTACTGCCAGAAAGCGCTTGACTACCCGGAGCTGAATGACACTCTGAGCTTCGACTACGACGCAGTGCCCTATTTCGCCTCGGAAGACTGCGGCGCCATGTATCACTACCGCGTGACCCGCTACACCTATACCACCCACCTGATCGACTCCGTAGGGATGACCGATTCGCTCATCACCAACATAGACCGCGAGACTATCAGGATATTCTTCCGCACCGCCGACCCCGATAATCCCGATGACAATGACTGATCTCCAAGCCAAAACCACAGCTCCCGGCCTCCGCAGACTGCTGAAGATGCTTCTGCTGACGCTCTTTGTCATTGCCGGAACCGAACTTTCGGCCCAGCGGCGCGTCACACCGGTCAAGACACCCGAACCGGGCACCACTCCGAAAACCGAACGCCCACGCCGGATAGACCGCAGCAAACTGGTGGAGATGACCGATGCCAGCGGCAACACTATCCTCGTCGACACAATCACCGGAACTGAAGTCAAAGACACAGCCCTGATGGCTCCGCCACCGAAGATGATCTATCCGCTGCTCCATGAAGTGACAGCAGGCGTCAACCTGTGGAACCCGATAATGCGAGCCTTCGGGCAGAGCTACGGACTCGGCGACGTGTGGGCCGAGCTCAGCCTCCACAACCGCTATTTCCCCTATTTCGCAATCGGCGTGGACAACTGCAACGACACACCCGACGAGTCAAACTTCACCTTCAGGACCCCGGTCTCGCCCTACTTCAAGATAGGCGCGTCCTACAACTTTTTCTACAACTCCAACCCCGACTACAAGCTGCAGATGGGTCTGCGCTACGGATTTACGTCATACAAATGGAGCGTGGAAAACGTCACTGTCGACGAAGGCTACTGGGACGACCCGTCACATTTCTCCATCATGAACCAGCGCTCCACTTCGGGCTATCTCGAAGTGACATTCGGGCTGAAAGTAAAGGTGTTCAAAAACTGGTCGCTCGGCTGGAACATAATCTATCATTCACTCATACATGACACTAAAAGCTCCTACGGCGAACCGATGTTCATACCCGGTTTCGGCACACGCGGATCAGCCGTTACGGGCAATTTCTCTCTGATGTACACATTCCCGATAAACAAAAAGAAGACAAGCGAGGTTAATACTGTAACAGAGGGAGACACACAAACAGAACTACATGATTGAAAGAATCGTAATCATAGACAACGTGGACCCCGTGAGCTTCTACGGAGTCAACAACTGCAACATGCAGCTCATCCGCAATCTCTTCCCGAAACTGCGCATGGCAGCCAGAGGTTCCGTGATCAAGGTCATCGGCGATGACAGCGAGACAGCCCAGTTCGAAAAGAAGATCAAGGAGTTGGAGGAGTATTGCGTGAAATACAACAAGCTCACCGAGGAGGTGATCCTTGACATAGTCAAAGGCAAGTCGCCCGAAACTCCACGCCAGGACGATGTGATCATCTACGGCGTCAACGGCAAGCCAATCAGCGCCCGCAACAAGAATCAGGAGCTGCTGGTCAAGGCATTCCACGAAAATGACCTGACCTTCGCCCTCGGCCCTGCCGGCACAGGAAAGACCTATGTGGCGATCGCCCTGGCCGTGCGCGCGCTGAAAAACCGCGAGGTCCGCAAACTTATTCTCTCGCGTCCGGCCGTGGAGGCCGGCGAGAAACTCGGCTTCCTTCCCGGCGACATGAAAGACAAGATCGACCCCTATCTGCAGCCACTCTATGACGCTCTCGAAGACATGATTCCGGCCGTCAAGCTGAAGGAATACATGGAGACGAACGTCATCCAGATAGCCCCGCTCGCCTTCATGCGCGGACGCACCCTCAATGACGCGGTCATTGTGCTTGACGAAGCCCAGAACACCACCGTCCACCAGATCAAGATGTTCCTGACCCGCCTCGGCATGAACGCCAAGATGATCATCACCGGCGACGCCACCCAGATAGACCTTCCGCGCTCCATGCAGTCGGGCCTTACCCAGGCGCTGCGGGTACTCAGCGACGTCCCAGGAATAGGCAAAGTAGAGTTCGGCAAAAAAGACATAGTGCGCCACTCGCTCGTACAGCGCATAGTGGAAGCCTACGAACACTTCGACAGGCAGCAGAAAGATACTCCTGACCAGCCAAGCACCACCTTATTATAATAGGAGATTAGTCCAGTTGGACCAATTGCCTAATTCCCGGCCCTTCTCGCCCTGAGATCCGGCAGGAATGCCGCCACCACGCCAAGCAGCGGAGTGTAGGCGCAGAAATTGTAGACAGCCTCAATGCCGTAGCTGTCAGCCAGAGAGCCGAGCACCGCCGAAGCAATGCCGCCCACTCCGAACGCAAATCCGAAGAAAAGACCTGAGATCATGCCCAGCTTGGTAGGCAGCAGCTCCTGGGCGTAAAGCAGAATAGCCGGGAAAGCCGATGAAAGCATAAAGCCCGCACAGAAACTAAGCACCACAGTAAGAGCCAGCCCGACATGCGGCATCAGCAGACTGAAAGGAGCGGTGCCAAGAATAGAGATCCAGATGACAGCCTTACGCCCGTAACGGTCGCCCACCGGGCCGCCCACAAGAGTGCCGATGGCCGTCGATACCACAAAGACAAACAGAAATATCTGCGACTGCGACACGGAGACACCGAAACGGTCTATCAGATAGAACGTATAGTAGCTCGAAAGACTGGCCATATAGATGTATTTCGAGAATATAAGCAAAATTATCACCGCGATGACAAAAATGGTGCGCCGCTTCGAAAGCGGCAGTGAGACACTTGACTCACTGCTATTTTCAGCCGTGCGAAGTTCGCGCAGATAGCGTCCGTACCAGCGGCATATAGGAGTCATGGCCCAGAAGCACAAGGCAGCGAAAATCAGGAAGAAAGCCACGTAACGGCGGCCGTGGGGCGCCACGATGACAGCCACGAGCAGCGGACCGATCGAACCGCCGAAATTGCCGCCCACCTGAAACACCGACTGCGCAAACCCCCGGCGCTCATGGCCGGCAAGCGAGGTGATGCGTGAGGCCTCCGGATGGAGCGTGGCCGATCCGATGCCCACCATGAATACTGCGGCAAGAATGCCCGGCAAAGTCGAGCAGAAGGCAAACATCAGAATGCCCACGGAGGTGCAGCACATACCGGCCGGCAGACTCCCCACAAACGGGCGCCGGTCAAAAGCATAGCCCACCACGGGCTGAAAAATCGAAGCCGCAAGCTGATAGACGAGAGTGATCAGACCGATCTGCCCGAAACTCAGACCAAGGTCCTCCTTAAGCATCGGGTAGACAGCCGTTATCACCGACTGCAGCAGATCGTTGAGACAGTGGGCCGCGCTCAGCGCAAGCAACACATGAAAAGCCGGCATATCCACGAGCCGGTGAAGTTTCTTCAGAAATGACATGTTTCAGATGATAATTTTCAAGGGTGCAAAGTTACTTATATTTTCCCAATTAGTCTCAACTCAAAAAAACAGTCATATTAATTGGTCAAAAGCGGAAATAATGAGGGGCTTTTAGCCAATTTCACAAACTTTATTATTACTTTTTTCGCTTGATGCAGAAATCCTTGGTAACTTTGCACGTTAAAATTTACGAATACAGTAAAAAATAGGTATATATAAGTAACGAAAAGAAAAGCAATGAAATCCATCGCGTTATCGAAAGGCAGCATCGCAATGATGCTCGCAGCTGTGGCTTTGTTCCCTTCATGTTCAAAGAATCAGCAGCAAATGCAGCAAGGCGCTGCGCCTGAAATCGCCACAATCACCCTCTCTCCGCAGTCAGCCGACCTCCAGTCGACATACCCTGCGACAATCAAGGGCAAGACTGACATTGAAATCCGTCCGCAGGTAACCGGATTCATCACAAAGGTTCTTGTAGACGAAGGCCAGCGCGTGCGCAAAGGCCAGACCCTCTTCACTCTCGACCAGGTAACATTCCAGGCCGCAGTCGATCAGGCCCGTGCCGCCGTGAGCACAGCCCAGACCGCCGTCAACACCGCAAAAATGACCGCTGACAGCAAAAAGACTCTTTTTGACAAGAACATCATCAGCGAATACGAATATCAGCTCTCTCAAAACTCTCTCGCCCAGGCAGAATCCCAGCTCGCAAACGCTAAAGCAGCCCTTGCATCTGCTCAGAAAAACCTCGCCTACACCGTAGTGACAGCTCCGAGCGACGGCGTGGTAGGCTCCATACCCAACCGCGAAGGCTCACTCGCATCACCCTCGTCGGCACAGCCTCTGACCACCGTCAGCGACAACTCTCAGGTCTATGCCTACTTCTCGCTGACCGAAAAAGACCTCCTCAACATGGTAGGCGAAGGCGAGCGCACTATCGAAGCAGCAATCAAGGCTATGCCTGAAGTGCAGCTCCGTCTCAGCGACGGCTCCCTCTACCCGCTCAGCGGCAAGGTAGCCACCGTGTCAGGCGTGATCGACAACTCTACCGGCGCATCAAGCGTACGCGCCCTCTTCAACAACCCCTCCGGAGTTCTCCGCAGCGGCGCCACCGGCCAGATCATCCTGCCTGAAAACAAAGAAAACGTGATCATCATTCCCCAGAAAGCCACATTCGAACTTCAGGACCGCCGCTTCGCCTACGTGGTCAACGACTCTAACAAGATCGTATCGACCCCCATCACCATCGAAGCCAACAACGACGGCAAGAACTTCGTAGTGACCTCTGGTCTGCAGGCCGGACAGCGCATCGCCATTGAAGGTGTAGGCACCAAACTCGCCGACGGCATGGCCATCACCCCGGTAGAGCCCAAAGCAGCTCCCGCTGATGCAGCCGCAGCAGCCCAGACAGCCCAGAAATAAAAAACGGATTCAAAAGGATACAATAACGTAACTTCAATGAAATTAGATACATTCATCAATCGGCCGGTGCTGTCGACGGTGATTTCGATCTTCATCGTGCTTCTCGGTCTGATCGGACTCTTCTCGCTTCCCGTCACCCAGTTTCCCGACATCGCACCCCCGACCATCCGCGTTTCAACCACCTACACAGGTGCCAACGCCCAGGCCGTGCTCAACTCCGTGATCGCCCCCCTTGAAGAGTCGATCAACGGCGCCGAAGGCATGACCTACATGGAATCGACCGCCACCAACACCGGCTCGGCCGACATCACCGTATATTTCGAACAGGGCTTCGACCCCGACATGGCTGCCGTCGACGTGCAGAACCGTGTGGCCAAAGCCCAGAACCTCCTGCCCGCCGAAGTAACACAGGTGGGTGTGCTCACCCAGAAGCGCCAGAGCTCAATGCTCCTCATGGTGGCCCTCTATGACGAATCAGGCAACTACACCCAGGAGTTTCTTGACAACTACGCCAAGATCAACATGATCCCGCAGCTGCAGCGTGTGTCAGGTGTGGGCGACGTAATGTCGTTCGGCGCCGACTACTCGATGCGAATCTGGCTCAAGCCTGAGGTAATGGCCCAGTACGGTCTGATCCCGACCGACATCTCCTACGCACTTGCCGAACAGAACATCGAGGCCGCACCCGGTGCTTTCGGCGAACAGGGCGACCAGAGCTTCCAGTACACAATGAAGTACCGCGGCCGTCTGACAACCCCTGAGGAATTCGAAAAAATCGTAGTGGCAGCCAAGCCCACCGGCGAAGTGCTCCACCTCGGCGACGTGGCCGAGATCGAACTCGGCCGTGTGACCTACGGCTTCTCCAACTCGCTCAACGGCCACGCCTCTACAAGCTGTATCGTGTTCCAGACAGCAGGCTCTAACGCAACCCAGATCATCAACGACTGTCTCAAGGTGGTCGACAGCATGAAGAAAGAACTTCCGGCAGGCCTCGCAATTGCCGTGCCGATGAACAACAACGACTTCCTCAACGCTTCGATACATGAGGTGATCAAGACCCTCATAGAAGCCTTCATCCTTGTGTTCTTCGTGGTCTACGTATTCCTTCAGGACATCCGGTCGACCATCATCCCCGCCATCGCCATCCCCGTGGCCCTTGTCGGCACATTCTTCTTCATGAACCTCATCGGCTTCTCGCTGAACCTCATCACCCTCTCGGCTCTCGTGCTTGCGATCGCGATTGTGGTGGACGACGCGATAGTCGTGGTCGAGGCGGTGCACGCCAAGCTCGATGTGGGCTACAAGAGTGCGCGTAAGGCCTCTATCGACGCGATGGGTGAAATCGGTGGCGCCATCATCTCGATCACCCTCGTCATGATGCTCGTGTTCATCCCCGTGTCATTCATGACAGGAACAACCGGTGTGTTCTACCGCCAGTTCGGTCTGACAATGGCAATCTCCATCGGTCTTTCGGCGCTCAACGCGCTCACCCTCTCGCCGGCACTCTGCGCCGTGTTCCTCAAAGGCCATGATGACAACTCCACTCTTAAGGAACGCATGGGCAAAGCCTACGGAGCCGCAGCAGAAGCAGTGGCCGGAAACGCCAAACGCCGTTTCACCCTCAACATGCCCCCTCTGGTGACCTTCGCCTTCCTTGCAGCCACAATCACCTTCATGGTGCTCGGATGGTACAACATCGAACACCCCGTGAAACTGGCCATCGCTTCAGTCGTAGCCCTCATCACCATTCTCGGCATCTTCAACAAGCGCTTCCACAAGGGATTCGAAATCGGATTCGGCCGCATCCTCAGCAAATACAACAAGTGGACATCGTTCTTCATCAACCATAAGATCACCTCGTTCGGCATCGTGGCCGCCACAGTTGCCGTCCTCGTATGGCTCATGAGCATCACCACATCGACCCTCGTGCCCAACGAAGACACCGGAACGCTCTTCTGTATGGTCGACATGCCTCCGGGCACATCTCAGGAACGCACCGAAGAAGTCCTCAACCAGCTCGACGGACTCCTCGCACAGATTCCCGAAATCGAATACCGCCAGAAGATCGCCGGCTACAGCTTCATGGCCGGTCAGGGCGCCACTTACGGCACATTTATCCTCAAGCTCAAGAACTGGGAAGAGCGCAAGCGCGCCGACCAGACATCAGATGCCATCCTCGGCAAGCTCTACGGACTGACATCGGTGATCAAAGACGGCCGCGTCATGATCTTCGCACCGCCTATGATCTCAGGCTACTCGCTGACCAACGGCTTCGAAATCAAGATGCAGGACCGCACCGGCGGTGACGTCAACGCCTTCTTCGGAGTTGTGCAAGGCTTCCTCGGACAGCTCAACCAGCAGCCTGAAGTGCAGATGGCCTACACCACCTTCAACCCGGCCTTCCCGCAGTATATGATCGACATCGACGCCGCCAAGGCCAAGCAGGCCGGCATCTCGCCCAAGGACATACTCTCCACTCTCCAGGGTTACTACGGCGGTATGTACGTCTCCAACTTCAACCGTTTCGGCAAAATATATCGCGTGATGATGCAGGCAGCGCCTGAATCGCGCGTCAGCCCCGAAACCCTCTCGGCCATCAAGATCCGCAACGGCAACGAAATGGCATCGCTGTCCAACTACGTCACCCTGACCAAGGTCTACGGTCCCGACCTTCTGAACCGATTCAACATGTTCCAGTCAATCTCCGTGACCGGTCAGCCCGCTCCGGGCTACACCTCAGGCGACTGTCTCGCAGCAATCGAACGAGTGGCCGCCGAGACTCTCCCCGCAGGCTTCGGCTATGAATACTCAGGTATGACCCGCGAGGAAGCCTCGTCAGGCGCAGGCTCGACAACCGCCATCATCTTCGGCCTCTGTCTGCTCTTCGTCTACCTGCTTCTCTCGGCTCAGTATGAAAGCTACATCCTCCCCTGGGCGGTTATCTTCTCGATTCCCTTCGGCCTCATGGGCACCTTCATCTTCGCTCAGATCTTTGACATCTCGAACAACATCTATCTGCAGATCGCGCTCATCATGCTCATCGGTCTTCTTGCCAAGAACGCCATCCTTATCGTGGAATTCGCCGTTGAACGCCGCCGCACAGGCATGTCGATCGTCAACGCAGCCATCCAGGGTGCCACCGCCCGTCTGCGCCCGATCCTCATGACATCACTGGCCATGATCATCGGTCTTCTCCCGATGATGTTCGCCACCGGCGCCGGCGCAAACGGTAACCGCGCCCTCGGCACAGGCTCTATCGGCGGTATGCTAATAGGCATGATCCTCCAGGTGCTCATCGTGCCCGCCCTCTTCGTGATCTTCCAGAAGATCCAGGAAAAGATCACTCCGCTCAAGTGGGAAGACACTGACAATGAAGGCATCGAAAACGAAATCGAGCAGTACACCCCCTCTCATTGATCCCGGCCAAAACAGAGTTACTGATTCTAACAACTCAGACAAATGAAAATCAAACAGCTTTCACTCATTCTTGCAGTCGGCGTGAGCACTTCGGTGCTCACCGGCTGCGGAATCTACAATAAATACAACGCCGAAAAAATCGACAGCGACCTTGTAAAGGAATATGCCGAGGCTCTCAAGCAGCAGGACGACTCCACCGCCTTCGGCAACCTCTCTTGGCGTTCGGTGTTCACAGATCCGGCCCTCGTCGACCTCATTGACCGCGCTCTGGCCAACAACAAAGACCTCCGCAACGCCAAACTCAATGTCGACATTGCCCACGCTCAGCTCAAAGGCGCAAAACTCAGCTATCTCCCATCGCTCACCTTCGCCCCCGGCGTCAACGGAGCCAAATATGGCCACAGCGATCTGAGCTGGAACTACCAGCTCCCGCTCGCCGTCAACTGGGAGATAGACATCTTCGGCAAGATCCTCAACACCAAACGCGGTGCACAGGTGGCTGAGATGCAGACCAGATACTACGAACAGGCCGTCCGCTCGCAGATCATCGCAGGCGTGGCCCAGTGCTACTATTCAATCGCAGCCCTCGAATCTCAGCTCAAACTCTCGCGCGAGACTTCCGAACTCTGGAAGGAAAGCGTCAACGTAATGCGCAACCTCAAGGAAGCCGGACGCCTGAGAGAAGACGCCGTGGTGCAGAGCCTTGCCCAGTACTACAGCATCGAGGCCACAATCACCGACATCGAACTCTCGCTCCACGAGGCCAACAACACCCTCTCGCTCCTGGTCAACGAAATGCCTCAGAAGTGGACCATCTCGCCTGACGCCACTCTGAACGTCCCCGTGATGAAGCGCACCGCCATTCCGATGGCAGAACTCGCCGTGCGCCCCGATGTACGCGCCTCTGAAATGACCCTCGCATCGGCATTCTACTCCACCGCATCGGCCCGCGCCGCTTTCTATCCCAGCCTCAACATCACTGCCAACGGCGGTTTCACCGACGCGCTCGGCTCAGCCATCCTCAATCCCCACGGATGGTTCCTCCAGCTTGCCGGAAGCCTCACCGCTCCCATCTTCGCCCGCGGACAGAACATAGCCCGCCTCCAAGCGGCAAAGGCTCAGCAGCAGCAGGCCCTCAACAACTTCGAATATGCCATCATGAGCGCCTCGGCTGACATCAGCGACGCCATGACCGTCTACGAAAAGAGCATGCAGAAACAGCAGTGGCTCACCCTCCAGGTCGAGAACCTCACCAAGGCTGTGGAAGTCACCAACGAGCTCCTGCTCTTCGACGGCTCGACCACATATCTCGAAGTGCTCACCGCCCAGAAGAACCTGCTTGGAGCACAGACCGCACAGATCACCACAAATCTGGCCGCCGCACAGTCTGTCATCAACCTCTATCAGAACCTCGGCGGCGGACGCTGACGAATCCTAACCCTTAACACTGATTACACATGATTAGCGACAAAGCTCACATCGACCCCTCGGCCAAGATAGGCGAGAACGTAACCATCCATCCTTTCGCCTACATCGACAAAGATGTGGTGATCGGAGACAACACCGTGATCATGCCCTTCGCAAGCATCATCCGCGGAACACGCCTCGGCAAGAACTGCAAGGTTTTTCAGAGCGCGATAGTAGGAGCCGATCCCCAGGACTTCCGCTGGAAGGGTGGATTCACATACTGCTACATCGGCGACAACGTGGTAATCCGCGAGAACGTCATCATCAACCGCGGCATAGAGACCGAAGGCGGCACCCGCATCGGCGACGACTGCTTCCTGATGGCCAACTCTCACGTAGGCCATGACTCGCACCTCAAGGGCAAGGACGTGATCGGCAACAACGTATCGATTGCCGGCGACGTGGAGATCGGCGAATGCTCCATCCTCTCGTCAAGCGTAGTGGTCCACGAGAATTCACGCATCGGCGACTGGGTGCTCATCAAAGGCGGATGCCGCATCACCGGCAACGTGCCTCCCTTCTGCATCATGGCCCACAACCCGACATCCTATTTCGGCGTCAACGCCACAATCCTGCGCAAACAGGGCATGGACGAGGAGCGCATCGATGACATAGCCAAGTGCTACCGCCACATCTATCAGACCGGCACCTCGGTGTTCAACGCCATGCGCCGCATCGAAGCCGACGTGGAAGACACTCCCGAACGTGACAACATCCTCTCGTTCATCAACAGTGTCAACCTCCGCATCGTAGCCGTGCCCCGCGACCTCGAACAGTAAGCCGGCACCACGATACCGCAGCATTTCCATAAAACTTGCTTTTCAATAACCCCACTGACGCCCCGCCATGCAACAAGCCGCGGGGCGTCAGTGTTTATATATATGTGGAATTTTATTAGTATATTTGCACTTGCCATGCAGCCTGAGACCTCATCCGGACATCCACGGCCGGAACCGGCTGCTCAATGACACTTTCTGACAGAACGAATCATATACATGACCGGAACCAACACTGAAAATACAATCGACGCCCTACGGCGCATCTATCACTCCGAGCAAGCGGTGAGAGTGCTCTTCGTCTGCCTCGGCAACATCTGCCGCTCGCCGGCGGCTGACGGCATCATGCACGATATTGTGAAACGCGAAGACGAGGCTGACAGATGGATCATCGACTCGGCCGGAACCGGAGGCTATCACGTGGGCGATCTGCCCGACCGCCGTATGCGCCTCCACGCACGTCAGCGCGGTCTCGACCTGAACCACCGCTGCCGCCAGGTAAGCGAGTCGGATTTCGATGATTTCGACATTGTCATCGGAATGGATGCCTCAAACATCTCCAACCTGCGCCGGATAGCCCCCTCGCCACAGGCCGAGGCCAAGATAGTGCCCATGTCAGCCTTCTTCGCCCCGTCGGAGCGCTACGACCATGTGCCCGATCCCTACTATGAAGGTTCCGAAGGCTTCGAACTGGTACTCGACCTCCTGCAGGACGGTTGCCGACGGCTTTTCGACACCGTAAGGACCAATAAAAGACAACAAGAATATATCTGATTCCGACTTATCCTCCCGATTATGAAGACATTTGATATCACCATACCCGTCACCGAGGCCTCGTTCGAGGAACTCAGCCTAGAACAGCAGACACTCGTCACCCTCGCCCGCAAAGCCACCTTCCGCAGCTATGCGCCTTACAGCAAATTCAGCGTCGGAGCGGCCATACTGCTCGACAACGGCGAGATGCTCAGCGGATCAAATCAGGAAAACGCCGCCTATCCATCGGGAACCTGCGCCGAACGCACCACTGCGTTCTACGCCCACTCCACCTATCCCGATGCAAAATTCAAGACCATAGCAATCGCGGCCCGCGGAACAGACGGAAAGGAACTCGACTCGCCCATCTCGCCCTGCGGAGCCTGCCGCCAGGTGTTGCTTGAATATGAGACTCTCGCCGGAGCTGACGTGCCCGTCATACTTGCAGGCGCGGGGCGCTGCTTCATCTTCCCCTCGGTCAAGTCGCTCCTGCCCTACTGCTTTTCTGAATTCTGATTACGGCAAAATCCAGTCTGTGAGCCGGTGTATGTGTGGGTGAAGCCGTCAGACACTATTTGCGCCGGATTCCGTGAAGATAGCCGTAGACGGTGCCTACAAGCAAGGCGCCACCTATTATATTGCCTATTGTGGCAGGGATGAGATTGCGCCACACTGCTTCGCCTATGCCTATCTCAGCCCCCTCCATCATACCGAGCGGAATGAAAAACATATTGGCTATCGAGTGCTCGTAGCCCAGCACCACGAAGGCCATCACCGGAAGCCAGCAGCCGAGAGCCTTCTCGAAGAAGGTCTTTCCGGCCAAGGCAAGCCACACGGCCAGACAGACACACCAGTTGGCACCTATGCCCTTGAGTAGCACTGTGAGCCAGGGCATCGACACCTTGGCCTTGGCAATGCCGGTGATCGCGCTGTGGTAAGGCTCGGCCGAAGTCAGCCCGCAGGCATAGACCATGAGCCAGGTGAACAGCAGCGCGCCGATGAAGTTGCCGATGTAGACAAGCGTCCAGTTGCGCACCACCGTGGCCATCGAATGCTCGCGCTTCATGTAGGAAGGTATCAGCAGAGCGTTGTTACCGGTGAAGAGTTCGGCGCCGAGCACCACCACGAGTATCAGCCCGATCGGGAACATGCACCCGCTCAGCAGTTTCTGCATCGATGGATTGCCGCCGGTGATTTCCGGAAACCCGAAGCCCACCACGAGCGAGAGTATTCCGCCGAGAGCTATGTAGGCCCCGGCGAGACAGGCGGCTGTCAGCAGGCGGCCGGTACTGTTGACTGTAAGCGAGGCCTTGGCGGCGCCGGCCGAGGCGGCGGTTTCGGTGATTTCGCGTGGAATTCTGATCTGCATGGCTGATAATGTCGGTTTTATGTGGGAGGATGGTTACGGTCGCTGCCGTTCGCGCTTCTTGAGGAAGAGATGGAGCAGCGCTATAATAATGAGGGTCAGGCCTATCACTCCGAAATAGTAGAAATAGTGGCCCTGGCGGTATTCGGGGAACCCGATGTAGCTCATCACTGCGAGATAGACAAGCAGAATGAGAGGGATGAAAGTTGAACGGCGTAGTTTCATGCTATACTTAAGATAAGGTTTTATGATCAGTTGTTGCCGCTGTCGGCGGCATCGCTGCTGTCGGCTGTGACAATAGGGTGAAGATAGGCCGACTCGGCCGGGTCGAAGCCTCCGTCAGTCAGAAGATTGTAGATCCTCAGACAGGCCCATGCATCGATCGAGGCATAGTTCTGCTGTCCGGGCGAAAGTTCGGCGGCTTCCCAGTTGCTGAGACGCTGACTCTTGGAGATACGCCCGCTGAAGAGAATGCCGTAGATTTTCTGCAGGCTCGAATCGCTTATGCGGAATGTTTTGACCACAGCCTGCAGATCTACGAAATTCTGCGGCTCGAAGGCCGCTATGCGGTGCAGCACATGGAAATCGTCGCGCAGCGACAGCCCTACCTTCACCACATCATCGGTCTCCATGAACTCGCGCATCTCCTGGAAGAAGCCGAGCTTGTTGAGGCGGAACAGGAAGCTGTGGTCGAGGGTCGAGATCTGGATCAGCGACACGGTGTTGGTCTGTCCCTTGCGGAAATTTGGCTTGGTCTCGGTGTCGAAGCCTACGGTGCCGCATTTGCGCAGATAGCGCAGGGCCGCGCGGGCGTCACCTACGTTGTCAAGCACAGTGATCTTTCCTGGAAACTCGACTGTCGGCAGCACCGATAGCTCCTCCTTTGATATGGATATGCTGTATTGGTTGATGTCCATGATGTGGATTAGGGTCTTTTATCGCCGCAAAGTTACGAATTATTTGTGTAATTTCCTCAGTCCTGAAGGCTGGGGACGGTGGCGAAGCGGGCTGCGGGGAAGTGGCGGCTTACGTAGCGGCGCAGAAAGCCCTGGGTGTCTTCGGCTATGACGCGGTCGGTGTCGAAATGCTCGTTGTAGATGAGCGCGGCAAGTTCTATGCCGCGCGCTTTGATGGCCTCAAGCGAGAGCACTGTGTGGTTGATCGACCCAAGCACTCCGTTGGCCACAAGTATGAGCGGCAGTCTGCGCGAACTTACGTAGTCGATGGTGAAGAAGTCATCGGTCACCGGGACCATCAGTCCTCCGGCACCCTCGATGAGCACAATGTCATAACGCTCTTTGAGTTTGCGGGTGGCCTCGTCGATCACCGCGAGGTCGATCTCACGCCCGTCAAGACGCGCGGCCAGCTGGGCCGAGGCGGGATAGGAGAAGATAACCGGAGCTGTGGTGTGGTCGAGGTCCTCCGGCAGCATTTCCACTCCCATAATCTTGCGGTGCAGGTCGATGTCTTCCGAAAATCCGGTGTTGCCGGTCTGGATGAATTTCTGGGTGATCACGCTCTTGCCTTCCTTCATAATGAGTGAAGCAAGATAACCGGTGACGTAGCTCTTGCCGGCGTCGGTGTCTATGCCTGAAATGAAATATGCCTGGCTCATAGGTCGGTTTTGAGTTCAGTTTTTTAGAGAGTGTTTAATAACACCCTCTTGAGTGATATATAGATCGGGTTATAGGTCAGCGAGGCGCTTCCGTCGGCCTCGGCGGGATAAAGGCGGAGCACTTCGCGCGCCCGCGCGCCGCCGTTGTCGCTGCTCAGGGCATTGACGCCTGTGAGTTTGACGTGGCGCAGGGCTTCGAGGGGCGAGCCAAAGCGCAGGGTGCGCTCCTCTTCCTCGAAACACAGGGTGTGCAGCGAGGGGGGTATCATGCGCCGGAGGGTTGCGGCAGGCGGATAGTGGGTGGCCTGCGGGAGAATGTCGCGTATCTGGCGCATGGTAGCCGGGCCGAAGGTGGAGATGAAGGCCAGGCCTCCCGGACGCAGCACTCTTGCGGTCTGGCGCAGGAATTCAGGCAGCGAGTTGAACCACTGGACCGTGGAGGCCGAGAAGATCATGTCGACCGAGGCGTCAGGCAGCTGTCTGATCTGAGTCTCCGCATCGCATTCAAGGGCTTTTATGCGGCCGCAGCCGGCTGCGCGGCTGAAAGCGTGGGGTATGTGGAGGTCCCAGCCCGTGATTTCGGCATCAGGAAAGGCCTCGGCAAGCATGCGGGTGGTCAGCCCGGTGCCGCAGCCTATCTCAAGGATTGTGCGGCAATGCTCGCCACCAGCCGCTATGGCCTTCGAGCAGAGTTTTTCGGCAATCTGGCGCTGGACCACGGCATTGTCATCATAGGTCTCTCCGGCGCGGCCGAATTTTTCAGCCACAAGGCCTTTTTCGGTTATGAATTCATTGATTATAGCCTGAAAATCGGGCAGATGCGGGCCATCAGCTACTGTCAGAGTCTCGACAGCCTCGCCGCCTTGCCATGCGCGCAGCTGGTTTTCTGGCGGAATGATGCGGTCGGCTGTGCCTACTATTGCGGTGTCCCAGATGGCTCCGCAGGCATCGCCCGCGCTCTCCACAGCCACAAGTTCGGCCCGCAGGCCGTCGATGTCGCGCGCGGGGAGGGTCAGGGAGAATCTGCGGTAGCTCTCCGCAGAGCCACACATGCGCAGGTTGAATTTCGAGAGGGTCTTTTCGCTCAGTCCGGCGAGAGTGCCGCGAAAAATGGCTTCGGGTATGCCGAGAGAGTCACTGACCGGGTGCATGGTGCCGTTGACGGCTATGCGGGCGCTGACCGGAAGCTCAAGATGGGCGGCCAGAAAGCGGGTGGCGGCCGGAACGCCGAACGACCAGCCTATTACGGCTATCTCGCGATACTGTTCAAGCTCCTCCACAAGGGAGGGAGGAAATGCGGGCTCCCGGTAGTCCCACACGGCAATGATCCTGTAGCCTTCCTGCTTCAGCGAGGCAAAAGGCTTTTCGTCCATACCCCATCCGGCAAAGATGAGTATGGCGCGCTCAGGCGCATTCGGGTCAGTCGGCGGAAATACGTGAAATTTCATTGGCTAAGCGGTCTATGTCAGCGGTGGTCATGGCCGCGCTCAGGCTGATACGCAGGCGTTCGGTGCCGGGAGGCACCGTCGGGGTGCGTATCGGGAGCACTTTCAGCCCGGCGTCGAGCAGCCTGCGTGAAAAGCTGACGGCCTTTTCGGCAGAGCCGAGGACCAGTGGCTGGATGTGGCTTGGAGTTATGGTGAAGTCAGGAGAGAGCGGCTGCAGACTCTCGCGCAGGCGGTGGCCGAGTTGGCGCAGGTGATCGCGCTCGCTGTCCATGAGCAGTATTTTTTCAAGCAGGAAGCGGGTCCACTCTGCCGTAATGGGGGGCAGGGCGGTGGAGAAGATCAGGCTGCGCGAACGGTTGACGAGATAGTCGCGGACCACGGGCGAGACGGCGCAGAAGGCTCCCATCGAGGCGAATGCCTTGCCGAAAGTGCCGACAACCACGTCGACATCGGCGTAGCATTCCGAGGCGCGACAGAGTCCGAGTCCGCCGGGGCCTTCGGCTCCTACGGCGTGGGCCTCGTCGATATAGAGCATGGCTCCCGGAGTGCGCCGACGCAGGGCGGCGAGACCGCTGATGTCGGCCCGGTCACCGTCCATGCTGTAGACGCTTTCGGCCACAATGAGCACCGAGTCATATTTTCCGGCCGCCTTGGCCAGTATGCGTTCGAGATGGCCGAGATCGTTGTGGCGGAAGCGTTCGAAGGGCGCTTTTGACAGGACTATGCCGTCGATGATGCTCGCATGGACCAGCTTGTCGGCCACGATGAGGGTCCGGCTGTCAGCCAGGGCCGCTATCAGCCCCGTGTTGGCATGATAGCCGCTGTTCATCAGCAGGCAAGGCCGTCCGTAAAGCTCGCCGAGGCGGCGTTCGAGAGCATCATATTCCCGCTGGCGGGCGCTCAGCAGGCGCGAGGCCGATGAGCTCATGGGGATGCGTCTCCGCTGCGGATCGGCAAAGAATTCCTCCTGCAGCTCCGGGCGCGCGGCCAGTCCGAGATAGTCGTTTGACGAGAAATCGGTCACAGCTTCCGCGACACATTCCTCAGGAATGGTCCGCAGATTTCCGCCCAGGCGCAGCGAGTCGAGTATGTCAGCGTATTTTTTCACTTTATGCACTCGATCATCTGCTCTATCAGGCGCCGCAGGTCGGAGTCTGATATAATATAAGGTGGCATTATGTAGACATTGCGGCCGAAGGGTCTCACCCAGATGCCGCGCTCCACGCAGCGCTTCTGGAATTCGCCCACGTTGACCGGCTCTTCCATCTCGATCACGCCGATTGCGCCGAGCACTCTGACATCTCTGACACCTGGCACTCTGACGGCGGCTATCAGATGGCGCCGCATGAGGGTTTCTATATGGTTGATGCGAGCTTCCATGTTCTGGCTGCGCAGCAGTTTCAGCGAGGCCACGGCCACAGCGCAGGCCAGAGGGTTGGCCATGAATGTCGGGCCGTGCATCATCACACCGGCCTCGCCTCGCGAGATGGTGTCGGCCACATCACGCGATGTCATCACGGCGCTCATGGTCATATAGCCGGCGGTCAGGCCTTTGCCTATACACATGATGTCGGGCTCCACTCCGGCGTGTTCCAAGGCGAAACATTTGCCCGTGCGCCAGAATCCGGTGGCGATTTCGTCGAATATCAGATAAATGCCGGCTTCGTCACAGAGACGACGCGCCTCGCGGAGATATTGCGGATGGTAGAAGCGCATCCCTCCGGCACCCTGCACCACGGGTTCGAGTATCAGGGCTGCGAGCTCGTCCCTGTGGCTGCGGATAATCTCGGCCAGAGGCTCTATGTCGGCGGGATCCCAGAGTCCGTCAAAAGTCACCTGCGGAGCGGGGGCGAAGAAGCGGATGGGAAGCGCCGGGCCGAAGACTCCGTGCATACCGGTGACGGGGTCGCAGACGCTCATAGCGTTCCAGGTGTCGCCGTGATAGCCGCTTCGGATGGTGACGAAATTGGTCTTCCGATGGTCGCCCGAACGCGATACCGATGCCTGCACCGCCATTTTCATGGCCACTTCGATGGCCACCGAGCCGGAATCGGCATAGAAGATGTTGTTCATCGACGGCGGAGCCATCTCCAGCAGGAGCTTGCCGAGCTCTATTGCCGGCTCATGGGTGAGGCCTCCAAACATCACATGGCTCATCTTCGATATCTGACGCTCTACTGCGGCATTGATCACCGGGTGGTTGTAGCCGTGGATGGTACACCACCATGACGACATGCCGTCAATCAGCTCGCGGCCGTCGGCAAGGCGCAGGCGCACTCCGGAGGCCGAGTCGACCTTATAGGTCGGCAGCGGATCGATGGTCGATGTGTAGGGATGCCAGAGATGTTCGCGGTCGAAGCTGTCATGAAGCGAGTCTTCGCCACCACATATATTATATATAGTGTCAGCCGGGCTGACTTCTGTGTCTGATTGCATGGTTTGACTGGATGGTTTTGTTATTGCAAAATTAGCAAATATTCATTGAAATATTGCAAAAACGACTCCAACATCGTATATTTGCAACATACACCAAATTCATTCATCGCATTACCAATGAGAAACAAGATTTTATCGGCTGCAATCGGTCTCGGCACTGCCTTAGGCCTTCATGCAGCAGACAAAGTGACCTTTACCTATGAAGGCTTAAACTACAATATTCTCTCTGAAGCCGACAAAACCTGTGAAGTGGGCCGACACGACAAAAATGCCCAGCTCAGTTCGGTAGTGATACCAGAAACCGTGGAATACAACGGCACAGCATACACCGTCACAGCTCTTGGCGACAGCGCATTCTACGGCAATGGCTATCTGACCGCGCTAAAAATTCCTGAGACCGTCACTGTCATCAAAAGCTGTGCCATTTCGCAGACACTCAGACTTTTCGAACTCAGGCTTCCCAACAGCGTCACAGAAGTGGAGCCACGTGGAGTATATGGCAACCGGAGTCTCTATGCTCTGTGGATCAGCACGGGAATGCGTGAGATAAACCGCGAGGCATTCAACGCCAACCCAGCACTTACCGCAATAGTGATTCCAGAAGGCATTGAGATTATTCACGATGATGCTTTCAACTATTGCTCAAGGGCCACAACTCTCATTATCAGCTCCACAGTCACCACGATCAGCAAAATGGCTTTTGCCGGTTGCTCCAGTCTCACTAATGTGAAGATACCCGGAAATGTTCAGGAAATAGGGAATGAGGCTTTCAGCTACTGCGCAAAATTGGCCACCGTAACAATTGAAGAAGCCTCTCAGCCACTGAAATTAGGCTCTGACGTTTTTGGACATGGCATATATACCGCCAATCCGAACAATGACGCATGGTGCCGCCTTAAAACTCTGAATCTCAACCGCTCATGGACCTGCACTGCGACTGATGTCAATGGCCTGCCGTTTTCAAAACGTTCCACTCTCCAGACCATCAATATCGGCGAGGCCGTCTCGTCAATTCCTGATAATTCGTTTGCCGGCTGCGACAACGTGACGGCCATCAATATCAACCGCGACACCGCACCCTACGCAAACTCGTCGGTTTTCTCGACCCAAGTTTTTGCCGGAGCAACTCTCACGGTGCCAGAAAGCGCTCTTGAAGCCTATAAGGCCAACAGCCTATGGGGACGCTTCGCCAAGATCGAGGGCACGGCCGAGTCAGGCATAGCCGATATAGAGGCCGATGCGGCAGGTATTACCGAATACTTCGATCTCTGCGGACGCCGCGTAGACGGCACTCCCTCGGCCGGCATCTACATTTTCCGCCGTGCCGACGGTTCGACAGGCAAAGTGCTCATCCGATAAACAATGAGTATATCTGATAACCGGGAGGCTTGCATTTGCAAGCCTCCCGGTTATGTCTATCGCCCCAATTACCAACTGTTTATAACCAAAATCAGATCAAACAATTTAAAAATATTATCGAAAAATTTTTAATTTTTATAAATTTTATCATATCTTTGTGACGAAATACTATATCTCACACACGAAATATACACATTTCAACCTAAACAACTCGTTTTCAACCCTTAGAAACAAACACTTTTTTATTACTAACCTTTAATAATTCACATTATGAAAAAGTTCTTAGTTATGGCCGTTATGGCTATTATGGCACTCGGTGTATCCGCACAGGTTTATGTAGGTGGTTCTATCGGCGCATGGCGTGATGGTTCTAGTAAATTGACCCACATCAATATCCTTCCTGAAGTTGGTTATAATCTCAATGATACTTGGGCGATCGGAACAGTTATCGGTTGGGATTACAAGCATCAGCATGAAGCAACCCTCAATCTGGTGAAATTCGACCCGTATGCACGCTACTCTTTCATTAAATCCGGCAACCTCAGCCTTTTCGTTGACGGTGGCATTGACCTCGGCTTCGGTAAAGCCAAATTCGGCGATGATTCTTCTGATACTGCCGTTACTTATGGTATCGGCTTCAAACCCGGTGTATCTTATGCACTTTCTGACAAATGCTCTCTCGTTGCTCACTTCGGTTTCCTTGGTTATCTTGATGGTAATGATGAAGCTAAAGCAGCAGGTAACCTTGTTGGCTATGAATATGGCTGGGGATTCAATTTCTCAAACAACCTTTCTTTCGGTTTCTACTACAACTTCTAAATCCCGCACCGGTTTAGCCTCCTGAGAGGCTTTGCCTACGGAATAAAAAAACGCGCGCGGCGTCTGCCCTTCATCCGGGCCGACGCCGCGTTTGTTTCCCCCCGCCATGCCACACGGTCGCGGAGGGCGGGTGCAACATGCCGGATCCACACGGACGCGGAGGGGCGGGTGTCCGACAGGACATTGATTTACCATCACGATACGGACGTAAGACGCGAACTCCCGGTTAAGCCTCATTCCGACGCCCGCCTTACGGATCCGTAAATCCGTGTCCTCACGGACACGATACGACGGGGGAATCATAAACCCGTGACACCTGCGCGCAAGGCGCTGCGGTGTCACGGGCTATGAGTAAATCGATGTCCTAACGGACATCACCATCCGGTACCACACGCCCACAGGGACGGTGGAAACATCGGAACCGCATCCGCATGGTCGCAGAGGGCGGGTGCAACATGCCGGATCCACACGGACGCGGAGGGCGGGTGCAACATGCCGGATCCGCACGGACGCGGGGAGCGGGTGTCCGGCAGGACACCGATTTAATAGTAGCCCCCGACACCGCAGCGCAAAGCGCGCAGGTGTCGGGGGGGTAGATAGTATCCTTTTTGATAATGTCCGACAGGACATTGATTTACCATCACGCCAAAGCCATATCAGCCCGGCTGCGGGGGATGGAGGAATATAAACGCGGACGTGTCCGGATGGTCGTGGGGATTAACGGATCCGGATTTTGGTCACGTTGCCGCCCTGACGGCGGATGTAGATGCCGGGAGTAAGATTGTCGGCATTTACCGGCATACCCTGGATGTTGAAATACTCAACCGGGGCATTGCCGTCGGCTTCGATATCGGTTATGCCACTGGTGTCGCCGATGGTGAAGTAGACATTCCCAGCTGTGACATACTCTTCTTTGCCTGCATTGTTGACCACAGCCACCACATAGTAGCGCTGTCCGGCAACGGCTTTGGGAAGAGAGAGCGAGACGGTCTCGGTGGCAGTCCGGCCTGCGCTTACATAAACCGGCACAGTCTTTTTTGCTACTACCGTACCCAGGAAACCTGACTGGAATACACGCAGTTCAAAATCACGGTAGACAACTCCGGTAAGACCTTCAACTGAAACAGAGACCTTGATGTCATTGGGATCGACCGCTTCGGCATTGGCTACAGAAACCGTAATCGGACTCTTGTAGGTGGGCTTCGGAACTCTTGAATTGACTGTCACGGGGCAGGTGCCCAGCATGGTGTAGGCTCCGTTTTCAACCATTGCGATGGCAAATGTCCATTCACCAGGATCAACCGATAGCCCCTTGTCATAGAACCAGTCTGTCACAAATTCAAAGGGAGTGCCTTCAGGCGAGAAGTCAAGAGTGATGTTGCTGTTCGAATAGGCGCGTACCGACTTGTCGGGATTGAGGAGCACGGCCTTGACAGCTGTGCTTGTCTCGGCTCTGCCGGTGAAGCGGGCCACTCCTGAGATTTTGACGCTGCTGTCGATATAGAAATCGCCGTGGGTGTCAATGTTCTCCACAATCAGATCGCCGGCCTTGGGAATTGAAGATTCCACAATCTGTCCGCTTTTGACGGTGATAAGCACATAGCCGGCCACAGTGGGAGGACACTGGAAGTTGTATTCCTCGCCATCGATACGCACAGCCGGATAGACACGATAAGTGCCGTCGGGAAGGCCTGAGATCTTGGCCATCATCGAACGGGCAGTCACGGTATTTCCGGTAACAATGTCAATGCCCCAGTTCCTGCACACAGGCGAAACTACGGTGCTGGTGGATATCTTTTTGCTTCCGTCCTCGCTGAATATCTGATAGATGAACTCACCGCTGACAGTATAGGGTGAGCGGTTTACGAAGGTGCCGTGTATGTTGAAATATGTGTTTCCGGCATAGGCGTTCGTAAGATCATCAATGCAGAAAGTGTAGCGGCGGGGAGAGTCAGCGCCGGTGGAAGGCTTTATGCCGAGGAGCGCACCCTGGTTGCTGGTGTAGTCACCTGTACCGCCACCTGTACCGAGGCTGCTCGGCTTGAGCATAGACAGGCTGAAATAGCCGTCGCCGAGGCCGGACCAACCCCAGTTGAAGTGGAAATAACCGTCTTTGTCATAGCCGTCGCAGACAAAACAGTGAGCTCCGCCCCAGTAGACCATCGGGCCGCAGTTTTTGAGGTTGTCATAGACCATCTGCTCCCACTCGTCGGTGGTGTGGAAGCTGCGGAACTCGTTGTGTATGTCAAGGTCATATCTGAAATATGACACAAGGGCATTGCCAACCTGCTCTTGGTAGGCGGCCGAGGCATCGGAGGCATATCTCATGCGGAGCGAGTAGCCGCAGGCCTGCATCAGCTTGGCTACGGCGTCGGCCTGGGTTTCGGTGTACTGACCATATGTATATGTGTCGGTCATGCTGGCCCAGTCGAATTCATAGTTGCTGAAGTCCTCGGTGAGGGTTTCGTTGTTCCATTTGTAGCTGAGATTTGCATTTTCAGCCACCTTGTCAGGCCAGTTGTGATATTTCATCACCTGGGCCATAGCGGTGGCAACGCAACCGGTGTAGGTTGGGCGTCCTGATGACTTGGGGCAGAATGTATTGTAAGGCGCTCCCTGGTCCCAGCGGGTGGCTACAAGAGGAGCTATCGGCTCACGGGGATCGCCTGCGCGGCTGACAGAGCGGCTGTAAGGCTCGGCTCCGAAGTCAGAAGCCATACGGATTCCGTCGGCGCAGAGGTCGAGCCAACCTTTGAAATTATCGGGAAGATCAGCGGGATCAATCGAACCGCTTTCACTGTAGCCCACGAGCGGAATGGCCACATCATCAGCCGATACAATCATCCAGCCCCCTTCAGGACGGTTGAACACATAGAGAGCCGGAGCATCGGCCTGACCCACTGTCATAACCGGAGCCACAGAGGCTGATGCCGTTGAGCGTGATACCGATTGACCGGTGACACGCCCCAGCGCTTCGGCAGGGCTGAGACTGCGCGCTGTGGCTGTAGGGCCGCCGAGCATGACGGCCAGAGACAAAAGCAATAGAGGTTTACGCATAAGGTTGTAAAGAATAGAGAATTGTCATTTTACAAGAATTTTGGTCACTTCCGGGCCCTGACGGCGGATGTAGATGCCTGGAGCAAGGTTTTCACCGCTGACCGGCATGCCCTGAAGGTTGAAATACTCGGCAGGGACTTCGGTATCGGCCCCGATTCCGTCAATGCCGCTGGTGTCGCCAAGTATGAAATAAGCGGAGGCCGTTTTGCCGACAGTAGAAGTGCCTGACTGGCGTTCGGCTCTCACAATATGCTGCTGACCGGGGAGAACCATATAGCTTGGCAGCGAAACAGTGTAGCTGATGACCGCGGTCTGGCCTCCGGTGACGAACACCGGCACCCGTCTGTCGGTGTTGAGCGGAGTGATGCTGCGACTGATTTTCACCGTCATGTATTCGTCGATCAGGCCGGAGATACCTTTGACCGTGATATTGAACTTGAGATTCTGCGGATCTACGGCTGACACAACCTCGACGGCAGTGATCTGATATTCCCCTTCAGGGATCTCGTCGGTGATGGTCACCCGGCAGGTGGCTATCGTCTCGAAACCGAGCTGCAGAGCCAGAGTGTATTCGCCCGGAGCGATGTTGAAGCCCGCGCTGACGAAGTCGAAGTCACAGCCCTCGTCAGAAAATTTAATGTTCAGTTCGGTGCTGTAGGCAATGATCTCGCCTGATGGGGAGAGAAGGCGCACACCTATGTAGCGTTCGGTATCGCCTACGCCGCCAACGAATTTCGCGGTTCCGGTGACTCTGAAACGTTTGCCATTATAGATGAGATTGTTGACGTTGGCACAAAGATTTTCAACTTCCAGAGAAGCCGTCTGGTGAAGTTCGGCCTTGTTGACGCCTCCTTCGCGGGTGTAGATCACATAATCAGGATAGCCGGGAGCCGAAGCGAAGACATGTTCCTCGCCATCAAACTCAACGGCGGGGTAGATGTGATATGTCCCGTCTTCCAACGACTCAGGAATGTTACATTCGATCATCGACTCATAGTAGGGAGGATAGAATTCCGTACCTGCCGAGGGGATCGAAGCCGTGCATGATGTCAGATATTTTTCCTCACCGTTTACTTCAGCGAAGATACGGAATTTGAAAGTGGCGTTAACCATGTAGGGCGAAAGGTTGCTGAATGTGCCGAACATTGACAGCAGCGAGCCGGAGACAAAGGTCTCGGTGATACCCTGAGACGCATAGAAGGTGTAGCGGCGCTTGGCCGGCGAGTCATTGCCGGCGGGCTTTACACCGAGGAGAACACCCTGGCCGTTGTTGAAGCCGCCTGTGCCGCCGCCGACCCCTGTCGATCCGGGGTTAAGCGCGTCAAGAAGATAATAGCCATCGCTCAGACCGCCCCAGCCCCAGTTGAAGTGGTAGAATCCGTCGCCACGGTAGCCGTCGCAGACAAAGCAGTGTCCGACACTGCCGGATCCCCACCAGAGCACCGGACCACAGGTTTTCAGGTTTTCATAGATCATATTGTCCCAGGCGGCAGAAGAGTACATCTCGCGCGGTTCATTGTGGAGTCCGGCGTCATATTTGAAATAGTTCACCAGCGCACCGCCCACTTTCGCGCCGAAAGAGCCTGAGGCGGAGGTGCCGTAGCTCATACTGACGGAATAGCCGCAGGCCTGCATCAGCTTGGCCACAGCGTTGGCCTGTTCTTTGGTGTGGCTGTCGCGGTAATCGTCAATCATGAGATCCCACTGGAACTCGTAGTTGCTGAAATCTTCGCTCAGAGTGACAACGGACGTGCCGTTGTGCCACTGATAGGAGATCATGGCATCTTCCGCCCCCTTGTCAGGCCAGTTGTGATATTTCATGACCTCGGCCATAGCAGTGGCCACACAGCCGGTGACAGTTCTCGCCGATCCAATCATAGGGCAGAGGTCATTGTAGGGTCCTTCCTGGTTCCACATTGTTGTCATCAGCGGACCGATCGGCTCATGATCAGGAATGGCGGCACGCGAATAAGGCGCATGGCCTTCGGCTGAGGCACGGAGAATCTGCTCCTTGTTGAGTTCAAGCCAGAAACGCAGGTTTTCGGGGAGGTTGTCAGGATCGAGGCGGCCGTTGTCGCTGTAGCCTATCACGGGTGCTGCGACATCGTCGGCCGAGAGTATCATGTAGCCCTTGTCGGAACGGTTGAACACGTAGATGGCCGGAGCCTCGTCTGATCCGAGAGTCATGACCAGTTCCGGCGAGCCGCCGGAGCGTGAGACCGGCATCACGGCCTCAGCCGTAGCCCTGTCAAGGGCCTCCGAGGGGCTCAGAGTGCGGGCCGAGGCTACGGGGGCGGCCATGACGGCGGCCAGCGATATGAATAAGAATGATTTTCTCATCGGTTTATCTTTTGGGGATTTTTTTTTCAGTCGGTTTATTTCACTATCACTTTCGAGACTTTCGAACCCTGACGGCGGATGTAAATGCCGGGGACAAGATCTGCCGCATCGACGCGCAGGCCTCGGAGGTTGAAATACTCAACCTTGGCATTGACATCGGCGCCGATGCCTGGGATGCCGCTGGTGTCACCGATGGTGATGGGAACGTCAGGTAAATCGTAGACCGGCTTCATGCCGCCGGGGAAAGAATATCGTTCATAACATACATTGGCCGTATAAGCTTCGCCCGCCACTGCATCGGGAATCGAGAGGGTGGCGTTGAGAGTGACTGTATTTCCGGCAGACACATAAAGATCTTTCATTAATCTTGTGACAGTATTGCCGGCCGCATCCTTGATCTCGAAATAGAGTTTATCCTGAGCAATACCGCCCAGACCGGACACTGTGGCTGTCATATGGACAGCTGCCGGATCGACAGCCGCGGGATTGTCCACTTCAAAGCTATTGATCTTATATTCACCATAAACATACGGGCTCACAGTGGTCTTGCAGGATGCCACGATCCGGTATTCGTAAGTTATATCATCCATATAGACCAGCGCGAATGTATAGTCGCCGGGCTTGACGGTTGTTCTGAACCATGAGCTGATGAATTCAAAGGGTTCGCCCTCAGGAGTGAAGGTGATGTTGGCACCTTCGGCGGTCACAAGCACTTTGCCTTCATCATCGAGAAGCGCGGCAAGAAGATAGAGGCTTGTCTCGGCTTCGCCTGTGAAGCGGGCTGTGCCCGACACCTTGAACTGGCTGCTGACAAAGAGATCGCCGTTGGTGCTCAGGTTTTCGATTACCTTCTCGCCTACCGATGGCACTGTGGCGGTGTTCTGATACTGGTTGGTTCCGGTCTTGGTGCGGGTGTAGATAATATAGTCGGCCTCTGATACCGGTGTGCGGAACACGTATTCCTTGCCGTCGACACGGATGCCGGGATATATGCGGTAGGTGCCCTCGCCGAGCACTGAGTTCGAGATCGACCCCATCAGCGTGACCTGATCGAGCTCAGGTCCGAAATCGGTGAATGACGACGGGGTGAAGAAATCATCGACAGTGGCCACATGCTTCGAGCCGTCTTCGCTGTAGATCATATAGACGGCGTTTCCGTTGACCTTGTAGGGCGAGCGGTTCTTGAATATGCCCTGGATGGTCAGGTAAGTTCCCTGGACCTTAAGGTCAGAAAAGCTGGAGCAAGTGAACGTATAGACCGGTTCAGGCCTGAGTCCGTCAGAAGGCTTGGCACCGAAAAGCGCACCCTGGGCATTGTTATAGCCGCCTGTGCCTCCGCCTGTACCCACGAATGACGGATTCAGAGCGTCAAGCAGGAAGTAGCCGTTGCTGTTGCCTGACCAACCCCAGTTGAAGTGGAAATAACCATCGGGACGATAGCCGTCGCAGACAAAACAGTGTGCCACGCTGCCCGAACCCCAGTAGACCATCGGGCCGCAGTCTCTAAGGTTGTCATAGACCATCTGCTCCCATCGGGCCGAGGAGTAAAGCTCGCGGGGCTCATTGTGGAGACCGCCGTCATAGTCGAAATATGTCACAAGCGCCCGGCCCACAACTTCATTGAACGCGGCGGATGCCACAGGACTGTAGCCCATTTCGACCGAATATCCGCAGGCCTTCATCAGATTGGCCACGGCATCTGACTGAGCTGAATTATAGGCTGTGAAATAGCTGTCAAGCATATTGTTCCAGTCAAAGCTGAAGTTGCTGAAATCGGCGCTCAGAGTCGGGGTGTCGGCAGGGCCTCCGCGCCATTTGTATGAGAAGTTGGCGTTCGCACCTGCCTGAGCCGGCCAGTTGAAGTATTTCATGACCTGAGCCATCGCAGTGGCCACACAGCCGGTGTAGGTGGCACGGCCTGATACCTTTGGACAGAGCTTGTTGTAAGGCGCCCCCTGGTCCCAGGTGGTCTTTACCATCGGGGCAATCTCTTCGCGGTCAGGAGTCTCGGATGCAAGATATGGCCCGGCACCGTCAGCCGAAGCCGCAAGAATCTGCCGGCTGCAGTTGTCAAGCCATCCTTTCATGTTTTCCGGCAGATTGGCAGGATCAATGGCTCCGCTGTCACTGTAGCCTATGACCGGGGCGGCGACATCGTCAGCCGCAACAATCATCCATCCGCCTTCCGGACGGTTGAACACGTATAATGACGGAGCGTCCGCTGTCCCTACGGTCATGACCGGGGTCTGGGCCGAAGCTCTTGACGAGCGCAATGCGGGCTGGTTGGTCACTCGTCCCAATGCTTCTGCAGGACTAAGGCTACGGGCTGTCGCCGACATGCCGGACATGAGGGCCAATGACAGGAACAATACTGTTTTACGCATAAAAATGTGAAGAATTTAGCAGGGTGTGATTAGTTTATCTGATTGAACTGAGCTTAGGAGTGTCAGCAGACAAGGATTTTCTTATTCTCATACTTTTCATACATCCTATACACCTTAATATATAATGTATGTCAGTTACTTTCTTTTCTTTTTTCATGGTCCCCAATGTCTCAATACCCGTTCTGATACCTGAAAGATCCGGCCGTCAGCTTCCGCGGTCTCTCTGCGGCAGACTGAAAACCAGACGGCAGTCCGGCAATCCGGCCGCTATGAGGCTGTCGCATCTGGCGGCCGCATCCGGAGTGCCGGCAGGAAATGGCATCTGATAGATTTCCGTCACCCGCGCACCCGGAATAATGGCTTCCATTATTTCAGCAGGCGACGGAGCAGACTCCATCGCGGCATATTCCCGATAGGTCCAGCGGGTGAAAGCCGTATTGCCGGAAACACCGCGCCGGTCAAGCAGAAAGCCGTCTGAAAGTCTGACCGGAGCGGCTCCTGCAAGATCTGACGGGGCCGGATATGACACCAGCCTGCGGTGACGGCTGTCAAGAGTGACAGGCACCCGGTCGGCATAGTCTCCGTCGGTCTTATAGATCCGAGCCATCGCAACAGCGTTGACCGTGGGTGCGGGCAGCGGTTTCGCCCCTATGACCGCAGGCTGTGACTGAGGCGCTGAAACCGCTGCCTGCTCCTTGTGAGAGGAACAAGCTGCCAGGGAGATGGAGAGTATTGGCAGGAGCAGTTGTTTCATACGCGAAAAAGTCACCCTCCAAAGTTACGTAATATACTCTTATCAACCAACTCCCTGCGACTGTTTTAATATACATATTTTTGAAAATCTTCTTACTTTTTCACGATTTTGGCCGAAATGGGGCCTGAATCGGTCTCATTCCGGCTTATGTACATGCCTGGATTAAGAAACACCCTCCAAATTTTAAAGGATGCCCTGGCTGAGAATTTCAATCTCGCCGGGCATCCTTCTGAAGGTGCTATATATCTGTCACTATTGTGTATGGGAGAGAGCATTACCGGGGCCTGCACGAAGCCGCCGGCATCCTCTCCGGATTCTATTTCTTTATGACCTTGACAGTGCGGACGCCGTCAGCTGTCAGCACTCTTGCTATGTAAAGGCCTGAGGGGAGAGCCGAGAGGTCGACGCGGGCTGTCTGACCGTCAATCTCTGTCTGCGCGCCGGTAAGTTTGCCTGACAGCGAGTAGAGGTCCACGCGGCTGATTTCAGCCGAAGCAGAAATCACGGTGTGATCTACTGCCGGATTGGGCGAGAGGGTAACTGCATTCGCGCCATCGGCTATGACATCGGCAATTCCGCTGCGTTCGCCGATTGTAAATGACAGATATTTACCAGACGAAATAAAGCTGTTGCCGTTATAGAGACCCACGTCCACGAGCTCTCCGGCGCTGAAGCCCGTCAGACTTCCGCTGATGACAAATGACTGAGTGTCGCCGGCGTTCATCATAAGCAGAGGAGAATTGAGCTGAGCCGAGGCATACTGGTCATTCTCGCCGAAGAAAGCCGCGCAGATCCGTCCGGCCAGATAGCCTGACTGACATTTCAGAGTCACGTTTATGACAACGTTGTCAGGATCAACCGCAGAGGCATTTTCCACGTTCCAGCCTACAACCTGCAGCGATGGAGTTCCGGGGTTGCTGCTTACGGTGACACTGATCTGATCGGAAATCACCTTGTAACCCGAACCGGACTTATAGCCCATTGCGAATTTATAGGCTCCGGGGGTTACTGAGATTTCATCGCCGTTGTCATTGACAAACCATTCGCTAAAATAGTCAAACGGCTCACCGGCTACGGAGAATAGCTGGTTGAGTTCGCAACCGTGGCCCAGAACTGTTCCGTTATCTCTGAGCAGAAGTCCATAGACAGGCATTGTAGCTTCCATGTCTACCGAAAATTTTGCCAGTCCGGTAGCCCGGAAGCCACAGCCGGAATACATCTGCCGGGAGGCTGTCAGCCCTGTAACCGAGTAGTTGCCCAAAGAGGGTGTGGACACCGAATAATTCGAACCGCTGCGCGACAGCTGCACATAGCCCGGCTGGGAGATAGAACACTGATAAGGATAAACGGTCGATCCGATCTTGAACACCGGATAGATACGATAGGTTCCGTCGCTTATACCAAGAAATGAAAGCGGAATGGAAACAGACGGATAATATGAACCGGGATAATAATCCGGCACAGTATAACGGTCTACAATCTTTATATCCTTGCCGTTCTGATCGGTAATTCTTAAAGACACATAACCTGAAACCTCATCAATCGAGAAGTTGGCAAAATCTCCGTAGAGCACAAAATTAGACCCGCTGATTTCAGCTGAGATATTTCCGAGAGCTACGAATTTGATATCATGGACAGATGTGGTCGAAGTGGCGGGGCGGATGCCTATGAGAATTTCCTGACCGCTGTTGTAGCCTGAAGTGCTGCCTCCGGCTCCCTGCTGGTCTGGGTCAAGCGCATTGAGAAGGAAATAGCCGTCGCTCATGCCTGACCAGCCCCAGTTGATATGGAAATAGCCGTTGCCCCGATAGCCGTCACAGACAAAGCAGTGGCCGCTCTCTCTGTTGCTGCCTGAATAGAGCACCGGGCCGTCGGTCTGCAGGCTGTTGTAGATCATAGTCTCCCAGTCGGCAAGAGTATAGCAATGACGCAGTTCGTTGCGAAGACGGCCGTCATATTTGAAATAGTTGGCCAGTGCGCCTCCTACAGCCGCACTTGAAGCGCCTGAGGCAGAAGGGCCGTAGTCCATTCTGACAGAATAACCGCAGGCCTGCATGAGTTTGGCCACTGCTTCCTGCTGAGTTCTCGTTGAAGAAACGGCGGAATAGTCCGGGAGCATGTTGGACCAGTCAAAAGCATAGTTTCCGAAACTTGCCGTCAGCGTTTTGCTTTCCCACGTGTAAGAAAAATTCGCATTTGATGCCGCCTTGTCAGGCCAGTTGTGATATTTCATTACCTGGGCCATAGCCGTGGCCACGCAACCGGTGTAGGTCGGATATTCCTTGCCTTTGTACTCGTAGATGGGACAATAATTATTGTAAGGCTCACCCTGGTCCCACTTGGTCTGAAGCAGAGGGCCGATAGGGTCTCGGTCTTCGCGGGCAGTGACCTCATACGAGCCGGCATTTTCCGCTGCCGCAGCCCTGATCTGGGCGCTGTACTCCTCAAGCCACCAACGCATCGACGGTGACATCTTTTCAGGATCGAATATCCCGGTGTCGCTGTAGCCGAGCACGGGCGCCGCCACATCATCGGCCGATACTATCAGATAGCCCGACTCATTGGGTGTGAACACATAGACAGCCGGGGTGTCATCTGCTCCGATGGTCATTACAGGTTCAAGCACTGAATGACCACGGCTTGTGCCTGTCGCAGCGGCCTGTGATGATTTCGCAGCACGGGCGAGCGCCTCGGCGGGAGTGAGTGTGCGGGCTCCGGCAGTGCTTGCAGCCAAGGCTGCCAGAGCTAACATCAGATACGTTTTTTTCTTCAACTTCAATTAGCGTTTTAGCGGTTTTATAGATATGGCATAGCCACCGCCGGCAATGGCGCCGAGTGTCAGTTTCGACTTTGAGGTGACTGTCTTGCGGGTAATATCATAGCGGGTCTGGCCGTCAACGGTGTTTGCGTCAGGGGCCTCGGCATAGATCGTGGCTTCATATTTCCGTCCCGGATCGAGAAACGACAGGCTGATGGTGCTCTTGCGGTCGGCGGTGCCGGCGGTAGATCCTACATACCATTCATCGGAGTTCTTGTCTTTGCGGGCCACTGTCACATATTCCATCGGCTCGGCTTCAAGATAGACCGAACGCTCCCATTCAACAGGCACATCTTTGATGAACTGGAATGCGTCCATATGCTTTTCATAATGTTCAGGAAGGTCGGCGGCCATCTGGAGGGGGCTGTACATGGTGACGTAGAGCGCCAGCTGGCCGGGAATGGTCGAGGCGATCTTTGAATTGTTGTTAGGAGTGAACGTTGACAGGTCAAACTCGAAAATGCCGGGAGTGTAGTCCATCGGGCCTCCCTGCAGACGGGTGAAAGGCAGGATCGAGGTGTGCCATTTCTCATTGCCGCCCATAGCCTGATACTCTGTTCCGCGGGCGCTTTCGTTGCCGATGAGGTTGGGATAAGTGCGGGCCAGACCTGTAGGACGGCTTGCCTCGTGGGCGTTGACCATTATCTTATGATCGGCGGCCTTGCGGACGGCATAGAGGTAGTGGTTGTTGAGCCACTGTGAGTAGTGATATTCGCCGCGGGGAATGATGTTGCCTACATAACCGCTCTTGACGGCATTGTAGCCGTAGTCGTTCATCAGCTTGTAGGCCTGGTCGAGATGGCGCTCGTAGTTGCGCACCGATGCCGAGGTTTCGTGGTGCATCATCAGCCGCACGCCCTTTGACCGGGCATAGTCGGTGAGATATTTCAGATCGAAATCAGGATAGGGGGTGACAAAGTCAAAGACATAGTCTTTCGACTGGCCGAACCAGTCTTCCCATCCTTCGTTCCAGCCCTCTACGAGCACCTGGTCAAAACCATGATCGGCAGCGAAGTCGATGTAACGCTTGACCTTGGCGGTGTTGGCGCTGTGGCGCCCGTTGGGACGGGTCTTTGAGTAGTCTGTCTCGCCGAGCTTCACGGAGTAGACGTCATCAGTATAGTTCCAGGTACCGGCTCCGGTGATCATCTCCCACCAGACGCCGATGTATTTGACCGGCTTGATCCAGCTGACATCTTCATAGGCTGTCGGATCATTGAGATTGTAGATCAGCCGCGAGGCGAGGATGTCACGCGCGTCATCGACTATCATCACCGAGCGCCAGGGACTTTTGGCCGGGGTCTGCATGTAGCCTTTGCGGCCCTGATTGTCGGGGGTGAGCCATGAGGAGAATGTCATGGTTGTGTCGTTGAGGTTAAGGTGCATTGTCGGATAGTCGACAGTGGCGGCCTCATGGATGTTCAGATAGATGCCGTCGTCTGTCTTGAGCTGGAGCGCAGTCTGGACGCCTGTGGGAGAGAAAGGCGTGGTCGAGGCATTGTCCGGATTGATTTTGGAGGGGAAAAGGCCGCGGATCTCGCTCAGGCGCGACCGGGTGTAGTTATACTCCTGGGTGTCATAGTCGCCGGGAATCCAGTAGGCGGTATGGTCACCGGTCATTGCAAACTCCGTTGCTTCTTCGGCTATTACGAAATAGTTGAGATTTGGCTGTCCGGGGAATTCATACCGGAAACCGATTCCGTCGTCATAGGCTCGGAAGCGTATCTCCATAGAGCGGTCAAAAGCCGGCTGACGCAGGCTGACGGTCATTTCATTGTAGTGGTCGCGGATTTCCGACTCTTCGCCCCAGACAGGCTGCCACACGGTGTCGACACTGTCGCGGCTCACTCCGGCAAGCTCGAAGCCGTCTTTGAGCGAAAGAGCGTCGGCTCCGGCCTTTTTGCCCTGTTGCTCGAAGCTGTTGCGTCCCGACTCGCTCGACAGGTCAAAGCCGAGACCCGACGGGGCGATCACCTGCTTGCCTTTGAAGTCGACAAAGTAGGTTGGACGTCCGTCACGGATCTCAAACGTCAGCGCGATGTCGCCGTCAGGCGATTTCAGCACTTCATCTGCTTTTGATGTCCCTGCAGCCATCAGGCCGAGAGCGAGAGAGAGGACTATGTGATGTCTCATAATTGAAATTTGATGTAAGGAATAAAATGTGATAAGTAAGTATGACATATAGAGTTGCAAACTTACAAAATTTTCCTTTCATTATCAATTTTTCACACCACTTTCCTCGGATAGTCAAAAAGAAATTCGTTCAAATCGTCATCAGCACATTTGAACGGTTTTATATCGGAGTCCTCAAGGTGACAGACGGGCGGCTGTCAGAAGATTGATTCGTGGGTGTAGGAGGTAAGCAGCTCCAGAGCTTTCATGCCCATCACGGAGTTGCCTTTTTCGTTGAGGCGCGGGCTCCAGGTGGCCACGGAATAGCGTCCGGGATAGACGGCTGCTATGCCGCCGCCGACTCCGCTCTTGCCGGGAAGTCCGACCAGATAGGAATATTCACCGGCATCGTTGTAGAATCCGCAGGTCTGCATGATGGCGTTGATGCGCTTTACCTGCGAATAGGTCAGGCTGACGCCGCCGAAGGAGAATTCCCGGTTGCGGTCGGCAAAGGGCAGAAACGATTGGGCCAGCTGACGGCAGTCCATCTTGACGGAACACTGCAGGAAGTAGAAGCGCAACACGTCCTCGATGTCGTTTTGCAGATTGCCGTAATACTTGAGCATGTTGGCAATGGCGGCGTTAACATAGCCCGTAGTCCTCTCCGAAGCCGCTACCTCGCGGTCATATTCTACGGTGGGATCGCCGGAGATACGGCGTATGAAGTCTATATATTCACCCTCCGGATCGGAGAGTTCCGAAAGGAGCACGTCGGCCACAACGATTGCACCGGCATTGATGAACGGATTGCGCGGAATGCCGTGGTCGAGTTCAAGCTGTATCAGCGAGTTGAAAGCCGAGCCCGACGGCTCTTTGCCCACTCTCTCCCAAAGAGCCTCGCCTTTGAGCGAAAGGGCCATAGAGAGTGAGAAGACTTTGGTGACACTCTGGATAGAAAAGCGCTCACCGACATCACCCAGCTCGGCTCCGCCACCATCGGTGGTGAGAAGGCAGATGCCGAAACGGTCAGGATTGACTCTCGCAAGCGCCGGTATGTAGGAGGCCTGCTGTCCTACGGTGCGGAGCGGCTCAACTTCGACCGCTATCTCTGTCAGGATTCTATTATAGTCCATGATGATCTGGTGGGATTTGACATGCAAATGTACAATATTTTTATTATCTTTGCAGTCATTATGGGACGATTACTTGCTATTGACTACGGGCGCAAACGCTGCGGACTGGCTGTGACCGACGTGTTGCAGATCGTGGCCACGGCGCTTGACACTGTGCCCTCGGCCCAGCTGATAACCTATGTCAAGGCCTATGTCAGCCGCGAGCCGGTCGATGAAATCATTGTCGGACTCCCCAAAACCCTGGGCGGGGAGCCGTCAGAGTCGATGCGCTATATCACTCCGGCCATCAACCGCCTGCGCAAGGAGCTGCCGGGAGTGGAGATCCGCTTTTTCGACGAACGCTTCACCTCGACCCTTGCCCACCGCGCCATGCTCGATGCCGGAGTCAAGAAAAGCGACCGCCGCGACAAAGGCGCCATAGACCGCATGGCGGCCGTCATAATCCTCAACGGCTATCTCGAATCACGCCGGATCTGACCGCCGCACAGGAAGCAGAGCCGCCCACCCACAGGCCGGCGCCTCCCCCCTCCTTGCCAATCATCCAGGAATAATCAAAAAAACAGATATATCAATGCGCTTACCAGTCTATCTTTACGGCCATCCGGTGCTCCGCAAGACAGCGGCCCCGATAAGCCGGGACTATCCTGAGCTCAAAGAGCTTATAGAGAACATGTTCACCACCATGTATGCCAGTGAAGGCGTAGGCCTTGCCGCTCCACAGATCGGTCGCTCTGACAGAATCGTTGTGATCGATGCCGACCCCGTCAAAGATTCATTCCCCGAATGCGAGGGCCGCAAATTCGTGCTCATCAACCCGGAGATCGAGGTGCTTGACGGAGAAGCCGTCAGCCGCGGCGAAGGCTGCCTCAGCCTGCCGGGACTTTCGGAAAACGTCAGCCGCGTGGAAAACATCCGCCTGCGCTGGGTCGACGAAAACTTCGAACCGCATGAAGAAGTGATCACCGGCTTCCTGGCCCGCATAGTCCAGCATGAGTGCGACCACCTCGAAGGCAAACTATACATCGACCACATTTCGATGATCCGCAAGCAGCTGATCAAAGGAAAACTCAACAACATCATAGCCGGAAAGACCCGCTGCGATTATCCCGCCAAATATGCACCCAAAAAGCGCTGAATCCTAATATCCTGAATTTCAACAAGCATCAACAACCATCCAATCATGGCTGACGACAAAAAAGTTATATTCTCGATGGTAGGAGTCTCCAAGACCTACCCTCCCCAGAAGCAGGTGTTGAAAAACATCTATCTCTCATTCTTCTACGGTGCCAAGATCGGCATCATCGGTCTGAACGGCTCCGGTAAGTCTTCGCTGCTGAAAATCATAGCAGGCATTGACAAGAGCTATCAGGGCGAAGTTGTCTTCTCGCCCGGCTACTCCGTGGGCTATCTCGAACAGGACCCTCAGCTCGACCCTGAGAAAACTGTCATCGAGGTTGTGCGCGAAGGTGTGCAGCCCATCATGGACCTCCTTGCTGAATTTGACAAGGTCAATGAATCGTTCGGCGACCCCGATGTGCTCGAAGACCCCGATAAGATGGACGCCCTGCTCGCCCGTCAGGCCGAACTTCAGGACAAACTCGATGCCGCCGACGCCTGGAACATCGACTCCAAGCTCGAACGTGCTATGGATGCCCTGCAATGTCCCCCCGACGACCAGAGCGTGACCACCCTCTCAGGAGGCGAACGCCGTCGCGTGGCCCTCTGCCGCCTGCTGCTCCAGCAGCCCGACATCCTGCTGCTCGACGAGCCCACCAACCACCTCGATGCCGAATCGATCGACTGGCTCGAACAGCACCTCCAGCAATATCCCGGCACCGTGATAGCCATCACCCACGACCGCTACTTCCTCGACCACGTGGCAGGATGGATCCTCGAACTTGACCGCGGCGAAGGAATTCCCTGGAAAGGCAACTACTCTTCATGGCTCGACCAGAAGACCAAGCGCATGGCCCAGGAAGAAAAGCAGGCAAGCAAGCGCCGCAAGACCCTCGAACGCGAACTCGAATGGGTACGCATGGCCCCCAAGGCTCGTCAGGCCAAAGGCAAAGCCCGTCTGTCGAGCTACGACCGCCTCCTCAACGAAGACCAGAAGGAACGCGAGGAACGTCTCGAAATCTTCATCCCCAACGGCCCGCGCCTCGGCAGCAAGGTCATCGACGTGCAGGGCTTCTCGAAAGCCTTCGGCAAGAAGCAGCTGTTCAAAGACCTGAGCTTCTCGCTCCCCCAGGGCGGCATTGTAGGCGTGATCGGCCCGAACGGCGCCGGAAAAACCACCCTCTTCCGCCTCATCATGGGCCAGGAGACTCCTGACGCAGGCTCGTTTGAAGTGGGCGAGACCGTAAAGATCGCCTATGTCGACCAGACCCACCACGACCTTCTGCCCGAAAAGAGCGTCTATGAAGTGATTTCGCAGGGAGTGGAAAGCTTCCGCATGGGTGGCCGCGACGTCAACGCCCGCGCCTACCTGTCGCGCTTCAACTTCACCGGAGCCGACCAGGAAAAGAAAATCGGAGTGCTCTCAGGCGGCGAGCGCAACCGCCTGCACCTCGCTATGGCTCTCAAGGAGGAAGGCAACGTTATCCTGCTCGACGAACCTACCAATGACATCGACGTGAACACCCTTCGCGCTCTCGAAGAAGGCCTGGAGGACTTTGCCGGCTGCGCCGTGGTTGTCAGCCACGACCGCTGGTTCCTCGACCGCATCTGCACCCACATCCTCTCGTTTGAAGGCGACGGCAATGTAGTGTTCTACGAAGGCTCCTACTCAGACTACGAAGAGTTCAAGAAAGCCCACAACGATGGCAAGGAACCCCCGCGCCGCCGCTACCGCAAGCTCATGGACTGATAAACATCGGTATCTACCACCTATTTATATTATATAGAATCATTTTGCGGTCTCTCTGCATGGATACAAAATGTCAGGAGACCGCAATTTTGCATAAACCGTAAAAGGTTGTTTAAATATGAAAATTCAAATCAAAATTTCGCTAATGGCATTGGCAGCCCTCAGCGCGGCATCATGCACAGGCAACAAAAACGGACAGACCGCCACAAGTGACTGTCAGTCACAGGACGTAGCTGCATATGCCGATCTCAAAGGACGGTGGAATATTGAAAACATAGTTTTCTCCGATTCCGACTATGTCCGTCCCTCCGAAGAAGTGCCCGGATCACACCAATATATAGTATTTGAAGACAGCACATACTTTATCCAGACCAACTGCAACACCGTTTCCGGTCCTTATATGATCAAGGGCGACTCCATAGTCCTCGGTGACGGCGCCATGACAGAAAAGGCCTGCGACAACATGGCGACAGAAGACGCACTCCGAAAAATCCTTCCGAATATCGCCACCCTATATATTGGAAACGATTCAACAGCCCGCCTCAACAGCCGCAACCCATCAGAGTACATCGTTCTGCACAAAGCCGCCGCTCAGAAATAAAAGCCGTTTGATTTTGAAGAGTTACTTATGATCCGTATAGGCCGATATGAACTTGGATTCGCTCCGCTGTCGATGATCATTGTCTTCATCGTGCTCTCAGCCTGCGCTGTGGCCGCGGCTTTCCATCAGGCAAGGCCCGAATGGCCAATGCCATTGCCGTCCATTATCATCATCAACGAGGGGATGGCCCTGCTGGCTACCATTGCCTACGGCATATTCGTTCACTTCGCTATTGAAATAATCAACAGGCTCAGAAAATAGACAGACAACTGTTTGTCATAAATAATATCGCCGGCCCCGCATTATCGCATCTGATAACGGGGCCGGCGATTGTATCTTTGCAGTGTCTCATCCCGAAAAGAGGCAGGCAGCCCCGCTCCAGGAAAAAATGCGGTCTAATAATGGAACGAACTGCCGCCAAGAAATTCACGCAGCAGAGAGTTTGGCGGAATCATGTTGGAAGGAATGGACGAGAAGCATGACAAAAACTTGCGCAGACGGTGAGCCTCGGCATATTCCGGCAGATCACGGGGCACATTACGCAACACCCTCTCAGCCTCGTCACGCATTACCCCTAACTCGAACAGCAGCGAGGAATTGAACATCGAATCGGCATTTTCCTGATAAGGAAAAATCCACTGCTCTTCCCCCCGGCGCACACTCGGCCAGCGGCGTATGGTGTCGAGAGCACTCGTACCGCGATACTTGTAGTCGCGGATAATGCGCCGCAGCAGGCGGTTGTCAGTGGTCGACACCCAATTGTGGTCATCAATGGCGAGTGTGGTCAGCGCAGAGACATAGATGCGGTATTTCATCTCAGGCACCACATCGCGAGTCAGTTCCGGATTCAGGCCGTGGATACCCTCGATCAGCAATATCGAATGCGAGTCAAGGGCTATGCTCTCATTGCGGTATTCACGCTCGCCGCGCTCGAAATTATAATAGGGCATTTCGATGCGCTCGCCACGGATCAGACGGTTCAGATGGTCGTTGAACAGTTCAAGATCGAGAGCAAAGAGCGACTCATAGTCATAATCGCCGCTCTGGTCACGCGGAGTGCGGTTGCGGTCTACGAAATAGTTGTCAAGCGAGATCATCACCGGGTTCAGCAGATTGGTCAGCAGCTGCACCGCCAGACGCTTGGTGAAAGTAGTCTTGCCTGACGACGACGGACCGGCAATAAGCACCACCCGCGCACCCCCTTCATGATATCGCTCCGTGATGCGGTCGGCTATGGCGCCGATATACTTGGTATGAAGAGCCTCGGCCACATTGATCATCATCGACGTGCCCGCTCCGGCCACCACTGAATTGACATCGCCCGCATCGCGTATGCCAATGATGGAGTTGAACTTAAGATAGTCGGTAAAGGCCCTGTAGAGCTTGGGCTGGGCAAGCGGAGTGGCCGGGCGCGAGTCATCAGCCGGATCCGGTCCAAGCAGCAGAAGCCCCTTCTCATAGGGCACGAGATCAAACACCTGAAGCATTCCGGTGCGAGGCACCAGATTGCCGTTATAGCAGTCACAGACACCATCGAGACGATAGTAGACCGTGTACAGTTCATGGAGACTCTCAAGCAGTTTCACCTTGTCGTCCAGGCCCTGGCGGCGCATGATCTCTATAACGTCAGGAGTCAGGCGCTCCTTGCGCTCGAACGGCAGATCGCGGTCCACCAGCCTGCGCATCTCCTCTTTTAGAGCCGCAGCCACTTCAGCATCGGCCTTGACTCCTTCGACCCGGCAATAGTATCCGCGCGAAACCGAATGGCTTATCACCAGACGCGCGCCCGGATAGAGCGTCACAAGCGCACGGTAAAGCACCATGCAGAGCGAACGGATGTAGCATCTGTGGCCCGACGGCGACTTCACCGAGAGAAACTCCACCTGCTTGGGCATGAACACCGGGAAAGCAAGATCTTCGGTCTTGTTGTTGACCCGCGCGCAGACAGGAGTGAAAGGAAGCCTGTCACGGATTCCATCATATATCTGATGCAGCGTCTGACCGCCGCTGACAGGAATGTATTCGCCGAGATTGACGCAGTATATCTTCAGTTGGTCGCTCATAATGTGTTGAATTTTAGAAGATTTTTCATTCTTGAATAATTACAGCTTGTGCCCTGGCCTGCCTTGATGGCAAAGATAGCACCATTACATTTCAATCCGGGAGAAGGCCTGATAAAAAATGTTAACAGAAGCCAAAACAATCAGAAATATAGCTCTATATTCCAGCAACGACAGCGGTATTGCTTTTGTTCATTTCAAAAAAAATCCTAAAATCGGGCCGATCACGCCCACGGAATGACATAAATATCGTAATTTCGTTGAAATAAACCAATTGATCACCCCGATGCACCGCTTTCTGCTCAATATTCTCCTCACCTTCTGCTCGTTCTGTCTGCTGAACTCCTGCGGCGAAGCCAACGAGCCCGCGCCCCCCGCACCGCCCTCTCCATCTGAAGAGGTCCACCGGACTGTGCTTGTCTATATGCTGGCCGACAACAACCTCGGCTGGGCAAACAGCTTCGATGCCTATGACCTCGATGAAATGGTCCGCGGAGCCAAAAACGGCGGCCTGAACGGCGGAAGGCTGCTCGTCTATTACAACCGCCCCTATACCAATGACGGCAATCCGCCCCAGCTGATCGAGATAACAGCCCAAGGACAGAAAATACTGAAAACCTACACCGATGATCCCGACCTCTACTCTGTAGAGATCGGACGCATGCGTCAGGTGCTTGCCGACATGAAGGAGCTCGCGCCAGCCGAAGACTACGGCATGATTTTCTGGGGCCACGCCACGGCCTGGATGACCCACCCCGAAGACATGGACCAATCAAAAGCCTCACGCTCATACGGAACCGACCGCGACAAATGGATGAGCCTCTCCTCACTCGGCAAAGCCCTCGAAGGAGAAAAATTCTCATTCCTATACTTCGACTGCTGCCTGATGGGCACCGTAGAAATCGCATATGAACTGCGCGCTCTGACACCCGTGATAGTCGGCTCGCCGACAGAAGTCGAAGGCGAAGGCATGCCCTATCATCTGAACATTCCGGCATTTTTCGCCGACGGCACCCCAGACCTGGTCGGCGCCGCCACCAACACATTCACCTATCTGAAAGAAAAAGGCCTGCGCTCACAGATGGTGGTGGTCGACACATCCGCTCTCGAAGGACTTGCCGAGGCCTCGCGCGGCATCTTCGCCACTCTCACATCCTATCCCGCGGAACTCACACAGGTACAGGCCCTGTCACAAAGCTTCAACCCCTTCGACCCCGTCTTCCACTCCACACGCCCAGTCTACGACATGGAGGACTACATGAAGAAAATCTCCCAAAACACCCCCGCCCTGCTCGCCGCATGGCAGGATGCCTTTGACCGCTGCATCCTCTACAAGGCCCACACCGACCGCGACTTCACCGGCATAGCCGTCAGAACCTACGGCGGCCTCGGATCGTTTATAATCAAACGGCCCGAAGAGACCGCCTACCGCGGCTATGACAAGACCCTCTGGTGGAAAGATGTAGTCTCGACAGCCCCGGTCTTCAACTGACACCGGCAAATAACCCCGCAGAACATCCATATAGTAATAGTTATCAGAAAAAATGTTTCAACTCGACATCATTCCGACTGACACAATCCCAACCGTTGCCCAGGAGAGCAGCGCAATCAAAAACATCTCCTTCGATCAGCTGATCGACACACTCATCAGCGACATGGTCCACTTTGCCATCTCACTGACCATCGCCATACTCGTATTCTACGCAGGCAAATACATCATCCGCAAACTCTACAATTTCGTCTACGGCATACTCCACCGGCGGCAGGTCGAAGCCTCGCTGAGCACCTTCGTGCTATCGCTCGTCAGAATCGTGCTCTACTTCATCCTGATCGTCACCGTCATAGGCATCCTCGGCATAGAGACAAGCTCCTTTCTCGCCCTCTTCGCCTCGGCAGGCGTAGCCATAGGCATGGCCCTGAGCGGCACCCTCCAGAACTTTGCCGGCGGAGTGCTCATACTCCTGCTCAAGCCATTCAAGGTCGGCGACTACATCGAAGCCCAGGGCTTTGCCGGAACCGTCACCCGCATAGAAATCTTCAACACCATAATCTGCACCCCTGACAACAAATCGATCATCATACCCAACGGCGGCCTCTCCACCGGAAGCATCAACAACTACTCCATCCAGCCCTACCGCCGAGTGGACTGGACCGTAGGCATCTCCTACGGCGAAAGCGTAGACCGGGCCCGCACCCTGCTCCTCGACCTGCTCCGAAAAGACCCCCGCATCCTCTGGGAAGAAAAAACCGGAATGCCGTCAGTCAAAGCCCCCGTCGTAGTTGTGGCCGAACTGGCCGACTCATCAGTCAACCTCAGCGTGCGCGCATGGGTAGCCAGCGCCGACTACTGGGGAGTCTACTTTGACCACAACGAAGAATTCTACAACGCCATCACAGCCGCCCCCGGCCTTTCCTTCCCCTTCCCGCAGCTCGATGTACACATGACAGCCGCCCCGCAGGAACCCCGCCACTGAACACCCCGTCCATTCCATCTTACTTGCATCACGGGCCCGTTTAAAAACGAATGCTAAAGGATAAATAACATTTCTTATGACAATTTATCCAATTATTCTGCGTACTTTTGCAATTAATAGGGTCGAAGTGCCTTATCTCTTGCAATGATCGCGCACCTCCCCTCTCCGCCTTCTTTTGAAATAAAAAAGAAACAACATAAATGACAAGTAAATGGAATTACTGTCCCCTTACATCCGACGAACAACAAGTGGAGTCCGACCTGGCCAAAAGCTATGCCGGAGTGCCGCCCGTTAGCGAGCTGCTTGTGCAACGGGGCATTTCCTCGGTCAGAGAGGCGGAGAAATTTTTCCACCCCTCGCTGAAGGATCTGCATGACCCGTTTCTCATGCCCGACATGGACAAGGCCGTCCACCGGCTAAACCGTGCTATGGGGGCTAAGGAGCAGATTATGGTCTACGGTGACTATGATGTAGACGGAACCACAGCAGTGGCCCTCGTCTACAAATATCTCCGTAACTTCTACTCCCATATCGACTACTATATCCCGACGCGCAACGAAGACGGATATGGCATCTCGAAAGCCACCATCGACATGGCCGCCCGTCAAGGGGTCAAACTTTTTATCATCCTCGATTGCGGAATCAAAGCAACCGAAGAGATCGAGTATGCCCGTTCTCTGGGCATAGACTTTATTATCTGCGACCATCATGTGCCCGACGAGAAACTCCCGCCGGCGGTTGCCATCCTCAACCCGAAACTGGATGGGAGCACCTATCCATGTCCCCACCTCTCAGGCTGCGGCGTGGGCTATAAGCTCATGCAGGCTTTCGCCATATCAAACGGACTGGGCAACACCGAACTGGAAGGGCTTCTCGACCTCGTGGCTGTGTCAATCGCCGCAGACATCGTACCGATGGTAGGCGAAAACCGCATCCTCACATACCACGGACTCAAAAGGCTCAACTCCAACCCCAACATGGGGCTGAGAGCCATAATCCGTATCTGCGGCCTCGGAAACCGAGAAATCACAATCAGCGACGTCATCTTCAAGATCGGCCCGCGCATCAACGCCTCCGGACGCATGCAGAGCGGAAAGGAAGCCGTTGACCTGCTCGTGGCCCGCGATGTGGCCGATGCCTACACCCGCGCAAAGGAGATAGACCGCTACAACCAGGACCGCAAGGAACTCGACAAACAGATAACCGAGGAAGCCAATACGATTCTCGAAGAGCGCGGAGAGATGACCTCAGACCAGAAGTCGATAGTAATCTACAACAAAAACTGGCACAAGGGCATCATCGGCATCGTAGCCTCGCGACTGACCGAGCTCTACTACAAGCCATCGGTGGTCCTCACCTACTCCAACGGACTGGCCACAGGCTCATCGCGCTCGGTGCAGGGCTTCGACGTCTACAAAGCCGTGGAATCAGTGCGCGACCTGCTTGAGAACTTCGGCGGCCACACCTACGCCGTAGGCCTCTCGCTCAAGGAAGAGAACATAGCGGAGTTCACACGCCGTTTCGAGCAGTTTGTCAGCGACAACATACGCCCCGACCAGCTAACCCCCCAGCTCGATATCGACGCCTACCTGACATTCGCCGAGATCACCCCCGAATTCCTATCCCTGCTCAAACAGTTCAACCCCTTCGGTCCGGGCAACAGCAAACCGGTGTTCTGTACACGCGGAGTGACTGACTTCGGCACCTCGAAACTCGTAGGGCGCCACAGCGAGCACATAAAACTCGAACTCGTTGACAGCACCTGCGGAAAAGTCATGAACGGCATAGTCTTCAACAGCGCCGCCAGCTTCGACCACATCCATTCGGGCAAACCCTTCAGCATCTGCTACACCATCGAGGAAAACAAACACAAGGGAGGTTCCGCCATACAGCTCTTCGTCAAGGAAATCCATCCCGAATAGCCGATGCCGCTTTCAGTACTGAAAAAATACTGGGGCTATGACGCATTCCGCCCCCTCCAGCGCGAGATCATAGACTCAGTGCTGGAGGGGCGCGACACTCTCGGCCTGCTCCCCACCGGAGGAGGAAAGTCGATCACCTTCCAGGTGCCGGCCATGCTCCTTCCGGGCCTCACCGTAGTGGTCACTCCGCTCATCTCACTGATGAAAGACCAGGTAGACAACCTGCGCCAGCGCGACATCAGAGCCGTCCACTTCCACTCCGGGCTGACCCGGCGCGAAACCGAGCTGAACCTCACCCGCTGCCGCCTCGGCAAAGCCAAACTCGCCTACCTCTCGCCAGAACGTCTTCAGAACGACAGCTTCATGGCCGAACTCCGGGCCATGACAGTCAGCCTCATCGTGGTCGACGAAGCCCACTGCATCTCTCAGTGGGGCTACGACTTCCGCCCATCCTACCTCAAGGTAGTGCGCCTGCGCGAGATCGTAGGCGAAGAAGTCCCCATCCTCGCGCTCACAGCCTCGGCCACCCCTGAAGTCACAGCCGACATCATGCGCGCCCTCCGCTTCAGAGAGCCCAAAGTCTATGCCCGCAGCTTCACCCGCGACAACCTCTCCTACATAGTCCGCTATGCCGACTTCAAGGAGAACACCCTTCTGCGTGTGCTCCGCGCCACCACCGGCTGCGGCATAGTTTACGTACGCTCCCGCCGCCGCTGCCGCGAGATAGCCGATCTGCTCAGACGCGAAGGCATCAGCGCCGAATTCTACCACGCCGGCCTCGATCCGGAAGAAAAAGATCTGCGGCAGAACCTCTGGAAAGAAGACAGCGTCCGCATAATGGTGGCCACCAACGCCTTCGGCATGGGCATCGACAAACCCGACGTGCGCACCGTGGTGCACTACGACCTCCCCTCATCTCTTGAAGAATACTATCAGGAAGCGGGAAGAGCCGGACGCGACGGCCGCGAGTCATTCGCCGTGGTCATAGCATCGCCCAGAGACAAAGCCACCCTCAGCCGCCGCCTGAGCGAAAGCTTCCCCGACAAGGAATTCATACGCCACATCTACGAACTGGCCGGAAACTTCCTCGGCGTAGCCGTAGGCGAAGGCTACGGAATGCTCTATGAATTCAACTTCGACCTCTTCTGCCGCACCTACTCCCTGCCACCCGCGCCGACAAGGAGCGCGCTGACTCTTCTGAGCCGCGCAGGCTACTTCGAATACATCGACGAGACCACCTCGCGCTCGCGCCTAATGGTAATCATGCGCAAAGACCAGCTCTACGACCTTGAGCTCACGCCCGATGCCGAAGAAGTGTTCCAGTGCGTGCTGCGCAACTACACGGGGCTCTTCGCCGACTACGTCTACATCAGCGAGCTTGTCATAGCCCGCTCCACCTGCCTCTCGTCAGAGCGGGTCTACCAGGCGCTGCTTTACCTCGGACGCATCCATGCCGTCCACTACGTGCCGCGCCGCACCACACCTTATATATATTACAGCACCTCGCGCGAACTTCCGAAACATGTGATAATGCCCCTGGAAGTCTACGAGCGCCAGTGCGAACGCATGGCCCTGCGTCTCGAAGCCATGAAATCATTCGCATTCAACACCTCGGAATGCCGGGTCAGAGGCATGCTGCGCTATTTCGGCGAAAGCGATGCCCAGGACTGCGGCAAATGCGACGTGTGTCGCAGCCGCCGGAAGAGCGCAGACACACCTGAAACCACCCGCAGCCTGCGCGAAAGCATTGTCTATCAGGCCTCTCGCGAGGGAGGATGCTCTGTCGAAACCATCATCTCCAACTGCCAGGGTCCGCGCGAGCAGACCATACAAACCATCCGCGACCTTGCCGACAAAGGCATTGTCAGGATCGACGGGCACACAGTGATAGCGGCCAAAATACAATAAGCCCCCGAATTTCCAACAATATGGCTTCTCCGGACTGCACAAACCCGATTTTTTACATTTGATTTCAAAATTTGCGTTTTTTATCCTATTTATTATATTTTTTGCCTTCACACCGACTTTTTGACTAAAATTTTCGGTTATTTTTGCTAAAATTTATTTGCAAAATAGATTAATTCCATATCTTTACAGGTAGTTGATTCACTACTGACCAACCAAAGCAAACCAATATTCTTACCTTTAATCCATCAAAACCATTTTCATTTCATGAAGTGCACAGTAACCTATCTCAGGTCCATAGTACTATGGCTCGTCTGCATGACTCCGCTATGGGCCTTCTCCCAGAACATCACAGTGACGGGAACCGTGCAGGATGAAGCGGGCGATCCGCTCATCGGCGCGACAGTGCAACAGAAGGGCTCCGGCAACGGCATAGCAACCGATGTTGACGGCCATTTCAAGTTGAGTCTTCCCAAAAACGCGACACTAGTTGTTTCCTACGTGGGCTACACCACCCAGACAGTAGCAGTTGACGGACGCACAAACCTGACAATCGTCCTTAAGGAAGACTCCGAAGTTCTTGACGAAGTAGTGGTTGTAGGCTACGGACAGATGAAACGCTCCGACCTCACCGGCTCAGTCACCTCCGTAGGCGAAGACGCCGTAAAGAAATCAATCGCCACCAGCGTCGACCAGGTGCTCCAGGGCCGTGCGGCCGGTGTGCAGATCCAGGCCAACTCCGGAACACCCGGCGCCTCGACCTCAATCCGCATCCGCGGTATCAACTCGCTCAACGCCACCAACCAGCCGATCTTCGTGATTGACGGCGTGGTGATCGACTCCACAACTGACGACGAGACCTCCAACCCTCTCAGCTCGATCAACCCCTCTGACATCGTGTCAATGGACATCCTCAAAGACGCATCGGCAACCGCTATATATGGTTCGCGCGCGTCAAACGGTGTGATCATGATCACCACCAAGCGAGGCAAGGCCGGAGAAGCCACCGTCACCTACGACATGTATCTCGGCTGGCAGGAAATGCCCAAGAAATATGACCTGCTCAACCTCCGCGAGTATGCCGAGCACCACAACTACCGTGCGGAATACATCAGCTCCGTTGACCAGAGCGCAGCCTTCATCCGTCCCGACCTGTTGGGCAAGGGCACTGACTGGCAGGACGAACTTTTCCGCAAGGCTTTCATGATGAACCACAGCATCTCAGTGTCAGGCGGCAACGACAGAACCACCTATGCTTTCTCAGGCGGCTATCTCGACCAGGAAGGTATAGCCCACGGCTCAAGCTTCCAGCGCTTCTCACTCCGCTCCAACCTCGACACCCAGATCAAGAGCTGGCTCAGAGGCGGAGTGAACTTCTCGTTCACAGACTCCAAACAGGTTGTAGGCACTGACAACAACACCATCATCAGCGCCCTCATCCAGCAGCCAACAGTCGCAGTCACCTCGCCCGACGGCTCTTTCGACGGACCGGACGACGTCTGGATGCCTGACAACCCCGTCGGCCTCGCCTCCATAATAACAAACAAAAACAAGAAAACCAACTTCCGCTTCAACGGCTATCTCGAAGCAACCCTCTACAAGGGCCTGACCCTCAAGACCGAAATCTCAGGCGACTACAACCTCAACAAATACTACTACTACATGCCGGACTACACCTTCGGCATCAAAACCCAGGACATCCGCACCTCACGCTGGACCAAGACCGACACCAAATACTGGTCATGGCGCAACATTCTCAACTACAACAATACCTTCGCAGGCAAACACAGCATCAACCTCATGGTAGGCCAGGAAGTCTCGAAAAGCTATTGGGAAACACAGGTGGGCACAGCCACAGGATTCCTCAACAACACCACTCCTGACCTCTCGGCAGGCGACATCAGCGCCTCGACCACAACCGGTTCGAGAAACATCAACACCCTCGCCTCATTCTTCGGACGCGCATTCTACTCGTTTGACGACCGCTACCTCCTGACAGCCACCATACGCCGCGACGGCTCGTCGAAGTTTGCCGACGGTGAAAAATGGGGATGGTTCCCCGCCGTGGCCCTCGCCTGGCGCGCATCTCAGGAAAGCTTCCTCCGCGACGTGCAGTGGCTCTACAACGCCAAACTCCGTCTCGGCTGGGGTAAGACCGGTAACCAGAACGTGACTGACTACGCCTACATGGCCCTCCTCGCCAACAAAACCACCCCGTGGGGCGTAGGCGTGCTCACCGGCAACACCGCCAATCCAAAACTCACCTGGGAATCAACCAGCTCCTACAACCTCGGTGTAGACTTCGGAGTACTCCAGAACCGCATCGAACTCGTGGCCGATCTCTACTACAAAAAGACCGACAACCTCCTGCTCCAGCTCCCGCTCCCCGGCTTCCTCGGATCTGCCGGCCACGGCGCAGCCAGCAACCCCTGGGGCAACGTCGGCTCTATCGAAAACAAGGGTATAGAACTCACCCTCAACACAACCAACATCACCAACCGCGACTTCACCTGGACCTCAAACGTGGTCTTCTCGCTCAACCGCAACAAAGTCAAGTCACTTGACACCGCCAACTCCTCGATCGAGAAAACCTATCAGCCAAGCTCTACCAACTACATCGTCACCAAAACAGTAGTAGGCCAGCCCATCGGCCAGTTCTGGGGCTACAAAGTGATAGGCCGCTTCGACAAGCCCGAAGACTTCTACTACCACGACGCCGCAGGCAACCTGCAGCAGGTAGCCATCCCCGAAGGCAACACCATAGCCCAGAGCTCAACCTGGATCGGAGACTACATCTTCGAGGACCGCAACGGCGACGGCAAGATCAACGCCGAAGACTGCACATTCATCGGCAACCCCGAACCCAAATTCACCTGGGGCTTCGGCAACACTTTCAACTACAAAGGCTTCGACCTGAACGTCATGTTCTCAGGCGCCTACGGCAACAAGGCACTCAACCTCACCCGCATGCGCATCGAAGACCCGCGCCAGAACTCCAACATACTGCGCTCGTCGCTCAACTTCGCAAGAGTAGCCGTCATCGACCCCTCGCTGCCTGACAATGACTACCGCAACCTTCAGGTGGTCAATCCCGGATCGACAACACTTCCAGCCCTTCAGCGCACCGATGCCAACGCCAACTTCACACGCATCAGCGACCTGCTCATCGAAGACGCATCCTACATCCGTCTGCAGAACATCTCGTTCGGCTACACACTGCCCCGCCAGCTTGTCAACAAGCTCTACCTCGACAACGTTCGTGTATATTTCAGCGCCCAGAACGTCTACACCTGGACCAAATACAAAGGTCTTGACCCCGAAGTGGGAGCCATGTACGGCGACGCCCTCATGACCGGCGTAGACTACGGCCGCTACCCCTCTCCGCGCATCTACACGTTTGGTCTAAACGTATCATTCTAACCGAAATCTGCAATGAAAAAAAACATATTGATCTCAGCTGTCCTCGTGGCAGGAAGCCTCTCACTCGCATCATGCGATGACTTCCTGACAACACAGAACACCACACAGGGCAACGACGAAAGCTTCCTCGACAGCGACGCTTCCGTCCTGGCCACCACATCGCCCCTCTACAACTATGTCTGGAACAACTTCAACGATAAGGCCTATTACAGCATGGGCGACGGCCGTTCCAACAACCTGACCGCAAGATGGTCTGACTACATCTTCCCCTACACCAACTTCACGGAAACAGCCCTCTCGCCAGGCCTTGAAGACTCCTGGAACGCCCTCTACTCCGTAGTAGCCCAGTCGAACAACGTCATCAACCGCATCCAGAAATACAGCAGCAGCGCAGTTTCCGACGCCGCCAAGACCCAGGGCATAGCCGAAGCACGCTTCATGCGCGGCCTCGCCTACTGGTACATCGGCTCACTCTGGAACAAAGGCATAATCTACACCAACACAATCGAAGCTTCGGGCAACACCGTCACCCCGGCCCACCGCATGACCGACGTCATTGAATTCGCCATCCGCGACATGGAATTCGCCGCCGCCAACCTCTCGGAAAGCCAGGCCAATCCCGGACGTGTCACCTGCTACAGCGCCTACGGCATGCTCTCACGCTTCTATCTCTCGATGGCCGGTCTGACCACCGACGGCGAGTATGACGGCTCGAACATCGCCACCGACTTCGACCGCGGCACCCGCAACACCTACTATCTCGACCTCGCCAAGAAAGCCGCCCTCAAATGTATCGAAGGCCCCTACCGCCTTCTTGACAACTACGGCGACCTCTTCGCGGTCAAGACCTGGAACAACAATGACGAATCAATCTTCCAGCTCCAGTGGCTCTCAGGATCGACTGACGCCATCGGCTGGGGTGCCAACAACCCGATCTCGTCTTATTTCAGCTGGTCGACAATGGTCGGCGAGACAAACTGGGGTAACGCGACATTTGCCTCGTATGACCTTGTCCGCACCTACGACCCGCAGGACCGCATCCGCCGTCACTACACCATCTGCACCGTAGGCGAAGTATATCCCGACCTCAACACCAAGAACGACGGATATATCTACAACGTGACCGAAGCCGACTACGAAAAGAAATGCAACGTCAAGAAACACGTTATCGGCAAACTTGACGACAACGGCCAGAGCTACCAGCAGTCATCAGGCGTCAACACCTACATGATGCGTCTGGCCGAGGTCTATCTGAACTACACCGAAGCCGCTATGGGCAACAGCGCCTCGACCTCCGACACCGAATATTTCAACCGCGTCCGCGAACGCGCCGGAATGCCACGTCTGGGCACCGTCACCTACTCTGACCTGATCTACGAACGCCGAATCGAATTTGCATTCGAAGGCCTCTTCTGGTACGACCTTCTGCGCCGTTCCTACTATCAGCAGTCAGAAGTGGTCAACTATCTCAACCATCAGGATCGCAACGCCTCCTACGAATGGGATGAGAGCGAAGACTGCCAGTATGCCAAGACTGCTGATGCCGACGACGTATCGACAGCCACTGTGGCCCACCTCACACTTCCGATTTCAGACGTTGACCGCGGCCGCAACCCGCTTTTAGGCAAAGATCCTGTGGTCTACGAATTCGGTCCGCGTGAAATCAACGTTAACGACCTCTTTAAATAATTACGACTCCATGAAAAGTTTAAAATATATCTGGCTCACCGCCATAGTCCTCTTGTCTGTAGGATTCGCCTCCTGCGACAAAGACGATGAATATTTCGATGACAAATATCAGGGCCGCAAGATCGTGATCGAGAAAGTCTTCCTTGAAGACGTGGAATCATCCGTGCCTGACCGCGAAGTCACCTTCGCGCGTCTCGGCCAGATGATCCGCCTCGAAGGCCACGGGTTCATGGGCATGAAGAAAGTCTACATCAACGGCTATGAGACCTACTTCAACCGCGCCTATGTCTCTGACAACTCAATGCTTGTGACTCTCAACACCAAGACCCCGATCACCAATGCCGACGAGAATGTGCGCAACACCATCCGTCTGGTCAAGGACCGCACCGAAACCATCTACGAATTCGAGATTCGCGCCGCCTTCCCGTCCATCACATCGGTCAGCAACACTCTGCCCGGCGCAGGTCAGAAAGTGACTGTCTACGGTTCTTCGCTCCACGAAACCTATCTGATCACCCTCCCCGGCGGCATTGAAGTGACTGACAATATCGAAAACGACCCCGACGGCGAATGGTATTCATTCGTGATGCCCTCAGGTGTCAGCCAGGCAGGCTGCATCACCTCTGACGGCGCCAATGGCAAAGCCCAGTCGCCCGACTTCTTCAACAACCGCAACTGTATGATCCTCGACTTCGACGGCAACGGCGTGCACGGATTCTGGGGCTCGTCAAACAAAGACGAAAACGACAACATCAAGCCCGGAGTCTCAATGATCTATGACACCGACCTCGTTGACGATCCCTTAGGAACCGGCTACGGCAAAGTCTGCCAGCTCATACCCCAGCGTCTGCTCAACGAAGGAGGCATCTCCTCGGCCAAGCCCCGCGCCACCGAAGTCTGGACAACCGGCAACAAGCACGAAACCGAAGACTGGACCCGCATGACCCCCTTCATTCCGGCCACAACACCGCTGACCGAAGTAGCCCTCCAGTTCGAGGTCTACATACCCAACCCCTGGTCACTCACAGGCCAGATTGTGATCACGCTGGTCAACAACATCTCTTTCAGCGGCTACAACGGAGACGAACGCAACTCCAACACATTCTTCTACATCCCCTGGCTCGTCACAGACAATGAAGGCAATCCGGCAAGCATACCCTTCTTCACCGAAGGCTGGACCACCGTCACAGTGCCTCTGTCGGAATTCAACAACTACAAGGCCATTCTTGAAGACAAGGAAGCTGTAGCCCCGACATTCCAGGACGTGATCACCCTGCGCAACGACGCCTCGAACCAGCAGTTCGGCATGGGCTTCGTCAACTCGGATATCGAAGTGACCTACACCAACGACAAGGGCAAAGAAGCAGTGGCCAAATTCCCCTCGGCGCTCTCTACTCAGGAAATCTACATCGACAACTGGCGCATTGTCCCCTACAAGTTTGTCACCATCTCCGACTATCCTGAAGATGAAGAGACTGAAGAATAATTCTTAAATCCAAGAGACCAACATTATGAAACGCAATAAAATAGCATATTCCGCGGCCGCTTTAGCCCTTACACTCCTTGCCTCCGGCTGTGAAGAGCAGATCATGGAATGGAAGCCGGGCGATCCGACCGTGGAAATCTCGGAGATACCTCTCCAGCTCCAGGAGCAGATCATGCTCTATAAACCGATCAAAGACTATGTAGCCCAGTATCATCCCCACCTGAACCTTGCCATCGGCATTGGGGCGGACATGTATCTCAGCGATCCCGACTACAAAGCCGTGGTCGACGAGAACTTCACCGGCATCACCCTTGGAAATGCAATGAAGATGGGCGTGCTGATGAAATCAAACGGCACCCTTGACTTCACAACCGTTGACAAGGTACTCGCCTCGCTTCCGCAGGGCATGAAGTTCTACGGCCACAACCTGCTCTGGCACACCCAGCAGCAGCAGGCCTATCTCAAATCGCTCATCGCCCCCCAGATGGTGCTACCCCCTTCAGGCGACAGCGGCATTGCCAACATCATCACAAACTCTGACTTCGAAAACGGCACACGAACCGGCTGGACCGGCGACGGAGGCCACTACACCATGACCGTGGTTTCTCCAGGCCATGATTCAAACTATGCGGCAAAACTCGAATGCGACGACCAGACCTCTGCCAACTACGACTGCCAGCTCTGGTGGGATTTCAACCTTGAAGAAGGCAAGACCTACGCCTACCGCTTCTGGGCAAAATCGCCTGACAACATTCAGGTTCAGTTCTTAGGCCAGAATTCAAGCTCTTATGACGGTGTTTACTGCGATGTCTTCACTGTCGGCAACGACTGGACACTCTGCGAAGGCTCTTTCGTATATGAACAGTCAAAAGATGTCAACCGCATCGGCATACAGTTCGGCAACTACAAGAACGCCGTGCTCTACATCGACGACTTCGAATTCGGCGAAAAGACAGAAGCTCCGGCCGGACTCTGTCCGAACGGCGACTTCTCAAAAGGAATGGAAGGCTGGACAGCCCAGAATGAAGGCGCAGGAGTGAGTGTCATAGATATGGACGGCACACCTTCGGGCAACAATAAAGTAATGAAGCTCATCTCAAGTGCTGATTCAAAGGAAGCCTACGACCTTCAGGTGCTCAGCCCCGACATGCCTACAATGCCAGGCTCGAAGGTCGAGATATCATTCTTCGTCAAGTCGGAAGGTACAGGCAAAGGCCGCCTGACATTCAAAGGCATGACCAACGAATGGCCCTGGATCAACTGGACCGGCAATCAGTCAAGCTGGGCCGAAGCATTCGAGACATCCGCTGAATGGACGCAGATAAAGTTCGTAATGCAGGACTACAGTTTCGACTTTACCGAAGGTGAATCCATGTGGAACTTCAACCTTGAGTTCGGCTACATCCCTGACATGACATATTATATCGACAACATCGTTGTCACTGATGTCACCGAACAAAGCGCCGCCAAGACCGCATCACGTTCAGGTGTGAGCCGTGCCTCAGGCATCACTTTCATCCCCAAATCGGCCGAAGAGAAGAAAGCAATACTCCTCGATGCTATGGAGACCTGGATCAAGGACGTGATGACCCACATGGGTGACCGCGTGGACGCATGGGACGTGATCAACGAACCTATCGCCGACGGCTACAACAAATGGCGCGGCATCGACAACATCTTCGGCAGCAGCGCCAATGACGGCACTCCCGACTCGGCACCCGTAGAAACCGAGGAAGGCGGACTGAACCTGAACTGGGCCAGCGATGCAGGAAACCAGCACTGGTACTGGGGCTACTACCTCGGCAAGGACTATGCTGTAAAGGCTTTCGAATTCGCCCGCAAACATGCTCCCAACCCCGATGTGAAACTCTTCGTCAACGACTACAATCTTGAGACCAGCCCCGGCAAACTCGCCGCCCTCATCGACTTCGTCAATTACATTGACAACAACGGCGCGCATGTCGACGGCATCGGCACCCAGATGCACGTAAACATCGGCATCACCAAAGAGCAGGTCGACGCCATGTTCCAGACACTCGCTGCAACCGGCAAGCTAATCCGAATCACCGAGCTTGACATCGCATTCGGCGTGGAAGAAGGCAAGGATATCACTCCATCGGCCGAACAGCTGATCCAGCAGTCAGAGGCCTACAAGATGATCCTCACTTCCTATCTGACCAACATCCCCAAGGAACAGCAATCGTCAATCACTCTCTGGTCTCTCTCTGACAACAAGAAAGAGCACGAATACTGGCTCAAGGGCGACGCTCCTAACATCTTTGACAAGGACTATGCCCGCAAGGTAGCCTACAAGGGTGTCTGCGACGCTCTCGCCGGCTTCGACATCGGCGCCGAGTTCTCAGGCGATGCCTGGAAAGACCTCTACCAGAAGGAGGAGACCGAAGAATAATCCCTGATCGCACATATTCTTGACAGAATGCGATAACCCCCTACTCCCGCAGCCGACGGCCAGGCTATTGACCCGGCTGCGGGAGTTTTTCTCTAATGATGTTACATATTGACAAGCATTGGCAACAAATCTCTAAGCCTATTCTTAAGACTGTTTGCTAAATTTGCACTGCCCCCGGTCAGACCATCAATCCATTCTTGCCAGATCATTATCCCATGAAACAAAAGACCTCCTTCTTACTGCTGCTCATGCTGCTGATAGCCTCGGCTGCCGCAATGGCCCGCACTGAATCCCGGCTTGAAAAGCAGGGCTGCGCCAAGAGGCTCATTGTGGACGGCAAACCCTTTATTATTATAGGTGGCGAGGCCGGTAACTCTATGGCCTCCTCGCCCGACGACGTGGCCTGCTGCATGAACGTGGCTCTTCGCCACGGCTACAACACCGTGCTGATGCCCGTGGTCTGGGAACTGATCGAACCGCAAAAAGGAACGTTTGACTTCTCAAGCGTCGACGAAATCATCCGTCAGGCCACCGACAGCCGCCTCAAAGTCGGCATCCTCTGGTTCGGAGCATGGAAAAACTCCATGAGCTGCTATGCGCCTGACTGGTTCAAAAAAGACAGCAAGACCTATCCGAGGGCCCGCACACGTTCGGGAAAACCGCTCGAAATCGCCTCGGCATTCTCCGCAAAAGTGGCTGAAGCAGATGCCGCCGCATTCACCCGCCTGCTCAGCCACATCGCCGAGACAGACACCGCAGGCTCCGTGATCATTCTCCAGATCGAAAACGAGATCGGAATGCTCGAAGACGCGCGTGACCACTCTCCGCTTGCCCAAAAGGAATATGCCAAAGGAGTTCCCGGAGTTCTCACAGCCAGTCTGAACCTCCTGAACCAAAAGAAATCACTTCACCCGCAGCTCCTTGAGAAGTGGCAGGCCGCGGGCATGAAGCAAAAGGGAAGCTGGACCGAAGTGTTTGGCGACGACATATATACCGACGAGATCTTCATGGCCTGGAACTATGGCCGCTATGTGGAAGGACTCGCGCAGATAGCCCGCCGAATATTCCCTACAATGCCGCTCTACGTCAACGCCGCCATGAACTCGCGTGGCCGCAAACCAGGCGAATATCCCTCAGCCGGACCTCTCGCCCACCTAAAAGACATCTGGCATGTCGCAGCTCCGACTGTCGACATTCTCGCGCCTGATCTCTATGACTCAGGCTTCACTGACTGGGTGAGAGCCTATGCTCTGGTTGACAATCCGCTCTTCATTCCTGAAATCAAATGTGCTCAGCCCAATGCGGCTCAGGCCTTCTATGCCGTAGGCGAGCACAAAGCCATAGGGCTCTGCCCCTTTGCCTACAACGGCCGCACATCCCTGTCAGAGACCGCCTATCAGGCCGCCGGCACAGCGGCTCTGCGCAGCCTGACACCTCTGGTCACCGCTCACCTCGGCATGGGGACCATGAACGGCTTCTACTTCGATGCCGACTCGACCGAACGCATACTCCGCCGCGACGGCCTCAGAATCACCGCGCGCCACTACTTCACCCTCCCCTGGGACCTAAGGGCTACCGACGGATCGCCCTGGCCGGCCGCAGGCGGTCTGATAGTCCGCACGGCTCCGATGGAGTATATCGTGGCCGGCTCAGGCCTTGTGCTCACCTTCGAACCGGAGGACAGCGGCACAGCGCCTGAGAAAAAACTCGGCGAAGACGGCTTCCTCGCCTCCGGCTCAGACCGCGGTGCCGAAAAAGAGAGCCGCTGGAAGGGCAAGCGCATCGGTCTGGCATCAGTCAAGGAAATCAGCATCGCCGATGACGGATCGCAAAAGCGCATACGCACCTTCAACGGCGACGAGACCCACCAGGGGCGCCACGTGCGCATCGGGGTCGACGATTTCAGAATACTCCGCGTAAAACTCTATGAATATGAATAAATTACTGATACTGACGGCTCTGCTCGGAGCCGGTTCATTCTGCCAGGACATAAGGGCCGAGGTGAAACTGCCTCAGATAATTTCTGACGGCATGGTGGTGCAGCGTGACCGCCCGCTGACCCTCTGGGGCACCGCCGACCCGGGCGAAAGCGTGACCGTCAGGGTGGTCAAAGGCAAAAGCGCTACAGTCACAGCCGACAGCCTCGGCCGCTGGCGCGCTGAACTCCCCGCGCTAAAGACCGGCAAGACCTACACTCTGACCGTAGCCGACAAGACGGTCAGCAATGTGGCCGTGGGCGATGTGCTCCTCTGCTCCGGACAGTCCAACATGGAACTGCCCGTCAGCCGCGTCACCGACATGTTTGCCGACGAGGTGATGGAATACCGCAATCCCGCCATCCGCCAGTTTCTCGTGCCCAAGGAATTTGATTTCGACGGCGAACGCTCCGACCTGAGCCCCACGTCATGGAAATCGATAGACGATGACGTGATGGGCTTCTCGGCCCTCGCCTACTTCACCGCCAAGGCCCTCAACAGCCGCACCGGGCTCCCGGTAGGAATCATCAACGCCTCATGGGGAGGCACCCCGGTCGAGTCATGGATCTCCGAAACGGCCATGAGCGACTATCCCTACTATCTGAACCAGAAAGCCGTCCACAGCTCCGAAGCCTACCGCACTGCCCTGAAAGAGCAGGAGTGGCGCAACTATCAGGCCTGGAATTCGGTGATTGATGCCGCCGACCCCGGACTTGCCGGCGCTGCAAAGTATTACTCCCCCGCCCTTGACGACAGCGACTGGCAGGAAACCGATCTCTTCTCCACCTCATGGACCTCTGACGGCATGACGCCGGCCAACGGCTCACACTGGTTCCGCAAAACCGTCGATATCGACGCCTCACATGCCGGAAAAGCAGCCACTCTGCGCCTGGGCTGCATTGTCGACGCCGATTCTGTCTGGGTCAACGGCCGGCTTGTCGGCTTCACCACCTATCAGTATCCTCCGCGCATCTACCCGATTCCCGAAGGCCTGCTGAAAGAGGGCGCCAACACTATAACCGTGCGCCTAATCTCGCAGAACGGCGCGCCGCATTTCGTGCCTGAAAAACCCTATAAAATCATCTTCGGTGACCGCCCCTATGCCGTCTACGGCCGCACATATCCCGATGAAATCTCGCTCGAAGGCCTCTGGCGCTACCGCAAGGGCGCACCCATGCCCGCCGGACCGGCCATGATGTTCTACTGCTACATCCCCTGCGTGCTCTACAACGCCATGATCGCGCCCGTGATCAGCTATCCTGTCTGCGGAACTGTCTGGTATCAGGGAGAGTCAAACGTGAGCCGCAGCAATCAGTATCCGGCCCTGCTCGAAACCATGATAGCCGACTGGCGCAAGGCCTCAGGCAATGCCGGAATGCCATTCTACATCGTTGAGCTGGCCGACTTCCTCCACGAGTCTGACCGTGGAGGCCGCGCCGCCTGGCAGACTATGCGCGAGCGGCAGGCCCAGGTGGCCGACGAGACTCCCGGCGTCAGCCTCATCAGAAATTCCGACCTGGGCGAGTGGAACGACATCCATCCGCTCGACAAAAAGACCCTCGGCAATCGCGTGGCCGAAAAAATCCTCTCAGAAAACAATAACAGACCTTTTTAAAATCCAATTCATGGAAGCAAGCATCAATATGACCAAATCACAGGAATCCAAAGGTTTCTACAAGCTCTCGATGCTCCAGTGCATCGGCTTCGGATCGGGCGACCTCGCCCAGAATCTGATCTATCAGACCATCAGCATGTATCTGCTGTTCTTCTACACCAATGTCTACGGCCTCGATCCGGCCGTCGCAGCGGTGATGTTTCTGATTGTTCGCATCGTCGATGTCATCTGGGACCCCCTGGTGGGCACTTTTGTCGACAAACACAACCCCCGTCTCGGTAAATACCGCGCCTATCTGGTGCTCGGAGGCATTCCGCTGACCGGTTTCGCAATACTCTGTTTCTGGAACGGCTTCTCAGGCTCGCTGCTCTATGCCTACATTACCTACGTGGGACTTTCGATGTGCTACACTCTGGTCAACGTGCCCTACGGCGCGCTCAACGCCTCTCTGACCCGCGACACGGCTGAAATCACCAAACTGACATCGGTCAGAATGTTCATGGCCAATGTGGGCGGTCTCGCCGTAGGCATGGGCATACCCTTCGTGCTGCGTATCTTCGACCCGACCGAAAGCACCGACATGTCAATGGACGACGGCGCCTGGTTCCTGACCATGACCCTCTACGGCTGCGTGGGCCTCGCACTGCTCCTCTTCTGCTTCTCCCAGTGCCGCGAGAGAGTGGTGATGGACTCCAGCGAGACCGAAAACGTCAGCGTCTCTGACCTCTGGATGGAGTTTGTCCACAACCGTCCACTTCGCATCCTCGCCTTCTTCTTCGTGACTGCCTTCGCAATGATGGCAGTCGGAAACGCCGCCGGGGCATACTATATCCAGTACAACCTCGGAGGTTCCGCCGCCGAACTCTCTGTCTTCATGGGCCTCGGATCTATCCCCGCATTCATATTCATGCCCATGATCCCGGCCATCAAGAAAAAGGTCGGCAAAAAGGGCATGTTCTACATCTTCCTCCTCGTGGCCATAATCGGCATGGCCATGCTCTACGCCATCTCCATGATCGACGCTCTCAAGGAACACATGGTCCTCGTCTACATAGCCCAGTTCATCAAATCGACAGGCGTGATCGTAGCCACCGGCTACATGTGGGCGCTCGTGCCTGAGGTCATCTCCTTCGGCGAATACACCCACGGACGCCGCATCTCCGGCATAGTCAACGCCCTGACCGGAATCTTCTACAAGGCCGGCATGGCCCTCGGCGGCGTTGTGCCCGGACTGGTCCTCGCCTTCGTAGGCTTTCAGAAAGAAGCCCTGACTCAGACCCCCTTCGCCCAGCAGGGCATACTGTGGCTCGTGGCCGTTATCCCCGCCATACTGCTCGCCCTCGCCATGTTCATCATCTCACGCTATGAGCTTGATGACGATGTGATTGACCGCATCAACCGTGAAATCGAATCAAGACACAAATAACCCCTGCAACATCCCCCCACTGACTATGAAAAAATTAGCCCTGTGCCTCCCCGTGGCCGCACTGATGGCCATAGGATGCAGCGCTCCAAAGCAGGAGCCCGCACTGAAAGACTATTTCGCTGATGACTTCCTCATCGGAGCCGCCCTGAACGTGGACCATGTCAAAGGACTCGATCCGAAAGCCGACTCGATAGTGCGCCGCCACTTCAACTCGATCGTAGCTGAAAACTGCATGAAAAGCGAAGAGATACATCCCCAGGAAGGGGTCTACTTCTGGGACGATGCCGACGCCTTCGTGGACTACGGCACCCGCAACAACATGGCCGTCATAGGCCACACCCTCATCTGGCACTCTCAGCTTGCCCCCTGGTTTGCAGTTGACTCGACAGGCGCGCCGGTAAGCGCCGATGTGCTCAAAGAACGTATGCGCGACCACATCACCACCATAATGACCCGCTACAAAGGCCGCATCAAGGGCTGGGACGTGGTCAACGAGGCCATTGTAGAGGACGGAAGCTACCGCAGCTCGCCATTCTACGAGATTCTAGGCGAGGAGTTCATCCCCCTCGCATTCCAATATGCCCATGAAGCCGATCCCGACGCCGAACTATACATCAACGACTATGCCATGAACGTCCCGGCCAAACGCGACGCCTACGTCAGGCTCGTCAACGACATGAAGTCAAAAGGCCTGCGCGTAGATGCCATCGGTATGCAGGGCCACATGGGCATGGACTATCCTGATTTCGCTGAATTCGAGAAATCGATCGAAGCCTATGCCTCGACCGGCTGCAAAGTGATGATCACCGAATGGGACATGAGCGCGCTCCCAACCGTCAGCCGCAGCGCCAACATCTCTGACAGCATCGTCTACAACACCCAGCTCAACCCCTACCCCGACGGTCTGCCGGCCGAGATTTCCGAAAAATGGAATGCCCGCATGGACTCGGTGACCGACATACTGCTCCGACACGCCGACGTGATCTCGCGCGTGACCGCATGGGGCACTTTCGACGGCATGTCCTGGAAAAACGATTTCCCCATGAAAGGCCGTGTGGAATACCCCCTGCTCTTCGACCGCGACTATCAGCTCAAACCCTTCCTTGCCAAACGCCTCGCCCCCGCAGATAAAGAATAACAACATCACAGACAAAGTCAATCTCTAACACAAGTCTCTAAAAGCAATACAATCATGAAACTGCTCAATCCCGATAAACGCTACCTCTTCCCCGATGACTTCATGGCCGATCCGAGTGTCCACGTGTTCAATGGCCGCATCTACATCTACCCCTCCCATGACTGGGAATGCGAAAACGTGGAAAATGACAACGGCGACCAGTACGTGATGAAAGACATGCACGTGCTCTCGATCGACGGCGACCCGATGACCGGCAAGGTCACAGACCACGGAAAAGCTCTCGACATTGCCGACATTCCCTGGGCCGGACGCCAGCTCTGGGACTGCGACTGCGCCGAAAAAGACGGCAAATACTATCTCTACTTCCCGCTGAAAGACCAAAATGACATTTTCCGCATCGGTGTAGCCATAGCCGACCGCCCGGAAGGCCCATTCATCCCGCAGCCCGACCCCATACGCGGCTCATACTCGATTGACATCTGCGTGCTTGAAGACAAAGGCGAATACTATCTCTACTTCGGTGGCATCTGGGGCGGACAGCTTCAGCGCTACCGCGACAACAAAGCCCTCGAATCGGCCTGCCTGCCAGAAGGCGACGAACCGGCACTCCCCTCGCGCTGCGTGCGCCTGTCCAAAGACATGCTCCAGTTTGCCGAGGAACCACGCCCCATCCTGGTGGTCGATGCCGAAGGAAATCCCCTCAAGGCCAATGATCCACACCGCTTCTTCGAAGCCTCGTGGGTCCACAGACACAATGGCAGATACTATCTTTCATACTCCACCGGTGACAGCCATCTGCTCTGCTACGCCATAGGCGACAACCCCTACGGACCCTTCACCTACCAGGGCGTGATCCTCACACCGGTAGTAGGCTGGACCACTCACCACAGCATCATCGAATACGGTGGCAAATGGTATCTCTTCCACCACGACAGTGTGCCCTCCGGCGGCAAATCATGGCTCCGCAGCCTTAAGGTCTGCGAACTCACCCACGATGCCGACGGCCGCATCCTCCCAATTGACGGCGGAGGAGATCCCTGGGAGGAATAAGAAAGCCACTAAGAGGGTGTTTCATAACAAGAGTTAAAATCTGAGTGGTGTATCTTTTAGATAAATTGTTGCAAGGGAGGAAGAAGCATAGCGAGCTATGCGACTGACGAGCTTCAACAATTTAGCAAAAGAGACACCAAGGCTCAGGAAACTTAAAAATTTTCACAAATGGAATATACTATTTACAAAAAGACAATACAATCGCCTCCGAAAGCTTTGAGCGGCTATGGCTCTTCATTTCAGTCACATAGCTCGCTATGCTCCTTCAATTCAGAGCCATATCCATCTCAAATCTTTCGCTCAGATTTTAACTATTGTTATGAAACACCCTCTAAGAAACTGTTTATGAATTCATAAACAGTTTCTTAGCTACGTCACGCCCCGGCGACTGACCAAACAGAATCAAACCTATCAACCCAGCCCCCTGAAATGAACAGACTCATCGTCATAGCAGCCGCGCTGCTTTCACTGGTCTCATGCTCGCGCCATGAACCGTCAACCGCCCGTCAGGAGCTTGACCGCCTGTGGAAAGGAAGCTCCGTAGAGTTCCGCCACACCCCTGGAATGAAAGCCGAGGCCTTCGGCATCGAACGCGAAGGCCATAAGTTCGTCATCAGCAGTGCGGATGATGCCGGTGCCCTCTACGGTGTCTACTCTCTGCTGCGCGACTCCATGCAGATTCCACGTGAAGAAGCCCCGGCATTCCCATTGCGCCTGCTCAACCACTGGGACAACCTTGACGGCACCGTGGAGCGCGGCTATGCAGGCCACTCCCTCTGGGACTGGGACGCTCTGCCCGACTCCGTATCGCCGCGCTATCTGGACTATGCCCGCAAAAACGCCCGCATAGGCATCAACGGCACCGTGCTCAACAACGTCAACGCCTCGCCGCAGATCCTCTCCCATGACTATCTCGTGAAAGTAGCGCGCTTGGCCGACGTGTTCCGCCCCTACGGAATTAAGGTCTACCTGTCGGTCAACTTCGCCTCCCCTATGGTGCTCGACTCTCTGCCCACGGCTGATCCGCTCGCAGCCGAAGTGACCGACTGGTGGAAAAACAAAGCCGATGAAATCTACTCGCTCATTCCCGACTTCGGCGGATTTCTTGTAAAAGCCAACTCAGAAGGCCGGCCAGGCCCGATGGACTTCGGCCGAAGCCACGCCGACGGAGCCAACATGCTCGCCCGCGCACTGAAACCCCACGGCGGCATAGTGATGTGGCGCGCATTTGTCTATTCGCCAATCGACGCCGACCGCGCCAAGCAGGCATACATGGAATTCCAGCCGCTCGACGGAAAATTTGATCCAAACGTCATCATACAGATCAAAAACGGCCCCATCGACTTCCAGCCACGCGAACCCTACTCCCCGCTGTTCGGCGCCATGCCGCAGACCGACCGGATGGTCGAATTCCAGGTGACCCAGGAATATCTCGGCCACGCCAACCATCTGGCCTTCCTGGCCCCGATGTGGACTGAATTTTTCGAATATGTAAAACCCTCCTCGCTCACAGCCATCGCCGGAGTGGCCAACATCGGCGACTCCGACAACATGACCGGCAATCCGCTTGCCGGAGCCAACTGGCATGCCTTCGGACGTCTGGCCTGGGACCCCCGGCTAAGCCCCGCCCGGATAGCGCGCGAGTGGATCGACGCAAATCTGCTGATACCAGGCAGCAATATCCCTGACAGCATCTACTCCGGCCTGCTCGACATGTTCCTGACAAGCCGAGAAGCGGTGGTTGACTACATGATGCCCCTCGGACTGCACCACATCTTCGCCTTCGGCCACCACTACGGGCCCGAACCCTGGTGTGACATACCCGGCGCCCGCCCCGACTGGCTCCCTAAATACTACCACTGCGCCGACCGCCAAGGGCTTGGCTTCAACCGCACCACTTCAGGCAGCAACGCCGTAGAGCAATATCCCGAACCCCTGCGCTCTCAGCTCAACGACATTGCCACCTGCCCTGAAGAATTTCTGCTCTGGTTCCACCACGTGCCCTGGACCCATCGCCTGAAATCCGGCCATACGCTCTGGGATGAACTCTGCTACCGCTACGAGCGAGGAGTCTCGACAGCCGAAGACTACCGTCGCCGCTGGGAGGAAGTACGCCCCTACATCAGGCCCGAACTCCACGCCGACGTAGCCGAACGCCTGCGCACCCAGGCCGCCGACGCCCGGTGGTGGAAAGATGCCTGTCTGCAATACTTCCGGGAATACTCACGCCTACCCTATCCCACGGGAGTCACCGCACCAGTCCAACCGCTCGAACAGCTCAAACGCATCAACCTCCCCATCACCAACTTCGAATCCCCCACCCCCGCCCTCCTCGACTCCGTCCGGTACCACAAATCGACTCCCTGCCGAACATCATAGGCAGCATCAGCCCCCAGGATAGGTTCAGACAACTATTTTACCCACCACACCAAGGCATATTCCCTTCGGAACCGTAAATCCGTGTCCGTGAGGACACCCGCCGCCCCGCACACCTGCCGGATCGCACCCTCACGGACACCGATTTACCATCACGCCCTGCGGGATTCCGGGAGGGTGATGTCCGACAGGACATCGATTTACTCATAGCCCGTGACACCGTAGCGCAACGCGCGCAGGTGTCACGGGTTATCAGTCCCACCCACGCATGGTGTCCGACAGGACACCGATTTACGGTCCCGAATGGCACAATGACAAAAAAACGCCCCGGCCGCAGTCTGTAAAAAGACTGCCGCCGGGGCTTATATATTGCGCGTGAACGCCGATTAACCGAAACTGATAGTCTGACCCGCCGAACCCGAAGCCTGACCTGAAGCCTGGAGACCCGACGCACCGTCGAGAGCACCGCTGCGCACATCCTCCACAATCTTGCGGTCACGCTTATAGGTAGGATACTTCTCCAGAATATCGCAGACAGCATCGTCATCAAGCTGATTCAGCCCCAGCACGATAGTCGACGAGCGGTCCTTCCCCTCCGTCAGATCCTTGATCTTGGTCAGGCCATACTCCTCGGCCAGACGCTCGTCAGAAACCTCCGGTTCCTTAGGCTTGGCAGGAGCCACAGGAGCAGCCGGCGCAGGAACAGCCGGTGCACTTGCACTGTTTGAAGCCGCCGGAGAAGAGCTGCGCGAACCCGGAGTACCCATCGAGAAACCGAAACCGCTTGCCGCGCCTCCGGCCATGATTTCCTCCTCCTCCTCGCGCAGAGTCACATCGAAGCCCGCCGCAAGGATAGTCATCTTCACGCCATTGCCCAGCGACTCGTCGAAACCGACGCCCCAGATCACATCCACATCCGTGTTGATCGCACCGATGAAATCCGTGATCTCGCGGGTCTCGCTCATCAGGAACTTCTCCTCGGCGTTCGGGTTGAAATACAGATTGAAAAGCAGCTTCTTCGAGCCCAGGATATCGCGGTTCTTCAGAAGCGGAGAATTCAGAGCGTTATGGATAGCGTTGGTCACACGGTTCTCACCCTCGCCATAGCCGGTCGAGATGATAGCCGCGCCACCGTCGCGCAGAGTAGAATCAACGTCATTGAAGTCAAGGTTGATCAGACCGTTGCAGGTGATCAGCTCCGAGATAGAACGCGCGGCTATTGACAGCGTATCGTCAGCCTTGCCGAACGCATTCAGGAAATCGAGATCACCGTAGATCTCGCCCAGACGCTCATTGTTGATCACAAGCAGCGCATCCACATGCTTCGCCATCTCGTCGGCACCGGCTATAGCCTTGCGGATCTTCTTCTGCCCCTCGAAGAGGAAGGGAATGGTCACGATACCGATGGTCAGCAGTCCGCGCTCCTTGGCAATACGGGCCACCACGGGAGCCGCACCGGTGCCGGTGCCGCCGCCCATACCGGCAGTGATGAACACCATCTTGGTCTGGTCGTCAAACAGATCCGCAATCTCCTCGGCGCTTTCCTCAGCGAAATCGCGGGCCTTCTCAGGCTTGTTGCCCGCACCCAGACCGTCGCCGATCTCCAGAGTGTGGGGCACACGCGAGTGACACAGCGTCTGATGGTCAGTGTTGATATTGACGAAGGACACATTCTTTATGCCCTGGACATACATATGATTCACGGCATTGTTGCCGCCGCCGCCCACACCGATGGCCATGATGTTGCAGGCGAGATCCGAGCCTTCATTGTTGCTCTTGAAAGCCGAAGTGTCAGAGATGTCCTGATTATAGTTGTTGATCTGATCTTCCATTTTTTGAGTAAGATTTTTGTTACAGCTTCAGGGGAGAGAAATGAGGGGAGTGAATTGCTCTGTAAGTGTGTTATATAAAGAATGTGTTTAGTTATCGTTGTCGATATCATCGTCCTCCACAGGCTCGGTCATGAGATTGACAAGCCGTTCGCGCACCGTGCCCCACAGCGAGAAACCTCTCTTCTTCTCCGGAGCCGGAGCGGGTTCCGGCTTTTCGGGTTCAGCCGGCCTGGGGTTCTGATATTCCGGTCTTTGTGGCGCCGCTGGCTGGGGTTGAGGCTGCTGAGACTGCTGAGGCTGCTGATAACTGTTTTGCTGATATCCGCTTTGCTGATAAGCGTTCTGCTGATAAGCGGGTTTCTGCGGTGACGGCTGCTGACGCACCTCGTCAATTGAGTTATAAATAGGCTCCGGAGCTATCACAACCGGTTCCGGACGGCTCAGACACTCCTTGACCTCGCGGTCTTTGGCAGCCGCGGCAAGAATCGAGATCACGTCCACATGGTCTGAGGCATTGATGCGTCCGTCAAGGATGCGCACACGGTTCACCGGACCGCCATAGCGCACCTTCAGGGTGGTGAGGTTTTCCAGACGGCGGTCAAAACCGTTGAGCTTCGATCCGCGGCCGGTCAGTATGATGCCCGCAGGGAGCCTGTCGGGGGTCAGACCCGCATATTTGATCTGTTCGTTGATATTGGCAATGATCTCTCCGGCGCGCGCGGCCACATAGTTGTTGATCTGGCCGTAGTCAATCAGTCCGTTTGACGGCATCGGAGTCGGCTCCGTAGAGCTCAGAGCGTTTCCGCCGTCGATCTTCAGCTCCTCGGCGCGCTCTTCGAGATAGTTCATGGCGGTAATGTCGCGTGTGATGTTGCGCGAACCCATCGGGATGGTGCTCATGTAGAGCAGCACACCGTTCTTGTAGATCGACACCGTGGTGGTCTCCGCCCCGCAGTCAACCAGCATACATCCCTGGCGCTTCTCTTCGGGATAGAGCACGAAATCGGCTTCGGCTATCTGGCGCACGAACATGTCATGCACCGGCAGATGCAGACGCTCGTCAAGCACATGGTTGAGGTTTCTGACAAGCTGAGTGCGGCAGCTGATCAGATTCAGCCGGGCCGACACGTGGGAGCCGAACATGCCCACCGCGCGGTTTGTCGGCGAATTGTCAACCCTGAACTCCTTGGGAGTAACGTCGACTATCGTGCGTTCGTGCAGCTGATAGTTGAGCGCGTCGCCGGTCATGTCGGCAATCAGCTCGTTGGTTATCTCCATTTCCTGCGGCAATCGGCGTTCAATCTCGATGCCCTGGGCCATCAGCGAGCGTCCGCCCACCGAGACATAGACTCCGGTCACGTTGCGCCCCGGCTCGCGCATCTCCAGACGTCCGATCACGTTGCGGATCGCGCCTGCCGTCTCTACCACATTGCGTATGCAGCCGTAGCGCACCCCGTCATAGAGTTTCTCCTCTTCTACAGCTTTCACACTCAATGTGCCCTGAGGGTCTACGATGCCTATCGCACCTTTTATTTTCGAGCTCCCTATTTCGAGAGCCACTATATATTTTTCTTCCATGGAGATGTATTGGGTTTTCAGTTGATTTTGTTCTGTGTCTGTTGGTTGTCAGCTGCGGTCTTTGGCGCCGCGGCGGCCGGAGCACTCTTCCTTGCGGCCGGAATAGGCTTTTCGGAGTGGGCCTTCATGCCGGGAATGGTCTGGCCGGGGGCCACGTCATCGCCCGCAAGCATCGTGCCGGTGTCCACGCTCTCGTCGTCGTCATACTGCACTGTCTCCACCTTCTGCGGAGCCTTGCGGCGCTTGGTGGCCACTAACTGGCCGTTCCATTTGAGCGAGATCGTGTCATATTTTTCCCAGCCCTGCAGCGGGAGCACTTTTGAATAGAATTTCTTCAGTCGTGAGAATTTGTCGTCGAAATGTGAGGGTGTCCCGAAGTTGATCACATGTTCGCAGATCACCGGGACGAGTATGATGTCAGTGGGTGATTTCACCTTGATCATCGAGATATAGGAGTTCCAGACAGAGTCACCGGAAATGTAGTTCAGAAGCGGAAGCAGCGATTCGGGTGTGAACACCGTGTCTGACGGGTTGAAATGCCCCTCGATCACGGGCACATCCTTGTGGAAGCGCGCGTCGGCTTTCACCCGCTTGCCCGCACGGTTGATGTAGTACGACTCTCCGTCGTCAAACACTCTGGCCACCGGTATGATCGGAGTGGCCTTGATGCGGATCGAGCCATCGGTGTAGCGCACCACCTCGGCATCCTCTATCTTGTCCATCTCAAGCAGCCGGCGGCGTATCTGCTGGGTGTTGATGTTGCACAGTGCCAGTCCTGCGGCTTTGTCAGGCAGCGAGTCGAGCTCGCGCGAGAGCTCGGCCGGGGTGACGAAACGCTGGTTGCCGTCGGCTCCGGCTATCGTGATCTCCATGCCGCGGCAAGGCTCCGTATCGGCCTCGGTGGCGGTTACGGTCAGGGCTATGACCAGATAGGCCACAAGCAGCAGTGAGAATATTATGGTCAGGTAGCGCGACATTGGTTTCTTTCGGGGGTGGTGTGATGATTCTGTCAGGGTCAGTGAATTCGTTGATCAGTGGAGATTCTCTATGATGGCGGGGATGAAGGTGTTGATGTCACCCGCGCCTAAAGTCAGGAGGATGTCAAAGTTACGGTTTTTCAGTGTTTCCACCAATTTTTCTTTGTTAATTAAGATTTTATCCTCGCAGCGCACCTTGTCGAAGATGATTTCGGAGCTTACGCCTTCTATCGGCTCTTCGCGGGCGGGGTAGATGTCGAGAAGCACCAGTGAATCGGCTCCGGAGAGTGCATCGGCGAATTCAGGGGCGAAGTCGCGGGTGCGGCTGTAGAGATGCGGCTGGAAGGCCACTGTCAGCTTGCGGCCGGGATAGATGGCCTTGACCGATTCGATTGACTTGCGCACCTCTTCGGGGTGATGGGCGTAGTCGTCTATGATCACCCGTCCGGCTCCGTTGTCCTCTTTCAGATGGGTCTCGAAACGGCGCTTGGTGCCGCGGTAGCTGCTGATGGCCTCGCGCACCACCTCAGGCTCCCAGGCATCTGTGAGACAGATGGCTGCTGCTGCGGCCACGGCGTTTTCAATGTTGACCTCCACGGGTACTCCGAGATTGATGTTGCGGATGATGCCGCGGGGGGTGATGAGATCGAAGGTGATGGTGCCGTTGGCGCGGCGCACATAGCCGGCGTGGAAGTCACCGCTGTCACGCGAGTAGGTGTAGACTCTGACTCCCTCCTGCGGGCGGGGCTTGAGCTTGAGGTTCTCGTGGATGATGAGCGCTCCGTCAGGGCGGATCAGCTCAGTGAACCGGGCGAAGCTTTCCAGATAGGCCTCCTCGGTGCCGTAGATGTCGAGGTGGTCAGGGTCAGTGGCGGTGATGACGGCCACGGAGGGGGTCAGGTGATGGAAGGAGCGGTCAAACTCGTCGGCCTCGATCACACTGTAGGCCGACTGCGGCGCCAGCAGGAAATTGGTGCCGTAGTTGAGCATCTCGCCTCCGAGGAAGGCGTTGCAGCCGAACGAGCCGCTTTTCAGTATGTGGGCGGCCATTGACGAGGTTGTGGTCTTGCCGTGGGTGCCGGCGAAGCAGAGCGAGCGGCTGTTGCGGGTGATCAGTCCGAGCACTGCGGCGCGTTTGAGCACCTCGAAGCCGTTGTTGCGGAAATAGCGCAGCTGCGGGAGGCTTTCAGGCACCGCCGGAGTGTAGACCACCAGCGTTGTCTCCGGGTTGCGGAATGCCTCAGGTATGCTGTCGGCGTTTTCGTCGAAGCTGATCTCAACCCCTTCGGCGCGGAGTCCGTCGGTCAGGGCTGTCGGGGTGCAGTCATAGCCGGCCACCTTTTTGCCGGTGGCGAGGAAATAGCGTTCGAGAGCAGCCATGCCTATGCCGCCGGCTCCTACGAAGTATATGTTGCTGATTTCAGATATATCGTGTTTCATATTGCTGCTTCTATGGTATTGATGATTATGTCGACAATCTTTTCATCGGCGTTGCGGAGCGCCATTTTGCTGATCTCGCTGCTGAGGGCTGCGCGCTTTGCCGGGTCGGTGATGAGTGATTCAAGGGTGGCGGGCAGGGTGGCCACGGCCTCGGCGTCGAGGATCATGACGGCTGCGCCGCGGGTGGAGAGGGCTTCGGCGTTGTGGCGCTGATGGTCTTCGGCCACATTGGGCGAGGGCACGAGCACACAGGCTTTGCCGAGGTTCTGAAGTTCGGAGATGGTACCTGCTCCGGCGCGTGACACCACCAAATCTGCCGCGCGGTAGGCCACGTCCATGTCAGAGATGAACGTCGTGGCCCTGACATTGTCATAGCCGCCGGCAAGTTTCTGAAATTCCGGAGCGCCATAGCGTCCGGTCTGCCACATGAGGCTCACACCCTTGTCGCGGAGCATGGGGAGCGAGGCGGCTATGGCCTCGTTGACAGTGCGGGCGCCGAGACTGCCGCCCACGGCAAGCACCAGGGGCTTTTCAGGGTCGAAACCGAGCTGCTGTTTGGCTTCGGCCTGGGTGAGGGTGCAGTTTTCAAGGTCGGTCCTGACGGGGTTGCCGGTCTTGGAGATCGAGGCGGCGGGGAAGAAGCGGTCCATGCCGTCATAGGCCACGCAGATGGCTTTGGCTTTCTTGGCCAGGAGTTTGTTGGTGACCCCGGCATAGGAGTTTTGTTCCTGCAGCAGAGTGGGCACTCCCTGCTTCTGGGCCTGCTTGAGCACAGGTCCGCTTGCATAGCCGCCCACGCCTACGGCAATGTCGGGACGGAAGTCGCGCACTATACGGCGCGCCTTGCGCAGTGACTTCCAGAGTTTGATGAGCACACCGAAATTGCGCCAGAGACGTTTGCGGTCAAAACCGGCCACGGGCAGGCCCTCGATCCTGTAGCCTGCGGCGGGCACACGCTCCATCTCCATGCGGCCGAGGGCGCCTACAAAGAGGATTTCGGCCTCCGGAAAGCGCCGTCTGACGGCATTGGCTATCGACAGAGCGGGAAAGATGTGGCCTCCGGTACCTCCGCCGGAGATAAGCACACGGTTTATTTTGGTCTTTTCTTCATTCATGAGGCACAAATAAAGATATGGGGTGAATGGTTGAGGGTTAGAGCATTCTGTGAATGGTTCTGCGGGAGATCAGAGCTGCATCTGGTTTTCGGCGCCGAACTGTTCGGGCAGGGCCTCGATTTCATCGCGGATATCCTGCTTTTTGCCTCCCTGGCGGGTGGCTGTGCGGCTGATGGAGAGCATAATGCCGAAGGCTATCGCGGTCACGAGGATCGAGGTACCTCCTTTTGATAGCAGTGGCAGCGGCTGGCCGGAGACGGGGAAGACGCCTGTCACGATGGCTATGTGGAAGAGGGCCTGGAAGGCTATCATCACCGCCATACCTATTACAACAAGCGCGGGGTAGGTTCGGTTGCAATGCGATGCGATTCCTGAGGCGCGACCTAAGAGCCAGAGGTAGAGAAGAAGCACCACGAGGCCGCCTATCAGTCCGAGTTCCTCGACTATTATGGCAAAAATATAGTCAGAGAACGCCAGCGGCAGGCGCGAGGCTTCGCGGGAGTTGCCGGGTCCTACGCCGTGGATGCCGCCGTGGGCCTGGGCCATGTAAGAGAGGATCTCCTGACGGTTCTTGCCTACGGCAGGGATTTCCCATTTGGGTGTCGATTTATCTTTGTGACGCTCCAGGCGTGCCAGCCAGGTGTCTATTCGCGAGGGGCTTTTATCTGCCGTCCCGTCGGCACTTACAAGTTCGATTTTCTGCTCTGCGTCAGCCGGAATTTCACTTGACCGCGAGTCGCTCCACATGAGGTAGGCTACGAAGAGACCGCCGAGGGCCATGTAGGCGATGGTCAGCACAAAGAGGTGGGAGAATTTCACGCCGCCCACTATCATCATCGAGTAGCTGATGGCCAGAAGCAGCAGAGTGTTGGTCAGGCCCTGCTTTATCAGCAGCCCGCTCAGCAGCAGCACTATGACTCCGGAATATTTTACTGCGTTTGAGGTAACGCCCACCTTCTTTGTGTTTGGATTCCAGGTCATCACAAGGGCTATGAGCAGCACGGCCGACAGTTTGACCATCTCGGCCGGATAGATGCCTATTCCGAGTATGGTCAGCGAGCGCCTGGCACCGTTGACTATCTCGCCGAAAAACATGACGTAGACCATCATGGCCACGCTGACGAGCGCGAATCCGAGGGTGAAGGGAATGAAGTCGGAATAGTGACGCTTGGAGAGGAACCATACCACGAATGTGCCTCCTGCAAGCATTACGATGTGGCGCAGGATCGGTCCCATCACACCGATCGACGAGCCGGCCACCTCGCGCGAGGAGGCGCTGTAGAGCTCGATGGTCGAGATGATGCAGAGGGCTATGAAGATGCCCCAGATGTGTTTGTCGGCTTTCGAGACGGCCTTGGGTTTTGCCGCCGGCTGTTCGCCGTGTGCTGGTATTGTCTGACTCTGGACTGCCATTGGCTGACGGAGAGATTGGAGGGTTATGTTATCTGGATGCTTAGAGGCCGGTTAATAACAGCCTCTCATATCTGTATTATCAAGTGCCTATTTCGATTCGAGGGCGCGGACCTGCTCCTTGAACTGACGGCCGCGGTCTTCATAGCTGCTGAAGAGGTCGAAACTTGCGCAGCATGGCGAGAGGAGCACTGTGTCGCCTTCGCGGGAGATGGCGGCGGCGGTGGCCACGGCTTCCTGAATCGAGTGGGTGTCATGGATCTCAGGCACCTGACCGGTGAAGAAGTCGAGGAGCTTGCTGTTGTCCTTGCCCATGCAGATGATGGCTTTCACCTTTTCTTTCACGAGGGGGAGGATTTCGGAGTAGTCGTTGCCCTTGTCCTTGCCGCCGAGAATCAGCACTGTGTCAGCGGGCATTGATTCGAGGGCATACCAGCATGAGTTGACATTGGTGGCCTTGGAGTCGTTGATGTAGCGGACGCCGTTGACTGTGGCAGTGTATTCCAGACGGTGTTCCACACCTTCGAAGTCGCCGAGCGCTCCGCGGATCTCCTGCTTGTCGATGTCGAGCAGGCAGGCCGAGAGGGCGGCGGCCATTGAGTTGTAGAGGTTGTGGAGACCGTTGAGCGAGAGCTCGGCGCGGGGCATTCTGAGCGAAGTCTCAGGGGTGTCGATTATGAGCGAAGCCTCGTCGCTGTCATTGTCTACGTAGGCGTGGCAGCCCTTCTCGAAGTGTTCGGCGAAGGGATAGAGCTGCGCCTCGGTGCGGATGCGTTCGAGCTGGCTTGTGATCACGGGGTCGTCCTGCCAGTAGATGAAGGCGTCCTGCGGGGTGAGATTGTTGAGGATGCGGAACTTGGCGTTGATGTAGTTCTGCATCTTGTAGTCGTAGCGGTCGAGGTGGTCGGGGGTTATGTTGAGGATCACGGCGATGTTGGCACGGAAGTCATACATGTTTTCCAGCTGGAAGCTTGACAGTTCGATCACGTAGACATCATGCTTCTCGCGTGCCACCTGAAGGGCCATGCTGCGGCCCACGTTTCCTGCAAGGCCCACGTTGATGCCTGCGTTTTTGAGTATGTGGTAGGTGAGGAGTGTGGTTGTGGTCTTTCCGTTACTGCCGGTGATGCAGACCATTTTGGCGTCGGTGTAGCGTCCGGCCAATTCTATTTCGGAGATCACGGGAATGCCTTTCTCGGTGATGGCCTTCATCACGGGAGTGGTCGGGGCAATGCCGGGGCTTTTGACCACCTCGTCGGCCGCGAGTATGCGGTCCATCGAGTGGCCCCCCTGTTCCCATTCTATTCCTTCGTCGTCGAGCATGCGGCGATAGTGTCCGGCTATGGTTCCATAGTCGCTGAGAAACACGTTTATTCCTTTTTCCTTGCCGAGGATGGCGGCGCCTACGCCGCTCTCACCTCCGCCGAGTATGACGAGATTTTTTGCCATTGGTATGCTTGCTGTTGTTTTAGCTTATCGGGTGTCAGGATTGCTGATTACCTGATCTTGAGGGTTACGAATGTTATGACTGCGAGGAAGATGCCGATGATCCAGAAGCGGGTGACGATCTTCGATTCGGGGATGGCGCGCAAGGGGGCCTGGATGATGGCCTCGATGCCTGAGTTGCCGGGCTTCTGATAGTGGTGGTGGAGGGGGGTCATCTTGAAGATGCGCTGCCCCTTGCCGTATTTGCGCCTGGTGTATTTGAAATAGGCCACCTGGAGCATCACCGAGAGGTCTTCAACAAAGAAAATGGCGCAGAGGATGGGGATCAGAAGCTCCTTGTGGATGAGGATGGCGAACACGGCTATGATGCCGCCGATGGTCAGCGATCCGGTGTCGCCCATGAAGACCTGCGCGGGGTAGGCGTTGTACCAGAGGAAGCCGATCAGGGCGCCGATGAAGGCCGACATGAACACAACCAGCTCCGACGACTGGGGTATGTACATGATGTTGAGGTAGGTGGAGTAGATGACGTTGCCTCCGAGATAGGCCATGATGGCCAGGGCCACGCAGATGATAGCCGAGGTGCCAGCACAGAGGCCGTCGAGGCCGTCGGTGAGGTTGGCTCCGTTGCTTGTGGCGGCCACAACCACGATGACCACGAGGATGAACAGTATCCAGCCGCCGACCTGGGCGTAGTCGCCGAGCCACTGGGTCAGATAGGCATAGTCGAAGTTGTTGTCCTTGACAAAGGGGATGGTGGTCTGGGTCGACTTCACATCCTGGCTCTCGCTTGCCATGACGGTCTCCACATTGTTCTCCGAGTATGTAACCGGCGTTACCTGGCGCTGAGTGATGTCGGGGCTGAGATACATGGTGAGGCCCACTATGAGTCCGAGGCCCACCTGGCCTATGATCTTGAATTTGCCTTTCATGCCCTCCTTGTCGTGCTTGGCCACTTTGATGTAGTCGTCGCAGAAGCCGAGTGATCCGAGCCATATGGTTGATATCAGCATGAGGATCATGTAGATGTTGCTCAAATCGCCCACAAGCAGGCAGGGAATGAGGATGGCGATGATTATGATTACTCCGCCCATTGTCGGAGTTCCGGTCTTCTGCATCTGTCCTTCGAGGCCGAGGTCGCGGATGATCTCTCCGACCTGCATGAGCTGCAGGCGGTCAATGATCTTGCGGCCGAACACCAGGGCTATGAAGAGCGAGAGCAGCAGCGCGGCTCCGGAGCGGAAGGTGATGTAGGTCATCAGTCGTGATCCGGGTATGTGGCTGTCTTGCAGAAGGTCAAATAGATAATAAAGCACTTGGGATAAATATTTTTAGATCGGTTTATCAATCGGGGGATTCAATCGGGGGGATTTCTATCGGCCGGAGGCTGATTCGGAGGCTATGATCTCGCGGACCACCTCGCGGTCGTCGAAATGGTGTTTGACGCCCTTGATCTCCTGGTAGTCCTCATGGCCTTTGCCGGCTATGAGGATCACGGAGCCTTTCGAGGCGAGGGTGGCGGCGGTGCGGATGGCCTGGCGGCGGTCGGTGATGTGGAGTGTGCGTGTGCGGGCTTCCTCGTCAAGACCTTCCTCCATGTCGCGGAGAATCTCTTCAGGCTCCTCGAAGCGTGGATTGTCAGAGGTGAGGATGAGGCGTTCGCTGCGGGCTGCGGCCTCGCGGGCCATGATGGGGCGCTTGCCCTTGTCGCGGTTGCCGCCGGCTCCGACCACGGTGATGATCTCGCCCTGACGGCCTATGACCTCGCGGATGGCGTTGAGCACGTTGACCACTGCGTCAGGCGTGTGGGCGTAGTCAACGATCGCCGTGTAGCCCTTGGGCGAATGGAAGGCCTGGAAGCGTCCGGCCACCGGGACCAGGCGCGACATCTCCCGGAGCACGTTGTCGTGGTTCCAGCCCAGCAGAATGCAGGCTCCGTAGACGGCCGTGAGGTTGTAGGCGTTGAATTTTCCGGTGAAAAGCAGTTCCACCTCGTGGCCGTTGAGGCTCAGGAGGGTGCCGTCGAGGCGTGACTCCACGATGCGTCCGCGGAAGTCGGCCTCGGAGCGCAGAGAGTAGGTGAAACGCCGTGCGCGGGTGTTCTGAAGCATTACGTCGCCCACCTTGTCGTCAGCGTTGGTCAGCGCGAAGGCATCGGCGGGGAGCAGGTCGAAAAATTTCTTCTTGGCGGCGAGATAGGCCTCGAAAGTCTTGTGGTAGTCGAGGTGGTCGCGGGTGAGGTTGGTGAAGATGCCCCCTTCGAAGCGCAGACCGGCAATGCGCTGCTGGTCGGCGGCGTGTGAGCTGACTTCCATTGCGGCATATTCACAGCCGGCTTCCACCATGCGGTGGAGAAGTTCGTTGATGGTCAGCGGGTCAGGGGTTGTATGGTCGGTGGGATAGGCGGTGTCGTCCACGTAGTTGCAGACGGTTGAGAGGAGTCCGGCCTTGTGGCCGAGCAGCCGCGCCATCTCATAGATGAGTGTGGCGGTGGTTGTCTTGCCGTTTGTGCCGGTGACGCCTACGAGGTGCAGTTTGCGCGAAGGGTTGTCCCACCACTGCGATGCGAGATAGCCGAGGGCGAGCGCCGAGGAGGGGACCACGATGTAGGTGACATGCGTCGAGAGGTCTTCGGGGAGCTGCTGGCAGACCACCGCAGTGGCTCCTTTCTCCACGGCCATCGGTATGAACCTGTGGCCGTCGACGCTGACGCCGGGGACTGCCACGAAGAGTGTCCCTTCAGTCACCTGACGGGAGTCGGAGGTCAGACCCGATATCATTTTATCATCACTGCCGATGATCTCGACGGTTTGCACCGGAGCGAGCAGTTCGTTGAGCTTTTTCACCTTTGAAATTATTGATTTGGTTGTTGTTTCGGAAATCTGTAGTGCCCGGAGGCGGTGAGGGAGAGGGGGGTGAGAAGACGGTTTATTATATATATAAGGAGTTTTGGGCTCCGGATGTTCAGTTGGCCAGAACGAGGCGGATGCGGGTGCCTTTTGGCGGATGCGATCCGGCGGTGTGGCTCATAGACCTGACGTAGCCCGAACCGGAGTATTCCACGTTGTAGCCTGCGTTTTCGAGGGCCACGAGGGCATCACGGAGTCCGTAGCCTCTGACGTCAGGCACTCCGGAGGCCGAAGCGGTTTCGGGGGCGCGGAGAGTGCGGCGCGAGGGTATGGAGAATTCGGCTTTGACTCTCTCATATGGATTCTTGCCGGGGGTCACATAGAAGGTTGGGGCGTTGGTCGAGGGGGTGTTGTCGCGGTAGTCCGAGCTGTTGCCGAGCATTCCGCGGGAGTATAGCTTGAGAGCCACGTTGCGCAGCACCTGGCCGGAGGTGGTGGCGGCTCCAAAGAAGTTTTTGGTTGGGTGGCATGTGAGCACCACGCAGGAGTACATCGGGTTTTCTGCGGGGAAGAAGCCACAGAAAGCCAGGCGCTTCTTGCCCTGGTTGTAGGCACCGTTCTCGATCATGTAGCATGTGCCGGTCTTTCCGGCGATGCGCACGGTGTTGTTGCGGAGGAAGCGTCCGGTGCCGTGGTCGCCCCAGACCACGTTGGTCAGCATCTCGCGCACAATTTTTGCCGTTCGTGGCGAACATGCTCGTCCGGAACCCATGTAGCCTACGGGGAGCACCGAGTCGACCTCGCCGCGGATCTCCTTGACCAGACGTGGGCGCACGAAGACACCGTCATTGGCTATGGCGTTGTAGATGGCCAGGGTGTAGAGGGGCGGAATTTCGGTGGCATAGCCGTAGCTCATGCGCGAGAGGGCAATGCGGCCTCCGCGGTCAGAGGGCACACTGTCGATGCGCGGGGGCACCTCGCCGGCTATTCCGGTGTTGAGCGGTTCGAGGAATCCGAGCTGCTTGATGCGCGAGTAGAAGGCTCCGGGATTGTCGTTGTATTTCCGGGTTATGATGCGGGCCATGCCGATGTTTGACGACTGTTCGAGCACGTCGCCCACGCGGATGGCAGTGGAGTGGTGGGCGTCGGTGATGGCACGGCCGCCTGCATAAGCCCATCCGCTGCCGGTGGGGAGCATTTCGTCGAAGTTGGTGACAATGCCGTCTTCAACGGCTATCATCATGGAGAGGGTCTTAACGACTGATCCGGGCTCGTAGCCCATCACTGCCCGGTTGCGGGCCTCGATGTAGCCCGGACCGCGGGGATTGCGCTCAAGATTGGAGATTGCCTTGATGTCGCCGGTCTTGACATCCATGAGCACAGCCACCCCCCAGTCGGCCCCGCAGGTGTCAAGCACGTTGTTGAGCTCGCTCTCCACTATGTCCTGCATGTTGATGTCGATTGTGGTCACTATGTCGCTGCCGGGCACTGCCGGGATGTCTGTCCAGTCTGTGATCTTTTTTGTGAGGTTGATCATCTTGCTGTAGCCAATCTTGCCGTAGAGGAGCGAGTCGAGGGCCTTTTCGAGGCCTGAAATGCCGTGGATCTCCTTGCTTTCAGTGGTTTCGCCCACGCCTCCGATGCTTCGGCGTGCCATGTCGCCGTAGGGGTTGAAGCGGCGCATGTATTTTTCGAATGTCAGGCCGTTGCGGTTGCGGTTTTTGATGCTGAAGAATGGGAGGGTACGCATGGTCTCCATGTCGGTGTGCGAGAGTCCGCTGAGGAGTTTGTAGGCTCTGGGGCGTTCGCTGTGCTTCTTGTCGAGGGGTGCGAGGAGGTGTTTTTTCCAGGCCTTTGCGTTGCGCACGGGGAAGAGGCGGGCCATGTCGGCGGCAAGCCAGTCAATGGTGTCGCGCAGGAGTTTTTCGTTGAATTTCTCGGCGCGGTAGTCGATGCGGGCGGTGTAGAAGTTGAGGTTTGTGGCCAGGACGCTGCCGTCAGAGGCGAGGATGTTGCCGCGCGGGGGCACTATGACCTTGCTCTGTGTGAGCAAGGCGTCGGCGCGTTCGTTCCACTTGTCAGCGTCAATGACGGTGTTTTCGACGAGTTTCGATACGATCATCGCCGAAAGAAGCAGAATGAACACGATGACGAGTCCATAGCGCAGAAGTATGTTGCTTCGGTTGTCCTTTTTCACGTTGGTTGGTCAGAGAATGTTGTGGGCTGTGAGGGTGTTATGAGAGTGGCGGAGGGAGGGTTGAGCGGAGGGTCATTTGGGTATTTTGTAGGGCGGCTGGGCCTGGACCTTGAGGTTGAGGTGGAGCGAGTCGACCATGTGTTGCATGGAAGTTTCGCGTTTGCGCCCCATGAAGGCGCTGCGCTCGCGGGCCTTTTCGTTGTTGACTATCTCAAGGGTGCGTTCGAGGGCTGCGATTTTCTCCATGTTGGTCTGGCAGGTGTATTTGGTCGTTATATAGACCATTATCACCACAATGCAGATGAGCACCGGGAGCCAGTGGCGGGCGAAGAAGTCGCTTGAGAGGACTTGGCCGCGGAAGAGGCGAGTGATAATGGAGGCTTTCATATTGTTGATGGGTCCTGGAGTTGCCGGAGGGGAGTTTCCGGGAGATTTTATATATTATTTTTTTTGCGGATCAGAGTTTTACGGCTACACGGAGTTTGGCGCTGCGCGAACGGGGGTTGCGCTCGGTTTCTTCGGCCGTGGGGACTATCGGCTTGCCGCCCAAGGGCTTGAGGGGGGCTTCGATGCGCCCGAAGAAGTCTTTCTCCACGTTGCCGGCGAAGTTGCCTGTCTTCATGAAGTTCTTGACCATGCGGTCTTCGAGGCTGTGGTAGGTGATTACGGCGAGGCGTCCGCCGGGCTTGAGGACTTTGAGTGCGCCCTGAAGGAGTTCGCGGAGTGCGCCCATTTCGTCGTTGACCTCTATGCGGAGGGCCTGGAACACCTGGGCGAGTTCTTTTTTCTCTTTGCGCGGGTCAATGTGGGGGCGGATGGCGTCGATGAGCCGTCCGATTGTCTGCAGGGGGCTTTCGCTGCGTGCTTTTACGATCGAGCGGGCCATCTGGCGGCTCTGTTTCAGTTCGCCGTAGATGTAGAGTATCTCGGCTATGCGCTCTTCGGGGAGGGTGTTGACCAGATCTGCCGCCGAGCGGCCAGCCTGGCGGTTCATCCTCATGTCGAGGGGTCCGTCAAAGCGGAAGGAGAAACCGCGTTCGGTGTCATCGAAGTGGTGGAAGGAAACTCCGAGGTCGGCCAGCACTCCGTCAACTTCAGCCACGTCATAGTAGCGCATGAAGTTTGTGATGAAGCGGAAGTTGGAGTAGACCATCGTGAAACGGGGGTCGGAGGGGGCGCGGCGCACCGCATCCTCGTCCTGGTCGAAGGAATAGAGCATTCCGCCGAGGCCTGCGTCGAGACGCTCCATGATGGCGCGTGAGTGGCCGCCGCCGCCGAATGTGGCGTCGACGTAGATTCCACCGGGCTGAATGTCAAGGGCCGAGATGGTTTCGGGCAGCAGGGCTGGTATGTGGTAAACTTCTTCGGGCATGGGTGCGGAAAGGATCGTCAAAGGGGTTAGCTTTAGAGGGTGTAAAATTACAAAAATTTGCAAAACTAAACAGTAAAAAATCGCCGAAAATTTTAAGAAGTTATTAACATTCGGAAAAATAACTGAAAATCAGGGCTCCGGAGTATTTGCAAATGTAAATTTGCGGGGCTTCCGCATTATCGCATTCACCGGGTTCCTGCGGGCCGTATCTTTGCAGAAAAAAAGCCATGAAGAAGAGAGTTAAAAAAGAGTGTCGCCGAATTGTTTCGGGCAAGTATTATGACGAACTGATGGGGCTGATCGCCAGGACTCTGATAGCCATAGAGGTGGAGAGAGACGAACTTGACCGCTGCCTGGAGGCTTTCAGCAGCTATCTGACCGTGGGGGTTGTTGATCCGGCGCCTGACGATCTGAATTTCAAGATGATAATGGCTCTGATGGAGCCGGAGATAGAGCGGGCCGCCGAGCGGTCGGCGCGGGCCAGACGACGGAAGAAGCCGAAAAGCGCCGACGAGGGCAATAAAGAGGCTCCCGCACCGTTAAATAATAATATGCAGGAAATAGTATTCGCCACCAACAATCGACATAAGCTCGAAGAGATCCGCCGCATTGTCGGCGACAAGTTCAGAATCCTGTCGCTCAGCGATATAGGCTGCCATGAGGAAATCCCCGAAACAGCCTCTACCCTCAGCGGCAACGCACTGCTGAAAGCCCGCTACGTGAAGCGGCACTACGGCTATGACTGTTTTGCCGATGACACCGGCCTGATGGTCGATGCGCTTGGGGGCGCCCCCGGAGTCTATTCGGCCCGCTTTGCCGGCCCGGCCCATGACAGCGCGGCCAACATGGAGCTGCTTCTGCGCCGCATGGACGGTGCCGTGAACCGGTCGGCCCGCTTTGTCACCGTCATAGCCCTGCTGCTTGACGGCGAGGAGCATCTGTTTGAAGGCAAGGTGGAGGGCGAGATCCTTTCCGCGCCGCAGGGCACCGCCGGGTTCGGCTATGACCCCGTGTTCAAGCCCGCCGAAAGTCCGGTGAGCTTTGCCTGCATGAGCGCCGATGACAAGAATGCCATCAGCCACCGCGGGCGCGCCACGGCCCTGCTGCTCGACTACCTGTCGAAGCTCTGAGCCGGACACCCCCCACTCCTCTCTTAGAGGTTGTTTAAAAACAATAGTTAAAATCTGAGTGGTGTATCTTTTAGATAAATTGTTGCAAATGAGGATGGAGCATAGCGAGCTATGTGACTGACGAATTTCAACAATTTAGCAAAAGAGACACCAAGGCTCAGGTAACTAAAAAAATACTCAAACATGAAATTACTGAAAGGAAAAAAGACAATACCCTCGCCTGCGAAAGTTTTGGGCGCCTATGGCTCTTCATCTCAGTCACATAGCTCGCTATGCTCCTTCGATTCAGAGCCATATCCACCTCAAAACTTTCGCTCAGATTTTAACTATTGTTTTTAAACAACCTCTTAACACCATCCAACACATCCCCGATGACGCAAATGATAAGAAAACTCTTCGTAATCCTCCTACTGTGTCTGCTCCCGTCCGGGCTTTCCGCACAGCTCGCCACCGGCAGCTGGAAGGTCTACGGTGCTTTCGGTCTGCCTGACAAACTACTGGAAACCCCTCAGTTTGTCTATCTTCTGACCCAGGGCTCGCTCCATTCCTATGACAAGACCAATGACGAAAGCCGCTCCTATCTGCCCGGCGATGATATAAACGGACACCAGATCAAGAATATCTTCTACAACACCGACAGACGCTATCTGACCATCTGCTACATGGATGCGGCCATTGATCTGCTCTATGACGACGGACGCCTGGTGAGCCTGCCTGACATACGCGATGCAAACCTTACGGTCTCGAAGGTGATCAACGATGTGAAGTTTGACGGCGATCTGATCTATGTGGCCACATCGTTCGGCCTGGTGGTGTTCAGAGAGAGCACCGCCGATGTCAAGGAGTCAGGGGTCTATAATGTCAATGTCGCGGCGATAGCCCTTACGCCTGACCACCTGCTCATCTATCCCCATGACGGCGACAAGGCCCGCCACCTGCTGGCCATCGAGAAGACAGCCCGCATGAATTCACTCGGCAACTACATCTCTGTCGGGGTGCTCCCTGACAACTATGTTGAGATCATCCCCCTTTCCGACGGCTATGCCGCCGACGGGATGACCCACTTCATTCTGCGTGACAACACGCCATATCTGGCCCACGTAGGCGTGAGGTTCGACCCGGTTCCGGAGTCGCACATCTGCTGGGTGGCCGGACAGACGCCGCAGTGCTTCAGAAGCGACGAGGGAGTGGTCTATTATGTGTCGGAGGGCCGGCTTTATGAAGTGGGACTGCCTCAGGAAACCAATCTCCCGGTGCCGGTGAAAGAGGTGGTGAGGATTCCGGAGATCATGAAGGACGATCTGATAGCCACGACTTCAGGAATGTCGTCGGTATGGGTGGCCGGAATGAAAGGTCTGGGCAACTACCGGCTTGATGCTGACGGGGGTATGACGGTGTTGCGTGACCGGTTCCGTCCGTCGGGAGTGACTACTTTTTCTGATATTTCCTGCTTCTTTCCTTCATCGGACGGACGCGGATTCTATATCTCCAACCTTGGAATCAGTCAGGTGAAGCCTATAGGCAAAGGCGATTTCATGAATACGCGGTTTACCGGCAATTTCATCAGCGGCGGCAAGGTCGAGGATGTGGCGGTCACCGGCAAGATGACCATAAGAAACTCACCCGGAGCGACTTCGGCCCAGCGCTACGGCTACGACAACATTTTCGCGCCGGCCTTTGTGATAGAGGACCCGGATGACCCGACAATCCGCTACATCGGATCGGGTCTCGACGGCCTTTTCGTGGTCAAGGACGGGCAGGAGATAGGCAAGTTTGACGAAAACAGTAGCATCTACAAGTCCGCGAACTGGGCCTGGCGAACCAATGACGCCTGTTTTGACCCTGACGGCAATCTGATAATAGGTGTCTTTACCAACAATGCGAACGAATCGCCGATCGCTGTGCTTCCGGCCGAAAAACGCCGCACAAAAGATCTGCGCTCCATCACCAAAGACGACTGGCTGACTCTCGACATAGGCAACTACATCAGCAACCGCGACGTAGACCTACTCCTCTGCCGCCATTCGCCCATGATCTTCCTGATCGCCTCGCACTATCAGGGAGGTTTCGCGGCCCTCCACCACGGAGGCACAGTGACCGATCCGTCTGACGACCGCCATGTCACGTTCTCTTCTCTGATCGATCAGGACGGCAAACAGTTTGTGACCAACTATCCGAGATGTCTGACTGAAGACAAGCGCGGCCGCATCTGGTGCGGTACCACTTCAGGCATCTATGAGATCACCAATCCGCTGAGTGTCTTTTCGCCGGACTTCACCATCAATCGCCTGAAGGTGCCCCGCAATGACGGCACTAATCTTGCCGACTATCTGCTGGAGACCGAAGACATCAACTGCATTGCGGTCGACGCCGCCAACCGCAAGTGGGTGGGAACTATGGATTCGGGAGTCTATCTTGTCAGCGAGAACGGCGATGAAGTGATAGCCAACTTCAACACTTCGAACTCTCCGCTCAGCACCAACACCATCACGGACATCTATGTGGACCCCAACAGCAATTCGGTCTTCATAGCCACTCTTCATGGACTCTATGAGTATGCCTCCACAACCAGCCCTGCGCGTCCGGACTATTCCGATGTCTATGCCTACCCCAACCCCGTGGAGCCGGGCTATTCGAGCTGGATCACCATAAAGGGCCTGATGGAGAATTCGCTTGTCAAGATCATGGACGCAGGGATGCACCTTGTCTACCAGACACGCTCCCAGGGCGGACAGGCCATCTGGGACGGCTGCTCGCTCAACGGATCGAGGGTGAAGAGCGGCGTCTATTATGTGCTCGCCTCAAGCGGTGACGATGTCAGTTCAGAGGGCGATGTGGTCACGAAAATACTCGTAGTCAATTAGAGGGCTTGTCATGAAACACCTTCTCAACCGAACATGTAGATTATAACGGACGTTTTCTTGATATGGAAACTTTGAAATATAAAGATGAGACAGACCGCAGTTACGGTGCGACCGGAATGGCCATCGGACTGCTGATTTTCGACGGCGAGGATATGCTCGCCTCTATAAACATCGACGGCGATCCGAACGACATGGTGGTCATGTCGCCCGACTTCTATTTCGCCGGCAATCCCGGAGTCTCGGCGAAGACAGCCTGGAACCAGATGCTTAAAAACTATAATCTCGGCATAGGCATGCTGATGTCGAATCTTCTCTGCCGCCACCTTGTCTCTGCCCGCCAGGCTCTTCCGGCGGCTCTGCGCGAACGCCTCCACAGCATCGCGGTGGAGGAGGGACGTGATGCCTGTTCGCTTGAAGACGATGAGATAGACCGTCTTTTCGAGAAGAACATGTCTTATCTGACAAAGGTGTTCTCCCACAGAGGCGTGCAGTCCATAGCCCACGATTTTGCCGCCGAGCTGCTCTCGCGCCGCACGCTTTCGCGCCTCGATGTGCTCGAACAGCTTGAGGCTCTCAGAGTGCTCTGAGCCTTCCGGGCTGTCAGGCTCACACACGCGCACACAGGCGCACACGCATACATATTCAGATCATTATCAAACGTTTCAATAATTGTCAATAATGCTGAACAAACCTATCCATTTCGCGCCCTACCTCAAGTCTGTCATCTGGGGTGGAGAGCGCATCGCGCCTTATAAGGGCATTACGACTGACCAGACTGCCATAGGCGAAAGCTGGGAACTGTCAGCCGTGCCTGGCCATATCTCCGTGGTTGACCGCGGACCTCTGGCCGGACAGTCTCTGACACAGCTGATCGAGACCTACAGAGAGGAGCTTGCCGGTGCCGATATCTACAGCCGCTTCGGAACCGCTTTTCCTCTGCTTATAAAGTTTATCGACGCCAAGGCCGATCTCTCGGTGCAGGTGCACCCTGACGATGAGCTGGCGGCCCGACGCCACAATTGCCCCGGAAAGACCGAGATGTGGCACATCATCGACACCGAGCCGGAGGCCAAGATCTATGTGGGTCTGAAAGAGAGCATCACTCCCGATGACTATGAGCGCCGTGTGGCCGACAATACCGTCATGGAGGTGATCGATGCCTATGATTCGGCTCCCGGCGATACGTTCTTTCTCCCTGCCGGGCGCATCCATGCCATCGGTGCGGGCAATCTGCTTGCAGAAATCCAGGAGACGAGCGATATAACCTATCGCATCTATGACTATGACCGCCGCGACAAGGACGGCAATCCCCGCGAGCTCCACACGGCCCAGGCGCGCGATGCCATAGACTATACGGTGTATACTGACTATAAGTCACACCCCGAAGGGTCGGTGCTTGCCGATTGCAGCCATTTCGTGACCCGCAAATTTGCGGTTGACGGCAGCGGCGAGGTGGCGATTCCGCGTGACCGCGAGTCGTTTACCATCATCATCTGCCTTGAGGGCGAGACGGTGGTCTCATGGACCGACGGCGCAGGTGTGCGCGGGTCGCAGAAGGTTGTCCGCGGCGAGACGTGGCTCTGCCCTGCCGTGCTCCGTGACCTTGCGGTGTCAGGCAAAGGCGAGATTCTATCGGTGCAGGCGTAAGCGTAAATCAATATCCTGACAGACATTACATTCAAATAAATATCTTTGCCCCCTGGCACCCGCGCGCAATGCGCCGCAGATGCCGGGGGCGATTATGTGCACATGGCCCCCGGCGGATGTCCGTCAGGCAGAGAATTGTAACCAAGTGGGGGGGAAGATCAGACTTCGCGGGAGATGATGAAGTCAAAGAGAGAGAGGAAATGGGCGGTGACGGGGGAGTCGAAGCGCCGGAGGATGGCGGCGGCTTCCTCACGAAGACGCTGCATGGTGGCGTAGGCATACTCAATGCCGCCGTTTGCGCGGGCAAAGGCTATAAGACTGTCGATCTCTTCCTCGCTCAGAGGTTCGCCGGAGCGGAGCAGGGCTTTCATGGCCTCGCTCTCCGGGCCTGTGGTGGAGTTGAGCGCATGGAGCAGCGGGAGGGTTACTTTGCCCTCGCGCAGGTCGTTGCCGGTAGGTTTTCCGATGGCCTTGGAGTCGAAATAGTCAAAAATATCGTCCTTGATCTGGAAACAGAGGCCGAAGAGCTCGGCGAAACGCCGCATGGCTTCGATAGATTCGTCGTCGGCTCCGGTGCAATAGCCACCCATAGCCACGCATGACACGAAGAGCGAGGCTGTTTTGTGGGAGATCACCTTGAAATAGGCCTCTTCGTTGAGTTCGTGGTAGCGGGCATTGTAAATCTGGTCCATCTCGCCGAGCGAGAGGAGCTTTCCGAGGTCGGCAATGGTGTTGATTACGCGCAGATCGGCCGTGCGGGCTGCCAGACGCAGGGCGTTTGACACGAAAAAGTCGCCGACAAGGACTGCCACATGATTGTCCCACATGGCGTTGATGGTCTCCTGGCCGTGGCGCTGGCTTGAATCGTCGACCACATCGTCATGAATGAGCGAGGCGTTGTGGAGAATCTCTACCGAGGCTGCTGCGGTCAGCACATTCTCGTTGACCCCGCCGAAGAGGCGCGCGGTCAGCATGACCAGCATAGGGCGCAGCTGCTTGCCTTTATGGCGTAGATAGGTGCCTATCACTTGATTCATCAGAGTGTTCGATGAATCAAGCGAGCTGCTGATCAGCTCGTCGAGACGGGTAAGTTCCGGCTGAAGTGATTGGCGTATGTCGGCAAATGCGGTCATATTCGAGTTGCAAATTTACAAAATTCTTCTGTAAACCATTCACGTTTGAAAAAATTAATGAAATAAATCCCGACAGCCCCATCCGCAGCCCCATCCGCAAACCGCTGAAAAGCTCGCAATACTAATAAATGTTAACAATAGGGCAATTTTTCTACATTTTTTCACGTTGATTGATTTAAAGTGCCTAATTTTACGGGTGAATACCAACACATGCATCTTCTCTATAAATTTATTTCCAATCAAACAGTTTCAATTGCGTTGGAAAAACACATCATAACACCTTGAATATGGACAAATTACCTCCCGCAACAGGGGTTGCCCGCATAGGGTACTCCGCGTTGCTGGCACTCAGTGCATTAGCATTCGGCTCGTGTGCCGACACTGCTCCTGAGATTCCACAGGAAGAACTTTATCTCAGAGGATTCATCCGCCAGTTCGGAGTTCCCGATCTGGAACGGTCCTGGAGCATGGCCAAGCCCATAAAAGCTACAGTAAATCTCAGATCGAAGACCGACGGAATAGCCCGTATCTATACCGATTCGCCTAATACCCCCGGCTGCCAGATGCTTGCCGCAGTCGAAGTGGCCTCCGGCCGCGGAACCGCATGTTTTGACGCGGACATACGCAGCAATCATGTGTATGTGCGTGTGGAAAACCGCGACGGCCAGGTGGAACTTTCCGGATTCATGCCTGTCAGCAAAGGGGCTGTCAGCATCACCGACAGCCGCAGTTCACGCTCAGGCAACTGCCCGGTCACCAAAAAAGCCGTTGAGCTTGAGGTTGACAGAATAAATGACAAGTGCCTGGAATTTCTCACCGGATTCCTCAGCGAGAACCCTGACAACTATCGCTTGAGCTGGGACGCTCTGGAGAAAGGAGACGACGAGATAGCCCGGAAACTCAGCCAGGAATACATTCTGTCAAACAAGCAGAAAGAGAATGTGCCCAATCTGTATCGTCTGGAGAACTTCGACTATTCACAGCGCTGCCCGGAATTCAGCATCGACGATATAAAACCGATCATACACCAGTACACCACCCCTGACGGAGAAGTGAAACCCGGACTCTTCGCAGAATATTCCGACCACGGAAACGAGATCTCAAACCTGCAGAAATATTATCATGAATTGAAGACTCTTGACCCTGACGTGGAACTGACAGTGAAAGAAGACGGTCCGGTGGTATTCGACCTGATGTGGCGCGCGCTCACCGAAAACGCCTACTGGGGCTATTACTATTACGATGAGGAAGACGCGAAAACCATCCGCACCGATCCCTGGGGCTTCTACAATCGTGTGCCCAAATTCATAGTGCTTGACTATGAAGGCAATGCCGACAACCGACTTCAGGGTGACAACTCGCTGATGGAGATGAGACTCTGCAAAAACTGGGAACATCACAGTTCGGTGTACTACACAGACCCTGAGGATGACTCCCCAAACCACACTCTGAACGAAACCTGGGAGAAAATGGACTGGAACGCCTGCCGCACCACATACAATGAAGGCAAAAAGCTTCGCGGATGCAAGATCCGCTCCGTCAGCATGAAGCTGGTCTACTTCGGTAAAGACGGCAACGGCGAAGCGACCTACGACTTTCCGGCCGGAACAAGAATCGGTTTCATCTATGGCTCAAGCGGCCGCTCCGAGAAATTCTATCTGAGCGACGCCATACTCTCTCAGGCCATCCACCGCCCGTCGACAACCTATTCAGGTTCAGGTCAGGTCTCCGACGAGATCAAAAAATCGTCTGACTGGTTTCCGACATCAGCAAAGTTCAACTTCAACGGTGAGAATTATGTGGGGTTTGAGGACGGAGGCCTTGACTGCGACCTTAACGACTTCATGTTCCGCGTCCACAACACATGGCCCCCTGAGACAGACATCACTCCCGACGATCTGCCCCGTCCCGACTCAAAGGAATGGATCATAGCCTGCGAGGACCTCGGAAGTTTCGATGACTATGACTTCAATGACGTAGTGCTGAAAGTAGCTTTCGTGCCAAAAGCCACTGAGGGCGGCAGGAACAAGGTAAGAATCACTCCTGTGGCATGCGGAGGTAAACTCAACAGCTACGTCTATTTTCAGGATCATGCGCTCGGCGAGATCCATTCGCTGTTAGGTTGTCCCGGAGGCATACCCGCCGGCGTAGGCAACGGCACTCCTGACATAGACCACTCGAAAGTCAGATCATTGGAATTCGAGGTTGATGATGACTGGCTGCTGTCAGAAAGATACGAAACCGACTTCACCGTCAGCACTACCTGGATGAACGGCGAGGAAATCAGAGGCGAATGGATCAAAAAGATCCAGGACGGAATAAACGGCGAACACCTCAAAGCCCCGCAGATACTCCTGCTCCCCACTGAATGGAGCTGGCCGGTGGAACGCTGCGGAATTCTCGACGCTTATCCGGACTTCATAAAGTGGATCGGCAATATAGAGAATTATGACTGGGTTGACAACAAGCCTTATCCCGGAAACATCTATACACGTATCGACTGAGCAACAAATTATTGAATGCACACAGACAGAGAGTCTCTGTCGCAGGGTGTGCCGGAGCATTAGTGTGGTCGCTCCGGCACACCCTTTGCACATTGAAATTCTCGAAATTTCAGCATTCAATCCTTATATGTCAATTTTTTGTTGTATCTTTGTAATCAGACAACTAAAATCCTCAGATATGGCAAGACCAATTAAAGAAACCCCGGTGCTGAAGGGGAAAGACGCAGAGCGATTCGCAGAAAAGATGGAGACTGTCGGACGTGCATCCGCCAAAGAAATTGAGGAGGCCCGCAAAGCATACGAGGCGTTCAAAGCCATCAGCACCTTTCCGATGTGATTATGAATTTTGAAAAGTTCACGTTTCGGCAGATTGAAGCCGACACAGAAATAAAGCCGTTTGATTGTGGTGACCCCGATTTGAACGGCTTTCTTTTTGATGACGCTAAGAATTATCTTGATGTCATGCTTGCCGTAACATATCTGCTTGAAGACAACGAAGCAAATAAAACTGTGGCATACTATTGCCTGTTGAATGATAAGATTGAACTTGACCCCGATGAAAGATCAAAGTGGAACAAGATTAACCGTAAGATCCCAAACAATAAACGATACCATGCTTATCCATCCGTGAAAATCGGACGCTTGGGAGTATCTCAGGAGTATGCCAATAAGCATATCGGGCAAATGGTTCTTATGCAGATCAAAATGATCTTTTCCCGTATGACATTAAGCGGATGCAGGTTTATTACTGTGGATGCGTATTCAAATGCTGTTCCGTTTTATGAGAAATGTGGGTTCCATTGTCTTTCTGATAAAGATATCAATGAGCCGACAAGAGCTATGTATTTTGATTTGATGTACTATAAGAAATAGAGGTGGATCTCAGAGAGCGTTTAAGTTTATTTGTCAGAGGATTTGAGGGAGTATGTGAAATTTAATCACTAACTTTACCCCAAATTTGACTTTACCAATATGGAAAAACGCCTATTCCTGCTCGATGCATACGCTCTGATCTACCGGGCCTACTATGCCCTGATACGTTCGCCACGCTTTGCCGGCAACGGGTTCAACACCTCGGCTGTGTTCGGCTTCTGCAACACGCTCGACGAACTTCTGCGCAAGGAAAACCCTTCGCACATAGCCGTGTGCTTCGATCCTTCAGGTCCGACATTCCGCCACGAGGAATTCGCCGACTACAAAGCCAACCGCGACAAGCAGCCGGAAGATATCACCGCGTCGGTGCCTTATATCAAGCGTATCCTCGAAGCCTACCGCATCCCGGTGATCGAGGTGAAGGGCTATGAGGCCGATGACGTGATAGGCACTCTGGCCAAGCGCGCGGCCGCCGAGGGTTATGACACCTACATGATGACCCCTGACAAGGACTACGGCCAGCTGGTCGATGACCATATCTTCATGTATCGTCCGGCGCTCCGTGGCGAGGGCTTCGAGATACGCGACGCAGCCAAGGTCTGTGAGCGCTACGGAATAGCCCGCCCCTCGCAGGTGATAGACCTCCTGGCGCTCGAAGGGGATGCCTCCGACAACATTCCCGGCTGTCCGGGTGTCGGCGAGAAGACCGCCCGCACCCTGATCGAGACCTGGGGATCTGTGGAAAACCTGCTCGAAAACACTGACAGCCTCAAAGGCGCGCTGCAGAAAAAGGTCCGCGAGAACGCCGACCAGATCCGCCTTTCAAAATATCTTGCCACGATCAAGACCGATGTGCCCGTGGATATTTCCGTCAGCTCGCTCGAACGCAAGCCGATGGACGTGGACAAGCTGCTTGAGGTTTACGGCGAACTGGAGTTCCGCACTCTGGCCGCGCGCCTCAAAGCCGGAGCCCGCCAGGGGCAGGCCGACACACAGCCGGCTGCCGCCCCCGCCCCGCCACAGCCTGAGGCTGACAGCAGCGGCATGGGATCGCTCTTCGACATGCCCGATGACGGCGCCACGGCTTCCGACACTCCGGCTCAGGCCTGCGAGAGCCGCGACTACCGCCGCATCGAAAGTCCGGCTGAAGCAGCCTTGGTGGTCAGCCGCATTTCCGGTTCGGAATTCATCGGGACATCGTTCTACGCCATCGGCGAGGACAGCATGACCGCGCGCTGGTCAGGACTCGCTCTTTCAGTGAGCGACTGCGAGGGCTGGTTCATTGATCTCCCCGCCGACTCGCCGGAACGCCGCGCCGAACTGCTTGCAGTGATTGAGCCGCTGTTTACCGGCAGCGCCACTCTGGTGAGCCACGATGTGAAACGCGGCTATCTGCTGCTCAAAAAAGAAGGCGTCAATCTGACAGCCCCCTGGTTTGACACCTCCGTGGCCCACTATCTGATCGATCCGGAAATGAAACACGAGTTGCGCTATGTGGTGGCCAAATATCTCCGCCTCGAACTCGCAGGAGTGGCCCCGGATTCAAAAGCAGGCCACCCGAAGACGGCGCTTGAGCCGGAGGCCGCCGTGGCCCGCTACTGCGAGGAGGCCGATCTGGCCCTGCGGCTGCGCGCTCCGCTCCAGAGCGATGTGGATAGCCGCGAGATGGGCCGGCTGCTGGCCGATGTGGAGTTTCCGCTGATCAGAGTGCTCGCCGAGATGGAATTCACAGGAGTGAGAATCGACTCAAACGTGCTTACCGACCTCTCCGCCCGGCTGAAAGAGCGTATCCGCGCTCTGGAGGAAGAGGCCTATGAAATGGCCGGCGGTCCGTTCAACATCGGCTCTCCCGCCCAGGTCGGCATGGTGCTGTTCGAAAGGCTCAACATCGACCCCAAGGCCAAGAAGACCGCCCGCGGATCCTACTCGACAACCGAGCAGGTGCTTGAGAAATATGCCCCGAAGGTGCCCCTGGTCAGCCTGATTCTGAAGATCAGGCGCCTCAAGAAGCTGGTGACCACCTATCTTGACGCACTCCCGGCGCTGGTCAATCCGCAGACCGGAAAAATCCACACCTCCTATAACCAGACAGTCACTGCCACCGGGCGCATATCGTCGACCAACCCCAACCTGCAGAATATCCCCGTCAGGACTGACGAAGGCCGCGAGATACGCCGCGCGTTCATAGCCGATCCGGGCGACATGATCATGAGCGCCGACTATTCACAGATCGAGTTGCGCCTCATAGCCGATCTGTCGGCAGACCGCGACATGATAGAAGGCTTCCTCTCAGGCGATGACATACACCGCATCACGGCATCTAAAATCTACGGTGTTCCGCTCGAAGAGGTCACTGACGACCAGCGCCGCCACGCCAAGACGGCCAACTTCGGTATCATCTACGGCATCTCGGCCTTCGGTCTGTCGGAGCGTCTGGGAATAGCCCGCGCCGAAGCCAAGAAACTGATCGACGGATATTTCGCCACCTATCCCCACATACGCGAATATCTCAGCAAATCAGTGGAGACTGCCCGCGAGCAGGGCTATGTCAGCACCCGCATGGGTCGCCGCCGCTATCTGCCCGACATCAACTCGCGCAATGCGGTGGTGCGCGGCTATGCCGAACGCAATGCCGTCAACGCCCCCATCCAGGGCTCGGCCGCCGACATCATCAAGGTGGCCATGATCAGCATCTTCAACGAGATGGAAGCCCGCGGCATGAGATCGAGAATGCTGATGCAGGTGCATGACGAACTCATATTCAACATTGTGCCCGGAGAGACCGAAGAGATGCGGAAACTCGTAGTCAGCTGCATGGAAAACGCCTATCACGGCGCAGTGCCACTGACAGTCTCAGCCGGCATAGCCGACAACTGGCTCGGAGCACACTGACAAAAATCACCACCTATATTATATATAGCAAGTATTATTATAGCAAGTTCACACTTACAAACGAAAACAAGCCCATATATGACTCCCGAAGAGAAACTTCAGATAGAAGAACGCATCGTCACGATGCTCAAAACTGTCTACGACCCCGAAATTCCGGTAGACATCTATAACTTAGGCCTGATCTACAGCATAGACCTCGATGATGACGGTAATCTGAAAATCGACATGACCCTGACCGCGCCCAACTGTCCGGCCGCCGATTTCCTCGTGGAAGATGCCCGCATCAAGCTCGAAAGCATCGAGGGAGTGAAAAGTGTAGATATCCGCATAGTCTTCGAGCCAGAATGGACCAAAGACATGATGAGCGAAGAAGCCAAACTCGATCTCGGATTTCTCTGAGCATAAAGCATCGGACTCAACAGACAGCTACTGAAAGGTGAGCACACGCAACAAGACATATTTCATCAGTGACCTCCATCTCGGAGCCTCCTACATCAGTGACCCCCGGCAACATGAGATGCGGGTGGTCAGCTTCCTGCATTCCATTGCTCCTGACTGCCGGCGGCTCTATCTGCTTGGTGACGTGCTGGACTACTGGTGGGAATACCGCAACGTGGTTCCACGCGGATTTACCCGCTTTTTCGGCGCCCTTGCAGCTCTGGCCGACAGCGGAGTCGAAATCACATGGCTCAAAGGCAACCACGACATCTGGATTTTTGACTATCTCCCGTCAGAAATCGGGCTGAAGGTCCATGACGGAATCCTTGTCACCGAACTTGACGGGCACCGCTTCCTGCTGGAACACGGCGACGGCGTAGGGCGTCTCCCCTGGTCGTTCCGCCGGCTGCGCTCACTCTTCCGCTCACGCACAGCCCAGAGGCTCTTTGCTGCCATCCACCCGCGCTGGACGGTAGGCTTCGCACACTCCTGGTCATCACATTCCCGCAAGCAAGGAGGCTATGTGGCCTCTGACCGTGCGGGCGACTCGCTAATCGAGTTTGCCGAAGAATACAGCCGCAATCCTTCCAATCCGAAAGTCGACTATTTCATTTTCGGCCACTGTCACATTTTGCTTCGAAAGCCAGTAGGAAACGGGGCTGAAATGGTGATCTTAGGTGACTGGATCAGCCGTTTCAGCTATGCCGTATGGGACGGAAACTCACTGTCGACACGCATTTATGAAGAGTGAAAGAATCATGTCGCCCTACCTCTTTAACGTATATTAAATATTATATGCAATATTTTCACATTTACATAATCACCTGACTGACATTGATCTATATGTCAATTCTGCAATAATTGCAAATTCTTCGATATAAAATTATGTTGGAAAACATATAGATTTATTTGTCAGGAGCAGAATCTTGTCCTACCTTTGCACCACGAACCTAAAACAATCTTTTTTACCTTAGAAATTGTACCTATTGGAAACTCATAAACGGGAGCCGCGCGAAGCTGCTCCCGTTTAATTTTATCAAAAGCGAAACAAACCGGCAAAAGCGCAAGCACCGGAAGCCGGATCAGAGAAAGCAGCGAAAGCTCTTTTTGAAAAAATTAACACTTGATATGGAGATTTCACTTGCATAAGAGAAGTAAATGGTATAACTTTGTATCGAAATTAAAATTGTAATTATTACAACTTAATAATAAATCCAAACCCAAAGTTCCGTTGATACGATGCAATCCTATAGTTTCACCACTCAAGAAATCCTGGACACCCTCTCGGAAGGAGGCGTAAAACCATCCGCGCAGCGGATGGCCATCCTCAGATTTCTGATGGAAAACCGGGTACATCCCACAGTCGACGAGATATTCAAGGCCCTGCAGCCGGAAAACCCCACGCTTTCGCGCACCACAGTCTACAACACACTGCGACTGCTGACCGAAGCCGAGATAATCCGCTGCATCGAAACCGGAGTCAACGGCGCCCGCTGGGACTACTCTCAGCATGACCACGCCCACTTCCTCTGTACGGAATGCGGCCGAGTAACTGACGTAGCCTTTACGATGCCCTCGTCACTGCCTCTCCCGGAGAGCGGCTATCAGGTAAAGTCAGCGGATGTGATCTTCCGAGGCACCTGCCCCCTCTGTGCCGGATAAAGGCCTCACCTACCCCACTCCGCCCCCGGCGGCGTAAAACGCCGGCAGCAAACACAAAGAAACAAAATAAAATATCGTATAATTATCTAAACAACACAAACTTATGAAAAAGAAATTCATCTGCACCGTATGTGGTTACGTTCACGAAGGTGACGAAGCACCTGAAATCTGCCCCCTCTGCAAAGCACCCCGTTCAAAATTCAAGGAACTTAACGAAAGCGCAGCTCTCGAATTCGTGACCGAACACGTGATCGGCATTGCAAAAGATACCGATGACGAAATGAAGGCTGACCTCCGCGCACACTTCGAAGGCGAATGCGCCGAAGTAGGCATGTATCTGGCCATGTCGCGCCAGGCCGACCGCGAAGGCTATCCTGAAATCGCAGAAGCCTTCAAGCGCTACGCCATTGAAGAAGCCGAACATGCTTCTAAATTCGCAGAGCTCCTCGGCGAATGCGTATGGTCGACCAAAGAAAACCTCGAAAAGCGCATGGCTGCCGAAGCCGGAGCCAATGCCGACAAGATGCGCATCGCACGTCGTGCCAAAGAGCTCAACCTCGATGCAATCCATGACACCGTTCACGAAATGGCCAAAGACGAAGCCCGCCACGGCCAGGGCTTCCAGGGTCTCTACAACCGCTATTTCAAGAAATAAGAGCTTGTCTGAAAACAACTCCTAAGCCCAAAATGGCAGCATAATAGCTATAAGCCTATTTTTCAGAGGCGCACATCTCCATGTGAGTGTGCGCCTTTTTCATTGTCAGACAGTGACCGGGCTCCATGTCATGTTAATTAAAATTAACATGCAAATTATTTTGTAACAGTTTTGTTGGCAATTTGTAACTATGTTGTAACTTTGTCGGACAATACCTCTATTGTGTCGCAAATGGAATGACACAACCGGCACCAAGCCAATCTAATTCAGAGTCAACAAAGGAGAAACATGAAACGAATTTTTTACACCGCAATGCTCTGCATTGCCGTTGTCGTCACAGCCATAGGCTGCAAGACATCTCCGAAGACAGGAAACGACAAAAAAAGCGGCACTGAGAAAAGCCTGAAAGAACCTGTCAAATTCAACCGCGACAGCGCATATGCCTATGTGCGCCGTCAGGTAGCCTTTGGTCCACGCGTTTCAGGCACTCCCGCCAATCTCAAATGCCGCGACTATATAGTCTCCGAACTGACCCGCCACGGAGCCCAGAACGTCAGCGTACAGACCGGCGAAGTCAAGGCCTTCAACGGCGATGTCCTGCCCATAGGCAATATCATGGGCTCCTATCAACCGGAAATCAAAGACCGCATTCTGCTCCTCGCCCACTATGACACCCGCCCCTGGGCCGACTCTGACGCTCAGGAGGAAAACCGCCTGCGGCCAGTACTCGGAGCCAACGATGGTGCCAGCGGAGTGGCCGTGTTGCTCGAAATAGGCCGCCTGCTCAACCAGCACAAAACTCCGGTTGGAGTTGACCTGCTGTTTGTCGACGCCGAAGACTACGGCCAGGCCTCAGGGTTCTCCACTCATGACTCCACCTGGTGTCTGGGCACACAATACTGGATCGAAAACATGCCCTACGCCTCTGACTCTCTGCCCCGCTATGCCATACTCTTCGACATGGTAGGCGGCGTAGGCGCCAAGTTCCACCGCGAATTTTTCTCCGACTCAGAAGCCAGCCAGCTCGTTGACAAAGTCTGGTCCGTTGCCGAGCGCTCCGGCTTCGGCGACCGCTTCATCAACAAAAACGGCGGATCCGTGGTCGATGACCATATCTTCCTCAACAAAGCCGGCATCCCGGCAATTGATATCATCGAGACCAAAAACGACGAGACAGGATCGTTTGCCCCGACCTGGCACACCGCCAATGACAACCTCGACAACATCGATCCCTCCGCCATGCAGGCTGCAGGCCAGACCGTGCTCAACCTGCTCCACAACGAAATCCAGTGTGTGCAGTGACCGCTCCACACATTCCAAGGCATAAAAAAAATAAAACAATTTTTCAAATTTTCCGCCAAAAGGTTGCATAATTAAAAAAAACAGTGTAATTTTGCAACGCAAATTTAGGGAGAGCCCAAAGAAAAATTGCATCTGCTTCAGTAGCTCAGTTGGTTAGAGCACCTGACTGTTAATCAGGGGGTCGTTGGTTCAAGCCCATCCTGAAGCGCAAAACGCCATACTTAAAACAATATCCAAAGCTTCAGTAGCTCAGTTGGTTAGAGCACCTGACTGTTAATCAGGGGGTCGTTGGTTCAAGCCCATCCTGAAGCGCGCATCGAAAGAGGCAGGCGGTTCGACAGATATGTCGGACCGCCTGTTTCTTTCCATATATGCAAAACAGTGCATCAATCGGGCAAAATAGTATCATATCAAGCGTTTAATTTTGCATAAATTTGCAAAAATTGACTGACCTATCAACTTCACCTATCAAACAGCATTACCAATAACATTCGATCAGAAACTCTTAGACCTGACATCACACACGCTGAAATAACCTAAAAAACACCATATCAAAAACATCTTCTTACCTAAATCACATTTTACGCTTATGATCAAACATCTACTCGCATCAGCCGCTCTCGTAGCAGCGCTCTCCGCATCAGCCGCCGAAGTAACCCTATGGGAAGGCAGCTGCAATCTCGGCACAAGCTGGTCAGAGTCATTCTCTATCCCACAGTCTGAGCTCACCGTGCTTGGCAATGAGTCAGCCGTTCTGACTTTCCACTACACTCTTGATTCCAAATGTACCTATTGGCAATACAAACCTTGCTCAGACGTATCCGGCTGGACACCACTTGATGTGGCCACTGAACTCGGCAACGACTACCAGTGCATTTCGGTAGAAGCAGGTTCAAGCAAAACCGACTGCCCCCTTGGTGCCAAAGATATAGCGGCCATCAAGGCTGACGGTCTGCGCGTGCAGGGCTACGGCATGACTGTGACCAAAGTCACCTGCGAGACAGACAAGACCGTTGACGAAAACCTTCTGTGGGAAGGCGAATGCACTCTCTCGTGGAGCTCTCAGGGAGCCATCATCCCAGCCTCCAAACTGAAAGCAGGCGACCTTCTGAAATACACTTTCTCTACCGCCGGAAGCGGTTCTCAGGTCATTGTCAAGGGCGCTGACTGGAACGACCTCCTCGGCTCCGCCAAGATCGCCCAGAAAGATATCGCCACCGGTTCGGCAATCGTGGGCGTTACCCAGGAAATGCTTGACAACTGCGGCGCCAACATCAATGTACAGGGCGAAGGCGGCTGTGTGCTGACCAAAGTTGAACGCGCAGGTTCTTTCGATCCCGCCGGTGTAGTGGCCTATGGCGAACGCTTCTGCGGAACGAACGTATTCACAGTGCTACCCGAAAGTGCTACCCAGCTCGCCGTGACTTTCACCGCAGCCGTTGACTATGCACAGCTGATGAACAGCAGCTGGACCGACCTTGCGGCCACCAGCTCCAGCAAGACCAACGCTGACGGCACCGTGACCTACACATTCGGCCTCACAGCAGATATGATCTCGGCCATCAATGCCAAGAAAGAGCTTATCATCAATTCCAACGGCAAGCTCATTTCCGTAAACCTGCCTTCTGGCGATGACAGCGGCATAGCCGATATCGTGGCCGACGAAAACGCTCCCGTTGAATACTTCAACCTCCAGGGTATCCGCGTTGAAAACCCAGAAAACGGCCTCTACATCCGCCGTCAGGGCAACAAGGTTTCAAAAGTTATCATCCGATAAGGCTGCTTATACCTTTTCCGTCTACAAACCATAATCTGAACAAGTTTCAGAAGTCGAGGGGCTGCACCGATGGGTGCAGCCCCTTTGTTATGCTATGACGGCCGGATGGAGATGTCCGCAGGACATCGATTTACTCATAGCCCGTGACACCGTAGCGCACAGCGCCAAGGTGTCACGGGTTCGTGATTTCCCCGTCATGTGGTGTCCGGCGGACACCGATTTACCGTCATGCTGCGGGCGGGGGGCCATCCGGGGTCGTAAATCCGTGTCCTGGCGGACACGATAATTTGGATGAATGACTTTACCCCCCTACACCTACGCGCTTTGCGCTGCGGTGTAGGGGGCTACGAGTAAAACGGTGTCCTGCGGACACCCGCTATCCGTGCGCCATGCGGGGATTACAGATGGAGATGTCCGGCAGGACACCGATTTACCATCATGCTGCGGGGGATCAGGCTATGATTTCGGAAAGGATGGCAACGGCGGTTTCGACGTTGGTGACGTCGGCGATGGCGAATGAGCGCTTGCCGTTGCGCTCACGGATCTGCACCCGGCGCGGATTGGCGGTCAGATAGGCCAGCATCTTGCCGAACATTTCGGACTGATAGTAGGCCTTGTTGCTCTCGTCGACGAAATAGGTGTACATCCGGCCTTGTTTCAGGGCTACTTTTTCTATGCCAAGACGGCGAGCGAGGCTCCGCAGACGCGGAATGCGCAGCAATTCGGCGGTGACTGGCGGGATGGCGCCGAAACGGTCGGTGAGACGGTTTTTGAAGGCCTGCAGGTCGAGTTCGCGTTCTATGCCGTCGAGTTCCTGATAGAGGGCTATGCGTTCGCTCTCGGTTGGGACATAGTCGGCCGGCAGAAGCAGTTCCATGTCGCTCTCGATTACGCAGTCAGCCACAAAATCGGTCTGTGACTCGTCGAGACGGTCGGCCTGTTCGAGATCCGAGAATTCCTCGGTGCGCAGTTCGGTGACTGCCTCCTTGAGGATTTTCTGATATGTCTCGTAGCCGAGATCGGCTATGAAGCCTGACTGCTCCGCACCCAGGAGGTTGCCGGCTCCGCGGATGTCGAGATCCTGCATGGCAATGTGAATTCCGCTTCCGAGATCGCTGAAACTCTCGATTGCCTGGAGGCGCCGGCGCGCCACGGGGGTCAGGGGTATGTGGGGGGCACCAGAAGATAGCAGAAAGCCTTGCGGTTGCTTCGGCCCACACGTCCGCGGAGCTGATGAAGCTCGCTGAGGCCGAAGTTCTGGGCGTTGTTGACAATGATGGTGTTGACGTTTGGCATGTCGATGCCGCTTTCGATGATGGTTGTGGCTATCAGCACGTCGTAGTCATGGTTGGCGAAGTCGATGATGGCCTTTTCGAGTTTTTCGGGTGGCATCTGTCCGTGGGCCACGATCACGCGGGCGTCAGGGACAAGGCGTTTCACCTGGGCTTCAAGCTCATATAGTCCTTCGATGCGGTTGTTGATCATGAAGACCTGTCCGTTGCGCGAGAGTTCGAAGTTGACGGCCTCGGCCACAATGTCGTCGCCGCCGGCGCAGACGGAGGTGATGATCGGGTAGCGGTTGGCGGGGGGAGTGTTGAGCGAGGTGAGATCGCGTGCGCCCATGAGAGAGAACTGGAGGGTGCGGGGGATGGGGGTGGCGCTCATGGTCAGGGTGTCGACATTGATCTTCATCTGCTTGAGCTTTTCTTTGACGGCCACGCCGAATTTCTGTTCTTCGTCTACAATCAGCAGGCCGAGATCCTTAAAGCGGACATCCTTGCCAATGAGTTTGTGGGTTCCGATGAGTATGTCGATTTTCCCTTCGGCCAGATCGCTGATTATTTCCCTGACCTGCTTGGGAGTGCGGGCGCGGGATATGTAGTCGACTCTCACGGGGAGCTCTTTGAGGCGGTCGCGGAAGGTGTTGAAGTGCTGGTAGGCCAGCACCGTAGTCGGCACGAGCACGGCTGTCTGCTTTCCGTCGACAGCCGCCTTGAAAGCCGCGCGGATGGCTATTTCGGTCTTGCCGAAGCCCACGTCGCCGCAGATCAGTCGGTCCATCGGGCGGTCGCTCTCCATGTCGGCCTTGACGGCTTTGGTGGCGGTCAGCTGGTCAGGGGTGTCCTCGTAGATGAATGAAGCCTCCAGTTCCTGCTGCAGATAGCTGTCAGGGGCAAAGGCATGGCCCTTTTCGTCTTTGCGGGCGGCGTAGAGTCTGATCAGATCGCGGGCTATGTCCTTGAGTTTTGACTTGGTGCGCTCCTTCATCTTGTTCCATGCGCCGGAGCCGAGTTTGTTGATCTTCGGGGGCACGCCCTCCTTGCCTCGGTATTTGGCAAGTTTGTGGAGGGCGTGGATGGAGACGAAGATGATGTCGTCATTGGCATAGATGAGCTTGATCATCTCCTGGGTCTTGCCGTTGACATTGGTTCGGAGCAGTCCGGCGAACTTGCCTACGCCGTGGTCCACGTGGACTATGAAGTCGCCCGGCTCGATGGCGCTCAGTTCCTTGAGCGAGAGGGCGAGTTTGCCTGAGCGGGCGCGGTCGCTCTTGAGGGTGTATTTGTGGAAGCGGTCAAAGATCTGGTGGTCGGTGAAGACGCAGAGTTTGAGCGAGTGGTCGGTGAAACCTTCATGGACCGTAGGCATGACGGGCGAGAAGGCTATGTCGTCGCCGCGGTCGGCGAAGATGACTTTCAGGCGCTCGATCTGCTTCTCGCTGTCGCTGAGGATGCAGATGCGGTAGCCCTCGGAGAGGAAACGGGTGAAACTTTCGCTGATCAGCTCGAAATTCTTGTGGTAGATGGCCTGGGGCGAGCAGTGGAAGTCAATCGAGGCTCCGGCGGCGGGATCGGGCTGTGCGGCGGCCGAGAAGCGCAGCTGACGGAAGGAGCTGAAGGCACGGGTGAAGGCCTCGCCGTCGACCACCTGTTTCATGGCGTTGGTGTCGGTGCTGTCATCGACAGCGGCCAGGGCGCTCTGCGAAAGTTCCTCGGCACCGATGGCCCTTACGCGCTCCAGGGTGTAGAGAGCATCGCGGACCACGAAGAGGGTCGAGGGATCGACGAACTCCAGCAGCGACTCGCCTGACGACTGCGAGGCGACTCCGGAGGTTATGGCCACTTCTTCGAGGCGGCGTTCGGAGAGCTGGGTCTCAATGTTGAAGGTGCGGATGGAGTCGATCTCGTCGCCGAAGAAGTCGATGCGGAACGGAAGTTCGTGGCTGTAGCCGAAGATGTCGAGAATGGAGCCGCGTGCGGCAAACTGGCCCGGCTCATAGACATAGTCGACCTCCTGGAAGCCGTTTTGGCGCAGCCAGTCTATGGTGGCGGGGAGGTCCGTCTCGCGGTCTTTGCGCAGGTGGAGGGTGTGGCGGTCAATCACCTCGCGCCGGGCCACTTTTTCGGCCAGGGCCTCAGGATAGGTCACCACATAGGCCGGCGCGCGGTCGGAATGCCACTGGTTGAGGGCTTCGGTGCGCAGTATCTGCGAAGGGGGATCGACCTGGCCGTATCTGATGTCGCGCTTGTAGCCCGACGGGAAGAGCAGCACCCGGTCCTCGCCGAGGATGCGGCTGAGATCGTGGTAGATATAGCCGGCATCGTCGAGCGAATCGCCGACAACCACCGTGGGTACCTTGCGCGGATGGAGCGCCGCGAGCATCATGGCCGGCGCCGATCCGGCGAGGTTATAGACGGATATTATCGCAGTCTCGCCGCCGAGAGCCTTCTGGAGGGCTTCGCGGCGGCGGGACGACATGAATTCATCGCAGAGTTGCTGTATGGAGGTCATGCGTATGGGCTGATGAGGTGTTGCTTTGATGCTATTTCTTTTTACCTAAGATCTCGCTGAAGCGCGGGGTGGTCAGCACGGCTGCGGCCGAGTCGACGGCCTGGTCGTCGCGCAGCGAGTAGATGACCTCGCCGCGGTTGAAATAGTAACGGCTGAGGAGCTCGCCGGCTATGTAGGGGGTGAGATTCTTGCGGTTGATGTCGAGATCGCGGCCCAGGTCGTGGCGGAGCATGGTGGCGAGCACGTCAAACTGCGCGGCGATCGAGTCGTTCATATATCCTTCGGCGGTTGCTATCTCACGCAGCTGCTTGACGGCATTCTCGCAGACTTTGTCATAGTTGAATTTTGCGGGGTCGATGAAGTTCTTGAACTCGCTGTAGATCTCGTCTGTGACCTCGAAGGTCTCCGGCGGGGCAATAGTGTCATGGGTGGCGGCATACTTGTTGGCGAAGTTGAAGGCCCAGTTGTCGCGGACCACGTTGAAGGTCAGGCGGTTCACTTCGGGATATTCGATCTTGATGTCGGGGGTTATGCCACCGCCGTCGCGCACCTCGCGTCCGCCGGCTGTCTTGAACACGCTGGTCAGGCTGTCAGGGATTCTTGCCACAGATCCGTCAGGGTTGCGGCGGGAATAGTCGATGGCCTGGATGAGGCGTCCGGAGGGGATGTAGTATTTAGCCACGGTCACTTTCAGCAAGCCGTCATAGGGAAGCTCGCGGGTGCTCTGCACGAGGCCTTTGCCGTAGGAGCGGTTGCCGATGATCACCGCGCGGTCAAGATCCTGGAGCGCGCCGGAGACAATCTCCGATGCCGAGGCCGAATTGCCGTCAACAAGCACGGCGAGGGGTATTTTGGTGTCGATGGGGTTGATGCTTGTCTTGTAGACCTTCTCGTTGAGCACACCTTTGCCGCGGGTGGTCAGCACGGCGGTGCCTTTGGGCAGGAAGAGGCCGAGAATCTCCACGGCGCTCTCGACGAGGCCGCCGCCGTTGCCTCGGAGGTCGAGAATCAGACCTTTGGCGCCTTCCTTGATCAGTTTCTCCACTCCGGCGCGGACTTCGGGGAAGCTTTTTTCAGAGAAAGTGTTGAGCCCGATGTAGCCCACTCCGGGGCGCACCATGCCGACGTAGGGCACGGGCGGAATCTGGATCTTGGCGCGCTTGAATTCGAAGGTCTTGATGGAGTCGGCGGTCCAGGGGCGCTTCATCACCAGTTTCAGAGTCGATCCGCTCTGGCCTTTTAGCTTGTCGCTGACGCGGGCCGATGTCCATCCGAGCACCGAGTCGCCGTCGATTGTCAGGAATAGGTCACCGGGGCGCAGACCTGCTTTCTGGGCGGGACTTCCCTCGTAAGGCTCGGCAATGATCACGCCCTCCTCGTTCTGCTGGATGACTGACCCGATACCGCCATACTCGCCGGTGGTCATGGTGCGGAATGCGTCCTGGTCTTTGGCTGAGAAATATTCGGTGTAGGGGTCGATGTCGTCGAGCATTGCCACTATGGCTGTGTTGATGGACTTCTCGGCGTCGATGGAGTCGACGTAGAAAGTCTGGAGTTCCTTGTAGAGTGCGTTGAATATGTCAAGATTGCGCGAAATCTCGTTTTTCTTGCTGCGGGTTGCTGCGGAAGCGAGCACGCAGAGCAGGACTAACGATGCGGCGATGAGGGTAAGTTTTTTCATACTCCTGATTGATAGTGAATTGATGAATCCGTGAGGGCTTGCCGGAAGGGCGGGATGCAGCCGTGTCTGCGGGAGCTCCGAAACGGAGTCCCAAAGTTAATCAATAAATATAACAATCGAAATATCAATCTCGTTTAAACATGTTAACGGGCGGATCAACCCTAAGAGGGTGTTTCATAACAAGAGCTAAAATCTGAGTGGTGTATCTTTTAGATAAATTGTTGCAAGGGAGGAAGAAGCATAGCGAGCTATGCGACTGACGAGCTTCAACAATTTAGCAAAAGAGACACCAAGGCTCAGGTAACTTAAAAATTTTCACAAATGGAATATACTATTTACAAAAAAACAATACAATCGCCTCCGAAAGCTTTGAGCGGCTATGGCTCTTCATTTCAGTCACATAGCTCGCTATGCTCCTTCAATTCAGAGCCATATCCATCTCAAATCTTTCGCTCAGATTTTAACTATTGTTATGAAACACCCTCTAATTGATCACAGCATTGAAAAATGGCCCCGGATTCAAATCCAGAGCCATCGAAAAATGAAATTCCCGCTGATACAATTAATTTACCTTATTTGATTAGTTTAAGTTTGCTTACCTTAAAAATTGTATTTATTCAAGTGTTTAACTATTATTGTTCTGACAGAGTTGTTACTATTGTGAGTTGAAATCAGTATTCAGCACAGCGCTCAGAGCGCCACTTTGGTTACTTTATCTCCCTGGCGGCGGATGAAGATGCCGTTTGAGGGATTCTCGACACGCAGACCGTTGAGATTGAAATATTCAACAGGCGCGTCATTGCTGTCAGCGCCGATGCCGACGATCGAAGTGGTGTCGCCGCCGCCGGGTGTCACAAGCCTGATTTCATTGATCACCACTCCGTAGGCCTGAAGCACAAATCCTTTTTCCTTGAGCTTGTCGGCCCACTGGTCGGTGAGGGTGATCGAGATAAGATCTCCTTCGGTGGTGAATAGTTCAGGGTTGTCGACGGAATTGAGTACAATGCCGCCCCAGTTTCCGATGATGGGCTGCATGATGACTTCCGGTCCGCGGTCGGAAGTTACGAACACCAGTTTGTCACCGGCTTTGGCATCGGCAAAAAGCGGAGCAGACAGATCGATGTTTTTCCATTCGCTGCGGCAATCTTCCGAGCCGAACCAGATAGCATCCGGATCAACTTCCGTTTCAGATGGCACATAGCTTATGCGCGAGATATTGTAGCCGTCGCCGAAGGGGATAAATCCGAGTTCCCTGGCGCTTTTTGCCTGGGCGGATGTCAGAGAAAATGTGACGGTAGCAGGCATTGTAAGATTGTCGGGGTAGACTGCGGGGCAGAGATCGCCGTTCCAGTCTCCTTTGGTCAGCAACAGGATAGCGCCGCTGTTGCAGCTGGCAACGCTGACTTCGATTTTGCCGCCGCCGGTAAAGTCGGCACACTGTTCGGCGCTGATGGTTGGGCCTGCGGCGTCCCACCTGACTGACACTCCTTCAGGAGAGTCGGACTGCCAGAGTACAACGGTTGTGGCGCAAACAGATGCCACGCTTGATATAAGCAGAAAAAGAGCAAGTAGATTTTTAATCATGGATCAATAAGATTTTGGGTTGTTGAATTGGGTTTTGTTGTGTGATACGATGCAAATTTAGTATGCCCGCGCCATTGGCAGGGATATGTCATGTATTCAGAAGGTGCAATCATGTCACATGCTTCAAATGTGATCAAAAATGACACATATTTACCATCCCCTATAGCAAAATTCCACCGCCGGATGAAAAAATAAACGAAAATTTCATTGCCATAGCAAATTTTAACTTATCTTTGCCAAACTTAGATTAAATACCACCTAAACACAACCATGAGAAAGACATTTCTGATTTTGTGCCTTGCCGCAGCCGCTTTCGCGCGTGCCGACGAGCCGGCAGGCGACCCCCTCGTGAAACTTCAGGCCGAAGTGAGGCTTGACTATCAGCATGACTGGCTTGACGGCCACACCGTCAAAGACAACACCGGTTTCGAGGGCAAATACATCAATTTCCGCCTTGACGGAAATATCACCGACGGACTGAGCTACTCCTGGCGTCAGCGTCTCAACAAGCCCCACAAAGATGCGTCGTTTTTCGATGCCACTGACTGGGTCTACCTCAATTACGATTTCGGACGCTGGTCTGTGGCCGGCGGAAAGCAGGTGGTGGCCATAGGCGGCTGGGAGTATGACCGCGCGCCGATCGACCTCTACGGCTGCTCGGTGTTCTGGAACAATGTGCCCTGCTATCAGATAGGCGGATCGGTCAGCTTCAGGCCTTCGGCGGCTGACAAACTGACGTTTCAGCTCTGCGAAAGCCCCTTTTACACGCCTGAAAACCGCGACATGTATGCCTACAACCTCATGTGGAACGGCCGTCACGGCTTTTTCGAGGCCATCTGGTCGGCCAACCTTCTGGAGTATGCCCCTGACCGCTACATCAGCTATCTGGCGCTCGGCAACAGGTTCAGTTTCGGTAAAGTCGCGCTTGAGCTCGACCTGATGAACCGTGCGGCTGCCGGCCAGACTTTCTTCCTGCGCGACATGTCGGTGATGGGCGAGCTTGCCTATGCCCCGACGGCCAAGTGGAAAGTGTTCGGTAAGATGACCTACGATGTCAACCGCACCCACAGCGATGCCGACCTCTGCGTGAGCCCCGGAACGGAGATGAAGATGGCCGGCGCCGGCGTTGAGTTCTTTCCCCTGGCCGACGGCCGCCACACTCTCAGGCTCCATGCAAACCTCTTCTACTCATGGGGCAGCAACGGCAACAGTGCCGATGTGATGCAGAACAAGACCATGCTTGTGGACTTCGGCGTAAAATGGAACATGCACATCCTCTCGCTGCGCCGCTGAAACTCCTCCCCGTTCACGTTTTTACCACCTTATTATATATATAGATATAGCAAACCTTGAATCCTATGCGGTAAGAGCGTTGTAGATTGCGCCCTCACTGCCTGACACCTATTCAAATCATCATCATGGAAAAAACCGAAAACCCGGCCCCGGCACGCTCATTCTCGCTGTGGCGCCTGATTCCAACCGGAGTGCCCTGCCTTGCAGTGGTCTTCGCCCTGTTCTGGTATGTAGGGTCGATCATGGGCCTCCCCAACATGCTCAACACTATCATGCACACGGCCCATGACCTGCTGCTCAACACTGTGTTCTACCTCATGGGCATCTGTGTGGTCACCGGAGCCATAGGCCGTCTGTTTGTGGAGTTCGGAGTGGTCAAACTGCTTGAAAACATCCTGCGCCCTCTGATGCGCCCGCTCTTCAATCTGCCAGGCGTGGCTGCCCTCGGAGCCACCATGACATTCCTGAGCGACAACCCCGCCATCATCTCCCTCTCGCAGGACCGCCGTTTCTGCCGCTATTTCAAGAAATTCCAATACATCTCGCTGACCAACTTCGGAACCGCTTTCGGGATGGGGCTGCTGGTCATGGTGTTCATGGTCGGGCAGGGCTACTACATCGAGCCGGTCATCGGCCTTTTCGGTGCCTTCTGCGGCTGCATCGTGTCGACTCGCCTCATGCAGTATTTCGTCATCAAGGCCTACCCCTCGTTTGCCGTGGAAGATGCGGTTGTCAAGGAGGCCGGCAAGCTTGAGGAAGAGGAGAAGGTGGAGACCAAGTCGGTCTTCATCCGCACACTCAATTCGCTGCTCGACGGCGGGCGCACAGGTGTTGATGTCGGCATCGCCATCATTCCAGGCGTGCTGATCATCTCTACACTGGTGATGATCCTGACCTTCGGGGCTTCGGAGAGCGGATATACCGGCGCGGCCTATGAGGGCATAGAGCTCCTGCCCTGGCTTGCCTCGAAGATCAATTTCGTGTTCGAATGGCTCTTCGGCTTCAGCGACCCGCATCTTGTGGCCTTCCCCATCACGGCTCTCGGTGCCGTAGGGGCGGCGCTGAGCCTCGTGCCCAATTTCGCAGCCCAGGGGTGGATCGACGGCAATGCGATAGCGGTTTTCACGGCCATTGGCATGTGCTGGAGCGGCTATCTCAGCACTCATACCGCTATGCTTGACTCGCTCGGCTACCGCGAACTGACCCCCAAGGCTATCCTCGCCCATACCATCGGCGGAATCGTTGCCGCCATCGTAGCCCACATGGTCTATCTCGGCATCAGCATGATCTGATCTCAGCCCCGATCGGGTACGCCATCCAGTGGCATCCCTCCGGAACGGTAAATCCGTGTCCTGTCGGACACGACATTTTTGTAATCATCTTTTCCCCCGACATCTGCGCGCATTGCGCTGCGGTGTCGGGGGCTACTATTAAATCGGTGTCCGGTCGGACACCGATTTACCATCACGCCTTGGCCGTCACTCCATTTTATCCTACCCGCCATTTCATCCCCCTTATTGTGGGATTCCGGCCTATCTTGCGGATTGACAGACGGGTGTCTATCGCATTAACAATTGTTAATAATCATTGGCGTTTGCTTTGATTTAGTATAAAATTATTATCTTTGCGCATAGATTGTATAGCTTAACTTTAGCCTTAACTATCTTCTTCTCATTTTTTACTTCAAACTGAGACCTTTACAGACCACACTATGCGTTTAAGCAACTTATTAGTAGGCGCTTCCATTGCGGGCGCACTGCTCACAGCATGTACAACCGACGAGATCACTATCCCCAAAAGTGAGCTCTATGCCCGTGAATTCATTAAGAAATTCGGAGTCATTGATCCCGACCGCGATCTCAACTCCGCAACACATTCAGGAATTAATGTTGTAACCACACGGCCGACAGATGTTAAAGTTTATGCCGACATCAACGGCAAGCGCTATCTGTTTGCCGAAGGCCATAAGCTTTCCGGCACAACGCCACTGACTTTCGACGTACCGAAATCAGTCAAAGAAGTCATTGTCGAAATAGACGGACGTCTCATAAAGGCGCCGTTGGGCGGAACTGTCCGCGCAAATACAACAGGCCGTGCCATATGGGAGAAAAAAGACAATGTCGTTGAGATCTCCAGAGTGGACTACCGTCGCCTTACCGATGAAGGTGTAATGGCCTTCAAAGACTATTTGCCGGAAGGAGTGGACAATATCGGAAAGGTGACTCAAAATTTCAGTTTTGTCGCAAACGGAGACTTTACGATTTATCCTGTTTACTGGTGTACAGCCAGCTACAATACCCTTGGCATCTATTATATTGATGAAGAGAAAAATGAAATGGTCCACATTCCGTTTTATACCAATAAAATTTTTCCGATAGATGGCACCAAAGGCAATCTGATATATACGCTGGAAGATCCTTATGCCGAGGATTATGTCCCTGCTAAAGACAATATACCTTTGATTGATGAATCCAGACCGCTTGATGCCTCTGTGCCATTAAACAATCAGGAATTAAAACCGGCTGACTTTAACAATAACGGACTGACAAGTTTTCTTGACTTCCAGGATGAAGACTGGTATATTTTCAAAAGACGGTATATCCTCAAACTTCAGGAACAGCATCGATATTATTTCAGCGGACATCCGTTTTCAGAGTATTTTGATATTGATTATCTTATAAAAGACTCTCATTTTGACCCTGCAAAAGAAAGAAAAATATTCGTCTCCGGCATAGAGGTCGAAGCAAAGGATGAGACACATGTCAACATAGTCAAGCTGTCAATGGGTCCGTTGAATGACTGGAAATATCCTGGAGATGAACAAGACAGCCATCCTTCAAACAAAGAAGTCAAAGGCTGGAAATCTCGTGGAATCCATGTCAGTATAGCTCCAGGCACCAAATTCGGCATGTATATTCGTGCATGGTATATGGGAGACCAAGGAATCCCGAAACCGTCGATTGACAATGTTGATATTGTGCGGTTGCCCTTGGATCCTGAAACCGGTCTACCTAAAAAAGACCAATATCGCCGCTTCTATTCAGAAGCAAAATACAATCCTGAAATTGGCGGCTCCAATGTGTTTGGCGCAACATACATGTATAAAGCTCCAACCGGAACATATCGCGTTCTTGGCTTTGAGGATTATGGTGTAGATGTGCATGACTTGAATGATATGATGTTCTTCATCTCATCAGAAATACATCAGGATATTCCTGATGTTAATGACAAAGACAATCCTGACCCTTACCAGTGGCTGATTGCCGCGGAGGACTTGGCGGGTACCTATGACTGGGACTTCAACGATGCCGTGTTTGCCGTCAGCGCCACAACCATTGTCGATGGTGAGGAAAACGGAGCCAAAAAGACCCGCATCACCGTTGAACCCCTCGCCGCAGGCGGTACATTGCCGATCTACGTGATGTTTAACGGCACAATCACCGATGATCAGGGCGATGGCAACGGTCAGGAACTCGGTCTCGGACACTACAACATCGGTCCGGAACTCCACAGATGGCTCGGCGGATATTACCGCAGTCCGATCAACGTCAAAGAACCCGTAGCCTCGGCCTCCGGCACTCCGCTGTCATTTATGGTAGACGGCGAATGGTCGCTGACCGATGAGTATCAGGACCGTCCCTCCTGGACGCAGAACGATGTCAAAGGCATGGGCGGATTCTATATCCTCGTCAATCCGAGCAATTCGCTGAACTATATCCAGACCGCTATCAGCCGCTTCGATGTGGAGCTTCTGAATGATGAGTCGCATTTCCACAAGGTGACCCCGCCCTCGTCGTTCGACAAGCAGGATCAGGTGGTGGTATCGCCCGAAATGCTTTGTCTTGAATCTTCCTGGTGCTGGCCTATGGAGGAATGCGGAATCCATGAAGTTTATTTCAACTTCGAGTCATGGCTCAAGGGCGACACCAAGGAATGGTATGCCGATCCGATGCATTGGGATGCACAGCGAGTGGTAAAGCGTAAGTGATATTCCCTCGTCACAAAGCCGATCCGCAAGGCGTGACGGTAAATCGATGTCCTCAGCCGGACATCAACAAAACTTAAAAACATCGTACCCCCGACACCTGCGCGCTGTGCGCTGCGGTGTCGGGGGCTACTATTAAATCGGTGTCCTGCCGGACACCCGCCAACCCCTGCACCATCCGGAATCACCGCCCTGACGGACACCGATTTACCATCACGCCCGTGTCATCCCCCATCCGGGGAACGGATTGACGTGTGCGGGGGAGGGGCGGTTTGCTGTATGCTTGCGTGATTTTTCTTGGGATTTCGGGATTTTGTTGTAACTTTGCATGTCCCAATCATTAACACTGATCATAATAACCGGAATACTGATCATGAACATATCATATAACTGGCTAAAAAAATATCTCGATTTCAGTCTGACCCCCGACGAACTCGCCGCCGCCCTCACCTCCATAGGCCTTGAGACCGGATCGGTAGAGGAAGTAGAGTCGATACGCGGAGGTCTCCGCGGCATTGTCATCGGCAAAGTGCTGACCTGCGTCGAGCATCCCAACAGCGACCATCTCCACATCACCACCGTTGATCTCGGCGACGGAGCCGAGACCCAGATTGTCTGCGGCGCGCCCAATGTGGCTGCCGGACAGACCGTTGTGGTGGCCACTGTAGGCACAACCCTCTATGACGGCGACAAGGAATTCGCCATCAAGAAATCGAAAATCCGCGGCGTGGAATCGTTCGGCATGATCTGTGCCGAAGACGAGATCGGTGTCGGATCGTCGCACGACGGCATCATCGTAATCACCGACGATGTGAAGCCCGGAACACCAGCCGCAGAATATTACGGACTCAGTTCCGACTGGCTCCTTGAAGTGGACCTCACCCCCAACCGCATCGATGCCGCCTCGCACTACGGCGTGGCCCGCGACCTCTCGGCCTGGATGGCGGCCCACACACAGGCCTCGGAACTCCGCCGCCCCGCAGTGGATGCTTTCGAGCTTGACAACGCCGAAGGCGGAGTGAGCGTGAATGTGGAAGACACCCAGGCCTGCCCGCGCTACACCGGCGTGACAGTCCGCGGTGTCACCGTCAAGGAGTCGCCCAAATGGCTCAAAGACGCCCTCTCTACCATAGGCCTGCGTCCGATCAACAACATTGTCGACATCACAAACTACCTGCTCCACGGCATCGGCCAGCCGCTCCACTGCTTCGACGTGGCCAAAATTGCCGGCGGAGAGATCGTGGTCAAAAACGCCCGCGAGGGAGAGAAATTCGTGACCCTCGACGGAGTGGAACACACTCTTGATTCACGCGATCTGATGATCTGCAACTCCGAGGTGCCGATGTGCATAGCCGGAGTGTTCGGCGGACTCGACTCAGGCGTGACCGAAGCCACCACCGACGTTTTCCTTGAAAGCGCCTACTTCAACCCGACCTCCGTGCGCAAGACCGCACGCCGCCACGGACTCAACACCGACTCCTCGTTCCGCTTCGAACGTGGCGTGGATCCCAACAACACTCTCTACGTGCTCCGCCTGGCCGCCCTGATGGTCAAGGAGCTTGCCGGAGGCGAGATCTGCGGCCCGCTGACCGACGTCTATCCCTCGGTGATCGAACCCGCCCGCGTCGACCTCAGATTCGACTATCTCAACTCGCTCGTTGGCAAGGAAATCCCCGCCGAGACCGTGGTCTCCATCCTCAAGAGCCTCGAAATGAACCTCTTGGAGGTCACAGACAAGGAAGTGAAGATGGAAGTGCCCACCTATCGTGTGGACGTGACCCGTCCGTGTGACGTGGTCGAGGATGTGCTCCGCATCTACGGCTACAACAACGTGGAGATCAGCGACAGCGTCCGCTCGGCACTCTCATCGCAGACCTTTGAGGACCGCGACAACGCCCTGCGCAACCTCATCAGCGAACAGCTCTGCGCCGAAGGCTTCAACGAGATTCTCAACAACTCGCTCACAGCCGAGTCCTACTATAATGAACTGCCCGGCTATCCCGCCGACCACTGCGTCAAGCTCCTCAACCCTCTGAGCAACGACCTCAGCGTAATGCGCCAGACACTCCTCTTCGGAGGCCTCGAATCGCTCAGCCACAACATCAACCGCAAGATGGCTGACCTGCGCATGTTTGAGTTCGGCAACGTCTACTTCTTCAACCCCGCCGCCGAATCGACCGCCGACCGAGTGCTCGCCCCCTACAGCGAAAGCTCGCGTCTGGCACTGTGGATGACCGGCGCCCTCCGTCCGGGCAACTGGGCCCGCAAGGAAGAGGAAGCCACGGTCTACGACCTGAAAGCCGTGGTTGCCAACATCTTCGCCCGCCTCGGCATCAATCCCGCCGAGATCAGACTTTCGGCAGGCACCTCAGGCCTCTATGCCGCCGGTCTCGACATAGCCACCCGCTCAGGCAAGGTCCTCGGCACCCTCGGCATCCTCTCGAAGAAGATAGCCGCCTCGATGGACATCAAGCAGCAGGTGGTCTACTGCGAGCTCGACTGGCATGCGCTGGTCAACCTCTCGATCCGCAAGAAAGTCAGCTACTCCCCCCTGGCGCGCACCATGCCCGTCAAGCGCGACCTCGCACTGCTTCTCGACAAGAGCGTCAGCATGGAGCAGGTAGAGGCCACAGTGCGCGAGAGCGAACGCCGTCTGCTCAAAGACGTGAGTCTCTTCGATGTCTATGAAGGCAAAAACCTCCCCGAAGGCAAGAAATCATATGCCATCGCCATCACCCTCCAGGACGATGAAAAGACCCTCCAGGACAAGCAGATCGAAGCCGTGATGAACAAGGTGATCACCAACCTCACCAAGAAACTCGGCGCCGAACTCCGATAAAAATCCGAAATTCCACTCAAAACAACCACACAGAAATCTCATAACTCTCATAAAAATCTCATAACAGCAATGGGAAGAGCATTTGAATACCGCAAAGCACGTAAGCTCAAACGTTGGGGTAACATGTCGCGCACATTTACCCGCATAGGCAAGGAAATCACCATCGCCGCCAAAGCAGGCGGTCCAGATCCCTCCACCAACCCCCGTCTGCGCGCACTCATGCAGAACGCCAAGGCAGCAAACATGCCAAAGGACACCGTAGAACGCGCCATCAAGAAAGCAACTGACAAAGACGCAGGCGATTACAAGGAAATCACCTACGAAGGATACGGCCCCCACGGCATCGCCATCTTTGTCGAAGCCGCTACTGACAACAACACCCGTACCGTGGCCAACGTCCGCTCATACTTCACCAAACACGGCGGCAGCCTCGGCACCCAGGGTTCGCTGACCTTCCTCTTCGACCACAAGAGCGTATTCAAGATCAAACCCAAAGACGGAGTCTCGCTCGAAGATCTCGAACTTGAACTCATCGACTACGGTGTAGACGAACTCGAAGATATCACCGATGACGAAAGCGGCGAAGAGCAGGTGATACTCTACGGTGCGTTTGAAGAATACTCCAACATCCAGAAATATCTTGAAGACAACGGCTTCGAGATCATCTCTTCAGAGTTCGAGCGCATCCCCAACGATCTCAAGGAAGTTACCGCCGAACAGCGCGCCGCCATCGAGAAACTCCTCGAAAAGATCGAAGAGGACGAGGATGTCCAGAACGTGTTCCACAACATGAAGGAAGAGGACTGATCCTCAACCACATACCCACACACATACGCATCACACAACATCATGCCTCTCTCACGCAGATTGACTGACGTTTGCGCCGCACTCCTGCTTGTGCTCCTGACCGAAGCATGCGGGGGTGCGCGCCGTTTGGATGTGAAGCCTTCAGACCCTTCCATCCTCTATATGGGCCGCATCCTCTGGGCCGACTCGCTCGCGCCTAAGTTCACCTGGCCCGGCACCACAGCAATGTTCAACTTCGAAGGCTCGGCAGTGGCTATGGCCGCAAGCCCCGGCAGCGGTCAGTTCATGGTCGAGATTGACGGCGGAGAACCGTTCAAGATCAACTTCACTCCCTCCGACTCGCTCATCACCCTCGCTGACTCACTCCCCGCAGGCCCCCACTCGCTGAGAGTGGCCTACGCCATAGAAGGCTATGAGAAGAATCCCGAATTCCGCGGATTCACCATCAGCGGCGAAGGAGCCCGCCTGCTCCCGCCCCCCGAACGCCCGGCGCTCAAGATGGAATTCATCGGCAACTCGATCACCTGCGGCTACGGCACCGAAGAGACTGACCCCTCCGTGGGTTTCAGCTATGACACCGAGAACCATACTCTCGGCTATGCCTATCTGACGGCCCGCGCGCTCAACGCCGACTTCAATGTGGTGGCGCGATCAGGCATCGGAATGTACCGCTCCTTCGGCGGACCCCGCGAGGGTACTCCGGAGCAGAGAATGCCCGTGGAATATGACCGCACTCTCATCTACAATCCGGAACACTACTGGAACCACTCGTCGTTTCACCCTGACATCATCTGCATCAATCTCGGCACCAACGACACTTCGCTTGACAATTATGACATCGACCGCTTCGAACTGGCCTACCGCAAGTTCCTGACTCACCTGCGTATGCTCCATCCGCAGGCAAAAATAGTGCTGCTGACCGGCTCGATGCTCCGAGGGCAGGCCCTGGCCGATGTCAAAGGCGCGCTTGACCGCCTTGCCGATCCCGAAAAGCAGATCTACCGCTTCGACATGTCGGAACAGACAGGCGAGCTGGGCTATGGCGCCGACTATCATCCCTCCAGAGCCCAGGCGGCGAGAATGGCCGAAGAGCTGACCGCCTACCTGCGCGACAATCTCCTCTGAGCCCCCGCTTATTTTACTTACCCACACAACCTCTAACGAACTGACGTTTTGGAAGACTTCTCTTCGCTCCTGCGCGAGCGGATAATGATACTCGACGGTGCGATGGGCACCATGATCCAGAGCTACGGGCTCGGCGAGGCCGATTTCCGCGGCGAGCGCTTTGCCCAGTGGCCCACTGACCTGCGCGGAAACAATGACCTGCTTGTGCTCACCCGTCCGGATGTGATAAGCGCGATCGCATCGCAGTATATCGACGCCGGAGCCGACATCATAAGCACCGACACCTTCAACGCCAATTCAATCTCTATGGCTGACTACGGCATGGAGGCGCTGGTCAGCGAGATAAACCGCACCGCGGCCTCGCTGCTCCGCAGTCTGGCCGACAGCCGCCGCGCTGCAGACGGGCGCCGCATATGGGTGGCCGGATCAATCGGCCCGACCAACAAGACGGCCTCCATGAGCCCCGATGTCAACGATCCTGCTCTGCGGGCTGTCTCTTACGACGATCTTTTCAATGCCTACCGCGAACAGATCGCAGCCCTGATAGAGGGGGGCGCAGACCTGCTGCTCTTCGAGACTATCTTTGACTCGCTCAACCTCAAGGCCGGACTCGATGCCGCGCGCGACGCTATGGACGCCGCCGGCCGCGAGCTCCCGGTGATGCTTTCCATCACACTTTCAGGTCATGACGGCCGCACGTTCTCCGGACAGACCATTCCGGCCTTCATGGCCTCGGTGGAGCACTTCCCGATAGCCTCGATAGGCATCAACTGCTCCTTCGGCGCGGCTGACATGAAGCCCCATCTCAGAGAGCTTGCCAAGATAGCCCGCTGTCCGGTAAGCTGCCACCCCAACGCCGGGCTTCCAAACGCTATGGGCGAATATGAGGAAAGCCCTGAGACAATGGCCGCGCAGATTGCCGGCTTTGCCGATGAGGGACTGGTCAACATCGTAGGCGGCTGCTGCGGCACCACTCCGGCCCACATCACGGCCATCAGCCGGGCCGTGGCGGGAAAACCGGGCCGCACATTCAGCACCGACACACCCGCCGGAATGCACCTGTCGGGCCTCGAACGTCTCGACATCCTGCCTGACAGTCTCTTCGTCAACGTGGGCGAACGCTGCAACGTGGCCGGATCGCGCAAATTCCTGCGTCTGATCAAGGAAGGCAAGCTTGACGAGGCCCTGAGCATTGCCCGCAAGCAGGTTGACGACGGAGCGCAGATCATAGACATCAACATGGACGACGGCATGATGGATGCCCGCAAGGAAATGTGTGGCTTCCTCAATCTGATCGCATCCGAGCCTGACATAGCCCGTGTGCCCGTGATGATCGACTCCTCTGACTGGCAGGTGATCGAAGCGGCGCTCAAATGTGTGCAGGGCAAGTCGATAGTCAATTCCATCTCCCTCAAGGAGGGCGAGGAAGTCTTTCTCGACCATGCGCGCCGCATCCGCCGTCTCGGCGCCGCCGCAGTTGTAATGGCTTTTGATGAAAAGGGCCAGGCCGACGTTTTCGAACGCAAGACAGAAGTCTGCGCCCGTGCCTACCGTCTGCTCACCGAGCGAGTGGGCTTCAACCCCGAAGACATAATTTTCGACCCCAACATACTTGCCATAGCCACCGGCATGAAGGAGCATGACCGCTACGGTCTCGACTTCATCCGCGCCGTGGAGTGGATCAAGCAGAATCTGCCCGGAGCCAAAGTGAGCGGCGGCGTCAGCAACCTGTCGTTCTCATTCCGCGGCAACAACTATCTGCGTGAAGCCATGCACGCCGTGTTCCTCTACCATGCCATAGCCAAAGGCATGGACATGGCCATTGTCAACCCCTCCTCGTCTGTGACTTATGAGGAGATCGAGCCAGGTCTGCGCGAACTGATAGAAGACGTGGTTCTCTATCGGCGCGAGGATGCGGCCGAGCAGCTGATGGCCCGCGCGCAGGAGATGCTTGCCGCCAAGGAGCAGGGTGCTGATCCGGCGCGCACTGAGACCGCCGAGGCCTGGCGCGCGCTGCCAGTGGGCGAACGTCTGACCCACGCGCTTGTCAAAGGCATCCATGACCATCTCGAAGAGGATCTCGCCGAGGCTCTTGCCGCAGGCACTGATCCGGTCGACATAATCGACGGCCCGCTGATGGAAGGAATGAACCGCGTGGGCACGCTCTTCGGCGAAGGCAAGATGTTTCTGCCACAGGTGGTGAAAACCGCCCGCACCATGAAGCGCGCCGTGACCATTCTCCAGCCAGTGATCGAGAGCCGCCGCGACAGCCGGCAGTCAGAAAAGGCCGGAAAGGTGGTGTTTGCCACCGTGAAAGGCGATGTGCATGACATCGGCAAGAACATCGTGTCGATCGTCCTTGCCTGCAACAACTACGAGGTGATTGACCTCGGAGTGATGGTGCCTGCGGAGGATATCGTGGCCACCGCCTTGCGTGAGAAGCCTGATCTGGTGTGTCTCTCCGGCCTCATCACCCCCTCGCTTGAGGAGATGGCCCGCGTGGTCAGGCTGATGGAGGAAACCGGGCTGAAAATACCGGTGATGGTGGGCGGCGCCACCACTTCGCGCATCCACACGGCAGTGAAGATAGCCCCTAACTACTCAGCGCCGGTGATCCATGTGCCTGACGCCTCGCAAAACCCGCTGATAGCCGCCCGTCTGCTCAACCCTGACACCTGTGAGGCTTTCATTGCCGAACTTAAAGAACAGTATGACACCCTGCGTGAGCGCGAGCGCCTCCGCACCGTGGCCACGGTGTCTCTCGCCGAGGCCCGCAGGCGTTCGGTCAGAGGCTGTCTTAAACCGCATGTGCCCGTAGCTCCTGCCGCTCCGGGGCGTCACCGTATTGACATACCCGTCAAAGAAATCATCCCCTATATCAACTGGCACTTCTTCTTCAATGCCTGGAAACTGCCCGGAGATTTCGCCTCGGTCACAGCCCTGCATGACTGTCCGGCCTGCCGCCGTGCCTGGATCGAAAAATATACTCCGGCTGATCCTTCAAAAGGCGAGGAGGTCATCAGGCTCTACCGCGATGCGTCCTCGCTGCTCGACCGCTGGAGCGGAGAAGATCGCTGCGCGAGTGCAATAGTGAAACTCTGCGAGGCTCATGCCGAGGGCGATGACATTGTGATGGACGGCATCCGCATCCCCACTCTGCGCTCACAGGCTCTCGGTGCGGGCGAACCATCGCGCGGACTTTCCGACTATCTGGCCGAAAGCAGCGACTATGCGGGCGCCTTTGCCGTGAGCATTGATTTTGCAGATGAAGTCCGGGCCGCTGATGAGGCGGCTGACAGCTACCGCTCACTCCTGGTGCAGAGCCTGGCCCACCGTTTGGCCGAAGCTGCCTCGGAGTGGCTTCACGCAAAAGTGCGCCGCGAACTGTGGGGCTATGCTCCTGCCGAAAATCTTTCGCTGAAGGAGCTTTCGCAGGCTCGCTACACGGGCATCCGGCCCGCTGTAGGCTATCCCTCCCTGCCCGATCAGAAACTGACATTTGTGCTTGACAGTCTGCTCGGACTTGGAGACATAGGCGTGAGCCTGACCGAAAACGGAGCAATGGAGCCTTCAGCCACAGTCTGCGGCCTCTATATAGCTCATCCGGAATCAAGCTACTTCATGCCGGGGCGCATTGCCGACGACCAGATTGCCGACTATGCCCGCCGCCGCTCCCTTGACACGGACCAGGTCAGAAATCTGCTTGCCTATTAGGCACTTTCCCCGAACCCTCAACCGCTACAAACCCAATCAACTCTCTCCATTATGCTTATAAAGACATACGGAGCCGCCGTACAGGGCATTGACGCCATAGTTGTCACCATAGAGGCCGTTGCCGAGCCCGGTGTGTCATTCAACCTTGTCGGCATGGCCGACACAGCAGTCAAGGAAAGCTATCAGCGTGTGATTTCAGCCCTGACCCAGTCGGGCTACAAGTGGCCGCGGCGCCGTATGGTGGTCAACCTCTCGCCGGCCGATGTGCGCAAGGAGGGTGCAGCCTATGACCTCCCGATTGCCATCGGGGTTCTGGCCTCATGCGAACAGATCACGCCGTCGGTTCCGCTGGAGTCGTTCATGATCATGGGCGAACTGTCGCTTGACGGCTCGCTGCTGCCTATCAAGGGAGTGCTCCCGATGGCCATAAAAGCCCGTGAGCTGGGATTCAAAGGCATGATTGTGCCCGTGGCCAATGTCACGGAAGGAGCCGTGGTCAACAATCTGGAAGTCTACGGCATGTCATCTCTGCGCGAGGTGGTCGATTTCATCACAGGCAGCAGCGAAGCCGAGCCCGTGAGCGTCAATACCCGCGAGGAATTTGCCCGCGCCTCATCGGTTTTCGACTGCGATTTCTCTGAAGTCAAAGGGCAGGAGGGTGTGAAGAGAGCTTTCGAGGTGGCATGTGCCGGCGGCCATAACATTCTGATGGTCGGCCCTCCCGGAGCCGGGAAGTCGATGATGGCCAAGCGCATACCCACCATATTGCCGCCGCTGACCCTTGCAGAGGCTCTTGAAACCACCAAGATCCACTCCGTGGCCGGGAAACTCAAGAGCGGTTCGCGGTTGATGACACAGCGTCCCTACCGTTCGCCACACCACACCATCTCGCCCGTAGCCCTCGTGGGCGGCGGCTCCAATCCGGCACCCGGCGAGATCTCGCTTGCCCATAACGGAGTCTTGTTTCTCGACGAATTTCCGGAATTCTCGCGCCAGGTGCTCGAAGTGATGCGCCAGCCTCTTGAAGACCGCCACATCACCATAGCCCGCGCCAAATACACCATTGACTATCCCGCAGGCTTTATGCTTGTAGCCTCCATGAATCCCTGTCCGTGCGGATTCTATAACCACCCCACCAAGGAATGTTTGTGCTCCGGAGCCGCAGTGCAGAAATATCTCAACCGCATCAGCGGACCGCTGCTCGACCGCATAGACCTGCAGGTTGAGATCTTTCCGGTGCCGTTTGAGGAGCTCGCCTCGGCCCGCGAGGGAGAAAAGAGCGAAGCCATCAAGCGGAGGGTGATCTGCGCGCGCGAGATCCAGGCCCTCAGATTTGCCGCAGAGCGGGGCATTCACAGCAACGCCCAGATGAACTCACGCCTGCTCCGCACCTATGCCTCAATTGACAGCGACAGTCTTGAAACCTTGCGCGAAGCCATGACAAGGCTCGACATGAGCGCCCGTGCCTATGACCGCATTCTGAAAGTGGCCCGCACCATAGCTGACCTCGAACAGGCCACGGCCATCCTCTCCGCAGGCGGTTGCGCCCCGACAGCCGAAACGCTAAGAGAAGCCATCACCGCCCCCATCAGAACCCACCACCTGTCCGAGGCCCTCTCATACCGGAATCTCGACCGTGGCAACTGGGGCCAGACCGTCAGCAAACTCCCCTTCTGAAAACACCCCAAAAACCTCATCCCCGCCAAAATTTCATCCCCGCCGAGAACTTCAGTTCTCGAACCCTCGAATCAGAGGCCGAATGATTCCGGGCTGCTCTTGGCTTGAAATGCGGAAAGTTTTCGCTATTTTTGCAATATCAAAGTTGAGAATAGATAAGTAACTCTTAGAGAATCATGAATGAGATTTCTGACCGCAATACCGACCGCCGTGTGGCGCCCGGACGGGGATGGCTGGCTCTGTCGCCGGTCATTGTCTTTCTGCTGCTCTATGTGGCAGTGTCGGTTATACTGAACGATTTTTATAAAATGCCTATAGCCGTAGCGCTGGTGGCAGCTTCCGTATGGGCTGTTATCATCTACCGCGGACATCCGCTTGCCGCCCGAATCGAGACCTTCTCGCGGGCCGCCGGACATTTCAATATCCTTTACATGATCTGGGTCTTCATCCTTGCCGGAGCTTTCGCCACGGTGGCCAAGGAGATCGGGGCTGTCGACGCTACGGTCAGCCTGACCCTCCGGGTATGCCCGCCGCAGTTCGTTGTGCCAACGCTTTTCTTTGCGGCATGCTTCATCTCGCTCTCGGTAGGAACCTCGGTCGGCACCGTGGTGGCACTGGCTCCTCTGGCTGTGGAAATAGCTCAGACTGTAGACGGCTCGGTGGCTTTCTATGTGGCGGTAGTGCTCGGCGGCGCATTTTTCGGCGACAATCTGTCATTCATCTCCGATACAACCATCGCAGCTACCCGCTCGCAGGGATGCGGCATGGCTGACAAGTTCAAAGCCAACCTGTGGACAGCGCTTCCGGCCGCCCTCGTGACTCTGGCCATCTACATGGTCATGAGCAAAGACTCTCCGGCTATAGATCTGGTCAACGACAGCAACCCCTGGCTCGTTCTGCCCTACCTGATAGTCCTCGCCACAGCCATAGCCGGCATAAACGTCACGGTGGTCCTCTCGCTTGGAATTCTTTCGGCTTTCGTCATGGGAGCCGTCAACGGTTTCTCGGTCATGGATATGGCCGGATATGCCGGTGCCGGAATCGACGGAATGGGCGATCTGATCATTGTCACTCTTCTCGCGGCCGGAATGTTAGGCATCATAAAGGCAGCCGGAGGCATTCAGTTCCTGCTTCAGGGCCTCAGCTCACGCATCCACGGCAAACGCGGCGCGCAGGCCATACTCGCTCTGCTTGTCGGGCTGGTGAATCTCTGCACGGCCAACAATACGGTAGCCATCATCACCGTGGGCGGAATTGCCCGCGACATAGCCGAGCGCTACGGCATCGACCCTCGCAAAAGTGCCTCGCTGCTCGACTCGGCTTCCTGTGTGGTGCAATGTCTGATCCCCTACGGTGCGCAGACCCTTCTCGCCACCTCTCTGGCCGGCATCTCGCCCGCATCTCCATTTCCCTACCTCTACTATCCCTGGGCTCTCGCTGCCATGATTGTACTCTCGATAATATTCCTCTTCCCCAGACGCCTCAACTGATTATGTCACGCAACCTTCTTGCCCGCTACATATGGATCATTGACACCATACGACGCTATGGTGCCATAACCCGTGAAAAGCTCAACGAACTCTGGATGCAGTCGCCCTACTCCGATGGCGCCGCGCTTCCGCGCCGCACTTTCTACAACTACCGCAATGCCATCGAAGAGCTTTTCAACATCAATATCGAATGTAATTCAGCCACCTATGAGTATTATATCGACTCCGGCGACTCTCATCAGGAAAGCGTCACCGACTGGCTGCTCAACTCGGCGGCCATGAGCAATGTTCTCTCCAACGTGAGCGACATCTCAGACAGCATTTTCCTTGAAGACGTGCCCTCGGCCCGGCTCTACCTCTCGCAGGTCATCTCGGCCTTGCGTGAGAGGCATCCGGTACGGTTCACCTACAGGCCCTACACACGAGTCAACCCTACGCGCGATGTGGTTGTCGAACCATACTTTCTGAAGATATTCCGCCAGCGGTGGTATGTCACCGGGCTCAACGTGCGCGACGGAGTGGTCAAGACCTACGCCCTCGACCGTATGGAAGATGTCAAGGTCGATGCCGAAACCTATACGGTCGATCCGGCCTTCGATGCCGAGAGCTTTGTCAAAGACTCATTCGGCATAGTCTTCACGCAGGCCGAGCCGCACGAAGTTGTGATCCGCACCTCGACCCGCCAGGCCAAATATCTGCGCGCGCTTCCTCTCCACACTTCCCAGCAGGAGGAGATCCATGACGACTACTCGCTTTTCCACTACCGCCTGCGCCTCACGCCCGACCTTGTGCAGGAACTTCTGTCACACGGGCCTGACATAAAGGTTGTGGAACCGCCCGAACTGCGTGTAATGGTGACGACGGCCCTGCGCGAAGCCCTTGACCAGTATGAATGAATAAGCGAGAGCCTGCTGCCGGAATCAGGGCAGCAGGCTCTCGCCGTCAATAGAAGGATATATCTTACACCTTAATTATATTGTAAGGTATGGAATGAATCTTCGGGGTTTACCAGATGATCACTCGTTCGGCTTCGGGGCGGAACATGGGCTGGCCTTCGGTGATTGAGAATGCTTCGAAGAAGGGTGCGATGTTGCGGAGAGTGACGTTGACGCGGTTGCAGCCGAGTGAGTGGACGTCGCCGGTTGTGAGCGAACGGATCTCCTCGTCACGGATGTTGTTGGCCCAGAGGTTGGCGTAGTTCATGTAGAACACCTGGAGGGGATCAAAGCCGTCGATCTTTGCTTCGGGCGACTTGATGTCGACTCCCTTCTTCTCCTGAGCGTCAAGGAAAGCGGTCATGGCTATGCGCAGGCCACCCTGGTCAGCGATGTTTTCGCCCAGAGTGTAGCGGCCGTTGGCGTGAACGCCGGGGAGCACCTCAACTTCGTCAAACTGAGCGATCAGAGCCTTGGTCTTGTCAGTGAACCTGGCAGCGTCTTCGGGAGTCCACCAGTCGGTCATGTTGCCGTTGGCGTCGAAGTTGCGCCCCTGGTCATCGAAACCGTGAGTCATCTCGTGGCCGATTACCACACCGATACCACCGTAGTTTTCAGCGTCTGAAGCGTTCGGATCGAAGAAAGGAGCCTGGAGGATAGCTGCGGGGAAGACGATCTCGTTGGCCAGCGGATTGTAGTAGGCGTTGACAGTCTGAGGAGTCATGCCCCACTCGGTGCGGTCAACCGGCTTGCCCCATTTGGCATAAGTTTCGGCCTGATGCCACATGCCCACGTTGTGCATGTTCTCATAGTAGCTCAGTTCGGGATCGATCTTCATTGTTGAATAGTCTTTCCACTTGTCGGGATATCCGATCTTGACGGTGAAAGCGTCAAGTTTCTCATGGGCACGGGCCTTGGTGGTGTCGCTCATCCAGTCGAGGTTGTCGATGTGCTTGCCGAGGGCCACGCGGAGATTCTCTACAAGGCCGAGCATATAGTCTTTGGACGACTGGGGGAAGTATTTCGCAACATAGAGTTCGCCTACAGCTTCGCCGAGAGCGCCTTCAGTGGCATCGATGGCGCGTTTCCAGAGCGGACGGAGCTCCTGCACACCGCTCATCACCTTCGAGAACTCGAAGCTGGCCTGGGTGAAGTTGTCGCTGAGTTTCGAAGCGGCCTGGCTTACGTATTTCCAGAGATAGTAGTCCTTGATCTCGCGGTCGGAGAGCGAGCCCATGAGCTTGTCGGCCTGAGCCAGATATTCAGGCTCTGTGACAATCAGGGTGTCGGGCGACTTGATGCCCATTGTCTCGATGAAGAAACGGTCCCAGTTTACGTTGGGATACACTTCCTTGACCTGGGCGAAGGTGCGGGGATTGTACATGCGGGGGATATCGCGGCTTTCCTCGCGGGTGAGGGTCTTCTGTGCGAGGGCGGTCTCGATCTTCATCACGTTGTCGGTGATGCGGGCGGCGTCGGCTGCCGCATAGCCTGCATTCTGCATCTGGGTTGCGATTAGTTTCCTGTAGGCGTTGCGGACAGCGGTGTTGCGCTCGTCGTCAAGCAGATAATAATCGCGGTCGCCCAGACCCATGCCTCCGTTGGAGAGATACATGGCGTAGACCTGCGAGTTGGCGAGATCTTCCATCGGACCGGCTCCGAAGAAGGGGCTTGCGTAGTTTCCGTGCATCCAGAGGAAGAGGTCTTCCATCCCTTCATGCGGAGTTTCCTCGATTTTCTTGAGGTCGGCGAGGATGGGAGTTGCGCCCTCGCGGTTGCGGCGGGCGGTGTCCATAGCCTGCGAGTAGATGGTCCAGACCTTGTGGGCCACGGTACCGGGTTCGGGGTTTGTTGTGCCGAGATTGGCTATGAGTTCCTTTACGCGGTTCTCTGAAGAGTCGTTGAGAATGTCGAACTGGCCGTAGCGGGCGTGTTCGGCAGTGAGCGGATGAGCTTCCATCCAGCCCTTGTTTACATAAGTGTAGAAGTCTGCGCCGGGAGCCACTGTGGTGTCAAGATAGGCCACGTTGAGGCTGGCCAGATGCTCGGAGGCACGATGGTTGCACGAGACTGTAGCAAATGTCATGGTCATGGCAACTGCTGTCAGGGGTAATAATTTCATTAGAAATATCTGTGTTATTGGTTTGACTGGTTTTCGAGAGTGGAGAGTATGGCCTGCAGTTCCTCCTCGGTTGCGGTGAGGCGTGAACGGCAGGCTTTCAGCAACTCGGTGGCGCGACGGGTGTAGGCCGCAAGGCGGTCAATGTCGCAGCTGTCGCTCTGCATGGTGCGGAGTATGGCTTCGAGCTCGCTGAGGCTCTCGGCATAGGTCATTGAACCTACAGGCTTTGATTCTGGCATCGGTGATATGATTCTGGTCCGGTTTGGGGGGAGAGTTTATGGTTTGTGGAGACCGGGGGCAGAGAGCGCTCAGTTGAGCACAGCCTGACTTTCGATGGCCTCGGTGATGCGTGAGAAGATCTCGTCGACACGGCCTGAACCCTGGATGGCGCGGTAGGTGCCTTCGGCGGTATAGTAGTCGCGCAGGGGCGAGGTGGTCGAGTGATAGACTTTCAGACGGTTTCCGATGGTTTCGGGGTTGTCATCCGAACGGCCGCTTTCGGCTCCGCGCTTGATCAGGCGCTCCATGAGCTCCTCGTCGGCCACTTCGAGACCGATTACCGAATGCACTTCCTCGCCGCGATCTTCGAGCATCTTCTTGAGGGCCTCGGCCTGGGGGATTGTGCGGGGGAAACCGTCGAAGATGAAGCCTTTTGACTCCGGACGCAGGCGGTCGAACTCTGACGCGAGTATATCGACCATGAGGTCATCAGGGATGAGCTGGCCTTTTGAAATGTAACTGTCGGCGATCTTGCCGAGTTCTGAACCTGCGGCGATTTCCTTGCGCAGGACGTCGCCGGTTGAAATGTGAGTCAGACCGTAACGGTCGATGAGCTTTTCGCTTTGGGTGCCCTTGCCGCTGCCGGGTGCACCGAAAATCACAAGATTAAACATTCTTTATCCTTAAAAATATATTGGTTGAAGTCCGCCCTTGCCGTCCCGGCCGGGAAGAGAGGGCAGACTGCCGGAGATGTCCGGCCGGCTATTCGTCAAGTATATAGATATCCTGAAGATTGCGGGCCAGGCCGTCGATATCGAGGCCGTAGCCGATGATGAATTTTTTGGGAATCTCGAATCCTACGTAGTCGGCGTGGAGTTCGGGATGCTCAAGAGCTTCAGGCTTGAAAAGCAGGGTCGCGATGCGGATCGAGGCAGGCTTGTGTCTGCGCAGCTCGGCAAGTAGGCTTACCATTGTGTTGCCGGTGTCGATGATGTCTTCGATCAGCACTATGTGGCGCCCTTCGAGATTCTCGCTCAGCCCCATGATCTGCTTGACGTCGCCGGTCGAACCGGTTCCTTCATAGCTCTTGAAGCGCATGAAAGTAAGTTCTGCGTCGATGTCTTCGCATGCGCGGAAGAGGTCGATCGCAAACGGCGCGGCTCCGTTGAGCACACAGATGAACAGAGGTGTGACTCCTGCGCAGTCGGTCTTGATGGCGGCTGCCAGTTCCTGAACTCGTGATTGAATCTGGGAGTTGTTGATGTAGGGACGGAAAGTCATCCCCTGGTAGCATTTCTGTTTCATGGTTCCTGGCGGAAAAATTTGACGCAAAGTTACGAATTTTTCTTGAAAATCTAAGCAGATTTTCTTCCGAGGATGTTTCGAAATGCTCTCAGGGGTAAATCAGGGATAAATTTGTAACGAAAAGGTGGCCCGGACGCTCTTTTCAGCGGCGTGCTATTTTCTCTTTTTCATGCGGTCGTTGTGGATCTTGATGGCAAACACGATGGCCGACGAAACGGTGGTGATGGTGTTCGTGATCATCAGCGGCCAGTTGAAGAGCAAGATGCCCTGGATCACGAAAAAGATGCTTCCGAACCCAAGCAGGAGGAAGGTTGGGAGGGCGATACCGTCGGTGTCGCGGGTGCGGATGGTGTAGATGGCCTGCGGGAGATAGCCGCAGATCATGCAGATGGCGGCTGCATAGCCGACTATGTTTATGATCAGTGGTGATGCCATGAGTGATGCTTGCTTTAGGTGGATTAATAATAATTTAACGCGCGGGAAAACTTTATGTTGTGGAAATTTCATAATTTTGCATTTTAAAACACCTGAATAAACTGACTATGCGCTCTACATCAGCCCTGAGGCTGCTTTTCATAATAGTCGCCACGGCCTTTTTTGCCGCCTGCGCGAGCATCGGACACCCCGAAGGCGGTCCGCGCGATGAGACTCCCCCTGTCTATGTCAGGTCAAACCCGAAGCCCGGACAGCTGAGGTTTGACGGAAGCAAGATCACCGTCGACTTTGATGAAAATGTGTCGATTGACGACCCTATGAACAAGGTGGTGGTCTCTCCCGCCCAGCGCACCACTCCAGTGGTGACGGCAAACGGCCGGCGTGTAACCGTGGAGCTCCGCGACAGCCTCGTGCCAAACACCACATATACCATCGACTTTGCCGATGCCATCAAGGATCTGAACGAGAGCAATGTGCTCGACGGTTTCGCTCTTGATTTCGCTACGGGCGACACGATTGACACTCTGCGCGTTTCGGGAATGGTCTTCGAGGCCCGCACACTGGAGCCCGCACAGGGTATGCTGGTGGGTGTCTACTCGAATCTTTCAGACACGGCTGTCTCCACCCTCCCTTTCGAGCGCATCACCAAGACCAATCAACTCGGCCAGTTCACTCTGCGCAACATGAAGGCCGGAACCTACCGCATCTATGCCGTCAACGACGTGAACCGCGACTATCACTGGGACCGCTCGGAAGACGTAGCCTTTTTCGACGTGACAATCTCGCCTGAGACCGAGGCCGCGCAGTTTACCGACACTCTTGTCAACATGGCCGGCGAGGACTCCATAGTGACCTATCCGGGCACCCGCTTTCTGCCTGACGACATACTCCTGACATGGTTCAACGAGGGCTACGTCTCGCAATATCTCCGCAAGAACGAGCGCCCCGAACCAAACAATCTCGACTTTGAGTTCTCTACCAAAGCCGACACCCTCCCTATCCTGAAACTGCTCAACACCAGTCGTGCCGGCGAGGAAAGCGAAAAATGGTCAGTGCTCCAGGCATCGCCCACGCTTGACACTCTGCGCTACTGGATCACCGATACATCACTCGTGGCTCTTGACACTCTTATGATTGAGGCACGCTATATCCGCACCGATACTCTCGATCAGCTTTCATGGACCACCGACACTCTGCGCATGGTCACAAAAAATGCCCGCATGCGCCGCAAACGGGCTCAGGAAGAGGCCAAAGAGCTTGCCAAGCTGCGTGAAGACCACCGGCGTGAACTGGCACGTCAGGGTGTGGATCTTGACTCGCTCGATGCGGCCGACACCATCCCGCCGCCACCGCCGCCTATCAGTTTCAAAGTCAGCAGTCCAACATCGCAGGATCTCAACCTGCCCCTGGTCTTCCAGTCTGCAACTCCGGTGGCCTCGGTAGACACCACTGCCTTTCACCTTGAAGAGATGATCGACTCCGTGTGGTACACCCGCACAGCTCCCGTGATGCGCGCTATCGGGGAGCACAACAGTCTCAAATTCATTGCGCCCTACGAGTGGGAACCTGGCGGACACTACAAGCTGACCATCGACTCGGCGGCGATCTATGACATCTACGGTCTGACGAATCCTCCGCTGGTCCATGAATTCAATGCCAAGAAACTTGAGGAATATTCCACGCTCAATTTCAACATCGAAGGGCTTGAAGGACGACCCGCAGTGGTCGAGGTGCTCGATGCCTCTGACAAGGTCGTGGCGTCAGCCCTGGTCAAAGGCTCCTTCGGCCGCATCGAATATCTGACTCCCGGCACCTACTACGCCCGACTCTTCATCGACTCCGACTCTAACGGTATATATACCAACGGCCTTCTCGACTCGATCCAGCCGGAGGAGGTCTACTACTACCCCAAAAAGATCACCCTGAAGAAGAACTGGGGCATAGAGCAGTCGTGGAACATCTATGAGCTGCCCATTGACATGCAGAAGCCGCAGGAAATCAAGAAGAACAAGCCCAAACGCAAGCGTGGCGAGAACGATGATCGCGAAGAAGAGGAAGAGGAAGAAGATGAATTCTTCGACGATCCGTTCATGAACTCTGCCTCGCGCCGTCAGTTTGGCAACAATAACTACAACGATTACAACCGGCGCTATTAGCACCGACCCGGAGAGAATCTAACCACTGCGTGATGGTAAACCGATGTCCTGTCGGACATCACATGACGGGGTAATCACGAACCCGTGACACCTGCGCGCTGTGCGCTGCGGTGTCACGGGCTACGAGTAAACCGATGTCCTGTCGGACATCACCATCCGGAATCCCGCATGGCATGATCCCTCACGGCACGCGGATAGCAGGTGTCCGCAGGGCGTTATCCCGCACGGCACAGGGGATATCGGGTGTCCGCAGGACACCGATTTAATAGTAGCCCCCTACACCTACGCGCTGTGCGCTACGGTGTAGGGGGGGTAAAGTCATACATCCAAATTGTCGTGTCCGCAAGGACACGGATTTACCGACCCGGAGGGGATGCGGGATGATGATGCCTCGGAGAGGCTTATATGTTTTGACGATCTGTCAATTACTTCACAAGAACACGGAATGCCTTGCCGTTGAGAACCTTGATATATATCTTGCCGGCTGAAGGATTAGCCACGCGACGGCCCATGAGATCATAGTAGACAGCCTCACCTTCGGCCTCGTCAGCGATGATAGAATCAATACCGCTTTCTTCTTCATCGGCGATCTTGATATTCTTCACGTCGATGTAGTAAGAATACTGACCACCCTTGCCGCGCAGAGCATACTGGATATCCTTGCCTGCATACTCAGAAAGATCAACACTCATCAGAGTGTATTCCTTCGGAGCTTCTTCGCTCTTGAGCTCAACCCATTCGCCGTCGGCATTGACCAAAACGGACAGGACAGAACCGGTATAGCTGCGGGCATCGTTTGAATATTCAAGAGTCAGAGCAACCTTCTTTGATTCGGCAGGGATAGAGATCAGGCCGCTGTAAAGGCTTGCAAGAGAACCATATGACCGACCTGTGAAGAAAGCATATCCATCCATGAAGCTCCATGAAGCGGTATAGTTCTCATTATTGTTGGCATAGAGTAGCTGAGCAGGGACAGCGCCGGCAAAATCTTCGCTGTAGGGAAGAGCGACGGGCTTGCCAACGGGAACCGCATTGACTTCAACCGGAAGTGACGGGCCGCCTGAGGTCACGGCATAGACCTTAAGACTGTAGAACTTCTGATCGGCTGTGCCGTCATTGATCTCAAGATCAGCATCTTCGCCACTCAGATCCTCAAAAGTGTTGATCAGGGTATCACCGTCATAGACCTCAACTTTGGTCTTGATCAGAGAAAGATTGCCGAAACCGGTGCCGAAGATGCCTGATTCGGGGCGGTGCCATGTAACTTTGATGCTGCCGGCAACTGACTGATGGGCGGCGACATCGGTGGGAGGATTAGGAATTTCAAGACCTGCCTTCACCTCCTGCGAAACAACGTTTGAGTTACCTGCAGAGTTGACAGCGCGCACACCGTAGGTGCTGTTGCCGTGAACTGCCTCATTGTCTGTATAAGTATATGTTTTGCCGGGAGTCGGGTTTTCAATAGTCTTGATCACGGTGGTTTCGCGGAGGAATTCGAGAGCGGTAAGCTCGTTCAGGGTGTTGCCTTCTGCATCGACAGTCGGAGCCTTGGCCGAGAGAGCCACAGAGAGAGCGCCGTCTTTGTCAGCAACAGCGGTGAAGTCGGCAGGTTCGCCTGGCATTTTGCCTGAAGCGGCCTCGGTCACAGAGATATCGGTCAGGATAGTCCTGGCGCTGCAATATTTATCGGTATTGTCATAGAATCCGATGTTGTATGCGCCGGTGGCTTCAGGTGCGATAGTGCCTGAAACTGTGAAGAGCTGACCTTCAAGCAGGCCATTGCCTCTGTAATGGGTAACTTCAAGAGCTGTGCCGGTCATGGCCTCGGCAGTCGCTTCTGTACCATAGAAAATACCTAAGGCTGCTCTTTCCTGATTAGTCACACCTACGGTATATTTCACGATGTACTTCTTGCCGGCTTCAAGCTTGATGGCCGGTGAGATAAACCATGAGTCTTTATATTCAATATCGTTGCTTGAGAAGAGGTTCTTTGAAGCCACGCAGTTGAAACCTGAATATACGGGAGATGCACCCTTGGCGATGTAGGCGAACTTCGGACGATCATAGGGGCATACAGAAGTATAGCCTTCCACCTTTTCAGGTTCGTCGAATGTCAGGCTGTAAGGCAGAGTAATACCCTGCGGTTCCTCAGCGGCATCTTCAATATAGGTGAAGCCGGCAAAAAGATTGTTCCCGGCATTACGGGCAATGCGATAGAGAGTACCAGCCTTGCGGTATTCTTCAGGAATGGCAATTGAATATTCCTTGTCAGCCTCGCCAACGGCATATGCCGATTCAATTGTAGTCCCCCCTGCAAGAACATTGATTTTGCAGGTAGAAGCGATATTAGAAGTAGTCTTGATCTTGATTTCCTTGCAGTTGATCGGGAGTGCGAATTCTACATAAGCACCGGCTCTGTTTGCAATACTGAGAAATGCTGGTATGGCAGCCTGACCGGGAACCGATTTGCAGGCTCTCACGAATGAATATTCAATGTCAGTCAAAGGGCTTTTGCCTTTTACGGCACTTGTTCCGCCGTTTGTCGCAGGACCGAAGCTTGATTTTTCTTCCCAGTTTTCGAATATGTCAGCTCCATAGGCCGAAAAACTGAGCAATACAGCAACCAGGGTTAGTAAAGTTTTTCTCATACTTTTTTCGAATTGTTAGTGTGATAAGAGTGAGTTTCTTTGGGCTAATTTCGTGAAATAGCGGTGATAACTGACCGTAGGTCAATACGTATGCACTAGGTTTCTGAACATTCGCAAAGATAAGTTTTATAATATTAACTCTATCCACCAACCATGTTAAAAACATTTAAAAAACTTACAATTCGCCATTAATCTCCCCCTATTCACCCGCAAATACATGAAGAAAAGCCTCGCGGACAATCTAAATGACAGATCAGAACCCACCCCACACATGTCGCGCGGATAGCGGGTGTCCGGCAGGGCAGATCCCCCACGGCACGCGGATAGCGGGTGTCCGCAGGGCGTGATCTCGCAGGGCGTAGAGGATAGCGGGTGTCCGGCAGGACACCGATTTAATAGTAGCCCCCGACACCGCAGCGCACAGCGCGCAGGTGTCGGGGGTACGATGTTTTCAAGTTTTGTTGATGTCCGGCTGAGGACATCGATTTACCGTCACGCCTTGCGGATCGGCTTTGTGACGAGGGAATATCACTTACGTTTTACCACTCGCTGTGCATCCCAATGCATCGGCATCCGGATCATTTCTAATACCGATCCGGTCAAGATAGTCACGGCAGGCAAGAGTCATATCGCGGTCACAGACCGAAGGAGTTGTTTTATAGAAATTATCAAGCGAATAAACACCTATATACTCGTAAGTATATCCATTGTTATCTTTACGGTCAATCACCTCTATGCCCTGTTTAGCCAGGCAGTCCATAAAGACTTCATTGTTCATGAAATCCTTAATTGTGACCGACTTAGCTCTGCAACTTGATGCGAAAAATTACATAAATTATCATCCTGACGGTCGCTTTTTAATCCTCATTAACATCGAGGCTGATCCAGAATGCTAACGGAGTGACCGATATACGCCGTGGCGAAGAGGGAAAGCACGACATTAACAAATGTTAAACCACAGACATCCGAAAGACCCTATAGGACTTTTTTAGTAACTTTACCAATTAATTGAGACCGGTGTGCAGCCGACGGTTGCACGTCTGCCCTCTCTATCACACTATGCACTGATCAAAAAAAATGGAACAAAATAGAAAAATTCGTGTCGGGATCACTCACGGTGACATCAACGGCGTGGGCTATGAGGTGCTGCTCAAAGCATTGGGCGACATCCGCATAGCCGAACTCTGCACCCCGGTGATCTACGGCTCGGCAAAAATAGCCAACTTCTACCGCAAAGGCATCGAGCTCCCCGACTTCAGACTCTTCCAGATCGACAGCCCCGACAAAGCCGCCGACGAGCAGATCAACCTCATCAACGTGGTGCCCGAAGACTGCAAGGTGGAGCCCGGACAGGCCACACAGACAGCAGGACAGGCAGCCCTCGCCGCACTCGAACGCGCTACCGCCGACCTGCGCGACGGACTGATCGATGTGCTGGTGACCGCCCCCATCAACAAGCAGACCATCCACAGCGAGGCATTCAACTTCCCCGGCCACACCGAATATCTGCAGAAACGCCTGGGCGAAGGACGCGAAGCCATGATGATAATGTGTGGCGGCAACCTGCGTGTGGCCCTCGTGACCATCCACGACAGCATCGCCACAGTAGCCGCCGGAATCACCGCCAAGAACGTCAGCGACAAACTCGCGGCGTTCAACCGCTCGCTCACAGAAGACTTCGGCATCCACGGCCCGCGCATAGCAGTGCTTGCCCTCAACCCCCATGCCGGTGACGCCGGAGTGATCGGCTCGGAAGAGACCGAAATCATAGCCCCGGCAATAGCCGAAGCAAACAAGCGCAAGATCCTTGCTTTCGGCCCCTATCCGGCCGACGGATTTTTCGGAAGCGGCGCCTACACCAAGTTTGACGGCATCCTGGCCATGTATCACGACCAGGGACTCATACCCTTCAAACTCCTCGCTGCGGAAAACGGCGTGAACTTCACCGCCGGACTCCCCTATGTGCGCACTTCTCCTGACCACGGCACCGCCTATGACATAGCCGGCCAGGGCAAGGCCGACGAGCAGTCGATGCGCGAGGCCATCTATACCGCCATAGACATCTACCGCAACCGCCGCCGCGAGGCAGAGGCAACAGCCAACCCCCTGCGCAAGCAGAACTTCGACAAGGGCAGCGACCGTCTGCCAGCCGAACGCGGATAAGAGCCGCCCCGCAACCCCGGTCAATACCAGCCAGTCACCAGTCACACAGCACCACACACATACCGATCAGCAATGGACTTCGCCATCATAGCCGCCGGACAGGGATCACGCCTGAAATCGGAAGGACAGGACCTTCCGAAGCCCTTGGTGCGTCTGGGCGGCAGGCCTATGATCGGGAGGCTGATCGATGTGCTCTCTCTCGCGGGCGCGCGTACAATATATATAATAGTCAACGAAGAGATGCCCGAAGTGGCCGACTATCTGCGCTCGCGCCAGACAGACTCCGCTCCGCAACTGCGCCTGACCGTCAGAAGCACCGCCGGATCAATGGAAAGTTTCAGGGAACTGGCCCGCTCTATGGACCGCACCCGCCCCTTCTGCCTGCTTACAGTCGACAGCATCTTCCGCCCCGAAGAATTCCGGGAATTCATTGCCCGCTTCGAGGCCGATCCGGAAGCCGACGGATATATGGCCGTGACATCATACGTGGCTGATGAGAAACCGCTCTATGTGGCCACCGAACCGGAGAACGACATCACCGGATTTCTCGACCATCCGCTCCCGGACACCCGCTACATATCAGGCGGCATCTACGCCCTGCGCCCGGAAGCCTTCGGACTGCTCGACGACTGCGCGGCCGCCGGAAAAACCCGTATGCGCGACTACCAGCGCTCGCTCGTGGCCGCCGGAATGCGCCTGAAGGCATGGCCTTTTTCGAAAATAATAGACGCCGACCACAGCTCAGACCTGCGCGAGGCCGAAATTTTTCTCTCAAAGGAAAACCAATCATAACTAACGCTCAACTATAATGGCTGACATAAAGATAGCCGGAATTATGAGAGCCGGCGCCTACTCGCCAAACCACATTGGTAACGACGCCGCGATACTCAACCTCACTGCCGAACAACTCCGCAAACGCGGCTGCGAGGTGAAAATCTACAGCGAAGAACAGCTCATTGCCGGACAGGTGACCGAAGATGTCATCATCAGCATGTGCCGTCACCACCGCTCGTTCCCCATACTCCAGAAGAAGGAAGACGAGGGGGCGCTGGTGATCAACTCCGGCTACGGCATAGAGAACTGCACCCGCGAACGCCTCACCCGCATACTCATAGGCAGCAACATACCCACTCCTGACAGCCTGATAGTCAACACTAACGAGGTGGTGACCGAACGCATGAAGGAGGCAGGCATGACCAAGGCCTGGATCAAGAGGGGCGACTACCACACCATGCACAAGGAAGACGTGACCTACGTGCGCCACACCGAAGAAGCCCAGGAGGTGGTGCAGGAATACTTCCTCCGCGGCATCAAGCGCGCCGTCATCAACCGCCACATAGAAGGCGAGCTGCTGAAGTTCTACGGCGTCTACGGCACCACCTGGTTCCACTGCTTCTTCCACTACGGCTCACGCGAGGCCCGCGGAACCGACGAAGGCAAGCCGCAGTTTGACCACGACAAGCTCAAAGAGGTCTGCACCCGCGCGGCAGAAGCCCTCGATATCAAGATATTCGGAGGCGATGCCATCATACTCCCCGACGGCTCGTTTACGATCATCGACTTCAATGACTGGCCGAGCTTCGCTCCCTGCCGCGCCGAAGCCTCGGCTGTGATAGCCCGCGCCATCCTCTCTGAAATCAAAAAACACAACGCAAAAAAAACAGCACGGAAATGACACAGAACAATTCCTTCCCCTTCCTGCCGCGCTTCATAGCCACATCGTTCGGTGCCGGCTACTGGCCCTATGGCCCCGGAACCGCCGGAGCTGTAGTAGGGCTGATTCTCTGGCTTCCGCTCGTTCTGACCGGGCACTTCGCGGGCACTGTACTTATCACCCTCGGACTCATCGCCGTCTTCACCGCGCTCGGCGTCTGGTCTGCTGGAATAGCCGAACAGTACTGGGGCCCCGACCCCTCGCGTGTGGTCATGGACGAGACCGTAGGCCAGTGGCTGGCCATGATTCCGCTCTCAGTCTATGCCGTCAGACCTGACGCGCTGACTGACGGATGGTTCTGGATGTGGACCATCGCCTCGCTCATCCTGTTCAGATTCTTCGACATAGTAAAGCCCCTTGGAGTCCGCAAGATGGAAGAACTTCCCGGTGGCTGGGGCATCATGGCCGATGACATCCTGGCCGGAGTCTACAGTTGTGTGATACTCAGCATCTGCATGTATTTCATCCGCTAAGAGGGTGTTTCATAACAAGAGTTATTACCCCCTCTAAGTCACCTAAATCACGCAACGAAATGTCAAGATACAGAGAGTTGAAAGACAAATTTCTCCACGGCGGAGGCCTGATCTCCACCTTCCTGCGCTCGTCAGTCTCGTCGCAGGTGGCATCGTGGATCGATCTGGGCACAAGCATGCTGCTCTACTCCTTCGTCTTCGTGGCCCTCGACCCCTTCTACCGGTCGAACCTCTCGGTGGCCATTGGAGCCATAGCCGGAGGCATAGTGAACTGCTGCATCAACTACCGCTTCACCTTCCATGCCGCAGGCCAGAGCGTGAAGGCTGTAGGGGTGAAATATTTCCTCGTATGGACCGGATCGCTGCTTCTCAACATGTATGGCACCACCGGCCTGGCCACTCTGATGAGCCACTGGCAGTGGCTGCTCGACCTCGGCTTCAAGCCCGACGGCATTTTCGCCGCATCACGACTGGCGGCATCGCTGGCCGTGTCATGGGGATGGAACTTCGTGTTGCAGCGCAATTTTGTCTACCGCAAGACTCCGTTCGACCCCTATGCCATCCGCCTGGTCGATCTATTCTCAAAAAAAACACTATAGAACAAACGTAATCCCAATATTGAAAACAATGGCTGAAAACGAAATGACAATGACACAGAAATCATCGACATTCAAGCGTTTCCGCGATAGCCTCCAGCAAGGCATATACTTCATCATCAACCCCTTTGTGCGCTTTCTGATCCGCATAGGCGTCACCCCCAACATGGTCACCACCATAGGCCTGCTCGGCAACATCGCCGCGGCAGCTATCTTCGTCTACGCCGGCTACAGTGCCACTCCCGGAACCGATATGAACTATCCGCTCATTACCTGGGGCGGTGTGGTCATCATCCTCTTCTCGCTCTTTGACATGCTCGACGGCCAGGTGGCCCGCCTCGGCAACATGACCTCGACCTTCGGAGCCATGTATGACTCGGTGCTCGACCGCTACTGCGAGCTCTTCACCCTCGGCGGTCTCAGCTACTACCTGATCCAGACCGGCTACGTGATCGGCGCTCTGATCACTTTCGTGGCCCTCGTGGGCTCGATCATGGTCAGCTATGTGCGTGCCCGCGCCGAAGGCCTCGGACTCGAATGCAAGGTGGGCTTCATGCAGCGCCCCGAACGTGTGGTGGTCACCACAATCGGCGCCCTCGCCACAGGCATAACAGGCCAGTGTGTCAGCCCGGCCGACTTCGATGCCGTCAACATCCTCATTTTTTGCATGGCTGTGATAGCCGTCTTCGCCAACATCACCGCATTTGCCCGCATCAACCACTGCCGCCGTCTCCTCTGCAAGAAGTAAGAACTTGTAAGACAACAAGTTCCAAAGGTCTCAAAGGACTACACAATTCCAATCATTACCATGACAGGATTTTCATTTCCCACGCGCCGCGAAACGGCCATCATCATTCCGGTGGTGCTGCTCTGGGTCGCGGTGACAAGCATCTGCGTCGGATTCCGCCCCGAACATCTCTACATAGCCGGGACGCTGACTCTGCTGCTCTTCATCACGGCCACTTCACGCCGTTTCGTAGTGGCGATGTTGCCCTTCGCCGTCTTCGCCATCTCATATGACTGGATGAACATACTCCCCAACTACGAGGTGAATCCGGTTGACATCCGCGCGCTCTATGACACCGAAAAAAGCCTCTTCGGCATCGCATCGGCCGCCGGAACGCTCACTCCCAACGAATTTTTCGCCCTGCACAACTGCCGCCTGATGGACTTCATGGCCGGCATCTTCTATCTCTGCTGGGTTCCGGTGCCCATCCTCTTCGGCATCTGGCTCTATTTCAAACGCCAGTATCCGGCCTACCTCCACTTCTCGCTGGTGTTCCTGCTTGTCAACCTCATCGGATTCGCCGTCTACTACATCCACCCGGCAGCCCCGCCGTGGTATGTGGCCTCTCACGGCTTTGACTTCATTGTCGGTACTCCCGGCGAAGTGGCCGGACTCGGCAAATGGGACGAGATGACAGGCCTCGGCATATTCCACGGGCTCTACTCGCGCAACGCCAACGTCTTTGCCGCCATGCCCTCGCTCCATGCGGCCTACATGCTCATAGCCTTACTCTACTCGCTCAAGGCCCGCTGCCCCGGATGGATGCGCGCGCTTTTCGCCTTCATCTGCCTCGGCATCTGGTTCACAGCCGTATATACATCGCACCACTATATCCTTGACGTGCTTGCCGGAATAGGCTGCACTCTGGCCGGATATGCCCTGTTTGAGTACGGACTGATGAAAATTCCGGCATTCGCCCGGTTCATGAGCGCCTATGCCTCTTATGTGGCATCACCCTCCACCCCAAAGAGCCGATGAAACAGAGTCTGAAGGACGACTACCGCCGCTCGCTGAAGTCAATGGATACCGAAGAGGGTATCGACCTGGCTTTCTACCGCCCCATAGGCTACATGTGGGCGCGGCTGGCCGCGCACTCAGGGGTCTCTCCCAACGCCATCACCATTGCCGCGATCTTTCTCGGCATAGGCGCCGGTGTGCTCTTCTATTTCCCGGACCTATGGATCAACGTGGCCGGAATGCTGCTGCTCGTATGGGCCAACTCCTTTGACAGCGCCGACGGACAGCTTGCCCGCATGACTCACAGCTATTCACGCATAGGACGCATACTCGACGGCCTCTGCGGCGATTTCTGGTTTGCGGCCATCTACATAGCCATAGTGCTGCGTGAAAACACCTTCTCGCCCTTTTTCAGCGAACACCACTGGATTCTGTGGCTGACGGCCGCAATCACAGGCATGTGTCACACCAAGCAAGCCGCGATGGCCGACTATTACCGCCAGTTCCATCTCTATTTCCTCAAAGGCGAGGACGGGAGCGAGCTGGACAGCGCCCCGCAGCTGCGCCGGCAGCTCGAAGATGCCGGCATCACCTGGCGCAGGCATTTCTGGAAACGTCTGTCAATGGCCTTCTATCTTGCCTATACCCGCCAGCAGGAGGCCACTGCGCCCGCCATGCAGGCCCTGCGCCGTCAGCTGCGCGAGAGCTTCCCCGACGGCCGAGTCCCTCAGAGTTTCCGCGAGGACTTCCGCCGGGCTTCGCTGCCGCTGATGAAGTTCACCAACATTCTTTCATTCAACTGGCGTGTCATCACTCTGTTCACAGCCCTCTTCATCGGACAGCCGTGGCTCTACTTTCTGGTGGAACTCACGGTGTTCAATGCTCTGCTGGTCTACATGATCATACGCCACGAAAAAATCTGCAAACGCTTCACAAACAGCCTCAGGAATGGACTATATTGATATGCCAATGCTTGTCCCCGACGATGTCAGTGGCATCATTTTTGACTACGGCGGCACCCTCGACAGCCACGGTGACCACTGGAGCCACATAATACTCGAAGCCTACATTGCCGCCGGCTTAGAGCCTGAGATCGAAGACTTTGTCAGAGCCTACATCTACGGAGAGCGTCAGCTCGCACAGCCTGGAGCGGTCGACCCGTCTGACACCTTCCTGGATCTGATGCGTAAAAAGATCGAGGCCGAATGCTCGCAGCTCGATCCGCAGCCCGATGCGGCTACCCGCGAGGCCATAGCGCGCCACTGCTACGAGAGCGCCCGCAGCTGCACTGCCGAGGCCCGGCCGATGCTTGAGAAACTGGCCCAGGACTATCCGCTTGTTCTCGTGTCGAACTTCTACGGCAATCTCGAAGCCGTCATCACCGATTTCGGGCTCGCTGAATACTTCAAAGCCGTGATCGAAAGCGCCCGCGTCGGGGTGTGCAAGCCCGATCCGGCCATCTTCCGTCTCGGAGTCGAAGCTCTCGGCCTTCCGCCTGAGGAGATCCTCGTCATAGGCGACAGCATGGACAAGGATATTCTGCCGGCAGCCTCGCTGGGCTGCCGGACGCTGCTGATCGACGGCCGGCCCTGGCCCCCTACTTCAGAAAGCGTGGTGCGAGAATAAAGGCACCTATCGAGATGCCGAAGTTCCAGTTGCTGTCATGGGCGGGGGTATAGTTGCCATAGGCGCTGATCGAGCCAAACGGCAATGCAAGCACGGCCTGGACCTCGCCGAAGAATTCCGGATCGTGAAGCCACTTGCCGTAAGCCGCCCGGCCGCTGTCATAGACAATCTTGCGCACGGGCAGGAAGCAGTGGAACGATCCCCGGAGCTGAAACGAGCCTGAGATTTTCCACACGGGAGCCACTCCGGCCGCCAGGAAGGAATTGGCCCGCAGCTTGGTGTTGAAATAGTTGTAGCTCGACGGCGTAGGGTGGAAAGCCTCTGCGGCAACGATTGACGCATCGTAGGTGGGCAGCAGCTTGCGGGTGGAGAGCAGCGCATTGCCGAGCAGCCCTAAAGAGAAAGCTTTGTCAAGCACAAGATAGTCTGCCACGGAGGCCGACAGCTGCAGCCAGCGGAGATTGCGGCTGTAGGAATGGTCGCCGTCACTGTCAGCCCTGTAGCGGTAACGGCCGGCCGCACCGAGCACTTCGCTGCGCAGGTCTATGCCTGAGGTTGGGTTGAGCTGGTTGTCGAGAGTGTTCAGCTCCCATGATGCAAAAATCTCGCCAAGATCGGATATGCCCTTGTTGCGACCCGACAGATCGCCGGAGCCGAGAAGTTCGGAGTGAAATTTGTCGGTCAGATGGCCGTAACCCGCCCCTGCGGTCAGCTGGGAGCGCATTGATGGCGCAGTGGTATAGAACAGCCGGGCGAATGTCTCGGATTTGACTATGAAATCCGGCTCATGTATCTGATAGAAGAGTTTCTCGGTCTCATGATATTTCTGACGCGAGGTGACCACTCTTGCCACAAGTGCCGAGGGGCGGCTCGTGTCAAAAAAGTAGCTGAAATCTCCTTCGGCGGCCATGTAGCTCTGTCCGAGCCATGCGTTGACGTTGGCTTTCAGTGTCTTGAAGCTAAGGCGGTTGTAGCCGGCATTGAAGAAGAGCATACTGTTTGTCGATGATGATATGTAGCCGCCCACTCCCACGGTGAACGGATCTTTTATGACGGCCTTGAAGTCGAGATTGACCAGACTGTCGCGCACGTTGAACCAGGGTGTGGGGACGAAGTTCTGAATTCCTGTGGCGGTGGCTGCACGGTAGTAGGCATCGCGCCCCTGCCGCAGGTCGAGAGTGCTGTCACCCTCATGCCTGTGGCCGAAAAACGACTGCAGGTAGGCGTTTTCAACCGCTTTGCCGCCGCTGACCGTCACCTTGCCGATGCGCACCTGCGGAGTGCGGCTCTTGAAGCGCGCCCGCGCGGACTCTACCGTCCGGCGGTCGGTGCGCTCAGGGATCTTCGCCTTGATGGAGTCCATCATCTCCAGTCCGCGCCTGTAGCCTATGTCATAGATCTCCCGGTATCTGTCAAAGGCGAGAAGCCCGAATTCGTCAAGGTCGATGCGTATGCTGATGCCCTTGTCGGCCGGAAAGGGATAGTCGTTGGGCTGCATTATCATCTCTTCGAGCTGATCCATCATATTGCGCGAGTCGGGGGCCGTTTTTCCGGAGGCCACGTTGACTCCGATCACCGCGTCGGGGGCAAACTCCTCCATCATCACATCGACGGGATAGTTGTCATAGATACCGCCGTCATACATCGGCACCCCATCAAGCTGTATGGGCTCGAACACCATCGGAAACGACATCGACATCCTGACGGCATCGCCCAAGGGACCGCGTCCGAGCACCACCTTGTGTTTGGCATAAACGTCAGAGGTCACGCAGCGGTAGGGTACAAAAAGCTTGTTGAAATCACCGCCGCACTGCAGGGTGTAGGGGCTGAACAGCTGAAAAAAGGCATAGTTCATCGGAATCGGGTTGATCAGGCTGACCGGCAGGACCGATGTGATCTGGGTGGAATCCTTGCCGAGGTTGAAGGTCACAAACGAGGGAGTGTCGCGTCGCGAGGTGAAATAATAGGTATCAGCCGGATCAATCCTCCCTGCGCTCCAGTAGCTGAAGTCTCTCGATGCGATCAGCTCTATCATCTCTGCTGGGGAATAGCCGGAGGCATAGAGGCCCCCCACTATCGCCCCCATCGAAGTGCCGGTGATATAGTCGATCGGGATTCCGGCATCTTCCAGAGCCTGGATCATGCCTATGTGGGCTATGCCCTTGGCACCTCCGCCGCTGAGCACAAGCCCCACGGTGGGGCGGTCGGGACGTGGCGGACGTCCCATAGCTCCGCCAGGTGTCACAAAGCCTTCCGGCGTGATGGGCGGAACCGTGTCTGGAGTCTGCGATGCAGCCTGCACTCCCGCTATGGCCATGACGAGCCACAGAGTCAGCATATGTTTCATAAATCAGAATCGTTGAAGCGTTTCTTTTTTAACAATCCAACTATGAAAATTGATTAATATGCAGTAATTTTGCATGAAAATCAACTCTTCAGCGATGACAGAATTCAACCGCTTCCAGCAGATCAAACGGAATTTCTTCGCCATGCGCAACGGTATAGTGGCCGACACCATCCGCCGCGGAGGCCTGCAATACAAAATGATTTTCGGCCTCAACCTTCCGCAGATTGCCGACATTGCCGCCACACTTCCACATAGCCGCGAACTGGCCGAGGAGCTGTGGGCCGACATCCGCACTCGCGAAAGCCGCCTGCTGAGTCCTATGGTCTATCCGCGCGAGGAGCTGACGCGCGAGCGCGCTGCCGAGATGCTCCGTGAGGCGCAGACAACCGAGGTGGCCGATATTCTCTGCCACCGCCTGCTGCGCCATCAGCCCTACGCGCTCGACCTTGCACTGGAAGCTGCAAGCGCCACTGACGAAATGCACCGCTACGGCGCCTTCCGCCTGATGAGCAATCTGGTCTACACCCATCCCAAGGAAATCAAGCCCTTTGCCGAGGCCGAACTCCCGGTAGCCACAGCACTCATCCTTCCCCTTTGCCTCAATCTCCTCCAGGAAATCGAATTCATGGAGGAAGAGCAATAAAGACCCCGCTCCCCAATATTTATTAACGATGACGGGGCATCACAACCTCTTACTCAGCTGTTGCCGACAGCCACGATTTTACATACTGCAAGGCGCGTTTCTGACACCAGGCCTATGTAAGAAAGCTGTTGTCAAAATCCATATCGAAAAGAACTTTTGCAAAGATTCAATACCGGGTCTCCGAAAGAGTGCGATAATGCGGAAACACACCATACCTGACGGTAAATCGGTGTCCTCGACCGGACACCATATGCAGGGGGGAATTGCAAACCCGTGACACCTGCGCGCTTTGCGCTGCGGTGTCACGGGCTACGAGTAAATCTGCGTCCTCCGGACGCCCATCCGGTCTCAACACGCGCTACGTGACCAGGACAGATACGCAGTGCAACGACGAACCCTACAAGGCGGATTCCGAAGGGGCCGTGGAAGGCGGGGTCCGGACGGCTATGCGATCGGCGGACATCCGACAAGTTCCAGAGGGGCTGCTGACGGAGGGGGCCGGACAGCTATGCAATCGGCAAGCATCCGACAAGGTTCGGAGGGACTACGGTTAGCGGGTGTCCGGCAGGACACCGATTTAATAGTAGCCCTCGACACCGCAGCGCAATGCGCGTAGGTGTCGGGGGAAAAAGACATTCATTCAAATATGGTGTCCGGTCGAGGACACCGATTTACCACCCCGGATGGCCCCGCAGACCACGGGTATCCGCAAGACGACCTCTGAATCCGCTGACACCTTTTCCGGGATTTGCAGCTGATCATTGATTTCGAAACATGCGTTTTATAAACAAAATCCGGTCCACGGCAAGGGCTGTCTGTTGCAGTCTTTGCTGTGGACCGGATTTATATGTCGGGGGGCGGGCCGGGCCGCGCGGTTTATCTTGCTATGATGCGGACGGCGGCGGGATGCTGGGCGCTGCGGACAAGATAGATGCCATAGGGGAGTGTGATCTCATGGCCGTCAGTGATCTCGGAGATGCTCATGACAAGACGTCCGGTCATGTCATAGATGCAGACATCGGTGTGGACTCCGGCGCAACGGAAACGCACACAGCCGGGATAGCTTTCAACCGAGAAGGGATTGTCGGTCTCCACGTTGGAGATGCCTGACTGGCTGACAAACTTGGTTTCGGATGGTTCGGAGAGATAGCCCAGGCGGCTGCTCTGCACATAATAGGCTTCGGAAACCGAGGGATCATAGTCGTCGATAACGGCATAGTTCTCGTCGCACTCGATCTTCTCCTCGACCATATTTCCATTGATGGTGCGTATGCGTGTCAGCAGATAGTAGTCAACCACTTCAGGAGCTTCTGACCAAGAGGCCTTGTAGGAGGTCGCCGTGATGTCTGACGGATCATAGGCGGTCAGACGGCTGAGGGTCGGGACTTCGAGTGCCTGGCCGAGAAGATTGACGGTGGTGGTGCCGACGGTGCCGCCGTCATAGATGGAGATCTTGGCACTGTGCTCGCCTACTGCGGTGGGCTTATATGAAACCTGGAGCTGATAGCCTCCGGCTGCATTGATGAGCGAGGCCGAGATGCTGGCGGAGAGCTTGGGACTCTGTGCGGCAGGATCGAGGGTGAACATGTTGCGGTCGGTGCCTGAGATGCGGAGCGACACGTTGCCGGAAAGGCTCTCGCCTTTGAGATAGAGGAGAGCTGTGGTGGTGCTGCCTACGGCCACTTCGGCAAAGTCAAGGGCGGTGTTGTTGACCGGATTGATCAGAATCGGGTCGCCTCCCGGCTCCGAAGAGCTGCCCGGCTCGAAAGACTCGCCGAACTTGTTGCCCCAGATATACTCGGCAAGGTCAGGAAAGTCAATGAAGGGGTTGCGGTTGTTCTGATAGCTGTAGACAACTTCGTTACGGTCGGTCTCTTTCTGGTCAACAGGGTCGGCGCGATGCCACTTGAGCAGCAGATCGACGGCCCAGGGCGCAAGAGTCGGATAGGTGTTATGCTGAAGCATCCATGTGCTGTTCCAGGTCAGATTCTGATAGCAGGTCACCACGTAGAAATAGGCGCGGGCGAAATCACCTTTGTATTCGTCAGCCGGCTCGAACACATATTGCGCGCCACCTCCCTGGCCTGACACCGGATAGCCGATACGGCTGACACCGTTGTCAAACTTCGGGTTGCTGCCTGTCACGCCAAGCGGATAGTTGCTCTTGGCCTGGTTGGCAGGTCCGTCAGCGGGATAGAGATGGTTCAGGTCAATGTAGGCCGGGGTGTATTCCACACTGCCGTTCTGCTTCCACCAGCTTTTAGGGAAAGCATGCTCGCGGTTCAGGCCGGAAAAACTCGGCGCATAGCGCTTTACGTTGGAATACATGTCCCACCATTGTTTCGATGAAGGATAGACGTCTGTCTTCTGGAAGTACTGGGGCAGGTTGCTGTAGCTCGAAACCGTGGTGTGAGGGTTGATCACCTGAAAGACCGCAGTCTTAAGCTCGGCTCCTGACTTTCCCTTAAGGCTCGAATAGTAGCCTGCGGGAATTGCTGCGCTCCCGGCGAGCCACGAACCGGCTCCTATGGCCACAAGCACAAACTGGCGTAGGAAATTTCTCATAAATGGCAATAGTGTTGAGTTGACGTGAGAGGATATTGTTTTTCCGGCGGCTCGGTAAAGCCGCCGGGATTTTGTGATGATCAGTGCTTGAGTTCCACCTTGTGGGTAGGCGGCAGTTCGCGGTTGCGCTCGGCCACTGCGTCAGACACCTCACGGGCAAGATGGGCGAAGGCCTGGGCTGTCACGCTGCCGTCAAGAGCTATCGGTGTGCCGTTGTCGCCGCAGTCGGCTATAGAAGCCACGAGTGGGATCTGAGCGAGCAGGCGCACTCCGAGTTTTTCGGCCAGACGCACTCCTCCTTCACGGCCGAAGATGTAGTAGCGCTCGTCAGGATGCTCTGCGGGTGTGAACCAGGCCATGTTCTCGACCAGTCCGAGGATAGGCACATTGACCTTGTCTTCACGGAACATGGCTATGCCCTTGCGGGCATCGGCGAGAGCCACTTCCTGCGGGGTGGTGACTACTACTACTCCGGTGATGGGCAGAGTCTGCACGAGGGTCAGATGGATATCGCTTGTGCCGGGAGGCATGTCGATCAGGAAATAGTCGAGGTCGCCCCAGTCGGCATCGGTTATAAGCTGCTTGAGCGCGTTGGAGGCCATCGAGCCGCGCCAGAGCACTGCTTTTTCCTTGTCTACCACAAATCCGATAGAAAGGAGCTTGACGCCGTAGCGTTCCTGCGGGATGATGAGCTGACGGCCGTCGACTTCGTGGATGTAGAGCTGCTCGTCTTCAATTCCGAACATCTTCGGCATAGAGGGCCCGAATATGTCGGCGTCAAGCAGACCCACCTTGTAGCCTTCCTGGGCGAGGGCCACGGCAAGGTTTGAGGCTACGGTCGACTTGCCTACTCCGCCCTTGCCTGAGGAGACACCTATGATGTTTTTGACTCCGGGAAGCACAGGGGCATCTTTGGGAGCCGCCGGCTGGCGCGAGGCCACGTTTACGGTCACTTTGACTTCAGGAGATATGTAAGTGTGGATAGCTGTTTCGGCAGCCTTGGCCATTGACTTGATGAAGGGGTCGGTAGGCTTGTCGAAAACCAGTGAGAAGCTGACGCTGTCACCGTCGATGCGGATGTCATCCTCGACCATTCCGGCCTCGACAAGGTTCTTGCCGTTACCGGGATAGCGCACGGTCTGGAGAGCATCGGTAATCAGTGCAGGATAAAGTTGCATGATGAATTTGGATCAGATTGTTTTACGGCAGGATAAAATAGCCTGTGATGAATTCTATTTGATATTGAAAGTGTATTGTAAGTGATCAACAACCGAAGGGATCTTTCGGTTCAGAAGCCCTGGAGAGTTCCGCGCCCGAACGAGCGGTAGGTGTCAGGCTCGATGTCGACTTCAGGCTCTGAGAGGCTCACTCCGGCTGCGGGCAGGGGCCAGGCGATGTATTTGCTGGGGATGCCGCGGCCAAGCCACTGCTGCTCGTAGTAGGTGCGGATCGGGGGCACAAGTTCGTTGCAGGGAGAGTTGTAGAGATCGTCGGTGGAGTGGAGCGGAGTGATCGAATTGTGCGAGAGCATCGCCGAGGTGTAGGCATAGAGGAAGGGGCTGTCGGTCTTGAGATGGACCGTGGCTCCGGGAGCCATCACCTGACGATAGATGTCGAGGAAATGAGTGCCGGTCAGACGCTTGTTTACCTTCTTCATCTGCGGGTCCGGAAAGGTGATCCAGATTTCCGACACTTCGCCCGGAGCGAAGAAGCGCGGAAGCAGATGGATCGAAGTGCGAAGGAAGGCCACATTCTTCAGTCCGAGCTGATCGACCTCCTTGGCCCCGGTCCACATGCGGGCGCCTTTGATGTCAATGCCGATGAAGTTCTTTTCAGGGTAAAGCTTGCCCATCCCTACGGCATATTCCCCTTTGCCGCATCCGAGTTCAAGCACTATCGGATTCGAATTGCCGAACACCTCCCGGCCCCACCGGCCGCGCAGAGGGCAGTCACCCTGCTCTTCAAGCACCGACTGAGGATACTGATAGACGCATCCGAGCGTCTCCATCTCAGCGAATTTCTTTAATTTGTTTTTTCCCATAAAGGGGCTGATTATAATTTGATATTGACAAGTTTGATTCCGGTCTCGACTCCGGAGTGCAGGCGGAGTGCCACGATGTATATGCGCCCGACAGGCAGGCCGGTGGCCGTCTCTAATGCCGTAGAGCCATTGGCCCCTATCCCGAACACTGCGCGGCCGTCCGTGTCATAGACTGTCACGGCGGAGATTTTCTCTGATGACTTCACCGTGAGCACCGAGTTTTCAAGTTTCGCGTCAATAACCGCAGCCGCCTGGTCGTCGATGGCCGGAACGCGGTCAAGGGTCGACTCGTCAGGAGTCCTGATCATGAATTCCTTCCACTGGGGTGCGGCGGCGAATTCCGCTTCAAGTCCGGGGGCAACTGTAAGAATGGCTTCCGACTGATTAACCCCGGCCCAGACATCCGCACCTAAAATCGGCACTTCGGAATGCTTGTCGACCATCAGGGTCTGCAGAGAACTCCAGCCTTCAAAAACACCCGTCCCGATTTCGCGTAGTGACGAGGGGAGTGAAAGTCCGGTGATGCCGTCAATTCCGGTCAGAGAATACTCGCCGAGGCTCCTCACTCCGTCATGGAGTGATATATCTTCAAGCGCCGAGGCTCCGGCAAGCGCCATAGCCGGCAAGTCATTGAGAGCCTCCGGAAGAGCGAATGTACGCAGTGACTGACAGCCGAACAGCACACCGTCGCCTATATAGACGACTCCTGAGGGGAGCACAAGTTCTTCCAGCGATGCACAAGCGGCAAAAGCCCTGCGCCCTATGGACCGCAGAGCCGTGCAGGCCGAAAGATCAAGGGTCTGCAGGTCTGTGGCCCCGAATGCCTCATCGCCTATGGCTGTCAGGGCCGGATCGGGAGAAGTGAAAGTCAGAGCCGACAGCTTCCGACAACCCGAAAACGCCTTTTCGCCGATCTCTACAAGTCGGCTCCCGCCAGCCTCGACCGATGCAAGTGACACGCAGCCTCTGAAAGCACACGGACCGATGATTTCCACACTCGCGCCAAGGCTGACATGACGCAAAGCCTCGCAGGCAGCGAATGCCCCTTGACCGATCAGCCTGACTGACGCCGGCAGTGTCAGACCTGTAACCGCCGAACCGAGCAGCGCACCGTCACAGATCTCAGAAATGCCTTCGGGCAGCACAAGGGTCTGAGCCGTCAGCCCAGACAGCGAATAGGCCGGAAGCACACCTCCGGGAAACTCCCGCAGGCCATTGGCAAGCCCCTTTTCGAGGCTGCAAGGCTCTATGGTCAGTCCGCTCAGATCAAGTATGCGGAGTTCACGGCAGTTGTCGGCAATCCACGCCAGATCGGCGGCATTGGCCGAACCACGCAGGGTCAGCGAAGCCTCGGTCCGTCCCACAAGTTCTCCGCAGGCAATCTCACCAGAAAGCACATCAAGAGTCACCCCGCCACACAGAGCAGGGAAAAACACCGATGCCACAGCAAGCATTGCCCTTATGAAAAATCGGAGACCACTCACTTCATCTGCTGTTTGGCCTGAAAAGCAAGCGCATAGAGACGCATCTGCTTCACCATTGCGAGCAGACCGTTGGAGCGGGTAGGCGAAAGATGCTCCGACAGACCTATATCATCGATGAAATGCAGGTCGGCCTTGAGAATATCGTCAGGGGTCTGATTGTCGAGCACCTGGATCAGCAGAGAGATGATGCCCTTGACAATGATAGCATCGGAATCGGCCGTATAGTGCACGCGCCCGTCAGGCGTAAGATCGGCATTGAGCCACACACGGCTCTGACAGCCCTCTATCAGATGGTCGGGCGTCTTGTAAGCCTCGTTGATTTCCGGCAGATTGTTGCCGAGATCTATGATCATTCCATAGCGGTCCATCCAGTCCTCCACATCAGAGAACTCCTCCACTATATCATTCTGAATCTGGTCTATAGTCATGATATTATGAATATTAAAGACATTAGCCTGCAAATTTACAAAAATCCCGGCGTTTTAAACAAAAAATCGGATCGCTATTCAGGCACAGCGATCCGATTTTTAATGATTTTTCTTATAGTAAAGCCGTTCAGTTGTCTACCCTCACGAAATTACCGTTCTGGTCAAACTGCAGTTCGATCTGGTTTGTCAGCTCCACTTCATAGCCGCGTCTGTCACGCGAGATCTCGTTGATACCTGCATCGGTATAATTCGCGGCCACATAGTCGCGGATCGGCTGCGGGATGAAACCGTCGTTAGTGATAGCTATGTTCATCGGGCCGTCTACATCAGTCCATTCTCCCTCAGCATCGAATTCAACGCTGAAACCGCTTGCAAGCGTCACATCATATTCCGTGCGGCTATTGCTGCCCTCGCGTGTCACCTTGACAGGCTTGTCGCCCGGAAAATAAGTTTCTACAAACGCCTTTGACACCGCAGGAAGCGACTCGTAGTCCAGCGGACGGTCCTTGTCGTCATCGTCAGAACAGCTCCATGTCATCGCAGCGACAATTCCGATCACAAACAGAGTTAAAAATTTTCTCATAAAAATATAGGATTTTAGTAGATTAGATGACAAAAATTGAATTTTGTCGGTTATGTTATTTATTTTTAATTGGTTATTTCTTGCAAAAGTCCCTGAGAAATTAGTAACTTTAAAGAAAAGTTTGACCGCTTTTCCATGAAAGTTAAAACAACTCCCGGAGACTGCGACAAAGTTAATCAAATCGTCCCGATTATGCAAGAGCATCTTGGCCCGGTAATGAACTTGGCTCGCATAAAATTGCTTGCGTTTGTTCTTCACGCTCTTTGTATTGTACTGACGGTCAGCCTCCACAAGATAGCATCGGCAATGCCTACGGGCGTTGAGCGTGATTCCAATTTGCGGCGTCTCCAGAGATTCCTTGCCGGATATGCTCTCAACCTTGACCTTATCGCCAAAGTGATACCTGCACTTCTGCCAGTCAAGACAGGACTGGTTCTGAGTCTCGACCGTACCAACTGGAAATTCGGCGAGGTCAACATCAATATCCTTATGCTTGGAGTGACATACAAGGGTGTTGCATTCCTACTGCTTTTTACCATGCTCGACAAACGCGGAAACTCCAATTGGAAAGAACGCGCACAACTGATTGACAGATTTATACGCTGTTCGGTGTCGAGTGCATCGATTCTTTGGTCGCAGACCGCGAGTTTGTCGGAAAGCAGTGGGTCGAGTATCTCAACAACAGACATATACGGTACTACCTGCGAATCAAGCAGAACTTCTGGCTGCGCAATCCCAAATCCTCCGAGGCTGTCAAAGCATGGCATCTGTTTCACGGCCTCAAGCTCGGACAGGAACGTGTCTACGACAAACTGTTTCTCCTCAAAGGCGAATATGTATACATCGCCGGAGCATTGTTGAAAAACTCCGATAGTGTGCCTGAACTGCAAATCCTGATCTGCTACAACCGCCTTGAAGATGCCGTAGCGACTTACAGACAGCGTTGGCAGATTGAGACATGCTTTCGCGCCATGAAGTCCTCCGGATTCAACACCGAGGACACACACCTGCACGACATCGACCGCATCGCAAGGCTTGTCGCGATGGTCTGCATGGCATTGGTATAGGCGTATCTCGTTGGTGAACATAAGGATATGAATGTTAAAGCTATCAGAATATTGAAACACGGCAAGAGAGCCAAATCGCTGGTAAAGTATGGCCTGGAAGAAATTGCAAACGTACTGCTCAGACCTCTCTACAAGCCGAAATTCGATATTTTCAAATTTTTGTCATGTACTCAAATATAAGATATAAATGCTATTTATTTTTTAACACCCAGCCATCCGAAAAAGTTCACAGCCGGGGAGATCAGGCTGCATTTCACGCTTGGAGCTATTGCAAAAGCTTCGTATATTTGCAGGCATGAACCGCAACTCCGAATCCATGAAAACATCATCGAATCCGGCGGGCCGGATCGCCGTGTTCGCCTCAGGCAACGGATCAAATGCCGAAAACATAATCAGATATTTCCGCGAGGCCGACCGCGGGGCCCAGGTGGCGCTGGTGGTCTCCAACAAGGCTGAGGCGGGTGTGATCGGCCGTGCCGAAAGTCTCGGCGTGGAAACATGCGTCCTTCCGCCCGACCGTCTCAGAGATCCTGACACCATATTGCCACTGCTGGAAGCCCGCGGGGTCGATCTGATTGTGCTCGCTGGCTTTCTGCTGATGGTGCCGCCGTTTCTGATAGCCCGCTACCCCGGACGCATCATCAACATCCATCCGTCGCTGCTCCCTGCCTACGGCGGCAAGGGCATGTATGGGCGCAGGGTCCATGAAGCCGTGGTCGAGGCCGGCGAAAGCCGCACAGGCATCACCGTCCACTTCGTCAGCGAGAAGTATGACGACGGACGGATAATAGCACAGATCCCCGTAGAGATCAGCCCCTCGGACTCGGCTGCCGATGTGGAAAGCAAAATCCACCGGCTCGAAAAAGAGCACTTCCCGCGCATCATCCACGAGACTTTCTATAATAATAAAGAACAATGAAAATTACAGTCCTCGACGGCTACGGCATGAATCCCGGCGACATGTCGTGGAGCCCGCTTGAACAGCTCGGTCAGTTCACTGTCTATGACCGCACGGCACCATCTGAAATCCTCAGCCGCGCCGCCGGATCGGAAGCCCTGCTGACAAACAAGACCGTGCTGACAGCCGAAATACTCCGCTCTCTTCCCGATCTGAAATATATAGGCGTACTCGCCACCGGCTACAACGTGGTCGACATCCCCGCCGCCCGCGAGCTCGGCATCGTGGTCACAAACATACCCGCCTACAGCACCGACTCCGTAGCCCAGATGGTCTTCGCCCACCTGCTCGCCATCACCGTCAGAGCCGAACACTACACCGCCGAAAACCGCCGCGGCCGCTGGAGCGAATGCCCCGATTTCTGCTACTGGGACAGCCCGCTCCACGAACTCGCCGGAAAGACATTCGGCATAGTCGGGCTGGGCAACATCGGCCAGGCCGTCAGCCGCATAGCCCTCGCATTCGGAATGAAGGTCAAGGCCTACACATCGAAAAGCCCCGACAGCCTCCCCGCAGGAGTCAGCAAAGCCGGCCTCGACGAGCTCTTCGCCACCTCCGACATCGTCTCGCTCCACTGTCCGCTGACCGACAGCACCCGCCACATGGTCGACGCCAAGCGCCTCGCCGGCATGAAACCCACGGCCATACTCATCAACACCGGCCGCGGACCGCTGATCGACGAACACGCTCTTGCCGAAGCCCTTGACTCAGGCCGCATCCACGCCGCCGGGCTCGACGTGCTCTCCACCGAGCCGCCGGCCGCCGACAACCCTCTGCTCAAAGCCCGCAACTGCTTCATCACCCCCCACCTCGGCTGGGCTACCATAGAAGCCCGCGAACGCCTCATGCAGATCGCCGCCGACAACCTCCGGGGCTTCATTGCCGGTGACATCCGCAACAATGTGGCCCGATAGAGCGGCAACACCCGTCCAGGCAACAATCCCTCCCCCGGCCATCATTCTCGAAAAAATCGACCCGGTGTCGGCTCCGCACTTTGTGCGTGGCCGGCTCCGGGCTTTCTCATATCAGAGATCGTTTTAACACGCTGATTCAGAAAAAAAGACTCAAAAAAACAGCCACATTTTTGGAGCAGTAAAAAAATGAGTTTAACTTTGCATTTACAAATTTTGGATTTATTCTACAATAATTGGCTAAAACGATTTTTCGTGGATTTTACTCGTAAGTCTATTTTGTCGGTTCTGTAATGTAAATCAGATATTTGCACATTAAACCCTACGCCGTTGCCGGCAATGAGGCTTTAGAATGAGCCTTTATTCCGGAGGATGAGGTGGGTTTATGTGTTGCCATCCCTCCCATAGCCGGAGCAATGGCAACGTTATCGGCTTGCCACTAAGCTTGCCAAGACATATTAGTAAAAAGCGTTATTGACGCTTGGTTTCTGACTATCTGAAACTTCGCAACTTTCAAAAATTCTGTCAGGCGACCTTGCAGCGATGATGCTCATGGGTATGTAATATCCTCATACTCCGCGACGGAGCATGCCGATTATATACATACGGCGTGGGGTCAGCGTTGCTCGTTTCGACAGAATAGGCAATGCGAAGGCCTCAGATAGTGAAGCGAGCAACAATCGGCTTCACGCTTTTTCCGTTTAATCATTGCCCGACCGGAAGCCATTGGGTTGTGTAATCAATGGAAAGTAAAATGCTGTCTGATTTCAAAAAATGGCTTCTTTCTAAGAGAGGTCTGACCACCGCGAAGAGCGCCGATTCTTATGTCAGCCGTTTGAAAAGGGCATTCCGGCTATGGAACAATCAATCCACTTTTATGACGCCGATCGAATCCAATCTAAACGTATTGGGTGTATTGTGCTGTACCAACGCCACCGCTTGTGAAAAAATATTCACAACGATTCTCGGATACATCGGCGCGGAATATGCCGCCGGCCGTTGGCTCTATGGCCCCGCAAATGATGTGGCAACAGCCGTAAGGACATTTCATGAATTCCTTCAGAGCCGTTGTGTTGCCCTGTCGGCCGACAGTAATGAAAAGGTGGAGGCTTCCTCACTCGCAAAAGAAGCGCAGGAGATTGAGCTTGCAGATGTGTTTTATCCGGTACAGCTGAATTTGGCCGGACGCGTAGCTTCACGCAACAGCAAAGACTGGCCGGCATCAAAGCTTTCAGGAATAATCGGCAAAACCGACGAGGGATCATGGATTGCCCGAACTGTAAAAAACATTATCGTATTGACCGATAAAGGCATCCACCATGTAGTCGACATCGCTGAATTCAGGGTTGGCAGTAACAATATTCTCATGGCTCGCCCAACCGTTTACGGCAACAACACATACGCCAAAGTATATAGCTACCATGCGAATGGCTCGATAGCGCCCTTTAAGGTACAAAGAAATGCCGATGGCAGCCTCGACCTTTCAAGCATTTCAATTGACCACTCCCCTGCAATTTCCATTGCCATAAAAAGCGGCCGCTTCCCCGAATTTCAGAAGCTCAACGAGGGTACAAAACCCAATGCCGAAAAACTTAAAACCGAATTCAACGCACTCAACAAAATGGTTACCTATATGCTGATGGAGCGAGGCCAAAACAGCGCCAAAGGGAACAAGTGGTAAGCCCCGGAAATACACAAAAGAGAGAACCGGCATATCAGTATCTCTGCCCCTGACCATATCCATGATCAGCGGCATCAGGCAAGAACAATATCAACATTATCAACAAAAAATCAATAAAATGAAAAGACTTTTACTACTCTTGTGTGGGTTAATGTCTTTGTTGATGTCCGTACACGCGGCGGATCAAGACGAGTTTACCTACACATACAAAGGACACACGCTAAATTACCTCGTCTTAAGCGAGTCAAAAAGAACATGCGCGGTTATCGGCTCTACTTCCGGGCCTGTTGGAGCGCTGGAATTGCCCGATTTTCCTGTTAAAAACGGTATCGAGTACACTCTTGTTGAAATAGCCGACTATGCTTTCTATTATTGCCGCGGACTTACATCGGTTGAAATACCGAATTCGGTAAAAACTATAGGTGACCGTGCTTTCTACATGTGCACCGGACTCACCTCCGTTGTTATCGGTAATTCGGTTATGAGTATCGGGTACGAAGCTTTCGCAGATTGTTCGTGGCTAAAAAAATCGGCGTACCCCGATAACATTCCCAATCCTTTTAGCACCGGCATAGCCTTTGCGTATTCTGCTCAAGGAACGACTATAGAGGACGGTGTCATTTTTGACCGCGCGAAAACTACCATCTACTTTGCACCTGTAACGCTATCGGGCGAATACACCATCCCGGAATCAGTAACATCTATCGACCAATACGCTTTCTACTACTGCACCAAACTTACCTCCGTAGTTATCGGTAATTCGGTTATGAGTATCGGGTACAGCGCTTTTGCAAATTGTTCGGGGCTAAAAAAATCGGCGTATCCCGATAACATTCCCAACCCATTTAGTAATTACGTCACCTCTATTGCGTATCCTGCTCAAGAAACGACTATAGAGGACGGCGTCATTTTTGACCGCGCGAAAACTACCATCTACTTTGCACCTGTAACGCTATCGGGCGAATACACCGTACCGAGTACGGTAAAAACAATCGCCGATGATGCTTTCTCATATTGCACCGAACTCACATCGGTTGAAATACCGAATTCGGTAAAAATTATAGGTGACGGTGCTTTCTTCGAATGCATAGGTCTCATCTCCGTTATTATAGGTAATTCAGTTGATGATATCGGGATCGGGGCTTTCAATGGTTGCACCGGCCTCACCTCTGTTGTTATCGGCAATTCGGTTAAGAGTATTGGAAACAGCGCTTTCGCATATTGTTCCGGACTCACATCGGTTGTAATACCGAATTCGGTACTAACTATAGGTGGGAGGGCTTTCTACAATTGTTCCGGTCTTACATCGGTTGTAATACCTAATTCAGTGCAAACTATCGATGAAATAGCTTTCTACAACTGTACCGGACTCACATCCGTTATTATAGGTAATTCAGTTAAGAGTATTGGGAACGACGCTTTCAGTGGTTGTACTGGGCTAAAAAAATCGGCGTACCCCGATAACATTCCCAATCCATTTAGCTCTGGCAAAGCCATTGCGTATCCTGCTCAAGAAACGACTATAGAGGACGGTGTCATTTTTGACCGGGCGAAAACTACCCTCTACTTTGCCCCTGCAACGCTATCGGGCGAATACACCGTACCGAGTACGGTAAAAACAATCGCCGATAATGCATTCTCATATTGCGAAGACATTACGTATGTACGCATGCCTGCTACTTTGTCAAGCATCGGCAAAAATGCATTTTTGGGCTGTAAACTTTATGACTTCACTATTCCAAACGCAATCAAGTCATTTGATATGGCACTATTATCGGGTAATCCCTTGAAATCGTTAACTGTTGGATCTGGTGTGACGCAGATTTCAGGCGCTGCCGATTTTTTGAGTGGCATCGAAAAGATTTTTTGGCTTGGGAACAATCCCCCTGAAGGATGTTATTCATTTAATACTATTACTGTTGTCAATTTTGTCTCTAACGACCAGTATGAATTCGGAAATCAAATTTTATATCCATTCTTAAGCTCGATGTTCGATGTTGAGGGAATCGTATATGTCCCTGTCAGCCCGTCTGAAAGAACCTGCAATGTCGTAGACTATTTCTATGCACCCTCTAATGCTGTATTCTCAGTTCCACCAACCGTTACAAATAAGGGAATTAAACTGAAAGTGATTGACGTAGGAGCGTACGCCTTCTACCACCACGACTATCTTACAGATATTACTTTGGATAACAACGGTGTCATAGACGACTATGCCTTCTATAACTGCATAAAATTGCAGTCGGTGACATTTGGAAACAATATCCCGGAAATCAAAAACCATACGTTTGAAAATTGTGAGGTTCTGAAAAAAGTAGAGAATTCGCCGGCTTTGATATCAATTGGTGAATGGGCATTCTCCGGTTGCGTTGGAATGGAATACTTTTCAGTCGGAGATAAAGCCACATCTTTTGGCGAAGAGGCATTCTCTGACTGCACCGGATTGACAGAATTCTACTCGTATGCAGCCACACCTCCTGTATGCGGCAAGCAGGCACTCGACGATATAATCAAATGGAACTGTAAGCTGTATGTACCCATAGGAAGTGAAAACCTGTACAAAGATGCACCTCAATGGAAAGATTTCTTCTTCAGAATTGGTATTGAATCAGGAATTGATACTATCTTTATCGACCCCCAAAATAATAATATCGAGATCTTTGATATTAACGGTATAAAGCTGACTACACGCCTGGAAGATCTCCCGGCAGGCATTTATATCGTCCGTCAGGGCAAAAATGTAAAGAAGATAGCCGTTAAGTAATTATCCCCGGCTCCAATCGATCTCCACTCTACGAACAATCAGCTGCGGCCCCCAAGGAGCCGCAGCTGATTTTAGAGGGTGTTTCATAACTCTTGTTATGAAACACCCTCTTAGTTCATACCCTTTCCGGTTATCCCGCTACATGGTTTAGCGGACAGTAAGAATATCACATAGATCTTCATTTGTCCTGACACACCTCCCCACAAGATGCATCACAGCCTTCGAAACATCCTGATGATTTCCTGACATATCGGATCTGATTTAGAGTTCGTTGTTTAAAAATTCTCAAACATAAAATTACTAAAGGGAAAAAAGAGTTGGGCTGTCGCGTGGCGCGAAGCTCAACTCTTTGGTATTCTTTTGGTTAATCCTTTTGTGCAGGCTTAGTACTCCTCCTCGTTGAAAAGTCATACATACTATGTATGTCAATCAGTTATAAAATATGTGGTGTAATATGGACAAACATATTTCACGATCTGACAGCGTGAAATCGAATGGACAAACAAATGGGTAGGGCAATGGATACATATCACAAAAATCAAAAATAAATCACCGCAAAAAACATAAACATATTACCACAAAAACCAAAAGTATTTTGTCGCAAAAATCAAAATTACACTTTGACAATAAAGAAATTCTCACTATCTTTGCAGAAACAAATGTCAGTAAAGAAATGCCATATTTACCTCGCATTGCGGATACTACACTGCGTGAACATCTTGACGCGTTTGGAGCTGTACTCATAGAAGGCCCCAAATGGTGTGGCAAAACAACTACCGCAGAACAACAGGCCAATAGTGAACTTAAACTTCAGTTGCCCGACACTCGTGACGGCTATCTTGCCACAGCCGCAACCAAGCCTTCTCTTCTTTTGGATGGTGCCACTCCACGACTTATTGACGAGTGGCAGGATGCTCCGACGTTGTGGGATGCCGTAAGAAGTGTTGTGGATGAGAGACAGAAGGTTGGGCAGTTTATCCTTACAGGATCGAATTCTGTAGACAAGTCAAATATATTACACACCGGAACCGGCAGGATTGCAAGGATAAGGATGGCGCCTATGAGCCTTTGGGAATCCGATGAATCCACAGGCGAAATCTCTCTCATGGAACTGTTCGACAATCCCGAACTTGAGATTGACGGCAAGATGTCATGTCTCGATATAAAGCAGTTGATTTTCGCATCCTGCAGGGGCGGTTGGCCGGCTTCGCTATCTCTTCCGACAACAAGGGGAAAGCTGTTGGTGGCCAAGAATTATGTTCAAAGTGTATGCTCTACGGATATATCCACTGTCGACGGCGTTGCTCGCAGTGAAAAGCTCGCACGTGAGATTCTGCGCACCTATGCAAGAAACATCTCGACTCTTGCGAAGAAACAGAAAATGATAAAGGATGTTGTGGCTACAACAGAAAGCTGCACAGAGCCAACGTTCGACAGTTATGTATTGGCTTTGGAGAAACTGTTTGTTATTCAGGACATTGATTCATGGTCGCCTGCCGTGCGTTCTGCCACAGCAATCAGAAGAGGGAAGAAAAGAGGCTTTACAGATCCATCCATCGCAGTTGCGGCATTAGGACTTTCACCAGAACGGCTGCAAATGGATTTGAAAACCTATGGTTTCATATTCGAGTGTATGGCAATGAGGGATCTTCGCGCGTATTCCCAATCATGCTTTGGAGCTATATCGTATTATCATGACAGGTATGATCTTGAAGCAGACGCAGTCCTGCATCTCGACGACGGCAGATATGCGCTGATTGAGTTTAAGCTCGGTGGTGCTGAAATAGACAAAGGTGCAGAGCATCTTCTTGAAATCCGAAATCTTGTAAGAAAAATGAATGAGCGCGAAAAGCAGATTGTAATGGAAGAGCCTGCACTGTTGCTGGTAATAACAGGTGGCCCAATGGCATATACTCGGCCCGATGGCGTAAAAGTTATTCCTCTTGCCTGTTTGAAGGACTAATAATCGTTGTCACAACATATCACCGCCCAAATTAACATGAAATCGTTTTCCAATATACCGGAACTTCTCGGTCGCCTGCATACGGAGCGGCAACTTCTGCATGCTCTTTTTCCTGACTTCATTACTCAAAAAATTGAGTGATGAAGTCAGGAATGGATACTGAGTCAGCCGAAAAACGACTGTCAGATGGTGGAATACGACAAGGGATACGGCAAACGTCTGCTGGTGGGATATAACGCCGACCGCGCCCGCAAGGATGCGTATAACCGCGAGAAAGGACTCCGCAGGCTTGAAAAGGCATACCGCAGAGGCACACTCACTAAGATGACTTTACCACAGAGCAAGCAGGCGATATCCCGAACGCATCAACGCATCGCACCTTTCTTCTCGGATGATTTTTGGGGTACGCGTTGACGAAGTCAGGAGTTATACGACAGTTTATCCCGATTGTTTATATTCCTTTTTTATCGGTGCGCTAATTTTACGCCAGTTTATTATGCTGTAAAAGGGGGTAAAATGCAAGAAAAAAGAGTTGGGCTGTCGCGTAGTGCGAAGCTCAACTCTTTGGTATTCTTTGGGTTAATCCTTTTGCGTGGGCTTAGTATTCCTCCTCGTTGAAGAAGAAGTCTTCTTTCTGGGGGTAGTCGGGCCAGATGTCTTCGATACATTCATATGTGTCGCCTTCGTCCTCCATCTCCTGAAGGTTTTCTATTACCTCCAGCGGAGCGCCGGAACGCATGGCGTAGTCTATCAGCTCCTCTTTGGTTGCGGGCCAGGGTGCGTCTTCAAGTTTTGATGCTAATTCGAGTGTCCAGTACATGGTTGTGAAGTGTTTATGTGTATGTTCGTTTTTTGTGGGCGCAAAGGTAAGAATTTTATCTATATATACAATCGAATTCGCTTCTTGATTTGTTAAATCTTCTAAATGGCATCATCACCCGGCGTTAAACCGCAAATTATTCTCTAATTTTGCATCCGGACCGTCCTGATGGTCCCGGTGTTTTACGCCATAGCAACCGTATAATCAGCCCAATGCCATGATCACATTTCCTACCTCGCAGCTCTCCCGTCTGTTTGCTGCCATCTGTCTGACACTCACTATCCTCACGGCCTCTGCCGCCGAACGCCCCTGGACTCACGGACCGCTGAAAGTCTCTGCCAACAACCGCTTCCTCTGCCACTCCGACGGCACCCCATTCTTCTGGCTCGGAGACACCGGCTGGCTTCTCCCTCAGAGGCTCGATCGCGATGAAGCCGCCCACTACCTGCGCCGATCCGCTGCCGACGGCTACAATGTTGTCCAGATCCAGGTCATCAACGGTGTGCCCTCATTCAATACATACGGTGCCCCTTCCCATCCCCGACGGCACTGAAGAAGATGTCTGGATGTACGTCGACTCTGCCACCGTCCGCCAGCCCCTGCGCCCCGTCCTCGACGGCGAGCCAAGCTACGAAGACATCCCCTAGGACTCCACTCCGATCTCGAACCGCGCTGGAACGACCTCGACATCCGCCGCTACGCCTACTGGTCAGTCTTCGCCGGATCATGCGGACATACCTACGGCCACAATGCCATCATGCAGTTCGTCCGCCCCGGAGTCAACGGTGCCTACTTTGCCGACGGCGAAGCCAAACCCTGGTGGAAAGCCCTCTCCGACCCCGGACGCGGCCAGATGAAACACCTCAAACACCTCATGCTTGCTTTCCCCTACTTCGAGCGCCGCCCTGACAGCCTCATAGTCCGCGACAACGGCATCCACTACCAGCGCCTCCTCGCCACCCGTGGCTCCGACTGGCTCATGGTCTACAACCACACCTCCCGCCCGATGAATCTCGACCTCAGCCGTATCAGCGGCTCCGGCAAACACATCTGGCTCATGAACCCCGCCGACGGCAGCCTCCTCTACATCGGCACCCACAGCGGGTCCCACCTTACCATCGACCCTCGCAAAATCCCCGGCGCCCCCCTTTTCTTACTCTGCCCTACCGGCCACCCTCTATGTCATAAATACAATAAGCACACAACCCGACAGAACCCACAATTAACCTATTTTAACTATTCGGGGGGGGTAATTTGTCTAATTTTATCTAATTTTGCGCAAAATTTGTGCGTCTCGGAACCGTTTTTAAGATTTCTAATACCATTTTTTACCTTAATAACAGCACAAGAAGGTGCTACATTCTAATTGTTTTTAACCAATACCATTATGAGAGACAAGCAATGTTTTGTTTCAGCCGTCTGCTCCTCACTGATCCGGCGGTTGTACATCTTTATGCTTCTGACCATGACAGGCATCACTGTCAACGCCCAGACTCTTTCGGTAAGCGGAACGGTGATCGACACCGAAGGCGAACCGATGATCGGAGCCAACGTAATCATCAAAGGAACCACTACAGGCGTGGCCACCGACGTTGACGGCAAGTATTCACTTAAAAATGTCCCCGCAGACGCCACACTCCGCTTCAGCTACATCGGCTATCAGACCCAGGAAGTAGCAGTCAAAGGCCGCAGCGTCATTGACGTGACCCTCCAGCCCGAAGCAGCCATGCTCGACGAAGTGGTTGCCATCGGCTACGCCACCGTGCGCCGCAAAGACCTCACCGCCGCGACTTCATCGGTAGGAGGTGCAGAACTTGCAAAAATGCCGGTGACAACAGCCGCCCAAGCCCTCACAGGCAAAGCCGCAGGTGTCAACGTAATCACCCAGAGCGGCGCGCCCGGTGCCGACATCAACATCACCGTCCGCGGCGGAACATCAATCACCCAGGGATCAGAACCCCTTTACATCGTTGACGGCTTCCAGATGGAATCAGGCCTCCAGAACGTCGACATCAATGACATCGAGACAATCGACGTAATGAAAGACGCCTCAGCCACAGCCATCTACGGTTCTGCAGGTGCCAACGGTGTGATCCTCATCACAACCAAATCCGGAAAATCAGGCAAAAGCGAAGTAAGCTACAACGGCTACGTCAGCTTCAGCCGTCTCGGCAAGAAGCTCGACCTCCTCGGAGTGGAAGACTACGTGCGCTACCAGTATGAATTCCAGGCACTCCGCGGCAACCTCGACAACTTCGCCAACATATTCGGCGGAAGCGTCAGCGACCCCGATTTCTACACCGGAGCTGACAGCCGCATAGCAGAAATGTACCGCACACGCCAAGGCATCGACTGGCAGGACGAAGTATTCGGCAAAACCGGTATCACCCAGAACCACAACGTAAGCATCACCGGAGGCAACGAGCGCACCAACTTCATGGTCAGCTACAACTACACCGGTGAAGACGGCATCATGGACCGCCACAACTACAGCAAAAACAGCGTCCGCGCCAAACTCAACCACAAGATCTTCGACAACGTACGCTTCAACTTCGCCACCTCACTCCAGTCAACCACAACCGAAGGCGGCGGATCGCTCGGAGGCACACTCAAGCAGACAATCCTCCAGCCCATCACCGGAGGTGTGCTCTGGACCAACGACCAGATGCTCAACCAGGACCTCGCCGATGAATTCCTCGCAATGCCCGGCGGAACAAACTATGATGCAAACAACCCCATCATCAACAACCGCTCGATCGACAACAAAAAGTTCAAGCGCATGGCCACCGTCAACGCCGGACTCGAAATCGACATCATCAAAGGACTGACATTCCGCACAGCCGGCAGCTACATGTGGACCCAGACCCGCAAAGACTACTGGGACAACGGCAACACAAAGACCGCCGCTTCCAACAAGAGCCCCTACGGCTACGGTTCGCGCGACAACTTCGAAGACTCCAACTGGCAGATCACCAACACACTCAACTACTCCTTCGACCTCAACAAGAAGCACAACTTCACAGTGCTCGTCGGCCAGGAGACCTCTCACTGGGAGTCGATGAAACTTGAAAACGAATACCGCTCATTCCCTGACGGCAACTTCGGGCTCAATGATGTCAGCATCGCCACCCCCTACCAGTGGAAATCATCCAAATCTCAGATCGGCCTCGTGTCTGTATTCGGCCGTCTCTCCTACAGCTTCGAAGGAAAATACCTTCTGAACGCCACAGTCCGCGGCGACGGCTCCTCGAAATTTGCCAGAGGCCACAAATGGGACAGCTTCCCCTCCGTCTCCGCCGCATGGCGCATCTCTGAAGAGAAATTCATGGAAGCCACGCGCAACTACATCCAGAACCTCAAGCTACGCGCAGGCTACGGCGTGGCCGGCAACAACAAGATCGACAACAACATGTATGCCACCGAATACGGCTCAGGCCACTACGGCAACGGATCTTCTGACTTCCCGACCTTCGTCCCCGGAACCACCCTCGGCAACCCCGAACTCGTATGGGAAAAGACCAAGACTTTCAACGTCGGTCTCGACCTCTCAGCCTTCAACAGCCGCGTAAACCTCCAGCTCGACTGGTACAACAACCAGTCTGACAACCTGCTCATCAAAAACAAGATCCCCAGCTCGACAGGCTACACCCACCAGTTCCAGAACATCGGCTCGATCCGCAACCGCGGTATCGAAGTTGTGCTCAACACAGTCAACATCGCCACCCGTGACTTCTCATGGACAATGGACTTCAACATAGCCTTCAACCGCTCGAAAGTCCTCTCCATCTACGGCAATGCCGAAAATGACTTCTTCATCCAGGACTACGAATCGCGCATGGGCTTCAAGATCGAAAAAGGCAAACCCCTCGGACAGTTCTACGGACTTGTCTATGACGGCATCTACACCACCGACGACTTTGACCAGCTCTCTGACGGCACCTACAAGCTCAAAGACGGAGTGGCACGCCTCAAAGGCTTCAACGGAATCGTACGTCCCGGCGATGCCAAATACAAAGCCATCTCAGGCGAGACCGACGCCAACGGCAACCCCGTCTGGAGCGTAAACGACCGCACCGTCATCGGCAACGCCTCCCCGAAATTCATCGGCGGATGGACCAACACCTTCATGTACAAAGGCTTCGACCTCTCGGTGTTCATGAACTTCAGCTACGGCAACAAAGTCTTCAACATGAGCACCCAGCGCTTCATCGGCCCCTACCTCCCCAACCAGAACACCCTCTCCAAGATGGCCAACCGCTTCACCCTCATCGACCCCGCCACAGGTGAAGCCACCACAAACCTCGCCCGCCTGGCCGAACTCAACCCCGGACAGCACAGCGGCAAACTCATGTGGAACATTTCCGAAAACAACAAGACCGCCATCTCGGACCACAGCAGCTACTACATCGAAGACGGATCGTTCCTGCGCATCAACACCATCACCCTCGGCTACACTCTCCCCAAGAAAGCCATCCAGAAGATACGCCTGAGCAACCTGCGCTTCTACGCCACTGCAAACAACATCCACACCTTCACCGACTACACCGGTTATGACCCCGAAGTAGCCGTGTCGGCAAGCGCTCTCACTCCAGGCATTGACAACTCTTCATATCCCCGTGCCAAGAGCTGGGTAATCGGCGTAAACCTCTCATTCTAATCCAAATCAGAACTCTATCATGAAAAAGATATTCAACATAATGGGTGCCGCACTGCTGCTCGGCACTCTGACCACCTCATGCGAGGACTGGCTCGAAATGCCTTCGGAATCAAAGGCCGACAGCGAATCGGTGTTCGCCACCGTAAGCCGCGCCGACATGACCGTGGCCGGATGCTACACCTCACTCCACCACCAGGAACTCGGCTACCAGCTCCTCGAAGGCACCGACGAAAGCGCATCGAAGGAAAGCAACTCGAAATACAACGTCAGCAACTACGATTATACCAACCTCACCGGTATGCTCAGCAACGTTTACACTTCGATGTACAAATCCATCGAATACGCCAACGTCTGCATCAGCAAACTCGGCAAAGTGCCCGTATCGTCAGAAGCTGACCGCATCCACGTCAACGGACTCATGGGCGAAGCCCTCGCCGTAAGAGCCTACGCTTACTGGAACCTCGTGCGCTTCTACGGTGATGTACCCTTCAACGAACGCCCCACCTCGGAGCTCAACACCTTCGAATCATCACGCGTGAGCCGCGACACCATCTATGACCACTGTGTCCGCGACCTCCAGAAAGCCACCGAGCTCCTCCCCTGGCGCAGCGAAAGCTACCTCTCCACCCCCGAACGCTTCACCAAAAACGCAGCCTACGGCATCCTCGCCCGCGTGGCCCTCTACGCCGCCGGACAGTCTCTGCGCTGGAACCTCGACCAGGTGCCCTATGACAACTCCACCGTGCGCATAGACCGCCGCGATGATCAGAAACGCGTCCGCGAGCTCTACCAGATCGCAGCCGACGCCTGCTTAGCAGTGATCCAGAAAGGCGAAAACGACCTCGTCAGCAACTACGACCAGCTCTTCCGCGACCTTGCGCTCAAACAGTACAACAGCGAGACCATGTTTGAATACGGCTGGTATGGAGCCAACTCCATTGACTGCCGCACAGGCTACGTCAACGGCCTCCCCGGATCAGGCGAAAGCCTCACCCTCGGCAAACCGGGCTCACAGATGATGGCCATCCCGACATTCTACTTCGAATTCGAAGACGGTGACCAGCGCCGCGACGTGTCGGTCTGCAACTACGCCCTCATCCTCAACAAGGCCGGTGACACATACCGAATGAACACCTACGCCGGAATGGGAGTAGGCAAATACCGCATCAACTGGAAAAGCGAAATCGGCGCCAGCAACTCGCGCCGCGACATCAACTGGCCCATACTCCGCTACTCCGACGTGCTCCTGATGTATGCCGAAGCCCTCAACGAGCTCAACAACGGCGCCACCGACGAAGCCGTCAAAGCCGTCAAGAAAGTGCGCATGCGCGCCTTCCGCAACGATGAAGCCAAAGCAGGCGCCATCCCCACCGGCCACGACGAATTCCTCGACTTCATCATCCAGGAACGCAAGCTCGAACTCAGCAACGAAGGCCTGCGCCGCACCGACCTCACCCGCTGGGGCATACAGTATGAACATCTCATGGCCGAAAAAGCCAAACTCGTGCAGCTCTGCAAGCGCGAAGGCCGCTACGCCGACGTAGCCCCCTACCGCGCCTTCCGCATCACCTCCACTCCCAAGCTCCAGGACCCCAACATCGCACTCCCCTACATCGATGTCAAGGAGTCAGACCTTTCGCAGATGGACCTCACCGCTGACCAGATCTCAGACCTCCACATCCTCAACTCAGCCTCCAAAGGATCTGCAAAATGCAAATTCTATGAAGCAGGAGGCAACGTCTACTTCAGCCGCAGCCTCGTGCCCGCCGGAGTCGACGCCGAAGAAGTGGAATACACCGTGCTCAACATGTTCAGCATCAACACCGCCACCCAGAAAGGCAACCTCTCTGTGACAAAAGTGGCCGGCGTATCTGACGAAAACACCTGGATCACCAACTCAACCGGCACCGGCATCTTCTACGGCCTCACCAAAAACAAGACCGAGCTCATGCCCTTCCACCAGACCGCCATCATGGATGTCAACCCCGGCCTGGCCGGACAGCAGCACCCCGGCTACTGATCATCGGAATGAACCTTACAGGAACCGTTAAATAATAATAATCCACTTGATCCGGACGGCGGAAACAGGCGGCAGCATCCGCCCGTAACCGCCGTCCGTTTTTCATCACTCTCCTGACAGCCACAACCGCCCCAACAACCCCTCCACCACCACTGCACCATGAAACAGACATCTCGCACCCTCACCCTGCTCCTCACAGCCGCAGCAGCTATCTCCGCCTCAGCCGCTGCCCCTCTCGCCTTTCCCGGAGCCGAAGGCTACGGACGCCACACCGCCGGAGGCCGCGGCGGACGCATCATAAAAGTGACCAACCTCAACGACAGTGGCCCCGGAAGCCTGCGCAACGCAGTAGAAGCCACCGGTCCCCGCACCGTGGTCTTTGACATCGACGGCACCATCGAACTCCTCTCACCCCTGCGCATCAACAACGACAGCATCACCATAGCCGGACAATCGGCCCCCGCCGACGGCATCTGCCTCAAAGACTACCCCCTCGTCATCAACGCATCGGAAGTCATAATCCGCCACATCCGCGTGCGCCCCGGCGACCGCCACAACCTCGATAGCGACGGCATAGGCGGCGGACGCTACGGCCAACGCAACGTAATCCTCGACCACTGCTCCGTCAGCTGGAGCATCGACGAATGCCTATCCATCTACAAAACCGAAAACCTCACCGTGCAGTGGTGCCTGATAAGCCACAGCCTCAACAGCTCCGTCCACACCAAAGGAAGCCACGGATTCGGAGGCATCTGGGGAGGCTACAAAGCCACATTCCACCACAACCTACTCGCCAACCACGCAAGCCGCAACCCCCGCTTCTCATCGGTCGACGGCACAAAATGGGTCGACTTCCGCAACAACGTGGTCTACAACTGGGGATTCAAGACAGCCTACGGCGGAGGCCACCACGCCGAAATCAACATGGTGGCCAACTACTACAAACCCGGCCCCGCCTCGCAACACAGCCGCCTGCTCGACGTAGCCGATGACGCCACCGGCCGCTACTACGTAGCCGCAAACCACATCGAAGGCTCCCCCCAAGCCACCGCCGCCAACCGTCTGGCCGTCACCGACCGCCCCGGCAAACCCTACATGCGCCACCGCCGCAGCACACCCCCCGAAGCAGGCATCAGCCCCGCAGCCATCCCACAGCCCGGCTCCGCAGCCTCCACATGCCTGGTCAGCTCACCCTTCCCCTACGTGATGATCAGCGAAGACAGCCCCGCCGAAGCCTACCGCAGAGTGCTCGACCAGGCCGGCTGCAGTTTCGCGCGCGACAGCTACGACAGTGACGTCATACGCCAGGTCAGACTCGGCCTCGGCGAAAACGGCAGCAACGGCATCATCGACACCCCCTCTCAGGTAGGAGGCTGGCCCCTGCTCCGCAGCGCCTCCCCCGCTACAGACACTGACGGCGACGGAATCCCCGACGCCTGGGAAACAGCCCGCGGTCTCGACCCCCGTGACCCCGCCGACGCCACAGCTCGCACCCTCGACCCCGGAGGCTACACAAACATCGAAATCTACCTCAACTCCCTCGTCCGATAACCCCCGGCCATCAAGCCTATCCGCGGTGCTCCGGGCCTTCACGCAGATTTAATAATTATTTAATATAATCTATTAAATCGGTTTGACCATTAATTGCTACCTTTGCATTCTCTTTCCTTGAAAGCACTCAAAATTTCTAAGGTAAAACCCCACTGATAATGTCTCTACGTCTGCCCGCGCTCTTAACACTGCTCTGCGTATCCGGACCGGCCATCGCCTCCACAGCCCCTGACGGAATCACCCCCGACAGGCTCATGGAAGGCCCTGACACGCTGCAGATAGGCGAAGTCAACATCACCTCCGTCAAGCAGGGCCGTTCGCTGCTGCGCCAGCCTGTCACAGTAACCACCATCCGCCAAAGCGAACTGGAACGCTTCGACATAGCCGGAATGAAAGGCGTATCGGAAATCGCCCCCAACTTCTTCATGCCCGACTACGGATCGCGGATGACATCGTCAATCTACGTCCGCGGCATCGGCGCCCGCATCGACCAGCCCGCCGTGGGCCTCAACGTCGACAACGTCCCCTATCTCAACAAAAACGCCTATGACTTCGACTCGCCTGACATAGAGCGCATCGAAGTGCTCCGCGGGCCACAGTCAACGCTCTTCGGACGCAATACCATAGCCGGACTTATCAACGTCTACACCCTCTCGCCCATGTACTACCAGGGGCTGCGTCTGCATGCCGGAGCCGCCACTCACGGCAACTACCGCCTCGGCCTCTCATATTACCGCCGCTTCTCCTCCTCATGGGCCTCATCGCTCAGTGCCTCAGGCTCCCGCCGCGAAGGATATTTCCGCAACAGCCACAACGGTGCCCGCGCCGACCGCGAACACAACGAATCGCTGCGCTGGCGCACCATATTCCGCCCCTCATCGGCCCTGAGCATCGAAAACGTGGCCTCCTACAACCACGCCCACCAGAACGGCTACCCCTATGCCTCGGCCGAAAGCGGACTCATCGACTACAACGACCCGACCTTCTACCGACGCACAGCCTTCACCGACGGTCTGACCATCACCTGGACCACCCCCGCCTTCACCCTCGCCTCAATCACCGGATTCCAGTATCTGTCAGACAACATGACTCTTGACCAGGACTTCCTGCCCGAAAGCTACTTCACCCTTACCCAGAAGCAGCGCGACCGCAACGTCACCCAGGACATCGTCATCCGCGGAAAAGCCGGTGACTACGGCTGGCTCGCAGGAGTCTTCGGCTTCTACAAATATGCCGACATCAACGCCCCAGTCACCTTCAAGGAAGACGGAATCAACCGCCTGATCCTCGACAACGTCAACTCACAGCTCCCCGCCGGAATGCGCCTCGCCTGGGACCAGCCCGAACTCCTGCTCGGCTCCGACTTCCGCAACCCCGTCAAAGGCATAGCCGTCTACCACCAGAGCTCCTATGACATCGACAACCTCTCGCTCTCACTCGGCCTCCGCTTCGACTACGAGCACACCGCCCTGCGCTACCACAGCTATGCCGATGCCTCGGCCACCATGTGGCGCGGACAGATACCACTGCGCACACAGGAGATCCACATCGACAACAGCGACCGCCTCAAACAGCACTTCGCTCAGTTTCTTCCCAAGTTCAGCATCACCTACAACCTCCCCCACTCCGCAGTGTTCTTCTCCGTGGCAAAAGGCTATAAATCAGGAGGGTTCAACACACAGATGTTTTCCGACTTCCTGCAGCAGCGCCTCATGGAAGAGATGGGCCGCCCGGCTGAATACGACGTCGATAAAATGGTCAAATACCGCCCCGAAATCTCCTGGAACTACGAACTGGGAGGCCATTTCAGCGTAGACCGCAACCGCGTCTACTCCACCTTTGCCCTCTTCCTCATAGAATGCCGCGACCAGCAGCTGACCATGTTCCCCGACGGCACCACTACAGGCCGCATAATGGCCAACGCCGGCCGCACCCGCAGCCTCGGCGGAGAATTCACTCTCAACTACCGCCCCACAGACCGCTGGCACTTCAACCTCGCCTACGGCTACACCCGCGCCACCTTCCGCCGCTTCTCTGACGGCATAAATGACTTCAGAGGCAAACGGGTGCCCTACGCTCCGTCCAACACCCTCTTCACCGCCGCCACCTACCGCCAGCCCCTGACACTCGGATGGCTCGATGCCGTAAGCCTCACAGCCGACATGCGCGGCACCGGATCAATCTACTGGGACGAAGCCAACCTCTGGCGCCAGCCCTTCTACACCGAATTCGGCGCCACCCTCCGCTTCGAATTCCCCGCAGGATCGTTTGAACTCTGGGGCAAGAATCTCACCGACCGCAGCTTCAATACCTTCCGCTTCGAGTCGATGTCAAACAGTTTCTTCCAGCGCGGACTCCCCGCCCGCGGAGGCCTCACCCTCCGCCTCGACTTCCCTTCGCTCTAATGGGAGGGTGATATCCAGAACGCTATTTCAGAACCTCTTAGCGCTTTTTTAACCCTTCTTTGCGCTTTTTTAACTAAAGCCCGCACACTCTCCGACAATAAGAGCCCGCGAGCCACGTTAAACTATAGACTTCGAGGCCGTTTGAAAACAGCCTTTTATATCATCAATAATATAGAAATCAAACAATAGCACACAAACACCAGACAATCATGAAGAAATATCTTCTTTCGTCAGCTATGCTGGCAGCCACTCTCAGCCTGACCTCCTGCCTCGGAAGCACAAGCGACGAGCAGGTACTGACCTACAACTATGGCAGTAGCGAATCCTGCTTCAACCGCGTGATCGACCTCCAGGACGGTAGCGAATTCATAGCAAGCTCACCTTCCTACAGCCTCAAATACACCCCCGCGGAAGCACAGGTGGAAATCACCCTCTCAAACATCATCCTCAGCCCCGCAGCCTCACCGCTCTCCTTCAAGTTCCCGGCAATGAAATACACTCAGGACCAGCTTGACGGATTCATCGTGACCACCGGCCGCAGCATCGTCCCTGAAAACGCCGGAAACTCCACCTATGTATTCGACACCTTCAACCTCCGCGCCTACTTCGGACGCCCCAGCCACCTCGGATCGGTCTACTATATCCGCTACCAGCTCGACATAAACAACGAGCCCCGCTATGAAGTGACCACCTATGCCAAGCGCAACGCCTATGTCGGCCCGGTGATAGCCACTGACCTCACTGACAACAGCGTCTACAACACTGCCAACAATCTTGACGCTCAGGCAGACACCTACTACATCGTCAACCTCGACCAGGAGAAACGCACCGCCACACTCCAGGTCTACAACGGCAAATATTCCGACAGCATGACCCCGCTGGTATTCATGGTCAAGGACCTCCCCTACACCTACACAGAATACGGCTATACCATCGTGGCCGGAACTGACAATGCTCTCCCCGTCTACACCGCTACTTCTGGTGAAAAGCCGGCCGAAGGCCTGGAGATGACAGATCTCTCCATTGTAGGCAACCTGCAGAACGGTGCCACAATCCGCTTCAAATGCAATCTCGGCGACAACGACAAGTATAACGTGACCGCCAATCTGCGCTATCTCCTCTACAATACAAACAAGAATTGATCCTTTTTATTCAGGATTATAATCCCTTGGAAATATGACAGACGGCATCCGAACCATCGGATGCCGTCTGTCATATTTCCATTTTACTTTTATTTACGGTGCCGGATGAAATCCCGGCAGGAGCTTAGATCGTTGTTAAAAAACAACCTCTTAGTATTGTTCTTTCTCGTTGGGGAAGTCTGAGCTTTTGACATCGGAGATGTAGTTGCCGATGGCGTCTTCAATTACTGTGCCGAGGTCGGCGTAGCGGCGGAGAAAGCGGGGGGTGAAGCCTTTGTTGATTCCCAGCATGTCCTGGAGTACGAGTACCTGGCCGTCACATCCGTTGCCGGCACCGATGCCGATGGTGGGAATGGTGAGGCTGCCGGAAACTTCGGTGGCGAGAGCTGCCGGTATTTTTTCAAGTACGATAGCGAAGCAGCCGGCTTCTTCGAGGAGGCGGGCATCAGCTATGAGTTTACGGGCTTCGGATTCCTCGCGCGCGCGGACGTTGTAAGTTCCGAATTTGTTGATGCTCTGGGGTGTGAGTCCGAGGTGGCCCATTACTGGGATTCCTGCCGAGATGATGCGGCGGATGGATTCGATGATCTCTTCGCCTCCTTCAAGCTTTACGGCTTCGGCGTTGCTTTCCTTCATGATGCGTATGGCAGACGCAAGAGCCTGAGTGGAATTGCCCTGGTAGGTGCCGAAGGGCATGTCGCAGACCACGAGGGCGCGCTTCACACCGCGGGTGACGCACTGGGCGTGATAGATCATCTGGTCGAGGGTGATTGGGAGGGTTGTTCCGTAGCCGGCCATTACGTTGGCTGCGGAGTCGCCTATAAGTATTGCGTCCATTCCGGCTTCATCGACGAGACGGGCCATTGAGTAGTCATAGGATGTGAGCATGGCGATTTTTTCGCCTTTTGCTTTCATTTCGATAAGGCGGCGTGTGGTCACCTTGCGGGGATCTTCAACGGTATAAGTTGACATTGTTTATTCCAATTTAGATTCTTAGAAGCTTTTTCATGCGGGAGTTTCTGATGATGAAATTCCGCGACAAAGGTATTAAGTTTCTGCAAAATGACCAAGTTTATCTCTGCCGAGCAGAGGACGGATGACCTTTTTCGGGGACTTACTTACCAATATTACGGACGGTTGGGTGACGGGACGGAAATTGTGATTATATTTGCCTTATGGAAAAGAATATTGTGAATCTGGATTCGATCGATGCCTACAACAAGCTTTACGGGCTTACCACACTGCACCCGCTGGTGACTGTCATTGACCTGAAAGAGGCCAAACAGGTGGTGAATAATATCAGGATCAAATATGGCGTCTATGCTCTGTTTCTGAAGAACGGGGTTGAGTGTTCGCTGCGCTACGGTCGCAAGCATTATGACTATCAGGAGGGCACGGTGGTGAGCTTCTCTCCGGGCCAGGTGATCGATGTGGAGATGAAGCGCGAGGTGCTTGCTCCGGATGTGGTGGGGCTGATGTTTCACCCTGATCTGATCTACGGGACTCCGCTGGGCGACAAGATAGGTGAATTCGGTTTCTTTGACTATTCGCAGATGGAGGCACTGCATCTTTCGCAGGACGAGCGCAATATTTTCCTTGACTGTCTGGATAAGATCAGGAAAGAGCTGGAGCATCCGGTGGACCATCATTCGGCGGCACTGCTTTCGGCCAACATACAGCTGCTGCTTGAGTATCTCCACCGGTTCTATGACCGGCAGTTCATAGTGCGCCATAAGGTGAATTCGGACATAGTGAAGCGCTTTGAGAGGGAACTGAAGGCTTATTTCGAAAGCGAGGAGCGGCGCGATGCAGTGCCTTCGGTGGCCTATTTCGCGGATCTGGTTAGTCTGACTCCTGGCTATTTCGGCGATCTGGTGAAAAAGGAGACGGGCAATACAGCCCAGGAGATGATCTCACGCCATATTGTGGCTGTGGCCAAACAGCGTCTGGCGGCATCGGCAGAGGACATCAGTGTCATAGCCTATGATCTTGGCTTCCAGTATCCGCAGCATTTCACCCGCTTGTTCAAGCGGCTGACGGGTGAGAGCCCGCGGCAGTACAGGGAACACCTGAGCCTGAACTGAGGCGGGAGGATTGTCAGGGAGGTTTGCGGGTTCGGATTATTATGACTAATTTTGTGATTAGGTAACTCTTCAAAATCTCAGAGTCACTTACCGAAGATATCAATACCTAATCCACGAAATCTATTAACCTGAAAAAATATCCGCTTTATGAAAAGTGATCCTAAAGACTGTCTCTATTGCACCAATAACGAGACTCTTCACAATCTGATGATCGAAATCGCCACTCTTGAAGTGTCGAGAGTCTTTCTGTTCAAGGAGCAGACCTACCGCGGCCGCTGCCTTGTGGCCTATAAAGACCATGTCAACGATCTGTTTGAGCTGAGCGACGAGGAGCGCAATGCGTTCATGAAAGATGTCACCCGCGTGACCCGTGCGATGGACAAGGTGTTTCACCCCGAAAAGATCAACTACGGCGCCTACAGCGACAAGCTCTCGCATCTGCACTTCCATCTGGCTCCGAAGTATGTCGACGGCCCTGACTACGGCGGCACTTTCCGCATGAATCCCGGCGAAGTTTATCTGAGCGATGAGGAATATGCCGATATGGTGGCAAAAATGAAAGCAGCTCTGTAAAAAATTCAAAAATTTCTTTATAAATTTGCAGTCGGAGAAAGCCGTGTCCGAATGGAGGACCGTTTCTCCGACTTTTCACACATTTATAACCCGTTACATGAGTTACAGCTTCCTTGACCTCCTGTGTCTTTTAGGATCAGTCGCCATGTTCCTGTATGGAATGAAGGTGATGAGTGAAGGCCTCCAGAAGGCTGCCGGTGACCGGCTTCGTACAATACTTTCGGCAATGACCCGAAACCGGTTTACCGGAATGCTTACCGGTATAGTGATCACTGCTCTTATCCAGAGCTCGTCGGCCTCGACGGTGATGGTGGTCAGCTTCGTCAACGCCGGCCTCATGACACTGGGACAGTCTATGGCTGTCATATTCGGTGCCAATGTCGGCACCACGTTCACGGCCTGGATCATCTCACTGTTCGGATTCAAGGTAGATACTTCCGCATTTATACTTCCGCTGATTGCCTGCGCGGTTCCGTTGCTCTTCGCCAACGCCAGCCGCAAGAAGTCAATCGGCGAATTTCTTATAGGCTTCGCCCTGATGTTCATGGGCCTGGACATGATCAGCGATTATGTACCTGACCTGCAGAGCAATCCAGAAATGTTTGCCTTCCTCGAACGCTATGCGTCGATGGGCTTCGCCTCGGTGCTTCTGTTTATGTTCGTGGGCATGATCATCACGGCTGTTATCCAGTCATCGGCGGCAACTTTTGCCATAGTGCTGATCATGTGTACCAAGGGGTGGATCTCCTTTGATCTGGCCTGTGCGGTTGTGCTCGGTAGCAATATAGGCACTACGATCACACCGCTGCTTGCATCGATGAGCGGCAACGTGGCAGCCAAGCGCACGGCTATGGGCCACCTGCTTTTCAACCTCTTCGGCATAGTGTGGACTCTTGCTGTGTTCTACCCCTTCGTCAGACTCAACGTGCACATCACCGAGTGGCTCGGCCAGGGTGATCCTGACAGCATCTTCAACTATGTGAATGATCTTGAGGCCACGGATCCGCAACTCTACAACAGCATTTTCGACGGCAGTCTGCCGGCGGGACATCCGGTGCTCGCCAAGATAGCCCAGATGCAGTTCAGCGTGTCGTTCGGGTTGTCGATGTTCCACACGGTGTTCAATCTTATCAACGGTGCCATCATGATCTGGCTGACAGGATTCTATGTGACAGTAGTGGAGAAACTGCTGCCCGCCAAACACAAGGAGGAAGAGGAATTCCAGCTCAAGTTTATTGCCGGAGGTCTGATGAGTGCCTCGGAACTCAACATAGCCCAGGCAGAGAAGGAGATAGTGGTCTACGCCCAGAGAGTACAGCGCATGATCGGGATGGCGCAGAACATTGTCCACAACAATTCGGGCAACGAGTTCACCAAGCAGTTCTCCCGCATAGAGAAGTATGAGGAGATCTCTGACCGCATGGAGATCGAGATAGCCAACTATCTGAACCGCTGTTCGGAAGGCAGGCTTTCAAACGAGGGCAAGCACCGCATCGCCGCCATGCTGCGCATAGTCAGCGAGATAGAGAGCATAGCCGACTGCTGTTACGGAGTGGCCAGGATTCTGATACGCAAGCAGGAGGGGCATGTGAATTTCAACGACGAGATCTCGCGCAACATAGACTCGATGTTCATAGCCGTAGAGGCCGCCATGACCAACATGATGCTTCTGCTGCGCAACTTCGAGACCGCCGAGCAGGCCGACATCATCACCTCTTACAATCAGGAGCGCGAAATCAACAACATGCGCAACCAGTTGCGTGTGGCAAACGTTGAAAATATCAACAACCACCACTACGAATATCAGGCCGGCATCTATTACATGGACATCATCGGCTCGCTCGAAAAGATCGGCGACTATATCATCAACGTGGTCGACGAAGTGAGAGCCCAGTTCCGCAAGAAGCCCGCCTGAGCAAGACACACACGCCATCCAAATGCCGTCACTCAAGAAATATCTGGTCAACTACTTCACGCTCACCGACGATCTGCTGCCGCAGGAAGAGGCTGAAAGCGCTATCCGCGAGGGAGTCTCCTTCAAGGGGACCAACATGCTTATCCTTATTCTCGCCATCTTCATCGCCTCGCTTGGCCTGAACACCAATTCGACGGCCGTGATCATCGGCGCCATGCTCATCTCGCCGCTGATGGGGCCCATCATCGGCATAGGCCTGGGAGTAGGAGTGCAGGATTTCGAACTGCTGAAACGGGCGCTGCGCAATCTGGTGATGGCGGCAATGTTCAGTGTGCTGACGTCGACAATCTATTTCATCATCTCGCCTGTGAGCGAGGGCCACAGCGAACTGCTGGCGCGCACATCGCCGACGATCTATGACGTGCTGATAGGATTTTTCGGCGGCGGGGCAGGCATAGTGGCCATAGGCTCGAAGTCAAAGGGCAACGTGATTCCCGGCGTGGCGATAGCCACCGCCCTCATGCCACCGCTCTGCACCGCAGGCTACGGTCTGGCCACCCTGCAGCTCAACTATTTCCTCGGCGCATTCTATCTGTTTCTGATCAACTCGATTTACATAGGCCTGGCCACGTTTATAGGCGTGAAGCTGATGCACTACCATCCGGCGGTCTCCGGAAATCCGGAACGCTCCCGCAAGGTGCGCCGGATTGTCTACACCGTGGCTATCCTCACACTACTCCCTTCGCTCTATCTGACCTACAACATGCTGCGCCAGTCGAGATTCTCGACCAATGCCGACCGCTTCATAGCCCAGCAGTTCAACTTCCCCTCGACCCAGGTGCTGAGCAAAAGTGCGGTCATAGAACATGGCGAGAGGGTAATCACAGTGACACTGATAGGCAAGGTGCTTCCAGCCGACTCGCTGCAGCTGGCCATGTCAGCACAGCTTAAGAACTACGGGCTGGAAGGAGCACGCCTGAACATCATACAGGGTGACTCGCCCGACCTGTCGGAACTCAAAAACGGACTGCCGAGCATGAGCGACATCTATGAGTTTGCCCGCACATCGCTCACGTCGCAGCAGCAGACCATCGACTCACTGAGAAGCGTCATAGCCTTCGCGCGGATCAACGACACGATTGCCGGGCGGATAGCTCCGGAGATCAAGGTGGTGTTTCCGCAAGTGGAGGAGATAGCTGTCAGCCGTGCGGTGTTCGGCAACGTATCGACAGAGAAGCTCGACACCGTGAGCATGGCTCTGGTGAAATACAGCCGTCAGATGTCAGCCGACAAGCAGCGCGAGTTTGAGAACTACCTGAAGGCCCGTCTGAACGACAAAAACATCACCCTGATCAATGTCGGAAACCAGATTAATTTCCAGGCTGCCCGCGCAGGCAAGGATGCCGGCGGGAACGCAACTACCGCAAAGAAAAAATGACACAGACCAACGGCTCAGAATATAGACTGCCTGACAACCTGAGAGGAAAGAAGGTGGTGCTCGTGAATCACTCCGACACTCTCGGTGGGGCCGCGATTGTCACGTTCAGACTTCTGCAGGCCCTGCGCGACCAGGGTGTGGACGCGAGAATGGTGGTCTACACCAAGACCTCGCAGGAACAGAGCGTGGACTGCATATACACACGCTTCCTGCGCTCAATGGCTTTTTGCCTCGAACGGCTGAGAATTCTTCCGGCCGTAGGTTTCGACTACAGCCGTCTGTTCAAAGTGTCGACCGGGTCATTCGCCCTCAATGTCCACCACCATCCCTGGGTAAAGGAGGCCGATATTGTCTGCCTCAACTGGATAAACCAGGGGCTTATGGGAGTCAGAGGCATACGCAAGCTGCATGAAGCCGGAAAAAAGATAGTGTGGACGCTCCATGACATGTGGGCCATGACCGGCATCTGCCATCATGCCTATGACTGCGACCACTACCGGAAGGAATGTGGCGACTGCCAGTTTCTGTCCGGAGGCGGCAGTCCGGGCGATCTCTCGCACAAGTGCTGGGGAAAGAAACACCGCCTGCTGGGCGATGTGCCCATAAGCTACGTGACGGTGAGCCACTGGCTTGAGGAGTGCGCGCGCAGTTCGTCGCTACTCCGCAGCCACAGCATAAGGACTATCCACAACCCCTTCCCTATCGAACAGTTTTACTACGAACGCGACAGGTCGCTCTACACACTGTTCACACCCGACAAGCCGAACATCATCCTCTTCGGAGCCGCGCGTCTCGATGATCCAATCAAGGGTCTCGACTATGCGATAGACGCTCTGAACCATATATTCGACAACTATCCGGAGATTGCCTCGACAACGGCCGTCTACTTTTTCGGACAGCTTAAAAACCAAGAGGCTCTTGACCGTCTGCGCTTCTCGCACCAGTGGCTCGGAATGATCAACGACTTCAAGATCATACGCTATCTCTGCGCCAGCGCCAAGGTGATGCTGTCGACCTCGCTCTACGAGACTCTCGGCGGAACTCTGGTGGAGGGCCAGGCCGGGGGCGCGATTCCGGTGACATTTGGCGGCGACGGCCGCACGGATGTGGTGGAGCATCTTAAAAACGGCTACATAGCGCGCCATAAGGATGTGGAGGATGTGGCGCAGGGCATAATGTGGGCGCTGAAAGCCGACATTCCGCGCAAGGAGCTTCACGATTCGGTAGGCGAGCGGTTCGCCTCACAGGTGATAGCCCGCAAATATATCGATCTCTTCTCGGAAATAATTGATTAATAGGCTTTTAGAGATTGTTTAAAAACAACCTCTTAATTCACACCTTCTGAAGATATGAAAGTACTGATAGTCGGAGCCGGAGGTTTTATCGGCGGATTCATAGCCCGCGAGGCTCTTTCGAGAGGCTATGAGACCTGGTGCGGTGTGCGCGAAAGCACCTCGCGCCGCTATCTGACCGATCCGGCACTCAAGTTCATCACTCTGGATTATGACGATCCGCAGAAACTGACCGATCAGCTCAAGGATGGACAGTGGGACTATGTGGTCTACAACCTCGGAGCCACGAAGTGTGTCAATTTCAGCGATTTCAACCAGATCAACTACGTGTATCTGCGCAACTTCTGCGAGGCGATGATCAATAACAACCAGCATCCGGCGAAGTTTCTCTACATGTCATCGCTGTCGGCCATCGGTCCGGGCGATGAGAAGACCTACAGTCCGCTGACCAACTCGATGATTCCTCAGCCCAACACTCGCTACGGGCTGTCGAAAATCAAGGCCGAGACGCTGCTGCAGACTCTCCCGGCTGAGTTTCCGTGGATCATACTGCGTCCTACGGGTGTCTACGGTCCTCATGAGCAGGACTATCTCATGATGATCAAGAGCATCGACGCCCACTTTGATTTCGGCGTGGGCTTCCGCCGTCAGATGCTGACGTTCATCTATGTGGAGGATCTGGCGCGTGCGGTTTTCGATGCGCTTGAAAATGCTCCCGTCCACCGCAAATACATCATCTCCGAGCCGCGGGCTTATTCGCAGAAGGAATTCCGCAGAATAGTGGCCAGGGAGCTCGGACGGCGCCTGGTGGTGCCTGTCAGACTGCCGCTGTGGGCGCTGAAAATAGCCTGCGCGGTGTCTGAGAAATACGGTGCGGCCAAGATGCAGGCTGTGACGCTGAATTCAGACAAGTATAACATCATGGCCCAGCGCAACTGGGCGTGTGACATCTCCGATGCGCAGCGCGATTTCGGTTTCTCGCCACAGATCGACCTTGAAGAGGGCATCAGGCGCACTGTCAGAGCCTATCTCACTGAAAAAGAGGCTCAGAAGCAGCGAAAGAAGAAGGTGGATTAAGAGCCTGATAAACATCCTCCAAGCCCTATGGCGGCCGACTGCCGTATCAGAGACAATACCTATTACATATATTATATATAAATCAGAATCCAAATCATTTAGCCCATGAGTCCTGCCAAGCAAAGACCACCTCTGTGGATGACGATGCTGATCATAGTGTTTCTGCTGCCGGCATTTTCGTTTCCGGTCCTCGTAGCCAATCTCCCCGCAGGCGAGGAGACGGTGAAGACTTTCGTGTGGATCTATCCGTTCTACATGCTTCTCTCCGCATGGCTTGCCTGGAGCGCTTATCAGACGCGGCCTTATGTGAGCTGGATTCTACTGCTGCTCATGGCGCTTTCAAGCGCGGCCGTCTGGGCTTTGGTCATGAATCCGGGATTAGCGGCGGCGTGAAGAGTCTGATTTAGAGGTTGTTAAAAACACCAGTTAAAAACCATCTGAAAAAATATACCCCCAACCATATGAAACTGCTTATCATCAACGGTCCGAATCTCAATCTCCTGGGCACACGCGAGCCCAAGATCTACGGATCGCGCACTTTCGAATCCTATCTCGTGGAACTGCGCGAGATGCTTGACGGCGACGAAATTGAATATCTCCAGTCGAACCACGAGGGAGATATCATTGATTTCCTGCATAATACCGATGCCGACGGGGTTATCCTCAACGCCGGTGCCTATACCCACACGTCGCTCGCCATCGCCGATGCGATAGCCGGCATACAGACTCCTGTGATCGAGGTGCATATCTCAAACACAGCCTCGCGCGAGACCATCCGCCACAAGTCGCTGATTGCGCCGGTGTGTTGCGGAACCATCACCGGTTTCGGCCTCAATTCATATTTCCTTGCCGCCCAGGCATTCGTGATGGGCCACGTAAAATAAGAGGCTTGTCATGGCAGAAACTTTAGACGATTATATCCTCAGCCATATCTCTCCCGAACCCGACCATCTGCGCCGGCTCTACCGCCGCACCCATCTGCGCCATCTCTATCCGCGCATGTGCTCCGGGCATCTCCAGGGGCGTCTGCTGGCCATGATCTCGGCTATGGTAGGCCCACGGCGCATTCTGGAACTGGGTGCCTATACGGGCTATTCGGCTCTCTGCCTTGCGGAGGGGCTGAAGCCTGACGGACAGCTGCACACCATAGAGATTGACGATGAGATGGAAGAGGAGCTGACGGAGCTTTTCGAATCGGCTCCGGGCGGCGAGAGGATCACGCTCCACATTGGCGATGCGGAGGAGATTGCAGGCAAGATCGACGAGACATGGGATCTGATCTATATCGATGCCAACAAGCGCCGATACACGGAGTATCTCGATGCGGTGCTTCCCCGCCTGCGCCAGGGAGGATTCATCATTGCCGACAACACTCTATGGGACGGCAAAGTGACTGACACCGAGACGAATCACGATGCCCAGACCGTGGCTTTGGATCGTTTCAACAGTTATGTGGCGTCAAGAGAGGATCTCGAAACCGTGATTCTGCCTCTGCGCGACGGTCTGACGCTGATCAGAAAGAAATAAAAAAATTTTTTAATTTTAGTGAACCATTCAGGAAGCCATGCGTTGTATAAGTACATGGTAAAATTACTTTCCATTGCAAGAAATGTGATAATGATTGGTTTAAGTAGATGTTGAAAATTAGTTTATATCAATTTTTTTGCGTATCTTTGTGTAAACACATAAAGACACAACGCTATCGCAAAAATCAAAGTTATACAACTGACAGACCAACAACGTCTGCAATTAGAGGAAGGCTTTCGCCAAGGCAAGAGCCACGCATACCGCATGCGCTGTCGCGCAGTGCTTCTGAAATCCACCGGCCTGACTTCGGAACAGGTTGGAGAACAGACCGACATGACCCATATATCAGTCAATTCCTGGGTGAAACGCTTCGAGGCCGAAGGAATCAAAGGACTGGAAACACGTCCCGGACGGGGTCGGAAGCCAATAATGGACTGCTCGGACGAAGAGTCGGTACGCAAAGCCATAGAGAACGACAGGCAGAGCGTGAAGAAAGCGAAAGAGGCATGGCAGCAGGCTTCAGGGAAAGAAGCCTCCGAGAGTACCTTCAGGGCTTTTTTATCCGCCTTGGCGCGGGATATAGACGTATAAGAAAACGTCCAAAGGGGAAACCCTCGCCGCAGCTCTATGCGTATAAGACCGAGAAGCTGCAAGAACTCGTACAACAGGAAAAAGATTGTCTCATCGACATTTATTATGGAGATGAAAGCCACATCTGCACCGAGGGATATGTGCCATACGGATGGCAGTTCCGAGGTGAAGATGTCTATATCCCATCTGAAAGAGGTCTGAGACTCAATATTTTCGGCATGATAGACCGCAACAATCGATATGAAGGATTCTCCACAACTGAGAATATGACCGCTGACAAGGTTGCCGACTTTCTTGACCGATTTTCTCTCCGTATCCGTAAAAACACTTTTGTTGTCCTTGACAATGCAAGCGTCCACAGATGCAAACTCATGCGGGAACTCCGTCCAATATGGGAGAAACGTGGGTTGTATCTCTTTTTCCTTCCACCGTACAGTCCACATTTGAATATCGCCGAGACGCTCTGGAGAATCCTCAAGGGCAAATGGCTCAGACCTGCGGATTATTGCTCCACAGAATCCCTGCTCTATGCAACTAACCGTGCGTTGGCTGCGCTTGGATCTGAACTCAATATCAATTTTGTCCATGCGGCTTAGTATAAATTAATTTTTACGACTTACTTATTAAATGAATTGAAGCTGTCGGGAGACAGCTTTTTTCATATCCGGCCGGGCGGTAAACCGGTGTCCTGCCGGACACCATATGCAGGGGGATCACAAGCCCGTGACACCTGCGCGCTTTGCGCTGCGGTGTCACGGGCTATGAGTAAATCTGCGTCCTCCGGACGCCCATCCGGTCTCAGCACGCGCAACATGGCCTGACAGATCCGCAGGCGGCAACACGTCTGAAAAAGCGGATTCCAGATGGCTACGCAATCAGCATGTACCCGACAAAGCGCCCCCCGATAGTCCGTACATGGCGATGGCCGGCAAGACCGGATCCACTATCGGTAGGTGCCCGACAAGGCGGATCCGGATGATCCGTGGCTATCGGGTGTCCGGCAGGACACCGATTTACTCATAGCCCCCGACACCGCAGCGCATTGCGCATAGGTGTCGGGGGAGGGAACATTCAAACAAATGTGGTGTCCAGTCAAGGACACCGATTTACCACCACGAACGGTCCCGGAATCCGCTGCCCAAAGATAGTTTTTTATGTGGCTTTTGCTGCCGGGCGGATAAACCGCTCATAGGGGCTGAAGGGGTCCGCGTATATTGTTAGGGAGCGGTGCATCAGATCTGTCGAGCACGCTCCATAGATCGAAACGCAGCCATCCGCTTTCAACCGATTCAAACAATGTATTCTCGAACAGCACATAAAATGCCACGAAGGTGCTTATAAATACCACATGAAAGAGTGCCCTTTTTGCGAAGGCCGATGACAGACGCCATCCTATGTGATACACTACGAATATCGTTGCGACTATGGCAAGCACTGAGACAAGAATGATTTCCAGCATGGTCGGTGGGGATGGGTTAAAGAGTTCTTTTAATCAAGCCTGCAATGCAATCAAACAGAAACAGAATGCCCATTCCGGCTATCAGCCACAGGAGGAAGCGCAGGTATTTGTTTGATATTTTCTTTTTTATCTGTTTTTCGGCTGAGTCACTTGCAATAAAGTAGGTCATGAGCCGGAGTATTCCCTCTATCATTTTTATTCAAATTGGTTCCAAAATAATACACTGTTAATAGCAGCCTGCGCTCCTATTGCCAAATCCGCTTTCTGTTTAGGAGTAACATCTGAATTTAATATAATCGTATTTAATTCGGCTGCATAATTATGAATCTGCTCTTCTGATAGTTGAGTACATTTATATGCTATCTCAACATCAAAATTTTTATATACAAAAATTTCTTCTTCAGAAAATCCCATGTTCTTCATATAAGTACATTGCAGATCAATATAATCTTCTCCTGAATAATATGATGACATTGCCATATTCGCTATGTCTTTACAAAATTCTATAACTTTATTTTTTAACTCAATATCCTCAGATATACGATTTATATCAAAATTTGTATCTACAATATAGGATGCAACATAATTATATATTTTCTCAATATCTGGTTCCCCATTTTTTATATATTTATCGCTTTCATTTTCAAATGTTACCATCATATTATTATGATAATATCCTAAAGAATCACATCGTTCTACATTATTTAATATTGATGGTATATATCCCCATCCAGGCTCATTATCAAGACCTTCATCTATAAAACCATCAGTATTAGGAGCAGAAAAAACCGCTATCATATCATCATTTATAGCTCGCATTTCAGTATCAGCCCAATCCGAAATAACACATGCTACCTGTATATTATTATCAAATATAAATCTATAATTTGGATCTTTAACTGCTAAACCGGCACAATCAAAATATCTCTTAGCTGCTGCAGATGCGGCAACATAACCAATATATCCTCCAGCTACACCACCCCAGACATGACCAATACAGGCTCCTGCAGGCCCTGCTACAGAACTACCAATAGCAGCTCCTGTCCAACGCCCTACAACAGTACCACATTTTTGGCCAAGCATATCAGCTAAATCCGCGTAATCACGAGGAATATTAGGCCACTTTGGTTTCCATCCACGGCTTGTTTCAGAAGGATATGCCGAATTAAGTGCCTCCAAATCTTTGAATACTTTTTCTAATTTCTGCACATCATTATATTGTGAATTATCTATTTCACACGGAGCGACCAATTGGCTTTCATTGCAAGAAGACATAACAAATCCACATAAGATTGCGAATAGAACTAAAACTTTTTTCATAACTCAACTTTTACAATTCAAAATATAACAATTCATTGCAAATATAGTCAAATATATATATAAAATAACAATTATACGTCTACAAATTTTAAAAAATATAAAACTATATGGGAATGGAGATAAAAAAGTATAAGATGAGAATTCAAAGCTGGGACATACGGATAGCGGAAGGATGGAGACACGCGTTGCGCACATCCGGACGGTGATGTCCGGAGAAGCTATGTTTTCGAAACATCTCTGCTAATGGCCCATCCGGACACCGATAGTCGGATGGATGCCAGATATAATATGCGTTTTTTTGGGGGAGGACGATGATAACCCAATGTCCTGTCGGACATTGGGTTTGTCGGGGGGAACATTCAAACAAATGTGGTGTCCGGCAGGACACCGATTTACCACCACGAACGGAATATGATGTGGATTTCAAGGGGCGTGATGCCGGGGGATCTCTGCGCGTATCAGGAGCGGGTGAGGGTTTTGCGGGCTTTGGCGGCGTCGGCGCGAAGCTGTTCGGTGAGTTTTTCTACTGACGGGAAGCGCTTTTCGTCGCGCAGAAAGCGGATGAATTCTACAGTGACTTCCTCATCATAGAGATAGCCGATGAAGTCAAAGATGTTGGCCTCAATGGATAGACGGCCCGGTGCGTCAGGGTCGGAGACAGTGGGGCGGAAGCCAATGTTGACCATTGCGGGACGGCGCACTCCGTCAGGGGTGGTCACGAAGGCGGCATAGACTCCGGCTTTCGGTATGAGCGAGTCCTTGTCGGTCGGCTCGACGTTGGCTGTGGGAAAGCCTATGGTCCGGCCGAGGCTTTGTCCGTGTGTCACTATGCCGCGCAGGCGATAGGGCTGGCCGAGTGATTCGGCGGCTTTTTCCGGCTTTCCGCTCAGCAGATGGTGACGGATGACGGAGGAGCTTACCGGCGCTCCGGCACCGCAATATTCAGGTGCGGCAATCACCTCGATGCCTATTTCGGCTCCGAGGGCCTTGTAGTCATCGAAAGCATCGGGGCGGTCATGTCCGAAACGGTTGTTGAATCCGAGCACGAGGGTCTCTATGCCGTATGACAGCCTGAGCATGTTGAGAAACTCGCGGGCTGTCTTGCGGCGGAGACTGTCATTGAAGGTGAGCATTATGACATCGTCGGCTCCGGCCTGGCCGAGGAGACGCAAACGGTCGTCAAGCGGGGTGAGCAGTCCGGGCGACTCCAGAGGCCGCAAAAGCGAGAGCGGATGGCGTGAGAAGGTGATGACGGCCGGGGTGAGACCGCGTGAGGCGGCTTCAAGCCTGAGGTATTCGATAAGAAACTTATGGCCGAGATGTACGCCGTCATACATGCCTACGGCGGCTATGCGGCGGGTAGATCTGTCACTTCCGGTTATGATTCTCATTTCTATGACAATTTACTTAGAGGCTGTTTTTGCGTGATGAGGAGGCGGGGCGCATCTATCTAACGTCCGGAGCGGGGGTGAGGTTTTCACAGAAGTCGCGCAGGAGGTCGGCGAACTCATCGCCCGGACGGACGAGCACTGCATGGAATCCGAACGAGCGGGCGGCATCGACATTGGCCTGGGAGTCGTCAAAGAAGAGCGTCTCGGAGGGCACGAGGTCGCAGGTGCGCTCGGCGTAGTCGAAGATCTCCTTGCCGGGCTTGCAGCAGCGGGCGTCGTATGAGGTCACTATGCCGTCGAAATAGTCGGCCATCTCGCGGCCTTCCTTGCAGAACTCTTCGGCGATCTTGCTCTCCATCATGATGGGGTTGGTGTTGGAAAGCAGGCAGATACGGTAGTCGCTGCGGAGCGCGCGCAGCGCTTCCAGACGGTCAACGGGAATTCCGATCAGGAATTGGTTGAAGGCGTCGTCGATCTGCGCGTCGGTGAGGTCCGGGTTGCCGAAGAGGGGGCGTATGCGGCGGTGGAATTCATCGGCACCGATCTCGCCCGATTCAAGAGCGAGAAAGTCGCCTTTCTGACCGTAAAGGCCAAGAAAATCATCGGGATCTTTCATGCCGAGCCCTTTGAAAGCATCCACACAGCGGTTGCGGTCAAGATCCATGATCACACCGCCGAGATCAAAAAGCAAATTCTTTATCATCGCAATATTATAAGTTTAGGCAAATTTACGGAATAATCCCCGATTTTTTGTAAATTTGCACCTTATTTTAAACTATACGCGAAGTTGAAGTACTCTTATCACATCATAAAGCGTGGAAACTAAATACATTTTTGTCACCGGCGGCGTGGTTTCGTCGCTTGGCAAGGGAATAATCTCTTCCTCTCTCGCATGTCTGCTGAAGGCACGCGGATTTCGGGTAACTATCCAGAAGTTCGACCCCTACATCAACATCGACCCCGGAACTCTCAACCCCTATGAGCATGGGGAGTGCTACGTGACCGTTGACGGTCATGAGGCCGATCTCGACCTCGGACACTACGAGCGATTCACCAATATCCAGACTACACGCGCCAACAATGTGACCACCGGCCGCATCTACAAGAGTGTGATCGAGAAGGAACGCCGCGGCGACTATCTTGGCAAGACGGTGCAGATCATCCCACATATCACCGATGAGATCAAGCGCAATGTCATGGCTCTGGGCAAGACAGGCGACTTCGACTTTGTCATCACCGAGATAGGCGGTGTGGTAGGCGACATCGAGTCGCTCCCCTTCCTTGAAGCTGTGCGTCAGCTGCGCTGGGAACTCGAAGACAACTGCCTCTGCCTGCATCTCACCTATGTGCCCTATATCAACGCAGCCAAGGAGCTGAAAACCAAGCCGACACAGCATTCGGTGAAGCAGCTGCAGCAGCTCGGCATCCAGCCCGATGTGCTGGTGCTCCGCACCGAGCATGACATTCCGGCGACGATGCGCAAGAAGATTGCCCAGTTCTGCAACGTGGCGCCTGACGCCGTGATCCAGAGCATCGATGCCAAAAGTATCTATGATGTGCCTGTGCTGATGCACGAGCAGCATCTCGACGAGATTGTGATGCGTCTGGTGGACCTCGATCCGCAGGGTCAGCCCGACATGAATCCCTGGAAGGAATTCCTGACCAAGATGCGCACCGCACAGAATAAGGTGACAATAGGCCTTGTTGGAAAATACGTGGAGCTTCAGGATGCCTACAAGTCGATCAACGAGGCTCTTTTCCAGGCCGCCACATATGCCGACCATGTTCTTGACCTGCGCTACATCCACTCTGAGCGCGTGACCCCTGAGAATGTCGACAGCCAGCTGCGCGATCTCGACGGTGTGATCATAGCCCCCGGATTCGGCCAGCGAGGCATAGAAGGCAAATTCACAGCGCTGAAATGGTGTCGTGAACACGATGTGCCAACCTTCGGCATCTGCCTTGGCATGCAGTGCATGGTGATCGAGTTCGCCCGCAACGTACTCGGCCTGAAGGAAGCCAATTCGACCGAGATGCAGCCCCACACTCCCGACAATGTGATCGACCTCATGGAAGAGCAGAAGTCGATCTCCAACATGGGAGGCACCATGCGCCTCGGAGCCTATGACTGCGAACTGCAGCCAGGCTCGCGCGCAGCCAAAGCCTACGGGGCAACAAGAGTCAGCGAGCGCCACCGCCACCGCTTCGAGTTCAACAACGACTTCCGCGCCCGCTTCGAGGCCGCAGGCATGAAGTGTGTGGGAGAGAATCCCGCCACCCATCTCGTAGAAGTTGTCGAGCTTCCGGACCACCGCTGGTTTATCGGCACACAGTATCACCCTGAATATTCCTCAACCGTACTCTCGCCCTCTCCGCTGTTCATGGACTTCGTCAGAAGCGCCATCAGCTATCACGAGGAACGGACCACTGATAAGTAACACACCTCTAAATCAACCGAATGGACAGAAATTCACTAATCGGGCTCCTTCTGATGGGCCTTATCATCTTCGGATTCACCTACATCAACCGCCCCTCTCCCGAAGAGCTGGAGCGCCAACGCATCGAGCGCGAACAGATGGAGGCTCAGGAGGCTGCAAAGGCCTCTGACGCCGGAGCTCTGAAATTTGACTCGATCACCCCGGCTGAGATAGCCGCAATCAAGAGCACCGTGCGCGAGCTCGGAACAACTGACACTGTCAACGGCACCTCGACTCTGCGCGTCGACAAGGTTGACCTGCGCCTCACTGCCGAGGGTCAGCTCGAAGGCACTGTTGATGCCGACGGCCGTCAGGTGGCCGTGGCCGACCTTCTCAGCTCCGAATCGGCCCTTCCGCTGACCGTAGGCGTGCCGGCTGTAAAGAATCTGCGTCAGGCGCTTGCTACGGCTGCCCGCTACCGCGGCTTCGCCCGCCATCTTTCAGGTGACAGCACCACAGTGAAACTCGAAAACAAAAATCTCAGCCTTGAGATCTCAAACAAGGGCGGCGTGATCTCACGCGCCACTCTCCGCGACTACAACAGCTATGACTCTACCAAGATCGAGCTTCTCTCGCCGGAGACCGACATCTACAACTTCACTCTGACCTCGGCCACACAGCGCTTCGAGACCAGCGAATTCTTCTTCACACCCGTGCAGCTAAGCGACTCTTCGGTGCTGATGAAACTCGAACTCGGTGACGGCGCACGCTGGGGCATCAAATATACCCTCCCGGCCGACGGCTATCTGGTGAACATCGACGTGATCCAGGAAGGAATGCAGAGCATCATCCCCTCGTCAGTGGCCTCGATGGATTTCACCTGGCACCAGAAGATGCGCCGCAATGAGGCCGGCCGTGTGTTCGAGGAACGCAACTCGGCGCTCTACTATATGTTTACCGACGGCGATGTCGACAACCTAAGCGAGGGTTCGGACGATGACGAGGAGATCAACCAGCGCCTGAAATGGATCAGCTGCAAGAACCAGTTCTTCTCGGCCGTGCTCATGGCCCGCACTAATTTCAGCGGCGGCAACCTGAAGAGCACCGTGCTTAAGGATGACCCAGACTTCATCAAGGCCATGCAGTGTGACATGACGGTCGAATACTCAGCCGCCGCGGCCAATCCGGCCTCGTTCGTGATGTATCTCGGCCCGAACTCCTACCCCGTGATGAGCGCGGTGGAGAAAGAGATCTTCCCCGAAGAAAACATGCACCTGACCAAGCTGATACCCCTCGGATGGCCCATCTTCCGCTGGATCAACACGCTGATCATCATTCCGGTGTTCACGCTGCTGGGCTCCTTTATCTCCAACTACGGCATCATCATCCTGCTGCTGACCATCTTCATCAAGATCATCCTCTTCCCCTTCACCTACAAGAGCATGATTTCACAGGCCCGTATGCGCCTGCTCGCGCCTGAAATCAAGGCCATCAATGACAAGTATCCCGGCAACGAAAACGCCATGAAGCGCCAGCAGGAGACTATGGCTCTCTACTCACGCGCAGGAGCCAATCCGCTTTCAGGCTGTCTGCCCATGCTGCTTCAGATGCCTATCCTCGTGGCCATGTTCTGGTTCTTCCCCTCGGCCATCGAGCTGAGAGGCGAATCATTCCTCTGGGCCAAGGATCTCTCGGCCCCTGACGCCATCATCTCGTGGTCGGCCAACATTCCGTTTATCTCAAGCACATTCGGCAACCACATCAGCCTCTTCTGTCTGCTGATGACCGTGGTCAACATCATCTACACCCGCATCAACATGCAGAACCAGGCATCTTCAGGTATGCCGGGCATGAAGTGGATGATGTATCTGATGCCCGTGATGTTCCTCTTCATCTTCAACAACTATGCCGCCGGCCTGAGCTACTACTACTTCCTGTCACTGCTGATCACCATCGTGCAGACCTACATCTTCCGCAAGGTTGTCAGCGAAGACAAGATGCGCGCCAAAATGGCCGAGGCCGCAAAGAAGCCCAAAAAGAAATCAGGTTTCATGGCCCGTCTCGAAGAGGCCCAGCGCAAACAGCAGCAGATGCTCCGCGAACAGCAGAAACGCCAGGGCCGCCGCTGATCACCACGCACTCAGGAGAGCGGTCAGCCCCTCCGCTGACCTCCACCATATCCCCATCAAAGCAGCTCCTTCCGACAGCCAACCCGGCAGTCAGAAGGAGCTGCTTTTCCCACCCCACCCCGCAGAGGGAACCACAGAGGAGAGACAGTTGTATAAAAAATCTTATATATAAATTTTCTTATATATAATTTTTTTTATACATTTGCTATGTATTTACACTCTATGTGTAATACTATACTACATAATATGTTAAATATATCCGAACAGACCCTCAGCCATATGATGCTCCACATTGAGGCTGAGAAATCTGTAGGCCATATACCTCAGCCTTTGTTCCTGATCGGAAGTTTCGGATCGGGCAAAACCACTCTGCTTATTGAGTTGGCCCGACGGCTTCGGGAAAACGGCTGGGGAGAATCAGTACAGCTGCTTGACGGGAAAGAATTTTTCAGCAGCAACGATATCATAAAGGCCATCGAAGGGACTGATTATGACGGCACCCGGCCTCTTAAAGGAAATGGCGACAGACGGCGCATTGTAATCATTGACGATCTTGACTTCTTCTTCAACAGAAGCCCGTTTGATGATCAGTATCTTCTGCGAAACTATCTCTATCAGCCGGAGGCTCCTATGCTCATCGCTGCAGTCCCGAAAATCAGCGAGGCCCTGGCCGACTATAAGGCACCTTTTTTTGAAGGTGTCAGGACCATCTATATCCCTGCCATTACTCAGGATTCGCTGTCAGAAACATTAAATCTCCCGGAAGAAAAAGCTAAACGCCTGTCAGCCCTGCTTGCCTATCAGCCGCCGGTGATACGCTCTGTAAAGATTGCCTGCGATATCATAGACAGATCTGACTGGCCGGACAACGACCTGAAAGAACTGGCCACTCTATCGGCGCCTATATACCGCGCCAGATTTGAGAGTTTTCCGGCTTATTCACAAAAAATACTGATATCACTCTCAAAGTCAGCTTCTCCATTAAACCTCTCTCAACTCCGTGAGCTGATATCGGCTCCGGCAGGTAGCCTCTCTCCATACCTGCAACAACTTGTGCAGGACAATACGATACGCAAAACCGATCCTGAAAAGCGTGGCACTCCATACGAGATTACCGACAAACTCTTCAAACTCTGGCTTTCAAACGGCTCGGAACAGAAATAAGCAGCCAAGCCGTCAAGCTACTCTTCTATCGCTGTGTAACATTTAAAAGCGAGGTCGTGCACTTCCGATTCACGACCTCGCTTTGCTTTTTAGAGTGCTGAGATTGAGACTAACCTATTCATCCAAACGGTTCTATTCTCCACTATAATCTCCTACTATGTTTTTAAACCGAGACCAAGAATTAGATTTGAACCAGTCCATATTTTGGCTCAAGCCGAAAGCACGGTGCATATGTTAAATTGGGCAATTAGAAGTGTTAAATTTTTAGGCGTAGAGTTTGACTAATCGGAAGATGAAGAAGTCGCGGTCCCGGACACCACGCATTTGTGAGCGAAATATTTTGACTTTAGAGTTGAATGCCTCGGCAGAGGCATTGGTCGCACGACGACGGAAATAGTTCAGGATTGTTGGGGCGTGGTTCTTGAATGTTTTGATTACCGAGCGGAAGTTGTTGTTACCCAATGCCATTACCTTTTCATACCACTTGTTCATCCTCCCCATGGCTTTTGTCGGTGAGATTTTAGCGTTGAAAATCTTGCGCAGCTCCATCGCAAGGCTGTATGCAGCCTTCAATATTGGATAGTATTTGAACAGTATGTTGACACGATGGCGCTGTATGTCAGTCCATTTGTTCTGCGACATCATCAGAGTGTGTTTGCTGCGAGCCAGTATCTGGCGCATGGTCTCTCCGTTGGAGTACGTTACCGGCGGTTCGGACTTGTTGCGGTTGTTTTCCTCTGCGATGAGCTGTCGGCGAATGTCAATGCGGATTTCGTCAACGGCCTCATTATAGACCTGTTGGACATGAAAACGGTCGTTGACTACATGGGCGTTATAGAACACTTCTGCGGCTATGAGCATCATTGATGGCGAGAGATCGCAGGTCACTTCCTTGACCCTGCGTCTGATTGATTTCTCCATAGCTCCGATGAGTATGGATATAATTTCGTCACTCTTTGTTCCGGGAATGGCTGCCGCAAGTGTTCCCTTGCCTCCGTGGCCGTCCTTGTTGGTCAGGAACGTCCATACCTCCCCGTTGCTCAGACACGTCTCATCAAGACTCATGTAAGGGCCGATATTATCGGCGTTGAAATAGAACCCACAGCCAAGCTCCTGTTCGCACCAGTCGGCGTAACCGCTTATCTTATTGCGGTACAAGTCGGCAAAATGTTTGCCGTTGACGCAGTACATCTGCGCTATCTGTTTAATCGACAGGGCTGTCGTCTCCACCTTCGTCTTTTAAAAAAGCCACGAACTCGGCGCTGAGTCGTGTTCCTTCCTCGTTGGGAAGTTCGAGATTGTAGCTGAAGATTTCGTTGGTCTGCCTGTCCCACCACTTGTTCTTGCGCATGTGAAGAAATACAGGCCGTCCACGCATCGGATAGTCCTGTATTGTTACATAATCCGTATAGCCTCGCGCTACGATATTTGGATTACGATAGTCTTCATCAGACAGTTTCTTCTTTTCGTCAAGCCATATGTCATAGGACTGTTCCGTGCGCTCGAAGCGCACCATTTCAAATAGTTCGTCCATGCCCTCGGGCAGGCACATCCATATTGCATCTGCGGTTTTCATGCCACAAATTTAACACTTTTCTCAAAATTCATGCACCGTGCTTTCGGCTTGACCCCATATTTTCAGCTTTCACATGAAGAACAGCATTAGCATATACTTCATCTGGTAAAGGATTAAACATATTATGCCTTAAACTTGGTATTCCTCCTACATAAATATCAGACAACATATAGCACCCATAAAACGAATTCTCAAAAACTTCTACAACAGAACTTGGAATTATAATCTCGACCAAGGAGCTGCACTTAAAAAATGTACTCTGTTCAATCTCGGTCACTGAATTGGGGATAGTGACACTTGTCAGGGAACTGCAATAAGAAAAGGCAGAGTCACCAATCCCAGTAACTGAATTTGGAATGGTAACACTTGCCAGGGAACTGCAACCGGAAAAGGTTAAGATTCTAATCTCAGTAACTGAATTTGGAATGGTGATACTTGTCAGGGAACTGCAATAAGAAAAGGCTGAGCCTCCAATCCCAGTAACTGAATTTGGAATGGTGATACTTGTCAGGGAACTGCAACCCTTAAAGGCAGAGTCACCAATCCCAGTAACTGAATTTGGAATGGTAACACTTGCCAGGGAACTGCAACCCTTAAAGGCAGAGTCACCAATCCCAGTAACTGAATTTGGAATGGTAACACTTGCCAGGGAACTGCAACCGGAAAAGGTTGAGCTTCTAATCTCAGTCACTGAATTTGGAATGGTGACACTTGTCAGGGAACTGCAATAAGAAAAGGCAGAGTCACCAATCCCAGTAACTGAATTTGGAATGGTGATACTTGTCAGGGAACTACAACCCTCAAAGGCTGAGCCTCCAATCCCGGTAACTGAATTTGGTATGGTGATACTTGTCAGGGAACTGCAACCCTTAAAGGCATCGGCACTAATGTAAGTAATTGTATTAGGAATGGTGATACTTGTCAGGGAACTACAACCCTCAAAGGCTGAGCCTCCAATCCCGGTAACTGAATTTGGTATGGTAACACTTGTCAGGGAACTACAACCCTCAAAGGCTGAGCCTCCAATCCCGGTAACTGAATTTGGAATGGTAACACTTGCCAGGGAACTACAACCCTCAAAGGCTGAGCGTTCAATCTCGGTAACTGAATTTGGTATGGTAACACTTGCCAGGGAACTACAACCCTCAAAGGCTGAGCGTTCAATCTCGGTAACTGAATTTGGTATGGTGATACTTGTCAGGAAACTGCAACCGGAAAAGGCAGAGCCACCAATCTCGGTAACTGAATTGGGGATATTTATACTTGTTATAGAGCTCCCTCTAAATGCCTCCTCTGCTATAATCCTGGTATTATACGTAGTACCCAAGTATTTCACTGTCGCATATGGCTTTACATCTCCTTTGAGTTCTACAGGGTCATAGCCTATTATTTCAAGGTGAGAATCTACTATTTTATATTTTACAATGATTCGGTAAAAATTACAGAAGTAGTTGAAACTTAAGTTAATATAACGAATTATCAAATACAAATGAATCGCCAAATCGTTCATTATAAAAAAACTTAGCGTATGAACGTATTGGCGATTCTCAAAGACTTCACCTTTCGGTGTAAGTCGGTATTTGAAAATACTACAACCAAGATGAGCAAAAGGTTCCTCAACTGGCTGATTTTAACAATACGCACTGTAGCGTTGATTCCGGGCAAAGTCAATTTTACCCGGCTGTCGCGCTATGGCGGTCGTACAGCCAAGACCTTTGCCTCCAATTTCAAGACATCCGTAGACTGGATGAAAGTCAACATAGGTATGGCGCAGGATTGTTTTGGGCCGGCCCATGACATGGCAGTGGCAATCGATCCGTCGTTCATTTCAAAAGCAGGCAGACTGACGTATGGCATAGGCCGTTTCTGGTCAGGGGTGGCACAACGTGTCAAACGCGGTCTGGAGATAATGGCGATCGGGGCAATAAGTCTGAGTAAACATACATGCGTGATGCTGGGTGCTGTCCAGTCACCGAACTTCAAGACTCTTGAGTCCGAGAAGCACATGTCAATGCTTGACTGGTATGTGGCACTTGTCAGGTCAAAGGCGGCAGAGCTGCTCTCACTGACGGATATTCTGGTTGCCGATGCCTTTTTCTCCAAATATGAGTTTGTAAATGAAGTGATTGGCATGGGATTTCGATTTGTCGGGAGATTACGTGCCAACTCATATCTGAGGTATCTGGCCATACCGGATTCCTCCGCCCCGCGAAGACGCGGCAGAAAGAAAAAGTATGGAGAGAAAGTGGATTTCTCCAGCCTTGACATATCCGTGTTCACTTCATTCATATATGAGGATTCCAAAGGAAACAAAACCCGATGTCACACGGCGGTCGTACATTCGAGGGCATTGAAACGCGACATCCGTATCGTGGTCTGTCCGGTTGAAAACGCAGAGCCTCTTCTTTACTTCTCTACCGACACCAACATGAGGCCTGAAAAGATCATCGGTTTCTACCGCACCCGCTTTCAGATTGAGTTCGGTATACGCGATGCCAAGCAGTTTACCGGACTTCAGTCACAGCAGACCCGCGACAGGGAGCGGCTTGACTTTGCGTTCAATCTTTCCTTCACAGCCCTCAATGTCTGCAAAGAGGTCATAAGGAAGGATTATCCGGATCTTTCGGTAGCGCAGTTCAAACGGCTTATGTTTGAATCTTATCTCGCCTCAACAATTATTTCGACTTGCGGAAAATCTCCGCATCTAAAAATAATTCAGAAAATAAACCATCGGTTGGCTCAGTTAGCGGCTTAGCCAAGACTGAACGACCTCAAATTTTACCGAATCATTGATTTTACATAATCAATATAAAATGTTGTCTCGTCAATAGGAGAGAACACCGACTTTGTAGATGTCGAGCCATCGGGATTGATTGTCACTGAGGAGCTGTTTTCAGGCTGTTCGGTGCCCGGTTTTGAACCGCCGTTTTCCGGCTCATCGTCCTTTGAACAGGCCACAAGACTTACGGCTAAAAGCAAGCCGATAAAGAATTTTTCTAACTTCATAATTAATTGATTTATTGGTTTATTAATAAGTAACTCAAACACATGAATCTTACAGATTATCAAAATTTATCTGCAACCTTTATGGATGAATGCGAGATTTTATTTTTCAAATCATGATATTGATTTTGGATTGATGTCAGGAGCCAGCCTTTAAAACAGGATGAACCAGGGATGAATGGTGACAGCAATACAGACTGAACCAGCTTGCTGCCATCCACATTCAGATAGCAATTCTCATCAAACTGATTGTAACCGCCGCATTCCGTTTTTTCTTCAAGCTTAAAGTAGATTCTCAATTCAGATTCAGGACTGTAGCACTTGTTTTTTGCAAAAATATACCCGGTTCTGTCAATAGCACCCATATCAATGCTATAATATCGCATGGTGCCAATGAACAATTTAATACCTTTGTCTTTCAGACTCTCAGCAAATGCTCCGACTGTGGTTTCTATTCTTATTCCGGTATAGCCTGAGGTGAATGATTTCCACATGCAGTGCATTTCATCATGCGCGACAGTGAAGCAGGAACAAAGTAGGTTTGCTGCCGATTTGCGAAATTTTTCGTATTCAGCCCTACGCTTCCGATCATTCTCAGTGGCCGATTCTCCCGCAGGCAACAAAAATTCGGCACAGCGGAGTGTGACCACCCCGTGCTCATAAACATCCGAGTAATCCTTACGGCGGCTTATGCGAAAATGGCCGTCCATAATCCCGAACAGAGCCGAGAGATCCATATATTTATAAATCTTTGTTTCAAGACTTATATCCTGCCCTTCAAAGACGAAGACACCGGCGGCGATCTCTTTAAAGCGTTTTTCTTCGAATTGCGGAACAGTTTCTGTGCACATTAATATATTGAGATGTGTTTCTCAATCCCCCTGAAACATCGTTTTAGATTCAGACATAGAAAAAGGTGTGAGGATTGTATCTCGTTCTTATCCCATACTCAGGCCTTGGCGTGCCTATATTCCCGGATAAGACGACAGCCCCACACCGATTGAGCATATACAGAGTACCCCCTCACGGAGGCATACGGGTATAGCTACCGATGCAGGTGCCATTGTCTATTTATCTTCGGGAATAATACAAACCGCCAAGTTTGAGTATGGAAGATAAAAATTCAATAACACCTTTTCGATGGAATTCTCCATCATTCAACGAAAAGTTGAATCCGATGAGGCTGTCTCTACAGTCACAGATGCGAATTCAAATGCAAATATCATAAAAATCCATCAATTGAAAGAGAGATAATCATGGGCCTATCCTACAAGCCTATCCTAAAATATGGCGTTCGGATAAGGCTAAGGACGGGGCTGTGTTTTTATTTGTTAATTTTTATATGGAATAGTTAATGCACATTTAATTAGGAAATATGCAATGTAGGGGCTGTGGTGGGTTCGGAGGTTTGTCGGCGGGAAAATCAGAACAATTTCAAAGTGTTTTAGAGCAATTTTATTGTTAAATTGTGTGCATTTCTTTGGTCGCGTCAGGGGGAGGGGCTACCTTTGCGGGCGATTTCCAAAATTTTTACACAGTGCAGAAGGCTTCCGCAGGCCACGGCAATAGCTGCCGGGAGATTGCTGTATGCGCTGATCTTTCGGCCGATACGAAGGTCAGGATCGCCACAGCCAGAATCTTTTCTGCAACTATCACCAAATAATTCGATATGAAGAAATTTATTTGTTCGGCTCTTGCCGCTGCCGCTGTGTGTGGCACCGCCTACGCCGAAGGCTATCAGATCAACTCTCTGTCGGCCAAGCAGATCGGCATGGGCCACACGGGTGTGGCTCTCAAACTCGGAGCCGAGAGCATGTTTTTCAATCCCGCCGGTATGGGCTTCATGGACAAGACTCTCGATCTGTCAGGCTCGCTCACCGGAATCATGCCTACCGCCACCGCTACTGTCAACGGCAAGGACTACAAGACCGACAACGGCATCTCGACCCCGATAGGTGTGCATGCCGCATTCTCGATCTACGACAATCTCAAGGCCGGTATCTCGTTCTATACCCCCTACGGCTCGTCGATCAACTGGACCGACAACTGGCCCGGCGCCGTGCTCAACCAGAACGTAAACCTCAAGGTGTTCACCATACAGCCTACCGTAGCCTGGGCCATCACTCCGAAACTCTCGGTTGGTGCCGGAGCCATGATCTCATGGGGCAGCGTGGACCTCAACAAGGGCCTTGTGACCGCCGAGACCACTGACCGCACCATAGCAGCCCTTACAGCACTCGGACAGCTTCCGGCAGGCACTCCCGGTTTCGGATCGACCACTCCGGCGTCAGTCAACCTCAAGGGCCAGGCCGAGATGACAGTGGGCTTCAACGTAGGCGCGATGTATGACATCACCGACGGGCTGACTGTAGGCGCCTCGTTCCGTTCGCGCATGCCGATGAAGGTCAAGGCCGGCGACGCAACGGTGTCATATGCCAACGATCTTTCACAGAACCTCCTCGGCGAAAGCCTCGACCTGCTCAACAAGGCCAATTTCAAAGCCGAGATGCCCTGCCCGTGGGTGTTGGGTCTGGGTGTATCCTACAAGCCCATCGACCGTCTGACACTCGCTTTCGACGCCCGTCTGACCGGATGGCACACCTACCGCCAGCTCGACATCGAGTTTCTCAGCGAACAGCTCGCAGACTATAACCAGCACATCGAGAAGAAATACAAGAACTCGTGGTGCTACTCGCTTGGCGCAGAGTTTGCCGTCACCAACCGCTTTGACGTGCGCGCCGGCCTGATGGTCGACACATCGCCTGTCAACAAGAACTATTACAACCCCGAAACTCCCGGCATGACCAAGGTAGAGCCTACGGTTGGTCTCTCCTTCCGTCCGATCTCCAGCCTGTCAATCGACCTCGGCTTCATGTATGTGGCCGGAATGGGTGTCGACAATGCCAGCTGCGAGTATGCCGACCTGCTCGGAGGCCAGATGATCAAAAAGCTCACAGCCGCCGGACTGCCCCAGCAGCAGATCGAGGCACTCGGCTTCAAGCCTTCAGGCACTTTCACCGCCGACTATAAGCTCCATGCCTTCATCCCCTCGATAGGCGTAAGCTACAGCTTCTAAGCCCCCGTTCCCCGATATTTGTTAACGTCGGGGAACCGCATCTAAGAAATTGTTTCTATACAACGGAACGCCATAATCCGCCGCTTTGCCGCGGGATTATGGCGTTTTTTAACTCTAATGATCTGCCGGCTTCCTTTTTTCTGATTTTTTTTGCTAATTTTGCAAATAATTAGGAGTATGGCCTCTCATGCTCCGAGAGGGTTTTTAAAGTCCATAATCAGCCATTATGAACATCAGGTCAATTTTTGCAGGTATTTTTGTCGGCGTAGCGGGTCTTTCGCAGGCCGCAGTGATCCACGTGCCGGAGCTCACACTCTTCGGAGCACCCTACACCCGCTCCGAAATCTACAACTCCACCATCCATAATCTCAATCCGGATAATCCGGATGACATGCTGCAGCTTCTTGCACCGGCAGCCGAAAGCCCGGAGGTCCAGGACAGCACTGCGGTTGAAGATATTGTGACCACTCCCCTGCCCGCCTATTATTTCCGTCCGGCTGTGTTCAGCTCATTCCAGTTTCTCGACACCATGAGAGTGAGCAAATCAGCACCGCTGGCCGACAGCCCGCTTGACCCCAATACCTTCGGATGGCTCGTCACCGACCTCTACCACAACGATCTGATACGCCATGCCCGTCAGGCAGTGGTGGTGCGCACTCCGTATCTTGTGCGATATGACGAGGCCTCACTGCCCGAACCTCCCAAAAAGTTCGAAGCCAACGTTGACCCCAAGACAGCCAAGATTGTCATAGCCGAAATAATACCGGAGAAAGCACCTGAGCAGAAACTTGAAGCCCAGTTCTACAAACGCCATTGGCTCAAGACGTTCAACGGATCGGTGCAGTTTTCGCAGGCCTACGTCTCGCCCAACTGGTATCAGGGCGGCAACAAGAACCTCAACATGCTTGTCAATCTTTATTACAACGTCAAGCTCAACCCCGCATTCCACAAAAAATTCCTCTTCGAGACAACATTCCAGTACAAGCTCGGCATGAACGACGCTCCGAACGACTCGCTGCGCAACTATTCGGTGTCGGAAGACCTTTTCCAGTTCAACATGCTCGTAGGCTACAAGGCATCGAAGCGCTGGTATTACTCGACCAACGTCTCCTTCAAGACCCAGTTTCTTAAAAACTACAAGCCAAACACCCACGAACTCAAAGGTGCTTTCATGTCGCCCGGCGAGCTCAACGTCGGTGTCGGTATGACCTACAACTACGCCAACCCCAAGAAGACATTCACCCTCGATGCCTCCATCTCTCCCCTTTCATGGAACATGAAGACCTGTTTCAACAAACACATGAATGAGACGTCATACGGTATTGAGCCGGGCCGACACACGGTAAGCGAATACGGTTCGAGCGCCGAGGGCAAGATAACCTGGCAGATCTGCGACAATATCAGCATGCGTTCGCGTCTGTTTGTCTTCTCGGACTACAGCTATGCCTACGGAGACTGGGAAAACACCTTCATGTTCAACATCAACAGATTCCTGACCACCCAGATATTCGTCCACATGCGCTACGACTCATCGACTCCCGACTGTGACGATCCCGACTGGCACAAATTCCAGTTCAAGGAGATACTTTCGTTCGGATTCGCCTATAAGTTCGCTACAATCTGACACTGATACACACTATCGCCATACCCTATACTCTCCACCACCCCTACTCTCTCCGACCAGTGACTGTAACCTACAACTCCACTTCAAACATCCGCCCGCCGCGACGGTTGCTGCTGACATTGCTGCTGTCAGCATTGTTTCTCTGCGCTCCGGCGGCAAAGAGAATCGAAAAGAGTGTCCTTGAGAACGTGCCCGGACGGTCGCAGGTGGTCAGCGGCTACTCGAAACCCGACAGTGTGACCGACCGGCTCGCGCAGATGCCGCTCCACGCCGTGGAAGGCCTCTGGCGCTTTGCATCGGAAGGATCTCTGATGGCCATAGAGCGCAATAGTGACAGAGCCGTCGGTGAGTATGAGGCCGAGACAACCGTCTACCGGATGGTGATTGTACGCGCAGCCGACATGGCCCTGCGTCCCGGCACCGTAATGGGCTATCTCACCCCCACGGCGAAACGCGGAGTCTATGACGCCCGGATCTACACCTCGCGCCTCGACAACGGAACAACTCTCCACGCTCCGAAAAAATTTACCGTGACTCTTACCGATGACGACAGCCGAATATCAATCAGCGACTACGGATCATCGCTTAGATTCAACTGGTGGCGGCTCCTGCCCTACATGTACCGCTATCTGTTCACGAGGCAGGAGAAAAATCCCGGAGCCATACAGGGTTGTCTGCGGGTGTTTCCCGCTCCGTCCATTCCATCAGAACCACGCTATCTCTGACCGGACGACCGCCTGACCGACAAACACCAGACTTCATGCCACACAACTAATCTGACAATTCATGACCCTGCTACGGACACTACTGATAATGCTGCTGACGCTTCTGCCGGCTCTTCCGCTGAGAGCCGACAAGACTCTGCGCGGAAAACTGCGCACTGCCGCCACAGCCAAGTCAGAGAATGTGCCGCCTGCGGCAGAGACAGCCTTTGACACCATCTGCGCCCCGGCGGCTGACAGAGTCAGGCTTTCAGGCTATGACAAGCCGCTCGGCTCACGGGTGGAAAGTCTCTTTGTCAGCAACAGCCTCGGAACCGGAATAAGCGAGATAGAAATAACCCTCGACTATACCGACATGCAGGGCCGCACCCTCCACCAGGCCGTCCGCAGAGTCAGAGCCGACATACCCTCCGGCACCACCCGCCGGATACAGTTCCCCTCATGGGACACCCAGAATTCATTCTACTATCGCTATTCACGCCGCCCGCGCACAGCCAACGTAACCCCCTACGATGTAAGCTGCAAGGTGAACAGCTGCGTGACCCTGCCGATGACAACAGAAACAAAATAACAACACATTTCATAAACTACTTACACGAAATGACCGAACTACTGGCCGAACACCACGTTCTCGGACTCACCATAGGAGTCTGCACATTCCTGATAATCGGAATCTTCCACCCCGTCACCATAAAATGTGAATATCACTTCGGCACCCGCTGCTGGTGGTGCTTCCTGCTTCTTGGAATTGTCGGAATAGCCGCCTCGATAGTGGTCAGCGACGTCTTCTGGTCATCGCTTTTAGGAGTTTTCTCATTCTCGTCATTCTGGACCATAGGAGAGATCTTCGAACAGGAAAAACGAGTGGCCCGCGGATGGTTTCCCGCCAACCCGAAACGAAAAACCAAAAGCAAAGACCCGGAATCCATATAAAATTCACGCAAAAACAAGCAAAATGACATCTGTTTATAAGAATTCTTTTGCGTAAGTAACTCTTCAAAATTAACCGATCTAATATACATTAGATTTCATATGGATAATCTTAATAGAGGCTGTCTAATAAGTTGTTAAACAGCCTCTATGAGTTCTATAAAAGGTCTCAGTTCTTGACTTTCTTCTGGGGGTCACAGGTGAGACCTACGCCGAGTTTCTTGAAAATCTTATGGTCGACCTCGCCAAGCATTACAGTAGAGTGGACCTGACAGCCATTGAGTTCGGGAAGCTTTTCAAGCGCACGGCGGCAGTTTTCGTCATGAGTGCTGAGCACTGAGAGCGCCACCAGAACTTCGTCGGTATGAAGTCGCGGATTGCGGCTGCGCAGATAGTTGATCTTGGTGTTCTGAATAGGCTCGATCATATCCTGAGGAATCAGCTTGACCGAATGGTCAATACCGGCAAGGTGCTTGACGGCGTTGAGTATCAGCGCGGCACTCGGACCGAGCAGGGCACTGGTCTCGGCTGTGATGATAGTGCCGTCGGCAAGCTCGATGGCCGAACATGGAACACCGCTGCGCTCGGCCCGCTCTTTGGCGGCTTTGATAGGACGGCGGTATGAGGTGTCGATCTTAGCCTGCTTGAAGAGAAGCGCGATCTTGTTGACCTCACCCTCGTTTGATTCGCCCTGGGCGAAGCGGTTGAGAGCTGTGTAGTAGCGGCGGATGATCTCGTTTTTCGAGGCATCGCAGCAGACATCGTCGTCATTGATGCAGAAACCGACCATGTTGACACCCATGTCGGTGGGCGACTTGTAGGGATTCTTGCCATAGATGCCCTCGAAGAGAGAGTTAAGCACGGGGAAGATCTCGATGTCACGGTTATAGTTGATCGCCGTCTTTCCATAGGCTTCAAGATGAAAGGGGTCGATCATGTTGACGTCATTGAGGTCGGCTGTGGCAGCCTCGTAGGCTATGTTGACGGGATGTTTCAGGGGGAGGCTCCACACGGGGAATGTCTCGAATTTGGCATATCCGGCCTCGATGCCACGCTTGTGTTCATTGTAGAGCTGGCTGAGACAGACTGCCATCTTGCCGCTGCCGGGACCGGGGGCGGTGACGATGACGAGCGGACGCGAGGTCTCCACATAATCGTTGCGTCCGAAGCCCTCCTCGGAGTCGATGAGGTCGACATTGGTTGGATAGCCGTCGATTATATAGTGGTAATAGGTGGGGATGCCCATGCGCTCAAGCTTCTGACGGAAAGCTTCGGCGCTGCTCTGGCCGTTGTAGTGGGTGACAACCACTGAGCCGACAAGGAATCCGCGGTTCTGGAACTCCCTGCGCAGACGCAGTACGTCCATGTCATAGGTGATTCCAAGGTCGTTGCGCACCTTGTTTTTCTCGATGTCAAGCGCGCTGATGACTATCACAATCTCGGCATGGTCACTCAGCTGGCTGAGCATTCTGAGCTTGCTGTCGGGCTGAAAACCGGGCAAGACGCGGCTTGCATGGTGGTCGTCAAAGAGTTTGCCTCCGAGTTCGAGGTAAAGCTTGTTGCCGAACTGAGCTATGCGCTCCTTGATGTGTTCGGACTGAATTTTGAGATATTTCTCGTTGTCAAAACCGTATTTCATAACGGATTACAAAATTAGTCATTTCCGGTCATCCGAGCAAAAATCGACGCAAAAATCTGCAAAAATTTCTTAAGAGGCCCCGTCAGTCTATTGCGGCGCCTACCTGTTCGGCTATCTGGGTCATGCCCTTGACTGTGGGATGGCCGGCCATTTTGTCGATGTCAGACAGGCTGACGGTCTTGACTCCGTGACGGCCGCAGAGGGTCAGAATCGACTCAGTCACTTCGGGACGCAGTTCGGAATTGACTATAAAATAGATCTCGGTGCCGGGATAGTAGTCCTTCATGATGCGAAGCATGCGGTCAAGAGCGGGACGGAGAGTATAATAGTCAGGTTTCTTGCCTTCAGGAGTCTCATATTCCCCTACTTCCACTCCGGCCCATGAATCATTTGTGCCTCCGAAAATAAGAATCACGTCAGGCGAGCCGAGAGTTTTGGCACGGGTCAGAAACGAACGGTCGGTGTAGTCCTTGCCGTCATATCCGCGGTTGCAGATAGTGGCTCCGGAATAAGAATTGTTTGTCACCAACCTCCAGCCTTTCTCGCGTATGAGCTGCTGCCACCAGGTCTGCTTCACGTCAGTCACATCAGTTTGCTCAAGCTTGGGCTTGGAGTAATACCACACAAGATTGGTGTCTGGCGACATATGGCCCTGGAATGTGGAATAGGAATCGCCGAGGATCGAAACCCCTGTACGCGGACTGACAGCACCGGCGGCAAGCGCTACGACAAAAAAAACAAGGAAGAGTAACTTTTTCATTCTTATAATTATAAATAGGTTTTTTAAAACTGTTTAAGCCTCGTTTATTCCAGAGCTCTCCCACCCCCGGTCACACAGAAAAGCGGGCTGACACCTGAGAGCGAGAAGTGGCATTCTGATATAAAACGTCGCGCCGGAGGGCTATATTGCTCTCTGCTTTCACTTTTTACACCCTCGTAATTTTGTATTAAATGGAATTTATGCTATCTTTGTGCGTTAATTTCGGGCATTGTATCTGAAATCTGTTCTAACCACACGCTTAAATCAAAAATCATCTAAACATATCTAATGGCAACTTTAGAAAAAATCCGTAGCAAGTCAGCTCTCTTGCTCATCATCGTTGGAGCCGGTCTGCTGGCTTTTATCATCGGTGACTTCTTTACTTCGGGCCGCACACTCTTCGGCACCGGAACTACCATTGCAAAAGTCGACGGCAACAAGATTGACATTCAGGAATTCCAGCGCCGTGTGCAGGAAGCCTCACAGCAGGCTCAGGCTCAGAACCAGCGCATGGACAACGCCGTGCTCCAGCAGCAGGTGCTCAATTCCATGATCGCCGAAAAACTTTTCGAGAATGAAATCAATGATCTCGGTCTGACCGTGACCGACCAGGAACTCACAGAAATGATGGTCGGCAAGAATTCACAGTATGTAGACCGCATGGTGCAGCAGCAGCTCGGTGTGCCCGACGCAAAAACCGCCCATGACATGGCATTCAACCCGACCAAATACGGCATGCAGCAGGCTCAGGCCCAGCAGCTCCAGGCTTATTGGCTCGACCTCGAAAAATCTGTGGAGCGCATGATCCTCCAGCAGAAGTTTCAGAACCTTTTCGCAGGAACCCTCGTGGCCAATGAACTTGACGCCAAGGCTCTCTATGACGACAACGCCTCAACTTCTCACGTGGTCTACGCCAAGCAGGATTACTCGACCCTCAAGGACGAGGACTTCGAAGCCAGCGAAAGCGACATCAATGCTCTCTACAACGACGAGAAAGCCCGCTATGCTATCGATGAGCCCAGCCGCCTGGCCAACTATATAGCAGTCAGCATCGTGCCCTCTGAAGCCGACATCCTCGCCGGTCAGAAGAAAGTTGAAGATGCTCTGGTGGCCCTCAACTCAAACGCAGAAATGCAGGGTCTGACCGACATGCCAGAATTCGTGGTTGACCGCCGCAAGATCTCCCAGACCGACCTCGACAAGCAGGCCCGCCTGAAAAGCGCAGTCGATTCTCTCTCTGTAGGCAAGGCAGTGCTCGTCAGCAAAACCGGCAACGACTATCTGCTCGCCAAGCTCCTCGGCAAAGAAATGGAAGTAGCCGATGTCAAGATCGACTTCCTCGCAGTGCAGGGTTCAAAATCGCAGGTTGACTCTCTCGTAGGTCTCCTCAACTCAGGCGTCTCGCTTGACAGCGTAGCCTCATCGCCCCTCGTGGCCCAGTCACAGAAAGACATGGAGATCTCTCTGCTTGACGCAAACTACGCTCCGATGAAAGAACTCATCGCCGACCGCGCCACCGGCGTCTACTTCACCCCTGACACCCTCGCAGAAGGCGGCCGCATCTTCCGCGTGAACGAACGCAAAGCTCCCGTGGCTGTCTACGACCTCGCAAGCGTGACCTTCACCACCGAACCGTCAAACGCTACTGTCAACGATCTCGACGCAGCTCTCCGCAAATATGTTGAAGAAAACAAGACTGCCAAAGACTTCGTGGAACACGCTCAGGAAGCCGGCTACACCACCTTCCCCGCCACCGTTACTGCATCTTCGCCCATGATCGGCAACCTCAATGACTCACACAACGCTGTGGCATGGGTAATGGATGCCAAGAAAGGCCAGGTATCGCCAGTGTTCGGCGATATCCAGACCGGACGCTTCCTCGCCGTGGCTCTTGACGACATCTATGACGGCGGCTATGTTCCCGTACGCGACAAGCAGGTTCACGCAATCCTCGCTTCACGTGCCATCAACAACAAGAAAGCAGCTAAACTCATCGCCGACTATGAAGGCAAGGCCAAAGACATCGCCGGCTATGCTCAGCTCATGAAGACCTCGGTTGACACTACTACCGTAAACTTCGGCCAGTATATGATCCCCGGCCTCGGAATGAACGAAAGCGTTGTCATGGGTAAGATCGCCAACGCTCAGAAGGGCGCTCTCGTAGGTCCTCTTCAGGGCAACAATGCAGTAATAGTAATGCAGGTTACAGAAATCGACAATGCAGGCCGTCCCTTCGACCTCGACGAAAACACCATCCGCTACAACCAGCAGCGCGGTGCCGCCCGTATGATCAACACTCTTGACCGCATCCTCATCGGTAACAAGAAAGTGACCAACAACATCAACGCCTTCTATAAATAAGAAGCTGTCGATTATCAGATAAAAAAAGGCCTGGGCTTGTGTCATATATCCGACACAAGCCCAGGTCTTTTTTAGTAGATATTGACAGTGACATCCGGCCGAGACCGAGACCTGATAGCAGCCCGCAACCATCCGGCCCTGTAAATCAATGTCCTGCCGGACATTCTCAATATGATATGTAATCTATTCCCCCGACACCTTGTGCTGCGCACGGTGTCGGGGGCTACGAGTAAAACGGTGTCCTGTCGGACACCAGCCCGCCGGAGACCATGCCCGCCGCGCTGCATCCGGAATCCAATACTGTTGAGACATTCCGCCGTCCGCGTTCCGACCGGGATCAACCTCCTTTGCCAGGCACCATGTCGCGTTGTCCGTGGATGCTGACGTCCTGCAGGACACCGATTTACCATCTCACTGAGGTCGGCTCGCGGGGGCCCTACCCTATTGTAAGGCCGAGATCGTCAATGAAGCCACGGAGGGCCGGGATGTTTTCAACCATGTGGTTGAGCACTTCACGCTCGTTCCAGGTGTGGGGCGAGGCTGCGCCCTGGTTTATCTCTACGGTCAGAGAGAAATGATCGTTGGAAAGCTCGTCGCGCACAGCCTGCAGGAGCGCCGGAAAAGCCAGCTCCACAGTCTGACGCTGCATTTCGTTTTCCACCATTATCTTATAGGTATGGCCCTCCTGAGGCGCCGGAAACGACGCACGCATGGTGTTGATCAGAATGTGTTCCGTAGGGTGAGCCTGCATGAAATTCTGCCAGGCCTTGTTGAGCTGATCGCGGGTATAAGGTTCGTTGCGCTTCGGCGCTGTCGTCCCGATGCCCGGCTGCGCCGAGGCAGACTGCGAGGCATCCTTGGAATGATTTATAGAAAATGTTCCGGCCGGTCGCATCAGAGGTCTCTTCAATGGAACAGCCTGACGCGCAGGAGCCGCCTTGTAACCGGCTGAGGGAGCAGAGACTATGGGAGTCGGTGTGGCCGGACTCTGATAAGCAGGCTGATGCTGCGTCATGGACCTTGCCGCAGGAGCCGGCTGCATTGACGGAGCTGCTTGAGGCTGCGAAGGTGTGGCAGACATGACCTGTGGCATGGATGCAGGCTGCACTCCCCCACTCTGTGGCGAAGGTGCGGGCTGCGATGATGCAGGATTTGCAGCCGGTGACTGGCTCCGATCAGAGGCGCCTGACGAGATTTTCTGTAACCGCCCCTCACCCTGGGCGCCGTTATTGTGGGAGGGGCTTAGCAATTGGCATATCTTGGCAAGCGTCAGTTCTATCAGGAACTGCTTGTTAGAGGCCGTCCGGTAATTCAGATCCGCTTCATTGCAGAGATTCATGGCCCGATAGATGAAGTCAGGCGAACACTTGGCAGCCGTAACGGCCATAGCCTTGCGGGCTTCATCGTCGGCTTCAAGGAGAACTATTGTTGACGGATCACGCGCCACCATGAGATCGCGCATATAGTCTGCCAGTCCGTTTATGAAGAAGTGCGAATCAAAACCGCGGTCACGGATCTCTTTGTAGATCATCCATGTCTCCAGCACTTTTCCTTCGAGGAAACAGTCGAGAAGGCGGTTATAGTAATTGTAATCAAGCACGTTGAGATTGTCGATGGCGCTCTGATAGGTGATGTTGCCTCTTGACGATGCCGCCACCTGGTCAAAGATCGAAAGCGCGTCGCGCATGGCGCCGTCGGCCTTGCGGGCTATGATGTTGAGAGCCGCCGGATCAGCTGTCATGCCCTCTTTCGAGGCCACATATGAGAGATGGTCGATCATGTCGCGCACGGTTATACGCTTGAAATCGTAGATCTGGCAGCGCGAGAGTATGGTAGGGATAATCTTGTGTTTCTCAGTGGTGGCGAGGATGAAAATCACATATGACGGCGGCTCTTCAAGGGTCTTCAGAAAGGCATTGAATGCCGCGGGCGACAGCATGTGGACCTCATCGACTATAAACACGCGGTAAGATCCCTGCGAAGGCGGTATCTGCACCTGCTCCACAAGCTGGCGGATGTCATCGACACCGTTGTTTGAAGCGGCGTCAAGCTCTATGATATTGAGCGAATTGCCGTCGTTGAACGCACGGCAGCTGTCACACTCGTTGCATGCCTCTCCGTCAGGTGAAGGATTGGCACAGTTGATTGTCTTGGCGAAAATTCGGGCGCAGGAGGTCTTGCCGACACCACGCGAGCCGCAGAAAAGATAGCTGTGGGCCAGACGGTGAGTGGCTATAGCATTCTTCAGAGTGGCAGTGAGCGCCTGCTGCCCCACCACGCTGTCAAACGTGGCCGGACGATACTTCCTGGCTGAAACTATATAGTTTTCCATATTCCACAAATTTACACACTATTCTCCGTTTTTCCAAGCCTGCGACTGACATTTCACCTTCGGTCCGGTGCAGATGACAAGCAGCTCCGGCCATGCTGAATGACCGGAGCTGCGAAAAATGATCGGTTTATATATTTCCTATATAATATTAAGGTGTGGACCGTGACGGAGTGACTGTCAGGGAATGAGATCCTGAACCACTTATTTCACCGGGCGCGGGGCTTCGTTGGCTTTTTCCGACGGGCGGCGCTTGGCCAGATTGTCAGAGAAGGCTTTCAGATCTATCGAACCGTTCTTGATAGTTGAACGCATTGTGCGGCGGTTGGCGGCATCGCTGAAAGATCCTTTTGCGCGCCAGATCAGGTCTGCCACAAGATTGGCTTTCTCATTGGTGCAGCGTCCGGTCACGGCATAGTAAGGATTGTTGACAACTGCGTCAATATCACCTTCACCGATGGCCTGGAACAGCGATTTTCCCATATCGCTCTGAATCTTGGCCAGATCCCAGACCGGATTCGAGTTGAGATAGTCAACATCTGCCTGCTCTTCGGGGCTCAGAGCCACCGGAGCCTGAGCAACTGTCTGATCCGAATTGGCATCGGCCGCAAACTCTTCGGCAGGAGCCGGATCGTCAGACGAGCCTGTGTATTGCGGCAGGAGCCATGCAAGAGCTACCACCGCCACTATCACTGCGAGACCTCCCCAAAGGAAAGCTGCGCGGCGATACCAAGGTCTGAGCTCTGCTGAATCGTCGTCATCGTCATCATCATAGTCGAAATCAGGTTTAGAACCCGTATCTGCAACCTCTTTATCAGCTTCGCGACGGCCTTCGGCCACGGGGAGACTGGCGTCAATCGGGCGACGTTCGGGCCTGGCCTCATCAGAAACATTCTCGAATTTCGGAGCCTTGTGGGCTGGTTCGGTAGCAGATTCTCCACGTGCCGACTCGAAATTTGGAGCCACCGGGCGACTGGTGATTCGGACATCCACATTATAGACCTCGCTGTCATCCTGGGTCACAAGTCGGTGAGCACGGAATCCGTGAAAATTCCCTGAGTGCAGGCGGTTATATTCAGGAGTGTTTTTTTCAATGGAGATCTGCTGCTCGAACACCCGTCCGTCGCCGAAATCCAGACGCAGGGTAACTCCCTGCTCTATAGGCTGCATGACAAGTTCAAGTTCCTCTGTCACCAGCATCTCGGCCGAGGGTTTCTTAAGTTTGAGAGTGCGGTAATTGTTTGACTGCACGGTGATCTCCACCTCTGTGTCGGGCTGCAGGTCCTTTTCGAAAAGCTCGATAAAAGGGTCCATCGTATTGACGGGCCGGCCGTTGAGGGTAATAGTATAGCCGTTGAGAGCCACCCCCTTGGCAGAAAGCACTTTGACGGGTATGCGGCGTTCGAAACGTATGCCGGTCTGTGAGGCCGAGCGCACGGCAATTGTTGAGCCTTCATACTTTGTATAGGCCGAAGGAGTGCCAACTATCACTGTCTCCACATGGGTGTTGAAACCTTCCTTGCTGAAAGAAAGTTCCAGACGGTCACCGTCATAGACCTGCAGGCTCGATGCAGTCACCCCTTCCGGACACACCACCGAATAGAGTTTGCGTATGGGAGCGGTGATGCGAGGCATCTTCACGCCCGGACGCAGCGAAGTAGTGGCCGAGACAACAATGATGCAGCGGTATCCTTCATAGCCCGGCTGGCAGGGAAATGAGAAGATAGACTCCAGTTCCTGCTGTGAGATATATGTGCGGTAAGCAGCTTCAGCGGGCTTTTCGTCATCAGCTGGAGCCTTGTAGCGCCAGGCCTCAAGCTTCAGAGGCTCCGCAGGCACCGAAGCCTGGGCAAAGGCCTCTTCAACAGCAGAGTCAGTGAGATTTTCATCCTCGATAAGAGCCTTTTTCAGATTGGTGAACGAGTTCATCAGCTGACGGCCTGTCAGTGAACAGCCATCGCTGACAAGGATGGATATCATCATGTAGCCGCGCTCAGGGCTCAGAGCGTTGCGTGTGATAAGCGAAAAATAATGTCCGCGCGGCGTTGACTGAAGTATGTAACATTCGTTGGCGTTGAGAAAGCGCTTGACGGCGGCTCCGGGTTCGACGAGAGTTGAATTCCAGCGCGGGTCAAAGTCACCTTCTTCTTCAGAGGGATATGAATAGAGAGTGCGTGTCACTCCCTGGACCTCACCCCTGAAAGCTACGTGAAGATATGAATATTCGGGCATAATCCTGTATGGGTTATCTATAGAGTGTAATTAGCTGCAAAAGTACTAAAAATCTCTATCCCCACCAAAATAGCTTCAAAATTCAAAACGCCCCGGACAGGGGCGCCGTGAGGTATGGCGCACCGCCGGCCGTCCTCAGCCGGCTATGGCTTTGTAAAGGCGCACGGCCATATAGGCCGCAGTCATGGTCAGTACTATCAGTGCCGAACATGGCACATCGACAACGGTAGCCATAAACAGTCCGCCGAGGCAGCAAAGCAGCGAAACCAGCACCGAAAGCAGCATCATGGACTTGAAACGGTTGCAGAACACCTCGGCTATCATCTGAGGCAGTGAAAGCATGGACATCAGCAGCATCACACCCACCAGACGGATTGTAAGAACTATGCAGACAGCCACCAGAACAGTCATGGCCGTAGTGATGAAGGTGACAGGCAGACGACACACCCGTGCAAAGTCAGGGTCAAAGGCACAGATGACTATCTTACGGAAAAAAGCGGCCACAAAGAGCAGCAACACTGCGGTAAAAATGCCGAATGTCCAGAGATCGCCGTGAGTGATGGTCAGGATGTTGCCGAACAGGAAGGCATTAAGTTCTGGCACATAGCCGGGAGTAAGGAAAATGAAAAGTGTGCCCAAGGCCATGCCCAACGCCCATATGACAGCAATAGCCGAATCCTCGCGCACTCTGTGGCGCCTGGCCATCCAGTCAACCCCAAGCGATGATCCTACAGCGAAAAGCGCGGCCATTGCAATAGGGTTGCATCCGAGGAAGTATCCCAGTCCGAGACCTCCGAAGCAGGCATGGGTGATGCCCCCTGATATGGAGACGAGGCGGCGCGTCACTATATAGGTGCCGATTATAGCCGAAGCCACACTCAGGAGCAGGACTCCGATCACAGCACTCCTGAAAAAGTCATATTGCAGTATCTCTATCATAATTATAGGGCTCTTAGAGGGCTTCAGCCGTTGACCAGCATAAGCCATTCGTCACGCAGAGAATAGGGGAGAGCTATGTCACGCCGGGTCAGAGAGGCACCCCACGGATAGATGTCAGAGGGCAGAAGTGTGTAAAGCACCTCGCGGAACTCTTCAACCTCACTTTCGGTATAGCTGTCGGGCTGACGGCCTGCGAAACGGTCGAGTTCCTCATCGTCGAAATAGACAGGACCTTCGGTTGGGGAGAGGCCTTTCTCACACACGGCATGAAGTCCGCAACACTCCTCTCCGTCAGAGTCATGAGAGCCTGAAAGGGCAGGGGAGTCGCCTTCATTTGCAGATGCGCTATCCGGCCTATGGGTAAGATAGAGAATCAGTCCTGTCAGAACTGTCACAGCGAGTATAATCAGTGCGCCTGTCATCTGTAGTCAGTCAGTAGTCAAGTAATATTGGTGATTATCTGCAAAGATCATTCGTCGTCAGGGTCGGGGAGAGGTGCGTCTCCGTCAAGAAGAGTGAAACCCGCGCGCCTCAGTTCATCCCAGAATTCAGGATAAGACTTGCTGACAACCTCCACATCATTGATGATTATGCCCGGCACGAACAGAGCCACCGGAGCCAAGCACATGGCCATTCGGTGGTCATCATAAGTGTCGAAACGCGGAAGTTCGGTCATAGGCCGCCGCTGACCTTCCCACGAAAGCACGTCGTTGCCCTCCGGCTGCATGAATATGCCGAGTCTGGCCATTTCGGTGCAGACGGCCTTCACCCGGTCTGTCTCCTTGATGGCGAGGGTCGACAGACCGGTGAAATGAAACGGTATGCCGAGCATAGCGCAGGTCACAATGACATATTGCGCAAGGTCAGGAGTATCAGAGAAATCAATCCGCAGGCGTGCATCCTGGTCAGGAGATGCCACAAGGTCAGAGCCTCCGTCCTCTCCCTCCCATTCGGTCACAACGCCTAAATGCCCGAATATGTCGGCCAGCTTGCGGTCACCCTGAAACGACTCGCGGCAGAGATTGTCAATTGTAACGGTGCCCGATGAAAGAGCCTCGATCTCATACCAGGCGGCGGCGGCGCTCCAGTCGCCCTCAACCCGGAAGTTCCATGCTTTGTAGGCCTGCGGAGCTATGCTCACAGTGTTGCCTGCAAACTCGCTCTCTATACCTGCTTCCGACATCATTTTCAATGTCATCAGTATGTAGGGGCGCGACACGGTCTCTCCTTTCAGCGTAAGCTTCAGACCCTCCTCCATAAGCGGCGCCACCATCAGAAGAGCCGAGATATACTGCGAGCTAACCGTAGAGTCGAGAGTCAGCTCTCCGCCTTTCAGACGGCGGCCACTGATGCGCAGAGGCGGAAAGCCCTCCTCTCCGGCATATTCTATATCGGCTCCAAGCGAGCGCAGAGCATCGACAAGCACAGCTATAGGGCGGTGACGCATACGCTCGCTGCCGTCGAGCAGCAGGCTGCATCTTGGCCGTGAGGCTATGAAAGCTGTCAGGAAGCGCATAGTGGTTCCAGCTGCGCCTATGTTTATCACATCTGCGTCAAGCGACGAAAGTGCCCGGCGCATTGCGTCGGTGTCATCACATTCGGCCACGTTTTCAAGTTCGGATGCTCCGGGAGTCAGAGCGTTGATGATCAGAGCACGGTTGCTCATGCTCTTTGAAAGCGGAAGCCGCAGCCGCGCTTCTAAAAAACCGTCGGGAGGAAGTATTCTGTAGTCCACTTTAGAAATAATAGGGGGAGAGGTGTGAGTAATTCGGTTGGATTGATGTGTTTTTTACTACCGTCTGTCAGCGCTGCTTTTCAGCCGGCATGAAATCTACAGCCACCGTGTTTGACGCGCCACGCCAAGGCAGAGTGCCGTAATAACGCTTGAAGGTGACAGTCACCGGACGCCCTGTGCCCTGATACTGCTGCAGCCGCAGTGCCAGATCATCGTCTGGAATGCTGAAACTGAGATCGCGGGAATAGATGCGGGTAGTGTCGGCCAGCTGTGATTCGCTGACCATCTCGCCCTCGAAGGTAGGGAAGACAATGCCGCGTTTTTCCACGAGAGTCACATAGCCGGTGACACGTGACTCAGTGACGTAAGGCACAAAATAACGTATGGTAACCGCGGCGGCAAGCACTACCGCAACGACAAGGAAAAACCACAGCCATCCGTGGCCGCGTTTGCGGCGCGTCTCTCCGGCTTCCGCTGTCCGTAAACTGTCAGAGCCGCCATCGGAAAAATCGAATGACGGTGCCGCCGGCCGGGTGGCCGGATCAGACGGATCAGGAGTAGGGGAGTGCCGCTGATCTTCTTCCGACTGACGGTCTTTACGGCTGAAATCATGGAGGAAGTAGTCCTCGTCGCTATCGTCGAATTTCATTTTGACAGTGGTTTTGAACGTTTTGAAAAAGCTATGCAGCCGAAAGTGAAAAGTCCCTGGACAATCAGCATCAGAGTCTGCACACCCATCACGAGATTGGCGAAAGTCAGAGCATATTCATGTGTGAGGCCAGCCACACCTGCCGAATAGAGAGTGAGGCCGAAAATCATGGCCCACTGCCAGGGTCCTATGCCGCCGTTAGAGGGCACTCCCATAGCAAGACTCGTCAGCACAAAGCATACAGCCAGAGCAGTAGGCCCGTGAATCACCAGCACCTCGGCTGTAAGCGGGAAGGCTCTGAAAGCGCAATAGAGCGACATGATATAGCAGCTCCATATAAGCACCGTGAAGATCAGCCACCGTCCGCGACCGGGCATTGTGATCACTACCGCGAATCCCTTCCACAGGCCGCTTATGATAGAGCGCAGACGGGCTATCACCTTATGCTCAGGAAATCTTACAAACACAAACCAGACAGCGGCCATTGCGGCTATCACAAAACCCCAGAGCAGGGGAGAGCCCAGAATCTCACTGATCCGGGCCAAAGCGCCTCCGCTCTGTCCAAGATATTCTCTGAGCTGCGCTCCGGCCGGTATGAAAGTCAGCAATAGAAGAATCAGCACGGTCAGAGTGTCGGCCAGGCGGTCGGCCACCATCGAACCGAACACCGTAGTGAACGGGGCGCGCTCGCGGGCCGCTATATAGCCTGTGCGCCACACCTCTCCAAGGCGCGGAAACACAAGATTGACCGAATACGTGCCGAAGATGCTAAGCACCAGCTGCCGGAACGGGGGGCGTATATCAAGAGCCCTCAGCTGTATCTGCCATCGGGCCGCGCGGAAAACCTGGGCCATGATGCCGAGGAGCAGATTGAGCAGAATCCACCGGAAATCACATTCCCGCCTGACAATCTCCATCATTCCTGCCAGATCAATATCATCGTTGCTGAACAAAAGCCAGCAAAGCCCTACCGAAATGACAAGCGGAACGCCATATTTCAGCAAAGTGCCAAAAAAATTAGTTTTTGTTGACTGTAAGTGACTCTTCAAAATCAAGAGGTTTAATAAAAATATAATGTTAAGTAGCTCCTGCTGATAATTTCTCAGAGTTACTTATGCCGCTCATTGAACGTGCTTTTAACGTGCTTTTATTAATGCAAAAGTACGACTTTTAACACTCTGCAGCAACATTGGGCCGATAATTTACGTTAAATTAGAAAACACCGCCAGAAACCATCAACCGAAAGCTCACTTCAACTATTCAATAATTAGCCATGCTGATACTGATCACCGTCATCCTTCTGCTCGCAGGACTTGGTCTTGTCTTCGCTTCGAACCGCTACGGAATCATCGCCGTCTATGCAGGCCTGTGTGTGGCCGCAGTCAAAGCCTCGCTTCCCACAGTCTCCACTTTGATTTTCTGGGGGATAGCCACCATCATCGTGGTGGTCCTCTCGTTCATGCTGCCAAAAAGCATCTCCGGATCGCGGCGCGGACTTGGCTACATAGCAGGTGCTGCTCTTGCAGGAGCCATGACAGGCCTCGTAATCTCCCACGCATGGATGATCATAGGAGGTGTGGTGGGAGCCATTCTCGGAGGAATAGCCTACAGCAAGACTCCAGCCGGAAAAGCTCTCGGATTTCCATCTTCCAAATTTTTGAACTATCTTTGTGCCAAGGGACTCCCCGCAGTCATAGCCGTCTGCATGGCCGGAACCGCCCTTTTATGGCTCATCTTTAAAATCTGAAATATGCGCATCCTCCTATCCATCATACTCTCAGTAATCGTTTCAGCCGGTGCCGCAGCACAGTCGGCAGGAAAACAGCTCAAACGCGAGAAACCCGACCTGGAAAAAATACGCCTTGAGACTCTTGACAGCAAGTCGCCCTACTATTACCCGCGGCTCATGAAAGAGTTCCAGCGCAACGACACACTGATGAAAATAGACAAGTACCGCCATCTCTACCTCGGCTACATGTTTCAGGAAGACTATAACCCCTACCGCTCCTCGCAGCGCGACATCCAGTACAACGTGCTTGACCGCTCGCGCAAACTGACCCGTCAGGAGTGTGACTCGGTGATAATGTATGCCGAAAAAGCCCTTGCCGACAATCCCTTCAATCTCGGAGAGATGGTGATGCTCATAAAAGCCCTCCGGGAGAAAGGCAAAAACAATCTGGCCAACATCTGGCAGTATAAGCTCAACTATCTGCTCATGGCCATCGTCTCGACCGGAACCGGCGAAGATGAGGAAAACGCATGGTATGTCATAGAACCGCAGCATGAATATGTGCTTCTTAATATGATGGACTACTCCGTGGCCGACCACGTGTTCTACGATCCCTCATACGAATACATCACCGTCAAGGATTCATCAGGCAAGCAGCGCGGAGGCTTCTATTTCAATATCGGACCTCTGCTTCAGGAATATTACCGCAAGCATCCCGACGAACTCTGAACCGCATCAGCCGTAATGTTGTTGAAAACACAGCCTTCACGGCCATTGACTCTGATAATCATCAACACTGACTGCCAAAAATGAATTTCACACCCCTTGCCCGTTTCCTGCTCGGCAGGAGAGTTAAAGAAGCGCTTTCCTGGACCGGCCGCACACAGGAAATACAACTCGGTCAGCTCGACTTTCTGCTACGCAATCTGCGACAGACAAAATGGGGCGCGGAAAAAGGCCTGAGCAAGGTCCGGTCATATGATGATTTCCGCCGTCTGCTCCCGTCTGTCTCGGCCTATGCCGGGCTGCGCCCTTATGTCATGAGAATGATAGCGGGAGAGAAAGACGTGCTGTGGCCCGGCCTCACCCGCAATTTCGCCCAGTCGTCAGGAACCTCTGACGGCAAGAGCAAATACATACCAGTCACCCCCGCCTCGTTCAGCCGATCGCACTATAAAGGGGGCAGTTCTGTGATCAGCCACTACCTCAGCCTCTACCCCGACAGCCGCATCTTCGCAGGCAAGAGCTTCATACTCGGAGGCAGCTTCGCCAATGAACTGACTCTGCCTCCCGGAGTCAGAGTAGGCGATCTCTCGGCCAACCTCATAGAAAACATCAATCCGCTGGTCAATCTGACCCGCGTTCCATCAAAACGAATAGCTCTGCTTGAAGACTGGGCGGTAAAACTCCCGGCTTTGGTCAGCGCCGCGGCTGACCATGACATCACCAACATATCAGGCGTCCCCTCCTGGTTTCTCACCGTCCTCAAACAGATCATCAAGGCAAAAGGCGCGCAGACAATCCACGATGTCTGGCCCAACCTCGAAGTCTTCTTCCACGGGGGCATCTCGATGGCCCCCTACCGCGAGCAATACAGCCACATCACAGATCCGAAAATGCGCTATCTGGAATGCTACAATGCCTCTGAAGGATTCTTCGCTGTCCAGAACGCCATTGACGACCAGGCCATGCTGCTTCTGCTCGACTGCGGAACCTTCTTCGAATTCATCCGCACGGAGGAAGCCGATTCAGACCGCCCGGAGATCATTCCGGCATGGAAGGTGGAGGAAGGGGAGATCTACGAGCTTGTGATCACATCATGTAACGGCCTATGGCGCTATCCGCTGGGCGATACGGTGCGCATCGAATCGGTGGAGCCGCTGAAGATCACCATTGCCGGACGCACCAAAAGCTACATCAACGCATTCGGCGAGGAACTGATGGTCCAGAACGCCGAGGCCGCGCTGACAAAAGTTTGCAAGACTCTTGACTGCGAGATATCAAACTATACGGCTGCACCCGTCTATGCCTCGGACCACTCACGCGGACGCCACGAATGGCTGATAGAGTTCAACCGAGAGCCGGAATCAATCGATGAATTCGCCCGGCAGCTCGACCTTGCGCTCCAGCAGGAAAACAGTGACTACGAGGCAAAGCGCAACCACGGAATTTTTCTCGACCGGCTGACCATAGTCAAAGGCCGGAAAGGTGTATTCGACAAATGGCTTGCGGCTACAGGAAAACTCGGCGGACAGCGCAAAGTGCCGCGTCTGTCAAACTCACGCCATCCGATTGACGAAATTCTTAAATACAACTGATAATCCAAACTATACAAAACAAACACTTCTTTTCATGAGAACCAGATTATTTTCATTTCTGACAATGCTGACGGCTGCCGGAGCCATCATGGCCGGCACTCCGAAATATATTTTCTACTATATCGGCGATGGAATGGGAATGGGCCAGGTCATGGCTGCCGAAGCCTATAACCGTACGGTGCTCGGCAATGATGACCATCTGCTCATGATGCAGTTTCCGGTAGCCTCTACTCTGACCACCTACTCCGCTTCCAGCCCGGTAACCGACTCGGCAGCCGCCGGAACGGCCCTCTCGACAGGCTACAAGACAAACAACGGTATGCTCGGCATGACTCCTGATTCGGCCGAGGTTGTCTCAGTTGCAAAGACCCTCTTTGATGACGGCTTCGGTGTGGGGCTGGTCACCTCAGTGGCTCCTGACGATGCCACTCCGGGCGCTTTCTACACCCACGTGCCCAAACGCTCGATGTATTACGAGATAGGCAAAGATGCTGCCGCCTGCGGCTATGACTTCATAGCCGGCTCAAACCTGCGAGGTATCAAGGACAAAAAAGGTAACCCGACAGACCTGATGAAATATTTCGTTGAGAACAACGTGGCCGTGGTCCGCGGAACAGACGCTCTTGAAACCATTGACTCACGCCGTGTGGTGCTTCTCAACACCGACTCGATCAACACCGGCAACATCGGCTATACGATCGACTCCATTCCCGGTGTACTCACTCTCCCCGTCATGACCGAAGCCTGCCTCAGACATCTTCAGAAAAACGGCCGCGACCGCTTTTTCATGATGGTTGAAGGCGGCAACATAGACCATGCCAGCCATGCCAATGACGGAGCCACTGTCATCAAGGAAACCCTCAATTTCCAGGAAGCTCTCAAGGTAGCCTATGACTTCTATCTCGCCCACCCTGACGAAACCCTCATCGTGGTCACTGCAGACCATGAGACAGGCGGAATGGGCCTTGGCAACAACACCGTGGGCTACAATCTGCGCCTCAAATACATCGACTATCAGAAAATGTCGAAATCAGCCTTCTCCAGATACTGCAAAAGTCTCATGAGAGACCGCCGCGTCTACCGCTGGGAAGATATGGAGGAATATCTGACCGACAATTTCGGTTTCTGGAAATTTGTGCCTGTGACCCAAGAGCAGACCGCCAAGCTGAAAGAGGATTTCGAACGCTGCCTGGTGCTCCGCAACGGCAAGGACAAGAAAACACTCTATGACAACTTCGATGAGTTCTCACAGACAGTTTTTGACATCATGGACAAAGCCACAGGTCTCGGCTGGACCACCAACGGCCACAGCGGCGGTCTGGTGCCGGTCTATGCCATCGGCGTCGGCGCTGAGAAATTCGCTTCGTTCAACGACAATACCGACATCCCGAAAATCATCCTCGATATAGTGGAAGGTAAGTGATTTTTTGAGTAATTTTGCACTCTGTGAGATTAGAAGAACTGTCACTGACCAATTTCAAGAACATCCCGGAAGCCCGTCTGGAGTTTTCGGGAAAGGTGAACTGTTTTCTCGGCAACAACGGCATGGGCAAAAGCAACATGCTGGATGCCATATACTTCCTGAGCTTCTGCAAGAGTTTCTCACGGGTGCCTGACAAAATGGTTATCCGCCGTGGCGAAGACTTCGCGATGGCCCGCGGAAAATATGTCCGCAAGGATACCGACGAGGAGCTCACTCTCGGCCTCACTGCCGGACGGCGCAAAAGTCTCAGACGCGGCGGAAAGGAATATGACCGGCTAAGCTCACACATAGGCAGCTTTCCGCTGGTCATGGTGGCCCCCCAAGACATTGATCTCATACGCGAGAGCGGAGAGGAACGCCGCCACTGGATGGATATGGTGATCTCGCAGAGCGACCCCCTGTATCTCGACAGCCTCATCCGCTACAACCGTGCTCTCGAACAACGCAACAAGCTGCTGCGCGAAGGTTCGGTCGACCCGAATCTATATGCCGCCGTAGAGATCGTGATGGAGATGGCCGCTGACTACATCCACTCTGTCCGCGCCGCCCGCATTGCCGAACTGACAGTAATTTTTGACCGCTACTACTCCTCGATAGCCGGCAGCAGCGAACACGTCAGCCTCAGCTATCAGAGCGGTCTGAACCGTCCGGACATCACCCTGCAGACTCTTCTCGACGAGGCTCGCCGCCATGACGAGATAGTGAAACATACCTCCGTAGGTATCCACCGCGACGACATCGGCATGGATCTTGACGGCATGCCTATGCGCCGCACCGGCTCGCAGGGACAGTGCAAGACCTTCACCATAGCCCTGCGCCTGGCCCAGTATGACTTCCTCCACCGCGCCACCGGAATAAGACCGCTGCTGCTCCTTGACGATATCTTCGACAAACTCGATGCTTCGAGAGTGGAACGCATCATGGAACTTGTCATCTCCGATTCCTTCGGACAGATCTTCATCACCGACACCAACCGCACACACCTCGACGAGATAATGAGCCGCACGGGCGGCGACTACCGGATGTGGATGGTGGAAAACGGTATCTTTAGTCCGATGCACTCATGAAACGTACATATCCCAAACATATAGCATGCATAATCGACGAAGCGATGGAGCGGGCAGGTCTGACTGAAAGCCTCAACGCCCAGAAAGCCGCCGCAGCTTGGATCGACGTGGTAGGGCCTGCCATCAACCGCTACACCACCCGGCGCTATGTCAGCGATGGTGTGCTGCACGTCTATCTTACCTCCGCACCGCTCAAAAACGAGCTTTCGTTCAACCGCGACAGGCTCATCTCAGCCATAAACCGAGTGGTCGGCGCAGAGGTAATCAGCGATGTGCAGTTTCATTAAAAAAACTATCTGACAAATGAGCTCAAACTATTGTGAATCTGTCATAGAAAATTATCGCCACCGGATGCCCCTGCAGATGCGATTCAATGACATCGACATGCTCGGACATCTCAACAACAGTGTCTATCTTACCTTCATGGATCTCGCCAAAGCACGCTATTTCGAGGCGGTCAACGGCGGTGAGGTAGACATCAGGAAAATGGGGGTGGTGATCGTTAATATCAACGCCAACTTCTGTGCCCCGACCTTCTTCCACGAAGAGATCGAGGTGGAGACCGGAGTGGTTTCGATTGGCGAAAAGAGTCTGATGATCGAACAGCGTGTACGCGCTGTCAAAACCGGTCAGGTCAAATGCACCTGCCGCACCATAATGTCGGGCTTCGACATCCGCACCAACACCTCGGTACCTATCTCCGAAGAGTGGATCGAGAAATTCGAACGCTATGAGGGCCGACCACTCCGGCGCGCCACACCCTCTTAACCTGCCTTCCGATGGACCGACGCATTCTGCCTGAGATATTCCTCGAAAAACTTAAAGAAATGAATCTGACGCAGCTTGGCGATGCTCTCGCCGAGGGCGAGCCCTGCGTGTCAGTCAGACTCAACGCCTCTAAAAATGTAAGCGCCGCTGAAGTGCCTGAGATCTGCGCTGAAGTGCCCTGGTGCCGCAACGGCTTCTATCTTGACCGGCGTCCGCGTTTCACCTTCGACCCGCTGCTTCATCAGGGCGGATACTATGTGCAGGAGGCCTCCTCGATGTTCCACAGCCATGTGGTCAGCCAACTTTGCAAAGATTCCGGACTGCCGCTGCGGGTGCTCGACTCCTGCGCCGCCCCAGGAGGCAAAACCACAGCCGCGATAGACTCTCTGCCGGAAGGTTCGCTGACGGTGGCCAACGAGTATGTGCCCTCACGTGCGGCTGTGCTGCGCGAGAACCTCATCAAATGGTCGTCGCCATTCACCGTTGTGACCCGCGGCGACACAGCAGCCTTCCGCAGGCTCAAAAACAGTTTTGACATGATCATAGCCGATGTGCCCTGCTCAGGCGAAGGCATGATGCGGAAAGATCCCGAAGCCATAGCCCAATGGTCGGAAGGTCTTGTCAGCGAATGTGCCGAACGCCAGTGGATGATCATATCCAACCTCTGGCCCTCACTGAAACCCGGCGGTTTTCTAATCTACAGCACCTGTACTTTCAACCGTCTCGAAAACGAGGAGATGGTCTCACGCATAATCGAAGAACTCGGTGCTGAAAGCGTGGCCGTAGACGTCGATCCGGAGTGGGGTATAGCTCCAGGCATCTCCACACCTCACCACTGCTACCGCTTCATGCCCGACAGACTCAAAGGCGAGGGACTCTTTGTAGCTGTGGTCCGCAAGGAAGGGGAGTGGAAACCATTCTCCCCCGACACTCCGGCCAGACATCAGAAAGCCAAAGGCAAAGGAAAATCCGGCCGTACACAGATACCAAAAGAAGCCTCCGGATGGATTGACAGCCTATGGGCTGAGAAAGTCACACTCTATGCTGAGAACGACCGCATAAGCGCCTTCCCTGCCGCCCATATGGATTTGCTCGGTAAGCTCAAAGGAGAGATCGACGTGATCCACGAAGGCATTCCGCTTGCCACCGTAAAAGGCCGCGACCTGATACCCTCCCAGCCGCTTGCACTCTCCCCGCTTCTCTCGCAGTCGGCATTTCCTACAGCCGATATCAACCGTGACGAGGCCCTGGCATACCTCAGCGGCGATGCCGTGACGCTGCCTGACGACACTCCCTGCGGCTTCGTGCTGCTCAGATATTCAGGCCGTCCGCTCGGTTTTGTCAAAAACCTCGGACGCCGCTCCAATAACCTCTATCCCGCCCCCTGGCGCATAAAAAGCAAATTGTAACTGAAAATGAGAATAGACATACTCACCGTTCTCCCCGAAATGATCGAATCGCCTCTCAACTGCTCGATTCTAAAACGCGCGCAAGACAAAGGACTGTGCGAAATAGTGGTCCACAATCTGCGTGAATACACCACAAACAAGCACCGCAAGGTCGATGACTACCCCTTCGGAGGCGAAGCAGGAATGGTAATGCAGATCGAACCGGTAGACCGCGCCATAGCCCACCTGAAATCGCAGCGTGACTATGACGAGGTTATATTCACATCGCCTGACGGCGAACAGTTTGACCAGCCGATGGCCAACACCCTCTCGCTGTCGCAGAACCTCATCATTCTCTGCGGCCACTACAAAGGTATAGACTACCGTATCCGCGAACATCTCATCACGAAAGAAATCTCGATAGGCGACTATGTGCTGACCGGAGGCGAGATTCCGGCAGTGGTCATAGCCGATGCCATAATCCGTCTGATCCCCGGTGCCATTGGCGATGAACAAAGCGCCCTGAGCGATTCGTATCAGGACAATCTTCTCGCTCCTCCCGTCTACACCCGCCCGGCAGAATACAAGGGCTGGCGTGTGCCTGACATACTTCTCTCAGGCCATGCTGCAAAGATCGACGACTGGAAACACGAGCAGGCCCTCGCCCGCACCCGTCTCCTCCGCCCAGATCTCCTCAAAGGAATGGAATAAATCAGAACAGGAGAAATAAAAAGCGACAGATGGAACACCGTTTCCGATACGGGATTCCATCTGTCGCTTTTTATTAGTAAATTTTGTCAGGCTTTATCAGCCGATGACGATGTTGACGATCTTGTTGGGGACTACGATGATCTTCTTGACAGTCTTCCCTTCGAGCCACTTGGCCGAGGATTCATTTTCAAGGGCCAGTTTCTCGACTTCGTCCTTTGGAAGGTCAGCAGGTACCTGGATGGTGAAACGCGCCTTACCGTTGAAGGAAACGGCATAATTTGCGGTGTTTTCCTTGAGATATTCCTCGTTCCATTCAGGCCAGCGGGCATCGTTGACGGTGGTGTCATGGCCGAGGGCGCTGTGCCAGAGTTCTTCGGCCACGTGGGGAGCGAAGGGTGCGAGCACTACTGCCAGAGGTTCGAGCACCTCGCGGCTGTGACACTTGCAGGCCGAAAGCTCGTTGACACAGATCATGAATGCGGCCACTGATGTATTGTAAGAGAAGTTCTCTATGTCAGCTGTCACCTTCTTGATGAGCTTGTGGACGGCCTTGAGAGCTTCTGCCGAGGGCTTGCTGTCATCCACAAGGCAGTTGTCGCCCTTGAAGTAGAGAGCCCAGAGTTTCTTGATGAAACGGTTGACGCCGTCAATGCCGTTGGTGTCCCAGGGCTTGCTCTGCTCGATCGGGCCGAGGAACATTTCATATAGACGCAGCGTGTCTGCTCCGTAGCGCTCCACAATGTCATCGGGATTGACCACATTGAACATTGATTTCGACATCTTCTCTACAGCCCAGCCGCAGATGTATTTTCCGTCTTCAAGTATGAATTCAGCATCCTTGAACTCCGGACGCCATGCGCGGAAGGCTTCGATATCGAGCACATCGTTGCTGACGCGGTTGACATCCACGCGGATCGCGGTGGTGTCATACTGGTCCTTAAGGCCGAGAGACACAAATGTATTGGTGTCTTTGATGCGGTAGACAAAGCTTGTGCGGCCCTGGATCATGCCCTGGTTGATGAGCTTTTTGAACGGTTCGGGCTCTACAACATGACCGAGGTCATAGAGGAACTTGTTCCAGAAACGCGAATAGATGAGGTGACCGGTGGCGTGTTCGGTACCGCCGATGTAGAGGTCTACATTGCGCCAGTATTCATCGGCCTCGCGGCTCACGAGTGCTTCGTTATTGTCCGGGTCCATATAGCGCAGATAGTAGGCCGAAGAACCTGCGAAACCGGGCATGGTGTTAAGCTCGATGGGATAGCCTTCGGAGGTTACCCAGTTCTTGGCGCGACCCAGCGGCGGCTCGCCGGTCTCGGTGGGGAGATACTTGTCAACCTCCGGCAGCAGCAGCGGCAGGGCCGATTCAGGCATCAGGTGGGGTATTCCATCTTTATAGTATACGGGGAATGGTTCGCCCCAGTAGCGCTGACGGCTGAAAATGGCGTCGCGCAGACGATAGTTGACCTTGACGCGGCCAAGGCCTTTCTCGGCTATGTAGCGCTTGGTGGCGGCGATGGCTTCAGGCACTTCAAGACCGTCAAGCGAGAATTCGCCGTTTGAGCTGTTCATCATCTTGCCGCTCTTGGCCTCGAAGCTCTGCTCGGAAACGTCACAGCCCTCTATCAGAGGTATGACGGGCAGATCAAAATGACGTGCAAAGGCGTAGTCGCGGCTGTCATGGGCCGGTACGGCCATGATGGCACCTGTGCCGTAGCCTGCAAGCACGTAGTCGCTTATATAGATAGGAATTTCCTTTCCGGTCAGAGGATTCACGGCATATGAGCCTGAGAAGACACCAGAGACTTTCTTGTCGATCATGCGTTCGCGCTCGGTCTTGTGCTTGGTGCTGTCGAGATATTCGTCGACGGCCTTGCGCTGTTCGGCGGTGGTGACCATGTCTACATAATCGCTTTCAGGCGCAAGCACCATGAAGGTAACTCCGAACACAGTGTCGGCGCGGGTAGTGAAGATTTCAAGTTCGAGATCCGAACCGGCCACTTTGAAACGCATTTCGGCACCTTCCGAACGGCCTATCCAGTTGCGCTGGGTCTCTTTCAGCGAATCAGTCCAGTCGAGACCGTCGAGGTCGTCGAGGAGGCGCTGGGCGTAGGCTGATACGCGCAGACACCACTGATACATCAGTTTCTGTTCCACCGGATAACCGCCGCGGATCGAAAGACCTTCGCTGACCTCGTCATTGGCGAGTACGGTGCCGAGTTGCGGACACCAGTTGACCATCGTGTTGCCGAGATAGGCAATGCGGTAGTTCATGAGGGTGTCGCTCTTCTCTTTCTCGCTCATCGCTTTCCACCGGTCGGCAGTGAAACGGAGTTCTTCCGAACATGCGGCATGGATGCCTTCGGAGCCTTTTTCCTCGAAATGGGCCACGAGTTTCGAAATGGGCTGCGCTTTGTCAAGCTTGGTGTCATAGTAGCTTTCCACCATCTTCATGAAAGCCCACTGGGTCCACTTGTAGAATTTCGGGTCGCAGGTGCGCACCTCGCGGTCCCAGTCATAGCAGAATCCTATGCGGTCGAGCTGCTGACGGTAGCGGGCAATGTTATCGGTAGTGGTTTTCTCAGGGTGCTGTCCGGTCTGGATGGCATACTGCTCTGCGGGGAGACCGTAGGCATCGTATCCCATAGGATGGAGCACATTGAAGCCCTGCAGGCGCTTGTAGCGCGAGTAGATGTCAGAGGCGATGTAGCCCAAGGGATGTCCAACGTGCAGACCGGCCCCCGACGGATAGGGAAACATGTCAAGCACATAGTATTTCGGACGCGATTTGTCGATCTCAGTCTTGTAGACCTTGTTTTCACGCCAGTAGTTCTGCCAGCGTGATTCAATATCTTTATGATTGTATTCCATGATTCGGTTGGTGGGGAATTATTTTATTTCAAGCATCCGTGTGATCGGACGGCGTGCACGGTCGATGATGGCCGGGTCGACTGTCACTTCAGGCAGTTCATAGCGCAGAGTGTTATAGAGTTTCTGAAGAGTGTTGAGCTTCATGAACGAGCAGTCGTTGCAGGCGCAGGTAGAGTCGGCGGGAGGAGCGGGGATGAAGGTCTTCTGCGGACAGCGGCGGCGCATCTCATGTAGGATGCCGCTTTCGGTGGCCACGATAAAGCTGTCGAATTCGCATTCCTCGGCCCACTTGAGCAGGACAGCGGTCGAACCTACCTTGTCAGCCACAAGGCGGATCGGTTTCGGACATTCGGGATGCACGAGTACTTTCGCTTCGGGATGCTGCTTTTTGAGTTCGAGAATCTTTTCAAGCGAGAACTGTTCATGGACGTGGCAGGCACCGTCCCAGAGAATCATCTCGCGTCCGGTCTGCGAATTTATGTAGTTTCCGAGATTGCGGTCCGGCCCGAAGATGATCTTCTCGTCGGCGGGGAGGGAATTGACAATATCCATCGCGTTGCCGGAAGTGACCACGATATCAGTCAGAGCCTTCACGGCAGCCGAAGTGTTGACGTAGCTGATCACGGTGTGGCCGGGATGCTCTTCGATGAATTTTTCCAGTTCAGGAGCAGGGCAGCTGTCGGCGAGCGAGCAGCCGGCGTTGAGATCGGGTACCAATACTTTTTTGTCAGGGCAGAGTATCTTGACAGTCTCGCCCATGAAGTGAACGCCACACATGACGATGATGTCATTGTCGAGTTTTTCGGCGATCCGTGCGAGAGCCAGAGAGTCGCCTATGAAATCAGCGAGGTCCTGAATTTCTCCGATAGTATAATAGTGCGCGAGGACCACGGCGTTCTTTTCTTTCTTGAGTCTTTTTATCTCGGCTACGAGATCGACTGAAGGATCAACCGGAGCATCCACGAACCCTTTTTCAACATTCATTTATTTATTGGTTTTTTATTTTGAAGAAAAAAATTTTCCCAAAAACTCATTAAGAAGAAATATGATGGATGTTAAAAAGTAGAATAACTTTTCAGCCTATTTCTTGCATATATGGGTTATTGAAGTCCTATTTACATTAGTTACAATGTTATCAACATATAAAACCTCGATAAATCAGTGGTTTAATTTAGTTATTAACATCGTGTTAATAATGTGCAAAGTTAAAAACTTTTCATGGGATTTACAATGGTTTTTTGTTGAAAAGGGGCTTGAAAACCGCTTGATAGATTTATGATAACTTATTTTGAATGTGAGCCGGAAGTATTATATCGTCCATGCTTTCAGATATGCAAGCCTATTCTTTAAAAAGTCATTGAAATGTTATTTACAGTTTTCAACATAGTTTTGAACATTGTTAATAACTCCGTGAAGCCTCCTTTTTCAGTCTTCTTTTATATCCCTCTTTTACTTCCCCTGACCAAGCCTTCAGCGGAGTCTGATTCCAGTCCGGCCGGCCGAAAAATTGATTATCCGGTTCTTCTTTTTAAAGGGTACTTGACATCACCATCCGGTTTCAGTACGCACTGCGTGACCCGGACAGATCCGCAGGTCTGCGGGTGTCCGCAAGGCGCGTTCCGGAGGGTCACCATAGATGTGTGAGGACTGATATGTCGAGGCTCCGGGTGGCCTGCAGTCGGCGGGTGTCCGGCAGGACACTGATTTATTCGTAGCCCCCGACACCGCAGCGCAAAGCGCGCAGGCGTCGGGGGGAAAAAGACATTCAAACAAATGTGGTGTCCGGTTGAGGACACCGGTTTACCATCACGATCTTTTGCTTCGGGATCAATTATACACGGTATGCGGAGAATTATTTTATTTTTCTTCTTTAGTATTTTTACAGGCCGTATGCTTGCCGGGGTGACCTGAGATTTCCGAAAAATCGCGGGCAAATTTTCCAAAATTGCAATAAGCCTCATGCAGGGATATAAAGAAAATAGAGAAACCTCACGGTCTCTCTATTCCCTTAACCTAACTTTTTTAGTTGACTTTGTGTTATGCGTTGCTTTGATAGTAGCTATAAGCCTTCTGACGTTATAGTAGTAACAAAATTACAAATAATCTATTAAAACTACCCCCCCGATAGTTAATTATTGTTAATAGGGCGTTTTGGGTAACTTTTTGCTCCTTTTTCAGATTCTTTGAACCAAGTTGAAAAAAAGAGTTTTGAATAAATAAATTATTTGTTCTACATTTGTAACGTCGTGTGTCAAGACTTTTGCTGTCTCAGTATTAGCAAACGTCAGACATTGTCATATTATTATACACAATGAAAAAAATTTCAGCTACTATTCTTGCCTTTAATGAAGAGAAGCGCATAGGTGCTTGTCTGGAATCGCTGCGCGGGATAGCTGATGAGATAATAGTGGTGGATTCAGGCTCGACAGACCGCACGGTCGACATATGCAGCCGCTACGGATGCCGGATCAGTGTCAGGAAATTTGACGGTTTCGGTGCGCAGCGCCAGTATGCCACATCGCTGACCACTCACCAGTATGTGCTTTCGATTGATGCCGATGAGGTGCTCTCGCCTGCCCTCCAGGAGTCGATTCTGCGTCTGAAAGAAGAAGGCTTCAGCCATAGGGTCTACAGTGTGGCGCGCCTGAATTTCTACTGCGGTTTTCCGGTAAGACACTGCGGCTGGTATCCCGACAGGCAGATACGTTTGTTTGACAAGCGTTATGCAAACTGGAACCTGCGCGACGTTTCAGAGGTGGTGATTTTCCGCGATTCGGTGCGTCCGGCGCTCCTTGACGGAGATATTCTCCATTATCGCTGCGACACCCCGCAGCAGTATGAGGCCGTCATAAATTCCCATGCCAAGATGAAGGCCAAGGTGCTTGCTGCCAAAGATGAGGAAATCGGGTTTCTCTCTCCGTTTCTTCACGGGATGAAGGCTTTCTTGAAAACGTTTGTGAACTGCGGAGGTATTTTTGAAGGAAAAGTCGGGAGAGAGATATCCCGCCAGTCATACAGAGCTGAACTGCTTGCCTACACGGCTGCAAGAAAAATAAAAAAGTCATCCTGCTGAAGGATGGCTTTTGTGTTTTATAAGAGGTTGTTTTTAAACCACCTTTAGGAGTGGAACTCTATCTCTGAAGATCGGCTATTGTGTCAGGCCTTTCCTGATTTTTTCGCTCTGACGGCTTTCGGTGACTTCGTAGGCTTTTCCTCAGAGTCGGGGAGCAGGCGGAAGGTCATGCGGTGGATGGGCGACGGGCCAATGGCGGCGATGGCCTCGCGATGGTCACGTGTCGGATAACCTTTGTTGATTTCCCAGTTATAGCCCGGATAGCAGGCGGCGGCATCACGCATGAATTCGTCGCGGTGGGTCTTGGCGAGGATCGAGGCCGCGGCTATGTTGCCGTATTTCGCATCGCCTTTGACCACGGTCACGTGGGCTATGTCGCGGTATGGTTTGAAACGGTTGCCGTCAACGGCGATTCCGCCCGGCGTAACCTCAAGCGAATCCAGGGCGCGGTGCATGGCGAGGATCGAGGCGTTGAGAATGTTGATGCGGTCTATTTCCTCATGGTCAACCGAGGCAACGGCCCAGGCTATGGCATCACGTTCTATGATGGGACGCAGTTCCTCGCGCTGCTTTTCGGTGAGTTTTTTCGAATCGTTGAGCAGCGGGTTTGAATATCCGTCGGGAAGAATTACGGCAGCTGCGAAAACGGGTCCGGCCAGGCATCCGCGCCCGGCTTCATCGCAGCCTGCTTCGAGAATGAACGGAGTGGTGGAGGAGGGCAGTGGTGATGAAAGTTTTTTCATATCGAATCCATGAAACCGTAGCCGAGACCCGAACGGTTGACTATGTGCTGTCCGTAGGATCCGAGTTTTTTGCGCAGGCGTGAGATGTTGACATCGACAAGGCGCGGGTTGGTCATCTCTTCGCCGGGCCAAGTGGATGAGAAGATGTCTTCGCGCGGGAAGAGCTTGTTGCGCGAGCGCATGAGCAGTGTCAGAATGGAAAATTCGGTAGGTGAGAGGGCCAGGGTTTCGCCGTCGATTATCAGTGTGCGCGAGTCGATGTTGAGGATCAGGGTGCGGTATTCAATGGTGCGCTGGGTGGCGGCGGGTGCGAAATTGCGGTGGCGGCGGAGCACTGAGCGGATTCTGGCCATGAACTCGCGCAGCGAGAAGGGTTTGATGATGTAATCGTCGGCACCGGCGTTGAGCCCTGCTATGATGTCGCGCTCGCCATCGCGGACGGTGCAGAACATCAGTGGAACGTGTTGGGTCATACGGTCTTCTTTCATGCGTTCGAGCAGTTCAAGACCGTCTATTTCTCCCGGAAGCACCACTTCTGAAATGACAAGCTGAAAGGTGTCAAGCGGAAGAGTCAAAGCATCTTCTGCCTGCCCTACGGCCGTGACATCATAACCCTCGCTCTGAAGATTTTCCATCAGCAGAGAGGTGATGCCGCTGTCATTGTCCACAATTAATATAGAAGGGGTCACTCTTTGTTTCTGTTGTGTTTACGATTGCAAAATAGTTATGCGGAGAGAAGGATAGTGATATGAAATCCGGGAGCAAATATACTGAGATTTTGCAAAATTTGAGAAATTTGTAACAGAATTGTGTGACTTTTGAAATGGAATTGTCATTTTTTAAAGGAATAATCCTTACCTTTGTTGAAACAAGATCATCAGACACATATATTATATATAAGCACAAGGAAATGGAAGCAAAATACAAAAGAGTGCTGCTTAAACTCAGCGGCGAGTCGCTCATGGGAAAGCAGGGCTACGGGATAGACACCGAGCGTCTTTCGGAATATGCGTCACAGATCATGGAGATCTGCTCTATGGGTGTTCAGGTGGCCATCGTCATAGGCGGTGGCAATATTTTCCGCGGTCTTTCAGGAGCTGCCAAAGGTTTCAACCGTGTCAAGGGCGACCAGATGGGAATGCTCGCCACGGTGATCAATTCGCTGGCACTTTCATCGGCTCTTGAATCTATCGGACAGCCTGCAAAAGTGCTTACAGCCCTTAACATGTATCCTATCGGCGACTACTATTCAAATCGTGTGGCCATCGAGGCTCTTCAGCGCGGCGAAGTGGCCATCATAGCCGGCGGCACAGGCAATCCGTTTTTCACCACTGACACCGGAAGCGCCCTGCGCGGCATCGAGGTTGAGGCCGACGTGATGCTCAAAGGCACCCGCGTGGACGGAATCTATACGGCCGATCCCGAAAAAGATCCTGCTGCCGTCAAGTTTGACAAGATTTCCTATGACGAGGTCTATAACCGCGGTCTCAAGGTCATGGACCTCACGGCAACCGCTCTCTGCAAGGAGAACCATCTGCCCATCGTTGTGTTCGACATGGACACTCCGGGCAATCTTCTCAAGGTCATCAGCGGCGAGAACATCGGCACTCTTGTCTACTGACCCGCGCCTGTGATGGTCTGAGTCTGCCTTATGAGAGCTGACCGGCCCCGTGAAACCGATTGTTTTTAGAAACAGAAATAACCAATAAATACATCCCTTTTATGGAACCCTCTGATTACCTTAATCCGGCCGAAGAAAAAATGGAGATGGCCGTGGCTTATCTTGACGAATCGCTGGCCCATATCCGTGCCGGCAAAGCCAATCCGAAGATTCTTGACGCAGTGCGTGTGAGCTACTACGGCAGCAATGTGCCCGTGTCGCAGGTTGCAAACGTGGCTGTTCCTGACGCCCGTACAATCACCATCACTCCCTGGGAAAAGGCCATGTTCAAGGAGATTGAGAAAGCTATCATCAACTCTGAGATCGGCATCATGCCTGAAAACAACGGAGAAGTCATCCGTCTTTCCATCCCACCGCTGACTGAAGAACGCCGCCGTGCGCTGGTGAAGCAGTCGAAAGGCGAGGCTGAGAATGCCAAAGTGAGCGTGCGCAACGCCCGCCGCGATGCTATAGAAGGTCTGAAAAAGGCCGTGAAGCAGGGCATGAGCGAGGATGTCGAGAAGGATGCTGAAAATGATGTGCAGAAGCTTCATGACAAGTATCTCAAAAAGATTGACGATCTTTTTGCTGCTAAGGAAAAAGAAATTCTGACCGTCTGATCTGACGGAGTTTTTCTCGATAAAAGAGCCGGTGGAGATTCTCTGCCGGCTTGTTTTTTGATGACAGGGCTGGTTTTTCCAGGGTCAGCTGCCGATTTACCGCTCCGGATGGCGTGCCTTCTCTGTTGCATTTTGCAGGGGTGCATGGCGATTTTTAGGCTGAATTCTTCGGATAGGAGACGAAAATTGCTTAATTTTGTTTTAAAGAAACATGAAGTCAATATGATTTCAGTTTCTGAATAATCTCTAAGAAAAGATATGCAGACCGTACTCTTTCACTCTACTATTTTCGGGCCTATCAGATCGCGGCGGCTCGGCGTTTCGTTGGGGGTCAATCTGACTCCTGACGATGGAAAGATATGCACATTCGACTGCCTCTACTGCGAGGCCGGTTTCAATGCCCAGGGCCCCGGAACCACCGGTTTCGCGCCACGCGAACGGGTGGCACGCCTGCTCGAATCGCGCCTCAGAAACATGAGCGAAGCCGGCGAACCGCTTGATGTGATCACTTTCTCAGGCAACGGCGAGCCTACTCTCCACCCTGATTTCGGAGGGGTGATTGATGACACTCTGCGCCTGCGCGACCGCTATTATCCGTCGGCCAGAGTCAGTGTACTGAGCAACTCCACGCGCCTTGACCGCCACGATGTGGAGGAGGCTCTGCGCAAAGTCGACAACAATATTCTGAAACTCGATTCGGCCCTTACGGCGACAATGCGCGCCATTGACCGCCCTACACAGCCGTCGTTTACCTCGGAAAAGGCCATCGACCTGCTCTGCCGTTTCAAAGGGCAGTGCATAGTCCAGACCATGTTTCTGCGTGGCGAATACGAGGGTGTCAGGATTGACAATACCACTCCGGAAGAGGTCGATGCGCTCATCGAGGCTTATCGGCGAATTCAGCCCCGCGAGATAATGATCTATTCGATCGACCGTCAGACTCCGGCCCAGGGACTTGAGAAGGTGTCGCGCGAGGAACTTGAAGAAATTGCCCGGCGCATAAGCCTGGCCACAGACATAAAAGTACAGGTAGCATGACAGAGGAACGCCCGATACTGACTCCGCGACCGCTGCGCCACGGCGACCGTGTGGCAATAGTCTCGCCCGCCGGAATCATCAAGCCGCAGGTGGTCTACAATTCTCTTCCGGTGCTTGCCGACTGCGGGTGGGTGCCCTATGTAGGCAAAAATACTTTCGGCCGCTTCGGCACTTTTGCCGGAACGGATGACGAGCGTTATGCCGACCTTGAAGCGGCTTTGCTCGATCCTGACACCCGCGCCATCATCTGCTCGCGCGGAGGCTACGGCGTGGTCCATCTTCTCGACCGGCTCGACCGCCTGCCGCTGCGCGATGATCCGAAATGGATAGTGGGCTACAGTGACATCTCGGCTCTTCATGCCCTGATGACCCGCCACGGCATAAAGTCAGTCCACGCTCCGATGACGAAACACATTTCGGAGAACCGCGGACGCGACACGGATTCCCGCCGGCTTTTCGAAATTCTTTCAGGCGCCATGCCTGATCTGCGTGCGGGCGGCCATCCGCTCAACCGGCCCGGCGAAGCCGAAGGTCTTCTGGTGGGTGGCAATCTCGCTGTGATAGCCGGACTGCTCAGCACTCCGTTTGATGTCATAAGGCCCGGACGCATTCTCTTCATCGAAGACATTGCCGAACCTATATATAAGGTGGAGCGGATTCTCTACACTTTGCGCCTGAGCGGAGTGCTCGGTCATCTGGCCGGACTGGTGGTGGGCCGTTTTACGGATTATGCTCCAGACCGCGGGTCGGCGTCGATGGAGGAGATGATCAGCCGCATTGTGGCTGACTATTCTTATCCAGTGGCCTATGGAATTCCGGTGGGCCACGTGGACCACAATGTGCCGCTCGTCTGTTCATCGCTTGTCAGACTTGAGGTGACACGAAATTCAGCTGTCATCACACCGATAGGGTAGGGGAGAGGAGGACTGTTCCGTCAGCTCAGGCTCCGGCATCGGCATCAGTGCTGCGGCCGGTCTGTTTCAGGCAAAATCCTTTGAAAATTCACGCCCACCCGTGCAGACCAAAATGAATTTTTAATTCTCAGAGCCTTAAAATTCGGGTAATCTGTTTTGATTTAGTGAATTAAGTCCGATTTTGGCTTTTCGACGATTGAGTCAAATAAAATTTGACCGAGATAGAAAAAATACTTAACTTTGTAACATGAACAAAATTGAGTGGCTGACCGACGGCGTGACCCTTATGCCTGACATCGACGCCCCGCTTTTGGAAAAGTGGATAGCGGCGGTGGCCAAAACACACAACCGTATCGTCGGGCCTCTCACCTATATATTCTGCGATGACCAGAAGATCATAGAGGTCAACCGCCGGTTTCTGAATCACGACTATTTTACCGATATCATCACCTTTGACTATTCGCGCGGGCGAATGGTGTCAGGCGACATGTTTATTTCCCTTGATACGGTGCTTTCGAACTCCGAACTCGTGGGAGCCACTTATCAGCGTGAGCTTCTGAGAGTAATCATCCACGGAGTCTTGCATCTCTGTGGCATCAACGACAAGGGACCGGGTGAGCGTGAGATAATGGAAAATTTTGAAAACCAAGCACTTGTATTGCTTGACGAAATAAAATCATAAATGAACTTCGACTATGACGTCATTGTCATCGGCGCCGGTCATGCCGGATGCGAGGCTGCTCATGCGGCCGCGCGTCTTGGTGTGTCGACTCTGCTGATGACTATTGACATGAACAAAATTGCCCAGATGAGCTGCAATCCTGCTGTAGGTGGAATTGCCAAGGGGCAGATAGTTAGGGAAATAGACGCTCTCGGAGGCATGATGGGTGTTGTCACCGACGAGAGTGCCATACAGTTTCGTATGCTCAACCGCTCCAAAGGTCCGGCCGTATGGAGCCCGCGCTCACAGAGCGACCGTATGGAATTTTCGCGCCTGTGGAGAAATATCCTTGAAAATACCTCGAATCTCTCTATCTGGCAGGATTCGGCCAACGGCCTGCTGATTGAGGACGGACGTGTGACGGGCGTGACAACCTGCCTCGGCGTGACTTTCAAGGCCAGATGCGTGGTGCTGACCGCAGGCACATTCCTGAATGGACTGATGCACACCGGGCCGGTGAAACTGCCGGGAGGACGTGTTTCAGAGCCGGCTTCGCATGGTCTTACCGAGCAATTGCGCGAACTGGGCTTCACTACTGACCGCATGAAGACCGGAACTCCAGTGCGTATCGACGGCCGGTCGGTTGACTGGAGTCAGACCAATCTCCAGGACGGTGACAATGATTTCCACAAGTTCAGCTATCTGCCGAACATTCACCGCAAGCTACGTCAGCGTCCATGCCACACGGTCTACACCAATACCGAAACCCACAGAATTCTTCGGGAAGGACTGCCGTTCTCTCCCCTCTACAACGGACAGATCCAGAGCATCGGACCGCGTTACTGCCCCAGTATAGAAACCAAAATCGTAACCTTTGCCGACAAAGACGAACATCAGCTTTTCCTTGAACCTGAAGGCGAGGTGACCAACGAATATTACCTTAACGGCTTCTCGTCATCGCTGCCGATCGATGTCCAGATCCGGGCGCTGGAAACAGTTCCGGCTCTGCGCAACGTGCATATTTTCCGCCCCGGCTATGCTATCGAATATGACTTTTTTGACCCTACGCAGCTCTATCACACACTTGAGACGAAGCTCGTCAGCGGCCTCTATTTCGCCGGTCAGGTCAACGGTACCACCGGTTATGAGGAAGCCGCCGGACAGGGGCTGATAGCGGGAATCAATGCCGCTCTCAAGGTCAAAGGAGCCGAGCCGTTTACCCTCGCGCGCGATGAAGCTTATATAGGAGTGCTGATCGATGATCTCGTCACCAAGGGCGTCGATGAGCCTTACCGCATGTTTACCTCGCGCGCTGAATACCGCATACTTCTGCGTCAGGACGATGCCGACATGCGTCTCACACCGCGCGGTCATGCCATAGGACTCGCCACCGACTACCGCTTCAATGAAATGGAAAGCAAACGCCGTCAGCGCGACTCGCTCATTGAATTCTGCCGTGAATTTTCAGTGAAAGCATCGCTGATCAATCCCTATCTTGAAAGCATCGGAGAGCAGCCGTTGAAGCAGGGCGTGAAACTCCATGACCTGATTCTGCGCCCCGGCCTGACGGTTGAAATTCTTGCCAAAGGCATCGGGCCGTTTGCCGAATTCATAAAAGAAAATATAGAAGAAGCGCGACGTCAGGAGATCATAGAGGCAGCCGAAATTCTGATGAAATATCAGGGCTACATACAGCGCGAGCAGCAGATAGCCGACAAGCTCCGCCGGCTGGAGAACCTGACTATCCGCGGCAAGATCGACTATGCGTCGCTCACCGCACTCTCTACTGAAGCCAGGCAGAAACTCGAACGCATCAACCCCGAAACCATAGCCCAGGCATCACGCATTCCTGGCATCTCTCCGGCTGATATAAACATACTGCTGTTGCTCATGGGACGATGAAAAATCATTGTTTCACGTGGAACAATTTTACTAAAAAGAATCATAAATCTAAATTCAAATACATCATGGAATATCTGAAACAGCGCATCCGCGACGTCTATGACTTCCCTAAGAAGGGTATAGTTTTTAAGGATCTCACCACACTTTTCAAAGATCCACGCGGTCTGCATATCATCGGCTGGGACCTTTCCCAACTTTACCGCGACAAAGGTGTTACTAAAGTTGTAGGCATCGAGTCACGCGGCTTCATCGGCGGTTCGATCCTCGCATTCGAACTCGGAGCAGGCTTTGTGCCCGTCCGCAAGCCCGGCAAACTTCCTGCCGATACAATCCAGGCTTCATATGACAAGGAGTATGGAAAGGATGTGATCGAGATCCACCGCGATGCGATCACTCCTGATGACATCGTGGTGCTTCATGACGATGTGCTTGCCACCGGCGGAACAATGGCTGCCGCCTACGAGCTTGTAAAATCTATGAATCCTAAGAAGATTTACATTAACTTCATCATCGAGCTTTCGGCGCTCAACGGACGTGCGGTGCTTCCGGCCGATGCTGAAGTGACTTCGCTGATCACATATTAAACAACCTTTGATAAATACCTTCGATATCATTGGCCAAACATAAGAAATCGGCCTCTCTGACCGAAAAAATATCAATTCTTCCCGATACCCCCGGCGTCTATATGTATTATGACGCCGAGGGTACGGTGATTTATGTAGGTAAGGCTAAAAACCTCAAACGGCGTGTAAGCTCTTACTTCAACCGTACGCATGACAGTCTCCGCACCAATCTGCTGGTGCGCGCCATCACTGACATGAGCTATATAGTTGTGCCTACGGAGCAGGATGCGCTCAACCTTGAAGCCTCGATGATCAAGGAGTATCAGCCGCGCTACAATGTGTTGCTGAAGGATGACAAATCCTATCCCTGGATAGTGGTGACAAACGAGCCTTATCCGAGGGTTTTCATGACGCGCCAGCGCATAAAGGACGGGTCGAAATACTACGGCCCATATACCGACACGGGCAGCGCGCGCGCCACTCTTGATCTTCTCAGAAAGCTCTATTCCATCCGTTCGTGCCGTCAGCCGATGACTCTCGACTGGGTTCGGGCCGGCAAGGGCCGTCTCTGTCTCGACTATCATCTCAAGCGTTGCAAGGGGTGCTGCACGGGGCTTGTGTCGGCCGAGGAATATGGCCGTGATATTGAAAAGGTGCGCACTATTCTGCGTGGCGACATCGGGGAACTCCTGACGTATCTGCGGGGAGAAATGGAGAAACTCTCGCTTGAAATGCGTTTTGAAGAAGCTCAGGAACTCAAGGAACAGTATGATCTGATCAGACGCTATCAGGCCAAGAGTGTCATAGTCTCGCAGACCATCGAGGACATTGACGTGTTTGGTATAGACGATGAAGACAGCGATGTCTACATTAACTATATGCACGTGCGCCACGGTGCCGTTGTCAAGTCGGTCACGCTCGAATTCAAGCGCCGTCTTGACGAGTCGAAAGCGCAGCTTCTGGGCTATGCCATGTCTGAAATTTCAGAGAGTCTCGGAGTGAAATTCGACGATGTGATAGTGGCGGAAATGCCGGATGTGGAGATGCCCGATGTACGCTTCATAATGCCTCAGCGCGGCGACAAAGCCAAACTGCTGGAGGTCTCGCAGAAGAACGCGCGCCAGCATCGGGTGGACAAGATCAAGACAATGGAGAAACGGAATCCGGAGACGAGAGCCGACAGGATTCTGAAGCGGATGCAGTCTGATTTTCATCTCTCGGAACTGCCGCGCCACATAGAGTGTTTTGACAATTCGAACATCCAGGGCACGAATCCCGTGGCCTCATGTGTGGTCTTCAAAGATGCGCGTCCGAGCAAAAAGGACTATCGTCATTTCAACATAAAGACGGTGGTCGGACCTGACGATTTCGCCTCCATGAAAGAGGTGCTGACCAGGCGCTACACACGCCTTGTCAACGAGGGACGGGAGTTGCCGCAGCTCATCGTGGTTGACGGTGGCAAAGGTCAGCTGTCGGCAGCTGTGGAGGCTCTTGACGAGATGGGGCTGAGGGGCAAAATAGCTGTGGTCGGCATTGCGAAGCGCCTTGAGGAAATCTATTTTCCGGGTGACAGCATTCCGCTCTATATCGACAAAAACAGCGAGACTCTGCGGGTGGTACAGCACCTGCGCGACGAGGCCCACCGCTTCGGAATAACCCACCACCGCGACCGCCGCAGCAAGTCGCAGGCTGTCTCGGAACTTGACGGAATAAAGGGAGTCGGAGAGAAAACCCGCACGGCACTGCTGACCCATTTCAAGAGCGTCAGACGTCTGCGCGAAGCCGACCTCGATGCCATTGCCGAAGTGGTCGGTCCGGCCAAGGCTTCGATTGTTTTCGGAGCCCTCCATGCCGAGGAGTGAGTTATTGTCAGCCCTTCCCGCATCATCGCACTTAAAGGCCGTGGCGGGGCCTTATCTTTGCAATGAAATTTTCATTATCAAGAACCAATTGCAAAGAAACAGACATGAATCTCACACGTATCTTTCCGATCCTTCTTCTGCTGAGTGTGGAATACTCTGGGGTCTTCATCGCCGTCATTGCCGACCTTGTCAGCGGCCTTCGGAAATCTCGCTCCAGAGGAGAGAAATGTACTTCCTGGGGGCTGCGCCGCTCCGTCGACAAACTGCTGCGCTACTATCTCGCTCTGATGGCTCTCTCGCTTGTCGATTTCATGGCCATCGCCGCCTTTATCCTGCTCCGTGACTCCGGCTCTGTGGCCATACCTGAGTTTCCTTTTCTGACCACATTCGGGGCTTTGTCACTGGCGCTGATCGAAGTCAAAAGCATCTGCGAGAAGTCGGAAGACAAGGGCGATCTGCGCCGTGCCGCAGGGCTGCTTTCCGATATTCTTTCCCGCATTCCGGCCGGATTTCTAAGCCGTCTGAAATAGCGGTCTTGGTCGTGATTCCGGAGCGATCCTGTAGCGCTCCTGTAGCAATCCTGGCTGCTTCCGTTTGAACCGTCTCCTCATTGTCATTATTCCGAAACTAAAAAATTAGTCTGATCTGCATGGCCGCATAAGCCATACTGAGCAGACTAAATTTTTTAGATACTGATCCCTCTTTTCAGAGGGTGATTTAACAAGTTCTGTGCCGATCCGTTTCAGCGGGTCCGGTTGTTGGCATGGATTATATCCTGCAGCGTGACGGCCGGATTCCTGAAGCAGTAGCGGCTGCGCTCATTGCGGTATCTGACGGCACCCTGCGGACAGTTGTGGTAACAGGCGGTGCATTTCAGGCAGTCGCCCTGCCATTGCGGATGGCCGCCGGCGAGTTGCACGTTGGCATTCGGACAAACCTTGACGCAGGTTCCGCAGCCGTTACACTTGTCAGCCTCGACGCTGAATCCGCTGTCGAATTTCGGGCCCTGCGGCATCCGTTCTTCAATAATTCCGATCAGCCTGCTAACCACTCCGGGTTTCTCAACAAAGCATTTCCGCTCCCTGATCTCCCCTGCTATCGCATCCATGCAGACGGAGATTTTTTTGCGTCCGCAGTCTCTGACCTGACGGCTGACACTGACGATTATGAAATTGTTGTCGACCATCTTTATAGTGCGGATGTAGTCGAATATGATGCCTGTCTCCTTCCCTAAGCGGCACATGTGAGTGGCCGCGCGTCCGGCAAGCTCACCGTAGGTCAGAACGGCGAAGAGATATGGCGCCCGTAGGCTGAGGCGGCGCATCAGCTGAGTGACCACAGCGGGTATCTGCCCGAAATAGACAGGCATCACAAGACCTATCCCTTCAGGGTCGCTGAGCTCGACGGAGCCGGCTTGCCGCAGGAGTGTCACGGCGCTTATGCAGCGTCCGCCAATATGCCTGGCCACGGCAAGCGAATTGCCGGTGGCGGTGAAATAAATTACTGTCATGCAGATTTCTGTTAACTGCGTTGGGTCTGCAAAAGTAGCAATAAAAATTTGTCAGCTAAGGGATTTTAGCTAATTTTGCAGGCCAAAATGTCAGTGAAATGGTGCATTATATTGGTTCTCAATAGTTTAAAGATTGTTTTATGAAATGGATGCCCTTGATCCTGCTCACGGTTGCGGGATTCACATTCAACACCTCCGAGATAACCCCTATCGGACTTCTCAGCGACATAGCCGCTGACTTCGGAGTCAGCGAAGCCCGTGCCGGCCTGCTGATTTCTATCTATGCCTGGGTTGTAGCCCTGCTTTCTCTGCCGCTGATGCTCTGGTGTGCGCGCATGGATTTCCGTAAACTGCTGCTGATAATAGTCGGAGTCTTTTTTGTCAGCCACATCGGATCGGTACTCGCCACGGGTTACTGGACACTCCTCGCATCGCGTATCGGAGTGGCCTGCGCCCATTCGCTTTTCTGGTCCATAGCTCCGCCGATGGCAGTTGCGGTCACCCCCGACGGCAAGCGGTCTACAGCCTTGAGTGCGCTTGTAGCCGGCGGCGGCATCGCTCTTATAGCCGGTCTGCCCCTCGGCCGTATGCTCGGTCTTCTTGCCGGATGGCGTGTCACGTTCGGCGCACTCGGTCTTCTGGCGGGACTGATCCTTATAGGGCTTTTCCGTTTCTTCCCCACACTGCCCCGCAGCGGAGAGGGCGAATCGCGGCGCGACATGCTCCGCGATGTGATCACCAGTCGCCCGCTGCTGATGGTCTATTTCATCACGGCCGTGATTGTGACCGGACACTACACGGGCTACAGCTACGTCGAGCCGTTCATGGACCGTATTGTCCACATGCAAGCCAGGGCCATCACTCTTACACTTGCTCTTTTCGGCATAGCCGGTCTGCTCGGCAGCGCTGTCATGACCCGTTATTTTTTCCGCTATCCGCGCCGGATCATCAGCATGGCCTGCATCGGTCTTCCGGTGATGCTTCTGCTTCTGCTCCCGGTAGCCTCGCTGTCGGTGAGCCTGCTCGCGCTGCTCTGCATTCTGTGGGGACTTGCCATGACGATCTACAATATCGCTTTCCAGAACGAGATCATAGTGCTTGCGCCCCACAACTCGGCAGTGGCCATGAGTCTCTACTCCGGAATCTTCAATCTCGGCATTGGCGGAGGCGCTTTTGTAGGCGGCATTGTCTGTGACCACGGAATGATGGCCGACATCGGTTTTGTGGGCGGTTCTATCGCTCTTGTGGCCGCGATCTACGCAATCTTCCGTTATCTGCCTTTGCGTCGATTTTAGGGGTGTTTCCGTGGCTTTTTCTTTGCGATATTTTCTGCGAAACAAATCGCGGGGCCGGAGAAGGTCTTTCAGCGGCGGCGGGCGTGTCTGGCAAGCAGACTGTGGCCGAGACGGCAGTAAAGACATTTGCGCTCTTCGCAGTAGCGGCGGCGCAGCTGGATGAGAGCCTGAGATGTGAAGGCATCCTTGCAGCCGATGCCTGCGTTTGAGAAAAGAGTCACAATCGAATTGCTTTCCGGCGGAAGTTCCTGAAGCCATTCAACTGCCCGACGGGTCATCTCTTCATCGCCGTGCATGTTGCCATAGGCCATCAGGAGCGGGATGGCCACGTTGATAATAAGAATGTCGGCCGAGTTCCGGCTGAGGGTGTCGAAGTTGCGTTCGCTGCCTGGCCCGAAAGTGAAATGGCAGGCCCAGTAGCCTGTGAGCGGCTGGCGGAAGAGTTCGCGCAGGGAGTCGATACTTTCGGTACTGGTTATTTTTCTGACGAGCCTGAAATCGGAGGCTACGAGCTGCGCAAGAAGGGCTATGCGGCGGTGGGGGAAATTGTGGGGGCGCATACGGGCCATTTTCCAGCCTAAAGGCTGAAGGGGGCGCAGAGAGAATTTATGGGCGAAGAATTTGTGCTCCCTGATCAGTTCTTCTACATATGGATCGGTTTTTGGAGCGTTGTCGAGGAAGCCTCCCTGGCCGAAAAACAGGGCTTCCATAGTCAGCTGCGAGTCGCTGTGCTTGCGCAGGAAATGCAGAGGCAGTGACATTGCCAGCCGCTCCATCGGTTCGGAATTGGTGCTGAATCCGAGGGCGCGGGCGAGGATCACGTAGCAGGTCTGTTCCCAGTCACCGGTGTAACGGGCGAGGAGTTCCTCAATGTGTGCGGCCTTGGAATATATGCGCTCATAGGCAAGTGATGTCAGCCAGTCTGTGAGGCGGAGCGAGTCGAGGGTCTTTATTTCCTCGGCACAGGGCAGGTCTATGTCGGCGCGGTCAACCAGCTCATGATAGCGGATATGGAATTCCGGCTCGCATTTCATCACCATCTGCGGAATTATCTCTCCGTTGTGGCGTCTGACGGCGGTGTCGTCACGGTCGACCACATGGAGCACCACGGAGTCATATGCGCGGTCGCCGTCGTGGCGGTGGCGGTGCCAGTCACTTGCTCTGACATGGATCTCGATGTCACCGGCCCACATGGCTTCGCCAAGTTTTATTTTGGCATTGAAAAAGTCAGGCCCCGCATCGGTGTTGAGCCGACCGGGGTCTATGACTGTGACTTTACGCCCGTCCACAGTGACCATGTCCGTTGTTTCCAACAGACGGTGCTGCCACACGTATTGCATCAGGCGTTCCATTCAGGGGTTTGCGGTGGAGAGGCGGGGAGGTGAGAGAATATAGGAATGAGGAGGTGGCGTTGAGCCAACGGGAGGGCGGAGGGCTTAAAGCTCGTCGATATGGCGGTTGAGAGCTACCATCTTGATTGCTGTCTCGGCTGCTTCGGCACCCTTGTTGCCGAGCGAGCCGCCTGCGCGGTCAAGAGCCTGCTGCTCTTCGTTGACGGTGAGCACTCCGAAAATCACCGGGATGTCACAGTCGGCGTTGAGCGAGGTCATGCCCTGGGTCACGCTCTGGCATACGTAGTCGAAGTGGGGAGTGTCGCCCTTTATCACGCATCCAATGATTATGATGGCGTCATATGATCCGGTTTCGATGAGCTTAGAGGCTGCGAATGTCAGTTCTACGGCTCCGGGTACGCTGACCACTGTCACGTCTTTTTCGGGCATTCCGTAGCTGCGCAGAGTGTCAAGAGCGCCGTCGCGGAGGGCTCCGGTGATGTGGCCGTTCCATTCGGCTACTGCTATCGCTATTCTGAAGTCTTTGATTCGGGGGAGTGAGCTGGTAGGGGTGTGCTGTGACATTGTGAAGTTCCTTGTTTTGATTGGTTTTAATTTCAGTCTCCGGGCTTTTTATTTCGGGAAAACCTTGTGCCAGAGGCCGAGTATGTCGAGCGATGAGCTTTTGGCATTGTAGAGTCTGTCGACAATGCGGCGGTGCTCGTCGGTGGCGTTGATCTTTGTGGCTTTATGGAGCATGGTGTTGAGCAGGTGGATGCCCTTGTCCTTCATGGCGCTTATGCGGAGCATGGATTCACCGAGGGCTATTGACAGGCGCAGGTGCCGCAGGGTGAACTGAGGTTCGATCTTGGTCAGATATTTCAGCGCGCGGGTGTAGTACTGCACGGCTTCGCGGTGGCGTCCCATCTGCACGAGTGTGTCGCCCTCGGCTGTTATCGAGTCGATCAGGCGGCTTGTGGCTTCCTCCACTTCCACTCCGGCACTGACCATTTGCAGATAGGTAGAGGTTACGGCCTGGTAGTGGGCCAGGAGTTCGGCCTGGCTGACGCGGTTGCGGTAGGTGGCTGTAGCGGCGTTGAGGGCCATTACGTGAGGCGAGGCATAACGGGCCGGATCGTTCTTGGCCAGGCGCTCGAAGATTTTGAGCGATTTGGCCAGTTCGCGCTCGGCCTGCTTGTACTCCTTGCGTTCGGTGTGGAGATAGGCTATGTCATAGAGCAGCGCGCCGAGTATGGCTAGAAATGGCTCGTCTTTGCGCTTCGGTTCCTGGGCCAGAAGCGAGAGGGCCGATGCGGCGGTGGTCATGGCGGCCTCGCTGTCGGCTTTCTCGATATAGAGAGCGGTGAGAATCTGCATCAGGGCGGCGTGGATGTTGAGCAGATTGCGTTCTTCCTCACCGTTGCGGCTGATCAGCTCGTCAATTTCGCAGACTCCGTGGATGGCACGGTCGATCTCCCCTTTCTCAACCATCTCCATAGCTGTGGAGCGCAGAAAGTCATAGGCTGTGTTGAAGTCTGCGTCGCCGATCGCATGGCGGACTTCCGACATTGAGCGGTTGCGTCTCAGCAAATTTCTGAGAGAGGCTATATCGGTGGTAGTCTGTGCGAATACCGGCTCTAAGGATATGGCTTTCATCTGTCGGCTCTTTGGTGGGTGTGGGGATGGTTGATGATGTTTTGAGTGGTTTCGGTCAGCGTGAGCATGGATGGTTGATCTCTGAAGCGAGTTCGCTGTGGGCTGTCTCGTTGGCGAGGTTCATTATCTCGTCAGGATCGCGCATGCCTTCTGTGAGCGCTCTGACGGTGCCTGCGAGAGCTCCTGCGGTCCACTGCAGTTCTGTGTTGTCAGTCGGGTGGCAGAGCAGGCTCCATGAGCGGTTGCCGTCAAAGAAGCGGAGTTTCTTTGCCACGGGGTCCATGTGGAGGAAACGCGGGCAGTAGAAAAGTATGTGGTCCTTGAAGATGGCTTCGGTTTCTTTGCCTTCGAAGATTGCGCGGATGTCGGCATCGCGGGCCACTATGAGGTCGGCCAGTTCAAGGCAGTCGAACACCGACGGCATCACCCGTGTGATTCTCGGCACCTGATGGGCTTCGAAATATGGCAGATATATAAGGAAGGCTTTGCGGGCCTTGGCATGGCGCAGGAGTTCGAGCAGCCGGGCATGGTTGCGGTCTTCGAGGGCCATGTATGATCCGTAGACCACTATGTCGCCTTCATCTATTCTCGGCCAGACGGCATTGACCGGTTCTGCGGGGAAGCGGCTGTGGTCCACTTTCCGGCTGTCGGCACCATCGGAGAATATTCTGACCGGGCTTACACCTTCGGTGAAGCGGTCAACGGATGTCACGTCGACACGGGCTTCTTCAAGCGTTCTGACTATATGGTCGCCGACAGTTCCGGCAGCGGCCTCTCCGACGCAGAGAGTCGGGAGCTCCATGCGTCCGTCAAGCATCGCCGCGTTCACGGCCCAGTCGCCCACTCCTGTCTGAGCTGAGCCATCCGGGCTCAGAGCCACGTTGAGCGACAGCTCTCCGATATAGATTGCCTTTTTCATAAATTGATGATTCTGTTGTCAAAGAGGAGCGGACAAGCCTTTGGCGTGGTCCGTCAGAAGAGTAACGTCTGTAAACCGAGTAAGTTCACTCGGCAGACTCTTCAACCTCACGGCAAAATTAAGCAAAAATCATGACTTTTCGCACCACCATTCCCAAGAAATAATTATCTCCTTTATTAATAGACTTAAGGACAGAAGACGGTTAATTAAATATTTTATTTGTCTAAGTTGTAAATGTTATGATTATAAACATTTTGCGACTGTTTGTTTTGAAATTAAAATAAAATGACTTAGTTTTGTAGGAACTTAACATTTCAGCACTCTATGTTTACTCTGGATTCTCCTTATAGCTTATGGTAATAAATAAAGTAAGACATGAAAAGCATTAGATTTTTGATATTTATCTTGATTGGGATATCTGTTCCCGGATGTGTGATGTTGTTTCCTCACAAAGAGTTTAAAAAGGCGGATCAGAGAGCATTATTCACTACGCACTATGCTGCTGATCCGGACGGGACTCTTAACACCGGCCTTTATTTATTATATGATGAATCCTGTTCAAAATTTTTGAAAGGTGGAGGTTTTATACTCTTTGAGGATGGATGTATTGAATCGGCTTTTTTGAGTTTGGATTTTTTATGTCTTAAAGATGCGACTTCGGAAAATATGGAGAAATTGATTGATGCACATTTTCTGACATTCGGCAGTGAGGGTATTTACTTTGTGAAAGGAGAAAAGCTGCTTACAGACATTTACTACAATCCGATGTATAAAATATGGGAACTGAGCAAAGAAGAATATATCATTATTGATGAGAATACAGTGGAGACTTTGCCGACTGAAAATGAAATTAACCGTATTTGTAAAGTCCGTAAGCTCTATCGGCGCATAGCGATGTTCTCGTCTTTGTCTTTTCCATCGAAACAAAGCATCAAGAATAAAAAGTGGATGTGGGAATCAGGATCGGAGTGGAAGATATATAAAAAATCAGAAGAAATTAGAAATAAATAGGGATGGCTATGAAACGTTATAAATTAATCGTCAATATATTACTGTTGTTTATCTGTTCGGCCTGTGTGATAGTTAAAGGGCCTGAGATCAAATTTGACAGGAGCCGACAGGGAGCCTTATTCAGTTCAGGATTTAAGCCAAATGAGACAGGACTTTTGAAAACATCCGGCTATTATCTCCTTTTTGATGTAGATTGTGCAAATTATCTGGAGGGAGACGGTTTCAGACTTTGGGATGACGGAGCTGTTTCGAATATTTATTTCTGGTTGAGAGGCGTATCTGAAGAGTTGCTGTCCGGTGAGTTTATGGATGCGGTCATTGAAACTGGAGGTGTTTTATTTAAGGACGGAAACTATGGTTATTCAATGGGCGGAATCTACAAAGTAGAGGGTGATACATTAATAATTGACCGTTATTTTAAAGATGATAATTCGTGGTGGCATGACTATTGGACAATGGAAAAAAAGAAGTATAAAATAATTGATGACGGACTCTTTCTAATGGAAATCAGTCCTGACAGTTGTTGCCTCCAAGATGAGATAAGAGAAAAATTTTGCGGGGATCGGTTTTTTCGTTTTGTTCCTGCATCCATATTTATGAATGAGCGTTTTCTTGGGGTGAAAGATGCCAAATGGATGTGGGAAGATGAGGCTGAATGGAAAACATATAGACGGGAGTGGAAAAAGTGGCGCAAAAAATTTCTCATGGGTGCTTATGATGAATGGGTACATTGATAGAGCCCTAATGATGCGGGAACAGGTATAAAATCAAGAGAGACAGATGCTTTGTGGGGCGCTTCTGTCTCTCTTTGGTCTATCTGTCTTATATATATGTGTGTGGCGGTGGGATTATCTGCCGGTGATGTCTGAGATGTTGAATGAGCCTGACATGGTGCAGACTTCTGTCTTTCCGTGGAGTATGGCGAAGAGGAAATCGCGGATCTTTTCTACGGTCACGGTGGCGGTCTTGCCGTGGCGGTCGCGGCCTATGTTGAAAAACCCAGACTCGGATGACGCCCTGAGCCAAGGTCGGTTTGACCCCTGAAAATATTTTATTTTTGACCCCTAAAGAGATTGGCCGACGGGGTCATCCGAGTCTGGGTTTTCCGCTGTGGATGGCTCTGAGCGGTTTTTGTATGCCGACCTGGAAAGAAAATTGCTGAAATTGGAGAATTTGTGTAAATTTGCAACATCTATGGCCCGCAGCGGGCCACTGATTCCACGCTTCAGAAGAATTACAGATTTATGAAAATAGCCCTTATAGGTTACGGGAAGATGGGTCACGCCATCGAGCGCATCGCCCGTGAACGCGGCCATGAGATTGTCGCAATAATTGACGTTGATAATAATGCAGATATTGACGGCGAGGCCTTTGCTTCGGCTGAGGCTGCCATCGAGTTCACAACCCCTTCGACCGCGCCTGACAATGTGATGCGCGCTGCCGCAGCCGGAGTGCCGGTGGTCTGCGGATCAACCGGCTGGGCCGCCCGCCGCGATGAGGTTGAGAAGCGCGTAAGCGAAGTAGGTGGCGCTCTCCTGGCTTCAAGCAATTTCAGCATCGGGGTCAATGTATTTAATATTGTCAACCGCAAATTGGCCCGTCTGATGAGCCATCTTCCACAATATAAGCCTCATATGTATGAGACTCATCATGTCCATAAACTCGACCATCCGTCAGGCACGGCCATCACTCTCGCCGAGGGTATCATAGCCGAGAATGACCGCGTCAGTTCCTGGGCCGACGAGGGAATGGTCAGCGTAGACAGCTCGAACGCTTCTCTGACTCCGGCGCAGATCGCCGCCGGTCTTGAACCGAAGCCCATGATAGCAGATGGTGCTCTTCCGGTGCTGAGTCTGCGTGAAGGCGAGGTGCCCGGCACCCACATCATCGAGTGGGACTCGCCGGTTGACACTATCGAGATCACGCACCGCGCCAAGAGCCGCGACGGATTCGCCCTTGGAGCCGTGATGGCCGCCGAATGGATTGCGGGAAAGAAGGGCATTTTCTCGATTGATGAAATGATGCAGGATCTCCTTTAATAAGAATCTCTCCTTAAAACTGAATATATGACAACAAATAACGACAAGACTGCCGGAAGCGGAAGTTTCGCTGAGGATTTCCGGCGCCGTGTGGCCGACAACCGCACTTCACGCTGGGTGCGCTTTGCCATCGTCTCGCTGATCTTTTTCCTTTGGGTGGCATGGCTCGGCAACTGGTGGGTGGCTCTGTTCTGGTTTCTTCTTTTTGACATCTACATAACAGGATATATACCTCTGACCTGGTGGAAGAAATCGAAAAGCGCTGCCGTGAGGGCTGTGATGAGTTGGGTGGATGCCATTGTCTACGCACTTATTCTTGTCTACTTTGTATTCACCTTCATAGGGCAGAATTATCAGATACCCTCGTCATCGCTTGAAAAATCGTTGCTTGTAGGCGATTATCTGTGGGTCAACAAGATGGCCTACGGACCAAGGGTGCCGATGACTCCGGTCCACTTCCCGCTGGTGCAGAACACGTTTCCGATCATCAACACCAAGTCTTATCTGGAGACTCCGCAGTGGACCTACCACCGCCTCAAAGGGCTCGGACAGGTGGAGCGGGGCGACATTGTGGTGTTCAACTTCCCTGCCGGTGACACAGTGGCCACTAAAGTCACCAATCCCGACTATTATTCGCTGGTGCGGGCTTACGGACGTGAGAACATTCTCCGTAATCCACAGACTTTCGGCGAGGTTGTCTATCGTCCGGTTGACCGCCGTGAGAATTATGTGAAGCGCGCTGTAGGCCTGCCCGGTGAGTGGCTTAAGATTGTAGACGGCGTGATCCATATCAACGGAGAGCCTGTCGAGCAGCCTGAAAACGTTCAGTTCAACCATTACTTCCAGCTCCGCCAGGGTGCTATGACAGAGGCGAAGTGGGATGAACTCGGCATTGCCTCCGATGACCGTCACTCGGTCAATATTACTCCTGACGATATCTCAGGTCTTCAGATACTTGGATTCACTGTCAACCCTGACGGCACTGTGCCTCCGGTCTACATCTCTCCTCTGACACCCGCTATGGTCAAGACTCTTGAATTAGATCCGGCTGTGGCCAAGGTGATGAAGGTGCCTTCATTCTCCCCCGAACCTCTTTTCCCTGAGGCTGTGAGCCAGGGCTGGACTCCGGCCGACTATGGCGAGATCTGGATTCCGCGCAAGGGTGCTGCTCTCAAGATGGGTCCGCGGGCCTGGGACATCTACGGGCGTGTGATCCGTGTCTATGAGGGCAATTCTGATGCCGAGTTCCGTGACGGCAAGCTCTATATAGGCGGTGAGCCGCAAGACAGCTATACGTTCAAGATGGACTATTATTTCATGATGGGCGATAACCGCGACAATTCGCTCGACTCGCGTTTCTGGGGGCTGGTGCCTGAGGACCATATAGTAGGCCGGCCGGAGCGAGTGCTGATCTCCTTTGACAAAGACCGCTCGCTCTTCAACGGCGGCATCCGTTGGGACCGCATTTTCATGAACGCCAACCCTGACAAACCGAAATATGAGTGAGGCCGGAAGAGCTGTCACCGTGCTGTTGCTTCCGCCGATGCTGTGTGCTCCGGCGGAGGTCTATGCCCGCATCGCGGCGTTGGGCGGGGAGGCGCGTTTTGACTGGAGCCGCCGATTCGACAAGCGGTTCAAGGACAGTCACCGTTTTGCCATAGCCGATACCCGCGGACGTCTGGAACTGACGGTTCCGATAGCCAAGCCTCAGTCTTCGCATTGCCGCTGGGATGAGATCCGCATTTCGGATCATGGCCAGTGGTGGGACGTGCACCGTGTGGCGCTAGAAAGCGCCTATGGGCGCACTCCGTATTTTGAATTCTATATAGACCGTCTGCTCCCTATGCTTACCGACGGAGTCTGCGGGCGCTATCCCCTGCTCAGGGATCTTGCCGGCGCCTGGGATTCATGGATAAGAAAAACTCTTGAACTTCCTGCCGCCACAGATGCGGAATCTGCTCCGCTGACAGTCTGTGAGGCCGGTCCCGCCGACCGTGAGATCGTGCTGCCGCAGTACTGGCAGATCCGTGCCGACAAGCTGGGTTTTATCTCCGGACTTTCGGTGCTCGATCTGATTTTCAATCTTGGTCCTGAAGCCGTCATCTATCTTGACAGGCTCTGAACATCTCTCTTACCTGATTTCTGATGCCACAATCACCTGCAATATCCATAATTATACCTGTATATAATGCAGAAGCCTCTCTGCGGCGCTGCATTGACAGTCTGCTCGCCCAGAGCTTCGGCGATTTCGAGCTGATAGCCGTGGATGACGGCAGTTCTGACCGATCGGCCGGGATTGTCAGTGCCTATGCTGCCGATGACAATAGGGTCAGGCTGCTTACTCCGGGACATGGCGGAGTTTCCGCTGCCCGCAACTGCGGGATAGATACCGCCCGCGGCACGTGGCTTACCTTTGTGGATTCCGATGATTATGTGGCACCTGACTATCTGGAGAGACTGATCAGCGGGTGTGAAGACACTGACTTTGCCATTTCGGCCTATTCCGTGGTAAATCCGGGTGAAAGTCCGAGGGCTGTCAATGTGCTGGCCGGAGAACTTCTGACCGACCGGAATGGCAATTGCGCCCTACCGGCTCTTATGGCGGCTTTCAGAGCCGATGCCTTAGGCTTTGTGTGGGGCAAACTTTTTCGCCGTGAAAGTCTCGACTCGGACTGTCTGCGTTTTGAAAGTGACATCACTTTCGGAGAGGATGGAATTTTTTGCTTTTCCTATCTCCGTCATGTCAGAAATTGTCATGTCAGCCTGAATCCCGGTTATTTCTATGTCCGCAGCGCCGACAATTCCTCATTGGCCATGTCGGCCCCGGCTTCAGTCCGTCTTGCAGGTCTTGAGCGTTTCTGGGAAATAATTATGTCGAAAGGATTTGAGAACCTGTCAGTGAGAAAAAAGATGGAGGTCTACTGTCTTGACGGCCTGCTGGCGGCGATCACGGCTGACCGGCTGTCGGCGCAGCCGTCACTTTCGGCTGATGACAGATATGGCTGCTATGATAAGATACGGCAGCGGCTTCTGCCTTCGTCCTATAGGCCGTATGTCCCTTTTTTCTTTGATTTTTGCGGTCGTTTCCACTGGTGGCGGCTCTACGAGCGTCTGTATAAACTGATTTACCTTTAGATGTTGTTTTTAAACAACATCTAAACCTGCATCTCTATGACGGCCTCTCCTCTGATATCAGTAATTGTCCCGGTCTATAACTGTGCGGCGACGCTCGGACGCTGTGTGGACAGCCTGCTGAGGCAGGACTATGAGAATTTCGAACTGCTGCTGGTTGACGATGGTTCCAAGGACGGTTCCGTCTCCACATTGCGCCGCTTTTTCGACCGGCGAATCAGACTTCTTGCCAAGGAGAACGGCGGCCCGGCATCGGCCCGCAATTTCGGCCTTGACCATTGCTCGCCGGAGTCGGAACTGGTGTGCTTTGTGGATTCCGACGATTATGTTGACCGCGATTATCTCGGCAGCCTGCTTGCGGTCGGCGGAGATCTTGCAGTGACAGCGCTTGTCCATCACTATCCTGACGGCCGGATGGAGACTCAGCGGCTGTGTGACACGGAGTTCACTTCATTCAGTGACAACCGAGAGTTTCTTCAGGCTCTTGCCGGCGGCGCATTCAATCCCCCGGTCGGTAAACTATATTCCATGAAGCTTATCAGAGAGGCGCGACTGCGTTTCCCTGAGATCAGGCTGCTGGAGGATGTCAGCTTCAATTTCCGCTATCTTGAAGGATGCCGGTCGGTGAGGATGGCTGACAAGGCTGCCTATCATTATGTCCATCGTCAGGGCTCGGAGACATCACGGGCCGATATGGAGGCTGTGGACAATTACGAAAGTTTCCACCGGTATCTCCTCTCACGCTTTGATGCGGCCCTTGGCCGCGATGTGGACCGCTTTGTCTATCCGCAGTATATGGCGCTGATACTGCGCTTTCTGCGTAGTTCCGACACGGGCAAGGCGCGTGGCGCTCTACGGCGCGAGATGGTGCGCAGGAGTTTCGCGGCCCACCGCAGTTCTTCGGCAGGAGAATGGCTTGTCAAAACTCTCATACGCCTGCGTCTCTTCTCCCTTGCCAAGCGGCTTATCTGAATCTCCGGTTCAGGATGGCAAGAAATATTCCGAGGCGTGGCGATGTTTCAATGTGGTTACAGCTGTGAAAATTCGGTTACAATCAGGCATGATCGGGGTGTGGATGCTGTGGTTTCGGAGGGAATTTCGTAATTTTGTCGAGATGCAGCTTTTCAAAAGCGACTACATTCATTATAGAATACCTTTACTGAAGTGCAAATATTATAGACTGACAATCATATACTCCAATGAACGGACGATATTCAACCGAAGTAGCGAGGGCTATCCAGAAGATCTGGCTCAGCCATAGCCCGCGGCAGATGCGCGAGGGTTTCGAGATGCTGCGCAAGGCATCCGAGGCCGGAGATGCTGACGCTATGTGCTACTTTGCACGCTGCCATTTGGGCGAGAGCTATGTGTGGAGCGGAGCGGGTTTCCCGGTTGACGAGGATCTGGCTTCTGATCTGCTGAAAAAGGCTGTCAGGCTCGGCAGCGCCTCTGCGGTGCTGTGTGCGCTGCGCAATGGCAAACTTTCTCAGGATGTGGCCGGGGAGATGCCTTTCGGTTCGCTCTTTGAGGCCTATGAGGAGATACTTTCACAGGCCGAGGCCGGCGATGCGTTCTGTCTCTATATGATAGGCAATGTGATGTTCTGGGGCGATTATATGCTTATCTGCCCCGAAGAGGCCGAAAAATTTGCTTCGGCGGAGGAGTATAAGCGCTATGCCTATCCGATAGCGGCCGATTACTATCAGCAGTCGTTCGAAGCCGGTTTGGGGTCGGGGTTCGGAAATTACCGTACCATCTATGAGTCTGGGCTTGCCGGAATGGAGACAGAAGTCTTCGAGGAGCACATGGAGATGCTTGCCGAGACGGGCGATGCGCTGGTGTGTAACGACTACGGCAAGTGGCTTGAAGACGAGTATGACGATGCTCCGCATGCTTTCGAATATTACCGCAAGGCGGTGGAACTCGGCGATCAGAAGTCGGCCTACAATGTGGGCACTTGCTACGGACGCGGATATGGTGTGGACGAGGATACTGACAAGGCTTTCGAATATTATCTCATAGCCGCCCGCGACGGCCATCCGATGGCCCAGTTCCAGATAGGTAATTTTTATTTCGAGGGGCGCGGGAGCCTGCCGTGTGATTATTCGCAGGCCTACCGCTGGCTGTCAATGGCGCATGAAAACGCCGACTGTGACGAGCGGACTTCATGGCAGGCTGCGGCAGAGCTCGGCATACTGCTTCAGGATGGTCTCGGAACCTCGCAGGACGATTGTCAGGCCTATCGCTATCTGGCTGAGGCCGAGAGATATCTTGCTGATGTCTGGGAGCCGCTTGACGCTATGGTGCTCAACGCGCTGGGCGTGGCTTATGGCTTCGGGCGCGGCACGGATGAGAATATAAAGCTTGCGATAGATTATTTCGACCGGGCTATAGACTTCGGTCTGGAGAAGGCAAAGGCCAACAAAGCCCGTTTCCGCCGCGGTCTGTTCGGGCTTGGAAAATGGGCGCGGCGGTAGGAGGCCGGTAAAAGATCAGACGTCAGAGGAACGCGCACAGATATATGAGTATAGTACAATAAAAAAGATCAAGTATATCAGAAAAAGTATGAGAGTAATAGATCATCTTCAGGCCAATCCGGGCCGTACGGCTTTCTCGTTTGAGATATTGCCTCCGCTGAAGGGCAACAGTATCGAGAAGGTCTACAATATCATAGACAAACTCCGCGATTTCGATCCGAAGTATATCAATATAACATCGCACCACAGTGAGATGATTTTCAAGGAGATGCCTGACGGAAGTTTCCGCCCCCAGAAGATGCGCAAGCGCCCTGGATCGGTGGCTATCGCATCGGCTATACAGAACAAGTATGGCATCACTGCCGTGCCGCATATCATCTGCAAGGGTTTCACCCGCGATGAGACAGAATATGCGCTTATCGACCTTAATTTCCTCGGTGTTCACGATCTTCTGCTGCTCCGCGGCGACATAAAGGGCCCTGAGAAGTCTGATGATCCGACAAAAATCAACCGTCACGCCACAGACCTGCAGGCTCAGGTCAATGATTTCAACCGTGGAATCTACGCCGACGGGGAGACCTTCGAGCCGAATGCCACTCCGTTCAGCTATGGCATGGCCTGCTATCCGGAGAAGCATGAGGAGGCCCCTAACATGGACTCGGATCTCTACTATGCCAAGCAGAAGGTGGATGGCGGTGCGGACTATCTGGTGACACAGATGTTTTTTGACAACAGCAAGTATTTTGACTTCGTGGAGCGCTGCCGCAAGGCCGGTATCACGGTGCCCATCGTGCCCGGCATCAAGCCTGTGGTTTTCGCCAACCAGCTCAATGTGTTGCCACGTGTGTTCCGCTCGGATATCCCTGAGGCCTTTGCCTCAGAGCTGCGCAAGTGCAAGGATGATGCCGAAGTCAGAGAAGTAGGCATAGAGTGGTGTATCGGCCAGTGCCGCGATCTTATAGCCCACGGTGTGCCCAGTATCCATTTCTACACTCTGATGGCTTCCGAATCGGTTCGCCGCATAGCCAAAGAGATTTATTGACAGATCCTATTTCCCGGCTCTTCTTTCAGGGGGTGGCGGGACATAAAAAAGCGCGGATGCTCTCTATTTTTGGAAAGCATCCGCGCTTTTTCAAGTCGGTATGTGTGTGTTTCTCTTAGATGTCTTCTTCGATTGAGAAGTCGTCGGGCAGATCTTCGTCGTCAAAGAGGCCGTCGGCTATTGAGTTGATGTCATCGGCGCTGGGCTCGTCTTCATCATCCGAGGCTTTTGAGGCTGCTTTCTTTTCGGCAGGCTTCGGGCTCTTTTTGCCGGAAGTGGCTCCGCCCTTTTCTTTGAGGGCTTCCATGATGAGGTTTTCAAGTTCATCGGCGAGTTCGGGATTGTCGCGGATCACTCGCTTGGCTGCATCGCGTCCCTGGGCTATCTTGGTGTCATTGTAAGAGAACCAGGAGCCGCTTTTCTTGATGATGCCGAGCTCTACGCCGAGGTCGATGATCTCGCCGCTGCGCGAGATGCCTTCGCCGAACATGATGTCGAATTCAGCGCGCTTGAAAGGAGGCGCAACCTTGTTTTTTACAACCTTGACCTTGGTGAGTTTGCCGAGCACATCGTCACCGTCTTTGATAGCTGTGCTCGGACGGATGTCGATTCGGACAGAGGCGTAAAATTTGAGGGCGTTGCCGCCGGTGGTTGTCTCTGACGGACCGAACATCACGCCGATCTTCTCGCGCAGCTGGTTGATGAAGATGCAGGTGGTGTTGGTGCGGGAGATTGTGCCGGTCAGCTTTCTCATGGCCTGTGACATGAGGCGGGCCTGTACGCCCACGTTCTTGTCGCCCATGTCGCCGTCGATTTCGCTTTTGGGGGTCAGCGCGGCCACAGAGTCGATCACGAGGATGTCAATTGCCGAAGAGCGGATCAGCTGCTCGGCTATTTCGAGGGCCTGCTCGCCGTTGTCGGGCTGAGCCATGAAGAGGTTGTTGACGTCCACTCCGAGTTTTTCGGCGTAGAAACGGTCAAAGGCGTGTTCGGCATCGATTATCGCGGCTATGCCTCCTGCTTTCTGTGCTTCAGCTATGGCGTGGATGGCAAGGGTTGTCTTACCGGATGATTCCGGGCCGAAGATTTCGATGATTCGTCCTCGGGGGTAGCCTCCTACGCCGAGAGCGTAGTTCAGGCCTATGGATCCGGTGGGAATCACTTCCACGTCTTCAATATTTTCATCGCCGAGTTTCATGATGGCCCCGCGACCGTAGTTTTTCTCTATATTTCCAAGTGCCTGGTTGAGGGCGTTGAGCTTTGCTTTCATCGGGTCAAGCTCTTTGTCCTTCGGGGCCTTGATGGTGGTCTTTTTCTTTTCCATGTCTTTTTATTTCTATGGTCTAATTGTTTATGATGCAAAGTTAAGGCCGGTGGTGTGCCTTATCGGTGCACAGGTGTGCTAAAATGAGTTAATAATATGCGGTCCGGCAAAATTTTTCAGATTGCTAAATTAGCGATTTTTAGGGAGGTTGTCAAAAAAATTAGAAATAAATAAAAATTTTTTTGATTTGCAGTGAACCATTCTGCGGACGTGGTGTTTAATAAGTACATAGCAAAATTACTTTTTCCATTGCAAGAAATGTGATAATGATTGGTTTATAAAAGAATTAAAGCTGTCGGGAGACAGCTTTTTTCATGTCATTACGCCACCTGAGAGTAAAAAATATTGCCGTCCGAATAAAATTCGCCTTTGCGGTGAACTATTTTCCGGACGATATGTTTAATAAGTACATAGCAAAAATTACTTTTTCCATTGCAAGAAATGTGATAATGATTGGTTTATTAAACGAATAAAGGCTGTCGGGATGACAGCCTTCTTCGTTTATATACGTTTTGTGATTTCCTTCCGTGTCTGTTCAGCTTTGCCGTAAACCCTCGGCAAGCATGGCTATATCGCGGCCTGAGGGAGCCTGATAGACGCGCAGGCCGAAGCGGTGGACTGCTGCCAGCACATGGTCCGTGACAGAGGCTGTAAACAGCTCGTAGGGCTTCCACGATGTAAGCGAGGTGAAGAAGTATAGCTCCAGCGGAATGCCCTGCGGCGTGGGGGCAAGCTCACGCACCATGTAGATCATGTTGTCGTTGGTCTTCAGTTCAGGCAGGCGTGAGATGTAGTGTTCAAGATAGCGGCGGAACAGAGTCAGGTTGACATGCTGCGCTTCGGGGTCGAGATCGCCCCACCATTCTTCTTCTTTGAGTCTGTCGATGGTCCGGCGGTCGCAGAAGCTGACGCTGTCAACGTCAATGGTGACCGAGCGGTTTATGCGGCGTCCGCGCGAGTCAGACATGCCGCGCCAGTTCTGGAACGATTCGCTCACCAGAGAGTAGGGAGGCACGGTGACTATGGTCATGTCGAAATTCTGTACTTTCACGGTGGTGAGGCCTACTTCAAGCACAGTGCCGTTGATATTGCGCGCGGGCACCGTGATCCAGTCGCCGGGGCGTAGCATGTCGTTGAGCGTGAGCTGCACACCGGCCACCACTCCCATTATCGAGTCCTTGAACACCAGCATGAGCACCGTGGCTGCGGCACCGAGGCCGGTTATAACCGTAAGCGGATTCTTGTCGGCAAGGATGGAAATAATGATGATCACACCCACCGAGACGGAGATCACCTGGAGCATCTGCCTGATGCCTTTGAGCGAAGAGGCGCGCCCTGACGAGGAGCTTTCTATCAGCTCGTAGAGAGCCAGAAGGAAGCGGTTGACCAGATGGACTATGACGCATACAATCAGTATGCGGAACGTGAGCGACGTAATGGTCAGTAGCGTCGGATAAAGTGCGAGTGACGGCGGCAGGAAGGTCTGGAGCAGGAGCACACAGGCCAGTTCGGCTACCACGCGCAGCAGACGCGGGTTGAAGAGCACATCGTCCCACTTGGCTTCCGTGTGGCTGATCAGCCGGTCGATAGCCGGAATCACGTAGCGGGTGAGCGCATAGAACAGCAGCCAGGCGCATATGAGTATCGTCCCGGCTGTCAGTAAAGTGGCACAGGCGCGGAGCAGGCTGTCGCCCACTCCCCACCCGTGCAGTGTTTCGGAGGTCCATTTAAGGAACCCGGCTGTCAGCTCAGGCTCCATTCGGCACCGTCTTTAGTGTCTTTGACCGTGAAGCCGAGAGCGGCGAGACGGTCACGGATAAGATCTGACGTGGCCCAGTCTTTCGATGCTTTGGCCTTGGCTCTTACATCAAGAAGCAGCTCTACGGCTCCCTCGAAGGGCTTGAGGGCTTCGGCTGAGTCGCCTGCCATTTCGGTGCGGACACCGAGGATGTCGACAAGGAAGGTGTCAAACACGGTCTTCAGTTCGTCGATATCGGCCTGAGTGGCGGTGGCATGTCCGTCTTTCACCTGGTTGACCAGGCGCAGGGCATCGAACAGATTGGCAATGACCATCGGGGTGTTCATGTCATCGTCCATCGCCTCATAGCATTTGCGGCGGATGTCGCTCACGTCGATTGTAGAGCTTTCTGACGGCGTCAGCTCCTGCAGGCGGCGATAGCCTTCAAGCATGCGTCCGAGGGCTTTCTCAGAGGCTTTGAGGGCCTCGTTTGAGAAGTCGACTGTTCCGCGATAGTGGGCCTGGAGTATGAAGAAGCGTATGGTCATCGGCGAGTAGGGCTGTTCGAGCAGCGGATGAGTGCCGTTGAAGAACTCGTCGAGGGTTATGAAATTGCCCAGCGACTTGCCCATTTTCTTGCCGTTGATGGTGATCATGTTGTTGTGCATCCAGTAGCGCACTGTGTCATGACCGTTGTGAGCCACAGACTGGGCTATCTCGCATTCATGATGTGGGAACATGAGGTCCATGCCTCCGCCGTGGATGTCGAAGCTCTCACCGAGATATTTCTCGCCCATTGTAGAGCATTCAAGATGCCATCCGGGGAAGCCTTCGCTCCAGGGCGATGGCCAGTGCATGATATGTTCGGGCGCGGCCTTCTTCCAGAGGGCGAAGTCGGCGGGATGGTGTTTCTGATCCTGGCCGTCGAGCTCGCGGGTGTTGCTCAGAAGCTCGTCAACGTTGCGGCCCGACAGTTTGCCGTAGGGATGGTCTCGGTTGAATTTTGGCACATCGAAATAGACGGATCCGTCCGAGATATAGGCATAGCCGCTTTCAAGGATCTTTTTGATGTATTCGATCTGTTCGATGATGTGGCCTGACGCGTGAGGCTCGATTGAGGGCGGAAGCACGTTAAGAGCCTCCATAGCCTTATGGTAGCGGGTCAGATAGTGCTGCACCACTTCCATCGGTTCGAGCTGTTCGAGGCGGGCTTTCTTGGCTATCTTGTCCTCGCCGTCGTCGGCATCGTGTTCGAGATGGCCCACGTCGGTGATGTTGCGGACGTAGCGCACTTTGTAGCCCAGATGGCGCAGATAGCGGAAGAGTACGTCAAAGGTGATTGCCGGGCGGGCGTGGCCGAGATGGCCGTCGCCGTAGACTGTCGGACCGCAGACATACATGCCGACTTTGCCTTCATGCAGCGGTTTGAAAAGCTGCTTGGTGCGCGTCAGGGTGTTATAGATGGAAAAATTGTTTTCAATCAGATTCATAAGTCGCTTGCGTGATAGGGGGGATCAGGCTTTTCCGCCCATGATGAAGGGGTTGGGGATCTCGCCGCCGGGGTTGCCGCCGCCGTTTACCGGGCGTTTGGGGCGGATTTCGCCGAAAGTAGCTTCGTATTTCTTCACATTTTCCATGAGTGCGCCGAGCAGATTCTTGGCGTTTTCAGGAGTCATGATCACACGTGACTGCACTTTAGCCTGGGGCATGTTGGGTGCCATTGTGATGAAGTCGAGGAAGAATTCATTGGCACCGTGTGAAATCACTGCGAGATTCGAGTAGATGCCTTTGGCTACTTCGGGTGAAAGTTCGATCTTTATTTCGTTGGGATTGTTGTTTGCCATTGTCGTTTTAATTTTTTTGAGGTATAAGTTTATAAGATAAGATAGATCGGATGCTATGTTACGGGCTTGGTTGCCGTGTAGATACAGCATGTCCCGAAGGTCATCGGTATGAAGCGGGCTCCGGTAAAGCCTGCTTCTGCCATAAGGGCGCACATGCGCTCGCGCTGCGGCACTGCGGCTATTGATTCGGGCAGATAGCTGTAGGCGCGGACATCTTTGGATACAAGCCGCCCTACAGCGGGAATGATTCCGCGGGTGTAGAGCCTGTAGAACGGTCTGACAAACGCGGATGCGGGGGTGGAAAGCTCAAGGATCACTATCCGTCCTCCGGGACGTAAGACGCGCAGCATCTCGCGGTAGCCTGCGCCGAGGTCCTGAAAGTTACGGACACCGTAGGCGCAGGTGACTGAGTCAAACGAGCCGTCGGCGAAGGGTAGCGCCAGGCAGTCGGCTATGCCGAGGCTTACGCATTGTTCCAGCCCCTGCTCAGCTACTTTGCGGAGGCCTATCTCGACCATTCCTTCCGAGAGGTCAACGCCTGTGACCCTGCACGGGTTCAGGCGGCGGGCCATCAATATGGCCAGATCGCCTGTGCCGGTGGCTATGTCAAGGATCTCTCCGTGGGGTTCATGGCGCAGGAGGTCAACGGCCTTGCGCCGCCAGATGCGGTCAATGCCAAAGGTCATCGCCCGGTTCATGAAGTCATAAGCCGGGGCGATGGAGTCGAACATCTCGCGCACCTGATCAGCTTTGTGGCGGGAGTCGGAGTTGTAAGGTGTGATCTCTTCTACTTTCAAGGATTCAGAGTGTTGAGGCTGTCGAGCACGTTGCGTGCGATGCGGTCGTCAAGATGCTCTTCGGGAGCGGGAACGAATTTCTCGCCGGTGATGTGTTCGTAAAGCTCGATATAGCGTTCAGAGACTTCATTGCAGAATTCATCGGTCATTTCAGGCACCTGCTGGCCTTCCTTGCCCATGAAGCCGTGGTCCATAAGCCACTCGCGTACGAATTCTTTGGAGAGCTGGCGCTGGGGTTCGCCCTTGGCGAGGCGTTCCTCATAGCCTTCGGCATAGAAATAGCGTGAGGAGTCGGGGGTGTGGATCTCGTCGATGAGGATGACTTTTCCGTCACGCAGGCCGAATTCATATTTGGTGTCGACGAGGATCAGACCTTTTTCAGCAGCCATTTCCGAGCCGCGTTTGAAGAGGGCGCGGGTGTAGGCGGCCATAGTGTCGAACTGTTCCTCGGTCACGATGCCCTGAGCGATGGCTTCCTCGCGCGAGATGTTTTCGTCGTGTCCGGCATCGGCTTTGGTGGTCGGGGTGATGATCGGTTCGGGGAAACGCTGGTTTTCCACCATTCCTTCGGGGAGCTTGACGCCGCAGAGTTCACGCATGCCGTTTTTGTATTCACGCCAGGCGCTTCCTGCGAGATAGCCGCGGATAATCATTTCCAGACGCAGGCCTTCGCAGCGGTAGCCCACGGTCACCATCGGGTCGGGAACCGCAATCTTCCAGTTGGGAACGATATCAGCGGTAGCGTCGAGAAACGAAGCTGCGATCTGATTGAGTGCCTGCCCCTTGTAGGGTATTCCTTTGGGTAGAATTACGTCGAAAGCCGAGATGCGGTCGGTTGCGACCATGACAAGCAGATCGTCATTGATGGTGTAGACGTCGCGTACTTTGCCGTGGTAGACAGCGGTCTGTCCCGGAAAGTTGAAATCGGTGTTGACCAGAGTTGTAGCCATAGAGATTGGGAAAATGAATGGTTGTGTTTGTTGATTGCTGCAAATTTACAAAAAATTGCGGTAAAAAACCTGCCGCCACCGGAATAAACATGATGATTTTTCAGGCCGCTCTGTAAAGAGGCGTGAGCATCGCATGATTCCGTGTTGACGGCAGGTTTTATGATTTTCGATAGATTGCTGTCAGACAGCTTCTCAGAGTTTGATCTTCAGTGTGACGGGAGTGATGGAGCGTGACGAGACGCGCAGCAGCAGGATTCCTTCTGGCAGATGGGCGAGGCTTGTCTCGGCTGAAGAGATGGTCTGCATGGCTATGCGGCGACCGTCGATACCGTAGACCTCAAGCAGAGCGCCTATGCTGGTTTCGCCCACGCGGAGGCTGCGGTTCGCACTATCATAGTCTATTCGGTTGTCGACACTGATATTGCCGATCGAGCTTTCGCGGAAGTCATTGTCGGAGAGTTCGCCCATCAGCGAGTTGAGCCACACTTCAAGCGCGGTGTAGCCCTCAGCGTTGACCAGGTTGTTGTCAGGTGTGGTCGGGTCGAGGTTGTTGGCCTTTTCCCATTCATCGGGCATTCCGTCACCATCGGTGTCGGCCGGAACTGTGTAGTCGCTGCGGTAGGGGAAGAAGCCTTCGGCATCGGCTTCGGTGTCGATCATGCCCATCCCGGCGCCTGCGAAGTCACCGCTGAATGTGACCTTGCCGTTTTTCACATCGTCAGCCACACGGCGTTCTACTTTGTCGCGGTTGATGGTGCCTGCTTTCTCGACTACGGTCTTGAAGGCTTCTTCGGCGCTCTGTATGTCATAAAGCATATAGTTTTCCGGTATATATCTGCCGGTCGGACCGAGGGCGGAGTGCTGATACCAGGGGGTTGCGGTGACAATGCGCTGGTCGGCGCGGATGTCGGCAAGCGTGTAGCTTCCCTCAACGGCTATGGCAGTCCAGTTGTCGGCGTTGGCCGAGGGGAATCCTTCGGCTATATTGCCGTTGATATACCATTTGGCCGGGCCCCATGAAGTGGCTCCGCTGCGGGCATAGCTTGAGTTTACGAATTCGATGCGGGTCTTGTCTGACCATGGTCCGGGCTTGTAATAGTTGTTTATGAAGTTGCATTCATGGACTGAGTTCAGTCCGGTGTAGTTTGACACCGGAGCTGTGTTTTCGCCACCATAGCAGCCTCCGCGTTTGCCATAGTTGTAGTTGACGTTGTTGACATATTCCATGAACACCACGTGGTCCTCGCCGCGGGCTCCGTTGAAACGTGGCGAACGGGAATTGTTGTGGGCAAGAAGATTGTGGTGGTAGGTGGCAGGCGATCCGCCCCACTGGCAGGCATAGCCGCGCTCGTCTTTGACGTGGCCGGCGTTATAGAGGCCTTCGTGTAGCATGGAATACTGCACGGTCAGGAAGTGTGAGTCGGCGGTGTTCATGTTTTCCTCTGTCGACCATCCGAAGGAGCAGTGGTCGAAAATAAAGTTCGAGCAGTTTTCGGCTCCGAGGGCGTTGTTGGCTATGATCTGGCCTGACATGTCTTTCTGCCCGATGCGGAAACGCATGTTGCGGACAATGAAGTTCTGTGATCCGCCAACGTTGAGTTTGTTACGGGTGATGACGATTCCTTCGCCGGGAGCGGTCTGTCCGGCCAGGGTCCAGTTGGCTCTTTTCACATTCAGGGGGCTTGCCAGAGCTATGTCTCCGCTGACTTCGAAGATGATTGTCAGTGGCTCGCCTTTGTGCTGGTCGAATGCCCAGCGGAGTGTTCCGGCTGTGCCGTCGTCGGCAGTCGAGGTGACTTTGACCACCTTGCCGCCACGTCCGCCGGTGGCATATTTTCCGAATCCTTCGGCTGTCGGGAAGGCCATGAGACGGGCTGCTTCGCTTGCGCTGACGGCTTTCGTGGTGACGCCGTGGCGTGAAATGGATGCCACGCTGAATTCAGAGGCTTCTGCTCCGGCGGGGAGCGTATAGCTTGTCTCCACGCTCAGACATTCCATTTTGCCGTTGCGGTATATGATGTAACCCGCTGCATCTTCTCCGCTCTCCCAGGAGAATGACGAAGGGCTTACGGTGAAGTTGCAGGGTTCGGCGGTGCCGCTTAGTATTGCTTTGAAGTCAAAGGGTATCTCTGATGCTTTTTTGAACAGGAACTCAGGACTGATGTAGGCGGCGACTTCCGCGTCTGAAGCCTGGCTGGAGAAGGCGGCGCGGCGCGAAATGTCGGCCGGAGAGCCGTCGGCGTTGAGGTTTTTGTATTCGTAAAGCGACGCTGAGTTTTCCGATCCGTTCCAGTCTTTCCAGCCTTCAGCCTTTATGTGATTGCCGAGGCGGCAGTTCAGGAACATGCTTCCGGAATTCACCTTCCAGGGACGGCCGAGGTAATAGGTTGAGGCTCCTGTGCCTTCGCCGGCCATAATGTTGCAGCTGTTGAAGAAGAGCCCTGCGCGGAATGCCTGTGCAGAGAGTTCGGGATAGAATGTGCGGTTGAGGGTCAGTCCGGCTTCAGCAGGAGCGGTGATGTAGCCGCCATTGGGGTTGTAGAGGCAGATGATGTCGCAGCCTTCGAACCATTCCAGGCCTCCGTCATAGATGAAGTCAGTTGAGCCGCTGATCTTGCAGCCGGTGAAGTAACCGCGGGCACCGGTGTTGGCTTTATATGTGTCCTGGAAGCCTTCGAGGATGCAGTTTTTGAACAGATGGGCGTCCGCTGCGGTGTAGAGTGCTTCGGCCTGTCCGACATTGCCTGAGGTGTTGCGGATGGTGAGGTTTTCGGCGTAGAAGCGTTCGGTGAACACGTTGAGGGCCGCGCAGTCGGTGTAACTGTTGCCGCTTGAGCCTCCGCGGTTGACTGATGATGTCAGAATAGTCGTTGCGGCATCGGCGCCGATGAGGGAGATGAATTTATTGTGATTCTCCTTGGTGCCGGCGTAGATGTTTTCGTCATAGATGCCTGAAGCTATGTATATTATGCCTCTCGTTCCGTCAGGAACGGCGTTGATGGCGGCCTGTATAGTGCTGTAGTCGCCTGAACCGTCGGGATTGACATAGAGCAGGGTGACGGGCGCGTTTTCATCAGGCGCAGGCTTCTGGTTGCCTTCCTGGGTGAATCCGAATTTGCTGAGGTCGCTGAGTTCGCCCACATCTCCTACCGGATTAGCTTTGGCATAGTCGGCCTGCTCGGCGCTTATGCGGTCGCCGAATATCTGGAGCTTGTGAACTCTCGGTGCCTGCTTCGTTGCCAGCGGGTCTATGGCCTGCCAGTCAAACGGCGCTTTCTGCACCTGGTCATCGGCATTAGCCTTGCCGTCGCCGTCCCACACGCGCCAGCGCAGTGACACGTCATGACGGTCAATGATATTTTCCATGAAGTAACCTTGGTCGGAGAATACGGTCCAGCCTTGTTTCTGCTTTTCGGAACCGGCCCAGACGAGCGGCTTCCACTCTCCGTCACCGATTTTGATGTCGCACTTTATGCCTCTGCCCCATGAAGTGGATGACCATGACCACTGGATGCGTTCCACATAAGGTATGTGGTCTATCTCCATCCATCCGTGGAGAGAGGAGGTCTTGTCAAGAGAGGCTCCACGACACATCTGCACGAAGCCTGCTTCGCCTTTGACCGGACGGCCGTTTTCATAAACCACATTGTCTTCGAGCATCACCGTGTGGCCCGGACTTTTCCAGTCGTTGTACCCATAGTCGGGTCTGCCAGGGGCCGATTCATTGTGGTAGAACTGGCGGCTGAATGCGGCAGTAGCGGCCGCAGAACCTCCGTTTGATGCTTTGGTGGCAAAGGTGCAGTTGTGGAACAGCACCGGATAGGTCACTCCTTCTGTCCCGATGACCGGCACGTTTATTATGGCGTTGACATAGGTGTCATCAGCCCATTCCGGACACGCTCTTCCGGTCCATTTGTCCGGTTTGGAGGGGTCCTTAGGCCATGTGTCGGGCCATGATGTGTCTGAAAAGTTTATGTCAATGATTTTGGGTGATGTTGAAGCGTTGCTCCACTTTTCAACCGCTCCATCCGGATCTGAGACGGCAGCACTTGCCGGCAGCGGTAGGCATTGCAGGCCGGAGGCCAGGAGTGCTCCCGCCATTAAATAGCGGTAAATTTGTTTCATGTGTAATGATTTGGAAGGCATATGAAAGATAATTAAGGGTGTCGGATTATAATTGGTGTCTGATGTATAATTAAATAAATTGCCTGATGTCTGTTGAAAAAAACACTTGCCCAGGACCGTGTTTAGCCGGTCGGCAGGGCAAGCGTCTGTATTGTTGTTTGAAATTGAATGCGCTGGATGTGCTTTATTTTGCAGCGGCGTCTTTGGCGCGTTCGAGATATTTCTGCATGTCCACACCGATCTCGGCTCCGTAGTTGGGATATTCCTTTACGATCTGCTCGTAGACGGTGGCTTCAGCCTTGTAGTCTTTCTGTTCGCGGAGCACTGTGGCTTCCTTGAGAAGGAACGCGGGTGTGTAGTGGGGATTGTTGTCAGAGATCTTCACTGCGCTCTTGTAGCATTCGATGGCCTGGGGATACTGCTTGAGGTTTACATAGCAGTCACCTTCAAGTGATTTTGCAGCGGCGCCGATGATTGATTCTGTGGCATCATAATTTTTAAGGTGATTGAGTGCGTCCTCATATTTGCCCTGCTTGTAGAGAAGGATAGCGGCGTTGAGGTTGGCAAGGTTGCCGGCAGAGTAGCCGTGGTCGGCTGCCACCTGCTGGTATTTGGCGAGGGCTATCGAGTCGTTGCCCATCAGAAGCTCCATGTCGGCCTGGCCGAGGGCATTGTTGGCGGCGTTTTGTCCGGGCTGGCGGATGGCATAGACGTAGATCAGGACAGCTGCTACGACTGCGGCCACTGCGATGCACGACCATACGATGATTTTAGGGTTGCTCTGCACCTTTTCGCCGAGGCCGGTGAGAGTGTCGTTTACCTCGTCGATAGAGGTGTGGATCTGTTCGTTGTTGGGCTTGTTATTTGCCATTGTTATGTGATTCGTTTTTGATTTATTCAGATTCCGGTGCGACTAAAAGCCTTGTTTTTAGCTCGTTGTCGCGTTCCAAAGTGCAAAATTAATACATATTCTCCAATAAATGAAATTTTTAGCCTGATTTTTGACCGCTGTCTGTCGGATTCTTCACTGATTTTTGGTGTTCACATGTGTCAGGGGTTGCATAATTGAAAAATAATGTCTAACTTTGCGCCATAGTTCCGGGGCGTAGCGCAGTCCGGTTAGCGCACCTGCTTTGGGAGCAGGGGGTCGCGAGTTCGAATCCCGCCACCCCGACGAACATTTCAGCCGCAGGCTTCAGATCGCAAGATCCGAGGCCTGCGCTTTTTTATATAGGTGAGATGGCTGATTCATTGGCCTTATGCAAACCTTTGCCAAGGCGGGTGCGTTGAAAATAAGTCTGGGTATGAATATACAAAAATAGGCTTATGAATATGAACAAGAAATCTGTCACTACGCCTGATGAATCGCCTGTAACGGCGTCAGGACGTAAGAAAATCGTATCGACGGCCAAAGGATCAGTCACTATGGCGGCTATGGCTGTCCTGATCGTTACGTCGATTCTGAGTCTTCGCGGGTTGCCGTCGGAGGCGAAATATTGTGTCCAGTCGATATTCTACTATCTTTTTGCGGCTTTGGTGTTTCTGCTGCCGTTTTCGCTGGTGTGTGCCGAGCTGGCTTCCACCTATACCAAGAGCGGAGGTCTCTACCGTTGGGTGTCGGAGGCTTTCGGTCCACGATGGGGTTGGACGGCCATGTATCTGGAGTGGCAGACAATAGTGATATGGTTCCCTACCGTGCTTATGTTCGGTGCGGCTTCATTAGCCTATATATTCTGGCCTGAAAGTTTCGATGCTGCCCTGGCTTCGAACAAGGTCTACACTATTGTGATAGCGATGCTGATGTATTGGCTTGCCACATTCAACGCCTTCCGCGGACAGCGTTCGGCGAACCTGCTGAGTACCTGCGGCGGCCTGGTGGGCACCATCATTCCCGGCGCAGTGCTGATTGTGCTTGCCGTTCTCTATGTCTGCCTCGGCAAGCAGGTCAATCTCACCGACGTTTCGTTTTTCCCTGATTTCGGCAATGCCGGAACAATAGTCCTTGCCGCCTCGATATTTCTGTTCTATGCGGGCATGGAGCTTCAGGCTGTCCATATCAATGACATGAGCAATCCGGCGAGAGATTTCCCGAAGTCGGTTTTTCTCGCTATAATAGTGATTGTGGCTGTCTATGCGCTCGGCACTCTTGCCATAGGCATCATCATACCGTCTGACAATATCGATCTGCTGCAGTCGCTGCTTGTGGCTTATAAGTCTCTGTGGGCTTCGTTCGGACTGAGCTGGCTCGGCAATGTGATGGCTCTGCTTATTATGATAGGTGTGATAGGGCAGATCAGTGCTCTTGTCACCGGTCCGGCAACAGGCCTGATGGCCGTAGCGCAGTCGGGATATCTTCCGCGGTCACTTCAGACAGTGAACAAAAATGGTGTCAACAAGCCGATCCTCTTGATCGAGGGTGTGTTTGTGTCGCTGCTTTGCCTGGTGCTGATTGTGCTGCCTACCGTGGAGTCGGCCTATCAGATCATGTCGCAGATGGCCACCATAATATATCTGATCATGGTGCTGCTGATCTATGGGGCTTTTATCCGTCTGCGCCGTGTGGCTCCGGGTCGCAAGCGCGGATTCAGAGTTCCGGGTGGAAAAGTCGGTGAGGTGATTGTCTGCGGGCTCGGCATTCTCGGAGCCTTGCTTGCGCTGGTGCTGAGTTTCCTGCCTCCGTCACAGATCTCTACCGGTTCGCCGGTGGTCTACGTGGGTATAATCATTATAGGTGTGGCTGTTTTCCTCGCCATTCCTCTTGTGGTCTATGCCAGACGTAAGCCGTCATGGCGTAATCCTGATGCTCATTTCTATCCTTTTGACTGGCAGATAGAGGGCCGCAAGCCTGATCAGGTGTCGAAGTGGGTTCCGGGCTATGAGCCTACCGAGCAGGAGGTGGAGGAGGCTGAAACCGTTGCCATAGCCCGCCACGGCAGTGAGCCACATATGTAGCGGCCTCAGTCATGGCGTTTTGTCTGGGTAAAAGCAACGGCCCTCTGACCCGGAGCGCGCTTGAAGAGCGTTGTGGCGGGGCAGAGGACCGTCAGAGGAGCTTTGGATGCCCGAAGAAGCGGCGGGTGACCGGCACCTTACTTCTTATCGAGAATCAGAGTGGAGCCTTGCCATGTGTTGGCGGCGTCCAGGACTTTGAGCAGGTCGCTCCAGTCAGAGGCAGAGAGGAGATGCGCATTGTAACGCTTGGTGATCTCGATGTTGACGAGATCGGCCGAAGGTGCTGAAGCGCTGACCGTGAAACTTCCGGTCTCGTTGCTGACCGAAGTGTCAAGAGCTGCGAGTGAACGGGCGTTGACGCTATAGCCGGCAGGAAGTTTCAGGCTGATGCGGGTGACGTATTCGCGCGGAGTGCGGAGATAGACGTCGTCTGTGCGCCCGCGATCCGACGGCAGGGCTTCGATCTGTCCGCTCATAAGTTTTCCGGCTGAGAGGATCAGGTTTTTGCCTGCGCGCTTCACGAGGTTGTCCATAGTATAGCTGATGTTGTATCTGAGTTCCGGATCTGAGGGGTCGATGCCGATTGAGGTGACGCTTCCGGATGAGAATTCCGAGGCGTCAGTTCCGTGATATGCTTTGATTTCCTCCTTGAAATCGTTTTTTTGCTCGTTGCGTCCGTCGGCATAGCGCTCCTGGCGGTCGGCGGCCTCTTTTTTGTTTTCTTTGATGTCCACGGTCAGACCGTAGCGGTTCAGCCAGGCTTTATAGCCCTCGTTGATATCTTCTTCGCTGAGCACTCTGAAGCCGCCGGATTTAGTGGCTCCGGTGTATGCTTCCTCACGCCTGATGCTGAGTGTGGTGCCGTCAATTGTTGCTTCGACGGAGGTGACGTTGCGGTTGTCGGCCGCGCTTGTCATAGGCAGAGTTATGTAGTCGGCATCCGTGGTCGGTTTCTTTTTGCGTTCTTTGTATTTTCGCCACATCAGCACCTTGCGGCCCTGGAGCGACGGCGGCAGGTCAGATGGCGCCAGAATGCCACCTACGGGCGGGAAGTAGTAGCGAGGCTGATCTCCGCTGACTCTGGCAAAAACCAAGGTGTGGTTAAGATTGATGAGCTGGTCAAGCGGTTCATAGGAATCACGGGTAGAGATTCCGGGGTCTTGCGGGATTTTGAAGGAGCAAAGGTCGTAATTGAACTGCTTTGAGAATGATAAATTGTTGAGTGCGCCACGTTTGGCGATGTAGATATAACATAATATATTGTAGGTGTAGTCAGCGGCCTGCTGCGCCGTAATTTTCCCATCTTTCATGAGTTTCTGCAAGGTCTTGCCGATCTTCTTGCCGTCGCGGATATATTCCTGGGGCATGGAGCCGCTGACAGATCCCGGTTGCATCCACCAGCTTCTGGCATCCCAGACGTCTTCCTGGATGAGTGTGGCGTCAGGGTTGGCGTGAAGTCCGTCTTTGCGGGCGCTTCTCGGAGTGAAGTCATCGCTGTTACGGCGGTTGAATATGTGGATTTTGACCATAGGCGACTGCTGGTCGGAGTTGTACCACAGGCGGGGTTCCTTGGGGATGTCGGTCATTTCGAGGTCGAGCACATAGTTCTTGTCTTCGTCGCGGCTGACGGTGAAATCAGGAGCTCCGTTGAGGGTGCGGTATTGTGTGGTGAGATTGTCATCGACCACACAGTGGATCTGATAGTTCATGATCGGAGCTTCATCGCGAAGGGTGAAGACCATCGGATCGGGGTGGACGTTCTGGAGTTTCGATTCGGTGTAGAAGAACACGTCGATGTCATCGCCGGTCTCAAGTCCGGGGATGGCGAGTTTTCGGCTCTTTTTTTCTCCTTTCTTTCCCTCTTCCACCTCGATGAATTCAGAGGTGTCGATGTCAACGGTGCGGCCGTCGGGCTTGATGAGGCGCACGCCCATAGCGCGGCGGTTTTTCGCGTATCCGTCCCAGTTTCGAGTCTTCTTGTCGGTGCTGAAATCGAATTCCGAATACTTTTCAAGGGCGGCTTTGTCATTTACGTGTATGAGCATGCGTGTCAGATGCGACCCCTGCACCTGGGCTTTGCGTGAGAAGCGCAGAGTGCCGCTCATTCGGCCGAAGCCGGTCTTCTTCTTGGCATCGACATCTTCATAGATGGCTTTGATTACGGCCGATTCGTTGCGGTATTTGTCAGGTATTTCCTTTACGTTGAAAGCCGGGAGTTTCATTGCATAGACTTCCGCGCGGATCGTGTCGGTAAACCGGCGGTAATCCTCCTTGCTGTCTGCGTAGGAGAGTAGGGCGCTTATCAGAGCGACTGTGGTGAGAATTACTTTTTTCATATCGGTTCGGATTGGCAATGTGATGATATATGTCGGTCAGTGGTGATCAGTTTCTGAGTCTTATCTCGATCTGCTGGTTGCAGGCTTCGTTCCAGGTGCTGACAGCCTTGTTCCAGTCCGGGATCTCCTGAAGCGGGAGGCGGGCGGTGTGCAGCAGGAGGGTCTTGGTCATGTTTATTTTCTGCCCTTCGCGGCTGAAAATGCAGCTGAAGTCGGCAATTGGACCTTCGTGGCGGTAGTTGTCGGGGAGTGTGACATCGACATTCTCAGGGATCATGACTGTGGTGCGCCTTTTGATCAGTCCTGTCATGGGAAACTGGTAGTCGCTGCGGCGCTCGTCGGTGTCGATGCGTGATGTCAGAGGATCGCCGGAGGTGTTCATGTCGATATAGATTGTGTTGTCGGCCTCTGTGAGCGCCGCAGTGTTGAGTATCGGTGCCCAGAAGGTGATTTCGCCCGGAGTATCCTTTTTATATGTGATGCTGTCTGCCGGCACTGCTGCTCTCTGTGTGGGGACAAGGGCTTTGGCAAGCAGTTCGTTGAGGTGCTGTCCGGGGACTTCGGCATAGCTCTTGATGAAGTGTTCGGCCATGTCCTCGGAGTAGTGTCTGTAGGCTATGCCTGAGAGCCCGTCGGGGGTCAGCCTGTAGTTGTAATTCAGTATATCGGCAGATGCTACGGGTGATGTCGAGGGGATTTCTATCATGCGGTAGCCCTCAGAAGTAAACATCATGGCGTCTTTGCCGCGAATCCATTCCGGGATGTGGCGGGCCGAGATCTGTTCGTGGGTCGGGTCGAGGAAGAGCCATGAATCGCCGTCGGGGACAATGCAGATCATGTGGTTTGTGGCTGCAAGCGAGGGCGCTTCGGCTATACGGAAGGGTATGACATCGGTGCCCACGGCGGCTATGCGGGCCTCGATGCCTGCGCGGTTGAGAAGGGTGGCGAGCAGCAGCGACATGCCTTTGCAGTCGCCGTAGCGCTTGCGCATCACTTCGGCGGGGGTGTCCGGCCGATAGGCGGCCTCTCCGGCTTCGAATGCCACATAGCGGATGTTTTGCTGCACATGGCGGTAGATCCGGCCTATGGCTTCTAGGCGGTCTTTGGCTCCGTCTGTCAGACCGGCTACTGTCGCGCTGGCTCCGGCTATCACGGTGTCGACATCGAGCATGGGGCGGTGGTAGCGGTAGAGCGAGTCGCAGTCAGGGAAGTAGCCTCTGACCATTATGTGGGGCAGTGCAGACAGGGCGGAGGGCTGGTGTGTGTCATCAGGTATTTCGGGGAGAGAGCTGACGTTATAGGTGATTGTCCGTGATCCGTCCGGTGCGGTCCGGTCATCGCGTGTGATTCCTGATGCCGGGAAGTGACGGTCGACGAGTTCTATGGCAGGCAGCGATGCAGGTATATGGAAAACGATCTGCTTCGAGCGCACCGGATATTCCTCGGAGGGAAACACTCCGGTGAAGTGGGCGCCGTCAGCGAATGTGCGCCGGAACTGCACTTTGGCCTTGCGGTCCTTGCGGTCCAGCAGAATGTCGAAATAGCAGACTTTGCTGTCATCATGAAATACGGTCGGAGAGTTGGCGTTGCGGTATTGCGCTTTTCCTCCGGAAGCTTTGTCGAGGGAGATGATGTTGCTGTGGAATATGTGAGGCCTGATGCGCTCGGAGCGTCGTGTGGCCTGATATTCCAGGGTTGTGGAGTGTTTTATCTCAGGTCCGTTTTTGCCCTGCACGAAGCGGTATTCCTCGATGCCGGAGGTAATGACCACATTCTCGTCGGGTTTGGCTGCATGTGTCGCAAAGGTGTGGCATGTCAGCAGTAAGGCGATGGGAAGCAGTTTTTTCAGCATAGCGGAGAGTCTCTGATTGGTTATTTGCAGAAAGTCTGGAAGATGTCTACTGCAAAGTTAGCCATCAGAAAGTAAAAAAAGTGTGACTTAAATCACACCTGCAGAAGAATAATTGATCAGAAACTCTGATCTGTGTCACCGTTTTGGTCAGAATCTCTTATTTGGTCATTCAGTCTGGAGCGCATTCTCACAAATGTCTCGCGGGCTATCCCGAGATAGGATGCGATGGCGGTATTTGACATCTGTCCGTTGATATGAGGCAGGCGTCTGAGCAGTTCAAGGTAGCGCGATTCGGGAGATTCGCAGCGGTAGGCTATGCCGCGCAGCATGAAACTCGTGGCTATGGCTGTGGTGAACTGCAGGCGGAAGCCCGGAAGCTCGCGGTCGATATAGTCAGTCATGGCATCAAGGCTGACCACCGCTGCTTCAGAATCGCACATGGCGGTGATGTCAAAGCCTGAGCGGCGTGAAAAATCAGGAGTTATGTAGGCTCCGATTATTTCATCTGTGAAAGCAAGCGAGAGTATCTGGCGGTCTCCTTTGTAGTCAGGGCGCGAGAATGCGAATCCGCCGGAAATTACCAGACCTATTTCCTGCGCTGGCCGGCTGAGGGTGCAGAAGTGTTGCCGCCGGCGGTAGCTGCGGCGTTCGCCGTTGGTCAGTATGTAACGGCGCAGCGGTTCCAGGTCAATGATGTCGTATAATTTGAGATCAGCCATGTGGTAAAAGGCATATCCGGCCAGAGATGACTCACAGGGGAGATACCATGAGATGTTTGTGAAATATCTTTGACATAGCCGGAATGAGAATCCGGATTTGAACTATGCAAATATAATGTTTCTCTGAGAAAAAATGCGTACCTTTGCGCTAGAATAATTATCACAGTTCTTAATTTTTAGCCAAACTCTGTAACACCATGAGTGGTTTCTTTGGAACGGTAGGCAGACAAAGCTGCGTGACCGATCTTTTCTACGGTACGGACTATAATTCGCATCTGGGTACACGCCGTGCCGGTATGGCTACTTTCGATGCTGCCGACGGGCAGTTCTGCCGGTCAATTCACAATCTGGAAAATACCTATTTCCGGACCAAGTTCGAATCTGATCTCGGAAAATTCCGTGGCAACGCAGGCATCGGGGTCATAAGCGATACCGACCCGCAGCCGATAGTGATCAATTCACATCTCGGCAAGTTTGCGATAGTGACAGTCGCCAAGATCGCCAATATCAAGGAACTTGAAAAAGAAATGCTTGAAGGCAACATGCATTTCGGCGAACTCAGCTCCGGCAATACGAACCAGACCGAGCTGATAGCCCTGCTTATCATTCAGGGCAGGAACTTTACCGAAGGTATTGAAAACGTTTTCAACAAGATCAAGGGCTCATGCTCGATGCTTCTCCTGACTGATGACGGAGCCATCATCGCTGCCCGCGACAAGTGGGGCCGCACTCCGATCGTCATCGGCCGTAAAGATGGCGCATTTGCCGCTACCAGCGAGTCGAGCAGTTTTCCGAATCTCGACTTCGAGATTGACCGCTATCTCGGTCCCGGTGAGATCGTGCGCCTGACCGCCGACGGTGTTGAGCAGATGCGCAAGCCCAACGAGCGCATGCAGATATGCTCTTTCCTGTGGGTCTACTATGGCTTCCCGACATCAAGCTACGAGGGCCGCAACGTCGAAGACATGCGCTATCAGTCGGGCTATGAAATGGGACAGACCGATGACTCTGAGGTTGACTGCGCATGCGGAATCCCCGATTCCGGTGTCGGAATGGCTCTCGGTTATGCTGACGGAAAGGGAGTGCCCTACAAACGCGCAATATCCAAATATACTCCCACCTGGCCCCGCAGTTTCACCCCCAGCCGTCAGGAACTGCGCGATCTTGTAGCCAAAATGAAACTCATCCCCAACCGTGCCATGCTCGAAGGCAAGCGGGTGTTGCTTTGCGATGATTCAATTGTGCGCGGTACTCAGCTGCGCGACAACGTCAAGATCCTCTATGACTACGGAGCGAAAGAAGTACACATCCGAATCGCCTGCCCGCCGCTGGTCTACAGCTGTCCTTTCGTAGGCTTCTCGGCGTCAAAGAGTGACCTTGAGCTGATCACACGCCGCGTGATCCAGGAACTCGAAGGAGATCCTGACGCAAATCTTGACAAATATGCCACTACCGGCTCTCCGGAATATGAGAAGATGGTCTCCATCATCCGCGACCGTTTCGGACTGACATCACTGAAATTCAACCCGATCGAAACCCTTGTCAAATCCATCGGATTGCCCAAGTGTCAGCTCTGCACCCACTGCTTCGACGGCAGCAGCTGCTTCTGATGCAGAATTCTCGCGCCTGCATCAGCATCTGATCACAGCCAGTCTCTCCATCTGCAGGGGCAAGAACATTTTAACCGGATAGCATCAAATAGCGTCAATTTTGCAAAATTGACGCTATTTGATTTTTTAGAGGGTGTTTCATAACAAGAGTTAAAATCTGAGTGGTGTATCTTTTAGATAAATTGTTGGAAGGGAGGAAGAAGCATAGCGAGCTATGCGACTGACGAGCTTCAACAATTTAGCAAAAGAGACACCAAGGCTCAGGTAACATAAAATTTTTTACAAATGGAATATCCTATTTCCAAAAAGACAATACAATCGCCTCCGAAAGTTTTAAGCGGCTATGGCTCTTAATTTCAGTCACATAGCTCGCTATGCTCCTTCAATTCAAAGTCAAATATAATCATTTATAATGATATAACAAAAAAGCGAACCGATATTCTCGATTCGCTTTGGTGGAGTATAGCGGACTCGAACCGCTCACCTCGACACTGCCAGTGTCGCGCTCTAGCCAGATGAGCTAATACCCCTTTCACTTTTGCGGGAGCAAAGATAGGGAGTATTTTTGAGTTTAGCAAAATTTTGGCGGATTTTTTTGTAATTTTGCATCGAAATGCTTCTTAAGCAACCTTGAAATGGCTGTCTCTGCTTGCTTCGAATGCTCGGAAAGGTGTGTCTGAGCGCAACTCCATGACGCTTCCCGGATGAGGCGGCTCGTTTTTTCAAGAAGGAAACACGTTTTTATCGTTTAATTTTTAACTCGAAAGAGTTGCTTATATGCTCTGAATTTATGGAAAAGCAGAATATGGTCCGCAAGCCGTTGATCGGCATGACTCTTGGTGAACTTGAATCTGTGGCCGCTGAGGCCGGACTCCGCCGTTTTGCCGCAAAGCAGATTGCGCGGAGGCTTTATGTGAACCGCTCGCAGTCTGTTTCCGAGATGACCGAACTGCCTAAGGCTTCGCGTGAGTGGCTTGAAGAGCATTATTGTGTGGGGCTGCAGGCACCGATAGCCGAGGCTCGGTCGACCGACGGTACAGTGAAGTATCTTTTCGCTACACGCGGGGAGGGCTTTGATTTTCTTGACGGGGGTGCCGGTGGGCGCGATGTTGAGGCAGTCTATATTCCCGACCGCGAGAGAGCCACTCTGTGTGTGTCATCGCAGGCCGGGTGTCGTATGGGCTGCCGCTTCTGCATGACGGGGCGCCAGGGTTTTCACGGCAATCTCACGGCGGCAGGCATCATCAATCAGGTGATGGCTATTCCGGAGAGCCGGACGCTTACAAACATAGTGTTCATGGGGATGGGGGAGCCTATGGACAATATAGAAGAGGTTCTGAAAGCGGTGGAGGTGCTTACCGCGCCTTGGGGATTGGCCTGGAGTCCGAAGCGCATCACAGTGTCGAGCATCGGAAAGCTTGACGGTCTGCGCCGGCTGCTTGACGAGACCAAGGTGCATGTGGCCATCAGTGTCCACTCGCCGTTCAAGCAGGAACGCGAAGATCTGATGCCGGTTGAGAAGGCTTTCCCGGTGGCGGGAGTGATGGGTGTGATGAAGAATTACGACTTTGCCCATCAGCGCAGGCTTTCGGCCGAATATATAATGTGGCGGGGGGTGAACGACGATCTTCGCCATGCTGATGCGCTGGCGCGTCTGCTCAAAGGGGTGGACTGCCGTGTCAACCTGATCCGCTTCCATGCTATTCCGGGTTTCGACCATGTCACGGCAGACACGGAAACAATGGAGCGTTTCCGTGACCGTCTCAATGAGCTCGGCGTGACCGCCACCATCCGCACATCGCGCGGCGAGGACATCGAGGCTGCATGCGGTATGCTCAGCGGTAAGGAGGGAGCCGTGGAAAAAGAAGGGGTTGCGAATTGTTAAAAAACAACAAAAAGGCTTTGTGGGCCAGTGCATAACTGAACCAATCATAGGTGTCGCAGGTTGTGTCTTATGGACAGCGTGCAAGAGCGTAACGACTATCTGTCAGACCTTGAAAGCAGCAATTTAATTAAAAATTATTAATAGAGAAAAATTTCTTTAATTTGCCGGCTCTATACCGAAAAAAGTAAGTAACTTTGCAAGCGGATAAAAAGGACCTTCCTCAAGGTTAAAAGATTATCAATTTTAGGAACAATAATTATCAATTTCATATCAAACACTCTACTTTAACGACAATGAGTACAATTGATTTATCCCAGTATGGCATCACCGGTGCGAAGGTGATCCACAACCCCAGCTACGATCAGCTTTTCATCGACGAAACCAACCCTGAGCTCACCGGCTACGAAAAAGGTCAGGAAACTGAACTCGGTGCTGTCAACGTGATGACAGGTATCTACACCGGCCGTTCGCCCAAGGACAAATTCTTCGTGAAGGACGAAACCAGCGCAAACTCTATCTGGTGGACTTCTGAAGAGTATAAGAATGACAACAAGCCCATCACTCCCGAAGCCTGGAAAGCCCTCAAGGCAATCGCCGACAAGGAACTTTCAGACAAGCCTCTCTATGTTGTAGACGCATTCTGCGGAACCAACCCCGACACTCGTCTTTCTGTACGCTTCGTAATGGAAGTGGCATGGCAGGCTCACTTCGTGACCAACATGTTCATCCGTCCCACCGAAGAAGAACTCAAGAACTTCAAGCCCGACTTCGTTGTTCTCAACGCTTCAAAGGCTAAGGTTGAGAACTGGAAAGAACTCGGAATCAACTCTGAAACCTGCGTTGCCTTCAACCTCACCGAACGCATGCAGCTCATCATCAACACCTGGTATGGCGGCGAGATGAAGAAGGGTATGTTCTCACTCATGAACTACTACAACCCTCTCCGCGGCATCGCTTCAATGCACTGCTCGGCCAACACCGACAAGCAGGGCGAAAACACCGCTATCTTCTTCGGCCTCTCAGGCACAGGCAAGACCACCCTTTCAACCGATCCGAAGCGTCTGCTCATCGGTGACGACGAACACGGCTGGGACGACAACGGTGTCTTCAACTACGAAGGCGGCTGCTACGCCAAGGTCATCAACCTCGACAAAGAAAGCGAACCCGATATCTACAACGCTATCACTCGCGACGCTCTTCTCGAAAACGTTACTGTTGACGCTAACGGCAAGATCGACTTCACTGACAAGAGCGTTACCGAGAACACCCGCGTAAGCTACCCCATCAACCACATCAAGAACATCATCGTTCCTTCTCGCGGTCCTGCCGCAAAGAACGTCATCTTCCTGTCGGCTGACGCATTCGGTGTGCTTCCTCCCGTTTCTATCCTGACTCCGGAACAGACCAAGTACTACTTCCTCTCAGGCTTCACCAGCAAGCTCGCCGGTACAGAACGTGGCATCACTGAGCCTACTCCCACTTTCTCTGCATGCTTCGGCGCAGCCTTCCTTTCGCTCCACCCCACCAAATACGCTGAAGAACTCGTTAAGCGTATGGAACAGAGCGGCGCAAAGGCATATCTCGTGAACACCGGCTGGAACGGTACTGGCAAGCGTATCTCTATCCGCGACACCCGTGGTATCATCGACGCTATCCTCGACGGTTCTATCCTCAAGGCTCCCACCAAGCAGCTCCCCATCTTCGACTTCACCATTCCTACCGAACTCCCCGGTGTTGATCCCAAGATCCTTGATCCGCGCGACACCTACACCGATCCCGCAGAATGGACCAAGAAGGCTGACAAACTCGCTGAAATGTTCATCAACAACTTCAAGAAGTTCGAAGGCCACGAAGCAGGCAAGGCTCTCGTTGCTGCTGGCCCCCAGCTCTAAAAACCATAACTCTTGCTTTCACGCGAAAGCAATGACTTGATAAGGTCACGGCCCGCCGGTTCCGGCAGGCCGTGACTGTTTTTTATAGCTTGGTATTAAACAATCCGTTATAAGTAACTCTTCAAAATTAAGCGATATAATGGACATAAGTAGCTCCTATGGATGATCTAATTAATTTTTCAGAGTTACTTATCGGCATGGCCGTTGGGATTTGGCCCGGATGCAGGAAATAATTATTTTTGCAGAAAGCTAACAGAAGACCGACTGACGATGGATAAAGTTTTTACACTGACTGCCGGACGCATGGTCCGCATTATAATTGTGGTCGCCGCTCTGCTGCTGACAGCTGTCAGGGGGTGGGGAAAGGATAATTTTGTCATGTCCGGACGGTTGGATGGAGTGGACAAGGATGTGTTGCTGATCGAATACATCTCTTTTGAACCTGACAGGAAGATGGTGCGTAAGCGCGTGCCGGTCAGGGATGGTTATTTTGAGTTTTCGGCATCTCTGAAAAATGCCTGGCTTGCCCGGATAAGGCTTAAGTCTGTGCCAGAGAAGGACAACAAAGGATTTTCAATATTTCTTGTGCCTGACGAGACTCTTGTTTTAAGGGGAGATCTTCGCCGTGAGCAGGAGCTTTATAAAGTGAAAGTGGGCGGGAGTGAATATTACGAAGATCTGGCCAAGGTCAGGGAATTTGTGCGTCCTTTTCAGGAGGAGCTCGCGGCTGCCGTCATGGAATATAATGACGGGCTTGCCTCCGGGGGTGACAGAGTGGCGCTCTTGCGCGGGCGCCAGAAATCCGAACAGCAGATCAATGACCGTTACCGGGCTGTGCGCGAGGCTTATGTCATGTCGCATCCGGAAAGCGAGGCGGCCTACAGTCTTGTGCAACTGGATGACAGATGGGGCATAGCGGCAATTGAGAACCTGGAGCCGGAAGTCCGTGGCGGCCGGTTCGGGTGCAAGATCGCGCAGGATCTTAAGGTGATGCAACTGATGTCACTTCAGAGGATGGCTGCCAAAAACCGTCCTGCGGCACTGCTTGCGCAGGGACGGCAGATGCCGCCGTTCAGACTGCGCAAGCCGGAGGGTGGCACTTTCCCGTCAGATTCGCTGATAGGGAAATATACCGTGATTGACTTCTGGGGATCGTGGTGCATATGGTGCATCCGAGGTATTCCGAGAATGAAAAAGTGTCATGAACGCTATGCCGACCGTCTCAATATAGTCAGCATAGCCTGCTCTGACACGGAAGAAGGCTGGCGAAGCGCCTTGAAAAAGAACCGTATGCTCTGGACACAGGTGATCAGCGATGACCGCACTGTCGAAGCCGCATATAATGTGAAAGCCTATCCTACCAAGGTTGTCATTGATCCTGACGGAGTGGTTCTGCGCTCTTTCAGTGGCGAGGGAGAGGATTTTTATGATTATCTTGAAGAACTCCTCGGCGATTAGAATGTGGGGTGGGGGGATAGCCGGAAGCAGGTTACCTTCCGTGCTCTCATGCTGAGAATGGTTGTTTGCTGACTGGCGGTGTGAAAATCTCGCGGATTTTCAGTAAGAGGGCGTTTCATAACAATAGTTAAAATCTGAGCGAAAGATTTTGCCCTTCACCAGGGGCGTGAAGCAGATGCCGCCGAGTGGGATGCACTGTGTTTAAAGTCTGTGGATGCCTTTAACGCCCGCTTCCTGACATGCCACCGCGGAACATCGCCGGTGCCCGGCCATCCGCTTTACCCTGACAGCGTCTACTATGGCAACAACACTGCTACCGCCAATCTGCTCCCTATGGCATTCGGCATCGTGCCTGACTCTCTGCGCGGTGAAGTGGCCAGGCAGGTAGTGGCAAATGTCATCACCCGCAACAATGGCCATGTGCCATGTGGCGTGATAGGTATCTCATGGCTGCTGAGGGGATTGTCTGACAACGGGTTTGCCGATGTGGCTTATCTGATAGCCACCAATAAAAGCTATCCGTCATGGGGATATATGACTAAAAACGGGGCGACTACCATCTGGGAACTCTGGAACGGCGACAAGGCCGCGCCGTCGATGAACAGCGGCAATCATGTGATGCTGCTCGGCGATCTGCTGCCGTGGTGTTTCGAGCATCTTGCCGGAATAGCACCCGGTGCCGACGGACTCCGCTGTGCATAGCTGTTAGTGACGATGGTGAGACATGGCGTCATGAACTGATGCTTGAAAATTCGCCGGTCAGCCAGTATTCCTATCCGGCCATCATCCAGGAGCGTGACGGGAAGGTACATTGCGTCTACACCTGGCGTCGTCAGCGTGTAGCATATAAGCAGATTGATCTGTAGGGAGTTCAGACAGAACAGTTGGCTGCAAAACATTATTCCGGTCCGCAGGTCGCAGAAAATGGTCTGCGTCTGTGGGCCGGAATTATAATAATATATGTATGGAGGTTGCCGGGTCAGGCTCCGGGCATGCGTGCGTCAGGCGTAGCTACCCGGCTATGGGACAACTCCTGTTATTTCGGCAGGTAAGGGGTGATGAAGTCTATAAACTGGCTTTTCTCCATGAACCCGACAGCCGATTTGACCGTGCCGTCAGGCATCAGTATGGTCAGCTGAGGGATGGAGCTGACCTCAAACATGCGGGCGAGTTCGGACGATTTGTCGACATCGACTGACATGAATATGGCTTTGCCATGATATTCCTTGGCTACTTCTTCAAAAATAGGTGTGAAGCGCTGGCATGGACCACACCAGACGGCGTTGAAGTCGATGATGGTAGGGAGGGTTTCGTGGGGAGTGATAGCGGTAAGCGGAGCATCCTTGGCAGGTGCTGCAGTGGTGGTCGCTTCGGACTGAGAAGCTGAAGACTTTTCTCTGTTCCCGCAGGCTGCAAGGCAGAGGCAAAGGCAGAGAGAGACGGAGAGAGTGAGGCGCCTGAATGTCATAGTCAATAGAGTTTGATTGGTTGCCCTGGTGGCATTTGTTTTGAATTGTTTATAAAAAGCCCGCACTTCAGCGGCTCGGCAGAGAGCTGAGGCTCCTGCGGGCAGAGAAGTGCGGGCTGTCGGTTTATTCTGAACCGGTCATGCGGCCTCAAGCGGCCACAGACCATCCGGAAAATCTATCAGAGAGCACCGGCGAGAGCGGCGTTTGTCTTGTGGACAGCTTCCGCACTTTTGTGGAAGAGGTCTTTTTCTTCATCATTGAGATCGAATTCAACGATCTTTTCGATGCCGTCCTTGCCGAGGATACATGGAACACCGATGCAGAGGTCTTTTTCACCGTATTCGCCATCGAGAAGGGCTGAGCAGCTGATGAGTTTCTTTTCGTTGTGGAGAACGGCCTTGACAACCTGTGCTCCAGCCGCACCGGGAGCATACCATGCAGATGTTCCGAGGAGCTTGGTGAGAGTGGCACCGCCCACCATAGTGTCGGCAGCGATCTTGGCGAGCTGCTCTGCGGGGAGGTAGTTGGTGGCGGGAACACCGCGGTAAGCGGCATAGCGCACGAGGGGGATCATTGTGGTGTCGCCGTGGCCGCCGATCACGATGCCTTCGATTTCGTTGGGATTGGCGTTGAGGCCGAGAGAGAGATAATATTTGAAGCGTGCACTGTCAAGAGCACCGCCCATGCCGATGATGCGGTTTTTGGGCAGACCGCTCACCTTGTGGATGAGGTAGGTCATGGTGTCCATCGGGTTCGAGATGCAGACAATGATAGCGTTGGGAGAGTGCTTGAGGAGCTGATCGGTAACAGACTTCACAATGCCTGCGTTTACGCCGATGAGTTCTTCGCGGGTCATGCCGGGCTTGCGGGGAATACCGGAGGTGATGACAACAACATCAGAACCGGCAGTCATTTCATAATCGTTGGTGACACCTACCAGGCGGGTGTTGATGTTGAGAATGTTGGCGGTCTGCATGATGTCCATAGCCTTTCCTTCAGCAACACCTTCTTTGATGTCGAGAAGAACCACTTCGTCAGCAATGCCCTGCTTTACGAGCACGTCAGCACAAGTAGCGCCCACATTACCGGCGCCTACAACTGTAACCTTTGACATAAGAAATTGATTTTTGGAAATTTATAGAATTGAATGATAAAAATTGGCTGTTGGAAGTTTATCCTTTGCAAATATACGGAAAAGATTTCGACCCTTGGCTATAAATTGATGAAAAATTTCTTTAATATGCCGGCAGGGAGAGAGCCGGCGAATTCCGGACCAGCCCAGGTGTCTTTGTGCTTGCCGGAATGGTTGAGATAATGTTAATTTTAACCCTTTTGTGTTAAAAGAGTGTTAACCGCTGTCATTTTGTCGATAAAGATCTTCTGGACATTCAGATTTAGTATGATTTGGTAGCTTTTTTTAAGCAAAAGTTTGTTTAATCTAAATTCATTACCTATATTTGCAATGTCGCTGTTTGTCCTATTGGGCATACCTACACATGAAAAATAAACCAATCAAGTAAATTTAACCTTATCGAAAGTATGAGAATTAACGGAGTCAAGCTTCTTGCTCTGTGTCTTGTTTTCCTGTTGTTTGGGGTGGAAACCTCAGTGGCTCAGGGAAGGAAGCCGGATGCAGGTGAAAAACTTAACTACTTCCGAGGCGTCGTGATCGACGATGAAGACGAGCCGCTCCCAGGCGTGACTGTAATGGTCGTAGGCAAAAAGGGCAGTGGTGCCGCCACAAATGCTGATGGCGAATTTACCATCGGTCTTAAGGATAAGACCACCTGTACACTCCGCGTCACTTATATCGGCATGAAGCCGCAGGAAGTGCGCGTTCAGGCTGGCAAATCCGTCACAGTGAGACTTGAAACAGATGCCGCAACAATGCAGGAAGTTGTGGTGAACGGTATCTATACCCGTAATATCGAAAGCTTTACCGGTACGGTCTCTACTTTTAACTCAGAAGATCTCAAGCAGATAGCTCCCCAGGGAGTGCTGAAGAGCCTTGCTCTTCTCGACCCCTCTGTGGTTCTTGCCGAGAATGTCGATTTCGGCTCAGACCCCAATGCTCTGGCTGACATTTCGATCAACGGTAAGATGAATGTCCAGGCTCTGAGCCAGGAATATGAAGCTGACCCCAACCAGCCTCTATTTATTCTTGACGGTTTCGAAACAACTCTTCAGACAATCAGTGACCTCAACATGGACCGTGTGGAAAGCATATCTGTACTTAAGGATGCCTCCGCTACAGCCATCTACGGCTCGAAGGCCGCCAACGGTGTGATTGTGGTCGAAACCAAGAAGCCGACCGCCGGCCGCCTGCGTCTGACTTATAACGGATCTATTCAGGTGGCATGGGCCGACCTTAGCGACTACAACCTCATGAACGCAGCCCAGAAGCTTGAGTTCGAACGTCTCTCAGGTGTTTACAACTATACCCCAATTAGCGGCCCGACTGTCGGACTTGACGAAAACGGCATTCCTATCGCTGAGCCACAGCGCGAGCTCTACCTTGAACGCCTGCGCCTCGTCAAGGAAGGCTATGACACCTACTGGATGAACGAGCCTCTGCGTACCGCCTACACCCAGAGCCATAACGTATATATAGAAGGTGGTGACCAGGCATTCCGCTATGGAGCCGGTCTGGCCTACAACAAGACTCAGGGTGTCATGAAGAATTCAGACCGCGATGTGATCAACGGCAACATCACTCTTTCCTACCGTGTAGACAACTTCAACTTCACCAACCAGACCACCATCTCGCATACAGGCTCAAGCCAGGAAACAGTGGCATTCTCAGCTTTTGCGAAGATGAACCCCTTCTATGAAAAATATACAGAAGACGGGCAGGTTCCGAAATACGTCTATAAAGACACCAGCGTAGGTGGGGAGACTATCTGGAACCCGCTCTGGGATTTCCGTCAGGGAAGCTATCGCAAGGGTGACATAATGTCGATCACTGACAACTTCCAGTTTGAATGGCGCGCCACCCGTCAGCTGCGTCTGCGCGGTAACCTCCAGTATTCGACTTCGAAGACAACCAACGAGACATACGTTTCGCCCAATGAAACTTCTCAGGACGGACTGGAACCCAGAAAGCGCGGTTCGTATAACAACACCAACCAGACAAACACTCGTTATAGCGGCCGCCTCAATGCCACCTACGGCGGATACTGGGGCGTCAACACCCTGAACGTGGTGGCCGGTATGCAGATATCCGACAACCATACCAAAGGCCATTCTTATGGTGTGCAGGGTTATCTCAACGACCAGTTCTCCAACCCGAACTTCTCCGTAGGCTATCCCGAAGGCGGCAGGCCAAGTTCGACTGACACCCACAGCCGCAACGTCAGCTATTACGCCAACCTTAACTACGCCTGGGACATGCGCTACCTCATGGACATCAACCTCTCGCGCAGCGGTGCCTCTCAGTTCGGTATCGACGATCCCTTCACCAACACCTGGTCAATCGGTGTGGGCTGGAACGTACACAACGAAAAATGGTTCAAGCCCAACAAATATATCTCCTACCTGAAACTCAATGCCTCTTACGGTAATCCTGGCAACCAGAACTATGATGCCAAGCTCGCGTCAAGTATCTATGATTACTTTAATGACTACACCAACCCCTTCGGCCTGGCAGCACTTGTAAGCCAGTGGGGCAACAACGGTCTGAAATGGCAGAAGACCAATACCTATAACGTGGGTCTCAGCGCTAATATGTTCCAGCAGAAACTTATGCTCAGCACCTCTTACCAGGCTCGTATCACCGATCCGCTACTGGTGCGCATCTCTCTGCCGCACTCGACCGGTGCATCGTCCGCTCCGATGAATATCGGTGGCACAGATAACCGCTCGATAAGCCTTAACGCCACCTTCTATGTATTCCGTACTCCTGACCTCAACTGGTATTTCAACGGTAACATCAACCACAATACAACCAAGTATTACAAGATCGGCAACCAGCTTGACCAGTATAATGAATCAGGACGAGGAAGTTCGAGCCTCGAACGCATGTATGACGGTGCGAGCATATCCGGACTCTACATTGTCCGTTCGGCCGGCATCGACCCTGCTACCGGTAACGAAATTTTCATCCGCAAGGACGGCACCTATACTTACGAATGGAATTCTGAAGACGAAGTTCTTTACGGAGATACGAACCCCGATTTCACGGGCGCGCTCAGCACCTCGTTCCTCTATAAGGGATTCTCGTTCGGAACCACATTCTCCTTCCGCTCCGGAGCTGAAATCTTCCTGAGCACTCTGATGGAGAAAGTAGAGAACATTTCCAAATCGGCTCTCAGATACAACCAGGACCTCCGCGCTCTGACAGACCGCTGGAAAAAGCCCGGCGATATCGCAAAATACAAGCGAATCGACGATACATCGACCACCTATAAGAGCAGCCGTTTCGTGGCTACAGAGCACACTCTCAGCTGCGCGTCTATAAATTTTGGCTATCGCACCACAACAATGCCTTTCCTCCGCACTATCGGGGCATCGTCACTTGACATCCGCGCTTATATGAACGACATATTCCGCCTCTCGAATATCAAGCAGGAACGAGGCCTCAGCTATCCATTCCAGCGCTCATTCTCGATCTCGCTCGGCCTGAGCTTCTAAACCCTTGAAAAAGCAGACATTATTATGAAAACTATAAATAAAGTAAAATCAATACTCGCCGCCTCGCTTCTTGCCGTCAGCGTCACCTCATGTGCCGACTGGCTTGAAGTGAAGATGGAAGACAAGGTCATGGAGAACACCCTGTTTTCCGATTACCGTGGTTATATGACGGCTCTCAACGGTGTCTATCTCAGCATGAACGATGTCTATTCACGCAATCTCATGACTGGCCCGATTGACGTGATGGCCCAATATTACAATGTGACCGAAAACAAAAACCACTCGCTGAAGCTCTATGCCACATATGCCTACAGCGATGTGGAACTTGAAAAAACATTTGCCACAATATGGGCCAACATGTACACGCTGCTCGCCAATCTCAACGTGGTTATCGAGCACACCGCTGGCTCTAATCCGCTGACTGAGTCGCAGCTGGGCATAATCCGAGGAGAATCACTGGCCCTTCGTGCCTTCTTCCACTTTGATCTTCTGCGTCTGTTCGGTCCGATCTACACCGAAAACCCGACCATGCGGACTATCCCTTATCAGAATTCATCATCGCGTGAAATCCAGCCCTTGCTTCCTGCCAATGAAGTCATGGAAAAGATTCTGGCAGATCTTGCCGAGGCCGAGACACTCCTGAGTCAGTATGACCCGGTCATCACTGACGGTGTGCGCAACGAAGTTACAGAAGACAACGGTGTCTATGCCTATGACTATTCTTTCCGTCAGTTGCGCATGAACTACTATGCTGTCAAACTTCTGCAGGCCCGCGCATATCTCTGGATGGGTGACAAGGCCACAGCCTACCGTATCGCCACTGAAGAAATTCTTGACAAGGTCACAACAGACAAGCTTGTGATTTTCCCCTGGGCTACAAAAGAGCAGGTAGAAGCAGCCGGAAAGCCGGACTGCCTATTCTCGACCGAAGTTATCTTCTCGCTTTACAACACCAAGCGTTCTGAAATTCAAAGCTTATATTTCAGCTCTGCTCTTCGCGCTCTTTCAAGCCGTCTGACATTCTTCGGCAACTCTCTTACCGGAGATGAATCAAAGGTCGGCACGTTCTATGACGATGACAATGACCTCCGTGTGAAAATGTGGAAACTCGTCGAGCCGCTCCAGTCGGAAATTGAAGAAGCCGAGTCAAATGGAGAAGAAGCCAAAAGCACCCTGGCTCTGACAAAATATGAATCCTTTACAAAAGACGCTGTACTTGACGGAAGTGAAACCTATCGCTACATGATGCCGCTCATGCGTCTGAGCGAGGTCTATCTGATTGCAGCCGAGTGTACTAATGACCGCTCAGAGGCATTCCGTCTGATTAACACCATCCGTCACCACCGTCTGTGTGAGGAAGCAGATGAAAATAGTACAGATTTAGCCAAGCTTCTGACCTACGAGATGGCCCGCGAGGTGATTGGAGAAGGACAGCTCTTCTTCTTCTACAAGCGCCGTGGCGAAGAACAGATAATCTCCGGTACCAGCGCAGACGGTACTACTTCAATGATCAAGACAAACTATGTTGTTCCTATCCCACAGGAAGAGCTTGACGAACGTGCAACTGAAACCAATAAGTAAAAAACAGTCAGAACAAATCATGAAAAAAATCATATATCTTATATGCGCCCTGGTGTCCCTTCCGCTCGCCTATAGCTGTAAGGAGCATGAAATAGCGTTTTATGACGGTGTCGATGCCATTTTCTTTGACCAGCAGTATGGAGTATCGTATTACGACTCCCTGAGACAGGCTCACAAGAATTACTCTTACATACCTTTCGGAGTGATGGACGAGAGAGATTCCCTGTTGAGAATCAAGATAGAGGTGGCCGGACATATCCGCGACTATGACCGCCCGTTCGGAATCGAAGTTGTGGCTGACAGCACAACGGCTGTGGCAGGTGAAGATTATGAACTTGCTTCTAATGAGGCCGTTATTCTTGCAGGTCAGAACAGCACCCATATATCACTTATGACACACCGCACACCCAGATCTGAGGAAGGAACAATCCAGCTGCAGCTCCGGCTGATACCCGGCGAGCACTTCTCTCTGCCTTTTGGTTCGAATGGTATTGGGAACATGCCTCTGCGCGATGAAAATACGGAAACTCAGCCTATGAGCACAAACGCTGACCCCGCCATCCACAACATTTTTATAAATTGTAATCTCCGCAAACCCCAGGGCTGGAACGATGACAAGTTCGGTATATATTCAGAGACAAAATACAAGCTTATTCTGGAAATTTCTGAAGAAATCTTCGGATGGACTGTCTCAGATTTTGATAAAGATCCCAATAGTGTCATGAAGACTACCCGCTCTGTGCGAATAGCCAACTATGTTTCGAAATATCTGCTTGAGCAATACAAAAAGGGACGCGAGCACTGGGTCATTGACGAAGACGGATCCATGATGTGGGTTTTAGGCTGTTCATGGGCAAGCGGCACAATGCCTGACAATATGACTGAGATCTAAACATTGTAGAATCAAAGAAAAATCGGATTAATGAAGAAATATATATTTCCCCTTCTGGCGCTCGGACTGATGACGGCCTGTGTAGAAGACGAGGGCAATTACAACTATAAGCATCTCAACGTCATCGAGATCGAGGGCATAGAGGAATCATATGCACCCCTTGCCTATATGGACAATGTGAAAATCAGTCCGGTGCTTTCCGGCTCGCTTGCCGGAACGGATCTGAGCAACTACGAATATCAGTGGCATTTCTGCATAAACACCCATGCTTCACATGTGGTGATCAGTAACGAGAAGGATCTTGACTGGCATGCTGATATAGCGCCCGGAGTCTATTCGCTCTATTTCACCGTCAAAGACCGTACGACAGGGCTTGAAAAGCAGCAGAGAACCACCTTGAATGTCGGTTCACCTTTCCTTCGCGGTTTCCTTGTGCTCGGTGACGATATGGAGACTGGCCAAGTGCGTCTTGACATGCTCTGCATGCCTCAGGAGCGCGACACAGCATATGCCGAAAGCGTAATCACGGACCCGATAGGACTTGTCGGTGCCAGAGAGATGGTTTTCAGCGGTTATGGTTCGGCCAATGAAGATGACCAGTTCCTTTGGCTGCTTTCCGACCACTATGCCCACAGACTTACATTTGGCGAGACCCTATCATATATTGATGAATTCAATGAATCCGGCTTGGTCGAGCTTGAAATTCCGCATCAGACTCCGATGCAGGTGCGCGATGTCTTTCCTCGTCAGGGCACCAAAAACGCTATCAACGGAACCACGCAGAACCGTGCCAGAACTTACAGAGGTCTGATACTTGATGATGCCGTAGTGTTCTGTAACGTAAGTTCTGGAGGCTATGGAGGTGCCATCAACCGTTACAGCGCCGTGTCAAATAACTATTTCAAGCCCTATCCGAAGGCGTTTATCCAGCCTACCATCCCGTTTAACAATTCAAATCTGCTTAATGCGCTGGTGTATGACACCGACAATCAGTGCTTTGCACGAATGCTGGGCGCTTATTCCACATATATGGAGAAGATTACCGATTACTATCCCGGCGGTACATGGAATCTTGAAATCGGACAAGACAACAGGACTATGGTTTATGGTGAAAACGGCCTGAATCTTTACAACGGTGATAATCCTGTCTATATTCTCGCCAAAGACAACGATGCAGACAACTACTACGTTATGTATTTCTCAGGCCATTACAGCTACCTGACACGCCGCTACTATCCGACAAAGTCACCGCTCTATGCCGTGGATAAGGCTGTGGCTGTCGACATAGACAAGGCATCGCACTACATGTTCTCCTCAAACCGTCTGGTCTTGCTCTACTCGGTTGGCAACCGCCTCTATCAGTATGACTACACCCGCGGCACATGCATCAGCCATGAGTTTGACGGAGACATCACCTATCTTGAATCCGATTATTCGTCAAAGTGCTCGATCAAGGAGTACTTCTTGGCCACCTATAATGACGCCACCGGCAAGGGCATGATCTACAAGATGGAAGTGCCTGATATCGCCAATGCCGGCTTCAGCTTCCTTGATGGTCAGCAGTGGGAAACTACACTGAAAGTCAAGGATATCGAATGGAAATGGCCTAACTAAAGGGCTCTGTATCCGATTGAAGTCAATCATAGAGCCGCGTGCGGACAAGACCCTGATGTCAGGCCCTCACGCGGCTTTTCATATCCTTTCCGGACCCCGGCTCCGGAATGGCTCTGCCAGAAATACAGATTTTTTTTGACGGTTGATGTAACGATCCGCAGACTCGGCCGTCTTATATTCAGAAAACAAGATTAACCTTAACACCTACACTAACAACAATTATGAAGAAATTTATCATTGCCTCTCTGCTTATAGGCGCTTCAGCCCTGGTGGCTCCCGCTCAGACAGAGTTCCGTCATGTCTCTTTTGAAGAAGCTCTTGCAGCGGCAAAGAAAGAAAATAAACTCGTGTTCGTTGACTTCTTCACCACTTGGTGCGGTCCTTGCAAGATGATGTCAAACAAAGTCTTCCCACAGAAGGAGGTAGGCGATTTCATGAACGCCAAATTCATCCCCCTCAAGCTTGATGCCGAAAAAGAAGGAGCCGCGCTTGCCAAGCAGTATGGCGTGAAAGCTTATCCCACTTACGTAGTGATGGACGGTGACGGCAAGGAAGTGGCCAAGTTCTCAGGCTATATGGACGGTCCCAAATTCATTGAGAAAGTCACAGCCAACCTTGACCCCGAACAGTCGCCCGAACGCATCCGCGCCCGCTTTGAAGCCGGCGAACGCACCCCGAAGGTTGTCAACAGCTACGCCATGCAGCTCATGGAACAGCGCAAGGAAGACGAAGGTTTCAAGGTGATTGACGACTACTTCGCATCGCTCTCGGAAGCTGACCGTCTCAAAGCCGAGAATGAATTCATCTTCACTGTCTATACCATTGATCTTGACAATGACCGTGCCCGCTTCATGATCTCTCACAAAAACAAATTCACAGGTGAGACAGCCAGCAAGATCAACACCGTGCTTGCAAGCCTCTACGGACGCAAACTCAGTTCATATTTCTCTGGCTACATGTATCGTGAAGGCGGCTACAAGGCCGAAGAGTTCGCCCAGCTCAAAAAAGAGATAGCCGATCTCGGATTTGACAAAGACAATGACAACCACGTCATCTATGAGTTTGTGGAAAACCGCGCCTCGATGAACGATGCCGACTATCTTGCCTTCTGCGAATCCAACTTCAGCCGTCTGAGCGCTCGTTCCAAAGATATTCTGGCTATCAACGTGCCCCGTCTCTTCGATGAAAAGGACGCCACAATGAAACTCCAGCTCTCAAAATTCCTCCGTGCCCACGTCGGCGAACTCGGAGCTGTAGCCATCCAGGTTGTAGGCCGCTCGCTCAACAGCATGGAGTCTGGCGACTGATCTTCTTCCGGAGCATGATCTACCACGATTATGTCGCAAAATGAATTCAAAATAGAATCCCGAACATATCAAACAGAACAGATGAACAAGAAACTGTTTACTCTGCCTTTGTCACTTATAGCTGTGGTGCTCGCTCTTCTGGGTGTGGCACCACAGGCTTATGCTGACCATGACGCACTTTTCCAGGACTATCCTGCCAAAGTCGAGGCAGCTACCGCTCTGGCGCGTGAATACATGAAGACCCATCCCGGCCAGGGATCAGACTCCTTGCGCCACAATGTCATAGCCGGACTGAGCGATGGCCGCGTGGCCTCATCGCGAGTGCTGACACCGACCCGTAAGCGCAAGCTTTCGGCCCGTGAGGTCTTTGAGCTCTGCCGCCCAAGCTCGCTTGTGGTCTGCCGCTTCGAGCATAACAACGCCTATGCTCTTGACTCGGCCTACAGCAATGCCTCGGCTGTAGCTCTCACTTCTGACGGAATCTGTGCCACAAACTATCATGTGGTAGCCGACCTGGTGCTGAGCGGAGCCCTCGGTCATGAAGTCAAAAACGACCTGATGCGCTTCCTGATGGACCATGAAGGCAACATCTATCCCTTCCGTCAGGTGCTCCATGTCGATCCGATAAACGATATGGCCATCATCAGAGTCGACACCAACGGCCGCAAACTCACACCGGCCTCCATCGGCACAGATGTCCCGCAGGGCACTACTGTCTACTGCCTGTCGCACCCCTCCGGAGCCTACTATCATTTCACCGACGGAATGGTGTCTAACTGCACCCGCAGCACCAACAAGCGCACCGGCCGTGACAAGTATATCCTTGAAATCACCTCCGACTATGGTGTCGGAGCCAGCGGAGGCCCGATTTTCGATGACTGCGGAAACCTCGTGGCGCTCGTCAGCTCCACATTCTCCCTCTATGCCCAGCCGCAGCAGTATCGCAATTTTCAGATGGCATACAAGCAGACTGTGCCCGTCTTTCTGATCAGAGAATGTTTCACAGATTAATCCCCGGCACGATAATGAAGAAAGAACTACTTGCAATAGCCGTCGCCCTCATGCTGGGACTCGGCGTGAACGCCCAGGAACAGAAAAAGCAGCCAGATGCCGGAGCGCAGCAGGCCAATGAGATGGTCAACAAAATGAAAGAAGAGGCTGCCGCCTACTATGCCGGAGCCGATACAGCCGACTACGGCGTGCGCTACCGCCTGCGCTATCTCTGCAACAAAAAGAAAAACATCCGTTTCGAAGAAGACCGCGTAGTGCTCATAAGCCCTGATGTGACTCTTGACATGAGCTATCAGGGAATAGGGGAGACCCGCTGGCGCATGGCCAATCCGAAAGGACAGGGCGGCGACAGAAGCCTCGCCTATCATCTGACACCCAATTTCTATTTCTACTATCCCTCGTCAGGCCGCATGGTCCGCACCTACCGCATAATCACCGAAGAATTTCTTCTTGACGATGCCAGGTGCGAGAACAACTGGAAGATAACAGATGAAGAAAAGAAAATCGGTGAATACAACTGCCGCAAGGCAACTCTTGACCGCGGCGGACGCCGTTGGACCGCATGGTTCACCACCGATCTGCCACACAGGGGAGCACCACAGACATTCACCGGACTGCCCGGCGTGGTGCTTGAAGTCGCCGATGCCGACCGCGAAGTCTGCTGGATGTTCAACGGCCTTGTCAACAGCATCCCCGACAGCAAGCTCTATATAAAGATGCCCGAAAAATTCGCTCAGGCCACTCCTGAAGAATTCCGGAAAATACTGCGTGTATTCTCGCTTTCTGACAACAGTTATGTGCAGCAGTCAGGTGTGATGAGCAAGAACTCAAGCCATTATCCCGAAAAATATACCCCCTCGACAGGAATCGATGCCTGCGAGATCGACAATCCCATCGAGCGCTGATAAACAGGCATATAATGGATGCGATGCACATTGCAGATGTGGCTCGGCTCCATTATATGCCTTATTTTGTGAAGATTAGCCAAAGATGAATTAAGATATGTTAACCAGCATGTGCAATTTCTGAGGAAATGTTAACAAAAAGAAACTTTTTTGCATCCCAAAGGCCTGTGGCGCAAAAAATGTGGCTAACTTTGCCCCCTCATAAATAGCTGCATATAAATATATGTGTATGCAGCCTCCAAAATCCGCGCTGATGAATTTGAAATCCAAGATTGCCGCATCTGACGTATTGAAAGCAAATATACTGACTGATCTGCCTGAACGTCAGGCAGAACGCTTCGGCGATAAAGCCGCTCTTGCAGCCCCTGACCACGAAAACCGCTGGCGTGACATCTCATGGCGACGCTATGCCGCCGATGTGCGCACTGCCTCCCTTGCGCTTGCCGCTCTCGGAGTCCGCGAGTCCGATAATGTGGCCACCTTTTCCGCCAACCGTCCGGAGAATCTGGTGACCGACTTTGCATGTTTCCGCAACCGTGCCGTCTCTGTCTCGATCTATGCTACCAGTTCGCTCGAACAGCTCGTCTATATAATCAACGACGCTCGCTGTGAGCTGCTCTTTGTCGGCAACACGACCCAATACCGCATAGCCCGCGAGGCGCAGGCCCTCTGTCAGTCACTCAAACGCATTGTGGCGCTCAAAACCATCGAACTTGATCAGAATGACAGCACCTCGATGCTTTGGACTGACTTCATGAAGCTCGGAGAGACAGCCACGGAAGAGATAGCGGCCACAGTCGACAGCCGCGCAGCCGCGGCCGTCCCTGATGACATAGCCACTCTGGTCTACACCTCCGGCACCACCGGCGAGCCCAAAGGAGCCATCCTCACCCACGGCAACTACGATGCCGCAATGGAGGCCCATTGGCAGCGCATCACTATGGTTGACGAAAATGACACCTCAATGGCCTTCCTCCCCTTAAGCCACATTTTCGAAAAAGGCTGGACCTACTTCTGTCTTACCAAAGGAATCAAGGTATCGGTCAACCGTAATCCGCAGGAGATCCAGGCCACTATCCAGCAGGTGCGGCCCACCTGCATGTGTTCGGTGCCCCGCTTCTGGGAGAAAGTCTACACCGCCGTCCACGAGAAGATCGCATCAATGAATCCGCTCATGCGCATGGTGGTCCGTCAGGCTCTCAGAGTGGGCCGTCGGCGCAATCTGAAATACGCCCGTATCGGGCGTAAGGCTCCCTGGTGGCTCGAAACACGCTATCGCTTCTTTGAGGCCCGTGTGTTCCGCCTCCTGCGTGAAGCCATCGGCATTGACCACGGCAACATCTTCCCTACGGCCGGAGCTCCAGTCTCGACAAAAGTAGTTGAATTCTTTCACGCCTGCGGCATCAATATAGTGGTAGGCTACGGACTTTCTGAAACCACAGCCACCGTGTGCTGCTTCCCGCAGACAGGGTGGGAGATAGGTTCTGTCGGCACCCCCATACCTCTGGTGAATGTGCGCATCGGTGAAAACGACGAGGTCCTTGTCAAAAGCCCGATGGTCATGCGCGGTTACTACAACAAACCCAAGGAAACAGCCGAGGCATTCACCGCCGACGGCTGGTTCCGCACCGGCGATGCCGGCTATATCGACGATCACGGCGCCCTCTTCCTCACCGACCGTCTTAAAGACCTCTTCAAGACCTCTAACGGCAAATATATCGCGCCCCAGGCCATAGAGACACTTCTGTGTGAAGACCGTTACATTGACCAGGTGGCAGTCATAGGCGACCGCCGCAAATTCGTCTCCGCTCTCATTGTTCCTGATTTCGAGGTGCTTAAAGACTTTGCGGCAAAAGAGAAAATAGCTTATGACTCTATGGAACAGCTTGTGGCCGATCCGAAAGTCAGAAGCCTCTACACCAACCGCCTTGAAATCCTTCAGCAGCGCCTTGCCTCATATGAGAAAGTCAAGCGCTTCAATCTTTTGCCCAAGGAGTTCTCGATGGAGAAAGGCGAGCTGACCAACACTCTGAAAATACGCCGCGCGGCCGTCAACCGCCTCTACGCATCAGTCATCGACAGCATGTATGAAGACTGACCGGCAGAGCAATCCGGAATAAACTGAAAAATAAATCAACAAGTCACATATTATTTTTTCATACAATCTTCTAAAGCATGAAAGTAGCAATTGTTGGCGTCAGTGGCGCCGTAGGTCAGGAGTTTCTCAGGGTCCTTGACGAACAGAACTTCCCGATTGACGAGCTTCTGCTCTTCGGATCGGAACGCAGTGCGGGTAACACCTATGAATTCCGTGGCGAGAAACACACTGTGAAACTCCTCCAGCACAACGATGACTTCCAGGGTGTTGATTTCGCATTCGTATCGGCCGGAGCCGGTGTCTCGCGCGAATTCGCCGAGACCATCACCAAGCACGGTGCGATCATGATTGACAACTCAAGCGCATTCCGCATGGACGCCGACGTGCCCCTGGTAGTACCCGAAGTCAACGGCGAAGATGCCTTCAACACACCTCGCGGCATCATCGCCAACCCCAACTGCACCACAGCCATCATGGTAGTGGCCCTCAAGCCACTCAATGACATCTCGCCAATCAAGCGCGTCCATGTCGCCACCTATCAGGCAGCAAGCGGTGCCGGCGCCGTGGCTATGGCAGAGCTCGAAAAGCAGTATGCCGAACTCGCCGAAGGCAAAGAGCCCACAGTCGAGAAATTCGCCTATCAGCTTGCCTACAACCTCATTCCCCACATCGACGTGTTCCTTGACAACGACTATACCAAGGAAGAGATGAAGATGTATAACGAAACCAAGAAGATCATGCACGCTCCTGAGCTTGAAGTCAGCGCCACCTGCATCCGTGTCCCGGTGATGCGCGCCCACAGCGAAGCTGTCTGGGTAGAGACCGAGCAGCCCATCAGCGTCGAGCAGGCCCGCAAAGCCTTTGAACAGGCTGAAGGTCTGGTGGTTATCGACGAACCAGCAGCCAAGAAATATCCGATGCCTCTTGATGCCGCAGGCCATGATCCCGTCTATGCCGGCCGTCTGCGCAAAGACATTGCCAACCCCAACGGACTCACCTTTTGGCTGGTCGGCGACCAGATCAAGAAAGGCGCAGCGCTCAACGCCGTACAGATCGCACAGTACATGCTCGCACACCCCCGCGGCTGATACATTTTTTGACACATCTGTCTGAAACTCACTGATATTTTTCCTCCTTCCTATTTGTGAGGGAGGAAAAATTTTTGTATTTTTGCCGGACGAATCATCCATAAGCAAAACGGTATGACACCTCTCCTCCGCTTCAGGATGACAATGTCTGATACCAAAACTTATTATAATTATCTCTATTTAAATAGATTACATACCACTATGAGTAAAGAAAAAAAATTCTTGACCTGTGATGGTAACCAGGCTGCCGCTCACGTGAGCTACATGTTCTCGGAAGTTGCCGCCATCTACCCCATCACTCCCTCGTCAACGATGGCTGAATACGTGGACGAATGGGCTGCCGCCGGTCGCAAAAACATCTTTGGCGAAACCGTGCTGGTACAGGAAATGCAGTCTGAAGGCGGTGCCGCCGGAGCCGTTCACGGTTCTCTTCAGGCCGGTGCCCTCACCACAACCTACACTGCCTCTCAGGGCCTTCTCCTGATGATCCCCAACATGTACAAGATCGCCGGTGAACTTCTTCCCTGCGTGTTCCATGTTTCGGCCCGTACACTCGCTTCTCACGCACTCTCGATTTTCGGTGACCATCAGGACGTGATGTCCTGCCGTCAGACAGGCTTCGCAATGCTCGCCGAAGGTTCTGTTCAGGAGGTCATGGATCTCGCAGGTGTGGCCCACCTCGCAACCATCAAGAGCCGCGTGCCCTTCATCAACTTCTTCGACGGTTTCCGTACTTCTCACGAAATCCAGAAGATCGAAGAGATGGATCAGAACGATCTCGCTCCTCTGGTTGACCAGCAGGCTCTCGCTGAATTCCGTTCACGCGCCCTCAACCCCGAAAAGCCCATCGCACGCGGCATGGCTGAAAACGGCGACGTTTTCTTCCAGCACCGTGAGGCTTGCAACGAATACTACGACCGCGTTCCTGAAATCGTTGAGGAATACATGAAGGAAATCACCCGTATCACCGGTCGTGAATACGGTCTCTTCAACTACTACGGCGATCCCGAAGCCGAACGCGTAATCATCGCTATGGGTTCTGTTACCCAGGCCGCTCAGGAAGCCATCGATCACCTCCGTGCAAACGGCGAAAAGGTAGGTCTCGTTTCCGTTCACCTCTATCGTCCCTTCTCTGCAAAGCACTTCCTCGCAGCTGTCCCCAAGACTGCAAAGCGTATCGCCGTGCTTGACCGCACCAAGGAACCCGGAGCAAACGGCGAGCCCCTCTATCTCGACGTCAAGGACTGCTTCTACGGCCAGGCCGATGCCCCCGTTATCGTCGGTGGCCGCTACGGTCTCGCTTCAAAGGACACCACTCCCGCACAGATCCTCGCTGTGTTTGAAAACCTCGCCCTCCCCACTCCCAAGAACCACTTCACAGTGGGTATCGTGGATGACGTTACCTTCACTTCACTTCCCCAGAAGGAAGAGATCGCTCTCGGCGGCGAAGGTACTTTCGAAGCCAAATTCTACGGCCTCGGTGCTGACGGTACTGTAGGTGCCAACAAGAACTCCGTGAAGATCATCGGTGACAACACCAACAAATACTGCCAGGCATACTTTGCATATGACTCAAAGAAGTCAGGCGGTTTCACCTGCTCACACCTCCGTTTCGGCGACGATCCCATCCGTTCTACCTACCTGGTGACCACTCCTAACTTCGTGGCATGTCACGTGCAGGCTTACCTCCACATGTATGACGTTACCCGCGGTCTCCGCAAGGGCGGCACATTCCTCCTCAACACCATCTGGGAAGGCGAGGAACTTGCCAAGAACCTCCCCAACAAGATCAAGAAATACTTCGCTGACAACGACATCACTGTCTACTACATCAACGCAACCAAGATCGCTCAGGAAATCGGCCTCGGCAACCGTACCAACACCATACTCCAGAGCGCATTCTTCCGCATCACCGAAGTGATCCCCGTTGATCTCGCTGTAGAACAGATGAAGAAATTCATCGTCAAGAGCTACGGCAAGAAAGGTCAGGACGTTGTCGACAAGAACTACGCAGCCGTTGACCGCGGTGGCGAATACAAGCAGCTCCCCGTCGACAAGGCCTGGAGCAGCCTCGCTGAAGAAGCAGCCGCTGCAAACAACGATCCCGAATTCATCAACAAGATCGTTCGCCCCATCAACGCCCAGGACGGCGACCTCCTCAAGGTCAGCGACTTCGTAGGCCGCGAAGACGGCACCTGGGAACAGGGCACTGCCGCTTACGAAAAGCGTGGCGTAGCAGCCTTCGTCCCCGAATGGCTCGAAGAAAACTGTATCCAGTGTAACAAGTGTGCTTTCGTCTGCCCCCACGCCGCTATCCGTCCATTCGTCCTTGACGAAAAGGAAATGGCAGCAGCTCCCTTCGGCGACGACAACACCATCCCCGCAATCGGCAAGCAGTTCACCGGTATGCGCTTCATCCAGAGCGTCGACGTTCTCGACTGTCTCGGCTGCGGCAACTGTGTGCTCGTCTGCCCCGGCAAGAAGGGCGTGAAGGCTCTCGAAATGAAGCCTCTCGAAACCCAGCTCGAAGTTCAGAACGAATGGGACTTCTGCGTTAAGGAAGTAGCTTCCAAGCAGGATCTCGTTGACATCAAGAGCAACGTCAAGAACTCTCAGTTCGCAACTCCGCTCTTCGAATTCTCCGGCGCTTGCTCAGGCTGCGGTGAGACTCCCTACGTGAAACTCATCTCTCAGCTCTACGGCGACCACGAAATCGTAGCCAACGCCACCGGCTGTTCTTCAATCTACTCAGGCTCTGTTCCCTCGACTCCCTACACCACCAACGCCAAGGGTCAGGGTGTGGCATGGGCCAACTCACTCTTCGAAGACTTCGCTGAATTCGGTCTCGGTATGTCTCTCGCCCACGAGAAACTCCAGGCCCGCATCGCAGGTCTCATGCAGCAGGCTCTCGAATGCCCCTCTTGCAGCGCCGAAATCAAGGAACTCGCAGGCAAATGGCTCGAAAACCGCACCGACTTCACCGTTACTTCGGAAGTTGCCGAAAAGATCGTTCCTCTCTGCGAAGCCTGTGGCTGCGACGTATGCAAAGGCATCCTCGCCAACAAGGAACACATCGCCAAGCGCTCACAGTGGATCATCGCCGGTGACGGCGCCGCTTATGACATCGGCTTCGGCGGTCTCGACCACGTGCTCGCAAGCAACAAGAACGTCAACGTCCTCGTGCTCGACACCGAGGTTTACTCAAACACCGGCGGTCAGTCTTCAAAAGCAACCCCCATCGGTGCTATCGCCAAGTTCGCCGCTGCCGGCAAGCGCATCCGTAAAAAAGACCTCGGCCTCATCGCCTCTACCTATGGTTACGTATATGTGGCACAGGTGGCTATGGGCGCCGACAACGCTCAGACCCTCAAGGCCCTCCGCGAGGCTGAAGCTTATGACGGTCCCTCACTGGTAATCGCCTACTCACCCTGTATCAACCACGGCATCCGCGCCGGTATGGGCCACGCCCAGGAAGAACAGGCCAAGGCTGTTGAATGCGGTTACTGGCACCTCTGGCGCTACAACCCCGCACTCGAAGAAGAAGGCAAGAACCCCTTCTCTCTCGACTCCAAGGAGCCGCAGTGGGATAAGTTCGAAGACTTCCTCAAGGGTGAGGTGCGCTACGCTTCCGTAATGAAGCAGTATCCTGCAGAAGCTGCCGAACTCTTCGCAGCTGCCAAGGAAAACGCTCAGTGGCGCTACAACAACTACCGTCGCCTCGCTCAGCAGCAGTGGGGTGTTGAACCCGCTCCCGAAGTGAAATAATCTTTCACTCTGAGATAAAAACTGACGCCTCCCTGAAGCATCCGTGAAGTGATGCCTCAGGGAGGCTTTTTTATGTAAAAAACGTTGTTATTAACTAAAATTAACTATTGGGGGGGGTAATTTATTAAATAGTGTCTACCTTTGCAAACAAACACAAATCAATCATAATAAAAATTCACACACTAAGTTTTTTAGCTATGAAAAAAAGATTATTGTCAATTGCGTTGCCTGTAGTGGCTTGTTTTGGATTTATGTTGACATCATGCGGCAGTGATGATGACGGCAATGGAATCCCCGCTCTCCCGACTCCGGAGTATGAAAGCTCAAGTGCGAAGTATGAAATGTCGGCCGGCAGTCCTTACCGTTCCATCGAATTCACGTCAAGCGGCAACTATGTGATCATCGCAAATTCAGCCTCGGATTACTCCTACGCCCCTGCGGCAGCTGTAGCTGAAAAGCAGACCGCGGCAAGCAAGACAGTGGCATCGGGCATGTTCCGCAAGAAGGAGGCAGATCGAGTGTCGCGCGCCTATTTCAACGGAATCTATTACGGCACCTACACCAAGACCGGTGACAACCAGTACAATCTCCAGGGCTTCGGCACCATCACCGTCAATACCGGCGGCGACAACGCTTATTCTCTGACAGTGACCACTTCGTCAGGTTCGCAGACCCTTGCGGCAACAAAGGCCGTGGCTGACAAAGACAGTGACCGCACAAATGCCCTCTGCCGCACCTGGAACTTCGACAAGATCAACCTCAAGGTCTGGATCAACGGGTCAAAGAAGTATGACAGGACCGTACCTGCCAACAAGATAAACGATTTATTGGAAGAGTGGGGCGATGACGGCTGGGAGGAAGACGAGATTCCCCGTCAGGTCATCTTCACCAAATCAGGCACCTACATGGTCCTCTATGGTCTCAACGATTATTCTAACAATTCACTCGACATCTCTTCATGGCGCTGGGAGAACGAAAGCAAGGGCATCATCCGCTATTCCTGGGATATCGGTGACTTTGACGACGATGACTCCGGCTTGATCACCACAAGCTTCAGCGGCAAGAATATGACCATCTGGGAGGAATATTCTGAAGAAGAAGACGGGGATAACTACCGCGAGAAGATCACGTGGTATTTCTCGGAAGCGAAGTGACCTCGACCTGACCTCCACGCTGACTTTGTGCAACCTTTCAATACACAGCGGCTATAAGCAATTTCATAAAATAAGTTTTAGAGGGTGTTTCATAACAAGAGTCAAAATCTGAGTGGTGTATCTTTTAGATAAATTGTTGCAAGGGAGGAAGAAGCATAGCGAGCTATGCGACTGACGAGCTTCAACAATTTAGCAAAAGAGACACCAAGGCTCAGGTAACTTAAAATTTTTCACAAATGGAATACTCTATTTACAAAAAGACAATACAATCGCCTCCGAAAGTTTTGAGCGGATATGGCTCTTCATCTCAGTCACATAGCTCGCTATGCTCCTTCAATTCAGAGCCATATCCATCTCAAATCTTTCGCTCAGATTTTAACTGTTGTTATGAAACACCCTCTTAAGTAAACCAATCATTAATTCATTTACACACATGAAAAAGTTTTTCATTGCTGCCTTTGCAGCAGTATGCGCTCTAGGCGCTTCCGCACAGACTTTCTGGAACTCTGACGCAGCTGACAAGAAAGTGACTCTCGGTATCCGCGCAGGTCTTGACGTGGCCAATGCACGTGCCGATTACGGTGATTTCAAATCGCGCACAAGCTTCCTCGCGGGTGTGTCTGCCGATTTCAACCTTGTGCAGAGCTTCTCTATCAACTCAGGTCTCTTCTATGCAGGCAAAGGCGCCAAAGACATCTCGGCTGACTTCATCGAACTTCCCGTCTACGCATCTTATCGCATGAATTTCGCCGAAGCTTCACAGCTTCAGGTGAATTTCGGCCCCTATTTCGACTTCGGTGTTGCAGGTGATGCCTTCAAGAAAGAAGTAGACTGTGACCGTTTCCAGATGGGCCTCGGTCTCGGTGCCGGCTATACATTCCGCAAATTCTACCTCGGCGTTCAGTATCAGTGGGGTCTGACAGAAGTTGTCAAAGACAGCAAATCTCACTGGGACTGCTTTAACGTATCGCTCGGATATAACTTCTAAGTCAATATAATCCCATAGCCTTTACTCTTGGTCTCCGGAAAGGAGGCTTTAAGTAAGTTCATAATGTGAAAACCACGCAGTGTGGCGGCTCTGCTCTACGGAAGCAGGCTGCCACGCTTTCGTTTTTTCAGTGAATATACGTATCTTTGCGCCCGGTATCAAGGAGGTTGATGCAAAACCGATAGTGGACGCTTGCCGCACTTCCATCCTGACGGTGCCGGAAAACAAAATCCAAAACTCAGATGACTGTAGGTGAATTCGCGGATCTTGTGAGGGCCAGACTGCCCTATGACGCCAATGGGCAGCAGAACCTGCTCATTGAGGCACTGGCGCGTTTCTGCTCGGCCTCCACCCCCTCTGATTCGGTCTTCATTGTCAACGGATATGCCGGCACGGGCAAGACATCGCTTACCGGCGCGCTCGTCAAGGCCCTCGAAGAGGTACGCAGACCGGTGGTGCTGCTTGCCCCGACCGGAAGAGCCGCCAAGGTGTTCAGCGCCCACTCCGGGCATCCGGCCTATACCATACACCGCAAGATCTACCGCGGTGCGCCCGGCGAACTCTCAGGAGGCATGACAGTGATGCAGCGCAACAGTCTCTCCGATGCCGTTTTCATTGTCGATGAAGCCTCCATGATCTCTGACAGCCCCTCGGCGGCCGATGCCTCAGGCTTCGTCAGGCAGAGCCTGCTCGAAGACCTTGTGGAATACGTGTTCACCGGCGACAACTGCCGGCTGATACTGCTCGGCGACGTGGCCCAGCTGCCGCCGGTTGGCTCCGCGGAAAGCCCCGCCATGCAGCCTTCGACGTTCAAGGCGCTCGGTCTCCACGTGAGTCGCGCTGTGCTGACCGACACCGTCCGCCAGTCGCGCCGTTCAGGCATACTGCGCAATGCCACCTGGCTGCGCAGGGCCATGCTTCTCGATCCACTTCCCGCTCCGCGCCTGTTCACCGAAGGCTATGACGATGTCAGGGTGGTGGAAGGCGATGATGTGATCGACACTATTGCCGACTGCTACCGCTCCGACGGTCCGGGGGAGACCGCTGTAATCACCCGCTCCAACCGCCGGGCCACCGGCTTCAACCTCGGCATCCGCTCGCGCATCCTCGACTGCGAGGAGGAACTGGTAAGAGGCGAGCGCCTGCTGGTGGCTAAAAACAACTATACCTGGGCCTCGAAAGTCAAGGGCCTCGATTTCATAGCCAACGGCGATGTGGCGGTGGTCAGCCGTGTGCACGGCACGGAGGAGAAATACGGCTTCCGCTTCGCCAGTGTCACCCTCCACCTGCCCGACCGCGATGTAGAGGTGAACTGCCGCATCTTCCTTGAGACTCTGACTGATGAAAGCGCATCGCTCTCGCGCGAGCGCATGGAGCAGCTTGCGCAGGCGCGCATGGCCGATCCTGAAGTCAATGCCCCTGACGTAGCCTATGAGACACGTCTGCGCCGACTTCGCACCGATGAATACTTCAACGCCCTCCAGGTCAAATATGCCTATGCCGTCACCTGCCACAAAGCCCAGGGAGCGCAGTGGCGCAACGTGTTCATCGACATGGGCGGAATCGCTCCTGACCAGCAGGGACTCGAATTTTACCGCTGGCTCTACACCGCCACCTCGCGCGCCACCTCGCGGCTCTACTACATGAACCCGGCACTGGCAGATGACTGAGCGCTCCGGACCGTCCGGCCCGCTGTCTTTCAGTTTGCCACTCCTTATGCGCATTTTGCCACAGAAATAGCCCGATTGCAAAAAAAATTGTAAATTTGCATCTTGAACAAATACGCGTTTCAGTCATGGACAACACCACTCTTTCCGCCTCCTCGTCTAAATGGACCGAGATCGAACATCTTCCCGAATGGGATGAGGAATTCTACCACGTCTATACCGCTAAGAAGCATGGCAAATGGCTAATGCTCAAAACACTGCGTCCTGAACTGAAGGGGCAGGAGAAGTTCGACCGCATGATCGAGAAGGAGTTTGAGGTGCGCTACAACCTGGCGCATCCCCACATCATCATGATCAATGACTTCGAGGAAGTGCCCGGACTGGGGATGTGTATCATAACCGATGACGTCTACGGTGACTCACTTGCCAAGCTCATCCGCGAGGGCAAAGTGACCGAAGACCATCTCTTCAAAATCCAGCACCAGCTGCTTGATGCCCTTGACTATATCCAGGCAAAGCATCTCGAACACCATCCGCTGTCAACCTCGCGAATAATCTTCACCGAGAACATCGGCAATCTGAAGCTTATCGACGTGGGCTTTGACCAGAACACCCACATCACTCCAAAGGATGTCAGCGAAGACATAAAGAACTACGGCGAGGTGCTCATGGCAGCCCTCGATGCCGCCGGCAGCACCAACCAGCGTCTGCGCCGTGTGGCCGAGAAGTGCATGAACCCTGATCCGGCCAGACGCTATCAGGATGTCAATGCCCTGCGCCTTGCCCTGGCCGACCGTAAGACCAACAATATCTATCTTGCAATAATCGCTTTCCTTGTGGCCATGATAGCCCTGCTTCTGTGGCTTAACTCCCCCTACCGCCCGGAACCTCTCCACAGCTCCCAGTCAACGGAATGCGTGGCTCCAAAGTAAAAAAAGATATGTCAGTAACCGTAAAGGCAATAGAACCCGTAAAGAAGGCCTTGCGCGAATATGTCAACTTCGGAATAGATCTCTATGACGGAAACGACTGTTTTGTGCCGAGCCTCATTTTCGACGAAATCAATACATTGATCCCCTCCAAGAACCCGGCCTTTGACTATTGCCGGGCACAGTCCTTCATGGTTTATCGCGACGGCAAGCCCGCAGGACGCATCACGGCTATAATCAATGACCGTCTCAACTCAACCACAGGCCGCAAGGAGGCCCGTTTCGGATTCGTGGACTTCGTGGACGACTGCGAGGTGACCGACGCTCTCTTCAGTGCCGCCGAGCAGTGGGCCCGCGACAATGGCATGACCGAAATGATAGGCCCGATGGGCTTCACCGACATGGACCGCGAGGGCATGCTTGTGGAAGGATTCGATGAGATGGGCACTATGGCTACCATCTACAACTATCCCTACTATCCCGCCCATGTGGAGCGCCTTGGCTACCGCAAGGACACCGACTGGGTGGAATACCGCATAACCATCCCCGACAAGGTGCCGGAAAAGATGACCCGCATCTCGGAGATTGTGATGAAGAAATATGATCTCCGGATTCTCAAATATACTTCGGGCAAAAAAATAAAGCGCGACTACGGTCAGGAGCTTTTCCGGCTCATCAATGAGACATATGCCAACCTCTACGGCTACTGTTCGCTCACGGAGCGTCAGATTGATTACTATGTTGACATGTATCTGAGCATTCTGCGCCTTGACTATGTAAGTGTGGTGGTTGACAGCAAAGGCAAGCTTGTGGGGGTCGGCATCACGCTCCCGTCGCTCTCGGCAGCCCTGCGCAAGTCGCGCGGACGTCTCTTTCCTCTTGGCTGGCTCCGTCTCCTTCGCGCAATCCGCGGCCACAACGACGTTATTGACCTGCTGCTCATCGCAGTGGCTCCCGAATATCAGTCTAAGGGAGTCAACGCGCTGTTCTTCTATGACCTGCTGAATCTCTATATCAAGAACGGAGTCAAGTATGCTGAGACCAATCTTGAGCTTGAAAGCAACTCGCAGGTGCAGTCGCAGTGGGAATACTTCGAACGGCGGCAGCACCGCCGCCGCCGTGCCTTCCGCAAGCAGCTCTGAACCGCCGTCGCTCCGGCGCCTAATCACCCCGATCTGTCATGGGAAACAACAACCGCCTGAAAATACTGCTGGTAGGTGACGCATCATCATTTCACCACACCTTGGCCGAGGGTCTTCGGAAACTCGGTCATGAGGCCGTTGTTGCCTCTCACGGAGGCCACTGGCTCGACACCGGACGCGACATCGACACCGGGCGGCGCTGGAAAAGCAAGGCCGGAGGTCTGGAGCTATGGCTGCGGTGGCACCTGGGGCTGAAGCAGAAAATGACAGGTTTCGACGTGGTCTCCATCGCCACCCAGAGTTTCATCGAGCTGCGCCCGCACAGAGCGCAGGCTATCTATGACTATCTCCGCGCCAATAACCGCTCGATGTTCTGCACGGCTCTCGGAACCGATTCAAACTATGTGGAGGAGTGTATTGATCCCGCCAGTCCAATACGCTACAGCGAGTTCCGCCTCTTCGGCGCTCAGTCGCCGCTGTGCAAGGCGCAGCCATCACTCGTGTCCGAATGGCTCTCCGAACCGCTGAAAAATTTCGGAAATCACATCTGGGCTACGGCTGACGGTGCCGTCTCGGCCCTCTATGAATATGACGTGGCGCTCCGGCGTGTTCTTCCTCCTGAAAAAATCGCTTATGGCGGCATTCCGATCAATGTCGATGACCTGCAGCTGGTCAGCCTGCCTGACAGGATAGAGAAAGTGCGCTTTTTTCTCGGACGTTACCGCGGGCGCTATCTTGAAAAGGGAACCGATGTGATGGAAGCCGCCGCCCGCGCCGTGGTCGGCCGCTATCCTTCACGCGCCGAGCTTATAATAGTGGAAAACAGGCCGTATGAGGAATATCTCGGACTGATGCGCTCGGCTCATGTGGTCCTTGACCAGCTCTACTCCTACACGCCCGCCACAAACGCCCTGCAGGCTATGGCCTACGGGCTTAACACCGTGTCAGGCGGAGCGCCGGAGTTCTATGACTTTATCGGAGAGAAGGAACTGCAGCCGGTGATACATGTGGAGCCTGACTATGAATCCGTCGTCCGGGCCTTGGAGCAGACAGTACTGCATCCCGAAGCCATACGTCCGCGCGGTCTGGCCGGACGGGAGTTCGTCATCAGACACAATCACTATCTGACGGTGGCCCGGCGCAATCTGGAGTTCTGGCAGAACCGTCTGGCCGCCGCAGGCTGCTGTGACGGCAGAAGGGGAGGGGCGTGCCATGAATAAGCGGCCTCTGTCTCTTGAAGTCATGATCTCGACTCTCGGAAGCGACGGCATAAAGCGTGTAGCCGCCATGACGCTGCCGCAGATGGCCGGCGTAAGCTATCTTGTCAGCTGGCAGACGGTAGGAGAGGACTCCTTATTGCCTGAGCAGCTTGAGGCGCGATCAGATGTCAGGGTGATCCGTACCGCTTCCAAAGGGCTGAGCCGCAACCGCAACCATGCGCTTGACCATGCGTCAGCCGATGTGCTGCTTATTGCCGATGATGACCTTGACTATATTCCGCAGGGACTTGAGGCCGTCAGAACGGCTTTTGAAGCCGATCCGGATCTTGACATCGGTCTCTTCCGCTACAGCAATGGCTGCGGTGGCTATGAGAAGGTCTATCCGCAAAGCCCGGTACGCATAGCCGGGCATCTGCCGAAAGATTACTATACAACATCAATGGAGATTGCCATCCGCAGGGAGGGCCGCTCCGGCTCGCTGAGGTTTCATGAAGAGTTCGGGCTGGGGGCTCCGGTGCTGAAATGCGGTGAGGAAGAACTGTTTCTTCTTTCAGCGCGTCGGGCCGGACATAAGATAGTATTGTTTCCTGTGGATCTTTGTGTGCACCGCGGGCTGACCACCGGAAACCGCCGGGTTGCCGACCGCGGGGTCTACCGAGGCATGGGAGCCGTGACCGCGCTGATCTATCCGCTGACCTTCCTGCCGCGCTTCGTACTGGCGGCATGGCGCGGGAAGAAGCGCGGAATCATGAAATTTTTTCCGGCTCTCATCAATTTTATTTACGGTGCCGCCTACATGGCGCTTCGTGTCAGACCCTTCGGGAGGAGGGCTGCTGACTGATGGGCATCGGAAAACTGCGTGGCGCCCACGGGCTGAGTGCCAAGGTGCTGAAGGCAATGGGCCTATTCGGAGGGGTTCAGGGCGTAGGCATTCTGTGCAGCGTGGTCAGGGTAAAGCTTGTGGCGCTTTGGCTCGGTCCGGGGGGAGTGGCGCTGTTCGGCATTTTCAACAGTGCCGTTGACATGGTAAAGTCATTCTCGCAGCTTGGATTCAGATCAAGTTCCGTCCGTGACATCGCCTCTCATTCCGGAAGCGCCTCGCTGGCAGGGATCGTGGCCGTGGTAAGGCGCTGGGGACTGATGCTCGGCCTTTTAGGCTGCGTGGCGATGCTTGTCGCCGCCCCGTTTCTGAGCAAGTCGACTTTCGGGTCATATGATCGCACCCTATATTATATGGCGCTTGCGATCGCTGTCTTCCTCATGGCTGTCTCGGCCTCTGAAGAGGCTGTGCTGCAGGGCACAGGCCGCTTGCGCGCACTGGCGCGGGCTTCGCTCTGGGGAATGGTGGGCGGTTTGGCCGTTTCAGTTCCTATGTTCTATTTCTTGGGTCTTGAAAGCGTTGTTCCTTCGATCATAGCCTATGTGCTTGTGACCAATCTGGCTCTTATGGGCCGGCGCGTAAAGTTTCCGGGCAAAGCTCTGCGCACAGGGTTGCGCGAAACCTGGCAGGCAGGCCGTCACTTCATCATGCTCGGCATCTATATGACTGCCACCGATGTCATAGCCCAAGTGTTGAACTATGTGTTCATTGCGTGGCTCAACCAGACCGGCGGAGAGAACTCCGTGGGCTTCTATCAGGCAGGTTTCACGATGGTGAACCGCTATCCGGCTCTGATAATGAGCGCAATAGCAATGGAATATTATCCGCGCCTGGCCTCTGTGGCCTCCTCGCCGCTCAGAATCCGCACTTTCGTGGCCCATGAAATGAGGCTGCTGACCCTGCTGCTGACAGCATTCGTGGCCATGTTCGTGCCGCTGGCCCAACTGGCGGTGCGCCTGCTCTACTCGGCTGAGTTTGATGTGGCAGTGCCGTTTGTGACAATCGCTATGGTCGGAGTCATGCTGCGGGCGGTTTCCTATTGCATGTCATATGTCATCCTCGCCAAGGGCGACGGCCCGACATTCCTCCTCACCGAGTCGATAAGCGCTGTGGCCGCGCTCGGCCTGAACATCGTAGCGTTCAGGCTGTGGGGTGTCAGCGGCCTGGGTGTGAGCTACACTCTGTGGTATCTGCTCTATGTGGCGATCATCGCCGTGGTCTACTGCCGTCGCTACCGCCTGCGGGTGCCGCGCCGGCTTGTTTTTGCGGTGTGTCTGGAGGTTGTGGCGATAGCCATCTGCGTGATAGTGGCGATGACCGCCGGCCATCTTTGGGCTCTCGTGCCGGGAGTGCTGACTGCCGCTGTCTCCTTCTATTGCCTGAAAAAGATTTTTTAACGGCACGTACGGCATTGTGTATATTTTTATGAAAAAGGGGTTTTATTCACGGCTCTTTCATTTAACCTAAAATAAATAGCATATCTTCCCTTACCCGGTTCATTGAGAATCGGGTAATTTTTCCATGTCTGTATATCAAAGAGTTATTCTGGTATCAAAATCTTATTTTTTTCACTTTTGACTTAAAAATCGAATCAGTCTGGTAAAGCTCATCGAGATATGTCTGATCAGTTCGGCTATGCCTTTATTCTTATCTGATTGTTTCTTGCGAAGTCCTTTCCATATTGAGAACACCGAGTAAACTATTCTTTGTATGGTATCGAGGTTTCTGGCGGCTCTCGTCGACTTGCGTTTTATATTGTCCTGCTGAAGATTGTAGTCCAGCCCCCAGTGCATACTTTCTATTGACCAATGGTTGCGCACGAAGATTCCTGGCTTCGGAGTATGCGTAGGCATACTGCTGACGTACAGGCGTTTTTCTGAGGTGTGTACTCCTGTTGACTTTTTGACTGTGGACGATTCATACTCTATGATGGTCATGTTTCCGCCCCATTTCTTCTTGTCTGCGATAATGTCCAGTCCGTCATATACGCGGTAGGTTCTCGTCTCTATCCTGCCGTGGGCCAGTTCGGGACCTTCGGTGTAAGAATATACCGGTGTGTGTTCCACTAGCCTGTCCTCAATGCCGTATCGCAATGACGGCTGGTTGGCTTTGAGTTCTATCAGAAAGTCTCCGCCTTTCTTTCTGATTTTCTCGACAATATCCTTCTGCATAGACATTGCGTCGGCTGTGACAATCTTTCCTGCGACATCTATTTTATCAAGAAGTATCGGTATGGCCTTTATCTCGTTGCTCTTTTCCTGACAGGCTTCGGTGGCGATTGTTATGCCGGTGCTGAACGAATAGGCAGAGACGATATCCGGGCTTCGCCCGTTTTCCTGAACGGTGCCGCGCTCGGCTTTGCCGTCAATGCAGATTATTTCAATGATGCGGCTGGCGCAAGTAAGTCTTTCAAGGAATATGTCTGCGAACTGCTGCATCCTGTCGGCCATATCCATATCGTTGATGCCGTTCTCCACACGGCAAAGCGTGGCCTCAGATGGTACGCCGTTCCTTAACAGGCCCATTTTGTGTAATTTGTTGAGGTTGTATCTGCCGAACTCCAATATCTCGGCTCGTCCGATGCATCCGGCCATACGTCCGAGTATCATCAGCATGATGATATCGTTGAGGCTGTGACGGAAATTGCCTTTGTCCAATCTACGGAAATCCGGCACGGATGAGGCAAACGCTCGAAGTTCTTCCATGATACTGCGCCTTGTGTCAAATTTATTGTGTACTTTTGCGGTATGATCAGGCGCATAGGCGTCAGTCGAACAGACTTGGTCAAGTGGCTTCATTTTTTTTGGCGTAACTCTTTGATTATCACCTATAAAGTTACTAAAAATCTGCCACTTGGCCAAATTTTCATTGCACTTATTTTCTTGAAAATCAGAGGTTAAAGCCTCTCCACCCGTACTGCTCTCGCTATAAAATAACACATTTGTCGAGAATGAGACGAAATCTTAAATGAAAGAGCCGTGGGTTTTATTTAGATTTATTTTACAATTAACGTATTTTAACTATTGGGGGGGGGTAAAAAGTAACATTTTTTATACATTTGCAAAACTGCTTTCTGAAAAAGCTATCTGTTGCTTTGTGTTACAGTGGTAATCTTTGCTATGGAAAAATCTTTTTTTTAGGCTTTGCAGAATGCTCTGATCACTTATTTTTTAAATCTAAACCAAAATCAATACTGATAGAATTATGAAAAAATTTGCCGTTATGCTTGCCTGCATAGTAGTCAGTCTGTTTACAAATGCAAAAGCACCTGAGGTCACAGATGTGTCCGTGACAGGCGAAGGTGTCGGAAACGGAGGCCGTCCGGTGGTTGTGGCTACCTGTGCCGCCAAGAAAGCCGACAAGGTTACTGATGCCGATCTCACACGCTGTGCCGTCAGAGCTGTGCTTTTCAGTGGATGGGTCGATAAATCAAACACTTCGTCATTCGATGCCTCGGTCAGCCATCCCGCAGTTGCCGGAAGCCCTGACGCAGAGGACGCACATGCCGACTATTTCGCAGACTTCTTTGCAAGCGGCGCCGCTTCAAAATATGCCTCGGTGCTTCCTGACACCCGCAAGGTGGTCAAAAGCGGCAAGGTATATCATGTAAGCCAGGCTGTTTCCGTGAATGAGCCGGAACTGCGCCGCAAGTTAGAGAAAGACAATATCATCAAGTCACTCAGAAGCGGATGGTAAACTATGAAAAAGATACTCACCTTTATCGCCGCCCTGCTGATCTCCATAGGAGTATCGGCGCAGGAAAACCAGGTAAAAAGAATCCCCGGAAAGGGCTATGACCCCAATCAGCAGCAATATTCCCAGTTTGAACGCTCGGTGTGGTTCAGCGCCGAGGTGCTCGGCGGTGTGTCGTGCCATCTGCGAGGCCACAACATGGGCCTTGCCGAGGTAGATTTCACCGTAGGCTACCGTTTCTGCCAGTATCTGAAAGTAGGCGTAGGCATCGGTCCGAGATACTACATCGACCAGGGGCCTCTCCGTCGCTCCGACATCAAGTGGGGCATGCCGCTGTTTGCAACCGTCAGAGGCAATCTGATACCCGGCCTTTACCGCACGGTGGTGCCTTACTGGGGCATAGAGGCCGGCGCATCGGTGCGTGACGGCGCATTTTTCCGCCCCACACTCGGCTTGCGTATCGGCGAGCCCCGCAATGCCTTCACCATCGGCATCAGCTACATGGGGCAGGACATAGCCACCTATAATTCCCGGCTGGAGAAGACGTGCAAATACACAAGTTTTGCCTGTCTCCGCCTCGGATATGAATTCTGAAATCCGCTTATCTGAATATTTATGAAGAAAACAGCAATATTAGTAACGGCTGCGATAGGAATCGTTGCCTCATTAGGCTCATGCTCAAAAAAAATCACCACTCCGGTGGCTTCATCCGCGGCCTATTCCTCTTTCGAGACTCAGTGTCTCGGCGTTGAACATGACGGTTCTCAGACCCTTCGGGCTTGGGGCAAAGGCACTTCCAAGGGCGATGCCATAGAGCAGGCCAAGAAAAACGCCGTCTATGATGTGCTTTTCAAAGGCATCAAAGGCACCGGCGAGTGCAATCAGACTCCGCTTGTTCCGGAAGTGAATGCCCGCGAGCGTTATTCGGAATATTTCAATCCGTTTTTCAGCGATGGCGGAGAATACCGCAAGTTTGTCAAAGAGGAAAAAGGCGGTGAGGCCAGCAGGCTTCAGGCCAAGGGAAAATCAATTTCAAACTATGGCGTGATTGTGACTGTAGACCGTGAAGGCCTGCGCCGACAACTTGAAAAAGACGGAGTGCTCAAGGAAGGAACCCGTCATTGAGAAATTTAGAGGGTGTTTCATAACAAGAGTTAAAATCTGAGTGGTGTATCTTTTAGATAAATTGTTGGAAGGGAGGAAGAAGCATAGCGAGCTATGCGACTGACGAGCTTCAACAATTTAGCAAAAGAGACACCAAGGCTCAGGTAACTTAAAAATTTTAACAAATGGAATATACTATTTACAAAAAGACAATACAATCGCCTCCGAAAGCTTTGAGCGGCTATGGATCTTCATTTCAGTCACATAGCTCGCTATGCTCCTTCAATTCAGAGCCATATCCATCTCAAATCTTTCGCTCAGATTTTAACTATTGTTATGAAACACCCTCTTATAAGAGCCATACAGCATACTATTTTAACCTGATCAAAACAATATATAGAATACCATCTTATGAAATTATTCGCAAAAATACTGGCAGGCACCTGTATGGTCCTGTCAGCACAGACACTGCTTGCCGCTCCTCCCAAACTGATGATTGTCCCGGACAAGACCTGGTGTATCGAAAAAGGTTATGTCATCGAGACCGAACGCAATGGAAAAGTGCGTCAGCGCGAGGACTATGACAAGGCTCTTGTCGACCCGGATTTCAAAAATGTGCAGCTTGCCATCTCACAGATCATGGCCGAGCGTAACTTCCCTGTTATCAGCGGAGAGTCGCAGTCTGAAACTGACGATGAGGATGAAATGCTTGACGAAGCCTTTGAGGGTGCCGAAACCGGTTCCGGTGTGCAGACAAATGCCTATGATGAACTGCTCAAGCGCAACAAACCGGACATCACTCTTAAGATTGGCTGGAATATAAACAATGCCGGTTCGATCTATTCGGCAGACTATCGCATCGAAGCCATTGACACCTATTCAAACAAGTCGGTAGCTCCTATCGCCGGCCAGACCGGAGAGATGCGGCGCACAGTGCCTCTGAGCGTGGCTCTCAAGCAGACGGCTAAAAACAATATGGATGACTTCTGCCAGAAATTGCAAACTTATTTTGATGATATCCATGCAAACGGCCGTGAGATCCGCCTTGATGTACGCATTATCGACAACGGTTCGGGCACTACCATGAACCAGGAGTTCGAAGGTCAGGAACTCTCGGAAATCATCTATAACTGGGTGAGCGACAACACTGTCAACCATCAGTTCAGCCAGCGTTCAGGCGGCCGCAACATGGCCCGCTACGATCAGGTGAGAATCCCTCTCAATGGCTCCGACGGTCGTCCGCAGGATGCGTCTCGCTGGGTCAAAGGTCTTCAGGACAAGCTGAAATCACTTGGTCTCGTGGCTGAAAACGCATCAACCGGTCTTGGTGCCGCCCGTATCTATATCGGAGAGAAATAACAAGAGTGTAAAATAAAGAACCCTAACTTAAACAAAAATATGAAACTCAGACAGATATTGCTTGGCGCGGCCATAGCCGCAATGCCGGTGGCAGCAGCGGCAGCCGATTGCGAGATCGGTATGGGCATCGCGCCCATAATGGAAGGTGACCAGGTGCCGGCGGCTGTGGCCCGTCAGCTTGAAGCCAAGCTGAAAACGGTGCTGACCCATGTAGGAGTTGCGGCAGGTGACTATGACTGCCAGTTCTTTCTGACCGGACGCTTCGACGAGGCTTTCAGCCAGGAAGCCGGCGGAGTGGGCGGACGTGTGCTTGTGAAGACCAATCTTCAGCTTGCCATCTGCGACGGTGAAAACAGAAAGGTGTTCGCCACCGCCACATTCCCGCTCAAAGGCGTAGGAGCCTCTGACCAGCAGGCGCTCACTCGCGCACTCGGAAGCCTAAATGCCCGGAATCCGTCATTTATCAACTTCGTGGAAGACGGCAAGGCCAAGATAGTGGACTATTTCGACAAAAACTATCCCACCTACATGGCCAAGGCTCAGAAGGCTTTGAAAGCCCGTGACTATGACGAGGCTCTCTATTGGTCAACGTCGATTCCGGAATGCTGTGCCGGCTACGCACAGGCCGCTGAATTGGCCAGCAGTATCTATCAGGACAAGATCGACTATGACGGCGCCATGCTCCTCGCACAGGCCGAAGGCGAATGGGCTTCAGATCCATCGGCTGAAGGCGGACGCGCGGCCTACGGCTATCTTAGCCGGATTGATCCCTCGGCTGCATGCTATGCCAAAGCCAAGGCTCTCGGAAAGAAGATAAGCGCATCGGTCAGGGAGGATTATGTTTTCGAGACCAAGGAGAAATACCGCAATGCGGTCGAACTTGAAAAGCAGCGCATCGACGCTGCCCGCCAGGTGGCTGTGGCCTGGGCTCAGAACCAGCCCAAGACAGTGGTCAAAAACAACTGGATTGCCTGGTGACCTGTCGCCGGATGATGTAAAAACACGCACTTAATATATTATACAACATATAAAAATCAGAAACAGATGAAAATCAACAGACTTATCTTGGCAAGTTGCTTTGTGGCTATGTTGGGAACACACGGAATCATGAAAGGCGAAGACGTGAAATTCATGCGCAGTTCAATCTACACGGTACTCGTTAATTCCAATGACCAGAACCAGCGTCTCGACAGAGAGGCTATCGAAACCGACTCGGCCGGTTATGCCCTGACTCTTCAGGAATCAGGCCTTTCGAGCCTCGGCGGTGTGCCCCAGATGGTGTTCCCTTCGATCGCTATTCCCGAACAGTTCAATGACCACAATCTCCAGTGGCGTATCATCGACTTTGATGCGCTGACTGCCGATATGACCGATGAAGAAGCCAAGTCCGCTCGCCCCAAAAGCGGCGGTGCCGGCAAGTTCATGAAAGGCCTCGGCGGATCTCTGCTTGCAGGTGCTTCCGGAAAGCAGGAATCTTCGCTTGTCAGAGTGGAAAAGGTGGATGACTACATGCATGCGGCTGTCAACAAGTTCCTTGCCGACAACAAGGTGGCAGACTACATGGTGGCCAAGTGGTATGGCTATAATCCTGAAGGCAAACCCCAGTTCAACACCGGACTCATTCAGGAGCGCGGACTGGAAAACGCTTCTGCCGCAGAGCTGTCAAAGGCAAATGCCAATGCCGAATTCAAGGCAATGCTTTCTTCACAGGGCTTCGAACTGCTCAACAACACCTTTGTCGTGGCAACCAACCTGCGTTTCCGCAACAACAAGGCTGTAGCCCAGGAAATCTCTGACATGGTGGGCGGCGTTGCTGCTGTGGCCGCACAGAATGCCGGCGCTCTCGGCAGCCTTGCGGCTTTCGGCGCCAAGAAAGGAACCGAAGCGGCCATCAACGGTCTCATGAAGGATATGTATTCCGTGACCGCCGTCACCAACCTTTATAAACTCGACTGGAACGATGATATCGACATGGCTCTGAGCGACAAGGTGCTTTATAACGAAAACGCTACTCTTCAGGACCTTCTTGACGCCGGCCTCTGCAAGCTGTCATATGTCGGACAGACCAAGGCCCGTTCAGGCGTTAAGAAAGATAAAACCAAGACTCTTGACCAGCTCGCCGCTTCGGCAACAGCCCGTGCGATTGATATGGCCCTCGCCAAACTGCAGGTTGAGAATGAAGTGTTCCGCACCACGGTGCCTATTTCAAAATCGGCTGATGGTTTTCTCTACGCAAAGATCGGATCGAAGGAAGGTGTGAATGAAGGAGACGAATATGAAGTGCTCGAACAGCAGCTCGACGAGAAGACCAACAAGATGATCTATAAGAAAGTAGCTTCTGCAAAGGTCGAGAAAAACGGTGTGTGGTTCAACACCACCGGTGCCGATGAAATCATAGCAAATGCCGAAGGTGCTGAGGCTGAGGCCATGAAGGCTGCTCAGGAACTTGGCTATACCAAGCTGAAAGTAGGCAAGAAAAACGATTTCTCAGGCTACTACCTTCGCCTTTCAAAGAAAAAAGGAAAAATCGAATAATGAATTCTGATTTTATTTACAATCTCTGTTTGCATGTGGCAGAAGATGCGATTTTGTAAAAAATCTTGAAACACACAGAAAACATGCCTCTGGAAGCCGTTGCGGATAGTCTGCAACGGCTTCTTCTGTTTACTGGCGCTCCGGCTCTTATCGCCGGGCAGTCTGCTGCCTGTGGCAGTTATGGTCTTCTGAACTCAGAACCAATGATTTTTGAGCACTGAACGTTACAATGTCAGGGCTAATCATTATCTTTGTGCTTGGAAAATCTCTTCATCATTTTGAAAAATTGTATAACATACCATCAGAGGGCCCTACAAATATAGTTCCTCTGATGAACAACTCCTGCAATATTTATGAATATGAAATTTTTTAGGGCGGCTGCTGTGAGGTCGTTTCTGATGCCTTTGGTGGCTGTGGTTATTCTTGGGGTCGCGGTGGCGTCGTGTTCGAAAGACGAGGCGCTGTTTGACGCGATTCCGGCTGAGGTCGACAATGTAGGGTTCGTGCGTCTGAAAAGTGTGCTCAGCCAGTCCGGATTCAAATTCGGACCTAATGGAGTCACTACCGATGGTCTCGCTGCTCCGGAAGGCCGCTTCCGGGATCTTGTGGACCTTGCCGATGTCATGGACCGCTCCGGGGTCTGCGATATCGACCGCATGGCCTGGGCAAGGGATCGCGACGGAGTCATCTATGTGACGGCTCTGGTCAGCGACTGCGACAAGTTTGCCGAGGCTACTTCCGGAGAGATCGGATGGACTGAGGCCAAAGACGGTTTCCGGCAGGGCCAGTGGGGCGGTTTCACGGCTCTTACAGGCGACGACCGCTTCTGGCTGACCGATGCAAAAGATGCCGTCAAGGCTGTCAGAGAGCTGCAGAAGAAAGCCGGGAAGTCTCCGCTGACGGCTCTTTCCGGAATCTGCGGGATGCTTGAAGGCCAGGGGCTGCTCAACATGGCTCTCAGCTGTGATGCCGCAGCAAAGGGCGGCAAGAAGGACGATGGCGCTCAGGCGGCTCAGGAAAGCCTATGGGCCACTATCAGTTGCGATATCAAGGACAATAAACTCGTAGCCGGAAGCGTGGTCATGCAGGCCGATGGCACCACCGTGGCCGCAGACGGACTCCAGCCTGTCAATAAGGCTGTGCTCTCATATATTCCGGATTCGTTCAGCTTCGCCTTTGCCGTAGGGCTGACACCGGATTTCGACTGGAGTGTACTGACTCAGGCTGTCAGCGCCTTCGGAGGCTTCCAGGCACGCGGCATGATGGCTGTGGTCACTCCCTATCTGCAGTCGATCAACGGCACTGTAATGCTTGCCGCCGGTCCGGCCAATGATCAGGCCTACAGTGAGATCGACCCCGGCAACTGGCACTTCATACTGATGGCCCACATGCCTCAGCAGAAAATCACCGAGATCATGAACATGGTGCGGAACTCTATGTTTGTGGCAGGAATGAGTCCGCGCATGACCGACCAGGGGCTTTTGATCGTGCCGCAATACGGCATGAATCTCTATCTCGGCAATGTCGATGGCTATTTCGCCGTTAGCAACATGCCTTTCGACAATACACGTCAGAACAGTCTCGCGCCGCTCTTCTCCGGCAAGGACGGAGCCGTTATGCTTGAACTGCCATCGCTGCGCAGCCTCAGTCCGGCGGCTCCCGCTTTCGGTTTCAGACTTACCGGCCAGACCGGTCAGGGCAGCACCACGGCCGAACTGGCTCTCACGGGCACAACGCAGCCCATCCTCCAGGCCATACTTTCAGCATTGCTATGATAGAGAACATTGAGTTGAATAGAGTGCTGCCGCAGGTGTTCCGCGGCAGCGAGAAAGAGGCTCCGGTCAAGGATTCGGAGCTCTGGCTCAGAGAAAGTGTGGTTTTCAGCCGCGGACACAACTATATCATCGAGGCCGAGAGCGGCACGGGCAAATCGTCGCTCTGCGCCTTCATCTACGGAAGCCGCCGCGACTATGAGGGCCGTATTCTCTTCGACGGGCAGGATGCGGCAGCCCTGAGCATCGACCGCTGGTGTGAGCTGCGACGCCGCTCTCTAGCCTATCTGCCCCAGGAGATGCGCCTGTTCCCTGAGCTGACCGTGATGGAAAACGTGATGATAAAAAACCGGTTGACCGATTTCCGCAGCGGTGACGAAATCCGCCGTATGCTTTCGCGCCTTGAGATCGAGGGTAAAGCCGGCGAAAGAGCCGGACGCCTTTCAGTAGGGCAGCAGCAGCGGGCGGCCATCATCCGCGCTCTCTGTCAGCCGTTTGATTTTATTCTTATCGACGAGCCGGTGAGCCATCTCGATGCCCGCAACAATCAGGCCGTGGCCTCTCTCATAGCCGAGGAAGCCGGACGGCAGGGTGCGGCTGTAATCGCCACCTCGGTCGGCAACAAGATCCGCCTCGAAGAGTTTGAGCTGATGAGGCTCTGATATGCACCCTCTTAATCTGTCCGGCGGCTTTGCCTAGACAAATACAACTTCTGAAAATGTCAAACAATACAGTCTGGCGCCTCCTGCGCCACAATATAAGCGCCGGTCAGATAGCCGGCTATGCACTGGCCAGTTTCGTGGGCCTTTCCATAGTGCTTACCGCCATTCAGTTTTACCGAGATGTCAGCTCGGTCTGGAATGACGATGACTCGTTCATCTCCAAAGACTACCTGATCCTATCTAAGCGGGTGGAGGGAGTCAGCGGTCTCTTCGGCCGGTCATCCGCCTCGGCCGGTGACACCCGTTTCAGTGAACAAGATATCGCCGACATAGCCTCGCGGCCCTGGGTCCGCAAGGTTGGCCGCTTCAGCTCGGCCTCGTTCAATGTCTATGCCAAAGTGGAACTCGGCGGCAGCTCGATGGGGTCGGCGCTCTTTCTCGAATCCATCCCTGACGAATTTTTCGATGTCACCCCCAAAGAATGGACCTATGAGCCGGGCCGTTCGTCATATGTGCCCGTGATTCTCTCCAAAGACTATCTCTCGCTCTACAATTTCGGCTTCGCCACCTCGCGCGGCATGCCGCAGGTTTCAGAAGAAGTGATCGGCATGGTGCCTCTGAAACTCTCGCTCAGCGGCAACGGCCGTCAGGAGTGGGTCGACGCCCGCATTGTAGGCTTTTCCTCGCGTCTCAACACCATAGCTGTGCCTGAGGAGTTCATGCAGTGGGCCAATAAAGAATTCTCCGAAACTCCGGCTGAAGCGCCGTCGCGACTGATAGTGATGCTCGACCGTCCCGGCGATCCGCAGGTGGAAAGCTACCTTGAGGAACACGGCTATGAAACGGCCGGCGACCGTGCCGACAACGGCAAGGCCGCATTTTTCCTCTCGGTCGTGACCACGGTGGTCATCGGCGTGGGGCTGATCATCAGCATCCTCGCGTTCTTCATCCTCATGCTCAGCATCTACCTCCTGCTGCAGAAAAACCGCACCAAGATCCATGATCTCATGCAGCTCGGCTACTCACCGGCCCAGGTGTCGCGCCACTACCATCTGATAGTCATCGCCGTCAATGCCGGAGTGCTTTTAACCGCAATGGCAGTAATGCTTGCCGCCTCCGCCTGGTGGAGTGCCCCGCTCCGCGCGCTTGGAAGCGAACCGGAGTCGGCATGGCTTACCGTCGGCACAGGCATCGGCCTGATGCTCCTGATAACCCTCGGCAACCTCGCGGCCATCACCCGCACCATCCGCCGCAGTTTCTACGCCTGAGTCGGACGCCTTTTTAAACACCCTCTTAATTATGGCGAATTCGCCATAATTAGAAATCAGGCGGACGGAAATTTTTAACAGTCGGTTTTGATAAATGGAAAAGTTTGCATAACTTTGCAAATTAAGAGAACGCAACGGGCTGTCAGCCCCTCTGATACTACCCCTATCCTCGAATCTAATGAAAGTCAAGATCCACAGCGAAGGAATCAATATACTGATAGTTGTCATGCTGATAATGATTGTGATCAATCTGTCGGCATGGATGTTCATCCGTCCCGCTGCGATCCCAACTACTTTCACTGTCATCTCCGCGATCTTCTATCTGCTCGTAGTCAACTTTTTCCGCTCGCCGAAACGTGCCTTTCACGGCGACCGCCACAATGTGGTGGTAAGCTCGGTTGACGGTACCGTCGTGGCGCTTGAGGAAGTATTCGAGCCGGAGGTGCTGCGCCGCCGTGTCAGAATGCTATCGGTATTCATGTCGGTGTTCAACGTACATGCCAACTGGTTTCCGGTTGACGGCGAGGTGCTGATGGTGCGCCACCACAGCGGCCGTTTCCTCAGTGCCTATCTCCCGAAAGCGAGCATCGAAAACGAACGGTCGACAGTGCTTATCCGCGCCACCAATGGCCAGGAAGTGCTCATGAGGCAGATTGCCGGAGCCGTTGCCCGCCGGATTGTCACCTATGCCGAACCGGGCGACATCGCCGACATCAAAGACCACATGGGCTTCATCAAATTCGGATCGCGTGTCGACATCTATCTCCCGCTTGATGCCGAAGTCTTCGTCAAGATCGGCGATAAGACCACGGGCGGTGTCTCGGTAGTGGCCCGTCTGCGCGAACATCCTGATGACTAATAAGGTTATCATATAAAACACAGTATCATCAATTGAAATCAATCCGCACTTATATTCCGAATACAATCACCTGCCTCAACCTCCTCTCAGGATGTACGGCGGTGTTTTTAGCTTTTAATCTCGACCTGCCCACCGCAGGGCTGAGCGCATTGCAGTGGGCTTTCGTGTGCATTGGCGCCGCCGCCGCCTTCGACTTCTGGGACGGCATGTCGGCCCGCCTTCTTCACGCCTATTCGCCCATTGGCAAGGAACTTGATTCGCTGAGCGACCTTGTCAGCTTCGGCCTCGCTCCGGCATTCCTCGTGATGAACACCATGCTTCGGGCCGGCAGTCCGCTCTGGGTGAGCGCATTCGCGCTGCTTATAGCCGTGATGGGTGCCCTGCGTCTTGCCAAATTCAACGTCGACACCCGTCAGACAACCTCGTTCATCGGTCTGCCTATTCCGGCCAACGCCATCTTCTGGGTGGGTGCACTCGCCTGGATCACCGATCACGCCTATCCCGGCGATGCGGTGATGGCAGTGCTCATTGCAGTGGTTTCGCTGCTTATGGTGAGCGAAATAAAGATGTTTTCACTCAAATTCGCCAACCTTTCGCTGCGCGAGAATGTTAGACGTTATGTGATCATGGCGGCCACAGTGCTTTTCGTCATCACCGACGGCGTTTCGGGCTTTGCCTGGACAATTGTGCTCTACATTCTGATCTCGCTTCTTGGCAAGCGCACAGATCCTGACGCATCCGAGGCGGATGAGAAGTAACCGTAGACCTCCCCACGGTCAGCATTCAGCAAAACCTTCATCTTTCTGACATGTTAACTTTCTTTGGAACAATACTTATACTCTATCTGGTGTGGCTTATCGTCAAGCCGCTCCTGCTGAGCTATGCCCGGCGGAAATATACCCAGAAGGTCAACGATATGTTTAACCAGGCCTTCGGAGGCGGAACAGGATTCAGTCCCGGAGCATCGCCTTTCGGGCAGCAGCGCAGGCAGCAGCATAAGCCAAGGGGGCGCAAAAAGATATTCAGCCGCGACGAAGGCGAGTATGTGGACTTCGAAGAGATTGAAGTTAAAACCGAATTCTCGGCCTCGGAGACCAATGAAAAACAAGGCTCCTCATACACTCCCCGCGAACCACAGGTAAGCGACGCCGACTGGGAGGAAATCCGCTGAACGGCCACAGCGCGCAGATTGCCTACAGAAATGTCAGATATGTGGTATCCGATGACATATTGACTATATATCATCAGATAAATGTAATTATAGTATCTCTAAGACTGCATAATAGAAAACTCCGGATGGAAGCTTCCGTCCGGAGTTTTTTTCTATTGTTTTTATGTGCGGGGAAATATGTTATTTCTGCGGGAGGATGTACTGCAGGTGCACCTTCACGCAGCGGTTCATCTTGGCATCAATGCCACGGGTAGAAGGATCGTCCACACGGCCTATGCCGCGCACTGAGTTCTTGAACGAGTTGACACGGTAGGTCTTGGAGTCTACACCGTCAAATTTGCCTGACTCGCGGAGCCAGTTGAGCACCGTGGTGGCGCGGTTGTCCGAGAGGGTTGTGTTACGGTCGAGACCCACCTGCTTGGCGTCAGGACCGGTGAAGTTGTCCTGGCTTGTGGCGAGACCTTCCACCAGAATGCCTGTGATCACACCGTTTTCAATAATGTGGCGGATGTCATCGACAGTCTCCTGATCGGCATGCTTGGCTATATGGCCCTGGTTTGACTTCACGGCCGCATAGATGTCGGCAAGACTGACGAGATATTCGCCGCGGTCTATGTCGAAGTATTCACGGATGGTTTCAAGACCCTTGTGGGCGTTGAGGCCGAAGGTCTGGGTCTCATAGTAGTTGTCTTCGCTCAGAAGCTTCTGAGAGCGGGTGGCATCGTCGATACGGTAGTGCCAGAGGTGCTGGTCGCCATATATCGGGGCGTAGTAGAAGCCTGCGCTCTGGCGGAAGTCAGACATGTCGGAAGGAGCGAGGCTCAGAGAGATCGGACCTTCGCCCATTTCATATCCGCGGGGCACTGAGGTGATGGCGAAGTCGCGGTCAGCCGGTTCGGTGGGCAGGTCTTCGGTGGGCAGACCCTTGAGAGTGCGTCCGGCCACGAGGCGCGAGGCCACATCACCGTTGTCCTCGAAGCGGCGCTGGGTGTAGATACCCCCTGTCAGGTAGTCAATGGCGTTGACAGGACTTGAGGCTATGGTCGGGGCATCGTTACGTCCGGAATAGTTGTTGGGATAGAACACGTAGAATGTGATTTCGGTGAACTTGGCGGGATCGCCCTCCTTGACGCGTACTTCGCGGATCTGACGTTCGCGGTAGTCGCGGGTGTAGGTGTGGGTAGCGCCCATGCGCCAGCTGCGGGCACGTTTTGAGCCGAGATAGAATGTGAAGCCGAGATCGGCGCCGAGATTCGAGTCCCACTTGTTGGCCGCATGATTTGCCTGGCCGTATTCGAGGTCGAAGTTGGTCTGATAGAGAAGAGCGCGGAGCTTGAAGTCGAGCGAGAAACGCTTCGAGCGGGTGAAGAAGCGGCTGTATTGCAGCTCCAGATGTGCGCTGAGCTCGTTGTCTGATCCGTGGCTGTGGCCATAGCCCATGTGGTGCACACCGCCGATACCGGCGTTGAGCATGAACTGGTTCATGAGTTTGGGGCTGTCAGCTCCTTCATAGCCCTGGATAAGGCGCGAGAGGTTGAAGATGACACTTGCGCCGATATCCCACCAGCGGGTTCTCATCTTGCGGTAGGGTGTTCCGTCAGGAGCCTGCATGATACCCCCGTAGCCATAGTGGCCGGTGAGGTATTCGGTGTAGCCCTTGGAGTCGGAGCGGATGAATTCCAATTTCACGCCTACGCCCGGAGTGAACCATTTTCCAACGCCGATACCGAAGTCAGGCGAGATGGTGCCGCCGAACTTTCCGCGTCCGGAGTAGTCGCCGCGGAATGTGTGGGCTCCGGCTGTGGCGAATACAAACCAGTTTTTGCCGAACTTGTTTGTAACCACTCCGAATGGCTGGTTTGTTTCCTTGACAACCTCGGTGCGGGTAGGCAAGTCGGTGTCAGTAGTGTCTGAATAGACTGTCCGGTAGTCTTTGTACTGCCGGTCAAAGTCCTCGTATGACGAGGGAGCCTGCGCGGCGGCTGTGAAGGCCGGACACAGAGCTGCCAGTGACAGCGCGGGATAGAGCAAACGCTTTAAAGTCTTGAGCTTGAGAAGGTACATAGCTTTATGCGATAGGTTGGATTTCAGGTTTGTTATGATATATATCGGTTGTTGTCGGGCTTACTTCGAGCGAAGGTTGCGGTCCCGAAGGTGAGGGATCGAGGGCGGAGTAGGGTGAGTTGTTTGAGATATACTCCGGCACCATGCGTTTCATGGACCTCACGGTGGCGATGGCGTTGAATGTGTGGGCCGTGGCGAGAAGTTCGTTGACCTGGGCTGACACTCGGCGTTTGTCGCTTGGCTCGACCTTTGCAATCTTGATTTTTGGATGCGACGACGGTATCACCTGTTCTTTTTCAGTGAGGAGTTCCTCATAGAGCTTTTCGCCGGGGCGCAGTCCGCAGTATTCTATCTTTACATCAAAACGGCCGCTGAGGGCTATCATACGGCGGACGAGTTCTACGATCTTGACCGGTTTGCCCATGTCGAAGGCGAATATTTCGCCGCCTTTGCCGAGGATAGCGGCTTCGAGCACGAGCGCGCAGGCTTCGGGTATGAGCATGAAGTAGCGGATTATGTCTGGGTGGGTCACCATTACCGGACCTCCGCGGCGTATCTGGCTGCGGAAGGTCGGTATTACCGAGCCTTGTGAGCCGAGCACGTTACCGAAGCGGGTGGTGATGAAGCGGCAGCCGTCGGGGCGGTTGCTTGAAAGACTCTGGCAGTACATCTCGCAGATACGTTTCGTGCAGCCCATCACATTGGTCGGGTTGACGGCCTTGTCGGTGCTGACGAGTATGAATTTCTCCACCTTGTAGCTCACGGCAAGGTCGGCTATGAGACGGGTGCCCCCTACGTTGTTGGTCACACTTTCAACCGGATTCTCCTCTATGAGGGGCACATGCTTGTAAGCTGCGGCGTGGAATACGATTTCAGGGCTTTCCGAGGCGAAAATGCGCTCCATGCGCGGGCCGTTGCAGATGTCGGCTACTATGTAGACGCAGTCTGTTTTGGGATACAGACGCTCCAGTTCGAGCCGCAGGTTATGGAGCGGCGACTCGGCCTGGTCTATAAGAATGAGTCTCTGCGGGCGGAGCGATGCTAGCTGCAGGGCAAGTTCGCTGCCTATGCTTCCGGCTGCGCCGGTGACGAGAATGCGGCGCCCTGAAAGTTTGGCGCGGATTTCGTCCATGTCAACTTCTATAGGGTTGCGGTCAAGCAGATCGGCCATTTCGAGGTCGATGAGCTGGCGCTCACTGTAGCCATAGGCTCCGCCGCTGGTGGTGTAGCGCAGATAGAGGTCATAGAGAGTCTTGACTCCGACTCGCATTCCGCAGATGGTGGTGACTGCAAGAAGCGAGAGCAGAATTAGGTCGCGCAGGCGGATGGCAAAGAGCACATTGTCGGCGTGGAGGAATATGCGCAGCAGCATGATGACTGTTACGGCAAACGCAAGAGCCATGCAGACGCGGACAAGGTCGGGGAAAGAGGTGCGGCGGAAGATGTTGCGGTAGGTCCCGCACAGGAGGAAACCGGCGGCAAAGGGGCTGAGATAGATCAGCATGGTCTGAAGTATAAGGCCGAGATTGCTGACGGTGTTGGCCAGTCCGTGGTTCACCACACATGCCACAAGTCCCGATAGATAGACCATCGAGCAGTCGAGAAGCAGCACAATCCATCTCGACAGATTGTGGCGCGCAAATTCTCTTGTCAGCAGTGTCCGGTTCACGGTGGTGTGTGTTGTTATGTGGTGTTGCCTGGTGTGAGTCTTGTTAGGTGCGGAAGGGTCAGCCGTTGATGCAGTTTCTGATTTCGTTCACGATCATTCTGACATCGTCTTCGCTGACGCAGGGGCCGGAGGGGAGGCAGAGGCCGCGGCCGAAGAGGGCTTCGCTGACGCCGTTGACATAGGCCGGGGCCTGGGCGAATACCGGCTGCAGGTGCATCGGCTTCCAGAGCGGGCGGGTCTCCACGTTGATGGCGGCAAGGTGCAGGCGCAGGTCCTCCGGGGTCTTGCCGGTCACCTGAGGGTCGATCTCGATGGTGCTCAGCCAGTAGTTGCTGTCACTTTCGGCTGACGGATTGGCGTGGTAGCTGATGCCGTCAATTTCGGCGAACAGTTCCTGATAGAGAGCTGCCAGACGGCGGTGATGGGCTATGTGCTCGTCGAGAATCGTCATCTGCCCGCGACCTATTCCGGCTGAAATGTTGCTCAGCCGGTAGTTGTAGCCTATATGCTCATGCTGGTAGTAGGGGAATGGCTCGCGGGCCTGGGTGGCGAAAAAGAGTGCGCGTTTCTTGCTCTCGGCATCGGGGCACACAAGTGCTCCGCCACCTGAGGTGGTGATCATTTTGTTGCCGTTGAAACTCAGTATGCCGAAGTGGCCAAGAGTTCCGCACATGCGGCCCTGATATTTCGATCCGAGGGCTTCGGCGGCATCTTCCACAACGGGTATGCCCCATTTGTCGGCCACGGCGCAGATGCGGTCCATCTGCGCGGGCATTCCGTAGAGATGCACGGCAATGATGGCTTTCGGCTTGCGTCCGGTTTTTTCGATGCGGTCGGCAATGGCAGCGTCGAGCAGGTCGGGATCCATGTTCCATGATCCGGCCTCGCTGTCGACAAACACCGGTTTGGCTCCCTGGTAGACCACGGGATTGGCCGAGGCAGCAAACGTGAAGCTCTGGCAGATCACTTCATCATCCTGGCCCACACCGAGAAGCACAAGGGCAAGATGGATGGCGGCTGTGCCTGCCGAGAGGGCGGCTATTTCTTTTCCTTCTGACCGGGGATCTCCGTCAGTAAGGAACTTTTTGAGATCTTCTTCAAAACCGTCCACATTCGGGCCGAGGGGTACAACCCAACTGTCGGCGAAAGCTTCATCGATAAAGCGCTGTTCGGCTCCGCTCATATGGGCGAGGCAAAGATGTATTTTCTTAGTTTGCATATATGTTGACTGATTGTGTGGTCGGGGTGTTCAGTTCGCTTCCGGGCATGATTGCATGGAATTCAGAGGGGAGAAGGCGGCTTTGGAGCGAGGGGAGAGCGGTGGAGAGTATCATCCGCAGGTCAAGTCCGAACGAGCGGCTATCAAGATAGAGCAGGTTCAGACGCACCTTGTCAGGGTAGATCACGCTGTCGTTGTATGTCTGCGGATCTTCCTGAGAGGCGAGTATTTCTTCTTCATATCGGTAGCGGAGAGTCGCGGCTCCGGTGATGCCGGGTTTGAGACTGAGTATGCGTCTGCAGTCTCCTTCGAGGCAGTCGGCATAGCCGGGCACGTCGGGTCTTGGGCCCACGAAACTCATGTCGCCCTTGATTACATTCCACAGTTCCGGCAGTTCGTCGATCTTCCACCGGCGCAGCACGGCTCCGAGAGGAGTGATGCGGCTTTCGCCGGCCACGCTGACCGAAGAGCCTCCGTGAGCCGGACGCATGGTGCGGAATTTGACCAGCGTGAACAGTCTGCCGTCCTTGCCTACGCGCTTCTGCCGGAAGATGGCCGGAGCGCCGGGCATGACGATCGCTATCGCTATCCATGTCAGCAAAATGACAGGGATGGCTACAGCAAGGCCGATAAAGCCTGCAAAGCGGTCAAAGATTTCTTTTGTCAGCAAGGTTAAATTAACTGTGTTTTTTAAAGAAGAATCGCGTTTACTATCAATAAGACAGGGATGAATCAAGGCGTTATATAAGAATCAGTTGAATGCCGGATTGTTAAAGCAGTAGAAGATAATTCATCCGAGTTCGCAAAAATACTAAATTCCAAAAATCTCACAAAGAGATTTAACATAAAAATGGCTCATGTGAAAAAAATGGATAAAATTGTGCCTTTGATGCCGTGTTTATGCTTTGTGTTTTTTCGGTTGGCAGCGGATGAGGAGGTAGGAGCCGGGGAGGCGGTCGGCTATGGTGGTGTGGCAGCCGCGGGTGCAGGATGTCAGTGAGGGGTGGTTGTGTTCGGATATGGTGGCAAACATGGCGAGGCCTGCGGCTGTGGCTATGCGGGCTCCGAGATCCCACATGGCGGTGCCGATGCCACGGCCCTGCGCCGAGGGGCTGACCACGAGCCCGTGGAAGCAGCGTCCGCTGGCGAAACAGCGCAGAAAGTGGTAGCCTACAAGTGTGTCTCCCTGTCTGACTCCGAGCATGACGAACGATCCGCTGCGGTGAAGTCTGCGCAGGGCGGGCAGCGTGAAGGCATGGGGGTTGAAGTAGGCCACGCTGTCCTCCGGGAGTGTCATCAGAAAGCGGTGAAGATCAGTCAGATCTGTTTCCTGCAGGGGCGAGAAGCGGAATCCGGCGAGTGAGACGGACGAGGCTTTCTCAGTGGCTATCATGCCGAGACGGGGGTAGCGCAGGCGCATGGCTTTGCCGTTGGCCCACTCTACGGCGCGCCAGATGGCCGGGAAGCGGTGTTTTATGCTGATAAGGAAGCCTGTCATTGTGCTGTCGGGATAATGGTCCGGTAAAATTCTTTCAGGCAGGATCTGACATATGGCTGCGAAAATTTAAGCTCTACGTTTTTACGCGCCCGCAGCCCCATTTCGTGGCAGAGAGCCGGGTCGGATATGAGTTTCAGAATTGCCTCGCGCAGAGGAGCCACGGTCCGTGGTTCCACAATCAGTCCGTTCACACAGTCGGTTATTATCTCCCGCGAGCCGTTGATGTCAGTGACAACCGATGGGCGGCACATCGCTCCGGCTTCAAGCACGGTGTTGGGGAAGCCCTCGCGGTAGCTTGGGAGAATGAAGATGTCGGCGGCACGCATCCAGGGGCGTATGTCGGCTGTCCATCCGTCGGAAAGGTGGATGTTGCTCATGTCGGCGGGCAGTAGTGGAGAGTCTTTGAAGTCACCTGCCAAAAGCAGGTGGGTGTCCTTGCGGCCGAGGGTGCGGAATGCTTTGGTCAGCTCGGCTATGCCTTTGTCGCGGTCGGCACGTCCGGCATAGAGTAGCACTTTGTCGCCGGGCCGGATTCCGAACCTACGTCTGAGCTCTGCGGCTTGAGCGTCAATGGATTCCGATGGCCTGTAATGGTCAAGGTCCACTCCGCGGACATTGCCGTGGCCGAGAACGCGCAGGGGCTTTCGGGTGATGCCTCCGGCAATAAGATCGTTTCTGACTCCCTCGCCTTCAGGGATGATGTGAGTGGCGCAGGCGCATGTCAGGCGGTCGGTCAGACGCAGTATCTGTTTTTTGAGCCCGGTTGCAGTAGGGAAGAGCAGTCCGGTGAATGTGTGGACCCGCAGGGGCACTCCGGCAATCCGTGCGGCCATCATGCCGAGCAGGCCGGCCTTGGGTGTCATTGTGTGGACCATCTGCGGACGTTCGCGCCTGAACTCTCTGACCAGCCTGATCAGGGAGCGGAGATCTGCCAGAGGGGCTATCTCGCGCTTCATCTCCACGCCTATGGTGCGCACTCCTTCGCGCTTTCCGAGGCTGTCGAGGTGGCTGTCAGGCGATGAAAGCGCCACCACCTCATAGTCAGCCGAAAGTTCCTGCAGCAGTCCGCGGCAGAAGGTGTCGAGCGAAAGCCCGATAGTGGCCATGCGTATGATCTTGACCGCCATCTGAACTATCAGTGTTTCAGAAAGTCAGCGACATGGTTACGGCCGGCGCGGGCGAGGCCATAGGGTCAGCCATCACGGAGGGCGATAAGGCCAGACGGGTGCCGGAAGCCTTGTTCACGACCACCTGGCGGGCGCCTTTCGAGAGGGCTGCGTCAAGAAGGTTGTAGACGTAGAGTCCGCATGCTCCCACTATTGCCACATCGCGCACCTGACGCCAGCTTTTCGACTTGCTGCGGTAGCTTGGGGCTACCGCATCGGAGGCGTTTTTGGCATCGTCGCTATAGTTGTGCTGGCGGATCTGCGAATAGATAGCCGCGCCGATAAACACTACCTCGCCGCCAATGATAACCCAGCCTTTTGCGTTGTGGCCCTTGTACATCTGGCCGAGGCCGGGGACGATCGAGAGGGCAAGCGCGCGGGTATTGTATTTGCGGGAGTATGAATAGTCGTCGAACTGCGGCACGGCTCCGTCAGCTGTTGACGAGATGGCGAAGAGCTGATATAGTGTATAGTCGAAGCTCATGTCAACGTTTTCATCGAAGCTCACATATTCGTCGACGAGCTTGGCATAGAAGGTCATTGGCGTCGGGGCGGAGAATGTCACCCGATATTCGGCCTGCACCGAGCGGTCACCTTCGGCATCATTGAGAGTGGCGGGCCTCGGTGATGATGCGGAAAGCAGCGTTACCTGCGCTGATGCGGAATCGGCCCCGAAGGTGTTTGCGAGATAGCCTACGAGCGGATTGAAGCGCTCTTTGCGCAAGAGGTCGATGTCACCGCCGAAAATTTCGAATTCGCGGAAGGTATATGAGTCGTTGCTGCGCTCTTTTTCAAGCGAGGCCACTCCTTTGGTGATCCAGCGTGGTTTGTCCTGCGCCGAGACTGAGGCGCATGTGGCGGAAAGGAGCACAAACAAAGCCAGCAAACGTGCAAAGGTTTTCATAAAGATTGATCGGTTAGAGTGTTGTATGAGAAGAATAGTCGAATGAATCAGCAATGTATGCAAAGCACAAAAGTACAGAAAAATTCGGATACAAAGTCAAAAATGTCAATAAAATTGAAAATGACAGCGGGGCGTTTCCTTCAGGGCGTTTGGTGATGTCCGTCAGGACACCGTTTTACTCGTAGCCCGTGACACCGCAGCGCACAGCGCAGAGGTGTCACGGGTTTGCAAACCGCCCTGCATGTGGTGTCCGTCAGGACACCGTTTTACCGCTCCGGATGTGGTGTCTTCGAATTATCGCACTATTTCGGGGGCCTGGAGGAGGCGGGTGTAGAGGTCGAGATAGGCTTGGGTGGTTGTGCGGATGTCGAAGCGGGCGGCGCGTTTGCGGCAGCGGTCGGCTGTCTGGCGGCGCAAGGCGGGGTCTTTAAGCAGGTCGGCGAGGATTGCGGCGAGAGCTTCGGCATCGCCTTCGGGGAAGAGAAGTGCGGCGCCTCCGCAGACTTCACGGACTCCGCTCACGTCAGAGGCCACAAGCGGTGTGCCTGAAGCCATTGCCTCGATGCTTGACAGTGACAGGCCTTCGTAGTGGGTCGACAGCAGGGCTATTCCGGCGGCTTGCAGTCTTTCGGCCACATTGCTGACCGGACCGAGAAATCTGACCCGCTTTTCAAGACCGAGTCTGCGGACCTCGGCTTCGATCTGCGGGCGTGTGGAGCCTTCTCCGGCAAATGAGAGAGTTGTTTCCGAGGGCAGGAGCGGGAGGGCGCGGAGTGCGGTCAGGTGGTCTTTCTGCGGGCGGAAAGCGGCCACCATCAGGATGTCGGTCTCATTGGAGGCGGCTGGTGTGCCGGAAGCTGCGGCAGAATATGTCGAAAGGTCAATCCCGTTTTCAATCACGCTTGTGCGGTCTGCGAATTCCGGCCCGAGATAGTTGAGCAGAGATGATGCCACAGCTTCGCTGCAGCAGGCTATGGCTTTGTAGCGGCGATAGAGCCGGATATCCAGAGGCCGCAGCAGTCGTAGGTGGCGTCGGCGGTTGTCGGTGTTGTGCTCGGTGGTTACGAGTGTGGTTCCGGCCGGAGCTGCGAGTGCGGTGAACAGCTGGGCCGATGTGTTGTGGGAATGGACAATGTTGACCCCCCCTATTGTTGATTTTAACTTATTGATATGCTGTGGGTTGTAGATGGATTTCAGCCCGTATCCGAAAATGTGGACAGTGATTCCGTGCTGCCTGACAGACTCCAGCAGATGGCCCGGAGTGCCGTCAAAGACAGCGAGTTCGACCTGATGACCCTGATCGCGCATCAGAGGCAGCATGTCGCATACCAGCTTTTCGGCCCCGCCGGTGCGCATGGAGGTTATTACGTGTAGGATTTTCATAGTGTCACATTTTATTGTGTCATGTGAATTGTTTTGCCTTGTGGCGTATGTAGCGGGAGAGGAGATAACCGGCCGGAGCAGCCAGAAGCGTCAGCAGTTTTTTAGGAGAGTCGGCGAGCCAGCGGCTGTCACGGGCAATGATGCAGCTCGACACGTAGTGGATGGCTACGCGAAAACGCCGGACCGCTGAGGTGTGGCGGAGCGTCATTTCGAGGCGGCGGAGTTTGGCGAAGCTGCGGGGCGAGTCGAGATACTGGAGGAAGATGCGTTCAGACATGCTGTCGATTCCGGTCTGATAGTCTACGTAGCAGAGGTTGCGGTTGATGACAAGCAGTGGCAGGCGGTCGCAGACCTGGAGGAGCATATAGACCGGATTGAAGTTTTTTTCGCCGGGGTAACCGATTTGCGGGGCCACTTCCTTCATCAGTTCGGTGCGCATCACCTGCTTCATGTCGCCGCGGTGTATGCCGCGTGTTTCCAGTTCGTTGAGCCAGCAACTGGCCATATCGTCGGGGAGTTTGCCGCCTATGGGAGTGTCGGAGTCGAGGTAGTAGTCGAGGCCTACGAGCCCGGCATATTTGGAGGAGCCTTCCGAATCCCATTTTTTCAGGATCAGCTCCACGGCATCGTCGGGCATGAAGTCGTCTGAATCGATGCAGACGCAGAGTTCGGAGTCGATGTTGGCATAGGCTGTATTGTAGCCGGTGTGGAGACCTCCGTTTTCCTTATATATATAGCGTATGGGGATGCGCTTTTCGCTGATGAAGCCCTCGACGAGCTGACGGGTGAAGTCAGTGGAGCCGTCATCGATCACGAGCCATTCGAAGCCCTCGCGCACGGTCTGTGTGCAGAGGCTTTCGTAGACGCGGCGCAGAGTGTGGGCGCGATTATATGTAGGTGTGAAGACTGTGAGTCGGGTTACCATATCAGTGAAAGGAAGATTACAGTGATGGATACATAGGCTATCAGCAGCATTCCGGCCACGAAGTTCTGGTCTTTCCATACCTTCATGTTGCAGAGTGGGTAGACGAATATCACCGGAATGAGAAACCAGGAGAGGTAGGCGAAACGGTTTGAGAAAGCCGCGCGGATCATCAGTACCCAGAAAGAGTTGGCCACGAGATAGGTTGTGGCCAGAGTGTTGAACCATCCGTCGCGCAGCCCCCGCCTGCAGATATAGAAGAAATATATGACGGGAATGGCGCTGTAGGCGAGGAAGTCCCAACGGAAGGAGCTTGTGGAGCCCCAGGTGCTGAGGTTTTCATCGGAGGTGTCGGTGTATTGGGCCAGACGGTCGTCAAAACCGATGTCGGCTATCAGTTCGGTCCAGTAGTTTCCGGCTATGAGTGACAGGAGGATGCAGGTGATCCAGCCATAGAGGGCGTAGCGCGGATTCTTGAGCACTGTCAGGGCGAGGATGGCGCCTCCGAGCGGAAGGGCGGAGCTGCGGTGGATGCTCAGGGCTATGAGTGAGAGGACTACCGCTGAGACATAACGCTCTTCGAGCATGTAGGCCATGATGAGAAGCACTATGCTGCAGGCCACACCGTTGCGCAGGCCGTTGGTGCCGAATGAGAAGAAGAAGAGGGCTCCGATGAGGAAGAGGGTGCCGAGCCAGGGGGAGGTGGGTACGAATTTTTTGACCGCGGCGAAAGATACGAGTATGTAGACCAGGTCAATCAGCATGAAGTAGACGTTGACCGAGAGTCCGGCCGTGCGGCAGAGGTAGGTGAAGATGTCCCAGAGCCATTCTGATGATATGCGGTAGTCATGCAGGTTGCCGGGCTCGATGGCGTTGTAGACCATCGCGTAGTTGACCGTATCGCCGAAGAGGAATGAAACCGGACGCAGGCCGATCCATATGGCCAGGATGAGGCAGAGGATCAGCGGACCGAGGGAATTGCCGCGGTTGTGCTCGCCGATGGCAAGAGTGTTGCCTCCGGAGATTATCAGCCACATGCCTGTGACGAGCGAGAGCAGGCTGATCAGGGTCAGATAGATCGGTTCGTATAGTGATGCTTCCAATGTCAGTTGCGGGTTATGAGTTTGCGGAGGCGGGTGAAGGTGGTGACTCCGAACAGGCGGTGGAGGAGGCGCGTCAGTCGGGTGCGCAACGGGCCGTAGTTGTCGCACCAGGTCTTGTCGTAGTGGTGTATGGAGCATGTGCATGGTGTCACGCGCAGGCGTCCGGTGGCATCGTCGAGGGGGTTGAAGAATTCGTTGGGGTAGACCGTTATGCCTTCTACGGTCTGGAGGCGGTCTTCTTCCCGGAGTCCTGCTTCAAGGAAGAGGCGGGTGACGTGGGCCACGACTGTGCCCGGCAGGGGTCGGCCCTCGCTGTCGAGATAGGTGAGAGTGGAGTAGAGGTCTATGATTTTTTTATAGAACGGATGTCCGGCGGGTGCGCCTATGCCGAGTCCGGAGGCCACTCCGATGCCGGTGTGGCTTTTTTCAAAGCCCATGAAGGCGCCGGCGGCTGTGATGTGGTCCATCGGGCGGATTACCTCCACATCGGTGTCGAAATAGATTCCTCCGTGGCGGTAGAGAATCAGGAAGCGGGCATAGTCGCTGACAAAGGCCCACTTGCCGGTGGATGCCGCCTGGCGGGTATAGGTGATGGCGTTGATGTCGAAATTGCTTTCGTCCCAGCGGCGGATTTCCCATCCGGGGAAGTTGCGGCGCCAGGAGTCGATGCAACGGAGAGCGCTCGGCGGCAATGGCTTGCCTCCGAACCAGCAGTAGTGGATTATGCGGGGTATTGACATCGGGCGGGTTGATCAGATGAGAGAGACGAGTTTGCTGGCTTCGGACCGGTCGGAGTAATCGGCGGAGGAGAGTTTGTGGGCTATTGTTTTGAGGCGGTCAGACGAGGCGGCGAGGCTGGCGAGTCCGGCAGCGAAGCCGCTGTTGTCAGAGGGGAGAATGAAGCCGTCTTTGCCGTCGCTGACCTGGGATGAGGCGGTGGGATAGGCGGCGATGACCACCGGCTTGCCGAGGAGCTGGGCTTCACGGACGGTGACGCAGCGGCCTTCATAGCGCGAGGGCTGCACGTAGATGTCGCAGCCGCTGATGTAGGGATAGGGGTTGGCGCGCTTGCCGAGTATGGTGACGCAGTCTTCCGTCCCGGTCTCTGCGATGCGGCGTCGAATCAGAGCCTCGTCGCTGCCGTAGCCTATCAGATACCAGTGGAAAGGGGCTGCATGGTGGTCGTCGCGCAGGCGGCGGGCTATGTCGGGGATGTTGTCGAAGTTCTTGGCATGGGTGAAGCGCCCCACGGAGAGCAGATTGAGGCGGCCGGGCTGCAGTTCGGGTGCCGAGCCTGACCCGGCTCTCCCGCGGATGAGGGTTTCGGGGAGTATGTTGGCTATCTCGGTGATTTTCGGGGCGAGAGAGGGGAAGACTTTTATGAAGCCACGGCTTACGTCAGGCGAGATGGAGACGATATGGTCATAGGCCTGCCAGACCGGAAGCTCGAAAGCAGGGTCGAGGGAGATGCGGGAGTAGTCCGTGTGGATCCAGCAGACTTTTTTGTGTGCCCTGACTTTTGAGAGCACAATGTCATGCGGGGTGAGGAAGGAGACAGCCAGATCATAGACACGGTCGGTGACCGGGGGAAGGGCTGGGGTGACGCAGCGGCCTATGTAGGAGAAAATGGCCGTGTGGTCGCTTCCGGCTGTGGTTTTGCCGCGGCGCATGACGGCGAGGGCTTTCGCGTGCAGGCGTCCGAGTCCCACGCGGATGTGGCCGTGGAGAAAGGCGTCTTTCAGCGGTGATTCGATGTGGGCGTAGGCCGGGATTTCGGGCAGTATGCAGACTTCCGGCGGCACCAAGGGGAGCATTTCGCCCCGGCGTGCGTAGAGGAAGAGGTCGACCGACACTTCGGAATAGTCAAGGGCATGCAGCAGGCCGATGAGAGCGTTTTCGGCGCCCCCGATTTCGAGATAGTGCATTGCGATGAAGATTCGTTTCATGGGTTATGTCGGGCGGGGAGATGCGGTCAGCAGGCAGTTTTTGTGTCAGTCAAGAAGTTCAAGCACGAGGCGGAGGCTTTCGGAGGTGTCATCGGAGTCAGAGGCGGCTATCTGGGACGATATTTTTTCTCTGAGCTGAGGTGAGGCCAGCCGGGTGACGGCATCGGCAAGCGACTCGGCGGTCATTGATGCAATAAGTCCGTCGCGGCCGTGGTCAATGAGTTCCGGCGCTACCTTGAAGTCAGTGACTATGACTGGGCGGCAGAAGGCTTTGGCTTCGCAGACGGCTATTCCGTAGCCTTCGGAGCGTGAGGGCTGTATATAGATGTCGCAAGAGCGCATCCAGGGATATGGGTTGTCGATCGGGCCGAGCAGTGTGACATGTTCTTCCAGAGAGTGTCGGGAGATGAGCCGGCGGATCTCCTCGCGCATTGGACCGTCGCCTATGATGTCCCAGCGGAATGAAAATCCACGGTCACGCAGCAGTGCGGCGGTGGCTATGAGCAGGTCATAGCCTTTGACGGGGGCGAGCCGCCCCACTGTGAGCAGGCGCAGTGGGCCGGAGTGCTGTCCGGGCGCGCTGTCATCACCGCCGGCAAGACGGCGCAGCAGTGCGGAGGAGACAATGTCGCGTATGGGGAGCAGTTGCTCCGGCCGGAAGTGCCAGGCATCGAGCAGCAGATCGCGCAAGCGTGCGGAGGCTGTCACTACCTTGTTATATAGGTGGTAGAAGCGGAGGTTGAAAGCCTCGCTGTAGTTGTCGCGTACGATGTCGGCGTTGATCCAGGCAATTTTCCGCGCGGCTTTCACCTTTTCAGCCACAAAGTAAGTAGGGAAGCCCTGATGGTAGGCTATGGCCACATCATATGATTCGGCCGGCGCGGGAGCCAGACATCCCATCTCTGTCCAGTAAAGCTCCACGGGATTGCTCCTGAGGTTCCTTTGCCGGGCCATGCGGGAGATGAGGGCGTGGCGCAGATGATGGAAGCGGAAGCGGAGCCGCGATTTCAGGTCATCGGCGCAGAGCGGAATCTCGCTGAGCCTGACATCCGGCGGAAGATATTTTTCAAGCGGGCCACCGCCGGAGGCGAGCATCACGCTGATGTCAAACTTCTCAGCCGGAAGGAGGCCGAGAAGGGTGCAGAGACTGCGTTCGGCCCCTCCGATATTGAAGGAGTCGATCACAAACAGTATTTTTCTGCGTCCGGAGCCGTTCATTGGTGATCAGGATCTTTTTTCGGATTCCTCGGCTGAATCTGTGTACTCGCCGTAGTGGCCGTAGTGGTAGCCGTAGCGCTGATAGCCGTAGCGGCTGCCTCCGTAGTGCGAGAACTCGCTGCGGGTGCCGTTGAGGATCACGGAGATGTTCGGGTAGCGGCGCTCCTGATACCAGTTTTCGATGTCGGCGAGGAAAGAGCGGTCCATGAGGTGGGCGCGGATTATGAAGAGAGTCATCTCGGCATAGCGGGAGATGATGGCGGCGTCGGCCACGATCTCAACCGGCGGACAGTCGAGTATCACGTAGTCATAGTTTTCTTTCAGCTCCTCCATCATGCGGGCAAAGCGCGGATGGAAGAAAAGTTCCGTAGGGTTGGGCGGAATTGTGCCTACGGGGAGCACATCGAGCTCTCCAAGGCGCACTATCACGTCATGATAGTCGGCCACCTGTCCGCTGAGGTAGTTTGACACACCCAGGGCTGGATTGTCTACATAGGCCGAGAGCGAAGCGCGGCGCAGGTCGAGGTCAACGGCTATTACTTTCTTTCCCTTGATGGCGAGAGCTGTCGACAGGTTGGCGCAGGTGAAGGTCTTGCCGCTGCCGGGATTCATTGACGAGAGCATCACCACATGGTGGCCGCCGTCAAAGCCGAGGATGAATTCCAGATTGGTGCGCACCACGCGGAAGGCTTCGTTCATGATGCTCCGGCTGCCTGATTTGACCACCACACGGTTGTCTGAAACCTCGCGGGCCACACGGCGCTTGCCTTTGCGGTGGGTGGCCAGAGGAATTTCACCGACGAATGGCGCATGGAGGTCCTGGAGGTCTTTGCGGCCACGCACGGCGGTGTTGAACGACTCGATGAGCATTATGATGCCGGCCGGAACAAACAGACCTGCTACCAGGGCGAAGGTCATGATCCGGGAGGGAATCGGGGTGACGGGCACCGGTGATGCCGTAGGATGTTCGATCAGGCGGGTATTGTAGGCGGTGAAGGCCTGCGAAAGTTCATTTTCCTCGCGCTTCTGGAGCAGGAAGAGGTAGAGCGACTCCTTGACCTTCTGCTGGCGTTCGACCGAGAGAAGATACTTGGCCTGCTGCGGATTGGCCGCGATTTTCGACACAGCCTGCGACTGGGCCGATGAAATGGCTCTTTTCTGGGTGGAGAGCATGGTCAGCTCATTGTCGAGCGATCCGAGGATGCTGCCCTTCATTGTCGACAGCTTCTGGTCTATGTCCATGACGAGCGGATTCTGTTCGGAGGAGATTGACAGGTGGTTGTTGCGCTGGAGCAGGAGCTGGTTGTAGGCCTGGATCTGGGCCTCGATGCTGGGATTGTCTATGCCGGAGTTGGCCGGAAGCTGTTCTTTCTCGTGCATTCCGTCAGTCAGGTAGTTGCGGAGATATTTGGTCATGTAGACGCGGTTGTCAAGTTCGCGTCCGGCTTCCTGCGATGAGTTCATCTGCGAGAGCGCTATGCCGCCCATCGCACTGACATCGGTGACAAGGTTGCGCGATTTGTAGTCTGAGATGTCGCTGTCCACGTTGCCGAGTTCGCTTTCGATGATCGACAGGCGTTCCTTGATGAACTCCGTGGTGCTTGCCGTCACCTGGTTGCGGTCTTTGATCCAGTTTTCATTGTAGACGGCCACGAGGGTCGAGAGGATGTCTTCGGCGCGTGTGCGCGACTGGTCGCTGTAGGTGATGTCGATTATTGACGCGCGGTTGTTGCGCTGACGTGCGTCGACCGATGATCTGATCTGGGCCGATGCGGTGCTGAACGGGATGCGGCTTATTGTCAGTTCGTCCTGAAATCCCTCGCGGTAGTAGGGCGAAGGCTTGACGGTCATGATGCCGAGCGGAGTCTTCACCGGCTTGCCCATGCTGAAGGTCAGAGAGCCGTCAAGAGCTTTGTCATTGAGCACCATAGAAGAGATTCTTATGGTACTGTCTTTGCGCAGCTGGAGGCTGAAGCTTGCGCTTTCGGCCTGTCCGAGGTCGGGCAGTTCGACGGTAACGGGCAGTTCCACACCGTAGGCCACGGTCTTGTGGAAAGTTCCGGGATGGTAGTACTCGGTGTTGAGCTGCAGGCGGCGGGTTATCTCATCGGCCACCGAGCCGGTGAGCATCGACATTATTTCGTTTGTTATATTTACTTTCTGGGTTTTGATTCCGAGGTCGAGCAGCATATCTTCCGATCCGGAGTTCTTTTCATCGCTTTTGACGAGTATGGCGGCAGAGGCTGTGTAGACTTTGGGGGTGATCTGCAGGTAATAGTATGCCGCTCCGAAGGCCACGGCCAGGGAGAGGACAAACCATTTCCAGTGGCCGAGCATCAGAAAGATTATGTCTTTTATCTTGGCGAAGCCTTCAGCATTCTGCCGGAACGATGCGGCCTGTGCGGCAGTTTCGGTCCCTGTGGCGGGTGATTGGTTGAGATTTCGTTGCATCAGTCGAGAAGAATTGGCGTTAGGAGGTTAGGTGTGGTATCTGTTACTTTGTTAGAAGCACTGCGATGGTGGTGGCGAAAGAGAACATCGAGATCCAGAACGAGGGAGTCATGTAGTTGTTGCCGTTGGCCGTCGACTGGTTGGCTTTGACCTGGGTGGGCTCGATGTAGATCATGTCGTTCTGCTTGAGGTAGTAGGCCGGCGAGGCATATACGCCATCGGCTCTTGTGAGGTCCACGCGATAGGGCACCTGCTTGCCGTTTTCGGTGCGGAGCACCAGAATGTTGGTGCGCTTTCCGCTGATAGCGAGGTCGCCGGAGATCGAGAGGGCCTCCATGATGTTGAGCTTGTCGGCCGGGAACTCATGGCGCCCCACGCCTGATTCGCCGATCACGTAATAGGCCATCTGCGGAAACTCCACGGTGACTATCGGGTCGCGGAGCAGGCTTCCGGCAAGCAGACGGTATTTTATCATCTGGGCCACATCGAGGCGTGTCATGCCTTCGACCGAGAGCTGTCCGAGCACCGGGACGTCGATCTTTCCGTTCTTGTCGACGGTGTACATGTCATGCTCTACGGAGCCTGAGTTGCTTGTCTGCGAGAGATTGAACATCTTGACCATCTCCTCGTCGCGGCTGTGGACCTTGATGCGGAGCTTGTCGCCGGGCTGCAGACGGAGTTCGCCGTTTTCCTGGAGGGTGAGCACGGCGTTGTCAGGGAGGTCCTGCATGTAGGCGATATCTTTCGCCGGACCGCATGACGCCAGAAGCGCGCCGGTGGCAACGATCAGTGAGAGAAGTGCGTTTTTAGTCTGTGATGAGAAGTGTTTCATGATCGGAGAAGTGCCGGGGTTTGTGGAAATCCGGCTTTATTAGGGTTGTAAGCTACTATTTTGAATGAGCTACAAAGTTAATAAAAATCAGGAAACTGAGGTTGTAAAGCTGTGTTAAAATATAACACACAATGCTCACATTCCCTGTCATGGCAGATCGAGGGGTGGCATTGTGTGTATATATTGTGCGGGTTTCCGGTGCAGACCGGATGTATCTGTTGTCCCGTCGGCTCTTAGAGGCTGTTCAGTCTGACACCCTCTTATTCGGCTGCGAGTTCGGCTGCCTGGCGCAGGAGGGCTATCTTGGTCCACTGGGTCTCGTAGTTCAGACCCTGGCGCTCGCGGTCGCGGACCTTGAAGCCGCAGGTCGGGCTGATTGAAAGTTTTTCCATCGGCACGTAGCGGCGGGCCATTCTGACAGCTGTGACGATGTCATTCACGCTTTCGAGGTTGGGCAGGCTGCCGTCAACCAGCCCGAGGATCACGCGCTTTCCGGCCGGGAGCCAGCGCAGAGCATTGATGGCCTCCGGAGAACTGATCTCGAATGGGAGCAGGAAGGCGTCGGCGTCAATGGTCTCAAGCATCAGGCGCAGGTTGGCGAGTTCCTTTTCGTCATACCAGCGGGGCACGGCCTGTTCGTTGGCGGCGATGTTGAAGGTGATTTCGAGGTCGGCCGGGCGGGTTGCTATGGATCGGTTGATCAGGTCGAGAAGCAGGCGGGTGATCTCGTTGACGTCAGCGCCTCCGAGCAGGAGCATTCGGTCGAATTCAGGGCTGCTCAGTCGGCCCCAGACTTCGGTGTCGAGCTGTATGTGGCGGCATCCGAGGCGGTAGAATTCGGCAATTGTGCGGCTGTAGGCCTCCACTATATCATCGATCAGGGTGTCAGGAGTGGCATAGAACTTGCCGGGATCTCCGTTTGACGAGAGGAACATGCGCATGTAGAGCTGGCCGGGCGAGGGGATGGTCTGGCGGACTTCGGCGCGGCCTGCAGTCAGTTCCTGCATGTGGACAAACTTGTCAAAGAAGGGGTGGGCGGGATTGAATTCGATCTTTCCGCTGAAACGGAGCAGGTCATGGCGCAGGATGTCGTCCTGATAGATGTTGCCGGTGTCAATGCGTTCGCGGCTCATACCTTCGAATCCTTCCCAGAAGTCGCGGTCCCAGCTTTTGCGGCGCATTTCGCCGTCGGTCACAATCTGGAGTCCGGCTTCGATCTCGCGGTCGATCAGGCGGTCGATTACGCGGTCTTCAACGGCATGATAGTCAGCATCGCTGAGATTGCCGCGGATTTTTTCGTTCAAAGCATTTTCAAGTTCTTCGGGAGGGAGGAAGCTGCCCACTATTTCAACGCGGGGCATGTTGATCGCTTGAGTCATGATAAATCTGTGGTTTTTGATACTGTGTCACTTGATTGGTTGTCAGAGAAGAGGTGAGTGACAGTGTTTCCGCGGTGCAAAGGTAGCTATAAATTTTTCGATTTTTTAAGATTGGAAGTTAAAATTTGCTAACGGAGGCGCACCTGCAGCCCTCCATCGGACTGATTGCAAAGATGTTGAAGTCCATTGTGATGGCATCGAACGTCAGCATGCGGTTGATCAGCGGATCGCCTGTGCCTACGAGCAGTTTGATGGCCTCGGTAGCCTGGAGGGAGCCGATGACGCCAACCACGGTGTTGAGGATTCCGTTGATTGCACATGGCAGTTCCTCGCCGTCGCCGCTGATCGACGAGGGGTCGAAGATGCAGCGGTAGCAGGCGCTTCCGGGCACATGGCTGAACACCTGGCCGGAGAAGCGCGACACGGCGCCGAACACCATCTTTTTGCCCAGTCTGACGCAGCAGTCGTTGATCAGCAGTCGTGTGGGCAGATTGTCGGTACAGTCCATTATAAGGTCATAGCCTGCCATTATGCTTTCGGCGTTTTCTTCGCTGAGGCGGCTGTTGATGGTGATGATGCTGACCTCCGGATTAAGCGCCCGCAGTTTTTCGGCCGCGGAGTCTGTTTTCAGCCTTCCGAGATCAGGGGTGGAGTGGATTATCTGGCGCTGGAGGTTGCTGAGGCTCACGGTGTCGGCGTCCATCAGGGCTATGGTGCCTACGCCGGCAGCCGCCAGATAAAGGCTCACGGGGCTTCCGAGCCCTCCGGCGCCTACCACGAGTACCCGTGAGGCTGCCAGTGCTTTCTGGCCGGCGAAGTCAATCTCACAGAGCGACAGGTGGCCGCGGTAGCGGGTCTGCTGTCCGCGGTCCAGATCAGGCAGTGGATTGCTCATTGCTGTGGAGTTTTGAAGTTATAGCCGCAAGAGCGTATCAGCTCTATGTCTTCGTCGATCTGCGAGCCGATGGTTGTCAGCAGGTCGCCCATGATGCTGCCGTTGATGCCTATGCGGAGCGATTCGCGCTGTATTTCCTTGGCGATCGAGGCCCGTCCCCCGGCGAAGCGCAACACGGCGTGGGGGTGGATCATGCGGAAGATGGCCACCGTCAGCAGAATCTCGCGTCCGCTCAGTGGCTCGGCGTTTTCAAGCGGAGTGCCGGGAATGGGCACGAGTATGTTGATCGGGATCGACACCGGGTTTACTCTTCTGAGCGTCAGGGCGAATTCCACTCTCTGGGCTCGGCTTTCGCCCATGCCTATGATGCCTCCGCTGCATATCTCCATGCCTGTGGCGCGGGCGGCTTCTATGGTCTTGATCTTGTCTTCTATGGAGTGGGTGGAGCAGAGGGTGGAGAAGTGAGAGGGTGCCGATTCGAGGTTGCAGTGGTAGCGCTCTACTCCGGCGTCTCTCAGTTTGGCGAGGGCTTCCGCGTCGAGCAGGCCCATCGAGGCGCATAGCCCCATGCCGCCTGCCAGGCGCAGCTCGCGGTAGTAGCCGCAGAGAGTTTCGAGGGCTTCGCCGCTGAGAGCGCGTCCGCTTGTCACGAGCGAGAAGCGCCCTATGCCGCGCGAGCGGTTGTAGGCGGCAAGAGCCATGCAGGTGTCATGGCCTACGAGCGGATAGGACATCGTTCCGGTCTTGTAATGAGCTGACTGTGCACACCATTTGCAGTCTTCGCTGCAACGGCCCGAACGGGCGTTGATGATTGAACACGAGTCGAAATCGCGGCTTCCGAAGCGCTCTGTGATCTCGGCGGCGGCTTCGATCAGGGCATCTTCTTCCTGCGGGCTGAGGTCTATGAGACTCATGGCTTCCACGGTGCTCAGGCTGTCCCCGGCAAGTATTTTTTCCTTCAGATTGTTTATTGCATCCGGTGTCATAGGATTGGAGTCTTGATAATGTATTGACAAAATTAATAAAAAAAATTTCATGCCTCTCCGTATTATCGCACCAAAATCGCTTGCCTGCGGTCTTAACTTTGCAGTGAATCCACACCACACCCCCCTCCACACCCCCTCCGCACCGTAACCATTTACCCTCCACACATCACCCCTCCATTCTCCCGCACTATGAAACTGACACTCGATTTATCCGAAATGCTTGATCTCTGGCGCCTGCATTACGCCGGATCTCCTCCGCTTGCCGATGCTGTGTTCCGCCGTAACGACGGAATCGACAGTACCGCCGTCTACATCGCCGCCATCAACCGCTGGTACAGCCGACTGCTTCGCGAAGCCCCCGCCTCCATGCTTGCGCCCAGCAGGCTCGATCTGCCCTTGCCCCCGCCGTCGGCCGACGCTTCCACAGTCTTGTCCCTTCCCGCCGGGACCGTCCGCGTTCTGGAGGTGCGTCTTGCCTCCTGGCTGCGTCCTGCCGAGGTGATCACCGACCCTTCGTCTCCGCAGCTGCCGCTCCAGCTCCATCGCTTCACCCGCGCCACCTCCGCATCGCCTGTGGCCTTCTTCAGCGGCGGTGAACTCAGGCTCTATCCGGCCGCCACGGCCGCTGACCGTCTTCTCTCGCTTGACTGCGCTGTCTGCGAGGACGGCCTTTATGAATTCGATGATTCGGCACTTGCCTGCCTTCACAACTACACCTGCGAGTAATGAAGCTGAAATACAATCCGGGTCTCTACCGCCGTGCGGTCGATGCCCACCGCGGGCTTTCGCGTCTGCGCGCCTTGCGCCTGAGGCTGATGGAACACACCTATGGCCGTCAGTGGTCCGACCTCATCACCACTGATGACGGACGCATACTTTCCGAGTATGACCACGCTCTGGAATCGGGCATGCGTCCGCTGACAAACAATCTTCTGCGCTCGCTTGTCAAGAGCATCGTGGGCCGTTTCCGCTACAATCTTTCCACCGTTGAGAAGCCGGACGGAAGCGGAGACCTGACGGCTTTCCGCGAGGCCAATCAGATCAACGAGCTCGACAGCCGCTGCCTGGAGGAGTTTCTGATCTCAGGCTGCGTAATCCAGAAACTCGTCTGCGAACGCCGCCCCGGTTCGCCGCTTGCCGTATGGGCCGACAGTATCTGTCCTGACGACTTCTTCGTCAACCGCTTCTCCGATCCGCGCGGGGCCGATGTGCGCATCATCGGACACTTTTTCCGCGTCAGCCTCGCCGAGCTGAAACTTCGCTTCGGTCACGGATCGGCCTCGCGCTGTGCCATGCTCGAACGCTGCTATGCCAATTCCTCAGGATTCAACGCCACAGACCACGCCGCGGTCTGCCACGTGGCCGAAGTCTGGAGCTTTGACATCGACCCGTCCTCTCCGGCCGATGATCCCCACTGGCATTGCCGCTTCATGGCGCCAAACGGCACCGTGCTTGACGAGACCCGTTCCACTCTTCCCTCAGGTGGACATCCCTATGCCTTCAAGTTCTATCCTCTGACCGACGGCAAGGTCCATCCCTTCATCGAGGATCTGATAGGGCAGCAGAAACACATCAACATCCTCATCACCATGATAGACCACATTCTGGCCAACAGTGCCAAGGGTGTGCTGCTGATGCCTATGGATGCCATCATGCCTGAATCCGACATCCGTGACGTCAGCCGCGTCTGGAGTCGTCCGGGCGGTGTCATTCCTGTAAACCCCGCCGCGCGGATGATGCCTCAGGAGGTAAGCGTCTCCTCAGGAGCCTCACGCGACGCCTCGCAGCTTCTTGATGCCGAAATGAAGCTATTCCAGCAGATTTCAGGAGTCTCCGGAGCGCTCCAGGGGCAGTTGCAGGCTTCAAATGTTTCGGCCTCGCTCTATGAAAGCCAGATAAATAACTCAGCCATAGCTCTGCTCGACATCTATGAGTCGTTCAACTCTTTCCGCGGAGCCCGTGACCGCATTGCAATCGAGATGATTAACACAATTTCACATTGATGTGTCCGCTTTCTGCCTGACTCCGAACTTAATTTTGCCTATGGAAAACCTCACGTTTCCGAAGCACATTTACTAATCATTCGCACACACACACGCACCCCCCCTTTTCCCCCGCTCCTGACCTTATGTATTCATTAGTAACCCTCCGCAACCGCCATTTCCTCGAAGCCGCAGGCCGTGTTCTCTCCACTCTTCCCGCCGGCCGCCCGGTGAGCCTCGAACATCTTGCCTCGCTCACAGCTCTTGAGCCCGCCCCCTGCTACTACTGCACGTTTGAATATTCCCTGCGCATGCTGCGCGTGTTGCGCCACGGACGGCTGAAGCTGCGCAATGACCGCCGTCTGGCCCTCTGGGAAGAACTCAACTCGCGGGCCTCGCGCCTGATGGAGCGCCGTGGCTGCCGTCTGGGCGATGCTCTCGCCGACGTGCTTGCCTCCGGTCGTGCCTCGCAGTTTTTCATCTCTCCCGCAAGGGCTATGGACCTGCTGCGTAACTCTTTCGACCAAAAATCACGCCGTATTGTAATTCCCTAACAGTCACCACCCGCTATGCTCTACTCACTTTCAACACAGGTTATAGCCGACACGGTCCATGCGCTTGTGGCCCTGGAACTTCTTTCGGCTTCTGAACCAACCCGCACCGCTCTCTCGCCGCTCCTCGATCCGGAGCGGCGGGGGATGCTGACTCTGATGATCAAGAACGCCTTTGCCGAGACAGTGCTTGATCTGATGCCATATGTCGACGATGCCGATCTCGACGGCGAGAAGCCCGCAGTCTCTCCCGGAGAGCACCCGGCCGACGATTCTGCCGACCATCTGATGCAGATCGTTCTGCGGGTGCCTGCGACTCCGGGCGGGGAGCGTCCGGCCGGAATCCACGGGCTGATAAGGCGTCAGCTGGAAATGACGGTAGTCAGCCGCGTCATCCACACCGCCCTGCTCGCCGCAGGCGGAGCATCGGCCTGTGAACTTGCCGGCGCCTACGCCTCGAAGCTCCGCACGGCCCTTGACTCCCTGACAGCCCTCCTGCGCGCACCCGCAGCCCCCTTCGTAAGGCAACGGTTTATGTAATACTATTTTTTTGCATGACCATCATGGGTGCATCATTTGTTTCTCTTGAAGAATCTTGCTAATTTTGCACTCATGAATTCCAAATCCGAACGCAATGGCGTGGTTGTCTACTGCGCCTCATCATCAGAAATTGATCAGAAATATCTGCAGGTGGCCCGTCAGACGGGTGGCCTGATAGCCTCGTCGGGACGGCCGCTGGTTTGCGGCGGAGGTGCCGGCGGCATGATGGCGGCAGCTATTGAAGGTGCCGTTGAAGCCGGGGGAGAGGCCGTTGGCGTTCTCCCGGAATTCATGATGCGGAAGCGCTGGAACCATCCGCGGCTCTCGTGCTGCATAGTGACCGACTCGATGCACTCGCGCAAGATGACAATGGCCTCCATGTCATGCGCGGCAATAGCCCTTCCCGGCGGCATTGGCACCCTCGACGAACTCGCCGAGATCATGACTTGGCATCAGCTCGGACTGTTTACAGGGCCGGTCATAATAGTGAATACCGACGGATATTATGATCCCTTACTCGATATGTTCCGCCGCATGACCGAACTCGGTTTCATGCGCGACGGACTTATTCCCGCGCTGGTGGCCGCCACTCCGGAGGAGGCTCTTTCACTCATCGGAAACCACGTAGAAGAGTCGGAAAAATGAACCCGCTTTCATTCAGCCAGGATTCTGTAGCGCCCTTTGCCCCGAAGCTCTGCCATCGGTGGGAAGCACCGGTCTCGGAGACTTCCGGAATGACCATAGGCACCGTCCCCTACACACTCGGCATGCGCCCGGCGTCGCGCACCCTTCTGCCGGGCTATGACTCCGGAGTGCTCTGCCTGCTGATAGCCGTGTTTCTGATTCTTGCCTTCAATCTGCGCCACTGCTCCACCTACATCAAAAACTTTTCCTACGACCTCTGGTCGGTGCGCCGCACAGACAGCACATTCACCGTCCGCACCTTCAGCGAGACCGGAATCCAGATCTCCATCGTGTTGCTCACCTGCCTCTGCGAGGGAATAATAATAAACGCCGCCCTGACCTCCCACGGACTGTCGACCCCACTGGCTACTTTCCCTGAGATAGCCGCTTTTTTTGTGGTGGCCGGAGTCTACTATCTCTGGCAGCTGTGTGCCTACCGCATTGTGGGCTATGTGTTTACCGACAAACTCTCGGCCCGGCAGTGGATCAAGGGCTTCAATGCCTCCCAGGCCCTGCTCGGCCTGCTGCTCACCATCCCGGCCCTCATAGTGCTCTTCAACCCCGGCGGCGCAGCAGCCGTGGCCTCAATCGGAATTGTCTGCTATCTGATGGCCCGGCTGATATTTATTTTCAAGGGCTTTAGGCTTTTTTACGATAATTTTGGCTCATTGCTTTATTTTATTTTGTATCTTTGCACGCTCGAAATCGTGCCCGTGGTACTGATTTTCCGCTGTATCGGCCGTTTCAGCCAGTTGGAAGCTTGAAATTGAGAGGTTTAAGCTTCCGATGGAGACAATTCGCTGCAAAATACTACTATGCAGTCCTAACCTACGTTAAACAAGCACTATCCGACAGTGAAAGTAAAAAAAGTATTAGTTTCCCAGCCGAAGCCTGCTTCCGACAAATCTCCCTACTATGATATAGCAGAAAAGTATGGGGTTGAAATTGTATTCCGGCCTTTTATCAAAGTAGAAGGGCTTACAGCTAAGGAATTTCGTCAGTCTAAGATAGCAATTACCGATTTTTCGGCAATTATCTTTACAGCCCGCACTGCGATTGACCATTTCTTCCGCCTCTGTGAGGAAATGAGAGTCACCATCCCTGACACCATGAAATATTTCTGCACCACAGAGTCGATAGCTCTATATCTGCAGAAATACATCGTCTACCGCAAACGCAAGATCTTCCACGGCGAGACCGGCAAGCTCGACGGTCTCATGTCATTGCTGATCAAGCACAAGAAAGAACGCTTCCTCTACATCGTCTCGGATGTACACAAGGAAGACACAAGCATCCTCGACAGCAACGGTATCAACTACACAAAAGCAGTCATGTACCGTACAGTCTCGAACGACTTCGGCCCTGACGAGAAATTCGACTATGACATGCTCCTCTTCTTCAGCCCTTCGGGAATCAACTCCCTGCTTAAGAACTTCCCCGGATTCGAGCAGAACGACATCCGCATCGGATGCTTCGGCGGAACAACCGCACAGGCTGTGCGCGACGCTGGTCTGCGCCTCGACCTCGAAGCTCCCTCGGTGAAAGCTCCATCGATGACCGCAGCGCTTGACAACTTCCTGAAAGAGGATGCCAAGAACGGATAACAACCCCCTCCTCTCCAATTCAATTCGCACTTATGCTCGGCCTCAGGCTTTATAAGATAGAAAAACTCCGCAGCGAGATTGCAATCGGTCAGCTCTTTGACCGCAGCAATCCCGCTGCCTTGTCTGTTATGGCCTACCCCCTGAGGGCTGTCTGGACAGTCAACAAAGCCCGCAGCTCGGCCTCATGCCCTCAGTTTCTGATCGCAGTGCCAAAGAAAAAGCTGCGCCATGCCGTGGAACGAGTCTACATGCGCCGCCGCATCCGCGAAGCCTACCGGCTGAACCGCCACCTCATTCCGCGCGACCTCCCGCTTGACATTGCCTTTGTCTACGTAGCCTCTGACCTTCAGACCTACGCCACAGTCGAAAAATCAGTGGTCCGCATCCTCTCACGCATCTCCCAGGCCCTCGCCGCCTCAGCCGGCCAAGGCGAATCAGCAAACTCCTGAAATCAGACCCTTGATCCGTCGCCTCCTCATATTGCCGATCCGCTTCTATCAGCTGTGTATCTCCCCCATGTTTCCTGCAGCCTGTCGGTTCACGCCCACATGCAGCCAATATGCTGTCGAGGCGATAACCCGACATGGCCCCGTCCGCGGCCTCTGGCTCGCCATAAAGCGCATTGGCCGTTGTCATCCCTGGGGAGGCTCAGGCTATGATCCTGTAACCTGAAAGGCTATGAATTTCGATGTCCACACCCACATCCTGCGCCGCAACGCCCTTGTCGATCTTGATCCCGTAGATCATCGGACTCCCTGCAGCGCGTTTGCGCGTCAGCTGGATCTTCAAGCCATACCTCTTCTGCGCCCCGGCTACAGCTATTCGGTCGGCATCCACCCCTGGAACGCCACTCGCGTTGCCCCTGCCGACCTGCGCCTCCTCCGCGCCCTTGTAGCCCAGCCGCAGGTCAAAGCCATTGGCGAATGCGGCCTTGACCCTCTGCGGCAGAATCCTGACAACGCGGACCTCAACATTGCAGGCAGAGCAAGCCTGATCAGTCTCCAGACCGACCTGCTTCACCTGCATTTTGAATTGAGTGAACTCTGGTGCAAACCCCTCCTGCTCCATATCGTCAGAACCTACCCTGAAATCATCGGACTCCGCCGTAAATGGAAACCCGCACAGCCTTGGATCATACACGGCTTCCGTGGCAGACCGCAACTCGCGCGTCAGCTCCTTGCTGACGGATTCTACCTCTCGTTCGGAGCGAAATACAATCCCGAATCTTTCGCCCTCACTCCTCCTGACCGTCGTCTTCGCGAGACCGACGCCTTGTCTCCTCTTCAATAATCCTCAACGCATTGCGCTGCAGCCCTGAAAGCTTGGTCCGCTTGATGGCCGAACGGCGGAAAATCGCTGAAAACTCCTCCTGCGTCATCTCTGCGATCCGCTCCGCGCTCAGAGCGACCACAGCCTCTCGGGGCCTGAACTCCACGATCTCGCTCAGCGGCGAGACACGATTGTGCGGGCATACACGCTGACACTCGTCGCAGCCATACACATGTCGGCCCAGACGCACATCCTCCGGCAGTTCGCCGCGATATTCTATTGTGAGATACGACAGACACCTGCGGGCATCAAGCGTCACCCTCCCGTCGGCCCCCGCGCTCAGAGCCTTGCCCGGACAGGCTTTCAGGCAGCATCCGCAGCCTTCGCAGCTTCCCGGAGCCGCAGGCTCGTCAGGCTCCAGAGGCAGAGTGGTAAGAATCTCGCCGAGAAAGAAGCGCGACCCGGCTCCCGGAAGAATCAGCTGATTGTTAAGCCCGATGAAACCGAGTCCGGCCTTCACCGCCCAGTAGCGCTCTCTGAGAGGAGCCGTGTCGACACACACGCGGCATTCCGCACCTGTAGCGCTGCTGATCTTCTCCGCCACCTCTGACAGCCGCTTCCTGACCTCATCATGGTAGTCATCGCCCAAGGCATATTCCGCCCACAGCAGCGGGCGCATCACTCCGGAGCCGTCGAGGTCTCCGCCGGAGCTGTCAGCGGTAGCGCCGCCATTACCCCAATGATAATTGAAAGCACATGAAATCACGCTCCGGGCCCCGTCGAGCAGACGGCGGGGATCGGAGCGCAGATCGTCATATTTTTCAAGATAAGCCATCTCACCGTGCTTCCCTTCGGAAATCCACGCGCGATAATCATCGGCAGAGGCCTCGTCGACCTGACACACCTGAGCCACAGCCGAGCGAAACACCCCGGCTCCGGCAAGAAGCTCTTTGATCTCGGCCTTGGTCATATGATGTTCTTACATAGGCAGCGGCAGGAACTCATAGCCCTGTTCCTTGAGCCATTCGATAGCCCGCGGAAGCGCATAGCGCATGTTGACATGCGCTTTCTTTGAATCGTGAAACACGATTATCGACCCGTTGCGGGCATAGCGCTTGACATTGTCGAGCACCTCCTCGCCGTTTACACGTTTCGAATAGTCGCGCGTCACAAGATCATACATTATTATATTGTAGTGGCGCTTGATCAGGCTCGTCTGCAGCGGCGATATGATGCCGTGGGGCGGCCGGAAGAGTATCGAGCCGATAAGCCTGTCAGCTTCCGTTATGTCACGGAAAAAAGTCTTGGCATCGACCTTAAGCCCCTGCAGGTGGTGCATGGTGTGATTGCCGTAGGAGTGGCCGCGGCGTTTCACTTCCTCGAAAAGTTCGGGGTATCGGCGCACGTTGTCGCCAACCATGAAAAACGTCGCCTTGACTCCGTAGCGGTCAAGCACATCAAGCACCCAAGGGGTCTCTTCGGGAATCGGGCCGTCGTCAAAAGTCAGATAGACGACCTTCTTCCCGCGTTGCAATATACGCCATATGGCCTCTGTGAACAGCAGGCGGTAGAAAAATGGCGGTTGTTCGATCCACATATGCGCTCTGTCAGCTTCTTGTAGCTTATCCGATAAGCCTCTGTTACTTCTGAAGTATCGAGACGATTCGGTCGAAGTTGATACCAAGATCGGTCAGACGGTCTACCATTTTCTCGGTGTCACCGCCGGCATCGCTCAGGTCCTGAAGCAGATATACCATATAATAGGTCTCTATGAACTTGTCGGTCTGCGGCAGTGTGGAGTATTGCCAGGGGTTGAGGCTTTGGTAATACTTCACGTTCTTGCCATAGCGCATGAGCTCGTTCTCAAGCAGCTCTACCGCACGGCCCGATGCCTCCTTGTTGCCGGTGGCTATGCCGATGCGGGCATAGATCTGGGCCATTCTCTGTGGCACCTGTATGGCGTAGGGCGATGCTGCTTCGGGCAGCTTCTCTTCCATGAGCTTCAGCAGATTGAGCGCCTTGGCGTAGCGGTCGGCCTTGAACTCGGCGAGTCCCTGGCGCGCTTTGTCATCAAGCTCGGCCACAGTGTCGGCTCTCTCTGCCATTGCGGCCTCGTTGATCATGCCGGTGGCTGCAGAGATGATGTAGGAGCGGGTTGTGGTCACCATCTTGCGCACGGTCTCGTCGAGATAGATCTGGCTCGGATCTGTCACCTTGTCCAGACCTCCCCAGCGGAATTTTTCGGTGATGTTGCGGTAGGCCTTGTCGGTGTTGACGGCCGAGATCTCATAGTCGCTGTTTTCATCGTTGCGCACCGGTGTCACCTCGTAGGCCATACCTGTCGAGCGCATATAGGGCTGGAGGGCCAGATAATAGTCCGAAGGCACGGTCGATGCGAAGTAGATCGGGTTTTTCCATCCGTTTTTCACCGAAGTGGCGAGCATGTCGAGCGAAAGTACCTGGCTGAGGGTCAGACCGCCGTGGCGCATTGCCTCACGGTCATTGGTCATGTTGGCCTGGATGGCAGTGTCTGCCATGTCTGCCTCATGCTCGGAGATGCGGCCGGCCTTGACTGCGGCGGGGATGTCGACGGGGATGATGAAGTTGTTGTAGTCCATCATCGGGGCGCCCCAAGGGTTCTCGCTCGACTTCTTGTCATAGAGCTGGCGCAAGGCGGTGAAGATGTGGACCGGTGTGGTGTCACATTCGGCCGAGAAGTAGTTGAAGTTCATGCGGTCATAGCCGTAGTCTTCAGGCTTGGCCAGGGTCTCGATTCCGGCAGCCTCGTAGGAGGGGTGCTTGACCTGGTTGGCATACCAGTCGGTGGTCAGATACGAGAGGTTGACCACTTTCACGTCCGTGCGGTGGCCTTCTACTTCCTGGGCATACCAGAGGGGGAAGGTGTCGTTGTCACCGTTGGTGAATATGATACCGTTTTCGTCAACGGAGTCAAGGTAGTTCATGCCGAAGTCGCGTGTCACGTAGCGGCCTGAGCGGTCATGGTCATCCCAGGTCTGCGAAACCATCTGCAAGGGCACTGCAAGGCCTACGAAGCAGGCGAAAATCGCGGTGCCCAACTGCTTTTTGGCTCCGGTTCCTGCCGTTTTCTTGTCTTTGAGCAGTTCGTTGAGAAGCGCCCACAGGCCGGCCACACCCATGCCTACCCAGATGGCGAAGGCGTAGAATGATCCGGCGAATGCGTAGTCGCGTTCGCGCGGCTGGGTCGGAGTCTGGTTCAGATAGAGCACAATAGCGATACCCGTCATGAAGAAGAGGAAGAAGATCACCCAGAACTGCTCTATGCCTCGCTTCGATGTGAATGCCTGCCAGCCGAGGCCTATGATGCCCATGATGAGCGGAAGCATGAAGAAGACGTTGTGGCCCTTGTTGCCCTCGCCGTCGCTGTAAGGCAGCAGGCTCTGGTCGCCGAGGCGCGGATTGTCAATGAAGGGGATGCCTGAGATCCAGTTGCCGTGGTTAACCTCGCCGTTGCCCTGGATGTCGTTCTGGCGTCCTGCGAAGTTCCACATGAAGTAGCGCCAGTACATATGGTTGAGCTGGTAGACCAGGAAGAAGCGGAGGCTTTCGCCCATAGTCGGTTTCACGAGCATCTCTGTCTGCAGCGGCTGTCCGTTGCGCATATATTTGGTTGCTTCTACCGGTTTGCCGTGCAGCCCGCCGATCCAGTCGCTGTAAGCTGCGGCATGCGCTCCGCTGTAGATGCGCGGGAAGAGCATGTTCAGCTCAGGAGCCATCACATAGTCTTTCTTGTAGCCGGTGATCTCATAGTGGTCCGGCTGGTCTTCGGATGTCTTGACAGTCTTGGCGTAGATCGGACGGCCTTCTTTATACATAGGTGTGACCTCGCCGTTGTCTTTAACGTCATAGACCACGCGCGACTGGTGGGTCTGGCCATAGAAGAGCGGGCGTTCGCCATACTGCTCGCGGTTGAGGTAGGAGGCGAGGGCGAAGACGTTGTCAGGTGCGTTCTGGTTCATAGGCGGGTTGGCGCTGGCGCGTATGAGCAGCAGGGCATATGACGAGTAGCCTATGAAGATCACGAAGATGCTCATCACCACAAGGTTCAGAATGCGCACCGGAAGTTTCTTCGCGAGGAAGAGATATGCTATGACTCCGGCCATGATGATCACCGGTATCAGCATGTTGTCGCCGATGAAGGGGATGCCTGAGAAGAAGATACTGAGAATGACGCTCAGGCGTATCTTGCCCACGCTCTTCTGCTTGTAGAGCTCGCTGATGGCCCAGATGAAACAGCTGACGGCGAGGATAGCGTAGATCAGTACACCGACATTGTAGCTGCATCCGATCACATTGACGAAGAAGAGTTCGAAATACTGCGACACTTCGATGAAGCCAGGCACGAGGCCGTAGAGGATCAGGCCCACCACGATGGCCGAGAAGGCCAGAGTGATCAGCGAGCCCTTGGCGGTGGTGTTCTTCCACAGACGGTAGTAGATCACCAGGCCGATGGCGGGGATACACAGAAGGTTCAGAAGGTGGACGGCGATCGAGATGCCGATCACGTAGGCTATGAGTATCAGATATTTGTCGCTATGAGGCTGTTCGGCGCGGTTTTCCCATTTCAGAATGAGCCAGAACACCAGGGCGGTGCAGAACGAGGAGAAGGCGTAGACCTCACCCTCGACTGCCGAAAACCAGAAGGTGTCACTCCAGGTGTAGGCTAATGCGCCACAGATGCCCGATCCAAAGATCACCATCATTTGCACGAGGCTGATTTCAGTGGCGTCATCCTTGACTGTCAGCCGCTTGACAAGATGGGTGATGGTCCAGAACAGCAGCAGTATGGTGCCTGCCGAGAGCAGAGCCGACATGGAGTTGACCATTACGGCTACCTTGCTGACATCGCCGAAGGCGAAGTTGACAAAGAAGCGGGCGGCAAGCATGAAGATCGGGTTGCCCGGCGGGTGTCCGACCTCAAGTTTGTAGCCTTGCGAGATAAATTCCGGGCAGTCCCAGAAACTTGCTGTAGGCTCGATGGTGAGCAGGTAGGTCACCGCTGCGATCACAAAGCAGAGCCAGCCGAGCGAGTTGTTGATGAGGTTGTATCTCTTCATTTTGAAGTTTGTAAAATAATGTGGAGGAGGGGAGAGCTAAAGAGGATTTCCGGGAGGATTGTGTATTAGAATTTGCGGATACCCATCACCTGACGTACTTCTTCGAGAGTCTTGGCGGCGCGTTCGCGGGCGCGTTCTGCTCCCTGGCGCACTACGCGTGAGATGTAGGCCTCGTCGTTGCGGATGTCATGATAGCGTTCGCGGATGGGGGTTGTGACTTTGAGTATATCTTCGGCAAGCTGCTTTTTCATGTCGCCGTAGCGGATCGAGCAGTCGGCATATGCATCGCGGTAGCTCTGCACGATTTCCGGAGCGGAGGTCAGCTCCATGAGGGTGAGCAGATTTTCAACCGGCTGTGAGATGGGCTGGTTGGGTTCCTTGGGACCTTCGTCGGTCACGGCGCGCATCACTTTCTTGCGGAGCACCTTTTCCTCGTCGATAAGATAGACGCAGTTGCCTTCGCTCTTGCCCATCTTGCCTGAGCCGTCGAGGCCGGGCACTTTTACGGCGTGGTCACCGAAGTTGAAATTTTCGGGTTCGGGGAAGAGGTCTACGCCGTAGAACGAGTTGAATCTGCGGGCGAAACGGCGTGTGAGCTCCAGGTGCTGTTCCTGGTCTTTGCCTACGGGCACCTTGTGGGCCTTCTGTATCAGAATGTCGACGGCCATGAGGGTGGGGTAGGTGAGCAGGCCGGCGTTGACGCGCTTGTTGGTGTCCGAGCCGATGATCTGCTTCTCGATATCGTCGTCAGCGCCGGCGGCTCCGAGTCCGAGCTGTTTGCGGGCCTTGTCTTTGAAAGAGGCTGTGCGCAGGAGTTCGCCGATGCCCACGTGCATGTTGAGCAGGAGATACATTTCCGAGATTTCGGGCACGTCGCTCTGCACGAAGATAGTCGCCTTTTCGGGGTCGATGCCGGCGGCGAGATATTCGGCAAGGATATTCTTTACGTTCTCATGCAGCGCGTCGGGGTCCGGATTGGTGGTCAGGGCGTGGAGGTCGGCGATGAAGAACAGGCAGTCATAGTCGTTCTGCATTTTGACGAACTTGCTCAAAGCTCCGTAATAGTTTCCGAGATGAAGGTTTCCGGTGGCGCGTATGCCGGAGAGAACCACTTCTTTATCGTTCATAATATGGTGATGGTTAGATTGTTAGTAATGCTGTTGGCCCTAAGGCGGGCAATTTGGCTACAAATTTACAAAAAAGCTCCGTAACTGCCGAATAAAAACAAGTCAAACTCTCTGAACAATCTCTTAATAAAGCAATTATAACACTTCACTCCCCCATCACCCTTTCCACCCCCGCATCATTGGCAGCTCTTCAAAATTAACCGATATAATGTGCATCAGTAGCTACATAACGTGAGTTCGATATAAGAAAATTGCTATTCAATAATAACGCAATTAGCTATTTAGGATAAAACTAAGTAGCTTATTTTATTGGGATTCTTACGAAAAAACGTAATTTTGCACTTATCGAAGTATTGGCGTCCCTTGCGGTGACTTCTTCCCATTTATTCAAACATCTCATAAAGTATGACGAATCTCTATATTCATCTTTTATTACAAGTTCAGAATCACTCAGCCTCTGATTCAGCTTCAATCAGTGTGATTCGTTCGTATGTGGAACGTCTCGCACGTGACGGAGGTTTAGATCTTTGGGACTGGCTAGCTATCGTGATTGCCTTTATCTCTTTGGTAATAGCATGGCTTATGGCTGTATGGCAAAAACGCACGGAACGGAACACGATGAAAATTACAAAGGAGGGACAGATTGGCCTGCTGGTCGATTATATCCGTCATTTCTATACAAATCTTGTGGTCATCATTTCCGTGACTGAAAAACTTAAAGGACGATTCTCTTCCCACTATCCTTCCGAGGAGCATTTTCGAAAACTCACAATTGATCTTGAAGTGCTTCACCCGGAAGCCTTTTTTCATAGTAAGGAGAAATACAATCAAATCCATAAGCTCCTTCTTCTATTGAGGAACTACAATATAGAGGTCGATGTGGCCGAAAAACATTTGTGTTCTCGGTCTGTGGAGCCTTATGCTAAAGAACGAGATCTGAATACATTGATATTCAAGCCGGATCTTTTATGCCGATCTTTTCTCGATTGTATCAGGAATCTTTGTGAGGATGTCTCAAAGGAAAGATATGGCTTCCTTTCGAAATATCCTTTCCTGGCCGGTTGTCTCGACAGGATCTCGTTTATTAAGGCAAACGTCTCCAATCAGCAGCTTTATAGCGGATATATCAGCCAGATTCGTGAATCCATCATAGCCGAAGCAGTGAAAAGGACCGGCAATATAGAGGCTTTCAAGAGATTTGAAAACATTCCTGCCGATGGAGAACCGGAAAAGGAGATCCTTAAACAGAAAGCCGAAATTCTGCGCGTAGAATCCCAAAAAATCGAACGTCGTTATTGGCCGGAAAAATCATCGTTTGCCGATATGATCTTTCCCGATGACAAGGACCTGTTTTTTGCTCTCCTTAACCATAATGTAGATACAGAAATGAACGGCCTTAACGGACAGCACTACCCCAAAATCTTCATTCTCTCTTTTTAAAGTGATTTTTGTCGTTATTCTGTGCTTAAATGAAAGAGCCCTGATATGCAGTGAAAGAGAAAAAGGAAACCGGGTGTCCCTCCCCAATTTCCGACCTCCTAAACCAGTCCGCTCAGATCCACCTGGAAAACACCTCCGCAGTCAGTCTGCCGACGGATAAACATGGTCATATAGACAGGCGCATAGATCACAGGTCCGCTGCGGCGGATATTTCCATTGCACAAGACATAGGCTTTCTCTATATCGTAGTCCTTGCAAGCCAATACATTGCTGAGAGCATTGTGTCTTTCGTAGTCTTTGCCTGATTTCACTTCAATCGGCACAACTCCGTTGAGGTCTGAGATCACAAAATCCAGCTCGCCCATCCGCTTATTGTTATAGTAATACGGCTGATAGTCATGGCTCAATAATTCCTGGGCCACAACATTTTCGTATATCGCACCGAAATTGATTGTCAGATCTCCCGACAGAATTTTGGTTTGAATGCCATCGGCATACTGGGCCGTCAGCAGACCCACATCATTTGAAAACAGTTTGAACAGATTGCGTGTGACAGCCAGTTTCAGCGGCATCTTAGGTTCCTCGACATTGTAGACCGGAATCGCTACGCCTGCATTTTTAAGCCATAGAAAGTCGTTCTGAAATCTGTCAAACTTTGCGTGTTCGTTAAGCCGTTTAAAAATGAAGCGCTTGTTTTTAGCGTCAAGTTCAGACGGGATGAGATCAAAAATTTCCTTAATCTTGAGCTTGTCTTTCTCTGCATATTGCGAGATATCTTTGCGGTAAAGGGCAACAATGTCTGATTGAGTCCGGCTGACAATATTGAGATTGTTTGTGGTCACGTATTGTTCCACAGCTGCCGGCATACCTCCGATTATAGTATAAAGGCGGTATAATTCGAGCAGTTTCTCATGAATCACCGGGTCGACAGGCCTGCAATCGGTCCAGCATTCTCTTACGCTGTCAATTATGCACTGTGCGACGCCTAAGTTCAGTATGAATTCTTCAAAATCCAGCGGATATGTCTCCTTGATACTTAAATATCCTACCGGAACTGAACGTATTTCTGATAGTTCCACTCCGAGCAGTGATCCGCTAAGAGCGTATCTGTAGCTCCCTTCATCGACAAGAAACTTTATGGCGGTCACAATGTTCTCGCAGCACTGTACCTCGTCAAAAAAAATCAGAGTCTCCCCTTTATAAAGAGGCTGTTGGCTGATGGCTGAAATTCTGAGCAATATATCATCTACAGAACTTGCATCTTTGAAAAGCTGTATAGCTTCCGGTTTTTCGATGAAATTTATCTCGACAAAAGACTTGTACTGCTTGCCTAACTGACGGATTGCATATGTTTTTCCTGTCTGTCTGGCTCCGGAGAGTAGCAATGCAGTCTTTTGCGATGCATAAAAATCTTTTAAATAGCTGTTTAGGTGTCGGAATAGTGCCATGCTGAATCTGCTTTTTTGCAAAAATAATTTGTTTTTGCCGTTTTTCCAAGGCTTTTCGGGCGATTTTTGCCGTTTTTCCAAGGTGATTTTGCTTGTTTTTGCCGTTTTTCCAAGGTTTTTCGGGCGATTTTTGCCGTTTTTCCAGGATTTCGGGGGCTGGCAGATCCGGGGGAGGTGTTGATAAGGGCGCTGTCATGGCGAGATTTTTCGCTCATGGCAGCGCCCTTTGGCGTAATACTCGGTATGGCCGAGTGTGCTTAGAGGGTCGTGCTTTTAACGACCTCTCACTTGTTACTTGCGGATCATCTTGACGGTTTCAGAGCCGATGCGGACAAGATAGAGTCCGGAGGGGAGGGCCGAGGTGTCAATGCGGTTCTGACCGGCTTCCAGAGATGCGCTGATCAGCAGCGATCCCTGCAGGCTATAGACTGACGCGCTTGTGGCAACCGGTGTCTGCACCATGATATAGTCGGTGAACGGATTGGGATAGGCCTTCACTCCGACTATGCCGACGGATTCGATTCCGGACTGGTCTTTCGCTTTGACGGTCACATTGCGGGTGGCGCTGATGTAGGAATATTTGGTTGAGGTAGCTTTTATGGACGCGGTTCCTTCCTTAAGCGCAGTGACGAGGCCGTTTTCATCAACGCTTGCAATCTCAGGGTTGGTGGAAACCCAGATGAGTTCCTTGAAATCAGTGTTTTCAGGAGTGTAGACCGGTTTAAGAGAAAGGCTTTCACCCTCGGTCAGTTCTTCGGCTGATTCTTCAAAGGCAAGTTTTTCGAGAGCCATACGGACTATGACATGGCATGTGGCTTTATAGCCGCCGTCAGCAGTGGTTACTGTGACATCTGTTTCTCCTGCCTTGCCGGCTATTGTGTATAAGCGGTTGTTCTTAAGACTGACCACATCAGGATTGGAGAGTTCATAGGTCACATTCTGGTTTGAGGGTTTGGCCGGGGTCCATATCAGGGCTGTCGAGATGATGCGGGTTCCCTTTGTGGATGCAATGGCTTCTACAACCTCGTCTTTGAAGGCAATGCCTTCCACTTTTATGCTCCACACCTCGACAGAGCAGGTGAATCTCTTTGTGCCGTCGGCATTGGCATAGGTGATTACGGCGTTTCCGTCAGCTACGGCTGTCACTTTGCCGTTCTTGTCGACGGTGGCGATTGATTTGTCAGAGCTTGTGACGGTCATGTCTTCGCCGAGGAACAGTTTGCAGGCGGCGAGTGAGACGGGAGTGGCACTTTTGCCGAATTCGAGGCTCATGGAGAGTTCCATGCCGTCAGCAAAGGCATCGGTTCTGAACGATACGTCAGGAATAACGCCGGAAAGCTGATACTGAGACGCAGCCGTGAAGTTGGGATTGCGGCCTGTGAAATAGTCTATGTCGCGGTGACCGCCGAGCTTGTCGCCGAAACCGCCGAAGGTCAGGCATCCGCCGCTGAGGTCGAAATCGATGGGCTGCTGGTCGTTTTTGAGTGTTACGGTCACTTTCTGCTGAACGGGGAAATTGTATTGGCCGCCTGAGCCTTTGACGCTGTTGCTGTCATAGCCTTCAGGGATGGATGAATAGAGAGGCGAGCAACCCTGGTTGTAGATTGCGGCCAGTTTTCCGGCATTGTGGTAGAGGCCGCTGAAGTTTACCTCAAGGACGTCGCCGGGCAGGTTGTAGCTGTCATTACGGACATCTTTGGCCTTGGACACACTGTAGGAGGCCGGTTTTGCCGACATTACCTGGTAGACGCTGTTGCCTGCGGCGTCAGTCAGACAGACGATGTTGCGTCCGAATGCCAGCCGGACGGTATATGAGCCGTCGGCGTTTTTGCTGACTTTTTCGGTCGAGAACCCATTGGGATATGACAGGGTGTTTTTCTCAAGGTCGACAAGCGGAGTGGCCACGCTCACGGAAGTCACGCCTTCAGGGGTGAAGGTGTAGTCGAAACCGTCTTCACCCTTCATGTAGTAGAAGACATCATGTTCGGCATCAATCTCGCCGGTGCGGTTTTCATGAGTGTAGGGAAGCTTCATGTTGCTTCTGATTCCTTCGGCCTTGTCGCCGACAGTGACCACGAAGGTGCCGACATTCTCAGCCCAGATCGAGCTCCAGAGATTGCCTCCGGCTACATCGACCGACATGGCGTCATAGCGTACCTGCACAATTGCGGTGCCTTGCTTCTTTGCGGTGATGAGGCCTTCAGTCGTGATGTCGATCACCGAATTGTCGGGCTTGAAGTCAGTGCCGAGCACGGTGTAGTGATAGTCGGGTTCGATAAAATAGTTGGCTGTAACGGTGTTGGTCAGCTGCCAGGTGCGCAGGTTGACGATGTGGAACTTGCTGTCAGGCTGCATGTGGAGATGCCCCTGCGGATTGATGTTGAGATATATGTCGGCATAGTTGTAGCCGCTGTTGGCTGCCACGTCATGATTATAATAGTCTGACGGATAGGCGTTGAGTTGGGCGTCTGTGATAGTGATGTCGCCTTTTGACGGGTCAAAGATACCGGCATTGGTGATGCTGCCCGGACGTGACACGCGGTAGTTGTAGTTGGAGCTCTTGGGCAGACGATAGGTATAGACCATGTCGTTGCCTGATTCGACAGCCGTTGCCGGATCGTAGTAGGTGAAAGGCACGTAGTGGCGCGATCCGATCTTCTGAGCCACTTTGACTTCGGCATCCTTTGGCGCGGTCAGAGAGAAAGTGACATAGGGCTCGAAAGTGCATGACGCGGAGACATCGAATGTTACGGTCCGTGTTATTGTGACCTCGGCATAGTCTTCGGCATAGTCTCCTGAAGGGAAGAGGGTGGCGGTAAATGAATCGCCGATTTTAACCGGAAAGGTAATCACCTTGCGGGTGCTGTTGGCATAGACCACAGGAGTCACCGGATGGTTTTCGCCTTTCTGGGAGGATACGTTGATCCGGTCAAAGGGAACGTCATAGTCTTTGCCGAGCTGCCATTCGATGCCGTCGGTCTTGTTTGTAGCGTAAAGCGAAATGTTGTAGAGCCTTACATTGTCGGTTTCGCCTGAGACGGAGACAGTGATAGAGCCTGTCGGAGTACCTTTGGCATCGAAGAGGTTCATTACGTAGTCGCCCGGATCGCAGTTGAAGGTGTAGACAGGGTTTGAATCCGCTGAAGGCTCGCCGATGTTTACGGTCTCGCCTCCGGCTGCAGGGACCACGGTCATTGATTTGCTGATGGTGTTGAGCGTTACGGTCACTTCTGTGGCCGAAACTCCGGCTGTCCACATCAGTCCTAAGAGTGTGGTCAGAGGAAGTAAAGATTTGATCTTCATTCGGTTTATGATTGGTTAAAATAAAAAGAAGTCACTCAGACGCCTGAATGTCAGACAGTCGGGGTGACGGCTATTCATAAACCGTCCGCAATGCGCCCGGACCGCATTTCCGGCCCGGAGGGCTATGGAAACGAGGAAAAAGCGCATCCGGCCGGATAGGCCCGGCCGGGGGGAGGTGCGGATGAGATCAGAATCAGTGATGCCGGCTTTAGTCCACGAAAGCTGCAATCAGGATGTCAATTTCGGCAGGTTTCCTGACTTATCCGGCTTTCGCGGCGGCCTTCCCGCAGCCCTGAGTGGGCTTTTGCAGTGACCGTAAAAAAAAGTTGCCGTGAAGCTGCTGCCACAGGCTCATGGCCTTGTGGCGGACTTACAGTAGCGGGTCTGTCCGGGATTCTCACCCGGTTCCCTTTTCAATCCTGTCCGGACCTCTGTCCGGCATAAGGATCACCGAAATTTATGGTGCAAAGTTAAGAAGAATAGTTGGAACGAGATCAAATTCTGCAAAGAAAAAAGCTATCCCCGGCGCTGATCATGACTGCTGCCAGGGGATGTCAGGGGTGCCGGTGAAGTGGTTGATGTAGCGGGCGAGGATGAAGAGATAGTCGCCACCTTGCGGGTGCTGTTGGCATAGACCACAGGAGTCACCGGATGGTTTTCGCCTTTCTGGGAGGATACGTTGATCCGGTCAAAGGGAACGTCATAGTCTTTGCCGAGCTGCCATTCGATGCCGTCGGTCTTGTTTGTAGCGTAAAGCGAAATGTTGTAGAGCCTTACATTGTCGGTTTCGCCTGAGACGGAGACAGTGATAGAGCCTGTCGGAGTACCTTTGGCATCGAAGAGGTTCATTACGTAGTCGCCCGGATCGCAGTTGAAGGTGTAGACAGGGTTTGAATCCGCTGAAGGCTCGCCGATGTTTACGGTCTCGCCTCCGGCTGCAGGGACCACGGTCATTGATTTGCTGATGGTGTTGAGCGTTACGGTCACTTCTGTGGCCGAAACTCCGGCTGTCCACATCAGTCCTAAGAGTGTGGTCAGAGGAAGTAAAGATTTGATCTTCATTCGGTTTATGATTGGTTAAAATAAAAAGAAGTCACTCAGACGCCTGAATGTCAGACAGTCGGGGTGACGGCTATTCATAAACCGTCCGCAATGCGCCCGGACCGCATTTCCGGCCCGGAGGGCTATGGAAACGAGGAAAAAGCGCATCCGGCCGGATAGGCCCGGCCGGGGGGAGGTGCGGATGAGATCAGAATCAGTGATGCCGGCTTTAGTCCACGAAAGCTGCAATCAGGATGTCAATTTCGGCAGGTTTCCTGACTTATCCGGCTTTCGCGGCGGCCTTCCCGCAGCCCTGAGTGGGCTTTTGCAGTGACCGTAAAAAAAAGTTGCCGTGAAGCTGCTGCCACAGGCTCATGGCCTTGTGGCGGACTTACAGTAGCGGGTCTGTCCGGGATTCTCACCCGGTTCCCTTTTCAATCCTGTCCGGACCTCTGTCCGGCATAAGGATCACCGAAATTTATGGTGCAAAGTTAAGAAGAATAGTTGGAACGAGATCAAATTCTGCAAAGAAAAAAGCTATCCCCGGCGCTGATCATGACTGCTGCCAGGGGATGTCAGGGGTGCCGGTGAAGTGGTTGATGTAGCGGGCGAGGATGAAGAGATAGTCGCTCAGACGGTTTATGTAGGTGAGCACAATCGGTGCCACGGTCTCGCCTGTGTCGGCAAGATTGAGTATCTCGCGTTCGGCGCGGCGACACACAGTGCGGGCCACATGGGCATGGGCAGCCCCGATGCTTCCGCCCGGCAGAATGAAAGTGCGCTGTTCGGGCACTGAGCCATCGAGAGTGTCGATCTGCTGTTCGAGTTCGGCAATGCGGTCGGGGATCACCCTAAGCGACTGCGGCAGCTCGCTGTCATCGGCAGGGGCGGGTGCCGGAGGTGTGGCCAGATAGGCTCCCAGATTGAAGAGCGTGTTGTTGATGCTCAGAAGAGTGGCGGTGACGAAGTTGTCGAGCTGCGCGCAGTGGGCCTGGACAAGACCGATGTGGGCGTTCAGCTCGTCAAGAGTGCCGTAGGCATTTACGCGGGGCGAGTTTTTGGCCACTCGCTTGCCACCGACCAGCGAGGTCATTCCGGCATCGCCGGTGCGCGTATATAGAAGACTTTTTTTCATTTTATGCTGTTGACAGTGAAGATTCCGGATTTAAGATGCTGTTTAAATAACAACCTCTTAAATGCAAATGTCGCAAAAATGGTTTATAAAAATTGTCATAAAAGTATTAAAGTTCTGAAAAAGGTTGTAATTTTGAGCTACACCCGTCACAGGCATACCTTAAATCCCACCTATATATAATATATATACATCATCCTGATCCCATGTCCAGACGTCCTGACTTTTTAGGCGTATTTCTGTTGCTGATTCTGACGTTTCTGGCCGGCGGCATTGCCGAGGCCGGGCTTTCGCGCGGGCTTGTCGATGTGAAAAATTATTCGAGTGCCTCAGGTCCGTCGCTGAAGATGATCCAGAACATGGTGCAGGATGATTTGAAATACGGGGTAAAATTTGTACATTTGCGCGGGTTTCGACTGCTTGCGGGTGACGCGGGCGGTGGCCTGTGTGGATGATCCGGGGTCCGGATGCATCAATAGTTCAGAATTATCAGAATCATAAAAACAAATATTGGATATGTTTTCAGGAATCGTTGAAGAAGCAGCCGAAGTGGTTGAAGTTGTGCGCCGTGAGGGCAATGTGGATATGCGCGTCAGATGCAGTTTCACTGATGAGCTGAAGATTGACCAGAGTGTGGCCCACAATGGTGTGTGTCTGACTGTGGTTGCTCTGCCCGGCGACGGGACTTATACCGTGACTGCGATCCAGGAGACGCTTGACCGCAGTAATCTCGGTCTGCTTGAGGCCGGGAGCCGTGTGAACCTCGAACGTTCTATGCTTATGAACGGCCGTCTTGACGGGCATATAGTGCAGGGCCATGTGGACTGCACGGCTGTCTGCGAGGAGATTGAAGAGGTGGAGGGAAGCCGCTACTATAAGTTCAGCTATGAGGTTGATCCGCGCATGGCCGCAAAGGGTTATGTGACTGTGGAGAAGGGTTCTGTGACGGTCAACGGCGTGAGTCTGACTGTTTGCGATTCGGAGCAGTTCTCTTTCCGTGTGGCGATCATTCCCTATACATTCGAGCATACCAATTTCAAGGATATCCGTCCGGGCAGCCGTGTGAACATCGAGTTCGATATCATAGGCAAGTATCTTGCGCGTCTTAACGAGTTTTAAGCCGCTGCCAGTCCAACTATTGGTGCTGTAGGGCGTTATAAGTCTGAAGGATGTGCCGGCCGGGCCTTTCGGCAGGCTGATGTTTCTCTTGATGAAGGCTTATGGCTGCTGATTTAACTTTTTTAAATTAAAAATATTAAAGGGGTAGCCGTAAAATAGCCTATCTTTGCAGACTTGATGACAACAAACGAACTTATATAATTATGGAAAATAAAGAATTAGACCGTATCAGCTATGCTCTCGGACTGAGCATGGGCAATAATTTCCGTGCGAGCGGAATTCAGGAAATCAACGTTGAGGATTTTGCCGATGGCGTTGCCGCTGTGTTCTACGGAAGTGAGCCCAAGATGACTTATGACGAGGCTAAGGCTGAGATTCAGAAATATTTCACTGCTCTTGAAGAGAAGCAGCGCGCCGAGGCTGCGAAGATGGCCGATGTTAATGCCGCTGCGGGCAAGCAGTTCCTTGAAGAGAACGGCAAGCGTGTGGAGGTCAAGACCACTGCTTCGGGTCTGCAGTATGAGGTGATCGAGGATGGTGACGGCGAGATGCCTACCGCTCAGGATCAGGTTGAGGTGCACTATACCGGCAAGCTGATCGACGGCACTGTGTTTGACAGTTCTGTTGAGCGTGGTGTTCCGGCTACTTTCGGTGTCACTCAGGTGATTCCCGGCTGGGTCGAGGCTCTTCAGCTGATGAAGGCCGGTTCGAAGTGGCGTCTGTTCATTCCCTCTCAGCTGGCTTACGGCCCTCAGGGTGCAGGCGGCATGATCGGTCCGAACTCGACCCTGATTTTCGATGTCGAACTTCTGAAGGTCATCAAAAAGTAAGACGGCCGTCTCTGCCTGAGATGACTGACAATGCGATATGCAGATAAAAGGTATTGCAATGCGAGCAGTTCGGGGGCTGGTTCTGGCGGCCGTGCTGACGCTTGCTTTTAAGGCTGAGGCTCAGACTGCGGCTTCTGATTCGCTTACGCGGGCGCTGGCTACGTTCTGGGGCACTTCGGTGAAGAGCGAGAGGCTTAGTCCTGCCGAGAATCTCCGTTTTCTTGAGGGTGTGGAGGCGGCTCTGACCGATACTACTTCGGCAAGCAGCGCCTACCGCAACGGGATCGGTGTGGGAATGAATTTCCTGTCCGGTCTGCGTGAAATGGAGTCGCTGGGCATGAAGGTTGACCGCGAGGCGTTTGCCAAGGCTGTAGTCACTGTGCTCAATGGAGGCAGTGTCGGTTTCACGGCCGGTAGCGCGGGTGAGTTCATCGACCGTCAGATCGCTCCGCTCGTGGGCGGCTACGATTCTTCGGCTTTCACTCCTGAGAGCCAGGCTGCTTTCCTTGCGGAGGCCGCCGGAAAGAAGGGGGCGGTGACAACTCCTTCAGGGCTCGTGTTCGAGGTGATCACCGAGGGCGAGGGCGATTTTCCGGGCGCTGCCGACAAGGTCAATATCGAGTACACCGGCCGTCTGAGCAACGGGAGTGTCTTCGACAAGACCGAGGAGCCTGTGAGCTTCGATCTGGTGCGCCTTGTTCCGGGTTTCCGCGAGGGGCTGCAGATGATGCGTCCCGGCGGTGAATACCGGATTGTGCTTCCGGCCTCTCTGGGCTATGGCGAGCGCGGTGTGGGCGATGTGATTCCTCCGGGTGCGGCCATCGAGTTTACCGTCAGGCTGCTTTCGGTCGACCGCTCTCAGCCGTGATGCGTATTTGGAATAGAAACAACACCATATTAAAATAACAATTACAAAGTTTATGAAAAAACTTCTCATGGTATGCGGCGTCGCCGCTATGATGTTTGGTGCTACTTCATGCAACAAGACATCTTCTTCTGACAATGCCAACCAAGGTTTTGGCGACTCTCTCTCTGTTGCGATGGGTTCTGCCCAGGGCAGCCGTCTTCTTTCGGAATATATGACACTTCCCGAAGAGCAGCAGGCCAACTACAAGAAAGACGATATTCTCCGCGGTCTCAAGCAGGCTCTTATGACCGACACTACCCAGCAGGGCTATCTGACTGGTTTCCAGTTCGGTATGCAGCTGTTCGGCCAGATTCTCCGCTATGAGGAGGCCGGTGTGCCCATTGACCGCAACAAGCTCTATGAGGCTTATGCCAAGGCGTTCTCTGCCGATTCTGTTGATTCAGATCAGATGCGCGAGCTCCAGACCGAGTTCCAGGCTCTTGCCCAGCAGGCCCAGCAGAAGATGATGGAATACTATCAGAAGCAGGAAGCTGCTGCCCGCGAGGCTAAGGAGAACAGCCCTGAGGCCAAGGAAAACGTGGCCAAGGGTGAGGCTTATCTGAAGGATCAGATGGCTAAAGATCCTGAAATCAAGGTTACTGAGTCGGGTCTCGCCTATAAGGTGATCAAGGCCGGCGAAGGTGAGGCTGTAGGTGCCAACGGCAGCGCAAAGGTTAAATACGTGGGCAAACTCATCGACGGTAAGGAGTTCGACAGCAATTCCGAGGGTGTGGTTATGAACCCCAACCGTGTTGTGCCCGGTTTCGGCGAAGGTCTTTCAATGATGAAGAACGGTTCGAAGTATGTGCTTTATATCCCCGGCAAGCTTGCTTACGGTGTGGATGGCAATCCGCAGGCCGGTATCGCTCCCAATGCGATGCTTGTGTTTGAGGTTGAGACTTCTGACGTGACACCTGCCAAATAACAAGGCTTTATAAAAAGAAAAAATGCCGGAGGGCTCCCGATGCGGGGGCTCTCCGGATTTTTTTTGGGCGGCGGGATCAGCGGGCGGTGATGCGCATGTGGGCGTTGGGATGGCGGAGCACAAGGCAGGAGGCTTCGGTGAGGACTACTCCTTCGGTGTTGCGCAACCCCTGTTTGCGGAAGCTGATGCGCTCGGCCGAGAAGGGGACATGGCTGTATTTGGTGAGATATTCGGGGTCGATGACCATGCCGTTGTCAGGCATTCCGCATAGGTCGAAGACTTCGGAGTGGTGCACGTAGAGGGTGCCGAATTTGGTGACTATGAGGTGGAAGTCTATGCCCCAGATGGTTTTCTTCTCGGTGGCGCTTACGGTGCGGACGGCTTTGAAGGTGTTGAGGGCTTCGATTAGTCCTGAGCCGGCTATCAGTACTTTGCGGGCCGATCCGGAGTGTCCGGTGAAGGCTTTTCGGGCGAGCCTGACAATGGCGGTCTCGTCGAAATCGGCAGGGGAGTAGGTGAAGGTGTTGTCGGTCTGGTTCCAGATGCCTCCGGTGAGAAAGACTTCGTCACCTGTGGCTGCGAGTTCGATGCGGGAGCGGGCGCCGAAGAGGAATGATTTTTCCATGCCGAGACGCATGTCCATTATAGCCACTTCTTCCTGGTCGGTGAATTCCCAGCCCACTTCCTTGTCGGCAAGTCGCTGATAGAGACTTTCTTCAACCTGGCTTTTGAAGATCTGGCAGAAGTTGTAGTCTTTGCGCGGGAGGGCGATGAACTGGGTGGTCTGCACGTCGAGCTCGCGGGCGGCACGGCCCATGCGGACCACGGGATCTCCTACTTTCAGGTCGAATGTGGCGGGAGTGCTGTCGGCGTTGACGGGAATGACGGTCAGGGTGTCGGCGCTGATTTCGGTGATGTAGCCTACGAGGGCCTGGCCTTTGTAGCTGCCGGTAGTCACGGAGAGGGTGGGAAGCAGCACTGTTTCGGTTTCGGAGAAGATGGCGCTGTTGGCAACTCTGATCGAGAACTGTTTGCCGGTTTCGACTGACAGCGAGCGGTTGCCTTCGGTGATGTTGGTGCTGCCTTCCTTGGTGTCGACCGAATAGTATTCCACTCGCATCGAGCCGGCGTGGCGGGCGGTGCCGAGGCGTGAAATCTGGTCAAGAGGGGTGGAGGAGGGGCGGATTTTTACAATGCGGCTGTCGATTTCGTTGCGCAGGAGTTCGGGTGAGATCTCATTTGAGAGGGTGGTGGTGAGAATGTTGGGTTCCATAGAGATGGGTTAAAGGTGAAAAAAAGTGGATGGTTCAGTCGGGCCATGCGCTCGGACGCATTGATGCGAGGACGGAGTCTGTGGGGTCGGACTGTGGGGCGGGACGGTCGTGGTCCTCGTGGCGCACGAGTTCCCAGAGGGTGTAGTGGCGCCGCGTGGGTGGCGGAGATGAGGGAGCGGTGTCAGGCAAAGGCGCAGGAGCCGGTTCGGGCTGAACGGAGGTGGCGGCTGCGGCAGGTGAGGCGGTGTCGGGGTTCGGTGGGGGTGTCTGAGTTGTTTCCATGAGCTGATGATCGGTTTTTTTGGTGGAGTTGAGATGCGGGTGAATTTTTTTTGGAGGGGAGGGATGCGGGAGTCGGGAGTTGTGTCAGAGGGGCTGTGGGGGTTGACAATGCAAAGTTAAGGCCGGGTGGAGGCGGTTTTGGTGCGATAATGCGGGGAGGGGTGAAATTTTTTCAAAAAAATCCCCTCGCATCCGGCTGACGGGTGCGAGGGGCAGTGATTGTGTTTCGCTATATTTCAGAGAGATTATTCTTCAAGAGTACAGATGGATACACGGTTCCAGGACTCTTCGGCAAACATGTTGCCGATACCTTCGCCCTTGGCGTCGATGCGGTCAGAGGGAATTTTGTATTTCTTGATAAGAGAATTCTTCACTGATTCGGCGCGGGCTGCAGCGAGGCGTTCGTTGAATTCGAGTGAACCGTCGGGAGAAGCGTAGCCGCGGATCTGGACTTTTGCTTTCGGGTGGTTCTTGAGGTAAGCGGCGATCATTTCGACGTTAGGCATCTGGTCGGCAGTGATCTTGCTTGAACCGATCTTGAAGAAGACGTAGCGCACGGACGAAAGGGTGTTTTCCTTTACAACCTTTGCGGGTTTTGCATTGGCTGCCGCGAGGGCTGCAGTGAGTTCGGCGTTCTTGGCGTTGGCTGCGGCGAGGGCTGCGTCACGTCCGTCGATATCGGCGCGGAGGGTGTTGACTCGGTCGTTGAGGGCGGCGATTTCAGCAGAGTTGTCGACCGGAACCACACATTCGAAGCCGGGGCCGAAGTTGTAGTTGAATCCCACTGCGATGTTGAAGTTGGCGCGTCGGGCGTTGAATCCCATGTTTTTGTATTCCGAATTGTTGCCCGTCAGGTTGAATAGCACGCTCGGCTTGAGGGCGATGGAGACGTTTTCGGAAACATTGAAGTTGAAGTTGAGGCCGAACTTGGTCGAGATGTCGTTGGGGTCGTGGTGATTTGCGATGTAGTCGCGGCTCCATCCGATGCCGGCCACGGCTTCAAGTCCGAAGGGGCGCGGGTCACAGCTGAATCCCAGGAATGCGTTTGTGAGATTGAAGGTTCCGTAGCCGCCTACATAGGAGTTGTCAAATGCGGTGTGGCTGTGGCGGTGTCCGTTGACCGATGAGGTGTTGATCCCGAATATACCTTCAACGCCTACCCCGAAGAGGGGAGTGAGCTGTTTGCCGAAGTGGAGACCTACTGTAGGACGCATGTTCTGGAAGAAGGAGTGACCCTTCAGTGGAGTTGTCGCACCGACGTCAATGCCGATATTCCAGTTATCACCGAATGTAGGGCGCTCGATAATGTTTTGTGCCGAGGCTCCCATTACACAGCCGGCAAGGGCTGTTGCAACTAAGAATTTTTTCATATCCTTTGCTGTTTTTAGTTGATGTTGAGTAGAGTTTTTTGGTCGTTTTATCTTATAAACAACCTATGGGGTGAGATGGTTTGAAAATTCCGGTTGTGACAGGGACGGCTGATTTGATGGACTTCGTTATATCTATAAATATAGACGTGGCTGAATCCGGCCGGGGATTAGCAAAGTTTAACAGTCGGCTTGCGGGGCAGAGGCCGCGGGAGGCTTATTGTCAAATATACCCTAAGCCTGCGGGCGGCGTAAGCTATCTAAGCGCACGGCAGACAGTGATTTTGAGGCAGCGGCCGTGTTGGCCGGCAGGTCTTATTGTAACGGGCACACGAAGAACAGGGATATTGTCATGGTTAAGAAAACTAAAAGGATAGATTTTAATGTTTTAAAACATATTTTTCCGGGAAATTTTATTGTTGGAAAATTTGTACTTTTGTCAGTGTAAGCTAAAAACCTAATCAAAAGCCTATAGAAAACATGTCAACTCCTCTGGCAAACAATCATATCTCTGTTGACTGCGTGGTTTTCGGATTCGACGGCACTGATCTGCGTGTGCTCCTTGTGAAGCGCAGTGGAAGTGACGATGGCGGAGACTACAATGATATGAAACTCCCCGGCAGTCTTATTTATCGTGATGAAGACCTTGATGAAGCCGCAGGCCGTGTGCTCGAAGAGCTGACAGGAATCAAAGATCTGAGCCTGACGCAGTTCAAGGCCTTCGGCTCGAAAGACCGCACCAGCAATCCCCGCGATGTGCTCTGGCTTGAGAGAGCGCAGAAAGAGCATGTGGAGCTGATTGTCACCATAGCCTATTTCGCGCTTGTGAAACTCGACAAAGCTTTGGAGAAAACAGTGGACCCCGCCCAGGCACAGTGGTGCCGGATCGATGACATAGGACCTCTGGCTTTTGACCATAACCTTATTATAGAGGAGGCCCGGAAAGCCATACGCCGTGAAGCTGACAACAACAGGGCTCTGCTTTTCGATCTGCTGCCTAAGAAATTCACGGCCTCGCAGCTGCGCAAACTCTCGGAGATCATCAACGGAAAGACTCTTGATGTTAGAAATTTCCACAAAAAGATAGCCCAGATGCCTTACATAGTGCCTCTTGACGAAAAGCAGCAGGGAGTCTCGCACCGCGCAGCCCGCTTCTACCGCTTCGACCGGAAGGCTTACACCGTGATGAGATAGAACCCAGCCGCAGCCTTCTCAGGCACAGAAAAATTTAACGTAAATCACCAATTAATAAAAAACACAGACAGGAAACGATTATGTATCTATTAGGATATGACATAGGCAGCTCGTCAGTGAAAGCGAGCCTCGTCAATGCCGAGACCGGCAAGACCGTAGCTTCTGATTTCTATCCCAAGACAGAAGCCGAGATAATAGCCGTCAAGGCCGGATGGGCCGAACAGCGCCCCCAGCAGTGGTGGGATTGCCTGAAACACGCCACCGCAAGCATCATGGCAAGTTCAGGAATCGACCCCAAAGAAATCAAAGCCATCGGCATTTCCTATCAGATGCACGGCCTTGTGCTCGTAGACAAAGACAAGCAGCCCCTGCGTCCGGCCATCATCTGGTGTGACTCGCGCGGTGTGCCCTATGGCGAAAAGGCCTTCGGAGCACTCGGCGAAGAAAAATGTCTGAGCCACATACTCAACTCTCCGGGCAACTTCACAGCCACAAAACTGGCCTGGGTGAAAGAAAACGAGCCTGAACTCTTCGAGAAGATCTATAAGATAATGCTTCCCGGCGACTACGTGGCCATGCGTCTGACCGACCGCATCTGCACCACTGTGTCAGGCCTTTCGGAAATGATGCTCTGGGACTTCAAAGAAGGCAAGGTGGCAGATTTCCTGCTGGAATATTTTGGATATGACGCAGACATAATACCTGAGATAGTGCCGACATTCTCTGTCCAGGGCCTTGTGAGCGCGGAAGCCGCAGCCGAGCTCGGTCTGGCCGAGGGAATCCCCGTCAGCTACCGTGCCGGCGACCAGCCCAACAACGCTCTGTCGCTCAACGTGTTCAACCCCGGTGAAATTGCTTCTACAGCAGGAACATCCGGAGTAGTCTACGGCGTGCTCGGCGAGGTTAACTACGACCTGAAGAGCCGCGTCAACACCTTTGCCCATGTCAACCATACCAATGACCGGACCCGCCTCGGAGTGCTGCTCTGCATCAACGGAACCGGCATCCTCAACTCATGGAGCAAGCGCACTGTGGCCCCTGAAGGCATCGGCTATGCCGAGATGAACGATGTAGCCGACCAGGCTCCTATCGGTGCCGCCGGTGTGTCGGTGATTCCTTTCGGCAACGGAGCCGAGCGAGTGCTGCAGAACAAGGAAGTCAACTGCTCGATCCACGGCGTGAACTTCCTTACCCACAACAAATCGCATCTGCTTCGCGCCGCTCAGGAGGGCATCGTGTTCTCATTCATTTATGGCATGGAGATCATGGAGCAGATGGGCATGCCGATCAACAAGATCCACGCCGGACACGCCAACATGTTCCTCAGCCCGCTTTTCCGCAACACTCTTGCCGGAGTCAGCGGAGCCACAATCGAGCTTTATGACACAGACGGCTCTGTAGGCGCCGCAAAGGGCGCCGGAATGGGTGCCGGAATCTATAAGGACAACAACGAGGCTTTCGCTTCGCTGGAAAAAATCGAGGTCATCGAGCCGGTGGCCGCTGACCGCCAGGCCTACGTCGAGGCTTATGCCCTCTGGAAAGAACGCCTGATGCGTGAGCTTTAAAAAAACGTCCTTCTTTCAGACTGAAAATCAAAAAAACAGAAATCAATAAATAAAAATCATCCAATTACCTTATTATTATGGCAGTAAAAGAATATTTTCCCGGTATCGGAAAAATCAAGTTCGAAGGCAAGGAATCAAAGAATCCTATGGCCTACCGTTATTATGACGCTGAAAAAGTGATCCTTGGCAAGCCCATGAAAGAATGGCTCAAGTTTGCGATGGCCTGGTGGCACACTCTCTGTGCTGAAGGAGGCGACCAGTTCGGCGGATCTTCAAAGAAATTCCCCTGGAACGAAGGTGCTGACGCTCTGACAATCGCAAAGCAGAAGGCTGACGCCGGTTTTGAGTTCATGCAGAAGATGGGCATCGAATATTTCTGCTTCCATGACGTAGACCTCGTTGACGAAGGCTGCTCTGTAGAGGAATATGAGCACAACATGAAGGAAATCGTAGCTTATCTCAAGGGCAAGATGGCCGAAACCGGCATCAAGAACCTCTGGGGTACTGCAAACGTGTTCAGCAACGGCCGTTACATGAACGGAGCCGCTACCAACCCTGACTTCGACGTTGTGGCCCGCGCTGCTGTCCAGATCAAGAACGCTATCGATGCCACTATCGAACTCGGCGGTACAAACTACGTGTTCTGGGGTGGCCGCGAAGGTTACATGAGCCTCCTCAACACCGATCAGAAGCGTGAGAAAGAACACCTCGCAACCATGCTCCGTCTGGCCCGCGACTACGCCCGCTCAAAAGGCTTCACCGGCACATTCCTCATCGAACCCAAGCCTATGGAACCCAGCAAGCACCAGTATGACGTTGACAGCGAAACCGTTATCGGCTTCCTCAAGCAGCACGGTCTTGACAAGGACTTCAAGCTCAACATCGAAGTTAACCACGCAACTCTCGCCGGTCACACATTCGAACACGAACTCGCAGTGGCAGTGGACAACGGTATGCTCGGCTCTATCGACGCAAACCGCGGCGACTATCAGAACGGCTGGGATACCGACCAGTTCCCCATCGACAACTTCGAACTCATCCAGGCCATGATGCAGATCATCCGCAACGGCGGTCTCGGCAACGGCGGTACAAACTTCGACGCAAAGACCCGTCGCAACTCTACCGATCTCGAAGACATCTTCATCGCCCACATCGCAGGCATGGATGCTATGGCCCGCGCACTTGAAAGCGCAGCCGCTCTTCTCGAAGAATCACCCTACAAGGATATGCTCCGCGAACGCTACGCATCATTCGATGCCGGCAAGGGCAAGGACTTCGAAGAAGGCAAGCTGACTCTCGAAGACGTATATGCTTACGGCAAAGAAGTAGGCGAACCCAAGCGCACTTCCGGCAAGCAGGAACTCTACGAGGCTATCGTGGCAATGTACTGCTGATAGGCCCGACCAGATTTTCAGGGAATGTTCGTGTGGCTTTTAGGAAGCCACACGGGCATTTCCCTTATTCTCTTCATCCAAAACTTCTTACCACACCATGAATTATCCCCAGAATGGAAGCAAGACTTATCTTTTTTCGATAGTACTTGTCGCAGTGCTCGGAGGCCTGCTTTTCGGCTATGACACAGCCGTTATTTCAGGAGCTGAAAAAGGTCTTCAGGCATTTTTCCTCGGAGCAAAAGATTTTGTTTATACAGACACAATTCACGGCATCACTTCGTCAAGCGCGTTGTTGGGCTGTATCATAGGCAGTGCCATTTCCGGCTTCTTCGCATCTTATTTCGGCCGCAAGCGCTCGCTTGCAATAGCCGGAGTGTTCTTTTTCCTTTCGGCGCTCGGCAGCTATTACCCGGAATTCATGCTTTTTGATCATGGCGTTCCTTCGGCAAGTCTGCTGGTCGCTTTTAATTTTTATCGTATTCTCGGCGGTATCGGCGTGGGTCTGGCCTCGGCCATCTGCCCGATGTATATAGCCGAAGTCGCTCCTTCGAATATCCGAGGCACACTCGTGTCGTGGAACCAGTTTGCCATCATCTTCGGTCAGCTTGTAGTATATTTTGTCAACTTCCTCATCCTCGGCGAACACACTCAGCCCATCATTGAGAAAATCAGCGAGACAATCTATCAGGTTTCTGACAAATCAGACCTCTGGACCATTCAGACCGGATGGCGCTACATGTTCGGCAGCGAGGCTTTTGTAGCCGGCATCTTCACCATACTTGTGTGTCTGGTCCCTGAGTCGCCCCGCTATCTCGCGCTCGTAGGCAAAGACGAAAAGGCCCTTATGGTGCTTTCGCATATCAACGGTTATGAAAAGGCCAAAGAGGTTCTCGGCCAGATCAAGCAGACCGTCGAGGTCAAGAGCGAGAAGCTTTTCTCTTTCGGCGTGATGGTTATCTTTGTCGGCGTGATGCTTTCTGTGTTCCAGCAGGCCGTAGGTATCAACGCTGTGCTTTACTATGCTCCGCGTATTTTCGAATCGATGAACATGGGTAATCCGATGGTTCAGACCGTCATCATGGGCATTGTCAACATCACCTTCACTCTTGTCGCTGTATTCTCCGTCGAGAAACTCGGCCGCAAGCCTCTGCTCATCTGGGGCTCGATCGGCATGGCTGTCGGTGCGTTCGGCGTAGCTGCCTCCAACCTTGTGGAAGTCAATCCGCTCGTGCCCGTGGTTTCTATCATGGTCTACTCGGCTTCGTTTATGTTCTCATGGGGCCCGATCTGCTGGGTGCTCATCGCCGAAATTTTTCCCAACACCATCCGCTCAGCTGCGGTGGCTATCGCCGTTGCCTTCCAGTGGATCTTCAACTTCATAGTGTCGTCAACATTCGTTCCGATGTACAACATGACTCTCGGCGACATGGGCGACAAGTTCGGCCATATGTTCGCCTATGCGCTCTACGGTGTGATCTGTATCGTAGCCGCATGGTTTGTTGCCTCTCTTGTGCCTGAGACCAAGGGCAAGACTCTTGAGGATATGACAAACCTCTGGCGCAAGCGCGACGGCAAATAAGAACAGTTTTTTTACAACCTCTAAATTTTCTGACGGGTTACAATTTCTAAAGTTAAATAAGATTATGAATATTAAATCATTATCATTAGCATTTGCCACAGCCGCATTATCGCTGACTGCCGCTGCGGCCGGAAAAGTTAATGTCAGCCTGAATCCCACAGACTCGGCTCCTGTGATCGAACCAGAAATCTACGGTCAGTTCACCGAACATCTCGGCCGTTGCATCTATGGCGGCATATGGGTAGGGGAGGATTCTGAAATTCCCAATACCAGAGGCTATCGCAACGATGTGCTGGAAGCCATCCGTGAGCTCAAGGTGCCCGTGATGCGCTGGCCCGGCGGATGTTTCGCCGATGAATATCACTGGATGGACGGAATCGGTCCGCGCGAGCAGCGTCCGAGAATGGTCAACACCAACTGGGGCGGTACCGTGGAGGACAATTCATTCGGCACCCATGAGTTCCTTGATCTCTGTGAACTCACCGGCGTGGAGCCGTATATCAGCGGTAATGTCGGAAGCGGTTCTGTCGAGGAACTTGCCAAATGGGTAGAATATATGACAGCCAATGACGGCCCTATGGCAAAACTTCGCAAGGAAAACGGCCGCGAAAAGCCCTGGAAACTCAAATATCTCGGTATCGGCAACGAAACCTGGGGCTGCGGCGGCAACATGACTCCCGAATATTATTCGGATATCTATCGCCGTTACGCTACCTACTGCCGCAATTTCAACGGCAACCAGCTCTATAAGATCGGCTGTGGTGCGGATGCCTATAACTACAACTGGACAGATGTCTGCATGAAGAATGCCGGGCGCATGATGGACGGTATCTCGCTTCACTACTATTGTGTCGACGACTGGTCCAATAAAGGCGCGGCACGCGAATTTGATCAGGATGGATACTATTGGCTCATGGGCAAAGCATTTGATATCGATACCCTTATCAGAGCCCACTCGCAGATCATGGACAAGTATGATCCGGAAAAGCGTGTAGGCCTCCTCGTTGACGAATGGGGCACATGGTGGGAAGTGGAACCCGGAACAAATCCCGGACACCTCTATCAGCAGAACACCATGCGCGACGCGCTCGTGGCAGCTCTGTCGCTCAACGTCTTCAACTCTCACGCTGACCGTGTGCGCATGGCCAACATAGCCCAGTTTGCCAACGTGCTTCAGGCCATGCTCCTGACCAAGGATGAATTCATGGTAAAGACCCCCACATTCTATGTGTTCAAGAGCTATGCCGCCCATCAGGGAGCCCGTCTGGTGCCGCTCACCACTGACGCCGGGCTGATGACCGTAAGAAAAGGCCGTACGGTGCCCGTGCTGACGGCTTCGGCTTCGGTCAAAGACGGTGTGACCACTGTGTCTCTTGTCAATGTCCTGCTTGACAAGCCGCAGGAAGTTGTCATTGATCTCGGTGGCATCAAGGCCTCGAAGGTCAGCGGCGAAGTACTGACAGCGGCCGATGTGCATGACTATAACGATTTCGGGCAGGCTGAAAAGGTGGCTCTGAAGCCTTTCTCTGGTGCGAAAATCAAAAACGGCAAGGTCACTCTGACAATGCCGGCCCACTCGATAGTCACTCTGAGCCTGAATTGACAGATCATTTGGCAGGGAGGCTACAATAAGAGGCTCCCTGCCTACGTTTTATTCTTTGGAAGAATTTATACCAAATCGTACAATCAATTATTACCTTCAATCACAAAAATGGCTAAATTTGATAAAATCGCAGTTCTCGCCAAGATGGGCGAGACCGGTGTTGTCCCGGTGTTCTATCACAAGGATGCTGAAGTGGCAAAACAAGTAGTGAAAGCCTGCTATGACGGAGGCGTGCGCGCTTTCGAATTCACTAACCGAGGCGACTTTGCTCACGAGGTCTTTGCAGAAGTTGTTAAATTCGCTGCCAAGGAATGCCCTGACATGGCAATGGGTGTAGGCTCTATCGTTGATCCCGCCACTGCCGCTCTCTATATCCAGCTTGGCGCCTGCTTCATTGTCGGCCCGCTCTTCAACCCCGAAGTGTCGCGCGTCTGCAACCGCCGTCTCGTTCCCTACACCCCCGGCTGTGGCACAGTAAGTGAAGTCGGTGCAGCTCAGGAAACCGGCTGTGACCTCTGCAAGTGCTTCCCCGGCGACGTTCTCGGCACCAAGTTTGTCAAAGGTCTTCTCGCTCCGATGCCCTGGACCAAGCTCATGGTCACCGGTGGCGTTGAACCGACCAAGGAAAATATCGAAGGTTGGATCAAGGCCGGCGTATGGTGTGTCGGAATGGGATCCAAGCTCTTCCCGAAAGATCGCGTAGCCGCTCAGGACTGGGCATATGTGACCGAAAAATGTCGCGAAGCCCTCTCTTATGTGGCTGAAGCCCGTAAATAATTCAGATGATCTCCGGACATCAATATCGCTGACGGCGTGTTTCTGGTTGGATTTTCGATCCGGAACACGCCGTCAGGTTTTTTTAAGAGTTTCATAGAAATACAATTTTTACAAGTAATTTAATGGAAAAGACATGGCGTTGGTTTGGCCCTAATGACAAGATCACTCTTGAAATGCTCCGTCAGATCGGAGTAGAGGGCATCGTGACCGCTCTCCATCATATTCCCAACGGAGAGGTGTGGTCACTTGACGAAGTGAATCGGATGAAAGACTTTATCGAGGCCGCAGGTCTCCGCTGGAGCGTGGTCGAGAGTCTTCCGGTTTCAGAGTCGATAAAATATGGCGGTGAAGACCGCGATCAGCTGATTGAAAACTACAAGGAATCGCTGCGCAATCTCGGCAAATCGGGAATCAGGACCGTCTGCTACAACTTTATGCCTGTCCTCGACTGGGCGCGTACAGATCTTGAATATCCGAATCCCGACGGGACCTCCAATCTATATTTCAACTTCGGCGAATTCGCCTATTTCGATATCCATATCCTGCATCGCAAGGATGCTGCCCGCGATTATGATGAAGTAACTCTTGCCCGTGTCGACGAACTCCGCAAAGTCATGACACCGGAAGGGAAGAAGCGCCTGGTTGACAACATCATTGTCAAAACCCAGGGCTTTGTCAACGGAAACATTTCTGAAAACGATCTTGATCCCGTGCAAAAATTCCGTGACCTTCTTGCCCTCTATGACGGCATCGACGCCGGCAAACTCCGTGAGAATATGGCCTACTTCCTGAATGCCATCATGCCGGTCTGCCGTGAATATGATATAAACATGTGCGTGCATCCCGATGATCCCCCACGGCCGATTCTCGGCCTGCCGCGAATCGTAACCTGCGATGCAGACATCCGGGCGTTTCTTGACGCCGTGCCTGATCCGCACAACGGTCTGACTTTCTGCGCAGGCTCGCTCAGCGCCGGTGTCCACAACGATATCCCCGCTCTGGTCCGCAAATATGCCTCCCGCACTCATTTTGTCCATGCACGAATCTGCAACGTGCTCCCCAACGGCGATTTCAAAGAGTCGACCCATCTCGATCAGCGCCTGATCGACGTAGTGCGCACTTTCGAGCGTGAGCGTCCCGGAGTCCCGATGCGTGTTGACCACGCTCCGCTTATGCTCGGTGATGAAAAGATGGGCTACAATGCCGGCTACTCTTTCCACGGACGTATGCTTGCTCTCGGAATGGTTTCAGGCATAATGGCCACAGTCCACACAGAGAATACCTAACATAGAAATAAAGAAAAAGATAATGAACGAATTGTTTTCAGTAAAAGACCAGGTGGTGGTTATCACCGGCGGCACCGGTGTGCTCGGCCGCTGCATTGCCGAATATCTTGCCACAGAAGGAGCCAAAGTCGTGATTCTCGGTCGCCGTAAGGAAGAGGGCGATGAGATCGTAGCTGAAATCGCTGCCAAAGGCGGAGAAGCCATGTTTCTTGTGACAGATGTCATGAACGCTGAAATCCTGCAGGCCAACTGCGACGAAATCATGGCGAAATATGGTCGTGTCGATGCTCTTCTCAACGCTGCCGGCGGGAATATGCCGGGTGCCACTATAGCTCCGACCGGCAATTTCTTCGATGTAGAGATCGAGGCCTTCAAGACCGTGCTCAATCTCAACTTGACAGGCACGGTGCTTCCCACCCAGATTTTCCTGCGCCCGATGGTAGAGGCCGGCAAGGGCTCTATAGTCAACTTCTCGTCGATGGCGGCATTCCGCCCGATGACCCGTGTACTCGGCTATGCCGCAGCCAAGGCCGGAATCTCTAACTTCACTGCTTTCCTTGCAAATGAGGTAGCCACGAAGTTCACTCCCTCGATCCGCGTCAATGCTATCGCTCCCGGCTTCTTCCTCACCAACCAGAACCGTGCGCTTCTGACCAACCCTGACGGATCTCTGACCCAGAGAGGTGCCGATGTAATTCGCCAGACTCCCTTCAAGCGCTTCGGCAAGCCGGAAGAACTATGTGGAACCATCCAGTATCTCATCTCTGACGCCGCAAGTTTTGTCACCGGAACTGTAGCCGTGGTCGACGGCGGCTTCAACGCCTTTGCCATGTAACGGACATATTTCATCTTATAAAAGTCATGGCCGTGCCGCATAGGGCATAGCCATGACTTTTATATTATAGCCGGTATATTTATAGCCGGAAGCCTCTGGTCTTAGAGTTCGTCCATGTCAAGTGCGATGTAGTGCTGATAGGGATGATCGCAGGCAGGACATACTTTGGGCGGTTCCTTGCCTTCAAACACATAGCCGCAGACCAGACACTGCCATTTGATCTTATGGTCGCGTTTCCAGACTGTGCCGTCCTTGACCTGTTTCAGATAGGCTTCGAAGCGGGCTTTGTGGCGGGTTTCGATTTCTGCGATAGCACGGAAATGTTCCGCGATTTCCGGAAATCCTTCCTTGTCGGCAACCTTGGCTGCATTGGTGTACATCTTGATGCCCTCGTTCTGTTCTTCCTTGATGGCGATCTCCAGATTTTCAGCGGTGCTTCCTATGACACCGGCATCCACATCCATATTCGCGCCGACAACTCCGCCCTCAAGAAATTTGAAGAAAACTTTGCCGTGGCGCATCTCATTGTCGGCTGTATTGCGGAAAATCTCGCCGATCGGAAAATAGTTTTCCTTGTCGGCCTGTGATGCGTAGAAGTTGTAGCGGGTGTAAGCGCTTGATTCAGCCATATAGGCTATCACCAGATTTTTTTCGGTTTCTGTGCCTTTGATACTTTTTTTAGCCATAGTATTATAATTATGTTTTTGAGTGTTGTTTTGTTTGTAAATTTCCTTGTCCTATATAAACCTCCGCGGTAACAGAAAGGTTGAGTCGGGAGATCAAAAAAGAGCAGCTGCCGTCGGCCCGGTGGCTCGGCGGCAGTTGCTCTTTATATAATAGGTGATAGACCGGATTTATTCCACGGTTACTGATTTTGCAAGGTTGCGGGGCTGGTCTACATCTTTGCCCTTGTTGACGGCAATGTAGTAGGCGAGCAGCTGCAAGGGTATCGAAGCCACGAGCGGAGTGAGACATTCGGGAACTTCGGGTATCTCGATGCAGAAGTCGGCAATATCATTCATGGCCTTGTTGCCCTTCGAAACGATAGCCACAACAGCGCCTCCGCGTGATTTCACCTGCTGCACATTCGAAATGATCTTGTCATAGAGCGAGTCGCTCGGAGCGATGATCACACTCGGCATGTCGTGGTCGATCAGTGCGATCGGGCCGTGCTTCATTTCTGCGGCGGGATAGCCTTCGGCGTGAATATAGGAAATCTCTTTCAGCTTCAGAGCGCCTTCGAGCGCGGTAGGGTAGTTGTAGCCGCGGCCGAGATAGAGGAAGTTGTGGGCATAGGAGAAGATGCGTGAGAGTTTCATAACTTCCGGATCCACCTTAAGAGCTTCCTCGATGGTTTCGGGAATTTTGTCGAGAGCCGAGAGCACTTCATGGAGTGTGGCGTCATCAATGGCTCCGCGGAGCTGGCCCACGGAAAGAGCGAGCAGCGTCAGCACTGTCACCTGACCGGTGAAGGCTTTGGTTGATGCGACACCGATCTCCGGACCTACGTGAATGTAGGTTCCTGAATCGGTGGTGCGGGGAATGGATGCTCCGACCACGTTGCAGATGCCATAGACAAACGCACCCTTGGCTTTGGCAAGCTCGATGGCAGCCAGAGTGTCGGCGGTTTCGCCTGACTGGCTGATGGAGATGACGATGTCTTTTTCGTTAAGCACCGGATTGCCGTAGCGGAATTCAGAAGCATATTCCACTTCGACAGGCATTTTGCAGAAGTCCTGGATCAGATGCTTGCCGATCAGTGCGGCGTGCCATGATGTTCCGCAGGCCACGAGAGTGATGCGTTCGGCTGATTTGAAGCGCTCCTGGTTGAGATCGACTCCTGAGAGGGTCACCCGGCGGCAATTGTCTACGATACGTCCGCGCAGACAGTCGCGCAGTGTAGAGGGTTGCTCGAAAATTTCTTTAAGCATGAACGTGTCATAGCCTCCCTTTTCAAGCTGGGCAAGTGACAGTTTTAACTTCTGGATATTGATTGTGGAGGGCTCGTTGTTGAACAGTGAGAGCACCTGCACGGGTTCGCCGCGACGGATCACGCCGATTTCGTTGTCCTTGAGATAGATCACCTGGTCTGTATAGCCCACTATGGGTGTGGCGTCAGATGCGATGAATGTTTCATCCTCGCCCACACCGATTACCAGGGGAGAACTTTTGCGGGCCACTATCAGGGTGTCGGGCTCGTTCTGTTCTACTACAGCGATCGCATACGCGCCGTCAACCTGAAGGAGGGCTTCGCGCACTGCTTCAAGCAGAGTGCATGATGAGGTGAGTTTGATATATTCTATAAGCTGCACCAGCACTTCGGTGTCGGTTTCGCTTTTGAATTCATAGCCATGCTCCATGAGCACCTTCTTCAGCACAGCGTAGTTTTCGATCGTGCCGTTGTGTACCAGTGCGATCATGCCGCTCTGCGACATGTGGGGGTGAGCATTGATGTCATTGGGTTCGCCGTGTGTGGCCCAGCGGGTATGGGCGATGCCGAGATGGCCTTCGACGTTGGCGCCGGAGGCAATGCTTTCAAGATTTGACACCTTGCCCTGTGATTTATGTATCTTCAGTTTTCCGTCGCAATCCACCAGAGCCACGCCGGCGCTGTCATAACCACGGTACTCAAGACGCTTGAGACCTTGAATCAGGATGTCATAAGCTCGGTTTGAACCGATATAGCCAACAATTCCGCACATAAGTTGTATAAAAAAAGTTGTGTTTTAGTGTCGTCTTTCACAAATTCCCCTTTTTGAGACAGTGATAATCTGACTGATTAAGAAATTAAATTATAAACATGATTAATATTGAAGCCAAAGTCTGAACGGGATGAAATCAGCGTATTCCGGAGCATAACGGTTAAAAAGATGCTGATGCCAGCGGATCGAGAAATCATACCTAAGGATACTGAACCCGAACTTAACTCAAATATTTTGCAAAGGTAGGATATTTAAGCCGATTTTCCAACTGATTTATTATTATATAATGTAAGATTAGCCGAAGTGTTAAATTTTCGTTAAAACACCATGAAAAATTTGGAGGGAATTGGGGAAATGTCTACCTTTGCACTCGCTTTTGAGAAGCAAGGCCTGCAGCGGCAGACTGATAGAAGATATAACGCTGGAAATGGTAGATCGGTTCGCCGGTCAAATCTTAAGAAAGGTTAAAATCTTCAGAAAAATTTGCGAGATTCAAATAAAGGTTGTACCTTTGCAAAGTTTTCCACTGACCGCCACGGCGATCGAGAAAGCAACGAGAGAACATTGAAATATTTGCAACATAACGAAGTAGTACAAGAGTCAAATCTTCTACACGATAGAAGAAGCGATCTCTGTTAATTTCCAAGATCCGGCGTTTAGACCGATAGTCAGTCAAGGACAGCGGGGAGCGATCCCTGCGATCTCTGAGGTTTCTGTGAAAGCAAAAAGAAATAACAGAACAAACGGTCTGTATTTTAGCTTTGCTTTTTTTTAATAAAGAAGAAAAGAAAAATATATAGACAACAACGAAGAGTTTGATCCTGGCTCAGGATGAACGCTAGCGACAGGCTTAACACATGCAAGTCGAGGGGCAGCGGGGAGGTAGCAATACTTCCGCCGGCGACCGGCGCACGGGTGAGTAACACGTATGGAACCTGCCCGTAGCAGGGGGATAAGCGGAAGAAATTCCGTCTAATACCGCGTAATAACTCCGAGAGGCATCTCTTGGGGTTTAAAGGGTGACACCGGCTACGGATGGCCATGCGGCGCATTAGCTAGTTGGCGGGGTAACGGCCCACCAAGGCGACGATGCGTAGGGGTTCTGAGAGGAAGGTCCCCCACACTGGTACTGAGACACGGACCAGACTCCTACGGGAGGCAGCAGTGAGGAATATTGGTCAATGGGCGCGAGCCTGAACCAGCCAAGTCGCGTGAGGGAAGACGGTCCTATGGATTGTAAACCTCTTTTGTCGGGGAGCAAAAGACGCCACGCGTGGCGTTCCGAGAGTACCCGAAGAAAAAGCATCGGCTAACTCCGTGCCAGCAGCCGCGGTAATACGGAGGATGCGAGCGTTATCCGGATTTATTGGGTTTAAAGGGTGCGCAGGCGGAAGATCAAGTCAGCGGTAAAATTGAGAGGCTCAACCTCTTCGAGCCGTTGAAACTGGTTTTCTTGAGTGAGCGAGAAGTATGCGGAATGCGTGGTGTAGCGGTGAAATGCATAGATATCACGCAGAACTCCGATTGCGAAGGCAGCATACCGGCGCTCAACTGACGCTCATGCACGAAAGTGTGGGTATCGAACAGGATTAGATACCCTGGTAGTCCACACAGTAAACGATGAATACTAATTGTTCGGGGAGAATGATCCCTGAGTGATACAGCGAAAGCGTTAAGTATTCCACCTGGGGAGTACGCCGGCAACGGTGAAACTCAAAGGAATTGACGGGGGCCCGCACAAGCGGAGGAACATGTGGTTTAATTCGATGATACGCGAGGAACCTTACCCGGGCTCAAACGACACAGGAATACTTTTGAAAGGAGGTAGCTCTACGGAGCCTGTGTCGAGGTGCTGCATGGTTGTCGTCAGCTCGTGCCGTGAGGTGTCGGCTTAAGTGCCATAACGAGCGCAACCCCCATCGCCAGTTACCAGCAAGTCAAGTTGGGGACTCTGGCGAGACTGCCGGCGCAAGCTGTGAGGAAGGCGGGGATGACGTCAAATCAGCACGGCCCTTACGTCCGGGGCGACACACGTGTTACAATGGCAGGTACAGAGAGAAGCAATGCGGCGACGCAAAGCGGAACTTGAAAGCCTGTCTCAGTTCGGATTGGAGTCTGCAACTCGACTCCATGAAGCTGGATTCGCTAGTAATCGCGCATCAGCCATGGCGCGGTGAATACGTTCCCGGGCCTTGTACACACCGCCCGTCAAGCCATGGAAGCCGGGAGTGCCTGAAGTGTGCAACCGCAAGGAGCGCCCTAAGGTAAAACTGGTGACTGGGGCTAAGTCGTAACAAGGTAGCCGTACCGGAAGGTGCGGCTGGAACACCTCCTTTCTGGAGCGGAAATCTCAACGACAACGACACAACGGTCAGACGGACCGAAGGAAACGCCGGAGAGCGGAGCAATCCGCCTCTTGATACTGCTTCACAGTTGCAACTATATATTAATCCCCACACAAGCGGATTCCCAGCAGTCCTTCCTTAAGGGATTAAGCACAGTCCCTTAGCTCAGTTGGTTAGAGCGCTACACTGATAATGTAGAGGTCGGCAGTTCAACTCTGCCAGGGACTACTCAAAAAAGAGGACATTGACATATTGGAAGCGAAGAAGATACAATCTTCAAGCAAACACAACGAGTAAATCAAATCAAGCGAAACACGAGGTAAACAAACTTCGCGTTTCTGAAATCAGACAAAAGACTGAACAATTTCAGAGAGCGAGCCGCGTGATGTTCGAACCGATTGAAAACTAAGGTCATAAAGAAAGGAGAGAAGGGCACATGAAGGATGCCTGGGCTCTCGGAGGCGATGAAGGACGTGATAAGCTGCGATAAGCTGCGGGAAGGAGCAAATATCCCTTGATCCGCAGATTTCCGAATGGGGCAACCCACTGCCCGAACAGGCAGTATCTTCCGAATGGAAGAGGCGAACTTGGGGAACTGAAACATCTCAGTACCCAAAGGAAAAGAAAATAACCCAATGATTGCGCCAGTAGTGGCGAGCGAACGCGCAAGAGCCCAAACCGGCGGTGTTCAGGCACTGACCGGGGTTGTAGGACCGTCAGCAAATGGACAGTCAGAAGTTAGCCGAAGCCTCTGGAAAGGGGCGCCGCAGCGGGTGACAGCCCCGTAGGCGAAAACAGACGACTGACAGAGACGGCACCTGAGTAAGCCGGGACACGAGAAATCCTGGCCGAATCCGCGGGGACCATCCCGTAAGGCTAAATACTACCGAGAGACCGATAGCGAACCAGTACCGTGAGGGAAAGGTGAAAAGAACCTCGAACAGAGGAGTGAAACAGACCCTGAAATCATGTGCCTACAAGCGGTCGGAGCTGCTTCGTGCAGTGACGGCGTGCCTTTTGCATAATGAACCTACGAGTTACCGTCGTTGGCGAGGCTAAGTCCACGGATGGACGGAGCCGAAGCGAAAGCGAGTCAGAATATGGCGCAATCTAGTCAGCGGCGGTAGACGCGAAACCAAGTGATCTACCCTTGGGCAGGTTGAAGGTGGGGTAACACCCACTGGAGGACCGAACCGGTAAGCGTTGAAAAGCTTTCGGATGACCTGAGGGTAGGAGTGAAAGGCCAATCAAACTTGGAGATAGCTCGTACTCCCCGAAATGCATTTAGGTGCAGCCTCGGGCGCAGTACCGTGGAGGTAGAGCGACTGATAGGATGCGAGGGCTTCACCGCCTATCAAGTCCTGACAAACTCCGAATGCCACGGCACGATCCCCGGGAGTGAGGGCGCGGGTGCTAAGGTCCGCGTCCGAGAGAGGAACAACTCAGACCACCGTCTAAGGCCCCCAAATCCGGGCTAAGTTGAAGACAATAACGAGGTGGGATTGCAAGGACAGCTAGGATGTTGGCTTGGAAGCAGCCATTCATTTAAAGAGTGCGTAACAGCTCACTAGTCGAGTGATCCCGCATGGATAATAATCGGGCATAAGTCCGGTGCCGAAGACGTGGAATCGACGGTTAAACCGTTGATTGGTAGGGGAGCATTCCGGTAGCCGCAGAAGGTCAGGCGCGAGCCTGGCTGGAGGTCCCGGAAAAGCAAATGTAGGTATAAGTAACGACAAAGGGGGCGAGAAACCCCCTCGCCGCAAGACCAAGGGTTTCTGATCAACGCTAATCGGATCAGAGTCAGTCGGGACCTAAGGCACAGCCGCAAGGCGCAGCCGATGGAAGAAACGGTCAACATTCCGTTACTCCCTTCAGGAGTGACGTGGAGACGGAGAAGTGACACTCCCGCGTGCTGACGGAATAGCACGTTAAACCGCGTAGGTATATCTGAGGCAGGCAAAACCGCCTCAGATGCTGAAACGGGACAGTACGGAGAGCCCCCGTGGCAATCCGACAGCGGAGGTAATCAGGCTCCCAAGAAAATCCGCTAAACTTAATCCTGAAGGGACCCGTACCCCAAACCGACACAGGTGGTCGGGTAGAACATACCAAGGCGCTCGAGAGATTCACGGTTAAGGAACTAGGCAAATTGACCCCGTAACTTCGGGATAAGGGGTCCCCTCCTTCGCGGGAGGGGCGCAGAGAATAGGTCCAGGCAACTGTTTAACAAAAACACAGGGCTGTGCGAAATTGAAAGATGAAGAATACAGCCTGACACCTGCCCGGTGCCGGAAGGTTAAGAGGAGATGTCATCGCAAGAGAAGCATTGAATTGAAGCCCCGGTAAACGGCGGCCGTAACTATAACGGTCCTAAGGTAGCGAAATTCCTTGTCGGGTAAGTTCCGACCTGCACGAATGGTGTAATGATCCGGACACTGTCTCAACCGTGAGCTCGGTGAAATTGTAGTATCGGTGAAGATGCCGATTACCCGCAACGGGACGAAAAGACCCCGTGAACCTTTACTGCAGCTTAGCACTGTGACCGGGTGTGCGATGTGTAGGATAGTCAGGAGACAGAGAATCGGTGACGCCAGTCATCGTGGAGTCGACGTTGAAATACTGACCTTTGCACATCTGGTTTCTAACGCGCATCGGCGCGGACACTGCTTGGTGGGTAGTTTGACTGGGGTGGTCGCCTCCAAAAGCGTAACGGAGGCTTCTAAAGGTGCGCTCAGGCCGATTGGTAACCGGCCGCAGAGTGTAATGGCACAAGCGCGCTTGACTGAGAGACAGACAAGTCGAACAGGTAGGAAACTAGAGCATAGTGATCCGGTGGTTCCGCATGGAAGGGCCATCGCTCAAAGGATAAAAGGTACTCCGGGGATAACAGGCTGATCCCTCCCAAGAGCTCATATCGACGGAGTGGTTTGGCACCTCGATGTCGGCTCGTCACATCCCGGGGCTGGAGAAGGTCCCAAGGGTTAGGCTGTTCGCCTATTAAAGTGGCACGCGAGCTGGGTTCAGAACGTCGTGAGACAGTTCGGTCTCTATCTGTTGTGGGCGCAGGAGATTTGCGAGGCCCCGACACTAGTACGAGAGGACCGTGTTGGACCGACCTCCGGTTTACCGGTTGTTCCGCCAGGAGCACCGCCGGGTAGCCGCGTCGGGTAAGGATAAGTGCTGAAAGCATCTAAGCACGAAGCCCCCCTCAAGATAAGATCTCCACATAAGGGCCGTTTAAGACGAAGACGTAGATAGGTCGCAGGTGCAGGTGCGGTAACGTACACAGCCGAGCGATACTAATCGCCCAAACCCTTTCTTGGGAGCAATCCCAAACACACAAAAACAATTTCAGCCGGCAGAACATCAAAGCAACGGCAAACGATAACAAAGCCTCTGGTTCAGTTCAGAGCGTCTGAAATACAAACTCGCGAGATAGCTGAAGAACATCAGCTTCGCTTCCAGTCACCTCTTTTTTAACGATACTAAGGTGGCCATAGCGTGAGGGCTCCACCTCTTCCCATTCCGAACAGAGAAGTTAAACCTCACCACGTCGATGATACTACGAAAGTGGGAAAGTAGATAACCGCCCCCTCTAAACCGCGGACCGGATCCTGTCACAGCGACAGCTTCCGGCCCGCTTTTTTTATATCCCTTCTTCTGCAATTACTCTGCTTCGGGATATCCCCACCCCCCCAGCAATCCTCACCGCAATCCCCCACCAATCGCAATCCCCCCGCGCTCCGGCATCCACCTTTTGGTTTGGCCGCTTTGGCTAAGATTGTCGGTTTTAGGTATATATTGTTATAAAGCATCTAAAAAAGTTTGGGGAGTTTTGGGAAATTTTGACTATATTTGCACTGCGATTCGGGATTTTTGTGCCCGTTGGAGTCCTAATGTTGGCTTATCGCACTGGAATACAGTGTATTATAGTAAAGAAACCGTATTAATTACTTTATGATAGCATTGGCAATTCAGAATGTGACCCTTGCTGTTGTGGCGCTCTTGACGGGCGTTGCTCTTGTCGCCATCGCTTTATGGCTTGCGGGTCTCATTTCTCCACGTTCGTTCAACCCGCAGAAGGGTGAGGCTTATGAGTGCGGTATTCCTACCAGAGGTGAGTCTATGGCTCAGTTCAAGGTGGGATATTATCTTTTTGCCATACTCTTCCTGATGTTTGACGTAGAAACCGTGTTTCTCTATCCCTGGGCAGTGAGAGTCCATGAGCTTGGAACCTCAGGCCTCACGGCGATCGCAGTCTTTTTTGGAATCATTGTGCTGGGCCTTGTCTATGCCTGGCGGAAAGGAGCTCTTGAATGGAAGTAACTACTCAAGGCATGCCCTACGAGGCATGGAAGGACAACGAATACATCGAGGATCTTGTCAAGATACTTCAGGAGAGCGGCACCAACGTGGTTGTCGGTTCTTTTGACAAACTTATCAACTGGGGGCGTTCCAACTCTATCTGGCCGCTCACCTTTGCCACCAGTTGCTGCGGCATCGAATTTGTGTCGCTTGGAGCCGCCCGTTATGACATGGCGCGATTCGGCTGGGAAGTTGCCCGTGCCTCGCCACGTCAGGCCGACTTCATGATGGTGGCCGGTACGATTGTCCACCGCATGGTGCCCGTGTTCCGCCGTCTCTATGATCAGCTGGCAGAGCCGAAATATGTGATTGCCTGCGGCAGCTGCGCCATCTCCGGCGGTCCGTTCAAGAAGAGCTATCACGTGGCTATGGGCATTGAGGATATTGTCCCGGTAGATGTATTCATCCCCGGCTGTCCTCCCCGTCCGGAAGCCATGATCTATGGTATCATGCAGCTCTCACGCAAGATCAAGGTCGAGAAGTTCTTCGGAGGTGTCAACCGCCAGGAAAAGCAGGCCGAATTTCTTAAAGCACATCCGGTTCCCGGAGTGAACGACTGATTTCATTGATAATACACCACATTATTATACACATATAATATGTCCAACATCCGGGAAAAGATCTCAACGCTGTTGCCTGAGGCTGTCATTGAAGACGGCGATATAATGCAGGTGACCGTACCCGACGCCAAGTGGCACGATTTCGCGAAGACCCTTCGCGACGACGCTGACCTCTCATTTGATTTCCTTGTGACAATCGTGGGTATGGACTGGAAGGAAAACGGTATGGGCTGTGTCTATTACCTCACTTCCACAAAATTCAACACTCACCTCGCCGTGAAGGTCATGGCCACCGGTGACCGTGAGCGTCCGCTCATCCATTCGATTTTCGATCTCTGGGCCATCGCGACCGTCTATGAACGCGAGGTCTATGACTTCTTCGGGATCATCTTCATCAACAACCCCGATATGCGCCGCCTCTTCCTCAATCTCGACTGGAAAGGCTATCCCCTGCGCAAGGATTATGACGAAGATCCTTCGATCAACCCTGTCTCGATTGAAAACGAACGCCAGACTGACTTCACCGACGTCTGGACCGAGACTGCCGACGGAAAAATCGAAAAGCACGAGCGCCGCATCTTCCAGCCGGAAGACTTCGTGGTCAACATCGGCCCGCAGCACCCGGCAACCCACGGTGTGCTTCGTTTCCGCACTGCAATTGACGGCGAGACCATCAAGAAGATCGATATCTACCTCGGCTATATCCACCGCGGAGTTGAAAAGATATGCGAGAAGCTGACTTATCCGCAGACCCTCCACTTCATGGACCGTCTCGACTACTTCTCGGCGCATCCCTATCACCACTGTCTCTGCATGCTCATCGAAGAGGCCGCAGGCATCGAAATCTCGCGCCGTGCCCAGGTGATCCGAGTGCTCATGGACGAGCTTTCGCGCATCGCCTCCCACTGTCTCTTCATCGGCACCTACTGCATGGACCTCGGCGCGACCACCATGCTCTTCTACACCCTCCGTGTCCGCGAGCAGATTCTCGACATCATGGAGAAGACCTGCGGCGCGCGCATGACTTTCAACTATGACTGCATCGGTGGCGTAATGCAGGATCTGCATCCCGACTTCGTGAAAGATGTCCACGCGCTTCTCGACGTGCTCCCCGCAAACATCAAGGAGTACAACAAGATATTCACCGGTAACGTCATTGCCCGCAACCGAATGGAAAACGTCGGTGTGCTCACCCGTGAAGACGCCATTTCCTGGGCTGTGACAGGCCCCAACGGCCGAGGCTCAGGCTGGGCCTGCGACGTGCGCAAGTGTGCCCCCTACAGCATCTACTCCGAACTCGATTTCGAAGAAGTGGTGCGCGAGGAAGGCGACTCGATGGCCCGTTTCAAAGTCCGCATGGACGAAATGGTCCAGAGCGCGCGCATCATCGCACAGCTTGTCGACAACATTCCCGAAGGCGATTACTGCGTGAAGGTGCCCAAAGTGCTCAAGCTCCCCGTAGGCCACTGGTTCAAGATGGTCGAAGGCTGCCGCGGCACGTTCGGAATCTATCTTGAAAGCGACGGCACAACAAGTCCCTATCGTCTTAAGATAGCACCTCCGTGTCTTCCTGCCGCAGCTGTGGTCGACCACATCACCGACGGCCAGAAGATCGCCGACCTTATCACAATCGGAGGTTCGCTTGACTATATCGTTCCTGACATCGACCGCTGATCCGGATCTGATGCCGCAGAAACAGAATTCAAGTGAAAAAATACGAGTCAACAAACACAGAGAGTAAACTATAAGTAACTTTTCAATATGCAAGACTTATCAGTAGGAACCGCCTGGCTTCATTCTTTCCTCACGGACTACATCCCCGAATGGGCTGCCGTGACCCTCGAATGTCTGCTCATCGGAGTAGGGTTGATGCTGCTCTATGCAGTCCTGGCCCTTTTCTACATTCTTTTCGAGCGTAAGGTGTGCGCCTATTTCCAGTGCCGTCTCGGCCCGAACCGTGTAGGCCCCTGGGGCTTGATGCAGAGTATCGCCGATATGTTCAAGATTCTCATCAAAGAGCTTATCTCGCTGAACCATATCGACAAATTTCTCTTCGCACTGGCTCCATATTTGGTAATCATAGCCTCGATGCTCGCTTTTGCCGTGCTTCCGTGGGGCAATGGACTTCAGATCATCGACTTCAACGTCGGCATCTTCTTCCTCCTTGCCGTCTCTTCGATCGGCGTGCTTGGCATTCTTCTGGCAGGATGGTCATCAAACAATAAGTTTACCCTCATCGGCGCCCTTCGTTCAGGCGCGCAGATGGTCAGCTATGAGCTCTCGATGGGACTTTGCGTGGTGACAATGGTTGTCATGGCCGGCACAATGTCGGTAGGAGGCATTGTTGAAGCCCAGAGTCATCTGTGGTTCATCTTCTCAGGCCACATTCCGGCCATCATCGCCTTTGTGATCTTCATGATCGCCGGCACAGCCGAAACCAACCGCGGCCCGTTTGACCTTCCTGAAGCCGAAAGTGAGCTTACCGCCGGCTATCACACCGAATATTCCGGTATTCACTTCGGATTTTTCTATCTTGCCGAATATCTCAACCTCTTCATCGTGTCAGGTGTCGCCGCCCTCCTTTTCTTCGGCGGCTGGATGCCTCTCCACATCCCCGGACTTGACGCTTTCAACCACGTAATGGACTATATACCATCGTTTGTGTGGTTCATCGGCAAGGCGATCGCACTTTCATTCATCATCATCTGGTTCAAGTGGACTTTCCCCCGTCTGCGCATCGACCAGCTGCTGACACTCGAATGGAAATACCTTCTTCCGATCAATCTGTTCAACCTTGTGCTCATGGTAATTGTTGTAACATTCGGATTGTATCTCTAAACACAAAAAATATCTCTCACACAAAATAAACTAACCAAACGGCCGGCCATCAGACCAACTGACAGGCCTGCTCGCCAAAAAACTATAAACGCGATGAGTGAAAAATTCGGCAAGATCGCCCAGGTAATCGGTCCTGTGGTCGACGTGATTTTCGATGGTGAAGACAATCTCATCCCCCCGATCTACACGGCTCTCAAGGTAACACGTCCGGAGGGAGGAGAGCTCATTCTCGAAGTTGAGCAGCATATCGGCGAAGACACCGTGCGCTGTGTGGCTATGGAGAGTACCGACGGTCTTCGCCGCGGAATGCGTGTCGACAACCTCGAACGTCCCATCGCCGTTCCGACCGGCGAGCAGGTGAAAGGCCGACTCCTTAACGTGATCGGCGATGCCATCGACCGTCTTCCCGAACTGAAGCGCGAAGAACTCCGCCCGATCCATCAGCCTGCGCCGAAATTCGACGATCTGACAATCGGCACCGAAATTCTCTTCACCGGCATCAAGGTCATCGACCTTCTCGAACCCTACAGCAAGGGTGGTAAGATCGGTCTGTTCGGTGGCGCCGGTGTGGGCAAGACAGTGCTCATCATGGAGCTCATCAACAACATCGCCAAAGGCCACAACGGCTTCTCGGTGTTCACCGGTGTCGGCGAGCGTACCCGTGAAGGCAACGACCTTCTGCGCGAGATGATTGAGAGCGGCGTAATGAAATATGGCAAGAAATTTGAAGAAGGCATGGAAAAAGGCGAGTGGAACCTCGCTGATGTCGACATGGACCAGGTGGCCCAGTCGCAGGCAACCCTTGTCTTCGGTCAGATGAACGAACCTCCGGGCGCACGTCTGCGTGTGGCTCTTTCAGGCCTCACCGTGGCCGAGCAGTTCCGCGATCAGGACGGCGGTGGCAAGGACATCCTTCTCTTCATCGACAACATCTTCCGTTTCACCCAGGCCGGATCGGAAGTGTCGGCGCTCCTCGGCCGTATGCCTTCGGCTGTAGGCTATCAGCCCACCCTCGCATCTGAAATGGGTGCCCTGCAGGAACGAATCACCTCAACCAAAAACGGCTCGATCACCTCAGTCCAGGCCATCTACGTGCCTGCCGATGACTTGACCGACCCCGCGCCTGCCACCACCTTCAGCTTCCTTGACGCCACCACAGTGCTCTCGCGTAAGATCTCCGAGCTCGGCATCTATCCCGCCGTAGACCCTCTGGAATCAACCTCGCGAATCCTCGACCCGAACATCATCGGCGAAGACCACTACAATACCGCGCAGGCTGTCAAGCAGCTTCTTCAGAAATACAACGAGCTTCAGGACATCATCGCCATCCTCGGTGTCGATGAACTTTCCGACGAAGACAAACTCGTGGTAGCCCGCGCCCGTCGCGCCCAGCGCTTCCTCTCGCAGCCATTCCACGTGGCCGAGCAGTTCACCGGCCTGCCCGGTGTCATGGTACCCCTGAGCGAGACCATCCGCGGCTTCAAAATGATTCTCTCCGGAGAGATGGACGAATATCCCGAACAGGCATTCCTCAACGTCGGCACCATCGACGAAGCCATCGAAAAGGGCAAGAAACTCCTTGCGGAAGTTTCGAAATAAGCCTCCCTCCCCAGCAAACCACTCCACCCGAATCTCTCAAAACAGCAGATAAAGCATGATACTAAAAGTCATCTCGGCAGAAGACATCCTCTTTCAGGGAGAAGTCAAAGCAGTGCATCTTCCCGGTGCGCTCGGCGCCTTCACCGTCCTTCCCGGCCATGCCGCTCTGATCTCAACTCTGACCCCCGGTGAAATCCGCTACACCGCGGCCGCCGGAGGCGAAGAGCAGCGCATCAGCGTCAGTGGCGGAATAGTCGATGTCGACAGCAACATCGTGTCAGTCTGCATATATTAATAATGGTGATGATGAAACGAAATATTCTCGCAGCAATCGCAATGGCCTTTGTGGCCCTTCTGCTTCCCCTTGCGGGCCGCGCCTCCGGTCATGAGGCCGACTCCCAGGAGAAAAGCGGAGCCGTTGACGCCCAGGGCATCATCTTCGAGCACCTTGGCGACCGCTACGGCTGGGAAGTGCCGTTCAATCACCACAAGAGCATACCCCTGCCTGTAATAGTCTGGGGCAGTGACGGACTCCACGTATTCTCCTCGGCGCGAGTGGACCACGGAAAGGAATACCGCGACGGCTCGGCGCTTTTCCGCATAGCCGGAAAAGACAGCCCCTACAAGGGAAAAGTAGTGGAGATAATCGACGGCAAGGAAGTGAAACCCGCCGTTGACATCTCCATCACCAAAAACGTCTGCGGCGTCTTCATCGCAGTCCTGCTGGTCATCTGGAGCATCCTTTCGGTTGCCCGCTGGCACCGCAACCAGGGCCTCAAAGCCCCACGCAAGATGACCGGAGCCATCGAATTTGTGATCCTCTTCATCTATGACGGTGTCATCAAACCCACCCTCAAAAACAAGGCCAACAAATTCGCCCCCTATCTTCTGACAGTATTCTTCTTCATTCTCGTGATGAACCTCCTGGGCCTGATAGTGATCTTCCCCGGCGGCGCCAACCTCACAGGCAACATAGCCGTGACTCTCGTGCTTGCCATAATCACCTTCCTGATCACCAACATCTTCGCCACCAAACACTACTGGAAAGAAATCTTCAACCCCGATGTGCCCTGGTGGCTCAAATGGCCCCTCCCGATCATGCCTATCATCGAAATCTTCGGCGTGTTCACCAAACCCGCAGCGCTGACAGTCCGTCTATTCGCCAACATGATGGGCGGCCACATGATCGTGATCGTGCTCACCCTCCTCATCTTCATTTTCGCAGCTATGGGTCCGGTCGTGACCGGCGCCACAGCCGTGGTCAGCATCATCTTCTCGGTGTTCATGCTTCTGATCGACGTGCTTGTGAGCTTCATCCAGGCCTACGTGTTCACCATGCTCTCGACCCTCTTCATAGCCCTCGGCCAGGAAGAAGGCCATCATGAAGACCACAAGAAGGAAGAAGACCCCCACGCCCCCGGCCTCCCGGCCTCCACGGGCACAGAAACCCACGCATAACCAAAAAAATCAAAATAACCCTTTAATCTCCCGCAATTATGTTAGCAATGATTTTAGCAGCTATCGAAGGAACCCTCGGCATCGGCGTTTGCATCGGTGCAGCAATCGCAGCAATTGGCGCCGGCATCGGCATCGGCAAGATCGGTGGATCCGCCATGGAAGCTATCGCACGTCAGCCCGAATCAACCGGCGACATCCGCAGTAACATGATCGTTATCGCCGCCCTTATCGAAGGTGTGGCCCTCTTCGCTGTTATCGTTTGTATCCTCGCAATGTTTGTGGGCTGATCTCCAAGCTTCATCTATCTGAAAAATGGAACTTTTCACGCCTGATTTCGGTCTGATATTCTGGATGTTCGTATCGTTCGCCATCCTCTTCTTCGTCCTGTGGAAGTGGGGCTGGCCGGCGATCATGAAAGGAGTGTCTGACCGAGCCGACCTCATCGACAAAGGTGTGGAGTATGCTCAAAATGCCAAACAACAGCTTGACCATGCCCGCGAAGAGGCGGATAAATACATAGCCGACGCCCGTCGCCAGCAGGCCGACATGCTCCGCGAAGCCGACAAGATGAAAACCCAGATCATCGAAGAAGCCCGCTCCGCAGCGCAGACCGAAGCCAAAAAGGTGATGGACGCAGCAAAAGTGTCAATCGAACAGGAACGCAAGCAAGCCGAGCAGCAGTTCCGCAACGAAGTCTCGTCATTTGCCCTCGACATCGCACAGAAAGTCGTCCGCAACCAGATGAAAGACGAAAAAGCCCAGGAACAGCTCGTAAGCTCTCTGCTTGACGAAATGGAAAAACAGAACTGATATCCCTCCAGCCGTACCGGGCCGGCAGCCACTCTGGCCGTCAGCTCCGGAACGGCAAGGGCAAGAACCTCAGCTCCGCATTTCCGGCAGCCTCCCCTCTAAACTTCCACTACTCTCATCATCCGTTAACCCTAAGGTTCCAACCACCAAGCAATGAATCAAGGTCTCATCCCAAGCCGATACGCAAAAGCGCTTTTCGAGTTTGCCTCCGAGAAGAAGGCCGACCGACGCATCTATGACCTGATGCACGCACTTGAAAGCTCCTTCGCTTCCGAGCCGTCGCTCCAGCAGGCCGTAGGCAACCCCTTCATCCCTGCAGCCGACAAGATGAAACTCCTGACAACCGCTGCCGGAGCCTCAGGAAACGATGAAGTCTATGCCCGCTTCCTGCAGCTTTTAGCTGACAACAACCGCCTTGATGCCGCCCGTGACATAGCTCTCGCCTACATGAAGCTATATCGCAGCCAGCATCACATCTACCTTGTCACCGTCACCTCTGCCGCCCCGATGGCGCAGGCCGAGGAAGAACGGCTACGCAAACTCATCCTCCGCCATCTCGACGGCGGAACAATGGAGTATCACCATCGCGTCGACCCCTCCCTCATAGGAGGCTTCACCGTAACAATCAACAACGAGAAGCTTGACGCCTCTGTGGCCGATGAACTCAAACAATTGCGTCTGAAACTTTTAAGCAACTAACCAACTTCACATCCCCCTCATACCAAAATGATAAACCCAAGCGAGATTTCTCAGGTCTTAAAACAGCAGCTGGAGAACGTCAGCTCCAAAGTGTCTTTCGAAGAGACAGGAGTTGTTCTGGAAGTAGGCGACGGAGTAGCCCACGTCTACGGTCTCGACAATGTCTGCGCCAACGAGCTTGTAGAATTTGAAAACGGAGTGAAAGGTGTAGCCCTCAACCTTGAGGAAAGCAATGTGGGTGTCATCCTCCTCAACGAAATCAACAACGTTACTGAAAACATGACCGTCAAGCGCACAGGCGAGATCGCCTCGATCCACGTAGGCGACGGCGTGTTCGGTCGCGTGATCAACGTACTCGGCGAACCTATCGACGGCCGCGGCCCAATCCAGGGCGAACTCTTCCCCATGCCCCTCGAACGCAAGGCCCCCGGCGTTATTTTCCGTCAGCCCGTCAAGCAGCCGCTCCAGACAGGTCTGAAAGCAATCGACTCAATGGTGCCCATTGGCCGCGGACAGCGCGAGCTCATCATCGGCGACCGCCAGATCGGCAAGACAGCCATCGCCATTGACACCATCATCAACCAGCGCGCAAACTTCGAGGCAGGAAAACCTGTCTACTGCATATACGTGGCCATCGGACAGAAAGCATCGTCCGTAGCAGCCATCGTTGAGACCCTCCGTCAGCACGGAGCGCTCGACTACACCGTGGTAGTCGCAGCCACCGCCGCCGACTCCGCATCAATGCGCTACTACGCCCCCTTTGCCGGAGTAGCCATCGGCGAATACATCCGCGACACCGGCCGCGATGCCCTCATCGTCTATGACGACCTCTCGAAGCAGGCCGTGGCCTATCGTGAGATCTCGCTCATCCTCAAGCGCCCCTCAGGCCGCGAAGCATATCCCGGCGATATCTTCTATCTCCACAGCCGTCTGCTCGAACGTGCCGCCAAAATCATCGACAACCAGCAGGTGGCAAGCCAGATGAATGACCTTCCAGCCTCGCTCAAAGACAGAGTCAAAGGCGGCGGCTCGCTCACCGCGCTCCCTATCATCGAGACCCAGGCAGGTGACGTTTCGGCCTACATCCCCACCAACGTGATCTCGATCACCGACGGCCAGATCTTCCTCGAAACCGCTCTCTTCAACCGAGGCATCCGCCCGGCCATCAACGTAGGTATCTCCGTGTCGCGTGTGGGCGGTAACGCGCAGATCAAATCAATGAAAAAAGTGGCCGGCACGCTCAAGATCGACCAGGCACAGTTCCGCGAGCTCGAATCGTTCACCAAATTCGGCGGCGACATCGACCCAGTGACCGCCCGCGTCATCGACAAAGGCCGCAAAAACGAACGCCTGCTCATCCAGCCTCAGTACGCCCCGATGAAGGTCGAAGACGAAGTGGCCGTCATCTACTGCGGCACCAAAGGGCTGCTTGAAAACGTGCCCATCGACAAAGTTGCCGAGTTCGAGAAAAACTTCCTCCAGCTCGTCAACACAAAATATCCCGAAGTCATGGAGTCAATCCGCGCCGGAAAGCTTGATGACGACATCACCGCCAAGCTCACCGAAGCAGCGGCTGAAATTTCGGGATCATATAAATAAGAAGAACAGCAACCAAAGCTCACATGGCAACACTCCGCGAACTAAAAGGACGAATCGGCTCCGTGGCTTCCAGCGAGAAGATCACGGGCGCGATGAAGATGATCTCCTCGGCCAAGATGCACCGTGCCGAGGGCGATCTCCGTCGCCTCCTGCCATTCCGCCAGCAGATAGAGAACATCATAGGCAACCTCCTCTCAGCCGACGCCGAGTTCTCATCACCCCTCACCGAGGCGCGTGACGTTGCCTCGGTGGCAATCGTGGTCCTCGGCAGTGACGACGGTCTCTGCGGAGCCTATAACATCAATATCTACAAGGAACTCGTCAAATCCATCGGCCAGCTCCGCGAAATTTACGGCGACCAGGTCAGGATCACTCTGATCCCCGTAGGCCGCAAAATGGTCAAAGCCGCCGGACGCCTCACCGCCCTGCCCGGCATCACCGTGAGCCACGCTGAAAGAGTCGATTCCAAATCAAGCGGCGAAGCCGTCAAGCAGTTCACCCGCAGCCTTGAAGAACGCTTCATCGCAGGCGAGTTTGACAGCGTGAGAATTCTCTACATGAACTTCCAGTCGGTCAGCCGCCAGCGTCCCCGCTGCGACGCCCTTCTCCCCGTCTGCCCCGAATCATTCGCGGCCGAAGGAGCCAAAACCCTCTGCCGGCCCTACATCTTCGAGCCTGACGCCCCGACGATCTTCGTCTCCGTCCTCCCGATGTTCCTTCTGGCCGTCATGCAGGAAATCTTCACCGAAAACCGCGCCTCAGAGCAAGCCGCCCGCATCATGGCCATGCAGAGTGCCAACGACAACGCCAAGAAACTCCTCGAACAGCTTCAGCTCGAATACAACAAACTCCGCCAGCAGAGTATCACCACCGAGCTTCTCGACATAGTCGGCGGACAGGTAAGAGACTGACACGGCGCCAAAGCAAAAAAAATAATCCGATCATAACATCCACAGCACATAACCGAAAGAGTACAATTGACATGGGAAGTGTAAAAGAGTATTTCTCAAATCTTGGATCCGGCATAGCCAGCCTTGTAAAAGGCATGCAGGTAACCGGTAAGGAATTTGTCACCCCCAAAATCACTGAAGAGTATCCCGACAACCGAGACAATCTGCCTGTCGCCGACCGCTTCAGGGCAATCCTTACACTCAAGTATGACGACCAGGGCGACCACAAATGTATCGCCTGCGGCACCTGCGAGCGTGTCTGCCCAAACAACACCATCTCCCTCGACATCAAGACCGTCGAAACATGGGACGGTAAAAAGAAAAAGAAACTCGACAAATATCACTACGATCTCGGAAGCTGCACCTTCTGCCAGCTTTGCGTGACAAACTGTCCGACTGACGCCCTTGAATTCAGCAATGACTTCGAGCAGGCGCTCTACACCCGCAGCAAACTCGTCAAGCTTCTCAACTATCTCCCTGAAAAGCCCGAACCTCAGCCCACCCCTGAGCAGATCGAGAAGATGAAAGCCGAGAAAGAAGCCAAAATAGCAGCCGCCAAGGCAGCCGCCGAAGCCAAGAAAGCCGCCGCAGCAGGCGCAGCCGCCACACCGGCCGCCCCCGCAGCCCAGGTTCCAGCCGCTGACGACGCCGCCGCAAAGGCACTCGCCGCCGCAAAGGGCGATCCTGAAAAAGAGGCCAAGATCCGCGCCGCGCTCGAAAAAGCCGCTGCCCTCAAGGCAAAACGCGAAGCCGAGAAAAACGCCGGTGCCGCAAACTGAACCTCTTTTCATCACCAATCACGATAATTAATTACTATCACAGTATATGGAATCAGTAGGAAGTACAATCTTTTATTGGATAATCGCCCTGTCGATTGTCATCTTCTCGGTACTGACTGTCACCACACGCAAAATCCTGCGTGCGGCCACATATCTGCTCTTCGTCCTTTTCGCGACCGCAGCCCTCTACTTCAAACTCGACTACGAGTTTCTCGGCTCGGTTCAGATTGCGGTCTATGCCGGCGGTATAGTGGTCCTCTTCGTCTTTGCAATCCTGCTCACGACTCATCCCGGTGACAACAGCAAGCAGTTAACCTCGCGCAAAAAATTTCTCGGCCTCGTCGGCGCTCTCGCCACAGCCGGAGCCTGTGCCTGGGCCCTCTGCTCACGCTCTGCCGACCTCTTTACATCGCTGCCCTCTATGGCCAACCCGTCAATGCACCGCATCGGCGAAGCAATGCTCGGCACAAACTACGGACAATATCTTCTGCCGTTCGAGGCCGTCAGCGTACTGCTGCTCGCCTGCATAATCGGTGGTGTCGTAATCGCACGTAAACGCTAATTCAAACATTTCACCAATGGATATTACACTGATCTGGTATCTCGTTCCCGCAATCGTGATGTTTTGCTGCGGCGTCTACGGCTTCCTGACCCGCCGCAACATGATAGCCATGCTCATATCCCTTGAGCTCATGCTCAATGCGGTCGACATCAACTTTGTGGTCTTCAACCGCTACCTCTTCCCCTCCTCGATGGAAGGATGGATGTTCACCCTCTTCGGAATCGCCATCGCCGCAGCCGAGACCGCACTCGCAATCGCCATCATCATCAACCTCTTCCGGGTAAGCAAAAACATTGACGTCCGCGACGCAACAAAAATGAAAAATTAATCACGCCCTATGGATATTACAATACCTATTCTTATATTGGCAATCCCGCTCTTCATGTTCCTCCTCTTAGGACTGGCGGGAGTCAAGATGAGTCACAAACTCGCCGGTACGCTCGGAACGCTCGGCATGGGAACCGTGTTGGTCTTGTCCTATTACACGGCGTTCACCTACTACTTCTCAGGAAACCCTGAATTCATTGACGGCACCACACGCCTGCAGGCCGTGATCTTCAACCACACCTGGCTGCAGTTCACCCCCGCGCTCGCAATCCGCATCGGTTTCCTTCTCGACCCGATCTCAGCCATGATGCTCATTGTCATCCCGACAATTTCATTCATGGTCCACGTCTACTCGCTCGGTTACATGCACGGAGAGAAAGGCTTCCAGCGCTACTACGCCTTCCTTTCGCTCTTCAGCTTTTCGATGCTCGGACTCGTTGTAGCGACCAACATATTCCAGATGTACATCTTCTGGGAGCTCGTGGGCGCATCATCGTTCCTACTCATCGGCTTCTTCTACACCCTCCCCTCGGCCGTATCGGCATGTAAGAAAGCTTTCATCGTCACCCGCTTCGCCGACCTCGGATTCCTCATCGGCATCCTCGTCCTCTCATACTTCACCCATCATCTCGACTTCCTCCCGATGACCCAGAACCCGCAGGCCGTCCTCGCAAGCTTCGAGGGCGTCACCTTCCTCGGCGCTTCCGGACTCACCTGGGCCCTCGTCCTGATCTTCACCGGAGGTATGGGCAAATCGGCCATGCTACCCCTCCACATCTGGCTCCCCGACGCGATGGAAGGCCCGACCCCCGTATCGGCCCTCATCCACGCCGCCACAATGGTTGTGGCCGGTGTATATCTCGTGGCCCGTCTCTTCCCGCTCTACATGCTTGAAGACGCCGCTCTGATGTTCATCACCGTAGTCGGAGCCGCAACAGCATTCTACGCCGCAATGGTGGCCTGCGCTCAGATCGACATCAAGCGCATCCTCGCCTTCTCGACCATCTCGCAGATCGCCTTCATGATGGTATCGCTCGGCGTGGCATCCAAAAACAACGTTGCCATCCACGAAGGTCTCGGCTACATGGCATCCATGTTCCACCTCTTCACCCACGCCATGTTCAAAGCCCTCCTCTTCCTCGGAGCCGGCTCGCTCATCCACGCAGTCCACTCAAACAACTACACCGCGATGGGCGGCCTGCGCAAATACATGCCTATAACCCACATCACCTTCCTCATCGGCTGTCTCGCCATCGCAGGCATCTGGCCATTCGCAGGTTTCTTCTCTAAAGACGAAATTCTCTCGGCCTGCTTCGCCAACGGTACTTTCTGGGGCATCTGGATGATGATGGTAGCCGCAATGACCGCCTTCTACATGTTCCGCATGTACTTCCTCGTCTTCTGGTGGGACAACCCCGACTACGAGAAAGAACACCACGGCCATCTTCCCCACGACCCCGGCTTCGCCATGACCTTCCCGCTGATCTTCCTCGGAATCGTCTCGATCATCGCCGGATTCATCCCCTTCGGACAGCTCGTCACCTTCGACGGCCACGAATATCACATCCATATAGACTGGTCTATCGCCGGACTCAGCATGGGAGTAGCCATCCTCTCGATTGCATTCTCAGCCTGGCTCTACATGAAGAAAAACGACAAGCCCCGGCGCATGGCCGACTCCTGCCGCTGGCTCTGGACAGCTGCAAACCGCCGCTTCTACTGGGACGAAATCTACCTTTTCATCACCCGCCGCATCATCTTCGACGGAATCTGCAAGCCCATCGCCTGGTTTGACCGCCACATAATCGACGGCACAATGGACGGATTCGCCTATGTCACCAACAAGGCATCCTACGCCATCCGCGGCTTCCAGAGCGGCAAAGTGCAGATGTACATCTGGTGGTATCTCATCGGAGCTGTCGTGCTCGGCATCATAACCGCCATCTGTGTCCTCTGAATCTGTTAACCTGTTAAGAAAAATATAGTAACGCGATATGTTTTCCAATATATTGATCTACTTCGTGGTGATCCCCGTGGTCATGCTGCTGGGACTCTTCCTCTGCCGGAACATCAAGCAGATCCGGGCAGTGGCAGTCACAGGCTCGGTTGTCCTGACAGCCCTCTCGGTCTGGCTTCTCGTCGACTATCTCGCACTCCGCGCCGCCGGAGCCACAGACCCCATGCTCTGGGTCGACTCCTGGCAGTGGTTCGCTCCGCTCAACATCAACCTCGCCGTTGGTGTCGACGGCATCTCGATAGCCATGCTCATCCTCACCGGCGTAATCCTCATCACAGGCAGCTTCGCCTCATGGGAAATCCCGCAGCCCAAGGAATTCTTCCTCTGGCTCATCCTCCTGTCGACCGGTGTCTACGGATTCTTCATCTCCATCGACCTCTTCACCATGTTCATGTTCTATGAAGTCGCCCTCATCCCGATGTATCTTCTCATCGGTGTCTGGGGCAGCGGCAACAAGAACTACTCGGCGATGAAACTCACCCTCATGCTCATGGGCGGATCGGCATTCCTCATGCTCGGCCTCATCGGCATCTACTACCACTCCGCTCCCGCCGGACAGCCCCTCACCTGGAACATCCTTGAGATTGCCCAGAACGACGCCATCAGCCACGGCTGGCAGACATTCCTCTTCCCGATGACCTTCGTGGGCTTCGGTGTGCTCGGCGCCATGTTCCCCTTCCACACCTGGTCGCCTGACGGCCACGCATCGGCCCCCACAGCAGTGTCGATGCTCCACGCAGGTGTGCTCATGAAGCTCGGCGGCTACGGCTGCTTCCGTGTGGCCATCTACCTGATGCCCCACGCCGCCAACGAACTAGCCTGGATCTTCCTCATCCTCACCGGCATCTCGGTTGTCTACGGAGCCTTCAGCGCATGCGTCCAGAACGACCTCAAATACATCAACGCATACTCATCGGTGTCACACTGCGGTCTGGTGCTCTTCGCCATCCTCATGCTTAACACCACAGCGATGACCGGAGCCATCATGCAGATGCTCTCCCACGGTCTGATGACAGCCCTCTTCTTCGCCCTCATCGGTATGATCTACGGACGAACCCACACCCGCGACATCCGCGAGATGGGCGGCATGATGCAGATCCTCCCTTATCTCTCGGTCTGCTACGTCATCGCCGGCATGGCCTCCCTCGGTCTCCCCGGTCTCTCCGGCTTCGTTGCCGAAATGACAATCTTTGTCGGATCGTTCGAACACTCTGACCTCTTCCACCGCGTCTTCGTCATAGTGGCCTGCAGCTCCATCGTGACAACCGCCGTCTACATCCTCCGCGTCGTAGGCAAGCTCCTCTACGGTCCCGTCTATGACCAGCACCACATGACACTCACCGACGCCAAGTGGTGGGAACGTGTAGCCACCGCCGGACTCATCGTCTGCGTGGCCGGCATCGGTTTCTTCCCCAACTTCTTCGTCGATCTTATCAAGTTCACTTTCAGCCCTGAAATCTTCACCGTTATCGGTCTGAACTAATCTATAGATTAATAGCAATGGATTACTCACAGTTTTTAGCACTCAAGCAGGAAATAGGATTGTTAATCGTATTCCTATTAGTCTTCCTCTATGACACTTTCTGCAGCCCCCGTTCGGCAAAAGCCGTCCCGATGATCGCAACCGTTCTCATGGGTGTGCTCGTCGCCTGGGGATTCTGCCCCGTGGTCAAGGCCCCTGAGACCGCCTTCGCCGGAATGTATGTCACTTCACCCGTGATGGTGGCTATCAAAAACATTCTTAATGTCGGCGTGTTCATCGTCCTCATCCAGTCCGTCAAATGGGCCAACTCCGAATTCACCGCAGTGCGCCGCGGCGAATTCTACGAACTGATACTTCTGACCCTCTTAGGCATGTATCTGATGATTTCGAGCCGCCACTTCCTGATGTTCATCATCGGCCTCGAAACTGCCTCGCTTCCCCTCTGCGCACTTGTCGCCTTTGACAAGCACCGCTATGAAAGCCATGAGGCCGCCATCAAATACGTCCTCACCGCCGTATTCTCTTCGGCAATCCTCCTGATGGGTCTCTCGTTTGTCTACGGTCTGGCCGGAACTCTCTACTACGACGGCATCACCGGAGCTCTCGCAGGCCGCATGGGCGTGATGCTCTCGGTAGCCCTCGCCTTCGTGATGGCCGGTTTCGGATTCAAACTCTCGCTCGTTCCCTTCCACCTCTGGACAGCCGACGTCTATCAGGGTGCACCCACATCGGTGACCTCATATCTCTCGGTCATCTCCAAAGGCTCGGCGGCTTTCGCCTTCCTTGTGGTCCTTACCCAGGTATTCGGTCAATTCTACGCCCAGGCATGGGAATGGATGCTCTACGCTCTGATCATCCTTACCATCACAGTCGGTAACCTCTTCGCCATCCGCCAGACCAACATGAAGCGCTTCCTCGCCTTCTCGTCGATCTCTCAGGCAGGCTACATAATGCTCGCAATCATCGGCGACAACAATATGGGCGTCTCGGCTCTCATGTTCTACACCCTCGTCTACGTCTTCTCCAACCTCGCCGCCTTCGGCGTGATCGGAGCCATTGAAAACGCCACAGGCAAGGTAGACATGACCGACTACAACGGTCTCTACAAGACCAACCCCCGTCTGTCGTTCACAATGATGCTCGCCATGTTCTCCCTCGCCGGCATCCCCCCGTTTGCAGGCTTCTTCAGCAAATTCTTTGTCTTCACAGCCGCCCTCAACGGAACCGCCTCAGCCGCTCTCTACGTGCTGGTGCTCATTGCCCTCATCAACACCATCATCTCCCTCTACTACTATCTGCTCGTTGTGAAGGCCATGTTCATCAATGAAAGCGACAGCCCGATCGCCACATTCCGCTCGGCATGCTCCGAACGTCTCGGCATGTGGATCTGCGTTGCAGGCATCATCGGCCTCGGCATCGTAAGCTACTTCTATGACTATCTCCTGACAGTCGTAGCCTGAACAGAATAATTACCCAGATCTGATAAAACTATCTCCGGCCGCAATGCGTTTTGCTTGCAGCCGGAGATTGCTGATAAAGGACAGAGGCCCGGACAGCTCTTCGCCTCTCGTTTCACCCACCTTCAAAAAAAACACTGAACCATGTTTCCTTCAGCACCCGGCCCAATCGGCGTTTTTGACTCAGGCTACGGCGGCCTGACCATACTCAAAGGCATCCGCGAAACTCTCCCGCAGTATGACTACCTCTATCTCGGCGACAATGCCCGCACTCCCTACGGCACACGCTCGTTCGACGTAGTCTACCGCTTCACCCGTCAGGCAGTGGAAGCCCTCTTCAGCCGCGGCTGCCAGCTGGTGATCCTCGCCTGCAACACCGCATCGGCCAAAGCCCTGCGCTCCATCCAGCAGAAAGACCTGCCCGGATGGGATCCATCGCGCCGTGTGCTCGGCGTGGTCATACCCACGGTCGAAGCCCTCGGTCATATAACCAAAAACGGAAATATAGGCCTGCTCGGAACCCCCGGCACCGTAAGCTCAGGCACCTATGACATAGAGATCGCCAAGTTCTTCCCCCAGTTCCGCACCGTCTCCGTGGCCTGCCCCATGTGGGTGCCTCTGGTCGAAAACAAGGAATTCGACTCGCCCGGCGCCGACTATTTTGTGAAGAAATATGTCGATGAACTCTTCACCCAGGAGCCTGAAATAGACACCGTGATTCTCGGCTGCACTCACTATCCGCTGCTGATCGACAAGATCCGCCGCGAAATCGGCTCGCGCGCCACCATCGTCACCCAGGGTGAACTCGTAGGCGCCAGTCTCGCCGACTATCTGCGCCGCCATCCCGAAATGGATGCCAAGTGCACCAAAGGCGGCTCATGCGAATTCCTGACCACCGAAAACCCCGACAAGTTCACCGAACTCGCCGAAATATTCCTTCAGACACCTCTTAAGGCCTCCCGTATAGATCTCTGACCTTCCACCTGCTGCTGACCGACAACTAAACTATGTCTCTCCGCCACTCATTCATCACGTTTTTACCACTCGCACTGCTCGCCACCTCCTGCTCCGATGACTCTGACCGGGCATCAGACGGAGCCGGAAGCCTGTCGCTTGACGTGACCGTCGACGCCACCTTGCGCGATCCGCTCACGCAGGAGATCATAGTGGCCTCGCCCTGTGTGCCCGAACAATCGCAGATAAGCGTGACGATGATAGCCGCCGAGGGCAGCTACTCCCACACATGGAAATCACTCTGTGATTTTCCCGCGCAGGATCTCTACTACTCCGGCTCATATCTTATAGAAGCAATCTCCGGCAAAGGAGCCGAAGGCTTTGACACTCCGTGTTACTCAGGCTCCGTCTCGGCCGTAGTCGAACCGGACCGCCGGCTGACATGGCCGCTGACAATGCACCTTGTCAGCAGTGCCTTTTCATTCGATTTCAGCCCCGCCATAACAGCCGGTATCGGTGAAGTCGCAGCCTTTGTCCACACTCCGGGCGGAGAATATCACCGCGTCAGCCCCGATGAATCGCGCCTGCTCTATCTGACACCCGGACAGACCGGGATATATCTTGACGTCATACTCCCTGACGGGCGGCATACCGCATTCAGAAGCCTTGACTTCTCAGCCCTTTCAGGCTGCTTTTATGAGTGTGAGGTAAGTGCCGACATCTCAGGCCCTGACCCCGTGCTCACCTGCTCGGCTCCCGGCAAGAGTGCATCGTTCACACTTAGCGCCGACTTCCTGTCAGCCCTTCCGCCATCTCTGACCGCTTCGGGCTGGACTCCCGGAAGCATCCTGACAGTGCCTGAGGGCGAACAGCCGGAAACTCCGGTCAGAGCAGCCGTCACCGCCGCAGCCCCGCTTTCGCATCTTTGGCTCTCGGTATCGTCGGCCTATCTCTCATCGCTGTCATTCCCGGTGCTTGTTGATCTGCTGCATCCCTCTGCGGAAGATGAAGCTGCCTTTGCTGCTGTCGGACTCATGTCCGATCTGACATCGGCCGGCGGATCGGTGGACTTTACCGCACTGATCGGAAAACTTGTCTTCCTGACTGACGATGAAGCCCTGTCATGTTTCAGCTTCATAGCCGAAGATGACTGCGGACGTGTCAGCGAGCCGCTGAGGCTGCAGGTGCAGACCACCGCCGTCGACATCTCGGTAACATCGGTCGGTGACGCTCCCGTCGGAGCCACATCCGCATCGCTCACGGTCAGCACCAGGGCCGTGGACTTCGCCTCAAATGTCGGGATCGAGATTCTTGATGCCGACGGTCTGTGGCAGCCGGCATCTGTGCTTGCGGTCAGACCGGCCGGCGATTCGTCATATGAACTTGAGTTTGCTATCCCTGACGGCAATGCCGACATCAGGGCCCGTATATTGTATTGCGAGGAGATCAGAGCCGAATTCACCGTAGAGCGCTGTATGCCTGAATTCGAACTTGTGGCAGATCCCTTCGCCACCTATGCCATGATCAGGGTCATGGCCCCGGACCAGGCTACGGTCGAGACAGTGGTGCGCCGGCTGATGCTCTACGTCGACGGGCGCAGGGGGCCGGTCCTCTTGCGTGACGAGGAAAGCGGAGTGCTTGCCTTGAGCGGACTTTCGCCAAACACCTCATACACGCTGACCGCAACCATGATGGACCGTCCGGATGCCTCTGACTTTACCCCCGGACAGCGCTTCACGACAGAAAAGGCCCCGGCGCTTCCTAATTCAGACTTTGAAGACCGTAAATCGGGAGTGGTCTATGACAGACTGCCGAGCGGAGGCCGCTATTCACAGACCGAAGTCGCTATCTACAACTGGCAGAACCGCGAGTCATTCTCACAGCAGGTTCCACAGAAGTGGGCCAACACCAACGCCAAGACTTTCAGCACACGCGCCTCTAATCATAACACCTGGTATATGCAGCCGTCGGTCTTCACGGTATCCGATGAGGTCAAAAGCGGCGAATTCGCCGTCTGCCTGCGCAGTGTGGGCTTTGATCTCAGCGGTGAGGATATTCCGGACTATGCGCAGACCGGCAGACCCTATCTGCAGTATTCTCCGGTGGTTCCGCATGTGGCCTGCCGTGCCGCGGGCAAGCTTTTCCTCGGAGAGTATTCTTTCAGCGCCTTCAGCATGGAGGAGAGCTATAAGGATGTTGTCGACTGGAAGTCGAGACCGCGGTCGCTTAACGGATTCTATAAATACGCACCCTCGCCTGACAGCCCGTCAGACACCGGAGTAGCCATTATAGAAATCTATGGCGATGTCGGCGGTGAGCTGCAGGTGATAGCCTCGGCCCGTACATATCTGCCTATAGCCAACAGTTATACAGCCTTCACGGCCCCGCTGTCCTACACCCGTTTCGGCATCAAGGCAAGCGGCATGAGACTGATGTTTGCCTCCTCGGCTTCGGTCGGCACCATTGCTGAAGAGACCGCCTCGATAGTCACCTCGGCTGATCCTGTCAAAGGAGCCTCTCTCGGAAGCACTCTATGGATTGACAATATCAGTCTTGCTTACTGATGCCTGCTTCTCTGTTTTTAGAAATCAAATAACTGCAAATATGAAAAAATTAACTGTCATCCTCTTTCTCTTTCTATTCCTTTCAACCTCAATGAGCGCCTCAGCCTCTGGCTGGGACATTTCAGACCTTCTCGGCAAAGTCTCTTCAGCCACCGCGTCTGACTCGACCAAGACCGGCTCTTCAAAAGGGGGCGGCCTCGGCGATCTGCTCTCAGGTGTGGCAAACGCTCTCGGTGTGGGAAGTTCGAAGCTTACCGTGGAGAAGATGGTGGGAACATGGAAATATCTCAATCCGGCAGTGTCGTTCAAAAGTGACAATTTCCTGCTCAAGGCCGGCGGTGCCGCCGCCGCACAGCAGGTAGAGGCCAAACTGGCTCCCTATTACAAGACCGCCGGTCTGACTTCGCTCGTCATGACCATCAATGCCGACTCCACATTCACCTTCAAGGCCCGCATGATTACTCTGAACGGCACTATCACCAGGGACTCCGAGTCTGGAAACTTCATTTTCAATTTCAAGGCCTTCAAAAAGATAAAGGTCGGCTCTATGGAGGGCTTTATTGTCATGAACGGCAACAGAATGGAACTCACTTTCGATGTCACCAAGCTCATGACGCTGGTTGAAAAGGCCGGCTCTCTTTCAGGAAACAGCACAATCAAAGGTCTCACCGCCATCCTTCAGCAGTATGACGGCATGACGGCCGGTTTCGAACTTCAGAGGCAGGACTGACAGTCTGAGAATCTCGGATAAGAGCATGGTTTCTATCATAATACCCGCCTATAATGTGGAGATGTATATCCGGGAGTGTCTTGACAGCGCTCTCGGACAGACATTCACTGACCTGGAGGTGATTGTGGTTGATGACGGCTCTACCGACTCTACTCCGGAGATAATACACGGATATGCTGAGCGCGACAGCCGGGTGAGGGTCCTCAGGCGTCCCAACGGAGGTCTTCCAATTGCCCGCAATTCTGGTCTGGAAATGGCGCGCGGAGAGTGGGTGATGTTTCTCGACAGCGATGATGTGCTTTCGCCCTATGCCGTGGCCGTGCTGCTTGAGGCCGCCAGCAGGAGCGGCACCTCGTTTGTTGAGGCCCGGTGGACTGAAGGCGCCGATAGCTTGCAGGTCAGATGGGCGGATGCTCCGGCCGGTTTGCCGACGGTGTTCGGGCAGGAGGCTTATATAGAGAAGGTGCTCTATCAGGATGGAGCCTGCCCCTCCGTGTGTGGCAAGATCTTTGCGCGAAGTTTGTTTGACAGCGGCCTGAGGTTCCGTGAAGGCATCCTCTATGAAGACCTTGACATATTCTATCTTCTGGCCGAAAAGGCCGGGAAGACAGCTCTTATACCAGACTGCCTATACTTCTATCGCAAAAATCCGGTCAGCGTGACAGGCTGCTTTTCGCCGCGTCGCTTCGATGTGCTTGAAGTGACGGAGCGCATGGAGAAGCATATGGCTCTCCATCATCCCGCTCTGCTGCCTGCGGCCCGTGACCGCCGGCTGAGCGCGGCCTTCAATATGTTCGGCCTGATAGCCGCGAATGACCCTGACGGGCGCTATGCGCCGGTTGCCGATGAGTGCTGGCGACTGATCAGGGCTTACCGCCGTGAGAGTCTTTCAAATCCACGGGTGCGTTTGAAAAACAAGCTCGGAATAGTGCTGAGCTATCTCGGACGCGGAGTGCTCGGACAGGTCTCGCACCGTTTCTACGAAGGGAGGATCAGATGAGAGTGCTGACACTCGATTCCGCCGCATTTGGCCGTATATGCCGGGAGCTTGCGGGGCTGGTGGTCGCTTCGGGCTTCGAGCCGCAGCTGATTGTGGGCATACGCCGGGGCGGTGAGTATGTGGCCTGTGAGATGCGTCCGTGCTTCTCGCGTGCGGCTCTCGGTTTTGTGGGCCTCCAAAGGCCGTCGACGAGCCGCAAGCGCATGTTCGGAAAGGTGCTCGGCCGTCTGCCGCGCCCTCTGCTTGACAGGCTCAGAATTATTGAGGCCTACGTCTTGGCGGGTCGCCACAGGAGTGTCTCTGACCTGCCTCCGTTCCAGCTGCCATCTTCGCTTACGGGGCTTGGACAGATCAGGGTGCTGCTTGTGGACGATGCCGTTGACAGCGGAACGACCATGCTGCGAGTGGCCGAGGCGCTGAGGTGCGGGAATCCTGAAATTGAACTGCGCACGGCTGCCATAACCGTGACCACAGCCGCTCCGCTGACGAGGCCTGACTATGCTATCTATGATGACAGAACTTTAATCCGTTTCCCGTGGTCGATGGACGCATGAAAATATCAACCGGAGTTTCACTCCAGGCTGAGGGGGTGCAGTGTGTGGCGTCGCCCTGCGTGGTCGTAGATCTTGACGGCACGCTGATTTGCGGCAATTCGCTGCACATGCTGGTGCGCTTCATGGCCGCCCAGCTGCGCCGGCGGCGTGGCTTTTGGCGTCTGCTTCGCATGGGCGGTCTGCTCGGACTGCGCCGCCTCAGGCTGATAAGCCACACGGGCATGAAGCATCCGGTCCACCGCATGGCGGCTGAATCAATGTCTGAAGCTGACATGGAGAATTTTGTATCGGTGCTTGGCGCTGCTCTGAACCGGAAGCTGCTTGAACGGCTCGACGGCTACAGGCGGCGGGGCTATCGGATTTTGCTTGCATCGGCCGCTCCTGACCTCTACCTGCCGCGCCTTACTGCTCTGGCAGGCTTTGACGGTTTCATCGCCACTCCGCTTCCGGCTTGGGCTGGAGAGGCTTACACTGAGACTCGCGGTGAACGCAAACGAGATCTCTGTCTGGACTATGCCGCCCGCGAGGGGTGGACTATAGCCGTTGTGGCCACCGACCATCTCGATGATCTTCCACTGCTTCTGCTGCCAGGCATCAGCCGTCTGCTCGTCAGTCCGGCTCCGGGCCTGCCGGAAGAACTGCGCCGCCGCGGACTGGATTTCGAGATCATATAGAATCGGATCTGCCGGGATGGAATAGCCACGGTGAGGTCTGCCTGGCTTGAGGAGTGACGGTTTTGTAATAAAAATGAGCGGGTTTTGTAATCAAAGGAGACCGCTGAGGCTGATGAGTGCCGCAACGGGTTGGCGGATTCTGAAAAATTGCCTAACTTAGAGGCTGTTTCATTAAGGGTCTCTGATTAGAGACTGCTCACTATCAGTGATTTCCTGCCGGACTATAAAACTCTATCCATACTTATGAAAAGAACAGTGCTGCCGGTCATCGCAATGCTTGCCGGCATATCAACGGCTTTTGCTTTCAACATCACAGGCCCGGACGGCAAACTTGACGTCAGCGTTGAGCTTGACGCTGAAGGCCGTCCGTGTTACTCGGTGACTCTCGACGGAAAGACCATGCTCCGCCAGTCGCCTTTAGGTTTCGAATCAAACATCGGCTCCTTCACTACATCGTCCTCCATCGTCCCCTCGGAGGTCAGGAGGGTTGAGGAACATTACACGCTTGACCGCATCAAGAAGAGCTCGGTCGATTATCGGGCCAATGAAGCGACGGTGTCTTTTGAAACTCCCGGCGGAGGCCGCTGGGAGGTAGAGTTCAGGGTGTCGGACCATGATGTGGCTTTCCGTTACCGCATACCTCGTCAGGGCGATACAGGGGCGATCTATATAAGCTCCGAGGCCTCAGGATTCCGTTTTCCTGGTGGCACCACCACTTTCCTTACGCCACAGCGCACGGCTATGGAGAACTGGAAGCGCACCAGTCCGTCGTATGAGGAGGTCTACACGGCCGATGCGCCTATGGACGCCGTCTCGCAATACGGCCGTGGCTACACCTTCCCCTGTCTGTTCAGAGTTGGCGATGACGGCTGGGTGCTCCTCTCCGAAACCGGGGTCGACGGCTATTACTGCGGATCGCATCTGAGCGACTACAGGCTCGACGGCCTCTATACAATAGCCTATCCCATGCCGGAGGAAAACAACGGCAACGGCAATGCGGGCGCCGCGATGGCTCTCCCAGGCTATACTCCCTGGCGCACTATCACCGTGGGCCGCGACCTCGCGCCGATAGTGGAGACCACCGTGCCCTGGGATCTCGTCAGCCCGCGTTATGATTCGGCCAACAGCTATGAGCCTGGCTGCGGTACATGGAGCTGGATTGTATGGCAGGACAAGAGCATCAACATGGAGGACCAGAAGGCATACATTGACTTCGCTCATGAGATGGGCTACAGATATGTGCTTGTAGACAACTGGTGGGACACTCAGATCGGGCGCGACCGTCTGCCGGAGCTTGCCGGATATGCCCGCTCGAAGGGAGTGAGCCTTATAATGTGGTACAGTTCCTCAGGCTACTGGAACGACATAGAGCAGGGCCCGATAAACTGCATGGACAATCCCATCAGACGCAAGGCTGAGATGCGCTGGCTGCGCAGCCTCGGCGTGAAGGGTATAAAAGTGGATTTCTTCGGCGGCGACAAGCAGGAGACCATGCGCTTGTATGAGGCGATACTGTCTGATGCCGATGACCACGGACTGATGGTGATATTCCACGGCTGCACACTGCCGCGCGGATGGGAGCGGATGTATCCCAACTATGTGGGAAGCGAGGCCGTGAGAGCAAGCGAGAACATGTATTTCACCCAGCAGGCCTGTGACGACGAGGCTTTCAACGCCACGCTCCACCCCTTCATCCGCAATAGTGTGGGCTGCATGGAGTTCGGCGGCTGTTTCATGAACAAGTATATCAGCCGGAACAACCGTGACGGTCACCGCCGCATGACCAGCGATGCCTTTCAATTGGCCACAACCGTACTGTTTCAGAATCCGGTGCAGAACTTCGCCATAACGCCCTACAATCTTGAGGACGCGCCGGCCGTCTGCATGGACTATCTGCGCGAGGTGCCCACCGTATGGGACGAAACCCGTTTCATCGAAGGCTATCCGGGCCGCTATGTGGTGCTGGCGCGCCGCCATGCCGACAAGTGGTACATAGCCGGGGTAAATGCCACCGGCAAGCCCGTGACAGTCACTCTTGACAGTCTTGCCAAGGGCGATGCCTATACGCTCTACTGCGACGATGCCGACCGTAATCCTGTCAGAAAAGATCTGACAGCCGGCAAAAAAGCCCCGTCGGTCACCATGCAGCCCGGTGGCGGCTTCGTAGTGATCAGATGAAAAAGTTTCGGGGTGGGGTTGCTCATGACAATCTTGTTTTGTAATTTTGTAATCTGCAATAGAAGTGATTGGGCCGCAGGCTGAAAAGCGACAGCCGGCTGTCGGGCTTCCGTCACTCACAGACTCATCTCCGGATCATGAAAATATTTACTACTGAAAATATACGCCACATTGACCGCGTCACCATCGACGACGAGGGTGTCAGCTCTATGGAGCTTATCCATCGGGTGGCCGAGGGTGTGGTCAATGAGATTCTCAGCCGCTGGCGTCAGTCGAAACCCACTATGGTCTTTGCCGGCGCGGGCAACAACGGCGCCGATGCCCTGATAGTGGCCAAGCTGCTGATCGAGGCCGGCTTCAATCCCCACGTGGTGCTCATCAATGTCAAGGGCGACTCTCTCTCGCGCGACTGCCGTATGGCCCGCGAGGAGCTGATGCGCATGGGCAATGTCTCGATGACTGAGATCGTGCACACAGCCCACATTCCGCCCCTTACCCCCGACCACCTTGTGATCGACGGCCTTTTCGGAACCGGCCTGCGCAATCCGCTTGAGGGTGGCTACATGGCTATGGCGCGCTACATCAACGAGTCGGGCGCTACGGTAGTGTCGATCGACGTGCCCTCAGGCATGTTCGGCGACTGGAACACCCGTGTGCTCGCGCGCAATGTGGTCCACGCCGATCTCACCATAGCCGTTCAGTTCCCCCGTCTCGCATTTTTCCTGAGCGACAACGCCGAGCTTGTCGGGCGGTGGAAGACAGTAGATATCGGTCTGAGCCGCAAGGCCATCGAGGAAACCACCACGAAATATTATCTCATAGAGAAAGATGACGTCTGCCGGGTGCTCAAACGCCGTCCTGATTTCTGCTCCAAGGCCGATTTCGGTCATGCGCTGCTCTTTGCCGGCTGCTACGGCATGATGGGAGCTGCCGTCATGGCTGCCCGCGGCGCTCTGCGCGCAGGGGTCGGCAAGCTGACGGTCCACTCGCCGCGCTGTGGTTTCGGCGTGATTCAGAATTCAGTTCCGGAGGCGCTTTTCCTGCCCGACCGCGAGGAGAACGTAATTTCCGACATGACCCCGCGCTTCAACTACACGGCTATCGGGGCCGGTCCAGGCATAGGCACCAACGATGCCACCAAGGGCGCGCTTGAAACTCTGATCAAGACCATCAAGCGCCCGATGGTTCTCGATGCCGACGCGCTCAACATCATAGCCCGCAATCCGGCGCTGATCGACCACCTGACTCCGGGGTCGATACTGACTCCCCATTCTGTGGAGTTCGACCGCATTTTCGGCTCGCAGGCTTCGGCGGAGACCCGTCTGCTGAAAGCTCTCGAAGTGGCCCATAAATACAAGCTGATCATTGTGCTCAAAGGCCGCTACAGTGCCACTGTGCGCCCTGACGGCAAAGTGTTTTTTAACTCCACAGGCTCGTCGGCAATGGCCACTCCCGGAAGCGGCGACGTGCTCACGGGCATCATCACCGCGCTCCTTGCCCAGGGATATAAATCGGAGACAGCCGCTACCGCCGGAGTCTATATCCACGGTCTTGCGGGTGACATAGCCGCAGCCGAAGAGGGCGAGTACGGCACCACGGCGGGCGACATAGCCGCCGCCACCGGCAAGGCCATCAAGTCGATTCTCGGCGCCTGATTCCGTCAGGCCGAGTCTGCACCGCAGGGTTTCTTACAAACAGATCTGTCATAATTCACAGCAATAACAGTCAAGATGAAAAAGCTACTATCAATACTGCTGCTCGGAGCGGCCGCCGCTGCTGTTCCGGCCGCTGCCCAGACTTCAACAAAACTTAGCGCGACAAAGGCCAGCGAGTATGGCCTGATCTACACTCTGCCGCTGACCGCCTTTGAGGTCACAGTGGCGGTTGAAAAGACCGTCAGCACTCCCGGAGAGTTCTATCAGTATGCGCGCCGTTATCTCAACGCGACTCCGATCCTCAAGCCGTCGACAAGCTGGCGCATCACCGAGGCGGTGGTCAATCCTATAGCCATAGCCGATGAGAAGGAACGCTATCTGGCCACATTCAAGGGCGGAGCCGGCACTTACATGACCGTGAGCGACCTGAATTTTCCGCTGTCGGTCAACGATGAGTCATACGAGGCCACAGTCAGCCTCTCGCCGCTTCCGCAGCCGGTAGAGGCCGAACCGACCATTCTGCAGCTTCCGGTGGCACAGCAGGCCATCACGCCTGAGATGATCCAGAGCAAGTCACTGGCCAAGCGTGCACAGCTTGCCGCCGACAAGATCTATGAGTTCCGCAACAACCGCAACGAGATCATCTCCGGTCAGGCTGACGCTATGCCCTCTGACGGCGCTGCCATGAAGCTTGCCCTTGATCAGCTTGCCTCGCAGGAAGAGGCTCTGACGGCGATGTTTCTCGGCACTGTCCAGAAGTCAGTCGAGGTCCGCACCTATACGGTCTATCTGCCTGACGACGGAGCTGTGAGCCGCAAGGTGGTGGCTCGCCTGTCGGCTTTGGACGGCCTTGTGGACGCCAATGATCTTTCCGGTGCGCCGATCTATATCTCGATCACTCCGCAGACCCGCGGCGAGCTGCCGGTCAATGAGAAGGGCATTACCAAGACTTTCCCCAAGGGGGGTGTGGCTTACCGCATTCCGGGCACTGCGCGTGTGACCCTGAGCTATGACGACGAGACTCTTGCCGAAGATACTTTCGATGTGGCGCAGTATGGAGTTGTCTTCGGACTTGATCCGAGCCTGTTTACCAATAAGAAGTCTCCGTCTTACCTGCATTTCAATCCGCTGACAGGTTCTGTCCGTGAGCTTGGAACGGTGACGGAGTAAGGCCTTAGGATTTAAAAGCATAAAGCGCTTTCAGGTTATTGATTTGCCTGAAAGCGCTTTCTTTTTGGGTTTTGACCAATTGGTCTAATTGGCCTGATTAGCCTGATTGGTCTGATTGAAGCTTCGGTTGAAAAAAGACCGCGGTCCGGCGTGGTGCCGGGCCGCGGTGGAGTGGGGGAGGCAGTCAGTGCTGACTGCCGATGGTGTCTGATTTTTCGGCTGAACTTATTTCACAATCACTTTGCTTGTGCGGGTTGCGCCTGAAGCAAGTGTCTCTACCTTGATGAGGAGGCCGGTGGTGTTGGGGCTTACGGCGATGCCCTGGATGTTGTAGTAGACGGTTGAGACTACTTCCTGGTCGGCTGTGATGTCTGTGATGCCGGTGGTTTCAGTATAGACTGCCTTGACTTCTTCGCCGAGACCGCCCATTTCATTGGCGGCGCGGACAGTGTAGACGGGAGCAGCCGCGCGTGAAACCTCAGCCTCAACTGTGTGGGTGGGTTCTGTCACGAAGGCAATGATTTTGCCGTCCTTGCAGACAGCCCAGCAGAGTGCATAGTCGCTGCGGTCCCATTTGATCTCACCATTTTCATTGATAGTTACGTTGGTGGGGGCAGGAGCCTGTTCGGTGAAGGCAAGCGGATTCCAGTTGTCAGATCCGCCCATCACGTTCTCGATAGAGAGTTCGTCGGCCTGAGCCTTTGTAAGGATGGCGCTTGCCTGAGTTCCACCGTCGAATTTCACTTTGCGTGACGAGAGGTCGATCTGAGTTCCGTTTTTGTCAGTACTATTATATTCTGCAAATACCAGGGGCTTGTTCTTGCCCATCTCAGCCCAGCCTGCGGCAGAGGGAGTGACATTCATGCGGGTGTTGATGTACTGGGCGCGGCAGTCAGCTCCCCAGGGACGACCGAGGGTGTAAGCGCCGTTTACGGTAGATTCTCCGCCTGCAACAGCGTTGATCTCGCAGTCAAGGAATACGTAGCCGTATTTGAGCTGACCGTTGGGGGCTGCGATAACGTTGCCTGAACGTTTTTCAAGCACGAGGTTCACGCGGTTGTAGTAAACATCGCCACCGCCACAGAGGAAGTCGACAGTGCCGTGGATTTCAGAATCTTCCCAATAGAAGCGGCTGGTTGACTTGTTGCTGTAATATGTATCCTGGTATGAGAGCAACTTGACATTCTTGGCGATAGTCTTGTCGCCCTTGTCCTGGAGGCAGACAGCGCGGCCGGTAGTGCCGAGATAGTTGTAGGCGTTCTTAAGAGTGATGTCCTGGAGATAGAGGCCGGTGCTGGTGTTGAAGAGGGTAGCTGTAACACCGATACCTTCATCTTGAGGATGGTTGACGATGATGACACCTTCTTCGCTCTGTCCGATGATCGAGATGTTGTTGCCTGAGATGGCGGTCAGACAGCGGTTGCCGAGGTCATAAGTTCCGTTGTGGAGATAGATGCGGTAACGTTCGCCTGTGTTCTGACGGGTGTTGGCCTTTTCGAGGGCGGCAAGGAATTCTTCAGTGGTGCTGACTTCGTGGTGGTAGAGAGCCTTCTCGACTGTCGGACGTTCCATAGTGGTGAACTTCACGGTCACGGCAGAAGTGAGTGTGTTGCCGGCGGGATCACATACGGAGTTTGCGGCAAGTTCGAAAGTCTGTTCGGTAGCGTAGGCGAGGTTTCGGTAGCTTGCCGAAACAGTCTTGCCTGAAACAGCGAGTTCGATGCTTTCGCCATTGAGGGTGGCTTTGGCATTGTCTGTGAGTTTGATCTTCTCGTCGAAGTTGATGACGATCTTGCCGGTCGCAGATGCGCCTTCGGCTCCGTCAGCAGGAACAGTAGAAAGAACCACGGGTGCGGTGCCATCGTCATAGATAGCGGCATCGGCGGTGAGATAGATGTTGGCGATGGCTGTGCCGTCATTAGCAGATTTAGTTCCGTTTATAGAGCTTGAAAGGTCAGGACGCCAGCGGAGATAGAGAGTCTCGGCATGGTCTGCCTCAGCGGGTAGTGTGCCTGCAATGGGGTAGACTGTCTTTTCAACCGGCATGTTGACGTCAGCTACTTCTTTCCACTCTTCACCGTCAAGTGAATATTCAAGGATCACGCGGGTATAGGCGTTGTAGTTGTAGAGAAGATCAGCGCTGACCTTGATGTTGGAGAAATCACGTGCGTTGATGGCAGTGGTCTGGAAATAGTTGTGGCCTATGTCGCCATCGGCGGAGCCTTTGGTCCAGTTGACAGCGGCACCCAGGAGCGATTCATAGCCTCCGGCTGCTTCTGTAGATTTGTCAAGCCAGCCGCTTGTCTCCTTGGTTTCGGGGTTGTAAAGCACAAGGGCCACGCTTTCGTTTTCAGGAGTCGACGCAAAGTCTGCGGGACGGCCGTTGTTTCCTGGACGGTAGAAGTCCCAGCCGATGATATAATCGATGGCCGAATAGACAGCCGTCATCTCCTTGTCGGAATCCATTGTCAGTGAAACTTCAGGGAATGTTGTCCCGTCGTTCCAGTTGTTAAACGTAAGGATTGAATTGGAGGTGGCTTTGAGTGTGACTTTAGAGCCGGTCTCATACATGTTTTTGCCGTCAATAACAGTCGGGGCCGGAGAGACTTCCACCATGTAAGTGTTGGCACCGCCTTCAACGTCATATTTCAGCTCATAGGTTGCAACTGACTTGAAGTTGGCGGTGAGGTCAGAGTTCTCGTTGAGAGTGTAGGTGAACTGAGGATCGGTAGAAACGACATTGCCGCTTGCATCGGTCCAGTTCACGAAGTGGAAGCCGAAGTTGGGGTTTACAGAGAGTGAAATTTCGCTGCCGGCCTCGTATTCAGCCGCTTTGGGGTAGACAGTAAGCGCTGCTGCTTCCTCAGGACTTACAGATGCGTTGAGTGTGTAGAGGGCTACTTCCTCGGTAGTGCCGTTGAACACACCGTTGATAATGATGTTGCTCAGTGCAATGTTTTTGGTGCTTGCTGTGTTGGAGATATAGAAGCGGAACGCGAACTCGTTGACAGCTTTCTCCGGAATAGTCACAGAGTGGCCGAGCTGGGCTGTAGCGGCGTTTGCGCCGTTGTTGCGCAGCACGGTTGAAGCATCTACCTTGGTGATGGTGCTTTCGGTGCCGTCAAGCACATAGCTGTAGGAGAAAGTTGCGTTGTCTGTGCCGACCTTGACAGCATCGTATTTCACTTCCGAAGGAGTGAAAGTGATGCCTTTGGCGGCTTTGATGCGATATTCAATCATAGCGCCCGCTACGGTTCCGAGATTGTCTGACTCAGGAGTATATTTAGCCATCTCCTGGTCAAAATAAGTGGCAGTCTCGACCTTGAGGCTTGATCCGGCGTTCACACCGGCTGTGGAGTAGGCTCCGTTGATGGCGCTGTCTGCAGAGGGTTCGGATTCGTTACCGACGGCCCAGGTGAGAGTGCCCGCAACGTTGTCGAAGGTTTTGCCTCCGGTTGATTCTGCGACGGGAAGCACAACCTGTACGTAGCGCATGTAGCCGATGTCAGAACCGGCCACGATATCAACAGTTTCGGCATTGCCTGCGATCTGGAATGAAGGATTCTTGCTTGATTTGATAGTCTGTCCGTCAATTGTAGTGACGGGAGTCTTGGAATTTGTGAGGTTGTATGATTCGAAAGAAATAATAGCTCCTTTGCATGAAGGTACGGTGAATGTGGTTCCTGAGTTAACCTGAGCCCAGTCGGTGTTGCTGCCGTTGTTGAATTTGCCTGGCGAGGTAGAGATGGGGAGCTGGACATCAATGATTTCAGTGCCGATCTTGGCCTGAGCTACCATGAATACGCCTGTTTTTCCTTCCCAAGCCACTGTGGGAACACCCTGGTCGCGACGGAAGTTCCATTTGAGTGTCAGAGCTTCGGTGCGGTCGGCGAGGCTTACGGTGTTGCTGACGAAGCGGGGAGTGAGGGTCAGATCTCCGTTGACAGTGACGATTTCGCCGATCTCGTAATTTTTAGCTCCATCGGTCCAGCCTACGAGGGTTTTGCCTTCCTGGTAGATTGTGTAGTTGCTGGGGATTGTGAAAGTCTTGCCGATCTCTACTTTTTCTCCTGCCGGGAGCACACCGGCGCCGGCATATTCGCCGAAATCGAAGCTGACGGTTGCGTCTTCAACGATTTCAGAAGGATCAGCCACTTCTACAGCGATGTAGGGAGTGTAGTTCTTGGGAGTGAGAGTGAGCTGTGCCGCACCACCTTTATAATAGGCCGATACGACATTGTCAGTGCGGTTGCCGTGGTAGCATGTGCCGTTGTTGCTGTTTAAGAAAGCCACGGTTTCGCCTGCGGCATTGGTGACGGTGGCATCACCTGTGCCAAACTGGCATGTGCCGAGAGTGATTTTTACCGGGCCGTCAACGGCAAATTTCAGAGTGCTTCCGGTGCAGCCGTGTTCGCTGTGGTAATTGCCTGAAAAAAACAAGTTAGCTGAAGTGTCAGATGCATCGACGCGTGTGAGCGATCCATCGGCATTGACCACAACTCCAAAAGAAACTGATTGTTTGCCGGCAATTTCGTCGGCTGTTAGCAGGCCCTCTTCTCCGAGGTTGAGCTTGAAATTCCTGAATTCTGCATTGGCCTGGGAAACCCCCAACAGACATGCCAGAACAAGGACCATGCTCCTGATTCTTTTAATCATGGTGTAGAATTAAATGATAGTTGAATTGGTATTAAATGAATTAGTGTTATGTATAATCTTTGATTCCTATTATATATATTAAGGTATAAAACTCTTCATGGTATTCAGGCGACTGCCGGGCGTGTACGCTGATCAGTTGCCATTGTCTCCGGTCGATTATGCAATTGGCCGATTTGACGCAAAGTTACAACTTTTTATCCTGCAAGTCAATATGCTTCTCAGAAATTTTTTTACAATTTTTTGCCTCTCTCCGCATTATCGCACCAAATCCGCTTCCTGAGACCGTAAATTTGCATCAGAAAATCATCAGCTCCACACCGACTCCATTACTCCGTGAATTGTTAATCCGAATCATTAACCCTCTAAGCCTCAGTCAATGAACCCGCTTCCTGCTCATGAAAACCACACCTCCACCAGCTCTCCGTTTCCCTATTGGCCCGCTGCGCGATGACGGATCAGTCAGCCGTTGCCACAATCTGCGTCCCGCCGCCGCAGGCAGTTCCCTCGTGCCTGTCGGACCGCCCCGTCACCTCACATCCCAGGTCATTCCCGGCGCCAGGCTTCTGCCCGGCGGAGTTTTCTGCGACTCCGCCGGAGTGCTCACCCTCTTCTTTGCCGATGACAGCGGACTCCTCTGCTTTGACGGTCAGGAAGTCTACCGTCCAGCCGGAGCCTCAGGCACTCCCCGCTGTGCCGTGGCCACCGGCGAAAGTCTTCTGCTAATGACCTCCGAGGGTGAAGACCCTCAGATGCTGAGCCGCGACAGCCTCAGCGGACTTTGGACCGCCCGCAGTGCCTCTGAACTCCCGCCGCCCCTGACCATAGAGCGCATTGACCAAGGCTTGGTCTCAGCCACGATCGACGCCCGCAGCCTCCGCGGCAGCTACAGCTCGCGCTCCGCCGGTCTCACGTCGGCCGATCTTGCCTCCATGCAGTCGGCGCTTACCGAAGCCTATCTCGCAATAGGCGACAGGGCAGTGGCCCGGCGGGTGTTCTTTCAGCCCGTCATAGCCCGCTACCGCCTCCGCGGGGCCGACGGCCGTGTCATCTACACCTCCCAGCCCGTGCTCCTTGGCCCAGACAGCGGACCGCAGCTCACCGGAGCCGCCTTCAGCCTCAGCGGCGGCTCTCTCAGCGAGGTCGCGGCCACTACTCTCACCGCCCGCACATTCAGCCTGCGTCTGCGCGGCAGTCTTGACGGACTGTGGGCCCGGACGATCAGCAGCGTCGAGCTCCAGGTAAGCCCGCAGCTCCATCCGCTTGAAGGGAACCTTCGTGCCGCCCACACCCTCGGCTCGTTCACGGCCACCTCGGCAGTGCTCTCTCTGCGCCTGCCGGGAGTGCATGACAGCCTCGCCTCACCGGCCGCTCCGGCCACGCTGCTCAGCTCGCAGGTGGCCGCCGTCCTTGCCCGTCTTGACAGCGGCGCGCTCGAAACCCTCGGCTCGGCCCGCTTCGACAGCGCCGCCGGAGAGTGGGAGGGGCTTGAAAACCCCTGGTATGCCGACCGCCGCGACTGCCGGGCCGATCTCAAAGCCCTGCGCTCTGTGACCGGTGCACCGGTGAAGCCTCTGACTCCTGTCGGCGAGGCTATCCGTGCGCTGAGTCCGCCCCACGTGATGAGCGCATCTGTCATGGGCCTCAGCGGCGACTGCATAGTGGCCGGCGGACTGTCGGCCCGGCGTTTCAGCGGCAGTCTGCCGGCCGAAATGGCCGTGAAGCTTGACAGCGGCTCCGGCGAGGTTCAGCCAATGGCCGTGAAAGTTGTCTTTGCCGACGGATCGTCGGTGGTACGCAGTGCCGTAGGGAAAAGCCCTGCCGTCAGCCTCCTGTCGCCGCTGCTGGTCTATCCCTCGCCTGACGCGGTGGAGATGAGGCTCTATTGCGGCCGCTCGGTGCTCCGCGTCAGCCTCCGCCCCGATCCTTCCGGCTCGATGGCCTACTGGCTCCACCCCTCGGCCGCTCCGGTGGAGCTGACCGAATCGCTTCCGGCCTTCGTGCTCCCCGCCTCAGCCCCCGTGTCGCGCCGTTTCCCCGGAATGCTTGCCGTCAGCACCCTTGCCTCGCCGCTTTCGCCTCAGGCCGCTGTGGAAAACGCCGGATCCGCCCCGGTAGCCATCACAGCCGCCGTAGGAGGAGCCTCAGGCCGGGACTCTGAAAGCTCACGCTTCTATCTCTTCGGGCAGTCAGGCATACAGAGTCTGACTGTCAACTCCTTGCGCAGCCGCCTGACGGTGCGCACCCTCGATCCGCGCCCCACTTCCTGCAGTGAGGCAGTCTGCGTTACCTCGGCCTCGGTCGCCGCCATTGCCGGAGGCGATCTGGTCAGCGTGAGCGGGCGCCGTGTCACCACCATCAGGCCCTCGGCCGGAGCCGTCAGACTCGGCTATTCAGGCGCCGCCGATGAGCTGTGGTGCTTCCCCGCCGAAGCCGCAGAACCGGTGGCCGTCACCTCGCCTGACGGCCGTGTGCGCTTCACCCGCAGTTGTCAGCCTCTTGCCTCGCTTCTGAGCCATCCGCCCGGACTTTGGGGCGCAGGAGCTGACGGCAGGCTCTATGATCTCACCCAAGAGCTTGATGAGGAATGCGAGATAGCCTTTGCGGCCTCGGTCTCGGTCAGCCCCGGCGCACCGTCAGCGCTTTGGCGCCGATTTGTGATGCCCTTCAGAGGGCAGGTTGGCGAAGGCAGCGTCAGTCTGCTCGGCGACAACGGCTGCGGCGGTGCCTACTCCGATCTGCTTGCGTCTTATGAGATCGCCGGGTTGCTGACCCATCTGCCTCCGGTGGCACTCCACGCTCCCCACCGTCACCGCTTCACACTCTCGCTCACCGCCCGCGTGGCAGTCGGAGACTTCCGCATCGGGCAGTACTAAGAGGTTGTTATTAAACACCCTCTGAAAACCTCTTGACTTATGAAAGAAATACTCCTTGAAAACGCGCGGCGCAATGCCGCACTTGCCGATGATCCGGATCCGGTGACAGGCGATGCCTCGGATCCCACCCGCGTCCCCTACAGCTTCGGCGGAAAGACCTACTGGATTCCGGCCGAAATGCTTGACGACCCGAAACTCCGTCTTGCAGCCTCTGAACGCGACTTAGCCCGCCTGCGGTTCAGATATGACTTCCCCTTCTGGGCCGTCAGCTGCGTAGTGATCACCGACAAGATCTCCTCGCGCGACATCCCTTTCCGCCTCAACCGTCCGCAGCGCAGGCTCGCAGCGCTTCTTGAGGCCGAGCGCCGCGCCGGACATCCTCTGCGCCTGATCATGCTCAAAGCGCGCCAGTGGGGCGGCTCGACTCTGATACAGATCTACTTCGCCTGGATACAGATAATCCACTGCCGTGGCTGGAACTCGCTGATCTGCGCCCATGTCAAAGACACCTCGGCTACCATCAGAGGCATGTATTCGCGCCTCCTTGCCCGCTATCCCGAAGAATACTGGGAAGAGGAGGTGAAACCCGAATTCCGCCCCTTCGAGCGCATGACCAACACCCGCGTCATTCCCGGCCGCGAGTGCAAGGTGACGGTCTGTTCGAGCGAGAATCAGGAAGCCACACGCGGCCAGGATTATGCGCTGGCCCATCTCAGCGAGGTGGCTTTCTGGAAAGACTCCCCGCTCCACAATCCCGCCGACCTGCTGCGCTCGGTCACCTCAGGCATTGCCTCCAAACCGCTCTCGTTCATAGCAATGGAAAGCACCGCCAACGGCACCGGCAACTTCTTCCACCGCGAATGGATGCGCGCCTGCACTCCGGGGCGCAGTGACAAGATTCCGTTCTTCGTGCCCTGGCATGAGATAGACATCAATCGCTCCGAAGTAGACGATCCGCAGCAGCTCTGGGACTCTCTCGATGCCTACGAACGCAGTCTGTGGACCGACCACGGCTGCACTCTGGAGGCCATAAAGTGGTATCACGACAAGCGGCTCGGTTTCCCCGACCACCGCTCTATGAAAGCCGAATATCCCACCGTGGCCGCCGAGGCCTTCGAGTCGACCTCGCGCGGAGTCTTCGCCCCGGCTGATGTGGAGCGCCTGCGCGCAGGCTGCGGCGAGGAAGGCGAGAGGGGAGAGGTGGTGCTCTCGGAGCAGGGCGATGTCAGCCGTCCCGGTGGAGTGCCCCGCTTCTCACCCTCGCCCCAAGGGCTTTTCGTGCGCTGGAAAGAGCCGCGGAGGGGCGGGGCCTACATTGTCTGTGTCGACATCGGGGGCCGCTCGCGCGGGTCGGACTATTCGGTCATCTCCGTGCTCGACCGCCACACCGACACCCTCGGACGGCCGGAGATAGTGGGCCAGTGGCGCGGCCACATCGACCATGATCTTCTCGCAGCCAAGGCTTCGGCCATCGGACGCTATTTCAACAATGCCATGCTCGTTGTAGAAAGCAATTCATGGGAAAGCTCCTCGGAGGGCCACGGCCACTACATCTTCGAAACTCTCAGGCAGTCATATCCCTACCTCTACTGCCGCAGCGGCGAGAGCGGGCAGCGCCTGCCGGGCTTCCACGTCAATGTACGCACCAAGGCGGCGCTGATAGCCAATCTCGTGGCCTATGTGCGCGACGGGGCCTACACCGAGCGCTGCCCCACGGCCTGCGATGAACTGATGCAGTATGAGGCCCTGCCTGACGGCGGCTATTCGGCCATGAAGGGCTGCCATGACGATGTGCTGATGACGCGCGCCATCTCGCTCTACATCCACGCCTCCACCCAGTCCTCGGTGGCGCTCCGCTTCACCCGCGAGGATCTCAACGCCATTCTGCGCCACTGCATCAGGTGACCGCCCAGACCTACCCGCTATACAAAAAAACAAACCGTTGCCGGTCTTTTCGACTGGCAGCGGTTTATATTTTTTGCTCTCTTTTTGTTTGTTGAAGGGAGGCAAAAAGAGATAATCCCCCAGGAGGCGGGCTTTCTGATTACTTGCCTGCTGCGATAGACTCCTTGCGGAACTGCTTGAGGAGTTTTTCGATTTCGAGAGATGCTTTGCGTGCGCGGGCACCGGCAGCTTTGTTGCCGTTTTCAACCTGAGCCTGTGCGTCTTTTGCGAAAGCTTCAAAGTTGGAAGCGAGCTGTTCAACGAGAGTTTTCATTGCGATGAGTTTGAGATTAAAAGATTAATAAAAGATAATTGAGAGTAAAAGGGCCGGAAAGTATAGGCTTGCCATTATGACCTATTGCTCATGTTGCAAATATACGGACAAAAAAGTTATATCTCCAAGAAATCTGTTAAAAATTATTTGCTAAAAGCCCTATAATCCACTCTTTTTGCTTTTTTCGATGCCATATCGGCGCTTTTTTATAACTTTGAAGTCCAGATTTCAGCAAAAAAATGATCGACTGCCATAAATTCACACTCTCTAACGGACTGCGGGTCATCCACAACTATGATCCCTCGACGGCAATGGTTGCCGTCAACGTTCTCTACAACGTAGGTGCCCGCGACGAAGACCCCTCGATGACCGGCCTGGCCCACCTGTTCGAACACCTCATGTTCGGAGGCTCGGTCAACATCCCCGATTTCGATGCCGAGATGGAACGCGCCGGCGGCATGGACAACGCATGGACCTCGAATGACTTCACAAACTTCTATGACGTGGCCCCGGCCCGCAATTTCGAAACACTTCTCTGGCTCGAAAGCGACCGTATGCTCGGCCTGGCCTTCTCGCCAAAGGCGCTCGAAGTGCAGCGCAGCGTGGTGATCGAAGAGTTCAAGGAAACCCATCTCAACCGCCCATACGGCGATCTCCACCACTATCTGCGCGGACTGGTCTACACATCGCACCCCTACCGCTTCCCGACCATCGGCAAGGAGCCCTCTCACATCGAGAAAGTGACCGATGCTGATGTCAGACAGTTTTTCTTCACCCACTATGCGCCTAACAACGCCGTGCTCGCCGTCAGCGGCAACGTCAGCCCGGAGCAGGTGCGCGAAAGTGTGGAGCGCTGGTTCGGCTCCATCCCCTCGCGTCCGGTCAGCCCGCGCCAATACTACCGGGAACCTCCGGTCACTGCGCCCCGCGAGCTTGAAGTAAGCGGAGCCGTCCCTCAGACCTGTGTGGTGGTGGCATATCCCATGCCAGGCTACGGAGAGCCCGGCTATATAGAGTGTGACCTTATCACCGACATTCTCGCCTCAGGCCACTCGTCGCGCTTCTATCGCCGCCTCGTGCTCGGCGACGACCTCTTTGCCACAGCCGACGCCATGATCACCGGAAGCGAGGAGCCGGGAATGCTGATGCTCCAGGCGCGTCTGACCGACAACTCGGCCCAGGCGGCCCGCACGGCCGTCAGCCGTCTCAAAGACGAGGCCTCGCGGCTCTGCTATCACGCCGGCCGCCCCGACCGCCTCTCCTATGTCCACGCCGAAGCCCGTCCTGACGGCGTAAGTCCCTTCGAGGTCGAACGCGCCATCAACCGCTTCGCCAGTGAATTCACCTTCTCATCGCTCAGTTATCTGCAGCGCGCGCAGTCACTCGCTATGGCCGAGATGCACGGCGAGGATATCAATGACATCGTCCCGGCCTACCGCAGGGTGACCACCTCGTCGGTCGTGGCCACCGCACGCCGTGTGCTCGATCCCACCCATGCCTGCACGCTCATCTACCGCCCCGAAGAACGAATCGGAGGTTAAAAAAACTTAAATAAGGCGCTCTTCCTCTGTGGGTAAGTCGCTTGATTTGCTGAAAAAACTAAAATTTATTAACTTTGCACTCAGAAAGTCACGGAGGAGGCCACGAGCTTCCTCCATTGTTTTTATAAGTGCGAAAAGTACAAATGATTGACAAGAACGAAGTCCGCCGCCTGGTGGAAGAGGCCATTGCCGGAACCGATGCCTTTGTGGTTGACGTGACCGTCTCGGCCGCAAACGATATTGTGGTGGAGCTTGACAGCGCCACCGGCATAGATCTCGACTTCTGTGCCGACCTCAACAGAAGTCTCAACGAAAAACTCGACCGCGAGGATGAGGACTACAGCCTCGAAGTGGGCACCGCTTCGCTCACCGCACCATTCAAAGTCAAAGGCCAGTATGAGAAGAATCTCGGCAACGAGGTCGAAGTGCTGACCCGCGACGGCAAGAAACTCAAGGGTGTGCTCACAGCCGTGACTGACGAAGACTTCACCCTCGAAGTCACCCGCAAGGTCAAGGAACCCGGAGCGAAGCGCCCCGTGATGGTGGCCGAGCCGACGGTGATCCCTATGGCCCAGGCAAAGCAGGTCTGCTACGTCATCAACTTCAAGTGAGCGGCCGCAGACCGGTTTTTTAACAGACAGAAGAATAAAAAAGTAAACACAAAGATATCATAACCACCCCTATGGCAAGAAAAGAAGAAGCTCCCAACATGGTGGAGCGTTTCGCCGAATTCAAGGAACTGAAAAATATCGACAAGACCACTATGATCAGTGTGCTTGAAGAGTCATTTCGCAACGTGCTCGCCAAAATGTTTGGCACCGACGAGAATCTCGACGTCATCATGAACCCCGACAAGGGAGACGTGCAGATCTTCCAGAATCTCGAAGTAGTGCCTGACGGCGAAGTCACAAACCCCAACCTCCAGATCTCGCTCACCGACGCCCGCGCCGATGACGATCCCGACGTGGAGATCGGCGAGGAACACACCAAGGAAATCTTCTTTGCCGACTTCGGCCGCCGCGCCATCCTCAACCTCCGCCAGACCCTCCAGTCGAAGATCCTCGACCTGCAGAAAGAGGCCATCTACACCAAGTTCAAGGAACTTGAAGGCCAGCTCGTGTCAGGCGAAGTATATCAGACCTGGTCACGCGAGACTCTGCTGCTCGACGATGAGAAGAACGAACTTCTCCTCCCCAAGAGCGAGTCGATTCCCGGCGACTTCTTCCGCAAGGGTGAAAACGTGCTTGCCGTTATCGCCAACGTCGACAACAAGAACAACAACCCGAAGATCACCGTGTCACGTACAAACGAGACCTTCCTCCGCCGCCTCTTCGAACGCGAGGTTCCTGAAATTGTCGACGGTCTGATCAACATCCGCGCCGTGGCCCGCATTCCGGGCGAACGCGCCAAGATTGCAGTCGAGAGCTTTGACGACCGCATCGACCCCGTGGGCGCATGCGTGGGAGTCAAAGGTTCGCGAATCCACGGCATCGTCCGCGAGCTCCGCAACGAGAACATCGACGTGATCAACTACACCGCCAATCCCCAGCTCTTCATCCAGCGCGCTCTCAGCCCCGCCAAGATCTCAAGCATCCACCTCGATGAAGAAGAGAAGAAGGCTGAAGTCTTCCTCCACCCCGAAGAAGTCTCGCTGGCAATCGGTAAGGGCGGTCTCAACATCAAACTCGCCTCGATGCTCACAGGCTATGTGATCGACGTCTACCGCGACAGCCCTGAGGAAATCGACGAAGATATCTATCTCGACGAATTCAAGGACGAGATCGACGGCTGGGTTATCGACGCCCTCAAGGACATGGGCTGCATCACCGCCAAGAGCGTGCTCCGCACCCCGCGTCAGGAACTCATTGACAAGGCCGACCTTGAGGAAGACACCGTTGACAACGTGATCCGCATCCTCAGCGCCGAATTCGAAGACGAAGCTCCCGCAGCGCCTGCTGAGGCTCCCGCGGCCGAAGAAGCCGCTCCCTCGGCTGAAGCCGCTGTCTCTGCCGAAGAAGCTCCCGCCGAAGAACCAGCTGAATAAGCACACAAGGCACTGTGATGCCTTCCGCCGGCGGAATTCCGCACCTCTCCTCCTCAATAAAAATTGTAACACCAATCTCTCAATATGCCGAGAATAAAAATAAGTCAAGCCGCTAAAGAATTCAACGTCACTATCCAGTCGTTAGCTGACCAGTTGAGTAAAAAGGGTATCACAATCGATGCCTCGAATCCTAACACCCGTCTGGATGAGAGCGCCTATGATATCCTCGTCGAGGCTTTCCAGCCCGACCGCAAGGAGCGCGAGCGTATCGACCGCATGCGTCAGAAAGAAAAAGAAAAATCAGCTGTCGCTACTTCATCTGACCGTGAAGCGGCTGCCTCTGTCACCCACGGACCCCGCGTCATTGGCAAGATAGAGCTTGACAAAAACAATAACCCCATACCTGCGGCTCCCGCAAAGCCTGAGTCTGAGCCGGCGGCCGAGGCTCCCAAGGCTCCTGAAGCCCCCAAAGCCGAAGCTCCTGTGCCCAAGGCTGAGCCTGCGAAACCCGCAGCTCCCGCCCCTGAGGCTCCGAAGGCTGAGACCAAGCCTGCCGAGCCCGCTCAGGCTGAACCTGCCGTGAAGAAGGAAGAGATGAAGGCCGAAGCTCCCAAGCCCGCCACGCCTGCGGTCGAGGCCCCCAAGGCTCCTGAAGCCCCCAAGGCTGAGGCTCCCGCGCCCAAGGCTGAAACTTCTGCCCCCAAGGCAGAACCCGCCAAGGCCGCCGCGCCTGCAGTCGAGGCTCCGAAAGCCCCTGAGGCTCCCAAGCCGGCGGCCCCCGCTCCCACGGCTCCGAAAGCTCCGAAAGCTCCTGAGGCTCCTAAGGCCGAGGCGAAGCCTGCCGAACCGGCTCCTGCAAAACCTGCGGAAGACGAAGTGTTCCGCTATCAGTCTGACGCCCAGGTAGTGGCTCCCAAAGTGGTGGGCCATATCGACCTGTCGGCCCTCAACCAGTCTACCCGTCCGAAAAAGAAATCAAAGGAAGAGCGCCGCAACGAACGCATCAAGGGTGCGGCCGGTGCCAATGCCTCATCGCAGGGCGGCGACCGCAAGAAGCGTCGTCGTATCGGTGGCAAGGTAGACATCGAGAAAGCAGCCCAGGGCGGTGAGAACGCCGGTGGCAACAACGGCGGAGGTGGCAACAACCGTGGCGGAAACGGCGGCGGTAACAACAACGGCGGCGGCAACCGTGGCGGCAATGACCGCGGACGTGGCCGAGACCGCGAACGCAACAAACGTCCGGTTCACACCGAAGTCAATGAAGAAGACGTTCAGAAGCAGGTGCGCGAAACTCTCGCCCGCCTGACCTCGAAAGATAAGAACCAGAAGAAAGGCGCCAAGTGGCGCAAGGAAAAACGCGAGGCTGTGGCCCACCGTGCCCATGAAGCGGCCGCCGAGGCAGCTGCTGAAAGCAAGGTGCTCAAGCTCACAGAGTTTGTGACCGCCAATGACCTTGCGGTAATGATGGACGTGCCCATCAACAACGTCATAGCCACCTGTATGAACCTTGGTGTGATGGTGTCTATCAACCAGCGTCTCGACGCCGAGACCATCAACATCGTGGCCGAGGAATTCGGCTACCAGACCGAATACGTTTCGGCTGAGGTTGTGGAAGCCATCCAGCAGGAAGAGGATTCGGAAGACGAACTCGTGACCCGCCCGCCGATCGTGACCGTCATGGGCCACGTAGACCACGGCAAGACTTCGCTTCTCGACTATATCCGCAATGCCAACGTGATCGCAGGCGAGGCCGGCGGCATCACCCAGCATATCGGTGCCTATAACGTGAAACTCTCGGACGGCCGCCACATCACCTTCCTTGACACTCCGGGCCATGAGGCCTTCACCGCCATGCGTGCCCGCGGTGCCAAAGTGACCGACCTCTGTATCATTATCGTCGCTGCTGATGACAATGTCATGCCGCAGACCATCGAGGCCATCAACCATGCCTCGGCTGCCGGTGTGCCCATCGTATTCGCCATCAACAAGATCGACAAGCCCGCTGCAAACCCTGACAAGATCAAGGAAGAGCTGGCCCAGATGAACTATCTCGTAGAGGAATGGGGTGGCAAATACCAGTCGCAGGACATCTCTGCCAAGAAGGGCATCGGAGTAGAGGACCTCATGGAGAAAGTGCTTCTCGAAGCCGAACTCCTCGACCTCAAGGCCAATCCGAACCGCCGCGCCACCGGTTCGATCATCGAATCGTCGCTTGACAAGGGCCGCGGCTATGTGGCCACAGTGCTCGTGCAGAACGGCACACTCCGTGTGGGAGACATCATTCTTGCCGGAACCCACTTCGGCCGCGTGAAAGCTATGTTCAACGAACGTAACCAGCGCATCACCGAGGCCGGTCCCGCCGAACCTACCCTCATCCTGGGTCTCAACGGCGCTCCGACTGCAGGCGACACCTTCAATGTGATGGAAACCGAGCAGGAAGCCCGCGAGATCGCCACCAAGCGCGAACAGCTCCAGCGCGAACTCGGTCTGCGTACCTCCAAGCGCACCACTCTCGAAGAGATCGGCCGCCGCCGCGCCATCGGAAACTTCCACGAGCTCAACATCATCGTCAAGGGTGACGTCGACGGCTCGATCGAGGCTCTTTCCGACTCGCTCATCAAACTCTCGACCGAAGAAGTCAAAGTCAACGTGCTCCACAAGGCTGTCGGCGCCATCTCCGAAAGCGATGTCACCCTCGCAGCCGCCTCTGATGCCATCATCATCGGCTTCCAGGTGCGTCCCTCGCAGGCCGCCCGCCGTGCCGCCGAGCGTGACGGTGTGGAGATCCGCCTCTACTCGGTCATCTATCAGGCCATCGAGGAGGTCAAGGACGCGATGGAAGGCATGCTCGCCCCCGAAATCAAGGAAGAAGTCATCGGTACCGCCGAAGTGCTTCAGACATTCCGCATCTCCAAGGTCGGCACAATCGCCGGTGCCATTGTCCGCGAAGGACGCATCAAGCGTAGCTGCAAAGTGCGCCTGATCCGCGACGGCATTGTGCGCTACACCGGTGAGCTCGGATCGCTCAAGCGCATGAAGGACGATGTCAAGGAAGTCACCTCTGGCTATGACTGCGGTCTCTCGATAGCCGGTTACAACGACGTGCAGGAAGGCGACCTCATCGAAGCCTACGAAGAAGTCGAGGTTAAGAAGACTCTCTGACCTGGGGGACTGATACGGACCCTGAAAGGAGAGTGAAAGGAAAATGAAAGGATTAAGTGCCGCAGCTCTATGACGCACAATATCCATATCAACATAGGCTCAAACAGCGGCTGCCGCCACGCTCTGATCGAGCGCGCGGCAGCCGCCGTTTCTTCCGCCCTGGGCGGAGAGGTGCTCCGCTCGGATATCATCGAGACCGAACCCTGGGGCTTCGAGTCAGACAATACCTTTCTGAACCTTGGTCTCATGACCGTGGTCTCCCTGCCTGACAGCACCGACATGGAAGCATTTGCCATAGGTCTGCTGAGGCGTCTCAGAGAGATTGAGTGCGGAATCGACCCCTCGCCCCACCGCGACAGCGAGGGCCGCTACATTGACCGCGCCATAGACATCGATCTGATAGCCGTAGGTTCAGTTGTGGTCTCGCTTCCGGAGCTCATCATCCCGCATCCCCGCATGCATGAGCGCTACTTTGTGCTCCGGCCTCTGTCGCAACTCGATCCGTCGTGGCGCCATCCGCTCCTCGGACTGACCGCCGTGCAGCTTCTCGACAGCCTTGGCTGACCTCGCGGCAGGTCTGAATCCCTCTCCCAGCTCTGGGAAACAACAGTCGACCAAAACCAAACTGAACCAATCCAACAATCACATCAACCGAATGTCAGACAGCGGACTCAAACAGAAAACCGCCAAGGGGCTTCTCTGGGGCGGAATAGGCAGCGGCACCATGCAGCTGCTCAATCTGCTTTTCGGCATATTCCTGTCAAGACTTCTCTCTCCGGCCGACTACGGTGTGGTCGGGGCGCTGACCATATTCTCGGCTATGGCCGGACTCTTTGCCGAAAGCGGCTTCACTCTGGCTATAGTCAACAGGAAAAACATCGGCCATGACGACTACAACGCCGTGTTCTGGTTCAACATTGTGGCCGGACTCGGCCTCTACGGGCTGCTTTTCGCGCTTGCCCCGCTGATAGCCCGCTTCTATAATCAGCCCGAAATGGTGTGGCTCTCGCGCTTTCTCTTCCTGGGCTTCCTTTTCGGAGGAATAGCCACCGCGCCGTCGGCCTACTTCTTCCGCAGTCTCAATGTCAAGCTCCGCAGCCAGATACAGATCTGCGCCATACTTCTCTCCGGCACCGTCGGTGTCACCTGCGCCGCGTTCGGATGCGGCTACTGGGGCATAGCGGCCCAGACGGTCACCTATTCAGGCTGCAACGCGCTGCTGCTGTGGCTGCGTTCGCCCTGGCATCCCACGCTATCGTTCCGCATGGCCCCGCTGCGCGAGATGCTACCGTTCAGCACCCGGCAGCTGATGACCTCGCTCTTCACCCACATCAACAACAATTTCTTCTCCGTGCTGCTGGGCCGCTTCTACGGAATGCAGCCCACGGGTTATTATACGCAGGGCAGCAAGTGGACCACTATGGGCTATTCGACCATCTCCGGAATGCTCAACAGTGTGGCCCAGCCGGTGTTTCGCGAGGCATCCGAAGAGCGTGAGCGCCTCTGCCGGGTGTTTCTCAAAATGCTCCGTTTCACCTCCTTTGTCTGCTTTCCGGCCATGTTCGGCCTGGCAATCGTGGCCAGAGAACTGATTGTGCTGAGCGTGACGGCCAAGTGGCTTCCGTGTGTGCCGGTGATGCAGATTCTTTGTGTCTGGGGCGCATTCATGCCTGTGGCTACTCTCTACGGCAACCTCTTCAACAGCATTGGCCGTCCGAACATATATATGTGGAACACTATCTCGCTGGGGCTCATGCAGCTTCTCTGTGTGATGCTCAGTTACCCCTACGGGCTGACGGTGATGCTTGAGGTCTATGCCGGAGTCAATGTATGCTGGCTTTTTGTCTGGCACTATTTTGCGGCCCGACACATCGGGCTGCGCCTCTCCGGGGTGCTTAAGAGCATGATGCCCTACATAGCTGTGTCACTTGCCGTCATGGCCGTCACGGTAGCTGCTACCGCACGGATCGAAAGCGCCATTGTCTCGCTTCTTGCCAAGATCTTCATGGCCGCCGCGCTCTACGGTCTGCTGATGTGGAGGCTGAAATCCGTAGTGTTCCGCGAGAGCATAGGCTATCTGACCAAAGGGCGCCTGAAACTCTGAAAAAATCTATTTGCAATAACTCTGAAAGGATATGGATATACTTGAGAATGTCACGGTGATAATCCCGGCCCACAACCGGCCGGAGCGTCTGCAGCGCCTGCTCGATTATTACAGAGGCACAGGCCTGCGGGTGATTGTCCCCGACTCGTCAGACGCTTTGTTTACCGGGCGTATGGATCCGGAACAGGTGGTCTATCTCCACCGTCCGGGTCTGCATTTCCTGCTTAAGATAAGGGAGATACTGCCCATGATCAGCACGCGCTATGTGTTTTACTGTGCCGACGATGACTTCATAGTGCCCGAAGCGGTCTGTGAGATTGCGGAGTTTCTTGACCGGAATCCGTCATACAGCTGCGCGCAGGGCCACTATCTGACCTTCACCCCCTGCGGTGACGGCGTGCGCTTCACTCCCCGCTATATCCGCAGTTTCGACAGCCGTGTGGACGGTGACAGCGCTGTGGAGCGACTAACCGGTCAGTTCGGAATGTATGCTTCGGTGCTCTACGGGGTGGTGAGGACCGATGCTTTCATCCGCACCTATCAATATTGTTTCGACAAGGGGGAGCCGCGTTTCTGCAATTTGTATCTCGCAGAGGAGTTTTTTCATAACTCGATGCTGATCCACGGCTGCTATGCCACCTTGCCTTGCTTCTACAGTGCCCGCGAGCAGATACGCAATTCTGCGGCGCAGATCACCGTGCCGTCATCGGTGATCAAGAATTCGCCGGAATACCGGCCGGAGTTCGACGGCTTTGTCCGCGGGCTCACACTTCTGCTTTCGGAGTGCGCCGGGATGCCGGAGTCTGAGTCCGAGGCTCTGATCAGACGTGTGGTTTCGGCGCCTGCCGACAAGCCTTCCGTTTTGTTCAAGCGCCGGGTCAATGCTTTTCTTGACCGCCATCCTCTGCTTGGCTGGGCCTCACGGCTGTCAGTATGGCGCTATCATCAGAAGGGGCTGAAAGCCGTGAGAGGACTTCAGAGCTATCCATGCACCTTCTCTACCCCGGCCACCGAGGCTATTGTCAGGGCCGTCAGGTCAGGGGGAAATGGTAAAAATGGTTGTTGAAAAAGAATTTAAAACATCCGCCGGGAGTGCGATAATGCGGAGAGCCCCCGTCCGGAGCGGTAAATCGGTGTCCTCGACCGGACACCATATGCAGGGGAAGACGGCAACCCCGTGACACCTTCGCGCTGTGCGCTTCGGTGTCACGGGCTATGAGTAAACCGATGTCCTGTCGGACATCACCATCCGGCCTCAGTACGCGCAGCGTGATCCGGATAGTTCCCATGTCAGACGAGATGTGTTCCGTCCGGGCTGTTGATGTCGGGTTTCCGGCAATGCGGGTTTCGTCTTGGCCGTGGTCGGCGGGTGTCCGGCAGGACACCGATTTACTCATAGCCCCCGACACCGTAGCGCATTGCGCGTAGGTGTCGGGGAGAAGACATTAAAACCAATGTGGTGTCCGGTTGAGGACACCGATTTACCGTTCCGGATGGTCTCGGAATTCGCGGCACCCGGAATCCGCTGTGCCTAAATCATTTCACATTCGGATAGTTTTTTTACGTTTCAGCCGGGTTTTGCTGCTGGCCCAAAAAAACGCCTCCGGATGCGGAAAACCCAGGCATCCGGAGGCGTTATGATTTCAGTGTATCCCCTATGCTATGCTGCCAGGCATCCGGGGACGATTGTTTTATTTCTTGTTTTTGATTTTTTCGAGCTGACGGTCGAGGGCTTCGAGACAGAGGTCAATGGCTTCTTCAAAAGTGTCGGCGGTCTTGTCGGCTACCTGTTCGCGTTCCTGGGGTACGCTCAGGCTGACGATGGCCTGTTTATTGAGGGCTGTTTCGGGTTTTACCACACGAAGCGAAACCTCGGCGCTCATCACTTCGGGATAACGGCGGGTCAGCTTCTCGATTTTCTTGTTGATGAAAGAGGTCAGTTTTTCGCTGATGTCGAAGTGGATGGCTTTGATGTTAGTTTCCATTTTTTCCTCCTTTTTTTAATGCACGCGGATGTGCGAGTTGGTAATTATGTTTAAGTTCACTGTAGGTCACATGGGTGTAGACCTGTGTAGATGTCAGAGACTGGTGTCCGAGCAGGGTCTGGACTGAGGTGAGAGGCGCTCCGGAGTTGAGCATGTCAGTGGCAAAGGAGTGGCGCAGCACGTGGGGGCTCAGCCGGCTGGCATGGACTCCCTCTTCGGAGAGGGTGCGGTGGACCACGTTGTAGACAAATTTCCGGTAGAGCGGAAGTCCGTCGTCGCGGACCAGGAGCGGTGCTGTCGGGTCGGCCGGAGAGATGGCGGTGGCCGGAGAGGAGTCGCGCGTCAACCGATAGTCTTCTATTGCCTGGCAGAGTTCGGGCCCGATCGGGATTATTCTCTCCTTATTACGCTTTCCGAGCACTTTTAGTTCACCTCTGGAGGTGTCGGTGGCGCGGTCGAGCAGGCCTGTCAGCTCAGAGCAGCGGATGCCGGTGGAGTAGAGCAGGTCTATGATCAGACGGTCGCGGAGTTCGGCGAAGGTGTCGGTCGGGGCGTCGTCAAGAACGCGGGCTGTGTCGTCGGGGCGTATGTAGACCGGAAGGTCTTTGGGTATTTTGGCGAGTGTAAGAGCCGATGCGGGGTTTGATTTGAGCCCGTGGTGACACATCAGAAAGCGGAAAAATGATCGCAGCGATGAAGCCTTGCGGCGGATGGTGCGGGGCGAGCGGCCTTCGCGGCCCAGAGAGCCGATCCACTGGCGCAGATCCGAGGTGGTGACGTCAAGCGGGTGCAGGAGTTCGGGACGGCCTGCCGTGGCAAAATCGGCCCACGCCATGAGGTCGGTGCGGTAGGCACTGACTGTCAGCGTCGAGTAGTTGAGCTCGTGGCTGAGGTGGTCGAGGAATTGATTGATCAGTTCCATAACATTCGGGGCTTCGGTTGGTTTGCCGTTAGCGCGAATATAGGAAATGTTTTTGTAAGAAGCAAATCTTTTTGCGCTGATTTTGCAGGAAACTTCTCAGGCGGGTGCGGGTTGAAGGTGGGAGAGGAGAGAGGAGAACGGGCCTACAGGCTGATGGATCAGGCTGATATGGAGGGGGCGAGGAGCATGCTGGCGGGTATGGCGGCGGCGAAGGGGAGCAGGCTGTGGATCGGGTCGGCTCCGAGGCTGCCGGTGGTCTGCACGACGGCGAAGACGGTGCCGGCGCTGTCGAAGTTGTAGGCTATGTTGTAGAGGACCACTGTGGCGGTGATGAAGAGCAGTTCGATGATGATGGCGGTGATGAGCGTTGCTGCCGAGGGTACTTTGAAGCGCAGGAGCGGGACGGCAGCGTAGCGGGCTATCAGTATGAAGGGGAGCATGATGGAGAAGAAGAGGCAGATGAAGGCCCAGGCGGTGGTGACGGGTGAGTTTTCGGAGAATATGTCGAGTCCGTCGAGGATGTTGGGGTTGCCGGTGACGGAGTAGACTATTATGCCTGCTACGAGCGAGAGGATGAGGCAGAGCATCACGAAGGCTACTATGGCGCAGACCATTCCGAAGAATCCGAGGATGAATTTGGCGGCTATGGAGAAGAAGGTGTTGATGAAGGTGGCGAATGACGATGAGTTTTCGTCAGGCACGGGGGCTGCGGGGGGTGTGGAGTTGTTGATCACGGTCTGGCCTATGTTGTCAAGTGTGACGGGCTGGCCTTGCATTTCGAGGATCTGACGCGGGGTGTGGGCCACGGGGATGATCATCCATGCCACCATGTAGACTATTACGCAGGGCCAGAAATAGGTGCAGACGGTGAGGATGGTGGCGAGGATGCGCATGACGGTTACGTCCCAGCCGAGATACTGCGCGAGGCCGGCTATGACACCTCCGAACACTTTATGGCGCACGTCGCGGTAGAGCCGTTTGTGGATTGGCGGCGGGGGCGGTGTGGCCTGACCGGTGCTGTGGCGGCTCTGTGGGGCTGCTTTGGGGTCGGGAGGGGTGGCGCCGGTCGGTTCGCTGCTGTGGCGGGAGGTGCTGTCAGGGTCTTCTTCGGAGAGTTCTTCGGGACGGCCCATTGTCTCGATGACGCGGTTGACGTCGTCAATGACGATTACGTTGGCTCCGCGGGCAATGCGTTCTTCGAAGTGTTCGGAGATGCGCTGTTCGATGTCGTTGACTATCTCGTCGGCTTCGTTGTCGGCGAAAGTGGCCCGGAGCTGGGAGAGGTAGTCGAGGAGGAGAGTGTAGGCGTCTTCGTCGATGTAGAAGATTTTGCCGTTTATGTTGGCGGGGAAGCTCTTTTTCATGTCAGTCTTTGAGTCTGAGAGGGTTGGGTGTGATGGGTGTTATAATAGGAGGGTTTGCGAGGAGGAGGTTGACGGAGTTGCTGATCTCGTCCCAGGAGGCCTGGAGCTGTCCGAGGAATTCGAGCCCAAGCGGGGTTATGGAGTAGTATTTCCTCGGCGGCCCCTGGAGGGATTCTTCCCATCGGTAGGCGAGGAGTCCGTCATTTTTGAGGCGGGTCAGCAGCGGATAGAGAGTGCCTTCCATTACGATTAGATGCGCTTCTTTTAGCCGGGCTATCATCTCGGAGGCGTAGGCGTCGCCGCGCCGGAGTATGAGCAGTACGCAGAATTCCAGCATTCCTTTGCGCATCTGGGATTTCAGATTGTCTATGTTCATGATTTTTGGATGTTTTTCTGTCGGAGTGACTACCGGTTTTGTCTCTCGGACGTTGCAAAGGTAGGGATTGGCAAAGTACTATGCAATACATAGTACTATGAATTAACAAAAATTAAATCTTCCACCCTCTTAGTGTCGCGTTTTTCTGTTCCGGATTGTTATATTTGCAATAAACAATTGCATAAAGATATGCTAATCTCCAAAAATAAATTATATGCGCCAGATAATACGACATTTTACTGATGACGACTTGTATAAGTTCACAATGTGCTGCGCGGTAATTGAAAACTTCCCACGCACACAGGTACGTTACAAATTTAATGACCGGGACAATACCGTTTATCCTGATGGCTTTGCCGATGAGCTCCTTCGTCAGATACAAATGCTTGAAGACGTGATAATCACCGAAGAGGAAATTGCGTTTTTGCAAGAAAAATGCAGCTATATCCCCGCTTGGTTTTGCAGCTATCTCAAAGGATTTCGGTATGACAGCAAATGGGTAAGGATAAATCAAGATGAAAACGGACATCTTGACATAGAGTTCGAAGGCTGTTGGAGCAACACAATACTTCTCGAAGTGAAAGTCCTCGCAATCATCTCGGAACTGTATTATATAATGACGGGAGAAGCAGAGAAACTCGATTATGAAGGATACTACCGAAAATCGCATGACAAAGCACGGAGACTGATTGAGGCCGGTTGCACGTTCAGTGATTTCGGCACCCGCCGCCGAGCATCATTTCAGGCTCAGGACACGGTGGTCAAGGCAATGAAAGATTGTCAGGACACAATGTCTGGCCCCGGAAGATTCATAGGCACCAGCAATGTGTATTTCGCCATGAAATATGATCTCGTGCCAATAGGGACGATGGCCCATGAACTTATATGTGCCATTGCCGGAATGTATGGTCCGCAGATGGCAAATTATCTTGCCATGAAAACATGGGCATCTACATATCGGGGTGCGTTGGGCACATTCCTTTACGACACCTATGGCTGGCGGATTTTCAGCCTTAATTTCTCTGAGGATTATGCCAATATGTTCAAGGGGCTGAGAGTGGACAGCGGCGATAACTGCCATGAACTCGATCTCATTGTCGAAAAATACAGGAGTCTTAACATTGATCCACGCACCAAGCAGATTGTGTTCAGTAACGGCTTGAATGTTGATAAAGCAATCGAGATACAGAGATATGCCGAAGACAAGTGCATACCATCATTTGGCATTGGCACTCATTTTACCAATGATTTCGAGGATGTCAGACCACGTAACATAGTCATCAAACTTGTCGCGGTGAAGATTACCGAATCATGGACATTCTATTGCAGCACATGTAAGTTAAGCGAAGACAAAGGCAAATATTCCGGCGATGAAGCAACAGTGTGCCGATTTCTTGAAGCACTTCATTTGACAGATGGCGAGTTATGACTTTTCGGACCAATCGTTCGGGTGTAATGAACTATAAGAGGGTGTTTCATAACAAGAGTTAAAATCTGAGTGGTGTATCTTTTAGATAAATTGTTGCAAGTGAGGAAGAGGCATAGCGAGCTATGCGACTGACGAGCTTCAACAATTTAGCAAAAGAGACACCAAGGCTCAGGTAACTCAAAATTTTTCACAAATGGAATACTCCTATTTAACGTGAGTTCGGTATAGGCACTTCATAAGAACCGTACGGCTGAAGTGTTATGAAGGGCTTGTATAAAAAACGGAATCTTTCGTCCGGACATGATTATAGGTTGCCGGCAGTAAGACGGGACACCGCGACCTTGTCGATGCGAACACGGTCCATGTCCGCGACTTCAATTTTGAAAGAATGCCATTTTATTGTGTCGCCCTCAGTGGGTACTTTGCGCAGAGTCTCCATTATCAGACCTCCGATTGTCGTATATCCTGCCGGTTTGTACAGCTCCTCACAGTCAAAATATGCAAGAAAATCATATATGGGGCACTGCCCGTCAACGAGCCATTCGTCCACATCCGGACGCTTCACAATCATAGGCCCTTCTCCGGACTGGGCGATATTGCCAACAAGACCGTCGAGTATGTCGCGGAGTGTTATAATGCCTTGGAAGCTACCGAACTCATCGTAAACAAGAGCAAAGTGGTTGTCGGTGGTTTTGAACGTTTCGAGCGCGTCATATACCGTCATGGACTCAGGAAGACACATAGGAGGTATAATCGCTTTTTCGATATTGAAGTCGGGCTTGCCGAGCGACAGCACGAGACTTTTAAGAGATATAACACCACAGATGTCTTCTTTATCTCTGTCGAAAACGGGATATGAGGAATGAAGGTCATCGCATAATACTTTCCGGATGCTCTCTTCATCCATATCAATAGTCAGAGTCGCCACTTCTTTACGACTGGTCATAATCGCGCCGATACGGCTGTCACCCATAACTAATGCTCGCTCCATGATGTCCTGTTCAACCTCACGCACTTCTCCGGAATCTATGCCTTCCTGAATCAAAGATTTGATTTCTTCCTCAGTTACTTTTGATGTATTGTTTCCAAGTTTGAAAATCTTGACAATGGCCGATGTTGACGCAGACAGCAGCCATACAATGGGATATGTTATTAGAGAAAGCAGTCTCATTGGACCCGCCGCCAGTTTGGCAATCCCGTCAGCATGTCCCATGCCGATTCGTTTCGGCACAAGTTCACCAACAACTATCGACAGATAAGTTACTATCGCGACAATGACAAATTTCGCAATATTCATCGCCATTTTTGGGGCGAGACCTATTGATGTCAAATAATTGCCTGCTTCCGTTGCTATTGTAGCACCTGAAAACAAACCGGTAAGAATCCCGATAAGTGTTATTCCTATCTGTACGGTCGATAAGAACCGATCTGGCTCACTCTGGAGTTTCAAGGCATTGGCGGCACTACGATTGCCGTCTTTGGCTTCTGCCGACAGCTTGGATTTTCGTGCTGATATAAGGGCGACCTCCGACATTGAGAATACACCGTTGAGAAGTATTAAAGCGATTATTATAATCAGGTCATCCATATAAAAAAAGTGCAAATTATCTTTAGAGATTGTCTAAGAATAAGTAAAAAGACACCGACAAGGCCTTCAATAGCAAAGTGATATAGATTTTAGACAATCTCTTAGAGTTTTTCGCGTTCGAGGCCGTGGCGGGTTTCGTCGGTGGCGGGGACAAGGGGGAGGCGGAGGACTTCTTTGTAACGCGGGAAGAGGATGTGGAGCAGGCATTTGATGCCGGCGGGGTTGCCGTCTTTGAATAGGAGGGAGTAGAGGGCTGAGAATTGCTGGTGGAGTTTGGCGGCGTGATCGGGGGTTTCGTCGGTCATGCTCGCGTGGATCATTTCGGTGAAGCGTTCGGGGTAGGCGTTGCCGAGCACGGAGATTACGCCGTCGCCGCCGATTCGGATCATGCTATGGGCGAGGGAGTCGTCGCCTGAGATTACGAGAAAGCCTTCCGGGCGGCGGGTGATTACGTTCTGCGCCTGCTCCATGTTGCCGCTTGCTTCTTTGATGCCTATGATTTTGCCCTGGAATTCGCGGGCAAGGCGTATGATGGTGTCAACGTTCATGTTGACTCCTGTGCGGCCGGGTATGTTGTAGAGGATTACGGGGATTGGCGATGCCTTGGCTATTTCGGCGAAATGGCGGTACATGCCTTCCTGGGTCGGTTTGTTGTAGTAGGGGACCACTGAGAGGATTGCGTCGAATTCGTCGAGGCGCTCTGTGGTCAGGAGTTCGTTGACTACGGAGCGGGTTGAGTTTCCGCCGATTCCGAGCACTACGGGGCAACGGTGGTTGATGTGGTCGAGTATGTGGAGCGCGAGGCGGTGTTTCTCGTCGGGGGTGAGTGTCGGTGTTTCTGCTGTTGTGCCGAGGGCTACAATGTAGTCGGCTTTGCCGTCGACCAGATAATCAAGGTGGGCGTCAAGTGTCTGAAAGTCGATATCTCCGTTTTCGAGAAATGGCGTGGTGAGTGCAACTCCCATGCCGCGCAAGTGCTCAGATGACATAAAGAAATTGTAAGATGGATTTGCGTTAGAGCCGTCGATTTGATGTGTTTTGTGTCAAATAAACATCAAAGTCTCCGGTTTGGTTGCAAAATTACAAAATATTTGCAAATTAGCCAAGAAAGAGGAGACGATGAGGATCTGAAGTGCCGGTAGCTCCGGATGGTCTGAAACTTCCGGTGTGGCTTGAGGTGGCCAGGGTGTTCTGGTCAAGGGTGGTGGCCTGAGGGTTCTTTTGGGACCTGGGTTATTTGCGGGCTCGTTTGGTTCTGCGTTTGTGTGATGCTGTGGTTTTGGCTTTGCGCTTTTTGGCGGGGGCGTATTTCTGAGATTTTCCGTAGGTGCGTTTGTCGAAGGCGAATATGTCTTTGTGGGGCACCTGGTTTTCAAAGTCGATGATTGCTGCTGGGTTGATGGGGATTCCGAGGTAGCGGCATTCGAAGTGGAGGTGTGGTCCGGTGCTACGGCCTGTGTTGCCTCCGAGAGCTATGGGGTCGCCGGCTTTGACGTATTGGTTGGGTTTCACGAGGAAGCGGCTGAGGTGGCCGTAGACTGTTTCGAGGCCGTTTTCGTGGCGCATCACTACGTAGTAGCCGTAGCCGCGTCCTTCATATTTCGTGAGTCGGATTTTTCCGGAGAATGCTGCGCGGACGGTGTCGCCAACCTGGAGCTTGAGGTCAGTTCCGTAGTGCATGCGTCCGAAGCGAGAGCGGTAGCCGTAGTTTGATGTGATGTGGCCGGGACAAGGTGACACGAATTCCGAGACGTCGATGTCATGATGGTCAGGGATTGTGACTGCTGTTCCGTAGGGGTTGACGCTTTCGCTGTTCCAGAAAGAGTTGAAGATTTCGTTGTCAATGGCGGCTTCGCGAGCTTTGATCTGGTTTAGGAGAAGGTCGTTGTTTTCGATCTTGAAGGGGTTGACTGATGGCCGCTGGTTGGCTATCAGAGAGTTGTGCTGGTTGGTGTGTAATTCGGGGAGTTTTAGCTGTGCCTGTGCGGTGAATGCTGCCGCTGAAGCGAGGAGTGAGATGAGGAGTGTATTGAATTTTAGTAATTTCATTGGAGTATTCAAAATTTTTTCCGGCAAGAAGATGGAGAGTTGATGGTTATGCTTTTTTATCCTGGCTGTCGGTTCCCTGCGGGGGACTGGCCGGGATGCCGAGCTCGTCGGTTGAATTGATGAATGGGGTGGCTGCTGCAGTGCGCGGGAAGAGTTCTTCGGGGCGGAAGAAGCGTCGGATCTCGGTTTCGGCATCTTCGGGTGAGGAGGATGCGTGGATGATGTTTTCCTGATTCGACATTGCGAAGTCGCCGCGGATTGTTCCGGGAAGAGCTTCGCGTCCGTTAGTGGCGCCTGTGAGCGATCGGACCACAGAGATGGCTTGGATTCCCTGGAGGACCATGACGATGACGGGCGATGCGGTCATCGAATGTAGTATCAAAGGGAAGAATGGTTTGCTGACGAGGTGAGAGTAGTGCTGGTGCAGAAGCTCTTCGGAGAGTTGCATCATTTTCATGCCGGTAATGGTGAGGCCCTTCTGCTCGAAGCGGGAGAGAACTTTGCCGACAAGAGCGCGCTCGATTGCTGATGGCTTGAATATGATTAGAGTCTGTTCCATTTAGAGTGACGATTAACAGATGTTTACGGTTTTCGTAAGCACTTTCCAAATTTAGTCATTTTGAGGCGATTGAAAAAAATCGGGCGGGATAAAAAGTGTGAATTTTGGGAAACAGAGTTTAATTTCGGTTTGTATCGGATTGTTTGTCAGGTGTTTGGACGTCAATGTGAAAATACTATAAAATATGTCGGGCGGTTTCGGCTTTTGATTTTGCGTGTGAATTTATGTAAAATATTGTAATTCGGGAAGGTCTTGTTTTAACATTTGCCGCCAGGAGCAAAGAAAAACGGCCTGATTCAAGGGGGTGATGAATCTGACCGTGGGTTTCTTTGGTGGGCGCTGAGGGATTCGAACCCCCGACCCTCTGCTTGTAAGGCAGACGCTCTGAACCAGCTGAGCTAAGCGCCCGGATTTTGATTGCGCCGCTTGCGCTATCCGGTTTTGCTTTAGATGCGAGAAAGTTTCTGAGTTGGTGGGCGCTGAGGGATTCGAACCCCCGACCCTCTGCTTGTAAGGCAGACGCTCTGAACCAGCTGAGCTAAGCGCCCTTTCTCGCTTAAAGCGTTGCAAAGGTAGAGAGGATTTTTGAATCGACCAAATGTTTTTGAAAGTTTTTTCGATTTTTTTGAAAAATAGGGCTTAAAAGGGAGAAATCGTAGAATTATTGGTCGGAATAGCGGGCGAGTGGATGATAATGGTTGGCCCTGACAGTTAAAAATGATATGAAAGGGGTAGTGAAAAAAGATTGCATGGGTGTGGATTTTTTTGAAGGAAAGGTTGGAGGGATCAAAGTTTATTTTCTAAATTTGCAAAAATTCTTAATTGCAGAGCTTTTTTTAAACGGAAATCTACAAGTGTAATTTGGAATTTAACCAATCTATAAAAATCTAAGGCCTGACATCATGCAGCAGGAACAGAAAGAGCCGGCAGGCGGCCAGCAACTGGCGACCGGACCGGTTTCTGAAAAAAATATTGTCGACAGCGTGGTCATCATTCCCACCTATAATGAAAAGGAGAATGTGGCTGCGATTATCGAGGCTGTCTTCGGACTGCCACGTGAGTTTGACGTGCTGATAATTGACGATAATTCTCCTGACGGCACAGCCGCGATAGTGAAAGATCTCCAGAAGAAGTATGCCGGACGCCTGCATCTGGTGGAGCGCGCCGGCAAGCAGGGACTGGGCACGGCTTATATAGCCGGATTCAAGTGGGCTCTGGCGCGGGACTATGAATTTGTGTTTGAAATGGACGCCGACTTCTCGCACAATCCCGCCGATCTGCTGAAGCTCTATGACGCCTGCTCCAGGGACGGCGCCGATCTGGCCATCGGGTCGAGATATGTGACGGGTGTCAATGTGGTCAACTGGCCTATGGGCAGGGTGCTGATGTCGTACTACGCCTCGCGCTATGTGAGGGTTGTGACCGGGATGCCGATCAACGATGCTACGGCCGGATTTGTCTGCTACCGCCGCCGGGTGCTTGAGACCTTGCCTCTGGATGGTATCCGTTTCAAGGGCTATGCATTTCAGATCGAGATGAAATTCCTGGCCTATAAGTATGGATTCAGGATCAAGGAAGTGCCCATCATCTTTGTGAACCGTGTGCTCGGAACTTCGAAAATGAGCTCCGGTATCTTCAGCGAGGGATTTTTCGGGGTGATGAGGCTGAAATGGTCGAGTCTGTTTACGAAATATGAACGCAAGACAGTGTAAGCCTCCTCTATCTGATAAATTTTAAACTCAAGCGTTGCAGATGGCTACCACCTTATTATATAATGCAGAGATTGCCAACGAAGGCCGCCGGTTCAGAGGCTATGTGCTTGTTGACGGGCAGAAGATAGGCCGAGTGGGCGAAGGCACGGCCGACGGCGCCGAATGTATGCGCCTGAAGCAGACAGCCGACAGGGCTGTTGACTGCGGAGGGCGACTGCTGATACCCGGAGTGATTGACACGCATGTGCATTTCCGCGATCCGGGTCTGACGGAAAAGGGCGACATGGCCACGGAAAGCCGTGCGGCGGTGGCCGGAGGTGTCACCTCGGTTGTCGATATGCCAAATACGAAGCCTGCCACTGTGACTTGCGCGGCGCTTGGGGACAAGATCAGGCGCGCAGCTGAAGTCTCGGCTGCAAACTTCGGCTTTTTTATCGGCGCCACAAATGACAATGCCGATGAGCTGCTGAAGGCCGACTACAGCCGGACGGCCGGCATAAAACTGTTTCTCGGATCGTCGACGGGCAACATGCTTGTTGACGACAACAATACACTTGAAGAACTTTTCGCCTCCGCTCCGGCGCTGATAGCCGTGCATGCGGAAGACGAGGCGACGATCCGTGCGGCCCGCGAAAGGCTGCTGGAGGAATGCGGCGGCTCGATTCCGGTTGAAAGACATCCGGATGTCAGGCCCCGCGAGGCTTGCGTGAAAGCCACACGCAAGGCTATAGAACTTGCCCGGAAAACGGGTGCGCGTGTGCACATCTGCCACTTGTCCACTGCCGAGGAGCTGCAGCTTGTCAGCGAAGCCAAGGCCGAGGGAGTGAAGGTGACGGCTGAGACCTGCCCGCAATATCTACTTTTTGACCGGAATGATTTTCAGAGAGCCGGCGCGCGCATCAAGTGCAATCCGGCTATCAAGGAACCGTCTGACCGCATAGCGCTGCTGCGCGCTATCCAGCCCGGAGGCTGCATCGACACCATTGCCACTGACCATGCTCCGCATCTGCCCGCGCAGAAAGAGGGCGATGCGCTGACTGCCGCGTCGGGTATGCCTATGGTGCAGTTTTCGCTGCGCGCCATGCTTGAGCTTGTGGCGTCAGATCCGCAACTCGAAGGCTGCGGACCTGAGCGGGTGGTGGAACTGATGTGTCACCGTCCGGCCGATCTGTTCGGCATCAAAGGGCGCGGTTATATCCGCGAAGGTTACTGGGCCGATCTGGTGCTGGTGGATCCTCTCGGATGCCGGACTGCGGTGAGCGATTCGGAGGTGATCAGCCGCTGCGGCTGGACTCCGCTCGCCGGAATGACTCTGCCGGCGCGGATCGAGATGACAATGGTCAACGGAACGGTGGTCTACGAGGCCGGTTCCGATCCGCAGAGCGGCGCGGCTATGGCGCTCGAATTCGGCACGACCGGCGAAAAGCCCTGAAACAGGAACTTATAATCAACCATGATAACCACATTCATCTAATCAAACCAATCTAATTATGTTAGACAAGACCAATGTCAAGACCCTTGACAAGGTTGTGGTCCGTTTTTCCGGAGACTCCGGTGACGGCATGCAGCTTGCAGGCAACATTTTCACAAATGTTTCCGCAGGGTTAGGAAACAAAGTGTCAACTTTCCCCGACTATCCTGCCGAGGTTCGAGCTCCGCAGGGATCGCTCAGCGGAGTGTCGGGCTTTCAGGTAAGTGTAGGTGTCGACGTGCACACTCCGGGTGACCTCTGCGACGTGCTCATCGCCATGAACCCCGCGGCTCTCAAGCAGAACATCAAGTTTCTCAAGGCTGGCGGTGTGGTGATTGTCGACATCGACTCATTCAAGGAATCAGATCTCAAAAAGGCGCTTTTCGAGACTCTCGATCCGTTCAAGGAACTCGACATCAAGGCCCAGGTGGTGGAAGTGCCCGTCACTTCGATGACCAAATCCGCGCTGGCCGAGTCGGGACTGGACAACAAGAGCATCCTCAAGTGCCGCAACATATTCGCCCTCGGTCTTGTCTGCTGGCTTTTCGACCGTCCGCTTGAAGGCGCTCTCCGTATGCTCAAGGGCAAATTCGCCAAGAAGCCCGCTATCTATGAAGCCAATGCCAAGGTTATCGAGGCCGGCTACAATTACGGAAACAACATCCACGCCAGTGTCAGCACCTACCGCATCGAGACCGAAGAGGCTGTGCCCGGCGTCTATACGGACATCAACGGCAACACCGCCACCGCATGGGGCTTCATCGCAGCCTCTGAAAAGAGCGGGCGTCCGCTCTTCCTCGGCAGCTATCCCATCACTCCCGCCACCGACATACTCCAGGAACTTGCAAAGCGCAAGGATCTCGGAGTGAAGGCTCTGCAGATGGAAGACGAGATTGCCGGAGTCTGCTCGGCCATAGGCGCATCATTCGCAGGCCATCTTGCGGTCACTTCGACCTCAGGCCCCGGTCTTGCTCTCAAGAGCGAAGGCATCGGTCTGGCTGTGATAGCCGAACTTCCGCTGGTGATTGTCGACGTGCAGCGCGGCGGTCCCTCCACCGGTCTGCCCACCAAGACTGAACAGACCGACCTTATGCAGGCTCTCTACGGCCGCAACGGCGAGTCGCCTCTGGCAGTAGTGGCCGCATCGACTCCGACCGACTGCTTTACTATGGCGTTTGAGGCCGCGAGAATAGCAATGGAACACATGACACCGGTGATTCTCCTGACCGATGCCTTCATCGGCAATGGTTCGAGCGCATGGCGTGTGCCCGAAGCGTCAGATCTGCCCGAAATCCATCCTCCGCTGCTGGCTCCAAATGCCATCGACGAAGCCTGGCAGCCTTACACCCGCAAGGACGAGGATCTGGTCCGCTACTGGGCTATCCCCGGAACCGAAGGAGCCGCACACCGTGTGGGCGGTCTTGAAAAAGACTATAACACCGGCGCTATCTCGACCGATCCGGTCAACCATGAGAAAATGGTGCAGACCCGCCGCGAGAAGATAGAACGCATAGCCAACCACATCCCTGCGCTCGAAGTGCTCGATCCGAAGGGCGCTGACACAATTCTTGTGGGCTGGGGCGGTACCTACGGCCATCTGCGCACTGCCGCCGGCGAACTCTGTGCCGAAGGCCGTCCTGTGGCATTCGCTCACTTCAACTACATCAATCCGCTGCCCGCCAACACAGCCGAAGTGCTGCGCGGCTACAAGCGGGTGATCGTGGCCGAGCTCAACACCGGCATGTTTGCCGACTATCTCCAGGCCAAGTTCCCTGATCTGCACATAGAGCGCATCAACAAGATTCAGGGACAGCCATTCCTCGTAAGCGAAGTTGTCAACGGTGTCAAAAAAATCATGGAGGACAAATAATCATGGAACAGACTCAATATACCCCCGCCAATTATAAGAGCAATCAATCAGTGCGCTGGTGTCCCGGCTGCGGTGACCATGCGATCCTGAACACACTCCACAAGGCAATGGCAACCGTGGGTGTGCCTCCCCACAAGACGGCAGTCATCTCAGGTATCGGCTGCAGCTCGCGTCTGCCTTACTATATGAACACCTACGGTTTTCATACCATCCACGGACGTGCGGCCGCTATCGCTACCGGCTTCAAGGTGGCCCGCCCGGACATGAGTGTCTGGCAGATTTCAGGCGACGGTGACGGTCTCGCCATCGGCGGCAACCACTTCATCCATGCTGTGCGCCGCAATGTGGACATCAACATGATTCTGTTCAACAACAAGATCTACGGTCTGACCAAGGGTCAGTATTCGCCCACGAGCGACCGCGGCTTCGTGTCGAAATCGTCGCCCTACGGCACAACCGAAGATCCGTTCATCCCGGCAGAACTCGTGTTCGGCGCCCGCGGCAATTTCTTTGCCCGCAGCATAGACGTAGAGCTTCAGATCTCGCAGGAGGTGCTTGTGGCCGCCGCTCTCCACAAGGGAGTGTCAGTTGTAGAGGTGCTTCAGAACTGTGTGATCTTCAACAACGGTATCCACAATTTCATCACCGACCGCGAACACCGTGCTGAACGCACCATCCATCTGGTGCACGGCGAAAAGATGCTTTTCGGTAAGGACAAGGAGATGGGCCTCGTGCGCGACGGCTTCCTGCTGAAAGCAGTGAAGGTGGGCGAAGACGGCTATACGATGGATGATGTGCTGGTTCATGACGCGCACACGCAGTCGAACTTCCTGCACCAGCAGCTCGCCATGATGGACGGCCACGATCTGCCGCTGGCATTGGGTGTGATCCGCGATGTTGACTCTCCGGTCTATAATGAAGAGATCGACGCTCAGATCGAAGAGGTGCGCGGCCGCAAGAACTTCTCGTCGTTGCGTGGCATGGTTCTCGCCGGCGAGACCTGGACTGTGGAATAAGCAGATTCTCAATAAGAGATTGTTTTTGAGCAAGCTCTAAAATTCATGGCCGGATATGGTTTTCCGGCCTGACGTGAAAGGCAATGACCGCCGGCAGAAGGATTTCTGCCGGCGGTCTGTTATATCTGTCGGTCTGGAGGAGTGGCTATGACGGATTTTCGGGGCTGTGTTAACATATGTTTGCTAATAATCAGTGTTTTTGTGCAGATTTTAATGAAAATTGAGTGTTATGCGCTCTATTTTGCATATTTTAAAATTAATAAGGTAATTTTTAAATAATAATAATTTCACAATCCGAAAAAACTCAGTACTTTTGAAAGCTCAAATGTAAAGTTGGAAACTCTCTTTGCGACGAGCTAAAGACCAGATATCAAAAATTAACCTTAATAAACTACTATTCAGTTAGTAACGAACAATCATGACTAAATCTACTGTAAAACCCGCCAATGGTAAACTTGGCGTACTCGTAGTAGGACTTGGCGCCGTGACTTCCACGTTTATGACCGGCGTCCTCATGGCCCGCAAAGGTCTCGCAAAACCTGTTGGCTCAATGACCCAATATGACAAGATCCGTGTTGGCAAGGGAGCTGATAAAAAATATCTCCACTACAAGGACATCGTTCCGATGGCCGACCTGAACGACATTGTGTTCGGCGCATGGGATGTTTATCCTGCAAATGCTTATCAGAGCGCAGTCTATGCTGAAGTGCTTCAGCCCAAGGATATCGAGCCTGTGAAGGACGAACTCGAAAAGATCGTTCCGATGAAGGCCGCTTTCGACCACAACTATGCAAAGCGTCTCGACGGTGACAACGTGATGGCCGGCAAGACCCGCTGGGAAATGGTAGAGCAGCTCCGCGAAGATATCCGCAACTTCAAGAAAGAAAAAGGTGTTGACCGCGTTGTTGTGCTCTGGGCAGCTTCAACTGAAGTATATGTTCCGGTTGACGAAAAGATCCACGGAACTCTCGAAGCTCTCGAAGCAGCAATGAAGGCTGACGACAAGGAACACATCGCACCCTCAATGTGCTATGCATACGCAGCCCTCTGCGAGGGCGCTCCCTTCATCATGGGCGCTCCCAACACAACCGTTGACATCCCCGCAATGTGGGAACTCAGCGAAAAGACCGGCATGCCTATCTCAGGCAAGGACTTCAAGACCGGCCAGACTCTCGTGAAGTCAGGCTTCGCCCCCATCATCGGCACCCGCTGTCTGGGTCTCAACGGCTGGTTCTCGACCAACATCCTCGGTAACCGCGACGGTCTCGTGCTCGACGAACCCGCAAACTTCCGTACCAAGGAGGTTTCCAAGCTTTCTACCCTTGAGTCAATCCTCGTTCCCGAAGATCAGCCCGATCTCTACAACGCAAACTGCGGCGGTGCTGAGGAAGGCGGCCACCAGGGCTACTACCACAAGGTGCGCATCAACTACTATCCCCCGCGCAACGACAGCAAGGAAGGCTGGGACAACATCGACATCTTCGGCTGGATGGGCTATCCGATGCAGATCAAGATCAACTTCCTCTGCCGCGACTCTATCCTTGCCGCTCCTCTTTGCCTTGACCTCGTGCTTCTGAGCGACCTCGCCGCACGTGCAGGCCGTCACGGCATCCAGCGCTTCCTGAGCTTCTTCCTCAAGAGCCCGATGCATGACTACACCAAGGGTGAAGTGCCCGTCAACCACCTCTTCCAGCAGTACACCATGCTGAAGAACGCTATCCGCGAAATGGGTGGCTACGAGGCTGACGAAGAAATCGACTAAGCCTATTCATCACATCTTGATTATATTGACAGTTCCGGAAGAGCAATCTTCCGGGACTGTCTGTTTTTTCAGGGGTGGCCGAGAGGGGGAGGGGTGAAGCGGTTTTTAGATGGAGGCGTATTCGGCGGTGGCGTCGAAGCAGGGGCAGGCTTTGGCGGCAAAATCGCGGTGGGAATGTATGCGGGCCTTGGGATAGGCGAGGCGGAGATCGCTCAGGAGCTTCAGGAGGGCGGTTTTCTGGGCTTCTGTGCGGGTGTCGGCGGGTTGACGGGTGCTGTCGGCTGTGAGGCCTCCTGCGTAGGCTATGCCGATGCTGTGGGAGTTGTGGCCGAGGCAGTGCGCGCCTGTCTCGCTCAGGGGGCGTCCGGTGTGGATTGTGCCGTCAAGGTCGATGAGATAGTGGTAGCCGATGGTGCGGAAGCCTCTCTGGCGGTGCCAGAGGTCGATTTCGGCCACGCTGACGTGGCGGCCGGCGGGTGTGGCGGTGCAGTGGATGATGATTTCGGTGATGGTGCGCATGGGAGTGGGAGAATTGGAGGTTGTTGTTGGAAATGGAGTGTTGTGTGTGTGCGGGCGGGAGGGGTTGTGCTTGCAAAGTTAATGCCGGGAATGCCCGGTTTTAGTGCGATAATGCGGAGATACCGGAAATTTTTAGTATTTTTGGCCTCGCACTTTTGCGTTTTTAAGTTTTAGTATTCTGATGTGTAGTTGCTTCCTCTCATCTTGTCAGAATCAACATCTTGAAGAACCTAATGTGACATCTTGCGCATGAGACTTTATAAGAATATTCTGCTCGCTATCTGGAGCTTGATCTACGTTGTGACGGTCGTGTTTTTTGTCAGAGGATCTTTGACATCGGTGCCATTCGGATGTCTGACAATCGGCTTTTTGTGCTATCTGATTGCTTTCTTTCATAACCTTTCAAAGGAGGTGAAAAGATAAGTGAGGGACGATAAACAGACAGAGGCTGCTTTCGGTTTTGGAGCCGATAGGCAGCCTCTGCATTTGTGGGGAGGTGGGAGAGGGTGTTCTGTTATGATTTGCTCTCTAATTTTTCTCTACAAGGATTCCGATCTGTTCGACTCCGCGGAGGGTGTCGATGCGCATTATGTGGCGCAGGGCCACGGGGCGCGTGAGGTCGATGCGGGTGTCGGGGTTGACAATGAGTTCGTGCTGGTAGCCGGCGCCGAAACCGCTTCCGAGCCAACGGCCGTAGAGGTCGGCGAGGGGCATGTTGATGGTGTCACGCAGCAGATAAGGACCGTCACCGTGGTAGGTCAGTTCAAGCCAGATGTTGGAGTAGGGATAGGCGTTGCTGTGACGCAGAGCCACGTGGAGTGTGCTGCCGTTGAGTATCGAGTCGTTGTCGGTGAGCGTTGTGTCGACCGGCAGGAGGCTGATGGTGTCGTTGTAGGCCCATCCGTCAGCCGGAAGCTGCTGCCAGCTGCTGTAATCGCGCTTCCCGCGGCCACAGGCTGCGAGAAGCGCGAGAATTGAGATTGCTGCTATAATAATATAGGTGGTTGATCGCATCTGGATAATCTCTTCTGGAGGCGTTGTCAAAACGATCGCTTATTCCTGGTTGTCGCGGAAGGCTTTCGGGATGCGGTTGGGGCGTTCGGCGGGAGCGTCGGGCTTTTCAGTCTGAGGGGCATTCTGCTGACGTGGCTGCTGGGCTTTTGGCTCGCGGCGGTTGTCTTTGTTGCGCTGACGCTGGTTTTTCTGCTGTCCGGGCTGCTGGGTAGCGGCGTTGGCTTCGGGGTTGTCGTTGCGTCTGCGCTGCTGCTTCTGGGGCTGTTCTCCGGCGTTTTTTGGCGCTTTTGGGGCATCCTGATTCTCGGCCTGAGGTTTCTGCTGCTGGCCTTCCTGCTTCTGTCCGTTGCCGCCTCCGCTTTTCTTTTTGCGCTTTTTCTTTTTGGCTTTGTCGAAGCGGGTGAGGTCGTCCTGCGAGGCGAGGTCAATTGGCTTGGCCTTGGCCGAGCTCTTTTCGGCATCGTCGGCCTGGAGCTGAAGCGGTTTTTCGCCGCGGCGGTTCATGTCGATGACCTCGAAGGCGCGGGCTGCGGAGATGGTGACGAGGTTGGCTGCGATCTGCTTGTCAGTCGAGTAGGTTATCTCCTTCTTGAAGATGTCGGTCTTGAAGTGGAAATAGGTGTTGTCAGCCGTTTCGAGGCGAATCTCGCGGCCGGGGAGATGGCGGGCGCTCTCAACGTAGGTGTCAACCTCGAAGTTGAGGCAGCATTTGAGTTTGGCGCACTGTCCGGCGAGTTTCTGGGGGTTGAGCGAGATGTCCTGATAGCGGGCGGCGCTGGTGCCTACAGAAACAAAGTTGGTCATCCAGCTCGCGCAGCACAGCGGGCGTCCGCAGGAGCCGATGCCGCCTATGCGTCCGGCTTCCTGGCGGGCTCCGATCTGCTTCATCTCGATGCGCACCTTGAAGGTGTCGGCAAGGACCTTGATGAGCTGGCGGAAGTCCACTCGCTCATCGGCTATGTAGTAGAAGATGGCCTTGTTGCCGTCGCCCTGATATTCGACGTCGCCGATCTTCATGTTGAGGTTGAGCGATTCGGCTATCTTGCGTGCGCGGATCATGGTGTCGTTCTCGCGGGCCTTTGCCTCTTCGTATTTCTCAAGATCGGCGGGTTTGGCTTTGCGGAACACGCGCTTGATCTCGGCGTCGGGCTTTACGTTGGCGCGGCGCATCTGCAGGGCCACGAGCTTGCCGGTCAGGGTGACCACGCCGATGTCATGGCCGGGAGCCGATTCGACGGCCACGGTGTCGCCGATGGCCAGGTCGATGTTGGCCGAGTTGCGGTAGAAACCCTTGCGGGTGTTCTTGAACTGGACTTCGACTATGTCAAAGTCTGTCACTCCGCCGGGAATATCCTCCATCCAGTTGAAGCAATGGAGCTTTCCGCGGGGGCATTTTCTGTCTTTTTCTTCCATGGCGCAGACCCTCCCTTACTTGGCGAAGCTTACGGAGCGGGTCTCGCGGATTACGGTGATTTTGACCTGTCCGGGATATGTCATTTCGTCCTGGATGCGGCGGGCGATTTCCGATGAGAGCTTTTCGGTCTCGACGTCGTCGATCTTGTCGGCTCCGACAATCACGCGCAGTTCGCGGCCGGCCTGGATGGCGTAGGTCTTGATCACGCCGGGATAGCTGAGGGCGAGCTGTTCGAGGTCGTTGAGACGCTTGATATAGGCTTCGACAATCTCGCGGCGGGCGCCGGGACGTGCGCCTGAGATTGCGTCGCAGACCTGGACGATGGGGGCCAGGAGCGAGGTCTGTTCGATTTCGTCGTGGTGGGCGCCGATGGCGTTGCAGATCTCAGGTTTTTCCTTGTATTTCTCGGCGAGTTTCATGCCGAGGAGTGCGTGGGGCAGTTCGGGCTCTTCGTCGGGCACTTTGCCTATGTCGTGGAGCAGGCCTGCGCGACGGGCTTTCTTGGGGTTGAGTCCGAGCTCGGCGGCCATGATGGCGCAGAGGTTTGCGGTCTCGCGCGAGTGCTGCAGGAGGTTCTGTCCGTAGCTTGAGCGGTATTTCATTTTTCCGACCATGCGGATGAGGTCGGGGTGGAGGCCGTGGATGCCGAGGTCAATGGCTGTGCGCTTGCCGGTTTCGATGATCTCTTCCTCGATCTGTTTGCGCACTTTGGCCACAACTTCCTCGATGCGGGCGGGGTGGATGCGGCCGTCGGCCACGAGCTGATGGAGGGCGAGGCGTGCTATCTCGCGTCGCACGGGGTCGAAGCCTGAGAGCACTATGGCTTCAGGGGTGTCATCGACGATGATTTCGATCCCTGTCGCGGCTTCGAGGGCGCGGATGTTGCGGCCTTCGCGGCCTATGATGCGGCCTTTGATCTCGTCGCTGTCGATGTGGAAGACTGTCACGGAGTTTTCAATGGCGGTCTCTGTGGCGAGGCGCTGGATTGACTGGACCACGATGCGCTTTGCTTCCTTGTTGGCCGTCATCTTGGCTTCGTCCATGATGTCGTTGATGTAGGCGCTTGCGGCTGTCTTGGCTTCGTCCTTGAGCGATTCGATGAGCTTTTCCTTGGCTTCTTCGCTTGAGAGTCCTGAGATGTGTTCGAGGGTGTCCTGGGCGGTGCGGCGCAGGCGGTCGAGTTCTTCCTTGCGCTGGTCGACCACGGCGAGCTGGGCTTCGAGATTCTGGCGGGTCTGCTCGTTTTCGTTTCTGGCGCGGGCGTTTTCGCTCTGCTGCTGGTTGAGCTGAGTCTGGCGCTGTTTGAGTTTCGACTCTTCGCTCTGGATGCGCTGCAAGCGCTGATTTGCTTGCTTTTCGGCTTCGGTCTTGATGCGGAGTTCCTGTTCGCGGGCTTCGAGAAGTTTGTCTTTCATGATCACTTCTGCCTCGCGGTTGGCATCGTCGATTATCGTTTTGGCGCGCGAGCGGGCGGTTGATCGCTGGACGGCTACCATGATCACTATTCCGATGGCGGCCCCTATGAGGGCGGCGCAGATGTAGAATAATATATCCATAAATTTAAGGACTACAAAAAGGTATGAAAAATGTATGTATATAAAAAATGCACGTGTCAACCATCCGGACCTCTCAGGCGCCGCGGCATCCCGCGGGAGAGGCGCTCGTCAGATGTGTTGAGCGTGCGTGAATTCGTTTTTTTCGGGTCTGATCCGTCCGGATGTCTTATCCGGCTCTCTTGTCGTGCATGGCCGGGCGGGTCAGAGATGAGGTGGTCAGCGTGTCAGTCAGCTGTGTCAGGGAGATTGTGGATGATGCGGTCGAGGCTCCTCTCCAGGCTCTCCAGGGTCTTGTCGGCTCTGACTGACGCTTCCTCGGCGCTGAAATAAAGCTGGGCGAACCTGAAGGTCACCATTGCCAGTATCTCGGCTGAGGATTTATCTTTGAATTCCGCCATCGCTGACCATTTTCGCCAGAGTTCGTTGATGTTGGCCTCGGCTCTTCTGACCACCTCTTCCTGTGAGGCGGGGATTCGCAGCGCCATTCGTGGCTGGTCGGCTATGCGGATTGATATATTGAGTATCTTTTCGTTCATCAAATGCTTAACTGGTTGATGCATTTGTCGATTTCGCGCACTAATTCGGAAAGCACCGCGCGCGTGGCTTCAACGTCTTTGTGGTCTGGGGTGAGCACTGAGGCCACTTTGAGGTATTCAATCTGCCTGTTGAGGTCGCCGATGGTGCGTTCGAGGCGCTCCACAGTGCCGGTGAGCTCTCTCATGCGGTTTTCGGCTTCCTGTCTGGCCTGCGATATCAGCCTGTAGCGCTCAAGGATGAGCGCGGCCTTTGATTCGATTTTATCGACCCGATGCTGAAGGTTGGCGGCCATGCTTGTCTGAATTATATCACAAATGTAAGCATTAATTCCCGAACGGCGGGAAGTTTTGACACGGAAATTAAATCTATGAAACATTATTTAACCAAAGCGCCGCCTCCGGGGTGAGCGGAGGCGGCGCTGATGGATGTCATGCCGTCAGTGTGGCGGCAGGCCGGTTGTCAGAAGCGGATCTTGAAGGTCTTGCCTGCGGCGTTGACCAGATAGAATCCGCCTTTGGCGAGAGCGAGCTCGGTGTCTGATCCGTCAGAAACAGCGCTTGCCACTGTGCGGCCGGCGATGTCATATACGTTGACACGGATGCCGGCTGCGAGGCCGCTGACGCGGATGCCTCCGGCGGTGGTGCTTACTCTGAGGTCTGAGGCGATGATGTCGGCGATGCCGCTGAAGTCAGGGCCGAAGTTGCCGTCGGCATCTGAGATGCGGAAGGCGTTGAGGGTGACGTCGCCGCTGACAGAGGCGGGGACGATCTTCACGAAGCGCGATTCGGGGTTGAGTTCGAGTTCGCCCTTGAAGGGAAGTTCGTCCTGGGAGAGGACGCGGATTGTGCGCCAGGTGGGTGCGATGTCGGCGTTGCGGGTCTCCTGGATCTTGAGGCGGCAGGCCGAGCCTTCGCTTGCCGATACTTCGAGGTAGATTTTCTTGGCAGTGCCGTCGAAGTAGGCCATCACTTTGTCGTTGCTTGAGGCTGAACGGAAGGTCACGTGGTCGGCGGTTACTTCGCCTGCGTTAGAGCCGCCGGCGGTGTAGCACCAGTGGGGGTAGTCGTTCTGCGAGGTCTGCACGAGGCCGCCTACGGTTTCGAAGGGTGCCACGGTGTTGAACGGCGCGAAGTTGACAGGGAGGGTCTTGATGGCTTTGCCCCAGTGGGTTTCGCCGCTCTGCTTGGCGCGGGGGAAGTCGCCGGTGGTGAGTTTCACTTCGCCTACGAATGATTTCTCTCCGCCGGCATCGGTGAGAGCGCCTGCCGGGAAGTTGATAACGTATTCGGAGTTTGCGTCAAGAGCTTCGTAGCTGACGGTCATGCGGGTGCCGCCGGCTGCAATTGTGATGTCTTCGTAGCTCTTGATGCCGGAGATTGTGGCTCCGCCGTTATATTTGACTTCCTGGTTGAAGCCGAGGCTGATGTTGCCGTCGGTGTAGTCGATCGAGTTGTTCTGTTCGCCTGAGGTGAGTTCGAGGGGCTGGTCTCCTTCGGGGGCAATGTAGCGTTCCACGAGGATGTCATTGATGTTGAACTTCTTTCCGTTGGCGTCGATGCGGAACTTGACTGCACCGGCGTTGGTATAGGTCTTGGTGTATTTGAAGATGCGCTTCTTGGCGCCGATGGCGTAGCTTTCGGTGCTTTCCTCGCCGCCTGCTATGGTGACGATCTTGACGGTCTGCTGAGAAGAGCCGGTGTTGCCGAAGTAGACGGTCAGCACGCAGGGACCCTGCACTTCGGGAGTCTCGATGTAGCCGCCAGCCTTGGTGGTGTAGAACTGGAGTGCCTTTGCGGTTGCTCCGCGGTCTTCTTCAGAAGCCGGGCCGTAGTTCTCGTTAAGGTCTTCAGAGAAGCAGCCGCTCATAGCTACGACGCGGATGGCGTTGGAGCCGGAGCCGATCACCATGCCGTCAAATTCCACGCGCTGGTTTGCGGCGTTGAACACGTTGGGGTTGTCTGTCCTCGAACCGAATTTTTCTGCATAAGATGCGGGGCATGTGTGGAAGTCGGTGTAGAAGAGCACACCGCCTGCGGTAGTGGTGAAGCTGAAGACTTCGCTGGGGGTGGTGCCGAGAGAGTTGGTGGCATCGACGCGCCAGTAGTAGGTCTTGTTGGCTTCGAGAGTGGTGCAGTTCCATTCAGTGGCAGTGAGGCCGGAAACGGCTTCGGTGAGGTTTTCGGCATCGGTTCCGAGGAAGAGGCTGTAGGTCACATCTCCGCCGTAGGCCTTGCGGTCGTTCTTCCAGGTGAAGTTGATGCCGTTGGCAATGCCTTCCTTGGCACCGTTGGCAGGGAAGATGAGTTCAGAAGCGAAGGGCACGGTCGGGTCGCCTGAGGTCTCGAACGAGAGGGTGTCGGTGTAGTCCGAGTAGAGGCGCTTGCCGTCAGTTGCGCGCAGGCGGATCTGATAGGCAGTCATTGGCTGGAGTGTTGTCAGCTCGGCGGTAGTGGCGCCGGCGGGGGCAGTGGCCACTTCGGTAAATGTGAGGCCGCCGTCGGTGGAGACTTCAATAACGAAACCGTGTTCGGTGTTCTTGTTGACATCCCAGCTCAGAGACAGCGAGGTCTTTGAGGGAGTGCCGATGGCGAACTTGATGGGCTTCTTGATGTAGGGGAAAGCCTCGGTGATGGAGTTGGCGTAAAGCTCTATCCAGGCGTAACCTGTGGCAGGATCGATTTTTGCAGCGTCGGAAGCATCATTCGGGTTGAGACCGTTTGCTGTTTCCCAGGAATCGGGAATGCCGTCACCGTCAGTGTCGAGGGGCTTCACGCCGCCTGAGATTGTGCCTGTGCCTCTGTGGGGAAGCTGCGATTCGCTGCTGATGCCGTTTTTGGTTCCTTTGGAGCCGTATGATGCGAGTTCGTCGATAATATACTGGTCCACTTCATCTCTGACAGGAAGCGTCGGGCCTACATTCTCAAGAATCCAGGCATAAGATTCTTCCGCAGTCATCATGTTCTGTATCGGAGTTATGTGCTGGACTTCAATCTGAGTACCGGCTGCGATCTTATCGGCGTTTGCTGCATTGAATTCATCAATTGTAGCATTTACGGCATCAATGCTTTCAAGGTATATGCTCTGAGATCCGTCTGACTGAGTGCCGAGCATCTCCTCTACGGGCATGAGGTAGCCGTTGAGAATACCGTCTTTATTGTCGTCATAGTAGTTGCCGGCTCCATAGAAGCGGAATCCCTGTTTGCCGCGTGAGAAAGGTTTTGTCGCACCGTTCCAGGGGCCTCTCATGAAATAGTTGTTCTGAATGTCAGCCCAGGAGTCACCTTCGGAGTCGCTCATGATATAGCATCCTCCGTCACCCCAGTTGTAGACCACATTGTTGACATACTGGTTAAGCCCTTTGACTTTCGGGTTGCGGGTCTTGTTTTCGATATAGAGGTTACGGTATAGAGTCACACCGCCGTCAGTCTGGATCAGACCTCCGCAGGAGTGAGACAGGAGGCCCTGGCCGATGATTGAATTCTGGACAGTGATGTTCTGCGGACCAGTGCCTTTTGAGTTTGATGAGATCGAGAAGTTTTCGTCACGACCCCAAAGCACGGAAAGATGGTCGAAGATCATGTCATGACCGCTGGCCACACCGGCGGCATCTTTGCCGTTATCGCCTTTAATGCCCATGCGGAAGCGGATGTAGCGAATGATAGTGTTGTTTGCGTTGGAGAATGAGACGCGATTGCCATATACCTGTATGCCTTCGCCTGGAGCTGTCTGGCCGAGGACTGTGAGGTTGCTGCTGAAAACCAGGACTGATTTCAGCTCGATGACGCCGCTGACGTCAAAGACTACAATGCGGTTGGGTTTGCTGACGGCATCGCGCAGAGATCCGGTTCCGGAATCGTTAAGGTTGGTCACGTGGTAGATTTCTCCGCCTCGGCCGCCGGTGGTGAATCTACCGAAACCTTCAGCACCAGGAAAAGCGAGGATGCCGTTGTCAGCAGCCATCGCTCCTGTGCTCAGAGAGAGCGCACAGCAGGCAATAGCAAGTTTTTTAAGAAATTTCATGGTTAAATTTTGATTGGATTAGATTTTGAAAACCCCGCAAGGTTTTATAAGCAACCCTGCGGGGCAATTTCAGATTTTTTTAGATTATCAGTACTGACTGATTATTTCTGAATGTACTTTTTACCGTTTTTGATGACGATACCCTTGTAGTTTTCGTCAACCTGAACGCCGAGCACGTTGTAGATAGGTGCGTTTTCGTCAGTTTCAGGATTGGCAATGATATCTTCGATGCCTGACTGTTCAGGTGCAGAACCTTCCATTACCACATGGTAGAGGCCGAGTTCGCTACCGCCACAACCGATGCGGAATGCAACGTTGCCTGTGAGACCGGCGGGGAGAGCGACTTCCTGCTTGTAGTAGCGTTTTTCTTTTGCATCAGAGGGACCGTTGACTGCGATTGTTTCGCCTACAACACCGTTGACAACGGGAGTTACTTCTGCGTAAAGGCCTTTGTCAATGTATTTGCCACCTGCATGGCCGATCCAGATAGTGAGCTTGGTCGGGTTGCCGATAGCGGGGAACTGGATGTAAGTACCTGTGCGGCTGCCGGTGTTTGAGTTACGGTTGAAAGCGATGGCGTGAGTAGTTTCCACTGCATCAGCTTCTGAAGCTGCACCGTAGTCAGTATCTACGCCATGATTTCCACCCCAGCCTTTCATGAGGAGTGTACGGGCCGGGCCAACACCATCCTGGTTCCAGCAGATGAAAGGATGAGTCATGTCAATAGCAGTGAAGTCACCGTCTTCTCCTTCGAGAGTGTAGGTCTGGCCGTCAACGAGGTCGATGCAACGGTTTTTGACAGCTTCCCATTTGCCATCTGCATTTTTTACATTGAACATTGAACCGCAGGTGTTGAGAGCCATGCCGGTTTTGTCAATGAAATCATAGTTTGATCCGAATCCGAGGCCTTCGAGTTCAGTTGCTTCGTCAACGATTTCGCCGGCGGGGCTGAAGATAGCCTTGCAGTAGAGAGGAGTGTTATTGAAGTCATAAGTGAAGACTTCTGCATTAGCTCCGAGAGCCGCCATCATAACGGCGGAAAGGATTAATGATTTTTTCATTGTGTAGAAATGTTTGATAGAATATAAAATTATTTGGTGAATAATGATCTGGATATATGAAAGCGGAAACGGAATTCTGATTAGCCGGATGCCGGAGTGTCAGAACTCCGTTTCTGCTTGCGGTTTTTGACCGCTGTTTAACACAGAGGTCATGAAAGACTTTTAGTACTCAGTTGCTAATTGAGACCGTCCTTACTTGTAGGCGGGATGCTGGGTAAGGTTGGGGTTGTCGATCAGCGGATGACCTGCGCTCTTGCCGGCAAACGGGCAAATCTCGGTTTTGTTCTTGACGAAACCGTGATAAATACCGTATTCTCCTGCAACCCAGTCGGGATATGCTCCGTTGTTTTCGGAACTGGCAAGCGGTTTGGTATAAACTGTAGAGCCGATGTTGAGGGCGGTTATCGCGGCGGGAGAGTAACCGGCGCAGCGGCGGGAGTTCTTGTTATATGTGCTTGTCCAGGCCTGGAACATGTTTACAGTGTACCAGACTTCGCTGTCAGAGGGAGTTATGCCGTGTGCTGCAAGAACTTCCTTCACAGCCTGATTGTGCTTGTTTCGGTTGCTTGCGGTCGAGGCATTCTTCATGGCTGTGAGTTTGGAAATTTCAGCCGGATCTGAGATTTCGATATATGGCACTGTGAGAGCCTTTTCGCCATATTCGCATGAACTCATCTGGAGTTTGACAATGCGCAGAGCGGGGACATCGGCATATTTGCCTGTGCGGTCTGAAAGATCCTTGATGTCCTGCTGAGCCTGGCGCACTTCCTTTTCGATAAGGTTCATGCGGATAAGGTCGCCACGGACAAGAAGTTCATCGCCAAGTTCCCATTTGCGTTCCTGCATGATGGTTTCGAGGAATTCTTCCTTGTTAGCGGCTGCGATAGGCATGGCTCCGATTCCGGCTCGGTCGCGAACCTGCTTTAGAGCAGCTTTGGCGGCGTCATTGGGGCCGTGGAGGTAGTTCTGGGTTTCGGCATACATGAGAAGTATGTCGGCATAGCGCAGAAGAGGCACGTCAACGTTGCGTTTTGCAGCAGCCTGAGGAGCCTGACACCACTGGATGCGGTATTTGCCGGGCATGATGCTTGAGAAAGTGGTAGCGCAGTTTGTACCATCGAACTTTTCAGCATCGCTAAGGAATGTGATAGAGTAGTTGGCGCAGATCACATCGCGACGCATATCTGCCGGATCAAACGAAAGGTAATACGTAGGCAGTTTGACCTGGAGAGTCTTGCGGCCGCCGAAGGGGCCACCCATACATCCGGGCTGTCCGTTGTAGATACCGAAATCCGAGTTGGTTGATTCGCCAAGCTGGGCTATCTGCCACATCATTTCCTGAGAGCTGACACCGAAATTGCGCTGGCAGTAGTTGTAGAAAAGAGTATGATAGGGGCTCATGCCGTCGCGACCCTGGGTGATGAGGCTGTTTTCACCTTTTCCGATTACCTCTGCAAGAGCGGCATCTGCGATTTCATAAAGTTCTTTCACGCGGGCTTCATCCGGGCGACGGTCAAAGTGGAGCGAAGAGGCATCGTTGGTCTCAAGGTCCCAACGCAGAGAGTAACCGCCTGCATACAGACAGATACGTGCAAGAATGCCTTTTGCGGCCTGACGGGTCAGACGTTCCGGGGCAGAACCGTAATTTGATTCAGAGAACCAGGGGAGATCGTCCACACAGTCCTGCATCTCTCCGATGATACGGTCATAGATCTCATCGCGGCTGGTGCGCTTAGGATACCATGACTGGTCCTGCTGTTCGCTGATCGGTGAAAAAGCGGCAGGCACATCGCCATAGAAGCGGATAAGTTCGTTGTATGCGAAAGCCCGGATGAAAGTCACCTCAGCTTTCAATGCTTTGAGCTTAGCAGTCTCATGGAGTCCGGCAAGGCGTTTGAGCGCAACGTTGCAGGATTCGATGGTCTTGTATGACTGGCTGTAGACGGTAGTGGCTGTTGCGGGGAGGATGGGGTCATAGGCGAAGTTTGCTGAACGGGGGCGTCCGCCGTCAATCGCGTCCTCGCTGATTACAGTGACACCCGGATCAATGAATGGACGCCAGAGTTCAGAGAAGACGAGTGCGCGGTAGCAGCCTTTCACGTAAAGTTCTGCCTTGTCTTCGTCAGAAAAAACGAAATCAAGGTCATCAGCAGTGAATGACGGTTTCTCCAGCAGATCCTCGCATGAGGTGAGCGCCGGGGCGGCACCGAAGAGAAGGGCAGCCGCGAGGATGCTATATATTTTGTTCTTTTTCATGTTGAATTCTTGATGTTAGACTACTAAGGTTAGAACGAAAGGTTGAGACCGATAACATAGCTGCGTGAGAGGGGGTAGGTCGATGAGTCGTAGCCCGGAGTACAGATGATGTTGTCGTTCTTCGACGATGCGTCTGGGTCATAGCCTGAATAACCGGTGATAGTGGCAAGGTTATTGGCTGTGAAGTAGAGACGAAGGTTGCTTACATGGACTTTCTTCATCCATTTTGCAGGGAAGGTGTAGCCGAGAGTAACCTGGGCGAGGCGCAGGTAGCTGCCGTCTTCAACGAAGTAGGAGTTCGGGTAGGAGATATATTCGGCATTGGTCTTTGTCAAGCTCCAGGTGCGGTCTGACTCATTGGGGTTGAGTGCCTTGATGGTTGCCACGTCTTTGGTCTCGCGTCCGGTTGACGGATCGATGAGACGGTAGTAGTTGTTGCCGAACTCGGTGGGTACGTTCTCGAACGATGCATAGGGGCTCATGGCATGCTTGGTAGCATTGTAGATGTCGTTGCCGATATTAAACTTCATGAATACGTTGAGATCAAAACCTTTGTATGTGAAGGTGTTGCTGAAACCTCCGATCACATCGGGAGTGCCGTTGCCGATCTTGACGAGCTTGCGGGTGAACTGTTTTGTGCCGTCTTCGTTTTCGGTGTCGGCGGCAAATTTCATGTCACCGGGTTTGGGTGTGCCTGAATAGGGACGCACAACGCCGTCTTTAAGGGCACCGTAAGTACCGTCTTCATTGATCTCGAAGTCATCAGTGGTGTAGATGCCTTCATATTTGTAGCCATACATGTCACCGAGGCTTTCACCGACAGTAGCATAATATGTGACTGTGCCTGCACGGCTGCCGCCGGCTCCGAATGTCTTGTGGTCTTCGCCGCTTTCAAGGGAGATGACTTTTGACTTGTTGAGTGAAATGTTGAGTGATGATGTCCACTGGAAGTCGCGGGTGGCGATGTTGACGGTGTTGAGCTGGAATTCCCAACCGCGGTTGCGCATCTTGCCTACGTTCTGATACTGCTTGGAGTAGCCGGTCGAAGTGGGGATCACACAGTTCATAAGCATGTCGGAGATCTGGTTGTTATACCATTCCACTGTAAGATTCAGGCGGTTGTTGAACATGCCGATATCAAGACCGACGTTGGTTGCATGGAGGGTTTCCCATTTGAGCTTTTTGTTGCCGAGGGTTGAGCCGACCACATAGGCGGGTGAGTTTACATCGCCGTCCATCGGGTAGGTTGTCATCGAAGCGTTGGTTACGTAGAGGTTTGAACCGATGCCGTTGTTACCGGTGACACCGTAGCCTACGCGGAATTTGAGGTTGTTGAACCAGTTGTTGATTCCTGCTTCCTGCCAGAATTTTTCCTGGCTCACTCGCCATGCGGCTGATGCTGAGGGGAAGTAGCCCCACTTGTTGCCTTTGGCGAATTTCGAAGAACCGTCGGCACGCATTGTGGCGGTCAGAAGATAGCGGTCGTCATAAACGTAGTTCACACGGCCGAAGAAAGAAAGCATGTTGCCTTCTGAGTAGCCTGATTCCTTTTCATAGACTTCGACATTCTTGATGTCGTTGAGCCCGTGGTTGGGATAGGGGAACTTGCGCATAGACCAGTTGTTTTTGTCGCTCTTTGAGAAAGAGTATTCCTGACCGACCATGACTGTGAGGTCATGTTTTTCAGCGAAGGTCTTCACGAAGTTGAGGGTGTTGGAGATATGCCAGGCTGAACTGCTTGAGTTCTTGATAGAACCCTGCATTCCGGTGTTTTCGGGATCTGAGAGATAGCCGGTAGAGCGTTCATCGGCAAAAGATGTGCCTTTGCCCCATGAGGTGGTATAGTTGCCCTGTGTACGCCATGAGAAATACTTGAGGAAGTCAATGGTGATGCCGGCGTTGGCTTCAAAGCGTTTGGTGTGGTTTGATGAAACAGATGCAAGATTCTGGACAAGCGGGTTGTTAAGGTTATAGAAGGAGTCAAGTTTTTTGAACTGGATTGAAGTCTCTGAGTTCATGAGCTCGTCCTGAGTGAAGAGTGTGCCGCCGTTGATGGGCTGAAGAAGCACGTAGTCCATATGACCGTAGTTACCGCCGCCATGAGTAAGATTGTCATAGAAGAATGAGTTGAAATCAATCTTTACACCTTTCCAGAGTTCGGCGTTGATTTTCGCGCGAAGGGAGTTGCGGCGATAGTCATGGTTGGCGAGAAGACCGTCCTGGTCGACATGGTTGTAAGAAAGCAGGACTCTGGTTTTCTCAGTGCCTGTCGAGATAGATACGTTGTGGTTCTGGGTGGTTGCGTGGCCGCCGAAAGCCTCGTCTTGCCAGTCGACAGAGTAAGGATTGTTGCCATAGCGTGATGCGATACGGTCAAATGCACCGGTGTAGAAGTCGTCCATATCTACTCCATAGTCATCGTCATAGACTGTAGACCAGTTGTTGATTTTGCCTTGGAGCTCTGCAAGTTCATATTGATATCCGACGTAGTCGCGGACATTTTTCATCATGCTGAGTTTTTTTGACAGTCTGTCAAAAGAAACATAGCCGTTGTAATCGACTTTGGTTTTGCCGGCTGCAGCTGATTTGGTGGTGATCACAATGATGCCGTTTGAGCCGCGGGCACCGTAGATGGCGGTCGACGAGGCGTCTTTCAGCACGTCGATTGTTTCGATGTCGTTGATGTCGATGTTTGCAAGTGCGTCAGACATTTCGAAGCCATCGACGATGTAGAGCGGCTTTGTGTTCTGGGTCAGAGATGCACCGCCGCGGACAGTGACGTTCATCGAAGCACCGGGAGCACCGTTCTGTGACACGATGTTCACACCGGCGGCTTTGCCCTGGAGGGCTGCTGCCGCGGAGGTCACGGGCGCCTTGGCGAGTTCAGAACCTGACACGGAGCTGACGGCGCCGGTGAGGTCTTTTTTCTTGACTGTACCGTAGCCGATGGCCACTACTTCGTCAAGCATGGTTGCGTTGGTGGAGAGGGTGATGTCGAGGTGAGTCTGGCCGTTGACGGGCACTTCCTTGTTGTCATAGCCGATGTAGCTCACAACGAGGACGGCTTTGGCCGGAACGCTGATAGTGAAGTTGCCGTCAAGGTCGGTGGCAACACCGTGTTGGGTTCCTTTCTGCATGACGGTGGCGCCGAGCAGGGGCTCGCCGGTGTCGTCAACAACTGTTCCGCTTACGGAAATGTTTTGGGCGCAGATTGAAAGTGAGAAGGTTACGGTCAGCAAGAAGACAAACCAGTAACGGAGTTTCTGACTAAAATTCATACACGCATGGTTTAGATTTGGATATTTATTTAATTACTTGTTATTTCCCTTTTTGCTACTGTGATAGTATGAAATGCGATGGCATATAGCATGGCGTATCTCTTGCTTAGAGATCTCCAACCCGCACAACATATTATATAACAAGCCCCTAACCATGCAGCCGGAAAAAATATGTGAAACATCTTCCGACATATTAACATATCGTTTTAACCAATAATAACACTTTAATACCCAGAATTTCATTTTTTTTGCTTAATTTTACCGAATATTTAGTATCTCTAAGCAAGAGAATTACGGTTCCGAAACACACGTGTGGCCGGTCTTTGGGTTAAAGACCGGCCACAAATCAAGGGGGCTGTCTGACGAAAATCAGACAGCCCCCGGTTTAACAATTTGCCTGTGGGTGCGGATCAGCGGCCGAATATGGCGCCGTTGGCTTTGAGCAGCGCGCTGAAGCGCGGGTCTTTGCGGATGGGCTCCACGTTGACATCGGCTTCGGTATTGACGGCCCAGTTATAGTAGTTGGCATAGCCTTTTTCGAGCGATGCGGCCATGCACTTGAAGGCTTTGTCGCTGTTGCCGGCCTGGGCGTAGTAGCAGGCGGCGAGATAGTTGACTTCGCCGTCATAGTCATCGGCTATGGCGAGCACTCGTTCTATCCAGCGGTCGGCTTCTTCCTTGCGGTCGAGCTGCAGGAGGGCGAATCCGCGGTATGATTTTATCTGGTCGTGGGCCAGGTCCATGTCGAGCACACGTTCGAAGCTCATGTCGGCGTTTTTCTTTTGCCGGCGGTAGTCTTTGAGCACCCATCCGCGGATTATAGCGAGATAGGGGTTTTCAGGGGCGTTCATCGTGGCTTCGCTGAGACATACGGAGGCATCGGCGCTGTTGCCCAGGCGCAGTTGTGCGAGGGCTTTGGCTATGAGGGCTTCGTTTGAGTCCGGTTCTTTCTCAAGGGCGGTTTCAGCGCAGGAGAGGGCGCTGTCATAGTTGCCTAAGGCGCGCTGGATCTGCGATTTGATCACATAGTAGCGCTCGTTGTCGCGGGTGGCGCTGATGGCATAGTCGATGTTGAGCAGGGCGGTGTCGAACTTGCCGAGGGCGTAGTAGCATTCGGCGAGTGCGGCGTTGAGGCCGGGATATGAGTCGAGGTTTTCGTTGATGATGCGGTCATAGTCGGCTATGGCTGCGAGGTAGTTGCAGTGGCCCTGGGCTATCATGGCGCGGATGAAGTAGTACATGCCGTTGCGCGGGGCCTGGCGTATGGCGGTCGATAGGCCGGCTATAACTACGGGGTAGTTGGTTTTGGATATTTCCACCAGTTCGCGGAGTGCCCGCGGGGTGTTTTCCTGGTCGGTTGAGATGGCGAGGATATAGTCGTCGACAGCGCCCTGTTCATTTCCGGCAAGGGTGCGCACTGAGGCGCGGCGCAGGTAGACCTGGCTGTTTGACGGGGAGAGTTCCACGGCCTGGTCGCAGAGTTCGTCGGCCAGACCGAGGTTGTTTTCCTTGACGGCCACGCGGGCGAGCCCGAAGAGGGCTTCCTGGCTGCGGGGATTGCGCTGCTGTAGCAGGCGGAAGTCGGCTTTGGCTTCGGGGTAGCGGCCGAGTTCGTAGAGGGCCGTGCCTCGCTGGTAGACGGCCACATAGTTCTGCGGGTCGAGCGAGATTTCGGAGTTGAGGTCGCCGATGGCCTGCTCGTAGCGGTGGAGCATCATGTTGATGTTGGCCCGCAGCTGTATGGCCTGGAAGCGGGTGTCAAGGTCTTCCTCCGGGAGATATTTGAGAGCGTTGTTAATGTCATCGAGTGCCTTGATGTAGTCGTTGCGGAGGTAATATTCGTTGGCCCGGCGGAAGAGGGTCTCCGCATCGTGCGGATCTTCGTCGAGAAGAGCCTGGTAGGCCTTCATGAGCGCTTCTTTCATCGGGTTGGGTGCTTCGGCTGAGGCGGTGAAGCTGAATGCACCGGCTGAGAGCAGGAGTGAGATTGCGATTTTTCTTAGGTTCATTGCAGAATTGGATATGATGGAGTGTCCGGCTTGCTTCCGGCAGGGGCCGGAGGTGATTGGCGAGGGGACACCGTTAAAATAGTTGACGGTGATATATTATGGTTCAGCTGAGGAGTGCCGGCGGTCAGCTTTCCGGCGCAGCGCTGCTCTGGTCGAGGATGTGGCAGGCCGAGAGGGCGTAGAGGGCGGCGGTTTCGGTGCGCAGGCGGTTGTTGCCGAGGGTGACGGGGCTGAATCCGGAGTCAAGGGCGAGGCGTATCTCCTGAGGAGAGAAGTCACCTTCGGGGCCGATTAGGATCAGTGTGTCGAGCCCCGGCCGGTAGACCTGCGTGAAGTCTCTGCGGGGTATGTCGGGGTCGCAGTAGGCCATCAGCCGTTGTGCTCCGGGCATCATTGCGGCTACTTCGCGGAGCGGTGTCATCGGTATGACGGTGGGGAGGGTGGCTTTGAGTGACTGCTTCATGGCGGCCACGGCGATTTTTTCGAGTCTTTCGATCTTGATCTCACGGCGCTCGCTGCGGTCGCAGAGCAGCGGAATGATGGTGTTGACTCCAACCTCGGTCATCTTTTCCACGAGCCATTCCATGCGGTCCAGATGCTTGGTGGGTGCCACGGCTACTGCAAGCTGCTGGCTCCAGGGCAGGGGCATGGGGCTGACGGAGAGGATCTCTACCGAGGCATGTTTCGGGTGGGCGTCGGCCAGCCGGCAGCGGTAGGCGTTGCCGTGGCCGTCAATCACCTGGAGTTCGTCGCCCTCGCGCATTCGCAGCACTCTCACGGCATGTCGTGAGTCGCTTTCGGGCAGCTCAGGAGAGGTGGCTATGTCAGGAGCGAAAAATTGTATCATCTGTCAGTGAAATTCTTGGTTTATAAGAGGCCCTGGGGGGGCCGTTGCCGGTTGAGACCGAGAGGCGATTCCCCGCGGGCGGGGGAGGGTCAGTCGTTGACCATGCCGTCGGCAGCCGAGCCGTTTCCGTCGATGACGGCTTCTTCCATCTGCGGGGTCGCTTTCTTGCTGTCATCCTTGAAGATGAACATGAAGAGCACGGCCACTACGAGGGCATAGCCGGCGAAGATCATCCAAGAGGTGACCCATCCTTCGTGCTGGGCTTCGGCTGTGGTCTGTGAGAATACGAAGTGGTTGACTACCGCCTGGGCGCAGAGAGTACCGATGGTGGCTCCGAGCCCGTTGGTCATCATCATGAAGAGGCCCTGGGCGCTTGAGCGAAGGTCGCTGGTGGTTTCCTTGTCGACGTAGAGACCGCCTGAGACGTTGAAGAAGTCAAAGGCCACGCCGTAGACAATGCAGGAGAGAATCAGGAGCCAGAGGCCGCTGCCGGTGTCGCCGATTCCGAAGAACCCGAAGCGGAGCACCCATGCGAACATCGACATCAGCATCACGCCTTTGATGCCGAAGCGCTTGAGGCAGAAGGGTATGAGGAGTATGCAGAGGGTTTCGCTGATTTGCGATAGGGATATGAGGGCATTGGCATTGTGGGCACCCCAGGTGTCGGCGAATTCGGCAAGATTTTCAAATGAGGTGATAAACGTGTTGCCGTAAGAGTTGGTGATCTGGAGCGAGACACCGAGGAACATGCTGAAAATGAAGAATATGGCCATGCGCTTCTGCTTGAAGAGTTTGAAGGCTTTCAGTCCGAGGCTGTCGGCCAGAGAACTTTTCTGGCCTTTCTTGACTTTGCAGGCGGGCATTGTCAGAGCGTAGGCCGCGAGAATGAAACTCAGGGCCGCCGAGGTTATGAGCTGGTAGGCGTTGGTCTGGAACTGGGTGAAGTTGACGAAGAGCATCGAGCAGATGAAGCCTACGGTTCCGAATACGCGGATCGGCGGGAAGTGTTTGATGGTGTCGAGATTGGCTTCTGTCAGAGCGTTGAACGCAACTGAGTTGCCGAGGCCGATTGTCGGCATGAAGAAGGCCACTGAGAGGGTGTAGAGAGCGAAGAGTGGTCCGAACTCCACCTGAGATGTGGTAAGGCAGTAGACACCTGCGGCCCCCATGAAGCAACCGGCGAGGATGTGGCAGAGACTGAGCATTTTTTGGGCCTGGATCCAGCGGTCGGCAAGGATGCCTATGATAGCTGGCATGAAGAGAGAGACTATTCCCTGGACTGTGTAGAACCAGCCGATCTGAGTGGCCAGTCCGATTCGAGCCAGATAGTTGCCTAATGAAATCAGGTAAGCGCCCCAGACTCCGAATTCAAGGAAGCTGAGGAGAGCCAGTTTTACTTGTAGGGATCTTGCTGTTGCCATATCCGTGTAGTTTTAAATTCTGTTTTATAGTAACTTGTATGAATTACTTATAGTTGCATGGTTTAGATAATTTAAGCTATTGGGAGTCATGTTTTTCTGACGTCAGTGTGATTCTGTCAGGCCTGATCGGTGTCTTTGGCGCGTTTGCGTTTCAATATCTCGGCTACGCGGGCGGCTTCCTCGTATTCCTCACGCTCTATGTGGCGGGCGAGAGTTTTTTCGAGTTCCTCTATGGCGTAGTTTTCCAGCTTGGGCTCGGAATGGCTGCCGCTGTGTCCGTCTTCATCGCCGAAGGCCGGAGCTTCTACGTCTCCATCGTCTGTCGTTTCATCGGCTATTTCCATTTCGAAGCCCGTGGCTTCGAGTATGTCAGGAGTGGTATAGATAGGTGCGCCGGTGCGCATGGCTATCGCTATGGCATCGCTTGTGCGGGAGTCGATGGTCACAGTCCGGTCACCGTCAGAAAATGTGATTTCCGAAGAGAAAATACCGTCTTCGAATTTGTAGATGAAAACTTCGGTCAGTTTCACGCCGAAAGCGTGGGCGAAACTCACGAAAAGATCGTGGGTCATAGGCCGTGGCGGTGTGATGTTTTCCATCTTCATTGCGATTGACTGGGCTTCGGCCGCGCCGATCACCACCGGAATGCGCATCGGACCACCCACCTGCGCGAGAATCAGCGCGTAGGCTCCTGACTGGATCTGGCTGTAGGAAAGGCCCATCACTTTGAGCCTTACCCGGTTTTCATCGTTCTCTGACATGGGCTCTTGCTATATATATTATATATGAGGTGTTTTTCGGTTATTATTTTCAGTCTATGAGATATTGCGGCCGGTGATCACTCCGCTGCCATAGCAGAGGCGGGCATCGCGGTCATAGATGACTCCGAACTGGCCGGGGGCTATGCCCTGGACCGGGACCTCGGATTCGATGATATATTCGCCCTGCCCCATGCGGCTCAGGCGGGCCGGCAGAAATTCGGGCGAGTGGCGGTTTTTAAACCGGATCTCAACGCCGTCACAGTCATCGGGCCACGGATCGCGGGTGATCCAGTGCATCTCGTCAAGATGGATCAGTTTGCCATACTGCTTTTCGGTGTCGTAGCCCTGCGAGACGTAGACCACGTTGTCATTGACGTTTTTCTTCACCACATACCACGGGCCTCCGCTCAGCCCAAGGCCTTTGCGCTGCCCTATGGTGTGAAACCAGAATCCGCGGTGCTCTCCGAGCTTGCGGCCGGTCTCGATCTCGATGATAGGGCCCGGCTTTTCGCCAAGGTGGCGGCGGATGAAGTCGTTGTAGTTTATCTTGCCCAGAAAGCAGATGCCCTGACTGTCGCGGCGGAATGCGTTGGGCAGCTGTGTGGTCACTGCAATTTCCCTTACGCGGCTTTTGGGCAGGTCGCCGATAGGAAACATCAGATGGCTCAGCTGAGGGTAGCTGATGCGGCATAGAAAATCGGTCTGATCTTTGACGGCATCAATGCCGGTGCCGAGATAGACAAGACCGTCGATCTCATGGGTAGTGGCATAGTGGCCCGTGGCGGTTTTGTCGAATTCATGGCCCCAGCGCTCTTCGAAGAAGCCGAATTTGATCATCTTGTTGCACATGATGTCGGGGTTCGGAGTGAGTCCGGAGCGCACGGTCCGGAGCGCATAGTCCATCACATTGTCCCAATACTCCTGGTGGAGCGACACCACATCAAATGGCAGTCCGTAGCGGCGTGCTATGAACGAGCACATCTCGATGTCTTCCTCGGCCGAGCAGTCGCCCTCGCCGTTGTCAAGCCCGATTCTTATATAGAAAAGGTGCAGGTCATGGCCTTCCTCCACAAGCCGGTGGACGGCCACGGCGCTGTCAACGCCTCCTGATATCAGTGCGGCAATCTTCATTCAGTCGTTCTTTGGTTTTGCTAAAGTCATCGGTAGGGTTTTCAGGGGGAGGATCAGACCTCCTCCATCTCTTCTTCCTCTGATTTGCCTTTGAGGTTGATGATATAGAGTGATATTAAATAGTCGAGTGATATTTTGCCCGGTCCGGCTATGAGCAGGTAGAAATAGATGCCGATAAACATGATGGGCAGATAGCCGGGGTCGGTGCTGTCAAGACCGTAGACCGGCAGGAAGGGCACCATATCGTGGAGTATGTAGTACTCGGCGGCGATCATGGCGAAAATAGGCGGGAGGGTGCTCAGACGGGTCATGAAACCTGCCATGATCAGCAGCGAGCAGACGAGCTCGATGGTGATCATGATGATCAGCGAGCATTCCGATGACATGTTCAGAACCGTCGGGAAAGAGTTGCAGAGCACACTGTAGTTTACCAGATGGCGTATGCCGAACTGCAGCAGCATCATGCCCACAAAGAGACGGATAAACAGTCGTGCGAGATTCGAATAAGTGTAGCCGGAAAGCTTTACGAAGCAGTTGACCGGCCAGGAATTATACCAACTCATAGATTTTTTTGATCTCTCTGATTAGCGTTTCTTTAACTGTCGGGCCACGTCAAGCACCTGGTCTATGGTAAGATGCTTGAAGCGCACGTTGTGATTCTTGTCGATGATGTAGAAATCCGGAGTGCCGTTTCTGAGGTCTACAGTAAGGTCGGCGTCGGGATTGGCTCCCACGCTCCATGCCGACGGGTAGGAACCCACGGACTGTTTCCATTCATCCGAAGGTTCTGTCAGCGAAATGGCCACTATTTTGGCTTTGCCCTCGCTGATAAGCTCGGTCATTGATATGTCGGCGTCGAGGCGTATGCGGGCCATGTTGCAGTCATCGCAGTCTGGATCGTTGAAAAACACTACCAGAACCTGGGCCGAGTCACTGTCGAGATTCCTGCTCTGTCCCTCGCGGGTAGTGTAGGGCAGAGAGGCGAAGCGCTTGCCGGTCATAGAGTTTTTCAGTATTTTGGCCTGATGCGCGAAGCGGGCTTTTGAGGCTTTGTCAATGCGCTTGTTTGAAGCCACAGCCTCGGCAAAGGGCAGATAGAGCTCATCGATCCACATCTCGGCGGTATCGCCATAGAGTAGGTTTTCGGCACATTCGGCCATGAACAATTGGTCAGCCGGCTGCTTTTCAAGCTTCTTGGTAAAACGGTTGACCGAGGCTATTGCCGAATCGGGAGTGGCGTTGCGCAGTATCGAGATATAGACATTGAACTCCTGGGCCATCTTGTGTTTGGCCGAGAAGGCCTTTTTCAGCTCGCAGAAGTCCCAGAAATGGCGAGCCATATAGTCGCAACGGCTCTGAAAGAGCTTGATCGAGTCAGGCACTATGGGATATTGGAAATATGTGTCGGCCTTGGCTCCGAGGCTTACGCCGAGGAAGACCATGAGGCAGAGAAGCAGTCGTTTGATTTTCATTCGTTCTGGCTAATGTATAATTTTGCAATCACAAAGATAAACAAAATCTCTCAAAAGCGAAAAAATAATCCTCCCGCTCCGCATTATCGCACTGAAATGCCCGGCGCAGGGATGTATTTTTGCAGTGTGGGTGACTGTGGATAATATGAATTTCTGTAATTTTGCACTTATGAATTCTGAAACGCTGACTCTTGAAGAACTTACCTCGCGTCTGGGTGCGGTGCTTGCCTCCGAACCGTCGCTACGCAATGTCTGGGTCACGGCCGAGACCTCTGACGTGCGCCGTGCCATGCATTGTTATCTCGAACTGGTCCAGAAAAATCCGTCGACCGGTGAGCCGGTAGCCCGGATGCGCGCCACTGTCTGGCGCTCGGCTCTTGCCAGGATTGACGCTGATTTCGCAGCCGCTACCGGCAGCCGTCTTGCAAGCGGCATGAAAGTCAGAGTCCTTGTTTCGGTCAACTACCATCCCTCCTACGGGATTTCGCTCAATATCACAGATATAGATCCGGCCTACACTATGGGCGATCTGATGCGTCTGCGTCTCGAAATCCTCTCACGGCTCCAGAAAGAGGGAGTTCTGGAACTGAACCGTGAATTGCAGTGGCCCGATGTGCCTTCGCGTATCGCTGTGATTTCCGCCCCCGGAGCGGCCGGCTACGGCGATTTCATCCATCAGCTCTACACCAACCGCCGTCATCTGCGTTTTGCCATCCGCCTTTATCCGGCGCTGATGCAGGGGCGTGAGGCTCCCTACACTATAATCGAGGCTCTTGAACAGATAGCTGCCGACGAGGAAATGTGGGATGGGGTGGTGATCATACGCGGCGGCGGAGCCACGAGCGATCTTGCCGCGTTTGAAAACTATGATCTTGCCGCCAACATTGCCCAGTTCCCGCTGCCGGTCATTATAGGGATAGGGCATGAACGCGATGTCACGGTGCTTGACTATGTTGCCAACATGCGTGTCAAGACCCCCACAGCAGCCGCCGAATGGCTGATTGGCCGTGGCGCAGAAGCCCTTGACCGTCTCGATCAGCTTGCCTCGGAGATCCATCACACAGCTTCAGCCATGCTCAGCGGAGCCCGTGAGCAGTTTTCATACATTTCAGCGACTTTGCCGCACCTCCCGGCTACAGCTCTCAAAAATTCATCGCGGCGGCTCGACCGCTATGCGATGGCTCTTTCAGAAACCGTCCGCGGACGTCTGCGTCCGCGCATATCGCAGCTCGATATGATCTCGGAGCGGATTCCAGCTCTTGCACGGGCGGCTGTCGACCGACAGAAATCGCGCCTTGAGTCAGCCGGCCGGCTCATTGATGTGCTCTCGCCCCTGGCCACTCTTCGCCGCGGCTATTCCATCACCCGTGTCAACGGCCGTGCAGTGACATCGGTTGCCGATATCGCGCCGGGCGTAAGGATCGAGACCACTCTCACCGACGGTACTGTAGGTTCTGTAGCTGACACCCTCTAAACATTCTTTAAGCTCATTTAAGACACTCTGCTGCAACTCCCTTTCTTAAGGGTTGTTATAAAGATGTGAGAAAAAACATAACAAACAACCTTTAAAGCTTAATGAATTATGGAATCAATGCAGCAGAACATAGCTGACAAGGCGGGCCAGGTGTCCGCTCAGGCTGCCAAAGTCAGCGCGGAAGCCGCTGAAGTCGCCGCCAAAGCCCAGTATAAAGCCGATAAGGCTGAAATTAAAGCTACTGCAGCTGAAGCTCAGGCAAACGCAAAAGAAAAACTTGCTGAAGCCAAGGAAAACCTTGCCGACAAGATTGCAGACGCCAAAGAGACATTGGCAGATAAACTTGACGATATTAAAGAAAAATCATCTCCGCTGATCGACAAGATCAAATCAGGAGCTGCCAGCGCGCTCAATTCGATAGCCGATACTGCATCGAATCTGGCCGATAAACTCGACTGAGATCCCCCTAATATCATAAATCCAACACATTTACAAATTCCCCCGGTCCTCTCGCGTGACGTGTTGCTCTTTCCACCACCGCAACCCGCTCCTGACCGGGGTTTCTTTGTGGGATGCTATAAGAGCCCGTTTCCCGGTGTCGTTGACATCGGTGTGAACGGGCTCTTGCTGTTTTTTCTAAACAGGGGTATGAAACATCCGCTATGATTGCTCAGTCTGGGCCTTTTCCACCCGGATCAGATCAAGGCGTGTGGCCGACCGTCCGAGGATTGTAAATTTCAGATCGTCGATCTCAATGGTGTCGCCCTGTGCCGGGAGAGTTCCGGTCGAGTTGATCAGATAGCCGGCAAGGGTCTGGTACTCGTCATCTTCAGGAATGTCAAGACGGAAATCGTCACGGAGAGTCCGCACTTCTATCCGGCCTGAGAATTCAAACACACCGGGAGCTACCTCAGATGCCGTCAGCCGTGTCTTGTCATGTTCGTCCTGGATATCCCCGAAGATTTCCTCTACCAGGTCTTCGAGAGTGACAAGGCCCGCGGTGCCTCCGAATTCATCGACTACTACCGCCATCGAGCGCTTTTCGCTCAGCAGACGCCGCATCATGGTGTTGGCCAGAAGGGTCTCAGGGGCATAGAGCACCTCCTTGATATGTTCCTTCCAGTCACTCGTCGGATCGAAGAGTTCCGACACATGCACATAGCCCACCACATTGTCGATGTCATCGCGGTAGACCAGGATCTTGCTGCGGCCTGACGAGGTGAAGAGCTCCGAAAGCTCATCGCGCGAGGTGGAGTCGATGTCCACCGCCACAAGTTCGTTGCGGGGAGCCATGCAGTCGCGCAGCTGTGTGGTCGAGAAGTCGAGAGCGTTGTGGAAAATCTTTACCTCGTTATCAACCTCCACTTCCTCAGGATTTTCCAGATCGTCGATCTTGGTGTCGAGATAATCGTTGAGCTCATTGATGGAGAGCACTCCGAGACGGGTGTCCTCGGCCTTGATCCCTGCCATGCGCATGAGCATTTTTGAAAGCCATGAAGTGAACCAGGAAATCGGGTAAAGCACTATGTAGAAAAAGTAGACCGGAAGAGCCGATACCTTCAGCGAGGTGTTCGGATTGATGCGGAACACGGATTTCGGCAGAAATTCACCGGTGAAGAGTATGACAAGGGTCGAGATAATGGTCTGGAGAATAAGAATGACAGCCTGATTGTCCGAAATGTGTTCGGCTATCCAGGGTTCGAGCAGAGCGGCCGCCCCCATGCCGTAGATCACGAGCATGATATTGTTGCCCACAAGGATGGTCGAGATGAAAAAGTCCTGATGTGAATAGTAGCGGCCTATTATCCGGTTGATGATGCCTCCACGGCTGGTGTCGAGACCGATGCGGACACGGTCGGCTGAAATATAGGCGATCTCCACTCCTGAAAACAGGGCGGAGAAGCAGAGAGAGATCAGTGCGAGTATAATCCAGGCGGTGAGTGTCATTGGCTTGCGGTTTAGAAGCGGGTTGTCTGTGTCTGGAGGCTTTCAGACGTGCTTGCGGATACCTTTTGTTGTGGCGGCTGCTGGATTTGCATCTTCGGTGCCGCGGTATTTCTGTCAGGCTTGGCTCCGGACGGGCGTGAGGCTGCCGGCAGAGTATCAGCCGCAGGCTGTGGAGCTTTCGGGCTCTGGGCTGATGAGTTACCGCCCGGAGTGAAGGCTCCGGCCGGAAAGATGCCTGAAACGCGGCGGATGGTGTAGCGCGTCAGGTTCTGGTTTGAGTCAAAGCCATAGCCTTCAAGCACCTTGTCGGGGCGCTCGATGTGGATGAACGAATCTGAGTAGAGTTTTTCCTGACGCTGGTCCCAGAATAGCTGGTTGGTCTGGAATTTTTCGTTCATGACATTGGTCAGGCTGACGTTTCCGTCAAGCCGCCAGAGTTGCTTGTTCTTGAAATATGTGGCCGAATCGGCTGTGACAGTGGCCTCGATTCGGAAAAAGTTGTCGTAGCGCTCAAGTCTCAGCCCCTCAGGAAAACGCCAGAACGGTTCCGGAGTCTCGTCATAGACATACCATATCGGGGTCACGATGCGATAACGCGTCACTCCTGAGTCAGAGATGAGGGTTTCGACGTCGCGGGTGAGCATTGTCGGTGTGTGGGTCGGATCGACAGAGCCGGTGGCCACAGGGTCGCTGTCTTTGCATCCGCTGACAACAAACGAGGCTCCGGTGATGGTCGCGAGGATCAAGGCTGGAAGCAGGCGCAGGCGGGTGACGGTTGAGGTCGTCATGGTGTGGCTGTAGGGTTGGTGTGATTCGGCCTTTTGGGGCTTGAGGGATCAGTGGTGGTGAGGCCCGGCGGTCTTTAACGGAGCTTGGGCTGGAAGAACCAAAGGCCGTTGAAGTTTATGCCGAGTGTGATGTTGAAATACTGTTCGGTCAGCAGTGCGTTTGGGGTCGACTGGCGGTGGTGATATTCAAAACCGAGATTGATGACGTTTTTTGATTTTACGGTCGGGAAACCGAAACCGCATGAAAATCCGTAGTCACGTACATTATTATAGGTGTCTTTGCTCTTTACCATGACATAGTCACGGTTGTAAAATCCGCCTGCACGGTAAGTGATGCGCTTGAAATAGCCTCCGTGGGGATTGGGGATGTAGCTCACACCGGCTCCGATGCGCCAGCGGTTGTCAAATTTGGTCGACGAAAAGTCTTCTATTTCGGTGAATTTGGCTTTGGCCCAGTTCTGGTAGGTGAAGTCGACTTCGGCCTGGAACTGTTTGTTCCATTCGTAGTTGATGCCCACGCCCCAGGTGTCGGCTATCGAAAATTTGTTGCGGAGACTTGTCGAAGCCACGGTGTCGGGCTTGCTGTCTTGCGAGGTGTCATATTTGAGCACATAGGTCTTGCCGAGGAGGGTCTTGCCGGGCGAATACGTAACGCCGAGAGTCAGGTCGTTCTTGCGCGAAAGGTTGAGAGTGTACTGCATACCGAACTGGAAGTGGAAATCCTGGACTTCCATCACCTGCTCGAAGAGCGATGAGGTTGAACCTACGGCATAGACGTCGTTGAACGTGTTGCCGAAAAGATAGCTCGCGTTGAAACCCACGGTGAAGTTTTTGAACGGTCTGACACCGGCTCCGAGGTAGAGCTGGTTGATGCCGCCGGTGCCCTGGTGGGTGGCCACACCGTTTTCAATGTCAGATCCGAAGGCATAGCCCACCGATGAGTAGGGCAGTATGCCGGCGCTCACGCCGATATAGCTTGTGACGGGAAACTGCATTGTGACATATTCGAGTCCGCCTCCCCAGTCCTTGGAGCTGCCGGTGTTGTCCTTGCGCCAGTACATGGAGACATCGGTTCCCATGTCGAAAAGGAATGTCAGAGAGTCAATGGCGGCATATGATGCCGGGTTCATGACATTGATCTGCCTTCCGGAACGCATGGCATAGCCCACTCCGCCCATCTGGCGCTGTGCGGAAGTGGCATTGTCGCCAAGAAGGCCATAGCCGAATTTTGAGTATGGACTTGTGGTCTGGGCCAGCGCGGCGGGGGCTGCGGTCATGGCCATGACGGCGAGGAGGAGAAATGACTTAATTTTCATTGTAAAGCAAAATTCTGTTTAAACCTTTGCTGGCGAGATGTTCGTCTGGGAGAACATCGAAGTCGCACAGAGAAGCGAGATGATGGCCACAGCCTCCGCCGAGCACTATCACGGTGTCTTTCGGCAGGCGGCTGCGATAATATCCTATTGATGCTACGACGCTGTAGACAGCACCGAGCGTTATGGCCTCAACGGTGTCGCGGCCTATCACCTTGTCGCGCAGCTCCGGCATGTGTTCCGGAAACGGCACGAGGGGCAGGCGTGCGGTGAACTGGTTGAGGGCTTTGAATTCCATGTTGATGCCGGGGGCTATGTTGCCGCCGCGGTAGGTGCCGGTGGAGTCTACGTAGTCGTAGGTCACGGCGGTGCCGGCGTCGACCACGAGGATGTTGCGTCCGGGAAAATCGCTCCAGGCTCCTACGGCCGATGCTATGCGGTCCACTCCGAGTGTCTGCGGAGTCGCATAGTCGAGTTTGATGGGCAGAGGGGTGGAGGGTGACAGGCGGTAGACACAGCGCGCCAGATGGCTGAGTTTGTTGATGACAGGGCCGTTGTTCTGAACCACAGAACAATAGATGGCCCCTTTGAGGCGGCGCCCGCCTACGAATTCTTCGACGGACGAGGGTGTGAGACGTGTGTCGATGACGGTGTCAACGAGCTCTTTATCCTCCCAGAGCGAGATCTTCGCTTCGGTGTTGCCTTGATCAATTGTCAGATATTGCGACATTCAGTGACGGTGGCTTTTTCTATTTGCGTGGCAAAATTACTAATAATGTGGCAATTTCACGGCCATCATACGGCTATTTTTGCACTTGCCTTCTTCCGGAGTGCCGGATAAGTCGGGTGTTTTAACGTTTATTATCAGCTTTCTGCCTTGGAATCATGACGGATGTGTAGATGGTCAGCAGTCCGCCGGCGAGAGTGAAGGCCAGCCAGTCTGTCTTTCCGGCTGACGGTATGAACATGAAGACTGCCCCGGCAAGGAAAATCAGGGCAGTCCAGACTTCCACCCGTATTAGGCGGCGCAGACGCAGGGGGGCGTCCTTGACTTTCGGGGCCACAAAGCGTCCGGCAAGCAGTATGAGAGAGCCTGCTGCGTAGAGATAGCGTCCCCACTGGGTGGCCATGTGGAGAAGGGGGAAGAGTGCGGCTGCCATGATGGCGAGGAGCCCGGCAGTGACCATTATGTTGGAGGCTGATGTTCTGTCCATTAGCTGAATTGATGAGTTGTGTGGGAGGTTGGTGTGGGTGAGAGAGGAGGGGGTTATTCGAAGATATAGACATCTTCATCGGGGTGCTGCATGTGGTATTGCTCGCGGACTATGCGCTCCATTGTCTCCTTGTCGGTGTCAAGGGAGTGGTTGAGGTCGCGGTAATAGTTGAGGGTGTCAGTAGCCTCGCTGATGCTGGCTTCGAGTTCGGTGATGCGGCGTTCCTGCTCTACCGTGCGCAGCAGGGAGTTTTCATTGAAGAAGAGCACGAGAGAGCCTATCACCAGTGAGGCGAGAAGTGTCAGAGAGAGATAACGTTTGCACCAGGCGTAGAAGTTGCTCATGTCAAAAAGTAAAGTGTGATGAGAGACTGGAGTTTCCGCATGTCAGGCTGATGCGGTTACGGTAATCACAAAGCCTGCGGCATAGATGAGCATCAGCACCGCGGTCATGCCTAAGAGCGGGTTGAGCCGGGCACCGCTGAGATGCGTGAGTCTGAAATAGAGTACGGTGTGGCCGCAGAGGTAGAGGGCCGGGACTATCCACCAGCCGGGACCGGCTGCAAGCCAGGGCGGCAGGGTAAGGATCAGGGCCAGAATGCCGTTGGCGAGATAGATGGCTGACATGGCGCGGAGGCCGAGGCGCACGGCAAGAGTGCGCTTGCCTACCGCACGGTCATCCTCTATGTCGCGGTAGTTGTTGACTATCAGTACGTTTGCGCCCATCAGTCCGATTCCGGCCGCTGCGGCTGCCAGCCACCATCCGAACGGACCGCCCATGAGCATGTAAGTCAGGGTGACGGGGATGATGCCGAAGAAACAGATTACCGCCACCTCTCCGAATCCGTGGTGGGAGAGCGGGTAAGGTCCGGCGCTGTAGGCCATGACACCGAGAGCCGTGGCGATGCCCACGAGATACATCCACCAGCTGCCGTAGAGCCATACGAGTATGCAGCCCGCAAGGCAGGCGCAGGCAAGCGTGGCGAATGTGGCCCGCTTCATGGCTCCGGGAGTGATGTCGCCTTCGGTGACTCCGCGGCGCGGACCCTGACGGCCTGCGCGGTCAAGGCCGCCCTTGAAGTCATAATATTCGTTGGCGAAATTCGATGCTATCTGGGCCAGGAGTGCAAAGAGCAGGCAGAGCAGCGCGGGGACAAGACTGAAACGCCATGAGAGGAGTCCGAGTCCGGCGGCATAGATCACCCCGGCGAGCGACACCGGGAGTGTGCGCAGGCGCATGGCTTCGATCCAGCAGGCGGTTTTTGATCTCTTGGTCGCGCTCATCTGTAGCAGGTCTGTCTGTGGTTCCGGGTTAAGCGTTGAGTTCGTCGAATTTTGCTGCGATTGCTTTTGCGATTGCTTCCATTTCCTCGGCCGGGAGCTCCACTTTATGGTTGAAGTTCATATCGGCCTCGGTGTTGATAGGAATAAGGTGGATATGGGTGTGGGGCACTTCCAGACCTATGACGGCCACGCCGACGCGCTTGCAGGGGACTGCCTCGCGGATGGCTTCGGCCACTCGCTTGGCAAACAGAGTCAGAGCCTGGTAGTCATCGTCGGAGAGATGGAATATGTAGTCGTCTTCCTTTCGGGGAATCACAAGCACATGTCCGGGTGCCACGGGGTTGATGTCAAGAAATGCATAGTGGCGTTCGTCGGCTGCCACGCGGTAGGAGGGAATTTCTCCTGCGGCGATTTTGCTGAAGATTGTTGACATAGCTCTATTTTGATTGAGAGTTTGTGAGGTGGATTAGTAGTTGATTTCTACGATCTCGAACTTCATGAGTCCGGCTGGCACCTTGATCTCGACCACTTCGCCGAGCTTGTGGCCGAGCAGGCCCTGGGCTATCGGGGTGCTTGAACCGATTTTCTTCTCCTTGAGGTTTGCTTCGGAATCGGCCACGATGGTATATTCCATTGTCATGCCGTTGGCGGTATTTTTGATTTTCACGCGGTTGAGAATCTGCACTTCCTCGTTGTTGAGCTTGCTTTCGTCAATGATGCGGGCGTTTGCAACGAGGTCTTTGAGCTGCGAAATCTTCATTTCGAGCATGCCCTGTGCTTCTTTAGCGGCGTCATATTCGGAGTTTTCCGAAAGGTCGCCCTTGTCACGGGCTTCTGCGATTGCGGCTGATATACGTGGACGTTCAACTGATTCGAGGAACGCGATTTCTTCCATTTTTTTCTTGTAACCTTCTTTGGTCATGAAAGTTATAGCCATGATTGCTGTGGATTTTTGTTAAAGAGGGAGTTAAAAAATAAAGAATCCCGATGCTTGCGGCTACGAGACCCCTAATGAATATTGTTGATTTTGATATGTACGGTTGCCAATTGTTGACTTCTGCAAAGATAGGGAGAATAATCGGATTGGCCAATCTGACCGGAGGCTATTTAACATTAATTGGCTAATGTTTCACAAGAACCCAAGAGGTTGGATGAAATCAGAATTTCACACCTTTGAGTGCCGCTTTTTCCATCAGATAGAGAACAGTGGCCAATCCGCGACCTGCTATAGGCCGGTAGGTAAGTGTATAAACTAAATGATTATAAAAAGATTCGGTCATGCCTTCCATTACATCCGGATCAAGAAACATTAATCCGGCGTATATGGCAAAAGCTTCGTTAATGGTGAGGAATGTGGTATTCACTTCGGCTCCGGCTTTGATCTGTATGGGCTTGAAGCGTGAAATCCAGATCATAGTGAAAGCCCCCTGCTTGTGGCGGTCTGCAAATTGAGAGCCGGCATAGGCCTTGTATTTGGCAATGTCATCAAAGTAAGCGTTGACAGCACAGTGAAGCAGCTCTTTGGATAGATAGAGGTATTCCGAATACTTTTCACCTAACCCTGTGGAGAACTCATCCACGTAAAGATTTACAAGGGTTTCATAGCGTTTGCGGATAGCATCGGCGTTAGGCTGGATAATCGGAGTTTCAGTGGCCATAGTGATAGACAATCATTTAACCCATGAAAAGAAAGCCGATTTTTCCCGTATTAATTTCGCTCGGTTCAGATAGACGGTTTCATCTTCAAAATGCGAACCCTGATTTCTTTGACGTTCGGTTTCTATTTCATGTGTGGCGCGGAGTATCTGATCGTAGTCAGACAGGTTGATCTCGGTCTGAGTCTTTTTCAGACGCAAGTTTTTCTTAGTGTTACGAACATCGCGGATTGTGTTCCACAGTATAGCAACCGATACAATGGAACTTACTATAGCGATAATATCTATTATGTATGTGAGATCGAAGTTCATAAACCGAGATTTGTCTTTAATCTTAAAATTTTAAATTTTATAACAATGGCAGAAATTGCTGTTGCGATCCAGACAACATAGAATTGAAACTGATGGGCTGCAACATAATTGGTGGTGGCATCTTTCCTCATTACATAGAACATGCCAAGTGTAGCTATTGCCATCAGCACGAGCCATGTCTGCATAAGAGGCCCCACACATTTCTTTAGCAGGTCGTATTCTTCATAGAGGCTGAAAACAAGAGTTAGAGCGGAGAAAATGTAGAAACCTTCTTTGATCAACTGTATCATTAGATCCCCAAAAGGAAACGATCCGTCAATAAACCATGCTACGACGGCAAGGAATAAAGCCGGAACAGCAATCGGCAACAGCGCGTTTGCCAATAACCAAAGAATGATCTGTTTCCCCATTGCTTAATTTTTTCAATTCGCGCAAAGATAGGAAAAATATTTGGTAATCACAAGAATAACATTTGAAAATGCCGTGAAGTTTACTTGGATCATGGAGCAGAGGTTGCCGGAGGCTATCTGGGAAGATATAGACAATAGTTACTGCTAAGAGGGTGTTTCATAACAATAGTTAAAATCCGAGCGAAAGAATTGAGATGAAGAGCCATAGACACTCAAAGCTTTCGGAGGCGATTGTATTGTCTTTTTGTAAATAGAGTATTCCATTTGTGAAAAATTTTGAGTTACCTGAGCCTTGGTGTCTCTTTTGCTAAATTGTTGAAGCTCGTCAGTCGCATAGCTCGCTATGCTTCTTCCTCCATTCCAACAATTTATCTAAAAGATACGCCACTCAGATTTTAACTCTTGTTATGAAACACCCTCTGAATTTTCTGCGCTAACGATTTTTTGAGAAAAGAGGAATAGAAGGATGGCGAGACAGATGACGCTTGGCTAATCTCTGCGGGGGTGGTTGCGGGGGTGGTAGGTGAGGATGTCGCTGCGGAGTGTCGAGCGGTCGAGGTGGATGTAGATCTGGGTTGTGGCTATGCTTTCGTGGCCGAGCATCTGCTGTATGGCGCGCAGGTTGGCGCCTCCTTCGAGCAGATGGGTGGCGAAGGAGTGACGCAGGGTGTGGGGCGAGATGGTCTTGCGTATGCCGGCGGCGGCGGCGAGGTCCTTGACTATCTGGAATATGCGCACGCGGGTCATGCGTCCGCCACGGCGGTTCAGAAAGAGTATGTCGCGGCTGTCAGACTTGATGTCAAGATGCATGCGGTCCATCAGATAGTCGCTGATCTCTAAGAGCGATACTTCTGACATGGGTACCATGCGTTCCTTGTTGCCCTTGCCGCGTACTATCAGATAGCCCTCTTGGCCGTAGATCTTCGAGATCTCAAGATTGACAAGTTCGCTGACGCGCAGGCCGCAGCCGTAGAGGGTCTCGATGATGGCGCGGTCACGCGAGGCTTCGGCTTTTTCCGGATCGATGGCTCTGATCATCGAGTCGATCTCTTCCTGAGTCAGCACTTCGGGCAGATGGAGTCCGGTTTTGGGTTGTTCGAGCAGTTCGGCGGGGTTGGGGTTGAGATAGTCCTCTATGCTCAGAAAGAAGAAATAGGAGCGGAGGCCTGAGACGATGCGGGCCTGGGAGCGTTCGGCTATGCCTACATCGTGGAGGTCGCCGAGAAATTCGCGCAGGATGTCGATGGTGACATCGCGCAGCGACAGTCCGCCGGCCGTGAGCCATGCATGGAGTTTGTCTATGTCACGGCGATAGGCCTCGCGGGTGTTTTCTGCCATGCCTTTCTCCACGGAGAGATAGGCATCGTAGTCATTTAGTATGCGCTGTATGTCAGTGATGTCACGCATCGGGGTCAGAGTGGGTGTTGACGGTCAGAAATTGATCTCGAAATTCTGCATCGGGAGACCGTGGCGGCTTACGAGCACGGCATATTTTCCGTTGGTGAAAGTCATGATGTGGTCAAGTCCGTCTTTCAGAGTGGCGAGCCGGTGTGAGTCGGCGCGAAGAAGCACGAGTGTGGAGTCTTCAGAAGAAAGCACCCGGCGGCCGGCCTGAAGATTCTCAGCTGAAAGTTCCGGAAGACAGATGAAGAGCCGGCAGGAGCCGGCAGGCAGTGTCAGAGCTTCGGCCGGAGTGATGGGCTGCAGCCGCGAATCGGCCATGTGGATCACCCGGCGCTCCGCTTCAGGCAGGTCAGGCGGAAGGACCAGAGTCTGAGGCTTGCGGTCACAGACTATGCGGAAGAGCATGGCCAGATTGCGCCGGCGGCGGCGACCTGCGGCGAAGTCGCGGATTTTTCCGGTGGAATAGTAGACGCTGCGGCTGTCACGCAGCACCAGGGTGATGAAGCGGAAGGCAAAAGGCGAATGCACACCGAAGCCACGGCTGCGGCGGGCGCGTCCGAGCGGACGCCAGAGTCTGCGGAGTGTCAGGCGCAGTTTAGCTTTCAGAGGCATCGGTCTCTGCTGTCTGGGTCTCGGATTCCGGCTTCCTGCCGCCTTTGCGCAGCGCTGTGACGATGGCTCCGGCCGCTGCTAGATAGATGAGGAAGACGGCTATGGTGGCCGCTGTGTCAGTGGTGTGGAGCGACTGCGGGTCGAAAGTCATCACGATCTCATGCTTGCCGGCGGGGAGGGGGAGTGCGCGCAACACGTAGTTGACACGGCTCAGGGGCACTTCCTGACCGTCGATTGTGGCCTTCCATCCCCAGGGGAAGTAAACTTCAGAGAATACGGCTACTCCTCCTTTGGCGCTGTTGGCTGTGTAGGTCAGGCGGTTGGGGGCATATGAGGTTTCGATGATTGTGTCGCCGGGCGTTTTTGGAGCCGAGGAGCCGAGTGCTGACTCGAATTTCCTGTCGGCCACGGCTGCCGATGCGGGGTTGATGACCGAGAGAGCCGCCATTTCCTCGTCAGGAGTGCCGACGTAGCTGACACGGTCAACGAACCAGGCGTTGCCGAGAGCCTCCGGGTTGCGCAGCGGCTGTCCCTGCATGTCGACTATGTAGCGGGCGTTGAGCATGTTGAGCACATTCCAGTCGGCATCTGACTCGGTGCCGCGGGTGAAGTTGGCGAGATGGCGGTCAATAAGATCCTGATAGCGGGTCAGTTTGGCCGCGTGGTAGCCGCCTATCATCTTATGGTAATACGACGGATCGGCGCTGTAGAAACGGGGGATGTCCATGACGCGGTAGTTCATGCCGGTGTCCTGGAGGATGGTCCGGTCAGCCGGTGTCATTTCAATCGGTGCTCCCGCAGTGAGCTGGCGCGGCACGAAGCTGTCGTGGCTCAGATAGCGCTTGTTGACCGAATAGAGATCGGCGAGGACTATGACACCTATGACTGCCATTGAGATGGCGGCCGAGATGCGGCGGCGGATGTAGAGCATGATCATCACGAAGCCGAGGGCTGTGATGACGAATGAGCGGATGGCGTCTGTTGAGATCAGCCCCTCGCGCAGGCTCTCGATGGCGGAGTAGATGGCCGGATTCTGGAGGCTGAACTGGCGGGCGGTAGCGGCGTCGTAGCCTTGCTGCATGAGCTGTGAGGTGATCATGTTGTCGATGTAGCGGTCATTGTCAGTGATGACGCTTCCGAACATCGAGGGGGCTATGAAGGCTATGGCGCAGATGGCGAGGGTGATGCCGAAACTCCAGATCACCGGGCGGCGGTAGGAGTCGAGACGGCTGCGGTCAGCCACGAGTTGCTGGAGAGCCATGACTGCGAGTAGTGGCATGGTGAACTCGGCTATGACGAGGATGCTCTCCACGGTGCGGAATTTGGAATACATCGGAGCTATCGAGAGCATGATGTCGGTGAAGACCATCGCGTGGCGTCCCCAGGCGAGGACTATGGAAAATACTGTCAGTATGACCAGCGCCCACTTCATTGGGCCGCGGACTATCATGCAGCCAAGAATGAAAAGAACGAAAATGAGCGCGCCGACATAGACCGGGCCGTTGGTGCCTTCCGGATCGCCGAAATACTGGCTCATGTAGCTTAGATACTGTTCCTGCATGGAGTCGATCTTTCCATTGGCCACCATCTCTCTGGCATCGGGCAGGTCTGAGAGACCCAGTGTTGTCATCCGTCCTTTCTCCGGTTTTGCCGAGGCTCCGCCTTTTATGTTCGGGATGAGGAGCGAGAATGTTTCGGATGGCTGATAGCTGTATTGTGTGATGTAGTCCTTGTCAAGACCTGCAGTTGAGTTCGAATTGTCGGTCGCGGGCTGCGACAGTTCGCTGTGGCGTCCGCGCATGGTCTCCTTGGAGTATTCGTAGGTCAGATAAAGGCTTGGCGAGTTGGCAGTCACAGCCAGTCCGGCGGCAATGGCAAGCACTCCGGTGGCTATGCCCCAGCGGCGCATCTCTTTGGCGCGAATGGCAGCGACGAGTTTTGCGATGACTATGGCGAGGATGACGAAGAGGAAGTAGTAGGTCATCTGCACGTGGTTCGATGCTATCTGCATCATGGCGAATACCGCGGCCATAGCGCCGCCGGCAAGGTAGCGTCCGCGGTAGCAGAGGATTATGCCGGCGATTGTAGGCGGGATGTAGGCGAGGGTTACGAATTTCCATATATGGCCCGCGCCGATGATGATTATGAAGTATGACGAAAATCCGTAGGCTATGGCTCCGAGCAGTGCCACATACCAGCGCATTTTCATGACTATCAGCAGAATGAAGAATCCGACCATCATCATGGCCAGGAGCGACGAGGGGGAGGGGAGTCCGAGGCTCATCACTGATCCGATCCAGCTGAAGAGGCGGCTTGAGGGATATGACGGCGAGATCTGGAAGTTGGGCATACCGGAGAAGAGCGAGTTGGTCCAGCGGGAAACTTCGCCGGTTGCTTCGGCATAGGCTTTTGCTTCCTGGCCTATGGCGGCGCCCTGCTGCATGTCGTGCTGGCGGAGCTGGTTGCCCTCGGCGGCGTCGGGGTAGAAGAATGCGAATGCTATGCCGGCTATGACTATGATGCCGGCCAGAAATGTGAAGAGAGATTTATAACGGCTGATTATTGACTGCATGAGTTGGGTGTGCGTGGAACGTGGTTGGGTGTTGGTGGATGATTAGAGGTCGTTGTTTTTTTAAACAACCTCTTATTCGGCGGGACGGTGTTCGAGCGGGATTTCTTTTACCGGAGCCGTGGCGCTGACGGTGTCGGCCTGGGCCTTGGCGGTGTCAGCGGGTTCGCTGCTCTGCGCTGTAAGCGAGCCGTCCTGCATGGCGTCATAGTTGGAGAGTTTTTCGCGGAAGGCGCGGGCTATGGAGTCGAAATCGAGTCCGGTGCCGGCCCGGCGGGCTTTCTCGAAAGCCGCACGGGTGTCTTTGGGGTTGACGCTCAGGGCTATGTCATAGACATCGACGTATTTGCGCACGGTTTCCAGTGCGCGTCTCGATTCACGCTTCGACTGGGCGTCGGAATAGACCTTGACAAAGGCACTGAGCACCTGCACGGTCTGTTCGGGGGTGAAGTCGTCAACGAAGAGCGACATGCTGTCAGCCATCGCTGATGCCTGCCGGAGATTTCCGGTGGAGAGGGCTTCGGCGAGCTGCGATTTCTGTCCTTCGACTGTTTCGGCGGTGGCTGCGGGAATCTCGGCAGTCTTTTTGCCTCCGCAGGAGGTAACTATGATGGCGCTTGAGGCTATTACGGCCAGGAGGACTATCAGCTTTCTCATTATCGGGCGGGTTGGTTATGTTGCTTAAGGCAACTATTATAATATGGTAAGAGCACAAAGTTACAAAAAATGTTCCTTACAAAAGTAAAATTTTTGTAAAGAACATTTTCATGGGCTCGAATGGGCTTTAGAGAGCCCATTCGAGCCGGTATGGTTTGAAGAATCCGATGGGTGTCAGCCTTTGATCTCGACGTTCATGCCGGGGCGGTCGAGGCAGTAGCAGCGGGTGGCGTTGCCTACGGGGACATAGGTGTTGAAGTCACAAGCTTTCTGCGGCTCTCCCCAGAAGTGCATCGGGAAAAAGTTGTCGACCTTGACTTTCGAGAGAAAGATCTGCGCGCCTTTGGCAAAGTCAGTTCCCATGCGGGCGTCGACCGGAAACATGGCGATCTTGATTTCTGGGATCTCTTCGGCTATGCGGTCTACTATGACCTTGAACCGCTCTTCGGCCTTGGCCACTTCGCGTTCGGTCGATTCCTCGCTCCAGTGCCAGTCATTGAGGTCGCCTGCATGGAAGATGACGCTCCCGTCAGTGAGGGTGATGGCGTAACTTACGCCGGTGTCGGTCGATCCGTAGGCTTTGACCTGGGTGGTGCCGGGGATGCTGTCGATCACGTCGCCGGCCGACATCCAGGCAACTGAGAGTCCCGTCTTCGGGACGAACTTAGAGAAGATGTCGTTGGCCAGGATGTAGGTGCGCTTGCGGTCCTGGGCCAGTTCGAAGATCGAGGTGTTGAAGTGGTCGGGATGATGGTGCGAGACGAAGAAGAGCACGAGCTTTTCAGGCGAGTCGCGCAGCACTTTTTCAAGTTTTTTGTCAGGGTCCTTGTAGTAGTCGAATACCATCACCGCTCCGGGGGTGGTCAGCGCGAAACCGCTGTGGTCGAGATATGTTACAGTAATCATAATTGTTGGTTGTTAAAATTCGATGCCGGACAGGTCCGGAATCCTGTTTTTGTCAATGAGTACTGCAACTATAACGCTGACGCGCCCTGCGGAGTTCAACGGCTGTCAGCAGCCGCCTATGAGGATTTTGCTGACGGAGTTGCCCTGGCGGCGGATGTAGATGCCCGGCTGCGGATCTCCGCTGACCGGACAGCCCTGGAGGTCGAAGAGTCTGACGGGCGCTTCGCTGTCAGGGGTGCCGAGCTCAGGAGTGTCGATTCCGGTTGTGGTGGAGGCGCCGAGTGTTATTGAGGCGTTGTTGGGAGTGCCGGCGGGGATTGTCAGCAGGTAGCTGTCAGTCCGGGGTTCATAGAGCAGGGCTGATGAACGGCTCTGATAGGGTTTGCCGTCGATATAGATGCCGTTGTCCGACATGTTGGCGGCATGGATGCGGAGCTGCACACCGCCTTCGCGGATGGCTTGGTTCAGGCCGTCGGCGATGCGGATCTCTGTGATCTCTCCTTCTTCCCATGAGATGTCGACAGTGAAGTTGCCTTCGGCCTTGAGTCCTTTGACAGAGCCAGTGGGCCATGTGGAGGGGAGGGCGGGGAGAATGTCGAGGGTGCCGGAGTAGCTCTGCAGGAGCATTTCGCCGATCGCGGCCGAGATGCCTGCTCCGCCTTCGATCTGGAAGGTGTGTTTGCAGGTGGTGCGGAGGTCGGGGGTGATACGTTCAGCCATTCCGTAGGCGAGCTGACGCAGGGCGAGGTCTCCTTTGAGCGAGCGGGCGTAGCAGCACATTTTCCATGCTGTGTTCCATGCGGCGTCTTCACCGCCGTCGGCATCGGCGCGTTTGAGCAGGGCCTTGTAGGAACCATTGAAGTTAGTGGGGTCGCTGTCATAGGGCGATACCTGGCCCAGTGGGTAGAGACACATCAGGTGGGAGAGGTGACGATGGGTCGGCTCGGAGGTGAGGGCTCCTTTCCATTCGCACTGTTCGCCGTTGACAATGTCGATGCCGTTGTACATGCGGTCGATATATGACTGGCAGTTGGCGGCTTCAGCAGTCTTGCCGAGGATGACGGCCGCATCGCGGGTGTTGCAGAGGTGCTGATAGACGAGTTGCTGGGCGTGGACTGCCACAGATGTGCCTCCGGCAAGTTCGGGCGAGTAGTTGTTGGGGATTTCGAGAAGTCCGTCGCCGTCGGTGTCACGCAGATAGCCGAAGTAGAAGCGGGCGGCTCCGTAGAGGGTGTCGAAGAAGTCGGCGAGGAACTGGCGGTCCTGTGTGTAGAGATAGTGCTGCCAGATGTGGGTGCAGTTCCAGGCGGCTGCTTCGGTGTATTCGCCGTTGTAGACGCCTGATGCCCCGAAGGTGTTGGTGGCGAAGTGGTGGGTCCATCCGCCTGTGCCTGCCACGAGTTTGTCGGCATAGCCTTTCCACTGTGTGGCCGCCATCTTTTTGAGGTAGTTGAGGAAGGGCATGTGGGCTGAGGAGATGTTGGTGTTTTCCGCGGCCCAGTAGTTCATCTGGAGGTTGATGTTGGCGTGGAAGTCGCAGTTCCATTGCGGGCTTTGGTTGGCCCAGATGCCCTGGAGGTTGCTGGGGAGGGCGAGATCGCCGCGTGAGGAGGCGAGGTTGAGGTAGCGGCCCATTGCGAAGAGGAGCATGTCGATCATTCGGGTCCGGTCGTCGGAGTCAGCGGCTGTGGCTGTGAAAGCGCCTTCGTAGTGCTGTTTGAGCAGTGAGGTCGGGGCGTTGTTTGTGGCTTCGGCCAGTTCGAAGCGGGCGGCGTTGAAGAGGGGGCTGTATTCAGCTATGTGATTGTCATATAGAGCTTGCCATCCGAGGGCCGCGGCGCTTTCTACGGTTGAGCGGACGCGCTCGGCAAGACGGTTGTCGCTCTCGCCGGAGTAGAAGGTGGGCGAGTCGATGTCATAGTTTGTGCCTACGCCGAAGACCACGGTGATCTCATCGGCATCGGTCACGCTTACGGTGCTGCCTGAGGTGGTCAGCGAGCCGCCTTTCTGAATCACTTTGAAGGTGAGGTTGAAACGTATTCGGCAGTTGGAGGTGTTGCCGGAGGTTGCAGAGACGAGACCTTCAGAGCCGCTGCCGGCTATGCTTGATTCGAAAGAGTAGTTGAGTTTGACCTCGCCGTTGGTGGTGAAGTGGAGCACTCCGACGTCATTGGCGCGGCTGACGAGATATTCGCGGGTGTAGATTTTTTCTTTTCCGCTTGCTGTCCAGCGGTTCATGGCCGAGGCCACGGCTGTTGTCAGGTCGAGCTGGCGCAGGAAGGTGCTTCCGTGGGCCGGGCTTTCGCCGCCGCGTGTAATCTTGAGTGCGCCGATCGGACAGTAGGTGCCGGTGTTTACATATTTGTGGTCAGGGTCGGGGTTGGAGTCATAGTTAGTTTTCTCGTTTATGAGTATGCCTTCCGACTGGTTGCATTCGGTGGCTATGCCGAGGCTTCCGTTGCCAAGGAGGAAAACATTGCTGTAATTGGCTCCGTAATTGCCTACATCGACGGGGTTTCTGCCATAGCCCTCTTCGTTTGACCAAAGGGTCAGCGGTTCATCAGGGATGTATGGCAGAGCATTGGAGCATCCGAGCATGGCTTCGGGGAAGGTTGCGGAAAGCGGGGTGTTCGGTTCTTCATCGGCGGCGAGTTTGCGGACAGTAAGCTCTACGGGAACTCCATTGACTGTGCGGACAGACAGAGTGTAGTAGCCGATGACCGAGAGTGTGATGCCTGCGTTTGTGCCGGGGGTGAGGCGGAGTGTGCGGCTCTGCGAATCAGGTGAGTCTGTGAATGATGGCTGCTCTGCGATGCCGTAGGTCTGCCCCTCGAAAGAGAGTGCGCCGATTGTGATGTCTTTTTTGTTTCGGTTTAAGGTTCTGTTGCAGGTGAACGTGGCTGATGCTATTCCGCTGTCATCTATGAGGGTGATGTTTTTTGAGTCTATGGTGGTGGTGATGGGTCTTGGGGGGTCGGGGACGAGGAATTCCAGGTCGATCGAGCTCTTGTCGGCCGAGAGAGTGGCGCGGAGCTTGTATTTCTGGCCGGTCTGACCTGTCTGCAATGATCCGGAGGCGTTTTTCTTGAATGTGAAAGTCTTGTTGAGGGGCGACTTGTTGTAGTAGTCTTCCCAGCCTTCCGGATTATAGGTTGTCCCCTGATATTCCAAGGCCCACAGGTGGCCGTCGGTAATGTTGCCGACATACTGGCTGTTGCCCGTCGGGTATAGGCGGCCGGCTTCGGTAGGATCAACGTTCCAGGTGCCTTGCTTGACGATGATTACGTCTTCTTGCGCAAGCGATGTTGACGAGAGTAGCAATGTGAATAGCAAAAATAGGTAATAGCGTAGAAACATGAGAAGGATTGATTATAATTTAGAGGGTGTTTCATAACAACAGTTAAAAACTTTCGGAGGCGATTGTATTGTCTTTTTGGAAATAGGATATTCCATTTGTAAAAAATTTTAAGTTACCTGAGCCTTGGTGTCTCTTTTGCTAAATTGTTGAAGCTCGTCAGTCGCATAGCTCGCTATGCTTCTTCCTCCCTTGCAACAATTTATCTAAAAGATACACCACTCAGATTTTGACTCTTGTTATGAAACACCCTCTTAAGGTAAGAATGTCAGGCGGGTTGTCGGTTTGCAGTTGAACGAGAGAGGAGGTCAGGTGTAGAGCGGGGAGAGGAGAGAGAGCGGAGAGGTCTGTCAGACCTTGGGATCAGCGGCGGAAACGTTTGAGGAGTCCGTCTTCAAACACGAGGTAGATGCCGTTTTCGTAGAGCCAGACTTCGCGCAGATAGGAATTGTCGGCTCCGCGGTCCACTTCGTGTGGTGCACCGAGGGCAAGGCGGCATTCCTCGCGGGTCATTTCGAGGGCCACGCGGCCGTTGATGATATTTTCCCAAACGGCATCGCTGATGGCGGGATATTTCAGGCGCGGGTCAGTGAAAGAGAAGAATACCGGGAAGGAGCGTGGGGTGTGGCCGCGTGGGCCGGGATGGAGGAAGATACGGGCCGAGTTGCCGAGAAGATCAGTGAAAGAGACCTTGATCGGGTAGATGTCGTTGCCGGGAGTCACGGAGTCGACGCGGATCTCTACAAACTGGCGTCCGCTGACCGAGTTGTCGGCGTCGTCGCGCCAGGTGCGGGTCATGACATAGAGTTTTTTGCCCCGGAGCAGAGAGTCGGCCGAGTTTACCAGGCTCTCCTGGATGGTAAATGGCACATGCAGGTTTTCCTGGTTCATGACTGATGCAAGCGGCCGGTTGATGCGGTAGACGAAGCGGCGTCCGTCAGGGGCAACGAATGTCAGGTCGGTCACAGAAGTGCCGACTATCGAGGGGGCTTCATGCACGTCAAGAAACTCGATGGTGCTTCCTCCGAGCGAATCATAGGGCGTGGCGGTTGCTCCGAAGATGAGACGGATTTTGTCGTCCGTGACGAAAAACCTTTTCCCCGGCTTCCACTCCGGGAGGGGGCTGTCGGCCACGTTGGCCAGAAAGGTGTCCTCCGGAGTGGAAACTATGTTTTCGCGCCGCACATCGCGCTCCGAGACTTTAGGTGTGTATTCCACGCCTGTGAAGCAGCTGTGAAGTGCTATGGAGAGTAATGTTGCGGTTATGAAAAGCGGGAGCCGGTTCAGTGGTTTCATCAAGTGTTGGATCCTCGGAGAGGTGTGAATGGGTTCGGTTTATTTAGGCTCGATTCCGAGGTTTTCGAACATGAAAGAATACATGTCGGTGTACTCTTCGAGCACTTTGGCTATGGGTTTGCCCGCTCCGTGGCCGGCCTTTGAGTCGATGCGGATGAGTTTGGGAGCGTCACCGGTGTCGGCGGCCTGGAGGGCGGCGGCATATTTGAAGGAATGGGCGGGCACCACACGGTCGTCATGATCGGCCGTGGTGACAAGGATAGCCGGATAAGGAGTGCCGTCGTTGCGTATGGCGTGGAGGGGCGAGTAGTCAAGGAGATATTTTGCCATTTCGGGCGAGTCGGCGCTTGTGCCGTAGTCCGAAGCCCAGTTCCAGCCGATGGTGAAGAGGTGGTAGCGCATCATGTCCATCACGCCTACACGTGGAATGGCTACCTTGAAGAGGTCGGGGCGCATGTTGACTGAGGCTCCCACGAGAAGACCGCCGTTGCTGCCGCCTTCTATGGTGAGGAAGTCAGGAGATGTCCAGCCTTCCTTGACGAGATATTCGGCTGCTGCGATGAAGTCGTTGAACACGTTGAGCTTGTTCATCTTGGTTCCGGCCTGATGCCATTCCTCGCCGTATTCCGAGCCGCCGCGCAGGTTGGCCTGGGCGTAGATCACGCCGTTTTCGAGGAGGAAGAGGCGGTTGGCCGAGAAGCCGGGAGTCAGCGAGACGTTGAAGCCTCCGTAGCCATAGAGATAGACGGGATTCTTGCCGTTGCGCTCAAGGCCTTTCTTGTAGGTGAGGAACATGGGGACTTTTGTGCCGTCAGCCGAGGGATAGAACACCTGTTCTGTGACGTATTCGCCCAGGTCCACGCCGTTGATCTCGGCCTGGAAGATGAGTTTGCTTTCGCCGGTTGCCATGTCATAGGCATACTGTGCGGCGGGAGCTGTGAATGATGAGAAGCTGTAGTAGACTTCGCCGGGATGCTTGCGTTCGGTGTAGACTGATACCGATCCGTAGCCGGGAAGCTTTACGTCTGCCTCCTTCTTGCCGTTCATGTCATAGATGGCCACCTGGTTGGCTGCATCTTTTTCATAGGTGAGGAAGAGTTTGTCGCCTGAGAACTGCGCGCCGGTGAGCACTCCGTCGGCTTCGGGGACGAGCTCTTTCCAGTTTTCAACAGACGGGTTGGCGAGATCGGCCACCATTAGGCGGTTTTTGGGAGCGCCGTAGGAGGTTACGATGTAGATTTTGTTGTCGATTACATCGATGACACTATTGTTATAGTCCTGAGAGGGGAGCATGTCGGTCCAGACACCGTTTTTGCGCACTTTAAGCGCATCGCCCACACCGGCACCTCCGATGTGAACGAAGGTCACAGGCTGCGATTCGGCCACCTGTGCTCTGTGGAAGTGGAATGGGTGCTGCGGGTCGCTGAACGCTATGGTGTCTTCGCTCTGGGGAGTGCCGAGCTTGTGATAGTAGACGAGGTGGTTCTGGTTGGCGTTGGAGAATTCCTTTCCTTCTTCCGGCACGGGGTAGGCGCTGTAGTAGAAGCCGTCACCGTCCCAGGAAGCATCGGTGAACTTGCCCCAGAGTATGTGGTCAGGAAGGAGTTCTTTGGTCTTTGTGTCCATCACGAAGATTTCGGTCCAGTCTGAACCGCTGCGGCTGATGGTGTAGGCTGTGTATTTGCCGTCTTTTGACTGGAAGACTCCTGTGAGGGCCACTGTGCCGTCATCGCTCAGGGTATTGGGGTCGAGGAAGACTTCGCGCTCGGTGCTGTCAACGGTGGGTTTGCGGTAGAGCACCGACTGGTTCTTCAGGCCGTCGTTTTCGAAGAAATAGAACATGCCGTCATGTTCCCGATAGGTCATGCCGCGCTTGACGTAGTTGTTGAGTTCGGTCAAGCGGGAGTTGATTTTCGAACGGAATGGGATTTTCGAGAGGTAGTCTTCGGTCACCTTGTTCTCGGCTTCGACCCAGCGGAGGGTTTCGGCTGCGGTGTCGTTTTCGAGCGGACGGTAGGGATCAGGTACTGTCATGCCGAAGATCGTGTCGACTGTGTTGTCAGACGGGGCTGCCGGATAAGCGAGCTGTTTCTGATTGGAGCATCCGGCTAATGTGCCTAAAGCCAAGGTTGTCATAGTGGCGTAAGCTAAATTACGGGAAAGTGACATGGTGCTTTGGGGAGATAATGATTTGATTGAAAAAATGAGGCTTCTTGTATAGCCTTTCCGCAAAAGTACGACTTAATTTTTAATCTTACACCCTACATTTGACTTTTTTAGAGGGTGTTTCATAACAATAGTTAAAATCTGAGCGAGAGATTTGAGATGGATATGGCTCTGAGTTGAAGGAGCATAGCGAGCTATGTGACTGAAATGAAGAGTCATAGCCACTCAAAGCTTTCGGAGATGATTGTATTGTCTTTTTGTAAATGGAATATTCCATTTGTGTAAATTTTTAAGTTACTTAAGCCTTGGTGTCTCTTTTGCTAAATTGTTGAAGCTCGTCAGTCGCATAGCTCGCTATGCTTCTTCCTCCCTTGCAACAATTTATCTAAAAGATCACCACTCAGATTTTAACTCTTGTTATGAAACACCCTCTTACCTTTGCAACATCATTGTTGCGAAAGCCCCGAAAGGGGAACAATGACAATTCGCCCGGCAGCTTGTCGGAAGTTTTCTTTTTTTGTGTGAGTGGTTACTCACACAAAAAAAGCGACCCCGGAAATGTGACTTTCGGGGTCGCTTCGTGTATTTTTTTCGTGTGTCCTTTCGATAATTGCTTGATTATCAGACGGTGTTGCGGTGGGAACGAATCTGAACGCTTTGTTCTGTCCTCTGACAGTGACGTTCAATGTCCCTCGGAGTGAGGAGGGGTATCACTCCGCACTCTACGATTACCAGATTTCTCGGCGATCGTTGTTGTGGTCGGGGTGATACATGAGGGCTGCTGATTCGCAATACCACTCGATGGCTTTTTTTACCATTTTTGTTACTTTCATAATGTGTTCATTTTAAAAGTTTAACATACATGGGTTAATTGATTGTGGAATGCGCGGTGAGGTGGCGCTTCCGAAAAAACTCTGCTTCAGAGCGATCTTTCTACTTGGTCTCTTCGTTGATACGGATGGTACAGTCACCGGTGACACGGAAACTGTCACTTGAGCCGAGTGAGCGGAAGATGTTGTTGACATCTGCTCTGAGAACCTTAAGCATGTTGGTCATAGTTGCAGAAATTTAAATTGAACCTAAAAACAATCTTAAAATATAGTTGCTCTAATTTATTTATTCTGTGCGTCCTCTTGAGAGGCGCTTCTGTACTATATACGCTTAAACCCGGTGCAAAGTTAGATTAAATTTCTGAATTTATGCTATAAAAATATGTTGTTTAACATAAAATCGGGCTAAAAAGGTGCTCTGTCAGCTGATTTGCAAATGTTAATTAACAATGTTAAGTAATCTTAAAATCGCTGATTCGCTATTTTCCGGCGGGAAATCCGGAGGTGGCGGAGGCTACGAAACTTGAATCAGCAGGGTTGAGGGTGACGAGCAGACCCTCCACACCGTCGAGCCGTTCGAGCATGGCGAGTGCCTCGCGGGAGTTCATGGCCATGCATGAGGTGGCATAGGCATCGGCAAGCATGGCATTGGGAGCTATCACGGTGGCGGAGAGCAGATCTGTGTGGGCCGGACTGCCGCTGACCGGACTTATAGTGTGCCAGATTCGCCCTGCCGATGTGGTCTTGAAGTTGCGGTAGTTGCCTGAGGTGGCGATTCCGGCGTCGGTCAGACCGATGACGGTCATACGTTCGTGGACCACGGCGCTGTCGTTTTCAACCGGGGCGTCGACCATGATGTGCCACTTGTCACCGCGCGGATTTTTACCGGCGAGTGCGATCTCGCCTCCGATTTCGACCATATAGTCGGTGCAGCCGTTGCGCCGCAGCATCTCGCCTACAAGGTCACAGCCGTAGCCCTTGGTGATGGCCGAGAAGTTGAATTCGGTCTGCGGTGACTTCTTGCGGATGTGGCCTGCGGAGTCGATGGCGCAGGCCGCGATGCCGACCAGGGGCATAATGCTGTCAATGGCCTGCTGCGAGGGCTCAATGCCTGTCTTGCGGTAGCCGAAGCCCCAGAGGTTGACAAGCGGGGCCACAGTAGGGTCGAATGCGCCGGAACTTTCGGCGTTGACCCGGACAGAGGCAAGGAATATGCGCCTGAGCATGGAGTCGGCGGTAAGGTCTTCGCCTCGGTTGATGCGCGAGATCAGAGAGCTGTCGCAGAAGGGCGAGAGCGATAGCTCAACCCGGCGCATCACGGCTATGACCGAATCCTGCAGATCGCGGTCGGCGCAGTAGCTTATATTATAGGTGGTGTTCCACACTCCTCCCTGAAGTGTGCGGTAGGATTTCCCTCCCTGACAACTTGCAAGGCTGAGTATGACGGATACAATCGGGAGTATGACGGCGCAGTAGCGGCTTATGGTTTTCATGAATAAGTGGTAAATTTTCTTCAAAATTACAAAGAATCTAAAAATAATCAATAAATTTGTCTTCCCCGTGTGTTTCTCAATAGCCGGATATAATCATCAATACATAATATATAATATAAGAGGGTGTTTCATAACAAGAGTTAAAATCTGAGTGGTGTATCTTTTAGATAAATTGTTGCAAGGGAGGAAGAAGCATAGCGAGCTATGCGACTGACGAACTTCAACAATTTAGCAAAAGAGACACCAAGGCTCAGGTAACTTAAAAATTTTCACAAATGGAATATACTATTTACAAAAAAACAATACAATCGCCTCCGAAAGCTTTGAGTGGCTATGGCTCTTCATTTCAGTCACATAGCTCGCTATGCTCCTTCAATTCAGAGCCATATCCATCTCAAATCTTTCGCTCAGATTTTAACTATTGTTATGAAACACCCTCTAAATAAGAGCTGCTTATGAAAAAGACTTATCTTTTCCTCGCTGACGGCTTTGAGGAAGTCGAAGCCCTTGCCACTGTCGATCTTCTGCGCCGTGCCGGAGTGGAAGTCGAAACCGTGTCGATCAACAAGACTCTTGCAGTAAGAGGCGCCCACGGCATAGAAGTGGCTGCCGATACGATGCTTGCCGATTGTGAGCCGGAAGCGCGGATGCTTATCTGCCCCGGCGGTATGCCAGGAGCGTCAAATCTGGCTGCCAATGCGCGAGTGTGTGAACTGCTTTCAGCCCAGCATGAACGCGGAGGCAAGATTGCTGCTATCTGCGCCGCTCCGGCTGTGGTGCTCGCGCCGCTCGGAATCATAGACGGCTATGATGCCACCTGCTATCCCGGATTCGAGGAAGGTCTGGCAGCCGGAGGTGCCCGCCACAAGAACCAGCGTGTGGTTGTGGACCGCGATGTCATCACCGCCAACGGGCCGTCATCAGCAATTCCTTTCGCGCTTTCAATCATCAAGGCTCTTGACTCGCAGGCCAAGGCCGACGAAGTAGCTGCCGGACTGCTGCTTTAGAGGTTGTTTTTTTGATAGCCTCTTGGCTCCAGCTTTCCGGAATGCCGTCTTACAGCCCGATCCGTCACACCAGACAGATCGGGTTTCTTTTTTTAATTGATTGTAACACAGAATGATGGTTGCGATTGCAGATTTAGTGAAGTAAGATTGTGGTTTCGTTTCGAAATTAAAATTATAAAATTTGAAATTTTATTTTGGTAGATTGGTTTCTTTTTGTAAATTTGCGGCCGGGTGATAACACCTTCGGGTTTCGTCATCCGGGATTAACGGCTACAGAAAAGAAGATAGATAAGAGCAATATTAAGATGATAGATATGATGGTATAGAGAAAGGTAAAGAAAATTGATGAACAATACACAATTGGTATGAATCTGTAGAATCGCCTTAAATCCTGACCATGTGTAGCTCTCAGGCAGAGCACACAATTGAACCCATCGGGCCGGCTCCATGTGAATGAAGCCGGCCCCAAAATTTTTCAGAGGTCGTTTAGAAACAATAGTTAAAATCTGAGCGAAAGTTTTGAAGTGGATATGGCTCCTTCCTCATTTGCAATAATTTATCTAAAATATACACCACTCAGATTTTAACTATTGTTTTTAAACGACCTCTCAGTGCGATTACCTGCTGATGCCATGCAATATAAGTGTAGGGTAAAGCGTTTTAATATCAGTTAACACTGATCAGATGCCATAGTTTGCTTTTTAAGCCTTTTCTCCTCAGGACTTTTGCTCGGATTTTAACTATTGTTTTTAAGCAACCTCTTAATCGAGAGTATCTTTAGGAATGAAATTCAAAATGCCGGATGTATTGGTGCTTGCCACCTCGCGCCATAGTCACGGAGGGATCTCCTCTGTGGTGATGGCCCATGAGCGTACACGCCAATGGCGGGAACACCGTTGCCGCTGGATTCCTACTCACCGCAGCGGTTCGATGCTGACCAAGCTTGCTTATCTTGCAGCAGGCATGACGCAGTATCTCTGCTTTCTCCCCTGGTGTCGGATAGTCCATATCCACACCAGCGAGCCCCCGTCGGCAAGACGCAAATGGCTGTTTGCCCGATTGGCGCTTCTTGCCCGTAAAAAGGTGGTGGTGCATTTTCACGCCTTTGATATGCAGTCGACCATCGAAAGTTCATACAAGGAAGTCTACAGGAAACTCTTCGGAAAATCTGATCGGCTGTTGTTGCTGTCACCCACATGGGAACGGCTTGTGGGTTCCGTCTTTGATCTCCGGGGCAAAATGACTGTCCTTTATAATCCCTGCCCGCAAATCGACAAGGACGGCATTGCGGATGCATCAGTCGAATACCGAAGAATACTTTACGCCGGAGTGCTAAACAGACGTAAAGGCTATGCGGAACTGATAAGGGCCTTCGCTCGCATAGCACCGCGTTTCCCTGACTGGAAACTGGTGTTTGCCGGAAGCGGTGAGATTTACCATGCGAATGCTTTGGCCGGAGAATTAGGCATTGCATCTCAGGTCGAGTTCACAGGATGGGTGGCAGGCGAGACCAAGGACCGTCTTTTTCGCAAAGCTTCGGTGTTCTGCCTTCCAAGCTATGCCGAGGGATTCCCTATGGCGGTGCTGGAGGCATGGGCCTACGGGTTGCCGGTTGTGGCCACTCCTGTCGGAGGTCTGCCCGACATCGTGACTGACGGCCGCGAGGCTCTGCTCTTTGAGCCGGGCGACTGCGAGGCTCTTGCCGGGCAACTTGAGAAACTGATGTCAGACAGTGGTCTGCGCGAGCGGATGAAGGTGGAGTCACTACGCCTTGCGGATGAAGATTTTAATATTGAAACTATAGGCCGCCGGCTTGGAGAGATCTATGACTCTCTGCTGCGGCAGGAATAAAACAGATGTATGAGTAAGATACTTGTTACCGGAGGCTGCGGTATGATAGGCAGCAATCTCGTGAAGCGACTCGTTGCCGAAGGTCACGATGTGACAGTCATTGACAATCTCTGGAGAGGGAAACTTGAATATCTTGACGGGCCCGACGGTAAGCCGGTGATTGACACGTCCTCACGTTTCCACTGCATAGACCTCTCGAAAGAAAGCCCGGAGGTCGACTCGATTGTCAGCGCCAATGAATACGTGATCCATCTGGCCGACATTGTGGCCGGCATTGACTACGTGTTCGGCAATCAGGGCGACCTTTTCCGTCAGAACAATCTGATCAACACCAATCTTTTTCACTCTGTGCGCAAGGCCGGAAAGGACCGGATAAAGGGCCTCATCTACGTCGGCACGGCATGCAGCTATCCGCTGACGCGCCAGAACTCGCTTGACGTAGTGCCTCTGCGCGAAGACGAACTCTTCCCGGCCCTTCCGGAATCGGCCTATGGCTGGAGCAAACTCGTAGGGCAGCTTGAGATAGGTTATATAGAAAAAGAAACCGGAATTCCGTGCTGCACACTGCAGTTTCACAATGTCTACGGCTCGCCCTGCGATTTCGGAGCGCGCAGCCAGGTGATTCCGGCTCTCATACGCAAGGCCATCAACTATCCGGAGGAGGAGTTCAACGTCTGGGGCAGCGGCAAGCAGGGCCGCGCGTTCATACATGTCGACGATGTGGTCAGCGCCTTGATGCTCGCGCTTGAAAAAGGCTGGGGCCACGGCTGGATTCAGGTAGGTCCCTCGGTGTGCACCTCTATAGCCGAGATTGCCGAGACTGTGATCAGAATCAGCGGTAAAGAGATCACACCGTTTTACGACACCTCAAAGCCGGAGGGCGACAAGGCCCGCAGCGCCGACTATTCGAAAGCCCGCGAGATACTCGGCTGGGAACCGAAAGTCAGCCTTGAGGACGGACTGCGCCAGCAGTATGAATGGATCAGACAGCGCCTCGGCAAGTGATGGACGGCGCAAAGACTGTTTACCGCCGTCTGTCTGAGATCGAGGCTGCTCCGACGGCCCATGCGGTCGGACTGAAGAAAGTGCTCCTCTCGGCCGGAGAGACCCGGAGCGCGGTCACCCAGATAGCCGTCACCACCTTCCGGACCGGAGAGAAAGCCGGAAGCCACCGTCATCCGACTATGGACGAGCACTATCTCTTCATAGAGGGAGAAGGGCTGATGACCGTCGATGGCCAAAGCTATGAATGCCGTCCGGGCGATTATCTCCTTGTGGGCGCCGGATCGCTTCACGAACTGCAGGCGCTGACTGAAATGAAATTTATGACTATAGGGATTGCTTATGACAAGTGAGAAAAAATATTTCAACGTAAGGATCGAGTTTGACCGCGATGCCCTTGACCGGAAGATCTTCAAGGCCATAGAGACCGGCGAGACCGGCTACAGCTGCTCGGTCGAGGCTAACAATCTGACCGTGGCCAACCGCAATCCGGAATTCCTTGAAGTGCTCAACGGCGCGCTCGTCAACAACTGTGACGGAAGTGTGCTGGCCAAGATACTTGCATGGATTCACAAGGAGCCGATCGACAGCTACATCGGGGCCGACATCTTTATCAAATATATAAAGATGAAGCGTTTCCGCCAGTTCTTCCTCGGCAATACCCGCGAGGTGCTTGACGGGCTCAGGAAGAATCTCTCGGAGATTGACCCTGCCATTGCCGGTATGCGCTTCGAAACCCTCCCGTTTCGCAGCGTCGATGATTTTGACTATGAAGGGATCGCCGCCATGATCAATGCCGACAATCCTGACATCATATGGGTGAGCCTCGGAGCTCCCAAGCAGGAGATGTTCATGGCCCGTCTGAAACCCTATCTCAAAAGAGGCGTGATGTTCGGCTATGGTGCCATTTTCAACTTCAATGCCGGAGTGGGAGAGGTGCGCCGCGCTCCGAAACTGATGCTCCGGATGAGGCTGGAGTGGCTCTACAGGGCATTTGAACAGCCTAAAAAGAACATTCCCAGATACTGGGGATTCATCCGCATCCTTCCCAGACTCATAAGGGAAGAGCGCCGTAAGGTCAGAAGCCTGAGATAGGGTTCGGATCTGATTTGTCTTCACATTTGGAATTAAACACCTCTAAATCTAAGAATTACTTATTTATGAGATTATTTCCTTTAGTGGCGGCTTTGGCTCTTGCTTTCAGTGCCGATGCCGCCGGGAAGAAACTTTATGACTTCGTGGTTCCGCGCGACGGTTCTTTCCGCGAGGCTATTGAAGCCGCCAATAACCGCGCTGACACCACAGCGCGGTTCCGCATATTCCTGATGGACGGTGACTATGTGATCCCGACAGCAGGAAAGACCACCGGCGGTGACGGCAAGGAATATGGCGATCCGCGTTCATGGCTCAAAACCCCTAATGTCTCCATTATCGGCGAGAGCCGTGAAGGGACAGTGCTTGTCAACACCACTCCTCCTGCCACGTGGGACAACGGATTCGGTCCCTCTTGCCCGCTTGAGGGAATCGGCAAGGGCGATGTGCTGATCATCGAATATCCCGCCCATGACACCTATCTTCAGGATCTGACCATGAAAAGCGGCATGGCCGACCACACAGGCCGCAACATCGTGCTCCATGACCGCTCAGACAAGACCATAGCCCGTAATATCTGCATCTGGGGCTATCAGGATACCTACGTCTCCAATAACAGAGACGGCCGCTTCTACTTTGACGGTGGAGTCATCCGCGGCCGCACTGACTATATCTGCGGCAAAGGCGATGTCTATTATGACGGAGTGACTTTCCAGCAGTGCGGCCAGGGAGGCTATCTGGCCGTGCCCTCTGTGCCGCGCAAGTATGGCTATGTGATGGACAGCTGCTACATAAAGAGCGAGACACCTGATGTCACATATTATCTCGGACGTCCCTGGGGCAAAGGCACCCCGACCGCTATCTGGATCAACACCACGGTCGATGTCTCGCCCATCACCAAAGACAAGCGCGGCTATAACGGCTGGGCCGACATGAGCGGCGGCTGGCCGGCACGTTTCGCCGAATACAATACCTGCCTCACCTCCGGCAAAGCCCTCGATCTTTCCGGACGCCGCTCTCTCTATGTGGACCGCGAGGGAAAGGATCACTCAAACAGCCCGGTGCTGACAGAAGCCGAAGCACGCTCATATACCAAAACCGCAGTGCTCGACGGCTGGAATCCTGATGCCGCTATAGCTGCCGCACCACTGCCAAAGAATGTGCATGTTAAAAACAATCAGCTCAGATGGACCGGTAGTGACGAAGCTCTGCTCTATGCCGTGTGTCGTCATGGCAAAGTAGTGGCCTTTACAACCGATACGGTCTACAATATCGGTTCTGACTCTTCGGCTGACTGCTGGTCAGTGAGGGCCGCGAACTTCATGGGCGGTCTCGGAGAGGCTGTCGCCGCCACTGACGGTGGTGCAAAAGAGGTCGGTAAGGGATCGCGCTATTCCAAACGCATGTTGCGCATCTCTGACCCTGACTTTCTCCGTTCAGACGAGGCCCGGCGCATCGGTGATCAGGTGCTGCTCTGGCAGCGTGTGACCGGCGGATGGCCCAAGAACATCGACATGGTCACTCCGATGACTCAGGAGGAAAAAGCCGCCGTGCTTGCCAACAAGGAGCGCCGCTACGATTCGACCACCGACAATGACGCGACCACAACCCAAATGATCTATCTCGCCCGTCTCTATCAGGCCACTGGCGATGTGAGATACCGCGCCGGCTTCCGCGCCGGAGTGGATTATCTTCTTTCCGGACAGTATAAAAACGGGGGTTGGCCTCAGTTCTGGCCCGTGCAGCGTGACTATCAGCCTCATATCACCTACAATGATGATGCGATGGTCAACACTATGGTGCTGCTGCGCGATATCAGTCTCGGCCTTGAACCTTTCGGCGGCGATCTTTGCGATCGGACGAGAAAAAACAAAATGAAGAAGGCCTTTGATAAGGGAGTGGAATGTATTCTCGCAACCCAAATCGTCACTGACGGAGTGGCGACAGTGTGGTGTCAGCAACACGACCGCGAGACTCTTAAGCCTGCGCCTGCCCGCGCATATGAACTGCCGTCATACTGCTCTCAGGAGAGCGCATGGATTGTCAGGATGCTCATGGAAATCCCTGATCCTGACAAAAAGGTTAAAGCAGCAGTGCATGCCGCTATGGCCTGGTTTGACAAGTATAAACTGACAGGCCTGCGCTACCGCAGGGTTATGGAGAACGGCAAGTGGAATGCTGTGCTCACCTCGGATTCGCTTGCCGGGCCTATATGGGCGCGTTACTACGATCTTGACCACTGTGTGCCTTTTGTCTGTGACCGTGACGGGATTCCCCGCCGCAGTCTTGAGGACATAGGCAGCGAGCGCCGCAACGGCTATGCCTGGTTCGGCAACCGTCCGGCCGAACTCTACGATCTCTATGACAAGTGGGCCGACCGCTATGATCCGCAGAACAAGGTCAGCATAAGCTTCCGGACCAAGGGTGCCAACGAGAACGGAACTTTCACCCTCGGAGTGCAGCCTAAAGTCAGGGAGTCGCATTTCGATGCGATAGTCAGCCGTGGCGAGAGCATTCAGGCAGCCATTGACAAAGCGCCTGAAAACGGCTCGGAGCCTTACAGGATTCTTGTGCGCAAGGGCCTCTACAATCAGAAGGTGATCATTGACCGCCCGAACATAGTTCTTGTAGGCGAACAGCGTGACAGCTGCATCATAGTCGGTGCCGAAGGCCAGGGTTCAGTGATGGTCAGTGAATTCCGTGGCGAGAAAGCTCCGCGCGGCATCATCAGTCTTACTGAAAAGGCCGATGACTGCCTGATAAGCGGCCTCACGGTCATCAATAATTACGGCACGACGGTCTCCAACACAACCTCTCACCAGTTTGCCGTATTCGGCAAAGCCACACGCACCATAATCATAAACAGCAACATTATTTCCGACGGCAATGACGCGCTTTCGCTCTGGGGCAAGGGAGAAGACGGCCGAGGTGGTCTCTATTACCACTCAGATCTCTATCTGCGCTGTCCCGGAGTGGATTTCATCTGTCCGCGTGGCACCTGCTATGCCACCCGCTGCCGTTTTATCGGCGACACACGCGCCATTCTCTGGCATGACGGACGCGGAGATATAAACAACAAATTCGTTGTGACCAACTCCGAATTCGACGCCCTGAAGCCAACGCCTCTCGGTCGCTATCACCACGATTCGCAGTTCCTGATCCTCAATTGCCGTATGTCGCGCAACATCATTGACTCAGATATCGATCATGCCTACAAGCGGCAGCCGGAACTTGCCGAGGGCAAGAATCTCGATCTCTGCCCCTGGGGACACCGTGTCTACTACTACGGCTGTGTGCGCGAAGGCGGTCACAGCGGCTGGTTGGCCGACAATATCTCGTCTGCCGAAGGTTCTCCGGAGTTTCATGCTGTCACTGCCCGGTGGACTTTTGATGGAAAGTGGGATCCTGAAAAGCGCATCCGCGACCTCTGGCAGGTGGTGGCCTATTGATGCGGTCTCCTGACCACCCGGTAATATCTACAGAAAAAAACAATCACTCTCTGTATGCGCGGATCAACTGCTGCAGGGAGTGATTGCTTTTTTGGGGGTGATGTCTGTTGAACAGTCACCCGGTGATATCTTTTGACTCTTTAGAGCCGGTCCGGTGCTTTCTATGCCTTTGCGGAAAGCACTTTCAGAGCTGCTTCATAGTCAGGTTCATGAGTGATTTCCTCCACCAGGTCGCGGAAGATCACGCGGCGGTTTTCATCGAGGATGAGGACGGCGCGGGTGAGCAGTCCGGCCAATGGGCCGTCAACGAGCTGCACACCGTATTTCTGTCCGAAAAGAGGCGAGCGGAAAGCAGAGCCGAACATCACGTTCTTGATATTCTCGATGGTGCAGAAGCGGCCCATTGCGAAAGGCAGGTCCATAGAGACGCAGATGACCACCACATCGTCAAGTCTGGCTGCTTCTTCGTTGAAGCGGCGCACACTCATGGCGCACACTTCGGTGTCAAGGCTTGGAAAGATGTTGAGCACAACGCGCTTTCCGGCAAAATCAGTGCAGATCATCTGTGAAAGATCCGGACCTGAGAGGTGGAAGCAGGGTGCGGTTTCGCCTACTGACGGAACGGTGCCGCAGGTATGGCAGGGTTGTCCTTTGAAAAATACGGTTTCCATATCTTTATATTGTTTTTTTAGTTTTGCGTTTGTTTATTGTAGGCGGAAAGCCGTGACTCTGTCAGTCGGCAAGGGCCATCGTCTGTAAAACAACATTCCGCAGCTCTCGGTTGAGTCCGAGGTTGACATTTTTGACAGTGCCGTTGCTGTCGGTCATGATTATCACCGGCAGAGAGGTGACGCCGCAGTCGCGGGTCAGCGATTTGCCGTTCATCAGCAGATGTTCTCCGGGGCGGATGGAGGGTATCACGGCTTCGATGGCATCAATGTTTGTCGAGTTGAAGACCCAGATGATGTCTAAGGCCTTCGGGAGTGAGTCGGCGGCTCCGCGGACAGCCTCTACTATCTCGGAGTTGAAGCCTGAGTTCGGGTCGAGGAGGACTATTACTGTGGGTGCCGCGAATTTCTCGCCCCGGTGGTGGGTGTAGCGCTCGCCTGTAGTGGTGGGGAGTGTGAAAGTGGGCATCGGAGCACCTGCGAGATTCTCGATGTGGAAGTTGTTTTCGCGATATTTTTCGAAGATCTCAGGGTAGCGGGCTGTCATGGAGCTGTCTGACAGTTCCGGGCAGTGCATCTCAGCCGGATAATTGTAGCTGACGAGTATGGTCTGCTCGGTGATCTGTCCGGGGTTGCTTTCGGTGTCGATGCGCAGCGGGAGCATGGTCTCTGCATCGAATATGAAGTCTTTTTCGCTTGCCACAACATCACTGACGGTAAGAGTGGTGGATACCTTTATGGCCTTGCGTCCGTTGAAGACTGCCGGAGCGGCTACCGAGATGCTGTAGCGCGGGTCTGCTTCCATGTTCCGGAGTTCGCGGGCTATGAAGGCCGGGTAGAGATCGGCGAACTGGGCGCTTCCCTGCACTCCGGCCGAGCGTGCTGACGGCATGAAGGGAATCGAGTCCCACTCCATGTGGTATTCCTGCAGGCGTTCGTTGTGATAGCGGTAGTGATGGCCGTTGAAGTAGGCGGAGAAGCCGTTGACTGTGCCTGTAGGGGTCTCAAGGCTCCAGTCAGTCAGATAGTCGCACGGAGCAAGCGGGTCAGCCGGAGCCGGCGCAGAGGCGAGACTGATGGTGTAGACCACATCGTTTTCGCTCTGGGGAAGTGTGACGCTGAAGCGTGCCTGTGACTCGTAGCAACCTGTTGATTCAAGTTTTGAGACAATATCAGCTATCCCCTGGGCGGATATGCCCAAGGGATATGACGCTGTTAACACCATTAACAATCTTGCGATCCCTTTCATAAAAAACAATAGTTGACGTTCATTATAAAAACGTCGCGCCGGGCAGTAGTGTTCACCCGGCGCTATGATAAAATGTGTTAGAGGTTGTTTAAAAACAATAGTTAAAATCTGAGCGAAAGTTTTGAGGTGGATATGGCTCTGAATCGAAGGAGCATAGCGAGCTATGTGACTGAGATGAAGAGTCATAGGCGCCCAAAACTTTCGCAGGCGAGGGTATTGTCTTTTTTCTTTCAGTAATTTCATGTTTGAGTATTTTTAAGTTACCTGAGCCTTGGTGTCTCTTTTGCTAAATTGTTGAAATTCGTCAGTCACATAGCTCGCTATGCTCCTTCCTCATTTGCAACAATTTATCTAAAAGATACACCACTCAGATTTTAACTATTGTTTTTAAACAACCTCTTATTTCTGAAACAAATTGTTGACAGCGATCCTGAAATCGTTGAACATGGCTGAGACCGGTGTGAGAATCGGTCTGAAAGGATGTACGACTGTAGGAGTGAAAACCTTCAGTCCGTTGTGGTGGCAGCGGATCGAGAGTCTGCGGTCCATTTCCATTGGTTCGCCATCGACGTGCGAGGCTCCTTTGCGCTCGCGTTCGATGATTATGTTGTCGGTGCGGAAGGTGTGGATGAGCATATTGCGCTCTATGAATCCGGTGAGCATGTCTACTCCGACAAGGGCGGTTGACAGGGTATTGCCTGCGTGGATGATGGTGACATCAAGCAGACCGTCGTTGATCGAGGCGCTTGGAGCGATGTAGGCGTTGTTGCCATACTGGGAAGCGTTGCAGACAGCCACGAGAAAGGCTTTTTCAGTCAGAGTCTTTCCGTTGGCCATGATGGTGTAGTGTTCAGGCTCATAGCTGGCATATGTCTGGAAGGTGCTCTGTATGTAGGTCAGTTTGCCGCGTGTTTTCTTTTTTGCGAAAGCCGCGCTCACTGCCGCATCGAAGCCGACTCCGCAGGTGCAGAAAAATTTGCAGTCGTTGACGGTTGCGTAATCTATCTCCATCGCATGGTTTTCGATGATGACTTTCAGCCCTTCCTTAAGGTCGACAGGTATGCCGAGATGTCTGGCCAGGCCGTTGCCCGATCCGCAGGGCAATATGCCGAGAATAACCCCCGTGCCACACAGAGCCGCGGCAGTTTCGTTGATGGTTCCGTCGCCACCGGCGGCGATGACCGTGTCACAACCTTTTTCAATGGCTGAGAGGGCGAGGCGTGTGGCATCGCCGTGGCCTTTGGTATATGCTACCTCTACCTCCCAGCCCAGCTGGCTGAGAACATCAAGGACCATGCGGTCAAGTCCGGCTTTGTTTCTGGTTCCGGAAATTGGGTTGATAATTAGTCGGGCTTTGGGCATCAGATAGTTACACGTCGGGTGGAGCTTCCGATTTTAATAATGTAGATTCCTTTTGCGCTCATGGGGAGTCTGTGGATTCCGGCCGGGAGTGTGGTCTGCGAGATAAGCTGACCGAGAATGGTGAACACTTTGACGGTGACGGGGCGCGGTGCGGCGATGTAGATGAAGTTGTCGCGGACGGCCATCTCCGCCTGGGCCTCAGGGTCGGAGCGCATTTCAGTAAACATGCGGTCAGGCGCATCGACCGTCTCCCAGCGCGCGGCGGCTTCGGAGAGGAGCGATGTCAGTCCAAGAATCAGTATGACAAGCAGTTTTCGCATGTTTTCCGGTTGAAATTATCCTATATGGATTACAAAAGTAATAAAAAAAATCCACCACACAAAAAATTCCCCTCATCCGGAGCTTATGCGAATGAGGGGTTAATAACAGTAAGTGTGTGTTTTTTATAGTTGATAGAGTAGTGTCTCTGTGTTGATCAATACATCGGGGTGAAGGGTTTGGACTTGAACATCTTGTGAGTTACATCGCCGATGTAGTCCTTGCTCTTTGAGACGTCAAGCTTCATTACCGGGGCTCCGGGACGGAGGTCGCATTTCTTGAGGTCGATGTAGAAGAGGCCGGGATTGGTGACCACGTCGAAGTAGTAGAGGCGGTCACGGATGTTGGAGAAACTGCGCCACTGGGTGGAGCTGATGTTGCCATCTCCCTGGATGGTATAGGTGTAAGGCACCGATACGTTGAACAGTATGGAGCGTGTGATGGCTACTCCGAGATCTGCGTCACCGGTCTTTTCTACATTCCGGTCAAAGAAGTCGGCGCGGACGTAGCGGTCGGGGCTCGAAACGGTGCCCGGCAGAGTGTGTGAGCCGCCTTTTTTGACCCAATAGTCATTGATGGCGTTCATTTCAGGATAATTCGGGTCGTTGGTCAGCACGCGCATGTCCTGGCCCTGATAGATCTTGATTGTGCCGTGGTCAAACTCCACCACTGCCGATTTGCCGGAGGGGTCTGTGATGCCCCAGTGGAGTGTCGAGGAGGTGCCTTCGTCAAATGTGGCTCCGGAGATGTTGAAGTTCTGGCGCGCGAGCATCGCCACGGCTTCGTCTGTGGTCCCGCAGAGATCGAGAATCCAGGCGGGGAACATGGCAAGCGACATCGGCGGGCGGTTTCGGGTCGAGTCGTTGACATAGACGGTGCCTTTGCAGAACAGACCGTTGACCACAAGTCCTTTTTCATTCATGCCTTCGGTGATGCCGCCTTCATAGCTTACGGCGTAGACAGAGCCGTATTTCGAAGTCCATTCCACAGATCCGGGCAGAGAGTTGCCGGCTTTTTTTATGCCGCGCGGATAGACATATATGTTTGTGGGGATAGGTGTTTTCCAGTCAAGTGAACGGCCTACGATGCGCAGACTGTCGGAGCCGACGTAGAGCACTCGTGAGCAGCCTTCGGCATGCTGTGCGCCAAGCAGGGTGGTCAGCGCCAGTGCCATAGCGAATAATTTAGCCTTCATAACAGTTGAAATTGGTGGGTGCATGTTGGAGATATACACGAATAACAACCGTTGCGGCAGGATTGTTTACAGAAAGACTCCCGCCTGGCGCTCCGGACCTTTGAATTGGCAAGCTGTGAGAAAGGTCTTTGTGGGGGAGACGCCCGGCGGGAGTAAAATGACTGGAGGGGGGAAATGCTTTGGGTGGACCCGTGGCGCTGGAATCCAGGGTTCTTTTGGAGACAAGGATTGCCTTGGGCTTCGGGTGGGTATCAGCGTTTGCGGTTACGGACCGATCTGACCGCTGATGACGATGATGAGGCTTTCGGGGCTTTGGCTTTTTTGACTTTAGCCGGTTTGCTTTTCTTGCTTGCCTCGGAAGATCCGCGTTTCGAACGGCTCGATCGGACGCTTGATTTTTTTTTCGGAGCTTCGCTTGCTGCTGCATCAGTTGCTGCGGAGTTTTGGCCGGCTGCTGCGAGTTCGGCTTTCTCGGCGGCTTCTCGGCGTGCTGCGAGTTCTTCAAGCGAAGGCACCCAGAGTTTGTCTTCGAATGTTTCGAGTCGACGCTGTATGCTGTCCTGCGCATGAGCCAGAGCGTCTGGGTCGGGGTAGAGCTGCATGAGCGACTTGTTTTTCAGATTCCGGGTCTTGTAGATCTCGCCTTTGTAGAGGCCGAGCTGGAAGTAGTCGTCATAGGTGCAGGTGGCAAGATTGTTGTCATCGTTAGTGAAGATGTTCTGGGTGGAGAGATAGGGGCGGAGATCAGCGTAGCGCACCCAGAACATGGGGTAGCGGATGGCTTCGGCTCCGAAATCGCCGTCGCGGTGAAGCACGGGGCAGAGAGCTTCGATGCGTGTGCGCATGCGGTTTGAGCGCTTGTCAAACTCCCAGCGCTCAATGATGTAGTAACTCAGGACTTCCGAGGCGGGCACGTCGGCGTCTTCGATAGTGAAGCGCGGATTCTTTTCGGTTGAACCCTTGGCCTGGGTGTGGAGTATGTGGAAGCGGTCAAGAACATCTGCCATCTTGACCTTGTAGTTGTCAGAGAAGACTTCGCGGCCGTCAAGGTATTCATAGCCGGTGAGGTTGCCTGAGGCCATGTGGCGCATGATGATGCGGAAGAGGTTTTCCTGATCTTCAACCGGCTCGTCGGGATAGTAGAGGGCGGCGTTTTCATCTTTTTTAAGGTCGAGCTGACGGTACATGACGCGCATCCACTGCATCTCGGAGTCGGAGGTGGCCCGGTCTTCGTAGTGGGCCTGCATCCGCTGGGTCACACCGGTGGCCGATTTGGCTGAATTGCGGTCATCGGCACCACGCCTGCGCACTACACTGCTGCTGCTTGACTGCTGAGCGAAAGCGGCGGCGGAGATCAACATTACTATGGCGGTGAGAAGATATTTCTTCATGGATTGTATATGCAAGAGGGGTGATTAGTTTACTATGACTTCGACGGGATTGAGTGTGCGCTCGATGCCGTCAGGACCTTTGGCGCGAATGCGGGAGATGTAGAAGCGCTTTCCGCGTGAAAGACGGCGGAACTGGTCTTTCTGGCGCTGTGAGAACGAGGCTCCCTGCGAGACTTCTGGGATGGCGTTGCCCATCTGGTCGAAGAACACGGTTTCGAAGCCGAGAACGGTGAAGCCGATGTTAAGCATGTCATCGTCAATGGCGGCTTCGATGCCTGGAGCGGAGGTCAGGAGTGTCTTTGAGAAGCCAGATCCGCCTTTGTAGCGCTCCTTGGTGCCGTTTGGCGCGGTGTAGGAGATGAATGCTGTCGGATCAGGGAGTTTGCGCACACGGAATGAAGTCGATGAGACCGTCTGCTGCCGGCCGTCGATTGTGGCGGTGACTGTCACGGTGGAGTTTTCGCCGATCTTCGAGGGGCGGGCCACCCAGGCGTCGCCCTTGCGGGTGAGGGTGCCGTTGGTCATTGCGGCGCTTACGGCATTCATGGGCACTCCGGGCACTGAGATGCTGACCGGATTGTCGATTCCGGCATAGAGCACGTTCATCATGGTTGCCGAGACGGTTGCCGTGGGTTCCATGACGGTGTAGCTTGAAGAGAATGGATGACGGGTGGAGGTGCCGTCGCCGTGGCTGACTTCAAGGTAGCCGCTGTAGTCGAAGGTGCCGGTGGAGGAGGTCACGAATTCGTAGAGGCCGTGTTCATCGGTGAGTTTTTTGCCTCCGATGAAGATTTCGGGGCGCGCTGTGGTGTCGACAGCGGCGAGGACTATATTGGCTGAGTATTTGCCTCCGCGCATTACCATGCGTGACTGCGGGATGACGAATGCGTTGATCTCGTTGACTCGGACATCGCCTGCGTCGACAGCCGCGAGGAGGTTGGCGAGGGCTTCGCCTTCGGCATATCTCACGTCATTCTGGAGTTTTGTCAGAAGAGTGATGGCGGCTACCACCGGCTGGTTCTCGAATTTGGCTTCTTCCCACTTCTGCGGGCTGACGGTGCCCGGACGGCGGAAGGGATCGGTGGACAGGGCTTCGTTGATGCTTGCCCGTTTGACCGAGTCGCTGACGAGCGATGTCACATGGCTGCGGTAGGCGTCAATTGCCTCGCGCAGGCGGCGGCCTCCGTTTGCCGAGGGGCTGAGCATGACCACTGCGGCGGCTTCAAGATCGTCGCGACGGTTTATTTCCTGTAGGTTTCCGTCAGCGCCGTCGGCCTCGCGGACAATTGCGAGCTTGAGGGAGTCGATCGTGGCGTAGAGGCAGGCCGAGTGCCGGCGTATCTGTGAGGCCTTTTCGAGCCAGGGTGTTCCTTTTTCGGGATTCTGGGCTGTGAACGATTCGAGCGAGGAGTAGACGGCGTCGTTGCGTCGGCCCACGGTGGAGTTGGTGCGAGCGAGGCCGTCCTCGACCTGCACGAAGCCGTCAAGGACATCGCTGGAGACGTTGAGGGCGAGCATGGCTGTGAGGACGATATACATGAGGTTTATCATCTTCTGCCTTGGTGAGAGCCTGACTACTGATTCTGCCATTTATGGTGTTTGATGGGGGTTGGACTGTGGTGGAGTGTGGTGGAACGGCTGGGCGGATGGTGTGACGTGCGGGTGACGTGGATCAGACGGTGCCTGATGACTGTGCGCCGGGGATGTCATTCATCATCGGGCGATACATGTTGACGGTCATGGCGTGGAGCATCTTTTCATAGACCGAGTTGAGCTGCTGCATGTTGCGGGCCATTTTTTCGGTTTCCTCGCAGTAGCGGGCGCTCTGAGCGGCGCTTTTTTCGTACATGTCACGGATGTCCTTGATGCCGCGGTTGACGCGGTCAATTGATTCGAGCTGGGTGGAGACGCTTTTCAGCTGTATCTCGTAGATGGTGTTCAGTCCGCCGAGATTGCGGTTCAGATCGGCCATGCGCTCGATGTATCCGCGTGAGTTTTCGGTCACGGAGGCTGAGTTTTCGGTGATTGCGCGGTAGCTGTCAAGCAGGACGGCTGACACGGAGTTGAGGGCTTCGGTTGTGGAACGCAGGAGCTCCATCTGCTCGGAAATGGCGTTCATCTGAGCGAGATAGTTCTGTGTGGCTGCCGTGAGTTCCGAGAGGTCGGCGCTTTCGGCCACCGGAGCTGCTACGGGAGCGGGACGGGAGGTCTCGGTAGCGGCGATCTCTTCTGTGGCGGCCTGGCGTTCGGCGGCGGGAGCGCGCAGCGGAAGTTCGCGGCTTTCGCCGCCGTCGAGTTCGGGGAACACGTCTTCCCAGTGATATTCTTTCGGCGGGCGGTCAAAGGCTGTCAGGATGAACATGATGACTTCCGTGCCCATGCCGATGCACAGGAGGGTGTTGCCGCCGGGGAGGTGCAGGATCTTGAAGAGCGCACCCCAGATCACGATGGCGGCGCCTATGCTGTAAGCGAAGTTGAAAAGGCGCTGTCCGCCTTCCCACCGCATGATGGTTTCTATCTTTGTCTGTAACTTTTCTTTTGTCACGGCTGATGGATGTTTTAAGGTTGAGGGTTGAGCTTTTTTATTTCTTGGCTTTTGTGCCTTTGGCAAAGCCTATCTGGGTGCGGACGCAGCGGAAGCCTATGTAGGATCGCTGTTCGTTCTGGTATTCCCACATGCGCAGGTCGGAGCGGACGTTGTGGGCCACATCTTTCCATGAACCGCCGCGTACAATCTTGCGCTTCATTTTGTAGGGGTCCTCAAGAGCTGCATTATAGCGGTATTCGGGGTTGAGGTCGCTTGTGAGCTTGTCGATGCTCTCGGTGTAGGCCGTCGAGGTCCATTCGCTGACGTTGCCGGCCATGTCATAGAGGCCGAAGTCATTAGGCGAGTAGGTGCCTACGCGCGAGGTGATCAGGTGTCCGTCCTGCACGAAGTTGCCTTCCTGAGGCTTGAAGTTGGCGTAGAAGCAACCCTGGTCTTCTGTCATGGGCAGGTCGCCGTCCCAGGGATACATGTTTTCGCTCTTTCCTGCGCGGGCGGCATATTCCCATTCAGCTTCAGTCGGTAGGCGGTAGGGCTCGATGTAGACGCCTTCGCGTCCGAGCGAGCGGCGGAGGAAGTCTGTGCGCCAGTTGGCGAAGGCTGTGGCCTGTTCCCAGCTGACACCTACCACGGGATATTCGTTGTAGCCGCCGTGGGAGAAGTAGAGGCGGACGTAGGGTTCGTTGTAGGCGTTGTCGAAGTCGTTGATCCAGGCTGTTGTATCGGGGTACACATTTACTATATATGTGTTGACAAAGTCAAAGTCGCCGGTCAGTCCGCGTGAGATGGTCTGACGGATGATCTCGCCTTCGTCGCTGATCCAGGCAGTGTCTTTCGAGATGAGAGGAGTGGCTGTGGGGACGGGGCGGTCGGTGTTATATTCGCGGCGCGCGGGGTTGAGACGGTGTTTGCGGCGGGCGGCTTCGGTGTGGTTGTAGACCTCATAGCGGTAGTTGAGCTGTTCGGGGTCGAGTTCGCGTGCACCGGTGATCGGGTTGGTTCGGTAGAGGCTTTCGATGGCCCGCTGCTCGTCTTCGTTGGCGTTGCGCCAGGGGATCGGTTTTGACCAGTTGAGATGTGGGGTGACGGGGTTGCCTTCGCGGTCTTCCTCGATCTTGAATTCTTCATTGCCGCCGAAGGCCGGATCAGCAAGGCGCTCGCGGATTATGGAGTCGCGCACCCAGAAGACAAACTGTTTGTATTTCGAGTTTGTGATCTCGGTCTCGTCCATCCAGAAGGCGTCGACAGACACTCCTCGCGAGTTGGCGCGGATGTTCCACAGGGAGTCGTCTTTGGCGGGGCCCATCTTGACTGATCCACGGGAGACGAGGACCATGCCGTAGGGTATGGGTTCGGCCCATGACGATCCGCCTACGCCGGTGACTTCACCGCCGGTGGCGCTACGGCTTCCGGTGGCACACGATGCGGCGCCCGAAAGCAGTGTGATGACTATGATGAGGTGGATTATTTTTTTCATAGGTTACATTATGCGGATGCTCTTGTGTTTGTTGCGGTTTTTCTCGGAGAAATCGAGTTTAAGGTTGTAGCCTGCCACTATCTCGTGGCTTCCGGAGGAGGCTCTGGAGATATCGGAGGTGTGATAGTCATAGCTGTAGCCGATGAAGATGCCTTTGATTTCGGCTCCAAGCATTACGGAGACGGCATCTTTGTGACGGTAACCGATGCCTGCGGTGAAGAGTTTGTTGTAACGCAGGCGTCCGGTGACTTCGAAGTCTGTGATGCTGAAGTCGCTTCGGACTAAAAGCGATGGTATCACTTCAAATAACGTGTTTTTCACCGGAATATTGCTGCCGGCCATGAAATAAGCTGTACGCTTTGCGGTGAATTGATATTTTTTAGCAAGTCCGTCGCCTGAAGGGGCCGATGTGGAGCCTGATGCCGACTGGCCGTCGGAGGTGAAGGTGACGGTTGGGTTGTTGGCGTGGAGGAGCGATACTCCGACCCAGAAGCGGCGGTGGGTGTAGAAGAGGCCCACGCCAAGGTCGAGGGCGTTGCCTGCCACGTCGCGGTTGGGGATGGCGTCGTCGTCTGGCTGGTGGTAGTCGTCGTCAGAGGGTATGTAGACTTCCGATCCTCTGAACTGTTCGTTGAGGAAGCCTATCTGGAGTGATCCTGTCAGCTCGCCTTTGAGGATCTTTACCTTGTAGCCTATCTGGGCGTTGACGGTGAGGTTTCTGAAAAGGCCCATTGATTCCTGCTGGGCCACGAGTCCGGCTCCGAAGCGCTTGTCAAAGAGTTTGAATGGCATGTCGGCGGCCAGGACGAAGGTTTTGGGAGCATTGTCGATGCCGACCCACTGGAGACGGCCGCCGCCGCGCAGGCGCAGGTTGTCGGTGTCGCCGGCGGCTCCCGGATTATAATAGGTGGGGAGTGCCCAGTATTGCGTGAGCATGGCATCGCCTTGTGCTCTTGCGGCCGGGATGCCGGCGGCGAGGGCGAGGATTATGGCAAAGGTGATTTTTGAAAGTATGCGGAGCGGCTGTGTCATTCGAAGTAGAAGGTTAGGACGACCATGCGTGAGACGGCCTTTTTGAGCGATTGTGTGATTTTGAACTTCTCAGGCTCTTCGGCTATGTCGGTGCGTTTGTGGTCAAGGACGTCTGACAGGCCGAAACAGAATTTGATTTCCGGATTGAGCTTGAAGTAGGGCAGATAGAAGTCACAGCCGAAGCCGCAGGTAAGATAGAAGTCGGCGCTGTTGGTGCGCAGATAGTCGCCGGATTTGCGCACGAGGTTGACTGTGGGCATTACGCCTGCCGTTACATAGGGGCGTGAGTTGCGGTAGCGCTGTCCGGCAAATTTAAGGTCGAAGGGAAATACGAGGAAGGCTGACTTGATGTTCTGGCGCAGCTGTGTGCCGCTGTTGTATTCGCGCATGGTGACGTCGCGGTTGCCGAAATACATTCCGGGCGTGAAGCGGAGGCTGAAGTAGGTTCCGAGCCTGAAGTCTATCAGGCCGTTGACGCAGAAACCGGGCTGGAAACCGGGCTGGTCTACAAACCACGATTCGCCGTTTTCGGTGACGAATCCGTTGTGGGTGAATGTCAGGTCCTGAGTGTGGAGGCCTACTGAGAAGCCCAGATGCCATCTTCGCAGGTCGGCATAGGGGCGGTTCATCAGCTTGTCGTTGAGGTTCTGGGCTGATGCTGTGGCCTGCCATCCGGCTATTGAGGCAAGCAGGATGACGAGCAGACGCAGGGATATGAAAAAGCGATGATTCATCATTTGTTATAACGAATCATCGCTCTTAAATATTGTGTCGGCAGGCTTAAGCGCCGGAGGCGTTCAGCCGCATGGACTGAGGCTTATTACTTGCCTGCGAATTTCTGCTTGAGTTCAGCGAGAGCTTCGAGGTCGCCGAGGGTGGTCTTTTCAAGCGGAGTGGTCAGCGCGGGAGCTGCTTCTTCGCGACGGCCAGCGCCACGACGTGCGGCAGCGGGCTTCTTGGGAGCTTCAGCGCGTTCGCCCTTCTGCTCATCTTCGAAGATGCGGCTGTGAGAAAGGATGATGCGCTTGCTGTCCTTGTTGAATTCGATCACCTTGAAGTTGAGCTTTTCGTCAACCTGGGCCTTCGAGCCGTCTTCCTTGACGAGGTGCTTGGGAGTAGCGAAGCCTTCAACGCCGTAGGGGAGGGCGATGACAGCGCCTTTTTCAACCATTTCGATGATGGTTCCTTCGTGGATAGAACCAACGGTGAATACGGTTTCAAATACATCCCAGGGGTTTTCTTCGAGCTGCTTGTGGCCGAGAGAAAGACGACGGTTGTCTTTGTCGATTTCGAGAACCTGCACTTCGATGTCGGCACCGATCTGAGTGAATTCGCTGGGGTGCTTGACTTTCTTGGTCCAGGAGAGGTCGCTGATGTGGATGAGACCGTCAACGCCTTCTTCGATTTCAACGAATACGCCGAAGTTAGTGAAGTTGCGCACTTTTGCAGTGTGTTTGCTTCCGACGGGGTATTTGGTTTCGATGTTTTCCCAGGGATCGTTCTTGAGCTGCTTGAGGCCGAGTGACATCTTGCGGTCTTCGCGGTCGAGGGTGAGGATGACAGCTTCAACTTCGTCACCAACCTTGAGGAAGTCCTGAGCTGAGCGGAGGTGCTGGCTCCAAGACATTTCGCTTACGTGGATGAGGCCTTCTACGCCGGGTGCGATTTCAACGAATGCACCGTAGTCAGCCATGACAACTACGCGGCCCTTGACTTTGTCGCCAACCTTGAGGTTTGCGTCGAGGGCGTCCCAGGGATGGGGCTGGAGCTGCTTGAGACCGAGGGCGATACGCTTCTTCTCATCGTCGAAGTCGAGAATAACGACATTGAGCTTCTGGTCGAGCTGAACCACTTCTTCGGGGTGGCTTACGCGGCCCCAGGAGAGGTCAGTGATGTGGATGAGGCCGTCTACGCCGCCAAGGTCGATGAACACACCGTAAGAAGTGATGTTCTTGACAGAACCTTCGAGCACCTGACCCTTTTCGAGCTTGGCGATGATTTCGCGCTTCTGCTGTTCGAGTTCGGCTTCGATGAGTGCCTTGTGGCTGACAACGACGTTCTTGAATTCTTGGTTGATCTTCACGACCTTGAACTCCATAGTTTTGCCTACGAAGATGTCGTAGTCGCGGATGGGTTTCACGTCGATCTGTGATCCGGGGAGGAAGGCCTCGATGCCGAATACGTCGACGATCATGCCGCCTTTGGTACGGCATTTGATGTAGCCCTTGATGACTTCGTCTTTCTCCAGAGCCTCGTTGATGCGGTCCCATGAGCGGGCTGCGCGGGCTTTGCGGTGAGAAAGGATGAGCTGGCCTTTTTTGTCTTCCTGGTTTTCGATGAAGACTTCAACGGTGTCGCCCACCTTGATGTCGGGGTTGTAGCGGAATTCGCTCATGGGGATGATGCCATCGCTCTTGTAGCCGATGTTAACCACTGCTTCGCGCTTGTTGAGCGAGATGATGGTACCTTCGATTACGTCCTTGTCACGCACGGTGTTGAGCGATTCATCATAGGTTTTGGTGAGTTCTTCACGGGTCTTGTCACCCTTGGTCTCACCGTTGGCATAGGCTTCCCAATCGAAATCTTCGATAGGGGAGTTTTTTAATTCGTTAGACATTAAACTAATTGGGTTAATAAATATGGTTAATTACTCTGCCCGGACCCACTGGAGGTCAAGGCGCTGCAAAGGTAGTAATAAAATTCCAATCCACAATGATTTACAATGAAATTTTGAAATGTATGATGGGATATACTGTTGGTAAATTTACGATAATGACTCTTGAATCGCAAGGAAATTGCAGGAAAATTGCGTAATTTTGCATTCAATTTAGGTCTCAAACAGGTTATGTGGATAAGAGTAAGGCATATATTGCTGGCGGTCATGACACTTGCAGCGCCCTTGGGAATGTCGGCGTTGGAAATGCCGGCTGATTCCGTATCCGGCAGCAAGAGCCAGACGCGCTGGATCGGACAGCTGATCGATAACCGTTTCCAGATACATGACTCCACTATATATTATCCTGCTTTTCCGCGTGTGATCCTTGATATCTACAATTGGGGTGACCGCACGTTCAATTCTTATGACGAGAGATATGTGGTCGGTACGGGCACGAACTGGAAGCTTCAGGGCAAGGCCTACGGCTGGGCCGAGACGCAGACCATGCTGTTTCCGAAAAACTCGCTGCTGTCCATGCACTCGAATCTCTATTCCGATGCTGGTGCCTATATCAGTTTCATGGCTGTCAGCGTGGGCTATATGTGGAACATGGACAAGCTTTTCGATCATAACACCAAGCGCCACACGTTTAATTTCGATTTCACCTGTTCGCGATTCTCGATCAACTATAGTTCTGTGTCGTCAGAAGGCGGCATGATTCTGACCAGTCTCGGAGACTATAACGACGGGAAGGATTTCAGATATGATTTTGACGGCGTGAGCATCAAGAATACGAATATCGACGCTTATTATTTCTTCAACCACAGCCGGTATTCACATGCGGCGGCCTACAGTTTTTCGAAATATCAGCTGCGCACGGCCGGCACGGCCATCGTGGGGCTGAATCTCGCCGAGATGGATTCAAATCTTGATTTTTCAGGGCTGCCTGAGGATATGCGCGATGCTTTGCCGCTTGAGCAGCCATATTTCAAGTTTCATCACCGCGACATAGCGGTGCTTGGCGGCTATGCCCGCAACTGGGTGCTCAAGCCGAGGCGATGGCTTCTGAACATGACTCTGATGGGCGCGCTAGGCTACAAGCGTACATATGAGGACGCTACTGACGCAAGCCGCAACCTGCTGGCCAATAACTACAAGGCTTGTCTGAGCTGTGTCTACAACCACCGCAAGCTTTTCGCTTCGGCTCAGCTGCGGTCAACGGGCTCACTGTATTACAACTCAAATTTCACTCACTTCAGCACATTCTCTTCCCTGACGCTGACAGTCGGCATGCGCTTTTGAGGTGAAGTGGCGTAGCACCACGGCGCTTATGAAGTAGAGTCCGGTCAGAGCCCACAGTCCCATGTAATAGTGGCTGACATCGGCGAGAGTCGATCCGTTGCTGTTGATGCGGATGAATCCTTCCATGCCCCATGTGGCCGGCACGAGATCAGAGATCATTTTCCAGAAGGGGCTGAAAGCGTAGCGTGGCCATGTCAGACCTGAGAGGAAGAGGAATACCACAGATGTGAACACTATGACAAGCAGTGATGACTCGCGCTCGCGGACAAAGACCTGGAGTGTCTGACCGAGGAAGCTGGTGGCCAGAAGCATCACGAAGATCAGAGGCATGAAGTCCATGAAACGGCCTATGTGGGGCAGGGAGAACATCCAGGGGATGAGTTCGAGTATGTAGTAGCTCAGTGGAAGATAGATCATGAGATAGCACAGCGACTTGCCAAGGACGGTGGCGAGTGTCCCGGTCTCATAGTCGAGCGGGTCATAGCCTTTGTTTTTGCGGCGGCGGTCAGCTGCGGTGCCGGCTATCATGGTGATGCCTAACAGAAGGCTCTGCTGGAGAATGAGAACTACAATTCCCGGCATGACAAACGATGCGAAGCCCTGAGAGACGTCGCCGAGGAAGTTGGCCTGGGTGTTGACCGGGAGTCCGCCCACGGTGCTCGTCAGAAGGCCGCCGTCGGCAAGCCTCCGGGCGGTGATGGCGGTGACTTCATGCATCTGCAGGTCGGTCAGCGAAAACAGATACTGGCGGTAGCGCAGAAGCAGTGACATGTCGGAATAGAAGGAGCAGACGGCCTGCTCGCCGCGGCCTATCTTGCGGGAGAAGTCGGCCGGAATCTCCACCACTCCGTAGGCTTTCTTTTCCATCCATGCGCGTCTGGCCTCCTGCATGTCTGACGCATAGCCTATGATGTTGAACCCCTGGGTTGCTCCGAGATTGCGCACGAACTCGCGGCTGTCGGCTGTGCGGCAGTTGTCAACCACAACGGTGTCGATCTTCTTGACAACCTCAGGATTGTAGATGAGGGTGTAGACGATCGGGTAGGCCAGTGGCAGTGCGAAGAAAAAGAGCAGGACGCCGATGTCGGTGAAGACCAGGCGGGTCTCGCGGCGCCATACGCGGAATAAGCTTTTAAACCAGTTCATAGTCTCGGAAGTGAATATACCAGTCAGGGAGGTAGGAGGGGGTGGATTGAGTGCTTTAGGAATCAGTAGTGAGGCCCGGAGCGGAGGTCAGGGTATATAGACCGGATGCTCGCATTGGCGGCGGAGCCGTCTGAGCCCTATCAGAGGCAGGAGGGTGAACAGCAGCAGGGCCACATAGTAGAATCGCGAATAGTAGATGGGGATTCCGTTGAGGGCCTGGTCGATGTAGATCAGGAAGTAGTAGCGGATCGGGACGATATAGGAGAATATTGCTATTCCGCCATACATCTTTTCTACCGGAAACGAGAACCCGGCCACGGAAAAGCACAGAATTCCGGTCAGTGATACGATTGAGAGCGCTATGCGGAAGTTTGGCAGCATCTCGGTAATGAACACGGCGAATCCCTGGGTGGCTGTCACCAGAAGCAGCATAGCCAGCACCATGTGGACCGGATGGTTGTTGAGCGGGAAGCCGAGGAAACCGAACATCACGGCCTGGATGGCGAGTCCGACGGAGGTGAAGATCACCGTCTGCGGCAGGAGTTTGCCGAGCAAGGCTATGCCCATATGGCCGCGAGCCTCCTCAAGCCATTCGACCGAAGTGCCGGTTTTATGCTCCTGGCAGATACTGAACACTGTCACGAGTAGTATTATCAGAGCCAGCAGGCAGGGGATGAACGACTGGCAGAGGTAGATTGAATAGTTGGTCCAGGGGTTGTTGAGCGGATGAGTGCGGATGACAAGCGGCTGAATCAGGGCTCCTGCCATATTTTCGTCGGCACCGGCGCTGACAAGTGTCGTCTTGACGATGCCTCCGGCTGTGGTGACAGCTATTGTCTTGAAGCCTTTGAAACTGAGCGATCCGGGCACGAAGATTGTCATGTTGGAGAAGAACGACAGCGTGGGTTTCTCTCCTGCTATCGCTTTCTGCTGAAAGTCGGAGGGGATGAGAAAAAAACCGTATATATCTCCGCTTTTCACTCCGTTGATAGCCTCATGATAGCTTTCGAAATCAGAGTCAATGTCAATGAGTGGAGATGCGTTGAGCGAACGGGCTATCTGGCGTGACATTGAAGAGTGATCGAGGTCTACCATCCCTACGGGCACTTTCAGCGGCAGACCTTCGTGCATGAGATTCAGTAAGAAGAATGAACATGCAAGAGGCACCACCAGCATCATGACCACATAGATCTTGCGGGAGGTCAAGCGCCGGAGTTCGCGTTTGATTATGTCGAGAAGCACCATCGATTAACAGATTGAAAGGGGAGGATTATTTCTTGAAGTAGACCACACTCATGCCGGGCCGCAGTTGGGCTATGGTGTCGAGCGGATGGGCCTTGACTTCGAAAGTCTTGCTGTCCCACTGCCCGGTGGCCTTTGTGGCCTGCCAGGTGGCATAGCTGCCGAGATCGCGGACATAGTAGATTTTGGCCTTCACGGTCTTCTTGTCGAGGGCCGGGATCATGACCTCGATTTCGCCGCCGAGAGGCATGTCGTTAAGGAGTTCTTCACGCACATTGAATGTGACCCATTTGTCGCTGAGTTTCAGAAGACTCATGATCGGTGCTCCGAGCGACACGAGCTCGCTTTCTGCCGGGTAGATCTGGTCGATCTGTCCGTCACACGGTGCCAGCAGATACTGGTCTTCCAGCAGACTTTCCACTTCGGCTACTCCGCCTTTGGCCACGTTGACCATCGCGGCCGCGCTCTCTTTGTCTTCTTTCTGAGCGCCTGTCACGGCGAGATCTACCTGGCTCTGTGCGGCACGGTGTGCGGCCACGGCTGCGTCATAGGCGGCTTTGGCCTCGTCGCGCTTCTGTTCTGAAACCACACCTTCACGGAAGAGATTTTCCATGCGGTTGTAGGTTTTCTGGGTGATGGTGACAGCAGCCTCGGCCTGTGCGGCAAGATCACGGGCCGACTGAATGATCTGCTTGCGTGTGCCGGCATCTACTTTCTGATTCTGGGTGCGGGCCACGGTTTCCATGCCTTCCGCCTGCATGAGTTTGGCATCGGCAAGTGAGGAGTGGATGTGGACGAGTGTGTCGCCGGCATGGACAATGTCTCCTTCATGGACGTAGAGTCTGACCACACGTCCTGGAAGTTTGCCGGAGATGCGGATCGAAGAGGCGTCGGCCTGACCCTCTATTATCTCCGATGGTTTGTTAAGAAAACAGAATCCTATGATGGCAAGGACGATACAGATTACTACCATGACGGCCAGAGCCGTCATGAGGATACGGTTCTCGCTGCGCTGGGCATTGGCGGCGGATATGTTCTGCTTGTCTGACATGACTGTAGGTGGTTTTGTTATGATGTTGATTTTGAATTCTTGAGTTCCGGATGGCTTTTCAGAGGTTTCAGCCACTTATTGTGCGGCCTGAACGTCAAGCCGTCCGAGCACTTTGTTGAGGTAGACATCGCAGAGATATACGTCGATGCGGGCGTCGATATTCTCGGAGTGTGCCTTGAGCCATGCGGTCTGGGCTTCCATGACATTGTCAACGGTCATCACTCCGTCGCGGAATCCGAGTTGAGCGCAACGCAGGTTCTCATCGGCTTTGGCGAGATTGGATTCAGTCATGCTGAAAGTCTTGAATGCCTCATCGGCTTTGAACGAGGCCTGGTTGACCTGCAGGTCTACCATCTCGCGGGCGTTGTCGAGCTGAAGGTTGGCGGCCACTGTCTGAGCCTTGGCTGCACGGAGCTTGTTGTAGTTGCTTCCCCAGTGCCAGATAGGAATGGTCAGCATGGCTCCGACAGAGAACATGCCGTTGAATTTTTTCTGAAAGCCGTCAAACATGTTGGGGTTCGAGAACGAGTAGGCTCCTACCAGTGCAAGATTTGGCATCATTGAGGCGCGGGCCACGGTTTCTTTTTCCTTGTAGATTTTCACTCCGAGTTCAAGGGCGCGGAGGTCGTCGCGCGAGGCGTAGACCTGCTGCATGTCGTAGCTCTTGGCTACAGGCGCGGTTGTGCTAATGGTTTCGGTATCTTCGTCAGCGAGAGTGAAAACAGTGTGTACAGGCAGACCGCACACCTGGGCCAGGGCCATGCGCGACAGCGCCAGTCCGTTGTCAACCTTCGTCAGGTCGATCTGGGCGGAGTTGAGTTTGACATCTACTGTGAGCTGGTCGCGTTTGGTGGCCACGCCCTCTTTGACCATCAGACTGACGTTGTGGCTGAGAGTGTCAAGCAGATTGACATAGCTCACAGCGAGTTTCTGCTTTGCCTTAAGCGAGACCACCTGCCAGTAGGCGGCATCGACGGCGTAGATGACATCCTGCGCCGAGTTGTCGTGCATGGCTGTGGCAAGCTGTTCGGCATAGCCGGTTATCTTGTTCATCGCCACGATCTTTCCGCCCATGAAAATAGGCTGGGTGAGGGTGACGGCGCCGAAAAACACGTTGTGCAGGTCATAGCTCAGAGCTTCTTTGGGCAGATAGGCCACCTGTGAGGGGATGGGTTTGCCGTCGACCATCACCGGCTTTCCGTCAATGGGGTTCTTGACGAAATCGAATTCATAGCCCTTGGTCTCCGGGTTGAACGACTTGATGGGCAGAAGCTGGTCTGATTCTAATACAGAAATACCTTTCTGGTTATACATATAGCCGCCTGCAAAGTCAAGTGACGGCAGATAGGCGGCGAATGCCTGGTCTTTCTCGTAACCGGCCACCTTGATCTGCTGGGCCGAACGGCGGAGTTCTTTGTTGTTGGCCAATGCCAGCTGCCGGCACTGTTCAAGGCTCATGACGCTTCCTTCCGAAGGAATGTCAGAGGGAGAGACAGCGGCGGCGCCGAGCGCCAGAGGTGCCAGCAAGGCGATTAAAAGTCTGCGTTTTGCCATGATTGGGAGCTTAGTTGAAAAACGTGAGATCCTGGCCCGTAAAATGTGTGTCTGAAACGGGTCTGCAAATATAACCTCTTTTGGAGATTAAATGTTTAATTTTTTCTTACGATAATTATCCCAAATTGGCGAAAAACTATTCTGTTTTGCCGCAGGCCTTGATTGGCTTTATTTTCGGCCGAAATCGGCGGGGATTTCTCCCCAGACGGGAGTGTCCCAGGTGAGTATCGGATTGGTGATCTCATGAGTCTGAAGCCACAGAGTGGCGCGTCTGATCATCTCGAACAGAGGTGCGTTGGCGGCGGTTGGTTTCAGATTGGTTTTAGGCTGTCGGTTGCGCACCCATGAGCGGGCTGTGCGCGAGTCTGTATAGATGGGCACATTGTGTCGTCCCTGCTGCGTGAGAAGCGCAAGCCCGTGGACCAGCGCGAGATACTCGCCGATGTTGTTGGTACCTCCTTCAAACGGTCCGGAATGGAAGATGCGCTCGCCGGTGCGAACCCACACGCCCTGATATTCCACTGGACCTGGATTGCGCGAGCAGGCGGCGTCGACTGCCAGAGCATCCAGGCGGATTTCCGGAAAGGCTTCATAGTTGACATGCTCATGGGAGGGGCCTTTGGCTATGGCGCTGAGAAGTTCGAGCTGTTCGGCCGGATCTCCGCGGTAGGCTGCTACAGCCGCTTCCTGCGAGTCGAAGCTCTTGAAGCGCGCGTCGGGATAACCTTTGACCTGTAACTGACATTCTTCCCAGGAGTCGAAGACTCCGGTGGCAAAGCCGTTCCAGACTACATAGAATTTTTTGCGTGGGGCCATATTATATAGGTGGAGGAGGAAGCTTATGAAAGGGTTAGATAAATGCTGATGTCTACACTGCGCATCCCGGCAGCCTTGGCCACCTGTGGGTTGACAATGCGCCCGAAGAATGTATAGGTGGCTTTCTGCATGCCCGGCAGCAGTTTAAGGGCATTGCTCACTCCCTCGCAGCTGACAATTGAGCTCATCAGGGTGATCAGCGTGTTGCTGAGAGCCATTGCGGCTGTGCGGGCAACGGCGCAGCCTGCATGTACGAAGCAGATACGTTCACGCAGAGAGGCCGATTCTCTTACTGCCAATGCGTCGGCGAGATCAACGGGTGTCATGGCCGGGAACGCCTTGCCGCTGTCAGAGGAAAGGTCAAAGGCAAGCACGCCGCGTTTCATCACCGAGGTAAGCTCTGATCCGGCGCTGAAAGGCTCTGTGGTGGGAGTGGCCACCACCACATCGGCCGCACGAAGCGCGTTTTCAAGTGTGTGGGGATGCAGCGTGGAGGTTATCACCCACGGGCCGAGCTGCTGCGATGCGCGGCGCAGGGAATAGACGTCGTTGTCATACATTCTGACGGTTGCGCCGAGCCCTACTGCCGACCGTGCTGCCGCACAGGCCGCGATGCCAGACCCGATGACAAGCACTTCGCAGGGTATGATTCCGGCCACGCCACCGAGCAGTATCCCTTTTCCGCGTGTGGCGTCGGCAAGCAGCGATGATGCCATAGCCACCGAGGCCCGGCCGTCGATTTCGGCAAGGATATCGGCAAACGGAGTGCAGCCGCCTGAGTCTTCAATGAGGTCGAGGGCTATGGCGATTATATGGCGCTTCAGAAGTTCCTTTATGGCATCGGTATGCTGGTTCTGCGGCTTGAGCAGGGTAAGGAGCATGGTTCCGCGACGCATTTTCCGCACATCGGCAGCTTCAAGCGGGGCAAGGTGTATGACGATGTCGCAGCCTAAGGCCTCACTGCGGGTGCCTACGCTGACACCGGCGCGCATATACTGGTTGTCGGTGTAGTTGATCGCCGCCGTGGCTCCGGCTTCCATCTTTATGCGGAAACCGCGTTCAGTCAGCTCGGCGGCCGCCTCTGGTGTCAGCGGGAAGCGCCGTTCCGAGGGGCTTTGGCAGGCGGGCAGGCCTATGGTGAGGCTCTGGCGGTCAGTCAGAGTCTCCTGGGGCTGTTCCTGGGGTGTGTGGGTGAACTGTGGCATATGCTTGTACTTTGTTCAGTCCTGAGATCCGTTTTCTTTCAGCCGCAGACCGAAACGGCTGATGAAGGCCCGGCATTTTTCTTCTATCTGGTCTTCGTCTTCGAGGCAGGTGCTGTCGAAGATCTCGGCCGCACGGCTGTAGAAAGGCATGCGGGCGGCCAGCTGCTTTCTGACAAACTCTTCCAGTTCGCTGTCACCGAGGGCTGCGATCAGCGGTCGTTTGTGGCGTCCGCGTTTGAGCCTTTCAAACAGCCGTTCCTCGGAGGCTGCGAGCAGCACTGTCAGACCCCTTGACTGCATCAGTTCCATGTTGCCGGCAAAGCAGGGAGTGCCGCCTCCGCAGGCCACCACAACATCACGCTTGCCGTCGGCACTGACTTCGCGCAGCATCCGGCGTTCCATGTCGCGGAAAGCTTCCTCGCCTTCCTCGGCGAAAATTTCGCGGATCTTCTTGCCGGCGCGGGCCTCGATGTAATCGTCGAGGTCTATGAAATCAAGTTCGCAACGCCGGGCAAGCGCCTTTCCGAGGGTGGATTTGCCGCAGCCCATGTAGCCGATGAGAAAGATGGTCTTCATTTTGTCAGATAATATTTCTATATTAATGTGTCAGGAGGGGAGATCAGATGTTCGGGCTTGTCCAGGTGTAGCTCTCGGAGCAGCTCACAGTGGCACTGAGCGGACCAATGCTCAGGGTGAAGTCGCCAGCTTCGAGTGTCCACAGGCCCTGGGCGTTGACAAACGCGAGGTCGGAGGCTGGAATCGTGAAGCGTACCGCACGGGTTTCGCCTGGCATGAGGGCGAGTTTGTCGAAGGCGCGCAGGCGCTTGTTGTCAGGCACTACGGATGCCACGTGGTCAGAAGAGTAGAGCAACACGGCTTCCTTGCCGTCGACTGATCCGGTATTGGTTATGTCGACTGTGACGGTGAGCATGTCAGAGGGGCCGAACTGATGCTTGTCTACGTGGAGGTTTGAGTAAGAGAAGGTGGTGTAGCTTTTTCCATAGCCGAAAGGCCACTGCACGTTGACGCGGGCGTCATAGTCATAGACACCTTCCATCTTTCCTACCTCCTCGCTGACCTTGTAGTCATAGGTGACGAGCGAGTTGATTTCACGCGGATAGGTGAAGGGGAGCTTGGCCGAGAAGTTGCGCTTGCCGCTCAGGAGCAGGGCGAGGGCATCGCCGCCGAAGTTGCCGGGGATTATCACGTCGACCACAGCCTGGGCCAGTGGTTCGATGTCGGCCAGTATGCGCGGACGGCCTTCGTTGATGACGAGCAGTATCGGTTTGCCGGTCTTGGCGAGGGCCTTGACCATTTCGCGCTGGTTGGCAGAGAGATGCAGGTCGGTCAGATTGCCGGGAGTCTCGCAGTAGGAGTTTTCGCCGATGCATGCCACGATCACGTCGGCCTTTTCGGCAGCCTTGAGCGCCGGTGCGAAATCGCTGACAGTTTCGTCTTCATAATGCCCCTCGTTGTTGAAGCTTACAGTCGGGACATAGCTTACATTTGCCGCTCCGAAGGTGGCACTGAGGGCTTCGAGGATTGTGTTGTAATCTTTGGCATAGCTGTCGGTAAGATGGCCCTGCCAGGTGTATGACCAGCCTCCGTTGAGCGAGCGCATTGAGTTGGCTGTAGGTCCTGTCACCAATAGGCGTGTGCCCTGACTCAGCGGCAGGAGACTGTTTTCGTTCTTGAGCAGGACCATAGTCTCGACAGCGCTTTCAAGAGCTTCTTTGCGGAATTTTTTCGAAGCGTGGTCGGGATGCTCCTTGAGAGTGGTGTTGGGATGGTCGAAGAGCCCCAGACGGTATTTGAGTCTCAGCGCGCGGGCGGCAGCATCGTCGATGCGCTCCATGCTGACGCTGCCTTCCTCCACAAGTTCGCGGAGAATGGTGCAGTAGTCAACCTTATAGGGTTCCATCGCCATGTCGATGCCTGCGTTGATGGCTATGCGGATGGCATCTTTCTTGTCGCGGGCCACTTTCTCGCGTGTGTAGAGATTGTTGATGTCGGCCCAGTCGGTGACAATCAGGCCGTCCCACTGCAGGTCGTTTTTGAGCCACTTGGTCAGCAGAGTCCAGTCGGCGTGGACCGGAGTGCCGTTGATTGACGAAGAGTTTACCATCACGGTCAGCGCTCCGTTCTTGATGGCTTCAAGGTAGGGGGCGAAATGCTTTTCACGTAGGTCTGACGGTGAGATATGGGCCGGTGTGCGGTCTTTGCCGGAGAATGGCACTCCGTAGCCCATGAAATGCTTGACTGATACCGCTATGTGATTGCCGTCGATGTGGTTCGGGTCATCGCCCTGGAAACCTCTGACAGCAGCGGCGCCCATCAGGGCGTTGACCAGCGGATCTTCACCGTAGTTTTCCCAGAAGCGCGGCCAGCGGGGGTCGCGGGCCAGGTCGAGAGTCGGCGAGAAAGTCCAGGGGCAGTCGCTCGCGCGGGTCTCATAAGCCGTGATTTCCGCAGCCCTGCGGGCAATTTCGGTGTTGAACGAGGCTGCAACGTTGAGGTTCTGGGGGAAGAGTGTGCCTCCGTTGGTATAGGTTGTTCCATGATTCTGGTCAAGACCGTAGATGCAGGGGATGCCCATGTATTTCATCGAAGCTTCCTGAATCTGAGGTATGACTACGTTCCATGCCTCCGCGTCAAGGCAGTAGGAATAGGGTGCGTTGAGAATGGAGCCAACTTTGTAGACCCCGAAGATAGTGTCGAGTTTGGCCTGGACGAGGCGGAAGCCGTCAGGGCCGTTTTCACCGAGTATATCGAGCTGTATCTGGGTCATCTGGCCTATTTTTTCGTCGAGAGTCATTCGGGAGAGGGTCTCGCTGACTTTTTTCTCGATTGCCGGATCAGAGGGGATGACCGGAAGTGTTATCGGTTCGTAGGCGAAAGCCGGAAGGGCCAGGGCCAGGAGTGGAAGGAGTGATTTGCGTAGCATGAGAGTCTATTAACTTGTAGGTTGATTTGTATTCTTAGATGCCGTTTTTTTACAACTTCTTATTGTCAGCCTCTGCCGAAGATGCCTTTTTGAGTTCCGGATAGGATATGCGCGAGTGATACATGGTGCGCAGGCGTTGTGCGAAGACCTCTTTGATTGTGCTTACATCGCGGAACGATATCGGCGATTCGTTGTGGAGACCTTCGGCAATCTGGCTGTCGATGATTTTGTTGATGAGCGCTGAAATTGCTTCCGGCGAGTGTTCGGGCATAGACCTTGAGGCTGCCTCGACAGCGTCGGCCATCATCAGCAGTGAAGTCTCTTTTGACTGAGGATTCGGGCCAGGATAGCTGAACGGGGCCGGATCTACATTTCCGTCGGGATGGGCGTTGCAGTATGTGGTATAGAAATAGCGCGCCATGCCGGCTCCGTGGTGCTCGGAAATGAAACGGCGTATCATCTGGGGCAGTTTGGCTTTTTCGGCAAGGGCGAGGCCTTCTCTGACGTGGCCGGTGACTATGCGAGCGCTCTGGATCTGGTCAAGGGCATCGTGCGGATTGACTCCGTGCTGGTTTTCGGTGTAGAATGCCGGATTCTTGATTTTGCCTATGTCATGGTAGAGGGCTCCGGTTCGCACCAGTTGCACGTTGGCTCCGATGCGGCCGGCGGCCGCAGAAGCGAGATTGCTGACAGCCATAGAGTGGTTGAATGTGCCCGGACATTCTTCTGAAAGTTCGCGCAGCAGCGGGTTGTTGATGTCACTGAGCTCCACCAGTGTCACGCGGGAGGTGAATCCGAACACTCTTTCAACGAGAAACATCAGGACATAGCTGAACGATATGAGGATGGCGTTGATGGCGAAGCAGCCGAAAATGCGGCCCTCTGTTTTTGAGAGCGAGCCTGACTGCATGATCTCGACGGCCGCATAGCAGGCAGCGTAGGCAATGAAGATCAGGGCGGCGGTGCGTATGAGCTGACTGCGCCGCGAGAGGTCTTTGAGTGAGTCGATGGCCACCACTCCGGCTATGAACTGGATGAACACGAATTCCAGCGCGAATGATGTGATGATAGCGCAGATCAACACCTGGATAAGATGGCAGAAATATGCCGTACGCGAGTCCAGGAAGACCAGTATCAGAATCGGCACGATGGTAAACGGCGTGATGTAGAGCCCGGTTCTGAATGCCGCCTGCATGGCGAAGGCAAATAGGGTGAAGAGCCCCATTATGGTCATTATGAAGAGCACCGTGCGGTCATCATCGAAATAGTCGCGGCGGAAGATGTAGAGATAGCCGTAGAGAGCGCCGAAGAGGATCACCATATAGAGAATCTGTCCGGCCAGAGGATAGTAGTGCTGGCTGATGGTGCCTTTGCCTCTTTCATCGGCAATCTCCTCATATGTTTTCAGTACGGTGGCGAGCCGAGTGGTCACAATGTCACCCTTGTCAATGATTCGTTCTCCCTGCTGGATTATGCCTACCGGGGCCATTGCTTTCTGGAGTGCTTCTTCAAGAAGACGTCGGGTGGTTACGGTGTCTATCAGTATGTTGGGCTGAAGAATTTCAGACAGGTGTGTGGCTGACAGGGCCTGGTGCATCCCCTTGTCGCGGAAGATGCTGTCGAGATGTTCGTAGGCACGGAATGCCGAGAGGTAGGCTGAAGTGGGCATGCTGATGGCCACGTTGTCATGGATGAAGCGCACTGACGGCAGCCGGCCTGATGCGATTTTGCTATAGGTGTCGCGGTCCACGATGCCGTTTTCATAGATGTTGCGGATCTCGCGTATGATCTGGTTGCGCTGTGAGGGGGTGATGTCAAGTCCGGTGGTGGAATTGAGCCTGGTGGTGTAGTCCGATACGATGGTCTTCTCGGCCGTGACGTCGCGGGTGAACACAGGCTCGAAATGAGTCTGCAGGCTGTCTCTGATCCTGGCCGCGCTCAGTGAATCGAGGTGGATGGGGATATCAAACGGAGCAGTGAGAAGGGCATAGCTCCAGGGGCGTCCTTCCTCGAAAACATAATGGTTTTCGCTGGTGCGTGGAAGAAAGTAGACGGAGACAGATACCACGATGACGAATAGCAAAGCCCGGAATGTAAGCTGTCGGGATGGCAGTTTGTTCATATCTCTAAAATGTTTCGGACTACGGTCCAGATAATGATGGTCGAGAGGAGGAGCAGGATGAATGCCCGCGCGCTGAGAAATTTGCGGAGCCTTGGGGCTCGGTTGCCGGCAAGGCGCGAGACTATCAGCAGCACTATCAGCGGGATCTCGATGGCAAGGATAGCGTTGAAGCGGAGGGCTGCGGCCGGATCTCCGTTGAGCAATGCGTGGAGCGCTCTCTGGGAGCCGCATCCCGGACATGAGAGCCCGGTGAGCATCCTGAAGCTGCAGCGCGGATAAAGATTGGTCGAAGGGTCTACTGACGCATAGAGGATAAGCGCACCTGTGGCGGCAATGAGGATGACGGCTGTCAGTATCATGCGGCGAGTGACGCGCGCTTTGACTGTGGGCTGAGGGCCGGCAGGCGGTTCGGGCGGTATGTAGACCGGCGGTTTTGTCATAAGAGGCCGAGCAACATCGAGAACGGAGCCCAAATCAGGCCGGCCACAAAGGCTATGATGATCCACATCTGTGCTTTCGACGAGGCGTCAAGCGCTCCGTTATAGTCACCGCGCATGTAGGCGGGTGAGACTTTCGAGGCATAGATGATGGCGGGGATTCCGGCGGGAATGCAGCAGCAGATGGTGGCTATGATGGCCCAGACAAGATAGTTGTCAGGCATGGGGGGCATACGCTCAGGATCGAAGGGTTCCTGGCCGTATTGGGGCTGTCCGTATGTCGGCTGTCTGTATGCTCCGCCATATGGCTGTGAATACTGATTGCCGTAAGGGGTGCCGTAGGGATGCTGAGGTGCGGCGCCGTAGTTTTGGCCGTAAGGCTGCTGATTGCTGAATCCGTTCTGACGCGAAGCTATGATAGCGGCAATTTCGGGGATGGCTGCTGCTGTGGTCCAGTCGGCAAGGCCTTCATGCCATACCGGGGTCGACATGCTGAGACCCGGTATGGCATAAAGTTCCTCGACTGACAGCGGGCCTTTCTGCACGCTGTCTATGATTATCCAGTATTTCATCCGATCAGAAGAATTTGATCTCTTTGCCGAGAATGTCGGAGAGGATGGAGTTGGCCAGACGCGATGCGCCCAGACGGAAATACTCAGCGGTTTCCACCCATTTTTCGCCAAGAACTGTCTTGACAATGGTGTAGTATTTCAGAGCGTCTTCGGTGGTCGAGATGCCTCCGGCTGCCTTGAAGCCTACCATGCGGCCGGTTTTCTCGTAGTATTCCTTGATACATTCACACATAATGTAGGTGGCTTCGAGCGATGCGCCGGGATATTCCTTACCGGTTGAGGTCTTGAGGAAGTCGGCTTCGGAATAGAGAGCCAGGATCGAGGCGTTGCGGATGTTTTCCGCTGTCTTGAGGGCTCCGGTTTCGAGTATGACTTTCATCAGGGAGTCGCGGCAGGAGTGTTTCATCTCGATCATCTGGTCGCAGGCTTCCTCATAGTCCTTGTCAAGGAAGTCGCCGAGGCCGAGCACAATGTCGATTTCATCAGCTCCGGCTTCTACTGCGAGACCGATTTCAGCCACTTTCACTTCGATGAAGCTCTGGGCGCTGGGGAAACAGCCGGCCACAGCCGCGATGTCGACGTCACTGCATTCGAGAACTGTGCGCACTACGGGCACAAAGTTGGGATAGACGCAGATGGCGGCCACGTTGGGCAGATCGGCATATTCGTGGGAAAAGGCATTGACTCTTTCAGTGAAATTAGCCACTGACTGCTGTGAGTCGGTGGATTTCAGTGTGGTGAGGTCAATGGAACTGAAAAGTTTCTTAAGGACTTCAGGAGTGCGGTTCTCGTCAAGATGCTTGTCAAGAATCTCCTGTACCTTTGCTGCGACTTCCGCGTCAGATGTGGTCACGCGGCTGTCAGCTATGACTTGCTGATACTTATCCATGATGATTATATTTTTCAGGGTTTTATGGTTAATATTTCAAGTTTATTAATACTGGTTGGTGGTGGAGGCTGAGGTGTCGGTGGCTGTCAGTCATCGCGCAGCTTCGGGTTGGAGGCGTGGCGGGTGGCATCGCGGACGCTTTTCTTCTCAATGTTGCGGCGGAAGGCCTCGGTCAGGTCTATGCCGGTCTGGTTGGCAATGGCGGTCAGCACCCAGAGCACATCCGCGAGCTCATCGGCAAGGGCATCGGCGTTTTCGCCGGGCTTGAATGACTGGTCGCCGAATCTGCGGGCCATGATGCGGGCCACTTCTCCGGTCTCTTCAGCCAGGATGGCCATGTTGGTCAGCGGGGAGAAATATCTCACCCCGGTGGTGGTGATCCACTCGTCGACAACTGCCTGCAGCGAGCGCAGAGAGATCGAATCATCTGGTGTAGAATTGATTTTCATGGCTTCTGTCCGCGTAGTTTCTATTCACGTAGTTTTGAGTCTATAACAATTGTTACTGGGCCATCGTTCACCAGCGCCACCTGCATGTCGGCGCCGAACACACCCTTTCTGACCTCGCGTCCGAGCAGACTCTGGCATTCAGAGCAGAAAAGCTCATAGAGAGGAATGGCCAGATTATGGCCGGCGGCATGGATGTAGCTCGGCCGATTGCCCTTGCGGGTCGATGCACACAGAGTGAACTGGCTGACGGCAAGAATGTCGCCTCCGGCATCAATGACCGAGAGGTTCATCACACCCTCGCAGTCGGCGAAGATGCGCATGGCGGTGCATTTGGCTGCGAGCCAGCGGGCATCATCGGCACTGTCGCCGTCGGCCACACCGACAAGCACCATCAGTCCGGGGCCGATAGCGCTGTGAAGCGAGCCTCCGATGCTTACCGAAGCCTCTTTTACACGTTGTATAACTAATCTCATAAGTGCAAAAATACAAAAAAAATGAATTCCCGCATCATCTTTGCCCATTTTTCAGCTGTGGCATCTTCACGGATGCTGCGGATCGGGGATGTCTGTTTATGTCAGGGGGCTGATGATGATGTTGCAGATCAGTAGTCGCTGAACAGACGCGGCTTGATCACGAGGCCTACGCGCACCGTGGAGTGGAATTCCTTGTAGGCAAGGAGCCCTTCGCCGTAGCCGTTGTAGTATTGCAGAAACAGAAACTGGTTGTCGCGCTTGAAAATGCGGTAGTTGAGTTCGACCGTGGTGTTATAGTTCAGTTTCCAGCCTTTGCGCTTGACCAGGTTCACGGCGAGGCCGAAGCGCCCGTTCTGCGAGGTGAAGCTCGTGCCGACCTGATAGATGCCGCAATAGTCGAGGATGTCTTTGTTCTCTACGCCGTCGATGATCGGAATCCAGGCTTTGCCGTGGACTACCACCTGCGGGTCGATCATGATGCTTCCGCCGAGGCTGATGCGGTTCCAGGAGCGTGATGCGGTTCCGTCGCGGCCGTTTGACTCATGTTCGGCTATAAGGTTTATCTTGCCTACAAAGCGGTCTTTGACGAAAAGCGGTTTGGTCAGACCGATGCCCGGATTGAAATTCAGATCGGTCATCGGCAATGAGTTCTCAAGCACATTCTAGAAACACTTCTGAGAATAGAACAGGAAGAGATATGTGCCCCCCGGAAGAGTGCTTCGGGTCAGGCGCTGGGCAATGGAGATCTGAAACTTGATGTTGGTGTTCTCGCGGGTGACACGCTGGCCCACGGGGCAGCCGAATATGAAGTAGTTGTCCTTGTAGAGTCCGAAATACGGGCCGTCGTCAAAGGCGCGTCTGACGCTGTCGGAGTCGAGCTCGTCATTGTTGATGTTGACTATCTGGGCGCTTGTCCGCAGCGGGACAGCGACGGAAATCAGAGTCAGTACGGTGACGGTCAGGGCAAAGCGCAGGAGTTTTTTCATCTGATTGGTCTGGTGGGCTATGGCCGTTACAGAGGGCCGGAGGGGCTAAGAAGTTTGAAAACAAGAGTTGTCAGCCGGATGCAAAATTAAGAATAATTTCGTATTTTTGCCTCAAAAATCTGACACTATGCGTTATTCCTACATATTTCCGCGCCTTTTCGTCCAACTCATGCTGCTGCCGTTGGTGCTGCTCGGCCTGCTGACCGGATGCGGCAACGATGAAGAGTTTCTTATCAAATGTGACATCAAGGGGCTCGGCAACAAGGGGGTCGAGATCTTTTATGCCGACCGCGGGCTGCACCGTGCATCTTTCCATCCGGCCGATGACAAGGTGACATTGCGCGGAAGTTCGCAGGAGCCGGTATTTGTGGATGTCTTTACGGTCGACGGTGAGTGGCTGTTCGGCTGTGTGGCCCGTAACGGCGACGATCTGGAGGTGAAGATGTCACTTGCCGATCCTTCAAAGATAGAGATCAAGGGAAACGATGACTCCCGGCGCTATGCCGCTTTCCTGTCGGCCAACGACTCGATACTGCGCAGCGGCGATGCGGCGGCTGTCAATGCTCTGATAGCCCGCGAGGTGCGTGCGAATCCGTCATATATATCTTCAGCTATGCTGCTTGCCACCAGGTTCAATGCCCGCGGTTATGAACTGCTTGCCGATTCGCTCATCAACACTCTGACTCCCGAAGCGCGTCCGGAGGGTGTCATAGGCGGTTTTGCCGGGCTGGTAGGCGAACAGCTCACGCCCGCAGTGCGCGGCGATGTGCGCACCATGACTTTCCGTGCCGCGCCTGACACGGTGGTCCGCTATGTCCCGGCCATGCAGAGCTACAGTCTGCTGGTCTTCGTTGGCAGGTCTAAGCATGACAGCATACGCTCGGTGCTCCGTGAAATGCAGTCCACGCTTCCCAAGAAACGCTTCACGGAGATTGAGATGACCGTGATGTCTGACAGCGCCACGTGGGCGGCCTCGATTCGCCGCGACAGCGCCAAGTGGGTCCAGGCATGGCTTCCCGGCGGCGTGGCTCACAACGCCGTGAGAGCTGTCCAGGTGCCTTATGTGCCCTTCTTTATCGTGACTGACAGTCTTGGTCATCAGGTCTACCGCGGAGGCTCGGTCAGCGCGGCCTCTGACACTCTGCGTTCGCGTCTGGCGCCATATTTCAGAGACGAGACTCCGGCTGATTCCATAGCCGACTGACACGCAGGCTGTAAGACAGACAATAAAAAGGGGCTGCAGAGCGTTATGTGTAGGCATGATTACCATAACATGACATCTGAATTTAGAAAATGAAAACACTCCTCGGCATAGTCCTCATGTCAGCCCTCGCTCTCATCCTCGGCGGATGTATAGAGGACGGCATCGACACATCTCCCTCCTCGCAGCCCGATTTTTCAGTGGACACCCTCTATATGGGTACCGTATTTACCGGTCAGCCTACTCCGACCAGCCGCTTCAAGGTCTACAACAGGCATAACCGGATTATAAGCATCAGTGACATCTCCATCCGTGGCGGGAGCCGGGTTTTCCGCCTGAACGTCGACGGTTTTGCCGGAGAGAACTTCCACAATGTGGAGATACGGCCCAAGGATTCGATCTTCGTGTTTGTCGAGGCTACACTCGCGCCTAACGGACGCCCTGAACTTACGGAAATCAACCAGACAATCGACTTTACCACTAACGGTGTGACCCGCAGCGTGGTGATCAACGCCGAGGGGCAAGACGTCAGACAGCTGAACGGTGAGATCATTGACACCGACACCCGCTTCGATGCCGTCTACCCCTACCAGATTTTCGATTCGCTCGTGGTCAGCCCCGGAGCCACTCTGACTCTCGCTCCAGGCACCACTCTGCATTTCCATGACAAAGCCTATTGCCGCGTGGAGGGTACTCTCGTCAGCGAAGGCACTCCGGAACTCCCGGTGAATTTCTGCGGTGACCGCACCGGCAATGTAGTAGGGCAGATCTCCTTTGACCTCATGGCCTCACAGTGGCGCGGACTGGAGTTTGCTCCTGAAAGCCGCGGCAACAGGCTCAGCCACACCATTGTCCGCAACACCGTGAGCGGAGTCCTGGCCGATTCGCTTTCGCAGGTCACCTTGGTCAACTGCCGTCTGCGCAACAGCGCCGGCTACACACTGCGCTCCAGATATGCCGATCTGCGGATCGTGGGCTGCGAGCTTGCAGAGGCTGCTGACGGTGTCCTCTCGCTCACAGGCGGAAAAGCAGTGGTCAATCACACAACCATAGCCAATTACTATCTCTTCGCCGCCCTGCGCGGGCCCTCTGTGCAGTTTGATCACTACGATGCTGAAAGTGACAACGGTTCGTCCATGCCTTATCTGACAGCAGATTTTACCAACTGCATCATCTATGGCAACGGAACTGACCTGTCAGTTGGCGACTTCTCAGGCTCTCTGGTCACTCTGCGCCGCTGCCTGCTGAAGAGCAACGGAGAAGACGATGACAATTTCATCGCTTGCATCTGGGACACCGATCCGCTTTATTACACCGTGCGCAGCGACTACTATTTCGACTATCGCCTGAAGCCGGACTCTCCGGCGCTCGGAGCAGCCGACCCGGCACTGATTCTGCCGGAGGCTTCGGCTGATTTCTATGGAGTCAGCCGTCTACAGGAGGCCCCCAACCTCGGAGCCTATCAGGCTGCAGGCGATCAGGATTGACGCTGACTATGCAGCCTGGCTCTCTGAGGAGCAAGTCGAATGACTAAGAGGGCGTTTCATAACAAGAGTTAAAATCTGAGTGGTGTATCTTTTAGATAAATTGTTGCAAGAGAGGAAGAAGCATAGCGAGCTATGCGACTGACGAGCTTCAACAATTTAGCAAAAGAGACATCAAGGCTCAGGTAACTTAAAAATTTTCACAAATGGAATATACTATTTACAAAAAAACAATACAATCGCCTCCGAAAGATTTTAACTATTGTTATGAAACACCCTCTTAGCAGTAACTATTCAGCGAATGGAAGATATAGGCACCAAATCTTGAGGATATTGAATTAAGATCTTATCTTTCAGCACGGCTTTTTCATTTAAGATAAAATAAAGTGTATACCTGCCCTTACCCGTTTCGAGCTGAAGCGGGTAATCTGTTGTATCTGTATTTCAGTTGTTTATCTCTTCGTTAAAATCTTATTTTTTTCATTTTTGGCTTAAAAATCGCATTAGTCGGGTAAAGCTCATCGAGATATGTCTGATCAGTTCGGCCATGCCTTTATTCTTATCCGATTGTTTTTTGCGAAGTCCTTTCCATATTGAGAACACCGAGTAAACGATTCTCTGTATGGTGTCGAGGTTTCGGGCAGCTCTCGACGACTTGCGTTTTATATTGTCCTGCTGAAGATTGTAGTCCAGCCCCCAGTGCATACTTTCTATTGACCAGTGGTTGCGTACGATGGTTCCGGGCTGCGGAGTATCCGTGGGCATACTGCTGACGTACAGGCGTTTTTCTGAGGTGTGTACTCCTGTTGACTTTTTGACTGTGGACGATTCATACTCTATGATGGTCATGTTTCCGCCCCATTTCTTCTTGTCTGCGATAATGTCCAGTCCGTCATATACGCGGTAGGTTCTCGTCTCTATCCTGCCGTGGGCCAGTTCGGGACCTTCGGTGTAAGAATATACCGGTGTGTGTTCCACTAGCCTGTCCTCAATGCCGTATCGCAATGACGGCTGGTTGGCTTTGAGTTCTATCAGAAAGTCTCCGCCTTTCTTTCTGATTTTCTCGACAATATCCTTCTGCATAGACATTGCGTCGGCTGTGACAATCTTTCCTGCGACATCTATTTTATCAAGAAGTATCGGTATGGCCTTTATCTCGTTGCTCTTTTCCTGACAGGCTTCGGTGGCGATTGTTATGCCGGTGCTGAACGAATAGGCAGAGACGATATCCGGGCTTCGCCCGTTTTCCTGAACGGTGCCGCGCTCGGCTTTGCCGTCAATGCAGATTATTTCAATGATGCGGCTGGCGCAAGTAAGTCTTTCAAGGAATATGTCTGCGAACTGCTGCATCCTGTCGGCCATATCCATATCGTTGATGCCGTTCTCCACACGGCAAAGCGTGGCCTCAGATGGTACGCCGTTCCTTAACAGGCCCATTTTGTGTAATTTGTTGAGGTTGTATCTGCCGAACTCCAATATCTCGGCTCGTCCGATGCATCCGGCCATACGTCCGAGTATCATCAGCATGATGATATCGTTGAGGCTGTGACGGAAATTGCCTTTGTCCAATCTACGGAAATCCGGCACGGATGAGGCAAACGCTCGAAGTTCTTCCATAATACTGCGCCTTGTGTCAAATTTATTGTGTACTTTTGCAGTATGATCAGGCGCATAGGCGTCAGTCGAACAGACTTGGTCAAGTGGCTTCATTTTTGGCGTAACTCTTTGATTATCACCTATAAAGTTACTAAAAATCTGCCACTTGGCCAAATTTTCATTGCACTTATTTTCTTGAAAATCAGAGGTTAAAGCCTCTCCGCCCGTACTGCTCTCGCTATAAAATAACACATTTGTCGAGAATGAGACGAAATCTTAAATGAAAGAGCCGTGATCTTTCAGTAATTTAATAGCTAATTTATTTGCAATGATTCGGTAAAATTTGAGGTTGTTCAGCCTTGGCTAAGCCGCTAACTGAGCCAACCGATGATTTATTTTCTGAATTATTTTGAGATGCGGAGATTTTCCGCAAGTCGAAATAATTGTTGAGGCGAGATAAGATTCAAACATAAGCCGTTTGAACTGCGCTAACGAAAGACCCGGATAATCTTTCCTTATGACCTCTTTGCAGACATTGAGGGCAGTGAAGGAAAGATTGAACGCAAAGTCAAGCCGATCCCTGTCCCGGGTCTGCTGAGACTGGAGTCCTGTGAACTGTTTGGCATCGCGTATGCCGAACTCAATCTGGAAGCGGGTGCGGTAGAAACCGATGATCTTTTCAGGCCTCATGTCGGTGTCGGTGGAGAAGTACAGGAGAGGCTCTCCGTTTTCAACCGGACAGACCACGATACGGATGTCGCGTTTCAATGCCCTCGAGTGTACGACCGCCGTGTGACATCGGGTTTTGTTTCCTTTGGAATCCTCATATATGAATGAAGTGAACACGGACATATCAAGGCTGGAGAAATCCACTTTCTCTCCATACTTTTTCTTTCTGCCGCGTCTTCGCGGGGCGGAGGAATCCGGCATGGCCAGATACCTCAGATATGAGTTGGCACGTAATCTCCCGACAAACCGGAAGCCCATGCCAACCACTTCATTCACAAATTCATATTTGGAGAAAAAGGCATCGGCAACCAGAATATCCGTCAGTGAGAGCAGCTCTGTCGCCTTTGACCTGACAAGTGCCACATACCAGTCAAGCATTGACATTTGTTTCTCAGATTCAAGAGTCCTGAAGTTCGGTGACTGAACAGCACCGAGCATCACACATGTATGTTTACTCAGGCTTATTGCCCCGATCGCCATTATCTCCAGACCGCGTTTGACACGTTGTGCCACCCCTGACCAGAAACGGCCTATGCCATACGTCAGGCTGCCGGATTTGGAGATAAACGACGGATCGATTGCCACTGCCATGTCATCGGACGGTCCAAAACAATCCTGTGCCATACCTATGTTGACTTTCATCCAGTCTACGGGTGTCTTGAAATTGGAGGCAAAGGTCTTGGCTGTACGACCGCCATAGCGCGACAGCCGGGTAAAATTGACTTTGCCCGGAATCAACGCCACAGTGCGTATTGTTAAAATCAGCCAGTTGAGGAACCTTTTGCTCATCTTGGTTGTAGTATTTTCAAATACCGACTTACACCGAAAGGTGAAGTCTTTGAGAATCGTCAATACGTTCATACGCTAAGATTTTTATAATGAACGCTTTGGCGATTCATTTGTATTTGACAATTCGTTATATTAACTTAAGTTTCAACTACTTCTGTAATTTTTACCGAATCATTGTATTTGCAAATGTCAAATAAATTAGCTATCTTTGTATCTGTGAAACAACAGATTAGCGACATATCATCCATTCTATCCGGAATGTCAGAACAACTCAAGTCCATGCAGGGCACTATCGATTCCCAGCATGCCGAGATATGTTCGCTAAATCGTAATGTTGATAGACTTCTTAAGGAAAACCGTGAGTTACGCAAGCGTCTGGAGAAGTATGAAAAGCCGCCGATGGACTCCGGCAACAGCAGTACTCCACCATCGAAAGAACCGATAAAGGCTGAGGTGGAACGCCGGACAAAATCATTGCGGAAGAGATCGGAAAGACCCGTAGGCGGTCAATACGGGCATGAGGGAACTACACGCAAAATGGTGGAGACGCCTGACGAAATTCAGGATATGTCATCCAGCTATTGCAGTGAGTGCGGGCGCGATCTGTCGGATGTTGAAGGAGAACTTGATTATGTCAGCCAAGAGATAGATCTGCCTCAGATACGGCCAATTTATCGTGAACGCAGATTCTATAAAAAAGTCTGTATCTGCGGATGTTGCAATCGTGATTATGCACCGCGTCGCAGGGGAGGTAATGCCATTACTTTCGGCAAAAACATACGAGCCATTGCGACTTATCTGAGTGTGGTGCAATGCGTGCCTTACGAGCGGTTGCAATCCCTGTTCGCCACGATGTTCAATGTACGCATCAGTCAGGGGACGCTTGTCAATATCGTCCGTGAGACGCTTGACAAATCCCGCCCGGCAATCGAACTTATAGAGCGTCTGCTCAGAGAATCATCCGTAGTCGGCTTTGACGAGTCCGGATGCTATGTCAAAGGCAGGCTCAACTGGTCGTGGATTGCACAGACTGCGTATCTGACCCTCGTGTTCCGCGGTGCGGGCCGTAGTGCAAAAGTGCTTGAAGAGCGTTTTGGTGACTCATTGAAGAAAATGACAGCCGTAACTGACCGCCACAGCGCGTACTTTGCCATCGACTTCCTAAATAATCAGATATGTCTGGCTCATCTGCTGAGAAACCTGGAATACCTTAACGATATTGACAAGGAGCAGACATGGGCAAAGGAAGTACAGACCTTATTACGCGAGGCCATTCATCAGAGAAACGAAAAACCGGTCGATATAATACCGAAAGATGACTGGCTCACAAGGCTTGATGGCTTGCTCAAACGGAATCTTGACAGTCTGCGCAAAGAGTTTAATGAGTTGAAGAGGGGGATAATAAAATGCAGGGACTACATCTTCAACTTCCTTGAAAATCCGGCCATACCATCTGACAACAACGCTTCAGAACGTGGAATCCGAAAACTCAAGGTCAAGCAGAAAATATCCGGATGCTTCCGCTCCGGTACCGGTGCCGATGCCTTCCACGCACTACATTCCATTGCTGACACGGCCTGGAAAAACGGACAATCTCCTCTCGATGCTATATTGGCGCTCGTCTAAACTGACGGGCTATATCTTCGCATCCTTTGTTTTCGCTGAATAGTTACTCTAAATTCATTGCATTTCCGATATGAAAAATAACGAAGGGCATCATCACGATGTCCTCCGTCGGTAGTAACAATTTGTCTGTAAAAAAATTATAAAATTATAGTCTTAGATCCATTCCGATTGTAGATTTCAGGCCTCAAGTAGCCCATGAGGATCAAGACACACGTAAAATCAGTGGTTATATGAGTTATAGTGGAACCACAAAATCATTTTGAGGTTAATTGGATTAAAAGATTTTGTGGAAATGCGGTGATAGAATTTAGATATCTTTTGAAAATTGTGGTTGAACTATATGAATGTAGAATCGAATTAAATTCTAATTTTATGATAAGTAACTCTTCAAAATTAAACGATATAATGTACATTAGTATCTCCTATGGAGGATCTTTTATACTCTCTGCGGTTTTATTCCGGTCAGAATCAAGTTCTTCATCGGTCGTTTATGTCTATAAACTCCCTCTTCATTCCTCGATTCTGCCTCTGAATAAATTCCGCATATAGTATAAATTAATTTTTTCAGAGTTACTTAGCAAAAATAATTAAAAAAATTACCCCCCCCGAAATATTTAACATAATTTAACTGAGCTCTATAAAATATCTTTCTATAACACAACACTCCTTCAGCTCATTGGTCTGAAGGAGTATTGTGTTATCGGGGGCGGCGGGTGTTGCTGCTTTGCGGCAGCTCTCGCCGACACGTGTGTCTGTTGCGCGGCTTCCGGCTTATTCAGAGAGGATGGAGGGCGCGGTGTAGGTGCGGCTTCCAAGTTCCTGGTCGAGCATATAGAGTCCCATGCCGTCGTTGCCGATGAGCGAATACTTGTCGATAAGAGTGCGGCAGTTGTCTTCTTCCTCTACCTGTTCGCTTATGAACCAGTTGAGACGATCGCGGGTTGCATAGTCTTTTTCAGCTTCGGCCAGTGCGTAAAGGTCGTTGATGAGGGCTGTGACTTTCTTTTCGTGTTCGAGAGTAGATTTGAATGCCTCAAGCGGAGATGCCCAGCTGGTGGGAACGGCTTCGATGGCTTTCAGTTCCACACGGCCTCCGCGCTGGTTAACGTAGTTCATGAAGATGGTGGCATGGGCCTGTTCTTCCTGAAATTGGATCTTGAACCAGTTTGCCACTCCTGGCATTCCTTCAGCCTGGAAGTGAAGCGACATTGACAGATAGAGATATGCGCTCCAGAATTCGGCGTTGATCTGGGCGTTGATTGCGTCCTGAACTTTGTTGTTTAACATTGTTGTGCTTGATTTGGGTTTATAAATTTCAGAAAGCAAAAGTAAGAACTTTTTGTAAAAAAAGCCTTGCAGAACCGAATATTTTTTACGATTCCTTACAAGAGGCCTGACAACCGAAACGGTCGTAAAGTTTCTGGAATTTCAGTGCTATTTCGGGGTTGCAGAGGTTGTTGATTGATCCGGCGTGGGTGTGGCTGACGGCGCGGACCGGACGGTAGGTGCCGTCCTGCACTTCAAGCCCTACTTTCTTGTAAGCTTCGCGGAACGGCATTCCGCCGAGCACAAGGCGGTTGACCTCCTCAACGGTGAAGAGATAGTCGTAGCGCGGGTCATCGATGATGTCGCGGCGTATGCGTATGTGCTGAAGCATGAAGTCAGCCATGTCAAGGCAATCGGTCATCTCGGTCGTGGCCGGGAATATGATGTCTTTGAGCAACTGCAGGTCGCGGTTGTAGCCCAGGGGGAGATTGGCAGTGAGCAGTGCGATCTCGTTCTGGATGCTCTGCAGCCGGTTGCATTTTCCGCGCATGATCTCGAATACATCCGGATTTTTCTTGTGGGGCATGATAGAAGATCCGGTGGTAAGCTCGTCAGGGAAGGAGACGAAGCCGAAATTCTGACACATCCACATGCAGACGTCCATAGCCAGATGGCCGAGTGTCGAGGCGATGGCCCCGATGGCCATCGCGGCGGCGCGTTCGGTCTTTCCGCGCGACATCTGTGCGGCCACCACATTATAATGAAGGGTTTCGAATCCGAGCAGACTGGTGGTCATCTCGCGGTCGAGGGGAAATGATGATCCGTAGCCAGCGGCTGAGCCAAGCGGATTCTGGTTGGCTATGTTGTAGGCTGCCACAAGCATCTGCATGTCATCGGCAAGAGATTCGGCATAGGCTCCGAACCAGAGGCCAAATGACGACGGCATGGCTACCTGCAGATGGGTGTAGCCAGGCATCAGCACATCCTTGTATTCCTCGCTCAGAGACTGCAGGCGCTTGAAGAGACGGCTGACAGCGTCGGCTATGCGGCGCAGCTCGTCGCGCATGAAGAGTTTGAGGTCTACGAGCACCTGGTCGTTTCGGGAGCGGCCTGAGTGGATCTTCTTTCCTACATCGCCGAGCTTTGCGGTCAGCATGAATTCCACCTGCGAGTGGACATCCTCCACTCCCGGCTCGATTGTGAATTCGCCGCGCTCGATCACTTCGGCGATCTCTCCGAGGGCTTTCAGCAACACTTCGAGTTCATCGGCTTTCAGAAGACCAATGCTTTCGAGCATTCTGATGTGGGCCATCGAGCCTTCAACGTCATATCGGGCCAGACGCAGGTCAAGTTCGCGGTCGCGGCCTACGGTGAATTCTTCTATCATTTTGTCGGGCTCGAAGCCCTTGCTCCAGAGTTTCATATCTTGATGTGTGGATTGCGGGGTTTTGTTGTGTGAGATTGTGTGTGGGGGGATTTATCAGAGCCGCAGACCGGTGATGAGGGAGTGGTAGACCGGAATGGCCTCTTCGATTTCGCTGAGGCGGATGAATTCATCGGCCGAATGGCTGCGCGATGACTCTCCGGGCCCGATTTTCAGCGAGGGGAAGTCATACATCAGCGACATGTCGCTGGTGGTCGGCGAGACGAATGGAGCCAGGCCGAGGCCTATAGCTCCACTGACCAGCGGATGGTCACTGCTGATGACGGAGGCCCGCACACGGGTTGAACGCGGGGTGAGCGAGCTGTGGGGGCTGACGGCAGTGCGCAGAAGGCTGACGGTCTCTTCGTTGGTATATGCGTCGGTGGTGCGGATATCGACCACCCATTTGCATTCGTCGGGAATGGCGTTGTGCTGCCATCCGGCGTTGATCTGGGTGATGTTCAGCCCGACCGGTCCGAGTATCTTCGATTCATCCGGGAAGCGGAACGAGCGGAGAGCTTCTATGTCGGCCATAGCGCGGTAGATCGCGTTGATCCCCTCCGAGCGGGCGGCATGGCCGGTGACTCCCGTGGTTATGCAGTCGAGCACCACGAGGCCGCGTTCGGCTATGGCCGGCTGCATGCCTGTCGGTTCGCCCACTATGGCACAACTTATCTCGATGCCTTCCTCTTTCAGATGTGGGAGGAAAGCTCTCATGCCGTTCTCGCCGCCTACTTCCTCCTCGGCCGTGACGGCCAGGAGCAGGTTGAAGGGCAGAGAGGCAGTGCGCAGCCTGAGAAATGTGTTGGTCAGTGCGGCCACTGAGGCTCCGGCATCGTTACTGCCGAGTCCGTATAGGCAACCCTCGCGCATGTCAGGGCTGAATGGATCGAGACTGTAGCTCGCAGCCGGCCGCACGGTGTCGTGATGGGAGTTGAGCAGCAGGGTTGGCCGGCCGGGGGCAAAACCCTCCGAAAGTGCGTAGACATTGTTGAGATAGCGTCTCGGTGCGGCTCCATTTTCGGCGAGATGGTCGAAAATGAGCTGTGCGGTGGCAGCCTCGTCGCGTGAGAACGACGGGGTGGCGATCATGCGTCTGAGCAGATCAATCTCTGATGACAGTGCCTGAGGTCCGGTTGAGGGCATCGGAATGTTTTATGGTTACAGATCTGACGCCGGCAGCTATTGCGGCGAATGCGTTGTCGATTTTCGGGATCATGCCTTTGCTGACCACACCCTCGGCGCGCAGGCGCTTGTAGATATCAGGCGTGATGAGCGGTATCACGGAGTCGGGGCGTTCGATGTCTTCCATCACGCCTGGCTGTTCGAAGCAATAGATCAGCTCGACCGGTGAGAGACTCGCTGTTCCGGTAGCCACAGCTGAGGCTATGGTGTCGGCGTTGCAGTTCAGAAGCGATCCATTGCCGTCATGGGTGATTGCGCAGAACACCGGGGTGACGCCCGCATCGAGCAGAGAGCCTATGAGTGAGGCGTTGACACCTTCCGGAGCTATGTCACCCACGAAGCCGTAGTCGATCGGCTCCGGCTTGCGGCGGGTGGCGCGGATGGCGTTGCCGTCGGCTCCGGTCAGTCCGAGCGCGTTGCATCCGGCCGCCTGAAGCATGGAGACCACTCGTTTGTTGACCAGTCCGGCGTATACCATCGTCACCACGTCAAGGGTCTCGCGGGTGGTGACCCGTCGGCCTTCTATCATAGTGGTGGGTATTTCGAGGCGCGAACTCATGCGGGTGGCTTCCTTGCCGCCGCCGTGGACCAGGATTTTTTTGCCCGGCAGCTTCACGAAGTCGTCTATGAAGCGGCCGAGGGCTTCGGGGTTGTCAACCACGTTGCCCCCGATTTTGATCACTTTGATTGTCTCTTCCATCATTTCAGACCTTCAAGGAGACGTTTGATGACCACTTGGGCGGATATTTCGCGGTTGGCGGCTTCCGGAATGACTATGCTGCGGTCTGACTCGATGACATCGTCGGTCACGATCATGTTGCGGCGCACCGGGAGGCAGTGCATGAAGAAGGCGTTGTCTGTCAGGGCCATCTTTTCGCTGTCGACTGTCCATGCGCGGTCGGTCGAAAGTATCTTGCCGTAGTTCGGATCGGCGTAGGCCGACCAGTTCTTGGCATATACGAAGTCAGCGCCTTCGAGGGCTTTGCGCTGATCATATTCTACACGAGCTTTGCCCACGAATTCAGGGGCAAGCTCATAGCCTTCAGGATGCGTGATTACAAATTCATAGTCAGTGGCGTTCATCCATTCGGCGAAGGAGTTGGGGACGGCCTGCGGAAGCGCGCGCGGATGCGGCGCCCAGGTCATTACCACCTTGGGGCGCTCCTTGGTCTTGAACTCTTCTATGGTGATGAGGTCGGCGAAGCTCTGGAGTGGGTGGCGGGTGGCTGCCTCCATGCTGAAGACGGGGCGGCCGGAGTAGCGGATGAACTGGTTGATCACTCTCTCCTCATAGTCTTCGGCCTTGTCTTTGAGACCGGCGAACGAACGGACCCCGATGATGTCGCAGTAGGAACCCATCACCGGGATGGCTTCGAGAAGATGCTCGGCCTTGTCGCCGTCCATGATTACGCCGCGTTCGGTTTCGAGCTTCCATGCTCCCTGGTTGACGTCGAGGACTATGACGTTCATGCCGAGATTCATGGCGGCTTTCTGGGTGCTCAGGCGCGTGCGAAGACTGGAGTTGAAGAAGATCATCATCAGAGTCTTGTCGCGTCCGAGTTCTTTGAATCCGAAACGGTTGGCTTTGATTTCGAGTGCCTCTTTGACTGCGAGGTCAAGAGGGCCTATGTCTGTGACGTTAGTGAAGTTGTGCATTTTTCAGGAAGGTTTTTTAGTTGTGAGTACTTGGCGGAATGCATCGATGAAGCGGCGCGAGTGGGAGCGCGGCAGGCAGAGGGCTGGGAGCAGACGCACGGTGTGTTCGCCGGCTCCTCCGGTGAAGATATGGTGTTCGAAGAGCAGGCGCTTGCGGATTTCCGATGCCGAGCCTTTGATCTCGATGCCGATCATGAGTCCGCGGCCGCGGATTTCGGTGATTTCGTCACACTCGGTGGCCAGGCGGCGCAGCTCTTCCATCAGATATTCGCCTTCGGCGGCGGCGTTGGCTATCATGGCCTCGCCTTCAAGAGCATCGATCACGGCAATGGCGGCTACGCAGGCAAGGTGGTTGCCTCCGAAGGTGGTGCCGAGCATTCCTTTGACCGCAGGGATCGATGGAGAGATGAGCACCGCGCCCATCGGGAAGCCGTTGGCTATGCCTTTGGCACAGGTGATGATGTCGGGGCGGATGCCGGTGTACTGGTGGGCGAAGAAGCGTCCGGTGCGTCCGTAGCCCGATTGGATTTCATCAAGTATGAGCAGAGTGCCGGTGGCTGTGCAGAGTTCGCGCAGGCGGCGCATGAAGTCGTCATCGACCATGCGGATACCTGCCACTCCCTGGATGCCTTCAATGATCACTCCGGCAAATTCGCCGGTGGCGAGAAGGCGCTCTGTGGCCTCGACGTCGTTGAGCGGGGCGAAGACCACGTTTTCGGTCGAATTGAAAGGGGCCTGGATCTTGGGATTGTCAGTTGCGGCTACGGCTCCGGAGGTGCGGCCGTGGAAGGCGCGGTCAAAGGCGAGGATCTTGCGGCGTCCGGTGTGGAACGAGGCGAGTTTCATGGCGTTTTCGTTTGCCTCGGCTCCGGAGTTGCAGAGAAAGAGGGCATAGTCATCGTAGCCGGAGATGCGTCCCAGTCGGTCGGCGAATTTCTGCTGGAGGGAGTTCTGCACGGAGTTAGAATAGAAGCCCAGACGGCTTACCTGGTCGGAAATGGCCGACACATAGAGTGGATGGGCGTGGCCCACGGAGATCACGGCGTGGCCTCCGTAGAGGTCGAGATATTCCGTGCCGTCGGCTGTATAGACATGGCAGCCGAGTCCTTTGACCGGTTCGATGTCATATAGTGAATATACGTCGAAGAGATTCATCTTTTTTCAGAGAAATGATTTTTTGAACGGGAGAGTGTGGTAGCAAAAAAGGTCGAGTGTCAGAGAGCAGCCAAAGCGGTGACCGCATCAGAATGCCGAGGGCTTCAGCCGCAGGCCGCAGTCTTCGGGCAGACCGCAGATGAGATTGAAATTCTGCACGGCCTGGCCGGAGGCTCCTTTCAGAAGATTGTCAATGGCGGAGATTATCAGCAGCTTCGAGCCGTGTTTTTCAAGCGAGATCAGCGCCTTGTTGGTGTTGACCACCTGCTTGAGGTCGACCGGACGGTCTGACACATGAGTGAATGCGGCTCCGGCATAGAAATCCTTGTAGATGCGGGTGGCTTCTTCGATTGAAAGATCGGTGTCGATATAGGTCATGGCGAAGATGCCTCTTGCGAAGTCACCGCGCACGGGTATGAAGCTGATCTCTGCGTCGAAGCCGGGCTGGAGCTGACGGAGTGTCTGGCGTATTTCGGCCAGATGCTGGTGTTCGAATGCCTTATAGACCGAAAGGTTGTCGGTGCGCCAGCTGAAGTGGGTTGTGGCTCCGGGTTTCACGCCTGCGCCTGTCGATCCGGTGATGCCGGTGACGTGGATCTCTCCGCCGAGCCGTCCGGCTGCGGCGAGGGGGAGCAGGGCGGTCTGGATCGCTGTGGCGAAGCAGCCGGGATTGGCTATGAGCGATGACTCGCGGATTGCCTCGCGCTTGGCTTCGGGGAGTCCGTAGGTGTAGCCTTCGCTCTCGTCGCGGTAGTCCTGGGCGAGGTCCACCACCTTCAGGCCTTCGGGGCGCTCGTTTTCCTCCCAAAACTTGCGGCTGAAGCCGTGGCCCTGGCAGAGGAAGAGCACATCGACCGCATTGAGATCGTAGCTGTCAGAGAAGTGCAGGTCGCAGTCGCCGGTCAGACCTTCGTGGATCTCGCAGACCGGGCGCCCGGCATTGCTGGTGGAATGTATGAATACAATCTGAGCCTCCGGATGATTGATCAGGAGGCGGAGGAGTTCGCCGGCTGTGTAGCCGGCTCCTCCTATGATTCCTATTTTTTTCATCGGCTTACTCCTCGGCTCCGTTGCGTTTCTGCACGTTGTGATAGATCTTCATCTGGTTGCCGAGGATCTTGGTGAATCCTTTGACATCATCGGCGCTCCAGGCCTTGTTGACCTCGCCGTATTCGCCGAAGTCGGTCTTCATGAGGTCGAAGGGTGAGTCTACGCCTACAAGGGTGTAGCTGTAGGGGCGGAGGATGATCTCTACAGTGCCGCTGACGTTGCGCTGAGAGTTTTCAAGGAAGGCCTCCATGTCGCGCATGACGGGTTCGAGATACTGCGACTCGTGGAGGAACATGCCGTACCATGTGCCGATCTGGTCTTTCCAGTACTGCTGCCACTTGGTCAGGGTGTGTTTTTCGAGCATCTTGTGGGCTGCGATGATTAGGATCGGGCCTGCGGCCTCGAAGCCTACGCGGCCTTTGATGCCTATTATGGTGTCGCCGATGTGCATGTCGCGGCCTATGCCGTAGCGGGCGCCGAGGCGTTCCACTTCGCGGATGGCGTCGATCTTGTCGGCGTAAGTCTTGCCGTTGACAGCCGAAATCTCACCCTTTTCAAAGGTGATGGTCATGTGTTCCTCGCCTTTTTCGGTGATCTGGCTGGGATATGCGCTTTCGGGGAGAGTCTGCTCTGAGTGGAGAGTCTCTTTGCCGCCTATGCTGGTGCCCCAGAGGCCCTTGTTGATGGAATATTCCATCTTCTTGAAATCGGCCTCGATGCCGTGTTTCTTCAGATAGTCGATCTCATACTCGCGGGTGAGAGTCATGTCGCGGGTCGGGGTGATGATCTCGATTTCGGGGGCGAGGATCTGGAATGTGAGGTCGAAACGCACCTGGTCGTTTCCGGCGCCTGTCGAGCCGTGGGCCACGGCATCGGCTCCGATCTTCTTGGCGTATTCGACGATGGCGATAGCCTGGAAGATGCGTTCTGACGACACGCTGATGGGATAGGTGCCGTTGCGCAGTACGTTGCCTGCTATCATATATCTGATGCTCTTGTCATAGTAGTCGCCGGTGACGTCAAGAGATGCATGAGATGCGGCGCCAAGGCGCAGAGCTTTTTCTTCGATGGTCTTCAGTTCCTCGTCAGAGAATCCGCCAGTGTTGGCGATTGCGGTGTGCACTTCATAACCGAGGTCTTCTGAAAGATATTTTGCAGCGAATGACGTGTCGAGACCGCCGCTGAAGGCTAAAACCACTTTTTTCTTCTTTTCCATAATATTGAATCTATTGGATTAGGGGGGATGATGTTGTTAAATTTGATGTCGGCGGGAGAGCGCCGGAGAGGGGTGATGGGGCCCTGCAGGCTCTCGCGCGGAGGAGATTATTTCAGGTGGAGCAATTTTTTGACGCGGTTGTGCAGCCACATTACGTAGGGGGCTCGCTTGGAAGGCCGTTCGAGTTTGGCTTTGGGGTCATAGAGCATGCCTGTGCAGAGACACATGCGGCGGTTGTTGCGCTGGAGTATGTCATAGTTGACACAGCCCTTGCATCCGGCCCAGAATTCCTCGTCGTCAGTAAGTTCCGAGAAGGTGACGGGCTTGTAGCCCATCTGTGAATTTAACTTCATCACCGGCAGAGAAGTGGTGATACTGAACAGTTTGGCGAACGGGAAGCGGAGGCGGGCAAGTTCGAATGTCTTGGCCTTGATTCGTGCTGCGAGCCCCAATCGTCGGAATTCCGGATCGACGATAAGGCCTGAAGTGGCCACATAATCACCATGTTCCCAGCTCTCAATGTAACTGAAGCCGATGAGACGGTCATCACAGAGAGCAACGACAGCCTTCCCCGAACGTATCTTCTGTGCGATATATTCAGGTGTGCGGCGGGCTATGCCGGTGCCGCGCTGAAGGGCTGATTCATAGATTAGGGTGACAATCTGCTCGGCATATTTTGTATGCTCTTCTTCGGCAAAGATCACCTTTATCTGATCATTGTTCATCTAACTGCTATAAATAAATACTTTTTTGAAAATAATAAAATGTCTGCAAAAGTACGAAATTAATGTCAAATTATTTGCAATATCAGATGAGAAATGTGGAAATATAAATGAATTTTGTCTGAAATTCAGGAAAATTAAAAATCCCATCCGGCATTACCACCGGATGGGACGTGTATGGATTCCTTCTGTCAGACAGCCTGAGGGCTGCCTAAGGAGCGCATCGCCTGAGAGTGTGCAGCTGTAGCCGGGCTGATAGGGGCGCACGGCTTCTTCAAGGAGGCTGCGCACTTTGGTCTCATTGCCTCCGAGCATACAGAGGGCCTCGGCTTCGTTGTAGATCATTTCGGCCAGACAGCACACTGCTGTGTACTGTCTGGCTATGAGGTTTTGTGAGACGGTCTTAGGACGGTTGCCGGCCTACTGATGGTCTCTTACTTCTTGTCTTTGATGAATTTTACATTTTTGGTAGTCACCGATGCTGTCGCGCTGTCGATTTCAGTTGCGTTGGCTGTATATATAAAGGTGGAGTTTTCTACCGTGATGTCATGAACGCAGTTGAGGCCGGCGATTCCGCTTGCGGCTATGGCGGTGGCGGTGCCACGGCAGACCACGTCGGAGATATGGATGTCAGTGAATTCGGGCACCTTCACCATTTCCTGTGGTCTTGCTATGTCGCTGTCTTTCGATCCGGCGGGGCGGTCGGCGTAGTTGCATTCAAAGATTATGGCTTCGGCCTGGATGTCGGCCATCATGATGCCGCTGATGTAGATGTCTTCGGTCTTGCCGCCACGGCCCACAGCGCTTTTGAAACGCAGACCGGTGTCGGTTCCGGAGAAAGTCGAATTGCGCACCACTATGCGTTTCATGCCGCAGATATCTTCGCTGCCGATCACGAAGCCGCCGTGGGCGTGGTAGACGGTGTTGTCCTGCAGGAGTATGTCTTCACAGCCATTGACGAGTGCTTTGGGCTTGTATTCGCCGCTTTTCATGCAGAGGCCGTCATCGCCGGCATCGACCGTGCAGTTGACCACGAGAGCCTGGTGACAGTCGCTAAGGTCTATTGCATCTCCGTTCTGGGCGTTCCAGGGGCAGCGGACGGTGATGCCGTCAATGATAATGTTGCGGCTGTTGAAGGGGTGGACGTGGAATTTCGGGGCATTCTGGAAAGTGACTCCGGAGAGCAACACGTTCTCGCAGTTGTTTATGCGGAAGAGGTCGTTGCGCTTTTTCTCCTGTTTCTCAGGGGTGTCTGCTACGTCGGGATAGCCTGATTTCAGTTCCCAGGGATACCAAAGCGAGCCGTTCTGGCGTTCAACGCCGCCCATTTTGCGGAAGCGTTTCCACTCCACGTCGCTGACCTTGGAGCGTTTCACCGGGCGCCACTGCGCGCCGTTGCCGTCGAGGGTGCCGAGTCCGGTGATGCTGATGTTGCGGCAGCGGTTGGCGCTGATGCAGGCGCGTACGCGCGATGCTTTGGGATTGGAGTCTATGTAGAGGGCCTTGTCAGGCGAGAAATAGAGTATGGCGTTGCGCTCCAGATGGAGGTCCACACCGCTCTTGAGTTCGATCGGGCCGGTGAGCCATACACCCTGGGGGATTACGAGATGACCGCCGCCGGCCTGTGAGAGCTCATCGATGGCTTTCTGTATTATGTCGGTGTTGAGTGTGGCTCCGTCACCGGTGGCTCCGCGTTCGGCAAGGTTCACGCTGCGGTCGGCTATGGCGAACGGTTCTACCTGACGGACTTCCACAGGCATATCTTTATAATAGGTGCTGTACTGGGCTTGGACTCCTGATGTGGCGCAAGCGAGAAGCGCCAGCAGTGTCATTGCGAATTTTTTCATGGAGATTTGATATTTGTTTAGAATTGTGTGGTCAGAATTTGAGTGATGCGCCGATCATGAAGCGGATGCCCTGCGAGTAGCGGTCGCCTATGCGGTAGTAGCGGCGGTTGAGCAGATTTTCTCCGCCGGCGAAGATGGAGAGGGCGTCGGTGGCGGCATAGGAGGCTCCGAGCGAAAGGTCTGACACGCAGCCAAGCGACCGGGCCTGAGGCGAGTAGACCTGAAGATCTCCGGTAGCGCCGGAGAGATTGTGGGCCATGCCGTAGCAGCGGCGTCCGGCGCGGAACTGCCAGCCGAGAGTGATCTGCAGGGGTGTCAGTGGGCGGAGCTTGAGTTCGGCGTTGACCACGTGGCGGGCACGGTCGCGCCATTCATAGAAGCTGTTGTCATAGTCATTGGGCGCTGTCTCGTAGCTGATACGGGCCGAGAGCAGCTTGCGGTAGTCGTAGCCGACGGCGGCACCGCCATGCCAGGCCGAAAGATCGATGCGGTCAAAGACTGCGCCTCCGAGATAGCTGTCGGCTACCACGGGCATGAGCCAGTCATTTGCCTTGGCATATCCTCCGAAGAATTCGAGGTAGGCACCGAAGAAGGGGCCCACGGTCACGCGCCCGTCAAGAGCATAGGGTATGTGTGATTGCGAATAGGCCATCGAGGAGTTGAGGTAAGGGGTCACGTTATAGAGCGACGAAAGCTGGTTGAGGTCGGAGCCGCCGTGAGCCTTGATTTCGAAGCCCACGAGCTGCGAGGGTGTCCAGGCCAGGGAGGCTTCGGGGGCTATGTGGAAGACGCGGCCGTTGTTGATGCTGACATCCACCTGCGCGCCGATGCGGGCTTTGACCGTGGCCGACGAGTAGTCGAGATGGGGGGTCAGGGCTATCAGGCCGACTGTCGAGCCGTCTTTGGCTGAGTAGTCGCCGTAGGAAAGATAAGGGTAGCGGGGACTCAGATGGCTGCCGGTGTGCAGGAAGTCTGCGTCAGCGTCAAGTCCGAGCGATGTGTTGTCGCCGAACGAGAGCTTGCCGGTGAGCGATGCGCCGAAGAGGTTCTGGCGTACGGGTGATTCGCCGGGCACGGCGTAGACCTCGGTCTGGCCGGGTGCAGGCGAGTCTGCTGTGCCGGTCTGGCCTGGAGTGAAGATGTGGATGGGGAAGTCTGTGTCAGGTACAGATGAGATGAAGTGTAGCCTCTGCGGTGCATTTGAGTTGTAGAAGCCGAAATGACGGTAGCGGAGGGCTGCGGTCCAGTCGAGGCCTTGTGCCCGCGAAGTGTAAAGGGCCGAAAGGTTGAAACGGCTGATGCTTTGCGAGAATGAGTCCCAGGCAGAGGGGATGGTGTGATAGCCGTAGGTGTAGTCCACGCCGGCATTGAGAAACGATTTGCTTCCGATGGCCTGATGGAGGTCTACGCCGAGTGATGCGCTGTGGTCACGCCAGTATTCCTTACGCTCGTCTGTTTTCTGTGTGTAGATATCACCGTCATACTGCCCCCAGGCGCTCAGGCGGGTGCGGTCGGTGTCGAGAATGCGGTAACCGGCCGAGAAGGCTCCGTTGAAGAGCGGAGCGCCGAGGCCGAGGGCCACATAGCCGCGGTAGGGCGACGAGAAGAGGTTTTCGCCATAGGCCACAGGCTCAAGAGTCGAGATGGCGTTGGGCACACGGGTGGTGACCACGCGGTTGCTGAATGCCAGCTGCGGTTTGCTGACGGCTGGCAGCTGAAGGGTGGGGAGTATTGTGATGCGGGCCGCGTCGCGCTTGACCGGGACTATCTCCTGCTCTACGTTGATTTCCTTGTGGAGCCCCTGGCCGAAGAGCGGGGTGCCGAGTGCGAGGCAGAGTGAAAATATGGTTGATCTTGTATTCATTGTTGCTTTGAGTCTGAAATGAATGGGTGGTGAAGGGTGGTGATGGTTCGTGGCAGCTTCCTGCTGTCAGGTTCAGAGGCGTGAGTCGATCATCTGGAAGATGTCGGCTTCGGTGCCGGGATAGTTGCTTTTCAGTGATTTCAGATATTCGTCTGCCTCGAATTTTTTGCCTTCTTTGCGCAGAATGTCGCTGTAGAGGATGAATCCGCGTGCAAGCCAGTACTGGTGCGGGGTGTCGGAGTCGATGAGCTTTTCGGCTGTCGATTTAGCGCCTTTGACAAGGCCACGATCGAGCTGTGAGTTGCCCATGTAGTAGGCGCTCTTGGCTCCGAAGATGTCAGCGGGGTTCTCGGCGAGTTCCGACCAGTCTTCATAGGCCTTGTCGTAGTTGCCCAGGCTGTTGTTGGCCATACCGCGCATGAATCTGATTTCGTTGAGGTCGGCCGGCGAGTTGGCGGCTGTCGATGCGAGAAGCTTGTCGGCGGTGTTGACCACTTCGGCATATTTGCCAAGGTCGGCAGCAGTGCGCATCAGTCCGATGCGGGCCTCGCGCAGCATGTTTGAGCCTGAAGCCCGGTTTTCGAGCTGCTGATAGGTGGAGTAGGCTATCTCTGTCTTGCCGAGCGAGCTTTCGGCTGCGGCTTTGATGAGCATCGCGTCTTCGGCCACTTCGGAGTCGGGATGGGTCTGTATCACCTGCATGGCATAGCCCTGGGCCTCGGCCGGCTTGCCTTCGTTCCAGGCGGCATCGGCGAGATAGTAGAGGGCCTGGGCGCGGTCGGCTCCCTGAGGATATTCGGCTATGTAAGCCGAGAGCTTGGACGTGGCGCCGGAGTTCACATAGTCGTTTTCGGCGGCCTGGAATGCAAGTTTTTCAAGCTCGGAGGCTTCGTAGCGCGGTGCGTTGGGCACGGAGTTGATGAATGCCACGAAGTCCTGCAGACGGCCGTCAGCGGCATAGAGCTGTTTGAGGTCGTCGGCAGCGATGCGGGCCTCCTCGCTTGAAGGGAAGGTGTAGATGACTTTCTTGTATGTCTCGATGCCCTGGCTGCGCTCGCCGCGGTTGATATAGGTGATGGCGAGTTGCAGATAGCCGTTGCGGCCGGGGGCGGTATTGGGATATTGCTGCACAAGGTGGCGGTAGGTGGCTATCGCCTGGTCGGTCTGGCCGAGCGCTGACTGGCTTTCGGCTTTTTCGAGCAGGGCGTTGGGTATGAGGCCCGATGAGGGGAAGCGTTCTGACAGAGCGTCGATGCTTTCGATCTTGCCGGCGTGGTCTTTGCGGAGACCCTTCATGATGGCGAGCTGATAGAGTGCGTAGTCACCTGACGAGGGGTTGAGGTCATAGGCTTTGTTGTAGGCCTCGGCGGCAGAGGTGAAGTCGGTCTGATAGTAGTGGCAGTCGGCTATGCGGTTATAGCAGTCTGCGAGAAGCGAGCGCGAGATGTCGGCAGGTGCTGACTGCATCACTGTCACGGCGTCGCGGAAGTCGGTCAGCGCGTCGGAGTAGCGCTCCTGACAGAAGCGGGTGTAGCCCAGATCGTAATAGGCTATGGCACGGTTGCGGGTGTCGGATTTCGGTGCCGATGCTATGAATGAGCGGTAGCTTGAGGCAGCTTCGTCGTAGTTGCCGCGTGTGTAATAGCAGTCGCCCAGCCAAAGGTCGCATTGGCGCCGGATTGATGGATTGTCAGAGGCGAGGCGGCGCGCCTGGGTGAGATGGCTTATGGCCTGGGAGATTTTTCCGGAGGTGTATTCCCGCGATCCGAGTACAAGCAGCACTCTCTGTTTGGCCTGGATGAGTTCGGCTGACGGATTCTGTATTTTGTCGAGTGCGGCAAGAGCGCTTTCATAGTCGTTGTCTGACATGTAGCCATTGACGATATAGCGCTGCACGTCGGCGCTGTAGGTTGAGTTGGGATATTCCTGGAGGAAGTTTTCAAGCAGGGCCACGGAGTTGCCGAAGGGCACACGTCCGCCGTCCATGCGGGCCACGGCGTAGTTGTAGAAGGCGGTTTCGCGCACTTCGCGGTCGTAGTCCACGCGGTAGGCGTTTTCAAAAGCCATCAGGGCCGAGTTGTTGTCGCCGCGTTTGAGATAGGCTTGTCCGAGGAAGAGGTAGGCGCTCTGCTCCATTGCCGAGTGGGTCCCGATGGACTGCTGGAGCAGTTTGATGGCGGCATCGTAGTCGCCGCGCCGGTATTCGCTCACACCGAGTATGTAGAATGCCGAAGGCTGCGGGTCAGATGCTTCGGCGCAATATTTCCAGAGATAGGGGAGAGCTTCGCTCTCATCGCCCAGGTTGTAGAGCGATTCGCCGGCAAGACGGTTGCATTCGGCAGTGAATGCCGGCACGGAGCCTGAGGCCAGAAGGCGGCGCGAGATGTCGAGCGACCGGTTGAAGTCGCCCTGCGCGAATGCGATCTGCGCCTCGTAATAGGGCGCCGCGTTGCCAGGCTCGCGCGAGGTGTCGACGTTGCGGAAATATTGCAGCGCCAGAGTGTAGTCTTTGTTGACGTAGGCTATGTAGCCGAGATAGAAGCGGGCCACATTGCCGTATTCCTCCGAGCTCTGGAGGGTGCGGAACTGGCTGGCCGCCGTGGCATGTTCGCCGAGCATCATGTAGGAATAGGCGGTGCGGTAACTCATGTCATCGCAGCGGTTTCCGGTGAGTGCGAGAGGGTTGACCTGAGCATATTCCTGCAGCGCTTCGGCATAGTTGCCGCGGTTGAACCAGTAGTCGCCCACTGACATCATCACGTCGGCTCTGAGCGGCGAGACTGGGTAGTCGGCAAGAAATTTGCGGAACAATGCGAGAGCTTCGTCATCTCCGAGCCCCTGGGAAGCCAGTCCGAGATAATAAAGGGCACGTTCGGCCTGCTCCGGGGTGGGGCTGAGGCTATGGATTCTGGCGAGCTGGTCTATGCAGCCTTCATAATTGCGGTCGTCAAACATGAGGATGCCTCTTTCGAGATAACCTCCGGCATCAGGGCTGTTGACCTGGGCTACGGTGGCGCCTGCGGCGGCGCAGCACAATGCGGCGAGTATGAGTTGTCGTTTCATGTAATGATTATATTCTAAAGGCAAAATTACGCCATTTTGAGGAAAATCGCTAATTTTGCTACATATTTATAAAATAAGAGACTTGACACCAGATTTACCATGAAACTTTTCCGACTTACCACCTTAATTATATTAGGAGCCTCTCTTACCGCCGGAGTCAGTGCTGAAAACTACCCTTCGCGCAGCGATATGCTGTGGGTCACAAATCCAGATCATCCCGACTGGCTTTATGAGACCGGAGACAGCGCCCGGATCTCAATCGAACTTTACCGCTACGGTGTGCCTGCCTCGGAAATGACCGTAAACTATTCCATCGGCCCCGATATGCTCCAGGCTGATACCGACGGCAGTCTTGTGCTTGACAGCAATGGCAGGGGAGTGCTCAATATCGGAACTATGGACAAGCCGGGGTTCCGGGATCTGAGACTTGAAACCGTAATTGGCGGACATAAATTCTCCCACCATGTCAAAGTGGGCTTCTCGCCCGAAAAACTTCAGCCCTTTGTCAAGGAGCCGACTGATTTTGCCGCATTCTGGAAAAAAGCCGTGGATGAAGACAAGAAATATCCTCTGAAATATACTTCCGAGCCGGTAGAAAAATACTCAACTGACAAAATGACCTGTCAGCTGGTGCGTCTGCAGCTCAATGACCGGGGCCGGGCCATGTATGGCTATCTCTTCATCCCGAAAGGGGGAGGCAAATATCCTGCCGTGCTGACCCCTCCGGGAGCCGGAGTGAAGACAATCAAAGACCCGATGGCCCACCGCTACTACGGAGAAGGTGGGATGATCAGACTGGAAATCGAAATCCACGGTCTGCATCCTGAACTGAGCGAGGCTGAGTTTGCCGCCGAGCGCAAGGTCAAGGGCGATTATCTTAAATTCGGCCTCGATGACCCGGATGAATATTATATGAAGGACGTCTATCTCGGATGCCGACGATTCCTCGATCTGCTGACATCGCTTCCTGAATGGGACGGAAAAAATCTCTTTACGCAGGGAGGCTCGCAGGGCGGAGCGCTGGCCATCACAACCGCGATGCTCGACGAAAGAGTCAACGGATGTGTGGCGAATCATCCGGCGCTCTCCGATATGACAGGCTATCTCGGCGACAAGACCGGCGGATACCCGCATCATTTCCGCAAAGATCCGCAGACTGCCACTCCTGAGAAGATCCGCACACTGGAGTATTACGACGTGGTGAACTTCGCGCGCCATCTGACATGTCCGGTCAGAATGACCTGGGGATTCAATGACAACACCTGTCCGCCGACCACGAGCTACGAAGTGTTCAACGCCGTCTCCACCCCCAAGGAAGCGCATCTTACACCGATCAATGAGCACTGGACCACTCCGCAGACCGAAAAAGCGCACTATGAGTGGATAAAAAATCACTGCCGTTAATCAGTTGCTAATTAGCGAGATGTGTGTGATTGTGCGCTTTTTGCTGCGAAAAAGTTGTAATTTTCTTGTGAAAAAGATGTGAAAAAATTTGCACGGTAAAAATATTTGCGCTAATTTTGCATCGCTTTTGAAAGGGAACGCTCCTCCAAAAGCAAGCGCACAATAACTTGTTGCCTCTTTAGCTCAGTTGGCCAGAGCACGTGATTTGTAATCTCGGGGTCGTTGGTTCGAATCCGACAAGAGGCTCAACTAAACTAACAACGTAGCGAATCGCTCGGCGGTTCACTTACGAAAGGGCGAATACCAGAGTGGCCAAATGGGGCAGACTGTAAATCTGCTGGTTTATACCTTCGGTGGTTCGAATCCATCTTCGCCCACAAAACAATCCTAATGCGGAAGTAGCTCAGTTGATAGAGCATCAGCCTTCCAAGCTGAGGGTCGCGAGTTTGAGCCTCGTCTTCCGCTCTAACACATACCGCCAATGTAGCTCAGGGGTAGAGCACTTCCTTGGTAAGGAAGAGGTCGCGGGTTCAAATCCCGCCATCGGCTCAAACCAATCTATAAAATGACAGCCCCGATAGTGCGCTTACGCTATCGTGGCGTCTTGTTAGAAAAGTCAATCATTTAATCAAGAAAATAATAGCAAAGTTATGGCTAAAGAGAAATTCGAAAGAACCAAACCGCATGTTAACATCGGTACTATCGGTCACGTTGACCACGGTAAGACCACTCTGACTGCTGCTATCACTACAGTGCTCGCTAAGGCTGGTCTCTCTGAAGTTAAGTCGTTCGACCAGATCGACAACGCTCCTGAGGAAAAAGAACGTGGTATCACAATCAACACCGCTCACGTAGAGTATGAGACTGCAAACCGTCACTACGCTCACGTTGACTGCCCCGGACACGCTGACTACGTGAAGAACATGGTTACCGGTGCTGCTCAGATGGACGGTGCTATCATCGTGGTTGCTGCAACTGACGGTCCTATGCCCCAGACCCGCGAACACATCCTTCTCGCTCGCCAGGTGAACGTTCCTCGTCTTGTTGTGTTCCTTAACAAGTGCGACATGGTTGACGACGAAGAAATGTTCGACCTCGTTGAAATGGAAATGCGCGACCTTCTTTCGACTTACGAATATGACGGTGATGAAACTCCTATCATCCGCGGTTCTGCACTCGGCGCCCTCAACGGCGAACCCGAATGGGAAGCTAAGGTTATGGAGCTCATGGATGCCGTTGACAACTGGATTCCCCTGCCTCCCCGCGACATCGACAAGCCCTTCCTTATGCCTGTTGAAGACGTGTTCTCAATCACTGGTCGTGGTACCGTTGCTACCGGTCGTATTGAAACTGGTATCGTAAAGGTTGGTGACGAAGTTCAGATCATGGGTCTCGGCGCAGACATGAAGTCAGTTGTAACTGGCGTTGAAATGTTCCGCAAGCTCCTCGATCAGGGTGAAGCCGGTGACAACGTAGGTCTTCTCCTCCGCGGTATCGACAAGAAAGATATCAAGCGTGGTATGGTAATCTGCCACCCCGGAGTTGTTAAGCCCCACAGCAAGTTCAAAGCTTCTGTCTACATCCTGAAGAAAGAAGAAGGTGGCCGTCACACTCCGTTCCACAACCACTATCGTCCTCAGTTCTACATCCGTACTCTTGACGTAACCGGTGAGATCACTCTCCCCGAAGGTGTAGAAATGGTAATGCCCGGTGACCACGTTGAGATCAACGTTGAGCTCATCAACCCGGTTGCTTGCGACGCAGGTCTTCGCTTCGCTATCCGTGAAGGCGGTCGTACCGTGGGTTCAGGCCAGATCACTGAGATCCTTGAGTAATACCACTCATAAAGTCATTCACGAATCGGTCTTTAAGACCGGTCACTGAATAAAACCAAAACCGACCCTTGTCTCACTGACGGGTCACACTCGAAGCGGATCGAGGGTCGGTTTTCCTATACGGGACTAGCTCAGTTGGTAGAGCACCGGTCTCCAAAACCGGGTGTCGGGAGTTCGAGCCTCTCGTCCCGTGCTAAAAAACACGACAAATGAGTAAACTTAAACTACTTACGGATATAGAGGAGTCTTATACCGAACTTCGATATAAGACTTCTTGGCCTACAAGGGGCCAGCTGGTCAAGAGCGCAGTCATCGTGCTGATAGCTTCCATCATTATAGCGGCGATTGTCTTCGCTATGGATCAGGTGGTCAATACCATTATGCACTTCATTTACAGCCTCGGTCAGTAATCTTTAAAAGGAAGAAAATCAATGGCGGAAGAATTGAAAAAAGCCTGGTATGTGCTTCGCGCTATCTCAGGCAAGGAAGCTAAGGTTAAAGAAGTTCTGGATGGAGCCATCCGCAACACCGGCCTCGGCAATTATGTTTTTCAGGTCTTGATTCCTACCGAAAAGGTTATGTCCGTCCGCAACGGCAAGAAGGTAGTGAAGGAGAAAAACCTTTACTCCGGCTATGTCTTTGTGGAGTGTATCCTCACCGGTGAGGTCCTGTATGAACTCCGTAACACCACTAATGTGATTGATTTCCTGCGTGGACGTGGCAAGAACGCCGCCCCCGAAGCCCTTCGTGAAAGCGAAGTGCTCAGAATGATGGGAACGGCCGATGAAATGATTGACCCGACCGACGAAGGAAACGACTACATGGTGGGCGAGACTGTGAAAGTGACATTCGGTCCTTTCAGCGGTTTCTCCGGAACCATCGAGGAAGTCAACCGCGAGAGAAAGAAACTCAAGGTTATGGTCAAGATCTTCGGACGTAAAACTCCGTTGGAACTCGAAAATTCGCAGGTAGAGCGTGAATAAACATCGCGCGGCGCTGTCAATCGCTGCAAAGCCGTTGGCCGCGCCACGGGAGATGACGCAGTTTCCGAGCCTGAATTCAATGATGGCTCTCCGGCACTTGGTTACGAAAGACGCCGGAGAGATATCTTGGTGAAAGAACAGACGTCATCGTTTTAACCGAATCATTAACAAAATTTAGATTTATCATGGCTAAAGAAATTGCTGGACAGATCAAATTGCAAATCAAAGGAGGAGCCGCAAATCCTTCACCTCCAGTTGGTCCTGCTCTTGGTTCCAAGGGTATCAACATCATGGAGTTTTGCAAGCAGTTTAATGCCCGCACCCAGGACAAGGCCGGTAAGGTACTTCCTGTAGTAATCACCTATTACTCCGACAAGAGCTTCGACTTCGTTGTCAAGACTCCTCCGGTAGCTATCCAGCTCCTTGAGGCTACAAAGCTCAAAAGCGGTTCCGCTCAGCCTAACCGTAAGAAAGTCGCAGAAATCACCTGGGAACAGGTTAAGGCGATTGCCGAGGACAAAATGCCCGATTTGAACTGTTTCAACGTAGCTTCGGCAATGCGTATGGTTGCCGGAACAGCCAGAAGCATGGGTATCACCGTGAAAGGAACATTCCCCGAAAACCTCTAAACTTCAATTGACATGAGTAAACTGACGAAAAATCAAAAGATTGCCCAGGAAAAGGTTGAAGCCGGAAAGGTTTACACACTTGCTGAAGCAGTGAGCCTCGTGAAAGAAATCACTTTCACCAAATTTGACGCTTCACTTGACGTGGATGTTCGCCTTGGTGTCGATCCCCGTAAGGCTAACCAGATGGTACGTGGCGTTGTGACACTTCCCCACGGAACCGGAAAGCAGGTGCGCGTTCTCGTGCTCTGCAACTCAGACGCTGAAGCTGCCGCCAAGGCTGCCGGCGCAGACTATGTAGGTCTTGACGAATACATTGATAAAATCAAAGGTGGCTGGACCGATGTCGACGTGATCATCACTCAGCCCGCTATCATGGGTAAGATAGGTGCCCTCGGCCGTGTTCTCGGTCCCCGTGGCCTCATGCCGAACCCCAAGAGCGGTACTGTGACCAACGATGTCGCTAAGGCTGTTGAAGAAGTGAAGAAGGGTAAGATCGACTTCAAGGTTGACAAGAACGGTATCGTTCACTCGTCAGTCGGCAAAGTCTCTTTCGAAGCTGCCGCCGCTGCTGACAACGTGCGTGAATTCATCAACACCTTGATCAAACTCAAGCCTGCTGCTGCAAAGGGTACCTACATCAAGAGCATTTATCTTTCGAGCACAATGAGTCCGGGTATCAAGATTGACCCCAAGTCGATCGACGAATAACTTCTTAAGCTGACTGTACAAAATGAAAAAGGAAGATAAAATCATTGCTATTGAGAACATAGCTAAAACTATCCAGGAGTATAGCTGCTTCTACCTCACTGAAACCGCCGGCCTCGACGCCGAAAAGACCACAGCCCTACGCCGCGAATGCAACAAGGCCGACGTGAAGCTCATGGTTGTGAAGAACACCCTTCTTCACAAGGCGCTCGAATCACTTGAAGGCGATTACTCTGAACTCTACGGAGCACTCCACGGATCAACTTCGCTGATGCTTGCCAACGTAGGCAACGCTCCCGCAAAGCTGATCAAGGATATCCGCAAGGCCGACAAGGACGCCGTCCTTCCCCGCCTCAAGGCTGCTTACGTTGAAGAGACTATCTACATGGGCGAGGATCAGCTCGACGCTCTCTGCGCAATCAAGAGCAAAAACGAGCTCATCGCCGACGTTGTCGCTCTTCTCCAGTCTCCCGCCAAGAACGTTATCTCTGCCCTTACTTCTGGTGGCAGCAAACTTCACGGCATCCTCGAAACTCTTTCGAAGAAGGAGGCCTAAGCGCCAAGCTCCATTCTCCAAGCCTCTCTGCTCAACCTCAATTCTATTAAATTAAAAAACAACAAATAAAACTATAAAATCATGGCAGATCTTAATGCTTTTGCAGAACAACTTGTTAACCTCACCGTTAAGGAAGTAAACGAACTTGCTCAGATCCTCAAGGAAACTTATGGCATCGAACCCGCAGCTGCTGCTGTTGCTGTTGCTGCCGGCCCCGCTGCTGGTGCTGCTGCTGAAGAAGAAAAGTCTTCTTTCGACGTAGTTCTCAAATCAGCCGGTGCTTCTAAGCTCGCTGTCGTTAAGCTCGTGAAGGAACTCACCGGTCTTGGCCTCAAGGAAGCTAAGGAAATGGTTGACGGTGCTCCCTCAGTAGTTAAGGAAGGCATGGCTAAGGCTGATGCTGAAGGCCTCAAGAAGCAGCTCGAAGAAGCAGGTGCTGAAGTAGAGCTCAAATAAGCATACTCCTTTTAAGCTATAATGGGTTAAGATTCTCCCGTCAGGGAGTTTCTTAACCTATTTGCGTTACAATAGACGGGTTTAGATAAAAAATCATAATTATTTATATTTAAAAATAAAAATTTGCCCTGCCGGGCATGGCAAATTGCCCTATTTTTAGTCTTTTAGGCTACAAACCCTTCTGATTCTCTTCTTCACATCGAATTTTTGGAGTTAAAAAATCTTAATTCATTATCCTTCTTTTTAGATGTCAGATATCACTTTAGCAAAACCCCGCGTAAATTTCGCGTCGGTTAAAAATCCTCTCCCTTATCCCGACTTTCTGGAGGTGCAGCTGAAGTCGTTCCAGGACTTCCTTCAGCTCGACACTCCCCCGGAAAAAAGAAAAAACGAGGGACTCTTCAAGGTGTTTGCCGAAAACTTCCCCATCGCAGACACCCGCAACAACTTTGTGCTTGAGTTCCTTGACTATTACATCGATCCTCCGCGTTACACAATCGACGAATGTCTTGAACGCGGTCTGACCTACAGCGTTCCCCTCAAGGCCAAGCTCAAACTCTACTGTACTGACCCTGACCACGAGGACTTCGCTACTGTGATTCAGGACGTCTATCTCGGCCCCATCCCCTACATGACTGACAAGGGCACCTTTGTCATCAACGGTGCCGAGCGCGTTGTCGTGTCGCAGCTTCACCGTTCGCCCGGCGTGTTCTTCGGACAGAGCACCCACGCCAACGGAACCAAGCTCTACAGCGCCCGTATCATCCCCTTCCGCGGAAGCTGGATCGAGTTTGCCACTGACATCAACAACGTCATGTATGCCTACATCGACCGCAAGAAGAAACTCCCCGTGACCACTCTTCTGCGTGCCATAGGCCTTGAAAGTGACAAGGACATCATTGAAATCTTCGGACTTGCCGAGGAAATCAAGGTCAACAAGACAAACCTAAAGAAAGCCGTAGGCCGCAAACTCGCCGCCCGCGTGCTCAAGACCTGGGTTGAAGACTTCGTTGACGAAGATACCGGCGAAGTTGTGTCGATCGAGCGTAACGACGTCATCCTCGACCGCGAGACTGTCCTTGAAGAAGAGAACATCCAGGAAATCCTCGATTCGGGCGTGCAGACCGTACTCCTCCACAAGGAAGACGCCAACACCTCCGACTACTCCATCATATTCAACACACTCCAGAAAGATACATCCAACTCCGAGAAAGAAGCTATCCAGTACATCTACCGACAGCTCCGCAACGCCGAGCCGCCGGACGATGCAAGCGCGCGCGAAGTCATCACCAACCTTTTCTTCTCTGAAAAGCGCTATGACCTCGGCGAAGTAGGCCGCTACCGTATCAACAAGAAACTCGGCCTCACAACCTCGATGGATGTCAAGGTGCTCACAAAGGAAGACATCATCGCCATCATCAAATATCTGATCGAGCTCATCAACTCGAAGACCGATGTCGACGATATCGACCACCTGAGCAACCGCCGTGTGCGCACCGTAGGCGAACAGCTTTACAACCAGTTCAACGTAGGCCTCGCCCGCATGTCGCGCACCATCCGCGAACGCATGAATGTGCGTGACAACGAAGTCTTCACCCCGATTGACCTCATCAACGCCAAGACCATTTCGAGCGTCATCAACACATTCTTCGGCACCAACGCCCTCTCGCAGTTCATGGACCAGACCAACCCGCTGGCCGAAATCACCCACAAGCGCCGTATGTCGGCCCTCGGCCCCGGCGGTCTCTCGCGCGAGCGCGCAGGCTTCGAGGTCCGAGACGTACACTATACCCACTACGGACGTCTCTGCCCGATCGAAACCCCTGAAGGCCCGAACATCGGTCTTATCTCCTCGCTCTGTGTCTACGCCAAGATCAACGACCTCGGCTTCATCGAGACCCCCTACCGTGAAGTGAAAGACGGTGTGGTCAACCTCAAGAACGACGAAGTTGTCTATCTCACAGCCGAAATCGAAGAAGGCAAAATCATAGCCCAGGGCAATGCGCCGGTCAACGACAACGGCGGCTTCATCAACGATCGAGTCAAAGCCCGTATGGACGCCGACTTCCCTATCGTCGCTCCTGACCAGGTAGAGCTTATGGACGTATCGCCAACGCAGATCGCCTCGATCGCCGCATCGCTCATCCCCTTCCTTGAACACGACGACGCAAACCGTGCCCTCATGGGATCGAACATGATGCGCCAGGCCGTGCCCCTGCTCCGCAGCGAGTCTCCGATTGTCGGCACCGGCATCGAAGGCCAGCTCATCCGCGACAGCCGCACCCAGATCATGGCCGAACGCGAAGGCACAATCGAATTCGTCGACGCAACCGTCATCCGCATCCGCTATGACCGCACCGAAGACGAAGAATTCGTATCATTCGAAGACAGCGTCAAGGAATACCACCTCCCCAAATTCCGCAAGACCAACCAGAGCACAACCATCGACCTCCGTCCCATCTGCAACAAGGGCCAGCGCGTCAAGAAAGGCGACATCCTCACCGAAGGCTACTCGACCGAAAAAGGCGAACTCGCACTCGGACGCAACCTCAAGGTAGCCTTCATGCCCTGGAAGGGCTACAACTATGAGGACGCTATCGTGCTCAACGAACGAGTGGTGCGCGAAGACATCCTCACCTCTGTCCACGTCGACGAATACACCCTCGAAGTCCGCGAGACCAAGCGCGGTATGGAAGAGCTCACCTCTGACATCCCCAACGTCTCTGAAGACGCCACCAAAGACCTCGACGAGCGCGGCATCATCCGCGTGGGTGCCCACATCGTCCCCGGCGACATCATGATCGGTAAGATTACACCCAAGGGCGAAAGCGATCCCACTCCGGAAGAAAAACTCCTCCGCGCCATCTTCGGCGACAAAGCCGGCGACGTCAAAGACGCATCGCTCAAGGCATCGCCCTCGCTCAAAGGCGTTGTCATCGGAACCCACCTCTTCCAGAAAGCCGAAAAGAAGAAAACCAAGAAGAGCGCAAGCGCAGTGCTGCCCAAGCTCGACGAAGAATATGAAGACCGTCTCAACGCCCTCAAGGACCTCCTTGTTGAAAAGCTGATGACCCTTACCAACGGCAAGACATCGCAGGGCGTGAAAGACTTCCTCGGCACAGACATCATCCCCAAGGGAGCCAAATTCTCAGCCGGAACACTCCGTGAGATCGACTACGACACCATCAATCTCTCAAAGTGGACAGCCGACGCTCACAAGAACGACATGATCCGCGCCACAATCGTCAACTACCTGCGCAAATCAAAGGAGATCGACGCCGAACTCCGCCGCAAGAAGTTCGACATCTCCATTGGCGACGAACTTCCCTCAGGCATCATGAAACTTGCCAAGGTCTACATCGCCAAGAAGCGTAAGATCAGCGTCGGTGACAAGATGGCAGGCCGTCACGGCAACAAGGGTATCGTTTCGCGCATCGTGCGTCAGGAAGACATGCCCTTCCTCGCCGACGGTACTCCGGTCGACATCGTCCTCAACCCGCTGGGTGTGCCCTCGCGTATGAACCTCGGCCAGATCTTCGAGACAGTGCTCGGATGGGCAGGCCGCGAACTCGGCGAGAAATTCGCAACCCCCATCTTCGACGGCGCAACCCTCGAAGACCTCAACGAGTGGACCGACAAAGCCGGCATACCACGCTACGGCAAGACCTACCTCTACGACGGCGGCACAGGCGAACGCTTCGACCAGCCCGCAACCGTAGGCGTGATCTACATGCTTAAGCTCGGCCACATGGTTGAAGACAAGATGCACGCACGCTCCATCGGCCCGTACTCACTCATCACCCAGCAGCCTCTCGGCGGTAAAGCCCAGTTCGGTGGTCAGCGTTTCGGTGAGATGGAAGTCTGGGCGCTCGAAGCATTCGGCGCCGCCCACATCCTCCAGGAGATCATCACTGTCAAGTCTGACGACGTCACAGGCCGCTCGAAGACCTACGAGGCCATCGTCAAGGGCGAGGCAATGCCGCCGGCCGGAATTCCCGAATCACTCAACGTGCTTCTCCACGAACTCCGCGGTCTCGGTCTCAGCATCAACCTTGAGCAGTAATGTCAGCCACGGCGACATCCTTAATTTTAACATTGTTCTCATATTATATATATGGCTTTTAGAAAAGACAATAAGCAAAAAAACAGTTTCTCAAAAATCTCCATCGGGCTCGCATCGCCTGAGGAGATTCTTGAGAAGTCGAGCGGCGAGGTGTTAAAACCTGAAACAATCAACTACCGCACCTACAAGCCTGAGCGCGACGGCCTCTTCTGCGAGCGCATTTTCGGTCCCGTCAAGGACTTCGAATGCCATTGCGGCAAGTACAAGCGCATCCGCTACAAAGGCATTGTCTGCGACCGATGCGGTGTTGAAGTGACCGAAAAGAAAGTACGTCGTGAGCGCATGGGCCACATCAAACTTGTGGTTCCCGTGGCCCACATCTGGTATTTCCGCTCACTCCCCAATAAGATCGGCTACCTCCTGGGCCTTCCCTCGAAGAAACTCGATGCAGTCATCTACTACGAACGCTACGTGGTCATCAACCCCGGCGTTGCAGCCGAAGGAGAGAAACCCATACAGCGTCTCGACCTCCTCTCCGAGGAAGAATACTTCGAGATCATAGACCGTCTGCCCCGCGAAAACCAGCTCCTTGACGACACCGACCCCAACAAGTTCGTTGCCAAAATGGGTGCCGAGGCAATCTACGATCTTCTCAAAGACATCAACCTCGACGACCTCTCCTACGCCCTGCGCGACCAGGCCAACTCCGAAGGATCGCAGCAGCGCAAGACCGAAGCCCTCAAGCGCCTCCAGGTGGTTGAATCGTTCCGCGCATCGCGTGAACGCAACCGTCCCGAATGGATGATCCTCCAGGCAGTACCCGTCATTCCGCCTGAACTCCGTCCGCTCGTGCCTCTGGACGGCGGCCGCTTCGCAACTTCCGACCTCAACGACCTCTATCGTCGCGTCATCATCCGCAACAACCGTCTGAAACGCCTCATAGAGATCAAAGCCCCTGACGTCATCCTCCGCAACGAAAAGCGTATGCTCCAGGAAGCCGTCGACTCACTGCTTGACAACTCACGCAAATCCTCAGCCGTAAAGACCGAAGCCAACCGTCCCCTCAAATCGCTCTCCGACTCGCTCAAGGGCAAGCAGGGCCGCTTCCGTCAGAACCTCCTCGGTAAGCGTGTCGACTACTCGGCCCGTTCGGTTATCGTCGTAGGTCCCGAACTGAAGATGCACGAGTGCGGTATCCCCAAAAACATGGCTGCCGAACTCTACAAGCCCTTCGTCATCCGCAAGCTCATCGAGCGCGGCATCGTCAAGACCGTCAAGTCTGCCAAGAAGATCGTCGACCGCAAGGAACCAGTCGTCTGGGACATCCTTGAATACGTAATGAAGGGCCACCCCGTGCTCCTCAACCGAGCCCCGACCCTCCACCGTCTCGGCATCCAGGCCTTCCAGCCCAAAATGATCGAAGGAAAGGCAATCCAGCTCCACCCCCTCGCATGTACGGCATTCAACGCCGACTTCGACGGTGACCAGATGGCAGTCCACCTTCCTTTGGGCAACGAAGCCATCCTCGAAGCCCAGCTCCTTATGCTCGGATCTCACAACATCCTCAACCCCGCCAACGGCGCACCTATCACCGTGCCCTCGCAGGACATGGTGCTCGGTCTCTACTACATCACCAAGCTCCGCAAAGGCGACAAGGGCGAAGGCCTCAAATTCTACGGACCCGAAGAAGCTGAAATCGCCTACAACGAAGGCCGCGTGACACTCCACGCACCCGTGTCGGTTGTAGTCGAAGACATCGACGAATTCGGCAACCCCATCAAGCACCTCGTCGAGAATACCTCCGTAGGCCGTGTGCTCGTCAATCGCTACGTGCCCAAAGAAATCGGCTACGTCAATGAGATCCTCTCCAAGAAATCACTGCGTACCATCATCTCGCGCGTAATCAAACACTGCGGTATTCCCCGCTCGGCACAGTTCCTTGACGACATCAAGAACCTCGGTTACTACATGGCATTCAAGGGCGGTCTGTCATTCAACCTCGGCGACGTACTCATCCCTGCCGAAAAAGAAGAATATGTGCGCGAGGGCTACGAACAGGTGCAGGAAGTCCTCAACAACTACTCGATGGGCTTCATCACCAACAACGAACGCTACAACCAGATCATCGACATCTGGACACACGTCAACTCACGTCTGGCCGACACCCTCATGAAACAGATCTCGGCCGACAAGCAGGGCTTCAACCCTGTCTACATGATGCTCGACTCCGGCGCCCGTGGTTCTAAAGACCAGATCCGTCAGCTCTCCGGCATGCGTGGCCTTATGGCCAAGCCCCAGAAGAGCGGTGCCGAAGGAGGCCAGATCATCGAAAACCCGATTCTTGCAAACTTCAAGGAAGGCCTTTCGGTGCTCGAATACTTCATCTCGACCCACGGTGCCCGTAAGGGTCTTGCCGACACCGCGCTCAAGACAGCCGACGCCGGTTATCTTACCCGCCGTCTGGTCGACGTGGCCCATGACGTCATCATCAACGAAGAAGACTGCGGAACCCTCCGCGGACTCGTCTGCACCGAGATCAAGAACAACGACGAAGTCGTCGCTTCACTCGGCGAACGCATCCTCGGACGCGTCTCTGTCCATGACATTATCGACCCCACCAACGGCGAACTCATCGTCGCCGCAGGAGAAGAGATCAACGACCTTGCAGCCGACCGCATCAACGAATCACCCATCGAATCAGTCGAGATCCGCTCGGTGCTCACCTGCGAATCAAAGAAGGGTGTCTGCGCCAAGTGCTACGGCCGCAACCTCGCCACACACCGCATGGTCCAGATGGGCGAAGCTGTCGGCGTGATCGCCGCACAGTCAATCGGCGAGCCCGGTACACAGCTCACCCTCCGTACATTCCACGTCGGTGGTGTCGCCTCGAACATCGCCGCTGTCAACTCGCTCACCTCGCGCTACGAAGGCATCCTTGAAATCGACGAACTCCGCACCGTGCAGACCGAAGAGGTCGACGCCAGCGGACGTAAGGTCGATGTGGTTATCGGCCGACTCGCAGAAATGCGCATCATCGACCCCACCACAAAGATGATGCTCACCAACGCAAACATCCCCTACGGCGCGAAACTCTTCTTCGATAACGGCGCACGTGTCAAGAAAGGCGATGTGATCTGCGAATGGGACCCCTTCAACGCCGTCATTGTCAGCGAAGCAGGTGGTAAGGTACAATACGTCAACCTCACCGAAAACGTCACCTATCGCGTCGACTCCGACGAGCAGACCGGTCTCCGCGAAAAAATCATCATCGAATCCAAGGAACGCGGCAAAGTGCCTGAAGCCAACATCGTTGACGCAAACGGCCAGATCCTCCGCACCTATGCACTCCCCGTGGGCGCCCACCTCATGGTCGACGAAAACGCCGAACTCAAACCCGGCGAAATCTTCGTCAAGATCCCGCGCGCCGCAGGCTCTGCAGGTGACATCACCGGTGGTCTCCCCCGCGTGACCGAACTCTTCGAAGCCCGTAACCCCTCCAACCCCGCCATCGTATCTGAAATCGACGGTGAAGTCAAGTTCGGAAAGGTCAAACGAGGCAACCGCGAGATTTCCGTCACCTCCAAACTCGGAGAGACCAAGAAATATCTCGTGCCCCTGTCAAAACAGATCCTCGTTCAGGAAAACGACTATGTGCGCGCAGGCACCCCGCTCTCAGACGGCGCCACCACACCGGCCGACATCCTCAACATCATGGGTCCGACAGCCGTTCAGGAATACATCGTCAATGAAGTCCAGGACGTCTACCGTATGCAGGGTGTGAAGATCAACGACAAGCACTTCGAAGTCATCGTACGCCAGATGATGCGCAAAGTCAACATCCTCGATCCCGGCGACACCAACTTCCTCGAACAGCAGGTGGTCGACAAGCGCGACTTCATGGACGAAAACGACCGCATCTGGGGCAAGAAAGTTGTCACCGACGCCGGCGACAGCGAAAACGTCAAGCCCGGCCAGATCATCACCGCACGCAAGCTCCGCGACGAAAACTCATCGCTCAAGCGCCGTGACCTCCGTCCCATCCAGGTACGCGATGCACAGCCCGCCACCTCCGAACAGATCCTCCAGGGTATCACCCGTGCCGCCCTGCAGACATCATCGTTCATGTCGGCCGCATCATTCCAGGAAACCACCAAGGTGCTCAACGAAGCCGCTATCAACGGCAAGGTCGACTACCTCGTGGGCATGAAGGAAAACGTGATCTGCGGACACCTCATTCCCGCAGGTACCGGTCTCCGCTCCTACGAACGCATCGTGGTAGGTGGCAAGGATGACATCGAAGACGCCTTTGATATCCCCGTAGTCACCCGCGACGAAGCCCCCGAAGCAGTCGACGTAGCCCACACCGAACTCTGATCCTGACGGCTCCAAAAAGCCGGTCATCCATAAAAACACCGAACCCCGCCTGCCCGAATCCGGACAAGCGGGGTTCACTGTATCCTCACCCCAGGGCCGATGGATCTGTGTCCACGCACATGGATCTCAGGCATCGCTCGGCCTCCGCTGCCGCCTCGGCACTCGCAGACCCAGGGGTTTCGTAAACATAGGCTCTCCGAGCCATCACCGGTCTGTCCCGTCTTAGAGGGTGTTTCATAACAAGAGTTAAAATCTGAGTGGTGTATCTTTTAGATAAATTGTTGCAAAGGAGGAAGAAGCATAGCGAGCTATGCGACTGACGAGTTTCAACAATTTAGCAAAAGAGACACCAAGGCTCAGGTAACTTAAAAATTTTCACAAATGGAATATACTATTTACAAAAAAAAGCAATACAATCGCCTCCGAAAGCTTTGAGTGGCTATGGCTCTTCATCTCAGTCACATAGCTCGCTATGCTCCTTCAATTCAGAGCCATATCCATCTCAAATCTTTCGCTCAGATTTTAACTATTGTTATGAAACACCCTCTTAACAATAGCTTGGCAATAAATGATTGCTTAATCCGCGAAAAATTCGTAAATTTGTGCTTACTTATCATAACTGATACGTGCCATGACCGAGAATGACGAATTAATCCACGATGACATCGAGACTCCGGAATCAGCCGGGGCCACTCCAGCCCCTGTCCCTGACTATGATGAAGACGACATCAAGACCCTTGACTGGAAAGAGCACATCCGCCGGCGTCCCGGCATGTATATCGGCAAACTCGGCGACGGATCGAACTTTGACGACGGCATCTACGTGCTGATCAAAGAAGTGCTCGACAACGCCATTGACGAATACATGATGGGCTTCGGAAAGCAGATCATAGTCGATGTAGCTGACGGAACCGTCACCGTGCGCGACTACGGACGCGGTGTGCCCCTCGGAAAACTGGTCGACGTATCATCCAAGATGAACACCGGCGGCAAATATGACTCCAAGGCCTTCAAGAAATCCGTAGGCCTCAACGGCGTCGGCATCAAGGCCGTCAACGCCCTCTCCACCGAATTTTTCATCTGCAGCGTGCGCGACGGCCAGATGAAAAGCGTGCTCTACCGCTGCGGCGACAAGGTGGAGGAGAGCGACATCGAGCCTACCACCGAAGCCAACGGCACACTCGTGCGCTTCACTCCTGACGCAAGCATATTCCGCGACTATGCCTACCGCGATGAGTTCATAGTGCCGCTGATCAAGAACTACACCTACCTCAATACCGGCCTTGCCATGATGTTCAACGGCAAGCGCTACATCTCGCGTCACGGTCTGCTCGACCTCCTGCGCGACGCAATGACCACCGATCCGCTCTACGCGCCCATCCATCTCAAGGGCGACGACATCGAAGTGGCCATAACCCATGCCAACCAGCGCGGCGAGGAATATTACTCGTTTGTCAACGGCCAGCACACCACTCACGGCGGAACCCATCTCGCAGCCTTCAAGGAATCGGTGTCGCGCACACTCAAAGAATACTTCAAGCGCGACTTAGACTACTCCGACATACGCAACGGCATGATAGCCGCCATCTCAATCAAGGTAGAGGAACCGCTGTTCGAATCGCAGACAAAGACCAAACTCGGCAGCCGCGACATGGGCCCCGACGGACCTACCGTGGCAAAATTCATCGGCGACTTCATCAAGACCGAACTTGACAACTATCTCCACCGCAACACCGACGTTGCCGACATAATCCTGAAAAAAGTCCAGGAGAGCGAACGCGCCCGCAAGGCTATGGCTGGCATAACCAAACTGGCCCGCGAAAAGCAGAAGAAAGCCAATCTCAACAACAAGAAGCTGCTCGACTGCCGGGTGCATCTCAACGACAGCCGCGGAAACGAGGAAAAGAAACTCGCATCATCCATCTTCATCACCGAGGGTGACTCGGCCGCCGGATCAATCACCAAGATCCGCAACGTCGAGACCCAGGCCGTGTTCTCGCTGCGCGGAAAACCCAAGAACTCCTACGGCGTTCCCGCCAAGATCCTCTATGAAAACGACGAGTTCAACCTCCTCCAGGCCGCGCTCAACATCGAAGAGGGCATTGACGGCCTGCGCTACAACAATGTGATCATCGCAACCGATGCCGACGTCGACGGCATGCACATACGCCTGCTGCTGATGACCTTCTTCCTCCAGTTCTTCCCTGACATGATCAAGAAAGGCCATCTCTACGTGCTCCAGACCCCTCTCTTCCGTGTGCGCAACCACAAGACCACCAAGCGCGGCGCCCGCGGAGGCTCAGCCGCCGGCGACGACACCTACTACTGCTACACCGATGAGGAGCGCATAGCCGCCATCGAGAAACTCGGCGACAATGCCGAGATCACCCGATTCAAAGGTCTCGGCGAAATCTCGCCGGAGGAATTCCGCGGCTTCATCGGGCCCGACATCCGTCTTGACCGCGTCAGCCTCCGCAAGGAAGATGCCGTGGCCGAGCTGCTGGAATTCTACATGGGCAAAAACACTATGGAACGACAGAACTTTATCATTGACAATCTTGTTGTTGAGGATGACTCCCAGATCGGATAGCACCTCAGACCGTCGGTCAATGTAACCAACTCAGAAGATGAATACAATCCTGTTTCCCGGTTCGTTCAACCCGTTCACCGTAGGCCACCGGTCGCTCGTAGAGCGCGTGTTGCCGCTTTTCGACCGCGTAGTGATAGCCATCGGAGTCAATTCTCAGAAAGCCTGCGAAGCCCGGACCCGTGAGCGTCTCGACGCCATCCGCGCCCTTTATGCCGCAGAGCCTAAAGTCTCGGTCATAGCCTACAGCGGTCTCACCGTCGATGCCTGCGAGGCCGAGGGCGCGCGCTGGATGCTGCGCGGAGTCCGCTCGGTTGCCGACTTCGAATATGAGCGCAACCTCGCCGACATCAACCGGCGCATCTCAGGCATAGAGACCTTGCTGCTGTTCACACTTCCGGAATACGCGGCCGTATCCTCTTCGGTGGTCCGCGAACTGCAGGCCTATGGCCGTGACGTCAGCGAATTCCTGCCCGAAGGGCCCGGAAAGCCATGACCGGACCAGCACACACGCGCGCGATATCTCAATACAGAACAAACATCACATATATACTGATTTTACCGACTGATGAAAAAACTGTTTTTTTCCTCCATACTCCTCCTTGCCGTCTGCCTGACCTCAGTAGGGCAGATTGAGTTTACCCCTGAGCGCAAGCTGCGCTATGCCGAGCAGATCATCGAGTCATACTATGTAGACCGCATCGACACCGCCAAGGTGGTCACAGAAGCGATCGTGGCCATGCTCAAGACCCTTGACCCGCACTCCACCTACTCCTCGCCCGAAGAGACCCGCGAGCTGACCGAACCGCTTGACGGCAACTTCTCCGGAATCGGAATCCGCTTCCAGATGAACAACGATACTCTCTATGTCATCGAGTCAGTGGCCGGCGGACCCTCGGAAAAGGTAGGCATACTTCCCGGCGACCGCATCATCTCATGCAACGACACCGTTATTTCGGGAGTCAAGATGAAGAACAACGGCATCATGAAAGTGCTCCGCGGCCCCAAGGGCACAATAGCCGCCCTCAAAGTGCTCCGCAAGGGCAACCCGCAGCTGCTTGAATTCCGTGTGGAGCGTGACAACATACCCATCTACAGCGTCGAGGCCACCTATATGATCAACGACTCCGTGGGCTACATCAGCGTCAGCCGTTTCGCTGAAGCCACAGCCGAAGAAGTGGCCGAAGCTATGGGCAAGCTCAAGAAAAAAGGCATGCGCCATCTGATACTCGATCTCACTGACAACGGCGGCGGCTACATGCGTCCGGCCACTGATATCTCAGACATGTTTCTCCGCAGAGGCGATCTGGTGGTCTACACCGAGTCACCCAAAAACGGCACAGCCGAATATATCACCCAGAAAAACGGCTCCTTCCTTGACGGGCGCGTGGTAGTGATGGTCAACCAGTATTCCGCCTCGGCCAGCGAGATCCTTTCAGGAGCGCTCCAGGACAATGACAGAGCCGTGATAGTGGGCCGCCGCACCTTCGGCAAAGGCCTCGTGCAGCGTCCCTTCCCCTTCCCTGACGGCTCGATGATGCGACTGACCGTATCGCGCTACCACACCCCATCAGGCCGCTGCATTCAGAAACCCTACGTTGACGGCGATGACGAAAGCTATCAGCTCGACATGATCAACCGCTATAACTCCGGAGAGTTCACCAATGCTGACAGCATCCATCATTTCGCCGATTCGCTGCTCTTCCATACCCGCCGGCTCAAACGCCCCGTCTATGGCGGAGGAGGCATCATGCCTGACCGCTTTGTGCCTATTGACACCACCATGTATTCCACCTACTACCGTGACCTTATAGCCAAAGGAGCGGTCAATAATTTCACTGTCGATTATGTAGATGCCAACCGCTCTAAAATCAAGAGCGCCTATCCGACAGAAGAGAGCTATATTGCCGGATTCACCGTCACTCCTGAAATCATGCAGGGCCTCATAGACCGCGGTACGGCTGACGGTGTGACCTATGACGAAGCGCAGTTCCGCCGTTCCGAACCGATGCTCCGCGCCATAGTCAAAGGCCTCGTAGGCCGTGACATCTATGACCAGTCTGTCTATTCACGTGTGGTCAGTCCGCTCGACCCCACGTTTGCCGCCGCGGTAGAGATCATCAACAGTCCCGCTCTCTACAACTCCTATCTGACCCCGAAAGAGTGAGCAGGGCCTGACATGCGTAAATGATAAAAACAGCGAACGCTGTGCCTTTCAGACGGGCACAGCGTTCGCTGCGATAGAGCGGAGCCTCTGACAGCCCCCGTGGAGGTTTATGGATTGGGATCAGGCCTTGGAGTAGAGCGAGAACTCGCAGCCGTATTCATCCACAAGCTTATTGTCAAGATCGTCGACTTTCTCGGCAAGACCTACAATGTTGTTGAGAATGCGTTCACGCGACTCTTCGGTGAGGTCGGCGAGGTGGATGCGGTAGCACAGATAGATCTGGCGTCCGTCAACTCCCATCTTGTAGGGATAGAAGTCAGTGTCGAGCATGAAGTCGAGCACTTTCTCTACATTCTTCTTTGGCAGAAGATTGATCGGCGATACGGCAAAGAGATAGTTGCGGTCATAGACAAAAAGCCGGATTTCGGAACTGCCTCGGTGGAACACCCACACGTTGTGGCCGCTGCGGGCAAGCACCGGATTGATGCCCATGCGGGCAATGGCGCTTTCGCAGAACTCTCCAAGGGGCGACATTTCGTGGGTGGCAAACACCCTTTCGTCAAGATGCGCGCCGCATGAGGGGCAGTATTCCTCGTCACCGCTGATCAGTTCATCGCAGCTGTCGCACTGCACGTGAAACTCGCTGCGGTCAAGATCCTCGATGGCGTCAAGCAGCTGAGCCAAGGCCTCGATGCGTACGCCGAAACCCATGTTGTCAGCCGATGAAGTCGCGAATTTGCTGACGGTCACACCGATCACCTCGCCCTTGTCATTGACAATCGGGCCTCCTGAGTTGCCGGGATTGACCGGGGCATCGACCTGGATGTAATATTTTCCGTCCATCAGCTGGCGGGGTGAAGAGAGAGAGCCTTCGGTGATGGTGAAAGGCATGCCGAAAGGATAGCCTGCAACGTGGACTTTCGATCCGATGGCCGGATCATCGTCTCCTGCGAGAGGGAAATCGGGAAGATGGCTGAAATCGGCGTCGACGGCCAGCAGAGCAAGGTCGAGTTCGGGATTGACGGCCACTACTCGCGCTTCGTATGGGTTGCGGTCATTGTCATGGATGGCCACTGTGCGGTAGCCGGCCACTACATGGTAGTTGGTGACGAAAATGTCGTGCTTCCGGAGGTAGAAGCAGCTGCCTGACCCATCGGCATGGGTCACTTTATATATCAGTTTGTTTATTTCTGGATTCATAAGGCGTAGAGAATGATTGGTTAAGAGGTCGTTTAAGAACAAGCTCTAAAAAATTGGTTGAAGCATGGCGTTTCAGCCTACGTTTCATGAGCCGAGAGAGCTGAGCATACGCATCTGGAGCTCGGTGGCGAGACGCATGTATTCGGTCATGTTGCCGGCTTTCAGAGCTTCATCCATCTGACGCTGGATCGCCACGATTTCTTCGCCGCTCATGGCTTCGGCCAGTTTCTGGTGTGCGGCCATGATGTTGGCGTGAGCCTCGGAGAGATCTTCTTCATCGTCCTCATCGTCCTCATCGTCGTCATCGTCGTCCTCGTCATCGTCGTCCTCGTCATCGTCATCCTCGTCATCCTCGTCATCGTCATCTTCATCTTCGTCCTCTTCATCATCGTCGTCATCATCCGGTTCGATGTCGCCGTCCATGATCTTGTCAAGGGCTTTGAGCAGGATTTCAGCCGCCTCCTTAAGCGGCAGGCCTGCGCTCTCGCGCAGGGCGGTGATGATGAGATATTCGAGCAGCAGAGAGATATTGCTTTCGGCGAGCAGCTGATAGAATGAGAAGTAGATGCGCACGGCCACCTGGTCATAGTCTCTCTTCTGCATGGCTTCGGTGACACCTTCGTGGAGACTCTCGAAATCATCCTGCACACTCTGGAGTGGTGCGTTAGGCTTTATTGACACCATCATCTCGACCGTGTAGAGGTCTTCGGCCAGTTTTTCCTTGGGCATCGACAAGAGTTTCTTGAGAAACGATGTGCCGCGGGAGACAAGTTCTTCGATCGGCCGCTCGTCATTCATTGACTCGATGGCCTTTTCGATTTCGTTGATCAGCTGACCCTGCGGGTTGACAATGAATGTGAACTGGTGGATGGCACCGCTTAAGATTGTCCAGGCATAGACGTAGCGCCGCTGAGAACTGTAGTCGGCGGCTGCATTGAGAGCAAGCTGTCCGATGGTATGGAGCGCGTCATAGACAGTGTCGACTTCATCCGGAGTGAAAGGTGTCACTTTGGGAGTGTAGCAGCGCTCGGCATTGAAGCGGGTGCAGAGTTCATCGTCATATTTGTCGCCGATGAGGCAGATGTTGTGGATGATGGCGTGGATCTTGTGGGGATGAGTGTCAGTCAGCGGGCAAGAGTATTCCATCTTCAGATAGTCGCCGCTCTTGACGAAACGGGCGAGCATGAGATTGTTGATGTTCATTTCCGCGATCTGGCGCAGCATGGCCACGCGCCCTTTTTCGGGCAGACGCAGGAAATCGGCCGAGATATGGAGTGTTTCTGGCGTTATGTTGATGCGGACCACTATCGAGCCGTGGGGAATTCTGAACGAAGTGCCTTCCGGATTGCCGTAGCGTTCGCGGAAATCGCAGTCGAGAGCATCGATCAGCAGTTGCAGTGACTTGAGGTAGTCGTGGTTTTCAAAAGCCTCGACAGCCTCGTCCATTGTCTCTCCGTCTGTGTAGACCTGTTGTGAGTCAGTGGCAGGCGGAATGTATGGGAATGACTGTTTCATGTTGCAAGTGTTTTCTGATATAGAGAATGTAGTTGTGATTCTGAAAGGGGAGTGTGGTCTGTTCTCCGTTATCTTGCCAGATGGGCCGGGCGGAGAATGAAGGGCAGGGGAGAGCGGAGCACTATCGACTTGTCGGTCTTCACCTTTTCAAGAGCCGTGGCGGCTTCCTGAGGGGTCTGGCAGGTGGCCGTGCAGACGTAGTAGAGCGGTTCGCGGGTGTGGATTATGAATGCGTCGGGATAGCCGTTGGCTTGCAGGCGCGCACGCATTTCGCGGGCGTTGAACTTTTGTTTGAACTGCCCGACTGCCACGTTGTAGCGCTTGAGCATCTCGCGTGAGGCACCTCCGTTTTCCGTATAGCCTACATATTCTGTGCGCATGGGCAGAGTGTCTGATCCGGCTATCAGATCAGAGGTCTGCGCGCTGTTGCGTATGCGGGCATAGATTGTCGAATCCACCCCTGAAGCCTCACGGTTTTTGGCAACCGCCGTCTCATAGGCCTGACGGTAGTTGCTTTCACTGGTCTTGCAGCTGACGGTCAGAAGAGTGGCTGTCAGTGCGGCGACAACGGGCAGAAGCCGCATGAATTTGAAGCGTCGATACATAATGGCAGTGAGTGTGTTGTACGGATGAGCTTATATATTATATATGTATAAGGTGGATTCGGAACCGATTGTTCAGACCACGTGGTAGCCTGCGGTGGAGAGGGCTTTGCGCAGGATCTCGATGTGTTCGTTGTTGCGGGTCTCGACTTCGACGCGGATCAGACAGCCGTTGATGGATGTCATGTGGGAGTTGCGTTCGTGGGTGACGGAGATGATGTTGGCTCCGTTTTCGCCGAGCACACGGCAGACTCCTGAAAGCTGTCCGGGCTGGTCGGTGAGGTCGAGAGTCAGGGTGCAGTTGCGTCCGCTCTTGACAAGGCCGCGGGTGATGACGCGGTTGAGGATGGTCACGTCGATATTGCCGCCTGAAACCACGCAGACGGTCTTCTTGCCCTGGATGGGGACTTTGTTGAACATGGCTGCGGCTACCGATACGGCTCCTGCTCCTTCCGAAACGAGCTTCTGCTGCTCGATCAGGGCAAGGATGGCGGCTGCGATCTCGTCTTCGCTGACGGTCACGATCTCGTCGACATATTTGCTGCAGAAGTCAAAGGTGTTGACTCCTGGTTCCTTGACTGCGATACCGTCGGCTATGGTCGCCACCTTGTCAAGACGCTCGCGTTCGCCGGCCTTGACCGAGCGGTACATCGAGGGAGCGCCTTCGGCCTGGACTCCGTAGACTTTCACGTCGGGTTTGAGCTGCTTGAGCGCGAAAGCTATGCCGGCTATCAGACCGCCGCCGCCGATGGGCACGATGACGGCTTCCACGTCAGGCATCTCTTCAAGAATTTCGAGGCCGATGGTGCCTTGGCCTGCTATGACCTTGAGGTCGTCGAAGGGATGTATGAGTGTGTAGTTGTGTTCTTTCTGAAGTTCGAGCGCTTTCTGATAGGCGTCGTCATAAACTCCGGGCACAAGGCAGACTTCGGCGCCGAGACGCTTTGTGGCTTCGATCTTTGAGATCGGCGCTCCGGCGGGGAGGCAGATGATTGACTTGATGCCGTTGCGGGTGGCCGCGAGTGCCACTCCCTGCGCATGGTTGCCGGCCGAGCAGGCTATCACGCCGTGGGCTTTTTCCTCAGGGGTCAGCTGGGAGATCTTGTAGTAGGCTCCGCGGAGTTTGAAGGCTCCGGTGTGCTGGAGGTTTTCAGGCTTGAGGTAGACTTCTGCCTCAGGATTGATATTCGGCACCCCGATCAGGCGCGGATGACGTGCTACGTCGCGCAACACCTGGGCCGCGCGGTAGATTTCGGAAATTTCAAGTGTTTCAGCCATGATGAATGTTTTTAAACTATATAAGCACAAATTTATGAAATCCCGAACTATCTTCCAAAATAAAATTTCTGTGCGGGGCTGTCCATGAAAAAATCCCTCCGTCATGGCCTGTGGGGTGCATGGCGGAGGGACGAGAGATTTTACGGAAGCTTAAAATTGTTTTCTTTGGCAGCCGCTTGAGGAGGTGTGAAGGCCGGGGCTATTTGCCCGGTTCTTCCTGGATGCGGAGTTTGTCTTCGAGTATTTCAAGCTGCTGAAGACCTGATGCGCGCCACTGTGGCTCTCCGTTTTTGAAGATGATGAGTGTAGGCACACTTATGATCTGGTATTTGGCTGCGAGGTCGGGATTGCGGTCAACGTCGATCTTTACGATGTTGGCTGCGTCGCCTACCTTGTTTTTAAGCTGTTCGAGGATGGGACCCTGCATTTTGCACGGGCCGCACCATGTGGCGAAGAAGTCGACGAGTGTTGGCTTGCTGCTGCCGATTATTTCATTGAAATCGTTCATAGTTAAGGCGTATTATAAAGGTGTTGAGTGAAAAATTCAGTTCGATGCCTTTATAACGCGCCCGGTCGGGAGTTGGTTTGCTTGCAGGTGGCGGGGGAGTTCCCAATAAAAGTTAACAAATATTGGCCGGCACCGCGCTTACGGCATTGGCTGAAGGCAGGCTGCCACTTCCTTGAATGCGAAGCTGCGGGTCTGCCCGGCGTCACCGTCAGCTTCAGGCCGCAGGGCGAGGGTGATTATGCCGTCAGGAGCCACCGAGGCTATCCGCGCCATGATCTGCTCGCCGCGCAGGCAGTCGGTGTAGGGCCAGTAGCCCTCACGGCGCCAGAGCAGGCTGAAATAGCGCTTCTGCAGGTCATCGGAGGCTGATGAGATGCGGGCCGTCTCACCGATGATCCGGGTGATGATCTCCTCGGTCAGTGGGCGTAGCGGATAGGTGAGGCCTGTCAGCATGGAGAGCGATACGGGGTTCGGGGCGTCGGAGCGGAATTCGGTCTGGTTGACGTTGATTCCCATGCCTACTATGCAGTGGTTGATGCCGTTGGCTGTGATCGAGTTTTCAATGAGGATGCCACAGATCTTTCTGTCGGCCACATAGATGTCATTTGGCCATTTGATTCTGACCTCCATGCCGGGCAGATGGCGTGCGAGCACATCGGCGATGGCTACCGAGACGGCCTGAGAGATCAGAAACTGGCGCGAGGGGTGAAGTCCGGCGGGTCTGAGCAGCAGCGACATGGTGATGTTCTTGCCCGGCTCGGCTTCCCAGCTGTTGCCGCGCTGACCGCGCCCTGCAGTCTGACGGTGGCAGACCACCGTTAGTCCGTCGGGACTTTCGCGGGCTATGGCTGCGAGATAGCTGTTGGTCGAGGCTGTCTCTTCAAGCTCTATTATCTCCATGATGAGGCTTTGGGTTCAGTGTCAGGCTTCGGCGGGATTGTCGATGGTCAGGCAGCGGCCTCCGTCAGGGAGAACGTCGATTTTGACTCTGACGGTATCGTCGGGCAGGATGTCGTCGATGCGGTCGGGCCATTCGATGAGGCAGAGTGCGCCTGAGTCGAGATAGTCTTCCACGCCGATGTCGAAAGCCTGTTCGAGCGACTCGATGCGGTAGAGGTCGAAGTGGTAGATCAGCTCGGCTGTTGTATCGGAGCGATATTCGTTGATGATCGAGAATGTAGGCGATCCTGTCGGGTCTTCCTCCACACCGAGCGCGCGGCAGAGGGCGTTGATGAAAGTTGTTTTTCCGGCGCCCATCTCACCCTCGAAGGTGTAGACCGTGGCGTCGTCCATAAGGCTTAGAAACTCCTGAGCGGCCTGCGGAAGGGCTTCGACGGAGGGAATCATTATCTTTTTCATGCGGTAAGTGACTTTTATTGTAAGTGACTTTTGTTTGATTCTATTTGGCTGTCAGAGTGATGATCGGGATGAGCATTTCTTCGGGCGAGATGCCGCCGTGCTGGAAGGTCCCGTCATAGTACTGCACATAGTAGTTGTAGTTGTTGGGATAGGCGAAGAAGTCGCGCCCGGTGGCGAAGATGTAGGTCGACGATACGTTTGGCGCGGGCAGCCCCAGACGGCCCGGTTGCTTGACCTCATAGACCTGGCGGGCGTTGTAGGCGAGGTTTTTGCCTATCTTGTAGCGGAGGTTGGTGTTGGTGTTCTTGTCGCCGACAACCTTGACGGGGTTGTCCACGCGCACGGTGCCGTGGTCGGTGGTGAGGACTATCTTGTAGCCCTTGGCGGCTATGCGTCGGAATATCTCGATGGCCGGCGAGTGGCGGAACCATGATTCGGAGAGCGACCGGTAGGCGGCGTTGTTGGCGGCAAGCTCGCGGATCATGCGTGACTCGGTGCGGGCGTGGGAGAGCATGTCGATGAAGTTGAACACTATGACGTTCAGATCGTTGTCAAGCAGATTGGAGAACTCGCGGAGGAGTTTCTCGCCTGCGGCCGAGTCGTTGATCTTGGTGTAGGAGAATCTGCACTGGCGGCGATAGCGTTCGAACTGGGTGGCTATCATGGGCGATTCGTTGAGATTTTTGCCTTCCGGGGAGTCTTCGTCGACCCACAGGTCGGGAAACATCCGCTCGATGTCGACCGGCATCAGCCCGGAGAAAATGGCGTTGCGGGCATACTGTGTGGCGGTCGGGAGTATGGAGCAGTAGAGTTCCTCGCTGAAGTTGAAGGTGTCGGCAAGCAGGGGCTTGACTGCGGCCCACTGGTCGAGGCGGAAGTTGTCGATCAGTATGAAAAACACCTTTTCGCCGGTGTCGAGCAGGGGGAACACCCGGTTTTTGAAGATGTCGGGCGACATCATGGGGCGGCCGGGCGTGTTCTTGTCGGCGATCCATGAGGCGTAGTTGTTTTTGATGAATTTGGCGAAGGCTGTGCCTGCGTCTTTCCGCTGCATGTCAAGCAGTTCGTCCATCTGTGTGTCGGCGGCCGAGAGTTGCATCTCCCAGTGGACCAGAAGACGGTAGAGGTTCATCCAGTCGGTGATCGATGAAGCCGAGTCGATCATCGACGAGATCCGCGAGAATTCCTGGCGGTAGTCGCTGCCGGTCTGGGTGGAGACGAGGCGGTCTGAGTGGAGGTTTTTCTTGATCGAGAGCAGTATCTGGTTGGGGTTTACCGGCTTGATGAGGTAGTCGGCAATCTTGTTGCCTACGGCCTGGTCCATGATGTTTTCTTCCTCGCTTTTGGTGATCATGATCACCGGTATGTGGGGCGAGGTGAGTTTTATGCGCTGGAGGGTTTCGAGTCCGGTCAGGCCGGGCATGTTCTCGTCAAGGATGATGAGGTCGAAGTTCTGTTGTCCGGCAAGCTCAAGGGCGTCGGCGCCGCTGCATGCGGTGACCACTTCATAGCCTTTGCCTTTGAGGAACATTATGTGGGGTTTGAGGAGGTCGATCTCGTCGTCGGCCCAGAGTATGGTTGATGGCATTCTGCTGTCGGTTGGGGTTGGTTATGGGGTTTTGGTGGAGGGTCAGTCTTCATCGCCTTCGCTGCCGAGGGGATAGTCAGGGTAGACCGGAGGCGAGGTTGGCTTTTTGGGCGGGGCGGGAGTTTTGGGAGAGCTGGGAGTTTTGGGAGTTTTGGGAGTGCTGGGGAGGCTGGGGGATTGGGGCTTTTGGGGCGCTTTTGGCTCTGCGGGGCTTGTTTGTGTAGGCTCTGCTGTAGTAGGCTTTGCTGTAGCAGGCTCTGCGGGGGCTTCAGGGGTCTCCGTGTTTGGTTCGGGGGTGTACATTTCAGATGCTGCCGGATATTCTTCGGGTGGCAGGACTGATTCATGGGTCTCGCGGACGCTTTCTTCGCCGATGAAGCGGAAGTAGTCGTCAAACGATCCGCCTCCCTGGAGCAGTTTCTCGAAGTTGCTCTTGCTTATCTGCACGGGGCGCACTCCTTCGGGTATGATGACACCGCGGTCCTGGCTGAGCAGCGAGCGGTAGTGGTTGAGCTCGGCTTCATTGCTGAATCCCTTGACGAGGAGAAGGCCGAGCTGCCCGAAGTTCATGACTTCGAGGTCGAAGTCGCGCACCATGTAGGTGGTGAAGTTGTGGCGGGCCACATCGAAGAGCAGCTGGTTGGGCGAGATCTGCGAGGTGGAGAAGAGCAACACCAGATAGTGGGGCTCTTCCGGTGCGAGCGTGAAGTCAAGATCGGCGGCTTCGCCGTCAAGCAGGGTCGAGTCGTTGGTCAGGCGGATATCCCAGATCATGCTGCGCATGTTGGAGGTGCCGCTGTGGAGTTTCCGGCCCTGGGCAAGGCCTTTGAGATATGACGAGGCCATCGGGGTCATGTCGGTTTCCGGATAGCGTTCGAGCAGTTCCCTGAGGGTGGTGCCGAATTCTTCGGGCTTGTTTTCGGTGACGTAGGCCAGGGCGTGGAGAAACATGAACTTCGGCATGAGCGGCGAGAGGGGATAGTCGCGCGCCATTGTCTCGTAGGCCTGATGGACCTGCGGGTTGCGGTCGGCGAGATAGTCGCTGTAGGCGTTCTCATAAAGTTCTTCCTGGCGGGCGAGCATGGAGCGCAGCTTGTCGATATAGTTCGGGTCGGCCATTGCCTGGGCATATTTTGAGTCGGGAAATTCGCTGAGTATGAGCTGGCGGTAGCGCTCGGCCTCGGCCTGACGGTCGCGGCGCACGTTCATCAGATACTGATTGTAGTAGATGTCGAGGCGGTAGACGTTGTCAGGGTAGCTGTTCATCAGCCGGCGCCATTCCTCATCGGCCGCATCGAAGTCTTCGAGCTTGTCTTTGAGTATGAGTCCGGAATTGTAGAGCCCTTCCTGGATCACCTCGCCGGCAGTGGTTTTCTCCACATCGGTCTTGGGAATCTGGCGCAGGTAATACTCGCGGTGGTGCGGGTCGTTGGCCTTTGCTTCCTGCTCTTTGTCGGCCTTGTCGGCTGAGGAGTCGTCGGCTTCGTCGGCTCCGCTGTCGGGGTCTGCGTCTGACTCGTCGCCGTCACCGCTGAAATCGTCCATGCTGAATGACGATTTGTTGCGCCGGCGCCAGTCGTTTTCGAGCTTACGCGAGCCCCAGCGGCGCTGGAAGTCGGTGCGTCCGGCATTGCGGGTGGCCGTGTTGTAGAAGTACCACGACTTGTCGGTGTTGAGCGTAAACGTGGTCGGTGCCGAAGCCGAACTGTTGTTGAGGTTCGAGCCGAGGGCTTCCTGCTGAGCGAGATACTCCTCGCGCTTGGCCGCCTCGGCTTCTTCTTTTTCTTTCTTTTTGAGGTCGGATATGATTTTGTCGATCACGGCTAACTGCTGCTCTTCCGGCATGGCTGCCAGACGCAGCAGTGAGTCGTTGAGAGTCACGTTCTGAGAGTAAACAGCAAGTTCGTCGAGCACGTCTGACCGGCGTTGCAGGCGGGCCAGATCGGGGTAATTGTCGGGCAACTGCGGGACGGCTTCGGCATAGCATGGCTGTGCGAGGTCATAGCGGTGGCGGTCGAAGTAGAGACCGCCGAGCGTCACCTGCGAGATGGCCTTCTCGATGCCTCCGCGGGTCGACTTTTCGGCTGCAAGCACATAGTTGGCTATTGCATTGGCGGTGTCGCGCCGCGAGAGATAGAGATTGCCTATGGCATAATAGATCTGGTCGAGATACTCCTTGTTGCGGTCATAGCGGGTCATGCGCTGCAGGGCCTTGACCTCAGGGCTTATGTCGGCCCCCTGAAACACCTCGCTCTGCTTGATGCGGGCGTTGAACTTGGTGCGGTATGAGGCTCCGGCCGATTTTCCGGCCTTGCGGTAGGCCTCGTAGGCCGCCGATGCATCGCCCTCGGCGCTGTAGAGCTGGCCAAGGAGGAATCTGAGGCGTGTTTTCTGCGGACCCTTGGCATATCCGATAGCCTCGCGCAGCATGGGGATGGCCTTGGCGTTGTCATGGGAGCGCACGTAGAAATCGGCATATGTGAAACTGTAAAGCTCTTTCAGCCTGCTGCTTGTCAGCTGATCGGGCTTGATGCGCACCAGTATGGTCTCGGCTTCGAAGAGCCAGTCAAGAGCGCAGTAGCTCCGGGCCTGCCAGAGCTTGGCTTCGGTAACGGTCTCTGGGAGCCAGCCGAAGTGCTTGGCTATATAATAGAAGGTGGAAGCCGCGCCGAGGAAGTCGCCGTTGAAATACTGGCTGCGCCCCATCATCATCCAGGCGTTGTGGAGGAAGGGGTTATACTCGTCGCGTTTGAGCCATTTCTTGTATTCCGGATCATTGCTGTGGCCCGGTTTGCGGCGCGGGCGCTTCTTGATGCTGTGGAGCTGTATGGCCTTCTGCGCCTTTTCGATCGAGCGGGTGAAAGAGCCTGACGGCTGCGGGGCCTTGGGGTTGGAATAGGCCTCGACAGGGTGCATCAGCACCTGGGCCGAATAGTCGTCCTCATAGGCGCGCTCCATCTCCTTGAGCGTCTCCTTGAAATGCTCGTCGCCGTTGAAATAGACATTGTAGCGGGTGATGAAAGCCTGATAGTTACGGGTGGCCGCGGTGTTTTTCTTAGGCGAACAAGCCGAAAAGGCCGCGACAAGCGCCACGACCGCCACGAGAAGCCCGGCCCTTAACAGCCCGCGCATCCTCCACACTGTTGCCTCTGAAAATATCATTATATATATTATAGTAACGCGCCCGCGCGCGGAATATTGCTTCACCGTAACAGTCTGTCTGCCCCGAAAGAGCAGGGGGGTGTATAAAAAAATTGTCCGCTGCCCCTTTCTATCAAGGAGCAACAGGACTAAAGCCAAAAGGCGTCATTGAATCGAAATAGATTCCTTTCGGTGATGAAAGGAAACTATCCCTTTCCAATAATGTAGAGATTATATCATACTTACACTTACACCAAGTTGGTCACTTGCCGTTGCGTCGTCGCGACGAGACCGCTCAGTGCAGTTGCCTTTGTCCTTAGTCTCAAAAAGTGAATTTAATGCGTAAAATTTTTTATCAGTCCAAGGATTGCAACCGATTTGGTGTTTCTTTTCAAGTGCAAAGGTAAAAAGTTTTTCGGAGCAGGAATAATGAAAAAACATCTGTTAAGATTTTTTAACCGTCCGGGCCGGCCAAATATTTATGCCGGTTTGTCTGATAAGCAACTAATCTCTATCTTTGCAATGCAAAACCTGCTTTTGGGCGGGTCAGGAGATTACATCACCTCGGCAATTCGGCCGGTTGCGCCTCCGGAGGGAGGGCGATGGCTGAAAGTGATGGGACGGCTCTTCTCCGTTGAATGACAGCAGTTTGAAACACCAAGTTCTGTATCCCGTCTGACAGAATCCTGAATATGTGATTAAGCCCCCGTTTCCGCGGGCTTTTGCGTATCGGATTCTTATTGTCGGGAAACAGGTGAAACCGCTTGGCCGTCAGAGGAATCTGCAATAAGACCGTAAGCACAGGCTTTAATCGCATAAAAACAGAACGACATGCAATTTAAACCTGACTTACTATATATAATAACCCGGTCTCTTCCACTATAGAATTAAAGAACTTCAGGAGACAATCGCCCTGACTGACTGCCAAGCTGTTTGTCAGGGTTGCTTTTTATGGCTGAGAGGGGGGAGACGGCCTGACGGCAGCTTCCGCAGCCGGTCCGGATGGGCGTCCGGAGGACGCAGATTTACTCGTAGCCCGTGACACCGCATTATCGCACTCTTTCGGCGGCCGGGAGTTATATCTTTGCAGAAGTTCCGATGATCCTGCCCCGTCTGCAGCCGCAAAAGATTGTTGGCCGATGGTGCCATTTGTCTGAAAAATTTAGTATTTTTGCAGAAAGTAATAGATTAAAACAAGAATACAATCCGGATATGAAAAATATAATACTCTTCGACCCGGTCGAAGCACGTGCGGGGCTGCTTCCCCTCACCCTTACCCGCCCTGTGGCACTGCTGCGCCACGGCATCACCACTCTGTCGGAAAAATGGCAGAAAGCCATCCCCGGCACCTATTCCTACAGCACCCAGGACTATCTGTCTGCAAAATATCCCATGATAGAGGCCGCCGACGGCGACAACCTCTTCATTGCCGGCAATCTCCACCCTGATCAGGAACTTGTGGAAGCCATTCTCTCGCTCGAACCCGGCGAAGCCCTGACTCAGGGCGCCGCCATCATAGCCCGCCGCGGCAACGGCGAACCGCAGAAAACCAAGGCCTATGAAGGCAATCCGCTTGCCCTCAACCACGTCTGGGACATCTTCATGCTCAACGACGAAGCCCTGCGCCGCGACTTCGCCTGCCTGACTGCCGGACGCGAGTCGCAACCCCTGAGCGATACATGCCGTCTGATCGGCGATCCCTCGCAGCTCTTCATCGAAGAGGGAGCCACGGTAGAGGGTGCGATCATCAACGTGACCAAAGGCCCGGTCTATGTGGGCCGCGACGCCGAAATCATGGAAGGCGCATGTCTGCGCGGCCCGATAGCCCTTTGCGAACATGCCGTGGTCAACATGGGCGGCAAGATCTACGGCGCCACAACCCTCGGCCCATACTGCAAAGTGGGCGGCGAACTCAACAACGTGGTAATGACCGGATACTCAAACAAAGCACATGACGGATTCCTCGGCAACGCCGTGATCGGCGAATGGTGTAACCTCGGAGCAGGCTGCACCGCCTCGAATCTCAAGAATACCTATGCCCCTGTCAGAGTCTGGAGCATGGCGGAAAACTCTTTCATCAAGACCGACCTGCAGTTCTGCGGCCTGATAATGGGCGACCACTCGAAGGCCGGCATCAACACGATGTTCAACACCGCCACGGTTGTCGGCGTAGGCGTGAACTTCTACGGAGCCGGTTTCCCGCGCACGTTCATACCCTCGTTCACCGAGGGGTCTACTCTCGGCATGAAGCCTGTGATCATGGATCGCTTCTTTGACACCGCCACCCGCATGATGGCGCGCCGACACAAGGAGCTGACCCCTGTCGACAAGGAAATTTTTATCACCATCAACGAAAACACCCTCTGAAGCCTATGCCAAAAGTTTCCGAACGCGGCACTCTGATGCCTGCATCGCCGATCAGACGTCTTGCCCCTCTGGCAAATGATGCCAAAGCACGTGGAATCAAGGTCTATCATCTCAACATAGGCCAGCCCGATGTACCGACTCCTCCTGAGGGTCTTGAAGCTCTGAAAAATATTGACCGCAAGGTGCTTGAATACAGTCCCTCGGCCGGACTCATGTCGCTCCGCGAAAAACTTCGTGAATACTACCACCGCTTCAGTATTGACGTGGATGTCGATGACATCATCGTCACAACCGGTGGTTCCGAGGCTGTGCTCTTCGCCTTCATGGCCTGTCTCGATCCCGGCGACGAGATCATTGTTCCCGAACCCGCCTATGCCAACTACATGGCCTTCGCCATTTCAGCCGGTGCGAAGATCGTCACCGTTCCATCGAACATCGACCAGGGCTTTGCGCTTCCGGCGGTTGAAAAATTCGAGGAACTGATCACCCCGCGCACCAAAGGCATACTCATCTGCAATCCAAACAACCCGACCGGCTATCTCTACACCATGAAAGAGATGCTCCAGATCCGCGATCTGGTCAAGAAATATGACCTCTTCCTCTTCTCTGACGAAGTTTACCGCGAATTCTGCTACACCGGTGCCCCTTACATCTCGGCCTTCCATCTGCCGGGAATAGAGGAGCAGGTGGTGCTGGTCGACTCTGTGTCCAAGCGCTACAACGAATGCGGCATCCGCGTCGGCGCGCTCATCACCAAGCATCCTGAACTCAAAACAAACGTCATGAAGTTCTGCCAGGCGCGTCTCAGCCCGCCTCTGCTTGGCCAGATCGTGGCCGAAGCCTCGATCGACACCACGCCTGACTACATGCTCGCCACATATAATGAATATGTGGAGCGCCGCAAGTTCCTCATCGATGAGATCAATAAGATACCCGGCTGCTACACCCCGATACCGATGGGCGCATTCTACACCGTGGTCAAACTCCCGGTTGACAATGCCGATGACTTCTGCCAGTGGTGTCTGAGAGACTTCGATCTCAACGGCGAGACCATCTTCATGGCCCCAGCCTCAGGCTTCTACACCACTCCCGGCATGGGCCACGATGAAGTCCGCATGGCCTACGTGCTCAACAAGGCTGACCTCGCCCGCGCCATGAAGATCCTTTCCGAAGCTCTCAAGGCCTATCCCGGCCGCACCATCTGACGCTCCACTCTTCTGAGCGCTGAAAGTCACCGGTGCATAACGATAACATAATCAAGGCTCTTTCATTTAACTTTGATGCTACAATGCGCCACTGTTAATCAAGTAGTTATATGTAGCAGTTACGCAATGGCTGTATTAATCTCATTTTGGATAAAAGGGTTAATGACTTTTAACTAACTATCAGTCATGCACTTTGAAAATTCCAAGCATTTTTAAATGAAAGAGCCGTGCGGAGAGCCTTGGCTGTGCTATGCAGTTTGTATTTTTTTGCGTTTTGTAGTACCTTTGCAGAATATGAACAGAAAGGATTTTGAAATAATGGCTCCCGTCGGGAGCTACGAGTCGCTCCACGCCGCTATCGAGGCCGGAGCCGATGCCATATATTTCGGTGTCGAAGGGCTGAACATGCGCTCACGCTCATCGGTCAACTTCACGCTTGACGACCTGCGCAACATTGCCTCCATCTGTGACCGGGCCGGAGTCAAGACCTATCTCACGGTCAATACGATCATCTATGACAACGAACTCGACAAGATGCGCGCCGTCATCGAGGCCGTGCGCGACAGCGGAATCTCAGCCATCATAGCCAGTGACATCGCCGCCATCAGCTATGCCCGAAGCATCGGAGTGGAGGTCCACATCTCCACACAGCTCAATGTCACAAACATCGAAGCCGTACGCTTCTTCGCGCAATATGCCGACGTGGTGGTGCTTGCCCGCGAACTTAATCTCGACCAGGTCAAGGCCATCCATGACGCCATCGAGCGCGAGGACATCCGCGGACCCCACGGGCAGAGAGTGCGCATCGAAATGTTCTGCCACGGAGCGCTCTGCATGGCCGTTTCAGGCAAATGCTATCTCAGCCTCCACGAGATGAACTCAAGCGCCAACCGCGGAGCCTGTACTCAGATATGCCGTCGCGGCTACACCGTCACCGACCGCGAGACTGGCGACGAACTTGCCGTGGAAAACAAATACATCATGTCGCCTAAGGATCTGAAGACCATTCACTTCCTCAACAAGATGATCGACGCGGGAGTCAGAGTGTTCAAGATCGAAGGCCGCGCCCGCGGTCCAGAGTATGTCAAAATCGCCGTTCAGGCCTACTCGGAAGCCATTGAGGCCATCTGCCGCGGCGAGTTCACCGAAGACCGCATAGCCCGCTGGGACGAAGAACTCTCCAAGATCTTCAACCGCGGTTTCTGGAACGGCTACTATCTCGGCCAGCGCCTCGGCGAATGGTCGGCCAAATACGGCTCGTCGGCCACCCGCGTAAAGCGCTATCTGGCCAAAGGTGTGCGCTATTTCCCGAAACTCGGAGTAGGGGAGTTCCTGATGGAAGGCGGCGAACTCCATGTGGGCGACGAGGTGGTAATCACCGGAACCGACACCGGAGCAATCATCATGACTGTCGAGGAACTTCGTCTGGACTACGACCCCGTGCCCGTGGTGAAGAAAGGCCAGAGTTTCTCCATCAAGGTGCCGCGCAAAATCCGTCCCTCCGATCGCCTCTACATCTGGGAAGAGACCGCCCTGACAAAAAACTGAGCATCCTTCTGATTGAACCCATGAAACCTGTATAAAACAATTATACCTAAAGTAACTATACCGAATGAAAAAACTTTTTATGTACATGATGATGGCCGTGACGGCTATCCCTCTTATGGCTCAGAACTATCTGACTCTGCGTTATGACCGCCCGGCCGATTACTGGCTTGAGGCCCTTCCGCTCGGCAACGGTCGCCTCGGAGCGATGGTCTACGGAGGTGTGACAAGTGACACCATCCAGATCAACGAAGACACATTCTGGGCCGGAAGTCCCTACAACAACATCAATCCCAACGCCAAAGCCCACCTGCAGGAAATACGTGACTGCATCAACCGCGGAGACTACGAGCAGGCTCAGCGTCTGGCCATGTCAAACATCACCGCTGACATCAATGTGACCGCCCACGGCATGGCCTATGAATCGCTCGGCAACATCGTGCTCGACTTCAAGACTCCGAAAGCAACCCCGACAGACTATTCGCGAACCCTCGACCTGACCGACGCAGTGGCCCGCGTGAGCTACACCGCCGACGGTGTGGGCTACAACCGCGAAATCTTCACCTCACTTGCCGACAACGTGCTTGTCATGCGTCTGACAGCCTCAAAAGGCGGCAAGATCAGCTTCACTACTTCATTCAAAGGCCCTGAAAAGGAAAAGCGCGTCAAAACCTCGGCCGAAGTAGTCAAAGGCAGCGACAATCTGCTGCGGGTAAGCTCCTTCCCCGGACAGCCGGAAATGGAGAATATCCCCAACCTCCTGCATGCCACCACCTATATACAGATCATAGCCGATGGCGGAAAGCAGAGCGCCGACCGCTCAAAAGGCACGCTGACGGTCAAAAATGCCGACAGCGCACTGATCATCGTGGCCTCCGCCACCAACTTTGAAAACTATAAAGACATTTCAGGCGACAGCGATGCCAAGGCTATGGCCGCACTCTCGGCCTTTGACCGCGACTATGCCCGCGCCAAGGCAGACCACAGCGCGCGTTATGCCTCGATGTTCAACCGCGTCAGCCTCGATCTCGGCCACAACCCCGTGCAGGAGGCCAAGCCGACCGACACCCGTATAGCCGAATTCGCCTCGTCTGACGACCCCGGTCTTGCCGCCATGTACTTCCAGTTTGGCCGCTACCTGCTCATCTGCTCCTCACAGCCCGGCACACAGCCTGCCAATCTGCAAGGTATCTGGAACCCCGATGCCGGACAGTATCCCGCATGGGACAGCAAATACACCACCAACATCAACGTCGAGATGAACTACTGGCCTGCCGAGGTCACCAACCTCAGCGAGTGTCACGATCCCTTCCTTCAGCTTGTGAAAGATGTCAGCGTCACCGGACGCGAATCGGCTGAAAAAATGTATGGATGCCGCGGCTGGACTCTCCACCACAACACCGACCTCTGGCGCTCTACCGGATCGGTCGACAATGCCTCGTGCAGCATCTGGCCAACCTGCAACGCCTGGTTCGCCTCTCACCTGTGGGAACGCTATCTCTACACCGGCGACAAGGCCTGGCTTGCATCGGTCTATCCCGTGCTCAAAGGTGCCTGCGAATTCTATCAGGATTTCCTTGTCACCGACCCGAAGAGCGGCTACAAGGTGGTCTCCCCCTCAAATTCTCCTGAAAACCACCCCGGACTCGGTTCCTATGAGGATGCCGGAGGCAAGAAACGGAGCCTTGCAGTGTTCAGCGGCGTGACTATGGACAATCAGATGGTCTACGACCTGCTCAACAACACCGCTCTTGCTGCCGGAGTGCTCGGAGTGGACAGCGAATTTGCCGCCGGCCTCGACTCGCTCAAGGCTCAGTTGCCTCCCATGCACGTAGGTCAATACGGCCAGCTCCAGGAATGGCTTGAAGACTGGGACAAGGAGCGCAGCAGCCATCGACACGTCTCGCACCTCTGGGGGCTTTATCCCGGCAACCAGATCTCGCCATACACCAACCCCGAACTCTTCCAGGCAGCCAAAAAATCGCTCATCGGACGTGGTGACGCCAGCCGTGGCTGGGCTATGGGTTGGAAAGTCTGCCTCTGGGCCCGACTGCTCGACGGCAACCACGCCATGAAGCTCATCCGCAACCAGCTCCGCCTCAAAGATCCCAACGTCACCATCAAGGATCAGGATGGCGGCACGTATGCCAACATGTTTGACGCCCACCCGCCGTTCCAGATCGACGGCAACTTCGGCTGCACCGCCGGCATAGCCGAAATGCTTGTCCAGAGCCACGACGGAGCCGTCCACCTGCTCCCCGCTCTGCCCGATGCCTGGCCCAAGGGTTCTGTCAAAGGTCTCCGCACCCGTGGCGGTTTCGAGATCACTGACATGAAGTGGGCCGACGGAAAACTCGTGTCGGCAACCGTCCGCTCGACTCTCGGCGGCAATCTCCGCCTGCGTTCCGCCTCGGCTCTCCGTCTTGCCGGCGGCCAGCCTCTGAAAGCGGCTGAAGGAGCCAACACCAACGCGCTCAACAGCGTCTACTCCATCCCGAAACCCGTTATAAAAGACAGCTCCAAGATCCCGGCGCTCGAACTTCCCGCCACCTCTCTCTATGATCTCCCCACTGAGCCGGGAGCCACTTATGTGATCGAAGCCATCCGCTGAATTCCGCAAGCCCGCGCCTCAGATCCGGCTCACTGACCATACCGTCCCCCGCTCAGGGTGCGCAATGCACTCAGAGCGGGGGACCCGCTTTTTTAGCAGCTCTTTGTTCATTCAATCAGTCTTTTCAGTGAAAATTTCATTTCAGCACTTGCGGAATTCGGGCACTTTTGAGTAATTTTGCACTGCGATGTTACTGTCATTTGCCATACCCTCCACTGCGCCTCTGATCACCGCCCCCGTACCCATATTTCTGACGGTGATGGCCATTATATTGCTGACACCTCTCGTGCTCAGCAGGCTGAAGATTCCGCAGGTAATCGGACTGATCATCGCCGGAGTCGCCGTAGGCCCCTACGGGCTCAATCTGCTTGCCCGCGACATGAGCTTCGAAGTCTTCGGCCAGGTAGGCATACTCTACCTCATGTTTCTGGCCGGAATCGAAATTGACATGTACCACCTGCGCAAGAACCTGCGCAAAGGCATGGCTTTCGGAGCCTTCACCTTTATAATACCACTGCTTTTAGGAACGCTCACCGCGATGGCCGCGCTCGGCATGCACCTGCTTGAGGCCGTGCTGCTTGCCTCGATGTTCGCAGCCCACACCCTCATAGCCTATCCTATTGTAAACCGATTCGGAGTCACCAAATCGCCGGCCGTAATCATAGCCATAGCCGGCACCATCATGACCGTGCTCGGATCGCTGATAGTGCTTGCAGGTGTTCTCGGTGTCTACCGCGACGGCTCCTTGGGCTCCTTGGTTCCGGTGCTCTTCTATCTCGCCCTCTACTGCGTAGGCATCACATATCTCTACCCACGCATAACGCGCTACTTCTTCAAGCACTACAGCGACGGCATCAGCCAGTTCATCTACGTGATGGTGGCTGTGTTCGGAGCCGCCGCCCTCGCCTCGTTCATAGGCATTGAGGGGGTGTTCGGCGCCTTCTTCGCCGGGCTGGTGCTCAACCGCTTCATCCCGGCGCGGTCCACTCTGATGGGGCGCCTTGAGTTTGTGGGCAACGCTCTTTTCATCCCTTACTTTCTTATAGGAGTCGGTATGCTGATCGACCTGCGTGTCGTGCTTGACGGCTGGGGTACCCTCTACACCGCCGCCGTGATGAGCGCCGTGGCTATGGCCTCGAAATGGCTCGCCGCCCTTGTCACTCAGAAAGTCTACGGGCTGACACCGGTTGACCGCTCCATGATGTATCAGCTCTCCAACGCCCACACCGCCGTGGCCCTCGCAGTGGTCATGATCGGCTATGAACTGCATCTGTTTGATATCCAGGTGCTGAACGGCACGGTGGTCATGATCCTTGTCACCTGCACAGTCTCATCATTTGGAACCGAGCGGGCAGCCTCGCGCATCAAGGTCCAGATGCTTGAGCAGGAAGAGGAAGAAAACTCTAAAGACGATTCCGCCGCCCATCCGCGCACCCTGATAGCCATCTCGAATCCGCTGACAGCCCCCGGAATTGTAGACCTCGCCCTCTCGATGCGCTTCCCTGACAGCTCTGTGGCGGGCGATCTTTATGCGCTGCATGTGCGCAACGACAATTCTGCGTCGGCCCGTGCCATAGGCCGCAATTCTCTTGACGTGGCCGAAAGAGCCGCTGCAGCCGTCGAGACCACGCTAACTCCCATAGAGCGCTTCGATCTCAACTTCATAACCGGAGTGCTCAACACAATGGAGGAGCGTGACATAACCGAACTGATCGTAGGCCTCCACCGTCGCACAAGCATCATCGACTCTTTCCTTGGCGAGAAAGTGGAGCAGCTTCTGCGCTCCACCAATCGCATGGTGGTCATGCCGCGCTGCTTCATCCCGCTCAACACTGTCACCCGCATCCTTGTGGCCGTGCCGAAGAAAGCCCAGTTCGAAACCGGATTCCGCCGCTGGGTGCAGGCCGTAGGCAACCTCTGCCGCCAGATAGGCTGTCGCATTGAATTCTGGTGCGAGGAGTCGACTGTGCCGCTGATCCGCACGGTCGTAAGACAAAGCAACCTCGGCATACGGATGTCGTTTGCCGAGGTTAGAAGTTATGACGATTTCGTGTTGAAATCAGCGGAAGTCAATGACGATGATCTGCTCATAGTGGTGAGTGCGCGCCGCTCATCGGTATCGTTTGACAGTGACATGGACACCGTGCCGGAATATCTGCAGAAATACTTTGCCAATACAAATCTCATAGTGCTCTATCCGGGCCAGTTCGGCACCGAAGCTCCGATGACTATGGCCGAGACTATGGCCACCGATATCGTGTCGGCCCCGAACCCGCTCTATCGTTATACTATGGCGCTTGTCCGCCGTCTGCGCAGGGTTCTCAGCCATCGCTGAGAGAGCCTTTCATCCCGGATTTTGAACAGTCCGGCTCAGAACAGACCCATTCAGAGCGAGCGGTTGAAATAGCGGTCGAGAATATCGCGGGCGGCTGTAAACGAGCTTTGCTGATTGTTCAGCACACGGATCTCCTTGGCGGCAAGCATCTGCTCGATTTCAGGATTATTGTAGAAATGGGCGCGGAGCTGCTCATCGATCGTCTCATACATCCAGTAGCGGGCCTGCTGACTGCGCTTGCGCTCGAAATAGCCGTTTGCGTCCACAAAGGCGAAATAGCGGTCTATCATGTCCCACACCTCAGGAATTCCCAGTTCGAAATAACCCGAATAGGTCAGCACCTCCGGGCTCCAGCCTGATTCCGTAGGCGGAAAGAGGTGGAGAGCACTGCGGAACTGTGCCTGCGCGAGCTGTGCGCGCTGAATGTTGTCGCCGTCGGCCTTATTGATCACTATACCGTCAGCCATCTCCATGATGCCGCGCTTGATGCCCTGGAGCTCATCGCCGGTGCCGGCGAGCTGGATCAGAAGGAAGAAGTCGACCATCGAGTGCACGGCTGTCTCGCTCTGGCCCACACCTACGGTCTCCACAAAGATATTGTTGAAGCCGGCGGCTTCGCAGAGCACTATGGTCTCGCGCGTCTTGCGGGCCACGCCGCCGAGCGATCCTGCCGAAGGGCTGGGGCGGATAAAGGCGTCAGGGTGCACCGAAAGTTTCTCCATGCGGGTCTTGTCGCCGAGAATACTCCCTTTGGTGCGTTCGCTTGACGGATCGATGGCAAGCACGGCAAGTTTGCCGCCCCCCTTGAGTACGTGGAGCCCGAAAACGTCTATAGAGGTACTTTTGCCGGCTCCGGGCACTCCCGTGATGCCTATGCGGCGCGACTTCCCGGAGTGGGGCAGACATTTCTCTATCACCTCCTGGGCTATGGCCTGATGGTCGGGCGAAAGGCTTTCCACGAGGGTCACGGCGCGGGCGAGGGTGGTGATGTCGCCCTTGAGTATTCCTTCCACGAGTTCGCCCGCGCTCGGCAGCGCCTTGCGCTTGCGGCGTTTGAGATAGGGGTTGACTACCGGAGGCTGGCTCACGCCCTTGTTGACGGTGAGGCCGCCGAACTGATCGTCGTTTTCAATATGTTCCATGACTGATGTGATGCTTGACTGTGTGTGGGTCTATGAGTGAATGCTTGGAGACTGTTTTCTGACAACCTCTTATTTTACTTCGGCAACTACGCGGACCATAGTCGAGGGATGGTCCGGATCATTGGCTATGATATTGATGCGGGCGTTGAGCAGTTCGGTGTCGCCGATGAGGGCCGGATTGACCGTCACCTCCACCTTCTCGCTCTTACCCGGTTTGATCTTGTCGGATTTGAGTCTGACATCCACAGCCTTTTCCGGACAGTGGATGCGGCGGATCAGCAGATTCGACTTACCTTTGTTGACGATGGTAAACGTGCGCTTCAGCGGAGCGTCGCCGCGGATGATGCGCCGCAGGTCAATGGCAGTCTCGTCAGTGTCTATCACCGGAGCGTTGGCGCGCTCCTTGGCTGTGAGCTTCGAGAAATCCTCGCCTATGATGGCCACGGTCTCGATCTTCATCCGCTCGGCCGATCCGGCATCGGGAGCTATCGTCATCGAGTCGGTCACTATGCCCCAGGTCTTGACCCGGTCACCGTGAAACACGGTCGAGATCACGAATCTGTCGCCCGGCGGAACTTCGGCCGGCTGCATGATCACATTTATATATGACGGCTTGCTGATCACCTGCGGGCGGATCGTATCGGCCGACGCATTGTAGCATTCGAGATACTGCCCGCCGGTATGGCCGCTGTAGATATTTCCGTAGCTTATCATGTCGCCGCGCAGTTTCATCGGGCCGAGCGTCAGCGGGAAGCGCGATTTCAGAGTGTTTGACGCGCCGATCACAGTGCCCTGGATGGTCAGTGACGTGCGCTTGGGGTCTGAATCGAGATCGACGTTGACGTATTTCACGAAGCGTCCCGGCCGCCCCTTGGGGTCGAAGCCCACGCGGATCACGGCCGTGTCGCCCGGAGCTATCGGATCGCGCGAATACTCCGGTTTGGTGCATCCGCAGTTGGCACGCGCGCTGATTATGGCTATAGGCTCGTCAGAGGCGTTGACCAGGCGGAAGTCACAGTAGACAGTGCCCAGATCCTCGTCAAAAGCCCCGAAATCGTGCTTCTGTTCAAGCCAGATACCCCGGCCGTCGGCATGGGCCATGAAAGCCGCCGAGCCTAAGAGCATGGCGGCGATAGTGCGCAGTCTGATCATTTGGTTTCAGGAATGATTACACCGTTAAACGTAAGGTTGATGCGTGATTTCGTGGCGTTTGACTTCACCTTGACCGTGCGGTTGAACTCTCCGGCGCGTCCCTTGGGCTGGAAAGTAATCTTTATCTCGCCTTTTTTGCCCGGAGCTATTGGCTTTTTGGGGAAAGAGGGCTTGGTGCAGCCGCAGCCGCCGTTGCTCACATTGATGATGGTCAGCGGAGCCGATCCGGTGTTGGTGAACTCATAGACGGCGGTGACAGCACCCCCGTCGGCCTTGATGGTGCCGAAATCGTGGGCGGTTTTGACAAATGTCATTTCGGCTTTGTCTTTGGCGCTTGCGCTTATGATGGCAGTGACTGCCAGCAACAGTACGAGGAATATTTTTTTCATAATCTATACTTGGTCAGTGGTTTTTGATATCTTGAATTACAGATGAAACGACAGTCGGTCATTTCTGGATATGACACCTCCCGGCCGAAATGGTTTAACCGGGCATTAGCCACAAAATTACGCAAAATACATGAGAAAAAATTAAACGGTGATAAACATTTTTATCATAACTAACGTTAGAAATCCTGAAGGTGTTCAACGCCTGATCATACTTAAGAGGTGGTTTAAAAACAACCTTATATAGATTAACTCACGTTTACCTGCTGATTATGAGACGCAAGAGATTTTTCGCTTATATTATCGGACTCCTGTTGGCCTTTGTCGGGTCCGGCCTGACAAGTTCTTGCGGCACAGTAAGAACCCATTGGGGCATGGAGCATGAATATAAATATGACTTCCCTGACGGAGGCGACCATCACCATCATAAAAAGCATAAGAAACATAAGAAGCACAAGAAGCACCATCATCATCACGATGATGACGATGATTGATCGCCTCTTGGAGCCATGAGCCCTGGGCCGGCCACGCATCGCAGCCTCGTCCGTATCACTCATGCTGTCAGCTATCGGCCAAGATAAATTAGTTTTATAAAGAAACCCGGAAGAGCATCCGTAACAAACGCTCTTCCGGGTTTAGGTTTTTTAGAGGGTGTTTTATGGCAACACCCTCCCGGCTGTTTCTTACTTCATGTTTTCGAGAGTGGCGGCGTCGAGGCCTGCGATGGCGATGACATTGATGATGTCACGCACCTCCGCGTCAACGTTCATGAAGTGGACAGGCTTCTTCAGACCCATCTGGATCGGGCCGATCGACTCGCCGACACCCATTTCAAGCATGATGCGGTAAGCCGCATTGGCCGCGCTGAGGTTGGGGAACACCAGTGTGTTGACATCCTTGCCGTAGAGGCGGGTGAAGGGATAAGCCTTGTCGCGCACGGCGCGGTTCAGGGCATAGTTGACCTGCATTTCGCCGTCTACGATCATATCCGGATTCTCCTCATGGAGTTTGCTGACAACGTTGTGCACCGTCTTCGGCTCGGTTTCAGAATTGGTGCCGAAGTTCGAGTATGAGACGAGGGCCATGACAGGCTCGTGGGCGAAGAACTTCACCGCATCGTGGGCCAGACGGGTGATGTCGGTCAGAGTCTCCTCGTCGGCGGTGCCGTTGATCATGGTGTCGGCCAGGAAGTATGTGCCCTTCGAGGTTTCGAGCACATGCATGGCTGCGAAGTGCTTGAACCCGTCGCGCAGACCTATCACCTCGCGGGCTATGTCCGCGGTAGGATTGTTGGCCGAGCGGGTTCCGGCAATGAAGGCATCGGCATCGCCGGTCTCCACCATCATCATGCCGAAATAGTTGCGGTCAAACATCTTGTCGAGAGCGCTTTCGAAATTCTCGCCCTGGCGCTGGCGCTTGGTGGTCAGCATGGCCGCATAGCGTTCGCGGCGCGGAGCCTCGCGGTCGTGGCGCAGGTTGACGATCTCGATTCCCTCTATGTTGAGGCCGAGGCGCTGGGCGCGTTTCTCGATCATCTCCTCGTTGCCGAGCAGGATGGGGATGCACAGACCGTCGGCAGCAGCGATGGCGGCGGCGCGGAGCATATTGTCGGTATTGGCCTCGCCGAAGGCCACTCGCTTCGGGTTGGTGCGCGCTGCCTCGTTCAGGCGGCGGGTAAACTTGCGGTCGTTGCCTTTGAGAAGACGGAGTTTTTCGTCATATTCGTCCCAGTCGGTGATCGGGCGGCGTGACACTCCGCTGTCCATTGCGCCTCTGGCCACAGCGGGAGCCACTGATGTGAGCAGGCGCGGGTCAAAGGGGGTGGGGATGATGTAGTCGCGGCCGAAGTGGATGTCTGAGCGGTTGTAGGCAGCGCTCACCACCGGTGGTACGGGTTTCTTGGCGAGTTCTGCAATGGCCCTTACGGCATAGATCTTCATCGTCTCGTTGATCTCCGACGCGCCGCAGTCAAGAGCGCCGCGGAAGATGTAGGGGAAGCCCAGCACATTGTTGATCTGGTTGGGGTAGTCCGAACGGCCTGTGCCCATGATGATGTCGGGGCGGGCGGCCATTGCTGTCTCGTAGGCGATCTCCGGATCGGGATTGGCCAGAGCGAACACGATAGGCTTCGGTGCCATGCTCTTGACCATTTCAGGGGTCACCACATCCTTGACCGAGAGGCCGAGGAACACATCGGCGTCAACCATAGCCTCGGCCAGGGTCGTGATCTCGCGCGAGGTGGCAAACTGTGCCTTCTGCGGGTTAAGGTCTGTGCGCTTGTGGCTGATGACACCCTTGCTGTCACACATCACCACGTTTTCCATCTTCACGCCAAGAGCGCAGTAGAGCTTGGTGCATGACACGGCTGCCGCGCCTGCGCCGTTGACCACCAGACGAATCTCTTCTATCTTCTTGCCCTGGATCTCGATGGCGTTGAGCAGAGCGGCGGCCGAGATGATGGCCGTGCCGTGCTGGTCGTCGTGCATCACGGGGATGTTCATTTCGGCCTTCAGGCGCTCTTCGATTTTGAAACACTCAGGCGCCTTGATGTCTTCGAGGTTGATGCCGCCGAAAGTCGGGCCGAGAGCCTTGACGATATCTATAAACTTGTCGGGGTCGGTCTCGTCGACTTCAATGTCAAAGCAGTCGAGACCCGCGAATATTTTGAAAAGCAGACCCTTGCCTTCCATCACGGGCTTGCCGGCCAGAGCGCCGATATTGCCCAGACCGAGCACTGCCGTGCCGTTGGAGATCACGGCCACAAGATTGCCCTTGTCGGTATATTTGTAAACATCGTCAGGATTGTCTTTGATCTCAAGGCAGGGATAGGCCACGCCGGGAGAGTAGGCCAGGGCCAGGTCGGCCTGGGTGGCATAGGGTTTGGTGGGGATTACTTCGATTTTTCCGGGGCGCGGATAACGGTGATAGTCCAGCGCCATTTCTTTTGTGACTTTTGCCATGTTAATTGGTATGGTGTGTGTATGTTGATGATCAGTATATTCTAAAACAATCTTATAGAATAATAGTTTTCTGACAAATCGTTGCCAAATCACTCGCAAAGTTAACAAAAATCTGTTAAGAGAGTCATTCTGCCGACAATAATAAAGCTGACGTTTAACAATAATTTAATCAATAAAGTTTAACGGAGCCTCTCGCCGAGGCTTATCTTCTGATTGTCAGCACAGACCGTTCAGCAATTTTCAGTCTGCAGTGATAATTTTTTAGCCGCTAATATTGGGATAGATGTGAAATAATTACTATTTTTACACCGTGATAAAGAGCCGTGGCGCATATCTGTTGTGTCCGGCTTGTATTATTGTCTTTTAAAAACTTCTCGTAAAATACTGTTGATCAATCTTATGAAGAGGATTTTCCTACTCCCGCTGTTGGCTGTGCTGATGGCGTTTGGTGCGTCGGCCCAGTCTGACCCGAAGCAGCCCCTCGTCTACGGGGTGGCTTTTTACAACCTTGAGAATCTGTTTGACACCATCAACAACAACGGCCAGTATGACCTTGAATTCTCTCCCAACGGTGCCCGTCAGTGGAACGGTTCCAAATACTGGAGCAAAATCAACAATCTGGCCTACTGCATCTCCAAGATGGTGACCAAAAACACTCCGATGGGCCCGGCAATCATCGGTGTCTCTGAAATTGAAAACAAAAGCTGTCTCGACGACCTCGTGCGCGCCAAAGACATCCGCCAGTGGCGTCTGCAGGTCGTGCACCACGACTCGCCTGACCGCCGCGGCGTCGACGTAGGCCTCCTCTACAACCCCCGCCTATTCAAAGTCCTCGATGTCACAAACCACCGCCTTGTGATTCCGGGCTACGAAAGCTTCCGCACACGCGACCAGATGTGTGTTACAGGTATCCTTGGCGGAGACACCGTCAGCGTCATCGTCAACCACTGGCCCTCGCGCCTTGGCGGACAGGAGCGTTCGAGCTACCTGCGCGAAGCAGCGGCATCTTTGTCAAAGCAGATCGCCGACTCCCTCTGGGCCATCCGTCCCAACCAGGGTGTGATAATCATGGGCGACCTCAATGACGACCCCCAGGACAAATCATGTGCCGTAAGCCTCGGCGCGCAGCGCGACGAGAAAAACGTCGGACCTCACCAGTTCTACAATCCCTGGTGGAAAATCCTCGACCGCGGCATCGGCACCCTCGCCTACAAAGGCCAGTGGAACCTCTTTGACCAGATAATCGTCTCCGGAACACTCCTCAACAAAAACGGCGCGCGCCTCTGCTACAGAACCTGCAAAGTCAACAACTTCGACTTCCTCTTTGACACCGAAGGCCAGCGTCAGGGTTACCCCAAACGCACATTTGCAGCCGGCGCATGGCTCAACGGATACTCCGATCACTTCCCGACTGAAATCTTTCTGCAGGTAACACGCCGGTAAGCGCCCGTCCAACAGGGATTCTTGTTTAACCACCTTAATATATTGTACAGGATGGACAACGATTCCAGCCCACGCATCTCTCACCGCCCTCCGTTTGTCATCACCGTCGGACGACAGTTCGGCAGCGGAGGCCGTGAACTGGGCAAAGCCCTCGCCGACGCTCTCGGCATAGCCTACTACGACAAGGAACTGCTTGTCGAATCGGCCAAACTCGCCGGAGTAAACCCCGAATTCTTCCAAAAGAAAGACGAGCGCTTCCCAACCTTCCTTCAGGGTCTTTTCAGCTTCTCGATGGGCGTGACACCGATGTGTTACTACACCGGAGCATCATCAATCTCCGATGACGGACTCTACAAAAGCATCAGCGACTTCCTGCGGTCCGTTGCCCAGGAAAAATCGTTTGTGGTGGTAGGCCGAAGCTCCGACTACATCCTGCGCGACCATCCCCGCTGCGTCAACATCTTTGTCCACGCTCCGATGGCCGACTGTGTGCGCCGCATAATGGGCCGAAACGATGCCCTCGCCGCCGACAAAGCCGAAGCAATGGCCCGCAAGACCAACAAATGGCGCGCCGACTACTACAACTTCTTCACTGACAAGACCTGGGGCGATGCCAAAAGCTACGACCTCACGCTCGACTCCTCACGCCTGCAGATGAAAGACAACGTAGAACTCGTCAAAGCCTACCTCCGCCTGCGCGGATTCATCGACTGACACCGGACATAACCGGATTGAAAAAAAAACGACATCAAAACATCAAAAATCATATTATCAATAATTTATGAGACTGAAACTGTTTCTGCTACTGCTGCTGACGGCCGTAATACCGTCGCTTGCACAGACCACAGGCGTAGCCGGTACCGTTGTCGACTCCAACACCGGCGTTCCCGTTTCGGGCGCAACTGTGATGCTCGACAACCAGGGACTCCAGGCAACGACCGACCCTTCGGGCGAGTTCCGAATTTCCACCGCCAAAGCCGGAGATGACATGCTTGTCATCGTGGCCTACGGCTATCAGGACGTCACGATGAACGTCAACATCGTCAACGGAGTCATCGACAACCTCGGCATCATCAAGATGCTCGACTCGAACCTCAACAACGTCTTCTATGAAGATCAGAATGACATGCTCTTCGACCAGAACCTCCTTGAAGACGAAGAAGGATCGGCACAGTCGATAGCAGCCCTCACCGGCGCCAGCGACGACGTCTACTACAACTCCGCAAGCTACGACTTCCAGCCCATGCGCTTCCGCATTCGCGGCTACGACTCCAAATACTCCGAAACCTACATCAACGGTGTGAACTTCAATGACATGGCCCGCGGACGTTTTAACTACTCCACCCTCGGCGGCATGAACCGCGCTTTCCGTGACCGCACTGCGGCTCTCGGCCTCGGAGCAGCCGCATTCGGCTTCGGCAACATCGGCGGCGCAACTGACATCAACACCCGCGCCTCGCACTACGCTCCCGGCTTCAACGGATCGCTTGCCTACACAAACTCAAACTACATGCTCCGCGCTATGGCTATGTACTCGACCGGTCTCAACAAGAACGGCTGGGCATTCACAGTCTCAGCAATCGGACGCTATGCCAATGAAGGCGTGATCGACGGAACTTTCTACAACTCCTTCGGCCTCTTCGCCTCGCTTGAAAAAGTGTTCAATGACAAGCACTCATTGAACCTCACAGTTTGGGGAGCCCCCACCCAGCGCGCCACCAACTCCGCAACCTACGAAGAAGCCTACCAGCTCACCGGCAACAACCTCTACAACCCCAACTGGGGCTGGCAGAACGGCGAGAAGCGCTCTTCAAAGATTGTTGAGACATTCGACCCCACTGCCGTGCTCAACTGGATCTGGAAACCCAAAAACGGAACCACACTGAACACCGGTGCCGCATTCCGCGCCGTCAACTACTCTACCTCGGCTCTCAACTGGTACAACGCCGCCGACCCCCGTCCCGACTACTACCGCTACCTCCCCAGCTACTTCGCCGACAACCAGGAAGCCTTCAACCTCTACACCGACCTCTGGCGTCACGATGACAGCTTCCGTCAGATCAACTGGGACAAGCTCTACCAGGCCAACTACCTCAACAACCAGTTCGGACGCGGTGGAAACCCCGACAACCACTCATCGAGCTACATCCTTGAGAACCGCCACAGCAATCAGCTGAACTTCATGTTTAACTCTCTGCTCAACCACCGTCTCAACGACCACATGACCCTCCAGGCCGGCGTAAGCTTCAACTACACCCGCGCCCACTACTACAAGACCATCCGCGACCTCCTCGGAGGTGAATACTGGCTCGACATCGACCAGTACAGCGAACGCGACTTCCCCAGCGACCCGCAGATGCTCCAGAACGACCTCCGCAACCCCAGCCGCCGTGTAGGCAAGGGCGACACCTTCGGTTATGACTACTACATCAACGCCCTCCACGGTGACTTCTGGCTCCAGAACATCATCACCCTTCCCCAGTGGGACATCAACTACGGCCTCAAGATCGGCTACACCCAGTTCTTCCGTGACGGCCAGATGCAGAACGGCCGCGCTCCCGAAAACTCCTACGGCAAGGGCGCTACCCACCGCTTCGACACAGGCGCTCTCAAAGCAGGCGCGACCTACAAGATCGACGGACGCAACTTCATCTCGGCCCACGCCGGATATGAGACCGTAGCACCCCTCTTCGAATATGCCTACATCTCGCCCCGTATCAAAGACACCGCCATTGACGGCCTCCAGAACGAACGCATCCTTTCAGGCGACATATCATACTCCTGGAACTACCGCCGTTTCCGCGGTGCAATCACCGGATTTTGGACCGAAATGTTCGACCAGACCGAACGCTCATCTTTCTATGACGACCAGTACTCAACATTCATGAACTACGTGCTCAAGGGCGTACACACCCGCTACAAAGGCATCGAGATCGGCGCAGCCTACAAGATCACTCCCTCGCTCACCCTCTCGGCAGCCGCAACCTTCGCACGTTATCAGTACAAGAACCGCCCCGAAGGCACACGCTCATATGAAAACGGCATGATGGACGACATCAACCAGACCGTTTATCTCAAGAACTTCTACATCGGCGGAACTCCACAGACCGCAGCCAACATCGGCATCGACTGGGCTGCCCCCAAATCATGGTTCTTCAACGTGAACGCTTCATGGATGGGCGACGCCTACGTAAACCTCTCGCCGATCCGCCACGAGGCTCTTCCCGACCTCTGGGAGAAATATCCCACTCTTGAGGAACTCGAAGCCAAGATGGGCCAGCTCGCCGAGCAGGACAAGCTCAAAGACGCCTTCGTCCTTAACGCATCTGTCGGCAAGCTCGTCTACATCAACCGCAAGATCTCGATGAACTTCAACCTCAACGTTGAAAACATCCTCAACAACAAAAACATCCAGACCTACGCCTACCAGCAGGGCCGCTTCGACTACACCAACTACGACTCGACCAAATACCCCAACAAGTATTTCTACGCCCAGGGCATCAAGGTCTATCTCAACGTAGGCATCCGCTTCTGATTTCTGTCACAACATCAATCCCCAAAAAGATCATAAATATATATGAAGCTATATAAATCAATATTCGCCGTGCTCGCCGTCGCCGCCACATCTGGCGCTCTCGTCAGCTGCGACGACGACCTCGACCGTCCGCCGGTGATTGTACCCGTGGCCACCTACGAGGCCAACACTTCGATCGCCGAATTCAAGGAACTTTTCTGGAATGCGGCTCAGAACAACACTCCGGAGACCATCCCCGTCAACGCCGACGGTGACAGCATCATCCTCGCCGGACGTGTCATATCATCAGACCAGAGCGGCAACGTCTACCAGCGCATCTACGTCCGCGACGAAAGCGGCGCGATGGACTTCCGCATCTACGGCTACGATCTCAATGAGAGCTACCACATGGGCCAGGAAGTGCGCATCAACGTCACCGGCCTCCTCGTGGGCGGCTACGGAACCCAGATGCAGATCGGCGTCTGGTACACCAACCCCAACACCGGATCGACAAGCCTTGGCGGCATGGACAAGGAAGAATTCATCCGCCGCGCACAGCGCCAGGGTCTACCCGCTGCGACAGACGCCGAGCCATACACCGTCAAGATCTCCGACCTCGAAGCCTGGAAAAACGACAAGGAAAAACTCATCCAGTGGCAGTGTCAGCTCGTCAAGATCGAAAACGTAAGCTTTGACGGCGGCGGCCAGGAGGCTTGGTGTAACAACCCCGGCCAGACCGGATCAACCAACCGCACTCTCAAGGACGCTGAAGGCAATTCAATCACTGTCCGCACAAGCGACAAGTCAAAATTCGCCTCACAGATCCTACCCAAAGGCACCGGATCTGTTGTGGCTATCCTCGGCTACTACAACGGCACCTGGCAGCTCACCGTCATGGACCCACAGTCAGGCTGTATCGACGGATTTGAATTCGTGGATGCCCCCTCAGGCCCTTCAGGCGATGCAATCTTCTCTGAAACCTTCGCTACAGGCCTCGGCAAATTCAAAGCCGTCAATGACCTCCTCCCTGAAGGTGTGTCTGAAATCTGGAAATACGACTCCCACAAATACGCTATCGCCACAGCCTACATCAACAAAGCCAACTACGCTTCTGACTCATGGCTCGTGTCGCCCGAAATCGACCTCTCGGCCCAGTCAGCAGCCTTCCTGAGCTTCGACCAGGCCCTCAACTTCTTCGCCAGCATCGAAACTGCCAAGACCGAGACCTCCGTCTGCATCCGTGAAGCCGGAACAACCGCATGGACCGTCCTCTCGGTTCCCGCCTATCCGGCCTCAATGTCATGGAACTTCGCAAACTCAGGCGACATTGACCTTGCGGCCTTCATCGGCAAGAAAGTCGAAATCGGCTTCCACTACACCTCCACAGCCTCCAAGGCCGGAACATGGCAGATCAGAAACGTGCTCATCGAGACCACCGCAAACCATCCCGTCACCCCTGACACCCCCGTCAATCCCCCGGTGGCAGGCGATGCAATCTACAGCGGCCTCTCTGAAAACGCCACTTCGATCGACTGGACCTTTGAAGACAACTCGGCCGAAAACGTCAACGAAATCTGGGCCTGGAAAAGCTACAACGGTCTCTACTATCTCAACGCAAGCGCCTTTGTAGGCGGCGTGGCCTATCCCGCCACTGCCTACGCCTGCTCACCCGTCATCGACCTTACAGCCGTCACTTCGGCCAAAATGACCTTCGATCAGACCGCCAAATTCCAGACCACACTCCGCACTCTCTGCTCGGTGGTTGTCCGCGAGGAAGGTGCCTCGGACTGGACTGAACTGACAGTTCCCGCATGGCCCGCAGCCGGAAGCTGGGACTTCGTCTCAGCCGGTGAGATCGACCTCTCGGCCTATGCCGGCAAGAAGATCCAGGTTGGATTCAAATACGGCTCTTCTGCTGAAGGAGCTGACACCTGGAGAGTCAAAAACCTTAAGATTACCGAGTAATAATCCAAAGATACTCTGAAAATTATGAGAATATTCAATAAATACATAGGACTCCTCTTCGCCGCGACCCTGGGCTTCACCGCTTGCCAGGACGATTTCGACGATCCCGCAATGTCCTCTCCCTCCTCGGCCTGGCTTGCCGACAGCGAGAACTATCAGCTCATGTCGATCAACGACTTCAAGACCGAATACTGGCAGGATGCTGAAAACTACTACGCCACCGTAGGTGCCGCGGCTGACGGCAAGCGTGTGCTCGTCAAAGGCCGCGTGATCTCATCTGACGCTTCAGGCAACATCTACAAGTCGCTCATCATCCAGGACGCAACCGGCGCGCTCGCAATGAGCATCAACGCCAACTCGATGAACAACAAATATCGTCGCGGACAGGAACTCGTCATCGACGTAACCGGCATGACAGTCGGCAAATACGCAGGTCTCCAGCAGCTCGGCTTCCCCGAAGACTCCGAGTCATACGGCGCACAGACCACCTTCATGCCCTACGAATTCTTCGAACAGCATGTCCAGATGCAGGGCCTGCCCGCTCCCGCCGATCTCGACACCATCACCATCCGCTCGCTCTCTGAAATCTCAGGAGGCGGCGCCGCCACCCTCGTGAAATGGCAGAGCCAGCTCGTGCGTTTCAACGACTGCTACTTCGCCGACGGCGGCAAGGAAACCTTCGCCACAAGCAAGGAAACTGTCAACCGCACACTCACCCTCTCTGACGGAAGCTCGATGGTGGTACGCACAAGCGGCTACTCCAACTTCTACTCCGACGTCCTACCCGAAGGCCACTTCGACATCGTCGGCATCCTCGGCTATCACTCAAATGGCGGCTGGCAGCTCACCCTCATCGACCGCAAGGGCTGCATGAACGTCGGCAACCCCACCCAGGGCCCCGGAGCCGAAGACAACCCCTACACCGTAGATGAAGCCGTATCGGTAATCAACGGCGGAGGCTCAGACAACAACATCTGGCTCACAGGCTACATCGTTGGTGCCGTAGCTCCAGGCGTACAGTCTGTGACCTCCAATACCGACATCCAGTTCGGTGCCGAAGTAGACCTTGACAACACCCTCGTCATAGCCTCAGACCCCGAATGCAAAGACTGGACCAAGTGCATGGTCGTATCTCTTCCCCAGGACTCGCCCCTCCGCCAGTACGGCAACCTCGCCGACAACCCCGGCAACTACAAGGCGCAGATCTGGCTCAAAGGCAACCTCGGAACCCTTCTTGACATGGCAGCCCTCACCGGCAACAACGGCGCAGCCGCCAACTTCCGCATCGACGGACTCGACATCCCCGACACCGGCGGCAACCTCGACCCCGACTTCAACACCATGAACAACGGCGAAGCCACCGGCTACTACGTCAACCTCACCTCGGCCACCGGCTGGACCGCAACCAACTCGCAGCTCCTCCGCGGAGGTGACTCAGACGCAAGCCCCGTGTTCAAAGTCTTCGGCGACGCCTCTGTATTCGCCGTAGGCCTCAACGGCAACACCTCCAAGCCCGGCATACTCACCTCACCCACACTCTCAGGAGGTCTCAAGACCCTCTCGTTCTACTACACCCAGGTGTTCAATGACAACGGCAAAGCCAAACTGACCATCAACATCAAGCAGAACGGCACCATAGTAGCCTCCGACATCCTTGAAAAGTCAGGCATCACTAAATTCGAGAAATGCGTCTACAGCCACGACTTCAATATCACCGGCTCCTACGTCCTCGAAATCATCAACGAATGCCCCTCAGGCCAAGCAGTCAACAAAGACCGAATCGCTATCTGGAACCTCACCGACGGAACCATCTCCGGAGGTGACACCCCCGTAGACCCCACCCCCGGCAACGCCGTGACCTCGCTTGATGAAACCTTCCCCAACAAGCAGATCCCCGCTGACTGGACCCTCGTCAAAGCCGCCGGCGACAAAGCCTGGTATGCCACCGTCTTCAACGACCTTCCCTATGCGGCATGCACCGGTTACAAAGGCACCACCCCGCCTTACGACTCATGGCTCATCAGCCCCGCTGTAGACCTCTCGAAAGTCACTGACAAGAAACTCTCCTTTGACACCCAGGTCAACGGCTACGGCTCAACAACCACCGTCTTTGAAGTCTACGTAATGACCTCGGCCGATCCTGCCACAGCCACCAAGACCAAGCTCAACCCCGCGCTCCCTACAGCACCTGACAGCGGCTACTCTTCATGGCTCAACTCAGGCGAGCTTGACCTCAGCTCATTCAGCGGCATCGTCTACATCGGCTTCCGCTACTATGCCACAACTGACACCCAGTACGCCACCTGGTGTGTGACCAACGTCAAGCTCAACGCCGGCGGCGGTGAAAATCCCGGCCCCGTAGATCCAACCCCCACCCCCGGCCCCGCTGATGGAAGTGGAACAGAAGCAGATCCCTATTCAGTAGCCAAAGTGATTGCCCTTAACGCAACTGATAAGACCACCCCTGCTGAAGGTTGCAAAAGTGTCTATGTAAAAGGTTATATAGTCGGTTTTATGCCGTCAAACAAAACAGTGCTTTCAAATACCCAATTTACAGCAGAAGGCGCTGTGAATACAAACCTTGTTTTAGCTCCGACGGCTGATTGCAAAGATTATAACCTTTGTATTCCCGTACAGTTGCCGGCAGCTGTAAGAGCGACATTGGCATTGGATGCAAATCCGACAAATTTGGGTAAATGCGTGTTGTTGCAAGGTGACATCCTGAACTATTGCAGCGTATCAGGTCTTAAGAATACTAAGTTTATAAAATTTGTAGATTAAGAAATAGAATTAGTATTATAGAAAACAAGAGGGAAAGCTTAAAACTGAGCTTTCCCTCTTGTCATTTATAGCGGTATTGAATTCTTATTTTGGATTGTTTTTGCGATATTCCAGTCTGTGGCGGGTCATTTGTTCTCTGATACCGCCTTCTTCAAGGAAATTCTTTTTGGCCCGTTCGATGAGACGGTGGAGAAGAATATCCACCTGATGAATCAGAGTTATGGCTATATTTGCGATAGTCTCCTCGCTTGAATTTTGCAGTGAATTGCGATAGAAAGCGGAATCGCAGTGCTCAGAGCATCCCTTTCTGGTGCGTATGCTTCGAGGGTCAGACAGTTCCCACTGGCAGAGGCTTCTGACACGCAGAAAGTCCTCATAGTCCGCCAACAGCTCCTGGAGGCTCGCCTTGGCGACATTATAAAGCTTGATTTCAGTCTCGCGTGAAGTAGACGAAGCCGCACAGCCCTCAGCGATATTCTGTTTGCCCGATCGCGCCGCCTGAATCATCTGATCGACAGTCCTGTCACCTCTTGACAGAAAACGGTGGGCAAACATATAAGTGACATCATAGATACACTCAGCCTTCTGATAGACGATCAGGCTTTTGTAATGACCACGTTGAGGAAGAAAGGAAGATTGCATGATAATTGAGTTTTTTTAGGATAGGTTTGAAGTTTTATTTTTGGGAGCTTTGGGAGCTTTTGGGAGTTTTTGGGAGTTCTGGGAGAGCTGGGAGTTTTGGGAGTTTTTGGGAGAGTTGGGAGCTTTGGGAGCTCTGGGAGAGCTGGGAGCTTTGGGAGCTTTGGGTGCTTTGGGAGCTCTCAGAGCTTTCAAAAAAGATTCTCAGAACTCCCAGTTCTCCCAGAACTCCCAGAGCTCTCAAAAAGGCCTCCCAAAGCTCTCAAAAAAGCCTCCCAAGTCTCTCACTCCTCCTCCACTTCCCTCAGAGGAATACCCTTCTCGATAACCTTATTGACAAAGGCCACGAAATTTATCTCCAGACCGGCTATATTCATCTCTGTAGCCAGTTCCGGGGGGAGTTGGGTGAGTTTGCTGTGGCAGCGCTCGGCAAGAGCCCAATCCGGGCCCTTCAGGTAAGCCTCAAGCTCAGCCGTCTTACCATCGTTAAGCAGAGCCTCAGCCGTAGCGAGCTGCTCCTCATAGTAAGATCTGATCTTCACAGCCTCCTTCTTTGAAATCTCGGCAGGCTCCTCGCGCAGAATACCCTCCACGCGCTTCGTGCATGAGACCGAAACCACACTGGCGGCTATAAGCACTGAAAACAAAAGTTTTTTCATCATGGATAGTTTAGCGGTTTATTTTATAAGGCAGGGGCGCATCAGTTCAGAAGCGCCCCTGCAATACTTGTTTATTCTAAGTCTGGGCCGCCGCATGGCAGCCGCCGGCACCGGGGTCAGAGACCCTTGCCGTGACAGTTCTTATACTTCTTGCCCGAACCGCAGGGACAGGGATCATTGCGGTTGATGCGCGGACCGGCCTTCACCGGCTGAGGCGCCACACGCTGCTGACCGGCACCCTGGGCTGCCGCACGCTGAGCGGCCTCGCCGGGCAGATTCTCGCGGCTTGCGCGGTATTTCGAGTAATCGTTCGCACGTTCAGGCATAGCGCGCTCAACCTTAGGCTGCGGCCTGGGGGCCTCAGTCTGCTGACGGGGAGCCTCTGCGCCCTCGTCCTCGGCCGCTGCTGCCTCACCCTCGGCATTCTCCGCCGGAGCCTCCTGCCGGGGTGCCGGCTGCTGCACATAGATCTGGCCGCGCATCAGAGTAGCCATAGCCTTAACGTTAAGATTGTTGAGCATAGCCTCGAAGAGATGGAACGACTCTACCTTATAGATCACCAGCGGATCCTTCTGCTCGTATGACGCATTCTGCACACTCTGGCGCAGCTGGTCGAGCTCGCGGAGATGCTCTTTCCAGAGCTCGTCGATGCTCACAAGCAGCACAGCCTTGTGCCATTCCTTGACGATCGACTTGCAGCCCGTACGGTAAGCCTCGTCGATATCTACCACCAGATTGAAGAATCGCTTGCCGTCAGTCATCGGAACCGCGATGCGGCCCTTGAAACCACGGTTTTCAACGCAGTCGGTGATCACCGGCTGAGCCACGTCGAGAATTCTCTGGCCCTTGCGGTCAAAAGCCTCCTGGGCAGCGGTGTGGATCTTCTCGATAGCATCTTCCTTCGACATGTTGCGGTATTCCTCCTCGGTGAAAGGAGCCTCGATGGTGAGCACCCGCAGCAGCTCCATGCTCAGCTCTTCATATTCAGCCGGGCTGTAGTTGTTGACGAGGTTCTCGATGATATCCCACATCATGTTGGCGATGTCGATGCCGATGCGTTCGCCAAGCAGGGCATGGTGGCGGCGGTTATAAATATAGGTACGCTGCTTGTTCATCACGTCGTCATACTCAAGCAGGCGTTTGCGGATACCGAAGTTGTTTTCCTCCACTCGCTTCTGGGCGTTGCCGATAGCGTTGGTCACCATGCCGCTCTCAATGCGCTCGCCCTCTTCCAGCCCCAGAGTGTCAAGCATCTTCATCACACGGTCAGTGGCGAAGAGACGCATCAGCTGGTCTTCGAACGAAACGTAGAACACCGATGATCCGGGGTCGCCCTGACGGCCTGAACGGCCGCGCAGCTGGCGGTCGACGCGGCGCGATTCGTGGCGCTCGGTGCCGATGATGGCCAGACCGCCCGCAGCCTTCACCTCAGGGGTGAGCTTGATGTCGGTACCGCGGCCCGCCATGTTGGTGGCTATGGTCACCATGCCTTTCTTGCCGGCATGGGCCACGATCTCGGCCTCCTTCTGGTGGAGCTTGGCGTTGAGCACATTGTGGGGGATGTGGCGCATGGTAAGCATTCGGCTCAGAAGCTCGGAGATTTCAACCGAAGTGGTACCCACCAGCACCGGACGGCCTTTCGACACGAGATCCTGGATCTCCTCGATAACGGCGGCATATTTCTCCTTCTTGGTCTTGTAGACTCGGTCGTTCATGTCGATGCGCGCTATCGGCTTGTTGGTCGGGATAGTGACAACATCGAGCTTATAGATGTCCCAGAACTCGCCGGCTTCGGTCTCGGCCGTACCGGTCATGCCCGCAAGCTTGTGATACATGCGGAAGTAGTTCTGCAGGGTGATGGTGGCGAATGTCTGGGTGGCGGCTTCGACCTTCACATGCTCCTTGGCCTCGATGGCCTGGTGCAGACCGTCGCTGTAGCGGCGGCCTTCCATGATACGGCCTGTCTGCTCGTCGACGATCTTGATCTTGCCTTCGTCAATCACGTATTCCACATCCTTCTCGAAGAGCGTGTAGGCCTTCAGAAGCTGGGTGACGGTGTGGACGCGCTCGGCCTTCACGGCATAGTCCTGCATCAGCTCGTCTTTGCGCTGCTGGCGCTCGGCGGCGTTCTCGATATGCTCGGTCTCCGAAAGCTGCGATGCTATGTCGGGGAGCACGAAGAACTGCGGGTCGTCAGTCTTGCCGGTCAGCTCGTCGATACCCTTGTCTGTCAGTTCCACGCTGCGGTTTTTCTCGTCGATGACGAAGTAGAGCGGGTCGGTTACCTTAGGCATCTCGCGCTTGTTGTCCTGCAGATAGTAGGCCTCGGTCTCAAGCATGAGGTTCTTCATGCCTTCCTGAGAGAGGAACTTGATGAGGGCGCCGTTCTTGGGAAGACCCTTGAACGCACGGTAGAGAAGCAGGGCGCCTTCCTTGCGGGTCTCCTTGTCGTCTGAAGCGATCTTGGTCTTGGCTTCGGCAAGGATTTTGGTGACCAGACGGCGCTGGGCCTCGACCACCTTCTCTACGTTGGGGCGGTACTGGTCGAAGAGCTGGTCGTCGCCCTTGGGAACCGGACCGGAGATGATGAGCGGTGTGCGGGCGTCGTCGATGAGCACTGAGTCGACCTCGTCGACGATCGCATAGTAGTGTTTGCGCTGCACCATGTCGGCGGGCGACATGGCCATGTTGTCGCGCAGATAGTCGAAACCGAACTCGTTGTTGGTTCCGAAAGTGATGTCACAGTTGTAGGCGGCGCGGCGCGCGGCGGTGTTGGGCTGGTGCTTGTCTATGCAGTCCACAGTCGATCCGTGGAACATGTAGAGCGGTCCCATCCACTCCGAGTCACGCTTGGAGAGGTAGTCGTTGACGGTCACCACGTGGACTCCGCGGCCTGAGAGCGAGCGCAGGAACACCGGGAGGGTAGCCACGAGGGTCTTGCCTTCACCGGTAGCCATCTCGGCTATCTTGCCCTGATGGAGCACTATACCGCCTATGAGCTGCACGCGGTAGTGGATCATGTCCCAGATGATTTCGTTGCCGCCGGCGAGCCAGTGGTTTTTCCAGATGGCGTTGTCGCCGTCGATGCTTACGAAGTCCTTGCCCTGGGCGGCCAGTTCGCGGTCAAGCTCGGTGGCCTTGACCACGATGGTCTCGTTGGCCGCAAAGCGGGCGGCTGTCTCGCGGACCACTGCGAAGACTTCGGGCAGATGCTGGTTGAGCTTGTCCTCGATCGTGTCGAGCATGGTCTTCTCGTTGCGGTCGATCTTGTCCCAGACCGGCTGGCGTTCGTCAAAGGGAAGTTCTTCCACTTCAACCTTGAGGCGGGCGTTTTCCTCCTGCTCGGCGGTTATGGCCTGGCGGATGTCGTCGCGCACGTTCTGGATGCGCTCGCGCAGCTGGTCTATGGTAAGTTGTTTCACCTCAGGCTCAAGAGCCTCGATTTTTTTTACAATTGGCTCGATCTCCTTGAGGTCGCGGGTCGATTTGTTGCCAAAAATCTTGGTGAGAAATGATTGTAAAGACATATTGATGATGAAGTTTGTTTTCTGAAAGAGTGATGAAAAAAAAAGGAGGGGGAGAGGATGGGGGCGTGTGTGCGGTCAGCGCACGGCCGAAAGGCGCAGTGGGGGCACCGAGGCCGCGTTGGGCGACCTGATGCGGAGCAGGCGGGTGACAGTCGGGGCTATGGCCCGTGCGTCGACTGTCGAGTCGATGCTCTGCGTGCTGACCGCGGGCGCGAGAATATAGACGGGCGAGGTTGTCGCCACGCATCTAACGACCGGATTCTGTGTTTTGTTCACTTCATCGTCCGCCGAATCGGAAATCTCCCAGCCGGGATTGACCATCACAAGGAGGTCGCCGGCATGGACGGGCGATGTGTTGCGCTGCAGGGCCAGAGGTTCGTCGCCCGCGCGGCGCGCCATGATATCGTCGAGGGTGTAGACTGCGCTGACTCCGCTCATGCGCGCAAGGAAGTCTGCCGCTTCCCGGCGTATTGAGCTCTCGTCTATATTGCGGTCTTTCAGAAGTTTGCGGTTGAGGAAGAAGTAGCCGTTGTGATAGCCGCTCACATAGTCTCCGTTGCCGTGGATGGCCATGAGATACATGTTGAGCAGCGATGTGGCCTTGCGGGGCGAGAACTGGCCGGAAGGTATGTTCCAGCGCTCCTCGTCACGCTTTCCGCCGGTCGGGGCCGGGGTGCCGGCTATGAAGATCACCGAATTGGCCATGCCGGGACCTTTCTCCACGGCGCGGACAATGTGGGCTATGTCGGAGTCGAGACGCAGATAGGCGTCCATTGTCTCGATGCGGTTGTCGGCCTCGCGTCCGTACTGATAGGGCGACACGTTGAAGCCGAGGTTGAGCATGTCAGTGACTCCGCGGGTGCCGAGTTTCAGCGACGTGATGTAGTCGAGGCCTATGGCGGCCACTTCGCGGTTGCCCGGCGCCGAGGTCTTGAAGGCCTTGAAGCGGTCGGTCTCACGCGCGGGGAAGGTATGGCGGAAGGGGTATAGTTTCTTGTAGTCGGGCAGGTCAGGATAGCGGTCAAGCGCCATAGAGGGTGTCCAGGCCAGGGTGTCGAGGCGCGAGGCCAGCGTCACTCCGTAGTTGCGTTTGGCTATGGCGGCGGGCACGTCGCGGTAGAAGGTCGACGTGCACCATTTGCCGTTCGTGTCGTTGAGCCAGAAGCCGCTGTTGCCGGCGTGGCCGGCGAGGATGATGGCCACCTGGGCGTCGGGTGCCACCGAGTGGACCAGACCCAGACCGCCGTCCGAGATGCGCACCTCGTCGCTGACGGTCGATACTTTCAGCGCTCCCGGCGAGAAGGTTTCGTCGGTGAAATTGCCTATCTTGGCCGGATCGAGCAGTATCGGGTAGTCTGATTTCGTGTTGTTGTCCCAGACCCTTGCGGCGGGTATGCCGTTGACTCCGGGGGCGGCGCCTGTCATCAGCATGGCTGTGGCGGCCGTGGCGTCGATGCCGGGACCGAAGTCCACGTTCTCGATGCTGACGCCGTCACGGATGAAACGGTTGAAGCCGTCTTTGCCGAAGTTGTCGCGGAGCAGGTTGATGTAGTCGGCAGAAAGGCCCTCCACGAAGATGCCGACCACGAGCTGCGGGCGCTGGGCGGTGGCGGGGCGGGGTGCTGTCTGCTGAGCGTGGGCGAGAATGCCCATTGTCGCGAGTGAGACAACGAGCACTGAGGCAAGCCGGGTGCTTATCGGGTGGCTTTTGCGTGCTGACATCGGCGGTTTCGGTAGTAGGTGTATATGGTGGTCAGAGCCCTGACGCCGTCAGCCGCCATGAGGGGGATGAAGGCCGGGTTGGGCGACTGCACTCCGCAGAGCAGAATGACTGCGAGTGCCATCAGGAGTGCAAAGTTAACAAATTGATAGCAGACCGACAACTTTTCAAGTCTTTTTGACCAGACGGCCACTGCGGCGGTCAGACACAGGGGGTTGATCCAGAGAAACAGCCAGTTGGGCGAGGTGGCCTCATGGACCGAGACGAAGACCAGAAAGGCTATGACGCAGCCCGTCAGACCGAGCAGCGTGAAGTAGATGCTGTCGAAAATGCGGCTTGCGGCGGTGCGCCGGCGGCTTCTGAGCTGCCCGGCGGAGACTGCGAGGGCCAGTGCGAGCACCACGAGGCTCCAGAACATCGGGCCGAGATACCACGGAGTGGGGGGAAGCAGCACTCTTCCGTCTTTTTCCCTGACAAGGCAGACGGCCGGGGCGGCTATGCGCCGTCCGTCAGGCCGGGTGGCCTGTTCGAGCATAAGTTCGAGTTTCACAGGGGCGAAAGCTTCCTCGCGCAGGCTTATGGGGCGGTCTATGCCGCTTCCGAGGGCGAGGTCTATGCCGAACTGATACCAGGGATAGTCGCGGTGATACGAGCGCATGGCCTCGCGGAACGACGGTTCGCGCCTGAGCCCGTCGGAGCCGAACCGCAGGCTGTCGCCTATGGCTTTCTCTATGACGGCCAGGGGGCGGGTGGCGCAGTTGTCAAGCACGTAGTTGTAGCGGTAGACGCGGTTTTCAGGTCTGAGATTCAGGTCGGTAAGCTCCACCACCCTGAGAGCTTCCTCCGGGGTGAGATCAAGCGTCTGCTCCACCACCTTGCGCCCTTCGCGGCGGTAGATTTCAAGAAAACGGTCGGTGGAGGAGGCTCCGGCCAGATAGTCGGTCTCGCCTTTGACGAAGCGGTAGACGAAGTTTGGGGCGGCGAAGTCGAAAAGCCCCCAGTTGACCACGTAGTCTCCGCGGTCGGGGTGGACGATGCGCAGGGCCGTGTGGCCTTCGAGCTGATAGATCTCCGCGCCTGCATGGGCGGTCAGCAGCGAGATGCGCGGAGTCTCCGAGGGGAGCTGCGCCGAGGCGGCCAGGCTCAGGAGCATGGCTGCGATCATGATGGCCATTCTTTTCAGCGCGTCAGTCATAGTCTTGTCAGCCAAGGAGTTTTGAGATGTCATCGAGCTTGATGATGGTGAACACTGTGTTGCCTTCGGGGGTCAGTCCGGGCGAGGTCAGGCGGAAGAGGTCGCTGATGAGCTTGTCCATCTCGGCGGCGCTCAGAGCCTGTCCGCGCTTGATGGCGCTGCTGCGGGCCATCGACATGGCCAGACGTTCCTGAAGTCCTGTGGCAAGGTCTTCGCCGCTGTCGGTGATGTTTTCGATCATTCCGAGCAGGGTGTCGCGCGGATTGGCGTCTTTGAGAATCGAGGGTATGCCCATGATGCTCCAGGTGTTGTCGCCGAGGGGCGATATGCTGAATCCGAGGTTTTCGAGTTCGGGGGCTATGCCGGCGAGCACGGCGTTCTGCGCGGCTGACAGCTCTACGGTCTCCGGAAACATGGTGTTCTGGCAGACGAAGCTGTGTTCGCGGGCCTTGGAGAGATATGTCTCGTAGAGTATGCGTTTGTGGGCGCGGTGCTGGTCGATCACCATCAGTCCGTCGCGCGAGGGGGTCAGAATGTAGGAGTTTTTGAGCTGCAGGGTGGCTGATGTCACTTCTCCGCTCTCCATCTCAAGCTCGCTTTCGGCTTCCGGGAGGTTGACTTTGCTTTCGACCATCGAGGCATAGCCGTCATCGCGTTTTTTGATGAAGTCGTCATAGAGTTTTTCCCAGTCCTGGAAGTTGGAGCTCCGCCGGCGGGTCTGCGGCTGCCGGGGGGCCGACGGGTCTGCGGTCCGGAATGACGGGCTGTCAGCTGTGTTGCCTGAGGGGGCGAAGGGGGAATAGGGCTCCTGGTCATCGGCGATGGCCGACATTTTCGACACTCTCCGAGCTCCGCCTGAGCCCTGGGCGAAGGGGTTGTAGCTGTCGTCAAGCTCCACTTCGTGGGTAGCGCTTGTGTCTGGCACGAAGGCCGGTATCTCCGGAGCGTCTTCCACGTCGAAGTCAATGGCCGGCGCGGCGTTGAAGCGTCCGAGCGACTCGCGCACGGCGGCGCTGAGTATCTGCCATATAGGCTGTTCGTTCTCGAACTTGATTTCGTTTTTGGTCGGATGGATGTTGACGTCGATAGTCTCCGGGTCGACGGTGAGATTTATGAAGTAGTTGGGCTGCTCGTCGGCGGGAATCAGGCGTTCGTAGCACTGCATGATGGCCTTGTGGAAGTAGGGGTGGCGCATGTTGCGGCCGTTGACCATGAAATATTGCAGCGGATTGCGCTTGCGGGCGTTTTCCGGGAGCCCTATGAAGCCGTTGATGCGGACAATCGAGGTGTCGGTCTCTACGGGTATGATCTGCTTTCCGAGCGATTTGCCGAATAGGTCTGAGATGCGTTGTTTGAGCGATGCGCGGCGCAGGGCGTGGAGGGTGGTGTCGTTGCTGATCAGGGTGAAGTCCACGCCGATGTTGACAAGCGCGAGGCGTTCGAACTCGCGCATGATGTTGCTGAGTTCAACGGAGTCTTTCTTTAGAAACTTGCGGCGCGCGGGCACGTTGAAAAACAGGTTTTTGACCATCAGGTTGCTTCCCGGCGCGCAGGCTTCGGGCTTCTGGCTCTCTACCTTTGATCCGCTGATGGTCAGGCGGGTGCCTACGCTCTCGCCTTTGAGCATTGTGCGCAGGTCAACCTGGGCTATGGCTGCGATCGAGGCCAGGGCTTCGCCTCGGAAACCCATTGTAGAGAGGCTGAAAAGGTCGTCGGCGCGGCTTATTTTCGAGGTGGCGTGGCGTTCGAAGGCGAGACGGGCGTCGGTGTCGCTCATGCCGCAGCCGTCGTCGATCACCTGGATGAGTGTGCGTCCGGCATCTTTGAGAATGATGGTGACGGAGGTGGCTCCGGCGTCGATTGAGTTCTCTACAAGCTCTTTGATGACTGATGCGGGGCGCTGGATCACTTCTCCGGCGGCAATCTGGTTGGCCACGGAGTCGGGGAGAAGGCGGATGATATCGCTCATGAGATCACCTCCTTTCTGTAGATGTCAGTGGTGCCGGGGGCATCGGGTGTGGGAGCGGACGGTGCTTCGGGCACATCGGGAGTTTCGGGTGCTTCGGGTGCCGGATCAACGGGTGCGCTTGGCTCAGGCTGATCGGCGGGCTTCGGAATTTCTATTGAGTCAGGCAGGGCTACGGGTTCCGGAATCTCAATCGAGTCAGGCAGAGTCACAGGCACTGAAATGCCAAGCGAGTCAGGCAGCTGGAGGCTGGAGGCCGGCGAGAGGGAGTCGGCGGGCAGTGAGTCTGCCGGGAGTGTCGCGGAAAGCGCTGTGCGCTCAGGCTCAAGCGGCCTGGGGCGTCCGGTGGCAGTGCCGCGGACGGTGTATGCGTCGGGGCGTATCTTGCCCATGAGTTTCTGTGCTTTCAGATCGGCCATCTCTGCGGGGTAGTCGAAGACTTCGGCGGGTGCCATAGGCCGCAGAGGCGCGTACCAGCGGAACATGGGCAGATAGTAGGCCGAGCGTTTGGCCAGATAGAGCGGGGTGGCCTTGCCGGTGGTTTCGGGCCACATGTTGATTTTCTCGATCTCGTTGCCGTTGAAGTAGGCATCCATTGTGCTGCTTTCGGTGAAGACAAACTTGTTGTAGGTCGAGTCGTTTTCCATCGGGAACATTATCACCTGCACGTTGCCTTCCACGTAGAGGCGGCGGATTGTCGAGTCGTTGAACCAGGCGGTCATGTCGGAGCCGGCGAGCTGGTCATAGCAGTCTTCGCCTATGTGCTGTCCGATCACTCCCGATTCGGGCAGGCGCGCCCAGTCGACTGTCGAGTCGTTGAAATGGGCGTAGATGACGTTGCCTACAATCTGCTTGTCGCCATACCAGAGGATCGGGTTGTAATACATATATAATATGGAGTCGCGCTCTACCACGCTCATCGAGTCGCAGAGCCCCTGGCAGTCATTGCGGAAGAAGCGCACACGGTGGAACACGTCAGTGACTTTCGTGGAGTCAGTGAGCATGTAGGCGCAGATGGTGTCGCCGTGGAGGTAGAGGGTGTCGGCCTGGGAGTATTCGAGGGCGAGGGCGTTGCCGGTGATGAAGGCGGAGTCTTTCAGCTCGTCATAGAAACCGTAGTCGCCGCGCAGTTCCGACTGCTTGGCGGAGTCTGTCAGAATCATGTTGCCGAAGGCTTCGCCGTAGCCTTTGTTGCGGTCATAGAAGAGGGTGTCGCCGGTCAGATAGTTGCCTCTGCGGGTGTGGACCGTGGAGCGGTCATAGAGGTCGGCCAGTCCGGCGTTGGTGTCATAAAATCCTGAGGTGGAGGTTATTTCGCCGTCTTTGCTGACAATAAGTGTCTCGCACATCAGCTGGGCTATGTTGGTACCGGTGTTGTAGGTGAGCGAGTCGGTAAACATTCTGAGCGTGTCATTCGGGCGCGGGCCGGTTAGGTCTACGTTCAGATAGAAGAAGGCGTCTTTCGAGTCGGGGTAGTAGTAGCCCTGGAGCGATTTGAGTATGTTCTGCTTGTCGGTCAGCGTTCCGCCGGTCTCGTAGTAGCCCACGTGTTCGGCCAGATCGTAGAAAAATACGTCGGTTGTCAGCGAGACGTCGCGGTTGATGAGGCGGACTTTTTTGCCGGGGTAGGCGCGGAGTTCGGCCAGTTCGTCGGCACCGCTGTAGTAGAGTTCGTCGCCGTAGACGAAGAGGGTGTCGCCCTGTTCCATGTGGACGTTGTTGAAGGCGTCGAGCGACGATGTGGCTTCGTTGAAGCGGGCGCTGTCGCAGTACATGAACATGTCGCCTTTGCGGAACATGACGTTGCCCACAAGCACCTGCACGTCGGAGTCGCGCGCCTGGTCAAACATCAGGCGGTCAGCTTTTTCGAGAAACACTTTTCCGGGGTCGTGGCGGTCAGCCGCGGGTATGATCGGCCTTACGACGCTTTTCTTGGGCGCCGGGGCTGATTTAGGCGCCGGAGACTTGGCCGAGGGGCCGTCTTTCGGGGCCTGTGCGAGCATGGCGGGCAGGCTGACTATTCCGAGCGCCGCGAGTGCCAGTAAAGGTGAGAGTTTCATCACTGCTGCTTGTTCCAGTCGTGTTTGAAGTCGCAGTTTTTCCAGCCGTCTTCGATGCGGATGTAGGTGTTTTTGATTTTTTTGGCGAGCCAGGTGTTGAGCACTTCCTCGCGGCGTGAGTTTTCATACATGTCCTTGACCAGCTGGTAGTCGTCGCTGATGTTGGCGCGGTGGCCGGGGATGCGTGAGGTAAGTTTCACGAAGGCCACTTTCTCGCGGTTGGTCTTGGGGTCGGTCATGATGAAGGGCTGAGAGATGTCGCCGGGCTGCATGTCGTTGACCAGGCGTGAGATTTCCTGGGGCAGCTGGGCCATTTCGAAGCGGGTGGAGCCGGTGGTGGGGTTGACCATGCGGCCTCGGTTGTTTCTGGTGTCTTTGTCCTGCGAGAGCACGGTGACGGCTTCCTCGAAGGTGAATTTGCCGTCGTTGATATCCATGCGCAGCGAGTCGAGACGGTTGACGGCCTCGGTGAGGTCTTTCTCGGCCACTTTGGGGCGCAGGAGTATGTGGCGCACGTTGACGCGGTCGCCGCGCTTCTCGATGAGCTGCATGATGTGGTAGCCGAACTGGGTCTCGACTACTTTTGATACTTTCTTGGGGTCGTTGAGGTTGAAGGCTACTGCCGCGAATTCAGGCACTAACTCGCCTCGGCCCATGAAGCCGAGCTCACCGCCGCGGACGGCGCTGCCGGGGTCTTCGGAGTAGAGGATGGCGAGGGTCGAGAAGGGGCTTTCACCCTTGTTGACCTGGTCGCTGAAGGAGCGCAGACGGGCTTTCACGTCTTCAACGGCTTCGCGTGAGACAGAGGGAGATACCGAGAAGATCTGCACTTCGACCTGGAGGGGCACCCAGGGCACACTGTCTTCGGGCAGTTTTTCGAAGTAGCGGCGCACGTCGGCCGGTGTGGCCTTGATCTTGGAGGTGAGGTTCTGCTGCACCTGCTGCACACGTGAGCGGTTGCTGATCATTTCGCGCAGCGATTCGCGCATGGCGGGGATGGACTTGTGGAAGTATTGTTCGACCTTTTCCTTTGATCCGAAGTTGTTTATGTAGTTGTTGAGGTAGGCTTCGACCTGGTTCATCACCCAGCTGTCAGGGGCTACCACGGTGTCGAGCTCGGCCTGGTGGAGATAGAGTTTCTCGATGGCGAGCTGTTCGGGGATCACGCAGTAGGGGTCGCCTGCAATGGGCATTTTTTCGTAGAGCATGGTCTGATAGGCTTCCTCGATTTCTGATTTCCAGATGGGCTGGTCGCCTACTACCCAGGCTACTTCCTCGGCCACGTTGTCAGTGCCTGCCGAAACGTAGGCAGCTCCGGTGAGCAGGAGTACTGCAAGCAATATGATTGATTTGGTTTTCACGCTGTTAGTGTTCATTGATGTGAGAATAGTGAATATCAGCCCCAAAATTACAAAAAATATTGCGAACACCCTCTAAAGGAGGGCAATAAAAAATCTTAACATTTCCGCATTATCGCACCCCGGCGGGGGGTGGCGGTGCGTATCTTTGCCGTAAATAATAATTTTGATCACTTTAATCGCTATGAATAAGAAATTTGCAGGCGGCAAGAGCCGCGGAAAGGTTAAGAAGCTGCGCCGGCCGGTGTCAGAGGAGTTTTATGCAGGTATTGAACGCCGTATAGGGGTGACTGTCAGTTATCTGGACGATCCGTCGGAGCAGGCTGCCAAGAGCTTGCGGCACGTGGATGATTATCTTGCTGCGGGGCGTGAGCCGACGCTGGCCGACGGTCTGGATTCGATTTTGATTTTCAAGATGATACAGCCGGAGCTCGACAAGGCCAAGGAGCGGTCGGCAAGAGCGCGTGCGGCTGCCGAACGGCGCCGGCATGTCAGGGAACTGCAGCGCGCGGAGGCTGAGCGGACTGCGGCTACGCCTGAGGCTGTGGAAATGGCAGAAAATGACGCGGCCGCAGCTACGGTTGTGGCTGCGGTCGCGGATGTGTCTGCCGTGGAGACAGGGCTGTGCGCTGTTCCTTCCGGAGGCGGAGGGTCAGCGGGCAGTGAATTTCTTGCCGTTCCAGCTGTAAGTCAGCGAGGGGCGGAGATAGCTTTCGATCATGGAGTAGACATCTTTGTCGAGGAAGCGGGCCAGATTGTTGGTCAGCGTCAGCTCTGAGGTGGCCGGGTCGATGCGGTAGGAGGCGAGCATGAAGGGCACCTGCATGGTGACTTCTTCCTTGTTGTCGCGTCCGGCGTCGGTGAGCCATTCCTTCCATCCGGGTTTGGTGAACATGGCGGCGCCGTCGAGCGGCTGCCAGCTGCTGTCAAAGAAGCGGATGGATGAGTCGAGTCCGGGAGTGGCCACTGTGCTTATCAGGGCTATGATATCGCCTTTCTGCCCTTTGAGCACTGCGACCTGGGCTGCCGATGAGTCTGACATCTTGACGGTCAGTGATTCGGGCGAGATCTCGGTTATGGCTGAGCGCCCCTGCAGGCTGTTCTGCGAGGGGGTTGACAGGCCGCTCTTCACGTAGTCGACCATATCGAGACGTGTGTTGCGGTCAAGCAGCGGGAATATGTTCTGCGGAGCCGATGTGAAGGCGTCGGCAGCGGTGAGCTGGGCCATCGCACCCAAGGCTCCGGCAAGGAGCAGGGTTGCTGTAAGGAGGAGTTTTTTCATTGTGTGACGGAATTTTGAATGAGAGTTTCAGTTGGCTTCGGTGAAGAGTTCCGCGGGGCTCAGCTGGCGGTCTTTTTGGCTTTGTTCTTGCGTTTTTCGGCTATGCGGCTGTAGTCGCGTTCGGGATCGGCTATCTCGCTGTGGAGGCGCTTTCCGTAGAATTCGGCTCCGGTGAGCGCTCCGACCACCTTGCGGGCATCGGATTTTTTGACATCGAAGAGGGTGTAGCCTGGCAGAAGGTCGATGCGGCCCACGTCGACGCGCTTGCCGTTGATGAGTCTGTTGAGCATTTCGATGAGGTTTCCGGCGAAGAAGCCGTCGCGCTTGCCTATGTTGACATAGACTCTCTCGAAGCCGCGTTCGGCTGTTCGGCGGTCTTTCTCGCGGTCGTTTTTGGGGCGTTCGTGCTCACGCTCGGCGGCAGCCTTGCGGGCCTTGCGCTCCGAGCGAGAGGGCTTGGCGTCGATGAAGTCGATTTTCGGTGCGTCTTTGTAGTAGTCGAGCAGGCGGTTGAATTCGAGCGAGATGACGCGCTTGAGCAGGTCTTCCTCGGAGAGCCATTCGAGTTTGCGCGAGATGCCTGAGAGGTAGGGTGCTATCTCGGTTTCGTTGACTTTGACGCGCTCTATGCGGTCGGCGAGGTTGTAGAGCTGCTTTTCGATGATGTGTTCGGGAGTGGGCACGTCTTTGTGTTCGAAGGTCTTGCCTATGATGCGCTCTATCTCGCGCATTTTGCCTTTTTCGCGCGAGTGGATGATGGCTATCGAGACGCCTGACTTGCCGGCTCGGCCTGTGCGGCCTGAGCGGTGGGTGTAGACGGCGGTGTCGTCGGGTAGGCCGTAGTTGATGACGTGGGTGAGGTTGTCGACGTCGAGTCCGCGGGCCGCCACGTCGGTGGCCACGAGTATGGAGACCACGCGGTCGCGGAATTTCTTCATCACTATGTCGCGCTGCTGCTGGGAGAGGTCGCCGTGGAGGGCTTCGGCGTTGTAGCCGTCGCGGATGAGGTTGTCGGCTATCTCCTGGGTGTCGCGGCGGGTGCGGCAGAAGACTATGGCGTAGATGTTGGGCGAGTTGTCGACCACGCGCTTGAGGGCCAGATATTTGTCGCGGGCGTTGACCATGTAGTAGATGTGGCGCACGTTTTCTGCTCCTTCGTTGCGGGTTCCGACCACGAGTTCCTCGTAGTCTTTCATGTAGCGCTTGGCAATCTTGAGGATGTCAGGCGGCATTGTGGCGGAGAAGAGCAGCATCTTGCGGTCGGCGGGGATGTAGGAGAGGATTTCTTCGATGCTGTCGAGGAAGCCCATGTTGAGCATCTCGTCGGCTTCATCGAGCACTACGGTGTGTACTCCGTCGAGGCGGACCACTCCGCGCTTTATGAGGTCGATCAGACGGCCTGGGGTGGCGACTATGATCTGGACCCCTTTTTTGAGTCCGCGGATCTGGCTTTCGATGCTTGAGCCGCCGTAGACCGGGAGCACTTTGACATCGGGGATGTATTTCGAGAAGTCGGCCAGGTCGCTGCCTATCTGGAGGCAAAGCTCGCGGGTGGGGGCGAGGATGAGGGCCTGGGGAGTGTGGTCGGCGGGGTCGATGCGCTGCAGCAGAGGCAGTCCGAAGGCTGCGGTTTTGCCGGTGCCGGTCTGGGCGAGGGCGATTATGTCATTGGCGTCGCCGAGCAGGCGCGGGATCACGCGTTCCTGAACGGGCATAGGATATTCGAATCCGAGCTCTTCAACGGCTTTGCGCAGCGGCTGGCTGACGCCGAGTTCTTCAAATGTTGTCATATATACGGTTTTGTGATTATAACCTGTCAGAGACAGGTTTGGTTTAGAGGCGTTGTTTTAAAAGCCGGTTTTTAAACGGACTCTTAAACAATCTGTTAGATGCCGCCGGAAGTCTGATATCCGGTCGGCGGGGCTGTTATCTGACCCACTGCGAGGGGTTGAGTTTCTGGCGCTCGTTGCGGATCTCGAAGTGGAGGGTGGTGCGGTTTGAGTCGTCGGGGTCGGAGAAGACGGTGCCGATGTTCTGTCCGGCTTTGACGCTGTCTCCTTGCTTGACGGTGACGGCCGAGAGGTTGGCGTAGATGCTGATGTAGCGTCCGTGGCGTATCATTACTATGGAGTTGAAGCCGTCTTGCCTGAAGATGGCCGAGACTTTTCCGGCGAAGATAGATCGGGCCTGTGTGCCGGGGCTGACTTCGATGTCGATGCCGGAGTTTTCGGTTTCGACATGGCGCAGGGTGGGGTGTGGCTGGCGTCCGAAACGGCGTACTATCTTGTATGATCCGGCTACGGGGAAGAGGAGCCGGCCTTTGTTTGCTTCGAATGATCCTGTCAGTGCCGAGGCAGAGGTGGAGGCTGCGGTGCGGGTCGGGGCGTTGGCCGAGGCTACGTCTTTGGCCGAGCGTCCGGTATCAGAGGCTTTGGTGCCTGAAGAGCCTTTTGCTTTGTTTTTTTCTTTCTCGCGCTCGCGGCGTGCTCTTTCGGCTTCCTCGCGGGCTATGCGGGCCTGTTCGGCGGCAATGAGGCGGTCGAGTTCACGGTCGAGAGCGGCCGATTTGCGTTTCTGCTCTTTGAGCATGGCGCGCAGGGCTGAGTCTTCTTTGCGCAGGGATGTGACCATTTTTTCAGATTCGGCCTGCTGGCGTGAGAGGGTGGTCTGGGTTTCTTCGGCTTTGCGGTAGGCCAGGTCCTGGGAGTGGCGCAGCGATGTGAGGCGGGCGCGCTGGGCTGCTATGCGGTCTATCCCCCGGCGGATGTTTTCGGCTCTGCGTTCGCGCCATGCGGAGAAGCGGCGCAGGTAGCGGATGCGGCTGTAGGCTTCGGAGAAGCTTTTTGCTGAGAAGATGAAGCTGAGTTCTCCGGTGCTGGCTGCGTGGGGCTGGAGTTCGCGGAGGGCTTTGGCGTAGGCCAGGCGCATGGCTTCAAGGTCGTCTTCGAGGATCTTGATGGAGTCGGCGGTGGTGCTGATGGCTGTTCCGAGCGAGTCGATGTGGCTGCGGAGGTCGCGGACTTTGCTGCGGTTGGCTTCTATGTCGCCGTTGAGGGAGTTGAGGCGGTTGATCTGCCGCTGGAGCTCTTTGGTGTTGGTGTTGAGTCTGGTGGCGGTTTCGGAGATTTTTTTTTCGGTGGTGCTTTTGTCTTTTCTGACTGATTCGAGGGTGCGGGTGGCGGTTTTCTGTTTTGTGGCGGTTTTGCGAGTGGTGGTGGTTTTGGTGTTCTTGCGTCGGGTCTGGGCGTCGGCAGGGCTGCCTGCGCTTATGATGGCGACAAGCAGGAGCACCGCGAGGCTGCGGCACAGTTTCAGAAGGTTTCCGGATGGTGATGAATGGGGCACTGGGTGGCGGGTTTTGATTGGATTGGGCTAATTAGACTGAGATGGGTCTGATTAGGCTAATTGGCCATTTTGGTGACTATTTTGAGAATGTCGGCGGCTTTGATGCGGGTGTAGCCTTTGGGTGTGGACCAGTTTTTGGTGGCTCCGGTGTTCCATTCGGCGCGTCGGGCGTTGAGTTCAAGCTGGGCGCTGAGGGTGGTTTTGCCTCCGGCGGCGGTGAGGAGGGTGGTGGCGGCGAAGGGGCCGACGGGGCCGGTGGCGAAGTCGGTGTATTCGGCTGTGAGCGGTTTGCGGGTGGCGGGGGTGACTGTGAGGCTTTCAAGATTGCCTGTGGGGGTTGAGAGGGTGAAGGCGTAGGACATGCCTGAGGGGCTGCCTGAGGGGGTGATGGTCCAGTTTTCGGGGGTGCCGGCGAGGGTGCAGCGTGAGGGTGCCAGGGGGGTGTCGCCGAGGATGAAGGCGCGTCCGAGCAGGAGGTCCTGGACGTTGCCGACTGTGGCAGGGAAGCCTCCGAGCAGGTCGGAGATGCTTTCGGCAAAGTAGAGCCTTTCGAGTTTGTAGAGGGCGAAGATGCTGTCCTGGGTGACCATGAGTGAGGCTACTTCCATGCCGAGGAAGCGGAGGGAGAGGTGGACGCTGCGGTCGCGCTGCATGGTGAGGGTGCCTCCGATGCTGATCTTTTTGGGGCTTTTGAGGCGGAGGGTTAGTGGAATTTTTACGTCACTCCAGGAGCCGTAGCTGTCGCTGAGGCTGTTGAGCATGGTTTTCAGCTGGCTCTGCGAGAGGGTTTTGCCTGTGTTTTGGCTGTAGTCGCCGGTGTTGCTTCCGGCTGCGTTGCGGCCGGAGCGGCATGATGAGGCCAGGAGGGCTGTGAGTGTTATCAGAAGGAGGCCGAGAGTTTGGAGCCGCGGGAGGCGGCGGCGGTTTTGGTGGGTCATTTGAAGAAGTATGTCTTGTGTTTGACTTTCTTTGCAAGGAGCTGGTTGTCAGGGGCGAGTTCGAGGGCTTCTTTCCAGAAGCGTAGTGCTCCGTCGGGGTCGCCGTCCATGAAGTAGATGTCGCCGGCGTGTTCGAGGATCTCTTCGCTGCGCTCGTCGGTTAGTGAGAGGGTGCGGTCAATGATCTCGCGGGCTTTGGCGTAGTCTTTGCGTTTGAACAGGACCCAGGCGTAGGTGTCCATCGAGGTGGCGTTTTCGGGTTCTGCGCCTACAGCTTTTTCGATCATTTCAAGGGCGCGGTCGAGGTCGCGGCCCTCGCAGGCGAGGTAGTAGGCGCAGTTGTTGAGGGCGAGGGTGTTGTCGGGGTCGTAGAGGAGTGATTTCTGATAGTAGACGAATGCGCTGTCGGCTTGCTCGCTGGCGTAGAGGTTGTCGCCCATCGCTCCGTAGATGCGCGAGAGCTGGCTTACGTCTGTTGAGTCGGTGAGTGAGAGTGCGTGGCGGTATTCCGCGGTTGCTTTGTCGCGCTGGCCTTCCTGGTCGTAGATTGAGCCGAGCACGAGATACTGGCGGCTGTTGTCGGGGTAGTAGCGGAGGGAGCGTTTGATGGCCTGGCGGGCGTCGTCGAGACGGTCAACCTGGAGATAGAGTGAGGTCAGCATTTCCCAGCCTTCGCTGTCGGCGGGGTCGAGGTCGAGGGCGCGTTCGGTCTGCTCGGCGGCTTTGGAGTAGTCTTTGGTTACGATGAGGTAGCGGGAGTAGAGGTCGTGGATGTCATGTTCGTGGGGGTGCTGGTCGATGAGTACGTCGAAGAGCTGTCCGATCTGCGGGAAGTTGGTGGAGTCGTTGAACATCTCCTGGATGTAGCTGCGGAGGATGACGAGCTTGGTCTCTACGTTGAGGTTTTTCTGTTCGAGAGCCTGGAAGACTTCGCGGTTGAAGGCTGCGCTGTCGCCGAGGGTGTGGTAGAACTGAGCGCGCGAGTAGTAGGCGAGGCCGCTTGAGGGATCGAGGATGCAGGCGCTGTCGTAGAACTGTTTGGCCTGGTCGTTTAGGCCGAACATGGAGTAGATGTCGCCTGAGAATACCTGGAAGTCGACGTTGCGCGGGGCGGAGTTGCGGAGGCGGTCGGCTTCGGCGAGGATCGAGGCTGTGTCCTGGAGGGAGTAGTAGAGCTGTATTTTCTTTGAGGAGAGTGGTATGCTTTTGCCTTCGGCTATCTCGACGGAGTCATAGACGGCTATGGCTTTGTCGCGGTCGGCCTGAGTGCCTCCCTGGGCGAGGGCTCCTGCGTAGCGGTAGGTGACTTCGAGGCGGTCGGGGTAGAGGGTGTGGAGCCGCTTCCAGGTACGGAGGGCTTCATCGCGGTTGAGGAGCTGTTCGTTGAGCATTGCGTAGCGTCCGCCGTAGTAGATGTCGGTGGGGTTGGCTTCGCAGTAGTCGCGGAGGAGGGCCATTGAGCTTGTGAGGAGTGCTGAGTCGGTCTGGGAGAGGCTGAGGAGGTAGGTGGAGAGTTCGACTCCGATTTCGCGGTCGGCGGGGTTGAGCTCGTGGGCGCGCTGGAGGAGGGCGAAGGCTGCGTCGTGGTTGCTCTGCGATTTTGCGCGGAGGGCTTCGAGGTAGATGTAGTCGGCCTTGCGGGTGTCTTCGGTTTCAGTCCCCGCCTGCCGCTGGCGGCCGGCGGCGAGGGCCGAGAGGGCGCCGAGGGCGAGTATGGCAAGGATTAGCAGTGGTAGCTTTTTCATTTGGGGCGGGGTTGGGTGGATTAGGCCAATTGGGCTAATTAGTCCAATTAGTCAGATTAGTTGTCAGTTTACTCCGGTGTGTCCGAAGCCTCCGTCGCCTCGCTCGGTGTGGTCGAGGGTGCTGACGGGTTGCCATTCCGCACGGACGTATTCTTTGATGACGAGCTGGGCTATGCGTTCGCCGTCAGAGATGGTGTAGGGGGTGTCGGAGAGGTTTATGGCTATGATGCCGATCTCGCCTCGATAGTCGGCGTCGATGGTGCCTGGGGTATTGACGAGGCTGATGCCGTGTTTGAGGGCGAGGCCTGAGCGGGGTCGCACCTGGCATTCGTAGCCGTGAGGCAGCTGTATGCGCAGTCCGGTTGGTATGAGTGCCCGCTGCAGGGGCTGGAGGGTCAGGGGGGTGTCGAGTTTGGCGCGGACGTCCATGCCTGCTGACGATGGGGTTTCATAGGCTGGGAGGTCGTGGCCTGATTCATTGATGATTTTTACCTTGATTCTTTCCATAAATAAACGGTTGCGATAGTCGAAAGTGAGTTGCCTCGTTGAATAAACAAGCGAAAGTAGCAAAATTCCTGCATAATGCAGGTATTTTTCTCCTTAATAATTATAAAATCGGGTCTGGAGGAGGGTGTGGGAGTGGTGAAGGAAACGCCAGGGGTGACAGGCGCGGGGCTTGTCTCTCCTGGCGTTGCGGTGTGGGGCGTGGCCTGTGTGGCTATCAGGCTTTGAGTGCGGCGATTGTCTGCTCGATGGCTTCGATTTTGGTTGTGGCGTCGGAAAGTTTTTTGCGTTCGGCTTCGACTACGGCTGCGGGAGCGTTGCTGACGAAGCGTTCGTTTGAGAGTTTCTTTTCGACTGAGGTTTTGAAGCCGCGGAGGTAGTCGAGTTCTTTGGTGAGTTTGGCGAGCTCGGCTTCAACGTCCATGTTGTTGAGCAGGGGGATGTTGAATTCGGTTGTGCTTACCATGAACGAGGCTGCTGCGGGGTCTTTCTCGCTGACTGTGGCGATGCCTGAGAGGTTGCCGAGGCGGATGGCTACGGCCTGCATGGGGATGTCGGCGCCGATGACGTTGAGCTGGAGGGTGTCGCGCGAGGGGATGTTGCGCTGTGAGCGGACTCCGCGGATGCCGTTGATGATTTCCTTGACGGTTTCCATGTCGGCGAGGATGGCGGTGTCAGGCGCGGATGCCTGGGGCATGGAGGCGTACATGATTGATTCGCCTTCGCGGCGGGGTGCGAGGTGCTGCCAGAGTTCTTCGGTGATGAATGGCATGAAGGGGTGGAGCAGGCGCAGGAGGCTGTCGAAGAAGCTGATTGTGGCTTCGTAGCCTGCGCGGTCGATCGGTTTCTGATAGTCGGGCTTGACCATTTCGAGGTACCATGAGGAGAATTCGTCGCGGAAGAGGCGGTAGGCTGTCATGAGGGCTTCGGAGATGCGGAATTTCTCGAAGGAGTCGTTGATTTCGGCTATTGCTTCGGAGAGTTTGGCGCTGAACCATTCGACGGCTTTGCGTGAGCTTTCGGGCTGTTCGAGGGCCGGGTCTACTTCCCAGCCTTTGACGAGGCGGAAGGCGTTCCAGATCTTGTTGCAGAAGTTTCGGCCGTTTTCGCAGAGTTTTTTGTCGAAGAAGATGTCGTTGCCTGCGGGTGCGGCGAGCATGATGCCCATGCGGACTCCGTCGGCTCCGTAGTCGGCTATGAGTTCGAGGGGGTCGGGTGAGTTGCCGAATTGTTTTGACATCTTGCGTCCGATTTCGTCGCGGACGATGCCTGTGAAGTAGATGTTGTTGAAGGGTTGTTTGCCGAGGAATTCGTAGCCGGCCATGATCATTCGGGCTACCCAGAAGAAGATGATGTCGGGGCCTGTGACGAGGTCGGATGTGGGGTAGTAGTAGCGGATTTCTTCGTTGTCTGGTTCGAGGATGCCGTTGAAGAGGGAGATGGGCCAGAGCCAAGATGAGAACCATGTGTCGAGGCAGTCTTCGTCCTGACGGAGGTCGTCGGCGGTGAGGTCGGGGTTGATCTCGCGGGCGAGTGTGAGGGCTTCGTCGGCAGTTTCGGCTACGACGAAGGTTTCGCTTCCTGGGAGGTACCATGCGGGTACGCGGTGGCCCCACCAGAGCTGACGTGAGATGCACCAGTCGCGGATTTCGGTCATCCAGCGGTTGTAGGTGGTCTTGAATTTCTCAGGTACGAAGCGGATGACGCCGTCTTCGGATGCTTTGAGGGCGGGTGCGGCGAGGGATTCCATGCGGAGGAACCATTGGTCGCTGAGGCGGGGTTCGGTTGCGGTGTCGGGGTTGCGTTCGGAGTAGCCGACTTTGTTTTCGTAGTCTTCGATTTTTTCGATGAGTCCTGCTTCGGCGAGGTCTTTGGCTATTTGTTCGCGGACGGCGAAGCGGTCCATGCCGATGTACATTCCGGCGGTTTCGCTGATGGTGGCGTCGTCATTGAAGATGTCGATTGTCTCCAGGTTGTGTTTTTCGCCGAGCATGTTGTCGTTCATGTCATGGGCGGGTGTGACTTTGAGGCAGCCTGTGCCGAAGTCGATCTCTACGTAGTCGTCTTCGATGACGGGGATTTCACGGCCTACGAGGGGTACGATGACGCGTTTGCCGCGGAGGTGCTGGTTTTTGGGGTCGTTGGGGTTGATGCACATTGCGGTGTCGCCCATGATGGTTTCAGGGCGTGTGGTGGCCACGATGGCATAGCCTTCTTCGCCGACGATTTTGTAGCGGAGGTAGTAGAGTTTTGAGTGTTCTTCTTTGTAGACTACTTCGATGTCGGAGAGTGCGGTTTTGGCTTTTGGGTCCCAGTTGACCATGCGTTTTCCTCGGTAGATGAGTCCTTTGCGGTAGAGGTCGACGAAGACTTTGATTACTGAGCGGGAGCGGATGTCGTCCATTGTGAATGCTGTGCGTTCCCAGTCGCATGATGCTCCGAGTTTTTTGAGCTGTTCGAGGATGATTCCGCCGTGTTTTTCTTTCCATTCCCATGCGTGGGCGAGGAATTCCTCTCGTGTGAGGTCGCTTTTTTTGATGCCTTCGGCGGCGAGCTTGCCTACGACTTTGGCTTCAGTGGCGATGGCTGCATGGTCGGTTCCGGGCACCCAGAGGGCGTTTTTGCCCATGAGTCGGGCGCGACGGATGAGGATGTCCTGGATGGTGTTGTTGAGCATGTGGCCCATGTGGAGGATTCCGGTGACGTTTGGCGGGGGGATTACGATGGTGTAGGGTTCGCGGGCATCGGGTTCGGAGTGGAACAGGCGGTGCTGCATCCAGTAGGCATACCATTTGTCTTCGACGGCACGCGGGTCATATTTGGTTGCTAATTCTTCCATAATTGATTGGTCGATGTGTGGTTGTTATTATTCTTAGAGGTGCAAAATTACAATTTTTTTGTGAATTGGCAATTTTGGTTTTGCGGCATGGATTTTTTGGTGTGTGGCTGGGGTGGGGGATGTCGGGGCAATTGCGTATCTTTGCAGCCGGAATTTGTTTTTAAACTACCTTTTAAATATTCTTTATTTTTATGTCTGACGAGATGATTCAATATCATAGGCTCGGCAACGGGCTGCGGATTGTGGCGCGGCGGGTTGCGATGCCTGTGGAGCATTGCGGTGTGGCGGTGAATGCGGGTAGCCGTGATGAGGCGGCGGGTCTGCACGGGCTGGCGCATTTTGTGGAGCATACGATTTTCAAGGGTACTTCGAGCCATAGGGCGGCTTATGTGAGGGATCGGATGGAGCTTGTGGGGGGTGAGCTGAATGCTTATACTACGAAGGAGGAAACGGTGGTCTATTCGACTTTTCCGGCGGGAAATCTGGCGCGGGCTATGGCGCTGCTGGGGGAGATGGTGGCTGACGCTGTGTTTCCTGAGGCTGAGATAGGGCGTGAGAAGCAGGTGGTGGCTGAGGAGATTGATACTTATCTGGATACGCCGTCAGATGCGGTGTTTGATGATTTCGAGGATCTGATCTATGCGGGGTCGCCGTTGGCGCATAATATATTAGGTACGCGCGAGACGCTGGCGGGGTTTGATCAGGGGGTGTGTCGGCGCTGGCTTGAGGAGCGGTTTACGCCTAGGCGAATGGTGTTGTTTTATTCTGGTCCGATGGAGGCCGAGAGGGTGTTCAGGATGGCTGAGCGCCGGTTAGGCGGGCTGAGCAGGGCTGGTGTGGCGCTTGAGAGGGTGGTGCCGCCGACGGTGGAGCGCTTTGAGGTTGTGAATGATAAGGTGGGGTCGTATCAGGCGCATACATTGCTGGGGGCGAGGGTGCCGGGGATGCTTGACGAGAGGCGTACGGCGCTGGCGCTGCTGGTGAATGTGCTCGGCGGTCCGGGGATGAATTCGCTTCTGAATGTGGCGCTGAGGGAGAGGCGCGGGCTGGTCTATACGACTGACGCTTCGACGTCGCTGATGAGTGATAATGGTTTGCTGACTATTTATTTCGGGTGTGATCCGGCGGATGTCAGCCGCTGTCTGCGGGTTGTGGGCGGTGTGGTCGATGCGCTTGCCGGCGGTCTTATGTCGGAGCGGCGGCTTGAGGCTGCGAGGAGGCAGCTGATAGGTCAGCTGACGGTTGGGTCGATGAATTCGGAGCAGGTGGCGATTTCGATGGGGCGGAGTGTGCTTTATCGCGGCCGTGCTGTGGGGTTTGATGAGACTGTTGAGGCGCTGCGGGCTGTGAGTGCGGCTGATCTGCGTGAGGCTGCGGCTCCGCTGGCTTCGCTTTCGCGGCTGACGCTGGTCTGATTTGTATGTGGAGTGAGGGGGAGGGGGATTTTGACGATTTTTGTTTCTTAGCAGTGCGTTTGTTTGGAGATTTGGGGGGAATGTTTTAACTTTGCGGGGTAAATCGTCTGAAAGGTGTAATTCTGCGGGCGGTTTGGCCATAACTTTAACTGAATGCGCATGTGGCGTAATTGGTAGCCGCGTTAGACTTAGGATCTAATGTCTCAGGACGTGGGGGTTCGAGTCCCTTCATGCGCACGGTTCAAAAAGAGAAGAGCTGATTTTGCAGTTGCAAGATCGGCTCTTTTTGCGTTGTGGCTGTTTTGGACGGGCGGGGAGAGGGGGGAGGAATTATCTCTTAATAAGAGATGATGATTTACGCCAATTAATTGTGATCCAAAATGTTACGTTAATGGTTGACGATGCGCGTTTAAACAGATTGAAATTTTATGTAATTTTCAGATTTGATTTAAGCTCTTTAATTCGCTCTATTTCAGAATTATTTCTTAACTTTGCACCCGATAAATCATCTCTTATTAAGAGTGATTTCGCTATATGCCTTTATTGACAATTCTTTACAATGAGTGCTGATGTAGTGACAAAGGGCGTTACGACGGTGTCTTCGGGCGTTGGCGGCGCCGTAGGCGTGGAGCGACGTTGCTGGTTTGTGGCCATTGTTAAGAATAATACCGAAAAAATGGCTCATGAGCGGCTGGCGAAAGCCGGCTATGAGAGCTATTTGGCCACACAAACACTTTATCGTGTCTGGAAAAACGGCAGACGTGCTAAGATCGAGCATGTTGTGCTTCCTACTCTGGTCTTCGTAAGATGTTCGGAGCGGGAGCGTATGCAGATTGTGGCGCTGCCGTATATCAACAGGTTTATGACCAACAAGGCTTCGGGCTATTCTACAGCGAAGCCGCTGGCTGTCATTCCGGATAAACAGATCGAGACTTTGCGCTTTATGCTTGGTCAGTCTGATGTGCCGGTTACGATTTCCGAGCGTTCTTTTCAGAAGGGCGATCGGGTGAGAGTGGCCCGCGGGAAGCTTTGCGGTCTTGAGGGTGAGGTTGTCACTACGGATGACGGACATAGCGAGCTGATAGTCAGGATTGATATTCTTGGCTGTGCGAAGGTTATGATAGAGGCTGTTGATATAGAACTTGTTGACAAGTAATTAATGCCGCTCCAGCTTGGAGCTGGCGGAATGAAAAAACTTTACATATGCGCATACGATTCATCTCATCATGTTTTCTTGCAGCTGCGTTGCTGTTGGGGTCTTGCTCGACTCCGAAAAATATAACTTATTTTCCGGATCTTGGGACCGGTGCCGTGGTGCAGGCTGAGCGTCAGCTTGATATCAGGGTGAAGCCTGAGGATAAGCTTTCGATTGTTGTCAATACGCAGGATCCGGCGCTGTCGGCACTGTTTAATCTGCTGCAGGTCCAGAACCGTCTTGGGGGGACTACATCGACGACAAAGAGCGTCGGCAGTGCTTCGGGCGGCGGTAACGGTCAGGTGGCTTACTATACGGTGGATTCGGCCGGCGATATCAATTTTCCGGTGATAGGCAAGCTGCATATTGCGGGGATGACTCGTGAGCAGGTTGCGAATTATGTGGCTGAGCAGCTTGTCGGTAAGGATCTTGTTAAAGATCCGATCGTTACGGTTGAGTTTGCCAATACGGGTATCTCGGTTATCGGTGAGGTGTCGGCTCCGGGCCGCTATGAGTTTAACAAGGATCATCTGACGATCATTGATGCTATAGCTATGGCAGGCGATCTGACGATCAGCGGTATGCGCGAGAATATTCTTGTGTTGCGCAATGTGGGCGGCGGTAAGCAGGAGGCTTACAGGGTGAATCTGCTTGACGCGCAGAGTCTGGCTTCGTCGCCGGTGTTTTATCTGCAGCAGGACGATGTGATCTACGTGGAACCTAATGACAAGAAGAAGCGCGAGACGACGCCTAACGGCAATACGCCTTACACGCCTTCGTTCTGGGTTTCAATGGGTTCGTTCGGTCTGACAATAGCAACACTTATCATCACTCTCACAAAATAAGCAATGGCAGAGACTATTAAATCAGAGGCAAGGAAGAGTGTCAACGCGGGCAGCGCCGTGCCGTTGACGGATATATTGTACAGGACGCTGCATCACTGGCCGTGGGTGTTGCTCTCGCTGGTGGTGTGTGTGGGTGCTGCTGTGGTGTATCTGCTGTGTACTCCTAAGGTTTATACGACTACGGCGTCGATCATGATCAAGGACGAGGCTGCCGGTAAGTCGGCGGGGGCTGAGGATTTCGGCGATTTCGGGCTGTTTCAGAATAAGACTAACATACAGAATGAGATCACTACTCTGAAGTCGGCTGATCTGATGGAAGAGGTGGTGAGACGTCTGAATCTGGATATGAATTATTATATTCCGGGGCGTTTTCATGATGTGGTGGCCTATGGCTCGAATCTTCCTGTGAGGGTCGAGATGCCTGGGTTTGCCGAAAACGGTTCGGCGTCGTTCAGAGTTGAGGTTGACGGAGACGGAAAGGTCTCGGTGTCAGATGTTAAGTCGGGCGATCTGAAGTCGGAAGAGCGGGTTCAGGGCGCTATGAACGATACGATTATGACGGCTGTCGGGCCGATGGTCGTGGTGGCTGCCGAGGGTTATAAGCCCGGTGAGGCGGTGGAACTGGAGGTTGTCAAAGCTCCGGTTTCGGCTACTGCGGGCGGCTATGGGAGCCGTATGGTGATAGCGATGAGCGGCGACAAGAGCAGTGTGATCAATCTGACGGTGACTGACCAGTCGACCCAGCGGTCGCAGGCGCTGCTGAACACTCTGATCGGTGTCTATAACGAGTATTGGGTCCGCGACAAGAACCAGATCGCTGTCTCGACGTCGAATTTTATCAACGAGCGTCTGGGTGTGATCGAGAGTGAGCTCGGAAATGTGGATTCGGATATCTCGTCTTACAAATCGGCCAATCTGATTCCTGATGTCAGTGCGGCGTCGTCGATGTATATGTCGCAGAATCAGCAGATTTCGCAGCAGATCATGGATCTGAAGAATCAGCTGAAGCAGACGCTTTATATAAAGTCGTATCTCGGAGCTGCAAGCGATAACGAGAAGATGCTTCCGATGAATTCGGGTGTGGCTAACGTTGATATTCAGTCGCAGATTACGGATTACAACAATCTTGTGCTTCAGCGTAATTCGCTGCTGGCCAAGTCGTCGGACAAGAATCCGCTGGTGGTTCAGCTGAACGAGCAGATGGATCAGATGCGTCATGCGATACTTGCGTCGGTTGACAATTCGATCAATGCTCTGAATATGCAGATTTCGAGTCTGCAGGGTTCGCAGGCATCGACTACGTCGAAAATCGCGTCGAATCCCTCGCAGGCGAAGTATCTTCTGAGCGTGGAACGCCAGCAGAAGGTGAAGGAGTCGCTTTATCTGTTCCTGCTTCAGAAGCGTGAGGAGAATGAGCTTTCGCAGGCGTTTACGGCTTATAATACCCGTGTGGTCAATAAGCCGGCAAGTTTCGGCCCGACTGCGCCGAATACGCGCAATATATTGATGATGAGCTTTCTGCTTGGTCTGGCGATTCCGTTCGGAGTGGTCTATCTGATGGAGAGCAACAACACTAAGGTGCGCGGACGCAAGGATGTGGAGCATCTGGCTGTGCCTTTCCTCGGCGAGCTGCCGCAAGACGGACACGAGAAGAAGAAGGAGGCCGGCGAGGCGAACACGATCGTGGTCAAGGGCGGCAAGCGTGATATCATCAACGAGGCGTTCCGCGTGCTCAGGACCAATGTTGAGTTTATGTGCAACAGTTCGGAGGGCAACAAGGTGATTGCCATGACGTCGTTTAATCCTGGTTCGGGCAAGTCGTTCGTTTCGATGAACTTAGGCATGGCTATCGCTCTGAAGGGCAAGAAGGTTCTGATTGTCGACGGCGATATGCGCCACGGTTCGACGTCGGCCTATATGGGTTCTCCAGCAAAGGGCCTGGCTGATTATCTGGGTGGTGCTGTGTCTGAGGTCGATACGCTGATTGTCAAGACTCCGGAGTGTCAGAACATGCAGGTGCTTCCGATCGGTTCTATTCCGCCCAATCCGACGGAGCTGCTTGAGTCGCCGCGTTTCGGTGAGCTGATCGGTGAGCTTAAGTCGAGGTTTGACTATGTGATCATCGACTGTCCGCCGATCGAGGTTGTGGCTGATGCTCAGATCATCGACAAGTTTGCCGACCGGACGTTCTTCGTGATCCGAGCCGGTCTGTTCGACCGTTCGATGCTTCCGGATCTCGATCGGCTGTATGAGGAGAAGAAGTATCGCAACATGTCGTTTATCCTCAACGGTTCCCGCAATGACCAGGGCCGCTACGGCTACAGCCATACCTACCGCTACGGTTACGGATATGGCTACGGGTATGGGTATAATTATGGCAGCGGGGAGAAGAAAAAATAAAATCAAGAAATAGTAACAATGAATATCGCAGTCGCAGGGACCGGATATGTCGGTCTGAGTATAGCCACTCTGCTGGCGCAGCACAATAGGGTGACAGCCGTTGATGTCATCTCTGAAAAAGTCGAGAAGATCAACCGGCGCATCTCGCCCATTCAGGATGAGTATATCGAGAAATATCTCGCTGAAAAGGATCTGGACCTGACCGCTACGCTTGACGGCAGGGAGGCTTACCGCGAGGCTGATTTCGTGGTCATAGCCGCTCCGACCAACTATGATCCGGTAAAGAATTATTTCGATACGCACTGCATAGAGGATGTTATCGATCTTGTGCTTGAAGTCAACCCCGATGCGGTGATGGTGATAAAATCCACCATCCCTGTGGGTTATTGCCGCAGTCTTTATGTGAAATATGCGGCCAAGGGGGTCAGCAGGTTCAATCTTCTGTTCTCGCCGGAGTTTCTCAGAGAAAGCAAGGCGCTGTATGACAATCTCTACCCCTCCCGAATCATAGTGGGCTATCCGAAGATTATCGACAATCCGGAGTTTGCAGAGGAAAATGATGCGATCCGGACTATTGCCGATGTCGAATTTCTTGAATCAAAAGCCCATGAGTTTGCATCGCTGTTGCAGCAAGGTGCTATAAAACAGGAAATTCCCACTCTTTTTATGGGCATGAAGGAGGCTGAGGCTGTGAAACTCTTCGCCAATACCTATCTCGCGCTCCGTGTCAGCTATTTCAACGAGCTTGATACATATGCCGAGGTCAAAGGCCTTGATTCCCAGGCTATCATCGAGGGCATAGGCCTTGATCCGCGCATCGGTACACACTACAATAATCCATCGTTCGGTTACGGAGGCTATTGTCTGCCGAAAGATACCAAGCAGCTGCTGGCAAACTATGCCGACGTGCCCCAGCAGATGATGACAGCCATCGTCGAGAGTAACCGCACACGCAAAGACTTTATCGCCGATCAGGTGTTGAGAATGGCGGAGTGGTATGACTATTCCTCGGCCAACCACTTCGGATCTGCCAGCGAACGCCCTGTGACAATCGGTGTCTATCGTCTGACGATGAAATCGAATTCCGATAATTTCCGCCAGTCATCTATTCAGGGAGTGATGAAGCGTATCAAGGCCAAAGGCGCCGAGGTCATCATCTATGAGCCTACTCTTGAAGACGGTTCAACATTCTTCGGTTCTCGCGTTGTCAACGATCTTACCGAATTCAAGCGCCTCAGCAACGCCATCATAGCAAACCGCTATGATGTATGTCTGGATGATGCTCAAGGAAAGGTTTATACAAGGGATATTTTTAAAAGGGATTGAATTTTAGAAAAAAATTAAAGTAAAAAGCGATATTGACTGACCAGATAAATGGATATTGCTGTTATGATATCGACAATCCTGATTATAGGATTTGTTATGTTTGCATGTTTGAAAATTGTAAATCGAAAAGTGCTACAAGCTGAGCGAATCTTAATTGAACAATATCCAACATGGCAAAATTTCAATAAAAATTTAGACCGTAATTTATTAAAAGTCATCATTGGAAGTTCTTATGCCTATCGGCATCGAAAGACATTTGAAGCCGATAGGCATTGGTGTCTACCTAAAGATAATATATCAGCCCAATTTGAAATACTGAAACATTTTTATTCAATAATCAAAACAAACGGGGAGGTCAATCTGATATTATCAAGATTTGAGATCCAAGAACGGCCGAAGAATGTCTATCTTCCATTTCATTATAGAATTTTGCAGCCTGCTTTATTGCCAACAAATAAACATGGGAAATATCTGTATTATCCGATTTTAAATATTGGATGGGCTGTTCAAATTTTGAATATACGATGCTTTAATAATAGAAAATCAAAAGCATCAAATGAAGAAATAATAATCCCATCAGAGACAGAAGATATTATAAAGGAAATACAAGAATTTTGTAATAGCAGGGATTTGAAGTTCAAACTTATTGTCCCTGATGTTAATTACCAAATTGAATTATAATTATGAACCCACCACCAATTGTTATATTTGGAACAAGTGGACTCTCTGCATACTCTATTGAAAATATTATTGATAGATTGAATGAATCTAATCAGATTGCAATAGATACAGCTCCTAATTATGTGTCAGCAGAAATTGCAATAGGGAATAAGATCCAACGGCTTATAAATGAAGGTTTCAAGAGAGAAGATATATTTATTCAAACGAAAATAGATTGGCAGGATATTATTAAAGTCGGCACCCAAACAGCTATAAAAAATTCCTTAAAAAGGCTTAAGATTGATTATATTGACAGCCTTCTTCTCCATTGGCCATTTCCAGATATTTTTATCAAGGCATATAAGGAAATGGAGCATTCATATAAGGTTGGAATTGCCAGAGAAATAGGTGTATGTAATTTTAAATTGCGGCATTTTGAGATGCTTTTGAATGACGGAATTTCGGTAAAACCAATGATAAATCAGATTGAAATACACCCATTTAATACTTGTTCAGATATTGTTAAATGGTGTAATGAACAAGAGATCCAGGTTCAAGCTTACACGCCATTGTTAAAAATGCTTCCGAAAGTTTCAGAAAACTCGACATTAGTTACGTTGGCAAAAAAATATGAGGCATCTATACCACAAATAATATATGCATGGAATAAAAGTCGAAACATAATACCTGTAACCAAGACGTCAAATCCAAAACGAATAGATGAGATTTTTAAAGCATTTGAGATAACTATTAAAGAAGAAGATTTTACACGAATATCTTCTTTAAATGAAGATTATAAATTTATGTTAGAGTCCTGGGGATGTCCGGGATACTAAAAAGATAGTGTGACATGTATTCGAATGATAAATTAGTACTTCAACTGTTATCGTTGTTGAGGCAATTTGGAATTAATCAGATTGTAGTATCTCCCGGCAGTAGACATTTTTCATTAGTACATTCGTTGGAACAATGTGAAGACTTTGAACTGTATTCAGTTGTTGATGAACGAAGTGCTGCTTTTTTTGCCATTGGGCTTATTCAGCGAACCGGTCGCCCGGCAGCTGTTTGCTGTTCTTCAGGCACAGCATGTATGAATTATGGGAGTGCCATTGTCGAAGCCTATTATCAAAGATTGCCATTATTGGTGATTTCAAGTGACAGGTTACCTCAATTTTTAAATCAGATGGAAGATCAAATGTATGATCAGGCCTCTACGTTCACTTCATGTACAAAATATGTCGGAAGATTGACTCCTATTTCATCAGATTTGGATTTTTGGTATAATAATCGAATAATAAACGAAGGTTTAATTGAATTAACGCATCATTCAAATGGGCCTGTCCATTTGAATATCCCGTTTTTATCACACCATACAGATACGTTTACTAATACACATATTCCGGTAGCGCGAAAAGTAGAGTTATATTCAGCCGAATCAAGTTCTGAAACATGGGCTAAAATCGCAAATTTGTTAAAAGGAAAAAAGATTTGTATAGTGTGGGGACAATCGGTCTGTATTACAGCAGGGCTGAAAGAAGCCGTAGACAAGTTTGTTGAAAATTTTGATGCTATTATTCTTACTGATTTATTATCAAACTGTCATTGCAAACACACCATAGCAAATACTGGTGCGACTTTATATTCTCTGACTAATGAAGAAAAAAGAGATTTTAAACCAGATATTGTATTCAGTATAGGTGCAAATATCCTTTTTAACGGAGAAATTAAAGGATTTTTAGGGGACATTGAAAATTGGCAAATTGGCAAATATGACAAAATCTCTGATCCTTTCCGATCTCTGACAAAGATATTTGAAATGAGCGAATTAATGTTTTTCAACATGATAAACAATATCGCTGATTTCAAAGTAAGCGGGAATTTTGCTCATTCGTGGATGAGTGTTTCAAATATCGCTTATAAGACGATATCAGAATATAGTGAAGCGATGGTTATCGGGGCATTGATAAAAGCACTTCCGGCTGATAGCGATTTGCAATTAGCTAATAGTTATAGTGTACGTATGGCTCACCTGTTTCCAGTTCCAGATAGTGTCACGGTAAATTGTAATAGAGGGGTTAACGGAATAGACGGAAGTATGTCCACTGCAATAGGATTTTCGGCTATTAATAGTCGGAAGACATTTTATATAACCGGTGACCTATCTTTTTATTATGATTTGAACTCATTATCAATACGTCACATAACTCCCAATCTTAGAATATTGTTGATCAACAATGGTGGTGGTGGTGTAATGTATTCTCCTTTGAGCGAAGAATTGCGTAAAAGTGTGGCCGAGCATGTATGTGCGTTCCATACACATAAAGCTCATGAGATTGCCAAAGCATTCGGATTTAAATATTTTGCAATTAGAAACGAATCTGAAATATCGCATGGTATTGAGCTATTAACAGCAGAATCAGATCATCCGGTTTTAGTTGAGGCTTTCTCCAACATACCTGTGGATACAAAAGTTTTGAGTAACTACTATAAGAGTATGAATCGTCAGCATTATACAATATCACAACGTATAATAATGAAAGGGAAACGTATTCTTGGAGGTCTGCTGCCGCAGAAAAATTGAAAGTAATGGATTCAGGTAAAAAGAAAATAGCCATAAATACAGCCTATATGTATATTCGTACATTTTTGGCTGTAATAGTATCATTATTTACCTCTCGAATAATCCTTGAAAAGCTTGGGGTTGAGGACTACGGTATTTATATTGAAGTTGGCGGAATTGTCGGATTACTTGGATTTATGAACGGTGTTTTAGCTAATGGTACTGGCCGTTTTATCACTTTTGAGTTGGGTAGAAATGAGTTTGACCGTTTGAAGCGGACATTTTCGTCGATGCTTACCGCTCACCTTTTATTGGCATTAGTAGTCATCGTTATAATGGGTTTTGTTGGGTGGTGGCTTATCGGACATAAACTTGATATTCCTGCGAATCGGTTGGATGCGGCATACTATGTACTATGCCTATCTTTGTTCACGACCATTTTCACACTGACTCAAGTTCCATATACGTCTCTGCTTATTGCTCACGAACGAATGTCTGTTGTGGCATACTGGGCATTGTTCAATACCTTTGCTAAACTAGGAATACTTTATCTGTTGGCTATTATGCCATTTGACAAGTTGGAGGTTTATGCGACATTATTGATGCTTATCAGCCTGACAGAGATGGTTGGAAACAGAATTTATTGTGTCCGGAAATTTAAAGAATCAAGAGTTTCATTAGGCTTGGATAAGGATATTTTAAGACCGATATTCTCATATTCATCGTGGTCTATACTGACAAGTTGTACATTGATGTTGAATGGCCAAGGGGTGGTGATGCTTTTAGGTATGTTTTTTTCGCCGGCTATTGTTGCAGCAAGAGCGATTTCGTTGCAGATAAATCAGATGTCAGATTTTTTTGTCAATGGATTCAGAACAGCCGTCAACCCTCAGATAATCAAACGATATGCAGCTGGAGATTTTATTGGCTCAAAGCATCTGTTGCTTGAATCAACACAATTGTCTTTTTATCTGATGATGATAGTGACAATACCTATATTCTTTTGTTGTGATGATTTTTTAAAAGTATGGTTGAAAACTGTCCCTGACTATACCACTATTTTTCTAAAGATAGTCTTGTTTCAGACATTATTCAATGTGTTTAACACATCATTTTATCAGGCTATTAATGCCAATGGCAATTTGAAAAGAAATGCGATTATGAGTGCCGGACTTTCATTTTTGCAATTCCCGATAATTTATGTACTATTCAGATATGGGTCATCCCCAATTGCACAGTCGTGGGTGGCTCTGATTACATATTTTATAATGGGGACATTTTTGAAACCCTATCTTTTGGTAAATCAAGTTAATTATCAATATAAAGAGATATATGAAATTATAATATGCTGTTTTAAAGTTTTAGGCATTTCATTGTCACTACCATTGATACTTGGATATGTGGTTCACTGGGATTTTGGGTCTCCGTGGATCAATCTTATTTTAAAGTCGTGCATAATTTTTATATGGTGTTGCATGGTGGTGTTTTATTGTGGTTTGACCAAGAATATGCGTATGCAGGTTGTCCGAATGATAATGTCAAAATTGGGACAAAAAAAACATCAATTGGGATCATGAAAGTCGGTATATTGACACTGCCTCTGGGGCATAATTACGGAGGCATTCTTCAGGCATGGGCTTTACAGCAGACTTTGAAAGCTTTAGGCTATGATGTTGTTTTATTACATAGAAAACACAAAGTCTCTCTCTCTGAAAATTTCAATTTGTTTTTGAGACGTCTTTATGCGAAGTGGATTAAGAAAAAGGCTGGAGTTGAGATTTTCAGATGTGAGAAGAATGTTACCATAAAAAATACAACTCGGTTTATTAATAGAAACTTCCGGATAGTCACTACGAATGATTCATATAAAAAGGTTATTGACGATCTTGATGCTATAATCGTGGGCAGCGACCAAGTATGGCGGCCGATATATGCGGATGGTCATCTGGATGATTTCTTTTTGAAATTTACTGAGGGAAAGAAATTGAAGCGTATTGGTTATGCCGCTTCATTCGGAGTCGATTATCCTGAATATGATTCTGATGAAAAATCAATGGCTTCGGCTCTGTTAAAGAATTTTGATGCTGTTTCAGTTCGTGAAAAAAGTGGTCTAACACTATGTTCAAATATGTTAGGATTTGCAAATGCGGAGTTAATGCCTGATCCGACTTTGCTTTTGGACATTGATGACTATCGACAAATCTATAAAAAATGTGAATGTCCGGATTACTTTACAAAATTGTTTGCCTACATTCTTGATCCTAATGACAATACCCGTGAAATCGTGGACAAGATTTCGGGGGCAATGGACCAAAAACCATTCACTGTGCATTCCAAAATTGATGATTTGAAGGCTCCATTGATAGAAAGAATACATCCTCCGTTGGAACACTGGCTTTTAGCAATTGCAAATAGTGATTTTATTATTACAGATTCTTTTCACGGATGTGTTTTTTCAATCATATTTAACAAAGACTTTATCGTACTTGGAAATAAAGAACGTGGGATGGCTCGTATAAGTTCGTTGCTTAGACAGTTTAATTTATTCCATAGATTGATTGAAAGCGCTGCATGTATTGAAGATATTAGAAGTTTGCACCCTATAAATTGGTCTGATGTCAATGGAACGAGGTGCAGTTTGGCTAAAAAAGGTATATTCTTTCTTCGTAAAAATATCAATTGAAAAGTATTAGCAAATATGCAAAGTAGTTATCATCCCAACCTTTCAATTATAATTCCAGTCTATAAAGTGGAATGCATGTTGTCAAAATGCATAGATAGTATTTTGGCTCAGACTTACCTTGATTGGGAGATAATTCTTGTAGATGATGGATCTCCAGATGGGTCTGGCCTTATTTGTGATTCCTATGCTGTTTTGGATAGTCGTATTCAAGTGATTCATACTTCTAATGGAGGGCAGGCAAGAGCTCGTAATATAGGTATTGAAAGAATTAGAGGGAAATATGTGACGTTTGTTGATTCTGATGATTATCTTCAAGATGTGTGTAGTTTTGAAATAGCGATTCATGAAATTGAAATTGACAATAGAGTTGACATTGTTCAATTTCCATTCTGTGGTGTCGGATGGGATAATGGTAACGAAGGAATGCATTGTTGCAACGGGACAGAAATACTAAATGGCGGAAAGGATGCTCTTGAGAATTTTGGAGTCGAGGGAATTGACGGAGATATTTATCCAGCTCCGTGGGCTAAGATATATCGCTCAGAAATATTCAAGAATATGAAATTTCCAGAGGGGATAGTATTTGAAGATAGCTTTTTACTTACTGATATACTTCAACGAATTAGGTTTGTGAAATTGATTGACAAAGGCTGTTATGCTTATGTTTGTAATTCAGCAGGGACGATGGCAGGTTCCGTCACTGAAAAAAGGCACATTGACGCATTATATTCCCATCTTCATACTCTTGAAGCTTGTAGACAACATGGAATAGATAAAGTTAAATTTATGAGTTTTTTCAGTGTCGTTTTCTACGATATTTACTATGCAGTGATTCATTTTAAGAAAAATTTGTTTCCGGTTCATATGCTCAGGTCTTTAGAAACAATGTGTCCTAAAAAACTGACTTTTTCACATAAAATTTGGATTCTTATAGCGATCGCGCGTGTGATGGGTTTCAATAGATTTTTTAATCTTATAGCGGTTCTAAAAAAATAGAATAACAAAAATGTCTAAGCCATATCTGAGCATCATAGTTCCAATTTATAACGTCGAATCGTATTTAGAAAAATGTATATGTAGCGTTATCGCTCAAAGCTATGAGAATTTAGAAATAATTCTTGTAGATGATGGTGCTACAGACTCATCTGGAGTGATATGTGATAAATATGCCGAGATAGATTCAAGAATTAGAGTGCTTCATACATGTAACGGTGGTGTGTCTGAAGCCCGTAATAATGGATTGAAAATTGCAAAAGGAGAATATATCGCATTTGTTGATTCTGATGACTATCTGTTGGATAATAATATCTATTCAGAATGTATAGAAATATTGGAGGATAATTCAGATTTGGATTGTGTCCAATTTTCATACTCTTGTGTAAATAGTGCAAATCAAATGATAGGAATTCATAATAGTTCCTATATAGACTATTATGGAAGTCGTGAATTTTTTGAGGCATTTGAAAATATTTTAGGGGATGGTTGTGCTGTGATAAAAGCGTTGGTTTGGAATAAGGTTTATAGAAGATCTGCCATAATGGCAGGCTCCCCACTCTATTTTAAAGCAAATGTAAAGTTTGAAGATGCTATTTTTACCTCAGATTTGTTTTTGAGAATTGAACGAATGAAACTGATCTCTACAGTGGGATATGCATATGTGCAGAATCCTCAATCCATAATGGGACAAAGTATAACAATTGAAAAAGCCACGGATGCAATAAATTCTAATTTGCATGTATTGAATAATGCATGTAAAGCAAACATAAGTCAATCAATATTGAGTAATTATTTGTGCAAGATTTTTTATGAATTATGTTGTCTTGATAAGTTGTATGGATATGTATTTGATAACGAGGTATATATGACGGTTGACGCTTTTGCCAAACAACTATTGATGCCAAAAGGGCTAAAGAATATTGCACTTTATTGGATGATACGCATATTCGGTTCAAGAAGGGCGCAAAATTTGTGGTCGTTATGTAGCAGTAGATTACGAAGAGCCAGATAAATATGAATAATAGAGTGTTAATTTCTGTCATAGTACCAGTATATAATACATCTCAGTATATAAACAAATGTATACAAAGTCTTGTAAATCAGTCTTTGAATGAAATCGAAATAATACTTGTAGATGATGGAAGTACAGATGACTCCGGAGCTATTTGTGACCGCTGGGGTGAAAAAGATAGTAGGATAAAGATAATTCATCAAAAAAACAGTGGGTCTGCTATGGCCCGTCAGAGAGGTCTTGATAGTTCCATAGGAGAGTATGTTATTATATGCGATAGTGATGATTGGGTTGATGCAACAGCCTATGAAAAGGCATATAAAAAAGCAAAAGAAGATTGTTCTGATATTGTCTTTTTTGGGTATGTTGCAGAATATAAAGATGGCAGATCTGAGGTTTGGAATAGAAAATTCACTGATTTGAATAATATTGAACTTACTCGGCAAGAGATAATGAATACATCTTGGTTCCATTCGTGGAATAAGCTTTTTAAACGTACTTTATTTAAAGATTACGATATAAGTTATACCAAAGGCATAAATGTGGGCGAAGATGCATTGATCTTGCAAAAATTGTTATGTATACGTCCACTTAAAATTTCATGGCTTGAGGAATCGTTATATCATTATCGAATTTCAACAGGGGGGTACACTACACAAATAAAACCGTCGTATATAAATCAGTTATTATTTGTATATGAATGGGTTAAAAAAAGTATTGATAATATATACCATCAGACTTCTCTCATAAAATCGGCGTCAGATATAGCATTTGAATCTTTCAGATGCAATTCATATGATACTTCTCGATTCAATAATATAGTAGCTGAGATTCCGATTACATATCTATATTCCACCCCAAGATCACCCCAAAAACTTATAACTCTTATTGGGAAATTATTTGGGTGGAAGGCTGGAAAATTAGCATATAAATATTTATTGCCGATATTACTAAGATCAATGATTCGGTAAAAATTACAGAAGTAGTTGAAACTTAAGTTAATATAACGAATTATCAAATACAAATGAATCGCCAAATCGTTCATTATAAAAAAACTTAGCGTATGAACGTATTGGCGATTCTCAAAGACTTCACCTTTCGGTGTAAGTCGGTATTTGAAAATACTACAACCAAGATGAGCAAAAGGTTCCTCAACTGGCTGATTTTAACAATACGCACTGTAGCGTTGATTCCGGGCAAAGTCAATTTTACCCGGCTGTCGCGCTATGGCGGTCGTACAGCCAAGACCTTTGCCTCCAATTTCAAGACATCCGTAGACTGGATGAAAGTCAACATAGGTATGGCGCAGGATTGTTTTGGGCCGGCCCATGACATGGCAGTGGCAATCGATCCGTCGTTCATTTCAAAAGCAGGCAGACTGACGTATGGCATAGGCCGTTTCTGGTCAGGGGTGGCACAACGTGTCAAACGCGGTCTGGAGATAATGGCGATCGGGGCAATAAGTCTGAGTAAACATACATGCGTGATGCTGGGTGCTGTCCAGTCACCGAACTTCAAGACTCTTGAGTCCGAGAAGCACATGTCAATGCTTGACTGGTATGTGGCACTTGTCAGGTCAAAGGCGGCAGAGCTGCTCTCACTGACGGATATTCTGGTTGCCGATGCCTTTTTCTCCAAATATGAGTTTGTAAATGAAGTGATTGGCATGGGATTTCGATTTGTCGGGAGATTACGTGCCAACTCATATCTGAGGTATCTGGCCATACCGGATTCCTCCGCCCCGCGAAGACGCGGCAGAAAGAAAAAGTATGGAGAGAAAGTGGATTTCTCCAGCCTTGACATATCCGTGTTCACTTCATTCATATATGAGGATTCCAAAGGAAACAAAACCCGATGTCACACGGCGGTCGTACATTCGAGGGCATTGAAACGCGACATCCGTATCGTGGTCTGTCCGGTTGAAAACGCAGAGCCTCTTCTTTACTTCTCTACCGACACCAACATGAGGCCTGAAAAGATCATCGGTTTCTACCGCACCCGCTTTCAGATTGAGTTCGGTATACGCGATGCCAAGCAGTTTACCGGACTTCAGTCACAGCAGACCCGCGACAGGGAGCGGCTTGACTTTGCGTTCAATCTTTCCTTCACAGCCCTCAATGTCTGCAAAGAGGTCATAAGGAAGGATTATCCGGATCTTTCGGTAGCGCAGTTCAAACGGCTTATGTTTGAATCTTATCTCGCCTCAACAATTATTTCGACTTGCGGAAAATCTCCGCATCTAAAAATAATTCAGAAAATAAACCATCGGTTGGCTCAGTTAGCGGCTTAGCCAAGACTGAACGACCTCAAATTTTACCGAATCATTGTAAGATGATACCTAAAATAATACATTACAGTTGGTTTAGCGGAGACAAATATCCTGAGGATATTGAACGTTATATCTGCCGGTGGAAAGAATTGCTACCTGGATATGAATTTGTGCTTTGGGATATGGCTCGATTGGAAAAAGAGATTGACTCTGATTTTGTCAAAGAAGCAATTTCTCAGCGTAAATGGGCTTTTGCTGCCGATTATACTCGCTTGTTTGCGATCAATAAATATGGAGGCATCTGGTTTGATACGGATGTTGAATTATTTAAGAATATTGATGATCTGCTTGATTGCGATTGTTTTATCGGAAAGGAAAGTTGGGTTGACAATGATGGATTTGTATATCTGACGTCTCATTTTATGGGTGCGGTTAAGGGGCACCAATTTATAAAAGAAAGCCTTGACTATTATAATGATCGTCATTTTATTGTTGGGACAAATTCTGATGGCAAACCTATCATGGATCAGACTATGATTTCTCAGATGCAATCTGAAATAGCTCTGAAATATGGACTTGACAGACGAGAGAAATCAAAAAACAAAGCTCAGATATTGACGAATGGAGTCAAAATTTACCCTTCATATTGTTTTTGCCGTCCGCTTTACACATCGATGAGAAAAGTATATGCAATTCATCGTGTAGCCGGAGCATGGCGCGACAAGGATATTAATCCGAAGTCAATGACAGATCCTAAAAAGCTTACTTTTAGGGTGATTATTTGGAGAATGCTTCACTTATTTGGATTGAAATGATATCTATAATTGTACCAGTCTATAATGCTTCTCGGTATATTGAAGATTGTATAAGAAGCGTACTTTCTCAATCATTCACGGACTGGCAGTTGATTCTTGTCGATGATGGCTCGACAGACAATTCAGCTGAGTTGATAAACAATTATCTTTCAGATCCACGATTGAAATATATTTACAAGTCTAATTCGGGTGTCACTGAAACACGCTGGCAAGGGCTATCAAAGGCAGATGGTGATCTGATCATGTTTCTCGACGCAGACGATATGCTCGCGCCCTGCGCATTGGATATTGTAAATGATTGTTTTGATAACAGCATTGACATCCTTGTTTTTAAGATGCAATCAGTTGTCAAATCTAACCAAGTCATGGATGTTAATGATGATTATGTCTGCGAAAACATTCCGGGTGACAGGATTATACAACTTGACATGATATTGAGTGGTAAAATACTTTCATGTGTATGTGGTGGAGCGTATCGACATTCGATTATTTCAGACTGTAAAGATATATTCTGTAACAGACTTAGAATTGGAGAGGATACAATGTTTAATCTTGAACTTGCCACTAAAAAGCCACTGCGGATAAGAACAGTATCGGCCGAATTATACGCCTATCGGTGCAATCCAGAGTCTGTTACACGCTCAGTTAATCCGGCTAAGTTTGATGCCGTCAAGGATGCGATAGATTATCTGGATAAATATGCGCTTCAGAATCCTGATATCAGCAGCCAACTTTCCGGAAGCAAGGCTTTCAGAAAATTGCTTTTATGGTCTACGTTTATGTTTAATCCTGACAATCAGTATTATAAATGCAAGTCGATGCGCGCGGAGATGAGGCGGCTGTATTTTAATGCGTATACTCGCTTGTATCCATATCTTAAAATATATATTTTCATTGATTTATATATTAGCTCATGGCTCTCTCAGAAATTGATAAATCGCAAATAAATTCTACTGGGCGTATAATCTGGCTTGATATCGTCAAGTTATTTGCCATTTTTTTAGTTGTGTACGGACATTGTATTCAGCAGTTTGATGACCACTATAAAGAATCATCATTGTTCGTGGCCATATGTTCTTTCCACATGCCGTTGTTCATGATGCTTTCCGGTTATGTGTTGAACTATAATAAACTTCTAAACTATAAAGTAGTACTGACTAAACGATTTTGTCAGTTAATTCTTCCTTCATTGTTTTGGATAACGATTATTTATGTCATAGAGAATGCTATTGGTGTTAGACATTTGCCATTTTCAAGGGCATTATGGTATGGCTTATGGTTTTTGAAAAGCCTGTTTGTCTGTACAATTCTTTTGGTTGTTCCGCAACAAATTTTTAGGCATAAGTATTTTTCGTTGACTATTTCACTAATTTTAAGCCAGATCACGGTTTTCATCCCTTATCTTTGGTTTCTTCAGCTAAATGTAATGCTTCCAAGCTTAATGGCTGGTATGTTTGTCAAAGATATATTTGTAAAATCAAAGAAACAGACTGTTATAATCACAATTGTATCGTTTATTGTTTTTTTATTTTTACTGCATTATTTTGATAAAGACATTCTTTATCCTGACATGTTCCTGATGTTATCAGATAATTGGATTGACCAATATTATATACAGTTATATAAGGTAATTATTGGTATTTCCGGTGGAATTTCCATTTTGGGATTATTTAAGATCCTTTTTGAGTCAGCAGAAATCAAAATTATTAAGCGTCTTTCTGTATTGGGGCGCTTTACGCTTGAGATTTATATCCTCCAATCTTTGATTCTGGAGGTGCTGTTATCTCATTATCTTGAGATTTCGCCGGATAATTGTGGCGATTATATATGGCTGATATATATATATCATTATCTATTATTGTTATTGCTATTTCTTTCTGCTTGGCTAAAATTCTTTCCAGGTGTGGACTGTACTGGACATTTAATTTTAACAAGATAAAATCACTATGCCTGAAGTTTCAGTAATAGTCCCTGTATATGGTGTCGAAAAATACATAGACAAATGTATTAAGAGCATCATTGATCAGAGTTTTAAGGCTTGGGAGTTGATATTGATTGATGATGGTTCTCCGGATCAATCGGGAGCTATTTGTGATAAATATGCCGAAAAGGATCAACGTATCAAAGTGATACATAGTGAAAACAACGGTGTCAGCCATGCCCGGAATATTGGTCTGGATAATGCCAAAGGTCGTTATGTAGTGTTTGTTGACAGTGATGATTGGGTAAATCCGTCTTATCTGCAGAACCTGATAGAAAGGAGTTCTGCTGATGACACTGTGGTTTATGGCAATGTGATAAATGACTATTCGGACCAACGAAACTCTGTTGTTTCATTTTCTTATGAAGACGGTCAAAATATCAATCTTGATAATGATGTTGACCTTATAGTCAAATATAGGTTGCCGGAAAACGGTTTTCCGATAGCAAAGCTATTTTCGAGGGAGATAATCGAACAATATAAACTTCGGTTTGACGAGACTCTTTCTTATCATGAGGATCATTTGTTTGTATTGAATTATTTGCGATATGTTAAGTCAGTCAGGCTAAGTGATAGTCCGGACTACCACTATGAACATCGGAATGGAGTCTCTTCTCTGAGCAAGCGTCGACATCCTGCAGATAAACTTATCAATGCTTCCGAGAAGTTGTTGACTGCCATTGAACAGGGTAATAACCGTTGGAAGATCGTTGATAAAAGATATCTTGCCAGACTTTATACCTTTTTAGGCTTGAATCAATTGATGCTGGCATTGAAAAATGCAACAGCAGAAAACATCTGCTCGGTTGGTATAGCCATGCGCCGTTACAAGTCGCTCTTTAAAAATTATTATACTCCAAACCATCGGGTTTATCGGGTTATACCGATATTCATATCCTTGTATGGCGAGTATTTGATGAAACCAATATTGCAATGGAAAGAAAAACGTTCATAGATGTCGCTAAAGGAATTGCGATGATTCTGGTGGTTATGCAGCATATTGGAGCGCCACAAGATATCGGACTTCAATTCTTGTGCAAACTTGATGTCCCGATTTTCTTTTTGTGTAGCGGATGGTTGGCATATAAGCAGAACATCAATCTTATTGATAGTTTGAAAAAAGCATTTACCAGGCTGCTGGTACCCTTTATTTTAGCTTGTCTGGCTGCCTCAATGTTCTATAAAGAAAATTGTATTGAGATTTTTATTAGTTCAGGTAAACATGGATATTGGTTTTTGGAAGCTCTATTTCTAATGTTTATAATATTTTGGGGCATATACCGTACTACGTGGTCGCTGATTGGAGGGGCTATTATCGTTGAGATCGCCTTACTGGCAATTACAAAATATGCACCGGACAGTATTAATGATATTTTGGTAATTCCATATCTTTCAAGGTATTTTCCATGCTTTATAGCTGGATCGGTATTACGATTATATAATATGGAAAATATCAATAAATGGGTGAGTTGTAGTTTCCTATGTATTGCATTAGTCGGATTGGCATATAGTATGGAGTCAACTAACATATCGTTTATATTTCATGTATGCGGATATCTTTGTGGTGCTGTCATAGCATTCTTTGTGATAAAAGAATTTGAACATAATTTGCCTTGTAATAGATGGATAGGGTATGTAGGTAGATACTCATTGAATGTGTATATATTGCATTTTTATTTTGTCCCCTACATTCCGCGTATGAGTGATTGGTTTATTGTTAATTTAGCCTTAGTGCTTACAATTGCTATTATGGTTGTAATCATATCGATTGTTGTTGGCAAGATTCTGACTTATACCACACCATTAGATAAAGTATTAACTCCTTGATATAATGAAAATAGCAGTCTCAGCTGATTGTTTTGCTTCTTTTACGAGTGGTTTCCCAGTCCGGGGAATGATGCTTGAACTTATAAAGCTAAACCCTGAAATTCAATTTCAGCTATATTATACTTTAAGGCCATGGCCGGAAAATTTGGCTGATTTTTATGATGAGATTAATTCCCAACCCAATGTTGAGGTCCGATATTTTAAGGATTCTCGTAAAGTGATAGCGTTGAAACGGCTTTTGGGATTAAAATATGTTGAGTTTGATAATGATGTTGCGTGTTTCTTAAATCCTGGGAATCCGGAATACATTAGAGGATTTCATGGCCCGACAATCTGTTCTCTGGCTGACTTATCGACTATAAAAGGAATAAGTACAAATCGGCATGCGCTGTTTTTTAAATATTGGGGGCGAGTGACTTGGGAATACATATTGCCGACATTTTCAAAAATTGTCACAATTTCGGATTATACAAAGCGAGATGTTATCGAATTTTTCCCTAAAGTAAAGAATAAACTTATAACGATCCATAATGGCATTTCAACCATATGGTTTGATGAATCATGTGAAGCTTCAGATGGCCAGTTGGAAAGGCTTGGAGTTCCTCGCTCATATTTTATTTGGTGGGGATTTGTTTCGAGGCGTAAGAATATATCTAATCTCATAGCGGCATATAAAAAGGCGCGTAAAAGTAATCCGGACTTACCAAAGTTGTTGTTAGTTGGAGCTATTGCAGATCATATGTCGGAAATAAAAAAAGAATTGGATGATGATATCGTTAACATACCATTTCAGAATGATGCTGTTTTGAAATCTCTTGTTAAAAACAGTAGAGGTCTGATTTTTCCGTCATGGTATGAAGGTTTTGGATTGCCGGTCATAGAAGCTTTTTCACAGGGAGTAAATGTCGCTTGTTCGAACATAACATCTTTACCGGAAGTCGCTGGTGGACATGCAATACTATTTGATCCTGCTTCGATTGATGAAATGGCAGATGCTATCATTCGTCTTTCTCGGCATGAATCAAAATCTCAGGTATTAATTGATTATGCACGACAGTTCAGCTATAGGCGTGCTGCTGAAAACTATATGCGGATAATAAAAGAAATCGCCGTATGATCTGGTTCTTATTGCAAAAAATCGGATTTTATACTTTTGTAGGGCTGACATTATACTTTGTCAGCAAACGCCAGACGTTAAATTTGCTTAAGTTGTATTTCTGGGGAATGACTTTTGCGACATGCTATCAGTTTGCGATAACAATTTGGGTGCCAACAAAAGTGATTGTATTGGGGATGATGTTATGTCTTATGATGTATGGTCCAGAAAAACGCGAGAGTGAAGTTATTGCTATTATAAGGCCATTGATGTCGTTTTTCGTTATCATATTGATATTAGGTGACGTGTTGGCCTTTGTGATTTCTGGGGAATATGCCCAGCATATAAGCAAGTTTTCGCGGCTGTTCAATACAAATTATACTTATATAACTTCATTTGCATTACTGTTTTATGGATGTATGATGCCGAGTGGATTTGTGAGAAAAGCATATCCGTCATATTGTCTTGCAATGGAAGTTGCGATTGGTTTTGGATTGCTCCATTATTTGTGTCTGAAAGCAGGAATTGAATTTATGCCGATACTTCGTCAAAATGGATCGGTTAATTTAGAAGCTTTAGCGGAAGTCGGAGGGGAAATTGTTTCTCGAATATATGGAGTAAGTGGAGAACCTAAGAGTTTAGGCTTTTTAGTGTGCCCATATGTATTGGTTCTGATTGTAATGTTCGGACAAGGTCATTTCCGCTTTGACAATAAGAAATATCATCTATTGATCATATTGATCGGCATATTTGTAATGATTAATACATATTCATCAGCGGTTATTATGAATTTTGCGATTGCAATTCCGTTGATATTCCTGTTTTTACCGACAGGAGGCTTAATCAGAATGATCGCGCCATACTTGATGTGTGCGCTTATCGTTTGGGGTGGATATTCAATGTTGTCATCGGATACGATTCAAAATAATAATGACGATCAAAATTTTATAGAAGCTCTATATGACCGTTCTTTTGGCCGTGCGCAGAATGAGATGGAAGGCGACCGCCAAGAAAGGGTGATTTTGGATTATTATTTTGCTGACCCTGATATATTATCAAAACTTATAGGTTATGGTCCATCCCAATATACCTTTCATATCCCAGGCCAGACAATCGGTAATGCGCTGATTCCGGTTCAATCCGGATTGGTTTTAACATTAGTTGATTTTGGCCTAATAGGTATAGGAATTTATTGTTGGATCTTTTTGATACTATATCAGGTGCTTAAAGATTCCTATAGAGTTGATTCAATTTATGGGATCGCATTCTCGATTGCGGCTTTATCGTCATTTATAGGATCTCTGATGTTCGGATCGTTAGTGTCATGTTTTGTATATCTGATGTTGGCGCTATATGCATTCTATGATTCTATAGAAAATAGCAAAGATGAAAAACTGGATCTTAGATATTAATCTTAGCGAATGAAAAAAATAGTATTTTGGTGGAACATACCTTGTGCAGGTATGATAAACGTATTAAAAAAATATGCTGAGAAAATTGATAGCTCAGCAATTGTCATAACCGGAGAACTCAGTGAATCTCGAAAAGCTATGGGCTGGGAAGACGGCGGAAAGCTATTTGATAATCATATTATACTCTCGGATAAAGAATGGAGTTTTAAAGGTGAAGCGATTATAGATCAATACAATGATCGAATGCATGTTTTTAATGGAATTACTTACACTCCGCGAATGAGGCATTTGATTGAATATGCCATTGCTCGGAATGTTGCTTATTGCAATATGTCGGAGGCATATTTTAATCTTGAAAAGGGGTGGAAACGCATATTGAAAACCATCTTCATGGCAACAATATTGCCATTCAAGACCAGAAAGATTGCGTCAAACAGTCATGGCGTCATTTGCCTTTCTGGAGGGAGTAAGAGGGATGCTTCCCAGTTCAAGCGCCTTGGATTTAAGAATTTTTATCCATTTGGTTATTTTACAGATGAACCCACTGAAATATCGTTGAATAATAATCTGCGTTGTAATAAAGTTCATATTCTTTGTCCGGGGTTATTGGAACATTATAAAGGTGTTGACATTCTTATTTCCGCCTTATCAATTCTAAAAAAAAGAGGTTCCAATAATTATGTATGTCATATCACCGGCAATGGGAGTGAAAAAGCGCGTTTGATGAAGCTTGTCGAAAAATTAGGGCTAACGCAGAATGTTCTTTTTGAAGGAGTCTTAGACTCTGAAGCATACAGAAGTCTTTTATCAAAAATAGATATACTTGTTGCTCCTGGTAGAGTAGAACCTTGGGGGATAAGAATAAATGAAGCTATTCAAAGAGGCAATGTTGTGGTTGTCAGTGACGGAATTGGTGCTCATTGCCTTGTAAAGGAGTCTGAAGGAGGTAATGTGTTTAAAGCTGGAAATCCGAGTGACCTTGCTGACAAATTGATACCGTTTCTGATATCTCAAGACACTCTTGATACAGCTAAAAAGAAAAACTTGGAATATAAATCAGAGATCAGTTGTCGGTCTCAGGCCATTAGATTGCATGAGATCATCAGCAAACTATAACAAAAAGCACGTACTGGGGGACCGTATAGCAGCTTTAGATTTGGCCAAAGGGATTGCAATTTTTTTTGTAATATGGATGCATTGTCTTCAATATTGCTCTGAAATTACCTTTACCAGTTCGATATATAGGTTTATTTATGCATTTCATATGCCACTATTTATAATAATTAGCGGATATCTTTATTCAAATAAACTTAAAAAGCGAACATTGAAGACAAATATAATAAGGCAATTTAAAAGATTGATGGTGCCTAATGTCTTATGGGGCTTTTTTTTAGGTTGTATAACTCAGGAGTTTGGTATTAGCGGAATACTAAATTCTTTTTGGTTCCTATATACATTGTTTGTTGTCTCCATGATTTATGAATTTGCAGCCATATGTATAAAAAATGTGATTATTTCTACAATTATTGTTTCGATTGTTATATTATTACTTCCTGGGTTTGAATATATTAAATTTGCTACTCCTTTCTTCGGTATCGGGCTTTGTTTTGGGAATATAAATTTAAAAAATATCAAGCCTAATCGTTATGCGATAATAGCTAGCATTCTGTTCAGCATCATACTTTATATATTTCTGTGGAGAGGAGATGAATATATTTATCTAACAAAAAATCCCAGTATATGGTGTTATAGCATACTCGAAGTAAGAGCCTATGTTTTGAGAATATTAGTAGGATCAGCGATTTCATTAAGTATTATTCTTGTACTGCATAAAATTCAAGATGCATTTAATTTAAATATTCTGAAACGTTTTTCTACTTCAAGCTTAGGGCTTTATGTATCCCATTTATTTATACTCCTTTTCATAATCGCAATATCTGACTTGTTTCAAAATTCAGTTTTCCATCATTCCAGCCTTATTTGCGAGATAATAACGTTGATTTTAGCTCTAATTCTCTCGTTGGTTTTGAATAGGGGCATTGAGCAGATCAAACAGGTTAAATACATTAATCATATTTTCTGACAAATATGCACATAATTCATTCCGGCCATCTGAATGTTCATTCTGGTGGCCCGGCTTTAAGTACATGGCTTACAATAAAGGGCTTGCGCGAAAAAGGTGTTGATACAGATATCGTAATGCCTCCTATCGACCCCGGAGACCAGCTTATTGATAAAGCCGCCAAGCCGATTTATTACAGACAGCCTAAATATGGCACATTGGCTTATGTGCCTAAATATGATGAGACAATTAAATCTATCGGAGATGCAGATCTTTATCATGTCCAGGGAGTCTGGATGTTGCATGGAACACAGCTTGCCCGATATGCAATGAAACATCGGAAGCCATACGTAGTGACGTTGCGGGGGATGTTTTATCCTCAGGCCTTGGCCCATAAAAGGTTGTTAAAAATGATAATGCGTAGACTTTATCAGGATCATACTTTGTGTAATGCGGCGGCAGTTCAGGCAACCTGCATTGAAGAAATGGAACACTATCGAGCGCTTGGATTTAAAAATCCGGTAGCTGTAATTCCGAACCCAATCGAGACAGAAGGGTTGATCGACAGACCGATCCCCGAAAAGCCTCAATTCAGGATAGGATATTTGGGACGTGTTCACCCTCGTAAACGCATTGAACGCCTGATTTACGCTATGGCCGATCTTAGAGAAAAATTGCCTGACGATGCTGAGCTCCTTATAATCGGAGGTGGAGATAACGCCTATGAAAAATTTCTTCATGATGAGGTCTGCCGATTGAACCTATCAAATGTCAAGTTTGCTGGTTTTCTGACAGGAAAAGAGAAGGATGCTGCGATTGATTCATTGTCAATATTGGTGGTTCCATCAGATTATGAAAATTTTGGAAATATTGTAACAGAAGCATTGGTTCATGGAGTTCCGGTTATTGCATCAACTGGAATGCCTTGGCAGGAACTTCCGAAGCACAATTGCGGATGGTGGATTTCAAATGACCAAAATTCAATAAATCAGACTATCCTTAGCGCCTACATGCTGGGGGAAGATAAGTTGAAAACAATGGGCGAAAATGGCCGTGAGTTAATACGCCGCAATTATTCTGTTGAGGCTTTGGGGACCAAAATGAAAAATCTATATGAATGGATTCTTGGGATAGCACCAAAACCTGAATTTGTATTTATATGATAAAGTAACATAATATCAATAACGTTATTATGGAGATTCCAAAATATAAGAATCATCTTTCGTTGGGAAATAAAATAGGCAGATTGCTTTGGACAATTGCGTATTATGTCCTGTTTCGTCCGTTTGGAACAAGACTTTTTCGGTCATATAGAAATTTTATTTTAAGACTGTTTGGTGCAAAACTTCATAAAACGGCAAATGTGCATGCCTCTGTAAGAATTTGGGCGCCTTGGTTTTTGACAATGAAAGAGGGCGCATGCATTGATGACAGGGTTAATTTGTACAATGTCAATATGGTTACTCTTGAAGAATATGCAACAATTTCGCAAGAGTCATTTATTTGCCCTGGGACTCATGATATAAAAAGCCCTGGACATGAAATGATATCATGGCCTATAGTGATTGGAGTTCATGCGTGGGTTGCTGTAAGGGCTTTTGTCGGTCCGGGAGTCAAGATTGGAGATTATGCCGTAGTTGGAGCAGGTGCTGCTGTCTTCAAAGACGTCGAGCCGTGGACGGTTGTCGGAGGAAACCCTGCGAAATTCATTAAGAAACGTATTATAAAAGATGCTTGATCTTTCAGTCATAATCCTCACAAAGGATGAGGAACTTCACATTGACCGTTGTTTGAAAAACGTGTCGGCTATTGCAAAGGAAATATTCATTATCGACAGTTTTTCAACCGACCGGACGCTTGAGATAGCGAAACGCTACCCGAATGTCACAATCCTCCAGAACAAATGGGTCAACAATTACGCCTATCAGTTCAACTGGGGACTCGAAAACGCCCCGATTACCGGTAAATGGGTGCTCCGGCTGGATGCTGATGAATACCTCTTGCCGGAACTCATCGAGGAAATTAAAGAAAAACTGCCCGACATGCCGGAAAATATATCCGGAATCTCGTTCAACCGCCGCCACATATTCATGGACCGGTGGATGAAACACGGCATTTATCCCGTCACTCTTCTGCGCCTGTTCAGATTCGGCAAAGGCAAATGCGAACAGCGTCTGATGGACGAACACATTCAGATTGATGAAGGTGAAAACATCTGCTTTGAGAACGACTTCTGTGATCATAACCTCAACAATCTCTCATGGTTCTGCCACAAACATGTCAACTACGCAGTCCGAGAGGCCGCCGACCTGATCGACATCGAAATCGGACTCACTGGAGCAGCACAGTCCGATGAAGGCCGCGTGATCAACACCCAGGCCGGCAGCAAGCGGCGGAAGAAACACAGCTATGCCCGCAAGCCGCTGTTCTGGCGATCGTTTGCCTACTTCCTCTACCGCTACTTCGCCAAAGGCGCATGGCGCGATGGAAAGGAAGGCTTCATCTTCACCTTCATACAAGGCTGGTGGTACCGCACTCTTGTCGATGCCAAAGTCTATGAAATCAAGCGCAAATGTGGCAACGACCCCGAAAAAATCACCCGCCTGCTTCGCGAAGAATATGGCGTGAGCCTCTAAAACGCCACCGCCCCCGTCACCCTTCTCCCTCATTGCCAATACACATTTCTTCATACTTGCTGATCACACACAATATTTAACCTCAATGAAAATCTCCATCATCACCGCCACTTATAACAGCGGTGCGACACTGCGCGACACAATGGAGTCAGTGTTGCGACAGACTTACACACAGATCGAACACATCATAGTCGACGGCGCCTCCACAGACAACACAATGGACATCGTCCGTGAACTTGAACCTCTCTACCAAGGCCGTCTGCGCTACGTCAGCGAACCCGACCGCGGCATCTACGACGCCATGAACAAAGGCATCGCAATGGCCTCAGGCGACATCATCGGTATCCTCAACTCCGACGACTTCTTCACCGCCGACACCATCGTAGCCACCCTTGCAGCCGAACTCGCCGATCAGGAAATCGATGCCGTCTATGCCGACGTCCACTACGTCGACGACTCCGATCTCAGCCGCAGTGTCCGCTACTACTCCTCCCGCACCTTCCGCCCCTGGATGATGAAACTCGGCTTCCAGCCCGCCCATCCCACCTTCTACTGCCGCAAGAGCGTCTACGACCGCCACGGTAGCTTCGACATCAACTTCCGCGTTGCCGCCGACTTTGAACACCTCCTTCGTCTGATCTACATCCAGCGCATCCCCACCCGCTACATCCCGCTTGACTGCGTGGCCATGCGCACCGGCGGCGCCTCCACCTCCGGTCTCAAAAGCCACCTGCGCATCCTCTCAGACCACCTCAAGGCCTACCGCAAAAACGGCGTCAACTCTAACCTCTTCCTCGACGCTTCCCGCTACGTCTACAAAGTCGGCGAAGTCCTCAACTCAAAAGTCCGGAGTATCCCATCAGCTATAAATTAGATAATTCTCTGAATGTTTTCGATTACGGCTCGATTTCGAAAGTCGCGGACTGAGGGTGTGGCCGGGGCGGTCTATTATGTGATCCGGGAGGGGTCGGCTGAGCGCAATGTCACAAGTGTGGTCAGAGGGGCTGATGAACGTGTGCTTCTTACGGCCCGCCGGCAGATTGTCTGCGATCTGAAGAGTATCTATTGTGTTATCGAGCATCTGTCCGAGAGCCGAGGGCAGGTGACTCTTGATGAGGTGGCCGATGAGAGTCGCCGATTGTTTGCCGGAGATAATCCGTATCTTGACCGGATCAGGAGTTGTGGAGAGCATTTCCCTATTAAAAGCGATATTGCTACCGTAGGCCGTGACTTTCGTGATGATTTCGAGCCTCAGGCTCCGCGGCCGGAAGACTCTGACCGCAGTCTTCTGCTGGGATATATCGATTCGCTGATAGCCGGATATCGGCTTCAGGGAAAGGGTTTTGCCAATACTTTGCGTAGCCTCAGACTCAGTCTGTCAGGGTTTCTTGGCGGAGCGGAGGTGCATGTAAGTGAGGTCAGTCCGGATCTGATCATGGACTATAGCCGTTATCTTCAGGGCCGCCGTGTGGCGCCGTCGACCGTGTCTTTTTATATGCGCGGACTGAGGTCGGTGCTCAATCAGGCCAGGGAGGCCGGGCTGACTGATCTCGAATTCAATTGGCCGGCCAATGTGGACATCAGTGTGGACCACAGTCAGAAAAGCACCCGCATGAAGTCGCTTGATGCCGCCATGATCCGAAAAATTGCAGATGCAGACTTGTCGTCAGAAGGCAACTTGGCCTTTGTGCGTGATGTGTTCATGTTCTGTTTCTATGCTCATGGGCTGGAACTTGTCGATGTGGCCAATCTCAGGGTGGAGAATCTCCGTGGCGATGTCCTTTCATACCGACGGCGTCTGAAGGGCAAAGCCGTTGAGGTGAAGCTCGGTGAAAAGGCTATGGCGATAGTGCGCAGATATGCCGAGGCCGGGAATCCTTACATATTCCCGATGTTGCAGCGCAAGGGTAAGGCATATTCTTTTACATATGTCCGCGATGAATTTTCGAAGGCTATGAAGAGGATAGGCCATGCTGTAGTCTCGCCTGTCAGTCTGACGTTCGGAATGAGCCGCTATTCCTGGCTTGCCATCATGGCTGCGTCAAATGTTGCGGAGATGATAGTCTGAACCGTAGCTGCGGCGTTCATTCTAATCAGCTGCTACAATAAAATCAGCCGACGGTCTTGAAAATTAGGCTGTCGGCTGATTCTGTTTCGGTGGTGGACGGAAACCGGTCATTGGGTGATGGCTGAACCATCTATTCAAGCCCTCCGGCCGGTCCGTCATGGCGATAGATGAAGTTGCCGAACCAGACCCGTCCTGAGGTCGGGGCCGGTGATAACGGTTGTGCCGCATCTCTGACTGAGTAGGCATAGATGCCTGGACGGATACCTTTCCAGAACCCAGGTTGCACAGCAAATGGCTCACCCAGCGGTGCGTAGCTCTTGCCGTCAAGTGAATAGCTGAAATGGAAGTCATCAGAGGTGGTGTCGGCAGTCAGACGCAGGAAGATTTGCTGCTGTCCGTCAAGGAGTTCGGAGGCCGAAAGAGGTCTGCTGAACACTACTGAGCTGTCGGCTTCTACATAAAGCGATGCCGCAGGCTTTCCGGCAGTGCCGCCGATCATGATACCCGCACCGTGAAACTGCTTGCCGATACATTCCAGGCCGGCACGTTCACCCGGAGTCATGGCGCTGAAATCGAGGGTCACTGTAGCCTCTGAGCGGTAGCCCATGAGCTTCTGGGTCAGCTGGTTTTTAGCATTGCGGAGGATGTCGGCAGGCTGAGGCTTTATCTCAAACCATCCGGGGCGGGCTGACAGAGAATAGTAAGCCGTGTCGGGATTATGGTTGAACTGCCATTGCAGCCCGACAGAGGGTGTGGAGAAATCGTCAGACGATTGCGGAGCCGAGGGGACACAGTCTGCAGCTATGGCAGGCTTGCGGCAGATCTTCATAGGTTCGCCGACACCGTTGCCGTCATAGTCGGTGCCGATTGCCGGAAAGCCGTCGTGCCATTCCACGGGTTGCAGATGTATCACGCGCCCGCGGGTACCGGCGTTCTGAAAGTGGTAGAACCACCATTCTTGACCGTCAGGAGTATCTACCAGCGCGCCCTGATGAGGACCGTTGATGTCAGTCGAGCCTTTTTCGTGGACACGGCGTGACTCATATGGACCATAGACATCCTTTGAGCGAAGAATGGTCTGCCATCCAGTGCTGACACTGCCTTCAGGAATGCTGATGTAGTAATAGCCGTCTTTTTTGAACATCTTCGGACCCTCTGCCACCGGACCTTTGTAGACCGTAGTGCCTTCATCGAGCAGGCTGCGGCCGTCAGGACTCATGCGGTGGATGATTATAGGCCCCGCGCGATGACGGCTGCGCACCAGATAGGCCTCGCCGTTGTCATCCCAGAAAGGGCATGGATCTTCCCACTTCTCGATGCCCTTGACCAGGTGCAGGGGTTCCCAGGGACCGACGGGGTCAGTGGCGGTGGTCATGAACAGACCCTCGTAGGGAGTGCAGACAAAGATATAGAACTTTCCGTCGTGATAGCGCAGCGCCGGAGCCCAGGTGCCTTCGGCGTATTTTGACATATCGGAATAGCCAGGCAGGTCGATGCGGTCATATACCCGGCCTATAATGCGCCAGTTGACCATGTCGGTCGATTCGAGGATAGGCATGCCCATAAAATGGAACTCCGAGCATGTCATGTAGAAGCGGTCGCCAACACGGATGATGTCAGGGTCGGAATAATCGGCGTTGAGCACCGGGTTGGCAAATGTCCCGTCGGCCAGGTCGCCCCAACGCAGGTCAGGAACAGAATCGGCAGCCTTTAAATCGGCTCCGGCCATCCCGGCAGGCAGTATGAATGCTGAGATCAGAGACAGAATGATTTTTTTCATGGTCTGGATGAATACAGTGCGTGATAGATTGAATGCAATGCAAATTTAGTCATTTTTTTGCGCCAGGAGGGTATTTCCACCGCAATTGTGTGGCATTTTGGAAATTTTCAGTTAACTTTGCAATGGAGTGGCATTCCTTCACAGAGCCTCAGGCCACCTCCGCCGTTCAATTATCAATACCTCGGCCTTTAAGTCAACTACCTTAAAACCGGTAAAACCACAGTGCAAATATGTCAATGATGACACTTCTGCGTCGGGCATTCGGCTTTTCGCCCGACAGTGAGGAGGAAGAAGAGGACTATGATCCCACCGTCCCCACATATGCCGCCGGAGATTCCCGGCAGGCACAGCCGTCGCGTGAAACGGCTGTGGCTGCCAGTGCGGACAACGCTTCTATGCCTGCCGTGGCTGCAGCTACGGCTGTCGAGACTGCGGACAACGCCGCTCTTCCGGCCGCTCTGTTCGATGCCGTGATCGAGGTGTTCAACAGTGCACAGCCTGATTTCATCAAAAAGTGTCTCGACACCGAAGCCCAGCGCAAATTTCTGATCGAATCCATTGACAGCCGTCTCAGAGAGCAGGCCGAACAGGCCATGCGCACATCTGCCAACCAATGGAAGGACGAGAAAAGCCGGCTCGAAGCCCGCATCTCGGAGCTTGAAGGTGATGACAATGCCATGACTGTTCTCCGCAAAGAAAATAGCAGACTGCAGCTGAGTGTCGACCGCCAGAAGCGCGCCCTGCTTGACCGAATCAACGATTTGGAATCGCAGCTTGCAAAGCAGGCCGAAGAAAAAGAGCGGTTCTACAGTCGCCGTAAGCCCAGCGTGCTTGAAGAGGAACTAACCCAGGCCAAGTCGCGGATTGAGGAGCTGGAAGCTACCGTGGCTGAAAAGGAAGAACAGAAGAAAGCCGCAGGTGGTGATGATATTCAGACCGAAGCGGAGGTCATGGAAAGCCCGGACGCACGTGAGGAACTGTTAGCGGAACATGAGCGCCGGATTGCTGAACATGAAAGCCTGATAGCCGAGCGCGATCAGAAGATAGCCGAACTCACAGCCGAGTGCGGCAAGCTCCGTGAGGAAGCCGCCCGTCAGTCGACTCTGCGCGAGCAGCTCGAAGTCAAGACTTCGATGAGCGACAACATGATCAACGATCTCCGCAATCAGGCAGCCGCGGCCCGTCGAGAACTTGAGACAATGCAGCAGGAGCAGCTTCAGGCCGTGGAGCATATACAGAAAGAACTCGACGGATTTGAAGAACTCAAAGCCCGGAAAGATGCCAAGATTGCAGAACTTCAGGAATCTAACGCATCACTTCGCCGCACCATAGAGACAAACCTCTACAACCAGGCCAACAGTGAGATGCGTCTGCGCAAACAGATCAAGGAACTTCAGTCGAAACTTGACTCCACCGCCACTGCCGTGGAATCAGCTCCTGAATATGCCCGTCCGGCCGACCAGGGCCTTGAAATAGGCTTCGATGACGCGCCTAAGGCTCCGGAGAAGCAGAGCCAGCAGCGAAGAAGAGGCCGCCCGCGAAAAGTGAAAATAGACAGCTCGCTCGACAATACCGAATGGTTTTCAGAAGGCAAGCATGACGATCCGGATTTCGGTTATCATGAACCTCCCCGCAAACCGGCCAATGACAACGAAGCCCAGCTGTCGCTCTTCTGACAAAGAAAAATCAACAGGTTTTCAGTGCCTTACCGTATGCTGACAGCCGAATGGCTGAATGAAAATAAAATATTGAGATCAAATACATTCGAAATCAGTGATGAAAAAGATAATATCATGTCTCATGGCCGCTGCCGCTGTTCTGCCGGTCAGCGCCGGAATCTCCGATGATGCCGCGATGGCCCCCTACGTCTATCCGGAAAACTCACCCGCGCGTGTAGCCGCTCCAGCCTACATGCCTGACGGGCAGAGCTATATAGAACTGTCGTCAGACAGAAAGCGCATTGTGAAGTTCGACAGTCGCACCGGTAAAGAACTGGAGACCGTCATGGACGTGACCCACACACGTGAGACAACAATCCCTGAGATTGAAAATTTCATACTCAGCCCTGACGGGACAAAACTGATAGTAGGCCGCGAGCGCAAGATGATCTATCGCCGCTCGTCGATGTCGAAATTCTACGTCTATAATATCCGTACCCGTCAGCTTCATCCGCTGTCAGAGAAATTCGAGCGCCAGCAGGCCCCGCAGTTCTCGCCTGACGGCCGCATGGTGGCTTTCGTTGCTAATGACAACAATATCCACCTCCATAAGATAGACTTCAAGACCGAAGTCGATGTCACCACTGACGGAAAGCCCGGACAGATTATCAACGGAGTGCCCGACTGGGTTTATGAGGAGGAATTCTCAACCTCTGTGTCAATGGCATGGGCTCCTGACAACATGACTCTCTGCTATATCAAATACAATGAAACCGAAGTCCCGGCATTTACATTTCCGCTCTATGAAGGCTCCTGCGACCCGATGACGCAGTATGAATTTTATCCCGGTAGCTTCACTTATAAATATCCTGTAGCCGGGGAGCCGAACTCCAAAGTCAGCATACATTCCTACGATGTTGACAACCGCAAGACCAAAAATCTTGACATTCCCGCTTCTAATTTCGAATACATTCCCCGTATAGCCTATGGCGGTGCGCCTGACCGTCTGATTGTCACCACGCTCAACCGCGCCCAGACCAGAATGGAACTGTTCAGCATGAATCCGCGCTCCAATGTGGCCAAATCAATCCTTGTGGAGGAAGAGCAGGCCTGGATAGAGCCTTGCACTTATGAAAATCTGACTCTCAACGCCGATAATTTTGTAGTGCTCTCGGCCCGCAGCGGGTATGTGCATGCCTACCAGTACACCTATTCCGGAGCCCTGACCCGCACCATCACCAGCGGAGATTTCGAAGTGACAGCCTACTACGGCACCGACGCCAAGGGCAATCACTATGTGCAGTCCACAGCCACCGGACCGATCAACAGAGTAGTCTCCAGGATTGATGCCAAGGGAGTGATGAAGCACATAAGCCCGGAGAAGGGCTGCGCATCGGCCTGGTTCAATCCCGGCAAGAGCGTCTATACCCTCAACTACAGCAACTCGACCCAGCCCCCTGTCTACACCTTATATAATATAGACGGCAAGCAGCAGCGCGTGATTGAAGACAATGCCGCAGTGGCTTCGCGTTACGGTGCGGCTCCGAAAAAAGAATTCACCACCATCCGCACCGATGAGGGAATCGAACTCAACGCCTATATTATCAAGCCGTCCGATTTCAGCCCCTCGCGCCGCTATCCCGTGATTCTCCATCAGTACAGTGGCCCCGGCTCACAGCAGGTGCTCGACTCCTGGAGCATGGACTGGATGCAGTATGCCGCCAAGAAAGGCTATATAGTGATCTGTGCCGACGGACGTGGCACCGGAGGTCGCGGACGTCAGTGGGAAACCATAGTCTACAAGCGTCTGGGTCATTATGAGACCATAGACATGCAGGGCGTAGGCCGCTGGGCCGCGCGTCAACCCTATGTCGACGGCAAGCGGATAGGCATCTGCGGCTGGAGCTACGGCGGCTACGAGACACTGATGTGTGTGACTACCGGCTCTTCTCCTTTTGCCGCGGCAGTGGCCATAGCGCCTGTGACCGACTGGCGCTTCTATGACAGCATATACACCGAACGCTATATGCTGACACCGCGTGAAAACGAAGACGGTTATAAGGCCTCCGCTCCGATCAACGCCGTGGGTGGCCTTGAAGTGCCTGTGCTGATCATGCACGGAACTGCTGATGACAATGTGCATTTCAAGAATACAGTCCAGTTCACGTCGGCTCTTCAGGCTGCCGGCAAATGGTGTGATCTGTTCATATATCCCAACATGAACCATTCGATCAATGGCTGCGGGGCCCGTCTGTCAGTCTACTCCCGGATGCTTGACTACTTCGACCGTAACATGCGCTGAACGAGGTGAAAGCATGGCGTAACGAAACTTTAACACATTCTGAATTGTTGATTAGCACGGTCACTACTAACAAATTATTGTTTTAATAAAATGTCAGAACAGCGAATAAGTAATGAAAGCGCGATATTCTCCCTGTGGCTCAACTGGGCTGTGGCGGTAGGTACGCTTGCAATACCTGAATTTGTGGGTTTGTTTATCCCTAAGATCTGGTTGCCTATGGTTACCTTAGGCCTTATGTTGCTTTTGATTATCTATCGTCACAGTGGCATGAGGTACGAAGCAATGTCATGCAATCTGATCCAGTCGATCTGCCTGAAGACTCTTGGCTACTCTGTGGTCATCATGCTGATTATCGCCGTAGCCTATGTCAGAGGTTTTGTGTCGATTTTCTACTCGGATGATGTGATCAATCTCCACATACCTTATCTGACTATACTGATACTTGGTCCGGTGGCATCTGTCCTATGTGGAATAGCTATTCTGAAGGGCGACACAGCTGAAGTGTGCCGCATGTGCATCATACGCCACGGCAATGCATCCGAGCGTGGTTTCCTTGGACAGATCTTCCGTCAGGAAAGCCAGTTTCAGGTGCGTCTGCTGCTGATCCTTTCAGTTGCGGTCTCGGTGCTGTCATGGAGCTACTATTCACTGTTCTACGTCAATGTCAACATCAACGGCACAGATGCATTTATCTACAACTGGGTGCCTGTGATTTTCTATTCGCTCTCAATTGTTTATCTCGGACTGCGCTATTTCTCCCTCTGGGGCTATTACTACAACCATCTGGAGATGAATCCGCGCGGCAGCGAACCGGGCTCGACCGTGCGCTACATAATATTGACCGGCGACAATGTCTTTCTGACCCGCAGTGACGGATACTATGATGTACCTGACAACAACCGCTTCGATACTCCGGCGGTGCTGAGACTTCCGTATGCTAAGGAAATAAGCAGAGAGAGGGCCAAAGAGGTGTTCGGCGATATAAGCAACATCAGCGAGGACAACTACTCAATGCGTTTCATGTACAAGAGCACTGATGTTTCAGGCCTTAACAATATCTATCATTTCATCTGCTGTCTTGAAAACCGTGAAGTGATCTCCTCATCACGTTACGAAGGCAAATGGTATTCACTCTCGCAGCTTCAGCGCCTGCTCTACAACCGAGATCTCACGCCGATGCTCGCCACTGAGATCCATCGTCTCTACACTATCACTATGGCTTGGAAGACCTATGACAGCGATGGCCGCCGTCTCTACAAGATAAAGAACTATCGTCCGAACTTCCGTTTGAACGGAATCTGTGACTGGGACGTGGATTTCAACAATTCACGCTGGCTTGAAGTGGCAAGGCTCAATGAAGACAAGCCCTTCTACCGCTTCCGCAAACTCTTCCAGCGCAGACAGAACACATCGGAGGGTTATAAAGCCTGAGTCCGTGATGGAAGCGTACAAGCCACTGATTGTGATCACAGGACCGACGGCATCGGGCAAGACCCGGCGGGCCGTTGAGCTGGCCCGCGAGATCGATGCCGAGATCATCAGTGCCGATTCGCGTCAGATCTACCGTGGAATGGACCTCGGTACCGGAAAGGATCTTGAGGAATACGGTGAAGTGCCGGTGCATCTTATAGACATCTGTCCGGCTGGCTACAAGTATAATCTTTTTGAGTTTCTGCGAGATTTCGCAGCAGCGAGGGCAGACATAGAAAGTCGCGGAAAGCGGACCATTCTCTGCGGAGGCACCGGGCTTTATGTGGAAAGTGTGCTGAAAGGACTTCAGTTGCCTGAAGTGCCGGAGAATCCGCAACTGCGTCGGAGCCTTGTAGGCAAGTCGCTTGAAGAGCTGACAGTAATGCTGTCGGCTATGAAAGATCTCCACAATGTGACAGATGTCGATACGGTGAAACGTGCCATCCGAGCCATCGAGATCCAGACCTATTATCATGAGCACCCTGAGGCGGCTGTGAAAGCTGTGCCGAACCCTATGACCGATGCGGTGGTTATAGGAGTGGAAATTGATCGCGAGTCGCGCCGACGGCGCATCACGGAGCGTCTTCAGTCGCGTCTTGAAGCCGGAATGATCGAAGAGGTCAGACGGCTGCTCGACAGCGGCATAGCTCCTGACGATCTGATTTACTACGGTCTGGAATACAAATTCCTTACTCTGCATCTGACCGGACAGATGAGCCGCGAGGAGATGGTCAGCGGCCTTGAGATTGCCATCCATCAGTTTGCCAAGCGGCAGATGACATGGTTCCGCGGCATGGAGAGAAGAGGGTTCCCTATCAACTGGCTCCCCTATGACCTGCCGTCGGAGAAGTTCAATGCAAAGGCTCTGGAACTTATCGGAATGGGATGAGGCTTAGGCGCAACAGTAATCTATAAGAGATATTACAGGACTGCCTCCCGTAGCGGCATGAAAGCCGGCGGGAGGCAGTTTTGCTATATGGTGATCAGATGAAATATGTCGGCACGTCCACTGGGCAGGCGACGTTTGCTCTGATGCCCCATTATACTTTGTTAGAGCCAGAGCGGAGCCAGATGTTTAGCAAGGATATATCCGCCGCCTATGAGCCAGAGATCAAGGCAGAAGGCAAGAATGAAGGGCTTTGCTCCGGCTTTCTTGAATTTGTCGATGCTGGTCTCGGCTCCGAGTGCGGCCATTGCCATTGTCAGCAGGAAGGTGTCAAAGTAGTTGATGGCATCAACGAATGCTGCAGGCAGAAGATCGAAAGAGTTGAAGCCGATGACAGCGAGGAAGCCTACTGCAAACCAGGGAATGTTGACCTTGCCTTTTTCAGCCGATGTGTTTTCGGCTGAGTTGCGGCGGGCAACCCAGAAACCGAGTATGAGCAGGACGGGAACCAGCAGCATCACGCGGATCATCTTTACGATGATGGCTACGTTTGAGATCTCGGTGCCCATTGCGTTGCCGGCACCTACGGCGTGGGCCACTTCATGGAGTGTGGCGCCTGAGTAGATGCCCATTTCCTGTGGCGAGAGATCGAGCCAGCCTGAACGGTAGGCTATCGGGTAGAAGAACATCGAGATAGTGCCGAAGATAACCACTGTGGCTACGGCAACAGCTGTCTTGTAGGGCTGAGTGCGGATTGTGGATTCGGCTCCAAGCACAGCTGCCGCACCGCAGATGCCGCTGCCGACAGAGGTGAGCAGTGCGGTGTCGCGGTCCATCTTGAGCAGACGGCCGATCCAGATGCCGCCGAGAATGGTGGTGGCAACAATGATGGCGTCGATGACAATGCCTGAAACGCCAACGTTGACCACATCCTGGAAGGTCAGGCGGAATCCATAGAGGATGATACCGAGACGCAGTATTTTTTTTGAGCAGAACTGGATGCCGGGCACCCATGTATCAGGGAGGTTGTTGCGCAGGGAGTTGGCGTAGAGCATGCCGAGAATGATGCCGATGATCATCGGGCTGAACGAAATTTCTTTGAGCAGCCTGGCTTCACCGATGTAGAATGACGCACAGGCGAACAGAGCTATCAGCAGTATGCCGTGAAGCATGCTGATGCGGTTTTCAGTTAATTTTGGCATTTAAATAGAACTCTTTAGAATTGGACTTTAAATTGATGCAAAGTAGTACCTCTGTTGGAATTGATGAGTACGGGTGCCATCGAGGCATCTCGTTGGGGAAAGTGTGTGTATGATCTATAGTTTTGTTGTTTTTGTAAGGCAGCCTTTTGTGTTGTGTTTGTTTCTTTCGGGCGCAAAATTACAAAAAAACTGTGACAAAGTGCCACAGTTTTTTTCGTGATTATGGAATTTTTGCATAGATTATACCAACGAAAGGATTCTCGGACTGACTGGCTCAGCGGAAGCACGGGGCCGAAAGGCGTGAGCCTCGCAGGAAGTCGGCCACCGGCATGCGGCGTTTTCCCGGAGCCTGCAGGCTGAGGATCTCAAGTGCTTTTCCGTCGCCTGTGCCTACGGAGAGTGTGGTGCCTGAAATCAGTATCTGGCCGGGCCGGAGAGCCTGATCAGTTGTATCCGTTACCTTGGTCTCAAAAATTTTTACGGCTCCGAGCTCGGTTTCTCCGTCATAGAGGGTGCTCCAGGCGGCAGGGTAGGGTGACAGACCTCTCACGAGGTTGTGGATTGTCACGGCTGTGGCACCCCAGTCTATACGGCAGGTTTCTTTGAAGATCTTAGGCGCAGGGGTTGGTTCGGTGCCTCCGGTCAGCCGGTCCTGGGGAATGGGGCTGAGTGTGCCGGCAATTATATCGTCGATGGTCTTGATGGTGAGGTCGGCGCCGAGCATCATGAGTTTGTCATGTACGTGGCCTACATTGTCTGTTGGCAGGATCTCGATGCGTTCCTGGGCAATGATGTCGCCGGTGTCGATTTCGTGTTTGAGGAAGAAGGTTGTGACTCCGGTCTCGGTGTCGCCGTTGATCACCGCCCAGTTGATGGGTGCGGCTCCGCGGTAGCGGGGCAGGAGGGAGGCGTGGAGATTGAAGGTGCCGAGGCGCGGCATGGTCCAGACTACTTCAGGAAGCATGCGGAAGGCTATGACAATGAACAGGTCGGCTTCAAGCGAGCGAAGTTCTTCTATGAATTCAGGATCTTTAAGTCTGACGGGCTGCATCAGATGCAGGCCTTGGGCAAGGGCGAATTCCTTGACCGGCGACTGGTAGAGTTTGTGACCGCGTCCGGCCGGTTTGTCAGGCATGGTGACCACGCCTACCACGTTGTAGCCGCCGTCTACTATTCTCCGCAGGCTTTCAACTGCAAAATCAGGGGTTCCGAGGAAGACTATTCTGAGATCATTTTTTGTCATGGAGTAAGGGGCTCTTTATAAAGATTGGATGTATGTGGAAATTTCTGAGAGGGGGCAGAGGCTCAGTAGCGCGGGCGTATGAGTGTGAATCCTGCCTCGTTGCTTGATCCGAAGCGCAGTCCGTCGGTGATGAGGACCGATGCTCTGTATGTGCCGTCAGGGAGGGCTGCTCCGGAGGAGTCACGGAAGTCCCATGCGAATGGGAAGGAGGCGTTGTCGAGAGTGAACACAGTGGCTCCCTCCATATTGCGGATGATGAGCCTTGAGGTCAGTCCGGAGGTAGGGTGACCGGCAAGATCAAGTTCGACACTCTTGCGGCAGATGGTGCTGTCGGTGCTGAGTATGGCTGAGAACATGGTGTCAACCACAGTGAATGTCAGAGTCTCGCGTGAAGTGTTTCCGGCAACGTCACGCGCGCTCAGGGTAAGCGTGTGGCGTCCTGCCGGGAGATTGCGCAGGGTGTAGGCCACCTCGGCGCTGCCATCGGTGCCGAAGCGCATTGCCGGTCCTATGTCGGCCAGGCGTGTCGAGGAGTCGAGCACGGCGGTAGGCAAGTCGCCGATGTTGGCAGATCCGGTGGCTATACCGCTTTCGTCGTCGCGGATTGAGGCATAGAGCACAGGCGAAGGCCCGGTCTCGCTGCCGTTGATGAAGTCAGGCGAGTCGAGATAGAGGCTGATCTGCGGGCCTGTGGTGTCGGTCGGAATTGGTGTGAGCGGCTGTCTGACAGTCAGGGTGCTGTCTATTCCGCAGGCTATATGGCCGTCATCGGAGTAGGCGAGCATAGTGAGGCGGTTTCTTCCTTCGCGTGAGCTCAGAGGAGGAGTGATCGTAGCAGACCATAGGCCGTTTTTTACTTCTGCGGAGGTTTCATACAGCAGTTTCTCGTCGAGTGTCATCGGCTTGATGGAGTCTCCGGAGGCATGGGCGTAGCGCATGGTGGTGAGTGGAGCGTCGTAGAGCGAGAGGGTGATGTTGCCGTCAAATGCGGTGTCGGTCGAACCGTCGGCCAGAGTGATGCGTCCGTTGAGCATGAGAGGGCTGAGAGAGGGTGCGTCAAGGGTAGACTCTGCGTCACCGGTTTCAGAACTGAAGCTGACGGCGGCTCTGCGGTCAGGGCGGCGCACCGGCAGTGCGGGGTCGCCAAGAAAATTGTAGCAGAAATTGTTTGTGCGCTGCACACTGCTGTTTTTTCCTGAGAGGTTGATGGTGGTGCGCCAGACATCGCCGAGACGCTCCGGTCCGTCGGGGAGGGAGATTTGCCGGGCGAATTCTTCGTTGAGAGTCTGGTTGTTGTTGAGATATACATCGCGCCCGGTTCCCACAAGCGCTATGGGACCGGAGGGGTGCAGGAACAGTTTGGTGCCTATTCCGCGGAAAGGTGCGTCTACGGGGGTTGTCTCGCAGCTTGCAAAGAAAGTCACCGGCATGGAGGTGAATGTCAGGCGGTCGATGTGCGAGATGCTCATTACAGATCCGATTTCATATGCCCCGGAGTGGCCTGTGTAGTTAAGCAGGAAGGGTCCGCGGGCCACCTGAGAGGCCATCGGTGCGAAAGTGGGCTTGCGCTCGATCTTTTTGTCGAATGGATAAAGCGCGTTGTAGATGCGCGGACAAGTGACCGAGGGGATGTTGCGCATGAGTATGGCGCGCAGTTTTTCCGACCCTTTCAGATGGGCATCTTTGTCACCTTCGCAGGCTACAAGGACGGCAAGGTCCGGGCGTCCGGCAAGGCGGGGCTCCTGCAGGTAGGCTATGCACTTGTCTACGAAGATTCGGGCTTCAGCCGCAGTCAGCACGGGGGCGCGTCCGATCGAGACAGAGGTTTCGATGAATGTCGAGCTAAGGTTTTCGGCAATGCGGTCGGTCATGAAGCCGAAGTAGAGGTCTGTGGCATGGTCCGTGGCCATCGAGGCGGCGTGGTCAGGCCGTTCTACCTCGTAGCCTGTCAGATAGTCTATGCCGTCGTCAGAGACGTTGTGGCGCGGATCGTATGTGGCGGCTCCCATCAGCAGCAGGTAGCGCAGCGGTTTGGCGGGTCGTTCACGGAGCATTCTGACGAACTTGCGCACCGCGTTGGGGTGGGGCGATCCGGATGAAAATTCATCAAAGATATCATTCTGTGTCACTACCGTGACATCGAGTCCCTGCATCAGGCGGTGGGCTTCCGCGAGCCTCTCGGCTTCCGGCTGAAAGGCCGTGGTGGTTACTATCAGATAGTCTGTGGCCGGCATGGCGTGGAGGTTCCGGGCAGATACGCTTCCGGCAAATGCAGGTTTGGGGATGTCACTGCCCGGAGTGAAGAGACACAGTTTCTTTTCGGTGGTGGATCGGGCGGGGAGTGTGACTAATGTGCGGCCGTCGGAGAGCGGATCGTGGCCCAGGCGCTTGATGGCGCGCGGATCGCTGACGTCCCAGATCTCCACATCATCGCTGAGCCCGCTGAGGTTGATTCCGAGCGGGGTTGTGGAGGGGAGGAAGTTCATGAACATGGCCGGCCCGCGGAAGTTGTTTTTCCGCTGATACATCCAGTAGACTTCCGCGAGAGCGAGACGGTCGAACTGTTTGCCTGCCGGAATCGAGAAGTTTACGCTGAACGGCAACTCTGAGGCCGCGGTCACGGGGATTTTCTTAAGAGTGGAGAGTGAGTAGAGGCGGTTGTCTATGGTATTATTCTTGTGGGTGGCAGGGGTGAATGCCGAATGGGTGACCGGCCCGGAAAATGTGACGGCTATGTTCTGGGCTGTGTTTTCGCTGTGGAGATAGGCGTAGCGGTAGGCCAGATTGGCGTATCCGGCGAAATCAGGTGCCGAGAATGTAAAGGTGTAGCCATTGCGCAGGGTGGTGAGGTCCTGAGAAAAGAAAAAGACTCCGGCAGAGTGGAAATTCACCTCCTCAGGGTGGTGCAGATCAATTGACAGGTGGGTTTCTACGGGAGTGGTCTGCGCTGTGCACAGGGTGTCGCCGATTGTGATGCCGGGCAGTGAGGCTGTCAGGAAGTAATTTGAGCCGCGCGAGTAGTGGTTGCGATAGTTTATGATTGACGATGATGTGGAGGGGACGGTGCGCTCGTCGCCTTCGCCATAGAAATACATCGCATCGGCGGTGTGCCATACGGTAACCGGAGGCAGGTCGTCAGGGGCGGTGTCGAGCGGATGTGCCTGCTCGACACTGCCGTAGCCGAACACGCGGACTTTTTCCGGCTCGTCGAATCCCCAGCTGCGGAGCGTAGGGTAGTCGATGCGGTAGACTGAGGTTGAATCGACATGTACCTTCACCCACTGGCCGGAAGCCAGGACGGATGAAGGTGCATAGTCGGCGGCATGGCTTGCTTGCGCGCTGAGCACCAGCAGGGATGCGGTTATGAGTGACAGGGGCTTACTGTTGCTTGGCAAGGTTGGCTTCGATTTCTTCGTCAGTTACAGTGTAGTTGATCAGGTCACCGGAGAGATATTTGTCATATGAGGCCATGTCGACAAGGCCGTGGCCTGAAAGGTTGAAGAGAATCACTTTTTCTTCACCCTCTTTCAGTTTTCTGACTTCGCGGATGGTCGCGGCGATGGCATGACACGATTCAGGAGCAGGGATGATGCCTTCGGCGCGGGCAAAGAGGCAGCCGGCTTCGAATGACTCGATCTGGTCGATGTCAACGGCTTCCATCAGTCCGTCCTTGAGCAACTGGCTGACTATCACACCTGCTCCGTGGTAGCGCAGGCCTCCGGCATGGATGTTGGCGGGCTGGAATTTGTGGCCGAGTGAGAACATGGGCAGCAGCGGTGTGTAGCCGGCCTCGTCGCCGAAGTCGTAGCAGAACTTGCCTTTGGTGAGCTTGGGGCATGAGGCGGGTTCTGCTGCCACGAAGCGTGTGTGTGATTTTCCGTTCTCGGCTGCTATCTTGTGGCGCATGAAGGGGAAGGAGATTCCGCCGAAGTTTGAGCCGCCGCCGAAGCAGGCTATCACTATGTCGGGATACTCTCCGGCCATTTCCATCTGCTTCTCGGCTTCGAGTCCGATTACGGTCTGGTGGAGTGTGACATGGCTGAGCACTGATCCGAGGGCATACTTGCAGTCAGGAGTGGTGCGGGCGAGTTCCACGGCTTCGGAGATGGCGGTGCCGAGCGAGCCCTGTGAGTTGGGGTTGGCGGTCAGAATGTTTTTGCCGGCGCGGGTCGACATGGAAGGCGACGGGGTTACCTGAGCTCCGAATGTCTGCATGATGCTGCGGCGGTAGGGCTTCTGTTCGTAGGAGATTTTTACCTGATAGACAGCGGCTTCAAGTCCGAAGAGCGATGCGGCATATGAAAGCGACGCGCCCCACTGGCCTGCGCCGGTCTCGGTGGTGACGTTTTTCACGCCCTCTTTCTTGCAGTAGTAGGCCTGTGGGATGGCGGAGTTGAGTTTGTGTGATCCCATCGGCGAGACGCTCTCGTTTTTGAAATATATGTGGGCTGATGTGCCGAGCGCTTTTTCAAGGCCATAGGCGCGCACCAGAGGAGTGGAGCGGTAGTATTTGTACATCTCGCGGACCTCATCGGGGATCGGAATCCAGCGGTCGGTCATGTTCAGCTCCTGGTCGCAGCATTCGCGGGCGAAGATCGGATAGAGATCTTCGGCTTTCATCGGCTCGCGGGTCTGGGGATTGAGCGGCGGCATCGGTTTCACCGGCATGTCGGCCTGGATATTATACCAGTTGCGGGGTATCTCGTCCTCTTCGAGGAAGTATCTTTTTTTCTGTGACATTTGATTGGTTTTGTAGATGGATTGAGAGATTGGTAAGGGTGTGTCTGATTTTGACAATGTAAAAGTAGTCAATCTTCGCCAAACTGCCAACACCGGCATAAAAAAAGATCAGCCAGTTAGCGCGGAGCTAAGTGGCTGATTTCTTCCGGTGCTCGAAGCGGGACTTGAACCCGCACGGTCGCAATGACCAAAGGATTTTAAGTCCTTCGTGTCTACCATTCCACCATTCGAGCTGACCTTTTAATGGTGCGAAAATGGCTTTCGCGCTGCAAAGATATGTCTTTTTTTTGTTAAATGCAAAAAGGAGCGGGCAAAATAAAAAATCAGCCGGCTGCATCACTGGGTTTTGCTCGCGGCTGATTTTTGTGTCTACTTGTATTCCCGTAGGGAGTCGAACCCTAATCGTCGGAACCGGAATCCGATATTCTATCCATTGAACTACGGGAACATGGCGTTTACGAGGTGCAAAATTAGTGAAATTTTCGTATTTTTGCAAAGTTATATGACCGGATATGAATTATTCTTCATATAAAAATGTTAAACAAGATCGTTTCAGGGGCCTCTGCCGGCTGCCGGCGATGCTTTAAATGAAAAAACTTCAAGATGGACGTAAAGATAGAACCTTCCTGGAAAGAGGCGCTTGCCGATGAATGGGACAAGGATTATTTCGAAGCACTGACCCGCTTTGTGCGCGGGCGTTACGCCGAACGGATTGTCTATCCGCCTGCCGGACGTATTTTCGCCGCTTTTGATGCCTGTCCGTTCGATGATGTCAAGGTGGTGATTCTCGGTCAGGACCCTTATCCGGGTGCCGGGCAGGCCAACGGACTCAGTTTTTCGGTCAATCCGGAGGTGGATCTGCCGCGCTCGCTGCGCAACATCTACACGGAGCTGTCAGCTGACCTCGGATGTCAGCCTCCTTCGTCGGGCGACCTCAGTTTCTGGGCCCGTCAGGGTGTTTTACTGCTCAACTCCACCCTCACGGTCGATGCCGGAGCTCCGGCTTCGCATCAGAATCACGGATGGGAGACTTTCACCGATGCGGCTATCCGCCGCCTTGCCGAAGGTCGTGACCATCTGGTGTTTATCCTTTGGGGGGCCTATGCACAGCGCAAGGGGGAGTTCATTGACCGTTCGCGCCACTGCGTGATCTCCTCGCCACATCCGTCGCCTCTGAGTGCCTCGCGCGGATTTTTCGGGAGCCGCCCGTTTTCAAGAGCCAATGCCTATCTTGCAGAGCATGGCATAGAGCCGGTCAGATGGTCGGATCGCTGAACGATAAGTGAAAGCAACAGCAATAGACAGAATACAAAAGAATTATGAAATACAGCATTGAGCAACGTAAAGAACTGGCTCGCCGGCTTCGCGCCGAAGGGCGTAACTGCTGCCAGTCGGTGGCTATGGCCTTTGATGATGTCACAGGTCTTGACGGCGAGACCGTTGGCCGTCTCGCCGAGGGTTTCGGGAGTGGTTTCGGAGGCCGTCAGGAGGTCTGTGGCGCCGTTTCTGGGACCACTATGATCTGCGGCGTGGCTTATGCCGGCATGGACCGCAAGGATATCTACGGCAAGGTGAAGGCTGCGATGGGCGCTTTCGAGCAACTTGAGGGGTCCTGCTCCTGCCGCGATCTGAAAGGTCCGGGCCGCAAGCCTTGCCTTGAACTGATAACCGATGCCGTGGAGATTCTCCACAGACAGCTTGAGGCCGATGGCAGGTAGACTGTCGGTTTTCCTGCTGCTGCTCGCTGCCGCTCTTGCGTCGGCCGGGCAGGATCTGTCTGTCGATACGTCGCAGGGCATTTTCCACCCGGCTTTCAGGTCGCTCAGAGTGACGCTTGCCGGAGATGAGTTCGCTCCGCCGGTGGTGGCGCTCCGCGACGGCGACAGCCGCATCGAGATCTCGTTTGACGAAATTTCAGACGAGCGGCGTTTCATGCGCTATGAGCTGGTCCACTGCGATGCCCGCTGGCGTCCTGAAGGGCTGGTGGCGTCGGAGTTTCTCGACGGATTCAACGAGGGCATTGTGGAGGACTACGATTTTTCTCGCGCCACGCTGGTGCATTATGTCCACTATACAATAACGGTGCCGAACGGGGATGTCCGCATCACTCAGCCGGGCAACTATCTGCTGAGGGTCTATGATGAGTCTGATCCCGACGAGACTTTGCTCCAGGCGCGTTTCGGTGTGGCTGACTTCTCAGCCGGCGTGGCTGTAACGGTAAGTTCGAAGACCGACATTGACACCAACCGTTCGCATCAGCAGCTTGAGATAGCCCTTGACCTTAGCCGTACGGGAGGAGTGACCGATCCTTACAATGATCTGACCCTGGTCATCAGCCAGAACGGACGCACTGACAATGAAGTGGTGCTCACCACACCCCAGCGGGTGGCGGGCAGCAGGGTGTTCTATTCCCATCTGCGGCCGCTGATATTTCCTGCCGGCAACGAGTATCGCCGTTTCGAGACCGTCTCCACTACCTATCCCGGTATGGGTGTGGCCGAAGTCCGCTATGACGCTCCGGTCTACAATATGCAGCTCTACACCGACGAGCCGCGTGCCAACGGCAAATATCTTTATGACAGCACCCAGCATGGGCGTTTCTTCATCAGGGAATGGTCGTCAGACAATTCCGACACGGAGGCCGACTATGTGATGACCCACTTCTCGCTTGCCATGCCTGAGATGACCGGAGGCGATGTTTTTATTGACGGAGATCTGACCCAGCGCCGTTTCGACACCTCTTCGCGCATGGTCTACAATCAAGCCACCGGAGCCTACGAGCAGTCGATGCTTCTCAAGCAGGGAGCCTACAACTATCAGTATCTCTATCTGCCCTTTGGAGCTACGAGAGGCGAGAACAGCATAGAGGGCAATTATTACGAGACTGTAAACGAATATACCGTCAGGGTCTATCACCGTCCGCGCGGTTCGCGCTTCGACCGGCTGATAGGAGTGGCGTTTGTAAAATCCGGAGTCTGAGTGCCGGAATTATATGATTATGGAAGAAACAACTGAAGAAATTATGCTACAGATACAGGATACATTAGTGTCGCTTGACCTTGCCGAGGTCTTTTTCTGCTGCGACATTGAGAAATGCAAGGGCGAATGCTGCATCGAGGGCGATGCTGGCGCGCCGCTTACCGAGGAGGAACGCGATGAGATCGACCGTCTGTTGCCGCGTTTCGAAGACAAACTGCTCCCTTCGGCCAAGGAGCGCATAGCCGAGGAGGGCACGAGCTATCTTGACCCCGACGGTGACCTGGTCACTCAGATTGTGGATGGCCGCAACTGCATCTACACCTGCTATGCTCCTGGCGGAGTGTGTCAGTGTGCCATCGAGTGCGCCTTCAACGAGGGGAAGACCGGTGGATTCCGCAAGCCGTCGTCATGTGCGCTCTATCCGGTGCGTCTGACCAAGTATCCGACTTTCACCGCCGTGAACTATCACCGCTGGAAGATCTGCCGTTCGGCCGAACAGCTTGGACGCAAACTGGGTGTAAGGCTCTATCAGTTCCTCGAAGCTCCTCTGACGGCCCATTTCGGCCGCGAGTGGTACGATGAACTGAAAATGGCCTGCGAAGCCTACCTCGAAGAGTATGGCGACAAGTAGCGGGCCTTTCTGAGGTGAGGTTTGTATGAAATATGTAGTTGCCTGTCAGAATCTTGGGTAAAGGGAGGCGTTCAATAGCCCGTAAAAACGCCGGAGGCCGTTTCCTTGCGAAACAGCCTCCGGTTATCTATCTGGTTATGAGTAGTGTCAGCGGGGAGATCAGATGATGCCCTGGCCCATCATGGCGTTGGCAACCTTCATGAAGCCAGCGATGTTGGCGCCCTTCATGTAGTTGATATATCCGTCAGCCTCGGTGCCGTGTTTCACACACTGGGTGTGGATGTTCTTCATGATCTCATGGAGACGGCGGTCTACTTCTTCGGCGCTCCACTGGAGGTGTTCGGCGTTCTGGCTCATTTCGAGACCTGAAGTGGCCACACCGCCTGCGTTGACAGCCTTGCCGGGGGCATAGGTTACCTTGGCGGCGAGGAAGGTGTCAATGGCTTCGGGTGTGCAGCCCATGTTGGAGACTTCGGCTACGAGTTCAACGCCGTTGGCTACTAGCTTCTTGGCGTCTTCGCCGTCGACTTCGTTCTGAGTTGCGCAGGGGAGGGCGATGTCTACCTTCTGTTCCCAGGGCTTGCGGCCGGGATAGAATGTGGCGTTGGGATATTTTTCGGCATAAGGTGCTACGATGTCTTCGCCGGTGGCGCGGAGATAGAGCATGTAGTCGATCTTCTCGCCTGAGATGCCGTCAGGATCGTAGATGTAGCCGTCAGGACCGGAGATGGTGACTACTTTGCCGCCGAGCTCGGTGGCCTTGAGGGCTGCGCCCCATGCCACATTGCCGAAGCCTGAGATGGCGATAGTCTTGCCGGTGATGTTGTCTTTCTTTTCGTCGAGCATGCTCTGAACGAAGTAGAGAGCGCCGAAACCTGTTGCTTCCGGGCGGATGAGTGAACCGCCGAAGTCGAGGCCCTTGCCGGTGAAAGTGCCGGTGCATTCGTTGACGAGCTTCTTGTACATGCCGTACATGTAGCCTACTTCGCGGCCGCCTACGCCGATATCGCCTGCGGGCACGTCGCGGTCAGGACCGAGGTTCTTCCAGAGGCCGAGGATGAAGGCCTGGCAGAAGCGCATGATTTCAGCGTCGCTCTTGCCGCGGGGCGAGAAGTCGCTGCCGCCTTTGGCGCCGCCCATCGGAAGGGTGGTCAGAGCGTTTTTGAAAGTCTGCTCGAAACCGAGGAATTTGAGGATGGAGAGGTTGACGGATGCGTGGAAGCGGATGCCGCCTTTATACGGGCCGATGGCGTTGTTGAACTGAACGCGGTAGCCGATGTTGTTCTGGACTTCGCCTTTGTCGTCGACCCAGGTCACGCGGAAAGTGACGATGCGGTCGGGCTCGACCATGCGCTCAATGATTTTTGCTTTTTCGAATTCAGGATGCTGATTGTAGACGTCCTCAACACAGATAAGGACTTCCTTCACTGCCTGAAGGTATTCCTTTTCGCCGGGATGCTTGGCTTCCAGGCTGTTCAGAATATTGTTAATATCCATGATAAAAAGAAATTGATGGATTTAAAGGGTATTGGTGATTTGGTTAACGCTGCAAATGTAACACTAAATTCAATATGGTGGATCAAAAAAGCGAGATTTTTTTGATGTTATAAAGCATAAGAATTGAACATAAAAATGGCTTCTCAGCTATTTCAGTGGCATCTTTGGCTTGACTATTTGTCAGTCTTGGCCTGGTTTTGAGATGAAAGTGTCAGTCTATGGCGGCAAAAGGGTGGATTATGCCGGATATTCCTGAAAAATGAATCAGATTGCTATGTGGCATTCCGGAATACAGATGGATCTGTGAGATATGCCTGACTCAGTGAGGGCCGCCATGCTTCACTGCTTCAGCTTGGGATAAAAAGAAGCTGCCGCCGAACAGAGGAATTCTGTTCAGCGGCAGTAAAATCTTGAGACTTCTCGCTGGCGGATTATTCGCCGGGGATGATAGCTTCGCTGGGGCAAACTTCAGCGCAAGAGCCACATTCGATGCAAGTATCGGGGTCGATGTGGTAGATGTCGCCTTCAGAAATTGCGTCAACGGGGCAAACGGGCTGGCAAGTGCCACAAGCCACGCAAGAGTCAGTGATTACGTAAGCCATGATCTGATAAATTTGAGTTGTTAGATAATTTGATACGAAAATTTTTGGACACGGCGCAACCCGAAGGCCCACCGGATAGATGATGCAAAAGTAACTCTTTTCGCTGAATTATCATCTAAAAAACTCAGAAAAAATCGGCCCCGGTGAAATTATTTTGTCTCAGACGGACATCAGTCTGTGCTTTCGGGTGTGCGGCCTGCTGCTTCCGGCAGCCGGAACTGACAAAAAGCAGACAGCCTGAAAGCGCGTTTCAGGCAGTCTGTCGGTAATTCTGAGTTATTTCTGATGGAAACCCTTAAGGATCAGGCTTCGATCTTCTTGTAGCGGGGTACGAGGAGCTTCATGATGCACCAGCCTATGAGGTAGGCGACGCCGCAGATGCAGAACACGATGAAGTAGCCTGCGGGCTTGCCTTCATAGCTCATGAACGACATGTTGGTCTGGGCTGCATAGTCGAAGAGCACACCTGAGCAGAGGTTGATCAGGAATGATCCGATGCCGCCGGCCATGCCGCCGATACCGATGATGGTGGCGATGGTCGATTTGGGGAACATGTCACCTACCACTGAGTAGATGTTGGCGCTCCATGACTGGTGGGCGGCTCCGGCTATACCGATGATGATGATCGGGAGCCAGGGCGACACTGAGCTCATGGGCTGGGCCAGAAGGGCAAGCAGGGGGAACACGGCGAAGATAAGCATGGCTTTCATGCGGGCCGAGTAGGGGTCTACGGTGATGCCTTTGCTTGCGGCGCGGTCAATGAAGATGGTCGGGAGCTTGCCGCCGTAGATCGAGAGCATGGTGATCAGGTAGAGCACGAAGATCATCATCATGCCTTCGCCCGATGAAGTCGACAGTTTGAAGACATCGGTGATGTAGGCGGGTGTCCAGAAGAGGAAGAACCACCAGACACCGTCAGTCAGGAATTTGCCGAAGAATACAGCCCATGTCTGCGGATATTTGAAGCATTTCAGGAAGGGGATGGTAGCGGTCTTGCTGTCTTCGGTCTCGGCTTTCTCTCTGGCTGTTTCGTCAGCAGCGTCATCGTCCTGCTCGATGTATGCGAGCTCGGCGGCGTTGACACGCGGGTTTTCAGCGGGTTTCTTATAGAGGAAAATCCAGAAGCCCATCCAGACGAAGCCGAGGGCACCGATGATGATGAAGGCCATTTCCCAGCCGTTGCCCCAGCCGATGCTCTGGAAGTATTTGGCGAGCGGGCCGATGGAGAAGGGTGCGATAAGAGCGCCTACGGCCGAGCCTGCGTTGAAGATCGAGGTGGCATATGCGCGGTCGCGTTTCGGGAAGTATTCGGCTGTCACTTTGATCGCTGCCGGGAAGTTGCCGGCCTCACCGAGGGCGAGTATGGTGCGGGCTGCGAGGAAGAAGTAGACCGATACGGTGGCGATTGTGATGGCAAGGTCGCCGGTGGCCTTTACAAGGCCGGTGGCGTCATGAAGACCGAGTGTGGCTTCGGTGGCGATGCCGCAGGCTGCGTGGAGGCAGGCGCCGGCTGACCATACGCCGATTGCCCAGAGGTAGCCTTTCTTGGTGCCCATCCAGTCAATGAAGCGGCCTGCCAGTAGGTTGGCCACGGCATAGACGATGGAGAAGACTGCAGTGATCAGACCGTAGTTTGCGTCGGTCCAGTGGAATTCAGGGGAGATGAACTCTTTCCAGGTGAGCGAAAGCACCTGGCGGTCCATGTAGTTGACGGTCGTTGCGAGGAAAAGCAGTGCGCAGATGGTCCAGCGGAAGTTGGTCATCTTCTGGTTTGCTGCTGCGAGGGGTGAGGTTGCTGCTGCCATAGATTAGAACTTGAAGTAGTTTTTGGCGTTGTTGTAGCAGATATCCTCGATCATCTGGTTGACCCGGTTTTCTTCATAGCCGGTGTAGGGGATGAGACCGTTTTCCACATCATTGCCCACGAGGTTGCACAGTGTGCGGCGGAAGTATTCGTGGCGCGGATATGAGAGGAATGAGCGTGAGTCGGTGAGCATGCCGACGAAACGGCTGAGCAGGCCCAGAAGCGAGAGGGCGTTCATCTGCTTCTCCATGCCGTCTTTCTGGTCAAGGAACCACCAGCCTGAGCCGAACTGGATCTTGCCGGGGATGGTGCCGTCCTGGAAGTTGCCGAGCATTGTGGCGAGCACTTCGTTGGCGCAGGGATTGAGGTTATAGAGGATGGTCTTGGTCAGTTTGCCGCGTGAGTTGAGGGTGTCAAGGAATTTGGCGCAGGCTTTGGCAGTGGTGAATTCGCCGATTGAGTCAAAGCCGGTGTCGGGGCCGAGGAGCTTGAACATCTTGGAGTTGTTGTTGCGGATGGCACCGTAGTGGAACTGTTGGGTCCAGCCTGAGGCATAGTCCATCTCGCCGAACACCAGGAGCATGGCGCTCTTGAACTTGTTGATCTCTTCTGCTGTGAGCTGCTTGCCTCCGTAGACTTTGTCGAAGATGGCTTCGATCTCGCCGTCAGTGAAGTCTTCGGCGTAGAATTCCTCGATGCCGTGGTCTGACAGGCGGCAGCCCATCTCCTCGAAGAAGTCGTGGCGCTTCTGGAGGGCATCGATCATGTCCTGGAATTTGTTGATTTCAACGCCTGAAACTTCGGCGAGTTTTTCAACATATGCGCGGAATTCGGCGGGGTTTTCAACGGCCATTGCTTTGTCGGGACGCCAGGTGGGGAGCATCTTGATCTCGAAGCCGCTGTCGCGTACCTGCTTGTGGTATTCGAGTGTGTCGACGGGATCGTCGGTGGTGCAGACGGCTTCCACGTTGTAGCGGCGCATGAGTCCGCGGGCGGTCATGTTGGGGTCGTTGAGGAGCTTGTCGTTACATTCGTCGAAGATCTCGCGGGCGGTTTCGGGGTTGAGCAGCTTGTCAATGCCGAAAGCGGTCTTAAGTTCGAGGTGTGTCCAGTGGTAGAGGGGGTTGCGGAAGGTGTAGGGAACTGTTTCGGCCCATTTTTCAAATTTTTCCCAGTCTGAAGTGTCGGTGCCGGTGCAGAAACGTTCGTCAACACCGTTGGAGCGCATTGCGCGCCATTTGTAGTGGTCGCCGCCAAGCCAGATTTCAGTGATTGACTTGAAGCGGTGGTCATCGGCTACCATCTTGGGTATGAGGTGGCAGTGATAGTCGATGATGGGCATCTTAGCCGCGTGTTCGTGATATAGCTTCTGTGCGGTTTCGGTCTGCAACAGGAAGTTTTCGTCCATGAAAGGTTTCATGCAGAAATGGATTTTTAATGGTTATTGTTTTTGGTGATAAGGAGAGGTGATCAGAGCGTCACGCCGTTTTTGAAGATGGCTATTTCGTGGATGCCGCTCTTTTCGGAGTTGACTTCTTCGCCTGAGGCTACTTTGAGCACGTAGTCAATGAAGTCGGCGAGTACGTCGGCCATCGAGCTGTCTTCCACAAGGCGTCCGGCGTTGAAGTCGATCCAGGTGGGCTTGCGCTGTGCGAGTCCGGAGTTGGTTGAGATCTTCATGGTGGGGACAAAGGTGCCGAACGGTGTGCCGCGGCCTGTGGTGAAGAGCACCATCTGGCAGCCTGCGGCGGCGAGAGCTGTGGAGGCCACGAGGTCGTTGCCGGGAGCCGACAGGAGGTTGAGGCCGTGGTTGCTGATGCGTTCGCCGTATTCCATCACTCCGAATACGGGGCTCTTGCCGGACTTCTGGGTGCAGCCGAGGGCTTTTTCCTCAAGGGTGGAGATGCCGCCGGCCTTGTTGCCCGGAGAGGGGTTTTCGCCTACGGGTTCGCCGTGGCTGAGGAAGTATTCCTTGAAGTTGTTGATGAGTGACACGGTCTGGCCGAGCAGGCTGTTGTCGGCGCAGCGGCGCATGAGGATTGTCTCGGCTCCGAACATTTCGGGGACTTCGGTGAGCACTGTTGTGCCGCCTTCCTGGTCGCAGAGCCAGTCAGAGAATTCGCCGAGCAGCGGATTGGCTGTGATGCCTGAGAATCCGTCTGATCCGCCGCACTTGAGGCCGATGCGGAGTTTGGAGGCCGGTACGGTGGTGCGCTTGAAGTTGCGGGCCTGATCGTAGAGGTCACGGAGAATTCTTACTCCGGTTTCCACTTCGTCGCCTTCCACTTCCTGGCATACCATGAATTTCACGCGGGAGCGGTCATAGTCGCCGCAGAATTCCTCGAAAACCTTGGGTTGGTTGTTTTCGCATCCGAGTCCTACCACGAGGATGCCGCCGGCGTTGGGGTGGTGCACCATGTCGCGCAGGATCTTTTTGGTGTTTTCGTGGTCATCGCCGAGCTGCGAGCAGCCGTAGTTGTGGGGGAATCCGAAGATGCCGTCCACGCCCTCGGCCTTGGTTTCGGCGTTGAGACGGTCTACAATCTGCTTCACGATGCCGTTGACGCAGCCCACGGTGGGGATGACCCAGAGTTCGTTGCGGATGCCTACCTGGCCATCGGCGCGCTCATAGCCCATGAAGGTTGCTTCGGCGCCTTTGCGGGCCGATCCGGGGGCGGGAGCCGAGGGGTTGTCGATGGCTATGTCGGAGTAGTCGAGCTGGCCTTCGAGGTTGGTCTTGATGTCGTTGTGGTCGAGGAATGCACCGCGGCTCACGGCGTGGCGCGCGTGGCCGATCGGGAAACCGTATTTGATCACGTTCTCGCCCTCGGCTATGTCGCGGAGAGCGAACTTGTGGCCGGCGGGGATGTCGGCCACAAGTGTGATCTCTTCGCCGTCTACGTTGAGGGCTGTTCCGGCGCTGAGCGCGTTGATGGCCACTGCTACGTTGTCGGCGGGATTGATCTTGAGAAAGTCTTTCATCTGTCAGTCGGGGGGATGTTATGCTTCAACAACTTCCTTAACTGTTTCGAGCATGCCCTTCGATGCGATCGAGTCGAGATACTCGGTGACGAGGTCGGTGAGACCGGGGATCTGGTTGAGATCGCCGTGTTCTTCGCCCCAGATGAGATCTTTGGCTGCGAGGACTCCTTCGGCAACCTTGCGGGTGTCGCCGCTTGACCAGAGTCCGGTGAGGAGATCCATGATCTTCTGATCGTCGTTGGGCACGATTTCTGTGCCGTCCTCACGCTTGCCGCCCTTGTAGTAGGTTATGAGGGCTGCGAGACCGAGCACGAGGCCTTTGGGGAGTTCGCCCTTGCGTTCGAGATAGGTCTTGAGGCCAGGAAGGTCGCGGGTCTGGTATTTGGGGAAGGAGTTGAGCATGATTGATGTCACCTGGTGGTCAACATAGGGGTTGTTGAAGCGTTCGAGGACATCTGCACCGAACTTCTGGAGCTCTTCCATCGGGAGGTTGAGGGTCTGCATGAGTTCGTCGAACTGTACTTTGTGAATGTACTTGCCGATGACGGGGTGGTTGCAGGCGTCGCGGACAATGTTGACTCCGCTGAGGAAGGCTACGGGCGAGAGCACGGTGTGTGGGCCGTTGAGCAGGGTCACCTTGCGTTCGTGGTAGGGTGCCTCAGAGTCGGTGATGAGCACCTGGAGACCGGCTTTTTCAGCGGGGAATTCGGCGCGGAGCTGTTCGAGGCTCATGTTTGAGGCGCGTTCGATCACCCAGAGGTGGAAGGCTTCGCCCTGGACCACGATGTTGTCCTTGTAGCCGAGTTTTTCCTGGATCTGGTTGATTTCCTTGCGGGGGAAGCCGGGGACGATGCGGTCAACGAGTGTGGCGCATACGTAGCAGTGGTTTTCGAACCATGCGCGGAATGCCTCGTAGTCAGAGCCGAGATCTTCTTTCCAGAGGTCGATGTATTTGAAGATGATCTCTTTCAGATGGTGGCCGTTTTCGAAGATAAGCTCGCAGGGCATGATGATGAAGCCTTTGTCAGCTGCTCCGTTGAAGGTTTTGAATCGGCGGTAGAGGAGCTGTGTGAGCTTGCTGGGATAAGATGCGGCGGGGCGGTCGTTGAGCTTGCATTCGGGATCGAAGGCGATGCCGGCTTCGGTGGTGTTGGAGATGACGAAGCGCATTTCGGGCTGGTCGGCCAGCGCGAGGAAGGCGTCGAACTGGGTGAAGGGGCTGAGACCGCGGCTGATCACGTCGACACGGGTGAAGGAGTTGATCACTTCGCCGTCGAGACGGCCCTGGAGGTTTACATGGTAGAGGCAGTCCTGACCCTGGAGAAGCTGCATCACGAATGCGTCGGGGGTACCCTGTACGACTACAACCGATGAGTTGAAATCGGTCTTGTCGTTCATATTCTTGATGATCCAGTCAACGAAGGCGCGGAGGAAGTTGCCTTCGCCGAATTGGATGATTCTTTCGGGTGCAACCGCTTTGGGTGCGGTGAGTTTGTTTAAAGCTTTCATGATTTTAGTGATATTGTTGATTGTTTTTTAATTTCTGCTATTGTCAGAGGTATAAAGCGGAGAGGTGTCGCGGGTTTGGAGGTTGTTTAAAAGCAATGGTTTACGCTTGGTTTTAAACAACCTTTTATTCGGCGGGATTCCATCCGGTGGTGACGGCGAAGACCTTGGCGATGTCGAGACAGTCTGCGGCTTCGGTGTCAGAGACTTTCATGGCCCAGCTGACACGGCCTTTCTGGGAGGCGCCGGCTCCGCGCGAGCCGTATTCGCCGTAGCGGGCTGTGCGTTCGTTGTCGGTGTTGTTCCAGTTGTGCCATCCGGCGGGACGGATGTGTGAACCCATCTCGCAGTTGATGAATACGGTGTGGGCATAGGGGCGCCAGGGGCGTCCGAGATACACTTTGGTAACTTCAGGCAGTGCGCGCAGGGTGCAGGAGTCGAAGATGTAGCCGTATTTTACGTCTTCCGGAGTCGATGCGGCGGTGATGTATGAATCGCGTTTGGAGAGGATGTCGCATTTTCTGAAATAGGCTGTGGCCGGGCCGAAGATGAAGTCGGTGGTGCCTTCGATGTAGCAGCTGTCAAAGTAGAGGCGGCTGTTTTTGCCTCCGGTGAAGATTGTGTCCTGGTTTCCGAGGAAACGGCAGTTGATGAAGCGCAGGCGGTCACCTTCGGTGTGGAGCGCTACGGCCTGGCCGAGCTGTGGGGCGTTGTTCTCGATGGTGAGGTTGCGGAAGGTGGCGTCACAGGCTTCTACCTTTACGGTGTAGGTGCGGAAGGTGCCCATGTTGTCGATGTTGGCGTGATGGTCGAAGGTTATAATGGTCGAGTCGGCGTTCTGGCCTTCGAATGTCACGTTTTTGAGCCATGAGGGAATGACGACCTTTTCTTTGTAGACTCCGTTGGCTATGTGGACTGTGACGTTGTAGTCCATATAGGCACGGATGCCGTCAAGAGCTTCGGTGACGGTGGTGTAGTCGGCTGATCCGTCGGGGTTGACGTAGATGTCGTGTTTCCATTCGGCGGCTGATGCCTTGAGCCCTGTCAGGGCGCAGACCATCAGAAGCAGGGAGGCAAGACGATATTTCATTTCTAAGGTATGATTATATTGTGTGGACTGAGGCGAGAAGAGAGGAGTGGGGCATGAGGGTGGAGTTCGTTATTTAGTGATGCGGAACCAGTCGATGTCAAGCCAGCCGCTGTCGTTGCTGACCCAGTCGCGGGTGCAGAAGAGGCCGAGCTTGGCGCCGATCCAGTGGCCTTCGCGCACGTTGAAGGGGCGGCCGAACTTGGTGAACTTCTTGCCGTCGAGGCTGTAATAGAATGTGGCTTCGGTCTTGTAGTCTGATTTCTGCATGGGTTTCTTGGGGCCTACCATGCGGATCTGGACGCGGAGATAGATTTCTTTTTCGGGGTCGATCTTGACAGAGGCTACTTCAGTTTCGTCGGCACCCTTGCTTGCTTTGACGCAGTCAGCCTCGGTGAGATAGACTCCGTCTTCGCGGCTCACGAGCGAGAGGGCTGCGAAGTCATAGCCGGTGACGATGAGGCCGGCGCGTTCGCCTGCCATGATTTTGCCGTTTTTCTTGCGGGGGAAGAATTTTACTTTGGCTGTGGCTGTGAAGTTCTGGGCCGGGAATTTCTGAAGCAGGAGGTTGGAGGCGTCATAGAGAGTCTTTGCGCCTTCGTTGTGCTGGGAGAAGAGGCGGAGTGTTGAGGCGTTGGCATCGGTGTAGTACCAGAGTGCGTTGGGGTTGCCTTTCCACTGCCACTGCTTGCCGAGTTCGATGGAGTCGAATTCGTCGCTCTCGGCCGGGTTGACGGCGGCGTAGGTTTTGCCTACGTTGGGTTTGCGGTATTTTCTGACGGGTTCGCCGCGGCCGTCGCCGTCGGGGTCAACACCGATCATCGGCCATCCGTCCTGACGCCATTCCATAGGCTGGAGGTGTACCACTCGGCCGTAGGGGCCTTTGTCCTGGAAGTGGAGGAACCAGTATTCTTTTCCGTCGGGGGTGTCGACCCATCCGCCCTGGTGGGGGCCGTTGATGTCGGTCAAGCCCTGTTCCATTACGTTGCGGGTTTCATAGGGGCCCCAGATGTTTTTCGAGCGAAGCACTTCCTGCCATCCGGTGGCTACGCCTCCGGCGGGGGAGAAGATGTAGTACCAACCGTCGCGCTTGTAGAGTTTTGCGCCTTCGATGGTTTCGTTTTCGAGGTGTCCGTCATAGACCACTTTGTCCTGGCCGATGGCCTGTTTGCCGTCAGGGGTCATCTCGATCATGCCGAGGATGCTCTTGACACCGGCGCGGCTGCCGGCATAGCCGTGGCCTATGTAGGCGCGTCCGTCTTCGTCCCAGATGGGGCAAGGGTCAATGACTCCTTTGGCTTTGTAGACGTGGACGAGCGGTTCCCAGGGGCCTGCGGGGTTTTTGGTCTTGGTCATGAAGATGCCCAGATCGGGATCACCATAATATATATAGAATTCGCCGTTGTGGTAGCGGATGGCGGGAGCCCATACGGCGTTGCCGTGGCTGGGGTCTTTGGCAGACTGAGCGTATTCGGGCATTTCGGTGATTGCGTGGCCTATAAGAGTCCAGTTGACCAGATCTTTTGAGTGGAGAATCGGAAGGCCGGGAATGTCGCAGAAACTTGATGCTGTCATGTAGAAGTCATCGCCGACGCGCACTACGTCAGGGTCGGAATAGTCGGCGTCGATAACCGGGTTTATATACTGTCCGTTGCCGAGATCCGGCGACCAGACTTTAGATACATAGGGCTTTCCATCTGCCCACGCACCGATAGTAGCTGCGGCTGCGAGGCCCAGCAGACTGATTCGTTTGCTTAGATTCATATAGGTCAATAAGGTAAAGATAGTATTGATTTCAGGTATGTGATGCTGCTGATTGCAGCGTATTTAAAGGCCAAAGGTAATAATTTCCACCCGATATTCAACAAACTTTTAAAATAATTAACGTAAGTGGGAGCCGGGAGAGGTGGGGGCTGGGGCTGATTGGGAGGACTGGGAGAGTTGGGTGGATTGGGAGAGTTGGGGTAATTAGGCCAATGAGATCAAACCTCCAGTAGAATCAAAAAAAGCTTCCCGGCCTTTTGAGCGGTCGGGAAGCCTGTCATAAGCGGGAGATCTTTTCAGATCTTGTCGGCGGGGTTAACGCCAGCGCGGGTCGCCGATGTTCTTCTCTGTGAGAATTGAGGGAAGAGTCTTGTAGCGGAGGGCGTTGAAGATGTCAGCGGGAGCTTCGTGGTCGCGATGGTTGGGAACAGATGAGTTATACTGAGTATAAGGAGCATTGGGGCTATTGAAAAGATCTGTTGCCTTCATAACATTGCCATTGTCATCTTTCAGAACTTTGACTTTCAGATCGTCTTTTGTTCCAAGATTGCCATTCTCGAATTTACTTGCGCCAAAAGAATTTTTTCCGATATGAAAGTATATGTCGCTGAAACTCAATCTATCTATCCACATGATGATACAAATGCCGTTGCGCGCCTCCGGCAAGTCCGCGCCCAATCCTTTTACACCTTATATTATATAGAGAGAATCGAGATTCATAAATCATGTTAAACATCGCTCAGACCCTTGCAGACACCCCTAAAAACCACTATCTTTACACTACGAAACACACCTGCATCTATCGCCTGCTTCCACTGTCCCCCTCTTATACGAGACTCCCTGATTTACCACGCATTGGATTATTGAAATCACGGCTCTTTCATTTAACCTAAAATAAATAGCATATCTTCCCTTACCCGGTTCATTGAGAATCGGGTAATTTTTCCATGTCTGTATATCAAAGAGTTATTCTGGTATCAAAATCTTATTTTTTTCACTTTTGACTTAAAAATCGAATCAGTCTGGTAAAGCTCATCGAGATATGTCTGATCAGTTCGGCTATGCCTTTATTCTTATCCGATTGTTTCTTGCGAAGTCCTTTCCATATTGAGAACACCGAGTAAACTATTCTTTGTATGGTATCGAGGTTTCGGGCAGCTCTCGACGACTTGCGTTTTATATTGTCCTGCTGAAGATTGTGATCCAGCCCCCAGTGCATACTTTCTATTGACCAGTGGTTGCGTACGATGGTTCCGGGCTGCGGAGTATCCGTGGGCATACTGCTGACGTACAGGCGTTTTTCTGAGGTGTGTACTCCTGTTGACTTTTTGACTGTGGACGATTCATACTCTATGATGGTCATGTTTCCGCCCCATTTCTTCTTGTCTGCGATAATGTCCAGTCCGTCATATACGCGGTAGGTTCTCGTCTCTATCCTGCCGTGGGCCAGTTCGGGACCTTCGGTGTAAGAATATACCGGTGTGTGTTCAACTAGCCTGTCCTCAATGCCGTATCGCAATGACGGCTGGTTGGCTTTGAGTTCTATCAGAAAGTCTCCGCCTTTCTTTCTGATTTTCTCGACAATATCCTTCTGCATAGACATTGCGTCGGCTGTGACAATCTTTCCTGCGACATCTATTTTATCAAGAAGTATCGGTATGGCCTTTATCTCGTTGCTCTTTTCCTGACAGGCTTCGGTGGCGATTGTTATGCCGGTGCTGAACGAATAGGCAGAGACGATATCCGGGCTTCGCCCGTTTTCCTGAACGGTGCCGCGCTCGGCTTTGCCGTCAATGCAGATTATTTCAATGATGCGGCTGGCGCAAGTAAGTCTTTCAAGGAATATGTCTGCGAACTGCTGCATCCTGTCGGCCATATCCATATCGTTGATGCCGTTCTCCACACGGCAAAGCGTGGCCTCAGATGGTACGCCGTTCCTTAACAGGCCCATTTTGTGTAATTTGTTGAGGTTGTATCTGCCGAACTCCAATATCTCGGCTCGTCCGATGCATCCGGCCATACGTCCGAGTATCATCAGCATGATGATATCGTTGAGGCTGTGACGGAAATTGCCTTTGTCCAATCTACGGAAATCCGGCACGGATGAGGCAAACGCTCGAAGTTCTTCCATGATACTGCGCCTTGTGTCAAATTTATTGTGTACTTTTGCGGTATGATCAGGCGCATAGGCGTCAGTCGAACAGACTTGGTCAAGTGGCTTCATTTTTTTGGCGTAACTCTTTGATTATCACCTATAAAGTTACTAAAAATCTGCCACTTGGCCAAATTTTCATTGCACTTATTTTCTTGAAAATCAGAGGTTAAAGCCTCTCCACCCGTACTGCTCTCGCTATAAAATAACACATTTGTCGAGAATGAGACGAAATCTTAAATGAAAGAGCCGTGTATTGAAATCTTAAAAGCACGCCAATTTTTTGCACTTTCCGATTATTTTCATAATTTTGTGGCTAATTCGGCTCAACCAGCTTGGATCGGCCCAACCTTGTTTTATACCATCAGTTTAATAGTTAACCTGTTATACCAATCATTTGACAAAAATTAGTACTTTCTATATCGAAAAAAACTTGCATGAACGAAATCTTATTTATTATTATTTAACACCAAAACATGAAAGACTTAATCCAAGGTCGTAGTCTCCGGCTGCGGCAATTTTCCTTTGCGACACATTGGAAAACCATGCTTCTCCTGTTGGTGCTCTGCGTAGGCTTCAATGCCAACGCACAGAATATCACCGTATCCGGTACGGTGGTCGACGGCACCGAAGAACCCATGATTGGAGCTACCGTTACGGTGGAAGGCACCAAAAATGCCGTTGCCACTGACATCGACGGTAACTTTACCCTCAAGAATGTTGCCAAGAATGCCACTCTCGTAGTGTCATACATTGGTTATAAGACAGAAAAAGTGGCTGTCAACGGCCAGACCCACATCAACATCACACTTTCGGAAGACTCCGAGGCTCTTGAAGAAGTCGTAGTTATCGGTTATGGCGGCACCCGTGCCCGCCGCGACCTCACCGGTTCTGTAGGCTCGGTTTCAGGCGCCAAACTCGCTGCTGTCCCCGTGACCTCGGCCGCCGTAGCCCTCCAGGGTAAGGTAGCCGGTGTGCAGGTTACCACAGTCGACGGTCAGCCCGGTGCCGACATCAACATCCGTGTGCGTGGTGCGACATCCGTTACCCAGTCAAACGACCCTCTCTACATTGTCGATGGTTTCCAGGTTGACAATATCAACGACATCCCGCCGAGCGACATCCAGAGCATCGACATCCTCAAGGATGCCTCACTGACAGCAATCTACGGTGCCAAGGGTGGTAACGGTGTTGTTATCGTGACCACCAAGTCAGCCCAGGAAGGCAAGACCCAGGTTTCGTTCAACGCCCAGGGTTCTGTCAGCCACATCTCCAAGAAGCTCGACCTTATGAATGCTTATGATTTCGTTGACTACCAGTGGGACTTCGCCACAGGCCGTTCGAAATCGTCAAGCTCTGCAAAACTTTTCCGTTACAACTTCGGTAACATCCGTGACCTTGACCTCTATCGCAGCGCTCCGACCCATGACTGGCAGGATGAAGTGATGGGCAACGATCCCTTCTCATACTCTACCAACGTATCGATCGGCGGCGGTAATGACAAGACTCGCTACAACATCTCTCTTACCCAGTCAGATGACCGCGGTATCATCATGGGTTCAGGTGTTCGCCGTACCAATATCCACACCAAGCTGCAGACCAAGATTCTCCCGAATCTTACCCTCCAGTTCAACCCCAAAGTATCTTATCGCCGCGACGAAGGTGCCGGCGGTGACAACGTGGGCACCGGCGGTATCATCGACGTGCTCCGCTATCGTCCCACCAACGGTATCCGCGAACTTGGTGACATCTTCTGGACTCCCGGCGCAGCCGACCCCGACCAGGAAGCCCTGTTCGAGTACACCAACCCTGTCAACGACATCAAGACCAACGTAAGAAAGAAACACGCTTACACCATCGCCAACCAGGCTGCTCTCGAATACAAGCCCATCAACGGTCTTACTCTCCGCACCGAAGGCAACTTCACCTTCGCATTCAGCGATGACAACCGCTTCTGGGGTCCGCTGACCGATACCGGCAAGAAGAACCAGACCCTTCCCGTGGCTCAGGTAGAAAAGAAGCAGACCAACCAGTACACCTGGACTACAACTGCATCCTATGACTGGAGCATCAAGGAAAAGAACAACTTCTACGCCCTCGTAGGTTTCGAACTCTATCACAAGCAGGCCAAGTCGTCAAATCAGAAAAACCGTTACTTCCCGCGCGAAATCACAGCCGACAAAGCCTGGGACAACATGGGTCTCGGCAAAGCCTGGACTTCGACAACCGAACTCGGTACCGCTGACCGCACCACTTCTTACTTCGGACAGCTCAGCTACAACTACGATCACAAGTATCTCCTTTCGGCTACTTTCCGTGCCGACGGTTCTACAATGTTCGCCCCCGGCCACCAGTGGGGCTACTTCCCCTCAGTTTCCGGTGCATGGGTTATCTCAAGCGAGGAATTCATGAAAGACCTCACCTGGCTCAACGAACTCAAGTTCCGCGTGGCCATCGGTAAGGCCGGTAACAACCGAATCAAAGCCGACATGTGGCGCTATATTTACAGCACCAACTCATCAGGCGGCCCCAACTTCGGCGAATCGACCCTCAACCCCGACGGCGAGATCTACTATGATACATCAAACTACCTCCCCAATCCCGACATCAAGTGGGAGACTACCCTGACCCGCAACTTCGCCTTTGACATCGCTCTGTTCAACAACCGCCTGCGCATCACCCCCGAATATTATTGGAACACCACTTCCGACCTTATCTATGAGGCCGACGTGCTGACCACCCTTGGCTACGGCAAGCAGTATCAGAACATCGGCCAGGTGACCAACCGCGGTTTCGAGCTCTCGATCAGCGGCGACATTCTCCGCGGCAAGGACTATGTGCTCTCTGCCAACTTCAACCTCGGCGCCAATAAGATGAAAGTCGACAAACTCACCGGCGACGAAGATTATCTCGACCTCCGCCACGGCCGCGCCCACACTGATGCCGGCAACAACTACCGTCTTAAAGTCGGCGGCGAAGTAGGTCTCATCTACGGTTACGTCTATGACGGTCTCTATGGCTTCGATGAATTTACCTACAATTCCGCAAAGCAGGCATATGATCCCATTCCCCAGGTGTTTGACGAAAACGGCAAGCTCGTTTCCGGTACAGTGCTAATGGACAACATGTACAACTCAAACGACCAGGGTGCGCAGACCCAGCCCGGCAAGCCCAAGTTCAAAGACCTCAACGGCGACGGCATCATCGACCAGAACGATAAGAAGGTCATCGGTCGCACCACCCCCAAACTCCAGGGCGGTTTCGGTCTGAACGGTCAGTGGAAGAACTTCGACTTCACTGCCAACTTCACCTTCTTCCTTGACTTCGACGTCTACAACGCCACCGCTTACCGTCTCTCTTCTTCAATGAACAACAAGAACAACTTCTACAATGTCCTCAGCAAGTTCAACAAAGACAACCGCTGGACTTACACCGACACTGACTGGCGCTGGGAACACATGCTCGGCAACTCTCAGACCGAATGGGACAACTTCGAAGGTTCCGGCGTTCCTATGGTCAACCCCGACGGATCTGAACGTAAGAAACTCTGGGGCTTCGAGAGATACCAGTATGTCAACGGCAACCGCACCGAGTGGAACCCTGCTGACGTTACCAAGGAATACACAATCTCACGCTTCGTTGAAGACGGCTCGTTCCTCCGCTGCAACGACATCACTGTCGGCTACAGCCTCCCGGCCAACATCATCTCGAAGGCCGGCATGTCGAAGTGTCGTTTCTACGCCTCTGTCACCAACCCCTTCATCATCACCAGCTACTCAGGCTATGATCCCGAAGTTGACGTGCAGAGCGGTCTGACCCCCTCTTACGACATGAACCGCTACCCGCGTTCACGCAGCTACGTATTCGGTCTCAATCTGACCTTCTAATAAAATCATAATACCAATTACGGAATATACACAATGAAATTTCGCAATATATTCATAGCAAGTCTCTCGGCTGTGGCCCTGGCATCATGCTCCGACTTTCTGGAAGTGGATGCTCCCTCAAAGAATGAAATGGGCTACGTCTTCTCTGACAAAACCGAGATGAACAATGCTCTCAACGGCATCTACAAAGCCATGTTGAGCGCCGACACCTATGGCGACAAGATCTACTCAACCTACGTCATGAATACTGACGTAGACTTCAAGACTAACTCAGGCCGCACACTGACTGGCTCCAACTGGAGCCGTTATGACGGCAATCCGATGGGCGGTAACATCGCTTCTACCTGGAAGCAGCAGTATGCCACCATCGAACTCACTAACCTCTTTGTGGAAGGTGCCGAATCTTCAGACCTCTACAAGATCGGTGAAGATGAATATGATGAAGACATCCTCCAGATGATCGGTGAAGCTAAGGTGGCCCGTGCCATCGTTTACCACGACCTTATCTGGATGTTCGGCGATGTGCCCTTCTCTTTCAACTCCACCCGCACCGCTGAAGATAAGATCTATCCCATCAAAGACCGTGCCGAGATTCTCGACGAACTTATCAAAGACCTGAAAGAAATTTCTGAAAACATGAAATTCGCCGATGAACTTCCTGACGGTGTTGAACGCATCTCAAAGGAAATGGCCTGGTCGATGATAGCCCGTATCGCCCAGACTGCCGCAGGCTACACTCTCCGCCCCGACGGCAACACCTACGGCAAGATGGAACGCATGAACGGCACCCGTTACACCGAATATTATGAAATCGCCAAGGAATATGCAGCCAAGGTGATTGATTCGCAGAAACACAAGCTTGCAAAGCCTTTCTATCAGGTGTTCCTCGACGAATGTAACTTCCTTCCCGCTTCAGGTGACGATGTTATCTGGGAGATCCCCTTCGCCAAGACTGCAAACGGCAAGGTTGGCTATTCTCACGGCGTTAAGCTCGATTCTTATCAGAGCGAGACTCCCCACCCCTACGGTGAAGCCAAATCTGATGTTCGCCTCAACGGTGTGTACCGCTACATGTTCAACGAAAACGACGTTCGTCGTGATTATGTCAATCAGCTCACCAAATATGACGCACCCGCTGGAGAAGCCATGTTTGACAACAACTACACTGTTTCAAACGGCAAATGGTCGAAACTTTGGGTGACCGGTGGCCTCGGTAACCAGACCACCGAAAACACCGGTATCAACTTCCCCTTCATGCGTTATACCGATGTTCTCCTTATGTATGCAGAAGCAGTCAACGAGACCGAGCACGGTGTCAGCGGCCCGAACGGAGCCAAGGCTATCGACGCCCTCGCCCAGGTACGTAAGCGCGCATTCCCCAACAATCCGGAACTTGTAGAGCCTTACATCGCAAGCCGCACTTCTGAAGAAGACTTCCGCAAGGCTGTGCTTGACGAACGTAAGTTTGAATTCGCAGGCGAGAACATGCGTTGGCGCGACCTTGTCCGTCACGATCTCCTGTCAGAGACTGTCTACTGGACTTTCTACCGCTACATCGCTCTTGCAGAAGCTTCTGAGTCTACATCTTCTTATCTCTCTGCCGTTGCAGCCTATGACTTTGACGGAAATGACGAAGCATATGAAAATGTGCCCTTCACTATCTACAATGTCCGTGACGTCGACAACATCATGACTGTAGATGGTATCGAGAAGCCCATCTATGAAAAGAGTGTCTTCCCCAACCAGGATGTCAAAGTCTGCCGCATCATCAACCCCTACCGACAGATGTCTTCGTCTGAAGTCAATAACCTCGGCTTGAACAACGTTCGCCAGGACATCATCGAATGGTCGAAAGAAGGTCAGATCCGCAACGAACTCCGCAACTCGCTCCGCGGCTACATCTACATGGTTGTGGAAGGTGGTGACGAAAACGGTGCCGACGGTGTGATCATGATCAACAACAACGGAACATGGAGCATGGACTCTCGTGACCTCGCTACATTCCCCAACCGCACAAACCTTCCGGTTATACGTTACATTCTTCCCATTCCTCAGTCTGTCATCGACCGTTCGCATGGCCGTTACGAAAACAAGTATGGTTACACGAATTCTTAACCTGAATAATTAAACAGAAAAATGAAAAAATTCATATATGCCCTTACACTGTGTATTGCCGCAGGCATGACATCATGTAAGGATGATGATTCGGTATATTCGCCGTCTGATCTTGACCGCATGCCCAGAACGATGTTCCGTAGTGAGAACACTACAAACGTCAAGCCTGAGAATGATGAATATTCATCAAAGCTCATACCGGGCACCCGCAACTCTGTCCAGCTCCACTGGTATGGCATCAGCGGTGCGGCAGGCTATGAGATCCGCTATGCTGAAAACCTCACTACCGGTCTTATTGAAGACTGGAGCGATCCCACAAAAATTGTAGAGTCGTTTATCGTAGGTCCTGAACAGACCTCTTGTGAGATCCACAATCTTAACTACGGTACCAACTATCGTTTCATCATCCGAGTGCTTTCGCCCAAGGGCGAAGGCCACCACTCGGAGTGGTATGGTCTCGGCGGCGGCCGCGAATGGGAAGATTTTTGCGAAATCCCTACCGACAAATCCTATACCCGTCCTGCCATCTGCAGCCAGAAAGACAAGGACTACACTGCTGTGACCGTCCTCTACAAGCTTGCATATGATCCGAGTGACTATGACAGATCAGACCTTCTGGAAACTCTTGAAGACGGCACCCCTAACCCCGACTGCATCACAACCCGCTTCCCGGTTGATGCAAATAACAACTTCGTTGTTTCCTCAATCGTGGTCAAGCCCGCCCCCTTCAACCCCGAAGCTAAGATGCCTGACGGTTTCGTAAACGGTGTGCATGTCCTTACCGATGCTGAAAAAGCTGCAGGCGAAATCCGTCTGACCGGTCTGTCTGAAAACTCAGGCTACTACATCTATCTCCGCAACGATGACAAGATCATCTCTTATGAGAACATGTCAGGCCAGATGGTTACTTCTGATGTTGACGCCAACTTCAACCCGATGTTCGTCCGCACCAAAGGTGATCCCGCAGATCCTATCCTCATCGAACCGATCGTTGACCCCAATGACACCATCCCCGGTGCCGTTGAATACAACGCTACCCGTATCGACACCATCATCACCAACTTCGTTAACTCCAACGAACTTGCTGAAGGCCAGGTGTTCTACCTCCGTGGCGGTCACAACTACTACACTTATGGCAACCCGCTCGTCCAGAAAGGCTTCACCCTCGCAACTCATCCCGATGACCTCGCCGAAGGCAAGCGCGCCGTGGTTTATCTCGGCGGTATCGCTCTCAAGGGCGGCAACCCCGTGACCGGCAACTGGGTGCTCGGCAAGAACAAGGGGGCAGGTGACGTTGACGCTCCTATCGAAATCAGCGATGTTATCTTCGAAGGTATCGATTTCCAGTGTCCGCTCGCCCGCAACTTCGGTGACGGCAGCGCTACCGGCAACTACTTCGCCAACATGTACTCAGGCGGTCTCGCAGTGACCTTCGAGTCATTCCAGCTCAAGAACTGTACATTCCAGGGCTTCACCCGTGGCTTCTTCCGCGTTCAGGGCCCCCGCTACAAGTTCTTCAAGAAGATTCTCGTTGAAGACTGTCTCTTCTACAACCAGGGTTATTACGACAACAACGGTCGTGGCTACTCCTGGTTTGCAGGTGACGGTAAACATGTGAAGTCAAACCTCTACAATGACTTCCAGATGCGTCGTTGCACATTCTACGATTCGCCCCGTCACGCCCTCCTCTCCGACAACAACAAAGACCTCCTCTGGGGCAGCGACATCCATTTCAACATCACGATTGAGAACTGTACCTTCATTAACTTCTCTACCCGTTCTTCGGGCCGTCTGCTTTTCGAGTTCCGCTATATGCCAAATGATTCGAGAATCGCATTCAAGAACAACCTCATTGTTCTTGCAGCCGATCCGAATGACAAGCGTGACCTCAACCAGTCGGCATGTGACTTCCGCAACGTTGCAGGCGAAGGCCGTGTTACCTGGGATATCAGCGGCAACTACTCTCTCGGCAGCCGTGACACCCACATGAAAGATGACGGTATCTTCACTTCTGCGGCATTCTCCGCCAAGAAGAATTCTGTAGGTGACAAGTGGAACTGGACTCCCGGTCTCGTATCAGGAAATGCCAATGATCTCATTGTCAAGACCGGCTCAACACCTCTCCGCGCCGATGAATTCTTCCAGAACCCGAACCCGAAGCACACCACCTTCGACAAGGCCAAACCTCATAAGGAAGACCACGCTGCTCCTGACAATATCTTTGAGGCACTCAAAGTCCGCAGCTCTGATCCCAAGGTGCAGGCTTCAGAAATCTATCAGAACCGCGTCGGCGACCCCCGTTGGTATTAATCCCGCTGACAAGATCTGAAAAGATCCACTACTTATGACAGGCTTCCCGACCGCTCAAAAGGCCGGGAAGCTTTTTTTGATTCTACCGGAGGTTTGATCTCATTGGTCTAATTCCCCCACCTCTCCCAAAGCTCCCACTCTTCCCAAAGCTCCCAATCCTCCCAATGCTCTCAACTCTCCCGATCCTCCCGGCCTTCCCGCTGCTTAAAAATTTTTCATTTTGCTCATTAACTGAAAAATTATTAATTTTGCACCACTAATACCAATTACAAAACTTAATGAGCCAACTAATCACCATTTCCCCGTCCCCTCATGCGCACACGCCGGTGACGGTGCGCAGGCTGATGCTTAACGTCATCGTAGCCCTGCTGCCGGCCGTAGCCCTCGCTCTCTATTGTTTCGGTCTTGGAGCAGCAGTAGTGATAGCCACATCTATCGCAGGATGTGTCGTAGTCGAATATCTCATCTCGCGCTACATGCTTGGCGAGAAACCCTCTATCGGCAATCTTTCAGCCGTGCTCACAGGCCTCCTGCTCGCACTCAACCTCCCGTCTAACCTCCCGATCTGGACAGTGCTGATCGGCTGCGTGATCGCAATCGGCATCGGCAAGATGACCTTCGGCGGCCTCGGCTGCAACATCTTCAACCCCGCCCTCGTAGGCCGTGTGTTCCTCCTGCTCTCATTCCCAGTGCAGATGACCACCTGGCCGCTGCCCATGGAAAACCGCATGGCATATCTCGATGCAACGACCGGTGCAACAACCCTCGGCCAGCTCAAAATGGACCAGATCAGCGGCGCTGACGTCGACATCCTCACCCACGCCCTCGGATTCACCGGCGGCTCGATGGGTGAAATGGGTGCCATCGCACTCCTGATCGGATTTATATATCTTCTGTGTACACGCACCATCACCTGGCACATCCCCGTGTCGATCCTCGCCACCGTAGCCCTCTTCTCGCTCTGCATCGGAGTGAACCCCGGAGTCCAGCTCGTCACCGGCGGTCTGATGCTCGGTGCAATCTTCATGGCCACTGACTACGTAACCTCGCCGATGAGCCACTCAGGCATGATACTCTACGGAGTCATGATCGGCATCATCACCGTGGTAATCCGCCAGTGGGGCGCATATCCTGAAGGCGTATCATTCGCAATCCTTATCATGAACGGTCTCACCCCGCTCATCAACCGTTATCTCAAACCCCGCAAGTTCGGAGAAGGGAGGGTAGCAGCATGAAATCTACACTCGTAAACATGGTGCTCTCTCTAGGCGTCATCACGATAGTGGCCGCCGGCGCGCTTGCCGGAGTCTACACCGCCACCAAGCAGCCCATCGAAGAAGCAAAGGCCGCAAAGCAGAAAGCCGCGATAGGCCAGGTGCTTCCTGAGATCAGCTTCAACAACAATCCCGCCGAGGAAGCCGCGGAAGTAACCGTAGACGGCGAGACCGTAACCGTGTTCCCCGCCCGTCAGGACGGCGAGCTCGTTGGCCTCGCGGTTGAAAGCCACGACACAAACGGCTTCTCAGGCCTCATCACAGTGATGTATGGCTTCAACCCCTCAGGTGACATCACCGGCTATGCCGTGATGCAGCATGCCGAGACCCCCGGCCTCGGATCGAAGATGGGAGAGTGGTTCTGCAACCCCGCCCACAGCATCATCGGTCTCAATGCCGCCACTTCGAACCTCACGGTCAGCAAAGACGGTGGCGATGTCGATGCCATCACCGCAGCCACCATCTCGTCACGCGCATTCCTGCGCGCGCTCACCCTTGCCGACAAAGCCTCAAAACAATTCGCTGACCGCCAATAAAACCGACTCCAAGCCATGAACGATAAACTTAAAATACTATTCAACGGTATCATAGCCGAAAACCCCACCTTCGTGCTGATGCTTGGCATGTGTCCCACGCTTGGCACCACCGGCAGCGCCATCAACGGCATGAGCATGGGACTCGCCACAATGGCAGTGCTCATCTGCTCCAACGTAGTAATCTCTCTGATCAAGAACTTCGTGCCCTCTAAGGTGCGCATCCCTGCCTACATTGTAGTGATCGCCGCCTTCGTGTCGGTGCTCCAACTCGTGATGGAAGCCTACGTGCCCTCGCTCTACGCCACTCTCGGCATCTTCATCCCTCTGATCGTGGTTAACTGTATCGTGCTCGGCCGCGCCGAAGCCTTCGCCTCGCGCCACGGGGTGCTTGACAGCTGTCTCGACGGCATCGGCATCGGACTCGGATTCACTGTGGCTCTCACCATCCTCGGCGCCGTCCGCGAACTCCTCGGCACCGGCAAGGTGTTTGATCTCACCGTCTATCCCGAACAGTTCGGCTCGCTTGTCTTCGTGCTCGCCCCCGGCGCGTTCATCGCCCTCGGCCTGCTCATCGCTCTCTTTACCAAGCTCAGATCAGCCAAGTGTTAATCCACCTCCACACACTATCTCTACTCTCATCCACCTTATTTTAACAGAATAACGAAATGCTCGAATATATTTCCATCATAATAACGGCAATCTTTGTCAACAACATTGTCTTTGCCCAGTTCCTCGGCATCTGTCCGTTTATCGGAGTTTCGCGCAAACTGTCGAGCGCGGTAGGCATGGGTGCGGCGGTGACATTCGTGATGCTTCTCGCCACTGCCATCACCTGGGCACTTCAGGACCTCGTCCTCAACCCCTTCGGCCTTGGCTTCATGCAGACTATCGTCTTCATCCTCGTGATCGCAGCCCTCGTGCAGATGCTTGAGATCATCCTCAAGAAGATCGCTCCGGTGCTCTACAGCGCCCTCGGAGTCTTCCTGCCGCTCATCACCACCAACTGTGCCGTGCTCGGCGTGGCCATCACAGTGGTGCAGAAAGGCATGAATCTCGGCGAAAGCATCGTCTATGCCCTCGCAACCGCCGTAGGATTCACAATGGCTATAGCCATCTTCGCCGGCATCCGCGAACAGCTTGCCTGGACCTCTGTTCCCAAGGCAATGCGCGGAGTGCCCATCGCCATGATCTGCGCCGGCCTTCTGGCTATGGCTTTCATGGGCTTCTCTGGCATCAAGATCGGCTGATATCCCACTTCGGAATAGCTCCTGCATCCCCTTTGCAGGACCGCATAAAAACAGACATCCACCCCTGGAAACCGCATTGTGCGGCAACAAGGGTGGATGTCTGTTTTTATTACTGTCCGCTAAACTTTTTTTGAGCGATTGAAAAATTAGGGCTGACACCTATTGCAGGAGTCAGCCCTAAATGGTTATTTTGGTGTCGCCAAACAATCCATGAATAACCATGAGTAAAAGTAGTAATTTCTTCGGACAGCCGATATATGGACAGCTGATAAAATCACTCAATCGTGAAAAAATTGTTGAATTCAGCCGAAAACACGGCGGAGAGAAGTATGTAAAGAGCTTTGACGGCTATACGCATCTGCTTACGATGCTCTATGCCGTGATCCAGCGCTTCGACTCATTGCGTGAGATAGAGACATCTATGACAGCGGAGGTTCGCAAACTGCACCATGTCGGAATTGATACTGTACCAAAGCGCAGCACCCTGTCGGATGCAAATGCCCGACGGTCAGAGAAGTTCTTTGAGGATGTCTATCGCGACCTGTATGCAGCCAACAAAGACATTCTTTCATCGGACAGCAGACGCAACGGCACGGAAGAGTGGATAAAGCAGCTTAGGATTATCGATTCCACTACAATCACATTGTTCTCCAACGCTATTTTCAAGGGTGTTGGCCGACACCCCAAGACGGGAAAGAAGAAAGGCGGCATAAAGGTACACTCTGTCATACACGCCAACGAGGGCGTCCCCTGCGACGTGCAGTTCACTTCGGCGGCGACCAATGACTCTTTCATGCTTGCTCCGAGCCATTACAGCCACAACGAGATAGTCGCTCTTGACCGCGCCTATATCAATTATGCCAAATTTGAGGAACTGACGGACCGTGGCGTTGTATATGTCACCAAAATGAAGAAGAACCTAAGTTATGAGGTACTTGTAGACTGTATGCATCAGAACCCGCAGGGACTGATGGAATACCGTGAACAGGTCGTGGTGTTCCGTAAAGACGGCATAAACCACATCGCCAGAATAATTACATACGTTGACATCAAGAAGAACGGGAAGCCAAAACTCATATCGCTTCTGACCAACGACTTCGACATGCCGCCAGAGACAATCGTGGCGATATACCGCCGCCGATGGCAGATAGAGTCTCTTTTCAAGCAGATCAAACAGAACTTCCCCTTGAGATACTTCTATGGCGAGAGCGCCAACGCCATCAAAATCCAGATATGGGTTACACTCATCGCAAATCTGCTGCTGTCAGTACTTCAAAGCAAACTCGAAAGACGTTGGAGCTTCTCCGGGCTGGCTACAATCGTCAGAATTGTGCTGATGTATTACCTGAATCTCGAAAAGTTCCTCAATCAGCCCGATGCAGACCTGAAAATCATGCTCGCCGAAGCATCGGAATCGCCTCCCGAAGTTCCTGAAAACTGCTGAGGGGGCTTGTCAAATACAAAAAGTAAGCCCAACTTCTGCCGTTCAGGAAGTTGGACTCGCCTTTTTATGGTTTAGCGGACAGTAATAGTCTGTTTTGTATTGTCTCCGGCGCGGGGGGCTGATACCCTCCGGCAGCGTCTGCCGCTATTTCTTCACCCCGAATGAGGGGTCGATCCTGATAAGATATGTGACACCGATAGTGGCCAGACAGCAGATCATGGTCCAGATGAAGAAGTTCTGGTAGCCAACTGCCTCCTGAATCCAACCGGCGGCCATGCCGGGCAGCATCATGCCGAGAGCCATGAAGCCGGTGCAGATGCTGTAGTGAGCCGTGCGGTGATGGCCTTCGGAGAAATAGATCAGATAGAGCATATAGGCCGTGAAGCCGAAGCCGTAGCCGAACTGCTCGATGGAGACACAGATGTTGACAACCGCCAGCGGAGCGTCTGTGGCGAAACTGAGATACACGAATGTCAGGCAGGTGAGCGACATGCTCCATGCCATAGGGCGCAGCCAGAAGCCGAGTCCGCGGCGCGCGGCCACGATGCCGCCAACGATGCCGCCGAGTGTGAGCCCGATGATTCCCACAGTGCCGTAGACCACCCCGACCTGCGCGGTGCTCAGACCGAGCCCTCCGGCCTCCGCAGGGTCGAGGAGGAAGGGGTTGATGAGCTTGACCAGCTGGGCCTCAGGCAGGCGGTAGAGGAGCATGAAGATAATTGCCACCCCGACCTGCTTCTTTCTGAAGAATTCGGTGAAGACATCGACAAATTCACGCCACACATCAGAAGCCGAGCGCAGTTTTCCGGCCTTGCTTTCCACCTTAGGCATGGCCCATGAGTGGTAGAGGGCGAAACCGAGGAAGAGCAGCGACAGTATGGCGAAGACTATGGCCCATGAGAGCGGAATGTCACCGGTGGTGGTTTCAAGTGCTCCGGCTATGATGACGAGCAGCCCCTGGCCCACTACGGTGGCCACACGGTAGAACGTGGAGCGTATGCCCACGTAGAGCGACTGCTGGTGTTCGCTCAGAGCAAGCATATAGTAGCCGTCAGCAGCTATGTCGTGGGTGGCGGAGGTGAATCCTACCATCCAGAACACGGCCAGTGTCAGAGAGAACCACAGCGGAGTGGGAAGCGCGAAGGCTATGCCGGCAAAAGCGGCGGCTATGAGCCACTGCATGGTGAGAGTCCAGTGCCGTTTGGTGCTGATGATGTCAACAAAGGGGCTCCAGAAGGGCTTGATGACCCACGGCAGGTAGAGCCATCCGGTATAGAGGGCTATGTCGGTGTTGGAAATGCCCAGACGTTTGTACATGATCACCGAAATAGTCATCACGGCAACGTAGGGGAGCCCTTGGGCAAAATAGAGAGTCGGAATCCACGTCCAGGGATTCCGACTCACGTTCGGTTGTTTCGGATTGCTTTTCAAAGTCGGGTAGTGCTTGTGGTCACTTTTTGATTTTTACATTCTTGACACCCTCGCCTTCGGTGATCTTGTCGCCGGCCACATCTACTGTGACATTGTCGAGCGTCAGGCCGTCCACGTGGTTGAGCAGGAAGCCTGCGTCGGCACGGAAACGGGAGTCGGTGATGACCACGTTTTTCATCGGCATCTCAGGCAGACCGTTGAAGAGCGCCGCGCGTTTGGCCGAGCGGCAGGTCACGTCTTTGATGTAGATGTTGCGGAACGAGGGGGTCTCTTCTGTCACCGGAGGAACAGGAGCGCCCGGCTTGATGCCGTAGTACATGTCGAAGATCAGAGCCTCGCCGGCAATGTCGGTCATCTTGATATTGTCCACATATATGTTTTCGACCACGCCGCCGCGACCGCGGGTAGATTTGAAACGCAGGCCCACGTCGGTGCCGATGAACACGCTGTTGCGGATCACAATGTCTTTGCAGCCGCCAGACATTTCAGAGCCGATCACGAAGCCGCCGTGGCCGTGATAGACAGTGCAGCCTTCTATCACTACGTCGCGGCAGGGAATGCCACGTTCGCGGCCGTCCTTGTCCTTGCCTGATTTGATGCAGATGGCGTCGTCGCCCACATCGAAGCGGCTGTTGATGACGAGCACCTTGTTGCACGACTCGATGTCTATGCCGTCACCGTTCTGCGCATACCAGGGGTTGCGGACGTTGATGTTGTCTACAATCAGATTCTCGCACAGGAGCGGGTGAAGGTTCCAGGCGGGAGAGTTTTCGAATGTGGCATCTTTGAGCAGCACATTCTTGCAGTCGATGAACGAGAGCAGCACCGGGCGGAGGAAGTCATGGGCATAGTCCACAGTCTCTTTGTCACCGTGGTGCACCTTGGCCTGGAGTGCCTTGTTTTCATAGACCTCGCGGATGCGTTCGTTGGGAAACCACACATCGCCCTTGGCGTTGACGCAGCCGCTCTTCAGAAGCGCTTTCCACTGGTTGTCAGTCATTTTGCCTCTCTTTACAGGGCGCCATTTCTGGCCGTTGCCGTTGAAAGTGCCGTCGCCGGTGATTGCGATGTCATGTTTGCCGCGGGCCGAGAGGGGAGATGTGGCGCGGTGAGTCGTGAGACCTTCCCAGTCAGAGGCTACTGCGGGATAGTCGGCGAGGTTTTCGCTGAAAAGCACCAGCGCGCCGCGTTCGAGATGAAGTTCGACGTTGTTTTCAAATGCAATCGGGCCGGTGTACCAGATTCCTTCCGGAACCACGAGGCGGCCGCCGCCCTTGGAGGCGAGGTGGGCCATTGCTTTGGCGAAGGCTTCGGTGTTGAGAGTGACACCATCGTTGACACCGCCGAAGTCAGTGATCTTGATCTCATAGGCCGGAATCACCGGGGCCGAGACCTGAGGCTGGTTGATGGGGAGATTCTTGTAGTAGGAACTGTAGTCAGTGGTCTGGGCGGTGGCGCTTGTCATCTGGGCGAGACCCACAAACAAGCCTACCGCGTAGGCTGAAAGACTTTTAAGTTTCATGATTTAGATGTGAAAAAATATGATTTGGTTGAAAAATTATATTGTTCGGTTAAAGAGATATCAAGGTATATGTATTCCCCGCTGTGAAAACACTGTGGTCAATACTCAAAAATCCACCGCCTGACGTTCAAGCGAATGATTTTAAACCACAAATATAGCCTTTTCGCCTGTAAGATCGAAATATTCAGAGTGATAAAATCTTAAAATTCATCGGATTCTTCATCTGAATTCTCTTTTGAGGTGTGATGTTGGATCTCACTTCTTCATGGGGTCCCATCCGCCGAGCACCCATGCGGGGTTGCGGTAGAGTTCTATAAGGGCCTTGTCTTTCACGGGGTCGAGCACACGCGAGCCGGGGGCGCGGCGCGAGGTGTCGGCTGGCTTGCCGTCTGAGAGGTTGACCGATCCGGCCTCCCAATAGCGCACGTAGGTGTTGCCATCTTTCTCAAGACCACTCCATCCCTCAGGACGGATGCCGTCGAGGCGGCAGTCGATGAGCACAAACTCGGCGTTGGGATAGGTGCCGTTGGTCCGGGCAAAGACCGCCTTGTCGCCCTTGCCTATCATCGTGCAGTCCACAAAGACGTCACCGTGGCAGGAAGAGCCGTTGCGTATGTAGGCAAACGGGCCGGAGGTGACGATGGTGCAGTTCTTGAAGTATGCCGGACCACGGCCGAGCACGGTGTCGCCATGACCTTCGAGCCGGCAGTTTCTGAAGTATGCCGGGCCGTTGGACTGCAGCGCGTCGCCCGAACCTCTGATGATCATGTCTTCGAGATATATGCGGTTGCCGTTGAGCAGAAGGCCCTCGGCCTGACCTGTGACAGTGGTGGCCACGGTGAAATTCCTGAGTGTGAGGTCTGTGCAGTGGTCTGCGGCAAATGCGGCGCGGCGTGAGGGGAAAGTGCCGAGCCACTCGTTGGTGCTGACATCAGCGGGGTGGGGATTGAACACCTCATTGTTGGGATAGTGGACATAGACCCCCTCGCGGCTCTCCCCTTCGATGGTGAGGTTGGTCTTGTTGCGGAAGTAGACCAGCTCCTCATAGTCTCCGTTCTTAATGAATATCTTCCACGGTTCGGTGCTGAAGTCCGGCACGTGGTCGAGGGCGCCCTGGAGAGTGAGGAAGTCGCCTGAACCGTCGCGGGCCACGGTCAGCTGCCGACGCTCCTGAGCGGGTGCTTCGGGCCGTGTCTTGAATTTCCAACCGTCTTTCTTGCTTATACCCTTGAACTTTCCTTTGGCAAGGGTGAAGGCTGATGCCGGGACGGTGACATAGTACTCGCGTCCGTATTCGAGCAGGTTGTGGTGAGGATATATCTCTGCGGTGTTGCCCGATAGCATCACGGGATAGAAGTGGAATCCGTCAGTGAATCCGCCTATTATTGTCAGCTGATAGCGCGAAGTGTCGCGTGCGGCAGTGCCCGATGGAGTGCCCGGCTCACAGGTGGCGTTGGTCAGGCGCGGAGTGTGATAGTTGTAAGGCTCAAGGGTGTATGGAGCTTTGGGGAGTTTGGTCTTTTCAGTCGGGCCGGCAGGTATCGAGAGGTCCAGCGAGTCTACCTGAGCGTCTGTCGCGGCATCAAAGATGCGTATCACCCCGGAGGTGCCGAGGGTCGGCGTAGAGGGGAAACAGATGGTGAGGCGTGTGTCTGGCGAGACCTCCGCTCCGGCGGCTGGCCATACCTCAGGCAAGGCCGCTGAAGCGACAGCGGCCGCCGCTCCGGCAAAAAGGCAAGTGACGATTCTTTTCATGGTCTGTTCTGTTAAGAGGTAAAATTAACGTGGCATATGCAGAAGAGCAATTGTTATGAAACACCCTCTAAATCTTAAGTAGCTCTTCAAAATTAACCGATATTTATAAGCAAAGTGTTGCTAAACACTGTTTTAATATAGTCTTGTGAGGGTTGAGCCGGGGTAGTAGCGGGCGAGGATTTCGGAGTAGCCATAGCCGCGTTCGCCCATGATGGCGGCTCCGATCTGACAAAGGCCTGCGCCGTGGCCCCATCCGGCTCCGTGGAGAGTGAAGCCTGAAGGGGTGCCGTCGGCTTCCGGAGCCAAAGGCTCGACCACAAAGGCCGAGCTGTAGAGATGGCTGTCAGAGAGAGTGCGGCGTATCATCAGTTCCTTGCCTATGATGCGTTCTCCCTTTGTGCCGGTGATTTTCAGTTCACGGATTCGTCCGGAGGTGCCGCGGGTCAGTGGCGTCAGGCTCAGTATGCGGCCGAGATCTTCGCCAAGACGGTCGGCCACGAGGCGGGCGATTTTTTCCTGCGTCAGTGTCTCTGTCCAGCGGTAGAAGTCGGGAGTCTCGCGGTCATAGCCGTTGAGCACCTGCGAGAGCACTCGCCGGTCGGTGGTGTTGCAGAAGGCTTCCGGCTTGCCGAGTATCCAGCTGACGGCGTTTTCTTCCACCGTCAGGTCCGGGTAGTCAGTCGGGTCCACCCCGTCGCGCCGGGGCTGGAGGTAGGGGCGCGGAGTGTCGTCCCAGCATGTCTCGAAGACTTCAAAGACTCCGCCGCAGCATTTCGAGAAGCGGGTGTCGCAGAGCTCGCCTTCGAAGGTCAGGACCATTCCGCGGGTGTCGGCCACGGCTCCGGCTGCCACCGGGGTAGAGACGCGGCTGATGCCCTGATAGCGCTGGCAGTGGTCGTCGGCGCAGACATCGAAATTGAGATGGTCTTCGCGGTCCCAGTATCTGATTAGCGAGGGTCCGGGATTCAGGGCTCTGACATCGGGGCGGCGGTCGGCCGGAGGGATGGGCTCCTTGCCTCGTGACATCATTGACAGCACCCATCCGCGCGAGATCACGGCATGTGCCCTCAGCAGTTCCAGCGAGGAGGTGGAGCTCATTTCGCTTGAGATGACGCTGACAAGATAGTCTTCGACATTGACTTCGTTGACGGCCGTTAGTCTGCCGTTTTCAACTATCACGCGCAAGGCTCCGCGGAAGCGCTGGTTTTCCTTGCGCTCCCAGTGGAAATCGACACCGATGGTCACTCCTTCGAGTTCGAAACTGTCGCCTGCATAGGAGGTGGGTTCGAATTCGAGCGACTGGCTGACGCGGCCGTTCCAGCTGACGGCGAGGCCTGATTCGCTGAGGCTTACTTCCTGACGCCCGGTGACCATCTCGCCTGAGGGCGTGGAGTAGAGACCGGTGAGGGTGAAACTTATGGTCGGGGCTGAGAGGATGCCGACTCTGACTCGTGGTTCCTGGGGCATTATTGCTGTGGGGTGTTGAGTTGTTGGTAGCGGTGAATTGTGGCGGCGAATTGCTGTTCGTCGAGGCTGACTTCGCCCAGAATGGCGGTGGCGGTGGCAAGGTCGAGCCTCTCGAAGTCTTCAGGGCGTGAGCAGACTATGGTGCCGAGCATTTCGATTGTGGCGGGGCTTACGAGCATCTTGCCGGGTCCGGAGCCGTAGACAGCCGGGCGGTGGTGGCGGCGCGGAGCTATGAATGTGCGGAGTCTGCCGTCGGGGAGCATCACCATAGCCACATTGACCATCGGCTCCGGCTCAGCCTGTGGCAGCGAGTCGAGCAGCAGGTCGGCGCAGCGGACAAGGGCGGCTGTGTCTGTGGAATCAATGATGAAGAACGGATAGGGGACCGCGCCGCTTACGCTGCGCAGCAGCTTGCAGCCGTCTGACGAGTCAATAGTCTCCAGTGGCAGTCTCGGATCGGTCAGACCGGCGGCAACCTCCGTAGAGATAGCCTGGAAGTGCAGATGGTCAGGAGCGGAGGCTCCGCAGAGCGGACCGTTGTAGAAGACGCATAGGTCTCGGAATTCATGCGTGAGCCGGGCCATCTCCTGCAGGTGTCCGCTGATGCGCTGCGGTTCATGGCGCGCGGATGCTATGGTGTAGTGCCGCCGGGCGAGGGGATAGGGGTTGACAAGAGTCTGAAAGCCGTGGCCGGTGATGGCGCTCTGTTCCGGCGGGCGGTTGGCCTCGCATAGGAAGCATGGGCGCGCGGCTATGCTCTGAGGATCGGTCTTGGCTGTGATGGAAGCGCGGCGGTGGCTGACAAGCAGCTTGCGGATTCTCCACGGCTCGCTGTCAGTCAGGCTTACTGCCTGGGCCGATGCCTTTTCAAGATTGCTGAAGTTTTCAGCAGCCAGAGGCCACGCCGCAAGTTCAGACCGGAGGAAACTTTCAGGATTCATGGTTGAGCTTCTGGCGTGAGATGAGTTCGAGGGTGCGCACCCGGTCCTTGTAGGTGTTGTTGGCGTTGATACGCTCAGGGCTGAGGGCATGGTCGGAGTTGCCTTCCCAGCGGCGGCATGAGTAGAGCGGTTCATAGATGCGCCCTATCGGGTAGCGGCGGCTGACGGCAAGCCCCATCGAGTAGTCTTCGCCGTAGCTGACATCCGGAAATCCTATCTCGCGGGCCACGGGGGTGAAGAATGCCCTCGGCGCGCCGAGACCGTTGATGCGCAGGGCGTTGTTTGGCCCGTTGTCATCGGTCCATTCCGCATGGTCTATCAGTCCGGGGGCAGCGGATTGCCCTCAAAGTCGGTGAGCATATACGAGCCGATGACCATTGCGGCACCGGTCTCACGAAACTTGCCGACGATCATTTCAAGAGTGTCCGGGCGGCTGTAGATGTCATCGCTGTCGAGCTGCACGGCGAAGCGTCCGCAGTCGGGGCTGTTGATGCCGAGGTTCCAGCAGCCGCCTATACCCGGAGCCGGCGCGGGAGCCGGGGCGGTGCTTATGATCTTAAGACGCGGGTCTGAGGCCGCGATTTCGGCAAGAATCTCTGATGTTCCGTCGGTGCTGCGGTTGTCTATCACAATGACGTTGAACGGGAATGACGTCTGCTGAGCCAGAGCGCTTCTGACGGCATCGGCTATTGTGCGGTGGCGGTTGCGCACGGGGATTATCACCGAAGCCTCTGTCGGGAAGGAGCCTTCATCGAGGTCCGGGCGCGTGATTCCGGCGGGTGTCACCAGAGCGCCGAGGGCCTTGAGATGGGCCGTGGCGGCTTTTTCCATCTCTATCTGCGAACTGCGGTTGCGCGGGTCCACGTAGCGGAACTGCTCCTCACCCTCGTCGGCGCTGACTGAAGCCTTGGGCGAAGCCTGATAGAGAGTCTCCAGAATGTGCACAATCCTGCCGAGACGCGAGAGGCGCAGGCGCAGGTCATACCAGCCGGCAGCCTCGAAATCATCGGTCATATCCTCCACCGCACGGCGCATCATGGCGGGGTTCACAGCCACGACCCGGCCGAAGTCGAAGTCATCGCGGATGGCCCCCAACTGGCAGTCGATCAGCCGGTGGGGTACAGGATCGCCGCCGCCATCGGCAGGCGTAAGGAAATCGGAATACACCATTGCCGCACCGGTCTCGGCGAGAACACTGAGCAGTCTGTGGTCACCGCCGTTGACAAAGGTCACGTCATCGTCAGAGAGATGTATGAATATCGGACTCCGGCCGGCCTGAGCGGCCAGATCCTTCATGGTTTTGGTTGAAAAACGGGATTTCATGATTTTTACAGAAAGGCGCTTGAAATCAGAGTGTGACAGCCACACACCTCGCCTCACTGCAAAGTTCGTAAATTTCCCCCGATAAACCGCAATGAATCTCGGTCTTTGATTGAAAATAGCCCCTCCGGTATGTGAGAAGGGCTGTTGGGCGGCCTTAGGCTTGGCGGGCGGGGCCTTTGCGGGGTTTGCGGGCTTCGGTGTTTTCGGCGAGTTCGGCTGCTTCGCGGGGCCGGAGGTTGCGCGGGGAGCGGGTCTGCATCGGTGTGGTGGGTGGTTCGTGGCCTATGATGGTTTCCGGCAGTACTTTGGGGCGTGCGCCGGGATGCACACCTTCAGGGGCGGTGAAGAAGTCGAGGATCTGTTTCATCAGCGCGTCACGCTCGTAGCTGCCGGTGATGGTCTCGAAGGGGAAGCCGAGGGTCACGGCGCGGTGGGTGCCGGGGTCGAAGGCCACGCCGGCTATGTAGTCGTTTTCGGTGTAGCGCAGTATGGCGGTGCCGTTCGACGGGTCGATGGGGCTGAATGATTCGGGCGATTCCACGGCGTAGCAGTCGGCGTTGAGCTGCTGACGGAAGGTGAACGAGAGGCCCGGATGGAATTCGGCGTATTTCGATTTGACTTCGCGGACTTTGCCTGTGACTGTGGCTTTTGCCTGACGCCACTGGAGGCCGAGCACCGAGTGGCCGAACTGTCCGTCGGCTACTCGCTGCGAGCCTGTGGAGTGGCGGTTGTCAAAGAGGTCGCTGCCTATGTAGCTGCCCGACACGAAGAGTGAGCCGCCGGCGTCGCAGAACTGGCTCAGGCGTTGCTTGAGTTCGTCGGTGAAGGGTTTGAACTTGCGTTCCTGCGAGGTGCCTACGGTGATTTCTTTCTGCTTGCCGAGGATGAGGTCGATGATGCGGGCTTCGGGCATGTTGTCGACAAAGGCGTCGACTCCGGCTGAGATAAAGGAGTGGCCTGCGGCGCGGACGGAGGTGCCGTGGACATAGACGAAGTCGAAGGTGTTGCCGGCGAAGATTTCGGTCTCGTGGGTCGCGCGGCTGGAGCCGTGGCCGGGAGAGTCATTGGATGTCCATTCTACTCCGGGGCGGAATTCGGTCTGGAGGCCGGTGAAGTGGATGTCGCTGATGTAGGGCACTCCGTGGTCTTCCTCATAGTCGAAGCCTACGCGGCCTGAGGCATAGACTTCGACCGGGCCTGAGATGCGGGTGAAGCCGTTGACAATCAGCACCTGGGGTTTGTCGGTGCCGGTGTCGCACAGCGATAGAATCTCGGAGGGGAAGCTGATGCCTCCGTCATTGGCCGCGACAACCTTGTAGCTGTAGATGCGGTCATCCTTGACGCGGACCGTGAGTTGCGGATCATCGGTCACGGCCAGTTCGGTGAAGGCTCCATCGTCAATGCGTTCATAGACAATATAGTATGTGGGCTTGGCCGAGGGCTCCAGAGGATCATCGACACCCTGCCAGGTGAGAAGATATTCGCCTCCGCTTCCCGCGATGCGGAAATGGCTGACGGGCAGTGGCTCTACCACGTAGGGCACACCGTCTTTTTCATGGAGGTATTTCAGAATGCCTTTATAGATGGCTCTGCTGACGGTGAAACGGAATGTGGGGTCGAGGCCATAGCGCATGTCGGCGAAGTTCTGATGGCTCAGAAGCTCGATCAGCATTGCGGGCACTTTGGTGTCCATCACCTCGCGATAAGGCTTGTCACGCAGTTTGCGGCGGGTCCATGTCGGCTCGTAGAGGGTCTGGATGTCACTGACAATCTGGTCGGTGACCATGTCGGCATAGCGGCGAGAGGTGGAGCGGGCCTCGCCACTACCCAGACGCGTGCCTTTGGTGTAGACAATAGGCATCGTGCCCACAGTCTCTCCGGGATCAGATGTGGTGCCGGCGTCGGTATGGAATGCAAACGATAGGTCAACGGGAATTCCGAGGCCTTTCTCTCCCGGAAGCTGCGATGAGCCTCCGGCAAGGTAGTTGGCCCAGAGGGCGCGGCTCTTGTAGTCGTCCTCATAGTCGTTTTCGCCGTTGGTGATGCTATAGACCGACGAAGGGACACCGGCCCACTGCATCCAGTAGCGCGCGCCCTCGGTGAAACGCGGATAGGTGCTAACCACAGGCTCGCCGCCTGCAGCCGAGCGGCTGACATTACCCATGCCGCCGCCTATCTTGATGGCATCGGCCGTGACCACCTTGCCGCTCTCGGTCGAGACGTTTGACAGTTCCACCACCGGGATGTCGCTTTTGCCTGCGGCAAAGGGGAAGGTGCCGAGATAGACCCATGTGCCTCCGCCGATGCGCTGGTTTACGTCAAACTCCTCGCTTCCGGCGAGTGAGTTCACGATATAGCGCGCGTCGCGGGTGCTGCTGGGGAGCGAGGCATAGCTGATGTAGAGCGCATAGTCGCCGCCTTTGGGGAAATCGGCATACCAGGATGCGGTGGATGCTTTGGCCGGGTCGGTGACGGTGGTCACTTCGCGGACAGAGCCCATGCGGAAGGGATTGTCGCCGGTTTCCAATATCTCTTTCTTATATCCGAAACCTTTGATGCCGGCAGCGGCTGTCCATTTCTGTTGTCCGTTTTTCTCGTTATAGTCCTTCTGAGCGAAGCCTCCGTCCATGTCGACGATTATTTCCTGAGTCGAGGTGTCACGTTCGCGCGGAGTCATCACATAGGCCCCGGCATTTTCGAGCATAGGGATGAGGTAGGGGAGCACGTAGGCCTGTGGATACAGGTCTTCTACCGTGCCCATGAGCCGTGCGCGCTGCCACATCCAGCGCTCTTCATTCTGGTCGAAATATCGGCCGTGGCTTTGCCATAGAGCTATGTTCTTGCCGGCAAGCCCTTTTTTGACAGACGGTGCGTCCACACGTGTGACAAACGGTTCGCGGGCCGGACGCGGCACGGCTGGGGCCGAGACAACTTTGGTGGTTCTGGCCTTTTTTGCTTTGCTCCTTTTTGGGGTTTTGCCTGCTGCGCCTGCGGCAAGGGCGCAGAATATCATGAGTATGGTAAGAATCTGTTTCATAAGCAAGGTCCTCCGGTGCTATTGTATTATAACATCCGGGGAGTTGGTTTTACGGCTTTGTTATGAACCGGTTTTTACTTGTTTTCAGGAAGTTTCTGTAAATTTAAACCAAATTTAAACCGTATTTTGGCATGGTCCGGACCGAAAAGAGGTCTGGAAAAACATGTGGGGCCGGAGTCTCAGATGTGAGGTTCCGGCCGGAGACTGTAGTTGTTGCGCAGAGATTCGAAATATCTGCTTACGGCGGCATCGGGAGTGGGCAGATTGCGGGCTATGTGGTCGGCATTGATGTCATAGCCGAGCTGCTGTTCGGTGATTGTCTCCGATATGGGGCCTATTGCCGGAAGTCCGGCTGATAGGGTCTCGGCTGTGATGTCAAGACCGAAATGGTCCTGCAGATGGCTGGCAAGGGCATCGAGCACCATGCGGGTGGCTCTGATTTTTCCTTCGTTGGAATAGCCTGCAATATGCGGTGTGGCTACGAATGCTTCTGAAAGCAGTTCGAGGTCAATGTCAGGCTCGTTTTCCCAGCAGTCGATGGCCACTCCTGATATGAGATTCCGGCTGAGGGCGGTCTTGAGCGCCTGCGTGTCGGCCACTGGTCCGCGGGCGGCATTTATGATCAGTGGCCGCCGGCTCACGGCTGAGAGGAATTCCGAATTCAGCAGATGGCGAGTGGAGTGGGGTCCGGTCTTGGAATATGGTGTGTGGATCGAGATGAAATCACTTTCTGCAGCGATTTCCTCAAGGGTGCTGTAGATGTAGGTTGTGTCGCCGTTTTCCTGACGTGGGGGGTCGTTGAGGATTGTGGTCATGCCGAGGCCTAAGGCCCAGCGGTTGAGTATAGTGCCGACGTTGCCCACTCCGATTATGCCAAGCCTTTTTCCGGCAAGCGCTTCTTCGGGGGGCAGAAACGCTCTGATGGCTGAAAGCACGTATTGTGCCACTGCCGGAGCATTGCAGCCCGGAGCGTTGGCCACCGTGATGCCCCGCTCGCGGCAATAGTCGAGGTCAATGTGGTCGGTGCCGATTGTAGCTGTACCGATGAACGAGCACGTGGACCTGCCGAGCAGCGAGGCGTCGCAGCGTGTGCGTGTGCGTGTAAGAATAATGTCGGCATCTTTTACAGTCTCAGCCGAGATGGCATCGCCCGGCAGGAGTATTATCTCTCCGAGCGGACGGACTGCATCGGCTATATAGGGAATGTTGCGGTCGGCTACAATTTTCATGTGCGTATGGTGGTCTGTTGGCTAAGTTGTCTAAGCCGGTGTATGGATGCGTTTGTGTGGCAGCGGTGGCTTCCGTCTCAGCTCAACATTCCCCACATGTATATACCGAAATAGGCGGCCATCAGGACCACTACGGCAATGTAGCCACGGCGCATGACGGTGAAGCGGAAGAAATGTCCCACCTGGAAGGCCACACAGGCATTCAGGAGGGTGATGTAGAGCGGAAGATTGGTGAAGTTGACAATGGAGAAAATGCCGGTCGCGATCGAGAGAAGGGTCAGCACTCCGTTATAGGCGCGGGCCTGTGCGTTGAATCCTATGATCTTTATGAGATTCAGGTTGCCGAACACAAATCCGGCCAGCAGCGTCAGAGCCGCGGCCGAAAGCATGGGCCAGTCGGCACCATCGGCCAGCAGCATTGATGGAGGTGTGAAGCAGAACTGTGGGATTTCCGGCTCAGGTATCAGGCCGAGTCCCCAGGTGATCCACGCAGGAGTGATGTTGCCCAGAATCGCGGCAAGGATTTTTTTGAACGTGAACACTCGCATCTGTCCGAGTGCGGCGATGAATACCGGAATGTAGAGCGCGAATGTATATTCAGTCAGCTGCCCCAGTCCGATCAGAAAGAAGGCAAGAAAGACCCGGCGCGAGCTGATGCGCTGATTGTAGATGCTGAAAATCAGCCATACGGCTCCCATCATGATCAGCGCAAGCAGCGATGACGCTCCTAACTGGCCCATCACAGCCGGGGTGCAGGCTGTGACAAACACGAAATAGGCCGCGAAGAAGGCCGAGGTGGTGCGCAGCAGATTGAAGTGGCGGTTGATGATGATCATTACCGCCCCTGTGGCCAGGACCACGATGATGTTGGCCCACATCGAGATGCTGCCTTCGGGCAACCATGCCGATGGTGTTGGGAAGGCCACGGTGCGGAAATCGCCTATGTGCGCGATCTTGCCTGCGAACTGAGCCTGCAGGGTCATAAAAACCGCCGCGAGGCCTATGAGCACGCCCATGCCTCGCGAACGAATTATTCGGGTAAATGTGAGTTCTTTACGGGTCATCCGCGGTTTTCACTCAATTTTTTAAGGTCCTGGCCGATGTCGCGGCGCATGTATTTACCGTTGAATTCAACAGCATCGGCGGCTGCATAGCTGTTGGCGAGAGCCGAGTCGATCGAATCGCCATAGGCGCTACATGCAATCACACGTCCGCCTGAAGTGACGAGCTCGCCGTCGGCCTCGCGGCGTGTGCCTGCGTGGAAGAGAATGGCGTTGCTCATCGGAGTGTCGGCTCCGGTTATGGTCTCACCCTTGGTGTAGCTTCTAGGATAGCCGCCTGACACTATCATGACTGTTGTGGCATAGCGTGGATCTTCAGCGAGGGGAAGAGCGCCGAGGTTGCCTTTGGCCGCTGCTTCGAGCAGAGGAAGCAGGTCAGATGCGATGCGGAGCATCACGACTTCGGTCTCAGGGTCGCCCATGCGGACGTTGTATTCTATCACCATCGGCTCGCCGTCAACTTCAATCAGACCGAGGAAGATGAAGCCGCGGTAGGTTATGCCTTCGGCTATCAGGCCGTTGACAGTCGGGAGAATGATGCGTTCCTCTACCTTGCGCATGAATTCACTGTCGGCAAACACAACGGGGCTGACTGCTCCCATGCCTCCGGTGTTGGGGCCGGTGTCGCCTTCGCCGATGCGCTTGTAGTCTTTTGCCACGGGGAGGATGCGGTAGCCGCCGTTGCCGTCAGTGAGTACGAAAACCGAACATTCGATTCCCTTGAGGAACTCTTCGATAACCACTGTGGCCGATGACTTGCCGAACATTCCGCCCAGCATATCGCGCAGCGAGGCTTTGGCTTCTTCGAGAGAGTCGATTATGAGTACACCTTTTCCGGCTGCAAGGCCGTCGGCTTTGAGCACATAGGGGGCTTTGAGTGATTCAAGAAACGCGCAACCCTCTTCAACGGTCTCGGCAGTGAAACTGCGGTAGGCTGCGGTGGGTATAGAGTGGCGCACCATGAACTGCTTTGCAAAATCCTTGCTGCCTTCGAGTGCTGCACCTGCCTGAGAGGGCCCTACGATCAGCGGAGCACCTTCCACGCTCAGGAAGTAGTCATAGATTCCGGCCACAAGCGGGTCTTCGTTGCCGACTACGATCATGTCGATTGAATTCTCCTTGCAAAAAGCGGCTATAGCGGCGAAATCAAGCGGCGAGAGGGCCACGTTTTCACCGTAGGCATCTGTTCCGCCGTTGCCGGGAGCTATGAAAAGTTTCTCAAGGCGGGGAGAGAGTGATATTTTCCATGCGAGGGCACATTCGCGTCCGCCCGATCCGAGGAGCAACACTCTGAGCTTCTCACCTTGGCAGGCGAGGGTTTCGCCGGCGTTGAAAGGACTTTTTTCAGGCGCGTTGCTGACGGGATGGCGCAGAGTGTTGAGATTCTGTTGGAGTGACATGGCTTTTGGTTATATGGATTAGCGTGATTTGAGAATTTTATTTTGAAAAAGTATGGAAGGGGCTGTAAGTGTTGCTTATGCCTCTCCTTCGGAAGACGAATTGTCGGCATCCGGACGCTTCCAGCGGCGGCGGGTTCTCATGAACGGGCCGTCAGGCGCGGGTATTGACGGACGCTTGGGCGATTCGCCGAGCGATTTGAGCGCGTGGGGATTGCGGTGGCGCGAGAGGAGCTGTTCGGCTTCACTCTGTGCGGCCGTCTCTTCCTTGAACTTGCGTCTGCGTTCCTCGCTGCGGGCATAGCCGCCTTTCTGCGGGCGGTATCTGTCTTCAAGCTTGTTGGGTTTGCGGCGTGCGGCTCCGGCATCTTTGCCGCCCATGCCCTTTTCGCGGGCGTCGCGGCGCCATTCGCTGTCGCTCTTGCGTGCGGGCTGGCGGCGTTCCTTGCGGTCAGGGGTTTCTTCCTTTAGCACACCGCCTTCACGACGGAAGTCGCTTTTGGTGCCTTCGAAGATCACGTATTCGCGCAGTTCACAGTCGAGGCCTCCGTTCTGCATGGCTTCTTTGACCGAAGGAGTCAGTCCGATGGCTGTGAGATAGTCGATGTTTGAGGAGATGACCCAGGCGTGATAGCCGAGGAAGACACGTTTGAACTTGGTGCCGAGCGTCTTGTAGAGCTGCTCCATGTCCTGGACATTGATTCGCTCGCCGTAAGGAGGATTGGTGATGAGCACACCGGGCGCTCCCCCTGCCGGAGCCTCTTCCCAAAGCTGGAGAGGCTTTATGCGGAGGTTGATATATTCGTCGACACCGGCTGAAAGAATGTTGCGTTCGGCGATAGCCACGGCTTTCGGCGAGATGTCTGATCCGTAGATCTTGAACGGCACTTCGCGGAGGCCTGAATCTTCGGCCATCACCTTTTCAAACAGTTCGGCGTCATAGTCGCGCCAGTGTTCGAAGGCGAAATCCTTGCGGAAGCTGCCGGGCTTGATTCCGGCGGCAATCATAGCGGCTTCGATTAGGAAGGTGCCTGAGCCGCACATGGGATCGACCAGCGGACTGTCGCCGCGCCATCCGCTTTTGAGGATGATGCCGGCGGCGAGAACCTCGTTGATCGGGGCTTCGGTCTGTGCCACGCGCCATCCGCGTTTGTGGAGCGACTCGCCCGATGAGTTGAGCGAGAGGGTGACGCGGTCACCGTCAATGTGGACGTTGATCATCACGTCGGCATCGTTCAGACGCACGCCGGGGCGCTTGTCCTGGCCGAAACGGTCTTTGAAATAGTCGACAATGGCGTCTTTCACACGATAGGTGACAAAACGCGAGTGAGTGAACTCCGAGGAGTGTGAGGTGGTGTCGATAGAGAAAGTCTTTTCGATCGACATTACATCGCTCCAGTTGTACTCTTTCACCATCTCGTAGAGCGAGTCGGTGTCCTTGGCGATAAACTTGTAGATCGGCTTGAGGATAGAGAGTGCGGTGCGGCAGCAGATGTTGGCGCGGTAGAGCATGGCGAGATCACCTTCGAATGATACCATCCGTCGGCCGGGCTCGACATTGACCGCTCCGAGTTGCCGGAGTTCTTCAGCAAGAATTTCTTCAAGACCCTTGAAGGTCTTGGCAACCATTTCAAAACGATGTTCCATGTGGTAAATTATATAGTTTCCTTGGTTTATTCAGTTGTTTTTAGGCCTCAGGCGCAGGCCTTGCGGTCAGCGGGCCGACCGGAAGTTGTCGGCGCGGGCCTGGATGAGTTTTTCTCCAGGCTCTACGTCGCGTGTGACCCAGAGGTTGCCGCCGATGACGGCTCCGTCACCTATGTTTACGCGGCCGAGTATCGTGGAGTTGGAGTAGACAACCACTCCGTTGCCGAGTATCGGGTGGCGGGGAATTCCTTTGACCGGATTGTTGGAGTCGTCAGTGACAAAGCTCTTGGCTCCGAGGGTCACGCCCTGATAGATCTTGACATTATCGCCGATAATTGCTGTGGCTCCGATAACCACACCGGTGCCGTGGTCAATGACGAAGCCTTTGCCTATGCGGGCTCCGGGGTGGATGTCGATTCCGGTGTCGGAATGGGCCTGCTCGGTGATCATGCGAGGCACCACCGGGACCCCAAGCTCCAGCAGGCGGTGGGCTATGCGGTAGCTTACCGTGGCCTTGAAGCCGGGATAGCAGATTATTACCTCATGGGTAGAGGTTGCGGCAGGGTCGCCGAGATAGGTGGCGTCAATGTCAGTGTCGAGGATGTGGCGCAGATCGGGCAGGCTGTCTATAAAAGAGTCGGCCAGAGATCCGGCATGACGGCTTATGTCAGCATCAGGAATTGCGGAGTGATTTTTGTCGAAACAGAGACCTGCGGAGATCTGGCTGGCCAGAAGACCGCGCAGTTCATGGCATTCGATTGTCATGACCGAGCGCATCACGGACGGTCCGCGGTCAGAGTCTGTTAGAAATCCCGGAAACATGAGGCGTGAGGCAAGCTCGACTATACGGCGCACGGCTGAGTTGGAGAGCAGTGGCTCCCCTTCGCCTGAACGGGTCGGGCACACGTGGCGCATGTCTTCCATGCTGCAAAGGCGACCTATCACCTCGTCGATTTCAAACCGCTTGTCCGGGTCCTTTTCCATGATTTCATTTTTGTCCGTGAGATGTCTGCAAAGTTACGATTTTTGGATAGGGTACAAAAATAATTACCTAACTTTTTTGCGTGGCCGCGCCGGAGTCTGTTTTCAGTGTCCGTGTGTACTGGCGTATGAGTGAGGTGATAAACACTGTGAAGAGCGGAAACATGATTATGCCGCCGACCGAAAGGATGCAGCCGAGCACTTTTCCGGCCACCGTGACGGGATAGATGTCGCAGCCGAGGGTGGTGGCGTTCATGCAGGCCCACCAGAGAGCGGTGCCGAAATTGTTGACATCGGCGTTGACTCCCTGCTCGAAGTAGAAGAATATGAGGCTGCCGAGATAGATGAAGGCGGCGAGGATGACTATGTAGGACGAAAGGAACGATGTCAGTCTGTTTCGCGAAAACGCGCCCACAACTATCACCATCGCCATGATGCCGCGGGCCAGGGGTATGAAGCGGATAAAAAACAGCTGCTCCGGTGTGAGCCTGATGCCGAGCACACTGATGATGTTGAGATAGGGGATAGACAGCAGCAGATACAGCAGGCGGTTGCGCGTGTAGCGGAGTTTGTCGGGAGCCAGGGCCAGTTCGATGAAGAAATCTGCCATGAACACTATGCAGACCCAGAACTGGAAGTGCATGTAGAATCCGTCATCAAGAAAGTTGATGCCGTTGAAGGTGTCGATCGAGATGAATACTATCAGCAGAACTGAAAGCGCTATTATGATCCAGTGCAGTATGTCGAGCCGGTAATGGTGCCGGTGTTTTTGTGCCGTTGTTCCCTCGTTCATATTATATAATGGTAAGCGCAGTTTGTGGAATGGATGAAGATGGCCGGGCAGATGCCGCCCTCTGGAATTAAAACGCCCGGCGAGGCAAGGATGTTTGAGTCTGTGGCGGTGTCAGCCGGTGGTATCCATGAAAAAGTCAGCCCCGCCACACTGCATGAAACGCGGTGTGGCGGGGCTGTTGGATTGTGAAGCTTTAATCCGGCGTCTTATCAGAGAACGCTTGAAAGATTGAAGCGGGAAAATTCGAGGTCGTTGGCAGCCTGCTTGGCGAGCTTGTTGTCTAGCTTGATGGCCTGACGGAGGTTTGAAGTCACCATCTGTTCATTGTTGGTGCGGGCACCGAGAATGGCCATGAGATAGTAGGTGGTGGCATCGGGAGCCTGGATGGCTGCGAGGGTTGACTTGGCCTTGCTGTAGTCCTTGGAGAGGATCTGGGCGAGAGCGGCGTTATTGCTCTTGTCATTTCCGAATGCCTTTACTGCGGCGTTTACATCACCCTGCTGGAGGTAATATACACCGAGAGCCGAGCCGAGTTCGGGAACACCGCCGGCCTTGCCGAATGACTGGTTGGCAGCGCGGAGATCGTTGTTGACAAGAGCCACAAGGCCCTGGTTCATTTGGGCTTCAGGAGCCGAAGAGTTCACGCGGGCTGCTTTTTTGAAGCTTGCCATAGCTGCGTCATAGTCACCCTGCTGATAGAGCACCTTGCCGAGGTTGTTGTAGCCGCGGTAGTCGTTGGGATAGAGGTTGGTGGCGGCAGTGTAGATGGCTTTCTTGCGGTTGAGGTCGTCAGTGAGGGTTGCTCCGTAGAGAAGTTCGTCTACGCTGAGGGTAGAGGGATCGGTGTCAAATGCCTTGTTGATCTCTTCATCGCTCTTGCCGATCACGTTGACGCTGGCAGTGATGCGAGAGTAGCGGAGCTGCGGGAGGATTTCGTCGGCGAGCTGGTCAAACACGCTTGAGAGGTTGCGGATTTCACGTTCGCGCTGTTCAGGGTCCTTGTACATTGAGAGCACGCTGATGATGAGCTCCTTGTCCTGGATGTTGCTTGCGGCCACGAGCTTCTGGAAGCCTTCCCAGTCTTCTGGAGTGAAGTTTGCGGTAAGTTCGCCGAATTCAGTCACTTTGTCCTTCTTGAGCTGATTGGTCAGATAGCCCTGTGTGTTTGTCTCGCGGTTTTGGGCGAGTTTGGTGTTGAAGTCGAGCGAACCGTCGGGTGAAGCGTATGACTGGATGTTGATTTCCTCGATCTTTCGGCTTTCATCGCCGGCAGCGGCCTTGATGTCGCGGTTGAGGCGGAGCACTTCATCGCTCTTGAGTTCGCTTTCGCGGAGGTTGGCCTGATTGATGAGGAAGTGGATGTCGGCAGAATATTTTTCGTTGATGATGCGCTGGAATTTGTCAGCTGCGGTAGCGGGATCTACGGTTCCGGCATCGGCGAGAGCTGCTGTGGCGATGATGCCGTCAGCCACTTTCACGCGGGGAAGCACATACTGCTTGCCTTTCTGATCGACAGTGAAGCCGAGATACAGTTCCGAACGCTGCATTTCGGGCTGATAGGCATAGTTTACGGGGATTGTCACTGTGCCGCCGTTGTCATAGGAGATGACACGGTTGTTGCCACGTACTTTCTCACCCTGGAATGCCTGGGCGGTGCCGGCCACTTCAGTGCCGTTGAATGTGAGGTAGGGGGTCACTGTCACAGTGGCGTTTTTCACGAAGAATTTCGGAGGAATGTTACCGGTAACGGTAGCGGGAACATTCTGGCCCACTACTTCGAGCGGATTGGGATTGGTGCTGAAGTAATCAGCTGCAAACTGATTCATCTTCTTGCTGCAACCGGTCAGCACGATAGCCGAACCGAAGAGGAGAGAGAAAGCAGATTTCTTATCCATAGCAAAATTTAATAAAATTATGTGATAGGAGTTTTGATGTGATTTTTATGTAGCAAAGTTACAATCTTTATTGTTAATATCCCAAAATAATGAAAATAATTGTTGCAAAAAGATCCCGATTTGGCGAATTAGTTGTACTTTTGCCGGATAATAACGCGCGATAACGCGCTTTACAGACAGTTAAACCTATAAAATTCAGAAACAATTCAGAAAAAAAGAACAGAGCCGATGAGAAGATGGCGTATTGAAGACAGCTCAGAGCTGTACAACATTCAAGGTTGGGGTCGACAGTATTTCTCCATCAACGAGAAAGGCAACGTGGCCGTTACTCCTCGTGAGGGTTATGCTTCGGTTGATCTGCGTGAGGTCATGGACGAACTGCAGGTCAGAGACATTACCTCGCCAGTGCTGTTGCGCTTCCCCGATATTCTTGACAACCGCATCGAGAAGATTTCCAACTGTTTCGCTTTAGCTTCAAAGCAGTATGACTATAAGGCACAGAACTATATAATCTATCCCATCAAGGTCAATCAGATGCGTCCTGTAGTCGAGGAGATCGTCACTCACGGCGAAAAATTCAACATCGGTCTTGAGGCCGGGTCCAAGCCGGAACTCCACGCTGTGCTTGCCACCAACATCAAGGAAAACGCGCTGATCATCTGTAACGGATACAAGGATCAGACATATATAGAGCTGGCTCTGCTTGCCCAGAAGATGGGACGCCGCATCTATCTCGTGGTTGAAAAGCTCAATGAACTGCGCATCATCTCGGAAGTGGCCAAGCGAATCGGCATAGACCCAAATGTAGGCATCCGCATCAAACTCGCCTCCTCAGGCTCAGGCAAGTGGGAGACAAGCGGCGGCGACCAGTCGAAATTCGGTCTCAACTCTTCGGAGCTTCTTGAAGCGCTTGACTTCATGGAGCGAAACAAGATGAAACACTGCCTGAAACTGATCCACTTCCACATCGGCAGCCAGATCACCAAGATCCGCCGCATCAAGAATGCCATCCGCGAGGCCACCCAGTTCTACGTGCAGCTCACCAACATGGGATTTGACATAGAATTCATGGACATAGGCGGTGGCCTTGGCGTGGACTATGACGGAACCCGCAACTCCGCATCGGGCAGTTCGATGAACTATTCTATCCAGGAGTATGCCAATGACGCAGTGTCGGCCATCGTGGATGCCTGTGAGAAAAACGGCCTCAAGCAGCCCAACATTATCAACGAGAGCGGCCGCTCGCTGACCGCCCATCATTCCGTACTGGTGTTTGAAGTGCTTGAGACAACGCAGCTTCCCATCTGGAAAGACTCTAAAGATATTCAGGAAGAAGACCACGAACTTGCCAAAGAACTCTATGAGATCTGGGACAAGCTCAACCAGCAGCGTCTTCTCGAAAGCTGGCATGACGCCCTGCAGATCCGCGAGGAGGCTCTTGACCTGTTCAGCCTCGGCATGCTCGATCTCCGCACCCGTGCCCAGATCGAGGAACTTTTCTGGAGCATAGCCCGCGAGGTAGGAGAGATCGCTGACAATATGAAACACGCTCCAGAAGAGCTGCGTAAGGTGGCCAAGATGGTACCTGATAAGTATTTCTGCAATTTCTCGCTCTTCCAGTCGCTGACCGACTCATGGGCCATCGACCAGGTGTTCCCGATCATTCCTCTGTCGCGCCTTGACGAAAAGCCATCACGCACATGCACCCTCCAGGACATCACCTGCGACAGCGACGGCAAGATCTCTAACTTCATATCCTCGCAGGGGGGCACGGCAAGTTCTCTTCCTGTCCACCCTGTGAAGCCCGGCGAGCCCTACTATCTCGGAGTCTTCCTCGTAGGTGCCTATCAGGAGATTCTCGGTGACATGCACAATCTCTTCGGCGACACCAACGCCGTCCATATCTCGGTCTATAAAGACCGTTATGAGATCGACCGTATCATCGACGGCGAAACCGTGGCCGATGTGCTCGACTATGTGCAGTTCAACCCGAAGAAACTTGTGCGCAACGTGGAAGCCTGGGTGACATCGTCTATGAAAGCCGGACGCATCACTCCCGAAGAAGGACGCGAGTTCCTGAGCAACTACCGTTCGGGCCTTTATGGCTATACCTATATTGAAAAAGACTGATAACCCGCCGATGCGCCGATACGGATTCAGCCTATGAGATATTTCATGCAGCTCTCTTACCGCGGTGCGCCTTTCCACGGCTGGCAGTGTCAGCCGGGCGAGGTGACAGTCCAGTCGGTTCTCGAAGACGCTCTGTCGATGATCCTGCGCCGCGAAATGAAAATCACCGGCGCCGGACGCACAGATGCCGGAGTCAACGCGCGCATGATGGTGGCCCATTTTGATCTTGACACCCCTCTGGGCGATGCCGGAGAGCTTGTCAGGAGGCTCAATGCGGTTGTCGGCAAAGATATTGCCGTGCAGAAGATCTATGAGGTCGAGCCTGACCGCCATGCGCGCTTCGATGCCGTCAGCCGAACTTACCACTATTATGCGGTCACTGAGAAGACCCCGTTTTTCTACCCCCTGAGCTGGAAAGCCCCGGCCACGCTTGATTTCGATGCCATGAACCGTGCGGCCGAAATACTGCTTGAGACCTCTGATTTCACATCATTCTCAAAGCTTCACACCGATGTCAAAACCAACATCTGCCGTGTGAGCTATGCCAGATGGGAGAGGCTCGGCGAGCATGAATGGGTTTTCGTCATTACTGCCGACCGCTTTCTGCGCAACATGGTCCGCGCCGTAGTGGGAACTCTCGTCGACGTGGGCCGCGGTAAAATGACCATCGGGCAGTTCCGTGAAGTGATTGACCGCCGCGACCGCTGTGCGGCCGGGACCTCGATGCCGGGAGAGGCTTTGTTTCTCTGGGAGGTCAGATACTGATCTTGTCAAACAACCTATTAAACACCTTCTTGATTGTGAAGAGTTTCTTGTCTCTCTCTCTTGCTTTGTCAGCCACAGCCGCCATCCTGACGTCATGCAGCGGTGCCGGCTCTTCTGCCGGGGCTGAAGTGTCAGGCGACACTCTTACTGCTGGAGCTGATCTTCTGACGCTGGTCGACTGTGGAAGTTATGTAGTGGCTGACATTAAAAATCCGTGGGACAGCACCCGCCTGCTTCAGCGCTACGTGCTTGTGCCTGACTCTGCCGGAAATCCCGAAGGACTGCCCGAAGGTACGGTGGTGCGCACTCCTTTGCGCAATTCGCTGGTCTATTCAGGCGTTCATGCCGGAGCCATCCGCGACCTTGGTGCCATTGATGCCGTCAGGGGTGTGGCCGATGCAGGCTATTTCACCGTAGCTGAAGTGAAAGCCGGGCTGAAATCCGGCGCGGTGATGGACGTAGGCTCCTCAATGTCGCCTGACATTGAAAGAGTCACGGTGCTCGGACCTGATGCCATACTCGCATCGCCTTATCAGAATTCATCCTACGGACTGATAGAACGTCTGGGCATACCGATCATAGAGTGTGCCGACTATATGGAATCGACCCCGCTGGGCCGTGCCGAGTGGATAAAGCTGCTCGGCGAACTCTACGGTTGCCGCCATGAGGCCGACAGCATCTATAAGGAAGTCTCGGCGGAATATTCGCGCCTTGCCACACGTGCCGCCTCCGCAAGCTCGCATCCCAAAGTGATTACCGAGCGGCTGACCAACGGCGTGTGGTTTGTGCCCGGAGGCCGCAGCTACATGTCGAGCATCATAACCGATGCCGGAGGTGTGAATCCCTGGGCTGACACTCCTGACGCAGGTTCCATACAGCTTGATTTCGCATCTGTTTTTGACAAAGCCCATGACGCCGACATATGGCTCATACGCAACTACGGCCCGGAACTCACTCTCTCGGAACTTAAAAGTTCCTATGACCTGAACTCCAGGATCAAGGCTTTTGAAAACGGCGATGTCTACGTGGCCGACACCTCTACGTCGACTCTCTTCGATGACTTCCCCTTTCATCCTGAAAAACTGCTGCGCGAATACATCCTTCTTTTTCTTGGCCCTGACTATGCCGGCACGGACAAGACGCAGTATTATCAACGTATAGAAAAATGATATAGCACCATGACCGGCCTGCCTGCGCTTTCCTCCCGCCGCGAGCGGATTTCGCTCTGGGGACTGCTGTTCCTGACACTCGCACTCTTCGTGCTCTGCCTATTCATCGGCTCAGTCTGCATTCCTGCCAGTGAAGTGCTGACGGTGCTGACCGGCGGAGAACCTTCCAGAGAGTCGTGGGCAGTGATAGTAATCGGCTCACGGCTTGTCACGGCCATAGTGGCGCTGCTTTCCGGCTCGGCACTCGCCATAGCCGGCCTGATGCTCCAGACCACGTTCGCCAATCCGCTTGCCGGGCCCTCGATACTCGGAGTCTCTACCGGATCGAGCCTTGGGGTGGCCATTGTGATGCTTGCCTTCGGCGGAGCTCTCGGCTTCGTGGGTGAATCGCTTGGCATAGTCCTCGCCGCCATAGCCGGAGCCATGCTCGTGCTGGTGCTGCTACTGTTGTTTTCGCGCATACTCAACTCCTCGGTCATGCTTCTGATAGTCGGAATCCTTGTGGGCTATCTCAGTTCCTCGGCCGTTTCGCTTCTGAACTTCTTTGCCACACAGGAAGGAGTCCATTCATTCGTCATCTGGGGCCTCGGATCATTTTCGGGAGTCTCGCAGTCGCGTCTGCTGGTGTTTGCCCCGCTTGCGCTTGTGTTCATCGCGCTCTCCATGCTCATGGTCAAGCCCCTTGACGCCATGCTCCTCGGCGATGCCTATGCTGCCAACCTCGGAGTCGATGTGCGCCGTTCGCGCAACAGACTCCTCATTCTGTCAGGAGTACTGACAGCGGTTGTCACAGCCTTTTGCGGACCTATAGCCTTTGTCGGCATGGTGGTCCCCCACGTGGCCCGTCTGCTCACCCGCAGTTCCCGTCACCTGATACTGATACCCGCCACGGCTCTTGCCGGAGCCGCCTTAGGACTGCTCTGCGTGCTTCTGAGCGTGATGCCCGGTTCGCGCGGCATAATTCCGATCAACGCCATCACCCCGGTCATAGGTGTCCCTGTCATCCTCTATGTCATACTCAACCGCCACCGGCTCAACCTCTTCGGCTGACCGGCCCCGCCTGCGTTACACGTGGCGTTTTCGCAGGTGGAAAATAATGCTTACCTTTGCAGCCGGAAAATCACTCCGCAGTGCTTTTCCCGCCAAAAATAAACGAAATATTCACCAAGCGACTGATTAAAATATGATTACTCAGGAACAATTAAAAGAGACTTTTGAGCGCAAGCTGGCGCTGAGGAGGTATCTTTGACATCGACAGCAAGAAAATCCAGGTAGAGGAGGAAGAACTCCGCACACACGTGCCCGATTTCTGGGAGCATCCCAAGGAAGCCCAGGCACAGATGAAAAAAATCAAGGATCTTCAGGCGTGGATCGTAGGTTATGAAGAGATTGACAAGATTGTCAACGAACTCCAGATCGCATGGGACTTTCTCAAGGAAGGTCTTGTAGAGGAATCGGAGATCGACGCTCTCTATGCCGAAGCCATCACCAAGATCGAGAATCTCGAACTGCGCAACATGCTCCGCCGCGAGGAAGACAAGCTTGGAGTAGTGCTCAAGATCAACTCCGGTGCCGGCGGTACCGAAAGCCAGGACTGGGCCTCGATGCTCATGCGAATGTATCTCCGCTGGTGCGAGGACCACGGCTACAAGACTTCGATCGCCAACCTTCTCGAAGGTGACGAGGCCGGAATCAAGTCATGCACCATCAACGTTGAGGGCGACTTCGCCTACGGCTATCTCAAGAGCGAGAACGGCGTTCACCGTCTGGTGCGCGTGTCGCCTTACAATGCCCAGGGCAAACGCATGACCTCATTCGCATCAGTGTTCGTCACCCCGCTTGTCGACGACACCATCGAAGTCAAGGTTGATCCCGCCCTGCTTTCATGGGACACATTCCGTTCGGGTGGTGCCGGCGGTCAGAACGTCAACAAGGTGGAGTCAGGTGTGCGTCTGCGCTACCAGTTCACCGACCCCTACACCGGCGAGCAGGAAGAAATCCTCATCGAGAACACCGAGACGCGTGACCAGCCCAAGAACAAGGAAAACGCCATGCGTCAGCTCCGCTCTATACTCTATGACAAAGAGCTCCAGCACCGCCTCCAGGAGCAGGCCAAGATTGAAGCCGGAAAGATGAAGATTGAATGGGGATCGCAGATCCGTAGCTACGTCTTCGACGACCGTCGCGTCAAAGACCACCGCACCAACTATCAGACCAGTGACGTGGGAGGTGTGATGGACGGCGATCTCGATGCCTTCATCAAAGCCTACCTCATGGAATTCGCCGGAACCGAAGAATAAGAGCAACCTCTGAGAGGCACTCGGAAAGCCTCCGGACCGAAAATATCATAGCCCTTGGCTCCTGCATGCCGTTAGGAGCCAAGGGCTATGATATTTTTTTCAACTTCACAAGTCAATGGAATAGGCGTGGTCTCACTCCCAGCATTCCGTCTCGGAGGCGATTTCGGGTATTGTCGAAGACCTGTAGACCGGATCTTTGCCCTCTCGCTTCTGATCCTGATAGTCTTTGAGCAGGCGTATGGCATATTTGCCGAGCATGATGATGGCCGCGAGGTTACAGAGAGTCATGAGCGCCATAGTGATATCGGCGAAACCCCAGACGAGGTCAAGTGACACCACGGCCCCGGCATAGACTATGGCTGCCACCAGCAGGCGATAGATCCTGACTGCAAGGTCGCTGTTGCGTATAAAGCGGATGTTGGTCTCGCCGTAGTAATAGTTGGCTATTATGCTTGTGAAGGCAAAGAAGAAGATGGCCACACTGACGAAGATCGAGCCGAAACGATGGTCTCCGCCAAGTCCGGCGTCTATGGCCTGCTGGGTCAGCACTATTCCGTCATGGCCTCCGGTATAGATTCCGCTGCAGAGTATGATGAAAGCCGTGGCTGTGCACACCAGCAGAGTGTCTGTATAGACACCGAGAGTCTGAATCAGCCCCTGTTTCACCGGATGGCTCACCGAGGCGGTCGCAGCGGCGTTCGGAGTTGACCCCTCGCCGGCCTCGTTGCTGAACAGACCGCGCTTTATGCCCATCACCATTGCCGCGCCCACCGAGCCGCCAAGAATTTCATCGGCCCCGAAAGCATTCCTGACAATCAGCATCATGATCTCCGGAAAGCGGCCTATGTTCATGGCTATGATCACCAGAGCCAGCACTATATATGCGATAGCCATCACAGGCACCACTATCTCGCTCACCCGCGAGATGCGCTGCACACCGCCGCAGATGATGGCGAGAGTCAGCAGGCAGAGAACCCCGGCCGTCGCCTCGCGAGGAATGGCAAACGAGGCATTGAGTGCATCTGAAATGGTGTTTGACTGCACTGAATTGAACGCAAAGCCGAAAGTCAGCGTGATTAGCACGGCGAAAGTCACCGCCCACCAGCGTTTGTGCAGACCCTTGAGTATGTAATAGGCCGGACCGCCCCGGAACGACTTGTCGCCCTTGACCTTGAAAAGCTGGGCGAGTGTCGACTCGACAAACGCGCTTGCGGCGCCGAGTATGGCGATGACCCACATCCAGAACACCGCTCCCGGTCCGCCGAGAGCTATCGCCGAAGCCACGCCGGCAAGATTGCCGGTGCCGACGCGTGAGGCTATCGACAGCGCGAATGCCTGGAATGAACTGATGTTGCCGTGAGCAGGAGCGTCGTTTTGGCGGCGGTCGTTGTCGCGCCTGCCTGATCTGACAAGCAGATGCAGCATCTCGCCTGCCATTCTGAACTGCACGCCGCGGGTCCTGACTGTGAAAACCACGGCCACGATCAGCAGCACTGTAACTAATACATAGTCGGTGAGCACACCGCTGACAGCGTTGACCGCGTTTTGGAGAGCGGTGCTGAAACCTGAGGAAGGATCCATATGATGATTATATCAGGAGTTTGTAGGTTGATGGATGGTGTTTAAGGTGCGTCGGAGAGGAGGAGAAAAAACAGAGAGCACCTGATGTAGAGATAACGGATATAAGCCTTGCAAGGTTTTGGGTCCGCGTCAGATCTCTCCACATCAGGTGCCCTCTATATTACCTGCCGGGCAGGCAGGGGATTGCTCTTGTCTGTCTCAGACAGTGCCTGGCTTTTTTCAGGCGATGCCGAGATCCTTCTTGAGTGCCTCGATCTTCTCCTCGGCGAGTTTGCCGCACTTGTCATAGTCCTCGATCTTTTCCATCGGAACCTTGACTTCCATGTAGAACTTGATCTTGGGCTCTGTGCCTGAGGGGCGAACAGAGACCTTCGATCCGTCTTCAGTGAAATACTGGAGAACGTTTGAGGTCCAGGGAAAATCGAGTTTCTCGGTAGTGTTGCTTTCCACATCGGTCACGTTGAGTGTGCCGTAGTCCTTGATAGTCTTGACGGGGCTACCTGCGAGAGCCTTGGGCGGATTCTCGCGGAAGCTCTTCATCATGGCCTGGATCTCTTCGGCGCCGGTCTTGCCGGGGCGTACCACAGAGACACCTACTTCGTGGCTGAAGCCATACTTCAGATAGATGTCGGCAAGCATGGCCTGGAAGTCCATGCCCTTGTCCTTGGCCCATGCGCAGGCCTCGGCCATGAGCGAGATAGCTGACACGGCGTCCTTGTCGCGGCAGAATGTCTCGGCCAGGAAGCCATAGCTTTCTTCGCCGCCGCCAAGATAGCGGAGCACGTCTTCATTGTCGCGCATCACGGCTGCGATCCACTTGAAGCCGGTGTAGCAGTCAAACAGGCGCACGTTCATGGCCTCGCAGATTGCCTTGATGGTCTCGGTGGTCACGATGGTCTTCACGGCAAACTCATTGCCCTTGAGCAGACCGAGTTCCTTGTTGCGGGTGATGATGTAGTTGAGAAGGATCATCACGATCTGGTTGCCGTTGAGCAGCACATATTCGCCGCTGTTGTCACGGATGACACAGCCGATGCGGTCAGCGTCAGGATCGGATGCCATGACGATGTCGGCGTTGACCTCCTTGGCCTTGGCGATAGCCATTGCCATAGCCGAGGGTACTTCGGGGTTGGGCGATTCCACGGTGGGGAAATCTCCGCTGGGCACGTCCTGCTCGTCAACGTGGATGATGTTTGTGAAGCCGTAGTTGCGGAGCGATGCGGGAATCAGTTCAACGCCGGTGCCGTGGATCGGAGTGTAGACGATCTTCAGGTCTTTGTGGCGTTCGATCACATCGGGGCTGAGTGAAAGGCCCTTGATCTTGTCGAGATACACCTTGTCGACATCGGCGCCGATGATCTGGATCTTGGACTTGTCGCCCTCGAACTTGATTTCCTTGACGCTCTTGATGCGGTTCACGTGGTCGATGATATTGACATCATGCGGCGCGATGATCTGTGCGCCGTCTTCCCAGTAAGCCTTGTAGCCGTTGTAGATCTTCGGATTGTGCGATGCGGTGATGTTCACGCCGCTCTGGCAGCCGAAGTGACGGATGGCGAATGAAAGTTCCGGGGTGGGGCGGAAACTGTCGAAAAGATAAACCTTGATGCCGTTGGCCGAGAAGATATCGGCTACGATTTCAGCAAACTTGCGCGAATTGTTGCGCACGTCATGGCCCACGGCCACGCTGATTTCGGGCAGATCCTTGAAAGCTTCTTTAAGATAGTTTGCAAGGCCCTGGGTGGCAGCGCCTACGGTGTAGATATTCATTCTGTTTGAACCGGCTCCCATGATACCGCGGAGACCGCCGGTGCCGAATTCCAGATCCTTGTAGAACGATTCGATAAGTTCTGTCTTGTCATCTGCGTCAAGCATGCGCTTTACTTCCAGACGTGTTTCTTCATCATAACCGTCACCGAGCCATACCTGGGCTTTGGCGGTAACTTCTTTAAGCAGTTGTTCGTTTTCCATATTAATATAGGGGGGAGTATAAATGATTTCTGTAGTTTTGGCACAGCAAAAAGATAGCAGGTTGGTGCGCTATGGTTTTTCTATGGTGGATAAGGCAAATTTACTGCCTTTTATGGAAATAACAAAGAAAACGTCCCAAAAATGTTAAAACCATCTATAAAATAGGTTAAGAGTTCTTTATCCGAGGTGTGGGGGCCGGATCAGGGGAATGTTAAACAGGGAGCGGATTAAGATGAAATAACATTAAAAAATGTGAAACCGAAAAGATTTCCAGCTGTTTATGTGTTCATTAATCAATGCAAGGTGAAATATCCGCATTGGCGATATTGACACAAAAACACACAGCCAAGACGGTGGCGGAGAATACTTCTTCCAAGCCTGATTGACTCAGATATAAATATTTTACAAACTAAAAAACACATCAATTATTATGGCTGACAAGAAGTATTCTCCTGCAGTGCAGGAACTCGCTGATCTTATCAAGGAAAACAACTGGGAAGACAAGTTCCATCAGGCTATCGCAAATGTCGTGGCCTACAAGATTCCAGGCCTTTCCGACATGAAGACCATCGAAGACTATCTCGATTACCTTGAAGCTTACATGCACTGGGTACCTGCTGAAAACAAAGAAGGCACACACGTCTACCAGCACCTTTTCCGTTCATTCTTCCTCCTGGATCAGGAACCGGTCAAATCGCTCCAGACTCCGTGTGCGCCTGCCGACCGGCAGCCCGAACTCACCCCGCTGTCAAAATGGATGACCAATTACTGCTATGCTATCGGCGACTGGCTTGACAGTCCTGAGTCAATCACTGATGACAGTGTCAAGTCGTTCTATGACTGCGCCGTCTACAACATGGACGAATATCTCGAACCACGTGGCGGATGGAAGACATTCAACCAGATGTTTGCCCGTCACGTGAAACCCGGCTACCGTCCTATCGCCGCCATTGACGATGACAAGATCATAGTCCATCCGGCCGATGCCTGCTTCGGAGGCCAGTGGGAAATCCGCCCTGACACCCATGTGCGCATCAAAGGTCTCGACTGGAGTATCGACGAGCTTCTCGAAGGCAGTCCATATAAAGATAAATTCAAAGGCGGCATGTGGTGCCACTCATTCCTGAGCTGGACCGACTATCACCGTCAGCATGCTCCGCTCTCAGGCATAGTCCGTGAAGCCCGTGTCATCCAGGGCGCATGTTATGTCGACCTTGTCGCAGTGCCTGACAAGGTAAATCCCGCCACCAACCAGGTTGAGGCATGGCGTGCCATTGCCCCTGACCAGGCCGGCTACGAATTCATGCAGACTAGGGGGCTTATTGTCCTTGAAACAAAATACGGCTACGTGGCTGTTCTGCCTATCGCCATGCCGCAGGTTTCATCAGTGGTCATCACAGCCGAAGAAGGCATGGCTCTTAAGAAGGGCGATGAAATCTCTTACTTCCAGTTCGGCGGTTCGGATATAGTCTACCTCTTCTCCGCCAATATGAATGTCTCTATGTCAGCCCATCTCGGCACACACTATAAAGTCGGAACCAAGATCGGCGAAGTCTATCCTGTAGTGGAGCTCTGACGCGCCGGACTCTTATCGGCCTCCTGTTCTAAGGAATGACCGATTACTCATCTTATTGACAGACGGGGCCGGCATTACCGCCGGTCCTGTCTGTTTCCGTAAGTTTCCCGTTTCACATTTAATTTCTGATATATATATGGCTAATTCTAATCCCTCAAAGCCGGGTCCGCAGGCCAAAGGCGGCAAAGCGCCGCAGGCTTTGATCTCAACAGGTGCCATGACTGTGATGATCATCACCACTGTAGTAAGTCTGCGAGGACTTCCGTCACAGGCTGAGTTCGGCATCCAGTCCATATTCTACTATCTTTTCGCCGCAATCGTCTTTCTGATTCCGTTTTCGCTTGTCTGCGCCGAACTTGCCTCTACCTACACCCATTCCGGCGGTCTCTACCGCTGGGTCGCCGAGGCTTTCGGGCCGAAATGGGGCTGGACGGCTATGTATCTCGAATGGCAGACCCTCGTGATCTGGTTTCCGGCCGTGCTCATGTTCGCTGCGGTCTCGCTCGCATATATATTTTGGCCTGAATCATTTGACGCCAGGCTGTCGGCCAACAAGATATATACCCTTGTCGTGGTGCTTGCCGTCTACTGGATCACTAACTTCATAGCCTTCCGTGGCATGAAGTCATCAAAGATTCTGAGCACTCTCGGCGGTCTGTTCGGCACCATAGTCCCCGGCGCGATTCTTATAATACTCGGTGTGGCCTATCTCTGCATGGGCAAACCGATAATGCTTGCTCATGAGTCATTCTTCCCTGACTTCTCCAAGATAGGCACCATAGTGCTTGCCGCTTCCATCTTCCTCTTCTACGGAGGCATGGAGATGAACGCCGTTCATGTGCAGAACATGAAGAACCCTGCACGTCAGTTTCCGCGCGCCATCTTTCTTGCCGTGGCCGTGATCGTGCTCCTGTTCGTGTTCGCCACTCTGGCCATCGGTTTCGTAGTGCCTGCCAAGGACATCAACCTGCTGGCCTCGCTCCTTGTGGCCTACAATGATCTCTGGGCTGCTGTCGGAGTGCCTTGGCTCGGCAATGTGATGGCCCTGCTGATAACCTTCGGTGTCATCGGTCAGGTCAGCGTCATCATCGCCGGTCCGTCGACCGGTCTTGTGGCCGTTGGCGAGAGCGGCTATCTGCCCCGGAGCCTTCAGAAAACCAATGCGCAAGGAGTCAACAAGCCTATCCTTTATGTCCAGGCCATATTTGTCAGCCTTCTGTCGCTTGTCCTGGTGGTTCTGCCCTCTGTCGAATCGGCCTATCAGGTAATGTCACAGATGGCCACAGTGATTTATCTGATACTGGTGCTGATGATCTATTTCGCCTTTATCCGTCTGCGTCACACCCAGCCGCAGAAACAGCGCGGATTCCGCATCCCCGGCGGTAAGCTGGGCGAAGTCGTGGTGGCCGGTATCGGTATCCTCGGCGCTGTCGTGGCTATGGTGCTGAGCTTCTTCCCGCCGTCACAGATCAACACCGGCAGTCCGGTGGTCTACGTGCTGATCATATTCTGCGGTGCGCTGCTCTTCTTCTGTGTGCCTCTGATCGTCTTTTCGAAGCGTAAACCGTCATGGCGAAACCCGAAAGCCAATTTCTATCCCTTCGACTGGCAGATAGAAAACCGAAGGCCATCGGAAGTGTCGAAATGGAGCCCGACCTATCAGCCCACACCTGCACAGATAGCCGGAACCGATGCCCGTATTCTTGCCGAGGAAAACGGCGCCACGCCCGCCGAGGCCGAAAAGATTGCCGCCGAAGCCGAGAAGGCCTATGACGGATCTGAAAATCCCCAGGCCGAGGCTTATGATATATTGGATAAAGACAAAGGTACGGGGGCATAATACGAAATTTTCATACATGCCGGTGGGAGACTGCGGCCCGTTTTCGCGGAGCCGCAGCCCCTGCCCGCATATTCCAGGGCTCTACCATCCACCTTCATAAAAACATGAATATGAGAATCAACACCGGAAAGGGCACCATCTCTCTGATAACCCTGATTGCCATATGGTCGATATCCCTTACCGTCAATCTGCCTGGGCTTGCAATAACGCCGATGCTTGGCAATCTTGACAAAATATTTCCCCACACATCGGAACTGGAGATTCAGCTTCTCACCGTGTTGCCGAATCTTTTCATTATACCTTTCGTATTGCTCTCCGGCAGGCTGTCTCTGTCAAAGAGCAAGGTGAGAATAGTGGTGGTAGCGCTTGCCATCTATCTTGGCAGCGGACTCCTCTACTTCTTTGCCCGTAACATGGTAGATCTGATAGTCATAAGCTGTCTGCTCGGCATTGGCTGCGGTCTGCTCATCCCGCTTGCCGCCGGACTGCTTGCCGACACATTCGTGGGGAAATACCGTATGCGTCAGCTCGGCATAAAATCAGGCATATCCAACATGGCTCTTGTAGTAGCCACATTTGTGGTAGGCTGGCTCAGCCACGGAAACTGGCGTCTGCCCTTTCTGGTCTATCTCATTCCGGCCATCCCGCTTGTGCTCTCAGTCTTTTTGCGGGGCATACCCAAAGCCGATCTGGCTCCCGCTCCGGCTGCCCCTGATCCGAAAATGAAAGCATCGGCAAAGGCAGCTGCAAAGGCAGCGATAGCCGGATCGCCAGCCGGAGCAATCCGGACGGCACCCCCTGGCTCTGCCGGCCTGTATGATCAGTACGGTTATATCGGTAAGGTGAGAGGCGGCTTCATACTCTCCCGTACGTGGTCGCTGATAGCGGTCTATTTCTTTGTCTGCTATGCTACGGTCATCGTAAGCTACTACACCCCCTTTCTTATGCAGAGCGAGGGTCTCGATGATTCTGACGTAGGCACTGTCACTGCCATATTTTTCCTCGCTGTCTTTCTTCCGGGCTTCATCCTGCCGTATATTATCAAGACATTGCGTCAGGCCACCTTGGTAGTATCGTCGGTAGTAATGATCGCGGGGATCGTTTTGATGGTGGTCTGCCACCGTTTCGGACTGATGTGCATGGCGGCCTCCCTTGTCGGCTTCGGCTACGGAGTGTTTCAGCCGGTCATCTATGACAAGGCCACCCAGATAGTCACCGACCCTGCCAAAGCCACACTCGCACTTGCCATTGTGCTTGCCGCCAACTATATCTCGATAAGTGCCACGCCCTTTATAGTCGACTTCTTCAGAGATATCTTTGATCCGCACCATCTGAACAATGCCTTCGCCTTTGAATTCAACGCTATTCTGCTGGCCGCATTCACGGTGATAGTCATAGTGCTGCGCAAATCGTTCGTCTTCCGCATCGACAAGTCATATTATTAACAAAAATACGTTTTCAAAAAAATGAACAGCCTCATACGTTTCGCAGCTGTAGTTCCGGCCTTGTGCGCGTTTGCCGGAGCATCCTCCCAGAATCATCCCCTTACTCCTCAGGAGGGAGAGGTGACAATAATCAATCCCTCGGCCACTCGGTCTGATTCGGGCCTGACCGTGATAAACATCTACAATATTTTTCTCCAGAACGCCCCGAAATCACACAAGAAATCCGGAGTGCCTAATTTTGCCATAGAAGGCAAGAACAAGAAATTTTATCTCGGCATAGGAGGCACGGCAAAAGCCACCCTGTCATATGACTGGGGCGACCCCATTGACAACGGCTTCAACTTCACCACATCGTCGATTCCCATGAACCCGCGAAAGGGCGACGGCGGATTGGTGCAGTTCAGCGCTGCCACAAGCGGACTCTATCTCAACTTCGTGGCCCTTCCGGGCGACAAGAACCAGCTGGGTGTCTACATTGATTTCAACCTCACCGGCAACAGCTATGGCTTTGACCTGCAGTATGCCTACATAAAATACCGCGGATTCACCGCCGGTTATGACTACAGCCTCTTCTCTGACATGGCCGCCGCACCTCCGAGCATCGACAATGAAGGCCCCTGCGGATTCACAGCCATACCGAACGGAGTCCTCGACTACCGTCACAGCTTCGGGCAGCACTGGAGTCTTGGAGTAGGAGTCGAGATGCCTATGGTCTCCGCAACCACCGGCGAGAAAACCTATGTGGTCAACCAGCGCGTACCTGACATACCAGCCTATGTGCAGTATTCATGGGGCGGAGGCAAAAGCTGGATTCGCTTTTCCGGCATTGTCCGCAATATGCTCTATCGCGACGAGATCGCCGACAAGAACCGTGACCAGGTAGGCTGGGGCGTGAAGATGAGCGGAAGCGCCTCGCTCACACCGTTGGTGACAGCCTATTATCAGGCTGCCTATGGCGAAGGAATCACAAGCTACTTCCAGGATCTCTATGAAGGCGGCCTCGACATGGTGCCTGACGGAAGCGGCCGTCTAAAAGCTGTCAAAGCCTGGGGCGGCTACTTCGGACTGCAATACAACATCTCTCCGAAAGTCTACGCCACAACCACCTACAGCCACCTCCGCAACTACGCCCCTGACTACTCCGGAGGCTCCACCGCATGGGACAGCCAGTACAAATACGCGCAATACGCCCTTGCAAACGTCATCTGGCAGATATCTCCCCACCTCTCCACCGGCCTGGAATACATCTACGGACGGCGTGTCGATATGTCGGGCCTCTCACACCACGACAACCGAATCCAGACCATGCTCCAGGTCACATTCTGACCTGCCACAAAGCACAGCCGGCATCCGGACCTCGGCAGGATGCCGGCTTAAACTACGCTGTGCGTGAAGTCCCTGCGCAGATTCTGAATTAATTTTTTTTGATTTTCTATCCGATTCTTTGTAATTTTGCACCTTTGAAGCTGATGGCTTGCATTTTGTGCATCGCATCAGTCCTCAAGTTTAACCGGAACAAATCAAAAACCATATCAGGTTCTTATGTATAGAACGAAAACATGCGGAGAACTCCGCCTTTGTGATGCCGGACAGGAGGTTACCCTCGCCGGCTGGGTGCAGCGCGCCCGAAAAATGGGTGGCATGACCTTTGTAGACGTGCGTGACCGCTACGGTATTACCCAGGTGGTGTTTAACGTGGAGAATGACGCGGCTCTCTGTGATGCCGCCAATAATCTCGGACGCGAATTCGTGGTGCAGATCACCGGCAAGGTGGCCGAGCGCACCAGCAAGAATCCCAATCTGCCCACCGGCGACATCGAGATCATTGCCTCGGATCTCAAAGTGCTTAACCGAAGCGACGTGCCTCCCTTCACAATCGAGGACGAAACCGACGGCGGCGACGATCTCCGTATGAAATACCGCTATCTCGACCTGCGCCGTAACTGCGTGCGTGCAAATCTCGAACTCCGCCACCGCATGGCCTTCGAGATCCGCCGCTATCTCGACTCGAAAGGTTTCCTTGAAGTCGAGACCCCGGTACTCATCAAGTCGACCCCTGAAGGCGCCCGCGACTTCGTGGTGCCCTCGCGCATGAATCCCGGCGAGTTCTATGCACTGCCCCAGTCTCCCCAGACCTTCAAACAGCTTCTGATGGTCAGCGGTTTCGACCGTTACTTCCAGATTGTGAAATGTTTCCGCGACGAAGACCTCCGCGCCGACCGTCAGCCGGAATTCACCCAGATTGACTGCGAAATGTCGTTTGTCAATCAGGAAGACGTGCTCCGGATGTTCGAAGGCCTCGTCAAACACATATTTAAATATGTAAAAGACATCGATTTCACAGAGCCCTTCCCCCGCATGACCTGGGCCGATGCCATGCGTCTCTACGGTTCCGACAAGCCCGACACCCGTTTCGGCATGGAATTCGTGGAGCTCAAGGATCTTACAGGCGGCAAGGGCTTCGCCGTGCTTGACGATGCCGAATATGTTGGAGCCATCGTGGCCCCCGGTTGCGCCGACTACACCCGCAAGCAGCTTGACCAGCTCACCGACTTCGTGAAGCGTCCGCAGATTGGGGCCAAGGGCATGATGTGGGTCAAGATCGAAGCCGACGGTTCGATCAAGTCGTCAGTATCCAAATTCTACAGCGAAGACGACCTCCGCACATGGGCCGACCGTGCCGGAGCCAAGGCCGGTGACCTCATGCTGATTCTTGTCGGACAGACAATGAAGACCCGCAAGCAACTCTGCGAACTGCGCCTCGAAATGGGCTCTCGCCTCGGTCTGCGCGATCCGCAGAACTTCTCTTGCCTTTGGGTGGTAGACTTCCCACTCTTTGAATGGGATGAGGAAACACAGCGTTACTACGCCATGCACCACCCCTTCACAGCCCCCAACCCAGATGACATCCATCTGCTCGACAGTGACACCGGCGCTGTGCGCGCCACTGCTTATGACATGGTGGTCAACGGCAACGAGCTTGGCGGCGGTTCCATTCGTATCCACGAAGCCGAACTCCAGGACAAGATGTTCCGTCTGCTTGGACTCTCCGAGGAAGACGCCCAGTATAAATTCGGCTTCCTGATGAATGCCTTCAAATACGGAGCGCCCCCTCACGGCGGTCTTGCATTCGGATTCGACCGCTTCGTCAGCATCCTTGCCGGCCTCGACTCGATCCGCGACGTCATCGCCTTCCCCAAGAACAACTCAGGCCGCGACATGATGATCGATGCACCCGCCGCGATCGACGATTCGCAGCTCGACGAACTTTGCATCCGTCTCGACCTCAAAGAAAAGGAATAAGCCACGTTGCCAATGACAGAGCCGAGTATCATTGAGATAATAGAGTGCATCGAAGCCTTTGCCCCGCGCTCGATTCAGGAAAAGTGGGACAACACCGGCTGGCAGCTCCGCCCTGCATCCGAACTTAACAGCTGTACAGGAGTCATGCTTTGTCTTGACGTGACTCCTGAGGTTGTTGATGAGGCTGTCAGTGAAGGCTGCAACCTGATAGTTTCCCACCATCCATTGTTGTTTCACGGTCTGAAACAAATTTCGCCTGACAGGCCTAACCAGCTTGCCCTGCTCAGAGCAATCACCCACGGGATATATATATACTCTTCCCATACGGCGCTTGACAACGCTCCGGAAGGAGTCTCCCATCAGTTGGGCAAGATGCTGGGACTGATGGATATTCAGGTCCTCTCTCCGCGTCAGACTGATCCCTCGACCGGGCTTGGAGTGATCGGTGACTTCCACTACGCCCTTTCGGAAGATGACTTTCTCAAGCGCGTCAAGGAGGTCTATCAAACAGAATCGCTTCGAGTGTCAGACTCTGGCAGATCTTGGCGGGGAGTGCAGAATGTGGCCTTGTGCAGCGGGTCGGGAGGCGAATTCATCCCCGATGCAATAGCCGCCGGAGCCGACGCCTACATCACCTCCGACACCCGTTATCACGACTTTGTCGATTTCGGACGCGACATCCTGATAGTCGATACCGGCCATTTCGAAAGCGAAATCTGCACTAAGTCAATTTTTTCGGCCATTGTTTCAGAAAAATTTCCTAACTTTGCAGTCCGGCAGTCACGTGCCGAGCACAACCCTGTGCGCTACGTCTGAAAAATAAAAAATCCACATATACCAATATGGCGATAGAGCAAAACAAAAACGACCAGACCCTTTCTGTTGAGCAGCGACTCCGCGCTCTTTACGAACTTCAGACCATCCTCTCGGAAATCGACCGCATCAAGACCATCCGCGGCGAGCTTCCCGAAGAAGTCCGTGACCTGGAGGACAACATCGAGGGTCTTCACACCCGTGTCGATAAATTCAAAGCCGAGATCGAAGACCTCCGTCTGAAATCGGCCAAGGAGAAAAACAACATCGAGCAGGCCCAGGCACAGATTGCCACCTACAAGCAGCAGCTCGATAACGTGCGCAACAATCGCGAGTTTGATTTGTTATCTAAAGAGATTGAATATCAGACCCTCGAAATCCAGCTCTCCGAAAAGCGCATCAACCAGTATGCCCGCGAGATCGACAACAAGAATGCCGACATTGCCGCCGCCGAGGAAACCCTCACCGACCGCAATCACATTCTCGCCGACAAGCGCCGTCAGCTTGAAGAGATCGTCTCCGAGACCAAGAAAGACGAAGAGCGTCTCCGTCTGCAGGCCAAGGAACTCGAACCCCAGATCGACGCCCGCACACTCACCGCATTCAAGCGCATCCGCAAGAACGCCCGCAACGGCCTCGGCGTGGTCTATATCCAGCGCAACGCCTGCGGCGGCTGCTTCAACCGCATCCCGCCGCAGAAGCAGATGGAAATCAAGATGCACAAGAAGATCATAGTCTGCGAATACTGCGGACGCATCATGATCGACCCCGATCTCGCCGGTGTGACCGAAGGTGAAGCCTGAGACCCGTCCAAGGCTCCTGTCTGACGTCCAAACCGACTCTAAACAAAACTGAAAATTATGGAAAAGATTCTCCCCGGCAAATATGTCGAAATAAGCTACGACCTCTTTGATGTTGCCCCTGACGGAACTGAAAACCTCGTCCACAGTGTCACTGAAGATGAACCCGAACGCTTCATATTCGGTGTGACCCAAGGCATGATCCTTCCCCTCGAACGCGCTCTCGACGGCCTTGAGCAGGGCAGGGAGTTTGATGTCCCCGTCAACGCCGGCAAGGGTTTCCCCTATAACCCCGACGACGTGGCCGAGCTCAGCAAGAGCATCTTCATGGTCGACGGAAAGTTTGACGCCGAAACCATCCGCGAGGGCGCATACATCCCCATGATGACAGCTGACGGCTACCGCATCACCGGAAAGGTGAAAAAGGTGACTGCCGACCATGTTGTCATGGACTTCAACCATCCCCTCGTAGGCAAGGATCTCCGCTTCAAGGGCAAAGTGGTCACCGTGCGTGACGCTACCCCTGAAGAACTCCACCCTTCATGCGGAGGCGGATGCTGCGGAGGTTGTGGCGACAATGGCTGCGGAGGCGACGACTCCTCATGCGGCTGTGACGGCTGCGGCAACTGATCCGTCTTGACGCCGGGCCGCACACCAACCCCAATCAATTGCTTAATAATCTCAACACATTACCACAATTCATGGCAACAACTGCTGATTTTAAAAACGGTATGTGCCTCGACATCGACGGCAACTACTTTTTCATCGTTGAATTCCTTCATGTAAAGCCCGGCAAAGGTCCGGCTTTCGTCCGCACAAAACTCAAAAACGTAAAGACCGGCCGTGTCCTCGACAAGACCTGGAACTCAGGCGTAAAGGTCAACGAAGTGCGTATCGAACGCCGCCCCTACCAGTATCTCTACAAGGATGACATGGGCTACAACTTCATGCACACTGAAACTTTCGAGCAGGTAGCCCTCCCCGGCGAAAGCATCGACGGCGTTCAGTTCCTCAAGGAAGGTGACATCTGCGAAGCTATGGTTCACGCCGCTTCAGAGACTATCCTCACTTGCGAAATGCCCACCAGCGTAGTTCTCGAAATCACCTACACCGAACCCGGCATCAAGGGCGACACCGCCACCAACACACTCAAGCCCGCTACTCTCGAAACCGGTGCTGAGATCCGTGTGCCCCTCTTCTGCAACATCGGTGACAAGGTGCGCGTAGATACCCGCGACGGTTCATACGTTGAACGCATCAAGGAATAATCAGACTGACAGCTGCATCCGGACCTTAGATGGCCGGAATCCATAATGTCAAATAACAATGACGAGCCGGGGGAATTTTTTCTTCCTGGCTCGTCAGATGTTTTTGGGCAACTCTGCCCGGAGGTGTCATTGCGCACACACGGGCTACAATATATACACATATACACACTCGCAACAATCTCTTACCTCCTCCTCCCGAAACCCTTTATCAGAATCAAGAAACAGTACAATAGGTTATGAATATCAAAGAAATCTGTGATGGAATATACTATGTCGGAGTCAATGACCGCACTACCCACCGCTTTGAAGCCCTGTGGCCGTTGCCTGACGGTGTCAGCTACAATTCATATATAGTGAAAGGCAGCGCGAAAACGGCGCTGATCGACGGCGTGGAACTGAGTGCCTGCGACCGTCTGCGTGAAAATCTCATCGCAACCATCGGCGATGTCGCTCCTGACTATCTGGTGATAAACCATATGGAGCCTGACCATTCCGGCTCGGTCAGAGTGCTCCGCGGCATGTTTCCTGACATGACAATTGTCGGCAACGCCAAGACTCTCGAAATGGTCAGAGGCTTCTATGGCATAGCTGACAATGTGATGAGGATAGCTGACGGTGACTGCATCGACCTCGGCGGCCTGAGTCTGAAATTCGTCATCACCCCGATGGTCCACTGGCCGGAGACAATGATGACATACGTAGCGGAGAGGAAAGCGCTTTTCACCGGCGATGCCTTCGGTTGTTTCGGCGCTCTCTGCGGAGCGGTGACAGACTCCGACATGAACACCGAGCCTTATTTCCCGGAGATGTACCGCTACTATTCCAATATAGTTGGCAAATACGGCATGTTTGTAGGTAAGGCTCTTCAGAAAGTGGCTAACCTTGAGATGGATTTCATCTGCCCGACCCACGGACCGGTGTGGCACGAACAGATCGACCGTGTGGTCTCGATCTATGACCGTCTGAGCCGTTATGAAGCTGAGGATGGCGTGACGATAGTCTATGGCTCGATGTATGGCAACACCGAGGATATGGCTGAGGCGATAGCCTCGCGGCTTGCCGAAAGAGGCATCAGGAACATACGGATGCACAATGCCTCGGTCTCGCATCTGTCATACATTCTGAGCGACATTTTCCGTTACAAGGGACTGATTGTCGGCGCTCCTACCTATTCCAATACGCTTTTCCCGCCGGTGGAGGCTGTGATGAACGCAGTGAAGACCCGCGAGCTGAAAAACCGTGTCATAGGCACCTTCGGATCATTCACCTGGGCTCCGCAGGCTGTCAAGCGCATCAACCAGCTGATGGACGAAAGCAAACTTTACTGCGACGAAGTTGTTTCAGTTGAAGCGAAGCAGGCTCCCGGAGCCGATGCGATAGCCGAGTGCCGCCGGCTGGCCGACTCGGTAGCCGACCGCATTCTCCGGAGCTGAATCAGTATATTTGACCATATTATAAAGCTGACAGACTGAAGATGAAGACAAGCGACAACCGGATAGAGCGACATCCTTTTCCGCCGTTCATACCCACTGACGCGAAGGTGCTGATCATGGGCACTTTCCCTCCCAAGCCGCTGCGCTGGTCAATGGAGTTTTATTACCCGAACAAGACCAATGACTTCTGGCGTGTGATGGGAATAATCTTCTATGACGACGTGGACCATTTCCGTCTGCCCGACGGCGCTTTCGACGAGGCTCTCATACGCGCTTTCCTTGAAGAGAAGGGCATAGCGCTCCATGACACCGCGGCTGCTGTGATCCGACTGAAAGACAACGCCTCCGACAAGTTTCTTGAAATCATCGAGCCGGTCTGCCTCGAAGCCTTGCTTGAGCGAATGCCCGGCTGCCGTTTCCTTGCCACCACCGGCGAGAAAGCTGCCGGAGTGCTTGCGGGGCTGACCTCTACAGCAGTCCCGAAGATAGGAGAGTGGACATCGGCCGTGTGGCCGGCAGACGGACGAGTGCTTCAGATGACCCGTATGCCGTCGACCTCGCGGGCCTATCCGCTGGCTGTAGACCGTAAAGCCGATGCCTACAGAGAGTTTTTCCGCAAGGCCGGACTTGTCTGAGACAATCTTCCCTCCTGTCAGTCTCCATCCAGATAATCGAATTTTTTAATTTTAGAGAAGTATTTAATCACATGTTAGATCTCATTCCGCTTCTGGCACTGTTTGACCCGGCCGGCATTATGGCCGACTTTTTCCGTGCCGACCCAATGACAGTCTACCTGCTTGTCCTTGGCTTCATGGTCATCGAAAGTTCCTTCATTCCCTTCCCTTCGGAAGTGATAGTCCCGCCTGCGGCCTATCTGGCCTGCACCAAGGGGGATGTCAACATAATAGCCGTTGTCGGCCTTGCGACAGTAGGGGCTATCATCGGCGCGCTGATCAACTACTATCTGTCAGTCTGGATAGGCCGTCCGATAGTCTATCGTTTCGCCAACAGCCGCATAGGCCATGCCTGTCTGATCGATGAGGCCAAAGTGCGTCATGCAGAAGAGTATTTTGACCGCCACGGATCCGCATCGACCTTCATCGGCCGTCTGATTCCGGCTGTGCGCCAGCTCATTTCCATTCCTGCCGGACTTGCGCGCATGAATGTGGGCAAGTTTGTGCTTTTCACCGGACTGGGCGCTCTGACCTGGAACGTGGTTCTCGGAGCTCTCGGCTACTGGCTGGGCAAGATGGTGCCTCAGGAGCAGCTTTATGCGAAGGTAGAGGAGTATAACGACTATCTGACTTACGTGGGGCTTGCCATCGGAGTGGTCTGCGTGGGAGTCATTCTCTGGAATGCTTTCAAGCCGCGCCAAAAGAGAGCCGGAGTCTGAGCGCTTCGCCGCCGTCTCTCGCTCAGGAATGACTGGGATGACCCCCGTGCCGTCAACTTTTAGAGCCGAACCGACCCGAATTGAAAAATAAATGCGTACTTTTGTGGTGTCGTCCGTCAGCAGCGGGCGGCACCGCATTATTTTTTATTATATCACAGTCATGATTCAAGTCGCCCCCTCGTTGCTCGCAGCTGATTTCGCCCGTCTGGGCGAGGAAGTAAGCATGGTCAACAAAAGCCGTGCGTCACTCATTCACATTGATGTGATGGACGGGATGTTTGTTCCCAACATCACCATCGGTTTCCCGGTGATCAAAGCCATCAGCCGTATTGCCGAAAAGCCTCTGGATGTCCATATGATGGTCTGCGATCCGGGCCGTTATGTAGATCAGGTCCGTGAGGCCGGAGCGGAGATAATGAATGTCCACTGGGAGGCATGTACCCATCTCGACAGCGTAATCCGCTCAATCCGCTCGGCCGGAATGAAAGCGGCCGTGACGCTCAATCCGGCCACTCCGGTGATGCTGCTGCGCGACGTGATCCGCGATCTCGACATGGTGCTTCTCATGAGCGTCAACCCCGGCTTCGGCGGTCAGAACTTCATCCCTAACACAGTCCGCAAAGTCCGTGAGCTGCGCTCGCTTATAGCCGAAAGCGGTTCGGAAGCCGTGATCGAGATTGACGGAGGAGTGAATCTTGAAACCGCGCCCGCGCTTATCGAAGCCGGTGCCGACATTCTTGTGGCCGGAAGCTATGTGTTCAGGGCTTCCGATCCGTTCAAAGCCATTTCAGACCTTATTGACCTCAGCGAATGAATATCCGCGACATCCGAATAGAGAATTTCGACTATCCTCTGCCTGACGAACGCATTGCCAGGCATCCTCTCGCTCAGCGCGACCGCTGCCTGCTGCTCTTCAAAGACAGCGACGGAGCTCTCAGCACCCGCAGTTTCCACGAACTGCCCGGTCTGCTCCCGGCAGGCTCGATGCTTGTCTACAACAACACCCGTGTCATCAACGCGCGCCTGCGTTTCCGCAAGGGCGAGGCTGCCGACGGAGCTCTGATCGAGATCTTCTGTCTCGAACCTGTAGAGCCGGCTGACTATGCCTGTAATTTCGCCTCTGTTTCGGGCTGCTCATGGACCTGCTTCGTAGGCAACTCCAAGCGCTGGAAAAGCGGCGAACTGCTGATGCCGCTGAGCATCGACGGACATGATTTCACTCTGCGCGCCACCCGTGTGAGCCGTGAGGGCAACACTTCGGTGGTCCGTTTCGACTGGGACGACCGGGAGATTACCTTCAGCCGCATAATCTCGGCAGTGGGCGAGATCCCGATTCCGCCCTATCTCAACCGCGGAACGGAGGAGAGTGATTCCACGGACTATCAGACCGTATTCTCTCACATCGACGGATCAGTGGCCGCTCCGACCGCCGGACTGCACTTCACGCCTGAGGTGCTTGAGGCGATAGACGCCGTGGGGATAGCGAGGCGCGAACTGACGCTCCATGTGGGCGCCGGAACTTTCCAGCCGGTGAAGTCAGATACCATCGGCGAGCACGACATGCACAGCGAGTTCATAGCCGTGGACCGCAGTCTGATCGGCGAACTCGCCGCGACTGAGCGCCGGATCATAGCCGTAGGCACCACTTCGGTTCGCACTCTGGAGAGTCTCTACCATCTCGGCTGCCGTCTGGCTGCCGGACTGCCGGCCGATGTGCTGCCGCAGTGGTATCCATATGACCCCTCGCATCCTGATCTTCCGGTAGCCGAAGCCATGAAGGCGATTCTCTCGCATCTTGACACTACGGGTGAGAATAGGTTTGTGGCTTCGACCCGTCTGATGATAGCTCCGGGCTATCGCTATCGGGTGGTGAAGGGGATGGTCACGAATTTCCATCAGCCGAAGTCTACGCTTCTGCTGCTTGTTTCGGCTTTTCTGGCTTCTGATCCGGCCAATCCGGACTGGCGCGCAATCTATGACTACGCTTTGGCTGACAGCCGTTACCGCTTTCTGTCATACGGCGACGCCTGCCTCTTTCTTTAGGCGGGTGGTTTTGCATTGAGTGTGTGGAAGTTAGAGGATTTTGATGTGCGGGTTTCAGAGGGTTTTGTTCTTGGTTCTTTCCGGGAGTGTTCTTTCCTTTTGCATTGACGGCAAGGCATCTTGGGAGTGGAGGAGTATGCAGGCGGTGGAGTGAAAAAGCTGCATTGCTGTCAACACAATGCAAAGATAAGGCCCGATACACGCCGAAAAGGTGCGATAATGCGGAGAGATCCACAATTTATGCGTAACTTTGCCGTCCTGACATTCAAAAAACGCAATAACCGCTATGGCAAAGCAGGAATATATCGACAAAAACAAAGAATGGCTTCGGGCCAAGGCCCAGGAGCCCGGAGTGAAACCGCTTGACAAGGGTATTTTCTATAAGGTGATCTCAAAAGGCCGCTCTGATGCGCCGAAGCCCAACCGCAACAGTGTGGTTGTGGTCCACTACACCGGCACCACCATCAACGGCAAGAAATTTGACAGCTCGCGTGGCGGCACGGCTCCGGCCATGCGTCTGCGGGATCTCATCCAGGGCTGGATCATAGCCCTGCAGCAGATGCGGGTAGGCGATCGCTGGGAGATATATCTGCCTGCCGAAATGGGCTATGGCCGCTTCTCACAGCCCGGCATTCCCGGCGGATCGACCCTCATTTTTGACATCGAACTTCTCGGTGTAGGCTGACAGAAAATCAATTAAGAGGATGTTTCATTAATGTTATGAAACACCCTCTTATATTGACGCCTCATGTCGGAATTGCATGGTTAGAATGTGCGTTTGGAAATCTCTTTCAGTATGTCGCGGTCTGAGAGATAGGCGCCGTTGGCATCGGAGTTGCCGATGGTTTTGGAAATGCGCCAATAGGCGATGGCGAGGCGGGCCTTGTTTTCCGTAATGGCAGTCTGAATCAGTTCGTATTCATCCGGCGAAAATACCGCACGCAGTGTTTGGGGACGGAATACTTCGAAAGATTTGCCTGAAAGAAAGTCGGAGGTGATTTGATCGCCTGCCTTATAGCTGTCGGCCAACAGTTTGGTCAGTCTGGCTTCCTGTGCGGGAGTGACGATGACTGCCTTTTTCAGCAGTTCGATGAACAGTGATATGGTTTCTTCCGCCTGACGGTTGCAGACAGCATTGAAGCGATAGTCGTGTTTAAGAAAGTCGATGGCCGCGCGGTCGCTGTCGAATCCGTAGAGTCCGCTACCGGGGCTGAAAAACGCATTGCCGAAGTGTTCGAGATATAGGCTTGTGAAATTTGCAACCGAGCCGAATTCGCTGACAATGAAGTCTGAAAGACTGTCAAATGTCCGGTCTGTACTCATGTAGCGGGTCTGTCCGCCGTCACGGTAGCCGATATAACGGATGTCCCGTGGTATGAATTCAAAGCGTATGTCGGGGCATGGATTGAAAATGAACACACTGTCGACCGTGTTGAGAATTTCAGTCTGAGAGTCAGACAGCGGCAGGCTCTTACTCATTTTTGACAGCTTGAACCGGCCTTTTTCCGAATAATCGTTGAGCCAGTAGAGTTCAGTGCCATTCTTCTGATCGGTCGTCAAGAAAAAACAATTCCTGTCATCTCCTGATCCGAAAGCTTTGCCGATGGCCGATTCAAAGCAGATGGGAGAATAATCCACCACGGGAATAATCTTTGCCGATGCGCGTATTTTCGCCACACTGACATCCTGCGACATGGCCCAAAGACTGCTCAGGGCCACTACACAGATGGAGAGAACTGATTTCATAATATAACTTATTTGAGTTGTGAGCAATGCAAATATAGGAATTAGTAGGCGGATTTGCAATAGTTTGTTGAAATTGATCAGAAAAGAGCGCAGCATTAGTTCATATCCGATTTTGAAAGTATGAGAAATTGACATATGCAATATTAGCTTATTCGGAGTCTAAGGATTATAAACAAATGCTGCACTCTTGAATTTTATGTTCTAAGTTTATTGTTTGGGAGTGATTATTCTCGGATCATAGACATTTTTGAAATAAACATAATGATCACCAGGATCTACAGGATCATAATATTTAAATTGTGATTTATAGGTATTGACTTCTATCAATACAACGGCGTGTGTAACATTGAAAACGCCATCCGGTTTAATTCGACAGCATGCTATTCGGTTGTTATACTTGATTTGTGATATTAAATCGTTCTGGCCAAGAGGGAGAGTTGCATTAAACCAATGGTTTAGACCATTATGCCAGTCTTCAGTGTTTAAGCTTATGCCTAAGATTGAGCCAGACTCACTCCTAATAATTTTGTCATCGAAGTAGTTGATAATGTCTTCACGGAAAATTTTCATTCCTAACTTTGAACCACAGTATTGGATCGCTCCGATCACGCATTCTCCATTCCCAACAGTAGAGATTTCTGAACGGGAATCAGAAAGAGATCTAATAGGGGCGTCTTCAAGAGGCATTTGCCATTGTGGTTCGTCCAACTCGTTTTGGCAACTTGTCACGCTTAATGAAAAAAATGGTAAAAATGGTAAGCGTTTTTAATAAAGATGTAATTTTCATAAGACGATGAATTTAATTGATAAAAAATAGAGTCCCTTCAAATATTTGGTTCTGGTCAGTCTGACATATGATTGTGTATTCTCCTAAAAGGCTGGGGATTTCGGTTTCCGGATTTGTACGCGATATAGTGCCGATCCATACAGGTCCGGTTTCATCGTTCAACGAAACGTCCATATAAGTAGCATCATCCGGAAATGACAGGCTTATATGACCTATGGAATATTGACATACCAAATAGATCTTGGCGGGAGATTTCGGGCGATGGGTTGGAGTGTTACGAGGAAGGATAGTCGTAATTGATTTTTCATTATTTGATAATTTTTGCTCTCCATGAATAGTTGACGAGCAAAGGAACAATAATGAAATTGTAATGAAGAGATGGGTGAATTTAGACATAATTTTTTAGTTTTTGACATTACAAAATTAGATAGATTAATGTCTAAAAACTAAAAATAGTGGATTTTGTATTAGGCGGAGACTCGTAGTATGTAGTTGATTTACAGGTGTGTATATTGATGCCTGATGCTAAAATTAGGCGTGTGTAAATGATGTTATGCTAAAACACTATTAATCAGTGTATTATGAAGTAGATAAAACTAAAGTACTGAATTTGAGAATGACAGATTGTTGTTATATAAGTGATTAGGATATGGCTTTCAGGTATATTTCTTTATTGGGGCTTGCTGAAAGGCGAAATTTTGCTTTCAGGCGCTTGCGGCGGTCGTAGATCGCTGTGATTTTTGCTTCTCCGAGAAATATGGCAATTGCTGAGTTGGAGAAGCCTAAAACAGAGAACATGAAAAGTCGGAAATCGGGATCTTTTAGATCAGGAAACTCGTTGCGGAGCTTAATCAAAATATTGTTGTGATGTCTGTTGACCAAAGTTTCAAGTTCGCTGAGTTTTTTGCTGTCTGAAGAATATTGATCAATTAAAGATGTAATTTCTTCTGAGATCCGTTTTTTAGCTACTCTTGAAGGAGCCTCATATAGAGTGCGGCAAAGATTGTCAATCACAGTGAAGCGTTCAGCGAGAAGAGACTGAATGGTAGCCTGTGACTTGGCATCTTTTGCAAGCAGCTCACTGAGATTGCGCGCAATCTCCACATTATTATTGATTATTTCTAATTTGCGTTTACGATAGCGGATCAGATATATCGCAGCAATAGTGAGCAATAAGACTGTAATAATGATTATGCTGATTGCAATGGCTTTGGTCGATTTCAGCCGGGCTTCATTGAGATTTCGTTCTGAAACATAAAACTCTCTCATTGAGGTTCCGAGCGACTGTGACATGACGGACCGAAGGATGCTGTCAGTAAAATGGTTCAGATCCTCAAGTACAATTATGGCTTCTGATGTAGACCCTGAGGCTTTGCAGATTTTGTATTGCAGCCAAGCGTTCATCCCGTGTCCGGCTGTGCTGAATCTTTCCGAAAGTTCGGACGCTTTGGCTATATCTCCGATATGAACATTTGCAAGCCCATAATATATAGAGTCCCTGCCAGTAGCGAGATTAGATTCACAGACTTCAGCTAAATATGGAATGGCTTTGCTGTAATCGCCTGAATTTATATGTGTCACACCAATGGATCGGATGGCTTCTATATAAAGTGTAGTATCATTATATTTTGTCGCCGAGTCGATCAGTTGCTTACTTAAGGCAATAGCATCTTCATTTTTTTCAGCCGCTGCATAGGTCTTTGCCAGGTCGAGGATCGCATAGTTGATATGAGGCTGGCGGTGGGAGAGGCGGAAGTTTTCGAGTTCGATTTCGGAGAATTCGATTTCCTCGGCAGTATGATAGTTTTCGTGATAGATGTCGGCGATCATGCGGGCCGACATGGCTATCCAGAATTTGTCGTCAAGCCGGACAGCGAGATCATAAGCCTTGAAAAGCGCCGTGAGGCTTCGGGCATAGGCCTTGCGGTTGAAATTCAGTTCTCCGAAATAGTGGAGGGCAAGCATGAGATGATGGCTGTCGTCGGTCGACTCGAAATAGCTGACGGCGGTTGAGATCAGCGAGTCGTTTGTCTCGGTTATGTAGTTTTTGGATCGGGCCTAGGTGAGCAGGAGGGCGTGGAGCGCACGGGCTTGGCTACCGCGGAGCTCTTCGCGCGGAATATCTTCGAGGATGGAGAGTGCAGAATCAGGATATTGGTCCATGATGCCCTCGGCCTCCTGAATGGTATGGGTGTGAGGTGAAGAGCAGCTGTGAGACAGCAGCGAAAGCAGCATGAGCAGTATGAAGTGGAAAAGATGTCTGTGCATGTGGAAGAGAGTGGCGGGCTATGTGTCTGTAGAGTGGAGCTGCGTCTCTGTGCCGGTTGGGTCAGACGCCGAGGGTGTAGAGAGGCGAGGTGTCGAAGCGGGGGAGGGCCACGAGGTGGACGCGGGGTTCGTCAGTGGGGATGGCTGTGTCCTTGAGGTCGATCATGCCGTTGCCGATACGGGTCACTCCGATGCCGGCGAGAGCCGACGAGACGGCGCGCAGGGCGCGGTCGGGGCTGTTGTTGTCGTTGGAAAGGTGGCAGAGGAAGATGTTGCGTAGCTGCGGGGTGTAGATGCTTGCGAGAAACTCGGCGGCCACGCGGTTGTCGAGATGGCCGTTGGAGGCCTCGATGCGGGCTTTGAGATATTCGGGGTAGCGGCCTTCGCGGAGCATCCGCAGGTCATAGTTGGCCTCGATCATGATGTAGTTGGCCAGGCGCATGTAGTGGTCCACACGCTCGCTGATGCAGCCGAGGTCGGTGGCGACGGCGAAGCGGCAGTCGCCGTTGGTGATGAAGAAGCCGGCATTGTCGGCGCCATCGTGCATCACCTCGAAGGGGGTCACCTCGAAGTTGCCTATGCGGAATGGGAATTCCTTGTAGACGGGCGAGTGATAGTCTTTGATGCGGCGCGAGACGTTGTGGCGGCGGAGTATGCCGTTGAGGGTCTTTGGAGTGCAGTAGACGCGCAGGTGGCGGTAGCGCCTGAGCAGCGGGTAGACGTCGCGTATGTGGTCGCCGTGGTCATGGGTGAGGCATATTCCGGCCACACGGTCCATCGAGATGCCGTTGCGGCGCAGGCCTTCGACCACCTTGGCCACTTCCACTCCGGCGTCGATGAGGAAGCCTCCGCTGCGGTCGCCTATGTAGGAGCAGTTGCCTGAGCTTCCGCTGCCGAAGCTCATGAAGAAGATGCGGTCAGAGGCTTGGAACTCAGGGAGTTCGTCGATCGCCGGCTGTTCGCGGCGGTATTTGCGCGCGATTTCGACCATCTTCTTGTCGGGTATGATGCTGAAATCGCTCTCGGAGCCTTCGTTGAAGTCGTCAAGAGAGTCGAAAAGTCCCGGCATAGGGAGTCTGGAGGGTTTGCGCGGATTTGCCATGAGCAGCGTGTGGGGTGGATTTTATGCTTGTTTTCTTTTTTTGGGGGGATGGTTCAGGTGTAGAGGAGGAAGATGGAGGGAATTTTGTCGAAGTCATACTTACGGCGCGCCCAGGCTGAGAGCGGAAGGGTGACTATCGACTGGCGCGGGCCGGTGATGTCAGAGGCCACGCAGAGTCTCATGGACGGAGGTAGCGATGAGGCAAGCTCGGCGATGAGGCGGTTGTTGCGGTAGGGGGTCTCGATGAAAATCTGGGTCTCGCCCTCCTGACGGATGCGTCGCTCCATGTCGCGCAGGCGCAGGCTGCGGGCTTTTGACTCGTAGGGGAGATAGCCGCGGAAGGCGAAGGTCTGGCCGTTGAATCCTGAGCCCATGAGCGAGAGCAGTATGCTTGACGGGCCTACGAGGGGCACAACTTCGAGCCCTTCGGCCTGGGCTATGCCCACAAGGTCGGCTCCGGGGTCGGCCACGGCCGGACAGCCGGCTTCGGAGATGACTCCTACAGGCTCTCCGGCGCGGAGAGGGGCAAGCATGGCGCTGACTTCGGTCGGAGCCGTGTGTTCGTCAAGCACGGTAAACGAGAGCGAGTCGATGTCGATCGAGCGGTCGCAGCGTTTCAGGAAACGGCGCACGGTGCGGACGTTCTCGACCACGAAGTGTCTGATGGCTCGGATCACCGCGAGATTTCTTTCGGGAATCACGTCGCTGACCGACGCATCGCTCATGGTCGATGGAATCAGATAGAGGGCCGGGCGCAGCGGCGAGGCTGCGGCTTTGCTTTCTTCGCTTGTCATCCTACTGATCCTTCAAGGGTTATCTGGAGCAGATTCTGGGCCTCGACGGCAAACTCCATCGGGAGCTTGTTCATGACTTCCTTGGCATAGCCGTTGACAATCAGGGCTATGGCTTCTTCGGTGGGAATGCCGCGCTGGTTGCAGTAGAAGAGCTGGTCTTCGGAGATCTTGGATGTTGTGGCCTCGTGTTCCACTATGGCGCTGTCATTCAGGATGTCGATGTAGGGGAAGGTGTGGGCACCGCAGTTGCTGCCCATCAGCAGGGAGTCACACTGGGTGTAGTTGCGGCAGCCTGAGGCATCGGGAGCCACCTTGACAAGCCCGCGGTAGGAATTCTGCGAATGTCCGGCCGAGATGCCCTTCGAGACGATGGTCGATGTGGAGTTCTTGCCGATGTGGATCATCTTGGTGCCGGTGTCGGCCTGCTGATAGTTTTTGGTGACGGCCACAGAGTAGAACTCGCCGCGCGAATAGTCGCCTTTGAGCACACAGGAGGGATATTTCCATGTGATTGCCGAGCCGGTCTCCACCTGGGTCCATGAGAGTTTGGAGTGGTCACCGCGGCATAGACCACGTTTGGTTACGAAGTTGTAGATGCCTCCGCGGCCCTGGGCGTCACCGGCATACCAGTTCTGCACGGTTGAATATTTCACCTCCGCGCGGTCTTCCACAATGATCTCCACAATTGCCGCATGAAGCTGGTTTTCATCGCGCATGGGAGCCGTGCAGCCTTCGAGGTAGCTGACATAGGCATCGTCGTCGGCTACTATGAGAGTGCGCTCGAACTGGCCTGTGCCTGAGGCGTTGATGCGGAAGTAGGTTGAAAGCTCCATAGGGCAGCGCACACCCTTGGGGATGTAGACAAACGAGCCGTCGGAGAAGACTGCCGAGTTGAGGGCGGCGAAGAAGTTGTCGCGGTAGCTGACCACTGAGCCGAGATATTTCTTGACCAGATCAGGATAGTCGCGGACGGCTTCCGAGATCGAGCAGAAGATTATGCCCTTCTCGGCAAGCTTCTCGCGGTGGGTGGTCTTGACGCTGACGGAGTCCATCACGGCGTCGACGGCCATGCCCGCAAGGGCTTTCTGTTCCTGCAGGGGGATGCCGAGGCGGTTGAATGTGTCGAGAAGCTGCGGGTCGACTTCATCAAGGCTTTCGGGGCCTTTGGCCTTGGAGCGCGGCTCGGCGTAGTAGCTGATGGCCTGGTAGTTGATCGGCGGAATGTCGAGATGGGCCCAGGTAGGCATTTCGAGTGTCTGCCAGTAGCGGAAGGCTTTCAGACGGAATTCGAGGAGCCACTCAGGCTCGCCCTTTTTTGCTGAGATGAGGCGCACCACATCTTCGCTGAGACCCACGGGTATGATCTCGGTGTCGATGTCGGAGGTGAAACCGTATTTATATTCGTCGGATGTCGCGCGGTTGAGCAGCGCGTCGCTGTCCGGCTTTTGGTTCAGTTTGTCTTTGTTGTCCATATTTTCCATGACTCGGAGGGTATTGATCAGAGGCTTTTCAGCGGCCTCTTATATGGTTGTTTCGGTTGGTTGGGGAGCCTTGTCGATGCTATTGATGTGGCAGCCGTCGTCGCCCGTGACAAAGGGCGACAGCGCACCGAGCACCCAGGGGGCGAAGCGGGCCGTGAGAAGCACCACCCGGCCCCCGCACAGATGAGATTTTTCTGACAGACGGGCTGAGGGAAACACGGCTATGTAGAGGTTGAGGAGCAGGCTGACGAGCAGAAAGTATTTTGCCACGGCAAAGGCCGCGCCGGTAATGCGGTCGAGCGGACCGAGCAGAACGGCATGGCTCACCATACGCATTACTTTGGCTATCAGGATTACTCCGTAATAGGCCACCAGATAGACCAGAGCGTTGGCTATGATCGAGACGGTGGCACGGCTGACGGCTGATGCCTGCCAGTCGGGATTGCTGCCTGAGAGCATTTCGGCAACCGGCTGGCCGAGGGTGCGGCAGGCTATGATGGCGACCACGATGGCCGCCAGAGATCCTAACTGCTTGATGATTCCCTTGCGGAAGCCATACCAGGCCGAGCCGATGAATATCAGCAGCAATATGATATCGAGAACTGTCATGAGAGGGTTTGGTTGTTGGTACTTATATATTTGGATGCAAATTTAACAATTTATTTGCAAAGAGTGTTGAAATGCAGACAGGAAAACGGTGTCGGCACCCAGCTACCACCCGGCCCTCGGCGGTTTCCCGCAACCCGAAATGTTAAAAACGATTCGAAAAAGAAGGGGAGATGAACAAATAAAAATGGACTAATGTTATAAAATCAAAATCGGCAAACCGAACACTACAAACCCCTAGGGCAAGCGTGTCCGGGATGAATATTCATAGTGATCTTACTAAAAGACTATTAAAAAAAGAGAGTTTACTAAAAAATCGTGTTTCATTTTAATTTTGTGAGAGAATGAAAAAGAATTTATTAATCGTGGCAGCTTTAGGCGGCATGTTCTGGAGCGCCAGTGAGGCTAATGCACAGGAGACAATCACCGGTGTGGTGGTAGAAGAAACTCCAGTATTGGTTCAGGACGTAGAGTGCAAGGACATCTACACTCCCGGCTCATGGAAAGACAACTGGTTTATCCAGCTCGGCGCCGGTATCCGCTCGCCATTTGTGGAAAATGTCCGCTCTGACGGCAAAAGCGACGACCGCCATATTACCGCCATATATAACCTCGGTGTAGGCCGCTGGATCTCACCATACTTAGGCTTCCGCTTCTCTGCCTATTACGGCTCGATGCACTGGAATAAAGGCGTGACCGCTTCTGCCCGTGTAGCCAACCTCAACGTTGACTTCATGTGGGATATGTTCAACTCCATCGGCGGTTACCGTCCCAAACGAGTGTTCTCGATCGTGCCTTACATCGGACTCGGCGGATCTTATGTCTACCACTTCCATCCTGTGGTTGGCAACATCCAGGACCGCAAGGGCGACGGCATCAAGTCAAACCAGTGGCTTCTCCCCGTGTCGGCAGGTCTGCAGCTCCGCTTCCGTCTCAGCGAATATGTTGACTTCTTCGCAGAAGGCCGCGCGATGTTCTACGGCGACAACTTCAATAACGAAGCCTACGGACGCCCCATCGACATCGATCTCTCAGCAGTTGGCGGTTTCACCTTCCACCTCACAGGCTCGAAGTTCAAACGCTACAATCCCTGTGACTACGTTGACTACATCAACAACGCCAACGCCCAGATCAACGACCTTCGCGGTGCTCTCGCCACCACTTCTGCAGCCCTTGCAGCAGCCCAGGCCCAGCTTCCCTGCCCCGATGTCACTGTCGTAGAACCCGCACCTGCCGTGACACTCCTCCCCACCGTGCGTTTCAAGATCAACTCAGCCTACGTATCTTCAGAGGAAATGGTCAACGTCTACAACGTAGCCGAATACCTCAAGGCCAACCCCAACACCTCTATCGTGGTCCGCGGCTATGCTGACGAAGACACCGGCACATCTGAATACAACATGAAGCTTTCAGAACGCCGCGCCCAGGCTGTAGCTGACATCCTCGTAGGTGACTACGGTATTGACTCTTCTCGCCTCGTGCTTGAAGCCGCCGGCAGCAACACCCAGGTTTACGACACCAACGACTGGAACCGTATCGTGATCTTCGCCGTTCCCGAATAACGGACCATAACCTTTCAGCTGCCACTGCACATAGGAAAGATATTCCTCTCCCGCCTCGACTTTAGAAAACCGAGTTTTCTTTCAAAACAATAATTGACGTTTGCGACCCGCCTGGCCCTCCGCCGAGCGGGCCGCTTACATTTGCTGCGGGTTCTTTGACCGCTCAGGCGTGATCCGGACAGCGATGCCTCGTAGGGGCTATGTTTTCGAGTCATTTAGGAAAGTTACGATTCCATCCTTAACATGTTTTCATATCGGAAGTTTGACTGATGAAGTTCGGGATGTGGTGACAGGATGATGTATAAACATTGCAAATTTGAATTAAACATGTTATTTTTGTGTCTTATCACAGAATATAATATACGAATTTGAAATCATGAATAACTCTCCTGATAGAGCGTTGACCGAAAAAGGTGAAGGCTTGACGGGCTGTGGCGCCGGAAGTGGGCGCATTCAGTTTGTCGATACGGCAAAAGGCATCTGCATTTTATTGGTGGTCATGTATCATGCGGGACTGGTGGACAATGATACTCCTTGTTTAAGTATGCTGAGAATGCCGTTTTATTTTACATTGTCAGGTCTGTTCTTTAAAGATTATGGCGGATTCAGAACCATTCTGAAGAAAGTCAATAAGCTGTTGGTGCCGTTTGTTTTTTTCTACACTCTCAGTTATCTGTCATTCGCCGCAATCAGGGTTATGGCAGGACAGGAGGTGGAGATTCCGTTTTTCGCATTCGTCACATCGAAAGAAATGGTCAATGTGGCATTGTGGTTCCTGTTGGCTCTGTTCTGGACCAACGTCTGTTTCTTTATGATATATAAGGCAAGCACAAACCGTTGTGTGACGGCATTGCTGAGTCTTGCAGTGGGGGGCGGCGGTATGATCTGTTTTGATCATTATGGTGTCAGGCTCCCTTTGTTCATTGATTCAGGAATTGCCGTTGTGCCGTTCTATTGTCTGGGATATATGCTGAAATCGACAGATATATTGTATCCGAACCGTTATGACAGATATGCTCTTCCGGCGGCTGCGGTGCTGATCGCGGCTGCCGTTTGGTGTTTCTTTTTCGGTGACAGGCCCTATGTCAGTTTCAGGACATTATACATAGGGGAAAATTTCCTGCTTTACTATGTAGGGGCGATATCGGTGGTGATAGCTTTTATGCTGCTCTGTAAAACGGCCGGGGCTGTGGCGGGACTCAGGTATGTAGGGCGTTATTCCCTGATCGTGCTGGGCGTACATGTTGCGGTAATGTCGGTTGCCTCACGCGGACTGGAGTTTTTCGGGATGAGCCCGGATGATGCATATTACAGTCTCGCTGTATTTCTTCTGACTGCGATGCTCAGTATCGCCCTGATTCCGGTACTGAAAAGACTGTTTCCAAGGTTTACGGCTCAGAGAGACCTGATAACAGACAACATGCTTCGGAGACTCGGATCCGGCAGGTCGGAGACACGGAGTGTGGAGGGCTGACAGATGTGGCTCTGCTGCGCTGTGACGGCGCTCTGGGATGAAGTTGGCAATCTTGGGCTGATTGATGTGGTCAAACCCAAGATATTTTGCTAATTTTGCAGGGTAAACGGGGAGCCGGGGCGTGAGAGCCGGCCGGTTCCGGAATCAATCAGAATATGAGTGTTATCATTTTAGGTATAGAGTCGTCGTGCGATGATACGTCGGCGGCTGTCATCCGCGACGGGGTGCTGCTGAGCAATGTGATTGCCTCGCAGCAGGTCCATGCTGAGTTCGGAGGTGTGGTGCCGGAACTGGCGTCGCGCGCGCATCAGCAGAATATCGTGCCGGTGGTCGACACGGCGCTCAAACGAGCCGGTGTGGCCAGGGAAGAGCTCAGCGCCATCGGTTTTACACGCGGTCCGGGCCTGCTCGGCTCGCTGCTGGTGGGTACGAGTTTTGCCAAGGGCATGTCGCTCGGCCTGCGCATCCCTATCGTCGATGTCAATCATCTTCATGGCCATGTGCTGTCACATTTCATCCGCCGTAATGAGGATGACCGTGTGCCTGAATATCCTTTCATCTGCCTGCTGGTGTCAGGCGGTAACAGCCAGATAATACTTGTCAGGAACTATAATGACATGGAGATCCTCGGCCAGACCATCGATGATGCCGCCGGCGAGGCTTTCGACAAGTGTGCCAAGGTGATGGGGCTGCCTTATCCGGGCGGTCCGCATATCGACCGCCTGGCCGCCGAGGGCGATCCGAAGCGTTTCCGCTTTGCCAAGCCCCACATTCCGGGTCTGGACTATAGTTTCAGCGGGCTGAAAACGTCGTTTCTCTATACTCTCAGAGACGAGATCAGGAAGAACCCCGATTTCATAGAGCAGAACAAGGCCGATCTTGCGGCTTCGCTGCAGCGTACAATCATCGAGATACTTATGGACAAGCTTGACAAGGCTGTCAGACAGACCGGCGTCACTACGGTGGCTATCGGCGGCGGTGTGTCGGCCAACTCCGGTGTGCGCGATGCCGTGGCTGACTACTGCAGCCGCCGCGGCCTGACTGCGTTTATCCCTGAGAGGGTGTTTACAACCGACAATGCCGCTATGGTGGCTATAGCTGCCTATTACAAATATCTCGACCGGCAGTTCTGCCGCTACGATGAGGTGCCTTATGCCCGCGTGAAAGTATAAGAGCTTGTTTTTTAACGACCTCTAAGTTCAGGTTTAATTTCTATAAGCTAATGAAAGTATCAGTAATAGTGATCGGCGACGAGATTCTGCTCGGCCAGGTCACAGACACAAATTCAGGTGACATTGCCCGCCATATAGCTCCCTATGGATGGGAGGTGGGCGATGTGCAGGCTGTGGGCGATGAGGCTGACGAGATCCGTCTGGCCATCGACCGTGCGTTTGAACAGAGCGATGTGGTGCTTACCACCGGTGGCCTCGGCCCGACCAAGGATGACATTACCAAAGGGGTGATGCGGGACTATTTCGGAGGTGAGTTGCGTGAGGACCCGGCTGTGCTTGCCAATGTGAAGGACGTGGTGAGCCGCCGAGGGTTTAGGATCAATAACCTGACGGCTGCGCAGGCCATAGTGCCGACTTCGTGCAGGGTTATCCAGAACCGTGTGGGCACGGCGCCGATAATGTGGTTTGAGAAGGGCGGGAAGGTGCTTGTGGCTATGCCCGGAGTGCCTTTCGAGACCCGCGAGATGTTTACATCTGAGGTGTTTCCGCAGTTGCGCGAGAAGTTCAAGTCCGATGTTGACATAGAACATGCCGTGCTGATGGTCACGGACTATACCGAGAGCGCTCTGGCCGAGAAGATTGCTCCCTGGGAAGAGGCTCTGCCTGAGTATCTTCACCTTGCCTATCTGCCTAAGCCCGGCCTGATACGCCTGCGCATCGACGGTGCCCATCGCGATCGTGATTTCATAGCGTCGGAGGTGAAGCGTGCGGCCGGCGAGCTTGCCGCCATGCTCGGTGATGCGGTGATCGCGACCGAAGATCTGACTCCGGCTCAGATTCTGCTGCAGCGCTGCCGGGAACTGGGGCTGACTTTGGCTACTGCCGAGAGCTGCACAGGCGGAAACATCGCGCATGAGCTCACACTGATCCCAGGCTCGTCAGATGTGTTTGCCGGTTCGGTGGTGAGCTATAGCAACGATGTGAAGATGGGGCTGCTCGGCGTGGAACGGGTGACTCTTGAAGCCAACGGAGCTGTGAGTCTGCCGGTGGTCCGCGAGATGGCCGAGGGTGCGCTGAGGGCTGTCGGTGCTCATGTGGCTGTGGCCACGAGCGGTATAGCCGGCCCAGGAGGGGGTAGCGAGGAGAAGCCCGTGGGCACTGTGTGTATGGCTGCCGCGGTCACTGCTCCTGACGGCATGACGGTCTGCGAGGCCGAGACCCATCACTTCCCCGGCAACCGCCAGAGAGTGATAGAAGCATCGACCACACGTGTGCTCATAAAGGCCATAAAACTGCTGCGCGCTATGTAGGGGCTGCGAACCATCGGCTTTTCAAAGATGTTTTACAGACAGACGGCCTCCGCCCGGAGATCCGTCTGTCTGCATTTTTATCAACCTTTAAAATTATCGAATATTATGACTTACGATCAGGAAATCCGCAGCTCGAAAGTGGTATTGATGGAGTTTTACGCATCATGGTGTCCTCACTGCCAGAGGATGATGCCTGTTGTGGCCCAGGTCAAGGAACTGCTTGACGGAAGGTCTAATGTGTGTCAGCTTGACATTGACAATAACAAGGAGGCTGCTGATGCGGCTGACGTCAGATCGATTCCTTCGTTTCTGATCTATGTGGACGGCGAGGAGGCCTGGCGGCATACCGGCGAGATTGACGGCGAGGTTCTGCTGAGCAAAATCGAGTCGTTTCTTTAGGCCGGACTGACTAATTTTTTTCGACTGTCAAATTGAGTTGCTTAACGAGAATAGAACTGCATTACTATGGCTGCTACCGCTACACTGATGAGCGATTTTCTGAAAGAATTGGGCGTGAGACACACGGCCGCTTATACTGACCGGCGTTTCAGCGAGATGCCTTTCAAGTCGCTTTTCGGGCTGTCGAAACTGCTCCAGGAGTATGGCGTTGACAATGAAGCGCTGCGCCTTGCCGAGAAGAGCGAGATCGGTAAGCTGCCGGTGCCGTTTCTTGCCGGAACAGACGGCGGTTTTGTGATTGTCACATCTGTCGGTGCTGACCGCATAGGCTATCTGACCCAGGGCGTGGCCGAGGCCATGCCGCCGGATGAATTCAAGAAAGCCTGGAGCGGAGTGGTGCTGCTGGCCTATCCCGATGAGAAGTCGGTTGAGCCGGGCTATGCCGCACACGCGCGTGACCTGTTCATCGGTGAGGCTAAGAAGTGGGTGCTGGCCGCAGGCGCTATTCTGTTGTTTCTCTATCTGTTTGTGTCGAACCGTATTTATGCCGCATGGTCTACGGTGGGGCTGACGCTGATTGATCTTGCCGGACTGTGGCTGACTTACATGCTTGTGCAGAAATCGCTGAAGATCAAGAACCGTGCGGCCGACCGCGTCTGCGGGGTGTTGCAGGAAGGGGGCTGCGACAGTGTGCTTGAAACCAAGGCTTCGAAGTTTTTCGGGATCTTCGGCTGGAGCGAGGTGGGCTTTTCATATTTTTCGGTGAGCCTGCTCACGCTGCTGATCTTTCCGCAGTGGATCTGCTATCTTGCTCTCTGCAATGCCTGCTGCCTGCCGTTTACGTTCTGGAGCATATGGTATCAGAAGTTCCGGGCCAAGGCGTGGTGTACGCTCTGCGTGAGTGTTCAGGCCTCGTTGTGGCTGCTGTTTTTCTGCTACCTTGGCGGCGGATGGTTCAGGGGAGTTTTTCCGCTAAGGATCGAGTTTTTTGTGCTCGGCCTGACTTATCTGACCGTTCTGTTGGGACTCAACCGGATACTTCCGCTGATTGACCGGCAGGAGAATGCCGGCAGCGCCAGCGGCGGGGCCGATCATACGTTATAAAATATCATGCACTATGAAAAGGATACAGCGTCCGCATCTGACCAATGCTGTCAGGCTCTCCGCCAGCGAGATGAACAGCCTGCACTTCTCGCCGAAACACACCGTCCTCACCCCCGCCTTGCTCGAAAAAATGGCGGGAGGGAGGACGGATGCTGATAAGGGGGCATAGAGTTTTGCGTAATAGCTAAACTATAATGACATTATCTGTAAATTGTGTCATCTGATTCGACCAGATGCGTTCCGGTATAAAAAAGAAACATTGTGCCGGCGCCGTTTGCTGTGTCATAGCAGATAACGAAATCACCTGAGACTTTATAGCGATAGATCCTTGACGATTCCTCGTCATAAAATCTGACATTATCTTTTATTACTGTCCGCTAAACTTTTTTTGAGCGATTGAAAAATTAGGGCTGACACCTATTGCAGGAGTCAGCCCTAAATGGTTATTTTGGTGTCGCCAAACAATCCATGAATAACCATGAGTAAAAGTAGTAATTTCTTCGGACAGCCGATATATGGACAGCTGATAAAATCACTCAATCGTGAAAAAATTGTTGAATTCAGCCGAAAACACGGCGGAGAGAAGTATGTAAAGAGCTTTGACGGCTATACGCATCTGCTTACGATGCTCTATGCCGTGATCCAGCGCTTCGACTCATTGCGTGAGATAGAGACATCTATGACAGCGGAGGTTCGCAAACTGCACCATGTCGGAATTGATACTGTACCAAAGCGCAGCACCCTGTCGGATGCAAATGCCCGACGGTCAGAGAAGTTCTTTGAGGATGTCTATCGCGACCTGTATGCAGCCAACAAAGACATTCTTTCATCGGACAGCAGACGCAACGGCACGGAAGAGTGGATAAAGCAGCTTAGGATTATCGATTCCACTACAATCACATTGTTCTCCAACGCTATTTTCAAGGGCGTTGGTCGACACCCCAAGACGGGAAAGAAGAAAGGCGGCATAAAGGTACACTCTGTCATACACGCCAACGAGGGGGTTCCCTGCGATGTGCAGTTCACTTCGGCGGCCACCAATGACTCTTTCATGCTTGCTCCGAGCCATTACAGCCACAACGAGATAGTCGCTCTTGACCGCGCCTATATCAATTATGCCAAATTTGAGGAACTGACGGACCGTGGCGTTGTATATGTCACCAAAATGAAGAAAAACCTCAGTTATGAGGTACTTGTAGACTGTATGCATCAGAATCCGCAGGGACTGATGGAATACCGTGAACAGGTCGTGGTGTTCCGTAAAGACGGTATAAACCACATCGCCAGAATAATTACATACGTTGACATCAAGAAGAACGGGAAGCCAAAACTCATATCGCTTCTGACCAACGACTTCGACATGCCGCCAGAGACAATCGTGGCGATATACCGCCGCCGATGGCAGATAGAGTCTCTTTTCAAGCAGATCAAACAGAACTTCCCCTTGAGATACTTCTATGGCGAGAGCGCCAACGCCATCAAAATCCAGATATGGGTTACACTCATCGCAAATCTGCTGCTGTCAGTACTTCAAAGCAAACTCGAAAGACGTTGGAGCTTCTCAGGGCTTGCTACAATCGTCAGAATTGTGCTGATGTATTACCTGAATCTCGAAAAGTTCCTCAATCAGCCCGATGCAGACCTGAAAATCATGCTCGCCGAAGCATCGGAATCGCCTCCCGAAGTTCCTGAAAACTGCTGAGGGGGCTTGTCAAATACAAAAAGTAAGCCCAACTTCTGCCGTTCAGGAAGTTGGACTCGCCTTTTTATGGTTTAGCGGACAGTAATAATTATCTTTCGAAAAACTGAGATGGTAACCTCCGCCTGACCAGGTTTTGCTCATGAGGATTTCTTGGGTAAGGTTGCCGGTTTTTTTAGCATATTCAGCTACCGGGACATTCAGAATCTGGCTTCTTCCGAGCAGAACATCATCAACGGTTGCCGAGATGTAGAAAGGCAGTTTTGACCAGTCGGCATTTTCGAAAGTAGAGGCATTGCCGATGGTCAGAGAGAGCACGCCGAAATCATCGGAAGTGGCCGATTTGGTCTCGGAGCATATTAAGGACCCTGAGGAGTCGGTTATTTCGACTGTTACACTGACGGTCTCGTCGGCTCTCGGCTGTCCGGTTGCAGCGTCGAGGAGTGATACCTGATAACCTATCTGGGCGTTGAGACTAAGTGTCAGGAATAATGCGGATATAAATGTAGTTAAGCGTATCATTATTATTGAATTGTATTTGAATGCCTTTTATTGTGCGATGATTTGAATATCATCGGCAATCCCTATTATTTGTCCTTTAGACTTGTTGTATGCAAAAATTCCGAAAGAGGTTATGATTGTATAACCCGAAATTATATAAGGTGAAGACTTGCTGAATCCACCACCGTCAGGATCTGTCCATGTCACTGATATCTTGGCTGTGCTTGAAGAGAACGAAATTTTACCGATACACTCGGTATCAGTGTCTGTGAAGGACCAACTTTTGCTTATAAGAGTTCTCTTGTCAAGGCTATCTGCACGCTTTGCATATTCGGCTACCGGCACATTCAGAATCTGGCTTCTTCCGAGCAGAACATCATCGACGGTTGCCGAGATGTAGAAAGGCAGTTTTGACCAGTCGGCATTTTCGAAAGTAGAGGCATTGCCGATGGTCAGAGAGAGCACGCCGAAATCATCGGAAGTGGCCGATTTGGTCTCGGAGCATATTAAGGACCCTGAGGAGTCGGTTATTTCGACTGTTACACTGACGGTCTCGTCGGCTCTCGGCTGTCCGGTTGCAGCGTCGAGGAGTGATACCTGATAACCTATCTGGGCGTTGAGACTAAGTGTCAGGAATAATGCGGATATAAATGTAGTTAAGCGTATCATTATTATTGAATTGTATTTGAATGCCTTTTATTGTGCGATGATTTGAATATCATCGGCAATCCCTATTATTTGTCCTTTAGACTTGTTGTATGCAAAAATTCCGAAAGAGGTTATGATTGTATAACCCGAAATTATATAAGGTGAAGACTTGCTGAATCCACCACCGTCAGGATCTGTCCATGTCACTGATATCTTGGCTGTGCTTGAAGAGAACGAAATTTTACCGATACACTCGGTATCAGTGTCTGTGAAGGACCAACTTTTGCTTATAAGAGTTCTCTTGTCAAGGCTATCTGCACGCTTTGCATATTCGGCTACCGGCACATTCAGAATCTGGCTTCTTCCGAGCAGAACATCATCGACGGTTGCCGAGATGTAGAAAGGCAGTTTTGACCAGTCGGCATTTTCGAAAGTAGAGGCATTGCCGATGGTCAGAGAGAGCACGCCGAAATCATCGGAAGTGGCCGATTTGGTCTCGGAGCATATTAACGAACCTGAAGAGTCGGTTATTTCGACTTTTACACTGACAGTTTCGTCGGCTCTCGGCTGTCCGGTTGCAGCATCAAGGAGAGATACCTGATAACCTATCTGGGCGTTGAGGCCGAGGGTCATGAAGAGAAATAATATTGTGAAGAACTGTTTTTTCATTGTTTCTTAAATGTGGTGTTTGATTTCTGATTTTTGAATCGGCCGATCATGACAGATGCGTCAATGTCAATCACTACCATGCGGGTGATGTTTTCTTCTGAGATCTGCATACGGATTTCTCCGGTCGAGGAAATTGTATATGTGAAGTCTGCTGTCAGGCCATCATAGGAGACAGCGCCTTTTTCATCGTCAAGGAAGGTGATAGTGATTTCTTTCGAGAGATCGGTAGATTTCCATGAGCCTTTAAGCAGGTTCCGGTTCGGGAGAGAGGCTGTGGGCGGGAGCTGTGGGATAAAAGCTTTGTTGATCCTACGGACATTCGGAGTTCCGCACCATTCGAATACTCGCTCGTCGGCTTTGTAAGATCCTACCGCAGGAAAACTTGACCGGACTGTCACACCTGATTTGACGGAGTTGAAAATGAACGGGCTGAGACGGGCTCCCTCGTTGAGGGCGATCGGTGCTGAGGCGAGAGTATGGTTGCCATAGCGGAAAACGGGTCTTACCTGCCATTGAGTCGGATCGATTTTTCCCTCTGTTCCAAAGTCAAGATCTGCGGAGATGCCCTGCTGTTCGAAACTGAAGGCTTCGATGTCAGTAGTGAAGATGCTGTCGACAACCTCATTTGTGACTGTGTTGACTAACTCGAAGCCGGTTTCGAGAGGATAGGGGATGGGGATTTCGGAAATGGCGGCGGCGGTGCAGACTTTCTGCGCTTCTTTGAATGGTTCCGGTTGTTTTTTTGCCGGGACGGCCTTGCCGTCAGTAAAAGAGGGGAAAAGACTCAGTTGGGCGAGCTGGAATTTGAGAGAGAAGGGTTCGCCGATTATGTGTTCGTCTTTTTCTGTTTCAAAAATCGACTTGGTGTACCAATAAGGGGCGATGTCTAATTTCAGGCTTAAGTCAAGATTTCCGTTGACCGCAGGTTTTGTATGGTCAGAGGCCATATCGGCAATAGCTCCGACACTGATGTTTCCGGCAAGTTCAGCCCCACCGCGCAGGCGGACTCCGGCACCGAGATGCTCGATAAATGTGTTGAGACTCAGTTTGGTGTAAAAACCGCCGAAGAGGCTTCCGTCAAGAACAATGGCAAACTTTGCTTCGTCAGCTGTCGGGTCAGCTTCCGCCGGATTGTCAGCTTGTGAGGGTTGAGAGAATGTGTTGACTCCATTGCGCCGAGTCCATTCGGTGTGGTAGCTTGTGGTACGGGTCATCGAATAATCGATTTTAGCTGATGCCTCCGCTTCCCAAAATGCTCCGATCTCGATAATTGGCTGGATTGTTCCTAATGCGAGCGGTGGGAGATAAAATTTATGTGCTCCATATTCCTTGCCTGCCTCTTTGGGTTCTTCAAGATTGAAATTGAATGTCATGCCCATCTCGTTGGTGATCGCGATATTGGCATGGTAATAGCCGGAGAGCACATTGGCTACAACGTTTGTGAAAGTTAGCTCGCAGTTGAGCAGGAGGCTGAATTCTGACTGTTCGGCGAATTTCAGTGCATTATCCCACGGATAGCCATCGGCAGATCCTGCACGGGAGGCTCTCTTTACGGTAGCCGGTACGGAACCGACCTCTCCGGAGAAGAAGAATTCGTCGAAAACTTCGGAGGCGGGAACGTCAGAGATATTTACGTTTACCGATGAATCATTGTTGCGGGTAACGGCATCGACTTTTGCGCAGAGTCCCCAGGGGAATAGTTCGTGGAAGCCGATATAGTAGACATATTGTCCGGCGGAGGGTATGCGGTTGACTGGGGTGCCGGCTTTAAAGCTGATTACACCATCTGTGCTGTCTGTTATGTATGGAATATCGGCTTCTGTTATTTCATGAACGCCTGTTTTGGGTACAATTTTGTTGCGGTTGCCAAATGCTACTGAGTCGATGTCGGCGAGCATGATTTTGAAAACAGAGCCGTCTTTACGGATGAAATCTTGTGAAATGAAATCAGGGTGATCAATGCTGTCGGTGTCGACTGTTGAAAGATTGACTGACTGCAGTTCTTCTGCGTATATCAGAGTGACATCACCGGTTTTGCTGAAAACAAGCACCTGTGTATCTGTTTCATCGGCAGCAAGGCTGGTGGAGATGCTGAATAGCATCAGGGTCAGGAGTAATAACTGTTTCATGGTTTCCTCATTTTAAAGGTGCGATTACCGGCCTTGATGATGTAGATCTGAGGTGATAATGAAGAAAGGCTTATTTTCAGGTTACCGTTGCCGAGAGTGATGACTTCGCATTCATAGCGGATGCCGTCTGTGCCGTAGACTGAAATTTCTTCGGTTTTAATGGGTGAGCAGATGATGATATCGCCGTTTTCATCAACAGAGATTTCTTTTCCATCGGTTCCGATCAGGCCGATTGACGATGTGTCACCTATGGTATACTTGCTGATTTCGCTGAAGTTGAAAATCCGGTTGTTGACATTGATCTGGTTGTTGCTGTCAAACGTTATTTGCGGATTGTCAGAAAAGGGGATGACTATGCTTGAGCCATTTTTGAACCATAGGACAACGCAGTCAGAGGCCGAAGCGGTCAGACTTGCTGAAATGGCCATAGCAAATATTGGCCATTTGAAAATTTTAAAATTCATGTTAAATAAAGGACTTATAGCTGATTGGTGATTAGATGGCTAAAGGTAATATATATTTCGGAATCTGGAAAATCGGGCTGATGAGTTTGAATGGATGACAAATGTATTTTATGAAAAATTAATAAAAGCAGACAGCCTTACCGGATTTATCCGATGAGGCTGTCTGATAGTTATTGAATAGCCGGTTTTTTCTGAGCCGGTTGCTTATTCGGCTTTAGGTTCGGCGGGTTCTGCTTTTGCGGGTTCTGCTTTAGCAGGTTTGGTTTTTGCTTTTTCAGCTTTGGGTTTTTCGGCTTTGGCTTTGGGGGCTTTTGGGGCTTTGGCAGGTTTTTCGGCTTCTGCTTTGGCGGGCTTTGCTGCTTTGGCTTTGCGGTTTTTTGCTGCTGCGGCTTCTTCGGCTGCTTTTTCGCGGAGGAGGTGCTCTTCGTTGAAGTGTTCGATGTTTTTGCGCATTGATTCAGCTTCTTTGTTGAGTACTTCGATTTCGCGTTCCTGGTTGCGGATGGTGGTCAGGAGTGAGCTGAGTTCTTCGTTGTCGATCGACATGGGGTATTGTTCTTCAACGCGGACTATGAAGTCGGCGAGGACGTTCATGTAGTTTGTGAATGCGTCGAAGGGTGTGTCGTAGGGTGAGAACTGTGAGTGGACCGATCCGTCGTGCATGTTTTTGGTTGACATGTAGAAGAAGTGGTCGGCTGCCTGGAGGTAGTACCAGTCTTGTTTGAGGCGGCGGTCCTGGCAGAGGCGTACGCGTTCGCTGACGGAGTAGAGTTTTTGGAAGGCTTCGTTCTGGAGCTGGTTGCCGAGCCATGCCGAGGTGTCGCGTGCTTCGTCGGCCCATGAGATGGGGTGGAGGATGGAGAGTTCGGCTACGGGTTTGAGTTTGGTTACGGCTGTGGTGGGTGTCCAGAAGTCTATTCCGCGTTCTTCGGCGAAGCGTGGGAGGGCCTCAAGGAATTGGAAGATGCCTGTTTCACGCGGTTGGAAGTCGCCGAAGACTTCGAGGTTCATGAAGAGGTTGATGATCTGTTCTTCCTGTGGGGTGGATGCGATCCAGTCGATGTATTTGTCGGCTGTGAGGGGGTAGTCTTCCCAGGATGTGTTGCTGAAGCGGTCGGAGATGTCGTCGCTGAGTTTGTCGTTTTTGAGGAGGATTTTGAGTTTGGGTGCTGATGCGGCGCTGTAGATGTAGTTAGGCGATTTCCATCCGAGGATATGTTTGGCTCCTTCGGTGATTACGCCTTTGTAGCCCATGCTCTGGATGAGCGGTGCGAGTTCGTCGCTGTAGATGAGCTCGGTGTTTCGGAGGACTTTGGGAGTCTGTCCGAAGAGTTCTTTGATTTTTTCGTCGTGGACTTTGACCTGGTTGATGAATTCGTCGGGGTCGGCGAGCGATGATAGTGAGTGGGCGTAGGTTTCGGCGAGGAATTCGACGCAGCCTGTTTCGGCGAGTTTTTTGAGCAGGTCGATGAATTCGGGGACGTATTGTTCGAATTGTTCGAGTGCTGTTCCGGTTACGGAGATGGCGCATTTGAATTTGCCTTTTGATGCTTCGATCATCCGTAGGAGGCTTTCGGCTGCGGGGATGTAGCTGCGGTGGGCTATGCGGGTGATGATGTCGTCATTGGCGAAGTCGTCGTAGTAGTAGTGGTCGTTGCCTATGTCGAAGAAGCGATATCTTTTCAGACGGAACGGCTGGTGGATCTGAAAGTAGAAACAGATTGCTTTCATGAGTTTTTTATGTTTTGGGGCGGCTGTGCCTGTTTGTTGTGGAGAAAGGGGCCGCTTTATTTGTTTAAGACCTTGTTATATATATCAATCACTTTCTGGCCGGCTTTGTCCCAGGTTATGCGGTTGACTTCGGCGAGGCCGTCTTCGCGCAGCTGGTTGTACATTGCGGGGTAGGTTACGATTGAGTTGATGGCGTCGGCCATTGCGTCGATGTCCCAGTAGTCGGTTTTGATGACGTTTGTCAGGATTTCGGCGCAGCCGCTCTGCTTTGAGATGATGGATGGTACTCCCATCTGCATTGCTTCGAGGGGTGAGATGCCGAATGGCTCGGAGACTGAGGGCATGACGTAGACGTCAGATGCTTTGAGCATTTCGTAGACCTGGGCGCCTTTCTGGAAGCCGGGGAAGTGGAAGCGGTCAGCGATTCCGCGTTCGGCTGCGAGGAGGATCATTTTGTTCATCATGTCGCCGCTGCCTGCCATGACGAAGCGTACGTTGGGGTTGTTCTTGAGGACTTTGGCTGCGGTTTCGACGAAGTATTCGGGTCCTTTCTGCATTGTGATTCGGCCGAGGAAGGTCACCACTTTGTCTTTGCTCTTGTGTTCGGGAACGTTGAGCTGTTCGGGTGTGAGCGGTGTGACGGCGTTGTGGACGGTGGTGACTTTTGCGGGGTCGATTCCGTAGTGGTTGATGACGGTGTCACGGGTGAGGTTCGAGACTGTTATTATGTGGTCGGCGTGGGTCATTCCGTCTTTTTCGATTCCGAACACTGTGGGGTTTGGTTTGCCTCGTGAGCGGTCGAATTCGGTGGCGTGGACGTGGATGACGAGCGGTTTGCCTGAAACCTGTTTGGCGTGGATGCCTGCGGGGTAGGTGAGCCAGTCGTGAGAGTGGATTATGTCGAAGTCGACTGTGCGGGCTATGACTCCGGCGCAGATGGAGTAGTTGTTGATTTCTTCGACGAGGTTGTCGGGGTAGCGTCCGGAGAATTCGATGCAGCCGAGGTCGTTGGTGCGCATGTAGTTGAAGTCGGCGTAGATGTGATCGCGCAGGCGGTAGTAGAGGTCGGGGTCCATTACGTTGCCTATGCGGTCCTGGACGTACTGGCGGTCGACGTCGCGCCATACGATGGGTACCTGCGACATTCCGATGATGTTGGCGAAGTGTTTTTCTTCGTCGCCGAACGGTTTGGGTATAACGAATGTGATGTCCATGTCACCACACTCCCACATACCCTTAGTGAGACCGTAGCTGGCGGTTCCGAGGCCGCCGAGGATGTGAGGGGGAAATTCCCATCCGAACATTAAAGCTTTCATGGGCGTGTGATGATTAGTCCATTATGAATTTCTTGAGTGTGGTGAGCGTGCGTAGCACTTCGGCTATGTTGGTCACGTGGCTGATGGCGCCTCGGCCTGAGAAGGGTGGGTTGGCGTCGTAGAGCTGTGAGAGGGAGCCGATGCATCCGTTTGACATTTCGTCTTCGAAGCCGATGAGCATTCGGTCGATGTAGCTGACTCCGCTCATGCCGAATACTTTGAGGTAGGCGTCGGAGTAGAAGCCCATGAGCCAGGGGCGTGCGGGGCCGTTGTGGAGTGCCATTTCGCGTTCTTCGGGCGATCCGAGGTAGCTTGGGCGGTAGCCGTAGCTTTTTGGGGAGAGGGTGCGGAGGCCTTTGGGGGTGAGGAGTTCGCGGGTGACGATGTCGAGCACGCTTTTGCGCTGGCGGCGGTCAAGCGGGCTGTAGTCGAGGCCGATGGCTATTGCCATGTTGGGGCGCACGGAGGGGTCGGCGTAGGTGCCGTTGACGTAGTCGTAGAGGTAGCCGAAGTCGTTGAGGAATGTGGCGATGAATGGCTGAGCCATTTTTTCAGCGGCTTCGCGAAAGCGGGTTTCATCGGGGGTGCCTTCGGCGAGGCGTGAGGCGAAGATGAGGGCGTTGTACCAAAGGGCGTTGAATTCGGCGAGGAGGCCTGAGCGGGGGACTATGGGGTGTCCGCCGAGGGAGGCGTTCATCCATGACATGGGTTTTTCGGTGCCTTCGGTGTTTACCATTCCGTTGCTGTCGACTTTGAGGAGGGGGTGTCGCTGGGAGAGGATGAAGTTGAGGATGTCACGTACTTCGGGGAGGTATTTTGCGGAGGCGTCTTCGCGTCCGTAGGCTTTGGCATATTGCTGGAGTGACCAGATAGCCCAGAGTGGTATGTCGGGGAGGTCGATGCCGTTGATGCGGCTGTCGAGCTCGCCTGTGGCCATGAAGTGGCGGAGTGCCTTGAGCGATGTGGCTGCGATTTTTTCGAAGTCTTCGCGGTGGTTTATGGCTATCGTGGCTCCTGGGAGGGCCATGAAGGTGTTGCGGGCGAGTATTTTGCCCCAAGGGTAGCCTGAGAGGAGATACATGCTGTCGCCGTCATTGAGGTAGCATTGCTTGACTGCGTTTTTCAGGCAGTTGAAGAATGATGAGCGGCATGTGCGCTGTGCGATCTCTTTTTCATACATTCTGGCGAGTGAGCGGGGTGAGACTTCGCTTAGTCCGGCTGAGAAGATGATTGATTCGCCTTTTTTGATGGGGACTTCGAAGTAGCCGGGAACCCAGAGGTCTTCTGAGTAGGGTACTCCGCGTTCGAGGTCTTTGACGTATTCGAATCCGTTGTACCAGTTGGGTTCGTAGGTCCAGGTTGGTTTGTGGCTGAACTGCATGTAGAGTGTCGGGTAGCCTGGGTAGAGGCATGCCGAGACGCCGTTGTCGATCTGTGGTATTGTCTGGTCGAGGGCGTTGTTTGCGATGCAGAGTTCGTTGGCGTCGCGGAAGGCGAGCACCGGGCGGAAGCGGAGTGTGGTCGGAGAGTGTGCTTCAACGAGGGTGTAGCGGATGAGCAGGCGGTTTTCGTTGGAGATGAAGATCTTTTCTTTGGTGAGGATCACGCCTCCGACTCTGTAGGTGGTGCGGGGCACGTTTTCGCAGTCGAATTCGCGTATGTATTTGTGGCCGTTTGGGCTCATGACTCCTCCGCGGTAGCGGTGAAGCGCGAGGTTGAAGGGGACGCCGTGCTGGTAGACTGTTTCGTCGAGTGACGATAGCAGCACGTGCCAGGAGTTGCCCAGCTCGGGGACGGGGACAACGAGCAGGCCGTGTTGCTTGCGGGTGTTGCAATCCACTATCGTCGTACAGTGATAGGCTCCCGACTGATTAGTGCGGAGCATTTCCTTTGGAAGTGACTGCTCCAGATTAATCATGAGTTTTTTATCAAATTTAAGATAGCTCATGTAAGGGAATAGATATAGATTATGATGTTAGATTCCTGACGGATGATATTAGAACTTAGAACTGATGCGCTTCGCGCGGAGCTGAGGAGGGTTTACGGAAGGCATTGGATTTATTTAAGTCACGAATTTAACCTATTGTCTTGATAAAAGCAAATTTTGTGGTGAAAAAAGTTAAAATCGGGCTGAAGGGTGTTGGAGGGCTATGTTGTAGAACATCAACGGGCTTTCCGGTGGTATAAAAAAGAACTTCCGGACTGTTTGTCTTTGAAAAAGACTGTCAGCCCGGAAGCGGTATATTTTTTTTCAGTGTCCTGAAGGATTTTCCTCTGATTTTCTTATTTGAGGACGTCCTTCACAGCGTCATTGGGAACCATCTGTTCCTGGAAGGTGTAGGCACCGGTCTTCGCCGACTTAACGACCTTGATGACCTTGCTGTAAGTGCGGCCTTCGCCTTTTTGCAGAGATGCAACGGTTTTCTTTGCCATGAGTCAGTGAATTATTTGATTTCTTTGTGAACGGTAACTTTCTTGAGGATGGGGTTGTATTTCTTCAACTCCAGGCGTTCGGTGGTGTTCTTGCGGTTCTTGGTGGTGATGTAACGCGAAGTACCGGGCATGCCCGATGCCTTGTGTTCGGTACATTCGAGGATGACCTGAACGCGGTTGCCTTTAGCTTTCTTTGCCATCTTCTTATAAAATGTCTAAGTATTTGATTTCAGTTATATAACCCTTTGCGGCTGCTTCTTTGATGGCAGCGTCGAGGCCTTTCTTGTTGATGGTGCGGAGGCCTGCGGCTGAGATGGTGAGAGTGATCCAAGCTTGCTCCTCAACCCAGAAGAATTTCTTGTTGAAGAGATTTACATCGAACTTGCGCTTGGTGCGACGCTTTGAGTGCGACACATTGTTGCCCACCATTGCTTTCTTGCCTGTGATCTGACAAACTTTTGACATGGCTGTTGGTTTTTATCTCTTTGTTGTTTACTAATAATTTTTAGTCACGGCGTCTTGTGGCCGCCATCTCAATTCTCATATCAAGGCTAAGTGCATCATTCTTAACCTCTTTTCAAGGATGTGCCACAAAACTCGGCTGCAAAGTTAAGAATTTATTCCCGCTTTGCCAAGCGGAATTCAAACTTTTTAGGTGGCCATCACATATTTTAACTAATCTTTATAGTGCTGAGATGGCGCGCGGTTGTGGTTTCCGCGCGCCATCTCAGGATATGTGTGCGGTGGCTTCTGTGAAGCTGATTCCGCAGAGGAGGGTGGATTATTCTTCGTATTTCTTCACGATGACGGTGGCGTTGTGGCCGCCGAAGCCGAATGAGTTAGAGAGGGCCGCGCGGACGGGGCGGTTTTCGGCTTTGTTGAAGGTGAAGTTGAGGGTGTAGTCGATGTTTTCGTCGTTGTCTCCTTCCTCGTGGTTGATGGTCGGGGGCACGATGTCGTTCTTGACGGAGAGTACCGAGAACATGGCTTCGAGCGCGCCGGTGGCTCCGAGCAGGTGGCCGGTCATCGACTTGGTTGAGCTGATGTTGAGCTTGTGGGCCTGTTCGCCGAACACTTCTACAATGGCTTTGACTTCGGAGATGTCGCCTACTGGGGTCGATGTGCCGTGCACGTTGATGTAGTCGATGTCTTCGGGCTTCATGCCTGCGTCTTCGAGGGCGTTGCGCATCGAGAGGATGGCGCCGAGGCCTTCGGGGTGGGTTGCGGTGAGGTGATATGCGTCAGCGCTCATGCCTCCGCCGGCTACTTCGGCGTAGATCTTGGCGCCGCGGGCTTTGGCGTGTTCGAGTTCTTCGAGGATGAGCACTACCGAGCCTTCGCCCATGACGAAGCCGTCGCGCGAGGCGCTGAAGGGGCGTGATGCGTGTTCCGGGTCATCGTTGCGGGTAGAGAGGGCGTGCATTGAGTTGAAGCCGCCCACACCTGCGGGGTAGATGGCTGCTTCGGCGCCGCCGGTCACAAACACGTCGGCCTTGCCGAGGCGGATGAGGTTGAAGGCATCGATGATGGCGTTGTTTGACGATGCGCAGGCCGATACCACGCCGAAGTTGGGGCCGTGGTAGTTATACTCCATCGAGATGTGGCCCGAAGCGATGTCGGCGATCATCTTGGGGATGAAGAAGGGGTTGTATTTGGGGCCTTGCTGGGGGCCGTTGAGAGCGTAGTAACCGGCTTCTTCCTCGAATGTGTGGAGGCCGCCGATGCCGGCTGCCACGATTACGCCCACGCGGTTGCGGTCGAGGTTTGCGGCTTCCTCGATGCCTGAGTCGGCAACGGCCTGACGGGCTGCCACCATAGCATACTGGGCGTAGAGGTCGAGCTGACGCAGTTTCTTGCGGTCGAAGTGGTCATTGGGGTTGAAATCCTTGACCTCGCAGGCGAACTGGGTCTTGAACTGCGAAGCGTCAAAGTGGGTGATGGGAGCGGCTCCGCTCTTTCCGGCTACGGCGTTGAGCCAGGTGGTTTCAACATCGTTGCCTATAGGGGTGATGGCGCCGAGTCCGGTCACCACTACTCTTTTAAGTTCCATTGGCAAAATGAATTTCGTAAGGGGGTGTTATGTGGAGGAAAGTTTCTGAGGGGAGGGGGTTAATTGAGAAGAAGGCTCCACCGCGCTGGTTTTATTGGCGTGGGGAGCCTTTTTTTGGCTCGGTCAGAGCGCGGGCTGTGAGCTCGCAGACCGGTTTTTACTTCTGAGTGTTAGCCGCGATGTATTCGATAGCGTTCTGTACGGTGCTGATCTTTTCGGCCTGGTCATCGGGGATAGTGATGCCGAATTCTTTCTCGAATTCCATGATGAGTTCTACGGTGTCGAGGCTGTCTGCGCCAAGATCTTTAGTGAATTCAGCGGTTTCGGTTACTTCGTTTTCGTCAACACCGAGCTTATCAACGATGATAGCTTTAACTCGAGATGCAATTTCAGACATAGTTTTAATTTTGTGAGTTGATTAGTAATTTCTTGATTGGAATCGCAAAAATTTTTACATTTGCGGTGCAAAGGTAATTATTTTTTGTCAACTTCGCACACAACAAACGTATAAAGATGTTAATTAAGCTCCTTTTTGGTCGCTTTTTGGTGCCTTTCGCCGATTCATTGGCCTCTTTGGGCGATTAGGATTGTGGCCGGATGTTACAAACTTGTTACGTTCCTTGCGTGTTACCTCTGTGAATGCTCTCCCCCCTCTCTCTGCGGGCCGGTTTCTTCTGTCAGGGCCGGCAGATATGCCACATATATTATATATAATACACACTTTATTAGGATTATGGAAAGAAAATACTGTTTCCTCGCCTCGGCCGCTCTCGCGCTTGCCCTGACGGCCTGCGGAGGTTCCGGATCAGGCCGGAAGGCCGATGCCGGGCTCATCAACGAATTTCAGGTCAGCGAGATTCTGATGACGGCTGACAAGGACTATCGCATCTCGATGGACTACGGCGATGCATATCTTGAACTCTACACTTCGATCCACTGGCCCGAACGGCTGGGCTCAAATGATATAAGCGTCCTTCAGGACTCGCTGCTGTATTTTGCCTACGGTGACACCGCCGTCACTGACATCAGAGCCGCCATCAGAGCCTATCTCGACAACACTTCTATTGTAGAGGGTATAAAGTCTGTCACCGAGGTCGACTCGCTCCCGGCCGACACGATGACCTATTTCAACAATGTCACGGCCTCGGTTATGGAGGTCAACGAGGATATGGCCACCTATCAGGTGGTTTCGTCGACCTATCTTGGCGGCGCCCACCCCATGACCTCCGTGCGTCCCTTCACCTACTCCTTCGCGCAGGGTCAGGTGCTCGGTTTCGACAATATGTTTCTGCCCGGCGTGACGGCTGATTCCATAATGCCTGTGATACGCACGGCGCTTGCCCGGCAGCTTTCAGTTCCGGTCGACGCTCTTGACCGCGGGGGCATCTTTGTCTCGCAGCTGACCTATCCCGGCAAGCCCTACATTGCGTCAAACACTCTCTATTTCCACTACGACCCCTATGAGATCGGTCCCTACGCTCTTGGGCCTGTAGATGTGGCGGTCTACCCCGACGAGGTCGACCGTTTCCTCCGACCCGACGTTAAGAGCCTTTTCGACCAGGGCTTCTGACCGCATCTCGCGCATAGCCTCATACACGCTGCGCGTGCTGAGGCCGGATGGATGCGCTCAGAGGCCGGATGGACGTGCAGAGAATCCGGATGGTGATGTCCGCCAGGACATCGGTTTACTCGTAGCCCGTGACACCGGAGCGTAAAGCGCGCAGGTGTCATGGGTTTGCGATACATCTCGGCATGTGGTGTCCGGCCGAGGACACCGATTTACCGCTCCGGATGGCGTGCCTCCGCATTATCGCACTCTTTCTGGGGCGGAATTTTGTATCTTTGCGGAAGTTCTTTCCGATGTTTTAACAACCGCTTTTTGTGCCATTGCCCGGTTTTATGTCAATTAGTGCGTTTTGGAAGTGCTGTTTTATGTCAAATAGTGCGTTTTGGAGGTGTCGTTTTATGTCAATTAGTGCGTTTTGGGGGTGTTGTTTTATGTCAATTAGTGCGTTTTGCCTATTCTGAATCTTTGTGATCCGGACTGTTAATTCCCTGTCGGGATATTGACTTTTTTAAGAATTGTTTGTAATTTTGCATGCCGACTTAACGGTTGTTTTGAATACAACTTCTTAGCAGAGCCCGCGCGTGTGGGTCATGCGGGAGGGAGGCAGTCTTGCTCCGGCGCCATGCCGTGGGCAAGGACATACTGAAAAAAGCGTTTACTTGCGCTTCTGTTCTTGACCTCTTGAAATCTGGCAGTTTCAAAATCATAGTCAGGACTGATGCAATGGTAGATGCTCATGGATATGTAATCGGCATCCGATGGCTGAGGTGTGACCCTGTGAGGGGTCTTGCCTTTGGTCTATCGTATGCATGCATATTTGCGTGGGCTCTGCACATTGCTCGTCTTACTATGATGGGCACATGCCAGAGCCTCAAGAGGTGGGACGAGCAATTGTTCGGCACCCATGCTTTTTGTTTTCTCATAGTCCCGTCAGGGGTGTCGGCTGGACATATATCAGACCAATCACACACATCTTTATGCCGACCAATCTTTTTTCTGCAGTTGGATTTAAAGACTATCTGTGCAGGCGCATGTTGCCTCAGAGTGCCGACAGCACCATGTCGCGCATCCGCTCTCTCCGTCCGGCAGGCTTGAAAGAGCTACCGGCCGACACTGACCTGCTTCAGTGGCTCTGCGGACAGCTTGAAGAAAATCCGTCGCCGTCATACGCCCGTAGCCTCATAGACGGCATTATCGAGACTGTTTTATTATCATCGCCCGACAGCGAAAACCAACGCACACTCGCCGACCGCCTCACCGCTCTAAGGCGTTTCCGTGACTACGCCGATGCAGTGCTCATGGCAGATGATGAAGCTGACGATGAAGCCGATGCCGCTTCCGGCGATCTCCCCGAAGAGGCCGAGTTGCAGCAGCTGCCGGCATCCGCCCTGGTGCCCCAGGGCATAGCGCCGGTGCCTGCCGGAATCCACTGGATATCGGTGCGTGAAACGACTGTGGACCCCTTCATTGGAAAAGCTCCGCAGTCAGTGCGCGGCAAATTCCGCGGGCGTCTCGTCACCCAGTCGCGCAAGGGTGGCACCACCGTACCCTTCCCGCTGAAAGCGGTGCGGTCTATCTTCCACAATGCTGAAGACTTCGAACGAAATTCTCCCACCGGACTCTTGCTCTCGCATAAAGCTTGGTTGGATGCGTGGAAAGCCGAGATTGACGATGTCATTGAAACTATCACCGACCGCATACTCTTCTATGTGGCCGAGGATCGGAGAGATCCCCGCGGATTCACCCGTCTGCCCGACGGAATGTGGGCCTATACATTGGCTTCGATTGACGAGATCGGCATTGACAGTGCAGGCCACGTTTACATAAAGCTTTTCGGCTCGACCGATGAGAGTCCGTTGATCCATCAGGTCTATTCGTTCGATTTCTCATCAAAGGCCTGGAGTCCGATGACCGGTGTCTTTACGCTTAGGCAGATCGACCTTGACCATGATCCGGAGATGCAGGAGATACTGCGCCGTCTGGCCCCCGGACTGCAGGCCATGCAGGCACTGAAGGCTCTTGGAGTGACTCCCCGAACCACTGTAGCCCAGCTCCGCAATCTTTGGCCGCAGATCGAGCCCCTGCTGTCCGGCCTGCACTGCGAGACTCTGCGCATATTGTCGTTCTACAATATCGATGCCATGCTGCACATCCACAACAGCCGCAAGCAGATCAGCAAGTCATCGGCAGGAATAATTTAAACATAAAAAACAATCAAAAAACGTTATATGAAAAAGTTAATTTTGCTATTGCTGACAATAATTTCCGGTTTGTCGGCAAGAAGCGCAATTATTGTATATGATGGCATTAGATATTATATTAGGATATAATGATTGATTATCAGTATATTGCGATTTGTGGGGTGTACTAAATAGGTACTGAATGAGATAATAAGAGAAGATTATTAGAATTAATTTATGGATTTTTAAGGCATGTTAGTTATATTTAATTCGATTCTTTTTCGCAATATCACTCCAAATTTGAGGTTTTGAATAGCAAGGCAATGAGAAAAAATCGTTAATTTTGCAGTCGAATTGGCATCGGTCAGTTCACGACATTCTGGAAAATAAGAAGCGTTATGCTATCTTGTAAAATGAAAACGTAGGAAATTTTCAACCTGATACAAGAGATGGCATAGTGGTTCTCACGCATATAGCGTGGGCTGCTATTGTTACATCTGTATCAAAGGTTTCCTACGACCCTCATTTTAGACGTGGCATAGTTGGCTCACGTTTTCTTGTAATCTATAATGGCTCTTGAGTCAACGAGCTAATGAAAATTTAGCCTTAGTTTAATGTGGACGAACTCGACGCCTTAGATACATACAACGGGTACACCGAACATGATATGTGGGTGGATTTCGATAACTTCGAGAACACCGGCTCGCCCAATGTTTTATGAACCCGACCTTGAAATTTTTTTGTATAACCTTAATGACTGGGACTAATGTATATTTTTTTGTTCCCCTCATTTCTATTATAATTTTTCTGCCTTTATGCTCGGAGCATTAGTTTCATTCTTACTTATTTACGCGATCTATGTTTTTATAGATTGGCTACGTAATTCAAAAAAAACTTTTAAGCCTCATGTCGCTTCTCACAAGAGGATTGCTCGAACTATTTGGATATACTGCGTTTTTTTGATTGCGGTTGCTATTACAATGGTTAGTTTTACTGATTTCAACCGCCAAAGATTTTACCGACCAATGTATGGTCAGTATAAGGGTTGGTATTTCCCATATGGCCATTACTCTAATTTACGCATAGGTGATATTCGAGATAAGACTGAAGTTTATGATAGATGGAAAACAATTCATACGCCATTGCTATTGGGGCGCAATTGGGAGGAACTTCCAAATGAAGAACCGCACACTCCATACTCACGTATTTTAAGTTCCATTCATACTTATAATTCTGATAGCAATTCTGAATTGTATGGTAGGGGAATCATTCTTCGCGTTTATGATTTGGACTCTGAAATTATTGATTCACAGGAAAATGGAAAATCGATTTATCAGTATTATATTGACGCTTTAGTATCTGATTCATCTTTTTATAAACATTCTGAGAATTTTTCTCCTAATTTAGCAATTGAAACACCTGTCTATATGACGGTTTCTGTGGGTGACGATTATCCTCCTATATTTAAGAAGCATATAACTATCTTTGCTAATAATCGTGCATATGAACTAAACTTTTATGTTGATGAGAAAGTAGAACGGCCTGCAAAATCCAATACTTTTGACTTTTTAGATGCTGAATTTCTCAATATCGCAAAGGAATTAGACCTACATTCTTATAAAGAATGGCAGGAACAGGAATCTCAATATAATAGAAATCTAAAAATAAAATGTGCTATTTTCATCGCACTATATTTACTTTGTATAGTAGGGGCAATTTGTTTTGCGCTCCGTTATTATCGCAATATAGGCAATGTAAATATCAAAGCAGTAAAGATTACTAAGTTTTTTTCAATTGTCAATTTCATAACATTTACAATTCTTGGTATTAGTTTTATTGCAGCCTTTTGCTCTATAAATCACGAACATATTACGGAGATATATCAATACCGTTTTGCTGCTTTTATAAATGATGAATATGCTGCCACATCCGTTTTGTGCTATGGGGCATATTTCCTCTTATTGATAATACCTACTAACAGGTTTTATATCAAGAGTTATACGCAGCCTACTCCTAGGGAATCCAAACCTAAATCTAAGCACAGTTTATTATATTGGATAGTTCGTCCATTTGTTTTATTATCAAAACTCTTTTCAAAAAGCACGAAAGCAATTAAAGAAGAATATAATAAGCAAATATCCGACAATAATTGATTTTTGGAGTTGTGGCATCGCCACCGCGCTTTCGTGTATCGAGCCTATGATCTTGACCGTAAGGCTTTAATCCCTAACTCATACAGTGAGCTTCGGCACCACCTAATTGGTGGATCCGAAGCTCACTTATTATTCTATCACTTGGAATTTACAGTCATCGTCGGATTCCGCCGCGCTGTTTGGGTTCGGGTTGTCGGAAGCCCATCCTTTCAATGAGTTTGCGAGCCATGTCGCGGAACCACTGAAAGACACTGACGCCGTCAATCTTCAGGATGAAACAGTGTTTCTTATCAGGATCACGTTCAAGTTTCGCCTCTGAGTGTTCGGTGGAGAATCTTTGACTATGTTCGGGTGAGTACAACGATCCTTGGAAAGGAACAGATTGTTGAGCGATTATTCTTTGAGTAAAACTATCCGGAAATCCGATATGCTTGCAGTATCTTGCCCAAATAAGCAGGTCGGGTACATCTGGAAAGTATTTCTCAATGTCAGCCTTATATTCGGCATAGTCGGAATCATAAGCAACTGACATTTTGTACGCTTCAAGAGCCGATACTTCCTTTGAGAGCTTTTCTTTCGATGTTTCAAGACCTTTGTATTCTTCAATCATTCCAACGACAGTCTCTTTCAGTGTCGAATTATACTCAACAAGCAATTTCTTATCCTTGGCAAGTTGAGCGTTCTCGTCGGTCAGCTGCTTGTTTGCGGCCTTGGATTCGATGATTGTCTTTTCAATCCAGCGGTTGCCCATTTCGAGTTCAGCCTTACGTTTCTCCAAAGATTGGGTTTCGGTATCAAGCTGCTCTTTCTCGGTGGTAAGAGTCACCACATCCTGCTCCAGATCCTTTTTCTTGATTTGGCATTTACGGTAATATTCGTGCTGGTCAACGTGGCGGGCTTCGGAGCCACGGATGCCACGTTCCAGCCCGAATCGTTCCATTGCCTCGGCATAGGTGTCCTGAAAGTGCGTGAGGTTTTCACGGGTCATAATGCTGTCGGCACTCAATCTGGGAGCGTTGCCCGACTTGGTACGGTAACGCTTCCGGGCTTTCGCTTCGCTCGCCTTTTTCTTTCTCTCGGTGGTGACTATCGGCACGACCGTGACATGAAGGTGCGGTGTCTGCTCGTCCATGTGGAGGTGTGCGCCGACTACATTTTCTTCTCCGAATGTTTCCTTTGCCCAGCGGACACTTGACTCCGCCCAATCGTCGAGCCTACCTTCATCGGCTAAACGTCGCAGTGCATCGCCGTCGGATGACAGCAGGACGTTGAGGGCAAGCACCTGGTTCTTGCCAATCTTCCGTGTCAGTCCGGCATGGTCAAGTCGATGCTGGATTGCCTCGCCCAGACCGTCAACACCATCGGGATATTTGATGAAATCATCACGGTTGAGATGGCGCAGTTCGGGGTGGGCATTGTCGGGCTGGGTGCTTCGCTCGATGTGTCGGGCGATGGCGGTGCATGAACCGCTTGCCTTCATTATGTGGAGTACGGCGTAACTCATAGGCAAGCGTGTTTATTTTGTGGAACAATCGGAGTGTACGGCTTCTCATTAAGCCGTATCGGGGTTTTCAAAGGGGATGTCCCCTTTGGCTCAGTAGGGACATTTTCAGCGTATCGGAACGATATGCGGCTCGGAAAATTCCCTAATGAGCTAAGGAATTTCCGGATGGCGTAATTTCCGTGCCGCCACTGCACAGATGGTACTGCACTGCCATAGCAGTGGTACACCGATATAACCATTGCAATGACTGCAATGGATTTTGCAACGAAAAAAGAATGTTTCACGGGATTTCAGTTTTTGATTTTACCCTTGGCACAATTGACATTCTGGCACAGACGGGATGGGTAGGCATCTCCGTCAGAAATGCCAGAGTGCCAAAAATGCCAAGGGGTGAATGTTTATAACTTGGTGTAGTTTCCGTAAGTGTTACGGATGAAAAGCACGCCTTTCCTGTCCTTCAGGAACCGCTTGAAGCTGCGCTCCGGCATACCGCATTTTCCGGCTATCGCCACACCTTCGGCAGTGGTGAAACTGTCGGGCAACTCCGAGAGAACGGCAAGCTGCAACTCGGTCAGTGCGTCCTCGCTGATGATGCCCTGCACCTTCGATGCGGTCGAGCGGAAATACTCGGCAAGGCGTATCGACCTCTCCACCGTGTCCACATCAATCAGTTTCTTCTCACCGCCACACGCCCAGTCGGCGAGAGCGAGCAAAAGAGAAAATCTGATAGCGTAGATTTCGAGTTTGCTTGCGATGGAGGTCAGGGTGTCGCTTCCGTCGGCGTTGCAACGGTCGGTCTGCTCGTTCTGCCACTGATAGAGGCGGTCGAGCGCGTCCGGCGAGAAAGGAACATCATCGGGGATTATCTCTCCGCTACTGTCAACCGTCGGCACTATCCCGATAAGCCTTGACAGGATTTCACGCCATGCGGCCGCGATGTCGAATGACGGCAGTCGGCGGGTGCGGTCCCATTTCGGTTTTGTCTGGTCGGCGGGGAACACATAGAGTATGCGCTCCATGAAACCGTTGGCGTTGCGGTTGTTCGCCGCAAGATCGGTAAGCACCTTCGGCTGTATCGTCCCGATGACGCAAAGGAACGGGTTGCGGATAAACACACCGCTCTGACTGCTCTTGCGGTCGGACATGGCAACCTTGTGGTTGAACACCGACATCCAGAACTCCGATTCCGAGCCGCTGTTGTAGCGGTTGAAATTCTTGACCCAACCCGCAAGCTCGTCATACATCAGTATCAGTCCACGGGGGTTCTCCGAGAGAATACGGTGTACCGCCTCGTTGGTCACGTCCTGCATCATAAAGCGCACCCGACGGGGTTCGACCGGGTTGAGTTCGTAACCGTTGGCGACCCTTTCTTTCGGTGGCAGCTCCATCGCCGCATTGTAGCGTTTCAACTCCTCGGTAAACTGAGCCGCTTTCTCGGCATCATGGTCGATGAGAGGCTGCATTAGATAACTGAGCGGGTGGCTCTTGCACACACCGGGGCATCCGACAAGGGCAACGAAAAGAATGACATACTCTTTCCACCCTGACATAGCCTCGGCTGAATGGGTGTTGCCGATTACCGCAGCCATAGCCGTCAACATGGAGCCTGCGATGTAGTCCTTAGGAAATCCGAGGGTGGCATTTGCCTCGTTGATTATCCCCTGCAACTTTGCAGGCAGGACGTCAATGGGGAAACCGCTGATACTCTGCGCAGTCGGTTGCTCTGCAATCAAGCCGTCAGTCGGTACCGGCGGTACTGACTGATTGGTCAGTTGGTCAGGAGTGTGATTTGTCACCTGTTCATTTGTCTGACAAGTCACTTCCGTACACTTGATTGCAGGTGTGTCGGGATTGCTGTCGGCTTTCTTCTTTACGGTTGCCTTTTTCTCGCCGGCCTTAGGCTTGGGAGTAGCCTTTGCTGATGATGTCGTTTCATTTTTCATCGGCAGCCTCCTTTCTTCTTCGGCTTGTCATTGGAGCCAAGTACGCCTACGGCGTTGCCGTCAATGAGTTTGCTCTCAGCCCATGCAAGCAGTTCCTGTGCCTTGAAATGAAGTTTGTTTCCAAACTTCTTGTGTGGAATGGTGTTCGCGCTTGTCTCTTTGTAGAGCTGCCCTTTCTTGATGGGATAGCCGTTGGCGTTGAGAAAGTCAAGAGCTTCTTCGGCGTTAAGGCCTTCATTGTCTTTTTTCGTCGCTTTTGCGGGAATGGCGGCAAGTGCTGCCATCACTCCCGATTCGGTGAGGTAATCCTCGACCGCTCCTTTCATGACGAGTTTCAGAACCTCGATGAAAGGAAGATTCAGGAAATCAGTAATGTTTTGCATTTTTAGGAAAAGTGGATTAGTGGGTTGTGGATTGTTTTGTTTTTTCTCACGCATCAGTTTTCAGATGATAAGTGATATGCTGTATGCTCAACATACGGGTAGGCGGGTGTCGTCAGGTCATAGTTATTGCGTCACACCGGCCCGATGACTACACCCGGAGGATTAAAAGGCCGGCAGACACTGCAAAATAGTATTGGACTTGCGTCCATGAGATATGCGAGAAAGTGAACATCGCTGAATTGTTTACCTTTACTGCCCTTCCGGACGGACAATAAAAAAGCGGGGCCTTGCCGATGCGTCTGTGCTGACGTGCCTTTGGCGAGGTCTCGTAAAAAGTTTTAATCCATCAATGTCACCCCTTCGCAAGGAGGTGTGGCAGGGGTACGACAATCGTCACCGCCCCGTCAGGGTCAGTGCTTCGCAATGTCGCGAGGGGTTAGGGCTACTGCCACCTAACTTTTGATAACTTCCTAACAAAAGAAAAATGAAATTGTTCAGCCATGTCCGATATTGGTCTTACATTGGCTGACGTGTGTCTTTCATAATTCCTGCTTGATTCTTATTTCGGCGGCTAAGCTACAAAACAGTTACGAAATATCCAAATTTTTGGAGGCTCCGAGGGCGAATATGCGTTATGGAGCTGATTTTGACGGGTCAAATTCCTGCTTTTAACTGATTGATCTGAGCACAGACACGGTTTATATGATCTAACCCATATAAGAGCGAATTGCTGTCAATATCCATCCACGAAAACAATGTCTTTATCTTGGAATATATGTTTATCACATAGGAGGTATCTATTGTTGACGTGTTTGTGGCAAAGCATATGGTTTCGTGGTGAGCAATACGGTTTCGCAAGGAGTTGACCTTATCAAGCTCATTGAAAATGTAAGTCTGATTATACTGCATCTCCCTTGATGACCGGGGCTTATTGGGAAATATAGTGAGAAGATTACGCCCGGTCACTCTATACTGTATCGGCGAGAACATATACTTCCAGATGCCAAATTCCATTTCAGCCAATAGTTTGGGATGGCTATATGAATGGGATTGTATCAGTTTACGATGGGCAAAGGCGATAATATCACGCGTCTTCCTCAAAATCGGTTCAGTAAATACTCCGTCTGGCATAATTGAATCTCTGAGCCAATCCTCACCAAGATTATCAGTAAGTTTACTATCAATCGCATTACGCAGTGCAACCTCGAAGCAACTCACAATAGTAAACATTTCCTGTGAAATCTGTAGATTGTAGCGATAGAGCGTCATAGCCTTACGGGTGTCGCCACCGCAGGCTGTCAGATACCGCTCCATCCTTTTGGAGGACATTATTTTCTCAAAATCTGCGTATTTCATCAGAAAATCTTAATCTTTTTGGAGTAATGTTTTGTTTTTAAGATAAAAAGCACTACCTTTGCAGTGTTGAATCCCGGTAGCCCCTGTATATCAAGCTATCGGGTTTTGTTTTATCTAGGTTTCAATGGAGTGTCAGAAAATAGACTATCAACATATTCACCTACAGTCATGCGCTTTTCGGTAAATTGCCTATCTCCAAAAAATATTCTATACCGATCGATTTCCTCTGTTTTTGCTGTCGGGTGAAACACTACTTCTATTTTAGCATCTTTCCGGATAAATCGAGATAGTAACTGACGAATTTCAAAGTCTGCGGCTGGAAGAGAATACCCAATAAAAACAACTTTTGTGGCTTCAGATAACTCTATTCCTGCATTTTGCCATATAAGTCGGATTTGAATATTGCTTAAATCTTTAAGAAAGGTTGGTAAGATGAGGTTACCTCTAAGTCTAATAGAAGCTGCTTTGTTCCCAAGGTTATAATTAGACTTACAATATTTACAGTATGTAGTCTCAAACATTGTCTTTTCCCCGAACTTTACATACATTCTTTGGCATAGGGGGCAGTGTAGCCAATTCATAGAACCATGAAGTTTGAGATATTTTATGTTATATCCATTTCTACCCAACGCTAACAATCCGGGTTTGATAAATGGATCATTATCTAATGAACTGATGTAACAGCAGTAATCCACAACTGAAATTGGGCCATGTAGAGTATCCCCTTCACAGAGAATTTGAGATTCATGACTTGTTAAATCATACAGACTATTGTCTAACAAAATATCCCAATTTGTTGTGATTATTCCTATGCCATCCAATTCCGGATTTGCAATTCTTTGTTTTGCGATGGAATTGATATAATCAGCGAATTTTGTGATATAGGTTTTATTATGACCTCGAAAATCAACACCGTATTGAATGGAGCGAGCCATTAACAGATGTAGCTTTTCTCTTAGATCCATTAAACTTTTTGCAGAATATGAACCTAACGACAAACCTTGTGAAATACATCTGTCAATGGGCGTAAAAACGTCTTCTAACGCAATTTTAGAAAACATTTCGTCTGATAACAACAATTCTTTTCTAAGAAACTCCTTAAACTCATCAATGGATTTTACTACATCCTCATTATCTGAAAAATGTTCATAAAAATCCGAACTAAGGATATTTTGGATAATCTCATTTTGAATGGGACCTCCGGCATCCTTAGAGAAACCAGCACCAAGAAAAAATATGATTTTATTTGATTTCATATTAGTTGTTGAGTATGAGTTGATTTAAGGAGCAAAGATAATAAATTTCAATGATATTTACAACTTTGGGAAATTCTAATTCAGAATTAGAATAAAAGGACATCGGGTTTCCCTCCCGATGTCCAACCACTAATCCACGTCAAAAATGAAACAAAAACATTATGACGTTGAATCTTATTGCAAAGGTAGTCATTTTTGACCGCCTATACAACTCTATAACAAGCGAAAGAGCCAAAGTGTCAAGAATGCCACGGGGTATGAACTGTCAATCTTCAACATCCGAGGAGGATTCGCGGGAGAATATGTCATCACGCCGAAATGATATTCTTCCGAGACTGTTCATCGCATCCTTCTTCTGATTGTCAATTACATGAAGATACTTCTCTGTCATCTTTATGCTGGCGTGTCCGAGCAAAGATGATACAGTCTTGATGTTCGCTCCGGCACTCAGTACATTTACCGCAAAACTATGGCGGGCACAGTGCCAGGTTATGCGTTTGTTTATCCCGGCCTGCCTGACCCATTCCTTGAGATGCTTACGGCAAATGGAATTATGTGGCAGTGGAAAAATTTTCTCTGACATTATCTCCGGATCACGCGGGAATCCGATTATCTCCATAAGGTCATCGCTCAATGGCATGACAACCGCACTGTGTGCGCTTCGCCCTTCGCTCTTGACCTGATTGAAACGAAGTGTGCGGGAACTAAAATCCACATTTGAATAAGTCAGCCGGACTATATCGCAAAATCGGATTCCAGTGTACAGCGAGAAAACAAAGGCTCTCTGAATATCGGGGCGTTCCTGTTTGTATCGGGTAAGCAACAGTCGTTCGATTTCCTCCTTGGTGAGAATATCCTTTGTCAGCACATTAGTGTCACATCTGATGACGATACCCTTGCAAGGGTCCTTCTTCATCATTCCTTCCTCTATCGCCATTGCACAGGCTTTCTTGAAATAGAAGAAAGACTTTCGGGCACCCTCTCCGGCGCATATCCCTTTCAGCCATTCGGCAAATCCGACAGCAATCTCATTCGATACATTCTCAAAACGTATGAACGTGGCATACCGTTGGAATCGGGGTATCGAATTGAGATATTTGATAAAGCGGTTATGGATAAGCCGGAATGCAAGCTTGGCCGATTTGGTTATCGTTGCCTCCTCCGAATAAATCCTGCGGAAGAAATCGTGAAAATTCGGTTCCTTTTCCTTTTGCAAACGGTAACCCTCTCGATCTTCAAGAAACTCCTGCTCACGTTCAAACCTTATTTTCTCAGCGAGAGCCAAAGTATTCCGGTTCTGCAACCGTTCCTGCTGATTTCGGGGATTGAGCCAAAGGTAGAGATTAAGACTCTCCTTCTTGCGGTTGTGGGTAATCTTGTATTTAGGCTTTCCAGCCATTGCGCCCTCAGTGTATAAAACGGGGTTGCCGTCTTCGTCAAGCACCGGAGTTTCATGTCGTCCGAGATAGTATTCAAGATACAGACTCGCACGACCATCCTGAAGCGTCTTTTGAAGCAGCTTCGGGTTCTGTTTCGAGAGGTTTTTGAGTCTTGGCATATCTAAATGTTTTTTGTCGTGTCGGCAAAGGTATGTCAAACCTCTGAAACACAAAAGGTGTACTACACACTCCTTAACATTCAGGGGCGTACTAAAGTTGTACTGAATGCGAAAAACAATACAAAACAACGAAAAATACCAAAGATTCAAAAAATACTAAATCACTGACCAATAACATGATTACGTTCTATTCTTTTTCGCTGAAATTATACCATTAAAGCGACACCTTCCAATATTATGCTTCAAGTGAGCCGGCAGACGGACTTCCGGGAACTGCAGTAGTATATGAAAATCGTAGCGCAAATGGGGATGTGGTAATTCCTGATACTATTTATGGCTATGGGAAACCGTATATAGTAAATGATATGATAAACAGCGCTTTCGTAGGTAGTTATATTTCATCTATACGTTTGCCGAATACTCTTAAATCTATTAGTCGTGAAGCATTTTATGCAAGTCTCAGACTTTCCTCTGTTGAATTCGGGGAATCAGTTGAATATATAGGGCCGAGTGCGTTTGAGAGTTGCACGAGTCTGACTTCAATAGATATCCCGAACTCGGTTGTAAATGTAATGGATAGAGCTTTCTATGGTTGCTATGGCTTGACATCTTTAAAAATTGGCAAGTCAGTTGAATTAATCGGAGGCCAAGCATTTTCAGAATGCAGTAATTTGAAAGAATTCATTATTGATGAAGATAATCCGAACCTGATATGTGTGGATGACATTGTCTATTCAAAAGATATGTCAGTTGTATGGTTGTGTCTACCATGCAAAAATGGTGGGATAACTCTTCCGGAATCAGTCACAACCATTATGGACTATGCGTTTTCCGGATGTAGTGGCCTGACATCAATAACTATACCGAGCAGAATCACAAAAATTGGAGACTATATGTTCTCCGGATGTAGTGGCCTGACATCAATAACTATACCGAGTGGAGTCACAACAATTGGGGACCATGCGTTCTCCGGCTGCAGCGGCCTGACGTCAATAACAATTCCAAATTCAGTTCAAACAATTGGGAGTAGTGCGTTTTTGGGCTGCAGCGGCCTGACATCAATAACTATACCGAGTGGAGCCACAACAATTGGGAAATATGCGTTCTACGGCTGTAGTGGCCTGACGTCAATAGCTATACCGAGTTCAGTTACAACAATTGGGAGCTATGCGTTTTATAACTGCAGCGGCCTGACATCAATGACTATACCGAATACGGTCACAACAATTGAGAGTTATACGTTTAGAGGCTGTAGCAGCCTGAAAGAGCTGACTATTCAAGATGGAGAAACTCCTTTGGTATGGGTTGGTAATTATTCTAAAGAGCTCGATTTTAGTACCTCCCCATTAGAAAAGCTGCACTATGGTAGAAATCTGGAGACAGGGAATATGCCTTTTCCGTTTAAGGATAACAAGACGACTCTAAAATCACTTTCAATCGGAGATAGTATAAAATCAATTGCCGACAGTGTATTTTCAGGATGTAATAATCTTGTATCGTTAAATATCGGCAAATCGGTAGAAACAATCGGAATTAGTGCGTTCTCAGGTTGCAGTAGTCTGACTTCGCTTGTTATCCCTGATGCTGTCAGGACAATCGGAGAATCTGCGTTCTCAAGCTGTACAAAACTGGAATCGTTGAAAATCGGCGAATCGGTAGAAACAATTGAAAAATCTGCGTTCTCAGACTGTAGTAGTCTGACTTCGCTTGTCATCCCTGATTCTGTCAGGACAATCGGAGAATCGGCATTCTCAAGTTGTGGAGCATTGACCTCTGTCTGCCTTGGCAAGTCAGTGGAATCAATCGGGAATAATGCATTTTATTGTTATGGATATACCAATATGGGTTATCAATATCCGATAGACAGTAAGATTACAGAAATAAAGGTGCTGAATCCTGTGCCTCCGCTTATGGAATATTCGGTATGGAATTCAAATACATATTCCGATGCTGTGCTTGAAATTCCTGAAGGTACGATTATTGACTATATTTCAACCGACTGGAAGGAATTCAAATCCATAAATGCCGGTGGTGCCGATATCTCTAACACAAGCATTGATGACGGTATATTCAGATATAGACTTGTCAATGACGATCCGGAGAAACCGACAGCCATACTTGCCGGTGTTGTGTCAAAAAGCATAACCGGGGCCACTATCCCTGAGAGAGTGACAGATATGTCAGATCCTGACAATCCCCGCCGCTATTATGTCAAGGTGATTGGCCCGGAGGCATTCAGCGCTTGCTACGAACTGAAAGAGATGACTATAAATCCGCGTGCTTCGATTGAGATCATCTGCCGTGGTGCTTTCAAGGATTGCACGGCTTTGGAATCGTTTGAAATACCTGCGACTGTGCAACGCATTGACTCTGATGTATTCAGCGGTTGCAGCGCTCTGAAAGAAGTCATTGCCGGACCGGGCATTGGTCTGATTCCTTCCGGTTTGTTCAATGGCTGTTCTGTTCTTGAATCGTTTGAGATTCCTGAGTCCGTGCAGAGCATTGGAGCAAACGCGTTTTATGCCTCAGGTCTGCGCTCTGTGAGCATTCCTGAGTCCGTGCAGAGCATTGGGGCAAACGCGTTTTATGCCTCAGGTCTGCGCTCTGTGAGCATTCCTGCAGCGGTAATGACTATCGGCAACCAGGCGTTTGCCGGCTGCAAATCTATGACTGAATTCCGGATCGAAGATTCGACTGAGCCGATATCTTTCGGGACGGATATTTTTGGATCTTATCATTATCCCAACCAGGATACGAGAGCTAATGCAGAGTCAATGTATATAGGCCGTGACTGGGGTGGTGACAGTAAAATTGGAGTAGTCGGATTTAAGACCCTTGTCATAGGCAACCTTGTAAAGGCCATTCCTGATGATGCGTCTATTGCTTGTCGGAATGTTGAAAATCTGACATTAGGAAGCGGCCTGGAGTCGATTGGAGCCAATGCTTTTAGTGTCGGACTTTTGTCTGAAGTCGTGATTCCATCATCTGTGCGCTCTATCGGTGCGTATGCATTCAGTGGCAATAATTTAAAATCAGTGATTATCGGCTGCGGAGTGGAGACTATCGGCGAAAATGCTTTCGCTGGCAACGCGAATGTGGAATCTGTGGCGATTACCGCTCAGAAGCCCCCGACAGCGCCCTACACTGCCTTCAGCGACTACAGCGCGAAGCTCTATCTGCAGGGCGGTCAGGATGTGATTGATGCCTATTATGATGCTTATACCTGCTGGGACCGTTTCACAGGCTATTCGATGACTGTGGCCCGGCGCATAGACGGCGAGGGAGAGACAAGCATCAGCGGAGAGCCCGGCGACCGCATCCAGCTGTCGGCCAAGGTGTGGCCCGCAGATGCCACCTTGCCTCAGATTTTCTGGCGCTCTACCAATCCGGCTGTCGCTACCGTTGACAACAACGGTCTTGTGACTGTCCGCAAAGGTGCTGACGAGGGTGGATGCCGCATCATCGCCTCTACGCTCTATGCCGACGGGCCTGAACTTGTCTACGGCGTCAACGGCTCTGATGAGTCGGGCATTGATGTTCCGGTGGCCGATGTGGTTGTAGACGGTCCTGTGGAAGTCTATTCGATCAACGGCATCAGACTCGGCGATTCGACTGAAGGCCTTGCCCCCGGCATCTACATTGTGCGCCGGGGCAGCAGTGTCACCAAAGTTCTTGTGAAGTGATCTGAAATCTGATCACACATACCATACAAACCGGGCCTTGAAAGCGGATTCAACGCGCTTTCAAGGCCCGGTTTCTGTTCTGTGGATGTCGTCATACGCAAAGCCGTCCGATTTACCGCTCCGGATGGACACGCGCCGTTGCGCAGCCGTCCGGGGCGGTAAATCGGTGTCCTCGACCGGACACCACGATAGTTTGAATGTCTTTCAATCCCCCGACACCTACGCGCAAAGCGCTGCGGTGTCGGGGGCTACGAGTAAACCGGTGTCCTGCCGGACACCCGCTAACCGCAGAGCCTTCCAAGGTCCGTCTTTTCGGACTGGTTAGGGCTTGGGGTTCTGTCCGGGTCACGCTTCGCGTGCTGAGGCCGGATGGATGCGCTCAGAATCCGGATAGAGTCGCACAGAATCCGGGTGGTGATGTCCGCCAGGACATCAGTTTACTCGTAGCCCGTGACACCGGAGCGCAAAGCGCAGGTGTCACGGGTTTGCGATCCCTCTCGGCATGTGGTGTCCGGTCGAGGACACCGATTTACCGTTCCGGATGGCGTGCTTCCGTATTATCGCACTCTTTCAGGAGGCCGGGTGTTGTATCTTTGCAGAACTTCTTTCCGATAAGTAGCTCTGAAAAATTGCCCCGTTTTTTAACGGAATCGGGTCAGAACTTGGTCACGCGCAGAGTGGAGCGGTCGATCGCCGAGGTTGACTGCGCGGGAGCCACGGTGGGAATCTCGGCGCCTTCCCTCACGAGCATGATGCACTTTATCGGACCGTCGGCCTCGATGTGGTGCCATCCGGGCGAATAGCTGCGGCCGCTCTGATAGTCGGTCCACTTCTGTCCGGCGGGCAGATAGACGTTGCGCGCGGAGGTCTCGGTGAGCAGCGGAGCCACGAGTATGTCGGAGCCGAACATGTATTGGTCTTCAACGGTCCAGACACCGGGATCATCGGGGAACTCCACGAGCAGGGCGCGCAGCATGGGCCATCCGTTGGCCACGCAGGTAGCGGCCTGCTGCTCGATGTAGGGCATCAGCGAGTATTTCAGCTCGGCGCAGCGGCGGAAGTAGTCGGTGAATTCCGGATTTTCATAGAGCCAGGGCTCGGTCGGAGGCGCTCCGTGGGCGCGGGTGTGTGACGAGAGGAAGCCCATAGGGAGCCAGCGGCGGTAGAGGGCTTCGGGGGTTGAGGTGACGAAGCCGCCCATGTCGTGGCTCCAGAAGCAGAAACCGCTCATGCCGAGCGAGAGGCCTGCGCGGAGTGTGCCGAGCATACCGGTGTTGGTGCTTGCCGCGTCACCGCCCCAGTGGAGCGGATAGCGCTGCGATCCGGCCCAGGCTGAACGGGCCCAGATGATGTTGTCGCCCTTGATGCGGCGGGTCACGTCGGCCACGGCCTTGTTGTAGCGCACCGGGTAGAGGTTGTGTTCGTAGAGACCGCTGCGGCCGTTGGCATAGATGGCATCGAGGGGAGCGGCTTCGCCGAAGTCGACCTTGATGGCGCCAACGCCCATTTCGAGCAGCGAGCCGAGTTTCGACTGATACCAGCTGACGGTCTCCGGGTTGGTGAAATCAAGCACGGCGTCTTCATAGGGCAGAGTGCCGCGTCCGTTTTTGACCGCGAGACCCTTGCTGACGAGTTCGGGGAAGTATTTGTTGCCGGGCACGAAGTAGGGGAGCTGCCAGAGGCAGATGTGGAACCCATCTTTGGCAAGATCTGAGATCATCTTGCGCGGGTTTCGGAAGCGTTCGGGCGAGAATTCGTAGTCGCATTGCCAGTCGGTGTCGAACCATCCGGTGTCGAAGTGGATCACGTCGGCGGGAATGCGGTTGCTGCGCAGCTTGGCCGCCACGTCGCGTCCCTCGTCTTCGGAGAAGTAGCTGATGCGGCTCATCCAGGTGCCGAAGCTCCACAGCGGTGGCATTTCTGGACGTCCGCTCAGGGCGGTGTATTCGCTGAGGATTTCCTTTGGAGTGCCCCACATGATGAAGAGGTCAAGGTCTTCATCGGCCATGAAGAGCTTGTTGGCTCCGATGTAGCTCTGGCCCACGTCGGCGGTCAGCGGAGCCGAGGTGTGGATAAACATGCCGTAGCCCAGGTTGCTGAAAAAGAAGGGGATGGGCTTGTACATATCGGGGCTTTCCGGGCCCTGCGGGTCGGTGACGAAGAGGTTGAGCTTCTGTCCGGCCTTGTCAAGCGGACCGGGGCCTTCGCCAAAGCCGAAGATGCGTTCGCCGGGCGTAAGGGAGAAGACGGGGTTGATGGAGCGGGAGTTGTCTGATCCGCGCTTGATGAAACTGAACGGTGGCACCTTGATCTGGGTGGAATCGTTGTCGCTCCAGGTGCGTGTGCGGCTCAGTTCGCGGCCCTCGCTGTCAAGGATTATTATTCGCCAGGGATCGGCCTGGATGCGCAGAGAACCGTAGGGCGAGGTGTAGAGAACGTCGGCGCCCTTGCGTGTGACCTTCCAGGCGGATGCATCGTTGGCTACCGGTCCGGCAAGCATGGGCGAAAGCGAGTCGGGATCGGCGGGAGCTACCGGCGAGGTGTGGATGCGCAGGCGCAGTGTGCGTCCGTTGACCGGCTCGATACTGAAACCGAGATCGGGATTTTGCGGATAGGCAGTGTCAGGAAAATCAAGGCTTTTGAGAGGCTGGTGGAGATAGGTGTTGGCGTTGAAGGCCTGACGGGGCATGAGTTGCTGACGCTTCCAGCTGATGGTGCCGCGTCCGGTCGAAGTGTCGAACCCGGCCAGAGAGTCGGCAAAGAAATAGGTGTTGGTGAAGTCAGCGAAATCCTTGCTGACATCAATGCTCTGGCTCAGCAGATAGGCTGAGCCTGCATTTGTGCGGGTGTCTGCGGCGGCTGTCAGGATGCCGAAGGCCATGACGGCAGACATGAATGATCGGAATGACATGCTGATTGGTAAGGTTTGGGGTAAATAGGTTGAAGGTTTATAGATGCACAAATATAATGAAAAAATCCGAGAAATTTTTGCGGGCTATGAAATTCTCGCGAATAAATTGTAAATTTGCCGTAAACCTTGAAATTTGAATCACATGGAAGATATCAAAGTCACCGCACGGAACCTCATGGAGTTCCTCAACGAAAGTCCGGTCAATTTTCTTGCCGTCAAGACCGTCAGACGCCATCTTGACGCCGCCGGTTTCACCATGCTTGACCCCGCGGCCCGCTGGCAGCTTCAGCCGGGCGGAAAATATTATCTGGTAAAGAACTCAAGCGCCATTTTCGCGTTTACAGTGACCACCGAAGGCCCTGACGCCGGTTTCCGCATAATCTCGGCCCACTCTGACTCTCCCTGCCTGCGCATCAAGCCCAAGGCCGAGATGATCAGCGAAGGTGGGGTTGTCAGGCTGAACGTGGAGGTCTACGGTGGTCCGATTCTCTACACATGGTTCGACCGTCCGCTCTCGGTGGCCGGACGTGTGGTGCTCCGCGGCGGGGATCCGCTGCATCCCCGTACAGAGATAGTGAAATTCGACCGCCCGCTGCTGATCATACCGCACCTTGCCATCCATTTCAACCGCGCTGTCAACGAGGGCAATCCTCTCTCGAAGCAGAAAGACATGCTGCCGGTGATAGCCATTGTCAGAGATGCCGCCGAGAAGGACAATCTGCTGCTCCGCACTGTGGCTGATGCGCTCGGATGCCGTGTGGACGACATTCTTGATTTCGACCTCTCGCTTTTCGACACCACTCCCGCCTGCACCGTGGGGCTTGACGATGAGTTTCTGACTTCGGGTCGCCTGGATGACCTGAGTATGGTCCACGGCGCTATGACTGCTCTGCTTGAGACTTCGTCGACGGCACAGACCCGTGTGATGGCTGTGTTTGACAATGAAGAGACCGGATCGGGAACCAAGCAGGGGGCCGCTTCGCCGGTGCTCGCCCAGCTGCTGCGCCGCATTGTAGGCTGTCTCGGCGGCAGTGAGGAGGATTATCTGCGTTCGATCGACCGGTCGTTTATGATCTCGGCTGACAACGCCCATGCCTTCCATCCGAACTATGCGGAGAAGTATGACCCGACAAACCACCCCGTGGTGGGCGGCGGTCCGGTGATCAAGATCAATGCCAACTGCAAGTATATGACCGATGCCGAATCAGCTGCCGTGTTCCGCTCTATCTGCGACAAGGCCGGAGTGCCCTGTCAGTATTTCGTCAACCACAGTGATGTGGCCGGCGGATCGACTCTCGGCAATATTCTGACATCGCAGATCGACCTGCGCGGCGTAGACATGGGCGAGGCCATATGGGCCATGCACTCGATCCGCGAGACGATGGCCACTAAAGACCATGCCTATACCATAGCGGCATTCAAGACCTTCTTCGATCTCTAAACGGACCATCTATAATCGGCAAAACGAAAAGTGCAATTTAGCAAAATCAAAAGTACCGCTTTAGTACCGCTAAAAAAATCGCCTAATCGTTTGATATAGTTTACATTGCGACCAATTTTCCGAAATTCCGTTAAAAAAATTAGCGGTACAACTCTAAAAAGTTAGTACCGCAAAACAAGTATTGATTTTCAGACACTTACAAAAGCGGTACAAACCCCCAAAAAACGAAAAGTACATTTTTTGAGTTGGAGTGCGAAACGGACTAAAAATGCCGTTTTATGTGGTTAAGCCTTGTTTAATCAGCGTTTTAGAAATAGTCCCCTCCTCGGTTTTGCTATTCAGGCAATAATTGCGCTGCTAAATTGTTCCACGGCCAAATTTGCCCGGTTTCGGGACTGAAAAAGCGCGGCGGCATCGGTTGAGATTGCCGCCGCGCTCCGCTGTGGTTGCCGCGTTTGTTGTAGGTATGTGGTTGGCGTCCTATTCGGTTTTAAGATAGCTCAGATAGGTTCTGTAACCTATGCCGTAGACCGGGAGAATGAACCTGCGCCAAACGCTTTTGTGGCACTTGGCGAGATTGCCCTCCTCGTAATGCTTTGCGGCCAGTTTCTTGACCGCCTGTATTCTGCGTTTGGTGTTCTCGTGCATTGTGTCTGTATTTTATTCGGTTAATGCGCTTACGATTGCGCCAATACCCTTGCCACGGATAGGCAGCGCGACAAAACGCTTGTCAAAGCCCACGATTGTGGCGCGTTCGCCTGGGTCATCCTCTTTGGAATACATATAGATTTCGCCGTCCGCTTTCATCACCTCCCCGGCATAGAACGCCACGGACGCGAACTGCGCGTTTGCAGGCTTTACGGCGTTGAACGCCACTTTTGTAAGTGCGCCGTCCTTGACAGAATATACGGGCATCTGCGCGAATGAATAAAAACCGAATCCGGCGAACTGAAACGGTTTGCCGTCCTTGATGTTGGTGAGGTTCTTGAACAGTTCCGTGTCCTGCAAAAGCAGGTCGGTGACATGTTTCGGGTGCAACACAATGTAGCGGTCGGTCAGCGGTATGTCTGCGTCATCGAAACGCTCTTTAAGGGCGAGAATGTCGGCGAATGTCAGACGCTTGCGCCCGGCGGTGGCGAGTCCGCTTGTATGAATTACCGGAGTGTCGGTCGTGTCGGCGGTTGGCGCATAAGCGTGTATCGCTTTCATCGCCACGCTTTTGCGGAGTGTGGCGCGGTGCTGACTGATTACGCTTTCGAGCTTGTCATAGCTGTACTCGATAGCCTCGGGGCGGCGCACAAGCGTGTTTTCGGTCTCGAACTTGTCAAGCACGATTTCATTGTCATCGTCCTCGCGCTCGACCGTCTTAATAGGATATGTCGTGTTGTTAATCAACACTTTGGGGTCTATTCCCGCGCTTGCAATGTGCAGACGGTCATTTTCCACAAAGCCGGAAAAATCCTTTGCTTTCTGCAAAAAGCTGTCATCGGGGTAAAAACCCTCCATTATCTGGTTAATCCAGACTTCTTTGTTTAATGCCATTCAGCGTTTTGGGGGTTGGTGGTTTTTATTGGTTTCTTTTTCTCTGTTCTCGCTCTTTTTCAAGTAGTTCCCGATATATTTCGGGGTGCTCTTTGAGATATTCGGGATTGTTGCGCCGATACCATTCAAGCGAATGAGGCTCGACACTGCGCCCCGTCTCCTCCTTGACTAACCGGGCGTATAAATCGGGGTTGTCCTGCAACTCTTTAGGGGCAAACTTGCGGTATTCGCGCAATCCCCAGCCCTCGCGCCCGTTCCCTCGGTTGATAAAGTCAAGCGGTTTTGTCGGGCCGGGCAGCGTATCAAGCAGTTCGCGGAGCGTACGCGCCCCCATCGCCTCACCGATACGGCGGTAAAGGTCGGTTTCGTAACTCAATATCCTTGACGTTCCGGCGGCGGTTCTGAGCATTGTTTCTATCTCTTTCGCCTCGGTATTTCGTTGGGTGTCTATGTACGCCATGAGGGCGCGGCGGTTGCCGTTCGCCATCGCCCGGAAGTTCTCGCGTTGCGCCGGGTCGATATATCCGCGTGCTACGGCGTTGTTTAGCAGTTCCTCGGCGTTTTCCGTGCCGTTTACGGCCTTTTCTATCGCCCGGAGTATCTCGGTATCACTCGCGCCCGGTTCAAGCCCTAACGCGGCAATTACGGCGGTTCTGAACGCATCGGAGGCGTTGTCGTTGAGATCGGAGAGCCGATAGGTGAACGACCCGGAGCGGCGAAAGAGTTTCACGGCGTTGGCGTTGCTCGGTATATCCACAATCGAAGCCTCGATTAAACGGCATTTGACAACCGTCTGAACGTTGTTCAAATCCTCCTGCGTCACATTGTCGATACCGATTGACACGCAACGCAAAAAACCGTTGTCAACCTGCTTTTTAATCTTTGCGCCCAACTCGGTGCTTTCATCAAAAACCGCGTCTGCGATTAGCTTGGTGCCATCCTTGCGGATATTCTCCCAGCGGCCAACAACGCCGCTTTCGCGGTCGTGCATGTAGAGCATAACCGGGTTACGTTCAAACTGAGCCGTGTCGATTCCGGCTGTCTGAACCACAAAGCCGTAAGAGTTCAGTGACTCGTCCGAAAGTATGAAAGTTGTTGTTTTTGTGTCGTTTGCCATTGTCGTAATGTTTGGCGCAAAATTGGCCGTTAATGCCATAACGGCAAAACGGAGTGTAAAAACTTTACACTCTTTTTGCGTAAAATTTCTACACTTCCCAATTTTGTACCCGAAATATTTTGTCAAACCGAATTTTAGGGCTAAATTTGCGCATCCTAAAAAACTTGAGTAATGATTCATTTCAACAACACCCCAAAGATATTTAGCGGCCTATGGTGCGGAGCGCGGAAACGCCCCGGCGCTTTTACTCAAGTAAGCGTAGGACACCTAAGGGTCGCTTTTTTATTTAACTTCCTTAAATACTTGAGTTATGAACAAGCAGACGCAAACAGCTGACGCGCAGACTATCGCTTTTTACAAGCGATGCACCAAAGAACTATTGGAACGCCTCGCGGAGGCGCATGAGCAAATCGGAGGTCTCCAATACTATTTGGAGAAAAACGGCATTGATTTACCCCGACATCTCGCCGAGAAAAAAAGCCACAATACCGCAATGGCCGTGGCTCTCGCAAAGGTAAACCCTAAAATCCTGCTTGGCGGTTTTTCGCTGAACTGATACACAACACGGCGGCGGTTGCTTTCGGGCGACTGCCGCCGCTTAACGCTCAAATATAACATATTATGCTGAATGTCAAATAAATCCAAATCAAAGAAACAAAGCATTATTGAGTTGATTTCGTGTGGCTTCACTGACAGCGAGATTGCCGACACGTTGCATATAAGCGCACAAAGCGGTTATATCCGAAAATTGCGCCGCTCGCTTGCTGAGTCCTCACCCGAAGAATCCACGCAGGAGCAGGACAAACCGAAACTGACCCCGGAACGCTATTACAACGCTGTGATGAAGCACAACGGCACAAAAGATGATTTGGCCGCCATATTAGGAGTTTGCCGAAAGACACTTTACACATTTGAGCATAGCGCACAAATGAAAAACAGATTGGCTCGTTACATGAGGGTGCGCGGAATGAGCCTTGAAGTGATTGCCGGGCAAATCGGTACTAAGGTTTCTACACTTGAAAAAATGGGTTTGGATAAACTACCCACACTTGACGGCATAAAGATACAAATGGAAATTGCACTTGAACCTCTCGCCGATATAGCCCAATGGGACAATGAAGCCGCCTCGCTGTTTTACCGATTGCAGGACGCTTTGAAACGCCTAAAATAGATTGTTCCACGCACTTTGTTGGATGGCAAATGTAACCCCAACACTATATCCATTACACAATCTCGGCGCAAAACGAAAAGTACATTTTATAAAGTATTGTTATATTGCGTTTTATCACATTTGAGCCATTACACATTCAATCTTTATACAAGAGTGCCGTTTTACACAATCTCCCGGAGTCGCGCAAAATAGAGGTCAATCTTACGCTAACTGACACCTCGCGCCGCAAATAAGACAACGCACAAGACGCACAATAACCACCGCATCACCCTGCTAATACAGCTAAAATCCAAGATAACAAAGCCTTAATCCAAGTAAAAATCACACTTTCAGCCGCGAAAATCCAAGCAAAATCCAAGCAAATCCAACTAAAATCACGTTTTCAGAGTGCCAAAAATCGCCCTCAAAACGCCCTGCAACCCACTGAAAATAACACCGTTTACCATTACACAACGTTTTGCACTTTTCGTTTTTCCGCCCATACATCGTGTTTTCTGAGAAATTATATGCGACTCTTCCTCCGGGCGCTGACAGACCTCTGTCGCCCGGAGGAAGACTTGTCTGTTGGGCGGGTGTGCTGCTCGCCGCGCTGATCTATGCACTTTTCTCGCTCCATGTACCTTATATCGGTGACGATTATGCCCTTCCTGTCGACTGGATGACAGCCAACGGCGGTGTCAAGGAGTTTTCCTGGCCGAGGATGTGGAATTTCACGGCCTATCTGAGGTCTATCGACAATTGCCGGCTGGACAACATCGTGTTCATGGCGATGCGTATGGCTCTGTTGCCCAAATGGACTCTGGCGCTTGTAGTCGGACTGAGCGGGGCCTTTCTTATCCTTGGTGCGGGACAGCTGTGTTCCCCCCGACGCTCAGACCTGCCTCTGGTCATGATCGCTTTCTGGGGGTGGATGACATTTACGTTCTCGTGGCCCTTCGGCACGATGGGGATCGACAATTCATTCAATGTCCTTTTGCCGTCGGCCATGACGGTGTGGTTTCTCGTCCTGCTGCGTCGTGTGGCAAGCGGCAGGCTCCCGGTTCCGGTGCTTGTCGCAGGTGGTGTTTATGCCTTTCTGTGTGGATGGATACATGAAGGTTATGCCGTGCCTGTCGGATGCGGTCTTGGGGCGTGGGCGCTTCTAAGGTGTTTCCGTATGCCGTGGCAGTGGTGGATTCTCACAGCCGTTTTTGCTGCGGGAGCACTTTGGGTTGTCAGTGCGCCGGGCCTTTGGATGAGGTTTTCATCTGTCTCTGTGGGCGCCCCGGTCAATCTGAAGACAGTGCTTACTCTGTCGCTGCCTGTAGTAGTCTTGGCGGGATTGGCTGTTGTCTTGATGGCTTGCCGCATCCGGAAATGTGCGCTTGGAGGATGTCGGGATCATTATTGGCATCCACAAGCAATGGATGTCGTTGTCGCGATGGCCTTTGTGGTGTCAGCGGTGATAGTATTCAAATCGTCCCCTTCCAATCCGCGGGCTCTTTGGATCTGCAATCTTTTTGCCTCGCTGACAATGTTCGGGCTGCTTCGGACGGTCTTTGTCAGATGGCCGGCCACGGTGGTGAAATGTCTGGCCGGGGTGGCATTGCTTATGATCGTGGTCTTCTATATCAATGTCATCAGGACTCAGAAGCGGCTATGGGATGAAGAACAGGAGATCGAGCGGCAGATGGCGGAGTCGGAGACGGGGACTGTATATCGTGATTATACGATTGCAATGTCAAAACTGACGCTGCTTCATCCGGTCAACGCCCACTGGCGGACCACGCTCCACATCAACAGTTACAATGATTTTTATCCCGGCGACAAAGTCTTTGCGGTTGTTCCGCCTGTGCTGGAGAGTCTGACGGCTGAAATGGTCGATTGGATGGAACGCAGCTCCAATGGCGGTCATGACAGTCATGAACGGCCCGGATTTCCGGCGAAACTTTCAGGTGGGGCAGATGTGTTTGCCTATGGCGATGAGCTGATCATGCCTGACAGACGGATGACTATGACTTATTGGACTGGGACTGAGACTGAAGTGGCGTCGCGTGGTATAAAGTGTGATTACGAGTGTGCTGATGGCCGGAGATTTGACAGCATGGAGTCGGTGCAGATCCGGTTTCGCACCCGCGATGGCCGGAGTCTCATATACATAGCGCCCTGTCATGTCAAGGTAACAGGGCCTTATAATTCTGTTTCGTATGTTGAAACACCCTCTAATTAGCCGGAATTGAAATATGATTGAGAATGGAAGAGAGGTCAGGCATCCGCTGGTATCAGTTATAGTGCCCGCATATAATGTTGCTGAATACGTAAAGACAATATATAATAGTGTATTGGCGCAGACCTATCCTGACTGGGAGCTGGTTTTTGTGGATGACTGCTCGACTGATCAGACTGCGGCTGTGGTACAAGATATAGCCGATTGTGATCCGAGGGTAAGACTTTACAAGACGGAACATAATTCCGGAACTCCATTGAGACCGAGGGTAAAGGGCGCTGAGATGGCCGAGGGAGAGTATGTCTGCCCGATAGATGCGGATGACGATGTTTCGGCAGACTTTATCAGGGAGCTTATTGACAGGGCGCTGGAGACCGGAACCGAAATAACATTACCGATCATGAGAAATTGCCGATCCGGGGAAGAGGTGGAAATCTTTGATTCCGAAGCCTTGGATAAGGGCTCGGTTTATACGGGTTGGGATCTGGTTGCCCACACGCTCTATGAGTGGCGCTTTGGAATGAACGGCGGTTTGTATGAAAAGGAGTTCTATAAGAAGTGCCTGAACTATCTTCTGGGACTGAGATTGACGGTGAAGGCCCCCGTGGTGGCACTTACGGAGTCTCTTATGTTTATTGACGAAGCCGGCAGCCGTGTCCTTCTGATGGATGCGGAAAAAGTCGCTTTTGCCGCTAATGCGGTTTACAATTACAGATATAATCCTGATTCGGTTGTGGAAATCAAATCGGCCAGGAGTTTCAATATCCTGGATTCAAATATGTTTATCCGTCAGGCCTTGTTGGATCATGGATGCAGTGAAGGTCCGCTATGGAGACGATTGCAACTACATCTCTCAGCTTGTCTTGCCGACAAGATGGCAAAATATGTTGAAAATTATTCGAAATTATCGGCTCATGACCGCCGCGAAGCATTGGAAACGCTTAAACGGGCTTATCGGAATTATGATCCGGCGGAAGCCGCGCCTGCGATTTCAAAAATCTTTTATGTGATATTCCGCTCTGGCTTTTATAGCGCAGTCATGCTCTTTTATTTAAGAAATTGCCTGAAATTCAGGTTGCAGTGCTTTAAGGCCGTTTTTAAACGACCTCTTGGAAGAGCCTGTCAGCGTCTTTTGTCCGCTCGGTAAAAGTCAGTTGCAGAGGTAAACTGTATGACAAAAGTTCCGGAAGTCGGTGACAAGACTTCCGGAACTTTTGATTGTGTTGGATCGGTGGGATTTACAAGATGATAGGCGTCTTATTCGTGCTTGCGGTCCATAGCATACCAGGCATAGGCTATGTAGGCAGCCACTGCAGGAACGATTATGGAAACCCAGCTCATGCAGGTGAGAGTGAAGTGGCTCGATGAGCTGTTGAAGATGGTAAGCGACGACGATGGGTCGGTGAGCGAGGGGTAGTAGGGGGTGTTGTTGTAGCCTGCTATCCAGAAGAGGCAGAGCACCACCAGTATGGTGCCTGTTCCGCTCCACCAGATGCCGTCGGTCCAGTGGTCGGCAAGAGTGGAGCGGATGATTGCGTAGAGCACCATCACTACTCCGATCAGGAATATGGCCAGAGTCCAGGGCATTTCCACCAGATTGTGGAAGTATTTGAACTCGCGCGGAGCGAAAGTGCTCCGCAGGCCGTCGATCCCGCCGTTGAAAGTGGTCTCCAGTCCGGTTGACGTGAGGAGAACCCCGGCGAAGATGAGGAAGAGCACCACGAATATGGCACCGTTGACCATGACTCGGCGGCGGTTGGCCTTGAAAAAGCTGTCAGGGTTGGAATTGTTGTTGAGCAGATAGAGTGCTCCCTGCGTGCGGGCAAGGAAGAGAACGGTGAAGCCGAGCAGCAGGTTCTTCCAGTTGAATATGGCCTCGAAACCGTGGGAGGGAGCCCAGACTGAGATCATCGGAGAAGAACCGTTGAGAATGTTGCCTTTGCTGACTGAAAACTCAGCCCCGAAGAAGAACATCGAGACAGCCACGCCGAGCAGAATGCAGCCCACGCAGCCGTTGATGAAGAGAAAGGTATCGTAGGTGCGGGTGCCGAAGATGTTGCCCGGCTTTGTGCGGAATTCATAGCTGACAGCCTGGAGCACGAAGCTGATCAGTATGAGCATCCACAGCCAGTAGGCGCCTCCGAAACTTGTGGAGTAGAAAAGCGGGAACGATGCGAAGAAGGCACCTCCGAAAACCACCAGAGTGGTGAACGTGAGTTCCCATTTGTGGCCGAAAGAACTGATCATACGGCGCGAGGCCTCGGAAGAGTCGCTGACGGAAAGCAGAAACGTCTGTCCTCCCTGCACGAAAAGTAGGAACACCAGCAGTGCGCCGAGCACGGAAATGAGCAGCCACCAATATATCTGTAAGGATTCAAGTTCCATGATTTATGTCTGTTTGAGGGTGAGAAATCGGGTTAGTGGTTTTCAGGTCCGCGTCTGATCTGGTTGATCATGATTGTGACCTCGGCCACGAGCAGGGCTGTGAATACGGCGGCAAACATCCAGAATGTCAGCTGTACGGTAGAGGCCGAGATGGCCGAGATAGCGGCGCGGGCGGGCATCAGGCCTTCGATGATCCAGGGCTGGCGTCCGACTTCTGCAGTCACCCACCCGGCTTCTGAGCAGATCCACACCACAGGGATGGTCAGTATGGCCACCCACTGCCACCACTTGCGTTCCCAAAGGCGTCCGCCACGGGCCGAGCTGATGACGGCGAGTATGAAGAAAAGCAGGAGATAGCCTCCGGCAAGCACCATGATGTGGAACGAATAGAATGTCATGCCCACAGGCGGAATCGCCTCCTCAGGGCTGTCGAGATATCCGTAGCCGAAATAGCGGTAGTCTTCCTTGAGACGGGCGCGTGCTTCGGCCATAGCCGCGGTATCGCCGTCGGTCATGGCCCGGTCGAAGTCACGGAGGGCCTCATGGGCGCGTTTGCCTATGGCTATGCGTTCGGCATATGATTCAGTCCTGATGGTGTCGCCTTCCGGCGTGAGGCTTATACCTTCGATAAGATCATTGATGCCGGGCACGAAGGTGTTGGCATCGTGGTTAGCGAGGATCGAGAGTCCGTAGGGGATCGAGATGTCGAAAATGAAGGGATCTTTGCCGTCATTGAGAGTCTTTGACGGGTCGAGCAGACCGAAGCCCACTATCTCCTGGCCTACTTTACCGTTATATAGTCCCTCCATCGCAGCGAGTTTCATGGGCTGCACCCGCGCCACCTGGACTGCCGAGCCGTCGCCGGTCCAGAGTGTCAGCACGATGCCTGCGAGACCTGTCCAGCCGGCTATGCGGATCGAGTCGAGAGCGAATTCCCGGCGCTTGTTTTTCAGCAGGAACCAGGCGCTGACACCGCAGACAAACACTGCGCCTACCACCCAGCCGTCAAACACTGCATGGAAGAACTTGTTGATGGCCACGGGAGAAAGAACCACGTCCCAGAAGTTGTCCATGACGTTGCGCATCTGTGCCGGGTCGAATTCCATGCCGACGGGATATTGCATCCATGCGTTGGCAATCAGTATCCACAGGGCCGAGATCGAGGCTCCGAGGGCTGTCAGCCATGTGGAAGCGAGGTGGAATCCGGGGCTTACTTTTTTCCATCCGAAGAACATGACGGCAATGAAGGTTGCTTCCATGAAGAAGGCGAGCAGGCCCTCGATGGCAAGCGGCGCTCCGAAAATGTCGCCCACAAACCAGCTGTAGTTCGACCAGTTTGTGCCGAATTCGAATTCAAGGATAATTCCGGTGGCCACTCCCATAGCGAAGTTTATGCCAAAGAGTGTCATCCAGAACTTGGTAATTTGGAGCCATTTTTCGCTTCGGGTGCGGAAATAGATGGTCTCCATGATTCCGACTATCACGCTCAGGCCGAGTGTCAGCGGCACAAAGAGCCAGTGATACATGGCTGTGAGGGCAAACTGCCATCGCGACCAGTCGACTACGGTCATCAAATCGTCCATACTCTCGTGTTTTTTATAAGTTGTTTTTTATAGTTGAAAGAGATAGAAAGTCTGTTGAGTGTGTGTGTTTGTAAATGGCAGAATATTTCCGGAGCTTAACGGTTGAGAAGAGACTCCCTCACTGCCTCGGCCCTTTGGGCATCGGTGTCATAGTCGCGTGACAGGATGTCTGGGAAGAAGAAGAGTTTGAAAATGAAAAACAGAATGAACAGTTTGATGATTATCAGCAACCATAGCTTCCGGCCTACAGTCATCGAGCGGAATCCATCGGCATAGAAGCGGTATATGCGGTGGGTCACGGTTCCGAAGGCTGAGAGCCGAGAGCGGAGGTGAGCCTGTGATTTTGTCTGAGTTCTGTCCATATGCTGTTATAACAATCTCTGAATGTCAAAAGTGATGACAGTGAGGCAAATTTATATAAATTTTTCGCAGCGAGAAAAAAAGTATAGCTGTTATATAGCATATTCAGTCACATGCTATATGTGGGAGTAATTTAGGGTTTTAAGTAGGAAGATGGAGATGTCTGATGCCTGTGGTTGGATTTCCTGCATAAAAAACTCCGGCCCGTAATTTCTTACGGGCCGGAGGGTTATAAGAAGTGGATATGGTTCCGGGCGGTTATGCCTTGGCTGCTTTCTTGGCGTTGCGGCGGGCATCGGTGAGGTAAGCCACGGGAGCTGCCACGTAGATTGTGGCGAGAGTGCCGATGATCACACCGAAGATCATTGCGAATACGAATGAGCGAATCGCGTCACCGCCGAGGATGAAGATGCACAGGAGCACGAGGAGCGTTGAGCATGAGGTCATCACTGTACGGCCGAGAGTAGAGTTCATCGAGCTGTTGATGGTGTCGAAGAAGTTCTGTTTCGGATAGAGCTGAACGTTTTCACGCACACGGTCGAAGACTACCACGGTGTCATTGATCTGATAACCGATAACCGTAAGGATGGCGGCGATGAATGACTGGTCGATTTCCATAGCGAAGGGGAAGAGGCCCCAGAAGAGCGAGTAGAAACCGATGATGGTGAAGGCTGTGAAGGCTACAGCTGCAAGTGCGCCGAGCGAGAAGGCGATGTTGCGGAAACGGAGCAGGATGTAGAAGAACATGGCCAGAAGGGCGAGGATCACGGCGATGTAAGCGTCGGTGCGCATGTCGTTGGCCACGGTCGGACCTACTTTCTGCGATGACATGATGCCGATGTTCTCGTTAGTGGTCGAGAAGTCTTCGATGCTCATTCCGTTGAGCTGGTTCTCAAGGCCCTTGTAGAGGATGCCGGTGATTTCGTTGTCGATGCCTTCTTCGTCAGAGTCGATCTTGTAGTTGGTCGAGATGCGGACCTTGGTGTCGTCGTCAATGGTGATGACACTGAGCTGTGCACCGTCAAAGAGGGGTGCGAGCTGAGCCTGGAGTTCGTGGGTCTTCACAGGATGATCGAACTGAACCACATAGTTGCGGCCGCCTGAGAAGTCGATGCCCTGGTTGAGGCCGCGGGCAAAGAACGAGATGATCACTATGGCTACAACCGCGCCGACAATTCCGAAGCTGACCTTGCGGGCGCCGAGGAAATTGAAGTGGGTGTCAGAGAACATCTTGGCCGAAAGGGGAGTGGTGAATGTCAGCTTTTCGAAGGGCTTGGTCTTGGCACACATTATATATATAAGGCGTGTCAGGTAGACAGCGGTGAAGAATGAGCAGACAATACCGATGATGAGGGTGGTGGCGAAGCCTTTGATAGGACCTGTTCCGAAGAGAAGGAGGATCACACCTGTGATGATCGAAGTGAGGTTCGAGTCAAAGATGGCTGAGAATGCGTTGCTGTAACCGTCGGCGATGGCGGTGCGTACGCTCTTGCCGGCGCGGAGTTCTTCTTTGGCACGTTCGTAGATGAGCACGTTGGCGTCAACTGCCATACCGAGCGCGAGCACGATACCGGCGATGCCGGAGAGTGTCAGCACGGCCTGGAATGACGCGAGGATGCCGAAGGTGAAGAAGATGTTGAAGATGAGGGCGATGTTGGCGATGATGCCGGGGACAAGGCCGTAGAAGAGACACATGAAGATCATCAGGAGCACGATGGCGATGATGAACGACCAGAGACCGTCGTGGATGGCCTGTTCGCCGAGCGACGGACCGATCACGGTGTCGGAGATGATGTCGACCTTGGCTGCCATCTTGCCGCTCTTGAGCACGTTGGCAAGGTCTTTTGCTTCATCGGTGGTGAAGTTGCCGGTGATCTGCGAGCGTCCGCCTTCGATCACTGAGTTGACGTTGGGCGAAGAGTAGACCTGATTGTCAAGCACGATAGCCACGGGCTTGTTGAGGTTGGCGGCAGTGATGCGGGCCCACTGGCGGGCTGCTTCGGGTTTCATGTTCATTGAAACGTAGTTGCCGTTCATGGCTTCGTAGTCGCTGGTAGCTGAAGTGATGACGTCGCCGCTGAGTGCTGGTTTGCCGTTTGAGGTCTTGAGGGCTACGAGCTGATAGATGCTGAGGTTGCGCTTGCCGCGTACGGAGTCGTCGACCTGTACTATCTCAGGCTTGAATTCCCATGCAAGTTTGAGGTTGGAGGGAAGGATGCCTTTGGCTACGTTTGATGCAAGGATGGCATCAATGGTGTCACGGGCAGTTTCGGTGGCTGAACCTACGCTGATTGGGCGGTAGGGGTTGCCGACCTGGAGGAAGTAGTCGAAGAGACCTTTGCCGTTGCCGGTGGTGTCGGTGCGCAGGGCGTTGTCAAGCGCCTGGAGCATCGGGGCGATTTCGTTGAACTGGGTGGTCTCGTAGAATTCGAGGTTGGCGCTTGATTTGAGAAGCTCGCGTACACGGTCGTGTTCCTTAACGCCGGGAAGCTCAAGGAGGATCTGGCCGTCCTTTTCAAGTTCCTGGATGTTGGGGGCAACGACTCCGAATTGGTCGATACGGGTGCGGAGCACGTTGGTGGAGCTGCTGACGCGGTCTTTCACTTCCTGACGGAGTGAGTTCTTGATGGCGTCCATGCTGTCACCGCGCTTCACCTGATCCTTGAACACTACCGAAAGATCGCCCTGGGGGTCGAGCTTACGGTATTCTGCGCAAAAGACGTCTATGAAGTCATTGCTCTTGTTGGCACGGGTGATTGAGTCGGCGCTCATGACGGCACGTTCGAAGTAGGGGTTGCCTTCTGCGTTGGCCATCGAGCGGAGGATGTCGGGTACCGATACCTGCAGGGTGACGTTCATACCACCTTTGAGGTCGAGGCCGAGACCTACTCCGAGTTTCTGTACTTCATTGAATGTATAGCCTAAATAAACCTTTTCGTTTGCGATGTTCTTGATGTACTCGCTGTAGGCCTTACGTTTAGTTTCAGGGCTGTTGTTGTCCTTGGCAGCCTCGACGGCGGCATATTCTTCCGCTTTCTTCTCGTAGTGGTTGGTAACTAACGTGAATGAAAGGTAGAACAAGCAGATGAGCACCATGAAAATGGCGATCACACCTGCAACAACACTTCCCAAAGATCCTTTGCTTTGCATTGTGTTAAAGTGATGTATTTAAATAGTTAGTTAAAATTAAAATTCTGATTGATTTTCATGGAGAAAATCGGTAAAGTGCCAATTTTCAGTCTGCAAATATACAAAAATTCTTTTAAATGCCCTCGCCGGAGGACTGATTTTTGCGTTAGAGTCTGTTTAAACTCTAAATCGGGTGGCTTTTGATCGGGAATTGCCTTACAGATAGGCAAATTCAGGGTTCAAGGCAGGCAAGTGCGATGACCTCGCCGGCGGCCAGGGAGTGCCAGGCGAGTGAAAATTTGCTTCCGCGGGCCTGCGCGGATGTGAAATCCGGGGCTATGTGGATTTCCTTGAGGGCGAGTCCGGGGGTGAGCGCGGCTTTGTAGGCGGCTTCTTTGGCTGTCCAGTATTTCAGGAGTATGCCGAGTCTCGACGGCTCGTCACAGCAGAGGTTTGCAGAGTCTTCTTCGGCAGGGGTGAGAAAGCGTTGGGCCACACGAAGCAGCTGCGGGCGTGGAGACTCGATATCTACACCTATATTAATATGCGGGCTATTGCCTACGGCGAGCAGGCAGTGGCTGGTGGAATGGGATATGGAGATGCGCAGGTCCGGATGTCCGCTCACGGACGGTGCACCCTCCGGACTGTGGGTTAATTCCATCCCCTCGCCAAGGGCTTGGGCTATAAGCGATTCGACGGCGGCTTTCTCGCAGTCGCGTCTTGAGCCTGCGGTGTCCGGGACGGGGCAGAGGTAAAGGCGGCAGCAGCCGGCGGTCAGTTCGGTCATGGTCAGAGGTTTTTGAGGAGATAAAGCATGTCGTCTCTGACGGTTCTTACTATTGGGGCTATTGAGTCGGGTGAGGAGCCTGCGGGCAGATCAAGGTAGAAGGCGCCGGAGAGCACGGAGGCGGAATCTGTGGCAAGAAGCTGCACGGGGGTGGTGAGCGAGGTGCGGGTTTCGGCCAGTTCGCAGTGCCAGTTGCCGGCTGATGTGAGTTCGGTGATGACAGTTGTGGCGCCTCCGGAGTTGAGTTCCATGCGTTCGCGGCGGTTGTTCATGATCGCTGATATCTCCTGTCGGCCGGCTGGAGAGAGGGTCAGGTAGAGGGTTGCATTGCTGAACTGCGGGTAGGTCACGGTGATCCACCATGAGGCGTCGGCTTTCTGCTGCATGCTGACGTCGGCGTCTGAATTGAACATCAGTGTGGCCGGACCTGCGGTGTGGATGCTGTGGTTTCGGCCTGGCAGTTCGATGCGGGGCCATCCCTCCGGTTTGGGAACGGCGCTGTCATTTCCGGCCCCGGAGCATGAATCTGCGGCTATAGCCGCCGTGATGCTTATTATAAGGCATGAAATATGGCCTAAGGCTTTTTTCATCGGTTTTACAGGGCGGGAGTTGGAGAGGTCATTGAATCAGGCTGGTCTTCGGGCATTACTTTGACGCGCACGTTGACGATGCGGTGCTGATGGATGGAGAGCACCAGGAAGCGGCAGCGGCCGTAGACAATTGATTCTTTTTCTTTCGGGAAGTCTCCCTTGATGGCCAGGAGCATTCCGGCGAGTGTCTCGCAGTCTTCGATGACGGGTGCATAGGCTTCTTCATCGAGATCGGTTACGCGGAAGAAGTCGTTGAGCAAGGTTTTGCCTTCGAAGATATAGGTGTCGTCAGGTAGGCGGCGGTAGGTTTTTTCTTCAACGTCATATTCGTCGTCGATATCGCCCACTATCTCTTCAAGCACGTCTTCAAGGGTCACGATGCCTTGGGTGCCGCCGAATTCGTCGACCACGATGGCCAGATGGACTCTCCGCGAACGGAAATCTTCGAGGAGGTCGTCGATCATGCGCGATTCAGGCACATAGTAGGGTTCGCGCATCAGTTTCTGCCATTCGAAGTTTTCTCCGGTCTGCCCTACGTAGGGGAGAAGGTCGCGCGAATAGAGCACTCCTTTTATGTTGTCCATAGTGTTTTCATAGACCGGCAGGCGGGCGAATCCGCTTTCGATCACTATTTTCATCACCTGGGCGAAGGAGTCGGAGGTTTCGATGCCTGTGATGTCGACGCGCGGGGTCATGACTTCAGAGGCTGTTGTGTCGCCGAATTTCAGAATGCCTTCGAGCATGTCTTTGTTTTCGTCGTCGCTTACATGGGCTATCTCCAGAGCCTGCGAGAGGTCATCGGCGGTGACAGAGGTGGTCTTTTTGGTCACCACTTTCTTTACAATGCCACTGCTCTTGACGAGGACTGACGAGAGCGGATAGAACAGACTGAGCCCGGCTTCAAGCATCGGGGCAGCCGTTTTGGCCCATGCCAGATTGTTGGAGTTGGCATAGAGTTTCGGCAGGATTTCTCCGAAGAGGAGTATCAGGAAGGTAAGAAGTACGGTCTGCAGGATGAAACTCCACACAGGGCTGAGTGTCGAGAAGATCGGGCCGAGGGCGAAGTTACAGAGCACAACGATGGTCACGTTGACCAGATTGTTGATGATGAGGATTGTGGCCAGGAGGCGTTCGGGCATCCGGAGCAGTCTTAACACACGTTCGCCCGACGAACTTTCTTCCAGTTCGTCGCACTGCACGGGTGTCAGCGAGAAAAATGAAATTTCGCTTCCGGAAACAAATGCGGAGATCAGAAGCGCTGCCAAAGCACACAAGAGCGCCACAATGCTGTCGGTGGAAAATGGCGCAACGTCAAGCAACGGAGTGTTGGTAATGTCAAGAAGAGTGTTTGCCACCTGTTCAGTGGCAGGTAAAGGGTCAGTGTCCAAGACGATTTAGATAAGTTATACAAAGAGCCGGGGCATCAATCTCAAAGACGGTATGAGCCAACACAGGCATTATCGCTGCAAAGATAATGAGAATTTTCGTAACCTCACAGATTTTGCCTCGGCTTTGTTAAAAAAACGGTCCGCGGCAAGATGCCGAGTGACCGTTTCGGGGTAAGAGGTTTTATGCCCCAGGTGAGGATCATGTTGTTGTAAAACCAGACTTTGACCGGTTCATGGTTGTGTGTATGGATGGTGCGTCAGCTGTGGAGGGTAAGGATGAATGAGGCGCCAGTGGTGACTGAGGGATCGAGGATCAGAGAGCCGTTGATCTTTTCGGCGCGGAGGGCGCAGATGGGGAGGCCGAGGCGGGCGCCTTTGCTGATGTCAGTCGGCGTGGCGAAGGGCTTGAACAGATTTTCGCGCTCGTTTTCGGGGATGCCCGGACTTGTGTCGGTCACGATGAACTGGTGGCTTTTCGCTCCGCGTTTTCGGTAGGCGAGTGTGATCTTACCGCCCTCGGCTGTGTGTTTTGCAGCATTTCCGAGAAGATGGGTGAGGATTTTGTCGACTTCGGGAGCATCGATGCGGGCATAGCCTTTGCAGCCGTCGAGATGCAGCACCACGCGCGGATTGAGCATCGGGCGGATTTTATTAGCAATGGCATCGCAGAATGTCTGGAGATTCACTTCTTCGAGGGCTTCCTCGTCAAGCTGTCCGGCACTTTCCACATCGGAGAGTTCGCCGACACGTCTGACATAGCCGCGGAGGTTGCGCACAGCCGGGTCTGTCTGGTCAAGCTGTTCGAGTGTAGGCTCCATCTGCGAAGACATGTTGTGGAGTATGGCGCTCTTGGCGGCGCTTTCGGCGTTGGCGGTGTCAACGGATTTTTTCATGCGTCTGTTTTTCGCCACCACGCGCCAGTAGAACATGGCACCGACACCGAGGGCGGCAAGAGCGATGACGAAGAGAGTGATGAAGGTTACCACCCAGCCCGTGCGGGCCTTTATGGTGTGGTCTTTCTCTGCGATAGTCTCCTGGCTTTCGGCATACTCCTGCTTAACCTTGCCGAGTTCGGTATGGGCTGTTATGGCCTCGATCGAGTCTGACCAGCGCATGTAGTTTTCATAGGTGTGTTCCACGAGGCGGGCATCGTTGGCGCTTACGGCTCTTTCGATGAGGTCCTGATAGGCCTTGTCGGCGGCTTTGTAGTCATTGGCCTGGTCATACTGCTTGATCAGGCGGGCTATGCAGAGGTCGCCTTTGGCTGTCTGGTTGATGGCATAGTAATACTGGGCTTCGTTGAAGAGCATGTCGCTTGTGAGTTCCTTGTTTCCTGCTTTTTTTGCATAGCCGGCCATTTTGGCGAGCGAGCGGCCTGCGTCGGAGTTGTTTGAGAGATTGCGGTAGATGAGGAAGCGGGCGCGTTCGGTCGTGTAGAAAACCGCAGGCAGAGAGTCGGGCGAGATATGGCGTTCGGCAAGAGTCTTGTCGTTGTTGGCGAGAAGACGGAAAGCGCCGTCGTAGTTCTTGGCATCGGCGCATATCGCAGCCGCGGCAGCTGCCGAGCGTGCGGCGGGCAGATACTGGTGTGCGGCCATCTGCGAGTTGTAAGCCTTCAGCTGTCGGTTGAGCTCGGTCTGGCTGTCGGCCCACATCCCGAAAGCCGCGGCGGTCAGAGCTATGACCAGAGTAAACAGTCGTTTCATAATATATAAATAGTTTGCGTGATTGTGTTTAAGCAACTCTTAAAAATTAACCGATAGAATGTGTGCATAAGTAGCTCATATAATAGTATAAATTAATTTCTCAGAGTTACTTATCAGCAATGATTCGGTAAAAATCACCGAAGTGGTTGAAACTTAAGTTAATATATCGAATCGTCAAATACAAATGAATCGCCAAAGCGTTCATTATAAAAACATTAAACAATATGAACGTATTGGCGATTCTCAAAGACTTCACCTTTCAGTGTAAGTCGGTATTTGAAAATACTACAACCAAGATGAGCAAAAGGTTCCTCAACTGGCTGATTTTAACAATACGCACTGTGGCGTTGATTCCGGGCAAAGTCAATTTTACCCGGCTGTCGCGCTATGGCGGTCGTACAGCCAAGACCTTTGCCTCCAATTTCAAGACACCCGTAGACTGGATGAAAGTCAACATAGGTATGGCGCAGGATTGTTTTGGACCGTCCGATGACATGGCAGTGGCAATCGATCCGTCGTTCATTTCAAAGTCAGGCAGCCTGACATATGGCATAGGCCGTTTCTGGTCAGGGGTGGCACAACGTGTCAAACGCGGTCTGGAGATAATGGCGATCGGGGCAATAAGTCTGAGTAAACATACATGTGTGATGCTCGGTGCTGTCCAGTCACCGAACTTCAGGACTCTTGAATCTGAGAAACAAATGTCAATGCTTGACTGGTATGTGGCACTTGTCAGGTCAAAGGCGGCAGAGCTGCTCTCACTGACGGATATTCTGGTTGCCGATGCCTTTTTCTCCAAATATGAGTTTGTAAATGAGGTGATTGGCATGGGATTCCGGTTTGTCGGGAGATTACGTGCCAATTCATATCTCAGGTATTTGGCCATACCGGATTCCTCCGCCACGCGAAGACGCGGCAGAAAGAAAAAGTATGGAGAGAAAGTGGATTTCTCAACTCTTGATATGTCCGTGTTCACTTCATTCATATATGAGGATTCCAAAGGAATCAAAACCCGATGTCACACGGCGGTCGTACATTCGAGGGCATTGAAACGCGACATCCGTATCGTGGTATGTCCGGTTGAAAACGGAGAGCCTCTTCTTTACTTCTCTACCGACACCGACATGAGACCTGAAAAGATCATCGGTTTCTACCGCACACGCTTCCAGATCGAGTTCGGTATACGCGATGCCAAGCAGTTTACCGGACTTCAGTCACAGCAGACCCGCGACAGGGAGCGGCTTGACTTTGCGTTCAATCTTTCCTTCACAGCCCTCAATGTCTGCAAAGAGGTCATAAGGAAGGATTATCCGGATCTTTCGGTAGCGCAGTTCAAACGGCTTATGTTTGAATCTTATCTCGCCTCAACAATTATTTCGACTTGCGGAAAATCTCCGCATCTCAAAATAATTCAGAAAATAAATCATCGGTTGGCTCAGTTAGCGGCTTAGCCAAGGCTGAACAACCTCAAATTTTACCGAATCATTGTATCAGATAAACGAATGAGCCATGCCGATGGTTTAGGGGGGAGGTTATTAACAATCAGAGGCAGTTTTCAACATTTTAACACGATTTGATAGTAGAAAGGTCTAACGGACAGAGGAATTTTTGTTACTTTGCATCAGAAAAACCAATAAACGCCTTATGGGTAAAATAATAGCAATCGCCAATCAGAAAGGCGGCGTCGGAAAAACCACCACTACCATCAATCTGGCCGCGTCACTTGCGGCTGAGGGTAAGAAGACACTGATAATTGACGCCGATCCGCAGGCCAACGCAACATCGGGCTACGGGATAGACCCTAAGACTATGACCTCTTCGATCTACGAATGTCTGGTCGATGACTATCCGGTGGAGGGATCCCAGGTAGCCACCTGCTGCGAGGGGCTTGATCTTGTCGGGTCGCGCATCGACCTGGCAGGCGCTGAAATTGAGCTTATCAACAAGCCTGCGCGTGAGAATGTACTGAAAAAGGCAGTCGCTCCCGTCAAGGACAAGTATGACTACATACTGATCGACTGCTCTCCGTCGCTCGGACTTATAACGGTCAACGCACTGACCGCGGCAGACTCCGTGATCATTCCCGTGCAGGCTGAATATTTCGCACTGGAGGGAATCACCAAGCTTCTCAACACCATCCGTATCATCAAATCGAAACTCAATCCGCAGATCGAGATCGAAGGCTTTCTGCTGACCATGTATGACGCGCGTCTGCGCCTGGCCAATCAGATCTACGAAGAACTGAAAGGCCACTTCGGTCCAATGGTCTTTGACACGGTGATTCCCCGCAACATCCGTCTGAGCGAGGCACCGAGCCACGGCCTGCCGGCTTTGCTCTACGATCCGATTTCACGCGGAGCTACCTCTCACGTGGCCCTCGCCCGTGAACTGATAGCAAAAAACAGCCTCTAACCACACTACAGATAAATAATCACAGAATCCTATGCAGCCCAAACGCCCTGCCCTCGGCCGCGGTCTCGACTCGCTCATCGCAATGGATGATGCGCCCGCCCGCGGTACCTCGGCCATAAATGACATAGAGATCTCACGTATCTCTCCCAATCCCGATCAGCCGCGACGTCTTTTCGACGAAGAAGCCCTTGAGGAACTCTCGCGCTCCATCCGTGAGCTCGGCATCATACAGCCCCTGTCGCTGCGCAAAACCGGACCTGACACTTACCAGATCATAGCCGGCGAGCGACGCTACCGCGCGGCGATGATGGCCGGACTGACTACCGTCCCTGCCTATATACGCACTGCGAATGACACTGAGCTGACCGAAATGGCGCTCATAGAGAACATACAGCGCGAAGATCTCAACGCCATAGAAATAGCTCTGACATTCAAAAAGCTGATTGATCAGTATAATCTCACCCAGGAGCGTCTGAGCGAGCGCATAGGCAAGAAGCGTACCACGATTGCCAACTTCCTGCGTCTGCTCCGCCTTCCGGCTGAAGTGCAGCTCGGTCTGCGCGACCGCCGGATTGACATGGGTCATGCCCGCGCTCTGCTGAGCATCGACGACCCGAAATTTCAGCTGCGTCTCTATAATGAGATCGTTAAACAGGGCCTTTCGGTGCGCCGGGTGGAGGAACTCGCAAAGAAATATCAGCAGGCGGCTCTCGAAGGCAAGAAGCCTGAGAATGACAGCAGAAGATTTTCTAACAATGATTATGATATTTTAAAAGACCACCTCTCGCAGCGATTCAGCACCCCTGTAAAGCTCACCTGCGACGCTTCCGGCAAAGGAAAAATCTCATTTTCTTTCCGCGATGAGGCTGAACTTGAAAGATTAATTGCTATCTTTGACACTGCAAAGCAGTAGCCGTCAGAAGCTATTGCCTGGAAATTACCGGGTGGATCTTGATATTCGCCTGGAACTCAGGACGATAAATCCAAAATGCAATTCGAAGCGGAAAAAGAACAACGAACAGCTGGAACCATATGGAGGCTTGCTGTCGGCATGATGTTGATCGTGCTGACATGCCCGTTTAACATTTTTTCTGAAAATATGCCGGCCGAAAGCTGTGTGGCTGATGCCGACTCGGTAGCTCCGGTTGTCACGGCTCCCTCGCGGAAGCCTGTAAGGCCGGAGCGGCGTCATACATCACCGATCTCAAATCTGCCTGACAGTTTTCCGGTAGGGAATCCGCAGACACCTCCGGTCATGGTGGTTCTTGACAGCCTTTCGGCCCAGGGTGATTCCGTCAGCATAGTTCCGCTTGACTCTGTCCCGGTTGTTGCCTCTCCGCTGATAGCGGTGACCGATTCGATAGCCCGCGCTCCGGAGGAAAAGAAATTTACCTTTGTCCCTGACCCCACCAAAGCCGTCTGGATGTCAGCCCTGTTTCCTGGCCTTGGGCAGCTTTACAACCGCCGTTACTGGAAACTCCCCATAGTAGTAGGCGGATTCATGGGGCTTGGCTATGCCATGAACTGGAACAATACAATGCTGCGCGACTACACCCGCGCCTATTCCGATATCATGGACAATGACCCTTCGACCAAGAGCTACATGGACTTCTTCGCGCCGACCGTGCAGGAGTCTGATCTAAATAAAGAATGGCTGACCAATATACTGCGCCAGCGCAAGAACATGTATCGCCGTCAGCGTGACCTCTGTGTCATCTGCATGATAGGCGTATATCTTGTTGCGATGGTCGATGCCTATGTCGATGCGCAGCTTGCCCATTTCGACATCAGTCCGGACCTCAGTGTCGATATCGCTCCGGCACTGCTCCCCACCGAGACTCGCAAGAACGGTCTGCCCGGTCTCGGAGTCTGCTGGGCGGTCAATTTCTGACGCTGTCAGCCGGTCGATCATTTATGTAAAATAGTCCAAAACTCTCCCATAGATATATCTGTAAAGAAAAATAATGAATAAGTCAATCCTTGTCGCAGTATTTGCCGTCGGACTCAACGCCATGAGTGTCATGGGCGCTCAATCCATACTTGAGATAAAGAACTCGATTACCGATGACAATATAATAGCTCCTGAAAGCTTCGAGACGCAGACCCGTCTGCTTGAGGAGAATTTTTATCTGAAGAATTATGTGGTTCCGGGCATTGACCTCGGAGCGTCGCAGACCGCCACTCCCGCTGAATATGAGGAGAGGCTCAAGAGACTCCCGACCGAGATCGAGCTGCCCTACAACTCGATTGTAGGGAACTATATCAATATGTATCTCACCAAGCGCCGCTCGCTGGTGGCTGATATGCTTGCCCTCCACAGTTACTACGGTCCGATTTTCGTGGAAGAACTGCTGAAAGAGGGTATGCCTACCGAACTGCAGTATCTTCCGGTAATTGAATCGGCCATTAACCCCAACGCCGTTTCGCGTGCAGGAGCAGCAGGCCTGTGGCAGTTCATGCCCGCAACGGCCAAAGGGCTCGGAATGGAAGTCAACTCGCTGATCGACGAGCGCCGCGATGCCCGTCTGTCTTCTCGTAACGCCGCCCGTTATCTTAAACAGCTTTATGAGATCTACAATGACTGGTCGCTTGCCATAGCGGCCTACAACTGCGGTCCGGGTAACGTCAACAAGGCTCTGCGCCGTGCCGGAGGCGAAGGCAAGAAAGACTATTGGGAGATCTACAGCTATCTTCCTGCCGAAACCCGTGGATATGTGCCTGCCTTCATCGCCGCCAACTATGTGATGAATTACTACAACAAGCATGGCATCTCTCCGACTGTCATCAAGCGTCATCTGACCACTGACACCGTCCAGGTAAACAAATATATTCATTTCAACCAGATTGCTGCAGTGCTTAATATACCGGTCGACGAGATCCGTATGCTAAACCCGCAGTATCGCAAGGATATCATCCCCGGAGACTATCGCCCCTATCTTCTGACGCTCCCCACTCAGCAGTGTCTGAGCTACGTTATGAGCGAGAAGCGAATCGTCGACTATGACGCAGACCGCTATGCGCGTCGCAGCTATGTGGAGCCGGGCGAGAATTCCGAGCCGGAGATCGTGGCCGGAGACAACGGTGTGGCCAATCTTGCCCAGGCAAGCCGCCAGACAGCCAATGCCCAAACCAACAATGAGATTGCCCAGACCCAGATGTCGGAAAAGATGGTGGTGAAGACCCATGTGGTGACACGCGGAGAAAGCATCCGTGACATCGCGCGTCAGTATGGCGTCTCGGCTACAGACATCAAGCGCTGGAATCAGTTGCGCCGTGGCAAAGTCAAGGAGGGCGATAAGCTCAAGATCGAAGTGTTCGAGCGTGTGTCCCCGGAAAGCGTCAAGGTTGTAGCCGCCCCTGAAGTGGCTCAGGTCAGTGCCGAGACCCTGCGGGAATCTGCCGCTTCGTCCAATGCCGCAGCACCGGCCGCCACGTCGGCTTCTGCTGCAAAGAATGCCGCTCCCGCCAAATCTGCATCTGCTTCAAAAGCTGCGGCTTCAAAGCCTGCACCCAAAGCCGTCGCGACTCCGAAGGCCACCAGATATAAGGTGCGCAACGGTGACACACTGGAGAAAATTGCCCGCAAACACGGAACTACAGTCGCAGCCATCCAGTCGGCCAACGGACTTGGAAAAAGTACTAACATCCGCGCCGGACAGAGCCTGAAAATTCCGGCCAAGAAAGCAACGGCCAAGAAAAGAAGCCGCAGAAGAAGATAAGCAAGCGGACCTTTCCGTTAAAGAATCACCCAAAAAGTCAACCTCCACAGCCGTGATCTGCGGCATGTGGAGGTTGACTTTTTTCTTTTATAATGTTTTTTCGGTCTGAAGGAGCTGAGCTGTCAGGCAGAGGGAAAGAGCGAAGACGAATCTCTCTACTCTCAGACAAGTTCCATGCCCTTGAGTATGGCCTGCTTGTTGATGGGGAGCAGGTGGTGGTGTCGTTCGGGCAGAGTCTTCTTGAGGCCTTTCATGACGGCTTCTACCGGAAGCAGTCCGCGCACTTTCAGGAGCGAGCCGAGCAGCACCATGTTGTAGGCCTTGCTTGATGAAAGCTCGAATGTCGCTTCCATAGCTTCGACCGGATAGATGTTGATGTCTGTGCGGGTAGGCGCATGGTGTATGCTGTAGGGATCATAGATCAGAGTGCCGCCGGTTTTTACTTTCGACTCGAACTTGTCGAGGCTCTGCTGGTTGAGAATAACGGCTGTGTCATAGGTGTTGAGCACAGGGCTGCTGATCGGCTGATCGGAAAGAATTACAGTCACATTGGCTGTGCCTCCGCGCTGCTCAGGTCCGTAGGCTGGCATCCATGTGACCTCAAGATTGTCCATCAGCCCTGCATAGGCGAGGATTTTGCCCATTGACAGGACTCCTTGTCCGCCAAAACCTGCTATGATTATTTCTTCTTTCATCTCGTCTGTTATTTCGTTTCTTTAACGCTCTCTTATGGTTTGACAGTGCTGTCTTTGAGATCGCCTACGGGGTATTTGGCAAACATGTGTTCCTCCATCCATTGATTGGATTTGACGGGCGACATTTTCCATCCGGAACTGCAGGTGGATACGATTTCAACCACTGATGTCCCGAAGCCTGACATGGAGTTCTCGAAAGCTTTGCGGATGGCTTTCTTGGCCTTGCGCACAGCGGCAGCCGAGTGGACGCTCTGGCGGGTGACGTAGCATGTCCCGTCAAGCATGGCGAGAATCTCGGAGATTTTCAGCGGATAGCCGTTGAGTTCTACACGACGGCCGTAGGGGGTAGTCGATGTCACCTGACCTTCGAGGGTGGTGGGTGCCATCTGGCCTCCGGTCATGCCGTAGATGCCGTTGTTGATAAAAATTATGGCTATGTTCTCGCCACGGTTTGCTGCGTGGATTGTCTCGGCTGTGCCGATGGCCGCGAGGTCGCCGTCGCCCTGATAGGTGAACACCAGTCTGGACGGATTCAGGCGTTTGGCGGCGGTGGCGATTGCCGGTGCGCGTCCGTGGGCCGCTTCTATCCAGTCCACATCAATATAGTTGTAGGCCATTACGGCACAGCCGACGGGGGCAACGCCTATGGCTATCTCTTCGGCACCCATCTCTTCAATCACCTCTGCGATGAGCTTGTGGACAACTCCGTGGGAGCATCCGGGGCAGTAGTGCATGGTGTTGTCGTTGAGCAGACGGGGCTTGGTCTCGACTATGTTGGCGCTTTGTTTGATTTCTTCGGGAGTCATGACTGTCTCTTACTTTTCAATGATGTTCTTAAGGGCCCCAAGAACTTCGGAGGGGTCCATGACTATGCCGCCCATGCGGCCGAAATGGTGGATCGGGACACGGTCTTCGAGGCTCAGACGCACGTCTTCGATCATCTGTCCGGCGTTGAGTTCGACCACAAGGATTGATTTCACTTTTTTGCTGAGGCGTTTCACCTCGTCGTAGGGGAAAGGCCAGAGAGTGATTGGGCGGAGGATTCCGACTTTCAGTCCTTCGGCGCGGGCGTCTTCCATAGCTTTCTGGCAGATGCGGGCCACAGAGCCGAATGCCACTATCAGATAGTCGCAGTCTTCAGTGTCGTGTTCCTCGAAGCGGACCTCATTTTGTGCTATTCTGCGGTAGGTGTCCTGCAGGCGGAGATTGTTTTTCTCCATAGCCACCGGATCGAGTTCGAGGGTGGTCATGACGTTGGGCTTGCGCATTCCGCTTCGGCCTGTCACGGCCCAGGGACACTGGCGGGCTATCTCTTCATCGGTGCGGCGCGGGCGTTGCGGGGGAAGAACTACTTTCTCCATCATCTGACCGACTACTCCGTCGGCAAGCATCATGACGGGATTTCTGTATTTGAAAGCCAGGTCGAAACCGAGAGCTACGAAATCAGCCATCTCCTGCACTGAAGCCGGGGCGAGGACTATCAGATGGTAGTCGCCGTGGCCGCCTCCTTTTGTGGCCTGGAAATAGTCGGCCTGCGAGGGCTGGATTGTGCCGAGGCCGGGGCCTCCGCGCATACAGTTGATGATGAGGGCCGGAAGTTCGCCGGCGGCTATGTAGGAAATGCCTTCCTGCTTGAGGCTGACACCGGGGCTCGACGAGGAGGTCATGCAGGCCTTGCCTGTGGCGGCGCCTCCGTAGACCATATTGATGGCGGCTACTTCGCTTTCAGCCTGAAGCACCACCATGCCGGTGGTTTCCCAGGGCATCAGCTCTTCGAGAGTCTCAAGTATTTCGCTCTGAGGGGTGATAGGGTAGCCGAAATAGCCGTCCACTCCGTAGCGGATGGCTGCATGGGCCACTGCCTCATTGCCTTTCATTAGTCTGACTTCATCTTCCATATTGCGGAGCACTATTTTTTTCAGTGCCGTTTTTTTGTTTTGTTTTGAATGGATGGGGTGAGTTTTAAACAACCTCTTATTTCTCTACCACGCGGTAGACGGTTATGCAGCCGTCAGGACAGACGGTGGCACAGGCCGCGCAGCCTATACATTTTTCCGGTGCGACGTCGGCTGCGAAATGATAGCCTTTGTCGTTGACTTCATTCTGCTGCAGCGAGAGCACCTGACATGGACATGCCACAACACAGAGGTCACATCCCTTGCAGCGTTCGCGGTTGATTTCTACAGCTCCTATAACTTTAGCCATGATGTTTTAGCGGTTAGTTGGGCGGTGAGGTGCGGTATAGAATGGACCCTCATCGTTGACATACTTATTCAACACAAATTTACATATAATTCTTTTTATAGGATCCATTTTAATTAAACTTTAACCTATTGCACACCTGCGAAAATGTTGCGCAAATGAATTAAAACGGCTTATAATAAAGAATTATCATAAGCCGCAGAGTTAAATATCTTTAACAAATGTAAATTCCTGTTGGTCGAGGTTGGTGTTGGCCACATGCAGTCTGATTCCTTTGGTCTGAGGCGAGTTCCAGACTCCGGCAATGTCGAAAGACGCGAAATAAGCACGGTCATGATAGTCTGTGGGCGAGGCCATTATGTGGACCAGATAGATGTCTGGATATTCGGTGCCGATGGTGGCGGGATCAGCCGCGAGCTGAAACAGTCGCGGTTCAGGATCATAGGTGAGCCGCACGTGGAAATTCAGATGGTTTCCGGTGCGCCATACGCTGTAGAGATACACTTTGTCGCGGTTCCAATTGTCAAACTCCTCTTTCCACTCAGTGGCCACCGGGCTTTGGTTGACGCGGGCGGCGCTGAGCAGCGTGATGTTGCCTGACGTGTAGGCCTCGCCGCTTTCGGGAATATAGCGGATGATCATGCGGGTTCCGGCCGTGGTTTCTGCGGGGAGCAGAGTGGGGGAGATGAGCGTGATCAGCGGACTGTCATCCACCTGCCTGAAAGTGAAGCGGCTACGATCGCCTCCGTCGGTACTGCCTTCATAGGTGACGATATCCCACAACTGCATCTCTACCGGGCCTTTGAATCCTGTTTCGTCAGAGCATGAGCAAGTTAGCGCAAGTATAATGAGCGCTAAGGCGAGATGGCTGTATATGGGTCTGTTGTTATTGGGCACTGTCCTCAATGATGTTTCCGTCGTTCATTCTGATGACACGGTCTGAGCTCAGAGCCAGGGTGTCATCATGGGTCACGATGATAAATGTTTTGCCGGTGGCCTGCCTCAGGTCAAAGAAAAGCCGGTAGAGTTCGGCACGGTTATGGCTGTCGAGGCTGCCGGTAGGTTCGTCGGCAAGAATTACTTTAGGGTCGTTGATGAGCGCGCGGGCCACTGCGGCGCGCTGGCGTTCGCCGCCTGAAAGTTGGGCCGGACGATGGTCCAGGCGTGAGCCCAGTCCGAAGTCATTCAGCAGCTTGCGGGCATGGGCTATGGCCTCGCCGCGGGCTGTGCCGCCTATGAGTGCCGGGAGCGCGACGTTTTCTTCAAGTGTGAATTCAGGAAGAAGCTGATGGAACTGGAACACGAAGCCCATGTTGCGGTTGCGGAAGGCGGCCAGACGCGAGTCTTTGAGGCGGGTTATGTCTTCTCCGTCAAAAATGACCGATCCGCTGTCCGGGCGTTCGAGACTGCCGATTATCTGCAGCAGGGTTGTCTTTCCGGCTCCGCTCGGCCCCACTATGGTCAGCATCTCGCCGTCGGCAATCGACAGCGAGACGCTTTTGAGCACCTGCAGTTTATCGAAACTTTTGCATATGTCGTTGACCTGGATCATCTGTGTGGGGGTCGGGCGCTGATGCGGTGTGGAATAATCTCTGAAAATCAGATGGAGAGACGGCGCAGAGTGTCGAGAAGCTCGCGGTTGATGGGCTTGTCGTTTTTGATGGCCTTGGAGAAAGGAACATAGACAATCTCGTCGTTGCGGATGCCGATCATGACATTGCGCTGTTCTTCAAGAAGAGCGTCGATGGCGGCAGCGCCCATGCGCGATGCAAGGATGCGGTCACAGGCGGTTGGCGATCCGCCGCGCTGGAGGTGGCCGAGGATGGAGACTCGCACGTCATAGCCCGGATATTCGTTTTTCACACGTTCGGCCAGGCCCATCGCTCCGCCTGTCACCGGGCTTTCGGCCACGAGGACTATCGAGGAGTTTTTGCTCTTGCGGAAGCCGTTCTGTATGAGTTCGGCAAGCTGGTCGACCTCAGTGGATATTTCCGGAATGATGGCGGCTTCGGCTCCGGAGGCTATCGCGCCGTTTAGGGCGAGGAAGCCGGCGTCGCGGCCCATTACTTCGATGAAGAAGAGGCGTTCGTGGCTTGTGGCCGTGTCTCGGATCTTGTCGACACACTCCATGATGGTGTTCAGGGCTGTGTCATAACCGATTGTCGAGTCTGTGCCGTAGAGATCGTTGTCGATGGTTCCGGGGAGGCCGATGATGGGGAAGTTGAATTCGTTGGCGAAAATTCTGGCGCCGGTGAGCGATCCGTCACCGCCGATCACTACGAGAGCGTCGATTTCGTGGCGCTTGAGGTTGTCGTAGGCCAGCTGACGGCCTTCCGGGGTGGTGAATTCCTTGCAGCGGGCGGTTTTGAGAATGGTGCCGCCTGCCTGGATGATATTTGAGACGTTCTGAGTGTGGAACTCCTGGATCTCATCGGTGATGAGTCCGCGGTAGCCACGGTATATACCTTTGACCTTGAGACCTCCGTAGATGGCCGAGCGGGTTACGGCGCGGATTGCGGCGTTCATACCTGGGGCGTCACCTCCGGAGGTGAGAATGCCTACACATTTGATTTCTGCCATAACAGTTGAATCCGTATTAAAATTAATTTACCTTAGAAGTATTCTGAAGCGAAGTTTTTGAAATTTAAACAAACTTTTATTAAGAAAGTTATTTTTCCGAAAGCTGCTTCCTGATGCAAAGGTAGGGTTTAAATGCGAGAATAGTTCTGTCTGAAAGGTAAAAAAATGTCAAGGGAGTATCTTGGCAGAAATTACCTTCACATCTTCCAGCGGGCGGTCATAGCCGTCAGTCTCAACCTTTTGGATTTTGTCGACGGTGTCCATGCCCGAAATGACGCGGCCGAACACTGTGTAGGCGCCGTCGAGATGCGGTGTGCCGCCTTCACGCATATAAAGGTCGCGCTGTTCGGGGGTGAAGTAGGTCGAGTCATTGGCGGTGAGCCGTTCGGTCTCCACTGCCAGCTGCTCGCGCAGAGCTTCCAGTCCGGCCTGGTCGCGGTTGCGGCGCATGGCCATGATGCTGTCGCGGTGCTGCATCGAGAGGCTGTCAAACACTTCCTGTTTGTGGCGCATCACGGCTTTGTGTTCCATCTGGTCAAGCTGGGCGGGCGAGAATTTCTTGCCGGTGACAATGTAGAATTGTGAGCCTGATGATTTGCGCTCAGGGTTTGTGGCATCGCCTTCGCGGGCAGCGGCAAGCGCTCCGCGGTGGTGGAAGTGCTTGGGGAAGTCGATCTCTGCGTCAATTCTGTATGATGGGTCGCCGGCTCCGAGATGTTTGCCTTTCGGTGCATCTTTTGAGGTCGGGTCGCCCCCCTGGATCATGAAACTGTCAATGACGCGGTGGAACAGGAGGCCGTCATAGAAGCCTTCGTTGACGAGTTTGACGAAGTTTGCGGTGTGGAGAGGCGTGTCGCCGTAAAGCAGGAGGGTGATGTCGCCCATAGTTGTATGGAGCATTACTTTGACATCGCCCGGATTGGCCTGGAGATCGTTCATTTCTGTGTTCGGATTATGTGCTCTCAGACCTATGGCGAGGGCGAGAGCTATGACTATCGGTAGAATGTATTTCATGAAATATTGCCGCCTGTCACTGCGGTTTTACTCCTGCGGCCTGGTTCAAAGATCGCGGCCTCAGGTCTGTTTTGAGGAGTGCTTTCAGATATTTTCTGTCGGGGTGATGCGCTTGTAGATGCGCCGGAAGTTGTCATCAGTCGCGTTCAGCTCTTCAGCGCGTGACTGATAGTCGGCTCCCCAGATAGAGGTTATCAGGTCAGGCAGATAGCGGCGTTCGCGGTCTTTCTCTATCGCGGTGGCTATGAGGCGGGAGATCACATCGGAGTAGTGCTTCCCGTCAATGGCATAGAGATAGCGGGCGGCTGATACAACAAACTGGCCGGTAGAATCGACGAGAATCATATTGTCGACCAACTCGTCCATGATTTCATCGCAGTGGCCTATGTGGTTGGCGATATACTCATATGTCAGGAGACCGTCCTGGTCCTGTGACAACTGTTTTTTTAAATCCTGATCCATCATGGTTGCGTAAGATGTGAAAATTTGTGCAAAAGTACTAACATTCGCTTAATTATCCAAATTGCAAATGTCTTATTGGTAAAAAGGTCTATGTTTTTGCTCTAAACGGACAAATTTGATGTGCTTTGGTGGTTGATTTGGATTAAAAGTGATAATTTTGCCGATAATTGCGGTGAGAACACCGTTTACTCGTTTTTGAAAATTTAATATGGGCAAGACTGTAAATCTGACACAGCTGAAATCGCTTGAAAAATTCGTCACTGAATTTTCGAATCTCAGTGATGACTATGTGTTCACACGTCTGACCGAGTCGAACCGCACACCGTTGCTGATATCGGATACCGGGCCGGTCAGATTTGACGGCATGTCGTGGTTTCTCTGTTTTGGCGGATGCCTTGACTTTGAAGTGAATCTGACGCCGGCTTCCCTGACCCCAAATTCAGTAGGAGTGACGCGGCCGGGGTCTTTTATCGAGGTCAAGAATATCGACTGGTCCGGCCTGGATTGCTATATGCTCTTTGTGTCAAGTGATTTTATCCGTGACATCAACTTTGATCTGAACATCCTCGGATCTTTGGCGCCTATGGGCGAGAGAGGGCTTAAGGAGAATCCGGTCATAACGATTCTGCCTGAGGAAGCCACTCTGCTGAGAGCCTATTTCGAGATACTGAACCATAACACGCACAATATTCATGATACAGACAGCACCTACGGCAAGTCAATAGCCAGGTGTGTGATAGCGGCGCTGACTTATCAGCTGATACAGATTGTCAGCCGCAGGATTCCGGCAGACTCCGGTGACCGGCCTAAGTCGAGGAGAATGACTTATGTGCACGAGTTCATACAGCTGGTGCATGAGTATCACCGCAGCGAGCGGACGGTAGCTTTCTATGCCGACAAACTTTTTATATCTCCGAAATACCTTTCGCTGATCATCAAGGAGACTCTTGGGCGTTCGGCTGCTGAAATCATTGATGACTACGTGATACTTGAAGCCAAGAATCTGCTGCGTTTCTCAGGGAAGAATATCCAGCAGGTAAGCTATGAGCTGAACTTTCCGAACCAGTCTTCTTTCGGGAAGTATTTCAAGCATCTGACCGGATTTTCTCCGTCGGAATACCAGCGTTCGGTCTGAAATGTCAGGCAGTCATTTTCGGATCTCGCTGGATAATGAGGTTGTTATCAAGCAACTTCTAATTAGTGGAATAATAAAAAATAGTGTATAAATTGAAGAAAATCGGATTGGTCATAATATCCGTGTGGCTGGCCGTGTGCAATGCCGTGGCCGCAGACCGTGGTTCGCGTCTGGTCAGCAAAGCGAAAGACACAGAGATTGATTGTCTGCAATATCTTCCGATGGTTTTCCCGGAGGCTATGAAACTCTGCGGACAGCCCTCGCGTTCCAGCTGGGGCCGCCTCGCGGTTTCGCAAGGCTTCTCGGTGATACTGATGGCCGGAACTGTCTACTCTCTGAAGCATATGGCAGGGAAGCGGCGTCCCGACCGTTCCGACTGCCGCTCCTTCCCGTCAGGCCATTCCGCCTGGGCCTTTGCTGGGGCTACGGTAATTGCCAGGGAGTTCGGCTGGCGTTCGGCATGGTATCCTGTCGGGGCTTATGCCTTTGCGGCTGGGATAGCCATAGAACGTATAGCAGTAAGACGCCACTCGGCGTTGGATGTGGCCGCAGGAGCACTTACAGGGGTGGCTATGACCGAGCTGGGCTATTTTCTCGCAGACCGCATCTATGGCGGGCGCGGACTGAGTGAGAAGTATCGGCTCAGCGTCAGTCCGGCGGCTCTGCAGGTCCCTGCGGGCTGTGCGGGTCAGGGTCGCGATGTCATTGCCGTGGCTCCGGGTGTGATATTTAGTCTGGAGTTTTGATTATTACCTAAACAATGCGTATATTTGTTATTGATATAGCGGCGTGCATAAAAGCCGTGCTATGACATAGGTTATGAAACTTACTCTTCCTCCCCGCATTTCCGGTCGGCCACTTGAAGTCGATACGTCAGAAAACCGCCAGTTGATCATCATCGGAGCCAACGGATCCGGAAAAACCCGCTTTGCCAACCGGATGATGGCAGATCTCGGTGCGGCAGCGTTCAGAATGTCAGCCCTCAAAGCGCTTTATGGCAAGGATGAGGAAGATCTGACACCCGGATCTATTGACTCGCTCTACCGCGAGGCTACAGGTGGCGGATCGACTTTCATACGCAATGACATAAAGGGCGAGTTCGACCGCATGCTCGCTCTGATGCTCAACGAGGAGATGCTGAATCTTGTGGCGTTCAAATACAGTAATTACAGACGTAATGAAGTCTCGGAGCATAAGGGTGGAAAAGGTGGCAGGGAGAGCAAAATGCCCGTCACGCGGCTTGACCGTATGGTGAGGCTCTGGCAGCGGGTTTTCCCCGGCAACAAAGTGCTGATAGAAAGCGGCAGAATGATTTTCGGCAGCGAGAGGTCGGATGACACCTACTCATCGTCCAAACTTTCGGCAGGCGAAAGAGCCGTGCTATATTATATAGGTGCCGCGATGTTCGCGCCACAGGGAGCCACGATATTCGTCGAATCGCCTGACATGCTGCTGCATCCGTCGTCGATCCGTTCGTTGTGGGACCGCATCGAGGAGATGAGGCGTGACTGCTCGTTTGTCTACATCACCCATGATCTGTCCTTTGCCTCTACCCGTGGTGACGGTGTGACCGTATGGGTCAAGAGCTGCGCTCCCTCGCTGGAGCAGTGGGACTATGATATCATGACATCGGCTGACGGACTTAACGATGAGGTGTATCTTGCCATTCTTGGAGCGCGCAAGCCGGTGCTTTTCATTGAAGGTGATGGCGTTAATTCGATAGATGCCAAGCTGTATCCGCTCATTTTCGAGGAATATACCGTGAAATCGCTCGGCGGATGCGACCGGGTGATCGAGTCGACCAGAACATTCAACAGTCTGCGGGCCTTTCATAATCTCGACGCATTCGGCATTGTGGACCGCGATCGCCGCAACGAGGCGGAAGTCAACTATCTGCGCGGGAAGAAAATCCTTGTGCCGGAAGTTGCCGAGATAGAGAATATCTTTATGCTTGAAGCCGTGATCAAGGCTGTGGCAAGACATTTCCACCGTGATCAGAACGAGGCTTTCGCGAAGGTCAAAAAGTCGATCATGCGCCTGTTTGAAACAGATCTGCGGCAGCAGGCGCTGATGCACACACGCCATCAGGTCAAAAAGACCGTGGAGCACCGTATCGACGGGCGCTTCGCCAACATCGGCAAGCTTGAAGAGCATATCAATGACCTCTGCCAGTCAATCAATCCGCGTGGCATCTACGAGGAATACTGCCGTGATTTCCGCCGCTATGTGGCGCAGGGCGATTATGCGGCAGTGCTCAAGGTCTACAACCGCAAGACCATGATTTCGGAGAGCCATGTGGCGCGGGCATGCGGTCTGCGCCGCGATGACAAAGACACATATATCAGGGCCATACTCTCGATCCTGAAAGAAAATCGAGATCCGGCTTCGACTATCCGTGAGGCCATAAGAGGCGTTTTCGGGATAGAATGACGCTTTAGGATTTCCTTTGCATATAATCACATCCTTTTAACAGATCCGGCATAAACTTATTGCGGGATCAGACCGTTATTCATGTATCAACCGTCATATTATAAGGTGGTTACAGTTTTTTATATGTATAACAAAAGGATGTAATATTATGGAATCGACGATTTACTCACGCTTCAAAGAGCTCGTCAAAAATGACCCGGATCATCCTGCAGTCATCGACGAACGCTCCTGTGTCAATTATGCAGGTCTTGACCGTTTGGTCGACAGCCTGATTTCACGTTTTCCCTCTTTCATTCCGGCGCGAGTCGGGATTGTGATGGATCACAGTGTGGAGATGATAGGGTCCATCCTTGCCGTCATAAAATCAGGCGCCGCTTTTGTGGCTGTCGAACCGGATTTTCCGCCCGAACGTCTGACCACATTTCTCATTGAGAACGGCGTGGACTTTGTGATCACGCAGGAAAAGTATGCCGGGCTTGTCAGAGACTTCACCCGTCTGATCATTACCAGCGAGATCTTCATTGATCCGGCGCTCCACCCGCTGCCTGACCGTTCGCAGGCCAACCGCCCGGCATATATAATGTACACTTCCACACCTGACGGTTTTCCGCTCGGAGTGGCCGTGGGCAACAGTCAGGTCATTCATTTCGCCGAGGCTTTCAGGCGCACATATAATATAAGCGGTGACGATATTCTGCTACAGTTCTCGGCCTGCATCATGAACATCTTTATTCAGGAGGTGTTCGGTGCGCTCCTCAACGGTGCCGCTCTTGCCATACCGTCGGCCTCTACACGCAATAATCTTGAAGCTCTTGTGAGGTTTATAGACAGTCAGTATGTCACCGTCATCAGCGGATTCCCTTATCTGATGATGGAGCTTGACAATCTGGAGGCTTTGCCGATGACAGTGCGTCTGCTCATCAGCGGAGGCGATGTGCTCCACGCCGCCTCTGTCAGTCATCTGCTCGAACAGGTGACGGTCTACAATACCTATGGGCCGGCTGAGGCCACAGTGAGTGTCACTTGCTGTTGTTGCACACCGGACAGTGTGCTTCCTGACGGATCTTTCCCTATCGGCAAGCCGATGAACGGCACAGATGTGATGATTCTCGATGATGACCTGCGGGAGGTAGCTCCGGGGGCTGAAGGTGAGATCTGTCTCATAGGTGACGGTCTGGCCGACTATTATACCGGTGACCATCGCGGCGATCTTCAACCGTTTGCCGTGATCAGCGATGGCAGGCGAGTGTTTCGCACCGGCGATATAGGCCGTCAGCTTCCCGATGGAAATTACGCTTATCTGCGCCACAAGGACAGTGAGGTCAACATACTCGGAAAGAGGGTTGTCACCGGCGAGGTGGAACGTGCCATGAAGAAGAGCGATGAAGTGGATGACTGCGTGGTGGTCCACTATGTAGATGAGCAGGGTGCGGCCTATCTTGTGGCTTATGTGGTTCCGAAGAGCCGTTCGTTCCGCCTGTCATGGGTGAAAAACCGTATGGCACAATATCTGCCGTCATATATGATTCCGGAATTCTTCGTGCTGCTTAAAGCTCTGCCTACCGATGCGGCCGGAGCAGTCAATCCCAAGGCTCTACCGGTTGTGCTCAAAGACGGCAAGGCTGTCTGACAGACCGCAGTGCCGTCGCTGAAGAGTGACGGATTGTGACAAAACAACATCGGAAGCACCTCCATGACGGAGGTGCTTCCGATGTTGTTTGTGGCATGGGCTGTGGATCACTTCTGTGATGCCGGTGCCGGATCTGCTGACTGCTGCTGACGGACGAGATTGACGGTTGTGACGTCTGTGCCTGAGGGATCGTTGAATAGACGCAGTCCGAAGTTCTGGGCTGTGACGGCAACGTGTTCGATCACGGCGCTCTGTATGGCTTCATAGGCGGTCCATTTGGTGGTGGCGGTGAAGCAGTAGATCTGAAGCGGGATGCCTTCGCCTGTAGGGTCCATCACGCGGACGAGTATCTGCTGGTCGCTGACAATTGCGGGGTTGTTGAGCAGCCACTGGCACAGATAGGCCCGGAAAAGTCCGAGGTTTGTAGAGTCGGTGCCGTTGACAACGGCTATGCCCGGATTGTAGTCGGGATGGCCGAGGTCACGGAGGTGGCTGATGTAGGCTTTGATGATAGGGTATCTGGCCGAGATGGCATCGACCATTTCAGGTGTAGTGGCCGTGATGGTGTCGGAGTCGATGATCACAGAGCGGGCTATGCGCCGGCAGCCGCTGTCAGCCATTCCGCGCCAGTTCTGGAAGGAGGTAGATATGAGTGTGTAGGGCGGGAGGGTCACAATGGTGTTGTCGAAATTCTGCACTTTGACGGCGGTCAGAGAGACGTCTGTCACAATGCCGTTGGCGATTGTGGACGGCACTACGATCCAGTCGCCTACACGCAGCATGTCGTTCTGCGAGAGTTGCAGTCCGGCCACGAGTCCGAGAATGCTGTCTTTGAACACAAGCATCAGTACCGCCGCGAAAGCTCCGAGGCCAGTGAGGAGGTTGGCCGGCGATTTGTTGACAATTATGGCCACACTGATTATCAGGGCTATGAACCATAGGATGCCGATAATGGTGTCGAGGATGCCTTTGATGGGCAGGTTTTTGCTGTTGCGGGTTTCATCGAAACGCAGCCAGACGAAAGATGTTACCGAGCAGATGGCCCGGCAGACCACAATGGTGGTGTAGACAAGCAGAATTCTGAACACGACGGTGCGCAGCAGCGAGTCTTCGGTAAATGCGAATGGCAGCAGCGGGAGCATTACCAGCGGAGGGATTATGTGGCTGCAGTGTATCAGCACTTTGTGCTGCACGAGTTCCTTGCCGAGTGTGTTGTGACGCAGCATTACGAATTTTCTTACGGCAAGGAGTATCAGAGTACGTATGATCCAGCCGAGACAGATGGCTATTCCGGCCACGATGATGATGTAGATCACTTCTTCAGCGGTTTTGTCTTTTTCCAGACCGATGAGATCCAGCAGCCTGTGGATATGGATGAGCAGCCATCCGGCCACCTGGTTTGAGGGTATAAGAGCTAACATTTTGTTGAACAGTTGATTGACGTGAATGAAAGGCCTGTGATTCACAGAGCCTCCCGGATATTTAGAGTTTATTTTTAAACAACCTCTTATCTATATGTTTTAAACGCTATTCACGCAGTCAAGGTTTAGGCGCAAAAAATAGACACAGTTTTCAGATGCCGCCGGTGTGGATTGCGGTCTGAAAACTGTGTCGGGAAAGCTCTTGAGTGTTTAACCCTGCGGCGGTGCAGGAAGCATTAGATTAAATCTATTTTCCAAGAGTGATTGCGTAATGGCTGACTTTGCTGAGGTCATTTCAGTTCGAAGGGAACTGTTGCACGGATGTCAGCAGACGAAGATCCGATATAGGCTTTGAATTTGCCGGGTTCGGCGCGCCAGCTTCCGGTTTTGTCGTCGTAGAATTTCAGATCATCGGGTTTGACGGTGAAGGTGACGGCTTTTTCTTCGCCCGGTTTCAGAGAAATCTTTTCGAATCCTTTGAGTTCCTTGAGCGGACGGAGCACAGAGGCTGATTCATCGCCGATGTAGAGCTGGACCACTTCTTTGCCTTCAACAGAGCCGGTGTTGCTGACTGGTATTGTTATGGTCAGGCTTTGGTCTCCGCTGATTGTCTTTGCTGAAGCCGATGCTTTGCCGTATTTGAAATCAGTGTAGCTCAGACCGTGGCCGAAGGGGTAGAAGGCGGGGATTTTCTTGGTGTCGTGCCAGCGGTAGCCTACAAGGATGTCTTCAAGGTATTCCTCGCGGATAGAGTCGCCGGGATAGGCGATGGCTCCGAAGCTGTGGGCGCCGTTGTCTTCAAGACGTGCAGGGAATGAGAATGGGAGTTTGCCTGAGGGGCTTACCTTGCCGCTGATGACGTTGGCGAGTGAGCGTCCGGCCATTGAGCCGAGATACCAGCCCTGGATGATTGCGGGCACTTCTTTTTCCCACGGCATTTCAACGGCGTTGCCTGAGAGGAGCACTACCACGAGGTCGGGATTGGCGGCGCTGAGTTCCTTTATGAGCTGAGGCTGTCCGAATGGCAGACCGTATTCCTGGCGGTCGCCGGCTTCGCAGTCCTGCTGGTGGTTCTTGTTGAGTCCGCCGATAAATATGACCACATCTGCATCTTTGGCCATAGCTACAGCCTGGGCACGCAGAGAGTCCTGCACGGCCTGGGGAATGTCTTCGACATGAGCATACATCGGGCGGCCTGCGCGATAGCCCTGTGCATATCTGACTTTATCGCCGTAGATAGCACGGAGGCCGTCAAGCGGAGTGAAGTTGTCTTTGACTTTGAGTTCGCTGGAGCCTCCGCCTTTCATGAGGTCGCGGGTGGCATTGTCGCCTACCACAAGGATTGATTTCACATCGGGGTTGAGCGGGAGGAGTTTCGGGCCTTTCTTGCCGACAGGAGCGTTTTTCAGCAGGACGATGCCTTCGTTGCCGATCTGCTCTGCTACGGCATAGTGCTCGTCGGTAGCTACAGAGCCGAAGGGCTTGTCACGCTTCATGGCAGTCAGGAAGTTAAGGCGGAGCATACGGCGCGCCTTGTCATCGATTGTCTCCATCGGCAATTCTCCTTTCTGGAGCATCTCGATGTAGGGGTTGGCAAGATAGTAGTCATCGGTTGTGAACTCTGACTCTGAAGTCAGGCCGTTTGTGTAGGATCCCATCTCAAGGTCGAGACCGTAGAGAGCTGCTTCACGGGTGTCATGTGCGCCGCCCCAGTCTGTGACAACCACACCTTTGTAGCCCCAGTCGTCTTTGAGAATCTTGTTGAGGAGCATTTCGTTGTGGCAGGCGTGCTGGCCGCGGATTTTGTTGTAGGAGCCCATGATGGTCCAGCTGTCACCGTCGATGACGGCGCTTTTGAACGCCGGAAGATAGATTTCGTGGAGTGCACGGTCTGAGAGGTTGACATCAATGTGGCCGCGCCATAGTTCCTGATTGTTGAGGGCGAAGTGCTTGACGCTTGCCGCAACGCCGTTCTGCTGCATGCCTTTGATGTAGGGGACCACGAGCACGGAAGCGAGATAGGGGTCTTCTCCCATGTATTCAAAGTTACGGCCGTTGAGCGGAGTGCGGTAGATGTTGACACCGGGGCCGAGCATCACGTCTTTTTCGCGATACAGGGCTTCTTCGCCGAGCGCGTTGCCATAGGCGAATGAAAGATCTGGATTCCATGTGGCGGCCAGGGCAGTGAGTGCCGGGAAGGCTGTTATGGAGTCGTTGGTGCGGTTTGAGTAGCCCCAGTCGTTCCAGTTTATTTCGGCTCGTACACCGTGAGGGCCGTCGCTCATCCAGAGGTCTGGTATGCCGAGGCGCGGCACACCGGCAGAGGAGAATTTGCCCTGGGCGTGGATCATATTTGCTTTTTCCTGAAGAGTCATGCGTGAAAGAGCGTCTTCCACACGTTCGTCCAGAGGTCTGGTTTCATCTTGATAGACAGGAATAGCTGCCCCTGCATTGACAAATGAGGCGGCTACTGCGAGAGTGAACAGTGAATTTCTCAGAATCATTTGTTTTTCAGAATGAATTTATGGTAGTGGTGAAAGGTTTCAGATCAGGTGATGTGGCGGTGACGCTTACCGGGCCTTCGGAGCCATTGTTCTGCACTATGAGCATGGCTTTGCCATAGAAGGCCTTGCGCTTGTTGTCCTTGAAGTGTTCGAGCGAGATGGGAGAGCCGTTATCGACTCCGGCATTGAAGCCGGCACCTTTGACGTCGAATGTCACCTGGTTTTCGGCCCAGGGGCAGAGGTTGCCGTCTTTGTCGAGGATTTCCACGAGGACATAGCTGAGGTCTTTGCCGTCGGCTTTGATTGATTGCCGGTCAGGTGTAAGGCGGATGCGGTAAGGAGAACCGGCGGTACGGATTTCACGGGTGGCCACGGTGCGGCCGTCTTTGCGGCTGACAGCCTTTACTGAGCCGGGCTGGAAGCTGACACGCCATGAGGCGTGATATTTCCCCGGTTCGGGTTTGCGGATGCCTTGCGACTCACCGTTGATGAAGAGTTCGACTTCATCGGCATTGTTGTAGTAGGCCCACATGTCAATTTCCTGTCCCGGCTGCCAGTTCCAGTGAGGGAAGAGGTGAAGCACAGTCTTGTCGGGGCGCCACTGCGACTGATACATATAATATATGTCCTTCGGGATGCCGGCAAGGTCTACAATGCCGAAGTAGGAACTGCGGGCCGGCCAGCCGAAGGGTGTCGGCTCTCCGAGGTAGTCGAATCCGGTCCAGATGAACTGACCGGCGATGAAGTCTTTTGAGTCCACATGGCCGAGTGTGCCTTCATGGGTATTGCCCCAGGGCGCGTGGCAGTTGTCATATGAAGAACAGGAGAATGTGCTGTCGCGGAATTCGATATCCCACCGCTTGGGCCAGATGTATAAACTGTCTGAGGGCATTCGGTAGTAGCCGCGAGTCATCAGTGCGGAGACGCTTTCGCTGATGATGAACGGTTTGTCAGGGAACCAGCCGGGGACGGAGTCAAACCAGTTGTCATGGTAGTTGTAGCCGATGATGTCAAGCGCACCTGAGCGGAACAGGTGGTTGCCGGGATCAGGTTCGTTGCAGCCGGCGGTGACCGGACGTGACGGATCGAGATCCTTGACCATTCCGGCAAGTTTCTTTGTGAGAAGTGAGTTGACGCTGAGGTTTTCACCCTCTTTGGCGAGGTTTTCTTTTCCGTGGCCGAAGTTGAGGATGAGGTTGGCCTGTTCGAGAGTGAGGGTGTCGGCTTTGGCGGAACTCCACTGTTCGAGCACTTCGTTTCCGATGCTGTAGATTATGACAGACGGGTGGTTTCTGTCGCGGACTATAAGATCGGTCAGATCTCTCTCATGCCAGTCAGGGAAGTAACGCGCATAGTCATGAGATGTCTTTTTCTTGCGCCACATGTCAAAGGTCTCGTCCATGACAAGGATACCCATGCGGTCGCACAGATCAAGCACTTCCGGGGCGGGAGGATTGTGTGAGGCTCTGTAGGCGTTGACTCCCATCTCTTTAAGAATTTCGAACTGGCGCTCTATGGCGCGGGTATTGACGGCCGCTCCGAGTGCTCCGAGGTCGTGGTGCATACAGACTCCATTGATCTTCATAGCTTTTCCGTTGAGAGAGAAGCCTGTTTTAGGATCGAAGCTGAAATATCTGAATCCGGTGGTCTGAAGATATGTGTCAAGCAGTTCGCCGGTCTTGGCATCGGAGATGAAAGTGGCGAGGGTGTAGAGATATGGATCTTCTGTTGACCAGAGATGGGGGTTTCTCAGATCGAGTTTTGCTGTGACCTCCGCAGATGCGTTTTTCCGGCTGAGACGCACAGTCCGCGGCTCGGTTTTGCCGATCATTTTTCCGGCGGCATCAATCAGAGCGGTATAGATGCTGATATTTCTGGTTTTCCGGGCATTGCTGACAATGTCGGTGCGGATTGTCACCGCCGCGATACTGTCTGTCACGTCGGCGTTTATCTGTTGTCCCCAGAGCGGAATGTGTATTTCATTGAGCGAGCGGAGCCAGACGTTGCGGTAGATGCCGCAACCGCTATACCAGCGCGAGTTTGGCTGTTCGGCGTTGTCGACACGCACAGCTATCACGTTTTTGCCGTCGGTTTTGAGATAAGGGGTGAGATCATAGCTGAACGATGCGTAGCCGTAAGGACGTGTGCCGAGTTCATGTCCGTTGATGAAGACGGTGGAGTTCATGTAGGCTCCGTCAAAGTCGATGAACGTCTTTTTGCCTTGCTGAGCAGGAGAGATGGTGAATGATTTGCGATACCATCCGATGCCGCCGGGCAGAGCGCCACCGCCGGTTCCGGACGGGTTGTCAATGTTGAAGTCGCCTTCGATGGCCCAGTCGTGCGGGAGCGAGAGATTCCGCCAGTTGGAATCATCGTAGTCCGGCGATGCCATTTCAGGAGCATCGCCGAGACTGAATTTCCAGCCATCGTTGAAGCTTTCAGCCCGTGGATCGGCTGCTGAAGCCGAAAAAATGGCCGCCCCGCCGAAGAGGGCGAGGCATGCCAATACAATCAAATTTACCTTAGATAACATGATCTATTGTGTGTTGGGCTTGTAGAGCACTTATAGTGGTACTTTAAAGTTTTACATTTTTAGCCTCTCCGTTGTAGGCCACAACCACACCTTTCTTGTCACGGCCATAGCCGACGGGTGTTTTCTCAGACACCTTGATGATGTTGAACTTGCGGTTGCGGAGCATGCCGGGATACTGGCCTGCGCGCTTGCCGATAGTGAGGGTTGAGGTTTCGTCGTTCCAGGAGAATGGGATCATGGCATACTGGCCCTTCTCGTAGTTGTAGTTGGTGTTTTCGTCTTCATAAAGGACGAATTTGCCGTCTTCTCCGGCATAGACGTAGAGATTGATCATGTCAGCCGGTTTTTCAGCAGACCACTGCATGGCCGGACCGAAGGGGATGATAGAGCCTGAGCGCACAAAGAGGGGGATGCGTTCGTAGGGGGCTGCGACTTTTAGAGTCTGGCCGCCGTTGATCTCCTTGCCGGTGTAGAAGTCATACCAGTCAGCTCCTTCGGGGAAGTAGACTTCGCGCGAAGTGGCGCCGTAGGTGTAGACGGGAGCTACGAGCAGCGAGGGACCGAACATGTACTGGTCGCCGATGTTGCGGGTTGCCTTGTCGGCGGTGAAGTCCATTACCATCGGGCGCATGATGGTGTAGTCATCGAAATGGGTCTTGGCTGCGAGTGAATAGATGTAGGGCATCAGGTCGTAACGCAGGTTGGTGTAGTAGACCACAGACTTGTAGGCGGGATGGTTTTCAGGAGCGATGTTGAAGATTTCGCGGTAGGGCCACTGGCCGTGGGCGCGGAACATGGGTGCGAATGCTCCGAACTGATACCAGCGGGTGTTGAGCTCACGCCATTCTTTCATGTCGGGTGTTTCACGGCCGGTTTTGTCGAATTCGGCAGCGGCGGCCACAAAGCGGTCTTCAACGCAGAATCCGCCGATGTCCATGCTCCACCAGGGTATGCCGGAGGCGGCAAAGTTAAGGCCTGCTGAGATCTGGGCTTTCATGTCTTCCCAGCGGGTGGCGATGTCACCGCTCCAGGTTGCTGTTGAATAGCGCTGCTGTCCGGCGAAACCGGAGCGGGTGAGAAGGAAGACGCGGTTGTCGTTGATGCCACGCTGTCCGTTATAGATGGCGTCGGCGTTCATCAGACCGTAAGCGTTGAAGTATTTTGTAGAGGGGCCGAGTGCGGTCGGGGTGATAAGGTCCTTGCGATACTGAAGGTCGGTACAGTCTCGGATGTTGGGTTCGGATGCGTCCATCCACCAGGCATCCATTCCGACAGGCACATAGTGGTCTTCGATCTGCTTCCAGAAGAGTTTGCGGGCATCGGGGCTGTAGGCATCATAGAATGAGCTGAGATAGCCGGGACCTACCCAGTCGCGGATGCTGTCTTTGACTGGGAGCTGATACATCCATCCGTTTTTGTCGAATTCCTTGTAGTGTTCGGTAGTTACATAGAATTTTGGCCATACGGAGATCATCACACGTCCGTTCATGTTGTGGATCGAGTCGACCATGCCTTTGGGATCGGGGAAGCGTTCGGGATCGAATTCGTGGCTACCCCATGAATCCTGCTTCCAGTGGAGCCAGTCGATAACTATGTTGTCGATGGGAATGCCGCGGCGGCGAAATTCCGCGAAAGTCGAGAGCACTTCATCTGATGTGTTGTATTTCTCGCGGCTTTGCCAGTAGCCCATGACCCATTTGGCCATCATGGGAGCTTTGCCTGTGAGGGTGCGGTAGCCGTGGATCACATCGTCCATGTCTTCGCCATAGATGAAGTAGTAGTCTATCTGGCTTTGCATTTCGCCCCACCAGCTCATCTGCATCTGTTCTTTGTCATCAACGGGAGAGTAGACTCTGAGGCCGCAATAGGCTACGGCGCCGTTGGGTTCCCACTGGATTTTTACGGGAACACGTTTGCCGGCTTCGAGGTTGACGGAGAATTTGTAGGAGTTGGGGTTCCAGGCGGTGCGCCAGCGTTCGGGGACAACTTCTTTGCCGTCAATGAATACTGACATGTAGCCTGAATAGTAGAGGATGAATTTGAATTCACCGCTTTCTGAGGGCTCGATTTCTCCTTCATAGGTCACGTGAGAGCCCTGATAGTTGAAATCCTGAGGCAGATTCACTACATGTTTGAGTTCTTTGCGGATGAGGTGTTCGAAGTAGATTGAGTCTTCGCGCTGCACGATGGTCGATTCTTCGGCTTTGGCGGGTACATAGGTTCCTGTCAGAGCGCCTTCCTTGCCGTCTTTATCGTAGAGTTTGAAAACCTGGCCGAGTTGTTTGTATGGTTCCGGATTTCCGAAGCGGCAGAGCGAATAGCTATCCCAGAGAATGCCGTAGTTGTCAGTGGAGACAATGAATGGCACTGAGACTTTGGTATTATACTGGAAAAGTTCTTCGTTTTTACCTTTATAGTTGAACTCGTCGCTCTGGTGTTGTCCGAGGCCGTAGATGCCTTCTTCCTTGTCAAGAGATTCGAATACCTGGCGTACGGTGTAGCCTTTGGTGCCTTCGACTTCGATTGGGGAGAATTCACGCCCGCCGTCGGCTTCGGCAACGATCAGGCGGCCGTCTTTGTTATAGAATTTGACATCGCCGGTTGAAAAAGATACTGTAGCGGTCAACTGAGAGGTTGAAAGCGATACGGTCGAGTCTGTTTCCGCGATGGTGTATTCTACATTGGCCCTGGGAGGAATGACCACAAGGCTTGTGTCTGATGAGAATTTTTTGTCGGGAGTTGCCGATACGCGGATGATCTTGTCGTCAATCACCTGCAGCCTTACCTTGCGGACTGAATTTTCTGTCTCGGCAGCGATGTTGACTGTGATCCCACGCTCTGATTTTTCATATCTGCCGGCCGCGCACGAGGCGAACAGCATGGCCGTTAATAATGAAGCGGTTATAGTTCTTGATTTCATGTATGAATTAGATATTTTCAGTTTTAAGGGAAGAAGATGGAGTAATGAATGAATAAATAAATAAGCATAGCCGCAGATGGAGGTCCGGTTCTCCGATCCGTGACTATGCAAAATTATAAATAACAATCGGTATAAACCGAAATCTATGTTGACCCTCTGTGGTCGGAATGATTTTGGACGGGGTGAAAATGTTAACTTATACGTGATAATTTGTTGCTTTGCCCTCTTTATCCTGATAAACAGAAGGCAGAACGCCAAATTCTTCCTTGAAATATTTGCTGAAGTATTTTGGATTGTTATAGCCGAGCTGGAAGGCAATTTCCGAGACGTTCAACTGGCTCTCGCGCAGCATCTGTGCCCCTCGTTTCAGGCGGATCAGGCGGATGAATTCAACCGGAGTCTTGCCGGTAGTGGCCTTTAGCTTTTTATATAGGTGCACGCGGCTCATGCCGAGGTGGCTGCTGAGTTCTTCAACCGACAGATCGGGTCGTTTGATGTTTGTCACGACATATTTGATGGCTTTTTCCACCATTTTTTCATCAAGAGGTGTGATTTTGATGGTGTCAGGTTCGGGGTTGATGAGCGAGCGCCCGTTTCCGCGATGGGAGAGCGAGATGAGTTTTTTCATCTTCAGCAGTAGCAGATCGATGTTGAAGGGCTTGGTTATGTAATCGTCGGCTCCGGTGGTCAGACCTTCGACTTTGGCGCCGATGTCGTGTTTGGCTGTCAGGATGATGACCGGTGTTGAGGCTAGATCCTGGTTGGACTTGAGCTTGCGGCAGAGTTCGAGGCCGTCGATTCCGGGCATCATAAGGTCAGTCAGTACGATTGCCGGTCTGATTGATTCGAGTAGCCGGAGTGCGGTGGCTCCGTCAGGTGCTGTCATGACGTGGAAGTCATGGCCGAGGCCATCGCGCAGGAATTCGATCATGTCGTGGCTGTCATCGACCACTAAGGCTGTCGGTTTGTCAGATGCTGCCGGATCATCTTGTTTTTCAACAGATGGCTGTTCTGTCTGTGCCTCAAGGATTTCGGTGTCAGGGAGAGAGACGGTTTCGCTGACAGGCGGGGTTGTTTCAGCGAGCGGGGTCTGCTTTATGAGTGGAATGCTGATTGTGAATATTGTTCCTCCTCCCGGATTGTCAGAGATCTCGATGGTGCCGTTGTGGAGCTTGATATACTCGTTTACCATGCTTAGTCCGATGCCGTTTCCGGTCATTGAACTGTCGTTTTTGGCATTGTCAGCCTGGAAGAAACGGTCGAACACATGAGGCTTGTCGCTGTCGCTGATGCCTATGCCTGTGTCTGAGACTTTGATGATGACTGAAGTCGGGGTGGTTGACAGTTCGGTTTTTACCTCTCCTCCTTCCGGGGTAAATTTGAATGCGTTGGACAGGAGGTTCATGATTGATTTATAGAGTTTGTCTTCATCAAACATGGCATTCAGTTCGGGAGTGGAGGAGGTGAATGTGAGGCGTATGTTTTTACGTTCGGAGAGGTTGGCGAAAGAATGGCAGACTCCGCGCACAAAGCCTACGATTTCGCCCTCAGACAGCTGTAGCGACAGGCCTGTGACTTCATTTTTCCTGAAATCAAGAAGCTGGTTTACAAGCAGGAGCAGACGCATGGCGTTGTTACGCATGAGGGTCAGACGTTTGAGCTGTTTTTCGTCTGTTGCTTCCTTGATCATGCTTTCGAGAGGGGAGACTATCAGTGTCAGCGGAGTGCGGAGTTCGTGGCTGACGTTTGTGTAGAACTTGAATTTCAGCTGGTTGATTTCCTCTTGCTTGACGAGAGCGTCTTCTTTACGCTTCTCGTTGAAGCGGCGGCGTTCGCGCAGTTTGATGTGGCGTATAAATGCGTAGACAAGCAGGCACAGTATAAGGGCATACAGTAGTTTGGCCCATACCGACAGCCAGAATGGCGGGTGCATTATGATGGTCAGTTCTGCGGCGCTTACACTTTCGTAACCGTCATTGTTGACGGCTTTTACAAGCAGCCGGTAGGTGCCGGGAGCCAGATTGGTGTAGCTTGCCATGTGGACTCCGGGTGGTGTGGTCATCCATTCGTCATCAAGGCCTTCAAGCTTGTGCTGATAGGTGGTTTTTTCGGGGAATATGTAGTTGTCAGTCGCAAATGTGACTGAAAATGATGAGTTGTCAGGCCAGAGTTCAAGTGTGCCGCCATGATTCGGCGATGATTTCAGCAATACATGACCTTTGACATTCTCTCCGACTCTGATGGTTTTTGATCCGACACTGATGTCTGAGAACATTACGTTTGGAAGTGCGCGGTTGTGACGGATGCTGTCAGGGTTGAATTCATTGAGACCGTAAAGGCTGCCTATGAATATCTGTCCCGAAGGGAGACGGCCGAAGGAGCGCTGGTTGAAGTCGCAGTTCTGCAGGCCGTCAGCTGAGTCATAGCGGTGTGTGGTGTATGAGAATTCTCCGGTTTTGTCATTGTATCTGACATTGAATTTTACGAGATTGCCGCCTTCGCTGGCCCAGACGTTTCCGTTGTTGTCGATCTGCAGGCCGAGAATGAAATCCGGAGTGGCCTTGTCTGGAGAAGTTTTTAGCGGGATTATCCGTTCTCTATGAGGGTCATAGATGTGCAGTCCGCGGGTTGAGGCTACCCATAGCAGATCGCGGGTGTCGTGGAGCAGGTCGTTGATCTTAAGTCCGTCAAGGAGGGGGATGCTGGAGAATTTTTCTTTTATGGGGTCGAATACGGCGACACCTGAGGAGGTGGCGATGTAGATGCGCCTCTCTCCTTCGCCATCGCGCGCGATATCAAGGATATAGTCCGAAAACAGATCGGAATTGGACATGTTGTATGATTTCACTTCGAGCGATTTCGGATCGAATCTGTAGAGTCCGTGACCGAGGGTTCCGATCCAGATTTTGCCGTCAGGGGCTTTGGCCAGCGCCCAGGTGTAGGCGTTGTCAAGGGTTGTTCCTGTGCTCAGAGTCTCTATTTTTCCGTTGCGGCATCGGCGCAGGCCGCGTGCAAAGGATCCGAAATAGAGTGTGCCGTCGGGCAGTTCGAGCATGGTGGTGATTGCCGGGTGCGAGCCGTTGTCAGTAAGGTAGGGGATCGGGGTGCGGCTGTTGGTCTGCGGATTCCATTTTATAATACCAGCGGCATCGGTGCCGATCCATACCGAGCCGTCGATCAGCGATGGATACAGGCAGTTGACATCAGGGAATGGTATCAGTTTGAATTTGTTTGCGCTTTCATTGTGATAATATATACCTTTTTTATATGTTCCGATCCATAGTGATCCGGCGTTGTCGTCATAAAGAGCGGTGACGGTGTTGCGTATGCCTGAGCTTACCGATGTGGTTACCGGAATGAAGCGGAAGCGGTCGTTTTCGCGCACCACTTTTTCGAGGCCGTTATGGTCGCGTGCTATCCAGCGGATTCCGGAGCTGTCGTGCATAAACGTCTTGACAACTTTTTGATTTCTGTCATCGGGGAGAAGGTGATTGGCCCAGGTGTGGCTGCGGGTGTCGTAGAGCCACAATTTTTCATTGCTGAAGATCCAGGCCAGGCCATCGTTGTCAGGCACGATGGTGTAGACAAAAGTAGTGCTTGGGTCGGTGTTCACCGCTATGAGAGAGTCGGTGCGGGTTACAAGCATTGATTGAGGGGAGATGAATTTTATGACGCCGTGGTTGTCGATGGTCATGACTTCGTCAGGGATGGAGACAATGTCTGTGATCTCGTCTCCGGCAAAGCTTTTGTCTTTCAGCAGCTCGGCTTTGCCTGATCCGGATTTGATCCGGTAGAGTCCTTCATTGTTGATGTGAATCCATGCATTTTTGCCGCTGTCGAAATGGATCTGTGAAGGTGCAGACTGCATATTGTATTCCTCAAAAATAGGCGAGAGGTCGGTCGACAGGCAGTCTGAAACCGGATCATAGATGAGATATGTTTTCCCGGAGCGGACCCACAGACGTCCTTTTCTGTCTTCCTGTATGTCGGTGATGTCTTCGTCATAGGAAATCATGACGGAGTCTTCGACGGCAGGAAGGTAGATCTTGAAGCCATAGCCGTTGTAACGGCAGAGCCCTGAAGATGTCCCGACCCATAGAAAGCCGTCTGAGTCACGGTGAAAGGCATTTATTTTGTTGTTTGCAAGACCGTTGGATGTGTCAAGATGTTTCAGCATGAACTCCTGGGCGGAGCCGAAAAGGAAACAAAGAGTCAGGCTTATGAGTAAGGGTAAACGCATGGCGTTAACATTTAAGGAGTATTTACATTCACAAAGTAAAATGATTTTCATGAAATATCCAAATCCACTGCGATTGCGGGTGGTGGAGTAACATTTGCGTCAATGATGTAAAGTGTTGAATGTTAGTCGTGAAAATTATCGATTAAAACATTTTAAGCTAATAAAGTTAACAAATAACTCCCGGATAGAACAGTTTTTATCCCATATAATGAGGGTAAAAAATTGGTGATTACGAAAGCAATCTTTACATTTGCTTACTTTTATTAGACTATCGCACTATCTTCTTACCTTAAAAACAAAGTTCTGCAATTGCTTCAAACCTGCATACAGCACTTTGCCTGACATACAATATATTTATAGGCCGAGCGCGGCCGCACACAAAGAGAGAATAACAAAATCAGCAAGACTAACCAGTAAAACTAAATCTATTCATCTAATGGGAAAAAACAATTTGGAACGATGCAAGTCTCTGCGTCTCTTCCGGACTGCCCTGCTGGCATTCTGCCTTCTGGCCGGAATGACCGCATCGGCCGCTCCTCTGACTGTATCAGGTACAGTCACCCAGGCTTCCGACGGTGAACCGCTTGTCGGAGTCAGTGTCCTCATCAAGGGCTCGTCGCAAGGCACATCGACGGACATTGACGGCAACTATACCCTTAAGGCCGACGAAGGCGCCACTCTCGTATTCTCCTATGTAGGTTTCACAACCCGCGAAATCAAAGTGACGTCAGAACGCATGGATGTCGCTCTCGTAGAAGACTCCGAAGTACTTGACGAAGTCGTAGTCGTGGGCTACGGCGTCCAGAAAAAGAAACTTGTCACCGGAGCTACCGCACAGATCAAGGGTGATGACATCGCCAAGATGAACACCACTTCTCCACTGCAGGCTATGCAGGGCCAGCTCCCAGGCGTAAACATCGCCAGTGAGTCAGGACAGCCCGGAGCAGCCATGAAAGTGACAATCCGCGGTCTTGGAACAACAGGCAATGCTCAGCCTCTTTACCTCATTGACGGTATCGGCGGTGACATCTCTACTCTGAACCCTGCCGACATCGAAAGCATCGACGTGCTGAAAGACGCTGCCTCGGCAGCCATCTATGGCGCGCAGGCAGCCAACGGCGTTGTGCTCATCACCACCCGCCAGGGCCGTGAAGGCAAAGCCAAAGTCACTTTCGACGGCTACTACGGCTGGCAGTCGGCTCCCCGCAAAGCCAAGATGCTCAACGCTCAGGAATATATGACTATCATGGACGAACAGCAGATCAACAGCGGTCTCGCTCCCTATGACTGGTCGTCGATCAGCAGCATCTGGCGCCGTGATGCCGATGGCAACCCTGTTTCGGTCTATGACACCGACTGGATGGATGCAATGTTCAAGGACAACGCCAAGACTCAGAGCTACACTCTCGGTGTGACAGGCGGCTCGGTAAATTCAACCTATGCCATGTCTCTCGGCTATATCAATCAGGAAGGTATCGTAGGTGGCAAAGATGCTTCGGACTACTCCCGCTACAACTTCCGTATCAATTCAGACCATAAACTCTTTGACGGCATCATCACTGTCGGCGAACAGGCAAGCTTCGTTTACGTCAACTCAATCGGCATCGGCGTGGGCAACCAGTATAACAACACCCTCCGCGGCGCGTTCTACACATCTCCGCTCGCACCTATATATAATGCCGACGGCGATTTCAACTCAACTGTCAATTCCGACTGGAACAAGGGCGACGGCAACCCCTATGGCAACATGATGCTGCTTAAGAACGACAACAAGAGCGCCACTTTCTCAGGAAATGTCTACGCCCAGATCGAACCGATCAAGAATCTCAAGGTGCGCACCGTGTTCGGCGCTGTCTACGGTGCTTCCGAATACCGCAGCTTCGAGCCGGTCTTCCAGTTCACCTCGACTGACACCTCCCACTCCTACACCAAAGTAGCCCAGAACAAGACCAACTCTCTCGGCATGACCTGGACCAACACCGCTACCTACGACTGGGACATCAAAGACCACCATTTCAACGCTCTCATCGGTATGGAAAGCTACCGTTACTCAGGTTCTTATCTTGAAGCCAAGCAGAGCCATCTCAAAGAAGGCTTCGATGACTGGAGCCACGCATGGATCAGCAACGGCACAGCTGCCTCTACTGCCGACGGCCTCAACGCCGCAGGCTATCCTCATGACGAGTCTCGTTCGGTCAGCTACTTCGGACGTATTGGCTGGAACTGGAAAGAAAAATACATGATCAACGCCACCGTGCGCCGCGACGGCTCTTCGAAGTTTGCCCGTGGCCACCGCTTCGGCACCTTCCCCTCTGTTTCGGCAGGCTGGAACATCTCCAACGAAAAATTCATGGAATCTACCCGCTCATGGCTCGACTTCCTCAAAATCCGTGCAAGCTGGGGCCGCGTAGGTAATCAGAATATCGACAACTACCAGTATCTCTCACCGATCAAAAACCTCTACGCCAACTACTTCTTCGGACAGTACATGGGACCAAACGGTGTCTACAACGGTGAATACAACTCCACCTGGGCCGACAACTGGGGCGCATACCCCGAACGTCTCGGCAACCTCGACATCACCTGGGAAACTTCCGAGCAGACCGACTTCGGTTTTGACGCCCGCCTCTTTAACAGCCGTCTTGCCGTAGCATTTGACTTCTACCTCAAAAACACAAAAGACTGGCTCGTTGTGGCTCCGATTCTTGCCACCGCAGGTACTGACGCTCCATTCATCAACGGTGGTAACGTGAAAAACACCGGTGTCGAATTCAATCTCACCTGGACCGACGTAATCGGCCGCGACTTCTCCTACAGTGTAGGTGTCAACGGCGCGTTCAACAAAAACAAAGTCGGCTCGATCCCCAACCAGGACGGTATCATTCACGGCAATGTCAATGAACTCTACAACAACACCCCTGAATTCTACCGTGCTGAAAACGGCAATCCAATAGGATACTTCTGGGGCTTCAAGACAGCAGGCATCTTTCAGAACCAGGAACAGATCAACCAGTGGCTTCAGGCCGGCAACGGTGTGCTTCAGGACAATGTGCAGCCCGGCGACGTGATCTTTGTCGACATCAACCGCGACGGTGTCATCAATGACAACGACAAAGTCAACCTCGGCAATGGCATGCCCAAGTTCACCTACGGCTTCAACATCAATCTCTACTACAAGAACTTCGATCTCGGCCTTGTCGCCACAGGTGCCGCCGGTCAGAAGATCGTGCAGAGCTACCGCAGCTGGGACAGTCAGCAGGCCAACTACACCACCCGTATCCTCGGCCGCTGGACAGGCGAAGGAACATCCAACAAAATTCCGCGTGTGACCAACCAGAACATCAACTGGCAGTTCTCCGACCTCTATGTGCAGGATGGCGATTTCCTCCGTCTCTCGAACCTCACCTTCGGCTACAACTTCGCTCCCCTCATGAAGCAGAAATGGTGCAGCAACGCCCGCCTCTACTTCCAGGTACAGAACCTCTACACATTCACCAAATATGACGGAATGGACCCGGAAATCGGTTATGGCACCCAGGCATGGGTATCAGGCGTAGACCTCGGCTACTATCCGCGTCCGCGCACATTCCTCTTCGGTGTGAACCTCGCGTTCTAAATTCACTTTCTTATAAAGTTTAGATCTATACAAATGAATAAATTTAAAGTCAACATACTCGCACTCGGTGTTGTCGGGCTGCTCGGCATGAGCTCATGCTCAGAAAGCTTCCTCGATGTAAATTCGATGACAAATTCCAATACCGACAATTTCTATAAGACCGAAGCCGATGCATGGCGCGCGCTGATCGGCTGCTACAACGGCTGGCGTCAGACTTCAACCGCTCCCGGCATAGGCTTCTACGTAGCCTCCACCGTCATGGGCGATGAATGCTACGGAGGCACAGGCAACTCCGATGCCCGCAACTATCAGGTCATCGACCGTTTTGACCAGAGCGAATCGCCCGCCGATCTCCAGATGTATGCACAGGATTGGAAAATGTACTATCAGGGAGTCTACCGCTGCAATGAGCTTATAACCCGTGAAGATCAGATCAAGTGGAAAGACAAAGACTCGAACCGCGGTCTCTACATGGGCGAATGTCATGCTCTCCGAGCCTTCCTCTATTTTGACATGGTACGTCTCTGGGGCAACATACCTCTGTTTCTCGAACCCGTCAATGAAAACCGCAGTCAGGCCGATCCCGCAGAAGTCTATGCTGCTATTTTCGAAGATCTCAAATATGCGATCGCCAATATTCCCGGTGATGCAAATCTTGAAAAATCACAGTTCGGCCGTATCACAAAATATGCCGCAGAGGCAATCCTTGCCCGTGCCTACCTTTATTATACAGGCTATTACGGACAGGAACCCGGTTTCACCAATGAATCCGGCGAAACCACAGGCGTTGTCACAAAGGCGGAAGCCCTTGCAGCTGTCGAAGATGTCATTGCCAGCGGCAACTACGAACTTCTGGACTCATACAAAGACTTCTGGCCGGCATCATCGCTCGTAGCCAATACAACCTCAGCCGGATGGAACGAAGCAGCCTCCACTTACGCAGGCGATGCCAACTCAGAGGTAGTGCTCAGCATGAACTTCACTCCGATGGCCTCATATGCTACCGAAGGATCGGGATCGGCTGACGGCAACCGCTGGCAGGTGATGATGGGTATGCGTAGCCCGCTCAGCGTGGTTCCCTACTACTGCGGCTGGGGCGCATGCACCGTGATTCCCTCATTCATCAATTCCATCTATGATGCTGCCGATCCCCGTCGCACAGCAGGCGTGATTGATATTGCAGGCGAAGGCATCGGATCAGACGCAAACTTCAAACCGTCATATAATGACTGGCGTGAATATACGGGATATACCGTTAAAAAATATTCACCCATCGCTTTCTATCAGCTCGAAAACGGAGCTCTGGTCATAAAAAATGCTAATATGTCTACCGGAGCCGGTGATATGCAGATCAATAACTGTCAGCCGTACAATATTATACGCTATGCCGACGTTCTTCTGATGGCAGCCGAACTCGGCTCGCCTCAAGCTGCAACCTACATGCACCGCATTCGTTCGCGCGCCGGACTTTCAGACATCCCTGTCAATAAAGAAAACATCATGGCGGAACGTGCCCGTGAACTTGCCTTTGAAGGCATCCGTTACTGGGATCTCCTGCGTCAGGGAGTTGAAGTGATGGCTGATGCAGTTGTAGCCAGTGCCGGTTCCGTACAGAATGGCGGATCTCCCGCTCAGGTTTCATACAACCGCAACAAGATCATTGCCACAAAGGGTCTTTCGCAGATTCCCAACGATCAGATTATTCTTTCAAACGGTGTGCTTAAGCAGAACCCAGGTTGGGCTGATTGACCTTAAGGAAACACACAGTTATTATATTATTATTTTCTGAAAAACATGAAGCATAAGTTTTTTTATTCATTTCTTGCAGGCGTGGCTCTGATGTTTTCTTCCACTGCCTGTACGCCGGAAGATGAATCCCTTCCCGCTCCTGATCTGACGGCTGCGGATCTCGTGGAAGGCAAAGCATACACAATTGAAATCGACCAGGCTACTAACAAGGTTAAAATGAAAAGCCTCCTTGGAAGCCGCTACGTCACAAGCTGGATTCATCCGCAGGGCATAGAGCGCAAAACCTCTACAGAAGCCAACATCCCCTTTGCCGGTGATTATGAAATCCGTTTCGGCGTAATGACCCGTGGCGGCATAGTCTATGGCGAACCCTATCGTTTCACACTCGAAAATACCAACGGTGACCTGCTGACAGACCCTCTCTGGACATACCTCACCGGTGGGGCCGACCAGTCAAAAACATGGGAGCTGGACACCAAAAACCTTGATTTAGGCGCGTTCACATTCATGTGCGCTCCGATGGGATGGGACAAATTTACCGACGGCAAAACATATACCGAGGCCGATTATCCCTCATATGCCGAAGATGGTGTCGATGACCCCAACTGGGTATGGCAGGCCGGTGCTCCTGACTGGCTGTTTGGCGATGCCGCCACTACCACAGCTACCATCGAGTCTATCCACGAACTCACGTTCGATCTCATCAATGGCGCAAATCTGACTGTCAACGGCCAGACAAAAGCGTTCGTCATGGACCCTGATAGAAAAACTATCACTATGCCTGCCGGATTGAACTGGCTTGGCGACCGCATTGGTGACTCGTATTTTGTCGACATGGTTAATATCGAACTGGTCAAACTCAACGAACACGTTCTCGGTCTCAAACTCATCCGTAACGACGGCAAAGGAGGCAACAAGGATCAGCGCATGGTTCTCTGCTTCGTTGAAAAAGGCTGGGACGGCGAGTGGCCTGTCACCGGACCGTCTCTGTCGACAGTTCCACCGGTTCTTCCTGAGTACAAGGATCTTGCCACGGATCTCTTCACCATTATCGGCGATGATGCTTCTTATCACGCAACCGCTGTCACATATCTCCTTGATTCTGAACAGCCCTATTGTCTTATGGAATGGGACGGTACAGTGAAGAACGGTGAAGGCAAGATTGAAGGTGCATGGAAAAAACTCTCTGAACTCTATGGCACTCCCGCCTGTCCGGCTTTCTCTGATGACGAATTCGTAATGACAATGAATCGCTACACCGGCTACAAAGAGGATTCTGACGGCAAATTCAGCATCCCTTACAATGCCTACGGACTTGCTATTGAAGAACGCCTGGCGCAGACTGAATTCACCATTGAAGGCAACAAGATCGTGTTTGCACGGGAAGTGACACTTCTCGCCACTACTCCTGATCCCGTCAAGGGCAAAGAATTCACAGTCTTTGAATGTAACCCTGAAAACGGCACCCTCGTTATCGGTGTTCCCGTGGCTAAGGATGAAAACGGTGTCGCCAACCGCTATGTCTGTGCCAATCTGACTGTCAAGCCTCTTGGCGGTGGCCAGGCAGGTCCGACTGTTATTGCTGTAAATCCTGAATATCTTAACTGCTACATCCAGGATGGCCACCACTATCGTCTGGAAGTCTACAACGCATTCTATGATGCCGATGGCCTCTATCCTGTTGATGTGACCAAACTCCGTCTCAAGAAAGGACAGACCATCAAGCTTGCATTCCGCCTCCCCGGCATCACCTGGACTGACGGAGCTGACCCCAAAGTAGTCTTCGGCCATAACTTCGATGACCTGGCTGCTTTCAACTGGGATTCAAATGACGCAGGTGTGTTCAGTAATCCGTCTGTTTCCCTCAACAAGGACGGTGTGACCGAAATCAGCCTGACCAATACCACCTCCGGAACTCTGAAGTTTGAGGGCACAAGCTGCTTCTCAATCTGCATACAGCAGAAGGGTCTTGTAGTGTCACCGCTTGACGCCGACGGAAATCTTGACGCAACTGTGGTCAAGCCCGAAATCGTTTCGCTGACAATTGAATAAACCATGAAACAAGGAAAATTTTAACATGAAAACCAAAATATTTCTCTGTGCGTCGCTCATGCTCGGCCTTTCCTTGGCTTCCTGCAATGACGATGACAATTATTTCATCTCGACGGACCCCGTTATAGACCAGTCATCGGTCACAACCGGTTCCTCTGATGTGACGGCCAACAGCGCAACCCTCCACGGAACGGTGGAGGGCCTGGCCGACAAGTCTGCTGCATTCTACTCTGTAGGATTCTACTATGGCGAGGATCAGAACAGTCTGACAAACCGCATTGACGGTGTGCTTGACAAAAACGTCGTGACAGCCACTGTCGATGGCCTTGAGACCGGCAAGACATACTATTATCAGGTGTTTGTATCTCTCAAGGGCCAGGTTTCATTCCAGGGCGAAGTCAAGTCATTCGTGACCACCAGCGCCACCGTTGTCACGGACAATGTACAGACCGTTGATTTCGCATCAGCCACTATGGGCGGAGCCGTTACCGAAGCACCTGAAGGTGCCACAGTGGGTGTGGTTATATCTGCTGATCCTGATGTGGAGAAAGTCCGTGCAGGTCTCATTGTTCCCGCTGCGGAGCAGGCTGCCGCATTCTCTGTCGAAAAATCAGGCTTCGTTCCCGGAACCAAATATTACTATGCCGCTTATCTCGATCTTGGCGCAGGTGTCATCTACGGCGACGTGAAAGAATTCACCACTGACGCAAAGACCTTTGATGCCGATGCCGATTTCGTAGACCTCGGTCTCTCTGTCAAATGGGCAAAAAGCAATTTTGGCGCGAAATCAGAGTCTGACTTCGGAGGCCTCTTCGGCTTTGGAGATCTTTCAGGTGTCAATACATCGTATCTCCCCGAAGACTATGCTTCAGGCGACATCTATCGCACCAAGCAGGACCTCGCATGGAACGTGACTGGAGGTGTCGGAACACTTCCCTCTTACCAGGACTATGAGGAACTTTTTGCAAAATGTACAGCCGAATGGACTGAAGTTGAGGGCGTAGCCGGCTACAGACTGACCGGCCCCAACGGAAACTCCATCTTCCTTCCCGCTGCCGGCACTCGTACAGTCAGTGATATCAGCTCTCAGGGCACAGCAGGTTACTATGCCACAGGCTCTGTAAACAATGGCGATTTCTACTATGCCTATCAGTTCTCGTTGTCCAACAGAGCCCGCGCCTCTCTTCCTGTCTATCAGGCGGCAGCAGTCCGTGCCATTTCAACTGCCCGCAACATTCCGTTTGACAAGACAAAACTCTATGGCAAATGGTACATGGAAAACGGCCAGGACGGCAAACTCCACGTGTTTGAAGGTCCCTTCACCCAGTTTGGCGTAACTGACAACTGGAACACCATCACCAACAATCATCCCAATGTCGAACAGCAGATCGGATGGGAAATGGGAACCAACAACGGCTGGATCGGCTACACTTACGGCAAGGACTATGGCTACATGGAATTTCTTGAAGACGGAACCGTCAGCATCCATCGTATCGCCGAGGACGGAACAGTTACCGACGAGACCGGCCACTACACTATTGACGAAAAGAACGTTGTCCTTAACATTGACATTGACATTCTTTGCGGCAACACCTGGCTTGCCAACAAATCGGGAAGCCTAAAGATCCTCGCTCTTGACAATGACGGACTCCGCATCGCCATCCCTGACGGAGACTACGGCTATGCAGTCAACTACTACAGTGAACGCAAACTGGAGTTCGATGACGCCATTCCGGTCAACTTCCAGTGTGTAGGCGGTGACTGGAACGGTGAATGGGGGGCGATCTGCGACCGCATTGATGCCGAAAAACTCGAAGGCAAACACACCGTGACCTATAACGGCACCGTCAATGGCGCTATGGTATTCAACATCGACTTCCAGAACCTTGTTGCAAAATATCCGACAGCCATCGTCTATATCAACGATATACGTTGTGACGGCAAGTCAATAAAATTTGATGCCAACAGATTCTTCTATGGCGACATTGAAGACAACGGCAACTACCGCATTGAGCTCTTCAACATCTGGGGCAAGGGCCAGCAGGGCGGCAAGGTTGTGGGAAGTCCTTTCAGTGCAGCCACAAATCTGGAAAGCGAGCCTGCATTCCAGGTTTCATCTGAACTTGAGATAGACTACACAATTAATCTCAGCCCCGCCTACTACACTCCGGGTCTTATCACAATCAATCCCTCATGGGGTGGTGACTGGACCGGTCCGAATGACGGATCGTTCACCGTTGTAGTTGACGAAAATTCAAAAATTGCCGCAAGCAAGAAGAATTTTGTCATCACTCTCAACTCCACAGACCATGCCGACGGATCGATAATGACATTTGTCAACACCGAGCAGCTGTATAAGGACTTCCCAGGCACCCACATGACTCTTACATCGCTTGAACTTGACGGCAACGCAGTAACCGGCTGGGATTCTGCCAAAGTTCTTAACTCTGATGACGGTGACAAGCATCGTCTTGAACTTTGGAACACCTATGGAATCACTGCATCTTCAGGCTGTGCCTTCGGCACACCCGTTCAGAGCGGTGGCGAGATGAAGATCGTGGAACTCGGATTCTCGAATTCGATGAGTGTAGGCTTCACCGTTGACAGACTGTTCCCGATTGTTGAATGGTGATTTTCAAATAACAGAAATAAAATTTATAGAGAAGTCCGGTGAGGCTTCAGTCCGGCCGGACTTCTTTATTTTTTGATAAAATATCTACAAATGAATATGACTAAATCAATTCTTTTTGCTTTCTGTACGGTGGCAGGCGGTTCGTTTGCCGCATCGTGTGACAATGACAGAAATGAAATGCGCTATGAAGTGATTCAGGTGCCCGATCAGCTTTTTGCCGATGGTATGACTGCTGCTGCGACTGGCGGACCACAGACATTTATAGTAAAGTCGCCTGCAGCCGTATCGGTTCAGGTTGAAAAAATAGATGAGGACGATGATCTAAAATGGATCAAAGCAGAAGTTGGTGACCGTACAGCCGACGGTTCCCCTGTGACTGTGATAACCGAACTTAATGAAACCCGCGGTCCGCGTTCGGCCCGTGTCTCGGTTTTTGCAGGCAACGTGGCCCGCGGCATGGTTGTCACTCAGCCCACCTCTGCTCCTGTGGTGCCGGCCGAAACCCCCATCAACAATGTCAGCGCAACTGAGATTGCCAAAAACATCTTTGCAGGTGTCAACATCGGCAATACACTTGAAGCTCCTGACGGAGAAGGATCATGGTGTCGCCCTGTGACTGTCAGCTACATCCGTGGCCTTAAGGCCGCAGGTTTCAACGCCGTGCGTATCCCATGCGCCTGGAACAGCCACATTCAGGGTAAGACAACCGCTGAAAAAGCCAAAAATATAATTGATCCCGCCTGGCTTGATCGTGTTGACGAGATTGTAGGCTGGGTTATAGGCGAAGGCATGTATGCCATTGTGAACATCCATTGGGACGGTGGCTGGCTTGAAGAAAGCTGCGTAAACGGCTATGATGCTGACGTTGACAAAAAGCAGAGCACTTTCTGGACTCAGATCGCCAACAAACTCAACCACTATGACGAGCATCTTCTCTTTGCCGGCATGAACGAACCCGGCCAGCAGAATCAGTCTGCAGCCGGCCAGCAGCAGTCTGTCAATGCAATTATGGCCTATCAGCAGACCTTTGTCGACGCTGTCCGTGCTACAGGCGGAAACAATGCTTCACGAGTGCTGATCCATCAGACTCCTTTCACCAATATTGATGAAGGTGTCAGAGGCCTCTATAAACTTCCCGAAGATCCCGTAGCAGACCGTTCAATGGTCGAAGTGCATTTCTATGATCCCACTGACTTCACTATCATGGATAAAGACAACGCTTGGGGGGGTCCCAACAATCCTATCAAGCTTTACTGGGGTGAGGCCAACTTCGTGGCCGGTTCTGACCGCAACTGCACATGGCACAAAGAGGCAAATATTGATGCCCAGTTCAAGAAAGTGCAGGATGCCTACGTCAGCAAGGGAGTTCCTGCTATCATAGGCGAATATGGTGTTGCTTCTAACCGCAACATTGATAGCATGGATGTTGAAAAACACAAAGCAAGCCGCGCCTATTGGACTGAATATGTCACCAGATCGGCCAAGGCTCATGGCTGTGTGCCCTTCTTTTGGGAAACCGGTGGAGACATTGACCGTAACAACGGCAATCAGCTTAACGGCTATCTCTTCAATGCCCTCATGAACGGAGCTGCCAACGGCATCTATCCCTTCTGATAAAATGTCAGCTTTAGAGATTGTTTCTGCTGTGAGACATTCTCATAGACAATCTCTTAGAAACGGCCCGCATGAAAATTCTGTCTTCATGCGGGCCGTTATGTGTGTCTTGCGTTTTCGGAGGCTCACTCCTGCTCGCCAAACTCGCGATGGAGCACCATGAAGCGCTCCAGAGTCTCAGGCGAAAGCCTTTGCATTGAGCGTATCACCTTTTCAAGCGGCTTGCGCTGCATGTCGCCGCTCTTTGAATAGAACTTGTCGGCATAGCAGACGAGGCGTTCGAGTGTTGACTGCGGCATGTAGTCCCCGTCAGGATCAAGAGGCAGATGCTGCCGGGCAATATCCTCACGGCTCAGGCCCGCTCCGGTATGGCGCTCGGCCACACGGGCGCAGTCCTCTCCAAGACCATCGCTGCGCAGCAGTGCGGCGCCAAGCACACCGTGGCGTATATAAGGCTCGTCGCCATGACACTCTATGCCTGGAGCGTCACACATGAAAATGCCAATGTCGTGGAGCATAGCGGCCTCTTCTACCGCCGCCTGATCAAGGCCGAGCCCTTTCCGGCGGTTGATTTCAAGTGCCAGATCGGCCACCGAACGGCAGTGGGCCATGTAAATATCCCGAAGACGGCTGCCTTCGGGATAATATCTGTCAATCATTTCCTGCCATGTCATGGCTCAGTGTTGTGGATTGATTCTGTGAATTGTCTTGGATCACTCTAATATAGTGCACCATCCGTGGACGTCCTCAATCTCTCCGAGCTGAATGCCGCGGAGCGTATTGTAGAGGCGAGTGGTGATGGGGCCCGGTTCGCCGTTTTTCGAAACGATATATTTCTCGCCGGTGTCAAGGTCATCGATCTCGCCGACGGGTGAAGCCACAGCGGCAGTGCCGACAGCGGCGGCTTCGTCGATATCGCGCAGTTCATCGACCGTGATGTGGCGGCGTTCAACCTTCACTCCCATATCCTCGGCAAGCTGCATGAGGCTCTTGTTGGTGATCGAAGGCAGTATCGAGTTAGAGGCTGGAGTGATGTAGACACCGTTCTTGATGGCGATGAAGTTGGCCGGACCGCATTCGTCGAGATATTTCTTTTCCTTCGGATCGAGATAGAGCACGGCCGAATATCCAAGCTCGTGGGCGTGTTCGCCGGCAGTGAGCGATGCCGCATAGTTGCCGCCCACCTTCCAGAGGCCTGTGCCGTTGGGGGCCACGCGGTCATACTGGCGCATGATGCAGATATTAGTCGGCTTGAATCCGGTCTTGAAGTAAGGACCTACCGGAGTAACGAGAATAATGAAAAGATATTCGGTAGACGGCTTGACACCGACCTGGGCCGAAATGCCGAGTTCGATCGGGCGGATGTAAAGTGATGCGCCGGAACCGTAGGGCGGCACGAAGCGCTCATTGAGTTTCACCACTTTCAGCACCATTTCCTTGAATTTCTCCAGCGGCAGCGGCTCCATAAGGATTCCTTTGGCTGATTCCTGGATGCGGCGGGCATTTTCTTCGAGGCGGAACACTCGCACTTTGCCGTCCTTGCCGCGGAAGGCTTTGAGGCCTTCGAAAATTTCCTGGCCGTAGTGGAGACAGGTGGCGGCGATGTGGAGACTGATCTCTTCGCTTTGCGACACTTCGATCTCGCCCCATTTCCCGTCGCGGAAATAGCAGCGCACATTATAGTCGGTGGGGATATAGCCGAATGATAGGTTTCCCCAGTCAAGTTCCTGATTCATGATATGAGTTTTTATAGTTTATGGCAAAATTACATAAAAAGGCGCAAATTACTAACAATGATTCGGTAAAATTTGAGGTTGTTCAGCCTTGGCTAAGCCGCTAACTGAGCCAACCGATGATTTATTTTCTGAATTATTTTGAGATGCGGAGATTTTCCGCAAGTCGAAATAATTGTTGAGGCGAGATAAGATTCAAACATAAGCCGTTTGAACTGCGCTACCGAAAGATCCGGATAATCCTTCCTTATGACCTCTTTGCAGACATTGAGGGCTGTGAAGGAAAGATTGAACGCAAAGTCAAGCCGCTCCCTGTCGCGGGTCTGCTGTGACTGAAGTCCGGTAAACTGCTTGGCATCGCGTATACCGAACTCGATCTGGAAGCGTGTGCGGTAGAAACCGATGATCTTTTCAGGTCTCATGTCGGTGTCGGTAGAGAAGTAAAGAAGAGGCTCTCCGTTTTCAACCGGACATACCACGATACGGATGTCGCGTTTCAATGCCCTCGAATGTACGACCGCCGTGTGACATCGGGTTTTGATTCCTTTGGAATCCTCATATATGAATGAAGTGAACACGGACATATCAAGAGTTGAGAAATCCACTTTCTCTCCATACTTTTTCTTTCTGCCGCGTCTTCGCGTGGCGGAGGAATCCGGTATGGCCAAATACCTGAGATATGAATTGGCACGTAATCTCCCGACAAACCGGAATCCCATGCCAATCACCTCATTTACAAACTCATATTTGGAGAAAAAGGCATCGGCAACCAGAATATCCGTCAGTGAGAGCAGCTCTGCCGCCTTTGACCTGACAAGTGCCACATACCAGTCAAGCATTGACATTTGTTTCTCAGATTCAAGAGTCCTGAAGTTCGGTGACTGGACAGCACCGAGCATCACACATGTATGTTTACTCAGACTTATTGCCCCGATCGCCATTATCTCCAGACCGCGTTTGACACGTTGTGCCACCCCTGACCAGAAACGGCCTATGCCATATGTCAGGCTGCCTGACTTTGAAATGAACGACGGATCGATTGCCACTGCCATGTCATCGGACGGTCCAAAACAATCCTGCGCCATACCTATGTTGACTTTCATCCAGTCTACGGGTGTCTTGAAATTGGAGGCAAAGGTCTTGGCTGTACGACCGCCATAGCGCGACAGCCGGGTAAAATTGACTTTGCCCGGAATCAACGCCACAGTGCGTATTGTTAAAATCAGCCAGTTGAGGAACCTTTTGCTCATCTTGGTTGTAGTATTTTCAAATACCGACTTACACTGAAAGGTGAAGTCTTTGAGAATCGCCAATACGTTCATATTGTTTAATGTTTTTATAATGAACGCTTTGGCGATTCATTTGTATTTGACGATTCGATATACAATGATTCGGTAAAATTTGAGGTTGTTCAGCCTTGGCTAAGCCGCTAACTGAGCCAACCGATGATTTATTTTCTGAATTATTTTGAGATGCGGAGATTTTCCGCAAGTCGAAATAATTGTTGAGGCGAGATAAGATTCAAACATAAGCCGTTTGAACTGCGCTAACGAAAGACCCGGATAATCTTTCCTTATGACCTCTTTGCAGACATTGAGGGCAGTGAAGGAAAGATTGAACGCAAAGTCAAGCCGATCCCTGTCCCGGGTCTGCTGAGACTGGAGTCCTGTGAACTGTTTGGCATCGCGTATGCCGAACTCAATCTGGAAGCGGGTGCGGTAGAAACCGATGATCTTTTCAGGCCTCATGTCGGTGTCGGTGGAGAAGTACAGGAGAGGCTCTCCGTTTTCAACCGGACAGACCACGATACGGATGTCGCGTTTCAATGCCCTCGAGTGTACGACCGCCGTGTGACATCGGGTTTTGTTTCCTTTGGAATCCTCATATATGAATGAAGTGAACACGGACATATCAAGGCTGGAGAAATCCACTTTCTCTCCATACTTTTTCTTTCTGCCGCGTCTTCGCGGGGCGGAGGAATCCGGCATGGCCAGATACCTCAGATATGAGTTGGCACGTAATCTCCCGACAAACCGGAAGCCCATGCCAACCACTTCATTCACAAATTCATATTTGGAGAAAAAGGCATCGGCAACCAGAATATCCGTCAGTGAGAGCAGCTCTGTCGCCTTTGACCTGACAAGTGCCACATACCAGTCAAGCATTGACATTTGTTTCTCAGATTCAAGAGTCCTGAAGTTCGGTGACTGAACAGCACCGAGCATCACACATGTATGTTTACTCAGGCTTATTGCCCCGATCGCCATTATCTCCAGACCGCGTTTGACACGTTGTGCCACCCCTGACCAGAAACGGCCTATGCCATACGTCAGGCTGCCGGATTTGGAGATAAACGACGGATCGATTGCCACTGCCATGTCATCGGACGGTCCAAAACAATCCTGTGCCATACCTATGTTGACTTTCATCCAGTCTACGGGTGTCTTGAAATTGGAGGCAAAGGTCTTGGCTGTACGACCGCCATAGCGCGACAGCCGGGTAAAATTGACTTTGCCCGGAATCAACGCCACAGTGCGTATTGTTAAAATCAGCCAGTTGAGGAACCTTTTGCTCATCTTGGTTGTAGTATTTTCAAATACCGACTTACACCGAAAGGTGAAGTCTTTGAGAATCGTCAATACGTTCATACGCTAAGATTTTTATAATGAACGCTTTGGCGATTCATTTGTATTTGACAATTCGTTATATTAACTTAAGTTTCAACTACTTCTGTAATTTTTACCGAATCATTGGATATAAGTAAGTCGTAAAAATTAATTTATACTAAGCCGCATGGACAAAATTGATATTGAGTTCAGATCCAAGCGCAGCCAACGCACGGTTAGTTGCATAGAGCAGGGATTCTGTGGAGCAATAATCCGCAGGTCTGAGCCATTTGCCCTTGAGGATTCTCCAGAGCGTCTCGGCGATATTCAAATGTGGACTGTACGGTGGAAGGAAAAAGAGATACAACCCACGTTTCTCCCATATTGGACGGAGTTCCCGCATGAGTTTGCATCTGTGGACGCTTGCATTGTCAAGGACAACAAAAGTGTTTTTACGGATACGGAGAGAAAATCGGTCAAGAAAGTCGGCAACCTTGTCAGCGGTCATATTCTCAGTTGTGGAGAATCCTTCATATCGATTGTTGCGGTCTATCATGCCGAAAATATTGAGTCTCAGACCTCTTTCAGATGGGATATAGACATCTTCACCTCGGAACTGCCATCCGTATGGCACATATCCCTCGGTGCAGATGTGGCTTTCATCTCCATAATAAATGTCGATGAGACAATCTTTTTCCTGTTGTACGAGTTCTTGCAGCTTCTCGGTCTTATACGCATAGAGCTGCGGCGAGGGTTTCCCCTTTGGACGTTTTCTTATACGTCTATATCCCGCGCCAAGGCGGATAAAAAAGCCCTGAAGGTACTCTCGGAGGCTTCTTTCCCTGAAGCCTGCTGCCATGCCTCTTTCGCTTTCTTCACGCTCTGCCTGTCGTTCTCTATGGCTTTGCGTACCGACTCTTCGTCCGAGCAGTCCATTATTGGCTTCCGACCCCGTCCGGGACGTGTTTCCAGTCCTTTGATTCCTTCGGCCTCGAAGCGTTTCACCCAGGAATTGACTGATATATGGGTCATGTCGGTCTGTTCTCCAACCTGTTCCGAAGTCAGGCCGGTGGATTTCAGAAGCACTGCGCGACAGCGCATGCGGTATGCGTGGCTCTTGCCTTGGCGAAAGCCTTCCTCTAATTGCAGACGTTGTTGGTCTGTCAGTTGTATAACTTTGATTTTTGCGATAGCGTTGTGTCTTTATGTGTTTACACAAAGATACGCAAAAAAATTGATATAAACTAATTTTCAACATCTACTTATTAACTTAAGTTTCAACCACTTCGGTGATTTTTACCGAATCATTGTACTAAGTAAAATGCGCCAAAAAGTTTTAAGAATAAAAATCGACTTGAAATTCTGCGGAAAATCACAATGGAAATGCCGTCATCAGCTTACTTAGCTGTGACGCGCAGCACTCGTGAGGCGTAGTCGGTGTTCTTGTGATAGTCCACCTTGTGGGTCAGAGGAATCTCAAGTCCGTTCGACATCAGATAGCGGCCGCTGAAAGTCTTGCCCTCGAAACTCAGAGGCTCTTTGTCAATGCGGTTCAGCTCGGTGATCATATAGATCTTGTCGGGGTCGAGACCGGCCATCACCACACGCGGGAGCTGCTGGTTCATGAATGTTTCGGTCTTCCACCAGTAGAACACGGCGTCGTCTTTCTCCGGAGTGACATACATCAGCGAGGCCACACCCTTTCCATCGTAAGGCGAGATCAGACGGTAGATGTCGCCGAACTGCACTATGGGGCGGATCTTCTTGTAGTCAGTGATGGCCTGACGGCACACGGCCTTGTCTTCATCGTTCATGTCGCGGGGCTGCATTTCGAGACCGAGACGGCCGCTCATGGCCACGTCGGCGCGGAATTTCACAGGAATTCTGCGGAAAGTCTGGTGGTTGGGTGAAGCCGAGATGTGCGATCCCATAGCAATGGCAGGGAAGAAGTAGCTGGTGCCCCACTGCATGTAGATGCGCTGCAGAGCGTCATTGTTGTCGCTGGTCCAGAATTCGTCAAACCAGGGGAGAATGCCCCAGTTGGCACGGCCGCCGCCGCTGGCGCAGGCCTGGATGGTCACATCGGGATGTGCCTTGCGGATGCGATTGAGCACAGTCTCGAATCCCTTGTGATAGTCTATGTAGAGATGGCTCTGATTGTCGGCGGTGAGATACTGCGAGCCGTGGTCCATGATCGGCGCGTTGGCATCCCATTTGATATAGTCTATGGCCGGATATTTGCGCATGAGGGTGTCAACGACGGTAAACACTATGTCCTGCACTTTGGGGTTGGCGAGATCGAGCACTAACTGAGTGCCGCCTCGTCCCTGAGTGGCCGGGCGGTTGGCAGCCTTTATTATGTATTCGGGATGCTTTTCGTAAAGTTCGCTGACGGTGTTTGTCATTTCAGGTTCGATCCAGATTCCGAACTTTATACCGTGGGTGGACGCAGAGTCGATCAGCGCCTGGATTCCGTTGGGAAGCTTGTTGGTGTCCACAACCCAGTCGCCGAGGGTGGTGCTGTCGTTGTCGCGGGGATATTTTTTGCCGAACCATCCGTCGTCCATCACGAAGAGCTCTCCGCCCATGTCGGCAATGTCCTTCATCATTCCGTCCATCACAGGCTCTGTGATATTGAAATAGACACCCTCCCAGGAGTTGAGCAGCACTTTGCGCTCGGTGTTGCCGGCGTGCAGACGGTGGTTGCGTCCCCAGCGGTGGAAATTTCGGCTCACACCTGAGAGACCTTCTTCGGAGTAGGTGAGAGCCAGAGGCGGAGTCACGAAACTTTCGCCCTTCTTGAGATGGTATTCCGAATTCTCCTCGTTGATGCCGGCAAAAAAGTGGTGATAGTCGCTGTCATCAGTGTCGATAAACAGTTTGTAATTGCCTGAATATTCAAGAGCTGCGCCCACGGTGCGGCCGGTGTTTTCCTGCGGCTTGCCGTCAAGCGAGAGCATGATCTCGGCATGTGAGGTGTGGGAATTACGCGCTCCGTCTTTGTTCTTTATCATCCTGACCCCGTGGTTGAGCGGAGTCTCCGACACCTTGCCTTCGTTGGCCCATGAGCCGTAGAGCTGAGAGAGCCATACGTTGCCGTAGCGCACCGGGAGGTAGCCCGACATGAAGCGGTTGAGGGTGACAGTGCCCTTTTCATTATTCTTTACATCGACCCAGGTCTCGATTACGTCTTCACCCGGATATGTACGGTAGTTTACGTTGAGGTCAAAAGGATAGACCTTGTCGCGCATGGCTATGGTGGTCACGTCGGCTCCGTCGGCATCTTTGCGGCTTGTGATGCCGGTCACTTCAGTGTCGGTGGTTCTGTTGCCGTCGGCGTGGGTCACGCTCATGGCTGCTTCGGCCTGCGGATAGATACCATAGACTGGATAGGCATCACGCTTGATGGCGCCTGCGTCTGAAAGGGTAGCTATATCAGCATCGCTGAGCCTGTTGCCATAGTGGAGGATGCGGAGCTTGCCTCCTTTTTCGGCGTCGAGTACAAGAGATGTGTTTGGGGTGGAGATGTTGACTGTCTCGGCAGTAGCCGGAAGTGCGGCTGTCATCAGCAGCAGCGCCGCTCCGGGCAGTAAAAGGAATTGCTTCATGGGAGGACTGAGGTAAAATGTAGGTTATGTTTCGATATCTACAAAGATAATGAAATTTTTGAAAACCGGAGGCTGTGTCAAGCTCTTGCGCCAATAAAATGGCAAAAAAGTATGACTACTTCCTCATGTGGCAAAAAGTCATCATGCAGAGGTCGTTTTGGGCCAAAAGCAAGGCCGTTTTTGACTTTTTGAACAGCGAGAAACCGAAAAATCGTGCTTTTTGCAAGATTTACAATGACTTTTTACGTTTCCGTAAGGTAAAAACAGTTGCGATTGAGGAAAAATCATTACATTTGTGCTGTAAAACCAATCTAATTTAGCATTTCTCTTTTTTTGTAACCATGAGAAAGTACACTTTCACGCTTCTGCTTCTATTGTCGATGGTATGCAACATGGCCGTCGCGCAGATCATGAACCCCGTAAAATGGCAGGCCAAGGTCGAAATGACAGGCGATGTCCAAGGGCAGGTAGTTCTTACAGCTGCGATCAGTTCCGGCTGGCACATGTATGCGCTTGATTGCAACCCTGATGCCGGTCCCCAGATTCTTGAGATCTCTTATCCTAAACTCGAAGGAGTGACTCTCGAAGGAAAACCCACACCCAACAAGCCCTCTCACAAACAGTTTGACGAAATGTTTGGAGCCGAACTCTCATGGTGGACGCAGAGTGTGACCATCACACAGAAGTTCAAAGCCACCAAGCCTGAGTTCAACATCGACGTGATGATTGTGTGTGGCGCTTGCAACGATGAAAACTGCATTCCGCCGTCACGCTCTACATTCAACCTCTCAGGCACGGCCAAGATTGCCGCTGCCGTCTCTTCAAAAGATGAGCCGAAAGAAAAGGCAGAGGTGAAGGAAGAACCCAAACTTGTCGAGACTGCCGAAGTCGAAGTGGCTGAGGAGGCCGCGGTGCTTGTTCCGGCAGATTCCGTAGCCGCAGATTCTCTGACCTCCACCGCTCCTGCAAGTGCAGGTGCCGACCTCTGGGCCCCCGTGTCATTCGAGGATTCAGAAAGCGCCGAGGACTTCTCGTCGACTTCTCTCTGGTACATATTCTTCACCTGCTTCCTCGGTGGTCTCGTGGCCCTCTTCACACCCTGCGTGTGGCCAATGATCCCGATGACTGTCAGCTTCTTCCTTAAAAAGGGAAAAGACCGCGCGAAGAGCATCGCCGATGCCTGCACCTACGGTCTGTCAATCATCATAATCTACGTGGCCCTCGGCCTGCTCATCACCGGTATCTTCGGCGCAAGCTCGCTCAACGCACTCTCTACCTCGGCCGTCTGCAACATCATCTTCTTCCTTCTGCTCGTGGTGTTTGCCATCAGCTTCTTCGGAGCCTTTGATATCAAACTCCCCGAATCATGGTCAAACAAGATGGATGCCACAGCCGAGAAGACCACCGGTCTGCTCTCCATCTTCTTCATGGCCTTCACCCTGACACTTGTGTCATTCTCCTGCACAGGCCCTATCATCGGCACTCTGCTCGTTGAGGCAGCCTCACAGGGCGACCTCTGGGGCCCGGCAATCGGTATGCTCGGCTTCTCGACAGCCCTTGCTCTTCCGTTCATGCTATTCGCCATGTTCCCCACAATGCTGCAGGCCGCTCCCAGCTCCGGCGGCTGGATGAATACACTGAAAGTGGTGCTTGGTTTCGTCGAACTCGCCCTCTCGCTCAAGTTCCTCTCTGTAGCCGACCTCGCTTACGGATGGCATATTCTTGACCGCGAAGCCTTCCTCGCTCTCTGGATCGTGATCTTTGCCCTGCTCGGCCTCTATCTGCTCGGCCAGTTCAACTTCGCCCACTACGGCCCGGCTGACAGAAGTGTCGGTGTGACCCGCTTCTTCCTTGCCCTCTGCTCGTTCTCGTTCACAATTTATCTGATCCCCGGTCTCTGGGGCGCTCCTCTCAAGGGAGTCAGCGCATTCGTGCCCCCGTTGTTCACTCAGGATTTCAACCTCTACGGTGACGGCTTCAAGGAATATGACGACTTTGAAGAAGGCATGAAGGTTGCCAAGGAGTCAGGCAAACCCGTCCTCATCGACTTCTCCGGCTTCGGCTGTGTCAACTGCCGCAAGATGGAAGGCGCCGTGCTTGACGAACCGAATGTCAAGGCCATGATCGAAGACAACTTCACAGTCATCAAGCTTATGGTAGACGAAAAGAAGAACCTTCCGGAGCCTATCACTGTTAAGGAATATGGCAAGGATATGACTCTCTACACCTATGGTGACCGCTGGAGCTATCTGCAGCGCTACAAATTCAACGCCAACGCCCAGCCCTACTATGTCATTCTCAATGACGAAGGCGAGCTCCTGTCAGGGCCCTATACCTATGACGAAAATGTGGCCCGCTTCTCCGAGTTTCTTGAAAAAGGCATCAAAGGCTATAAGAAATAAACTCTGATCAGAGTAGATCTGAATTCCACCCCATATGGGGGCTTAAAGAGGCGGCGTGTCGGACAAGCAGTGCGACACGCCGCCTTCCGTTTACGGCCACGCTATATAATCTGAACCTCACGACATGTCAAAAACAACTCTACGAAAATTACTCAATGATTTCAGCGACGTGCAGCTCCGGTCACTGATCATGGATGTCTATTCCCACAGTAAGGACGCGAGGGAATATCTCGACTTTCTGGCCGACCCTGATGTAATGAAGAAGACCGAAGAGTACAGGGCTATTCTCCGTAAAGAAGCCACCCGCTATGCCAAAAGGGCATTCCGCCCGCGCATATCGCGTCTGCGCTCTACTCTGAAACGCTTCCGCTCGCTCGAACCGGGCGATGATGCAGTGGCCGAACTGATGGTTGACACTCTGCTGGCTCTGATAGGCAACGGCGCGCAGACATGGCTCCTTGACGCTCTTTACACAAATATCGACAAATTCATGGACGAGGTGATGGACTTTCTGCAGGAGCGCGACATGGTGCAGGACTATGTGCCGCGCATACTGAAAATGCGGCGCTATATAAGTGACTACCGTCATACAGTCAACCCGCTCCGGAAGATTGTCGACAGCAATCTTTCCAAAGCGGGCGCAGATCTGAGTCAGTATGATCTTGATGCGTGAGAGGCAGCTTTAACAGCCTCTGACAGGTGTGGCCTCAGTCGAGTTTTATCTCGGCTTCCGACATCTCGTCATATTCTTCCCATGAAGGGTCATTCTCTGTATAGATGGTCAAGGGAAGCAGGGGAAACGATTCAAGAGCCTCGTTGAGTTTGCGGCCGAAGATGTGGGTGCTCAGAGTGTAGAAAATCCAGTCGCGCTGACTGTCGCCGGTAAAGATGCCGGTGAGCACAGCCACCGGATCTTTGTGAAACTCCTTCTGCAGAGCCTCCTGGACCTCCTCCATAAGGGTTGAAGTCTCCTTGTCAGGCATACCTTTGGCATCGCCCTCATATTTCCAGCTGACTTCCACGCGGATGTTGAAGCGCGGATTGGAGCGGAATTTTTCTACGTCTTTGCGGCCCGTGACGAGAATCAGTTTGCCTGATTCGCTTTCAGTGGGAGCCGTCCACCAGGTTCCATTTTCCATAAATCGACAGTTTGGTTCAGATAATGCGTTGCTCATATATTATATATGGATACAACGCTTCGGCAAAGATACAAAAAATCAGGGGATCACAAAAAATAGCATTTTTTGTGATCCCCTGATTTTTTTGTGGCCGATGATCGGCTACACGTTAGCCGTGTGTACGGATTATTTCAGTGACTGAAGCAGGGCCTTGATCTTTTCTGAGCTCGGACGCGGTGCATCGTAATCCAGAAGCTTGCCCTCGCGGTCATAGATCAGGAAGTGTGGGATTCCACGGATGTTGAGTTGTTTGGGCAGCTCACCGTCACTGTTCCAGAGCTGGTTGCCGTGCATGTTGAGTTGTCCCATCTTCTTGAGCCAGGGTTCTTTGGCGGAGTCGATTGAGATCGAGACGAAAACCACGTCTGAATTCTCGAAATCCTTTTCAAGTTCCTGAAGATACGGAACCTCCTTGCAGCACGGTCCGCACCATGAAGCCCAAAGGTCTACATAGACGAATTTTCCTTTGAATTTACTGAAATCAACCTTGTTTCCCTCGTTGTCTACGAGTGTCACTCCGGCAGGGAAAGGAGTGCCGGGTATTGTGGCGAGGCGTGCGCGGAAAATTGTTAGATAGGTCTGTGGCAGCGAGTACTGTTCGACAACGGCTTTCAGACGGGCCTCACCATTGGCAAAATCATTGGCATAGTCAAAGGAATCGATAAAGGAGCTGACAAGTAGCTCTCTGATGCGGCCTTTGATCTCCGGAGTTTTGTATATGTTGTCAAGAGCCGCGAGGCGTTCCTCCAGAGTGCCTTGGGGCAGGCTGGCGATGATAATCTGCGGTGCGGTGGGGAAAGATGCAGCCATCGGTGTGTCAAGCACTGTGGATGCGGCGGGCAGAATATCGGCTGAGCCGAAGCCGAGCTGGCGTTTGGCCCGCATGGCCATATAGTCGGCGAAGCGATAGGCGTCAGAGGCTGCGATATAGGCCTGGATACGCATGAAATCAGCCACTGCGGTAGGCAGATGGCCGAGACCGATAAGCGAATCGGCTTCTGTGATACAGCCTGTAAGCATGCTTCTGATCTGTTCAGGACTAAGGCTTTCAGCTTTTGCGCCAAGTATTTTGGAATTCTGAGTCTGTGAGGTGGTGTAGGTGTTAAGAGCCGAATTGACATTGTCAGAGAGTGAGGTGGCAGTGGTGGTGCCGTCAAGAATCAGGGAGAATTCTGATGCCGGTTTATCAGCCGGAATATAGAACGGAAGTGAATACTGGGCGTTTGAGTTTGAGACAAACAGATAGTAAAGCCCGTCAGGATTGACATTGACCTGGCCTTTGGCGTTGCGGCGGCTTTCATCTGCGGTCAGTTCCACAAGTGCTTCTCTGGATGTATCGTTGACAGGACGTACGAACATTCTGAGGTCCTCAGCCGGCATGCCGACGGTCAGATCCAGAGTTGCGGCTCCGGCAGGAATGGCGGTGCACATGGCCAGAGCGATGGTGATATAAGTTGATTTCATGATGCTTAATTAGAGATACTGGGTTTATAGGTAATGTATGAAATACGGTCGGCGCAATCGGGATATGTGGCCACAGGCGCAGGATTCGGGTTGTCGGTGCGGATATCACTCACGTTATAGAAATAGAGGTTGCCGCGGCCGGTATTGTTGTCAACAGTCGCCACGATAAGAGATTCCGATCCGCTCTGGGTGCTGATGGTCATATAGGTGATCTCTTCGTTTGAAGGATAGGTGACGGCTGCCTGAGAGACCGGCGGAAAGTTATAGATGCTTTCGTTTCTGAGCATCACGAAAATCTGATTTCCTTTTGAGAAGAATCCGCGGCGGTATGTGTTCGAGCATACTATCTGTGAATTCTGGTCAGGCAGTGCAGTCGATGCGTCGGCTGTGACTACGTTGCGCGATGAGAATCTGAGGCCGTCTGTGTAGTCTCCGATGCCCACAAAAGCTGTGGAGTAGATCTGTCCGGTGGTCTTGTTGCGGGTGATGAGTGTGGCCGGATATGAAGTGGTGCCGGTAGAGCCGGAAATGCCTTCACCCTTGAAGATAGCAAGCAGTTCTTCATTGGTGAACAGCGGATAGCCGTTCTCATCTGTTTCATCAATCGTGTTTGACGATGACCATTTTGTGGGCGAATATGGGGCTGTGATTGAAAGCACAAGAGGTGACAGATTGACGTAATAAACGTCTGAAACCTGATTCAGCCCCACCTGATAGGTGTTGTTCTTGATCAGATCAAACTCCTCACCCTTGTAGAGACTGTCTTCAAAACCGAACATATACTGACTGTTCAGCGAGATATATTTCTTTGAGACATTGTCGACTATCACCGGAGTGATTCCGCTCATGAAGAACTGGTTGCCTTTGAATCCGGGCACAATGTCGTTGCATCTGATAGTCGATGAGATGACAAAGGTGTTGGGGTCCACATAGAGGCCCTCTTCAGTGGTCATAACCGCGAGTCTGCTTGTCTGCACCGGGCCGCTGCCGCCCCATGCATACCACTGGATGATCTGCGCTCCGATAAGCGAAGAGCTGCTGAGGTTGGGGTTGACGCGCTGCAGACAGTTCTCCATGATTGTCTGCTCCTGGCCGGCCTCGATCTCCTCGCGTGTCAGGTCTTTGATAAACACGAGATTGCCTTCGCCGGCGGCATTGTTGGAGAGAATCATGTAGCCCTGTTCGAATGTGCGGTTGATATTGATCTCATAGTCCTGCACGAGGCCTACTTCTCCGTCAGAGACCACGAGGTGGGCGTAGTAGCTGCCTCCCTGCGGGAAGAAGTATCTGAGCGTCTTGTCATTTGTGACAAATTCCATCGGTCCTTTCACGCGGTTGTTGAATGTGCCGATGCTCCATTCATAGCTCAGTTCGCCGGTGCCGTCATAGCGGATATCCGGCGTGATGACGCAGTCCTCGCCGTAGTTGAAGCTGTAGACCGGCATCTCCTCGTCGCCGGGCACGGTGACCGAGAGCCCCGGAAGCGGATTCCCGCCGTAGGATGAGCTGTCGTCGATACATGAGGTGGCTGTCACCGCCAGCATGGCGACAAAGGTGGGGAATAAATATGATTTTTTTATCATGATTCTTTACTTGCTTTGTTGTTTGGTCTCTTGTTTTACCATTCGGGGATAGAGTATGGCCAGCCGATTTCAGGATGATCGCGGTAGAGCGGAATGCAGACATAATTCTTGATGAATGCGCTGTACATGGCCAGAGGGCCTTGCACATACGCGGCATCGACGAAATAGTCTCCATACTTGTCAATCATTTCGTTGAAAAGATTGATGTCGGCCTTCGGGGCGTACTCATAGAAATACTGGAAGAAAAGCTGGGCGTTTTCAAACGTATATTCCGGCATTGGGGAGGTACTTGAGACTGACCACCATTCAGGCCGTACTTCCGGACGGATGTCGGAATAGGTGATGGTGAAGGAGTTCTCTCCGACTGACCGCAGGTCATCGTTTTCGCCTATGGTGAGCACAAGCGTTTTGGCCGATGTCAGTATCTCAGGATCGATGTCGCGGAGCAGATTGACCTTTACGGTGCCGCTTACAGCGTTTGCCGCGATGATGTTGTCGGTGATAGTGTAGTTCACACCTTCGGTCATGGTCGATTTGTCAGCTATGACCTCGATGTTGATAGTGCGGTCATAGTCCTTAGGCATGCCCATGAGCGTGACGGGGATCTCGATGGTGTGGACTGTGGCTATGTCAAAGTTGAAGGCATATTCGATCTCGTCGGCCAGATCGTTTTTCGAATCGCGGTATTCGAAAAAGACCGAGTCTTTCTGAGAGACATCATAGAGTTTGTAGTCATCCTCCGTACAGGCTGAAGCGGCCGTCGCCAGACCTGTGATCAGAAGGATGTTTTTTATAGACTTGAATTCCATATGTGATTTTTCTGAGTTTTTTTGTGGGGACGGTGTTAGTTTTTGTAATCGGGACGATATTCAAACTCTTCATCTGGGATGGGGAGCACATAAATATTGTCACTTGCGGGAATGACGCGGCTCTCTACGTTGGAGATGATGTCACGGCCAAGACGCTTCATGTTGAACCATTGCTGGCCCTCGCAGAAAAGTTCTTTGTGGAATTCATTGTAGATCCGCTCGGCAGTGAGGGTCTCTGTGTCGGGCAGCGGAGTGAGGCCGCGCGACGAGATTTCATCGTTGAAATATTTCAGAGCCTTTGAATAGTTGCTTTCCAGAAGTGCATCGGCTGCGATGAGATACATCTCGGCGCTGTGGATAAGGCTGATGCCGGTGATCAGGTTTGGACGGGCCTGCACGTTGCTGTTCTCGATGGTCAGATAGTCGACCATCTTGAGGCAGTAGGCCACACCGTTGCCCTGGCGGAACTGATTCTTGCGGTAGTCCTGGCTTGTCGACTCGGTGTCGGCCGAATAGACTGCCGACCATGACTGCAGATAGTTGGTTCCGCTGATGTCGTCAAACGGATTGTATGACTTGTTGGTCTCGTAGGAGTAGAGATAATCTGTGGCGGTGCTCAGATATTTGGTTGAGTAGAGGCCGAAAATAGTTTCTTTGGGAGAGAGCACTCCTGCCACGTAGTTCTGGACCTCGGTCACATCTACCAGCGGGAAACGCCCGCTGCCTATGACGGCTTCGGCATATTCGGCAGCCTTGCCGTAGTCGCCCATATACCAGTAGACGCGGGCGAGCAGTGCCTGTACTGCATAGAGATTGAGGTGTGTCTCGCGCCAGTTAAGGAAACGGTCATAATTCTCGTTGTCACGCGGATAGACCATCACTTCCTTCTCCTTGAGCAGACTTTCGGCCTCTGTGAGATCGGCGATGATGAAGTCATAGCATTCGCCTACGGTCGAAAACGGTTTCACTGAGAAATTGAACGTCTTGACGTAGGGGATACCCTGCTTGGCCGGATCAGTCGGGGCGAAGAAGCGCAGCAGGTCGAAGTGGATCATGGCACGGATACCCAGCAGTTCGGCTTTGTAGAAGTCATAGAGCGGGAATGCGTCAGGCGATTTTTTGTCAAGGTTTTTCAGCGCGTTGTTGGCATAGCCGATAGCCTGATAGCCTTTGGTCCACATGGCAAGAAAGCGCCCGCGGGTCACGGCGTTGCTCTTGTAGTCATATTTGCCGAGGTCGGTTCCGAATGTGTCGGTGCATTTGAGGTCCTGCGAAAGTATTTCGGCCACGCCCCATACCATATCCATGCCGTAGAGGGCGCTTTCGGTCATGTAGCCATAGACTCCGTAGATGGCATCTTCAAAGCCTTTGGCCGTTTCGAACTGGTCGTTCTCAACCTGTTCGCCTTTCGGCCTTACGTCCAGAAAATCATCGCAGGAGCTTGCGGTGAGGGTCAGGACCGAAAGTAAGGTAAGATATATTTTTTTCATTGTCGTGTCTGTGGAGGGTTAGAATGTCACACTGAGCGAGAGGTTCACGCTGCGGCTGAAGGGGTAGTTGGTGCCGCGTTCATATTTGGCGCTGGTCAGACGGAAGAGGTCTTCGGCTCCGGCGCTCACATAGAGGCGCTGCAGACCGAGGGGGGTGATCCAGTTCTGAGGCACGTTGTATTGCAGGGTGATGCTTGACAGCCAGAGCTCGTTGTCTTTCTCGATGAAGCGGTCGGTATAGTTGAATGTCGACCCGCCGTTCTGCGAGATGGCGAGATAGGGCACCCGGTCGCCGGGTTTCTTCCAGCGTTCGGTGAACGCGCGGATGTCCACGTTCTGGCGCGGGTCCACGTTCTCTACTTTGGCCATACGTGTCGAGTTGTACATGTCGCCGCCGAAACGATAGGAGAAGTTGAGGTTCATCGAGAGGTTCTTCCAGGTCACCAGCGATGAGAATGTTCCCTGGAGGGTCGGGTTGGTGTCACCGCAGGCTACCTGGTCGGCTGTGTCATATTCATAGGTATATGAGCCGTCTTTCTTGATGAAGATTTCTTTGCCTGAGGCGGGGTCGATACCGGCGGAGCGCACGGCATAGATGGCTGTGGGCGATTCGCCTTCGCGGAACTGCAGGCGGGGGGCCACTTCGTCGTTGACCTGCGAGTTGTTCTCGTTCTTGCGCTTGAGCGCGTCAGAGATGTTCAGGATGGTGGTCTTGGAGTGGAGGCCGTTGACCGAGAGGTTCCAGCTCCAGTCGCGTGTCTGGATGATCTTGCCCCAGAGAGAGAATTCTATACCGTTGCTGCGCTGCTTGCCGAAGTTGTTCTTGACAGAGTTTGCGCCTGATGACGGCGGCAGGCTGACATCGATGAGCATGTCGTCGGTAGTCTCGCGGTAGTAGTCGAAGTTGATGTTCACGCGGTCGCCGAAGAGCGATGAATTCAGACCCACGTTGAACTTCTTGGTTGTCTGCCATGTAAGGTCGGGGTTGGCCATGCCCATCGGAATGGCGCCTACGCCCGCATAGTGAAGATAGTTGACCGAATAGAAGTAGGTCGAGATAGCCTGATATGAGTCGAACTTGACACTGCCGGTGTAGCCGTAGCTTCCGCGCAGGCGAAGGAGATCAACGAATCCGAGATCGCGGATGAAGCTCTCGTTGTGGAGGTTATAGCCGAGACCTGCTGACCAGAACGGCGCTGTGCGCTTGTCGGCGCCGAACTTCGAGGAGCCTGACAGACGGTAGCTTCCGTCAACCACGTAGCGGTTTTTCCAGATGAAGTTGGCTGCCGCAAATCCGCCTATGCTTGTCGATAGATCTTCTCCGCCATAGGGGAGCTGAGATGTTGAATAGGTGGTGGCATATGACAGATCGTCCATATCGTCTGAAAGGAAGCCGCTGCCGGTGAGGTAGCTGCTGGTTGTTTTGTTGCGTTTCACCTCCCAGCCGAGGTTGAGGGTGAACATGGTGCCCTGCTTGTCGAAATTGTGTATCCAGTTACCCACAATCTTGCCGCTCCAGTTGTCAGTGCCGAGGTTGCCTAACTGATAGGAGCCTTTCTGTTCGAGCGGAGCGCTGGCAAATGAATTGGATTCCGGCGACACGAACACGTCGCTTGTGCCGCGCGAGGTAGAGTAAGTGCCCTGGGCGGTCACGTAGAGATTCGGCTTGAAATTGTAGCGCACGTCGAGCGACACGTTCTGAGTTCTGGTCTGCGTCTTGCTGAAACTGCTCAGCGACGCCTCATAGAGAGGATTGCGCTTGCTGTAGGAGAGCTGTTTCAGAAGGTTGCCCCGTTCGTCATAAGGCGAGTCATAGGGATTGGCCGAGATATAGTCAGAGAACGATCCGTATTTCGAATTGTTGGTCTGCAGGCTGGTGTGGTCTGCGCGCAGAGTCACGATCAGTTTGTCCTGCACGCGATAGCTCAGATAGAGGTTCATTCCGTAGCGGTTGCGCCCGTCGTCTTTCATCACGCCGTTGATGCTCTGGTAGTCGGCCGTGATGTTGTAGTCGAGGCTTGAGCCGCGGCCCGACACCGAGAGAGAGTGGGTGTGGGAGAAGCTGTTGCGCACAGGCTTGGATATCCAGTCTATGTCGCGGCCTCCGCTGATGATTGCCAGCTTGTCGAAATAACTCTGGTCAAGCGAGCCGTCGGTTGCATCATAAAGGCCGGCTATGCGTTCGAGCTCAAGCTTCTGGCCGGCGTTGCAGAGATCATAGCTGCTGAGGTCGGCGAAACTCATCTGGGGGGTGAATGTGTAGCGGACGCGCACGGGGGCCTGGGTCACTCGTTTGCGCTCGATGATGATCACGCCGTTGGCGGCGTTCTCGCCGTAGAGAGCTGTGGCCGATGCGTCTTTTAGGATGTCCACGCGCTCTATGTCCTGGATATTCATGTCATAGAGGGCCTGGAGCGTGCTCTCCACACCGTCAATGACGATCAGCGGCGAGTTCAGACCCACTTCGTTGTTGGTGGCAAGCGACGTGGTGCTGCGGATCACAAGATCGGGGATGTTGTTGGGGTTTGAGCCCATTGAATTGTTCTGGGTGATGTTAAGACCCGCGTCAAGGGTGCTGATGGCCTGGAGAATGTTGGTGGGCGACACGCTCAGAAGCTCATCGCCTGAAATGCTCTTGGCCGCACCTGTATAGGTGTTGCGCTTGCGGGTGAAGTAGCCGTTGACAACTACTTCTTCCATCATCTCAGACTCTTCCTTCATGACCACTTCCATGCTCTTGCCGAACACTGGGGCCACTTCCTGGGAAGCATAGCCGATATAAGAGAAGCGCAGTTTGGCGCCGGAGGGAACACTGAGGCTGAATTCGCCGTCAAGGTTGGTCGAAGTGCCTGTTACTATCTTGCCGCCTTTCATGACGGCGACTGTAACTCCAGGCATCGGCAGGTGCTCGGCTTCGTCAAGGACCACGCCGTTGACTGTCCCGGAGTTCTGTGCAGACGCGCTTCCGGCAGCGAAAAGCACACAGACAAGCCATACAGCCAAAGTCCCGATCATCCGAGTTAATCCGGAGGGATAATGGTTAACTAAGTTCATTGCTTTTTGTTAAGAAGTGTAAAACTGATTGGGCGTTATATCAAAATGTTACTGTTTTACTCGCTTTGCGATAAATTTGATCTGTTTTAACAGACCTCAAAGATATGTATTTTATCATTAAGTAGCAAAATGTCAGTTTGTTTATTGAAATTTTAATTAAAGTGAAAATTAGTAGTGGCGGGTATTATTGCATTGTCGCTTAGATGTTTATCTTTGTAGACGGTGTAATTTGCATTAATAAATATTAACTATTTGTGCCGGTAAAACCTTGCCGCTTTGAATTTTGTTTACAAAATATGACGTTTCACCAGTTTCGACATAGCTCCGGATGGAAATTCAACCGGAGGTTGCTGCGCTTTCTGCTGTGGCGCCGCAGATATGTTTCCGACACGGCTTTTCTCTTCATAGTCGCCACGGTCACAGGTCTGCTTGCCGGAGCGGGAGCTTTTGTGCTGAAACGGCTGGTGGCCGGAGTCTCCGGACTCCTGGTGGCCGGGTTGCACAGCATGTCGGCCAACTGGGTTCTGCTGATCATTCCTTTGGCCGGAATACTGCTGACAGGTGTCTTCTGCCGCTATGTGATTCGCATGAAACTGGCCCACGGGGTCAGGCAGCTGATGAAAAATCTGTCTGAAAAAATCTACCGTCTGCGGGCCGCACTGACAGTCACTCCCATCCTTGCGAGCACCATCACCCTCGGATTCGGCGGTTCGGCCGGCTCGGAAGGGCCTATCGCCTATGCCGGAGCCGCTATCGGAAGTAACCTTGGGCGCGTCATGCGCTTTTCGCCGCGGATGATGATGGTGATTGTGGGCTGCGGTGCCGGAGCGGGCATCGCAGGCATCTTTAAGTCGCCGCTCGGAGGAGTGCTGTTCACTCTTGAGGTGCTGAGACTGCCGCTGTCCACAGTCTCGGTGCTGGTACTCGTGGTCTCATGCATCACAGCCGGCATGACGGCCTACATGCTGTCGGGCTGCACTCTCGATATTCCCTTTGCCCAGGGGGCAGGCTTTGATTCCTCGCTGCTTCCTTATGTGCTTTGTCTTGGCTTGTTCTGCGGAGCTTATTCATTGTATTACAGTCATGTGATGAAATCCGTCGGAACAATCCTATATCGCATTTCAAGCCCGTGGGTCAGAAATCTGGCCGGAGGCGCCATTCTCGCGCTGCTCGTGTTTCTGTTTCCGGTCCTCTATGGCGAAGGCTACGGGACGGTGGGGAAGGTAATCAACGGAGACTTCTCCACTCTTCTCAATGACAGCCTTTTTGCCGGATGTGGCGGACAGTGGAGTCTGGTGCTCTTTACCGGCGGAGCTCTCCTTGTGAAATGCTTCGCCACATCAGCCACAAACAATGGCGGAGGTGTCAGCGGCGACTTCGCGCCCACGCTCTTTGCCGGCTGCATGGGTGGATTCTTCTTCGCTTCGTTGCTTAACGGCCTCTTCGGCCTGCATCTGCCGGAGGCCTCCTTCGCCTACTTTGCTATGGCCGGAGTGATGGCCGGAGCCATCAGAGCGCCCTTGATGGCCATCTTTCTGACATGCGAGATGGGAGCGGCCTATTCTTACTTCCTGCCCCTGATGATTACGGCCACTGTCTCTTTCGGAGTAGTCAGGCTATTCACCGCTGACAGCTTCTTCTCACGCCACAGCGACCGCAACAACGGCCTGGTGGCAAGGCTGAGAGATCTTCGCAAGGGTTAATTAATGTAAAAATGCCGATTGCGGTTGGCCGACACCCCGATTCTGCGTAATTTTGCAGGAATTTAACAAAATAATCACACCTCATCACAACTTCTGCAAATGTTGGATTTTATAGTCTGGAATGCCGATCCCTTTCTGTTTCATATCGGAAACTTCGGAATCCGCTGGTACAGCCTGGCCTTCATGATCGGATTCCTCGTCGGCTACGAGATCGAAGCCCGTATCTACAAGCATGAGGGAGCGCCTGAAAAGTGGCTCAGCCTCCTGCTGCTATGGACCATAGCCGGCACCATAATCGGCGCCCGCCTCGGCCATGTGTTCTTCTATCAGTGGGACCTCTACAGGCAGGACCCCATCAGCATTCTCTATGTCTGGGAAGGCGGACTTGCAAGCCACGGCGGCACCATCGGGATTGTGCTCTGCATCATCATGTACTCCATCTTCACAACGAAGCGCAGCCCCCTCTGGGCCTTTGACCGCCTGGTGATACCGATTGCGCTTGTGGGAGGACTCATACGCCTGGGCAACCTGATGAACTCCGAAATTTTCGGCCACTCCACAGACCTCCCTTGGGGCTTCATGTTTGTGCGCTCCGCCGAGTGGCACCAGTTCTATTACGGTCAGGCCTGCCACCCGACGCAGATCTACGAGGCTCTGTGCTATTTCGCACTCTTCGGCCTGCTGATGTGGATGTACTGGAAAAAGAATGCCGAAGAGCGTCCGGGACTCATCTTCGGAGTCTTCTTCATCGGCATCTTCCTGCCACGCTTCCTCATAGAATTCATAAAGAATCCCCAGGTCGAGTTCGAGCAGACAATGGTGCTCAACATGGGCCAGCTCCTCAGCATACCCTTCATACTCCTTGGCGTCGGACTGATTGTCTACGCCATGATGCGGCCCCGCCAACAGCTGACTTTCCCGAACCGCTTTGCTGATGCCGATGGGGATCAGCCTGCAAAAAAACGTCGCTGAGACCTCTCCGTTAAGAGGAAAATCACTAAATTTGCACTCCATCAAACGCATTCTAAACCGATCATACACGATGATAGACAAAATAAATCAGCTAAAGGCTGAAATCGAGGCTCTTGAAGCCAAGACTCCCCAGGATGTAGAAGCCCTCCGCATCAAGTATCTCAGCAAAAAGGGTGCCGTGTCGGAACTCATGGCCGATTTCCGCAACGTGCCCGCTGAGCAGAAACGTGAGCTCGGACAGAAACTCAACGAGCTCAAAAATCTTGCCACTGACCGCCTAAACGCTCTCCGCGAGGCGCTTGAGACCGCTGACAATACAGCCGCTGACATCGACCTCTCGCGCACGGCGGCCCCGATGCCCCTCGGAACCCGCCATCCGCTCTCGCTTGTCCGCAACGAAATCGTCTCGATCTTCTCGCGTCTCGGCTTCACCATTGCCGAAGGTCCGGAAATCGAAGATGACTGGCACGTGTTCTCTTCGCTCAACTTTGCCGAAGACCATCCCGCACGTGACATGCAGGACACTTTCTTCATCCAGCGCAACCCCGATGTGCTCCTGCGCACCCACACCTCATCCGTGCAGAGCCGCGTGATGGAAAAGACCCAGCCGCCAATCCGCATCATCTGTCCCGGACGTGTCTACCGCAACGAAGCCATCTCGGCCCGCGCCCACTGCTTCTTCCATCAGGTGGAGGCTCTCTACGTTGACAAAAACGTCTCTTTCGCCGACCTGCGCCAGACTCTGCTCTACTTTGCCCGCGAAATGTTCGGACCTGAAACCAAGATCCGCCTGCGTCCGAGCTACTTCCCTTTCACTGAACCCTCTGCCGAAATGGACATCTCCTGCAACCTCTGTGGCGGAAAGGGTTGCTCGTTCTGCAAACACACCGGCTGGGTCGAGATTCTCGGCTGCGGCATGGTCGATCCAAATGTGCTTGAAGCCTGCGGCATAGACTCCAAAGTTTACTCCGGCTTCGCCCTCGGCATGGGTGTCGAACGAATCACCAACCTGAAATATCAGGTCAAAGACCTGCGCATGTTCTCTGAAAATGACGTACGCTTCCTTGAGCAGTTCCAGGCTGCGCACTGAGAAGACGTTTTTCAGACATATTCCTGACATACTTCCAAAACCAAACAGTCTCTGATGACCGTCAAGGAACGCTATTCAAAAGTGCTCGAACTCTTTGCCTCGGCGATGCCTATCGCCGAGACAGAGTTGCATTATGAAAACCCGTTTCAGCTGCTTGTGGCCGTGATTCTTTCGGCTCAGTGCACCGACAAGCGGGTCAACCTGATCACCCCGGCGCTTTTCGAGGCCTATCCGACACCTCAGGCCCTGGCTGCGGCCACACAGGAAGAGATATTCGAATACATCAGATCCTGCTCCTATCCAAACAACAAGAGCCGTTCGCTCAGCGGTATGGCCAGGCGGCTTGTCGAAGATTTCGGCGGCGAGGTGCCCTCGGATCTTGACTCGCTAACAAGTCTTCCGGGAGTAGGGCGAAAGACCGCCAATGTGATCCTCTCGGTGATTTTCGACCGCCCGACAATGGCGGTTGACACCCACGTGTTCCGCGTCAGCGAGCGCATAGGCCTGACCACCGGCAGCAAGACTCCGCTTGCCACCGAAAAGGCTCTTGTGAAATATATCCCTGAGGAACTGATACCGAAGGCCCATCATTGGCTTATACTTCACGGACGCTACGTCTGCAAAGCACGTCGTCCGGACTGTCTTAACTGTTTTCTGACATCAGTCTGTCGTTTTTATTCAAAAAATGGTTGAGTCGACATTCTTATTTATAATAGAGATTCTCGGCACGCTGGCTTTCGGAGTCAGCGGTGTCCGTCTTGCCGCAAAAAAGCATTTCGACTGGTTCGGCGCCTATACGCTCGGCGTGATCACCGCCATAGGTGGCGGTACGGTGCGCGATGTGCTTCTGGACATCCCTGTGTTCTGGATGCAGACATGGCTCTATCTCGCTGTTACGGGCGTTTCGTTTCTGATTGTGCTTGCCTTTACAAAGGTGCTCACTTCAGATTCCAAATCGCTTTTCATGTTTGATGCCGTCGGGCTTACGCTTTTCGTGATCACCGGCATTGAGAAGACCCTCGCCATAGGCTATCCGATGTGGGTGGCGATAATAATGGGCATGATCACCGGTTCGTTCGGCAGTATTCTGCGCGACGTGCTTCTCAACGAGGAACCTCTCTTTTTTCGCAAAGACATTTATGCCACAGCCTGCCTGGCAGGTGGCGCGCTCTACTGGATGACGGCTGTGTTCGGCGGTCCGGTATGGCTTCAGCAGTCGCTGTGCGTTCTGGCCATCCTCGTGTTGCGCTGGGGTGCACTGCGTTACGGATGGCATCTGCCCGAAATGAAGGAACGCACCAGATGAAGACTCCGCATCTGCATCGGACCGATGCCGCTCAGTTCGGCAAATATCTGCTTGTCGGAGGCGGCAACACCGCCCTCACTCTCATAGTGATCATAGGGCTGAAATCTGGCCTAGGCATCAATCCGTGGGTGGCAAATGCCTGCGGCTACGTGGCCGGAATGATCAATTCTTTTCTTTGGAACAAACTCTGGGTCTTCCATTCGCACAGCCGGCGTTTCCACGGTGAGGCCCTGCGCTTCCTGATAGGCTTCGGTCTGTGTTATGCCGTGCAGTTCGCGCTGACGTGGGCTTTGACACGGATGATGGGCGAGGCCGAGTGGCAGCTTCCGGGTGGTTTTGTGATGAGTCCCTACGGCCTGGCTACCCTCATTGGCATGGGTGCCTACACCATCTGCAACTACCTCTACAACCGCCTCGTCACCTTCCACCGCTGATTTCTGCATAATCCGCTTCCGGCTCTGCAATGGATGTCAAAAAATAGAATAGCAATTGTCTTACAAGCAATTGCTGTTTTTTATGATATAGGTAAGCTACGATCCCATCAAGCACCCGTCTTGCGGACACCCGCAGGCCGCAGATCTGTTCGGGGCATGGTCCGGGATACGTCTTGTCGGGCTTGACTGCTGGCTGCAATCTGTATGGGGCATGTTGCGCGTGTTGAGACCGGATGGTGATGTCCGTCAGGACATCGATTTACTCGTAGCCCGTGACACCGGAGCGCAAAGCGCGAAGGTGTCACGGGTTTGCGATCCTCCCGGCATGTGGTGTCCGGCAGGACACCGGTTTACCGCTCCGGATGGGGTGTCTACGCATTATGACACTCCGTCAAGGCAGGGGGTGTATCTTTGCAGAAACTCAAAGGCGGTAAAAACTATTTGGGGAGCGGGGATAAAAAACGCAGTCCGCCGTGGGGCGGGCTGCGCGTTTTGTTTATGATGAGAAACGTTCGGGCTTATTTGGCTTCGGCTTCAGTTTTAGCTGCGCTTTCGGGCTTGAGCCATTTGTCGAACCAGCGGAAGAAGAGGCGCTGCCAGAGGATGGCGTTCTGCGGCTTCAGTATCCAGTGGTTTTCATCGGGGAAGATGAGCATTTCGGCGGGGATGCCACGGAGTTTGGCAGCATTGAAGGCCATTTCGCCCTGCGATGAGAGGATGCGGTAGTCGAATTCGCCGTGGGTCACCATGATCGGGGTGTCCCATTTGTCAACGAACCGGTGGGGTGACATTGCGAATGTGCGCTGGGCTGCGGCGTTGTCTTTCTTCCAGAATGCGCCGTAGTCATAGGCTGTGGCGGTGTCGGCAGGGCCGTTTTTGGCGCCGTCGCCCATGTCCCAGTTGGCAAACCACATTTCTTCGGTTTCGAGATACTGGGCTTCCATGTTGAAGATTCCGGCGTGGGCGAGGAAGGCGGCGAAGCGCTTTTCGTGGTTGCCGGCAAGCCAGTAGGTTGAGAAGCCGCCGTAGCTTGCGCCTGTGCAGCCGATGTGTGATTCGTCTACGTAGGGACGCTTTTTCATGAAGTCGACAGCCGCGAGGTAGTCACGCATGTTCTGGCCGGGGTAGTCGCCTGAGATCTGGGCGTTCCATTCGGTGCCGAATCCGGGCAGGCCGTGGCGGTTGGGGGCTATGACTATGTAGCCGTTGGCAGCCATGAGCGCGAGGTTCCAGCGGTAGCTCCAGAACTGGCTGACAGCCTGCTGCGGGCCGCCCTGGCAGTAGAGAAGTGCGGGATAGGTCTTGGTGCTGTCGAAGTCCTGAGGATAGACGGCCCAGACGAGCATTTCCTTGCCGTCGGTGGTGGGAACCATGTTGCGTTCCACGCGGGGCATTTTCAGTGATGCGAGCAATTCGGTGTTGACGTTGGAAATCTGTTTCACTTCTCCGCCTTTGACTGCGCAGACTTCGTTGGGTGCAAGCATTGAGTGGCGCAGGGTGATGACGGTTTCTTCGTCGACGGGTGCGAGTGCGGCATAGTCACATTCGCCCTGGGCAACCACAGAGACGGTGCCGTCAAGGGCCATGTTGAAGATGGGGCAGACGCCGTCACGTGCGGCGAGGAAGTAGAGCGATCTGCTGTCGGGGTTCCAGGCGATGGCATCAGCTGTGTAGTCCCAGTCGGCAGTGAGATCGCGTTTCTCACCGGTTGCGGTGTCGAGCAGGAAGATGCGGTTCTTGTCTGATTCGTAGCCGTCATGTTCCATCGAGAGCCATGCCACGTATTTGCCGTCAGGGGAATAGGCGGGAGCTGTGTCGTAGCCCATCATGCCTTCGGTGAGGTTGCGTGTGGTCTTGTCTTCGAGTGAATAGAGATAGAGGTCGGAGTTTGTTGAGACTGCATAGTCAACTCCGGTCTTCTTGCGTGATACGTAGATGATCGACTTGCTGTCAGGAGCCCAGGCGAATGATTCTGATCCGCCGAAGGGGCGCATCGGAGCTTCATACATGGGTTCGTCTGACATGATGTCGGCGAGGTTGCTGACTTCGTTGCCGTCAAAGTCGCCGATGAAGGGGTGGGGGATTTCGGTCATCCACTGGTCCCAGTGCTTGTACATGAGGTCGTCGATTACACGGCCGGTGGCATCGGGCAGGTCTTCATAGAGGTCCTTGGCCTCGCGCATGAACTTGATGGGGGAGATGATCATTACTTTCTTTTCGTCAGGAGAGAAAAGGAAGCCTTCCACGCCTTTTTCGAGTTTGGTCACCTGTTTGCGGGTGCTGCCGTCGGCGTTCATGACGAAGAGCTGGGGAACACCTTCTACTGCGTAGGTGAAGGCGATCTGTCTGCCTTCGTTGATCCAGACGAAATTGCTTTCCGAGCCGGCTGTGCGGGTGATGCGCTGCAGGTCGGAACCGTCGGGGTTCATGACGTAGAGGTCGGCATTGCTGCGGTTCTGCTCTACGCTTTCATATGAAATGTTGAACAGTACCTTTTTTGTGGCGGGTGAAACCTGCACCGCTGATACGCGGCCGAGGGCTTCGAGGGCTTCGATGTCAAAGACTCCTGTCTCGCTCTTGTAGTCGGGCTTGTCGATGATATCGGCTTCTTTTTCGCCTGCCCCTGCGCATGCAGTAAGAGTGAGTGCGGTTGCAGCCATGACAAGAATATTTTTCATAAAAACTGTGGTCTAAGTAATTAGCGGTTGTTTGATATGCACAGACAGGCTCTTACTTTATAAGATACTGTGAGGAGATTGACTCGTGGGTGTGGACGCGACGGATGGTGTCGGCGAAGAGGCGGGCCACAGAAAGTATGGTGGCTTTCTTGCAGCTTTTGTTGAACGGAATGGAGTTGGTGAACATCATTTCGGTCAGGGCGCAGTTGTCAACGCGTTCTGATGCGGGATCAGACATGATGGCGTGAGAGCAGAGTGCGCGCACCGAGCGGGCCCCGTTGCTCATCATCAGGTCTGCTGCCTTGGTGATGGTGCCTGCTGTGTCTACCATGTCGTCGATCAGTATGACGTCTTTGTCTTTGACATCGCCGATGACTGTCATCTGGGCTACTACGTTAGCTTTGGCGCGCTGTTTGTGGCAGAGGACCAGAGGCACGTTGAGATATTTGGCGTAGCTGTTGGCACGTTTGGCTCCGCCTACGTCAGGCGATGCGATAACCAAGTTTTCAAGTTTGAGCGACTGGATATAGGGGATGAAGACCGACGAAGCGTAGAGGTGGTCTACGGGGATGTCGAAGAAGCCCTGGATCTGGTCGGCGTGGAGGTCCATTGTGATCACGCGGTCGACTCCGGCGGTTGTCAGAAGGTCAGCGACGAGTTTGGCGGCGATTGACACACGCGGTTTGTCTTTGCGGTCCTGGCGGGCCCAGCCGAAGTAAGGCATCACGGCGATGATCGAGGCTGCCGATGCGCGCTTGGCGGCATCGATCATCAGCAGGAGTTCCATGAGGTTGTCGGTGTTGGGGAATGTGGACTGCACGAGATAGACCTCGCAGCCGCGGATGGATTCCTCGAAAGAAACCTCGAATTCGCCGTCGGCGAAATACTGGATGTTCATCTTGCCGAGTTCGCAGCCTAAATCGCGGCAGATTTCCTCAGCCATGTAGTGAGACTTAGTCCCTGAAAAAACTTTGATTGGTGGAAGGGAATCAATCATGGTTTATGTGATAATGATGAGTTTGGGTGCAAAATTACAAAAATTCCCTCGGCCATAGTGTTAAATGCGAGGGAATTTTTTGTTCTGGTGTTATACTTTGATGCCGTGCATCAGAAGAAGCAGAGGATGAGGGCCTGGGCAGCTACCACGCGGAGGAACATGGTCAGCGGATAGACAGTCGAGTAGGCCACGGCGGGAGCGTCGCTGCCGGTGGAGTTGTTGGCATAGGCGAGTGCAGGGGGATCGGTGCAGCCGCCGGAAACAAGACCCATGATGGTGAGGTAGTTGATCTTGTAGACTCCGCGGGCGATGATGCCGACGATGAGCAGTGGCACGAAGGTTATTATGAAGCCCCAGATAACCCACCACATACCGGTGGTGTTGAAGACGGTGTCAGCAAAGCCGCGTCCCGATGAGATGCCGACGGAGGCGAGGAAGAGACAGATGCCGAGTTCGCGCATGAGCAGCGATGCCGACGAAGAGGTGTAGGTGACGAGTTTGAATTTGTAGCCGAAGCGGCTGAGAAGGATGGCTACCACGAGCGGTCCGCCTGCCAGACCGAGTTTCATGCCGAAGCCTACGTTGATCGAGCCGATGATTATGCCGAAGAGTATGCCGACAAAGATGGTGATGAGGTTTGGCTGGTTGAGGCGCTTCATTGAGTTGCCGAGGCGCACACCGAGACGCTCGATGTCATTGAGGTCGCCGACAACTACGAGGCGGTCGCCCATCTGCAGGCGGAGGTTGGGCGATGCGAGCAGGTCGACGCCGGCACGGTTGACGCGGGTGCAGTTGAGGCTGTAGGCGGTGTGGAGGCGCAGGTCGCCGAGGGGCACACCGTTGTATTTGCTCTGGGTGACTACGATGCGGCGAGAGTAGACCTGGCTCTGGACTTCTTCCCAGTCCATTTCGATCTCATGGCCGATTACGCCCTGGAATTTCATTTCATCGGCCGGGCCGATGACAACGAAAATCTTGTCGCCGACGTGGAGTTCTGTCTTGGAGGTGGGGATGATCACTTTTCCGTCGGCTCCCATCAGTCGTGAAACCACGAAGTCGCAGTCGAGGATCTGGTGGAGTTCATAGAGGGTTTTGCCGTCAATGAGCTTGTTGGTCACTTCGAATGACAGTATGAGCGGTTTTTGCTGGCTGCTTTCTATTTCGTCTTCGATGGCTTTGATCTCATCTTCGGTGCGGATTTTGAAGATGGCTTTGACAATGAGCATCGAGAGGATGATGCCGATTACACCCAGGGGGTAGGCGGCGGCATAGCCCATAGCCATGATGTTGATGGCTTCGGTCGAGCCGGCAGTCTGCTGAGCGGCTGCAAGACCAGGGGTGTTGGTCACGGCTCCTGACATGACGCCTACGAGGGCTTCGATGCCTGTGTTGCCGTCAATGTAAAAGATGGAGAGCACGATAGCGACATTGAGCGCTATGATCAGCACTGCGAGTCCGTTGAGCAATACGCCGCCTTTCTTGAATGACGAGAAGAAGCCGGGGCCTACCTGGATGCCGATGGCGAAGATGAAGAGGATGAGGCCGAATTCACGGACGAATTTCAGGACTTCGGGGTTGACGATGTAGCCGAAGTGGCCCATGATGATTCCCACGAACAGTACAAAGGTGACCCCAAGTGAGATTCCTCCGATTTTCAGTTTGCCGAGGAAAATGCCGGCCGCGATGACAAACGAGTAGAGCACAAGGGTGCTCGCAAGTTCCGTGTGTCCCGGACCGATCAGATCAATTAACCATTCCATTTGATTGAGATACGAAATTGTTATAGGAAATTTAGAGAATGTTTCAATCTTTTTCACCTGACCACGCCGCGTCTCGAAGAGGGATCTGAAGCCTATTGGAGACCGCTCCGGATACATCCAGGCAGGAGGTGCGGTTTTGAGAGTGCAAAGGTACGATTTTTTTACTTTTTTTAAACAATGCGGAAGCTATAAATTTCGGGTATCCGTGGAAATATTTCTGACGGTGTTTCAGTCTGTTTCGCTGTTGCCGGCCGCAACGGTCTGTAAAGTCTCAAGTTCCTTTTTTGCGATGGTGGACCGGAAGGAGCGGTAGAGCAGGACCGAGGCTACGATCAGGGCAAGCGAGAAGCTGTAGTAGACGCCGACATTTTTCATCGACAGCCCTTTGGCGAGCAGAAGGAGGAAGGGGATGCCGATGACTATGTAGCTGGTGAGGGAGATCCAGAGCAGGGGCTTGACATTGGATGTGCCGCGGAGTGCGTTGGCATAGGTGAGCTGGATGGCGTCGCCATACTGGTAGAGGATCAGCGGGGCGATGAGGAGCAGGGCGGCGGCGGTTACTTCAGGGTCGGGGGTGAAGATGCGGATCAGGTCGGAGCCTCCGATGAGGAAGATGACGGAGGCGATGGTGCTAAGGAGCAGATTCAGATGGAGTCCAGCTGAGGTGATGCGGCGGATGCCGTTGGTGTCACGCAGTCCGGTGTAGTTGGCTACGCGTATGGAGGTGGCTATGCCGAAACTCATGTAGGTCATGAATCCGAGCTGTGAGATGGTGTTGACTACCTGGTAGGAAGCAAGCTGTATTTTCCCGAACCAGCCTGAGACGATGGCTCCGAATGACCAAAGGAAGCATTCCACTCCGCTCTGTATCATGACTGGGTAGGATGTCAGCCATACGTGGCGGCGGATGGCGGCGGTTTCGGACGAGGGGGTGCGGAGTCCGTTTCTGTAGACTCTGTATCGCTTCGATGTCAAGAATGCTGTCAGTATTCCGACGGTGGCCATGCAGCGGGCTGTCAGGGTGCTGATTCCTGCTCCTGCCAGGCCGAGTTCGGGGCACCCGAAGCGTCCGCCGATGAGCAGGTAGTTGCCTATGATGTTGATTATGTTGGCGCCGAGGATCATCCACATCGGTGTGGCGGTGTCTGTGGTGCCGTTTGCAGTCTGCTGGCAGCAGTTGAATATGGCCATAGGGAGTAGTGTGGCCAGTATTATGAGGTAATATTGCCTGATCAGCGGCATTAGTTCTTCCGGCTGTCCGAAGCGGTCGAGGAAGAAATAGAGTGTGCCCATTATGGCTGTGAATCCGATCGAGACGATCGAGTTTATCTGGAGTCCGGCGCGGAGTGTGGCTCCGACCCGGTCATGCTGCCGGCGGCTGTAGAGGGCTCCGATTATGGGTGTCATTCCGGAGGCGAAGCCGAGCTGCATGACTATGGCTATCATGAAGAGGCTGTTGACAAAGGCTGCTGCGGCGAGTTCTTCTGTGCCGTAGGCTCCGACCATCATGGTGTCGGCGAAGCTGACTACGATGATTCCGACCTGAGTGACGAGGACGGGCATTCCGAGTCGCCACAGGCTTTTGTATTCGGGCTTATATGCTTTCCAGAAACCGGCTTTTCCGGTCAGGGTGCTTGCTTTCATAGGTGTCGGTGCTTTCGATGGTGATTTTAAAGCAGGCCGCAAGACAGGGTTGAAATCTGCTTGCGGCCTGGTTCTGATGGAGGTTATGCTGTGCGGTCCGCTTTAGTTCGGGGAAGCGGATGCCGGCAATGGATGTCTGTTATGCTTCCTGGGCGATGGTCTTGAATTCGTCGAGGCTGACGGTTTTCTTGTCGAGGGTGACAGCCTTTTCGATTGCATCGTAAAGTTTGGAGGTGAGCACCTGCTGGATGAGCTGCTGGCGGATTTCTGATTTTTCGAGCTGCTCTTTGGCGTAGCGGGTGATGATCTCGTCGTCGATTCCGGCCATGCCGTACTGTGCGAACTGGCGGGCAGTGAGGAATTTGGCTGTCTGGAGCACTTCGTCTTCCTCAACCTTGATCTCAAGGGCCTTGAGGAGGTTGTTTTCGATGATTTCGTGTTTGATGCCGTTTTCCTGAGCTTTGAATGCTTCATCGGCGTTTTCGGCGTCAGCGAAGAAGAGTTTCTTGATGGTTTCGGCGGGGAGTGTCATTGATTCGCCGTATTTTTCCATCATGGCTTTGTCGAACTGGTTGCGGAAGAGGATGTGGCTGTTCTGGCTGAGTTCGCCGGCGATCATTTCCTTGATGGCTGCGCGGTATTCCTCTTCGTTGTGTACTTTGTCTTCGCCGAATACCATCTTGTAGTATTCTTCGCCGAGTTCGGCGGGAACGCTTACGATGATTTCTGAGATGGTCATCTCGAAGTCGCTTGTGATGTCAGATGCGATGGCTTTGTCGACGTGGAGCATTGATGCGAGTTCGCCTGCATCGCCTCCGGCTGCCTTGTTGGGGTTGAAGACCACTTTGTCGCCGGGCTTTTTGCCGTTGAATTTGGCTGCTTCTTCCTTGTCTTTGAAGTAGAGGGGGAAGACGATGCCGTCGGTTACCTGGATGGCGCCTTCGTTCTGGTTGACAGTTCCGTCTTCGGCGAGCTGCATGAGGGTGCCTTTTACAACGCCGTCTTCCGTCATTTCCTGGCCGGGTTCCTGCTTGCCGAAGCGTTTGCGGAGGTTTTTGTCCTGCTCATCGATCATTTCTTCGGTAACTTCGATTTCGTAGTAGGGATAGTGGTCGTCGCTACCGGGCTTGATGTCGAGCTGGGGGATGAGGGCCAGGTCATATTTGAATTCCTGATCGCCGTCCTCGAAAGCTTCTTTCACTTCTACGGGTACGGGATGACCCATTACGGGGAGATTGTTTTCAGTGATGTAGTCGACCACTGCACGGTAAACGGTGTCGTTGATGACGTCGCTGGTCATCTGCTTGCCGAAACGGCGTTTGAGTTCTCCGAAGGGAACGTGGCCTTTGCGGAAGCCGGGGAGCACGTGGGTGCGGCCGATTTCCTTGAGTTTTTTGGTGACCTCGTCCTTATAGTCGTTTTCTTCGATCGCCACGGTAAGACGTACGTCTACGGGTGAAATCTCTTCCTTGGTAATTTTCATTTCCTATTTATCTGTTTTATTAGTGTTTACGTCTGATGATTGTTTTTCGCCGGGGGGCTGCCGTTGCAGATTCGCCCGCGCGCGTTGAATCAGCGTGCAAAATTAACAAAAAAATCCCAAATCGCAAAACTTTGCCGTCCGTCTGCCAGGGCAACCGCATCAAAATTTTGCTTTAAGTAGCATATCGGTCAGATAGTCGTTGGAAAGGCTCGCTTTGAAGCGTCTTTTCTTCAGACTACTTTTGTCGACATGCTCTTTAATAATCTGCATTGCCAACTTCCTTATTGTTGAGAGGTTTAGTGACGCATACCCTTTCCTTGCACGGCAGGCATCTTCGAGGAATGTCACATCAAGATTCCAATGCAATTGGTTCTCGATTGACCAGTGACCACGGGCCAACATATTGAAGTATGCAGCCTTGGGATAATCTTCGTCACTGATGTACCGTCTGACGGCGGTTGCCGTGCGGTTGCCATAGTCAACCGTTGAAGTGACCTCTATCAATGTTTTCAGGCCGGGCCAGCGAGCCAGGACATCCTTGTCCTCGATAGTGTCCGCATTCAATATGCGGCAATCGCGTGTCTCGATACGTCCGTGGTCGGCATCCATCTGCGAAGCTGAGTCAACTGGCTTATTGTAGCGGAATGCATCGATAATCTGTTCGTTCATAGCTCCCTGATTCTCTTTGACTGCGAGAAAGTAATGGGCATTTTTATCAAGGATGTCTTGAGCGATTTTTACTTGTGTGCCAATAGCATCTATAGAGATTACAGCTCCTTCGATATCCAGTTTTTCAATAAGCTGCGGTATGGCGACTATTTCATTTTCCTTGTCTTTGAGACGTTGCTGTCCTACTACTATATGATTCTCGCTGACATAGGCGTTCATTATGTAATCGCCTTTCGTTCCATGCTGTTTAGGCGATGTACCCCTGAGCTTTTTGCCGTCTATGACAACCTGTTTTTCAGAAAGCGTGTCAAGGAACTTCCGGCCATGCTCAACCAGACATCTCTCAATCTCATCGGGATCCACAGCACTCATCAGCCGCTCGAAAGTGTCAGGCGACGGGCTGCGGTCAGGACGCTCGGCAAGCAGACCGAAATCACGCGCCCGATAATAAGCGAACTCGCTCATGTCCACATAATCCTCGCCTCCGCAGATATAGGTCAGCAAGGCGATTGTCAGAAGGTCGGAAAGCGCGTATGTGCAACGACCTGTAACCCGATGATCGGGTACTGTCATAAAGATTTCGTTTAGCATGATTTTAGTATCTATATTGTTGATTGTCAGCTACAAAGATACTAAAAAAGCACGAGATATGCAAGCTTTATGGCGCTAAAAATCAGACTGTTGCCGAGATTTTAACACTATAAAATTACTAAGAATTCATGACTTCGGATATGGTGTATTCAAAGAATTTCCCTACATCTATCATCGTTGACGCAACGCCATCGCTGCTTATCGCCTAAAATTTTGATGCGGTTGCCCTGGTCCGTCTGCTTTATAGCAGGGCCGGCTTTAGCGATTGTTTTTTAACAGCTTCTAAGCGGTTGTCTTTAAACGACCTCTAATTCTCTCTTTGGGCGAGGCCGGTTGAGGTGTGGCTTTTTCTGGGTGCTCAGTCCGGTGGTTCAGAGCAGCATGGGGTCAAATTCGTCGGCCGGAATCGGTTCCGGGGCTTTCAGGGCGTGAATTATGTTTCTGAGGTGTTCAATGTAGCCGGTGATCATTGCGGCTGTCGAGGCCGGGGTGAGGCGGAAGAGTGTGCCGAGATCCGAATTGGTGTGGCTTTTTTTGAAGGTGCGTATGGTGTTGAGGATTTCTTTGGCTTCGTCAAGTGCTTCCTGTCGGTGTCCGGTGCGCACGAGGCTCATCAGGTAGGGGTAGGTGAGTGCCGGGAGGTAGGGCCATTTCATTTTGATGAATTTGTCGCGGTAGACTCTGATGACGTCGTCGAAGCGGAGGGCGAAGTAGGTTATCTCGATCAGGAATGGGATTTCTTCCTGGAATCCTTTGATTTCGTCATAGATGAGGCAGACGATGGCGGCGGATGCGAACTGGCCGTGGACCACGTGGTTGCGGGCCCACTCTACGGTGTCTTTTTCACTCAGGAGGTCGGAGGCAATGAGGCTGCGCACGTAGGGGGCGGCTTTCTCGCGGTCGAGTACGAGGAGCACGTCGATGGCAAGACGCGAGTCGAGGTGCTGTCCGATGTATCTGGTGAGCATTTCCACGGCTTCGGCCTGCCGGTTGGTCTCCATGAGGGCTGCTGCGAGGGTGGAGACGTCGGTGTCTTCGGCTTCGGCTGATGCAACTATGCGCCGGTAGATGGCGGTCACTGTCTCCGGGTCGCGTTCAAGTCTGTAGAGCGATGCGCCTTTGATGCGCAGGCCCATCATTGATTCGGGGTTTATGGCGAGGGCGTATTCGGCTGACGAGAGGGCTCCTTCATAGTCGTCGTTGTTGATCTGGACTGTGGCGAGTCTTAGCCAGAAGTCGAGGTTGAAGGGTTCGAGCATGGTCAGTTCCTCGAAGAGTCTTGCGGCTGCCGGCAGGTCGTTGTTTTCCTCCAGATGGTCGGCGAATTCATAGAGGAAGGTCTGCGGATAGGAGCATTTTGACTGGATGCGGTCTTTGTTCTGCATCAGCCATGATTCGAGACGCAGTTCCATTGCGTAGTCTGTGAATTGTATGATGCCTTCGTCATCGAAGTCGTCGGTATCGTCGAGTATTTTTTCGAGGGCGCTGATCACTTCTTCGTCACCGAGTTCGAGATTAGCGTTGCTGGCGCGGAGGTCAAGGAGCCGGTTGAGGACGCCACCTGTGCCGACGCGTCTGTTGAGCTCGGAGGTTGCTTCTACGTCGCCGAACGAGTAGTAGAGCCAGGCGCGGCGCGTGGCCAGAGCTTCGCTCTTGGGGTAGTGGATGGCTCCGTAGAGAAGTACTTCCATTTTGACGATGTAGTTGTCGTAGTCCGAGGCGTAGTCGAAGATCTCGACGAGGTCGTTTTCATCGAAAAAGGCTTCGGTGTTGCCTCGGCGGACTACTTCTGATTCGAATTCTTCGTAGAGGTCCCGGCGGTCGTTGGGTTCGTCCATTCGGTCAGGGGTGGTTATGTCAGGAGCGTGTTTGACCCCGAAAAAGAGGTTAGACACGCTCCCGGATTGTGGTTGTCAATAGATTATTTCTGAGCTTTTTCCCAGCTGTCTTTAAGCGCTATGGTGCGGTTGAAGATGAGGTTGCCGGGGGTTGAGTCGGGGTCGAGGGTGAAGTAGCCGATGCGCTGGAACTGGAGGGGCAGGCCGGGGGCGGCGATTTCGGCCAGATAGGGCTCGACTTTGATGCCTTCCACTACTTTGAGCGAGTCGGGGTTGAGCAGTTCGCGGAAGTCGCGTTCGGTTTCGGCTCCGGGGTTCTCGACGCTGAAGAGGCGGTCGTAGAGGCGGGCTGTGGCATTGATGGCGTGTGTGGCCGATACCCAATGGAGTGTGCCTTTGACTTTGCGCTGGCTTCCGGGGAGGCCGCTGCGGCTTTCGGGGTCGTAGGTGCAGTAGATTTCCTCGATGTTGCCTTCGGTGTCTTTCTTCACGCCTGTACATTTGATAATATAGGCGCCTTTCAGGCGGACTTCGCTGTCAGGGGCGAGGCGGAAGAATTTTTTCGGCGGGTTTTCCATGAAGTCGTCGCGCTCGATGTAGATTTCGCGGCTGAAGGGCATTTCATGGGTGCCGGCTTCGGGTGATTCGGGGTTGTTGTCCATCTCTACGGTTTCGGTCTGGCCTTCGGGGTAGTTGGTGATGACTACTTTGACGGGGTTGATGACGGCCATGCCGCGGGTGGCTACTTTGTTGAGATCGTCGCGCACGGCGTGTTCGAGCAGCGAGATGCTGTTGAGGGCTTCGTATTTGGTGTAGCCGATGGTGTCGATGAAGTTGCGGATGGAGCGCGGGGTGAAGCCTCGGCGGCGCAGACCGGAGATGGTCGGCATGCGGGGGTCGTCCCAGCCGGCTACGAGGCCTTCGTTGACGAGTTGCAGGAGTTTGCGCTTCGACATGACGGTGTAGGTGAGGTTCAGTCGGTTGAATTCGATCTGACGTGGGCAGTAGCTTTCGTCGGCGAGTTCTTTGACGAAGTATTCGTAGAGCGGACGGTGGACCACGAATTCAAGTGTACAGATCGAGTGGGTGACGCCTTCGAAGTAGTCGCTCTGTCCGTGGGCGAAGTCATACATCGGATAGACTTTCCAAGTTGTGCCTGTGCGGTGGTGGGGAGTCTTGATGATGCGATACATGATCGGGTCACGGAAGTGCATGTTGGGGTTGGCCATGTCGATCTTTGCGCGGAGCACACGGGCGCCTTCTTCGAATTCGCCCTGGTTCATGCGGATGAAGAGGTCGAGGTTCTCTTCTACCGAGCGGTTGCGGTAGGGGCTCTCGGTGCCGGGCTGGGTGGGGGTGCCTTTCTGGGCTGCGATTTCTTCGGAGGTCTGGTCGTCGACGTAGGCTTTGCCTTCCTTGATTAGGCGCACGGCGAGGTCGAAGAGCTGGGGGAAATAGTCGGAGGCGTAGTATTCGCGGTCGCCCCAGTCGAAGCCGAGCCAATGGATGTCTTCACGGATGGAGTCGACATATTCCACGTCCTCTTTGACGGGGTTGGTGTCGTCAAAGCGCAGGTTGCATGTGCCACCGAATTTTTCGGCGATTCCGAAGTCCATGCATATTGCCTTGGCATGGCCTATGTGGAGGTAGCCGTTTGGTTCGGGCGGGAAACGGGTGTTGAGCCGGCCGCCGTTTTTGCCGGCCTGAAGATCTTCGAGCACAAGCTGCTCTACAAAGCTGAGTCCCTTGGATTCCTGGGCTGTGGACGGGTTATTATTTTCCATTGTTCTGGCTATATTGTGAGTTTCTGTTCGATTTAAAATGCAAAGTTAGTCAGAATTTTTGTAATTGCATAAAAAAATCATGTCACATACGCTGATTCGGCTATGGACTGTAGGGGGCGTAGGGCTTGCGGGGAAACTGTGGGGCGCGGGTGGCGATGGCTGGAGGTGAGGGTTTTCATTGCGGGAGTGACGGTTGAGAGGGTTAGGGGAGCGGGGGAGCGGGTGATTTTGGTGATGATGATGCAAAGGTAATGCCGTCAGGGCCGCGTTTTGGTGCGATAATGCGGGCGGAGCGAAATTTTTTTATTCCGCCTGCCTGTTCATTGTGCAATCGAGGAAGCCGAAGACTTCGGTGGAAACTTCTCCGAGTATGCCGGCTGTGGAGTTGACTCCGCATTGCACTTTGATGAAGTCGATATAGGCAAGACTCACCGGTCGGCGCGAGGCTGACATGGCGTTTTCGATCTTGAAATAGTTGTAGTTCATGCCGGCATCGGGGTTTTCGGAGTCGGTGAGGCGGTCGCTGCCCATGTTATCGGCATAGCCCCAGTCAAAAGGCTCGTTTGACCATTCGGTTGTGAAAATGGTTCTGGCTTTAAGTCTAGTGCCGCTGAGGGTGTAGCTTCCGGTGTTTTGCCATGAGGGCCATGATGGCATGACGGTCAGGGTTCCGGTGAAATTCCCGCTGTCGGCCCAGGCTATCGGTGAACCTGCGGCGGAAGGGCGGTAGTAGGTGACGGAGTAGTTGTAGAGCGTCTCAGGCTTGTCGGTCTCGCTGCCGCGCAGTTCATACCAGGTGTCGTCGGGCAGTCCGTTGCCGTTTTCGTCCTGCATCACCCAAACTATTCCGGGCTCGTTGCTGGTGCGGAATGAGTTGCCGGCTATGGCAAAGTCGTAGTCGCTGCTGATATTTCTGACGCTGTGGTCGAAACCGACGGTGATGTATCCGCCGAATGCTCCGAGCGAGACGGTCTGGTTGTTGGCGAGGCGCCGCTCGGCTTCGCGGCAGGCTTTGGTGGCGGTTGTCGCGCTGATCTGATGGATGAACTGTCCGGGAGCGGGCAGGAATTCATAGACGGTGACGCGGTCGGCGGAGCTTGATGCAGTGGCCGGGCGGTAGCGGTCGGCTTCGGTGGCCTGGAGGCAGTTGACGCTGACAGATGCCGCGCGGCTGGTGTTTGAGTCTGTGACTTTCAAACTTACGGTAGACAGACCCGGTGAAGAAGGCGTGTATTCGAGGACTGTGCCGTTGGCATCGGCTATCAGACGCCCGTCGATGCTCCATTCATAGCTCGTCGGGCCTATGGTGTCGCGGATTATCGGGGTGAGGCTGACGGTACGGCCGCTGAGGACTTCGATCTCAGAGCGAGGAAAGCTGACCGATAGCTCCCGGACGCTTGTGACGTTGATTTTCATTTCGGCAGATCCGCTGCCGTCGGAGTTGCTGACCGTCAGGCGGAGCGTGTAGGTGCCCTCCTGGTCGGCTTGGAAGGTGAACACCGTGTCGGAGCTGACAGCAGTATCGTCGAGTTGCCACTCATAGGCGGCCGATTCATCGCCCCCGGTGCTGACTGCAGGAGTGATTGTAAGCTCACGGCCCACGGTGGTCTGCATCTCCGTAGGCAGAGTGACGGTTGGAACCACCATTGAGAGCACGTCGATGCGGATCTCTTCACGGGCCGAACCGTTGTCGGCATCAACGCAGAAAGTGAAATAGAACACACCCTCTGTCTGTGACGAAAAACTCAGGGTCAAACCGGAAGCCACGGTCGTTCCGCGGTCGTCGACCCACTTGTAGCGCGGATTGACTGCGTTGGCCACAATGGGCGTGACCGTAAGCTGACGGTCGGTTTTGAGCTCGTAGACGCCGGATTCATTGTCAAACGAAACAGAAATCGGGCTGCGGTCAGGCGCCATCAGGTCTTTGTCGGTATTGCAGGCGAAGAGGCTGTTGAGGCAGAGGAAAGATAGGAGGAGGTAAAAAATATTTGATTTCATCGTTAATTGACGGGAATGAAAAAATGACTGCAGTGCTGTGACTGGTGATAAACTTATGATTATCGGGAAAATGCTGCCAAAAATACAAAAAAACACCGACAGGAGAAACACAAAAAGAATTAAAGGCCTTAAAGGTCGCCATTGCCACCATAAAACAATTGTCAACAATGCTTGGCTCCCAATATATAATTAAGGTGTAAAAACAAAATCGCGCAGCGAGAGAATCGCCATAGATAGAGTATTGGAGTAGTGAAAAAATCAGAGCAAGGAAGAGATAAAAATAGAGAACGAAACATGAAGATCAGTCTTGAAAAGAGGTTGAATCGAGTCAGTCAGGACTGTTGGGTGTGTGAAATAGGTTGATTGTTAGTGATTAATCACCTTGCATTGTTCCGGGAAAAGCAGCCGGCAGGAATAATGGCGGATGAATATAGTAAAAGATGTCTGTATAAGTTGTTGCATAACAAGAGAATAGATACTGTTAATAAGCGGTAAAAAACAAAGTAACAAGAAAAAAGTAAGAAAAAAACATATTGAAAAGCCGAAAAAATTTGGAGGAATGAAAAAAGATGCTTACCTTTGTCCTCCGAAAAGCCCAGGTGGCGGAATGGTAGACGCGCTCGTTTCAGGTGCGAGTGCTGCGAGGCGTGCAGGTTCGAGTCCTGTTCTGGGCACCCTATGAAATCGCAAGTAGTTGAAAATCAATTACTTGCGATTTTTACATTCAGAAATTGTCAGCAAATTGTCAGCGAGCCTCAAAAAAGTCAGCCATTCAACCCCGCTGAAACACCGCAAATCCAACTGAATAAATCGAATTTGGATTTATTAACTTTCTTTAATACACCCGTCGCAGTAGCATAACCTCTCACTTCTCGACTCTGCCTCCTCGACCACCCTATCCATAGACAACACAAGTCATTACGACAAGGCTCGGCCGCGTTTTTCTTCTAGCCAGCCCTTTTCTCATTGGCAAGTTTCTTTTCAGTGGCCTATATATAAGTTTGGTATATAAGTTTGGTTTAACTCGGGTATATATTACCCGACCTAAACCAAACCTACAAATATGATGGCATTGAGAAGACCTTTGGGTTAGAAGTCATCGTCGAACATGCCCGAATCGAGATCGTCATCGAAATCCTGTTGGGCATAATCATTGTGATGGTAATGACTGTAACTGCTGTCGCTATACTCATCGTGGGACGACTTGTTGTCGAAACGTTGTTGCTCTCTTGACTCCGTTCCCAAAAGGATTCTTTCTTGCGGTGACCAAACAGCCAGTCAAACACAAACATATCTCTTATAAAACTCCAAAAAACTCATGATTTACAGAATTGATATTGTTTTGGTGAATGAAGTTATTATTGGGTGAAGTGAACTTTCAGACGATATTTGGGGAATCACCAACTCATCTGAAAGGCTGACCACCAATTGATTCCTGCGATAGGCAGAATTCTTCGTAGGGCGAACTTGCCTTTCTTCGCTGACAAAAATTACACGTCCGCCTGTAAAGGCTGACTGGAATTCCAATGGTATTTTAGCATATAAAGAACGAGCAAGGACACAAATTATGCCGCATTTGCCTTTTAAGAGCAAATCAAGTACTTGTCGTTCTAATTGAGAATGGAAACCGCTGACAACGGAAACATCTTTACGAACTGAAACTTCTGATGCCCAATCAAGGGTCGGAAGCACCGACAGAGCTGCAATCTTACTCCCGGCAAGAAAACCAAAGCGGTGTCGGTCGAGTAGTATTACATTCCCAAGAGTTTCCATTAATTAAACCAATTACGTTGTTTGCCTTCATATAATATCGTGTCCCAAATGGCCTTTAATGCCATTTGTCTATTTTGAAAAGGCTTAGAGATAAATTCTTGTGGATTGTATTTGAATATTTCAAATACAAATTTAGTGAACTCAGGTTTATGTACAACTGGGTTCACGATCCCCTCAAAGAAAATATCAATTTCATCAAGGACCAATAACTTTTCTTCTGTTAAATGAAATAATTCTCCATCTCCGAGTATATTTATATACGTCGCAAATGCCCCGTCAAAAATATTATGGTGTAGCTTTGTAACCATTTCATCAAATAAAGATTTTTGATTACAAAATGATACTGAATTACAAGGGTAAGGTGTTATCCATCCCTTAAAGCCCAAATCATAGTATGGTTTAGGAGCAGGATAACTATGACGACAAATGAAAATACATAAATCCGTTTCATCTGAAATTCGTGCAAGAATATCAGAATAGTAATCGTTAGTCGATATTCTTGTTAAGGGAATATGCTTGTGCCTAACATAAATAACCGCAAACAATTGCTGTTCCTCAGTAAATAAAATTTTATTTGTGCATATGTAAACCTTGTGTTTGGTACTCTCGGTATCTAATTTAGCGGACTTATATATTTCAGGTCTTCTAATTTGAAAGTTGATAAGTGGTAAGATGTCTGAGCAGTCATTTATTGGTATCTGCCTGAATCCCGGTTGCATAAAATTTGAATACAATGGTTTATAATTGCCTTTGTTTTGACTTTTATAAAGAGGGCTACCATCTTTATGATAAGATAATTCGACCTTTTTTGATGCAAAATCAATTTCATCTTCTGGTTTTATAGTCCCATCATAACGACCAACTTTAGTTATATATCCATAATCAGATACATCTGTGAATTTTAAGTCAGGCGAACGAGAGTCTCCCATATTAACAATTCGACAAAGCAAGTAATACCTTGTCGGATTATTAATGTATATAGATATTTGGTCGCGTTTATTCATCAGAATTAATTTCATCGCCCATGCGATACTTGATGTCATAGTTAATAATGAAGTCCAACTCTTCTTCCGTGAATCCGTAATGCTTCGCCAATACCTTGTCAATTTCGTCAATAATAAGCTTTGATTGTTTTTTCTGGTAATAAGAAGTGGTTACGGTTCCTCGTGTTTTACTATTGATGATCTGCTCAACTTTATTATCCTCCAAACTTCTTTCCAACTGGTTGGCAAGTTCAATCAATTGATTGTCGTGAATATATGACAATCTAAAACCGAAAATCATGTAATCTTTATGATTGAACATATCAAAATTCAAGGCATAGTACCACCAATAGACATTAGAATTGAAAGCGGCCATAAAAAATTTAGACTGCTCTATATCTTCGTAGTATGCTATTTTATTGCTAAGAGATTCGGTGCCGAACCCGTTATTTACAAATATTATCCAGTATCTTACGCCTGCTGTACGATATTGCAATGGAAATCCAGCATCGCGCAATAGAATGGATGCTGATTGTTGCTGTTGAAACTTATTATATATTGATGTTTCTATCGGAGAAGACGTTCTCCATATCGTACCATTGAAAAAAGATGGAGAGTAATGAATAGTTGTAAACAATGAACTACGATGTTCATTATGCCATCGTATTATTGAAGTGCTAAATAACGACCTTTTACAGGACTTACGCATTAAAAAAATGGTAAGCCTTTGTTCTGCTCCTTCAAATAATTTGGCTGGTCTTACCTCATAGTGACTAAACCATGACAATCCGCTATCAGTAATCAACTTACGTAATTCGAGCATATTATTATTTGATGCCAAAGTAAGGGGTACAATAAAGCCGATATTATCAGTATTATTTGAAATTTGGCAACTGCGTTCGATTACATAGGCATAGAGATTTCCACATTTAATGGTTTTGTAACCGACTAATTTATAGATGTCACTGATAGATTTTTTAGTTTCCTTGTTTTTCCGGGTGTATTCCACATAGGGAGGATTACCTATAATAACATCGAAACCACTGTTGCCGTGGATGATATCGTAGAATTCCGCTATCCAGTTGAACGGTTGATGAGACTTCAACCATTCGTCATATGTAATATTAGATGCTGTTGCATTATAGAGATGATGATTGAGGGTATCATTCAGCTTTATAAGACGATTGCTCAAGTCTTTTTTGGCGTCTATGAATTCTTCGTGCTTATCAGCTTCTTGTGTAAGTTGGAGGTGTTTGAATATCTTGAAAACCATGGATACTTTGTTCATCTCAGCTTCTATGGTGTCGTGGTATTCCTGTGCAGCAAAGAGGTCGCCCTGGTGGTCGGCATAAACAGAATCTGCATTGGCATAGCCAACAAGTGTATTGCCACATCGAATGTTGAAGTCAATGTCGGGCAATGGGTCGAGACCAAGGTTGTCAGCTCTATAGTCAACATCTACCACTGCCACCATTTTCAAGAAAAGACGGAGTTTGGCAATCTCGGTGGCTTCTGCCATGATGTCAACGCCATATAGATTCCTGAGAATAATGGACTTGAAAATGAAATAGTGAATGTTTGAGCGGTACTTCGCTTTTATCTCATTAAGTGCCGCTTTTGTCTGCTCAGACTTGTTAGGATAGCTTTCAAGCTTGTTGATGCAGTCGTAGTATAGAGGTTCGAGAATATTCATCGCAGCAAAGAGAAATGCACCTGAGCCGCATGTTGGGTCAAGGATTGTCACACTGCGCAAGGCATCGTAGAAATTGTAGATAAATGCCTGTGGCGGATCGTCTGCTGCGATAAGGTCAGCGGCGAAAGAACGGATGTCGAGATTGTATGTTATGAAGTCGTTGATCGAGGAAATCTCACCACCTTTGATTTTGTCAAGTATTGATTCGCAACGCTGAAGTCGCTCAATTGTCTCACGCCAGATTTCGGTTGGCAATGCCCATGGCTCCGGAGTCCGAGTGTTCCAATCCTTACGTCGTTCCAGCAATTCCGGTTTTGTAGTATCGAGACCTATGGCAATATTTGCGGGTATCAGTTCACGCCAATCAGGAGTAAAACCTTGCTTGACGGCATCAAAAATATACCGGTCGCCACTTTCACGGAGTTTATTCCAGACCCAACCACCGGAAGCAAACAGTTTTTCCATAGAGCCTGAATTCTTCGCAACCTTGTCGAAAAGGAACGGCAGAATAGTTGAACGGCCAATATATTCAGTGATGTCTTCTTTTGTGTAGTAGGCACCCATAGCGGCACGGTCGTTGATATACTGCTCGAAGATATAACCAAGGACATCGGGATTGATGTCACGACCTGAAGCAGTTACGCGGGTGTCAAGATGCCACTGCCATTTATCGAAGAACGAGAACAGCGAAATGAAGGCATCGTCTGCAATGTCAATATCGGCATAGTCACGTTCAATCTGGTGATGGTCGAACATGCCTCCGTTAAGATATGGAATTCTTCCGAATTTGTCTATAAAGTCTTGGTCATGCTGCGGAGCGTTGAGACCGTCCGCGAAAAGACGAGTCAAAAATTCTTTATAGAATGAGCCAAAGAAACGGTTTTCCCCCTGCTCTCTACGCACCCATTCAAGTTTTTCTCTCAGATAATTTACATTGCCGTCAAGAAAACCTTTCTTCTGAATAAAGTAGCAGAACATCAGTCGGTTGAGCATGACCGAAGCGTACCATTGCTTATTACGGTTGTCTTTGACTGCAATATTGTCATCTATACCGGATATGAACTTGGCAAAGGCAGTGTGTTCCTTCTTGAACCCCGAATAGAAATCCTTTGTGATTTTTTCAGCGTTGACAGCGAAAGCGCGATGCACTCCCTCCTTTACATCAACAATGGTTGTGGCTTCCGCGGGGTCGAAAGTGATGCAATCGAGTTTTTGAAGTAGGAAGTCTGCCTTTGAGGGAGATTCATACTCAATGCTCACCAGATCTCGCTTGTCAACATTCTTGACAGGTACAATCCAAGCGTGGTGACCATCTCTGTCATTAGCCTTGTAAATAGCAATATAATCCTGTGCCTGTTTGCGTAGCTGCGCGTCTATACGCCGGGCAAGCGATGTGGAGGGGATATTCTCAACATCCACAACAACCACCTGCAATCCATTACGTTCAGCAACGCAGATGAATCTGTATTCAGTTTCGTCTATTACAATAGGAAGAAGTCTGGGATTGCCTTTAGGCTTGTTCCATCCAAGTTCCATAAGGAAGAGACCTCGGAAGTCGGCCTCATTTATATAAGTGTTGAAAGTATTACGATTCATGGCGCAATCCCATTGAGCAGATTATTTGATTTTCTTTGGTTTCGATGTCTTCGTCGGCAATCACGCAAAGTTGACCGTTGCGACGCAGTTCAAGTACATAATCTACAATATCATCATCGGCAGCTCGTCCGCTGTTTTTAAGCATTCGTCCGATATTGAATTTTGCGTTTCCTTGGAGCGGATAGTTGTAGATGTCGTCGATAACGTATTTAAGTTCCTCCCGTCGATCTTCTCCAAAGAAAAGCGTTGTCGGTTGCTCGTAGTAATGATTGAGCAGGTCAACTATACGATACCGTGTGGAGAAACGGTTGCCAAGAACACCTCCGGTGTTGTTCACGGTTTGCTCCTTTATTTTTTCAAGAGCCTCGCTGACCAAATCGTGGTGGTTTTCAAGAGGTGGCGCACACGGTGTATCCGGGTGGCAGGCAAGAGCCTGCATGATACGTTGTTGCGACTGAGAGACCACATTGCCATCAGTATCAAGCCAAGTCAGCACATCAAAATCGTTGGCTGTTCGGGTATAGGTCACAACACCCTGTTCTCCACGGCTGTCAACAAGGCGTGTGGAGTAAATCATATTCTGAAGTTGAGGGATAATCTCTTTTAATCGTTTGTCTACTTTAATAGCATTACTCCAAATTTGATATGCCTGAGAAGCAAGATCGACATCTCCATCGTCGGCATCATCAAGAACACCCGATTTTTCGTTGAACATATCGCGCAGATTCTGTTCGTTACCCTCGAAGAACACCTCATCAGAGCCAACGATGTTGGCATTGGCGTTGATGCGGTCGTTGAGGCGACCTCGGAGATTTATGATTTCCTCCACACCGTCGGCCGGGAAGAATGAGTAGCAATAAATCTTGTCGGCTTTCTGGCCGATACGGTCAACACGACCGGCACGTTGGATGAGCCGGATTATTGCCCAGGGAAGGTCATAATTGACAATTACGTGGGCATCTTGTAAATTGTGGCCTTCGGAAAGCACATCCGTTGCGATGAGTATGCGTGTCTGTTTGTCAAGTGGGTATTTACAAACAGCTTCATTGCTGACAGGAGAGAAACGCTCAACAATTTGAGATGGATTATCACTTCCTCCAGTTGCGAAGTCCACATTGGAGAAACCACGCTTGCGCAGTTGATAGTAGATATATCGGGCGGTGTCGGAGTATTGAGTGAAGACAACGACTTTATCCGCCGCGTGTTCGTCGTATTCCTGATGTTTCCCGCGCAATAATTGCTCCAATTCGTTGAGCTTTTGATCCTCGTTCTGCTTCCATTTTCCACAAAGCCGAATCATTTGCAGAATAATCTCGCAGTCGGCTTTAAGCTGTTGCTTAAGAGTCCGTTTGAAGAATTTAGCATCAAGCCAAGATATATTATTCTTCTGGGTGATAATATCGTAATGGTCTTTGGCCTTTCGTATGTAATCATCAAGATCAGTAGGAATATCAAGGGTTGCGTCAATAGCCGGCTCATTGCCGTCCTCTCCAAAGACATTCCCGTCATTGTCAAAGTCTTCAGTATAATCTTCTGGCAACGCATTACCATCACCAATAGGGACCGGCAGTTTGTTGTCGAGAGCGTAGATATAAACGCAGTTGCGGAGGATATGACGATAAAGTGTGAGCAGGAATGCAAAACCACTCGAATCCATACGTTTGAAGAAAGTGCTTTTGCAGAACCCCATCATACGTGCTCCTGCGCGTGAAAGATTGTCAATCAACGTCTGAATATGCTTTGGTGCATCAGCGGAGGCTTTGTCACTAATGAAATTGCTGAGACCGTAACGAGGCAAAGCAAGCGATTCCATCAGATCAATCATATCCGACGAATATAACCGTGAGTACTGATCACCTGAAATTGTGGCGAACTTTATGGAACGTGGTATCCGGTCGGGGAAATAGGATTTTGTTCCGTCGGGAAATTGCAAGTATTTTCCCTTCTCATCATACTTGGCAAAGTTATTACGGATAAAAGAACGTGTTCTTCTCACCAGGAATAACTTCATCAGCTCATTCCAATCCTCAACGTCCTCACTCTTTTGAAATGCTCCGATAGTGCGAATTGGTATGTCGCTATGCTGCATCTGAAAACCTCGCTCACCTCCAAGACTTTCAATGTAACGTTCAGGTCGTATTCCGAGGTCTTGGTCATCGGATATAAAGAGTCGCAATTGATTTGCAAGGTCGGAATAATGCTTGTTGTATGGCGTTGCAGTCAGCAAAAGAACACGGCTCGACTGGTGTTCAATCAAGTTTTTGATATTCTGATACCGCTTGCCGCCATTACGCAGATTATGGCTTTCATCGACAATTATCAGACGATAGAAACGAGCCTTTTCAACATCAATGGGTTTTGACATTGAAGTGACTTCTGCTTTGAGGTCGTATTTGACAATGTATTTTCGCCACATCTCCTGCAAATTGGCAGGACAGATTATAAGTGTGGTCCCGGCAAACGTTGTTTCGTAGATTTTCGCTACTGCACAGGCTGTAATGGTCTTGCCCAAACCCACAACATCGCCAATCATTGCACCCCGTCGCTTGTCATTGTTGAGATGACGTGCAACAATCTTAACCGCATTCTGCTGAAAATCGAATAGTTCGCGTTGAAATATCGGTGAAAGGGCAAATTCCTTTATGCCGTTACGCGCTTCTTCACTCAGGTGGTATGCGATTTTGAGATAGATATAGTAAGGTGGAATTTCTCGCTCCGCGGCCCAACTTTCATCAATGGCTTTGATGAGTTCGTATGTAATATCCACACAAAAGTTGTCATTCCACCTCGCTTCAAACCAAGCGGATAATTTTTCAGCTTGATCCCTATCTTGAAATTCTGCGTTTAGTTCTCCTTGTTTTGTAAGTCCCGAATAAGTTAGATTACTACTACCCATAATCGCCAATATGGGATTGAATCGGTCTTCCGGGCGATATGCTAGATATAATTTTGCGTGGAGAGGTTCTTTGACAGAGAGTTTTACAACTACTTTTCTTGATTTAAGCTGGGTGCTTAATCTGCGAAGCGTCCATTCATCATGTTTTGAGGGTATTCCCAGTAGCAGTTGACTGCGAAAATCCCGAGCGATACGACGTTTGATTTTCTGTACAAGTTCAGAATCAGGTGTGTAATCGCCGTTGGAATAAAGCATCCGCACCAGTTCAGCCGGTGGCTGGTGCATACCTATAAGCAAACGGCAAGTGCGATGTTCGTTGGCGCGACCTTCAAAAACAAAATCTCCTTCAAGTTGCTCAACATGCTCAACCACCTTATCCCAACCCCGCAGATTGAAATAGCCGACGCAAAAATCCACACGTTTAACACCTGAAGATTCTATAATATCTTTGAGTCCCTGCTCAAATTTTATTTCGATATTGTCGTAAATACGAGCCATTACATAATATGCCGCCGGCTCGAAGCGGAGATTGGGTTGATATTAACGAAAAACGGGGAGCCACACCATGCCCATTCCGCTATTCGTGGCCCTGAGACTGCCATTGCAACTGAATGAGCAATGGTAGAATCACCCCGCGAAGTATGTATATGCAAAAATTCCTGCCCATAACTTACCGTTTGTGGGAAGGAAGTACATAAACGTACCCATGGGGCATCTACTATTGCTTCATCCTTGGTTGCAAATTCAAAATTTCTCAGGTTCCGAATAGCCAAGAATCAAGCGTTGGTAAACGCCTTTCGTATGTAAAACGAACCACCCAACACCCGGTGTTAATCCTCCTCTGAGGTACCACGCATCGCGGGGTTCAACTGCAAAATTACAAAAAAATTCGCAGACTACAATGAGGTTATGCTGCGTAACATATCATTATTGCCGATATTTAGCGTAAAAAGCCGCCGAGAGATTGGGTTCTCTCGGCGGCTGTATGTTAGTGGTGCATTTTGGGGCCTTTGCGCTGCTGGGCTTTGAGTTTCTGCTGTTCCTTGAATTTGCGTTTGGCTTCTTCGATGCTGAGGCCGGGGTGCATTTTGAGAAAGTGAGCGAAGTCGTCGGACAGACCTCCTCCTAGTACCATGTTGGTGTCGTCTGCCGATTGGCTTCCGAGTGATGGCGTTGAAAGGGTAATTGCCGGGGCTTGGGGCTGAGGCGCAGCTGCGGGTGTCAGAGCCGTCGTGGCGGCCTTGGCGGTCGGAGCCATTTGGCTTTTGAGGTTTGCCTCAAATTGGGTAAGTAAGCCGGTGGGCGTATAATCCTTGCCGATTTTGGATGCGATGAAAGAATGATTGCCTTTAGCATAGATGAGGGTCTTAATCTCAAGTTTCTTTGCATCGGGATCTTTCCACAGGCATTTCACATTCACGCCCCGTTCTTTCATCCTTCTCTGAAATGTCGGCCAGTCAGTGATGGATTTGTCTTTCAGGACTTCGTGACCAATTTGGCGGATTTCAATACGGCTTTTCTCCGCGCCTCGCAGTTTTGAGGTGTCAATCGAAAGACTGTCCTCGGCAATGGTCAGGCCATGGCGTTCGGTTATATCGAAGCATACGCGCTTGTTACGGTGCCAATTCGTGACTGGCTTGATGATTTTTCCGTCGTAATCCACGCGGCTGAACATAAGGTGGCAATGGGGATGGTCAGCATCCGTGTGCCTGACAATAACGTATGGAGTATTCTTTATCCCCATCGCCTCCATGTATTCTTTGGCGATCTGAGTCATGAATTCATCGGTCAGGCGGTGGGCATCCTCCGGTGCAAATCCCAACGTGATATGTCCGCACGGGTCTTTGATTTTAGACCTTGTCAGGGTTGGCCGCTCTATGTCGGCGGCGGCTCTCTTTCGCCAATCTTTCTCACCATCGGCAATCCTTACGCCGTCGCTGTCGAGGATTTTCCAGACACGCTTCTCTATAGGTTTGTCGTCCTGCTTGACACGGGTTATATAGTCCAGACAGCCTCCAAATCCGTTACCTTTTCTTATCTTGGCAAACATATTTTAGGCCTTAATTTCATAGAACAGGTCGATGAGCGCATTGTGTCTTTTCAGCACTGCCGTGGCTTGGTTTGCCACAGCGAAGCATCTTCCGCTGTTGCACGCCTTGGCGATCTGGTTAAGGTTGTTACCCTCGCGGATAAGTTCGTTGAGAATCCTCATCTGCTCCGGCGAAAGGCGCTCCACAATCTGCGTATTGAGGATGCAGTCACGGGCGAATGTGGAGAAATTCCGGTAGCCGGCCTTGCGCTTGCGCTCGTTTGCGTGGTCGAGCTGGTTTAGAGAAAACTTGATTGTCTTGGGTAGGTTGATCACATCATACATATCCTCGACATCGTGCCCCGGCATGGGGCGGCGGTTCTTTTTTCTATTCATATCACTAAAGTTATTAAACGGTTATAGTCATTGTAGTGAAGAATGGAGGGGGAGTTTCGAGGTGCAGAAAACGGCTTGGTATTACCAAAGCCTAAACTCGCTCCCCCTCCATTATCATTGCGGTGGTTGTCGCCTATGGGCGTCAGTTTCCGCTGCGATTAAGAGGCTATAACCTCTCAAATTCGCCATCGGTTAGGGCTTGTGCTTAGGTGCTGTCTCAATCTCAGTCAAGTTTCGACCACTCCGAAATATCCGGCTCCATTTCCTTGAAAATCTCACGCAGGAGATTATTGATGAGGTAGGTCGGCCGCGCCTTGTGGTCGCCTGAGAGAGCACAAATCCGATAGGCCATTTTGATGAGGTCGGGGGAAATTGTTATCGGAGAGCCGTCCTTGGTGCTTGTCTTTACGAGATAGGAGTCGTGGAAGTCTGCAAGTTTGGTACGTCGCATCCTGGCACTGATTCGGGTGGGCTTCTTTTGGGACGGCATCTTGTCAGTTGACACCTCTTCTTCCTTATTGACACCACTCACTTCATTGACTGTATCAACCTCAGTCATTATAGTCACATTAGTGGATAATGCGGATTGTATAGCGGAGGTAGAATCGCTCTCACGTTCTGCCATTTCCTCGGCGGCTACGCGTTTGGCCTCATCTTCGTCTATTTTTACTTGCTTCGCGTGCATCCTTTCCTTGATTGCCTTCGCTTCATCGGAAAGTGACGTGCCCGCTCCAATGGCTTTGTTGGCATCAGTCGTTGAAGTCGTTGGAGTGACTTCATCCTCCAGCCCTAAGATATTCATGTTGATATTGTCTATATCAAAGTTGTCCATCGGTTTGTCGGAAGATTTACTTTCTCGTGCCTTGGAATCCGACTCGCCGGGTTTCGCGTATGTCGGTCGTGAGGTTTCCCTCATCCATTCCATGAATTCATCTTGATCTTCAGGAACTACAATATTTTTATTACTCATAATATCTATTTTAATTATTGGACAAAGGGGTTAAGAATGGCTTGTCGGTTCAAGTTTGGCTCGCTTATATACACCCCGTTCCAAACTGAACTGAAATCAGTAGTAGAAATCGGGATTGTAGGCGTAGGCTCCGTTTTCTCTGACAATCATCCTCTTGTTCATAAGGAATGTTTTCAGTTTCGTCACCTTTCCGTCGCCGAATGGGAAGCCGCAGGCGGCATACGCCTGTTTGAGTCCGTCCTCGCAGTTCTGACAACCTTTGATTGCTCCATTCGCGAACGCTTTTTCCAATGCCGCGCGATGCTGTTCGGATGTCAGTTCATTGTAGGAGAATGTCTGCGGCTTCTGACGGTTGAAGGTATAGCCGTCGGCGATCTCAGGCAAACCGTTGTCGTTGATACGGAAGGCGAATGGCGAGAAGTCCATTGCACGGATGCAGGATGCCGACACTTCGGTCACTTCATCATCGGTCGCGCTTTTGCTGACTTGCAGAACGGTCTCAGCCTTGTTGTTCAACTCGGTGCCGACATGACCGCGTACGTTGTCATCGCTCTTGTTGAGATGGAGCACCGTGTGGATATGGATTTGATTGTTGTCTGTCCATTCCATCAGTTTGTTGATGAGGCGCGATGACTCGGTGGCGTTGTTGATGTCGAACATAAGGTCACGGATGCCGTCGATCACTACCAATCCTACATTTGGCGTTGTGGCTATCGCCCGGTCGATTATTTCTAGACGGGTGTCGGGAACCTGCGCCCTCAACTGCGAGAAAAACAGGTTGTCGGGGTGTCTGTCGGTGGGCAAACCTGCGAGTTCTATGGCGCGTCGTATCACTTTCTGACAGTGGTATGGGCTTTGCTCGGTGTCGAAGTACAGAACCGTTCTTTTATCGTCCGGGAACTCTGCCGAATATCCGAGGCATTCACCGTTTGTAAGCGCGGCGGCTACAATGGCACTGACATTGAATGTCTTCTTGCTCTTGGCTTTGCCTGTGGACGCTGAGAAGTTGCCAAGTGTGCCGATAACAGAGCCGTTGCAGAACAACACTTCGGGAGCCATCGCCAATTCGTCTGTGACGCGTATCTGCGAGGCTTGCCAGAGCGTGTCAAGATCTTTCGCGTCCATCACTGTCTTCCTCTTTCGATTATCAGACGGTCAACGTCGGCGCGGCGGTAGAGAATCTTGCGCTTCATCTTGACGGGAACAAGATAACCGGAGCGTTCCCAGTTCCAGAGAGTCGTTGGGCATACACCGAACATCTCCAGCACTTCCTTCTTGGGGATGCAGCTCTCCTGCGAGGCGTTGACCATTACTGGCAGAAGCTGCGCCTTGGCTTGTTCAATCATATCGGTCGCGAAGGCCTTGAGGTCTTCGATTGTCAGAGTGAGGGTCAGACCGGTGACTCCACTCTCTATGAGGGTCATGATATTATTCATATAATCATCGGATTCCGCCGGGGGGTAAGAATCTGTGGCGTTGGCGGAGTGATGCGCCACAGCTCCATAAGACGAAAGTTACATTTTTCCGAAAAGACATAGCGGTGGCCGTACCGACTGCCGGGGCGGTCGGATAAGTTGCGGAATGTCCACGAAAAGAATTGAAATGGGACGGGGTCACGCGCCCCTCACTACGATAAAAAGATTCCAGTGGCTCTTTGGCTATCCCACTGCCTCAAGCATTGGTATGGAATTGGTTTCTCTCCGGCATCAGGACTTCCATGGCAGTCCCGATAGCGCTATTATGCCATTGAGAAATAATGTCGGCATTAACCCGCCGTGGGTCAGTTGGTTGAAAACCCTTGTCAGTCATTTGTCTTCATCAAGAGAAAAACATCGGGCAGCAATTCCTCAGAGTATAATTTTGAATGTGCCGGATGAGAATTCATCTCGATTTCAACGCTCTACTTTTGGTCGGTCTTCGTATACAAAACACGTGTCTCAACCGCTTGGTTTGCATCGGGCAAACCTCGGACATTGCTATATTTCAGCGTTTTACTTCTTACATTTACTCAATCACAAGTGGTTAAGTATTGAGAAAAGTCCGACGGCGTCCGACGAATGTCTTGAATATTCTTTTTAATTTCCGAAGTTGTCCGATAAGCGTCGCATCACTACCTACGGGAGTCGTGCTTTTGCCGTTCCTGCAAACAATATCTTGAACGCAAAGAGGACTTCATCAGCCGTAATGCTCGACAAATATACAACATGCGGTCTTCGATTTCCAAATTTTCAGACCCCTTGGCCGCACAAAGTATATCTATGGCCGCATTTGGCCACGCTGACCAACTGGATTTCAGAAGAGAAACAAGCCATCAAAAAGAAAAGATTTCGCTTTTTCGTGCATTTCCCACGTTTGCACACACTTTTCCCAACATTGCCCAACAATAATTTTCCAGATGAACATAACCGCGACTTCGTTGTTGCGGTCGATTATTGTGATGCAATTGAAAATCGCGAGTGAACTTGAAGCGCATGTCGGCTGAAAGCCGGTGCGCGGTGGTAACGCCATCAAGATTCACCGCAAAGTTAAGTCAGAGTCATACTGCTATCCAAATATTCAGGGCGCATGGGACTATCTTGCCTCTCAGTGCCTCAAAGTGACGCGACTCTGCAAAGTTACAATTCCATCCACTCCGAATCCAAATTTTCAGGCAGCATCGGCTCATCTTGCCCGGCATTGCCCAAAAGTGACGCGATTTTGATGCAAAGATACATTCCCATCCTCTCCGAATCCCAAATCCGCGATAGCATAGGACTATGTGACCGCTCACAGCTCCTCACAGCCGCTAAACTAAAAAATCCCGACTCGCCATGCCGAAGCATGATGAGCCGGGAGGTATAATGAGGCTGTCTAACAATCAAAGTTAGGCAGTCTCTTTTTTAGATTTAATATTGAGAGAATCAGGCTGCTTTCTTGCGAAAATCGCGATTAGGTACAAAACCGCAGACCAAAGGGTTTGTATTGCGCCTGTAGAGGCATCTTTGCGATAAAAACAGGCGTGAAAAAGAGGATTTTGCCCATGCAAGGGCAAGTTTCCTCAGATTATGGGCAAGTGCTTTAAGACCGAACTCGATTTTCGCTCCGGTCAGACCTTTCAGCCTCAGTCTTCTGAACTTGCCGCATTCCTTGATTTGCCCGAACACGGCTTCCGGCTCGACCGGGCGGTTGCTTCTGTGTTTCAGCCCCTGCTCGCCGGTCAGGAGCTCACGTGCCCTCGCCTTGTAATCATCAAGGGTATGGTTAACCTCTATCTGTCTATCCCCTTTTGATTTATGACATTGTCCTCTTAACGGACACCCTTCGCACCGGGTGGCTCTGTAGATGCTGACTGTCTGCTGATAACCGCTTGCCGTGTGGCGTTTTTCCTGACGTATGAATCTCAGCCGCTGGCCCATCGGGCACACATAGAAGTCTTCCTGCGGATTATAGAACAGATTGGAGACCCGGAAGGGATCATTGCGGTACTTGCGGCGTTGCTCGACATGGAACATGTTGTATTTCACATAAGGAAGCATCCCGTTGCTGAACATGTATTCATAGTTTTCCTCCGAACCGTAACCGCTGTCTGCCACAATCTCCTGACTCTGTATGCCATATCTCGATCTGAACGATTCAAGATAGCCGATCATTGTGAGGGTATCGGTTGGACGCTGATATATACCGAAGTTGGTTATGAACTGATTTTCAGTGGACATCTGAACGTTATACCCAGGCTTTAGCTGACCGTTGAGCATGGCGTCCTCCTTCATGCGCATGAACGTGGCATCCGGGTCGGTCTTGGAGTAGGAGTTTCGTGTGCCCATGGTGGCGAGCTGCTCTTTGTAACGCTCCATCCTCGGCACGGCATCATTTTCCATCTCACTGAGTGCCTTGCGTTCCTCCTTGCTGAGATTTTTTGCGTCAACCTTGGCTTTGATGCGTTCAACCCTTTCTGTGACCTCATCTGCCGTCAACTCTCCTCCGACAGGATTCTCCTCATTCTCTATGGCGTGGTTCTGTTCTATCTGGTTGAGCAATGCTTCCGTCTTGGCTTTAAGTTTCGAATCATGCTTCTCTACAGAACCTCTCCATACAAATGTGTATTTGTTGGCGACCGACTCAATCTTTGTACCATCTATATATTGCACCTTCAACGATACAAAACCCTCATCGTGAAGCAACTGCACGACCTGTGTGAATACAGAATCAAACCCTTCCTTCAACCGCTTGCCCCTGTAGTAATTGATTGTGCGGAAGTCCGGACGCTTCATGCCGGACAGCCACATAAAATAGATGTCGCGTTTGAGAAGCTCCTCGATGCGCCGCGAGGAATAAACATTGCTCAGATAAGCGAACACAAGCACTTTGAGCATCATCTTCGGGTTGAAGGCACTGTTGCCTCCGCCTCGGTAGGTCGAAAGTATATCACTGATGTCAAGGCGGTCGATGACCGCATCAACGACCCTAACCATATGATTTTCGGGAACAAGTTCATCCAAAGATGGAGGAAGAAGCAAATCTTGTTTTCTATTATCAGATTTTATTGCTAACTTTGCCATGTTATGTTTTGATTATTAGTTGTTTACTTGCAACCCAAATTTACTAAAATCTTTGACATGACAAAGGCTTTCGCGCTGAAATTCAGCATGAAAGCCTTATTTTTTTGTTGATGAACCACACAAAAGAGAGGCTGCCTAAACTTGTTAGACAGCCCCATCTATAATTATTTCATTTCGTCTTCGTTTTCCGAAAGCTGTTCCAATGATGATTCTATCTCCTCGATAGACGGTAGCGTACTTTTTATCTCGGCAGGAATCAACTTGGTAAGCTCATATTGCGATATTCCAAGAGGCAGATTGTATGCTTCCAGAGAATACTGGGCCTCAATATTGTCTTTGTCTTTACAAATCAGAAGTCCGATGGTTGGATTGTCTTGCTCGGTTTTAAGTTGATGATTGACTGCGGTAACATACAGTCCCAATTGACCGAGGTGTGAGGCATTGAATGAACCGGTCTTCAATTCGATGCAGCAATAGGCATGTATCCGTGTATTGTAAAAGAGCAAATCAATGAAGATTTCCTTTTCTCCGACTTGCAGACGGTATTGTCTTCCCATGAAAGCAAAGCCGGTTCCAAGTTCAATAAGGAATTTCGTGACGTTGGCAACAAGCGCATCCTCCAGTTCTTTCTCATTGTAAGCCTCAGTCATTGAGAAGAAGTTGAACACATACGGGTCTTTAGTAACCTGCTGCGCAAGGTCGCTCTGCAATGCGGGGAGGGTTTTACCGAAATTTGTAATGGCTTTCCCCTCTCGTTCATACAAATCTGTATCGAGGAAGTTCAGCAGCACATTACGTCCCCAGCTATTCTGAATGACTTTACGGACAAAAAATAATGCCTTATGAACATCACCCTTACATTTGTCTATAATTCTTCTTTGATGATCCCAGGGGATAGAGCATATTTCAATCTTGAAATCGTCCGCACCTTGCGGATGATTCTTGTCCACAAAATCGTCCACACGCTGCGGACGATTCTCAATCAACTGAGAATAAAGATTATAAAAGTAATACATGTACTTGAGATTTGTCTCCGAGAATCCCTTTTCACCGGGCATCTCCAATCTCAAATCTCGGCTCAGATTCTTATAAAAGCCAGAGCCGTATGTATTGGCATATTGTTTGGAGGCTATGTCACGCCCCAGACTCCAATAGTATTCCAACAATGTGCGGTTAGCATCGATGGAGGCTTTCAGACGTGCGGACAGGTATCGCTGTTTGAGTTCCTTTACCCAAACGTGATATTCCTTATCCTGAGAGAGATTTATAATTGGTTTCATATTGCGAATTTACAAAAATTTATTCAAACTGCTATCATTAAGGCCCATATATCAGTCGAGCAAACCGACAAGTTCCTTTTTCATGTCTTCGTCGATGTCGCGGTAGCGGGCGAAGGCGCGGCTTCCCTCGGAGTGGCCGCTTAGTGAGCCTACAAGGTTTGGATCCTTGACCTTCTTGTATAGGTTGCCGATGAAGGTGCGTCGGGCGAGGTGGCTGCTGGCGATTTCGTCAATGGGCCGTTTCTCCTCTTTCCCGGTGGTCGGATTCAGTATTGTCACCATCCGGGTCACGCCGCAAGTCTTGAATATCTTTTTGATGGCGACATTGTATTTCTGTGAACTGATGAACGGAAAGAGTTTTCCATTCAGCCCCTCGCGTCCTTTGTATTTATCAACAAGAGCCAACGCGCGGGTATTCAGTGGCACGCGGACCACCTGCGGCCTTTCTCCGGCTGTTTTCTGCGGCATATATTCGATTGCACCGTTGATGATGCTGTCATGAGTCATCGCCAACAGGTCAGATACTCGACATCCGATCAGGCACTGAAAAATAAAAATATCCCGTTGTGACTCCAACGATGGATTAGCCGACAAATCGAAGTCAGCAATCTGGTCGCGCTCCTCGATTGTGATATAGTAGGGAGTGCCGTATCGCTCGGTTGTCTTACCGTTGTATTTAGCAAACGGGTCATTCATAGTCATATCCTGCTCACGACACCAGCGATAGAATGCTCTCATCAGTCCGAAAAGGCCAATGATAGTGTTGTCGCCCTTTGGATGTGGCTTAGGTTTCTTTCGCTGGGAATGAGTGTCAGCCGGAATCGCATCATAAATTTTCGGATATTTAGTGTAGATAAAATGTTCTGAGCGCAAGAATTTCTCAAACTTATTGACATCATCAACCGTAAACTCGTCGAGCTTGATTCGGTATTTCCTGTTGCCGTTGGCTTGCACGTATAGTTCGTAGCGCATTAGGGCGCGTTTCAACACACGAAGATGTTTGATGCGCCACTCCGATATGTTCTTTTTGGCGATATAATCCTCGAATATATCAAAGAACGATATTTCCGGTACCACCACCGTTTCCTCTTTCGGTGGGTTTAGGAACAATTCCAACTGGGCAAGGACAAAATCTTTTGTCACTTTTTCAACCGGATTATCCTCACATAAACGGATAAGAAACTTCTCAATGCTTTCCAGTCTATCCTGCACCTCGCGAACTTCACGTTTCCCTTCCGGGTCACGCGGATTAGTGAATTTGCCGTCCTTGAAACGGTCGGCAGAGATATACAGACCACTCTTGATACGGTGGGAAACGCTATGCGAAACGGATACGCGGAGAAGAATCTCAGCGCGTCCGGAAGCATTTACTTTCGCCGATAAGGCTCTTTTGATTGTTGCCATAGGAGAGAATGTTTATATTCGACATGACTTACTTTGTTGATGCAAAGGTAATAATACCCTCTCAAATATACAACAACTTTTGTCAGCGTTTTGTCAGCAAGTTCTAAACTTTAACAAATCAGAATCAATTTCACTCTCGCTTCAAATCAATTCATTTCGGTTTGTTTATATCTAATAATCAGTATATTACGAATTTTATTCTAATCGGCTCAAAATTGACAGCGATTCATCTCGATTCAATATTAGTGTTCCTGTTCTGGGCACCACAAATAGCTGTTAATCGTTTGATTTTCAGCTATTTTTATTTTATCAATAAGCAACAGATAAGCAACTTTCAACACAATATCTGCTTTTGCGCCGATATTGGACTGCTTGAGATGGACGGCAACGCCCGCAATTTTGCGTTGGTCTATCCATAAAAGAAGCGAAGCCTCCACGGATGCGGAAGCCTCGTCTTGTCAGTTCTGAATGATTGTTGAGGTCAGCACCATAAGGGGTGCCGGGGGTAACGCGTCGCCCTCTCTGTGGCGCAGGGGTGCGAGTCAAAAAAAATTTTATTTCACATTTCCACCGTCTTTAAGTGCCTGTCCTATCCAAGCAAAGGCACAGAGAAGCGCAATTATCCACATAGCTTTACTTTATTTCGTCAAGTTTCCTGTTAGCTTGTTGAAGCAACTCCACTAACTTGTCAAGTTCTGCCGTGGTGAGGTTGATATAGGAATTGCTCTTGTGTGCGTCAACACTTAGTTTCAAGTTCCACCCTTTGCCGGGATTTTCGGCATAGACCATAACATTGTCCTTTGTTGAATAGACGTACTTTTCGTTATGGTCGGTTTCTCGGTCGAGGTTGCTTTTGATTGTGTTGATAGCTTCGTAAAGCGAGGGAAGTTCCTTTTGGAAAATGAAAGCATCCTCCCATGAGTAATAATACTCGCCTCCACAATCTTTGCGGAGAGTTATGAAAACAATGCTGTCATTCTCGCTGGAGAACTTCTGTGCCTGTATCTCCACTCCTTTGAGATTGCCAATTTTCCAAGTGTCGAAGTGAACGAGCTGCCCTTTGCTCTGTATGCTATCCAAGCGGCTCAATGCGATAGCAAGAGAATCCACCGCCGTATCGTTGGCGATAGAATCATTCGCGGAGGTTGTGCTGTCATTGCCTTTTGACCATCCACAGCAAGCGGTTGAAAGAGCAAACAATGCAACTGTTAAGATAGGTACTATTTTCTTCATGGGAAATTTCGTAGAGGTTAATACATATCGCTTGCCGACACCGTTACGGAACTGCTGACACTCTTTGGCTTGCTAAGTTGCATTTTACCGCGAGAGTTTTTGATACATACATAGAAGTATGCGCCCTTTGTCTTGACGGTCTTTGTTTCGCCAACTTTCAATGTGCCAAAGTCAACATCGCCGTTGAGGTCGCCATTTGGAACATCGGAGTACCACACTTCTCCATCATACCAATCTATACCCGACAGATTGGTAAGTTTCATCGAGCCTGTAATATCGTCATCATCCTTAGAGCAACCTCCAAGAATGACAGACGACATTACGGCTAAAATGAGCATTGAGAGAATCTTCCTCATTGTGGTTATCGCTTAGTGGCTCTTATTTCCATTGTTGAGCCATCCATTGACAAGGAAAGCTCTGCATGGTTGCCTGACAGAGTTTTTACGACATAAGTGCCATAAAGTTCTCCATCTATATAAGTCTTGATTGTCTTGCCGCTGATTGTGTACGTTCCACCGCCGTTTCCGAGTGCGCCACGGCCATAGTAGCTGCCATCGGAATTGAATGTGATTGACAGGGCAAGTGACGGATGGTTGGTAATGTCAATCCAATCACTGTCCGAGAACTTGACTGAGGTTGCATCCCATGTACCGATTATGTTGGGTCAAGCCGAAAGCACGGTGCATGAATTTTGAGAAAAGTGTTAAATTTGTGGCATGAAAACCGCAGATGCAATATGGATGTGCCTGCCCGAGGGCATGGACGAACTATTTGAAATGGTGCGCTTCGAGCGCACGGAACAGTCCTATGACATATGGCTTGACGAAAAGAAGAAACTGTCTGATGAAGACTATCGTAATCCAAATATCGTAGCGCGAGGCTATACGGATTATGTAACAATACAGGACTATCCGATGCGTGGACGGCCTGTATTTCTTCACATGCGCAAGAACAAGTGGTGGGACAGGCAGACCAACGAAATCTTCAGCTACAATCTCGAACTTCCCAACGAGGAAGGAACACGACTCAGCGCCGAGTTCGTGGCTTTTTTAAAAGACGAAGGTGGAGACGACAGCCCTGTCGATTAAACAGATAGCGCAGATGTACTGCGTCAACGGCAAACATTTTGCCGACTTGTACCGCAATAAGATAAGCGGTTACGCCGACTGGTGCGAACAGGAGCTTGGCTGTGGGTTCTATTTCAACGCCGATAATATCGGCCCTTACATGAGTCTTGATGAGACGTGTCTGAGCAACGGGGAGGTATGGACGTTCCTGACCAACAAGGACGGCCACGGAGGCAAGGGAACACTTGCGGCAGCCATTCCCGGAACAAAGAGTGACGAAATTATATCCATACTCATCGGAGCTATGGAGAAATCAATCAGACGCAGGGTCAAGGAAGTGACCTGCGATCTCTCGCCATCAATGATGCTCATAGCCGCAGAAGTGTTCTATAACGCCCATGTAGTCAACGACCGTTTTCATGTCCAACAGGTCTATAATGAGGCCGTTGACGAAATCCGCATTGACATTCGCCGACAGCTCATCGCAGAGGAAAACAACCGCAACAAGTCCGAACCGCCGGTAACGTACTCCAACGGAGAGACCATGCGCCAGATACTGGCTCGCAGCAAACACACTCTGATGATGTCGCAGAACAAATGGACTGACATACAGCGCCATCGTGTCAACATACTGTTCAAATACTATCCAATATTGAAGGCTGCATACAGCCTTGCGATGGAGCTGCGCAAGATTTTCAACGCTAAAATCTCACCGACAAAAGCCATGGGGAGGATGAACAAGTGGTATGAAAAGGTAATGGCATTGGGTAACAACAACTTCCGCTCGGTAATCAAAACATTCAAGAACCACGCCCCAACAATCCTGAACTATTTCCGTCGTCGTGCGACCAATGCCTCTGCCGAGGCATTCAACTCTAAAGTCAAAATATTTCGCTCACAAATGCGTGGTGTCCGGGACCGCGACTTCTTCATCTTCCGATTAGTCAAACTCTACGCCTAAAAATTTAACACTTCTAATTGCCCAATTTAACATATGCACCGTGCTTTCGGCTTGAGCCCAAATAGGATTTAGAGGAAAGTTACAACAAATTTTTCGTAACTCGGTGATAATAGGGCAAGAAAAATCCGCACCTCCACGGTAGCTACCATATTTTTTTCTTTTCCTCAGCCACTGGCGTTTCTAACGACACAAAGGCTAAACTTATTTGGTTTGGTTCGGGCTTTATATATGCCCGGATAAACCTAAACCTATATGGGAATGGCTGGGCAAAAGAAAAAGCTCTACCATATTATTTTTTCCTCAGCCATAGTTTGAACACAGAATTTGAACACAAGGGCATGAACACGGCGGCTGTCAATGGCGGCTGAAATGAGTTGGCGCGGAGTTGTGTTCAGATTTGTGTTCAAGGCAAAAGAAAAAGCAGCTACGATTCGTTTCGTAACTGCTTGACTTTCAAGAGGTGGTCCCACTTGCACTGCGTTATTGCAGTTAAATGGGTGATATTCAGAATTGTATTTGATGAAATTTATAGAATGGACACGTCTTGAACACCTATCCGTTTCATCATTCTTCATTGCCTTGTTATGCGTTTTAGACCGCCTCTGCAGTCCGGATGTCTCCATAGAGTTCTTATAACTCCCTTCGACTTTACAAAATTAATGTATTAAGACAATCTGTGCAATAGTCATTATCTTAATAATCCCTAAAATGAACATTGCTTGGCTGCTATTTTGGCAAGATAATGGTTCGTCTCTGCAAAGGCTTGGGATTTTAGCTATAAAAAGCGAGGTCGTGCAGCAGAATGCACGACCTCTTTTTCCCCTTTTATAGTGTTGGCATTGAACCTTAGAGTCAATACCGGCACTTTTGATGTTGCAAAGGTACGAAAATTTCCTGACATACAGACTACGAAAAATCAGTTGATTACAAATCTGACGGAATTATTCGATTCTGAACTGCGAGAGGCGCGACTTTGCAGGCAATCGCAAGTGTGGCCTCGCAGGTATTGGGCAATGCCGTCAGCGGCGTTTGGAGCAAGTCCGACACTACCGCAGACCGCATTGCCAGAATTGAAGAGTCGGCTAAATACCGAGTGTCTGAAAAGACAAGAGCGGGTTGCTCCGCAGGCTTCGCTGTACCTGCTCTTGTCTTTTCAGCCACTCCGTGTTCTTACGCCGCCTCCGTCTTTCGTAGTTTGAGCCGTTACTCCACTCTCCGTTGGTCAGCAGTCCACGAGCCGAGACAGCGATTTGCCACCTTCCTGCGTTAATGAATAATGTTATTACCTACTAGGGAAGTGCCCGCTTGTTAATTTTCCTAGAAGTTTGCGCGTTTCGTTGCCGGTAAACTTTTCGATTTCTTCTCCCAACTTGAAAAACTCTGTCGCAAACCATTTTAACTTTTCATTTTGATCAAGCCGAAAGTTTCTCTTAGCTCGCTGAATCGCCGATTGAATTCTTGCTGGATCACATTCGTAATCAAATCCACCACCAATAAGACTGTCGATGTATCGTTTGATGTTTGGATCTTTAGGTACGGATGAGCTGTCCGGTATCTCACCATATAAATGATAATATAGCCACACCTCAAAACAGGGATTACTTTGAGCTACATTCCAAGCTTCATATGCTTTAACTTCATCGTAATCTTTTGGAATGTTATTATTATTAACGGAGCAAAAGTCCCTAAGTGGGGTTATCTTACCCTCCTGTTCCCACGTGTCGGTATCAATAACAAACCAGATTTGATCCTTTTGCATGTAATCCAATGTATGTACCCTATTTGTGCCAAAGAATTTTTCCTTAGCCAGTTCTCTCAATTTTAATGGATCAGTGCCTTTTTCGGACGGTATCACAATTAACTCAAGGTTCGATGATAAGCCAATAAAGAAATTTAGATACTTAATTTCGGAATCCGTCCCCTCACTAATGATGTAAATCTTGCTTGCATCCTTGGATGGCGCACGTTTGACATAATCCTTTCTTCTCTTAATCATATTACCATTTCAAATCAGACAAGTTAGACAAGAAAGGAATTCCACCATAGCGGCCATTCAGATAACCGTTCTCAATATTGGCTGTCTTATGGATATTGTAGTCACTTAGTGGATAGAGTTGGGTGGATTGGTCAACATCTTTTTGCGCGAACCAAATCTCATCAGGTCTAAATATTGACTGATCGAGTAGGCAACTTTCATGGGTTGTAAAAATCAATTGTCCTTTTGCCTCGTGACTTTCAGAGATTTTGCTGATTATACTTTTAATCAGTATTGGGTGTATGCTGCGCTCAATCTCGTCAACAATATACACCGCATCTCCTTTTAAAATGGAATATATTAAAGGCATATATTCTATAAGCCTTCTTGTTCCATCTGATTCATCTTCCAAATCCATTGGCACTTCATTACCATTCTTATCCATATGAAGCGCAACCAAAGATTTCAATATTATAGTGTCATTTTCAACTACAATGTTGCAGATTTCATTTGATAATGCAGATTTCTTATACATTTGAGGTACTCCAGGTTGATCCTTTGATGCATCAATCGCCATTCTTAGACCGGGATTTCCATCTATGTCATTTTCATCTATCACCTCTTTTTTTATATAGAGACGTGTGATGCCAGTCTTCAACTCGGGCAATATCTCATTAGCCATATCAGCGAAATCCTGATTAACATCAAATGTATGAACAAGAAAACCGAAACGTTTCCCTGGTAAGACAATCTGTAGTTTTCTAATCCATTCGTAAGCATCCTTGACAACAGGAAACTCTTCTGAATAATAATTTCCAAAAAAGGAGAGAACCAACATATCCGGTCGAATAATTCGACTCATAGCATCGGAGAACACTTTTATGAAAGCATTCTTGTCCTCCTTAGGTATATTCTCGACAGTGAGAATAACATCATTATTCTTTCTCCTATAGATGGGTATATCCTCTTTTCCTCCACTAAGAAAAAGCTCCTCTTCAATAACCTCTTTTCGATTAAATACTATGTGGTAGTAAAAAGTTTGATTATTCGTAAAAAATTCTATAGCTAGTTCCGAAGGCTTCAACATGTCATCCGGGTCAAACTTGAAATATAAATCATCTTTTAGATTTAAATCGCTTAGTTTATCGGAACTTGCCATCTCTTTGAGCAAATCGATACATTTTAGCAAATTACTCTTGCCTGCTCCATTGGCTCCATAGATAGCTGACATGCGAAGCGCATCCACACCATTGCAGTTTACCTTATGCCACTCATGGCTCTGGCTTCTACTAGATGTAAATGTATTAAATTCTATAGAGTCTTTAAAAGACATTATATTTTCAGCTGCAAATCTTAATAACATATCGAAAACGTTAAAAGCACACCGCAAAATTACGATTATTTTTCTAATAAACAAATTATAGAGGAGTAAAGTTGTTATATCCGTTAGAAATTAACACATAAATCGAAATTGATTTCTTAAATGTGCTTGGTATTTTAGGTCGCAAGCGAAGCATTCCCTGAATTGAAGAGTCGGCTAAACACCGAGTGTCTGATAGCCTGAGCGGGTTGCTTCGCTGTACCTGCTCTTGCTATTTCAGCCACTCCGTGTTCTTAAGTCGTCTCCATCTTTCGTAGTTGGAGCCGTTGCGCCACTCTCCGTTGGTCAGCAGTCCACGAGCCAAGACAGTGATATGCCGTCTTCCTGCGTCGTCGGCATATCACAGACTCGCCTTTTCGGGACCGGACAATTCTATTTATAGACATTTCAATACTACGAAATTTTCATAGTGATTATGTCGCCGTATGTTTTCACCGTGCCGGAGTCGTGGCTCCTGTTATTGTCTAATCAACAGCGATTTTAACTTGCTTGCCAATAGTTAACGTGTGGTGCCGGGGATATTCTTTTGCCTTTTGACTGAAAAATCTCCAGACTTCCCGATGGTCAGCTTGTATTTTTAAGCCAAAGGGCGAACATCCCCTCTGTCCACCACACGCCTTTGAGGTGTCAAGCAAGCGAAAACCGATGGTGATATACAAATAAAAAAAAGTCGCAACGATGAAAACAAACAGCCACATAAAAAGTCAAAGCGAAGCTCAAAGCCTCAGGTTCAACCAAATAAAAAGGGTTGCTAAGGTGGCGGCAATCATCATCGGAGCAATAATCGGAACTCTGGTGTGGGCGATGGTCAGACCTGTAATCCGAGGTGCGGGCTGGGTTATATCCCTCATAACCGCAATACTGATAATCTATTGGATATTCACACTTTAATACAATACTGATATGGCTACTATGAAATCAAACAACGCTGCAATCGCAGCAATGCAGCAGATGCTCCAAGAGCGTTGTATCGCAGAACCCACATTCGCTATCAAGATGGCGAACCCGTCCAAGAGTATGGAAGGCGCAGTAAACTATCTGTGCGGACAAATTCAGAAGAGCGGTCTGTGCTGTGTCGATGACGCTACCGTGATGAACATATTGGTTCATTACTTCGACGAGAATGAGATTGAGGAAGGCGGAAAAGTCAATTGTAATATTGTGGTATCAAAGCCGGAACTATCCGATGAGGACAAAGCCAAACTCAAAGAGCAGGCTATGGAGCAGTTCAAGGATGAGCAACTCCGAGAACTCCGCAGACAATCTCAACCTAAGACTCAACCCAAGGCGAACGCCACCGCTCCAAAAGCCGGAGCAGAGATTGACACTATCCCAAATCTGTTTGATGAACTCTAAACACCACAAGACTATGAGACCGAGAAATTTAAGAGAGAAGCATATAGTGGAACTGAGTGGGCGACTTCGCCCGCTCACCACTCCCCAAATGAATTGGGCACTCAACTCTACCATCAATCACTATGGCTATAGGTTGAAGAATGGAATGTGTACCTGTATGAAATGCGGTCACGAGTGGCTGGAAACCCGAAACGGAACGTGCCTATGCCCCGAATGTGGCACTCAGATAGAAATCAAGGACACCAAAGAGCGTGTTATCCGCGAAAAGTCCTATTTCAACATCATCACGACTATTGAGGACTATCAGGTAGTCAGAATGTTCCTGATGATAGTTGAAATGCGCAAGGGTATGAAGGCAAGTCCCGCCTATCTTGAAATCGGCAGTTATTGGATTGACCCCAAGGGTAATATTACAGTTGTAGGGTTGCAGAGGACTCTGGGACACTACATAGATAGTTTCGCCTTTGGGTCTCCATTGGAGATAAGGCGTGACAACGAAGCCTTCCAGCGCATATCCGATGAATGGGTTTACCCCCGCATCAAGGTGATTGACACCATCAAGCGTAACGGGTTCAAGAACTCTATCCACCATATCCACCCCGTAACCCTCTTCCAAGAGTTGCTGACCAACCCTAAGGCTGAGACACTGATGAAATCCAACGAGACAGAATTACTCCGATACCTTTGTCTGAGACCCACCAATAAGGCTGACATCGAGGACTATTGGAACACCATCAAGATAGCCAAACGCAACGGATACGAGTTCAAGGACGTTAGAATGTGGTTTGACTATATCAAGATGTTGGAGCGTATGGGCAAAGACCTCAATTCCCCCTCGCTGATAGCACCCCAAGACCTCAAAACCGCCCACGACATATATGTGGCAAAAGTCAACCGTCAGCGCATCAAGGAGCAAAGAGAAATAGAGCGTCAGCAAGCCATCAAGGACAAAACCAAGTTTGAGGAACTCAAATCCCGCTACTTCGGAATGGAAATGACTGACGGAGAGATTGAAATCCACTCAATCGACACCATCAACGATTACTATAAAATCGGAGATAAACAATCTATCTGTTGCGGTACTGCCAAATATTACCTTAAAGAGGATACATTGACCCTTACCGCCAGCATCGGAAACAAGCAGATAGCCACCATCGAAATTTCGCTTGACGACTACCACATAATCCAATGCCGAGCCTTCGCCAATGAAATATGTGAGTACACCCAGCAGATAGCAGGTATCATCAACGCCAACAAGAAGATGATAGCAGAAAGAAAAAGAGCATAGCCAATGCCATATCAGCGATGAAGGTGGCGGAGCATAAGACCTCCGTCACCTTCATTTTGCCAAAAATTTCGGCCGCCAAAAGGCGGCGACAAACCATGTTATTTTTTACTTCAAAATAAAATCATCTCGATAATATGCAATTTCTCTTAACCGATGAATAGCCGGATTATATTGATTCGGCTTAATAAATGAATATTTAGGCAACTCCTTAACAAATGACAAAGAAAGATTGCAAAACATCAGAATATGATATGATCCTATAATTGGATTACCGTCTTCTGACACCATTTCGGGATAACCTGCCACTTTGTCTGATAGCCGGTACTTCATGACACAATCACAAAAATTCCGAATTTGATACTCCGAATAAGTGCTTGGGCGGAAATAAACAACATTAGAAGCTTTTGCAACAATCAACTTATTTAACTCTTCAACGTCTTTCTCGGAAATTAAATCCACATACTTTTTTTCCCTATCACCAACTTTGTAACATTTAGAATCATAATACAAAACTGCGATAAAGGGCGATAAGGGTAAATATATCATTAACCCTCAACTCCCCAACGCATAAATTTGTTTCATTCGCTCCATAAACACATCATATATAACAGCCGGATTATCACTTGCTAAAAAGGACTTCTCTGTTTTATTTATGATGATTTTATAGTCTAAATCAATACATGTATTCACAAGCTGCGCTTGTGTCCCAAGTGCCATCATCCCGACAGAGTTGAAATTTAATTCAACACGGTCTATTATTTCATCAGTAATGTCAGCGACTTCCTCTTCTTTCCCATATTTTCTTTTTAATTCTATTATCTTTTTGAGAGTGTTGCGGACAAAAAGATTCGCTGATTCTTTTATAAGTTCGACTTGAAATATAGTTCGACCTGCTTGTAACATTGTAAATACATACAACGTATATTCTTCTTCTTTTGATATTCTTTCAAGTGGTGATTCTATAATTTTTTTGATAACGACATTTGCCATTCCCTCCATTAAACCAAGGGTCTTTTCAATTTTCATATTATCAGAATAGAAATAGTCTCCACTTGATTGATTCTTGATTGGAGCTTTAGGTATATATCTACTCTTCTCTAAAACATATGCTCCAATTGTTTTTCCATCGTTTGAAAAATTACGCTGATAAAATTGCGGAACATAATGCTGATTCTTAGTTTCACCTTTCTTTTGTTGTGTAGCCATAAATTGATGATATTTATGCCCTATATAAAGCAAAAAGTGTGCCATAAAAATATATAGCACACTTTTACAAAGTATTTATTTTATCTCAATGATTCGGTAAAAATTACAGAAGTAGTTGAAACTTAAGTTAATATAACGAATTATCAAATACAAATGAATCGCCAAATCGTTCATTATAAAAAAACTTAGCGTATGAACGTATTGGCGATTCTCAAAGACTTCACCTTTCGGTGTAAGTCGGTATTTGAAAATACTACAACCAAGATGAGCAAAAGGTTCCTCAACTGGCTGATTTTAACAATACGCACTGTAGCGTTGATTCCGGGCAAAGTCAATTTTACCCGGCTGTCGCGCTATGGCGGTCGTACAGCCAAGACCTTTGCCTCCAATTTCAAGACATCCGTAGACTGGATGAAAGTCAACATAGGTATGGCGCAGGATTGTTTTGGGCCGGCCCATGACATGGCAGTGGCAATCGATCCGTCGTTCATTTCAAAAGCAGGCAGACTGACGTATGGCATAGGCCGTTTCTGGTCAGGGGTGGCACAACGTGTCAAACGCGGTCTGGAGATAATGGCGATCGGGGCAATAAGTCTGAGTAAACATACATGCGTGATGCTGGGTGCTGTCCAGTCACCGAACTTCAAGACTCTTGAGTCCGAGAAGCACATGTCAATGCTTGACTGGTATGTGGCACTTGTCAGGTCAAAGGCGGCAGAGCTGCTCTCACTGACGGATATTCTGGTTGCCGATGCCTTTTTCTCCAAATATGAGTTTGTAAATGAAGTGATTGGCATGGGATTTCGATTTGTCGGGAGATTACGTGCCAACTCATATCTGAGGTATCTGGCCATACCGGATTCCTCCGCCCCGCGAAGACGCGGCAGAAAGAAAAAGTATGGAGAGAAAGTGGATTTCTCCAGCCTTGACATATCCGTGTTCACTTCATTCATATATGAGGATTCCAAAGGAAACAAAACCCGATGTCACACGGCGGTCGTACATTCGAGGGCATTGAAACGCGACATCCGTATCGTGGTCTGTCCGGTTGAAAACGCAGAGCCTCTTCTTTACTTCTCTACCGACACCAACATGAGGCCTGAAAAGATCATCGGTTTCTACCGCACCCGCTTTCAGATTGAGTTCGGTATACGCGATGCCAAGCAGTTTACCGGACTTCAGTCACAGCAGACCCGCGACAGGGAGCGGCTTGACTTTGCGTTCAATCTTTCCTTCACAGCCCTCAATGTCTGCAAAGAGGTCATAAGGAAGGATTATCCGGATCTTTCGGTAGCGCAGTTCAAACGGCTTATGTTTGAATCTTATCTCGCCTCAACAATTATTTCGACTTGCGGAAAATCTCCGCATCTAAAAATAATTCAGAAAATAAACCATCGGTTGGCTCAGTTAGCGGCTTAGCCAAGACTGAACGACCTCAAATTTTACCGAATCATTGTATTACAAAGGTATAGAAAAATTCCCGCTTTTGAAAATAAAAGTTCACCAATTTAAATTATGGTCTTTTAAACTATTGGGAAATTCGGATACGCCATATTTTCCAAAGAACGATAAATATCGTTGCCTTAGCTGATGTATATATGGTGCCATTAGTCTATAATGGGTCCGATTAGGCATTATAGTATCTTTATGAAATAATCTAAATCCTGTTTTGAAATTAATATATCCAGCCTTATTATTGTTCTCATCAAATGGGAAAGATGGTAAAATATGGCACGATAACACACCATTATGGAATATTCCACGATATTTGGGCTTATCTTTCTGTTTAATATCGGAATACCATCCACTTTCCTGTCCTTTGGTAAATGTTTTGTTTATATATTCTTTATACCCGGTATGACTTATGATAAGAAACGCTAATTCAGACAAATTTCCGATTTCACATTCGGGAGATATTAATATACCATAATAATCTTCTGCAAATTTGAAGATATCTCCAGTTGTTAAAGGTGTTTCTGGTAGAACCTTCAAATACATTATATGACGATACAATTGAGCTACTTTTTCGTTAGCACTACTTTCGCCACTTGCAACTAAAGCATCTATTTTAGCACGTAATATAGGATGCTGTATTAGATTTTCTGATAGCACATTTTGGAAAATGCTAATCACTTCAGACGCGCCATCAGAACCATCAGATTTTGCACTATCCCTAATATCCGTAATCCAATTATTTGTAGCTTGCTCGAAATCCACAAATAGCTCTTGAACAGCTTGATTAATAGTTTGGCTCCAAAGTTTCGGAATTTGCATATGACTATTTTGATCCTCTAAAGACTTGATTTCGTCCATTATGGACGAAAACTCTTTTTCTGGATTTAAATCATTGTTTTTTTCTCTATACCTTATTTTGTTCCCTAACCTTTTGTCTAATTCTGTTTTTGTTTCGTCTGACAAAGCATCTCTTGAGTAAATATACACAAGAGAATATATATTATTCTCCCTTAATATAGCCAATGGAGTCTCTTTCTTAGAAATGCCTTCTATCTCTTTTTCAAAAGTCCAATCTAATATTAAGCAACGAATTGTTGAAACGGATCTCAATACCCCTGAGAGATGTTCAAGTGTAGATATAGGAATTACCGTTAACTCGTCTTCGGAGTTAATGAATGTATTGAATAGATTATTCTCTGGTCTGCCTGATTTGAGAACATCATCATCAGCGAAAATTATAACTCCGTTCATTTTTGATTAACATTAGGGTTAAAAGTAATCTTAAAGTTTGCTCCTGGCAAAATTTTATATTTGTTATCTTCAATCAACTCAATTGTAGCGTCAATCCGTCCTAGTAGCTCTTGAACTATATAGAGTCCAAGGCCTCGACCATTCGATTTCATAGAAACGAATTCTTGAAATATCATAGAAGATATATCGTCTCGTACACCTGGACCATTATCGGCAATGATACAAGTATTATTAATTGAATTTATCTGGATATAGAGTTCCCTTTCAATATTTGTTGATGTGGATTTAATCCAATAAATAGCATTATCCACAAGATTTATAAGAACTTGTAAAATAAGTCCTGCATTAGTCCGAATAATTAAATCATCACCAGTTAGAATTATCTTGCAAGATATTTCATCATTGATTTCGGTCCGAAAATATCTAAATACCTTTTTGCAGGATTCGTATATAGATATATCCTTAATAGACTTCCTTTGTACCTTGAATAAGGGTTGGATCATTTGCATATCGTCATACACGATATCTATATTCTCCGTCATATCGTCGATAAAGGAAATTAGTTCCTCATCTTTCAAAATATGTTTCTTGGCTTTTTTGGAAACATTCTTCAGATTCATTTTCATTAGCGAGAGAAGTCTTAGCGAATCATGAGAAGAACGTTCTACTGCCATTCCTAATCCGGCTAAATCCTCAACAGTCTGCATACGATCTTGAATGACAGAAAAATGTCCTACATATGCATCAACAAACTTCTTGGCTTTTTCTAAGCTTTCTTTGTCATCAAGGGCCAAGAGTCTCTTTTCGAAGCTAATATATGCTTGTTGTAATTTATCTTTTGTTGATTTAAGACGGTTTGCTGTTTGTATATTCTTTTTTAATTTGTCGATTTTTATTTCTGCATTAAATATTTCTGTTACAGCAGTTACAAGACTAGTAAAAGCTTCAAAAGCACCATCAATGTCAATTAATCCTTGTCTATTGGTTGAGTCCTTTAATTTGGGGTTTCCTTCTTGAGTGATATATACAAATCCCGTTAAATCATTATAGCTGATAAATTGTCCCGCTTTTTTTGTGGCACGAAGTTTATCCAAGGAAAGCCAGTCAATTCCCTTTTCTCCATATGGGTAAACTCGAACACCATCTCTAAGGACATACACAAAATTCTCTTTGATAAACCGTTTTAAATCCTCGTTAAGGATTGTTTTATCCGGTTTATCTAAATCAAAGGCATAAAATGCAAAATCGAAGCCGCCACAATTCAATTTCTGTTCGCGTTTCAGAAATTCTGTGATAGCATAAGATGAATAATTGTGATGTGCGAGATGATTCCTATCGAGCAAATTTAATTCTCTATTAAATTCTCGATAAGGATTAGTAGATTTATATTGGAATGACAAAATTCCATCTTTTGAAACAGAGCCTGTTATTCGATATTGAGCTCTCTCAATCACATCGTTAAAAGACGTTCCTTCTTCTGCAACAAATGGTTTATTATTTACAGAAAGGAACACATCAAAGTCTTTTATTGGAATTATTCCAAACTGTCTTGCAGAATTATCTATTGGAGGAATCATCCGCTGAATGCTACGATAAAGCTCTTCAAAATCTTTGGTAGACCAGTTTTCTCTTAATAAGTATATTCGAAGGACTGTGCCAGTTCCAGAGGTAATAACTTCAGCGGGAGAATTTACGTACCAATCATTAGTGACATCCTGAAGAAGTTTGTATTCACCCTGCTGATTGAATAGATTGGATTGATCAGGATCATAGTCCGAAAAATTCATAAGAAGTTTGACTTCTTCTTGACCTTCAGTACGAGTATAGAGTTCTATTTTAGTTCCTAATTTATGGATTGCAAAACGACCAATACCCTTTTCTCCTTGGATGATGCGTCCCAACCTTGTGCGATTGTCTTTACGTTTAGTGGTCATCTTATTAGGAGTAGCAGGTCTTAGCCAAACATTTTTTATGGTATCCAAGGACATTCCTATTCCATCATCCTTAATTTCAACATATGCTAATTCATTTTGTGGTAAATCGTTTAGGCCAATATTTTGGATATTGTAAAAAGCTACTGATACAAGTTTTGCATCAGCGTCATAACAATTCTTAATTAGCTCAATAATTGCCACTTTCTTGTCAGTTATCAACTGATCCCCTAGCATTGTCATTAAACGAGCATAAGGTTCAAATGGGGCACTGTCGTGTTTAATTACAGCCATCGGATTATTTTTGTGCAAAAATTACAAACTCTTCTGAATAAATTTTTCGGCTACTTTCTGCAATACTGGCAAATTTACCATTTGCATCCCTATACGGAGTTAGTATTTTATTCGAAATCTTACGACGGTCAACTTCAATATTCTCAAAACCTTCAGAAATTAAACATTCAACCAAATGTTGAGCGTTGTTGATATGAATACCTTTATATTCCGTATTACCAATAACAAAAAGACATGCTCCATTTTGATTGAGCATCTTTGCAACTTTACTGATGGCCAACTGCATATCTACATAATATTGGGCTACAGATTTTGCTTTCCTGCGATCTACTTTGGCAAGAGAAGATACTATTTCACTTCCCGTTTTATTCAATTTATCTTGATTAAGTTGGAAGTCTTCTGAATGAAAAAGACTACCGATAGTTCCTTCTCTAAATGTTTTGAAATCATCAGTATATCCTAACCATAAAGTAGATAGTTGATGTAAGTCTGCGTATTCATATGAAGTAACATATGGAGGACTTGTTACAACTAAATCAATAAACGGTTCGTCAAATTGTTGCTCTAAAAAGTTGGCTGTATTTATATGTGCGACACCTCTAATCCCTTCTATTTCCTTATTAGCTTTTCTCATCATATTTATTTGAAAAGCGAAGGCTTCTAGTGGGCTTTTAGGAGCTTTGTTCGGATCAACTTGTGGTTTTATTGATTTTGTAAGCCACTTAGAGCAAGGTTTGAGGATATTTGAAAACGCACAAAGGAAAAAATTAAGATATTTCTGATTATCGACAGATGTATAAATCGCCGTTCTCAAGCGGAGTAAAAGGTCTATTTGAGTTTTACTAAACCAATAATTTATCCGTTCGTTTTTATAAACAGAATTTTGTTCATCTATTTGGCATACCTCAAAAGCCTCCAAAATAGATTTGTAGTATGCTTCTATTCTACAATCATCATATGAACAACTTTTTGTGGATGCAATTAAAGTCGCTACGGGGTTAATGTCATACCCCCAAAAGTTGCGACCAGCGCATACGCTTTCAAATGCGACAGTTCCACATCCACAAAAAATATCAGCGATATTATTCACCGTAATGCCATTCTGAGATGCTTTTTCAATTGCTTTTGTGGTAATGAACGCAGGAAATTTTGCTGGATAAGCGTGTATGCTATGCATACGATTTTCTCGCTTTTCCGGCAAATTCCACTCAGGCTGAATCGCGATGGAGTCGAAGTCTAGAGTATTGAAATTATGTATATTAACATTCATTTTAAATCAATCATTTGGTATAAATGTTGCCATGTATAGCTACACCACACCAAACTAAGTGCAAATTTACGTTTTTTCCCCCAATGTTCCAAATGGAATATTGGTTATGGCAATATATGATCATTTACATTGTCCTATCATGACATAGCACACGATTGATTTGTCTGATTCATTAGAGCACAGCTTCGCTTTGGCACATTTCTTTAGTAGGAATTTATTTCAGCCCATACTTTTTCCTCTTTGCCCATAAGGCTTTTTCGCAGATGCCGAGCAATTTAGCAGCATGTGCCATATTACCTCCGGTATGGGCTATCGCGGCAGTGATTTTTGCTTTCTCGAAGCTGCTGTCATCCAACCGAAAATTCATGTGGACACTACTTGCCGGTGTGTCAAGTTCAAGATTATCTTTTGAGATGACATCGCCACGGGATTTCAGTACAGCGACGCGTACAACGTGTCTAAGTTCACGGATATTGCCGGGCCATAAATGGAATCGCATCGCTTTTTGTGCGGAGTTATCAAACCGCTTTACGTTTTTGCCGAATTCGTTATTGTAATGCCGTAAGTAGAAATCGGCAAGCAACGGTATGTCATCCTGACATTCGCGCAAAGGCGGAAGCGTTATTGTAAATTCCTTGATTTTGTAAAACAACGCTGAGAGAAAACTTTCTTCTGCCACCAATTCTGTAATATTCGGTGTGGCAGTAGCGATAATTCGCGTATCTTGTTTGCTGTTCGCGAGTACATGAAGAATTATAGACTGCATATCCGGCGAAAGCAACTGGACATTATCGAGTATTACCGTGCCACCTTGCACCTTATGAAACTGTGAAGCCACGACATCCAGTAGCGACATAGGTTGTTTGGAATTATGGTTCAACGCAAGATAGTGGAGTGTTCCGCAGTCAAGCAATACGCATGGTTTGTCGCTTTTTGTGCTGAGATCATATATCTCCTGTGCCAAAGGTTCTTTCCCCACACCGCTTTCACCTATAATCAATACATTCAGGTTTGTAGGTGCTACTCTATGAGCAGAACTGTACGCACGCAGACATCCGTCGCTTTTGCGGGAAAACAGCAAAGGAAAATTGCTGACGTCGTTCTTCACAAACAACGCCTTTATCTTCGGCAGGAGCAGCTCACCGATAAGACGCTTGTTTACATAATCTTTTGCCCCGGCTCGAAACGATGCCACAGCATCTGCGACCGTTTCGACATCAGTTACTACAAAAACACTGCATCGGATATTCTTTTTGTCAAGCCATTCCATCAACTCAACGGCATCGCCGTCAGGCAGTTTGACGTCGCAAATTACAATATCGCCTTTATTGAATTTTGTCAGATCCTCTTTAGCCATGCCAATTCGCAAAGCCTGATAAATCTCTGCGCGTAATCCGGATAAATGCCGTTTTATCTCATTGGAGTCAGATACGTTGTCGTCAATTATAAGTATTTGTCGAGCCATTATTCAGTATGAGACGTATGCTTGCGTTTTCGGACAATAGACCATACATTTTAAACAAGCGGTGCAGTTATAAACATTTATTATTTCATCTCTTGAGATATTAATATTCCAGCTAATTCCTCTCAAAATTTTTTTAGGGCATACATTTCTACATATATTACAGTTGTAGCATTTTGGTGATTGAATTTTGTGTTCTTTTACTAAAAGCGGAGCGTTTGTTAAAACAGTTCCAAGACACTGCGCTGCTCCATATTTTGTTGTGATAAAAAGATTGCTTTTACCAATATACCCAAGACCGCTAAGCACGGCAATCGTTTTATGTGGAAGAATTGAGCTTTTTGTCTCGAAGTCAAAAGCATTCTCGGTGATTAATCCTCCATCCGATTGAGATAGAGCTTTAAATCCCTTTTTAATAAGTCGATTTGCTAATTTATCAGCAATTAATCCGATAAGTTCCTCTGTTTGGGCGTATTCATCAGTAGCAGAATGTATATAATGGGGATTTTCATATACACCTTTGATAAATTGCGGATTTATAGCGATTCCCATCAGTATCGCGTATGGGAGCCCTCTATTCTGTTGCTTATTAAGTATCGAAATATTTACAAAGTGAACAAAATCAACATTTTCACTCCTTAAAAATTGTTCTATTTCTAAGTTTAAGGTCTTCATTTTTTCTTCCTCATGACTGGAACATAAATATCCGTTCTCAATTCTGAAACAGAAGTCTTCTCTGGAGTATTGAGATAAGTTTCAAATGTATAAGGCTCTCTTAAAGTATATCCACTTGTTGGTAACCAATCAATATATATGTAACGATACACCCTATTAAGTTCATGATATAACCCTTTGAAGTGGAATATTGCATATTCTCCAGCATCTATTTCATAAGTAAAGAAGCCTTTGGGAACACTAAATGACGTCGGAATAGTTATTCCCACCAAGAATCTGGCTTTTTCTTCTGATGAAATCAACGGACAGTCAAGTGTCAAACTTATGAATCTACCGCCGTTTGATTGCAGATTATAACTTTTTGAAAGAGATAAAACTTGTTCCCATAATACTGTAAAGTCATGAGTTATATGTTCTGTCCATTCCAGTTTAAGATATGCAATACGTACTAAAGGGATGCGTTTAATTAAGGGTGTAATATACACCGGGTTCATCCCATCCGGGCTTGCATTTGAGTGTAGTCTGCGAAATTCGGGTATTGTACACCCAAAATAACTTTTGAATGCTCTTGAAAGGGTATGCTTATTCTGATAGTTTGTTCGGTATACCAACTCCGTAACGCTTATATCAGTTGAGATTAATTTAAAAGCGATATATTCCAGCCTTAACCGTTGAATATAAAGGCCGATATTTTCACCACATACCGCTTTGAAAACACGACGGAAATGATATTTAGATATACCTACCATTTGCGAAATAGAGTCAAGAATAAGCTCATCAAATAAATGTCGGTTAATGTATTCCTGTACCCTCATAATCAATTCATATAGGACATGTGCAGTATTGATTTTTTGCTTCCATCGCTTGATTCGGGGAAGGCGATTGGACATTACTTCTCTAATTTCAGCTGATGTATAGGAGATACCTGCTTCTTTATAATATTCTTCAGGGAAAAGCCCCCAAAGATAAATCAGATAGTCCATTGAGAAATCGTACCCTTTGACACCATGTTTCAGGCAATAGTCACAATATTCCACATTCGTACCTCCCCCAAGATTGTCATAATCAATATCTAAGGGTATCCCACACGTTTGGCAGTATTTAGTTTTTTTATCTTTTGTCATTGTCGGTTATTATAGAGAGCAAAGTTATTCAATCTGCAACTAAAAAAGTTACCCTAAATAGCTATCTTTGAAACACACACGATATTTGCAATAAACCATTTAATTGAACCCTTATTCCAGCATAATACTTTTTGTTCGTATTTGAGCGTAAAGTTACATACTATGTTCCAAACGATGTGATTGGCCGTAATTGGTCTTGAACATCTGCATTGCCTCGGAGTTTGTCAGCGACGGGTGACGCTTACGGAAGCGTCGGAACTCCTGCCGGAACTGTTCCGACAGGTCGCCGTAAAATGCCGCATATTCTGGGTCGGCTCCGGGTGATAAAGGCAATCCACATCCACGGTCGGAGAACATATCGGGATTGAACCGCGACACTTGCGGCTGCTTTGTCTCGTAGTCAAACCAGATGTATGCGTCGTTTACGCGGATTGTCCTTCCCTTGATGTAATCTTGCTGCTGTTCGGGAGTGATTTGAATTCCTCCGAATTCTGTTGGGGCAATCGGACTACCGTCAATATGAACCCATCTATTGGCTGGGTCGGGTGTGTTAGCCATTTTATGCTGTTCTGCTTGCTCACTGCGGAATTTGAACTTGCGAACCAATGCCGCCGGAGTGAAACTCTTTCCGATTTTTGAGGCGACGAAAGAATGACGACCTTTCTTATAGATGATGGTCTTCAGTTTTCTTTCATCGCCCTCTCCGCTGAAAAGAGCGTTAGCGATGATGCCACGTCGAGCAAGGGCATTTCTGAACATAGGCCAGTCGGTGATAGTAACATCACGCAACACTTCGGTAGCAGCTTGGATAATCTCCACGCGGCTGCGTTCTGACCCCCGAAGTTTTGAGGTGTCAAGATTAAGACTGTCTGTTCCCATAGTCAGATTATGCTGCTTGGTGATATCGGCGCAGACCGCTTTGTTGCGATATAGGTTGGTGACAGGTTTGATGATTTTGCCGTTGTAGTTGACACGACTGAACATGATATGACAGTGTGGGTGTTCCTTATCCGTATGCCTGACGATGATATACGGCGTGTCAGTTATATCCATCTTCTCCATATATTCATGCGCAATTCTTAGCATGAAATCATCGGTCATACGGCCGCTGTCATTCGGAGAAAAGCCGAGTGAAATGTGTCCGCACGGGTCTTTGATTTTTGACCTTGTAAGGGTCGGTCTTTCCACGTCCGATGCTGCCATATTCCGCCAGCCGTCTTCGCCGATGTTAAGTCTTACACCGTCGCTGTCGATAATATTCCATACTCGTTTTTCCAGCGGTTGCCTGTCCTGTTTCACGCGGGTAAGGTAATCCAGACAATCGCCAAAAGAATTGCCGTGACTTATTTTGCCAATCATATTTCAGAGCTTTTTTCGTTGAACAGGCTGATTGCTGCATCCAATTTCCGGATTAGAGCCGACGCCTCATTTGCTACGCTCCAGCATCGTCCGGCATTACAAGCTCTGGCAATCTGGTTGAGATTGTTTCTTTCGCGAATAAGCTCGTTGAGAGTGGCCATCTGTTCACTGGAAACACGCTCGATGATTGCTGTATTCAGTATGCAGTCGCGTCCGAATGTGGAGAAGCTGGTATAACCGGCTTTCCTCATTCGTTCTCGCACGGCAGTGAGGTCGTTGCAGGAGAACTTAATACTCCTTACTATATTGCGGATATCCAAGATGTCCGTCTTATTGTATCCCGATAGCGGGAGTGAATTGAGTTGCTTTCGCATAAATGATTGTTATGATTAAGTGGATAAAGTGGTTGTAGTGATGATGGAGGGGAATTGCGAGGTACTCGATTGGCTCAGGTATTACCTTAGCCTAAACTCGCTCCCCCTCCATTATCATTACGGTGGTTGCCGCCCTTTGGCGGCAAATCCTGCGGTTCGCAATGCTGAAACAGTCTAACCAATCAAAGTCAGATACTTCAGATACTATGGTAGGCATCTGTTTCGGCACACGATTGTTGCCAGAGATAGCGTTCCTCCTCCTTTGCCCGGAAGGCTGGAACAAATCTGATTGGATAACTAAATGTGTCGCTCATTTTTAATCTCTGTTTTAATAGTGGAAGCCAAGTAGTTAGCTATGGCTCTATAGCCCTGAGGTTATGAGGTCATGAAGCCTTGAACTATAGATAAATAGATTTGTCAATCAAACAATATAGAATATTGTAGGTAAATCAATCTTTAAGACAATATCATTATCGTTCATTAAGCAGTTCCATTTCCATATCTATAAGTTGAACTGTAAGGAAGGATACAAATCTGTCTATGAATAGATGTGCCTTTCAATAATATTCGTGTTCTCGAGACTGACTGAAAATCATACTTGCAGTTCAATGGTTGTTCCGGGATATCAACAGTGGTTTGAACTCCTTGAAGGCAGGCAAGATTGTCAATCCTTACTTAAATATACAAATAATAATCCAGTTTTTCAAATCGTCAGGTGATTCATAATTCCGCATTTCAGCATCTTGTCCGAATATGTCCGGCTATGTCCAAGTATGTCCGATTTGAGAAACTGAATTTTTAACAATTAAATGTACGATAATCCGGTCATGCCATAACTACACCATCAAATTTGCGGCGCATTTTAACCAGATCCTCCGAAATGGTCTTGTCCTGCATTTTCGCGTAGGTCTGCGTGGTTTTTATATTCGAGTGGCCGAGCATCTTCGAGATGGTTTCTATCGACACATGGTTGTCGAGCGAAAGGCAGGCGAAAGTGTGGCGCGCGACGTGCGTTGTCAGCTTTTTGGTGATACCCGCAAGGTCGGCGATTTCCTTCAGGTAGCCGTTGCATCGTTGATTTGATAATACGGGCAGCAGTCTGTCTGTACCGATTATTTTCTTGTGGTCGGAATATTTTTCGATAATCTGGCGAGGGATTTCCAACAGTGGTATCGAACTGAGTTCGTCTGTCTTCTCTCGGTGCTTCCGTATCCAAAGTTCGCCGTCGGCATCGGTCACAATCTTGTCGGCAGTGAGGGTTGACACATCCGAAAAAGCCAGTCCGGTGAAGCAGCAGAACACAAATACATCACGCACCGCCTCCAGTCGTGGGAGCACTTTGAGGTCGAGCGACATGATTGCATTGAGTTCCGCTTCGCTAAGATGCTCGCGATTGGTCTTCTTTTTTGAATAGGTCTTGCCGTAGAACGGATCGACGTCAAGCCATTTATAGTTGACTGCATCGCGTATAACGCTCCTTATGGTGCTGATGTAGCGAATCGCGCAGTTGTGCCCGCACCTCTTCTCTGTGCGTAGCCAAAGCTCGAAATCGTCAATCAGAGGGAGCGTCACATCACGCAAGGGGATGTCCTCGGCCTTCTTGTGCGATTTGAGGTATTCTTTTAGATAGGTTACACAACGCTCCCAGCGAAGAACAGTACCCTCTGAGATGTCGCCAAGTTCCAGCCGCTTACGATATTTCTGGGTCAAGCCGAAAGCACGGTGCATGAATTTTGAGAAAAGTGTTAAATTTGTGGCATGAAAACCGCAGATGCAATATGGATGTGCCTGCCCGAGGGCATGGACGAACTATTTGAAATGGTGCGCTTCGAGCGCACGGAACAGTCCTATGACATATGGCTTGACGAAAAGAAGAAACTGTCTGATGAAGACTATCGTAATCCAAATATCGTAGCGCGAGGCTATACGGATTATGTAACAATACAGGACTATCCGATGCGTGGACGGCCTGTATTTCTTCACATGCGCAAGAACAAGTGGTGGGACAGGCAGACCAACGAAATCTTCAGCTACAATCTCGAACTTCCCAACGAGGAAGGAACACGACTCAGCGCCGAGTTCGTGGCTTTTTTAAAAGACGAAGGTGGAGACGACAGCCCTGTCGATTAAACAGATAGCGCAGATGTACTGCGTCAACGGCAAACATTTTGCCGACTTGTACCGCAATAAGATAAGCGGTTACGCCGACTGGTGCGAACAGGAGCTTGGCTGTGGGTTCTATTTCAACGCCGATAATATCGGCCCTTACATGAGTCTTGATGAGACGTGTCTGAGCAACGGGGAGGTATGGACGTTCCTGACCAACAAGGACGGCCACGGAGGCAAGGGAACACTTGCGGCAGCCATTCCCGGAACAAAGAGTGACGAAATTATATCCATACTCATCGGAGCTATGGAGAAATCAATCAGACGCAGGGTCAAGGAAGTGACCTGCGATCTCTCGCCATCAATGATGCTCATAGCCGCAGAAGTGTTCTATAACGCCCATGTAGTCAACGACCGTTTTCATGTCCAACAGGTCTATAATGAGGCCGTTGACGAAATCCGCATTGACATTCGCCGACAGCTCATCGCAGAGGAAAACAACCGCAACAAGTCCGAACCGCCGGTAACGTACTCCAACGGAGAGACCATGCGCCAGATACTGGCTCGCAGCAAACACACTCTGATGATGTCGCAGAACAAATGGACTGACATACAGCGCCATCGTGTCAACATACTGTTCAAATACTATCCAATATTGAAGGCTGCATACAGCCTTGCGATGGAGCTGCGCAAGATTTTCAACGCTAAAATCTCACCGACAAAAGCCATGGGGAGGATGAACAAGTGGTATGAAAAGGTAATGGCATTGGGTAACAACAACTTCCGCTCGGTAATCAAAACATTCAAGAACCACGCCCCAACAATCCTGAACTATTTCCGTCGTCGTGCGACCAATGCCTCTGCCGAGGCATTCAACTCTAAAGTCAAAATATTTCGCTCACAAATGCGTGGTGTCCGGGACCGCGACTTCTTCATCTTCCGATTAGTCAAACTCTACGCCTAAAAATTTAACACTTCTAATTGCCCAATTTAACATATGCACCGTGCTTTCGGCTTGAGCCATATTTCTCATTGTTTTCGCAGAAAGTTTCAAGAAACATCCGGATTTTAACTTTTTCGTCAACACCGAGAAAGCGTTTTTTCATAGTGTCCGGATTGATTAGTGCACCTTCCGCCACCATTTGGGTGTGGATTGCAAGGAGCTTTGCCCTGACGGTTTCAAGATATCGGTTAAGTTCGATGTCGGCTCGGCTTTTGCCTTTGGACATACCCTTTGCCGCAACCCACATATCGGGATTGACAGTCCGGTTGATGTTCAGCTCCGCACGTTGACCCGCGATTGTGATACGCAGGATAATCGGCACCTCGCCGTTGCGTAGCACCCGCGCCTTTCGTGCGATAAAGGTCGCATTAAAGAATTGCTGATTCTTCATACTTTGATGTGGTTTAGTGTTACATTAAAGTTACAAAAATTTTCTCAGTTTTGCAAACTTCAAGGCAACGATTTGAAAAACACATCAGTACGAGTATCCGAGGGTCCATTCGAGGGTCCATTCGGGTGTCCGATGAAAAAATGTACCCTCCGAAGATGCCACAACGCCGTGATTGTAGAATCTTGACGATGGCGTAAATATCTGAACGATAGCGTTCAGAACCCTTGCGAGGGTACAATCTCCGCTCCTGCCGGCAATGTACCCTTTTGGGACACCCCGCCACTTCAATATTCTGCGTAGAAACGCCGGTTGGGGATAACGAAAAACCTCTGAAATCGTCTGGATTTCAGAGGTTTTCTGCATTTTGATGCTTTGTCTTGTGACCCCGGAGATTTCGGAGTTATTTCATCTGTTAGCACTGGTTATCAAAGAGTTGCGAGCAAGAGTATAGAGCCGACTCACTATTGGCTCACTCCGCTACTTCAATGTTCTTCACCGTTATGATGATACGGTAATGCAAAGTTAATATTTTATTCCCAATCATCAAAGAGCCAAAGCGTTAAAAATCCTTTGGACTCACGAATACAGGAATTTTCCGGCTTACGGTTCAAAATGCCAAATCCAAGTATTCCATAAGAGAATGGCTTTTGCCGACTCACGGTTGATTTGCCGTGCTGTTTTCAGCCGAAAATGCTTCCTGCGACTATCTTTTGACTGCGGTTATCTCATCGGTCAGCAGGTGGATTGTTGATGACGGATTAGTGTATGCCTCTTTGGATTTTGCTCGTTTGGCGGCATCTCCAATCGCGTCTATCAAGACCTTTTTCATTGCCGTGGAGAATATGCCTTTCTGATAATCTGCATCTATTCCTTTCAACATTGCAAGACATTCGGCGGATGACAACTCCTTGTTGGTGTCCTTATAATGTAACAGAAACCAATACTCGATACTGGGATTGGAGAGCAGTAACACTGCTTCTTTTATCTTTCGCAAACGCTCCAGCATACCCGGCACATCAAGGTCAAACATCAAAAATGTCTTATCCTCCGATGTTGTAAATCTGTCACGCTTGCATCTGTCAATATAAGGCTGTGAAATATTGGAATCGCTGACCCTCGCTATAATTTCCACCGGCACACGGAAACTGCGACGCAGCAGGTCAACGTATGCCGCCTCCGTCTTACCCTCGCAGAACACGAAGAACGTCGGGTTCATCTTCTTACCTCTTGGCTGCTTTGCTTTTCGTGCCATAGTCAGATGTTCTCAAATTCGTTGATATACGGCACGGCATCGAAACGCCCCTGAAGGTAGGCTTTCTCCAAATCCATTTTCTCCCGGAAATCCTTGTAGTCAAACAATGAATACAAATCAGATGAACCGTCGTCGCGCTTGTTGACAAAGAAAATCTGATCCTTGCGGAAGCGCGTCATGTCAAGCAGGTGTGTGTTGTGGGTTGTGAATACCAGCTGCGCGGATTTGCTTGAATGGAACAGGCTGATAAGATACTCCACCAAGCGGGTGTGCAGACTTGTTTCAACTTCGTCAAGGAACATCACCTTGTTGTTGCGTACCACATCCATGACCGTCAGCATGATTTTGAACAGGATTTTCGTACCCTCCGATTCTTCGGTGTTGAAGTCAAAGGGCAACGCCGGATTACGGCGGTGGAATGTAGTCAGTTCACCGTCTTTATAGGTAAACTCAACGATATCACTGTCGGCGGCTTTAAGCACCCGAAGAACTGCGTCTTTGTTGTCACCAAGAAAACGGTCAATGGCAACAGAAGTCTTGCCACGATAACTGAACACCAGTTGCTCATTGAACCACCTATATATCTCCTTCGCCTTTTCCCTGTCCATCTGGCTTGCGCGTGATATAAACAGAGTCTTGCGCGAGGTGTTGGACGCTACATCCATCGGGCGACGGATAACATTGGTAAACTCATATTTTTCTTTCTTGCCGCCGGATATACGCTCGTCACGCGAAAAAATCAGCGCACGTCTGCCCTTCGGGTAATAATACAGGCTTTCGGTTATTATTTCATCACGGGTGCAACTGAATGAATACTCATGTTCTATGCCGTCAATGATGAAGCGTATATAAAACTCACTGGGAGCGTTATTTTCTCCGAACTTGAACGGCTTGAAACCAAAACTGTCACCCTCATTATAGTTATGGGAGTCGAGTATCATATCAACCGCTGCTTTAACGGCCTTGATTATGTTGCTCTTGCCGGAGGCGTTTGCACCATATATGGCAACCGTTTTCAGCAGTCTTTCATTCCCGACTGCAAATGTGTTGTCGGCAAGGGCGCGGGCCTCCTTTGTCTGGATGTTGGCAGCCTGTAAATCCAGAGTTATCTTCTCGTTTATCGAGAAAAAGTTGGTGAGAGTTATTTCCAATATCATTTCAAATGTCATATTTGGAATTATTTTGCAAATATAACACTTTAATTTGGATTTTAGGTTGTTTGGCACGAGATTTTTAGGATAGCACTACGGAAACGGATAGAGGCGTGGCGGCTCACAGTGTTGGCGTCGGTGTTGCCGTCGGATGGTGACGGTGATCCGGTGGGTCACTGACACCATCCGACCGCACCCCAACTATGGGAGAAGGCTACACACCGGTTTGCCTCAACGCCTTGTGAGGATGCGCCGGTGACGTCGCTTCCCTCACAAGACTCCAATCGGCAAATCAGTGTGCCATACGCCTTCTCCTTATAATGAATCTGAGCCGTCACGCCACTATCCGTTTGTTCCAGCCCACGGGAGCAAGAAAGCGTATGACGCCGATAATTACGCCATGCTCCATGTACGGCGGCATACACATACTTGCTCTTTCCGGGGCCATTGCTTTTATCTCAACGGTTTCCATTTTTCTTATGTCTGTCGTCCAGTGTCACCCTGCGGGGCTTTGCCGCCTCTATTTTTTATGCAGAGTATAATCTCCATTCAAAGTTTATTCGCTCGAAGTTGATTAACACGACGGTACGGGGTATTCTTTGGCATTCGCGCAAAAAAATCTCCACAGCTCCCGGTGGTCGGTAGTATTTTTTTGTGCAAGTGCCGAACACCCCTTTGCTCCCGTCGTGCCGCAGGGTCAACGAGCGAACAAACTTCAAACAGCGATTATACGCATTAAAAAAAATATCGCCTTATGACACTGAACGACAGACATATTAAAAATACGAGCTTCACACCTTCTCCAGCTCATACCGCATTAAAAAAGACGGCTAAGGTGGTGGGGATAGCAGTCGGGGCGGTTGTCGGGATTATTCTTTGGGCGATACTCAGACCGATATTCCGAGGTGTGGGGTGGATAATCTCAATCCTCACCGCAATAGGGATTATCTACTTGGTAATGACACTCTAAATATTTACGACTATGGCAACGAAAAGAAATTCAAAGACTTGGGAACAGCAAGCCAAATATTACGAAGTTGACAACATCGCCGAGTATATGGTGGAAACCTATATCAACGGCAACATATCAACATTCCGCAAGCTGTACTATGAACTCAAACCTGCGGGTCGCAAGCTGTTCATAAGCTGGCTTTTCCATACGGAACTGAACCGCAAGGAGATTGAAAAAATGATACTCGCAACACTCTAAACACATACGACTATGGCAACCACAAGAGAAAACAAAGGCACACGAGCCTTTAACAAAACTATCAAGGCGTATCTTGAAGAACGAGCCGAGAATGACGCACTGTTCGCAGTCAAGTTTGCAAATCCCTCGAAATCAGTTGAGGACTGCGTGACCTACATACTAAACTCCGTGCAGAAAAGCGGTTGCAACGGGTTCGAGGACGATGAAATATTCGGAATGGCAGTCCACTACTATGACGAGGAAGAAATTGAGGTTGGCAAGCCTATAAACTGCCAAGTGGTAGTCAACCATACGGTTGAACTAACCGAGGAGGAAAAGGAACAGGCACGGCAGGACGCCATCAAAAAACTCCGTGACGAGGAGATGAAGAAAATGCGAAAGCCTATCCAGCCGAGAAAGACCGCCGAGAAGAAAAACCAAGTTGAACAACCCAGTCTATTTGACCTCTAACATATTACGACTATGAAACCGACAACAAAATTCCATAAAGACATACTCAAAGAAAGCCGTAAACTCCGCCCCGTCACAAAGGCGCAGGCTCAATGGGCGATAGGCGAATGTTTTGAACACTTTGCCTTCCGTGTTCAGAGTGGCAATACCACCTGCATGGACTGCGGACACACTTGGCACAGCGATGAAACATCGGGCAAATGCGTATGCCCCCGATGTGGCAGGGAACTCACTCTTGAAACCACCCGAAAGCAGAAGGCGAGCGGTAAGATGTATTTCAACGTGCTTGGTATGAACGGGAAATACCAGACTTTGCGGATGTTCGCCATATTCGCAGAAATGCGCAAGGGAAAGAAAGCCGAATACAGCATCGTGGAAATCGGTCAGTATTGGGTAGCCCCCAACGGACAATGCGCCGTAATCGGACTTAGACGCAGTATGAGTTACTATGTGGATTGTTTCGCATACGGCTCGCCTATGGAGATACGGAGCAAGGATGATGTGTTCGCAGATATAGCGATGGATTTTCCGATGTATCCCAAAATGAAGATAATCCCATCTCTGCATATAGATGTTATGGGCAACAAGTTCTTCAATATGTCACCGGCGAGATGTATAAGCCGTTTTCTCTCGCAGCCCCAACTTGAAACGCTGATGAAAAACGATACCGAGCAAGTATTCAAATACTTTCTCAACCGCCCCTATGACTGCCGTATGTGCTGGGCTTCATACAAGATAGCCAAACGCCACCATTACGAGATAACCGACTTAGGATTATGGTGCGACTACATCAAGATGTTGCAGACCTGCAAGAAAGACACTCACAATCCCCACTACATCTGCCCCGACAATCTTCGTCAGGCACACAACATATACCACAAAAAGGTCATGGCGATAGAGGAACGCAGACGCAGGGAAGCCGACATAAGACGCAAGGAGAAGGAAGCACTCGCAGAGCAGGAAAGGAGAGATAGTTTTCTCAAACTCAAATCCAAATTCTTCGGACTTGTAATCTCCGATGGCGAGATTGAAGTGAAAGTGTTGGAGAGCGTGGAGGAATTTATAGAGGAAGGAGATGTCCAGCATATCTGTGTAGGTACAGCAATGTACTACGGCAAAAAAGACTCCCTCATATTGTCGGCAAGGATTAACGGCAAGCGGATTGAAACCGTGGAGGTGTCGCTTGAAACCCTTTCAGTTATTCAATGCCGTGGAGCGTGCAACCAAAACACCGAATATCACGACCGAATTGTGAATTTGGTGAACTCCAACGCCCAGCTAATCAAGGCGAGAATGACCGCCTAATGTTTAACACGACCTGCGTCAGCAATGGCGCAGGTCACAAAATCACCCTAATTATGAACGTGACATTTGAACATACGACAGTAGTCTATGACGATAAGATAGCCGAGGTGCTTGTCGGTTTTGTGAACCATATTCTTATAGCCTACAACGAGGAAACTCTAAGGCGGTTGGTAGCCGACTATGCGGAGAAATCGGCACTTGACCAATACTTCGTATATGGATTTGGCAGACACCACTTTTGGCTGGCTCAAAAGAAAATCACCGACCCCGAAAAGGTTTTCAACTACCGAATACTGATTGTGAAATTCTAAAATACATTGATATGGCAACAAGATTAACTGTGAATGGCGTATCAACCACCATTACACCCGATACCGAGCAATACGAGCGTTTTATGTCGGCACACCGAGGGAAACGTATCCTTTTCTATCAATATGACTATCGTGCCACCGACGGCACTCTATTCAGCACCGTGGCAAAGACTTTGAAAGAATGTCGCCAACGCCGTGATGAATGGCTGAACAAGAAAATCAACAACTCTAAATAATAGCGTTATGGACAACCAAGTAGCAAAAATAATACTCCAACAAATCGGAGGGCGCAGGTTTGTGGCAATGACGGGAAGCCACGATTTCATCAACCTCGGCAACGGACTGAGAATGAGCCTTAGCCGAAACAAGACATCGGCTAACCGCCTTGAAATCATATACGATAGTGGCGCAGACCTCTACAATGTCAGATTTTATCGTCAGAGCATCAACCACAAGACGTTTGAGGTGACGACAAAGGACATCAAGACGATAGATGGTGTCTATTGCGATATGTTGGAGGGCATCTTTACCGACGTGACGGGATTATACACCCGATTTTAACCGAACATTTGCCAAGTCGTAATAGAGAAGGCTGGCGACCTCGTGATGAAGTCGCCAGCCTTGATTTTGCCAAAAATTTCGGCCGCCAAAAGGCGGCGTTGGTGCATTTCTATATGACAAACTGTCATATCAGCAAAATATGTTGCTTTGGCATACTATTTGCCTGATTTATAACTGACAATAGTGTCACAAAACCGAAAAATTGTTTTTTTAGTTATGGGAATCAAACCGGGACCCAAAAGAATTGCCAAATCTACTGGCAAACCAGATCGTCGTCAGAGGGATAATAAATCCACTCCGGGAAACACACCCTCTCTCAAGCCCCATATCCATAAAAAAGGGGATTGATCCAAATCTTTATGGATAACATTTCAGATTGCCCATACAATTGGCTAATTGCTGATTATGTGGGCGATTTATTTGTTTCCATAGGTCAAGATAAACTTTATTTGAGCATAATCTCTTGGTAAAGATTGCACACGATAAAAATAACAGTTAACTTTGCATTGACAATTAGTGTCACAAGTGACATAAAAAATCAATGCGCATGATTATTCAACGGCCTCATTATCTCCAAAAACTCATAGATTGCCGACACAACGGTCTGATTAAGACCGTTACAGGCATCCGGCGCTGCGGCAAGTCATATCTTCTTTTTCAACTGTTTTCTTCATGGCTGAAAGAACAGGGCATTTCGGATGACCATATCATAAAGATAGATTTAGAAAACCGTCGCAATAAAGAACTTCGGAATCCGGATGTATTGCTTGAATACATAGATTCAAAAATAAACGATGATGGGATGCACTATATCATGATTGACGAGGTGCAACTTGTAAGCGAATTTGAGGATGTGTTGAACAGCTATCTTAAAATGTCCAATGTTGATGTGTATGCAACGGGAAGTAACGCCAAATTCCTTTCCAAAGATGTCATAACGACTTTCAGAGGTCGAAGCATTGAGATAAAAGTATATCCTTTGAGTTTTCGGGAATTTTTCTCTGCCTATGGAGGACAACAGGAAGACGCATTGGACGCTTATATGACTTACGGAGGAATGCCGCAGATACTGGATTTTAATGATGAAGGACTGAAAAGCGATTATCTTAAAAACCTTTATACTGAAACATACCTGCGTGATATAAAGGAGAGGTATCAGATTAAGAATAATGAAGATATGGAAAATCTGCTTGATTTCATATCCTCATCAATTGGTAGCCTCACCAATCCGACCAAACTTTCCAACACATTTGAAACAGTAAAGAGGGAGAAAATAAGCAGGAACACAGTTTGCTCTTATCTTGAATACATTTGCGAGGCATTTCTCGCAGAAAAAGCCTCACGATATGATGTCAAGGGCAAAAAATATTTGGATACGCCCTACAAATACTATTTTACAGATCTCGGTCTTAGAAATGCCCGACTGAATTTCCGCCAACTTGAACCATCACACATGATGGAGAACGTAATTTACAATGAACTGCGTATAAGAGGATTTAATGTTGATGTCGGTGTCGTGCCGATTGTAAGGCGCAACGCTGAAGGAAAACAGGAACGTGTACGGCTTGAAATAGACTTTGTATGTAACAAAGGCAGCCGAAAATATTATATCCAGTCGGCATATCAAATGCTTGATGAAGATAAAATAAGACAGGAAGAAGCATCGCTACGAAATGTCGATGACTCGTTTAAGAAAATAATAGTTGTTGGTAGCAACATTATAATCCGCCGCAATGAAGCCGGTATTACCACTATGGGAATATACGATTTCTTGTTAAAAGAAAATTCTTTAGAACTCTAAAACATATATGTCTGATACCTTTGCCCTGATAATCGGGAATAATTCATATTTTGAGCCGTTCAACCTGAATAATGCCATTTTTGATGCACAAGCAATCAAAAATGTATTCGTTAATCTTGGATATGATGTTGTGGAGTATTATGATGTTGATATTGCTCATATCGTAGAAGTCCTTCGTGTAATTAAAGAAAAAATCAAAAATTACAAACATTTCATTTTATATTATGCAGGTCATGGGATGGAGTGCAGAGGTATTAATTATCTGCCAGCAATAGATTGCCAATTACAGTTTGCAGATGAATATTCTCTATCCCATCAAAGCATTGGTCTTAACGAGATAATGAAGATATTGAATGAAAATACAGAAATGTAAATATAGTAATCTTAGATGCTTGTCGTCAGGAAATTAATGAGAGAGGTGTTGTAGGAAACTCTTTTGCTCCTATAAATGCACCCAAAGGCACCTTAATTGCATTCGCCACATCGCCAAAAATGAAAGCAAAAGATGATGGCATAGATGGTCATAGCCTATATACAGGTGCTTTATTGAAATATATTGGCAGTGAACGACTGTCGGTGGAAACTCTTTTTAAGAAGGTTAGACAGACAGTTGCGTTGCTCTCAAAAGGCACTCAAGTTCCGTGGGAACATACTTCACTAATTGGCGATTTCTATTTTAACAAGGGGCAAATGGTCGTAGCAAAGAATTTACCTTATGCAGAAAATGTAATTAAAGATCGCTTATATAATCAATTAGATGAATTTGGATTGCTAATCGAAGAACTGGCTTCTGCTAATTGGTATAGACAAAATGCAGCATTCCCAAAGATTATTGCAATGATACCTAATTTGGACGCCAATCAAAAATTTATTTTAGGGAGGAATTTATATCAAGCCAGTGCAAATCCATTTAATGTTGCCAACTATTTTGAATCGCTTGGAAATAATCTTCATAGGTATTCTGAAAATGATGGTGTTAACCACATATTGAATGGAATCCTATTTGAAATTTACTTTGATTCAAATGGCGATTTTAGAGATGTCTTGAAAGCAGAGGATTTGGATTCAGTTCTTTTGCTACGAAAAGATCACAGATTCATAAAATCTTTTGAATTTATTAGAGAGGCTCTTTCCTCCTATTCAGACAGATTATTATATCTCCCTTCTGATGATGACACCCCAATTGGCATTAATATCGAAATGGATCTACATAAATCTAATGAAGACAAGCAGTATATCACTAAAATTTCAGTTGGCGATTATAATGTAACCCCAAATATAGCATCGCATATCTGGTTTACTGAAGAAAATCTAAAAATAACGCTTTCGTCACTATTTGCAATTCCCATAGATTTAATGAGAATTAACTCACAAATCAAGATTACAGCCTCGAAGATTAAAACGGATTGGGATTTGTAGATTATCGGTAAGGTTTCTACAAAGATTTGCAAAAACCTTACCGATATAATTTATGGAAACAAAGCGGCGAACTCGGTCAGTCGGCGCTGGTAAAGTTGTTTGTGGAATTTGCCTTTGTAGCGGCAGTGGGAGGTATAGGACTTAAATATGTCACGGTTGCCGGATTTCAGTTTTTTCAGCACGGTGGACTTGTTCACTACTCCGGGGCCGCAGTTGTAGGCTAATACGCCTAACAACAGGGCATCTTTGCCGTATGCCTTGTAGAGTGACACAAATTTCAACAGGTCTTTTCGCAACAGGGCGTCAGATTGTTTCTCGGTGAGCTGCACGCCTCGTCGGTATGGCTCGCCGGGTAACACTCTATGACCATATCCGACATAGGGATAATCCTTTGGGCGGTGGAGCGTTTCAAATTTCTTGATGATAATCACAGCTCTCTCGAATGGCGGCAGATCCATTATGTTTATCTTCCGCCCGGCGGCGTTGCCCACCATGACGGTGAGCAACGCGAGAAACATCAGCAGGATTTTCTTCATCGGATAGCCGGATTTACGGGTGTCACAATCGGGCTGACAATCGTACCCTCATCACCGCTGTCTTTGCTGTTGAACTCGAAGGTCTGCTCCCACGGGGTGGTATTGAAGCTGTCCTCTAATGTGGCGATGACATTTATGTTTAACAGTGCCTCCAACGATGAGTAAATCAGACATGTAAGTTTGCTGTTCACAACATTATTTTGGAGGCACTGGCAGAGATTCATCATAGGCTATCCAAGTAAGAGAGAAGATTTTCATCGGTTTTCCATGAGATTTTCTTCCCATTGGAACTATCGATAGCACAGGTCATGAGAGCTTTAGCTTTCATCTCCAAATTTACTTCAGCATAGATGTTCGTTGTGTTTATAGATACGTGTCCGAGCCAAGCACGGATCGTATTTATATCCACTCCTGCTTGCAGAAGATGTGTTGCGGTGGTATGCCGGATCGTATGTGGGCTAACTCTCTTGTCCCTTACGGAAGGGAACTGTAGTTCCAGTTTTTGAGCATACCGACTCACCATTTCGTATATTCCAAATCGGGTTATACGTTGGCCGTAGCGGTTTAAGAAGAGTGGTTCATCTGGCTTTCTGTCATTGATTATTGTCTTAAGGATTGCACAGACATTGTCCCAAAGGGGGCATCTGCGAGTCTTGTTTCCTTTCCCAACAATGGTTACCAAGGGGATTGTTGATTCACTTTTGCTTTTGGCAAGCGTCACGGATGATACGTTCAGGTCGGATGCTTCTTCGGCTCTCGCTCCTGTATTGTATAGGAAGATCAAAAGAGCGTAGTCGCGTCTGCCCTGAGCGGATCTCTGGTCGGGCAGAGATAGCAAAGCATCCATCTCAGACTTTTCAAGATACGTTATCATTCTCTTAGGGGCTTTCTTCTTAGGGATATTGCGTATGTTTCGGCTCCATTCCATATGCTCCGGAGAGTTCATGGATACATACTTTGCGAAGGCCTGTAATGCGGCAAGTCTTTGGTTTCGAGTAGCCACTGAGACGTTACGGGTTTCCTGCTGATTGTCAAGAAAGTCTGACACGACATTGATTGTCAGTTCCTGAAGGTGGAGCTTGTCTGGATTTTTATTACAGACATCTCGAAGGTAGCCAACAAGAAGTCTGAAGGTATCGCGGTAGCTACGTACCGTATTACGCGACAGATTCTTGGCAGCCAGCATATAGTCGGTGAGATAACGCCGCACCCAATAACTGAGATATATGGTTTTTTCATTCATGTTGATTTGTTTTGGGGTTTGCATATTCAAAGAATAGATTGGCCGCATCTGAGAGCAGTCCGGTAGTCATGTTAAGATACACAGTTGTGTAACTCACTTGTTTATGGCCCAGATAGGTAGATAACACAGGCAAAAGAGTCTGAACATCCTTACCATCTTGGTACCACTTTCTTAATCGGTTCACAGCGAACGTATGGCGCAGATCGTGGATACGTGGCTGATACCTTGTGTTGTCGTTTCGGCTGATTCCTGCTTCTATACGTATCTTTTTGAAGATGCCGTTTATGCAGTTCAGTCTCATTGACGAGCCGTTACACATAATCCATAGAGATGTGTCTTCATCAGAGATCTTGCAGTTGTCCTTTCTCCATGAAAAGAACTTTTCAATCAGTTTCTTTACTTCCTCGTTGAAAGTGACAGTTCTTGACGTGTAAAATTTGGATTCATGGATTGTGATACAACAGTTTGCCAGATCCACATCTTTCATGCGAAGGCTCATGGTCTCTGAGATTCTTAACCCCAGCACATATGTCAACTGAAGGATTGCTTTGACGCATTCAGGATATGTGAGAGAAGGCCGTTTCTGATATGTCATGGCAGCTGAGAACAACTTCTTGAGCTCGATATCTGAGTAAATATACGGTGTTATTCGCTGCGGTTTCTTAGGCTTATCCATAGTCAAGGGTATTTTTGATACATACCCTCGTGACATGCACCACCGGAAGAAGCCAGACAGAGCAGCGTGACGCGTAAACCACTTTCGAGTAATCTCGTTGCCTCCTGATTGCAAAAAATCTGATGTGATGGATGCGGTTATCTCTAACAGATTCATATCTTTCCCCAGATAATTGCAGAACTGTTTCAGAAGATTCGCATTGGTTTTGAACGACTCTCCCAATGAACGTCTATACTCGACATATTTGTCAATGGCACTATTGAGCATCATAACTCAAGCACCTCCTTACAGTCCATATCCGACACTTCCCTTAGTCTGGAGAAATTGACCTTGGCGTAGATGGCGGTAGTATCGATTTTCACATGTCCGAGCACATCTGCGACTTCTTTAAGAGAGTGTCCTTCATTGACCAGTCTCGTTGCGCAACTGTGTCGGTAACTGTGAGGACCATGATGCCTTATGTTGAGTTGCCTGCCTTCCAGAGATCTACTTGCCACTTGGTAAACTGTTGATGTACATATGCCGTGGAATGGAGCTCGGGTAGTAAGGAACACAAACTCCTGCTTCGGATACTTTGGACGAGCTTCAAGGATATATCTCAGAAGTGGCTGTGCAACCTCATCTATCAGAGGCATTATCTGCGGTCTGCATCCTTTTGCCCTACGCAGATGAATGACGCTATTCCGCCAGTCAATGTCCTTGAGTTTCAGTTCAGTGATTTCACTGGATCTCAAGCCATACATTGCCAAAAGCGATAAAATTGCATGATTCCTTATGCCCTGAATCGTCGGATTTCGCGTAGATTCAGTCAAGATAACTTTCACGTCATCCCAATGAAGATATGACGGAAGTTGCTCCATCGTGTACAGCCGAGGGGCGGAAAGTGTTTTCCACAAATCGTCTTTCACCCATTGTCTATCAGCCGCATATCTGAAGAAGCAACGTAGTACGGATACAAGCCCTGCAATAGTGCGTCGATTACACCCATTGTAATGACGTTCTTTGAGATAACTGTCAATGTCTGTAGATTGAACATCGGCAAGCAATAAGCTTGAGCCCTGAAGGTAATTCATCAGATTACGAAGTATACTCAGACGGCTTCTATGAGTCTGGACAGAATATCCTTTGGATTCAACAAGCCAGTTGAGATATGACATGATCTTGTCTTTTTCGGGAAAATCATGTTCCTCCGGCTGGGCAAGTAGTCCCATATGTGAAAGCCAATTAGTTGTGACATGAATGAACGTCCGATAACTATTATCGGTACCGGATTTCTTTCGTTTGCTTGGATCCTCAACATCTCGCCATATAGCTGCCGCGTTTTGTATTTCACTCATGGTTACAAGAGAAGTAGATGGTAAATCAAGCAACTCTATGGCTGTCAGTTGATATTGTGCGATTCGTCTCAAAGTCACTGAAGGAACCCCCTGTTGTTCTTGAGCTTCCAGATATACGAGCCGTTCCATATACATCGGTGAGACAAGGTGTCGAACTCGAAAGTATCCTCTTGGAAAAATCTTGCTGATTATATTATCCTCAGGATAATAGCGGTGATCCAGTCTTCCCAAATATGTCAACCATCTCTTGGACGCACCAAGAAAGCGACAATGGAAATTAACCTCCACGCGCATATCACACCGTTGTTGACGTGTCATCGAATCCCATTCAGATGTCTTTTGGACGATATATTCCAATGGAATCTCGAATGTGTCACTTTCTCTAAGGGCAAGAAGTTCATCAATTGCGATTAGCAGACCAGCCAATCCTCGCAAATGTCGAATGCCCATTCCATCTGCGTGTAGTTTGTGCAGATATGCTTGTCTTTGCTCAGAGAATGAGGCTTGCTCATGTCTTTGCAAATCCAAGAAGTTTGTGAATAGTAAATTAAACATATTGTAGAATTAAAAAATGTCTGATATAAAATATGACTATTTTCTTAACCCTAAAATTATGTTGTTATGATTAAAGTTAATGCACATATCCTTAATTACTTATCAAGTGATGCAAACATAAATGTCATCGCCACATTAGAAGATTTATGTAATGGACAACATACATCTTCCACGACCACGAGGAATTTGTGTGCTTCGTCACTTTTGGCGGTGTAGTTCAGTCGGAATGTTTTACTTTCAAGAAGCACACGGTCGTTGTTGACCAGCACCGGGCCGTCAACGAGTTTGAGCGAGCCTTCTCCGTCGTACTGGAAGTAGCGTATGGTATAGAGGGTGTTGGCATAGTTGCCTTCGGGCTTTATCTCGAAGCGCAGTTCGATGGTCTGCCCTTTGGCAATCTTGTCAGCGTATGGCATGACTTCCACTGTGAAGGGATAGGACTGCTGCACATCGAGGTCGTCGGAGCAGGATGTGAGGCTGCATACGGCAGCGATTACAAGGGAGAGAATGGCGATAATGCCAAATGATTTTTTATTTGTCTTTTCCATTTTTGTGTCTGTTTAGAATTTTAGTTTTGTTGATTTCTTGGGGTTGAGCGATTGTAGGTAATCGTTCAGATCCTTGTGGTCGGGATAGAGTGCGGATTTGTCGCTCACCCTGTCGCCGAACTCGCGGCGCAGTCTGGCTACTGCGGCACGCCCGGCGGTATCGTTGTCAAGATAGCACAGTATCAGCGGGTATTCCGCCAAAGTCGGGATTGCTTTGCCGACATTCGCCACGGAGTTAAGCACAACACTGTCATTGCCTTCATTCAATCCGAGGCGTTCCGCCGAAAGAAAGTCGATGAAGCCCTCGAATACATTACACCGGGCGTTGCTGTTGGCGACATTGGTGATATGCTTTGGCGGATAACTTCCTTTGAAGAAGCTGTTTCGCAACTCAAATCCGTGTGCGCTGTTCTCAAAACCGATGGCATAATAGTTTTTGCCATGCAATTTATAATCCACCTGCACACAATATCGTTGTGCAATGTCGGCAGGTATGCCACGGTTGGCGAGGTAACGCAGTAGAGCCGGCGATACTAATTGGGAGATTTTCACGTCCTCAAAGGTCGGCTGCTCAATGAATGGCTCCGGCTTGTAAGGCTGTGATATCGGCATCCGCATCTTTTCGGCTATGTACTCCGCCTGTCGGATGAAGTCGGTGGAGTTACACAGTTCTCCGGCAAGAGTGAAGATGTCGCCTCCGGCACCGCTACCAAAATCGAACCATACATTTTTACGAGGATTGACATGAAACGATGGCTTTCTCTCGTTGCGGTACGGGGCATAAAACCACAGACCTTTGCTGTCGCGCCCAGTCGGCTCATAGCCGAGGTGGTGCAGAAAATCCACAAGGGATATTCCCTTGATAGCATCTATATCCATAGGCTAAAACCGCATTTTGCGTTTGGGTTTGGGCGGCTGTTGCTTAGGCTGTTCCGGTCTGCTGACGGGCGTAGCCGTCACATCACCCTCGGCTTCATCGCCGTTGACGGTCACTTCGTAAGTCTTGAACTCCTTAAAATCCTTCATCTGTGTGGCGATATAGAGGTTCAACTCGGAGCGGTTGCAGCTCCCGGTTAGCTCGTAAGCGAGATCATAAATGCCGCCATAGTATTTTTCGGGTTCTTTGCTGTCATACCAGCCATTCTTTTCGGTGTCCACCACCATAGTAGCGTTGCCACCGACAGAATACGGAGCGTTGTATATCAGAAGGTTGCCATCCTTTTTTATCGGCTCATAGCCGATCGCCTTCATAAAATCCTCCAATGGAAGATTATTTATATCGAGGTCTATCACAATCAATCCCATAGGTTTATTCTATTATGAATTTGACACCAACACCATATTGCATATGGAATATCTGCACATCGCTACCGAAAGTGAAACGCTCCTTTATATTTGCGGTCAGAGCAATTTTGTCTGAAAGGTAGAAATCCGCAGAGAGCGTGAGCGCGCCGCCATAGATGAAGTTGTCGCCGTCATGGAGCGTCGAACCGTCGGATAAAACCGACTTTCCCCAATTCACTGTTTCGTAGCCACCGAGAGCTGACACGCCGCCATATAGGTGGAAGGTCTGCGAGTAGTCGCTCAACAGATGGAGATTGTAGCCGACCTCACCTGTAAACTGAGCCACCGTGATACGACCTTTCGCGCCGTATGGCTTGTAGGTCTGGAGATACTCGCCGCCGAAGCTCCAAGTATTGGCACCGCCTTTATAGACGGAGTAGAACACTCCGAGAGAATAGCCGCAGTTGCGAGAGTTGCCGGTATAAAAGCCGTCTGCCATATCAGCCTTGATTTCTACCGTTGACATTCCGGGGAGGCATCGCTGGGCCATTGCCCGCCCTCCGAAAAGGGTGAGCATGGCAGCGATTATCATTATCGCTTTTCTCATAGGTTATTGTATGCTTAATTCGTCAATTATGTTGGCTCTCACAATATCCTCGTTCTCGACCACGAAAGACTGGTGTCTGCCGCCTTCCTTTTCGGCAATTTCGATAACGAGCTGCTTGTCATCGGGAATGGTGAATTTCTCCAGAGCGAAGACTGTTCTTTCGGAGGATTTTCCGTGTACCACCGTCACATAGTTCTGGGCGCGGAGCGGTTCAAGTACCTGCTCCTGCATAGCAGTACGCTTGATAACCTTCTTATCCACAATCTTGAAGCTGACATAATCGACATCGAAAGGAATGTTTGATGTGTTTTTCAGTTCGGTGTGGAAATAGAGAAGCCCGTTGTTGGCATATATGGATTTCAAGAGGAACTGCACCCCAAAACGCTTTGAGCCTATATGTTTGATTTCGCGCTTATTCTGCTTGTAGATACTTTTCATAATCAGCTTGACAAGCATCGGTGACTCGCTACCTAACTTTTCGAGGTAGATTTCCTGCGCATTATTCGGGCGGTTCACCGCCTCGCCGTCATGCAGAAAATCGGTCATCTCGATATTGAGCAACAGCGGCTCTTTGGCGAATTTCACGTTGAAACTATAATAGCTTCCGTCCTCGGTGATTACCGACAGATTTGTTTCCTGCTTGAACGACTTGAAGGCTGATTTGACGCGCAGCACGTTCTTCGCGCCGTCGGCTAATCCGGCGACAAGGTTCTCGTTGCCCAAGTCGCAATAGACTATTTCCGAGGGAAATATGATGTGCGTAGTCTTTTCGTAGCATACCTCCAGAGCGTGAGGCGGTATCATCCGGTCGAAGCCGACCTTGCGGGTCAGACCGTCGAACTTGTCACCGTCGGTGTAGTTGCCGCCGTACACATTGATGTCGTGTTCTGCTACCTGAGTGGCAACCTGTTCCGTGCCAGACGGCACGTTATTATCGGTGTTTTTAACCGACTTTGTTCCGGCAAAAGCAGTGCTTGCCATGCCGATAACGGCAATAAGCGAAAGTAAAAAGAGTTTGTAATTCATTGAATTGTGGATTTAATGGTGAATAATCATATGTCTTCCGGCTGGTGAAGCATCACACGGTAGCCGGCTTTGAGGTGGACTTTGACGGTTCGCAGCTTCTTGGTAAGATACTGGCTGACACCGTTTATCAGCCCGCGCCCCACATCAGAGGCAATCTGCGCCCTGGTATTTGTGGAAATGTTGATCGAGCTACCCATCGTACTGCCCATATTGGCACCTATCTCATGCAACGCATCACTCTCCATTGACTGCGGTATATTGATACCCTCCTGCCCGTCGGAGTCATAAACCTGCAACTCCACGTCATATATCGAGCCTTCGCACTCGATGGAGGTGATTTCAATCTCCAGCCTTTCGCCCTGCACTCTTGCAGAGCCGACAACGGTGGTGTTACGCGGTATCAGGCGGTTGCCGACCCACATAGGTTCGGAGGTTCTCAGCCTGACACTCTCGCCGTCAACCACACTCTGGTTACCGGCCACCACTGCGGCTATGGTATTCTTGGCGACCGCCCTCATTGTACCCACCGAGGTATTGAAGCCCCTGACGGTTGATGTCTGACCGAGCGAGGATACCACATTCCTGTTGACCTGCGCCACCGGCTGCACATCCCGTTTGCCCTTTTCTTCGGTAGGATGTGGCGGCGAATAGCTGCCGCCGTTGCCCATATACTGTGCCGCCAACTGATACGAGCGTTCCATCAGTTCCATCTCGTCGGGCTGTGCCGCCTGTTGCTGTGCCAGAGCGTTCTGAACCTCCAACTCTGCAATACGCTCATTTAGAGCCTCCATTTCAACATTGTCGGCTGAGGTATCCTCCACAAAAAAGTCATTGAGCGACGCCTGAACCTCCTGATACGCCTGCGCGGAGTTCTCAACGGCGGACTGATGCTCAACGGTATCGGTTGTAAGTGCGGTCAGAGTATCAAGGGCGACCACCGCACGCTGTTGCGCCTCCTTCTCTTTGGCGGCATCGGCGGCGGCATATTCCTCCGCTTTGGTCTTGATGCCGCCGTTCTCACCCTCAGGAATTTCGGTGTTGAAGGCATTGCCGACCTTGCTGTCATTCTTGTTGAGGCTTGTGTACAGCAGCCACAGTATCACTATGCCGCACACGACAGCCGCCGGGAACACGACTAAGTATTTCATCATCTTCTGCCGTTCAGCCTGCGATTTGGGCTGGAAGAAGCCGTTAATCTTCGCTTTCCACTCCTGCATCGTCATAGTCTGGAAGATTTTGAGGTTCATGAACGGGAGATTTGGTAACGATGTCGATCGGCATTATATGCTCAATCGCCACAGATTTTTGCGCTTTGCCCAGACCTATCCTGTAACAGGCGTGACCGAACACGAAGAAGGCGGTAAGCACAAACACGGTCAGCATCAGCGACACGACAGTAAGCCGTTGTTTCTGGGGAATTGACTCGCACGCTCCTTTCAGGCGCGTTGTGAGCCTCCCTTTCGGGGTGCGCCACATATTGTTATATATGGCGGAGAATATTGATTTAATCTTTGTCATAATTGAATTATCGTTTTACGGTTGAAATATCCTTGTTCTCAAGTATTGTGAAGCCTTCGATGATGAAGCCGTTGGGATTGTCGTCGGAGCGTGAGGCGTTGGAGAGGCGGCACTGCGTCACCAGTGTACGCTCTGTAACATTGCTTTCGCGGATAATCATTTGTCGGGCATAGGTTTTAGCGATGTACGGATAGTTGTTGAAATCGCACACCACACTGTCCACTTGCAGCACTTGGTTGATGTTGCCGGCGATGATACGGTTGTAGTAACCCTTCTCCGAGAAATCGGTGTAGTAGTTGTATGCCGACTTGTCCGACAGTATAAGGGCGCGGTTGATGTTATGCTCAATCGCCGATTTGTCGGGCGACAGAGTGAAAAACAGTTCATGGAAGCGTCGCACATGTTCACGGGCTTCCGCCGGGCGGTTCTGCTCCATGTCCTGCGACAAGGCGAGCATAAGACTCTTGCCGTTGTCAAGAACATAGATTTTTTCCCTCTGCCTTTCAGCGAAATTGAACACGCAGATCAGAGCCACCGACACCACCACGGCACACATCGCCACAAACACAATACCAAACAGCCGTATCTGGCGGAACGAGGTTTCGATGTTTTTAAGTGATTTGAATTGCATTTGAATGTCGTTTGAATATTATTTAAGCAATTTGCCTGCGTTGCCCGCGACATTTCCGGCGACCGCGCCTCCGACACTTGCCGCACCAGAACCGACCTGCATCGCGGTGGTGTTGACAGCACGGTTATAGTTTCCGGCACCTCCGGCTTGTATTATCCAGCCCGCCACAGTTGGAATCGTGAAGTATCCTATAATGCCGATTATCATAAAAATGACATAGCAAGTATTTGAGCTGTCGAGGTTTGCGTTGGGGTTGTTTGTCAGTTCCGAAATGTCGTTCTGCAACATCAGCACCTGTATTTTCGCAAGGATTGTCGAAAATAGGTCTGCCACCGGCAGCCACAGATAAGTCTGGATATATCGTTGTATCCACTGGGTCAGCGTTGACTGGAAGCCATCCCAAACGGAAAGAGCGAAGGCGACCGGGCCGAGAATTGACAGCACGATAAGGAAGAATGTGCGGATAGTGTCAATCGTGAGTGAGGCAGCCTGAAAAAGCATCTCTAACAACTCTCTGAAAAAGTTTTGAATAGCTTTTTTGACTTTGTACATTCCCCGCTCGATATACATTCCGGCGGCTGTGCCTATCTCCGTCACGCCTAATTCGTCTATCTGTCTGTCAAACTCGGCATCATCGACAAGGTAGGCTGTTGACGGGTCATTCATCATCGCCTCATACTCCAGCCTGTCTTTCTCCTCGCGGTATTTCTGCATATCGAGTGTCTGCCCTTCAAGCATAGAGGCTGTACCCTGCACAATCGGCGACATCACAGAGTTGATGGTGCCGAGTACCACCGACGGGAAAAACATTATACAGAAGCCTATCACGAACGGACGTAGCAGCGGAAACACATCAATCGGCTCTGCGGCGGCAAGTGACCGCCAGATGCGATAGGCAACGAAGAACAACGCGCCCAATCCGGCTATCGCCTGAGCCACACCCGCCATATCCTCACATAGAGGCATCATCTCGTCATAGAGCGAGCGCAGTATGGTGTGGAGGTTGTTGAAATCTATTGATAACGCTATCATATTTTTTTAATTATGATTATTACGATTACCAGTATTTTTCAGACCCGTCGCCATAGAGAGCCACCACACGCTGTGTATCAGCCTTCTTTTTGGCACGCAGGTATGACACGCTTATATTCTTGTTGGTGTAATATGCCGTCAGGTTCTTCAGCCTTTTCATCTCCTTGTAACAGTCATCGACCACATCCATACGGTCTTTGTCGGTCATACTCAATGTAGTGATATTGACTACCTGTTTCAAGTCGCCGAGTACGCCGTTGGCTTCTTCGAGAATACGGGTGTAGCCGGAGGCGATTGCCGAGAGTTCAGCCGATGTGAAGTTCGGATCGGTCAGCATCTTCTGGAAATTATTGACGTAATAGCCGGAGATATTGCCGAGCATCAGGATTGTCTGCTGCACCTTGCGGGCATCACGGACAAGGTTGTTGACCGATTGCAGTGCGTCATAATATTTCTTAGCCTGCTGGTAAATTTTCACGGTTTCCTGAAAATTTTTGACCATGTGCGTAGCCGTCTGTGACTCCTGAACGAGTGATTTGGAGTTGTTTACGATGGACTGGGCGATGTTGGACGGGTCTATGACCGTCCATTGGGCGGAAGCCCTGCCCGTGCCTAACATCTGGCACAGGGCAATAAGAGGGATTAAAAACTTGAGTTGCTTCATTTGATTGCGGATTAAAAGTGGTGGATTTATCGTATTCTGTGAGCCATGCTTATAATAGCTCTAATCATGGCGAGAATAATTGTCAGGAGGAGGCCGAGGCAGAAAGATACTCCTGAAAAAATGCCTATTAAGACGTATTTCACTTTCATACATTATTTCTCTCTCCTTTCGTTGGCTAACTGTTTGATTGCGGCTTCGATGTCGCCGCCGAGCTGACGGGCGCGGTCAAGGACTTGGATTTTCTCCGTTTCCTCGGTAGTGTAACACAGGTATTCCTCCGGTGATACCTCCGTGGCATAGACAGCGGACTGCGTTCCGCCCAGCCCGATCCATACCTCTTTGTAGAGCCGGTTGGGGCTGTTTGCCATATTGATACTGAGTATCTGCGCCTTTTCCTTGTCGGTCAGACCGAGCAGCTCCTGTATCTGGTCAAAGCGGTTCATATATTTCCGCTGATCCAGAAGGATTTTACAGTCTGAGTTGTTGATGATGGTTTCCTTGACAATGGGCGACGAGATAATATCGTCCACTTCCTGAGTGACAACCACCGCCTCGCCAAAGTATTTACGCACCGTCTTGAACATATAGCGCATATACTCAGCCATGTTTGCGGTTGACAACGCCTTCCAAGCCTCCTCGCATATAAGAAGTTTTCGCACGCCTTTCAACCGGCGCATCTTGTTGATGAAGGCTTCCATGATGATAATTGTCACCACAGGGAACAGGTCTTTGTTGTCGCGTATGGCGTCTATCTCGAACACGACGAAACGCTTGCTTAGCAGGTCGATATTCTCTTTGGAATTGAGAAGGAAGTCAAACCGGCCTCCGTGGTAATACTGGCGCAGGGTTGTCAAGAAGTTGTCGATGTCGAAATCCTGTTTGTAGATGGGGATAGGACGTTGTGCCATTTCAGCACGGTAATCGTCGCGCATAAACTCATAAAAGGAATTGAAGCATGGCACGATGTTCTTATCACGTTTCATCTTGTCAAGAAACATCGACAGCGCAGAGCCAAGCTCACCGGATTCGGTCTTTGTCACGCGGTCGTCCTCCGACTTCCACAGCGTCAGCAGCAGGGTCTTGATCGAGTCTTTCTTCTCCACATCGAACACCCCGTCATCTGTGAAAAACGGATTGAAAGAAATCGGCTTTTCCTCGGTGTAGGTATAATAGATACCGTCCTCGCCGTGCGTCTTGTTGTGGATCAGATTGCACAGCCCTTCGTATGAATTGCCGGTGTCAATCAGGAGGATATGCGCGCCCTGCTCATAATATTGGCGCACCAGATGGTTGGTAAAGAAAGACTTTCCGCTACCCGACGGGCCCAGTATGAACTTGTTGCGGTTGGTGGTGATACCGCGTTTCATAGGCTCATCACTTATATCCAGATGGATAGGTTTCCCGGTCAGTCTATCGACCATCTTTATTCCGAATGGCGAGAGAGAAGAGCGGTAGTTTGTTTCAGCGGTGAAGAAACAAACAGCGGGTTCTATGAAAGTGTAAAAACTCTCCTCGGCAGGGAAATCAGCCTCATTTCCGGGCATAGCCGACCAGAACAGTGTCGGGCAGTCAATGGTGTTGTGACGGGGCATACACCCCATTGTGGCGAGCTGACTTCCGACATCGTTCTTAATCCTGCGCAGTTCCTCTGCATCGTCGCTCCACGCCATTATATTGCAGTGGCAGCGCACAGAGGTAAGACCATAGCTGTGAGCCTCGTTCAGATAGCGGTCTATCCACTCTTTGTTTATGGCATTGCTTCGGCTATACCTTGAAAGACTGTTCATATTTCGGGCTGTCTTCTCGAACTTCGCCAGATTCTCGTCGTGGTCGTCAATCAGTATATACTGGTTGTAGATATGGTTGCACGGCAGAAGCAGACCAACGGGAGAGGCGAAGCTCAATCTGCAATCCGAGCGGTCAGTCGATAACCGCTCATAACGGTTATCAGTGCTGACCTTTCCGGGCAGATCATCAGTATCTGAAAGTGTATGCAGGCACAGCATCTTGTCGCCGATACGCATTTCTTTCGGTGACAGGTCGATATCCTCCAGACAGTTGACATCTCCCATCGACAGTGACAGATACTTTTCTATGATACCGGAAGTTGTGTCTGTACCGATTATCTCATCGTCACCTATACGGCGCAGCGAGATATAGCCGGTGTCGTTGATAATGCGCTCGAACTGCCCGACAGCTTCCATGAAGCCCACAATCATCTCGTGATTGAGTTCCTTCGGTGTTATACGCCCACGGCAGAGGGTGGAGAAATTCGACTGCTGTCGCATACGCTCCTTTGTGGTCTTTGTCAGGAACAGGTAGCACTTGTGGGCGAGGTATGGACGCTCGTTGAAATGGCGTTCAAAACTGCGGTCAAGAAAACTCAAATTATCTTTTTGCAGTTCCGGCTTATAGTTCTCAGACACAAACCAGTCCTGCTTGTGCGCCACCGAATAATGCGGCAGCACTTTGATCGCCTTGCACCATGCGGCGTGCATGGCTTCGTATTCCTGCGATGTTACGGTGAACAGTTCCGGGAGGCTGACCTCGAAGGCCACCGTTATATCGGCGTCCTTCGAGATGATGCAACCGTGTTCCACGGCGAGCAACGGCAGTTTGCTTTCCAGCGTTGTGGCTTTCAGTGTATTTCTCATTTGCGACCTCCCTTCATTATACTGCGCACACGCAGACGGTTGATGATATAGCGGGGACGGTACTTCACCGAGGTGAGTTTCATAAGACCGTACTGCCCGTACTTGCCGTTAAGGTGGAAGGTGTACCATACCAGAGCCGACGCGCTCACGGCACCGAAGCCTATGCACAGACCCTGCTGTACACCGCACATATAGAGTACCACGAACAGAATGAAATCGGTTATCAGACCTCCGGCGAAGATGAAAAGGTACTGAGCTTTCAGCCCCTTGTATTCCACCGTCCTGCCTATGCCCTTGTTGATAGGATATTCCATTGGCGTGGCGGGATTAGAGGAAGAACGAGCGCAGGATTGTGGCGGCTACCACGAGGAATATACAGGCACCGAACCAAGAGGCGGCGGTTTTCGATGTGTCGGGATCGCCGGAGCTGAACTTTCCATAGACCTTGACACCGCCGATAAGACCCACCACCGCGCCGATGGCATAGATCAGTTTCGTGGCGGGGTCGAAATAGGAGGTCATCATCGAGGTAGCCTCGTTGATACCCGCCAGACCGTTGCCGGCGGCGTAGAGGTTGGCTGCACACAGAAGGAGCGTGAGCATCATCGCCATAGGGCGACGCATACCGGGAGCGTTCATAAACGCTACGATACTGTCATAGAGCTTTTTGAGGGATTTTGTCATAAATTTTATTTTTAGGATGGATTGTGGATTTGGATAGTGGTGGTCAGTGGAGAATATTGAAGTCGATAGCGTCAATGCCGGTTGTGTCTATGTCAGCATGGAACACGATTTTCTTTTTCGGCTTCGCTTCCTCCGGGTTTGAGGGTGGAGTGTCAGCAGTATTATTCTCCCCCGGAATTTCGGGGAGCTGGCACTCAATCATAAGTATGCGCTTGCGCACCAACGGATCGAGCTTGATTTTCTCGATAATCTGTGTGCCTTGTATGTCGGGCAGCACACGGCGGGCGGTTTCCTTGTCATCGGGATTGTCGGAATTACCCTTCAGAACGTTTACAGCAGTACTGATTTCGTTGAAGTCACTGCCTCCGGCTCTGGGTTCCTCCGCCGGGATTTCATCGCCTGTCAGTTCGCTTGCGGAGTGTGTGGCAAAAACTTCATCGAGTTTCTCCACCGGGATTTGTGCTGAGGACTTTTCCTCCGGTTCATCGGGAAAACCGGCATCCGAGGGTTTGCCGTACTCCTTGATGATAAGCGGTAATACCTCTTTGGCTGCTTCTTTCGCAGCCTCGCGGAACACCTCCTTGAACTCGTTGATGTCAAAAGTGCTTTTGCCGACAATACTGTCATTTTCGGCTTCCTCCTCTGTGTCGGCAGCCTTAGCGGGTTCCGGCGATGGCGTTTCCTTTACCGGCTTTGCTGTGTCGGGCTTTGTCAGCACCCTGCGGATAAGCCACAGGTTACTCGCCAGCAGAGCTATTATAAGTACAGTTTCCATCAGAACAGGTCTTTATGGTTACGTTCATGGACACTGCGCATCACCGCATTGTTGCGGGCAATATGCTCAAGTATGATTTCCGAGGCATACGAGCCGATTGACACTCCGGGTCTGTCAAGACCCTTTACCATGCGCGACAGGGCGGCATGAACTTCGGGATAGATATACACCTTCCTGTTGGACATCAAGATGTGCGGCGAGAGAAAACGCTCAATATAGCGTTCTTCCGCGCCATCAGGGATTTCAGCCACCTCGATAGTGGTGACTACTCGTGATTGGGATTTTTTCATGATTGTTGTGAATGTGTGGGGTTATAAAATAGGGTCGATAATATCTGCGAATTCCTCAAAATGCGCTGCAAGCACATTGTTGATATAGGCTTTGATGGAGCAGACCTTCCCTTTCTTCTTGTGGAATAGTATCCGGCGTATCTTCCAGATAAATTCAGGATCGATTTCCGACACTTGGAATTTATCTTCCGGCCACATATAACGCATATTGCGCACGAAGCGTTCCATATACAGCCGTTCCCTTTCGGAATTTTTAGCCTGTACAGTGGTATTTCCGGGGCTTGCACCGTCACCTTCGCCTGCCACCGGCTGTGGGTTAGCCTGTTCTTGCTGTTTGGACGCGCTTTTTCTTTTCAGCGATGACAGACCGGATGGCTCATCACGAAATGTCCTGATAAATTCCTCCGGATCGATTTGCGGCTCATAAACCTTTGACATAGGCTCACTGGTTTAATATGCCGAGCAGTTCATCGGCAAGTTCCGGAAGCCTTGTGCCTTTGAGCAGCGTTTTGTCAGGCGGAACAAGCGTAGAACGGAACACAGCGCGGTTAAGGGTCTTTGACCCCTCGCGGCGATACTTCTTGGTGTCGGGTATCTTGGTTTTCATGGTCTGAAGCCCGTATTCCTCAAACACAGCCTCATATTGGTCATAGAGGTCAGTCTTCTCGCGGGCGTCCACGAGGTTCCAGAGCATATACATCTGTTTGACCGATGTGCGCCCGGTCGTGAGCCACTCCTGTATTTTCAGGGCGAAGGCGAGCGAGCTTTCAAGTATTACCTTGTCGGCGGCGACAGGGACAATCACCATGTCCAGACAGTTAAGGATAGAAACAACACCGGGATTGTTGACTGTGCCGGGAAGGTCGAAAAATACGATGTCTATCTCATCCTCGCAGTCATCGATAATCTCACGGACTTTGCGCATGGCATTCTCCGGCTGAGCCGACAAAACCGGATATGGAGCCAGCTTTGTCAGACGCATATTGTCGGAAAACATCTTTTTGAACACGGGGCTGCACTCTATCAGCTCCTTGTCACGTTCACGCATATCCTCAATGCTGTACTGGGGAAAGTCGCAGTCAACGACAAGGACTTTCAGCCCCCTGACATAGTAGAGGTAACTCGCCGCAAGAACGGTCAGAGTCGTTTTGCCCGCTCCACCTTTCTGGGTGGAGAAAGCGACAAATTTAGGATCTGTCATAAATAAAATTTGAAAATGGATGTAGTGGTGACTGCATAGCAGTGGCCGTCAGCTTCATTTCGACACGTCGCAGACCGGTCTTGTCTATACTCCGTGGGGGGGACAGGCAGCGGCATTGGCTATGCTTTTGAGTTGGGGTACGGCTATCTCCGTCGCTCATGGGCGACCTTCCTCCGCCGTCAGGAGGGCATCGGCTATGTAAGCCGGAAGGTGATAGTCATGTCAGTCATTTTCTTTTTTTAATTTTGGGTGTTGGATTTAGTGGCGGAACATTGTTCCTTTCTAACTATGGCCGCACGGCTATATGTCCGTAGAACCATAGATAGGTAGTTTGCTTCTAATATTCCTTGTCAGGAGGTTTGCCCGCTTTATTATAAGATACATACTTTGCCGTTCAGTAACCAATCTCCGTACATCATAAATAAAATAGATTGTTCGGAAGGACATTGTATAAATACCTTTATTGCGGTCTTGCCAAGAGGCGAGGAATGTTATTGGCAGGTCAGCTTTCAATCTTGCAGTTCAGGAGGGAAGTTCATTATATAACAAGTAGGTTGACTTCCCTGAAGGCGAGCTTTCGAGCTAATCTCTACACAAAGAAACAAAATAAATTCCATTTTGTCAAGCCCTTAAAATTGCCAACTCATTGGCTCATAGAGGTTGAGGTGCCGGATTTCCTCACTTTTCCCCGGATTTCCCGAAAACGGGGCTGAAATTTTAACATTTTGCCATGCGATTTTTTTACTCACGGCATCACCGGACTTTCCAACGGTGCCCCCACGGCAATCCCTGCCGTCATAAAGTTTCAAATTTTCTCTCTTGCAGTTAGGAATTGCACCGGATTTTTTGTAACTTTATGGAAGCATCGACGTGTGTATCTACACTCCGCAGGTATGGAACACCGTTTTTTCACCGCCAAATGGTATGACCGGCACCACAGGCACCGAAAATATGGATTTCATATTAGGAAGGATGTCCACATAGACATAGCAAGGTGTCCGAATAGTAACTATTCGGGTTTCGGGTAACTCCGGTTCCCACGAAACAACCTTGCAATGCAGGATATTCTCCAAAGTCGAATATCCCATGACTTGACCTGCGGTTTGTCTGTACACAGCGATGCACTCACCACAAAATCCATACATAATATGACTGAAAAACCGAAAACCGGGCGACCCTTGTCGCCCAACCGATGCACCCACTGCGTCATGGTACGCTTCGATGACCTCGAATGGGATAGCCTGACCCGCATGATGGAGAAGGCTGATGAATCCGTAAAAGCCACGTTCATAAAAAAACTTATCTTCGGAAAGCCTTTCAAGGTGCTGACCACGGATAAGTCCCTTGCAGTATATTGCGCCAAACTCTCGGAGTTTTTCGCCCAGTACCGTACAATCGGGGTAAATTATGACCTCGTTGTGAAGGAGCTTCGCGCAAATTTCACTGAGAAGAAAGCTATGACACATCTCTACAAGCTGGAGAAAGCCACCATAGATCTGGCAAAAGTCACAGCCGATGTAAAGGCGTTATCCATGCAGTTTGATGAACAATGGTCGCTAAAATCTCGATAGGATCATCGCTCTACGGGGCGTTGTCATACAACGGCATGAAGATGAACCGTGACGAGGGCCGTGTGCTTGGTGCCAACAAGATTATACTTCCGGCAGACGGACATATTGACATTGCCCGAATGGTGGAGAATTTCAACCTGTTCATGCCGAAAACGGGCAGGACAAAAAAGCCCGTGCTGCATATCTCCCTAAATCCGCACCCCGACGATAAGTTGACTGAGCAGCAGTATGAAATCCTTGCACGCGAGTATCTGGACAAACTCGGCTTCGGTGAGCAGCCCTACATAATTTACAAGCACATGGACATCGACCGCCACCATATCCATATAGTGACAGTCAATGTCAACGAGCAGGGCAAGAGGCTCAATCAGGACTTTCTATTTCGTCGCAGCAAGAAAATTACCACCGAGCTGGAGGAAAAATATAATCTCCACAAGGCGCAACGAGAAAAAATCTCGCCCGATACTCCGATTAGAAAGATTGACCCGTCAGGCGACATCAAGCGTCAGGTTGCCAACACCGTCAAGATGGTCGGTATGCGCTATAAATTCCAGACCATCGGGGAATATAACGCAATTCTCTCACTATATAATGTGAGGTGTGAGCCTACCGACGGCAGAGTGAACGGGCGCGAGTATCACGGTCTTGTCTATTTCGCCACTGATAATAATGGCAAGAGCATCGCAACGCCTTTCAAGGCTTCGCTCCTCGGCAAATTTGCGAGTCGCACCGCTATTGACGGGAGATTTGAAATGGCTAAGGAAAAGATTGATATTGCACCGACCAAGCGCAAAGTCACCGATGTGATTGCTCACTCTATCGATAAGGCTGATTTCATCGCCAAGCTGAAAGAACGCAATATTGATGTTGTTCTCCGCTATAATGATGGAGGCCGCATATATGGAGTCACGTTCATCGACCACAACACCATGACGGTATTGAACGGTTCCAATCTCGGCAAGGAGTTTTCGGCAAACGCAATCAATGAGCGATTCAACAATCAGTTCAACAATCAGACAAATATACCTGCCGACACTCACGATGTTTCGACACCCATTGTTGTTCCGCTGGTAGAACCGACACCGGGTGACACTCATACCGACACAGCACAAGAGCCGGTGGTTAATCAACCTTCAAGTGGTCAGCATCAACACACCGTCACCCAATCCGTTTCCGACTTCGGCGACTACGACCTGCCAATTCCGGGACTCGGCCTGTTCCAACAGGGGCAGTCGTTCAATCCCGACGAGGAGGAATTCCGCCGCCGTATGCAGCGCAAAAAGAAGAAAGGGCGTCGCCCGAAATTCTAACAATTCACTTTTCTAAAATTACAATTATGAGCCAACAAGAGGACGACCTCAGAGCGTTGGCAAAGATTATGGACTTCCTGCGGGCGGTCAGTATAGTGTTGGTTGTCGCCAACCTATACTGGTTCACCCGCGTGGAAACCGTCGAGAGCGGCTGGTTCTATTCGACCGTCCATAGGATCTGCGCCAACTTCAACCGCACCTGCGGGCTTTTCAGCACCACTTTCAATGCCAAACTGTTCGCGCTCCTGCTACTTGGGCTATCATGCTTCGGCACCAGAGGAGTAAGGAGCGAGAACATCACATGGCGGCATATCGGCGTAACAATCGCCACAGGCAGCATACTGTTCCTTCTGAACTGGTGGACACTCGACATCGGTATGCGCTACACCTATATAATAAGCACCGTTGTCGGCTACATCTGCCTGCTCATGGGCGGAATATGGGCCGGTCGTATGCTGAAAAACAATATGATGGACGACCGCTTCAACGACGAGAACGAGAGCTTCATGCAGGAAACAAAACTTATGGACAACCAATACTCCATTAACCTGCCGACCAGATTCTACTATCAGAAGAAATGGCACAAGGGCTGGATAAACGTCGTCAACCCTTTCAGAGCCACCATCGTGTTGGGTACTCCCGGTTCAGGCAAGTCGTATGCCGTCATAAATTCCTTTATCAAGCAGATGATAGAGAAAGGTTACAGCGGCTATATCTATGACTTCAAGAGTCCCGATTTGAGTATGATAGCCTACAACCATCTGCTCAGTCACAAGGAGGGCTACGGTAAGGTCAAGCCGAAATTCTACATGATAAATTTCGATGACCCTGAACGTAGTCACCGATGCAATCCGATACATCCCGATTTCATGAGCGACATAGCCGACGCATACGAAAGCGCGTACACTATTATGCTCAACCTCAATAAGTCGTGGGTGAGCAAGCAGGGCGATTTCTTTGTGGAGTCACCGATTGTACTGTTTGCCGCGATAATATGGTATCTCCGCATTTACAAGGGAGGAAAATATTGCACATTTCCCCATGCCATAGAACTTCTGAATAGAAGATACGAGGATTTATTTCCCATTCTTACCAGCTATCCGGAACTGGAAAACTACCTCTCGCCCTTCATGGACGCATGGCAGGGAGGCGCGGCTGAGCAGTTGATGGGGCAAATCGCATCGGCGAAAATACCGCTGTCACGCATGATTTCGCCTCAGTTATACTGGGTTATGACCGGCGATGATTTCACTCTCGACATCAACAATCCGAAAGAGCCGAAGATACTGTGTGTCGGCAACAATCCCGACCGCCAGAATATCTACGGCGCGGCACTGGGTCTGTATAATTCCCGTATCGTCAAAATTATCAACAAGAAAGGTATGCTGAAAAGCGGAGTGCTGATTGATGAGCTTCCGACGATATATTTCAAGGGGCTTGACCAGCTTATTGCCACCGCCCGAAGCAACAAGGTTGCAGTGTGCCTCGGCTTTCAGGACTTCTCGCAGCTCAAACGCGACTACGGCGACAAGGAGGCGGCCGTGGTGATGAACACCGTCGGCAACATCTTCTCCGGGCAGGTCGTCGGAGAGACCGCCAAGACACTCTCCGAGCGTTTCGGCAAGGTTCTCCAGAAACGTCAGTCAATATCCATCAACCGTCAGGACGTGAGCCATTCTTTCAACACGCAGATGGACAGCCTCATTCCTCCGAGCAAGATTTCCACTCTCACGCAGGGTATGTTCGTCGGGGCGGTCTGTGACAATATCGACGAGCGCATAGATCAGAAGATATTTCATGCCGAGATAGTGATTGACAGCGCGAAGGTCAAGGCGGAAACAGACCGCTACAAACCTATTCCGATACTAACAGACTTCCACGACGACACCCCCGACAAGTCGCGCATGAAGGCTATAATCCAACGCAACTATGAACAGGTGAAAGCCGACGTGATACAGATAATATCCGATGAAAAGCAACGGATTTTATCCACCCCGGAACTCAGTCACCTTTTCCCGCAACAATAGAAAACAACCACCACTTAATCCACAATCCAATGTTACAATTTACAGGAGGTTATTACGACCTCGATTATTACCGTCTGTATCTGCTAAGATACCTGTCGCAAAACAATTTCGACATAGCCACCGACCATCCGCAGATTGTCGCCAACTCCGACCGTGCCCTTGACACATACGAGGAAGCACGGCGCAACGGTGCAAGTGTGCCGGAGGCGGAGGAACTGGCTCTGTCTGTGTTGTTCACCAACATAGGCGAGTCGGAGTTTGACATCGTTGCCGATATTCTGCTTGAATATTTCGGCGATACCCTCAACGTGGATTACGAGCCTGCCGCCCACTATTGGGCGCGCTGGGTCATTGACAACGTGCCGAACCTCTTTGACGGTTTTGACCGCACTCAGGTAGGCATAGACCGTGAGGAGCTTGACGAAAAGCGCGACATACTGATAGGCCGTATCACTCAATTCTGCGTGGACAATGGCTTATAACCGTATGCAGAAAATGCGTGACAACATTGAGGCGATACGCACAGCTTTCGCCCTGAGCGTTGAGCGCAGACCGCCGGATGACGCGGAATGGGAGATATTATCCAAGTATGCCGGCTTCGGAGGACTTAAATGTATCCTCAATGACGCCAACGAGCTTGCCGACGCAGACAAGTGGACGAAATCAGACCGGGAACTGTTTGCCCCGACAGTAGAACTTCGGCGCATAATTCACGACCATTCAAATAATGACCGGGAGTTTAAGCGTTACATGGACTCTCTGAAAGCGTCCGTGCTTACCGCCTTCTATACCCCTAAGCACGTTGTTGAAGCCATATCCCAGACTCTGCAACAGGTGGGAGTGGAACCTCGACGCTTCCTCGACCCCAGTGCGGGGAGCGGTGCCTTTGTGGACGCGTTCACATGGGTAAATCCCCGTGGCGAGAGAATTGCGTTCGAGAAGGACACATTGACCGGGCTGATACTGTCCAAGCTATACCCGCAGACCGACGTTCATATAGAGGGCTTCGAGAAACTGGGCACCGATCACGAGAATTATTTTGATGTCGCGGCATCGAATATCCCGTTCGGTGATATCGCCGTACCTGATCCGGTGTATGCCACCAGTGACAACATTGCTTACCGAAAATCGGCATCGGCGATACATAATTACTTCTTCCTCAAAGGTCTTGACGCGGTTCGTGAGGGCGGCATTGTCGCTTTCATAACTTCGCAGGGTGTGATGAACGGCAAAAGCCCGTTTGTGCGTATGGAGCTGATGAAGCGTGCCGACCTCGTTACCGCTTTGCGCCTGCCCAACAATACATTCATCGACAGTGCCAACACCGAGGTGGGCAGCGACCTTATCATATTGCAGAAGCACTCCGGCAAAACAGGCTTCACACCGGACGAGAAACTTTTTATTCAGTCAACAGCCGCACAGGACAGCGGAATACCCAACAACCGCTATTTCATAGAAAATCCAACGCATATTATCTGTACAGGAGCGAAAGAGGACACCGATCCATACGGAAAACCGGCATTGGTATATACCCATGACGGCGGTGTTGTCGCAATCGGCGATGATATGCGCAGGGTTCTCTACGCGGAGTTCGGACTACATCTCAACCTTGACCTGTATCACGGTAAACAGCAAAAGGCGCACATGGTATCAGCACCTATATATAATAAGGTATCAGCAAAACCGACACCGAAGGAAAAGCCGCAGCCTAACATTGAGGACGTCGAGGCGGTGGAGGTAACGCCAACACCTGCACAGGTGATTTCTCAGAGAGCCGATGAAACAGAAACATCGGGCAATACTGTGCCGGAGAATGGCAACCCTGACAGCTACGACCCGAAAATTATGATGTATAATCTTTTCGGCGAACTGGTGGAGATACCCGGCGCAAAGAAACACCGCAGCAAGCGTCAGGTGGTACAGAAGGTGCAGAAACAAAAGCCTGATCAACCTGCTAAATCGGCTGAGGTCAAAGCGGCTACCGCATCACCAAAAGCGAAAGCAGTCAAGGTTGAAACGTCCAAGACCGACTTCCGCCCGCTCACCGAAGATGAACTAAAATTTTACGGTTCTCTCAACTGGGATGACAATCCGCCTATAAACGGGTTCTACACCACAATGATGGAGATTGCACACCGCCAGCTCATGGAGCAGGAGGCGGAAAGGCAACGCATGGAAGCTGCAAAAAATCAGGATAAAGATAATATTCCCGATACGCCATACATAGAAATGACTGAGGGCGACTTCATTCCCGGTGTGCCTACGGGTGTCAAGAAGCGTACAATTATCCCGATTGAGGATGTAAACATAGAGCCGGATATGTCGCCCCGTCCGTTCTCGGAAGATATGCAGTTTTTCCACAAGGAGGGTTCAATGGTATGCGACAGAGGTCAGGTCGGCTTTCTCTCGCAGGTCAGCCGCATGGGAGCCACCTTCACACCGCTCCAGCTCAAGCCGGAGCAGGAGAAACGCGCCATGCTGTATATTACCCTGTCGGAAACATATCAGCAGCTCTACCATTACGAGGCGGAAACACACGAGGCAAGTGCCGAACTGCGCGAACATCTCAACCAGTATTATGATGAGTTCGTGGAGAAATTCGGGCATCTCAACGAGCGTGAGAATGTGAAGTTCATAAAAATGGACTCCAACGGGTGTGACGCTCTCGCCCTTGAACGTGGCGACAACGGGCTGTTCGTAAAGGCTGACATCTTCGACCGCCCGGTAGCATTTGCCGTTGACGAGGTTACATCCGTCGGCACCCCTATGGAGGCTCTGTCCGCTTCGCTCAACAGGTTCGGCAAGGTGGATTTCTCCTATATGTGTTCTCTTGTCGGCATGGACGAGGCTCAGATTATTGAGAGCCTTGACGGACGGATATATTTCAACCCGCTCATAGGTGAGTACGAAATCTCCGACCGCTTCATCGCCGGAAATGTGGTGACTAAGACTGAGCTTATTGAACAATGGATTGACGACACAGGTGACACCGATCCGCGTGTGGCGGCATCGCTCCAAGCCTTGAAAGACGCATTTCCCGAAAGGATACGCTACGAGGAGCTGGACTTCAACTTCGGCGAGCGTTGGATACCCGCCGGCATCTATGCCGAATACATGTCATATCTCTACGGCACTGAGGTGAAGATTGCATATTCCTCGGCGATGGATACTTTCTCGGCGACAAATACCGATGATACAGCCAAAATAACACACGAATATTGCGTAGAGGGTAAGTTCAGGCATTACAACGGAATGTCGCTGTTGCGCCATGCCTTGCACAACACCACCCCCAACATCAAGAAATCAATAGGCAAGGACGCGAACGGCAAGGACATTCTTGTTCCCGACCCGGAGGCGATACAGCTTGCCAATACAAAGATTGACGAAATCCGCGACGGCTTCACAGAGTGGCTCGACAACCAAAGCGACGAGTTCAAGGAACGGCTTGTCGACCTCTACAACCGCCGCTTCAACTGCTTCGTCAGACCGCGCTATGACGGCTCCCACCAGACATTCCCCGGCATAAACATGAAACTGCTTGGCGAAAGGCTGAATGTCAGGTCAATATACCAATCCCAAAAGGACTGTATATGGATGCTATTGCAGAACGGCGGGGGTATCGCGGATCACGAGGTAGGCACGGGTAAAACCTTGATAATGTGCATAGCAGCGCACGAAATGAAGCGTCTTGGTCTTGCCCACAAGCCTATGATTATCGGGCTTAAAGCCAATGTCGCCGCCATTGCCGAAACCTACCGCACGGCGTACCCGGACGCCCGCATACTTTTTGCCGATGAAAAGACTTTCTCAACCGCCAACCGCGTGAAATTCCTGCGGAATATGCAGAACAACGACTACGACTGCATAATAATGTCGCACGACCAGTTCGGTAAAATCCCGCAGTCGCGCGATTTGCAGGAGGAAATAATGCAGGCGGAGCTTGACACGGTGGAGGAAAACCTCAATGTTCTCAAGGAGCAGGGAAAGGACATCTCCGTAGGTATGCTCAAAGGACTTCAAAAACGGAAGGCGACTCTCGAAAAGCGACTTGAAACCATACGCTACAAGATGGAAAAGGAGAAGGACGAGGTGCTTGACTTCAAGAGCATGGGCATCGACCATATCTTTATTGACGAGAGCCACTATTTTAAGAACCTGACCTTCAACACCCGTCACGACCGTGTGGCAGGACTCGGCAATTCCGAAGGGAGCAACCGCGCCCTTAACCTACTTTATGCCATACGCACCATACAGGAGCGCACGGGCAAAGACCTCGGTGCCACATTCTTGTCCGGCACTACAATCTCCAACTCCCTGACGGAGCTGTATCTTCTGTTCAAATACCTACGCCCCAATGCTCTGGAATCGCAGCAGATAAACTGCTTCGACGCATGGGCGGCGATTTTTGCAAAGAAAACTACCGACTTCGAGTTTACCGTAACCAATACGACAGCCGCCAAAGAGCGTTTCCGCTATTTCATCAAGGTGCCGGAACTGGCAGCATTCTACAACGAGATCACCGACTACAAGACCGCGGAGGATGTGGGTGTTGACCGTCCGGAGAAGAACGAGATAATGTGCAATATACCGCCCACGCCGGAGCAGGAGGAATTTATCAAAAAACTGATGGTGTTCGCCCAGACCGGCGATGCCACAGTGCTGGGCAGACTGCCTCTTTCGGACAGCGAGGACAAGGCACGTATGCTCATAGCCACCGACTATGCCCGCAAGATGTCGCTTGATATGCGTATGATTGATCCGGCTTATGGCGACAACCCCGGCAACAAGGCGAGTATCTGCGCCGCCAAAATCGCCGAATACTATCGACGTTTCGACGAATACAAAGGCACGCAGTTTGTTTTCAGCGATTTAGGCACTTACAAGCCGGGCGAGTGGAGCGTGTATGCCGAGATTAAACGAAAACTCGTTGAAGACCACGGCATACCCGCAAGCGAGATACGCTTCATACAGGAGTGCGGCACACAGCGGGCGAAAGACCGTATGATCGCCGACATGAACGCCGGGAACGTAAGAGTTCTGTTCGGTTCGACCTCAATGCTGGGAACAGGCGTCAACGCCCAGCAACGCGCCGTCGCAATCCATCATCTTGACTGCCCGTGGCGGCCCAGCGACTTGGAGCAGCGCGAAGGGCGTGCCATACGCAAGGGCAACGAGGTTGCCAAACTCCACAACGATAACAAGGTGGATGTCATAATCTATGCCGTTGAACGCTCACTCGATGCCTACAAGTTCAACCTCCTGCATTGCAAGCAGACATTCATATCCCAGCTCAAACGCGGGGCGATGGGGCTTCGCACGATCGACGAGGGCAGCTCTGACGAGAAATCCGGCATGAACTACTCGGAGTATGTGGCTATCCTGTCGGGCAACACCGACCTTCTTGAAAAGGCTAAACTTGAAAAGCGCATAGCCGCTATGGAGAGTGAACACCGTTCTTTCAACAAGGGTCTTGGTGACAGCCGTGCCAGACTTCGTGACATCACCGACGAGGTTGAAAAACTGGAAATCATTATCGGCAAGATGGAGGCAGACAACTCTCGCTATGCCGCAGTCGTTCAGCGCGACAGTGAGGGCAACCCAGTCAACGCCCTCACGCTTGACAATTGCCAGTTTACCGACGAGGATCGCATGGGTAAATACCTTCAGGCGTTGGTGAAAAACACCAACACACATGGCGAGTATGTCCGTGTCGGCGAAATCTACGGCTTCCCGGTGTGTATCATCTCGGAGAAAGCAATTGTTGACGGTGTTGAGGCAGTCCACAACCGCTTTATGGTGGAAGGTCAGTACAAATACACCTACAATAATGGCAATCTCGCAATGTCAGACACACATGCCGCCTGCATGAACTTCGTAAACGCCCTTGAAAAACTCCCCGAAACAATCCGCCAGCACCGTGAACGAGCCGAGAAAAAGCGTGTCGATGTGCCGACCCTTGAAGCCATCGTGTCGCGCAAATGGGGCAAGGAAAACGAACTGAAAGCCCTCAAATCCGAACTCGCCGCCCTCGACCGTAAAATCACTGCCGAACTGGCACCTAAAAAGGAGGAACAGGACGGCGTTGAGAATAAGCAGGTCAATACTGTCGATACTCCGGCCACTGATACTAAAAAGTCAATGGTTGCAGAACCTCAATTTCGTTATCGACCTATGACTAACCCTCAACGCCCCATTCGACTTATAGGACTATAATTCAACAGCAGACAGATGGAAATACCGTCCTCCATTTGTCTGCTTTTTATCTTCAATGGCTTTGATACCGTATTATTCCTGCTTGGAGGTGGCTAATTTATAGCCTATCCCTCGAACATTCAGAAGTTCCAGCGAGGTTGATTTAGACAGGTATTTGCGGAGTTTATAGATAAATCCGTGAAGACGGTTGAGGTTGTTATAATCATCGTTCTGCCAAATGCGATACATAAGTGTCTTAGCCTCGACTACTTCATTTGGATGGCGGAATAGTTCATCAATGATTACAGCTTCGGTATGTGTCAGTTCGATAGCCTCTTCTCTTATTACAAGTCGTTGTGATGCAAAGTCAAGTGAGCTATCTCCGATATTGAGATTCGTATCTTCGGTAATGCCCTGAGAATTACGCTTCAATAAAGCCTTAATTCTCACAACAAGTTCGAGTATCTGAAACGGTTTGCGGATGTAGTCGTTGGCTCCAAGCTCAAACCCTTTCACCACATCGTCAAGCGCAGTTCTGGCGGTCAAAAAAAGCACGGGTACAGCCGGTGCTGTAAGACGGATAAGCCTTACCATCTCAAAACCGTCCATCTTTGGCATCATCACGTCTGCAACAATAATATCCGGTTCGGACTCCTTGAAGAGTTTAAGCCCGAACTCTCCGTTTGAAGCACAAACGACATCAAAACCTTCACGGGTCAGCGCATCCTGCACAATAAATGAAAGAGTTGAGTCATCTTCTACGAGCAATATCTTATCTTTCCTCATTGTTCTTAAATTTAATTGTGAATTTCGTTCCGACTCCCGGTTTGCTTGTCACATCTATGCTCCAGCCAAGTAATTCAACAATCTGCTTTACATAGAAAAGTCCAAGCCCGTAACCTCCAACCTCATAACGGTCTCCTGAGGTGACACGATAGAACTTATCAAATATATAAGGGAGATTGTCCTTGTCTATTCCTATGCCGTTGTCTGCAATTACAATTGAGTTGTTGTCAGCCATAATTTTTATGTTGACAGTATCTTCGGAATATTTCACGGCGTTGTCTATCAGATTTGACAGGACATTGCCGAAATGTAATGAATCTGCCATGACCGAAAGATTGTCCGGGATTTCAATATCAATCTTCACCGGTTTGTCGGCTTTAAGCTCAATCATTCCCGCGACCTCTACGACAATTGGTTTTACCTCCACATTCTCAATGCTGAGTTTCATCGCTTTGAAGCGTTCCATACTCATTGACAGAATATTCTCAATCATGCCGGAAAGGAAACTCAGTCTTTGCATAATAATCTTAAGGAACTGTTTATTCCTTACCTCGTCACTCTGGTCATAGTATCGGAGCATTGAATCCGCCGCAGAATAAGCCACGGCCACCGGAGTTTTCAGTTCGTGAGTCATGTTGTGAGTGAAATCATCCTTCATCTGCTCAATACTACGCAGTTTTCCAACCCAGTGTAAAAGATACCATATTAGGAAAATCATTAGTGCGAGAACAGCGGATGATGTCGCCAAAATTCCCGCCATTTGTCTGAGGACATGCTTTTGAAGGGGAGAGAAATAAACAGTATAAAGAGGCGGTTCCCCTTCCGTTATAGAAAAGTCGATATGCCACAGTCCTTTGATTTGACCAGCATTTTCGCCAAATGGAACTATTGCCACCCGGTTAAGTTTAATACCATAGTTTTTGAGCTCATTTTGAAGGAGTAATGCCAGTCGATTATAATTACGAGTCGGTATCGTGACGTCCGTTTGTTCCACTGAGTGGAATTCTTCACTCATAGTTTGGTTGACTTTATCCATTTCGTGAATAAAGTCAAAGTTTCCCCCCGAATCTATTTCGCCTTTAACAACAATTCCGACTTTTATTGAAAAATCTTCCTTTAGGCCAGAAGCAAGAGCCTTCCTGTCGATAATTTCCAGCACATCTGCCCTCCTCACACATTCTTTTACGGTCCGAAGAGTCTGCATCCTTATGGATTCGTATAGGCGATGCATATACCAGAAGTTAGCCGTCACCAAAATAGCAATGATTGACAAACAAATGATTGTGATAGTCCTAAAACGTTTCATGTCAACAAAATTAATGAAAAATTACGATAAAATCACCCCAAATTAAGACTAACTAAGACTAAAGGAGATTCAACTAAGACTTTGGAGAAAGAGTTTGCCGTAATTTTGCGCTTGACTTTTTAAGACAAATTATGTTCAAACGATTCAAAATACTATTCATCTTTGTGTCCATCGCTCTTATGGCGATGGCGCAGGAGGTCAGTACCGAATCACTGGATTCAATTATCAACGCCCTTGAACTAAAGGAAGTAATTGTTACTGCTAAAAAAATCCGACAGTCCGGCGATACAATTTCGTATTCTGCTGCTACATACAGAGGTAAAAACGACAAGACTCTTGAAGACTTGTTGCGAAAGATGCCGGGTATTGAAGTAAAAGCCGATGGCCAGATAACTTATAACGGACAATGGATAAATGAGTTTTATATCGAGGGGCTTGATATGCTTGGCGGAAATTATGGTGTAGCTACAAGAAATATCGATGCAAATGATATAGGTTCAGTTCAAGTACTGCAAAATCATCAGGATGTGAAATTGCTGCAAGGAGTGAAGAGCGGCAATGCTCCCGCTATGAACATAAAGCTTAAACAAAATGCTCTCGGTATATGGTCATCCACACTTCAAGCAGCAATCGGGACACAGCCCAATATATCTTGGGATGCCTCCGCCACCCTCATGAATTTCCGGCGCAAAGCCCAAAATATCTCTGTTTATAAGACGAACAACATTGGCAATGACTTGAGACAGGATATTGGTGCACCCGTGACATTCAATTCATCTTACGGAACGGGGATACTTTTCCCTGATTCTCCGGGGCTGAATGACACTTACGCATATCGTAACAACTCACATAGCCTGTCGATAAATCAACTTTTCAAGTTAGACGAAGACAAGACATTGGCGTTTAATCTCAATTACCTTTTTGACAAAGAAAAAAGAGAGGCTACAGAGCAAACCACTTATCTTGCCGACAGTATCTCGCGTTTTGTTATAGATGAATCGAATAGAGCCTGTATGCGCCAGCAATTCGTAGGAGCACATGCAGTCTATAAGCTGAACGGTAATGAGCGTTATATCAAAAACGCTTTTACAGCAAGTGCGTCGTTTCCTCATGGCGACGGATCTATCAACGATTTGATAGGACAGCAATTCTCAGGACATTCATTTAATATAGATGATGTGCTGAAGATAAATTATAAGAATAAACAGGGGGGCATTGGCGAGGCGACCTTGCATGCCAATTATACTGATAAATTCGGAATACTTCGGTTGATAGAATGTGGTATGGATCAGACTGTAAGACAAAGAAATCTGAACACCGGCGGAACTGCATCTATAATCGCCGTTGCAGTGCCTCATTTTATGTTCAACCTCAACGGCGGCTTCGATGCGCAATGGCAGCAGGCTAAAACGGAACTGAATCTGGCTGAAAATCTTACATCAGGAAATCAACGAACTTGGCAGTTAGGTGCCAACATCACACCTAAGTTCTTTCTGCATTACGGTCAGCGATTCCAATGGCTGATATACATGCCTGTCGGTTTTGAATATTATACATCGACAGACGGAGAATGGAAATATGACAAAATGTTCTTTTCGTTCAAACCTTACACAAATCTCACTTTCAAACCATCGGAGCGTTTGTCTTTTGCGTTGACATCAACCTGCGAGGAATCTATGCCCGCAGCCCTTTCCCTCATGGCACAGAGGCGATATATTGATTATCGTACTTCTATTTCGAATCCGTACCAACTTGAGGCTAAAATCAACAGGACTATAAAAACGGCCTTAAGTGCAAGTTACCAAAGCGTGCTCGATATGCTGTTTGGAGGTGTGACATTAACACATGCTTATTCCTATAATAGCTTATCCAATGGATATGATGTGACTGACGATATTATCAAGTATATAAGACTGCCGTATGCTACAAGTGGTAATATCTGGCAGGGAGACCAGACATTTTCCAAAGGATTTTTCAAATGGAATTCCAAGATAAGCGAATCGTTTACAATCGGCTCAAGTCAGAATGAGTTTTATGTCGATGATGCCATGCACAGAGGGCGAAGCAATTATCTGCGAGCGAACATTTCCTTTACAGCTTCTTTCGCCCGATGGATTACTTTTGAGACTTCAAATGAATTTTCATTATCCAAGACATTTACCGACGGTATAGCCAACGGAAATGCGAAACATACATTCACCAATTCAACATCTTTCGTTATCTGGCCCTGTAAGCAACTTAGCCTGATGCCGACTGTAATGTATTATTACAACGACTATTCAGCGAGTTATAGAAACAATACTTTCCTCAACTGCAATATAGAATATTCCTTAGGGAACGCAATATTATCCCTCAAATGTAGCAATTTGTTGGATTGCAGAATATTTCGCCGCTATAATGATAACGGAATCATACAGTATTCAAGTCAATATCGTCTGCGTGGCCGTACAATCATGCTTGGCATTAGATTCAGCATAAAATAACAACTATGAAAATTATCAACTAAAAAAACACCAATATGAGAATGATTAAAAAGACACTTTTAGCTTTAGCATCTTTAATGATGCTCTCATGTGTGTATGTCTCAGCACAGGTCACAGTTACCTATGCAATGGATACACCGACATTCACACTTGCCCATGAGGATACCGACAAAGCACAAGCACTTGACTCCTGTTATCTAACAATCACCTATCGATTCAAATACAAGGCAACTGAGAAAGACGATTCGCTCAGTCAAGAAGACCTGATGGATCTGCAACTTGGACGTAAATACAACGCCTTCTTCAGTCGCAATCTCCGTGATCTTGACATCCGGAACACTAAAGAACTCAAAACCACAATGCAATTCCAGACCGTGCCGGAGAATTATGTCGGATTTGACCTTCTTGTCAATCATGCTGATTCGACGACCATTGTCACCCATCGTGTTCCCTATACTTCTCAAGTTATTGAATATACGGAGAATACTCCCGCTCCTGTATGGACGTACGTTCTTGAAGACACAGCCACAGTGATGGGCTACCACTGTCATGCGGCTAAATGTACCTACGGAGGGCGCGAATGGAAAGTATATTACACCAATGACATTCCGTTGCCATACGGTCCGTGGAAACTAAACGGAGTCAAGGGCCTTGTTCTTAAAGCAGAGGATTCCGAGCATAATTTTGTGTTTGAGGCAGAAGGCTTAACGCAAAAAACGCAGCCGATAATCCGTTATGACTGGAACCGTAAAACCATGAATAAAGAAGACTGGAAGCGATTTGAGCGTGAAATGTATCAAAACGCAGGAGCATTTGTCCGCAATACCGGCGCACGGATTATAATTATGGATAATAGTGAGCAAGGTTTCCATCGTCTGAATGAAGATTGGTCACAGTTCTATAACCCATTAGAAAAATAACATGGAAAAAGGCAACTCTATAATCAACAGCACAGGCTAAGCATTAATACTAAAATTTATAACACATTAAAGGAACTCTGAAAGAAACAGCTAATCATACAAACAAAAATTCGGTCCTCGGCAGCTTTGTCGGGGACTGTTAATGAATAACCTCAAATGTTTAATTATAATCTTATGAACAAGGTACTCATTGTTGATGCCTCCGAATCAGACCGTCGGCTTATGGTGGGCATGCTTGTCAAGCACAGTTATGAGCCGATTGCCGTCGAGACGATGGAGGTAGCAAAGGACGAGGTGGCGAAATTGCCACCCGGCGCAGTGATTGTCGCGGCTATGAAATTCGTCCGTGGCACAGCGCAGGAGTTAATCAACTGGCAGAAGGCGGAGGGATATGGATTCCCCGTAATCGCCATAGTGGACAATCTCAACGCTTTGGATATTGCCGATGTGATGAAGGACGGCGGTGCCGTCAACATCATTCAGCGTACGGCAATGGACAAGCAACTTGTCGAAACAGTGGGCAGGTATGCAAGACCGGGTAGAACAATGCTGTTGCTTCCTGACGAGCTTATCCCTCGCCGGAGCGAGGCGTTTGCCGTGATTGAAAGGGCAATCAGAAATATTGCCGCGACGGACGTCAATGCCGTCATTTTCGGCGAATGCGGCTCAGGAAAAGAGCAGATTGCAAAAGAGATTTACAGGCTCAGTTCACGGTCACAAAAGCCTTGCACCGTCATAGAAGCCGGCGGCGCGGCACTTGTCGGCAACCATGACCCTGCAAATCTGCGCAGCGAAGTGCTTAACCGTATGGAAGGATACTTCAAGAAGGCTGACGGCGGTACGATCATAATCAAGAACGTGCAGTTGCTGACCTTCGAGAAACAGTCGGTGCTTCTGCATATACTTGAAAACGAGCATCCGAATGTGAGGGTAATCTGCACCGCAGACCCAGAACTGCGCCGTATGGTGTCTGAAAAGACGTTCCGCCCAAATCTGTTCTATACTCTACGACCGGTTGACATAACAGTGCCGCCATTACGGGAGGTGACCGAAGACATAGTACCGTTGTCAGACTATTTCCTGACACGTTTTGCCCACAGCAGAGAACAGCACAGGAAAAAGCTCGATGCTTCGGCAGTCAAAGCGTTGAAGCTGCACCCGTGGCCCGGCAATGTAAGGGAACTTAAAGATACCGTCCTCTATGCCGCCTTCCATTCAAAAACCGATGTAATATCGGCCGCCGACCTCAATTTCAGCCAGTCGGAGCCTGATGCCGATGACAGCCTTACTCTGCGCAAACCGCAAAAAGACAAGGAAAAAATCATTGAGGCGTACCGTCGCAGTGGTTCTTGGACAGGCGCTGCAAAGCTGTTGGGAATCTCGGAACGCGCTCTGATAGAACAGCGTAAGAAACACGGCATCGGCAAGAAGGGCGAGCCGGAGGTTTGACAGCTCGTAAAAAATCACTAACTTTGCAGTGTTAAAATAGCAAAGACTGCGGTTGTAGAGTCAATCGCATCAAATTTATAGGATAACATAACTTTCGCATAAGTTCTCTTGTAGATCTGGACAATTTACGAATGTCGAGCTTGGCGTGATGCTTATGCTATGCTTACTGCATAGCGTGCATACACACCTTTTCGACAATGGGTAGTCCAGAACCCTCAAGAGAGATGGCGTGAATTGCACGCTATTTTTTGTCTTAATCTAATCTGCCATTTTTTCATTTTAAGGATATATTTCACGCTTAATCTTCAGGTTTATTTACTATCCAGCGTGAAAGCAAATTTTTAACCATTGTAAATTTTAAGCAATTAAGAGGTTGCTATTTAGCGGTTTGTTGATTTTAACACGCCTCGGATCACCTCAATTTTCAACCATTCGGTTATAATTTCAACCGAGGGCTATTCCTCGCAAACCAAACCCAAAACAACCGAATGGAAACAAAAAATCCACCAAATGCCACCGACTTCGTAAAGAAGTCATCCACAAGAAATAAAAAACGCTCATTCAAGCGTAAGTTCGACAGAAAGCAAGCATGTTCCGCTCCTGCGTGCAATGACAATGCTGAAAATATCGACTGGTTTGTAGGTTGCCTCATGTTCTTATTTTTGAGCGTGGCACTCAGAGAGATGTTCAGCACCACAGACGCGGAATGACATTATGGGCAACGGAACATCCACCGAAGCGGACTTCAAGACCGCTGTGATTGCAGGCATGGCTCTCGCCGGCATCAGAACTCACAATGACGACATTCGCGCACCTCCCGAATTATTTTACCACGGTAAGCGTATAATATCCCTTGATGATGTGGCCTTTGGGTTGCACATCTCCAAAAAGACAATGCGCAAATACCGTGACGAGGGAAAAATTGAAATCTATGAAAGCCTGACCTGCGGGGCGGCATTCGTGACACAGGAAGCCTTCAATGATTTCATAGACAATCACTTCATCAGCTCCCGGCATCCGGACTATCCCAAGATGAAGAAAAAACATAACAACACCGGTGGAAACACCGATAAATAATCACCGCTAAATCTTTAATTCACTCATGGAAGAAAATCCAAAGGAAGAAGTGCTGATTGCCCGTAACAATGAAACCGGGCAGGTAGGCGCGGTCGTCGGTCAGAACCCCGACGGTACCCCAAAAATGGCCGATGTAAAATCGACCCCGTTAAGCGAACTCATCAAGTTCACCAAAGGGCAAAACCCCATCGAGGCATTCATCGCCAACTTCATGCGTCAGGCGAAGAACCCGACCACCTTCGGCATATTCAAGATGTCGGCCGCCGACTACGAGGCTCTGAGTCAGCCTATGGCGGAAATGCTCAACGACCTCGAAGCCAACAGGGAGATGCTTGACAAATACCGCGTCAAGATGAAGACTCCCGCCGCAAAAATCAAACCGGTTGACCCCGACAAGGTGAACTGGGCGGAGATAGAGAAACAATGGGGCATCAGCCGGGAGGATCTTGAAAAGTCCGGCGCGCTCCAACAGATGGTTTACCACCACAAGTCGCCGGAACTTCATAAAGTCAACGACCCCGACGGAAGCGGCGAAAAGCTGGACGCACGTCTGTCATTCCGCACCAATCCCGACGGCACATATTCGCTCACGCCCCATTTCGTCAGGAAGGAACCGTTGCTTGACCAGCCATTCCGGGGCTACACATTCACCGCCGAGGACAAGGTGGAGTTATCCAACACGGGCAATCTCGGCAAAGCCGTTGACCTCAAAGACCCAGCGACAGGAGAGGTGCATAAATGCCTCGTCAGCATAGACCGCCTCACAAACGAGATCGAGAGCATACCTGTCGATAAAATCTTTATCAAACAGAAGGTTGCCAATATAAATCTGACAATGCAGCAGATAGGCATACTCAAAAACGGCGGTCTTATCAAGGAACAGCACGTCGAACTCCCCAACGGACAGAAATTCACCGCCGACCTGCAATACAACGCATCCAAGCGTGACATCGCCTTTGTCAACTCGGCTCAGTACCGTCAGCAGAACGAGCAGGAGGCACAGCGGGCACAACAGAGCCGCCAACAGGGCGGGCAACAATCCGGGCAAAGCCTCAAAGACAACTGGCATGACGCCAACGGCAACCCCAAGCGTCTGAATCAGTGGTACCATATCCCGCTCGACGAGCAGAAACAGGCTGACTACCTCGCCGGGAAACAGGTACTCGTCGGTGAGGGCAAGGACAGGAGTGGCAACGACTGTACCATATACCTGCAATATGATCCCAAAGAGCGCAAGCCTCAGACCACCCGCGTATATCCCGACCGCGATAAGGTGGTGGGCATCGCCGAGGAAAGCAAAACCCAGATGGCGGTCAACAACGACGGCAAGACCAACGAGGCGACCAAGAACGTGAATGAACCGCTCCAGCGCGGACAGACAGAGCCGAAGGACGAGGCGCAGCAGAAAAAGCAGCACCAGCCCAAGCCCAAGACTCCAAAGCCGTAGCCGCCTCACCACTTCATCCGTTATCCACAGTCAAAACAACTGCGATTCGCTGACACGTCTGCCGGAACATAAATCCGACCACTGAATCCATAAATCCACTGCGACAAATATCCCGCCTCCGGCAACCTGTCAATATCCTGACAAGTATCTTCACGACATGGGGAGGTGCGCGCGGCCTCCCCGTGTTTTCAAAACATTCACCAACTAAACCCACAAAAATTATGACACAACTGATTGTATGCGAGAAATACCGCATAGCCATAGCCGTCGCCAAAGCGTTGAAGGCGACACTTAACCCGGCATACGGGGTGTTCACCAACGATGACATCACCGTCGCCTACGTTCACCGAGGCTTCATCAAGCCTGTCGGTCTTGACAAGGCTGCTAACGGCTGTCTGCCATTCGTGCCGGAGAAATTCAAGATTGTCGTCACCGACAAGAAACGTGACCGTGTACTCAAACCGCTGTTCCGCAATGCGAGAGAGGTTGTCTTCGCCTCAGACGAGGGTGCAGACGCTCAGGCGCGTTTCTTCAATATCTGCCGACACTTCCGAGTCGGGCATCCGACGAGCCGAATGTGGCTTCCCCGCATTACCCGTGCATCTATCAGGCGTTCATTCTCCAAGCGAGAGAAAGGTCGTCACCTGCATAATCTCGCCCAGTCGGGTCTTGTGGCAGGCGCGATGGACATGATGTTTGAATATAATTTCGCCGGAGTTCTCAAACGCTGGTATTACGAAGGCGGGCCGCTGACACGCAAGGAGGTCGTAGCCATGCAGTATCTCGGTGATATGGATGAACAAGCGGCACAATATGACGCCCAGCCGAAGGCGTACAGAATCTTCCTCGATTACGGAGGGCTGCACCTCATTTCTGATCAGTCTTGGCAGAGCGAGAGGGTCTGCGCCGCAATCGTTGACACTATCCCTGTCGGCGAACCCGTCAAGGCGCGGATGACCGTCACGGAGGAAGATGCACCGGTAGTCAGACTCCACACGATGCTCACTCTCCAGATGGACGCATTCGACAATTTCGGCTTTATGCCGTCGCTCACCGTCAGGACAGCGGAGAAGCTCTACGAGCAGGGCTTTATCTCATCGCCATACGTCACCGCACCGGACGCCGGCAACGGCATAACCGTGTTGCGCCGACTGTCCAAATGCGCCACAAAGACCGAGCGCAGCCTGTACAGACTTATTGCAGGGCGCATGGATGCGGCGGCAATGCCACCGGAAAAGAAACAGTATGCCTCTGTGACGGCTGAAATCGCCGGACTGACATTCACCTGCCGATGGGAGGTGAAAAAGCCGAAGCCCGAATATACAGGCTCATCGGAACAGACAATCACGATCGTCGAAAAGATGATGGCTCCGGTCAAAGAGGTATCGCCCATTTCATACGGCTTTGTTCCGACACTTGCCAACCTCACCGGATATGCGACGCTGACCGCAGACACTACGCACCCTGATATGCCTTACTGCCACACCGTACACGAATACGGCACGGCACTCGAAAGTCTTGTGCGTAAGGGCTTCATCACGATAGAGGACGGCACTATCGCCTGCACGCCCGAAGGCGACCGTCTGCTGCTTGACCTTGCTCCCTACAATCTTGCCCACAGCATACTGGTCGGGCAATACGGAGCTGACGAGATACCCTACGGCACAATAACAGGCAGAAAAGCCGTCAAGGGCTTCGGCGAATGGCTCACCGATACCGTAACCGACATTCTGCGCTACACACCCAAAAACAAATGACCGCACCGACAGCGATAATTTATATCGTGATTGAAAAATAGACGCTTGACCATAGCGCATAATCCGATAAAAATCGCTAACTTTGCCACTGAATCGCAGTCATAATTTATTTTGATTGTGGATTTAGTGGTGAGAAGGCGGGAGGGATACCCGCCTTCTTTTTTTCAAGCACATATCCCACCCACCACTTAATCCACCAATAATTTATGCCAGAGTTTGTTCAAATCGAAAAATCCGAACTTGAAGAAATATTTAGCCGAATGTCATATTTGAAGAAAGTATTTATCACTTTCTTCGAGCGCGTAAGAAACAAAGAGCCTGATGATTGGCTTACGTTGCAGGAACTCTGTGAGTTGCTCCATATCTCCGAGTCCAAAGCACGCTCGCTCAAAAAGAGCGGACGTATAGGGTTCATCAAGAGCGGGAAAGGATCTATGTTCCTCGCCGGAGATGCTTTCGGATTACTTGAACGGGTAGAGGCTGTACCGAGAAATGGGAACGATATATACCCATGACAGTAATGAAATAGGGAATTTCCATGCCGACAGTCTTACAGTGCTTGAAATCGTTGAGAGATTGAACACTGAAATACATCCGTCGTTCTTGGGCAAAAAGTTTTATACCGATGCCCAGCTCTCGGAAAAACTCAACATTTCAAGACGCACATTGCAGGAATACCGTGATAACAGGCAGATTGCCTATTACCGACTTGACGGCAAGATACTCTATGCAGATGATGATGTGGAGGAATTTTTGAAATCCACATACCGCCCCAAATACTGAAACCGAAAATGCGGCCACCGGGTAATACCGATGACCGCATTTATTTCATTCACTGACAGCCGGATTTATACCACCTGCACATTGTTGAATTTGCTGCGCATGGTTGCCATACCATCATACACAGCTTGATCCTGCATCTTGGCGTAAATTTGCGTTGTCTTTATATCACTGTGTCCGAGCATCTTGGATATTACCTCGATGGACACGTTGTTGCAGAGCGACATAGAGGCGAATGTATGGCGCGCCACATGGGTTGTCAGATGCTTTTTGATTTTCGCCAAATCTGCAATCTCTTTCAGATAGGCGTTCATCTTCTGGTTTGTAATCACCGGCATGACTACTCCCGTAGCCTTAACAACAGGATGATCCGAATACTTTTTGATGAGCTGGCGGGGTATGTCAAGCATCGGGATTATACACATTTCTCCTGTCTTGGCACGGGCCTTGCGTATCCAAGTATTGCCTTTGTCATCGTCTTGTATGTCGTCAATGGTGAGTGATTTCATGTCGCAAAAGGCAAGTCCGGAGAAGCAGCAGAACACGAAGGTGTCACGCACTACTTCCAATCGTGGCAACTCCTTAAGGTCAAGATCCATGATGGTCTTTATTTCAGCCTCAGTCAAGAACTGACGCTCACTGTATGTACGCTGGTATTTCTTGCCGATAAACGGGTCGTGGTCTATCCACTTGTGGGCGAGAGCATACTGCAACACGTTTTTTACGCAGCGGAGATAGCGCACGGCAGCGTTGTTGGCGCAGGATTTCTTCATGCGAAGGAAATGCTCGAAGTCGTCAAGCATCCCCGATGTAACCTCCTTTATCGGAATGTCGTCGGTCTTGTAGTGGAGTTTGAAGAAGTCTTCCAGATAGTCAACGCAACGAGTCCAGCGCTGATAGGTGGGCTTCACGATGTCACCACGGTCAAGTTCCTCCTTGCGTTTCTCGTTTGCCTCGCGGAACACCTCGCACATCATCTTGGGCTTCTCCATAGTTCCCATGTAATGCGTTTTAAGGACAGCCGGATTTACCAGCTTGTTCTCACGGATGAGCATGTTGTGAATTTCGCAGAAACGGGCGCGCACCATCTCAAGAAATTTGTTCAGCTCCTTGTCGCGGCGCGATGTGCCATCGCTCTGGTTGCGTTTCTGGTTCCAGTGTTTGGGGTTCACTGAACGACCGATTGTAAACTCCGTCATCTGGCCTCCGACCGAGATACGGGCATAGAGCGGATATTCGCTCTTTTCTGTCTTTGGCTTCCTTGCGTAGAAAGTCAGAGTAAAATAAGAATCTGGTGTCATTTCTCTGTGGGTTTAATGGTTATATAAATATAATCATTTTCGCCGACATCACCAAACGAGAAAGAGCTTCAAATATCGCGGATATGACTGATTGGACGGCTCACGCCTGTATTCCACCAAAACCGTGAGTCCGGCTCACGGTGCAAGATGGTGCAAATCGCAGAAATCGGCTTCAAAATGCGGTTTGAGCGGGGAATTATAGTTAAAGAATATTTCAAGAGTTAAATAGTATTTAGAAACTCTGAAAATTGCGACCCCAACCGGGTCAAAGGTTCGTTCCCATGCTCAAAACCCCACTTTGTGAGGCTTGACACCAGCTTAACTTTCGGTGTTTCAGCCGACTCACTGATGATTTCTGCCAACCGTGAGTCGAATTACTCACAAACGTGAGTACTCACTAATGACTCACTCACCACCTCTGTATTCTGCGCCATTCTGAAATTTTGGCAAAAATAAAAAGCACTGAAAATCAAGTGATTTCAGTGCTTTGCGGCGTTTTGCCATTTTTGATTGTGACCCCGGAGAGGCTCGAACTCTCGACCCACTGATTAAGAGTCAGTTGCTCTACCAACTGAGCTACGGAGTCTTGCTTTATTGAGCGTTTTTCTCAATTGCGATGCAAAGGTAAGGCTTATTTTTGATTTCACCAAATTTTTTGAAAATATTTTTATAAAAATCTTGCAGAAAGTTTCCAAGAAAGTTTCCAACTGCGTTACGTGTGTCGTAATGACGATAGCCTAACAGAAGGCCTCTCCATAACTTACGCGCTTGTCTCCGTCATGATCATAGTAGTAATCGTAAACCGGATTGCCGGCCCAGCGTTTTTCAAAACTTAGCGGCAGTTTACCGCTGGGGGTCACCTTTTCGAAAAGGATCTCTGCGCTGCCTGACCGCCTTCCTGTCCGGGATACCACAGATATAGCAGGGCCGGGGCTCGTTGCTGCCAGTGGCTCATATCCACGTTGCTCCCGGCATTGAACAAGACTATGGTGTTCGGATTTGCATCCAACACACAGTTGACAAGGCTGTCTTGAAACTGAGGAAGTTCTAACGGGCGGTCATTGCTTTCACGCTCAAGGCTTTCATTGAAATCCACACTGTCAATGGCCACATCGATCGGCGTGACGAGCACAGTGAAATCATGTGCGGAGACTGCTCCTGCACCTATCATACCTTGTCTCTCTCCGGACGGATGGTAGATCCGAGCTGTGGTGATCCGTAGTTGACAAAGGCCATTGCGCTGTTCATCAGCATAGAGATCGGACCGATGTCGCTCCACGCGTCGCCATATGCTTCAAATTCGCAGTTGCCGGTCATGTAGGTACCCTCGGAATTGAAAGTATAAAGACGTGCACCTGTCATGTAGCCGGCGAGCGGAAGAATGATGCTATTGCCGTTTCCCGACGCTGTCAGCACCACTGCGCAGGTGTCGCCGAAAGTCATCGCTTCGAAAGTGCATGCGTCGAGCAGTTCCTCGCACTCAGCGGCTGTGGGGAGCCGCCATCCGTCACCAAGCAGCAGCGCCGCAGGATCATAGGCTGTTCCGGCTAAATCCGCTGACCCCCGTTTTTCTATCATAAGAGCGATAAGACACAAAAAAGAATGAGCAATCAGGACCGAAGTCCAAGAATTACTCATTCTCCTCTCTCCTCAGCGGTATGGACGGGACTCGAACCCGCGACCCCCTGCGTGACAGGCAGGTATTCTAACCAGCTGAACTACCACACCAAGTTGAGTTTTTTTTCGAAACCATAGCCGAGTCCGTTTCTCTCAACGCCTCATAAAGGCTGCCGTTTCGTTTGTGAGTGCAAAGTTAAGCACTATTTTTTAATTGTGCAAATATTTTCTCAAAAATCGAAAATAAAATTCGCTAAATCTTCAGTAAATCTTCAGTTTCTCGGAACGACTGATGAATTTTGCCGCCTCAGTCCTGGTATACTGATCGACAAAATCGACATATCCGGAAAGATTGTCACCGCAGATGCCATGTCAATGCAAAAGGATATTATCAAAAAAATCAGGAAGAAAGGTGGCGATTTTCTCATAGGGCTCAAGGCCAACCAACCTTTACTGCGTTACGGAGTGGAAGACAAGCTCAAAGAGCATAAGCCACTGTATTCTTACACGGAAGGTCCCGAACTCGGTCATGGAATAATCGAGACAAGAACCTACGGCATATATGACGGTCTCGGAATTATTGCCGACAAGGAGAAATGTGGCGGAAACATGACGATTATGGAATACAAGGCCGAGACCGTCAGAAAGAAGCCCGCGATACATACACGTGAAAAACGTATGTATGTGAGCAGTCTGCCGACCGACACACCCTCCCTTGGCTCTATCGCGCGCCATCACGGGCGCCATAGGAAGTATGCATTGGGGACTGGATGTCAATCTGTTGCCTGCTTGAAATACAATTATATAAATTTAAAATCTGCAACCCTGACGTTAACATTTATATGAACAAGGTACTCATTGTAGATGCCTCCGAATCTGACCGTCGGCTTATGGCGTGCTTGCTTGTCAAGTCCGGCTATGAGCCGATTACCGCCGTGCTGCGATATTGGATTTGGCGCTATTCCGAAAATGTTGTTAATTTGCAGCAAATTCGGAATAGGAATGAATAACGACACATTGATATCGGTCTGAGAAACGCAAGGTTGAATTTTCGTCAGCAAAAGCCGACGCATATAATTGGATTCAGTCTCCGTATTCGATACCGTCAGAGGAAACTCGCATCTCTCCTGAAGACCTCCATCGGCGTTTATACGCAGAATATTGAAGTGGAGTGGTGAGCCAAAATGTCGGCTCAAAAGTTGATGGAGTTTGCATTCATTCACAATCAAAGCACTCGGCTTGTCCGAAATATCATCGCTTCTGTCAGATACAGCCCTGTCTGGACAGAGCGACCGGCCAGCACGACATTTCTAATTAATGTCCTTTTCTGGATCATTCTTGTTGTTTCAATATAACAGTGGAGAGCCCCCACGGGCCCTCCACATGTAAAATCAACCTTAAAAATCTTCTATTACCTTATATGTATTGTACCTTGGCTATGTGTCTGAGTCGGATCAGAATGCCGGGTAGCCGGGATTCTGGACATAGATACCGCCTGAGAAGTTATACTGAGCCACCGGGATCGGGAAGTATTCCTCGCCGGTCTCGAACGAGACGTTCTGATAATATATGCGGTTGTCTTTTTCAGCTGCGAAGAAATTGTTCATGGTCTTCTTGGCTATGCCCCAGCGCACCAGGTCGAAGAAGCGTTCCCCTTCCATAGCCTTCTCCAGACGCATCTCGGTGCGGAGAGCCTGGCGGGCATAATCCTGAGTCCAGCCGGCGGCGGGATAGAGACCAATCTTGTAGTTGGCGGCATCTTTCGAGGGATCGTCGAAATCCTTGACATATGAACTGTTCATGGCGCGGGCACGAACTCTGTTGATCAGCGTGCGGGCCTCTTCAAGACCATTGCCTCCCAGCTCTATGAGGGCCTCTGCCTTGTAGAGCAGAAGATCGGCGTAGCGGATGATCTGCCAGTTGAGAGCCGAGGCGCCCCAGGGCCAGCCCTGTTCGGCATCTTTGGATTCGGGCGAGAGCCAGAATCGCTTGGTATTGTTGTAGCCGTAGACATCGCTGTTGCGCACCCACAGACCACAGGCTCTCTCCTCGAATGTCTTGTAGCGGATGGTCGGACGGCCTGTGATGAAGTCCAGGCGCGGGTCCACATTGCCGTCGGTATTGCCCAGCGAATAACCGCCGTTGCTGTCAAAGACCACTTTGCCATAGTCGGGACGGTTCTGGTAGTCAAACACCGGCAGACCGTTGGCATCTGTCTGATAGGCGTTGATGAGGTCCTGCGAGGGGAGGAAGAAGCCGTCGCCCTGCCAGGGGCAGCCGGGGCCGGTCATGGAGTTGAGAAGCATGCTCCAGTTGATGCGTCCCACTCCGCTTGAGCCATCGTCTTTCGAGAACTGGATGGCAAACACTGATTCCGGGCCGTTTTCATATTCAAGCAGGTCGAGCTGCTGGAAATCAGCAAGCAGGTCATAGCCCTGGATTCCGTCAATCAGGTCCACTACTTCCTGCAGCAGTGTTCGGTTGATGCCTGTGACGGCATTGGTCTGCGGATCCTGTTCGTAGGCCTGGTAGAGTTTCACCTTTGCCGCGTAGGCAAGAGCTATGCGGCGGTTGATGCGGCCTATCTCACTCTGGCTGTCAGGGAGGTCATTGGCGGCTTCGAGCAGGTCATTGGCTATGCGGTCGAGGTGTTCGTCGCGGGTAAATTCATCGTTGCGCACTGAAGTGTAGTCGTTTTCAGGCAGATCGATATCCATGTAGGGGATGCGGTTGAACAGGCGCACCAGCTCGAAATACCAGTGGTCGCGGATCACTCGGACCTCGGCTATACGCGAGGCCTTGTTCTTGTTCTGCGATTCGTCAACCTTGCGCAGGGCGCGGATGGCCGAGTTGCAGCGCGATATTCCGCAGTAGACGTTGAACCACTTCCCGTCGAGAAATCCGTTGTTGGGCTGTATGCGCGAGGTTTCCATGTCGTGTATCTCCCAGAGGTCTGTCTCGCTGCCTCCGCCTTTATAGGCATTGTCGGCGCGGACTTCGCCGTAGCTCCAGTTGGTCACCGGGAAGAGGTGCGGGTCGTTTGAATCGGCGTAGCGGCATCCGAATGTGGCATAGGCGCCGTTGACAAGCAGGTCTACCGCCGAGGGATCGTTCATATTGCCGTCAGAGAGCGAGCCCTAGGGCTTGTTTTCGAGAAAATCGTCGCTGCAGGCGCTCAGAGCGAGTCCGGCAAGTGCGGTTGCGAATATATTTTTGAGTTTCATTGTGATTTCGATTTAAGATGATGTTTTTAGAATCCGAATTGAATGCCGAATGTGTATTGGCGGGGCAGCGCGTAGGGATAGCCGAGACCTTCGGGGTCAGCGCCGCTGTAGCTGGTGAGAGTCAGCAGGTTCTGGGCCTGGAAATATACGCGGGCATTCTGCATTTTCAGCTTGTTCTGTATGGTTTTGGGCAGGGTGTAGCCGAGCGAGAGGGTCTTCAGGCGCAGGAACGAGCCGTCTTCGATGTAGTAGTCCGAACCTTCGTTCTCCTTGTTGTTGTTGTCGATAGAGGGAGCCGGGACGCTTGAATCGTAGTAGCCGGTCTGGAGATAGCGGTCATAGGCCTTGGCGGCTCCGAGAAGCTGGGTGCCGTGGTTGCCGGTCCAGAGGGGGAAGAAGTCGGTATAGTACTTGGAGTTGTTCCAGGCGTCGCGGATTATGCTTGAGAAGAACAGGCTGAGGTCAAACTGCTTCCAGTTTGCTCCGAAGCTGAGGCCGAACTGGGCTTTGGGAAGGTCGGTGCCGAGCCAGGTGCGGTCACGGTCATTGATCTCACCGTCGCCGTTGGCATCGACGTAGCGCACACGGCCCACTGCCGGACTGCCGAAGCTGACATTGTATCTGGCCATATAGGCGTCTACCTCTTCCTGGGTGCGGAACACTCCGTCAGTCTTGTAGCCAAGCCATGATCCGAGAGCATGGCCGACGATGCTCTTGTCGATGCCGTTGCCGCCGCCCCAGGTGTAGTAGATGTCTTTCATCAGGTCAGTGACTTCGTTTTTCATCGCGGTGACGTTGAGGCCCACGCTGTAGCTGAAATCCTTGTTGAGTGACTGGCGCCATTCAGCAGAGATCTCGAAACCCTTGTTGACCATCGAGCCGCCGTTGTACCAGCAGTAGCCGCCTTCGCCAATAGTGGCGATGTAGGGTTTCTCGACGAGCATGTCATCGGTGCGCTTGTGGAAGTAGTCAAACGAGAGTGACAGGCGGTTGTTAAGCAGTGAGGCGTCGAAGCCCACGTTGGTCTGATAGGTCTTTTCCCATGTAAGGTCGGGGTTGGTGCTACGCGAGCGCAGTGCGCCGGCCATCAGAGAGTTGCCACCGCCGATGGCGTAGGCCGCGCGGTCAAGATCCATCGCATATTTAGCATAGAAGGCATCGTTTGCTATGATGTCGTTGCCGTTCACGCCGTATGCGCCACGGATCTTGAGGTCGCTGAGCCAGGAGCGTGTGCCTTCCATGAAGCTCTCCTGCGAGATGCGCCATCCTGCCGATACAGAGGGGAACCAGTCGTAGTTGTGGCTTGTCGAGAGGCGTGATGATGCGTCGCGGCGCAGGGTGAAGGAGACGAGATATTTATTGTCCCATGTGTAATTGATCTTTCTATGGGGCACAAAACGAAGCGTTGCTTGATGAGGTCAGTGCGTTTTGAGGTAAAGCCTTTTGATTTCAGAGGGTTATGATGTGAAGTGCGGTTGTTGAGGTCAAAAACGAAACGTTCCAAAAGTTCACATAGGCTTACGCGGCGTTTAATTTTTGGGGCAAAAAGTTTACATGGCGATTACCGGAGACTTGCGTGTCATCAGCGCGAGGTTTACACGAGAGAGTAGGGGAGTGAGGTTGTGTATTGAGTCGGCTTCGCGCCGATTTTTTGTGCCTCTCTTTGAAATTTGTATTATTTAAAATATACCATATATGTATTGTTTGGTATATTTGCGCTAATAAATCAATGAAGTATGGCGAAAGTTATTCATGTTCATCTGACGCATCCCATCAAGGGTACGAGGCGTAAGGATTGGTATTTCAGCAGTATAAAGGCCGTTTTTACCGTGTTTACGGCTGAACAGGTCGGTGCGACCTATAATTACCTACGGCATGCAGGGCTGTCCGGGAACGGCTCAATTATAACTAAACGCGCTATAATCAAGCAATCTACGCTTATATCGGGTGGGGGTGGCGCAGATTATAACAATGGCGTTTGAACGGCCTTAGAGGGCGAATAAAACGGCATTCGGAGGGTATTGTCGGCATTGCACCGATGATGCCCTATTTTTATGCCTGAACGATTCGATTTTGGGCGAATTTTTGAGGTGGGGAACCTTGTGGGGTGTCAAAGTGGAGTGTTTTTTTTGAAGGGGTGGGGTGTCAAGTTTCAGTCCGTTGCAGTGCAAATAGCTGAGGATGGCAAAATATGGTTGCTCGAAAATGAAATGTTAAAATCGGGGGTTCGATGTGAAGCAAATAACCCCCTTGTTTTTGAGGTTCAATTTGTATTGGTGCTTAAAATCAGCGAGTTGGTTGAAATTATGTCCTTAAGGGTGGGGGTGGTGTTCAAAGCAGGGTGGTGGTGGGGGCAGATGGGTGGCCGGGAGGGGTCAATTTAGGTGACAGGGCAGCCATGCAAGAGCGCATAATTCTTCTTGTGAGGCTGGGGTTATGTCGGTACAGTTTCTGAAGTATGGACATGTTGGGGGATCGCATACATCCGGTTTCTCTCCAATTCCTCAATACGAGCTTCCAATTTGCCAATTTCTTTATTTAAGGCTCCAATTTCCTTGTCTTTCTCCTTTAGAAGGGTTAGAAGTATTTGATTATTCTCGTTATTCGAATCGGGGATTGTGCCGGATTGAGAGGACTCCTCCTCATCGGTTATTTCTTTTTTACCTTCTCGTATATACTGTTCTGGGTCGGAGTGGAATGCCATAGGTACCTTTCTGGGTTCAAACATATCCATAGCCATTTCTCCAATTCCCAATAATAACCATTCAGCGGATATGTTTGCATTTGCGCATACTTTTTCAAGGAAGTCAAATGAGGGCTTTCCCTTTCTTTTTCCCACTACATTTTCAACTACAGTAGGACTGACTCCCACGTGTATAGCAAACGCTCTCTTATTGCCTCCGAATAAGGTCCTTATTATAAATTCAAACCGCTCGTTTATTGTCATAAATGTTAAATATTGTCAGATGCGAATAAAAATACGCAGATAATTTTGTATGTTCGCAAATGCGTATTATCTTTGCAACGTGTTCACGAACGAACAAGCGGCCAAAGATACGAAAATTGGCGTGGATAGACAAATTTTAACAGCTAAGCAAACATAAACAAATAGGTGTGACTATGACCGAGAACGAGAAAATACAGGAGATTGACCGCCAAATTGCGGCTATACTCCGACATGCTGACGAGCGCATCAACAAATACACTCTTCAGGCAGCCGAGGATTTTATGAACTTCTTCCATTGGAATGCCGGCAACATGTACAAGACCCAAATGGAGTACAGATACTTCAAGGAAATTAAGACGCTCGCCAAGGTAGGTGACCTTGATGAAATAGCCCGGATGCTTTGCCGACTCATTGCAAAGATTGAACATGAGATTCTTGATGCATCGCCTTTCGGTTCATGCACTAATGAGATTGTAAATGCGGAACACCGACTGCAGATAGACGGCAAGAGAGAAATCCGCAACGAACTTCAGAAATTAATACATATAGCACAATACGTAGGATAACATGAGGACAATATCGGAAATCGAAGAGGCTATATGCGTTGCAAAGCGCAAAGTTGACAAGGCTCACAGTTCGTCCGAACTAACCGTGGCCATAAATGAACTTAGCCATCTGAATTTTGAACTGAGTCAGGCGGAGCACTTTAAGGCAAGCGGTAAAGAAAATGCCGAGCGCATGGCACTTGAGGAGATACGTCAATGGGCGAATGGTAGCCATGCTCACCTATCTCAAGCACCCGGTTACGCACGAGGATACAGAGACGGTATCGGTCAAGCTAAGGAAATAGTCTGCGACATACTTGGACGGTATTTCGCAGAAAATTAACAGGGTTAGACCCAAGAGAGGGCAATCCTCCGGCAAGAGAGCCGGGAAAGCCGAAAGGCACAACATTTGAATGCCGCCGGAATTGCAAGCCCGGCGGTACTTTGGGAAGATAGTTCAGTTGGCAGAACAAACGGCGGTAACCAATCCGACTGTATCGTCCTCGGTTCGAGTCCGAGTCTTCCCTCTAAAAAAATAAAGCGATGAAACAACGAGCAGAAAAAATGACCGAGAATGCCGTCAAAGTTCTATTGCAGTCTTTGGAACGGAACTTCAACGACACGGGGACAGTCCTCGACCAGTACGAGGTGACCCATGACGACAGTGAGTGCTGCAATTCCAAAACCTATAGTGCCCTTGTCGCCGGTCATTTCGCCCTCGAAGAAACCATCGTAAAAATCACCCGAATATTAAACAAACCCAATAAGTGAGACTATGAATTGTAAATCTCATCTATCACCCTGCACATGTCAGCTTCGGACCCATCGGACCGACTGTACACGATGTCTGCGAGAGCCTGGGCGTCTTGAGAGACTTTCCGGACTATGTCGTATCCTTCAAGACCTCCCCGGATATAAGCTACATCCATCAGGACTTGTAATTGAAAACGTCGGTGATCTATCGGGGCTTTCTCATGAGAAGATAATGACTGTGTATAATCTAATGGAGCGAGATTTTCTCGCTCGAAACGCCACAGGAAATATTTGGCGAGCCAAGTCTTGCTACCGCCCAGCTTCTCGTCAGGATGGGTTCTGAAAATGTACGGCAGAAGGGATATAAAGTAATTCCGCAATGCCTCATGTTGAGCCTTGAGCATTTCAAATTCGATGTTCATAGCGATTCCATTTGGAAAATAAGCACAAATATAACGAATAAAACCCAATAAGTGAGAAAATGAAAAAGTACATTCCAGTAACCAAGGAAGAGCGCGAGAAACTGGCGAAAATTTTCAAGTGCTCCGAGCGGATGGTATATTTCGCCTTGACTTATGATCCGAAAAGAGGCAAGACAAATCTTGCACGTAAAATCCGTCACACAGCTAAAAAATCCGGCTTCTGTGTTTATGTCGTAGCTAAGGAGATGGAGTGCATGTTTCTCCATGACGGTACGATGGTTCAGATGTTCCCCAATGGAGCGCAGATTGAACTCAGCACCAAGACGGGAATCGGCACTGTCATTTATGACGGTAAGTCGATAGCCGAATACAAGGGGGTGAAACTCTCGGAAATTCCTTCGATACAGGAACGGGCAATGGCTATCTAAGGAGGGCGCGAAAATGATGACTTACCACAACGGCAGATATTGCGTATCGGCACGTGCGCTTATCGATGGCGGAATTATGACTCTTGGCAGTTATAAATATTCCGTTCGTCATAAGAGCATCGAGGTCGTCAAGCGAGGCGGAGGAGCGAAAGGCTCCGGCGCACTGATCGCTGTGGATTCCCTCTCCACTGAGCAGCGGATTCAGGTTGAGGCCCAATTCGGAGGCAAGGCAGCGCACATTGCGGCATGGGTCCGGAGCAACTACACCGAGGATCAGGAGGCAATGGCATTCTTCAACAATCCTCAAAAGACTGGAATCAGCAACCTCTCGATAGCTAAACGACGGGAATATGTTGTCAACGCCTCGGTTCTGAACACTTGCATAAAACTCTATGACAACGCAGCGGCCAGGCAAAGGCTAATGGGCAACAAATACGACTGGACATGTATGACCGGCGTTATCGAGAGCCTGAGAGTCCAGTTCGGCCACACGCTGCCGACCTCGGTTCTCCGCTTCCGCAAGAAGGTCAGCGACTACCGCAAGCGCGGATATGAATCCCTGCTCAGCGGCAAGTTCGGCAACTCAAATGCCCAGATACTCACCGCCGGAGAGGAACGTGTTCTGAAAGGCCTGGCCGTACAGCCCAACCGCCCGTGGAATACCAACGTGCGGGAAATGTACGAGATGTTTGTCTGCGGCGAACTTGACGTGTGGGACCCGGAAACAGGGGAACTGCTCGACCCGGAGAAATGCGCCCGGAAAAAGAACGGAGAACCGTGGGTTCCGAGCGAGGCCACCATCGCCGGTTTCCTGAACCGGCCCGACATCAAGGCGTTTGTCGACCGCTGGCTCAAACCCAACGTGGACTACTACCACGAGGTCATGCCCCACGTTCACCGCCACCGGGGGCAGTATTCTCTCTCGCAGATCACGATGGACGACGTGGACTTGCCGTTCCGCATGAAAGGCAACGAAAGGGTACATGCCTACTATGCCTACGATTCCGTCAGCGAGTGCGTGATAGCTGCTTCTTACGGGCGCAAAAAGGATGAGACTCTTGTGGATGAATGCTTCCGCGAGATGTTCCGGCTGATCAAGCGTCGCCAATGGGGAATGCCGGCCGGTGTCGAAGTCGAGAACCACCTTATGACGCGCCACAAGGACGGACTGCTTGCCGAAGGCGTGGTATTCTCCCGTGTAAGGTTCTGCGCGCCTCAGAATTCCCAGGACAAACAGGCCGAACCGCTCAACGGTGCCAAAAAGCGCAAGATCATCCACAAGAACCACGAGGAGGTCGGCCGCTTCTACGGCAAGGGCAAATGGCGCACTTACCAGAAAAAAGTCAGCGACGACACCAACGCCCTATGGGAAGATAAGAGATACTACACCTTCGAGGAGATGGTGGCCAACGACCGGGCAGACAACCTGGAGTGGAACAACACCCTGCACCCCGATCAAAAGACCTATCCCGGCATGACACGGTGGGAAGTGCTTATATCCAACATCAACCCGAATCTGCGGCCATACGACGAACTGACACTGGCGCGCTATCTCGGCATGAAGGTGGAAACAAGCATCCGCCGGCACTCCACCGTCAAGGTGCGCTACGCCGACTGGTGGCTCAGCACCCCGGAGGTGCTTGGCTGGCTCAAGCCGAACAACTACAAGGTCACTGCCTACTATCTGCCCGATGAGAACGGCGAGGCGCAGGATGTCTATATCTACCAAGGCGACCGCTACCTTGACAAAGTAGAGAAGGTAGAAACCTTCAACCGCGTCATGGTAGAGCAGACAGAAGAGGATAAGGCGAAGTTCGCCCGGCAGATGCAGAAGATAGAGCAGTTCAAGGTCTACCTTGACAGGAACGCCATCACCCGACTTGGAATCGCTCCCCGGAGCAAGGAGCCGGAACCCGACGTTGAAGAAGTGATTCAGATGCCCGTCACAACAGTCAACGATGATGATTTCATGGACGAATACATGCCCGCCATGAGCGCGAAGGAGAGGGCTGCACAGGCATTTTAATGACATTATAACACTGTTAGAATATGATTACAACAGACATCAAAAACAAGATCACCGAGGCGATAAGAGCCAACCGAGGCAATTATCCGAGCGATGCCAAGCATGCCGCCTCCCTCGGTGTCACCACCTCGGTTTACAGTGCCATAAAGAACGGCCAGACCGACCGCGTGCTCAGCGATGCCAACTGGATCAGCATCGCCCGGAAGCTCGGCGTGAGTCTGCGAGGCGAGATAGAATGGAAGATTGCCAGGACTGAAACCTTCGACTTCATCATGACCCAGCTTGAACTGGCGCAGACCGGCAGTCTGAGCGGAATCCTCTGCGATATCCCGAATATCGGCAAGACCTTCACTGCCCGGCACTATGTCAAGACCCATCCCAATGCCGTCTATATCGACTGTTCCCAGGTCAAGACCAAACTGAAATTGGTGCGCAAGATAGCGGCCGAGTTCGGAACCAACAGCCGGGGCCGGTATTCGGATGTCTATGATGACCTCGTGTATTATCTACGCTCGATAGATAATCCGCTGATCATACTCGACGAGGCCGGCGATCTCCAGTATGAAGCCTTCCTCGAACTGAAGGCACTGTGGAACGCCACCGAACGGTGTTGCGCATGGTACATGATGGGGGCCGACGGACTCAAGGAGAAGATCAACCGTTCAATCGAGTGCCGGAAGGTCGGCTACACCGAGATGCTCAGCCGGTACGGTGACCGCTACAGCAAGGTGTCGCCCGACGACGGCAAAGACAGGGCGCGGTTCCTGATGGGGCAGGCACGGGCTGTGGCCAAGCTGAACGCCCCGGCCGGCGTTGATCCGGCTGACATTGCCAGGAGAAGCGGAGGCGGACTCCGGCGAGTATATACCGAAATCGAAAAACTTAAAAGACAATGAGCCATGAGTATGAAAATAACAGCCACGTTCAAGAACGGTCGTCGCCGGGTACTAAAATCACCCACTGACTTCCATGCTATTGACAAAAATCGGAAAGCTATGTTTGTCATGGATAACTGGCAGGTTTATACCGGCTATTCTGACGGAGAGGTAGATGAAGAAGGCGATTTCGGAATATTCGGAACTATACACGGTATTGCGCTGCCTTTTAATAGAATGATAGGATGGTGTTATGAATCAACTAAAAAATAAGAACTATGCTGACAAAAATTGAAATGCAATATATGGACGCGGTAGTTCAGATGAACCGCCGTCAACGAAACCACGAGATAGACTGGGATGAACGTCGCTTTGAACTTACCAAGGCTGCTCTTCAGGTAGCTTTAATGATGCCGTGGCATTTTGATAAGGAAGGAGATCCTACCCCTGAAAAGATTGCGAAGAGGGCTGTTGCAATTGCCGATGCTGCAGTAGCTGAGTTGATGACAACCGAATCCCCCAATAACAATGGCTAAACGAGCCTACAGTCCGAAAGAGGTTCTTGCCAAGACCTACAAGACCCTGCCGTGGGGACCGAAATGGAGTGTCCCCTTCGGGGAGGTGCCGGTGAACGAGACATGGTTCATCAGCGGCGCATCTGCCTCCGGCAAGAGCAGTTTCGTGATGCAGTTGGCAAAGGAACTGTGCAATTACGGAACTGTGCTGTATCTGAGTTACGAGGAAGGTGTCAGCATGTCGTTCCAGGAACGCCTCAAGCGCGAAAAGATGAACGAGGTGCAGGGTCGGTTCCGGACAGTCGTCGGTGACACCTACGATGATCTTGTGGAGAGGCTGCGCCGGCCAAAGAGCGCCAAGTTTGTAATTATCGACAGTTTTCAGGATAGCAAGCTGACTTACGAGGAAGTCGAGGCTCTGATTACCCGGTTCCACCGCAAGGGTTTCATCTTCATTAGCCAGGAGTATAAAGGCCAACCCACAGGCAAGCCTGCGGGAAGAGTGAAATACAAAGCCGGAATCAAAATCCGTGTGTCAGGCTACAAGGCATATTGCCAAGGCCGATTCACCGCCAATCCCGAAGCCTACTATGTGGTGTGGGAAGAAGGAATTTTAAGAACCTCAAACAACATCGGATAATATGAGCAAGAAACGGACAATGATAATCATCGAGCCTGACGGTCGGATTCACAAGGAGGCCTTTATGACCGCTCCAATGGTATGCCCGTATTATAACGGACGCGGCGGCTTCCCAATTGACACGCCTAACGGGTCGGATATTGAAACATGTCCCGACTGCCAAGGCTCCGGCGAGGTTGTGGCAATGGTGGTTATTGACTGGAAACCAAATACAAAACTTAAATAAATCAAATTATGGAAAATGATGTAAATAGCCTGAAAGAGCAGGAACGCCTCACGAGTTGCGCCATGAGTCTGATTTCAGACGCGAAAAAATATGTGGCCGGAATGGAGGCTAACCGCGAAACCGCTCTTGTAAAGACAAAACTTGACGAGGCAAGAATGTGGCTGGAGCAGTATCAAGGAATGGTTGTCATAAAACTGGCACACAAAACATGTGTATAATGACATGAAACAGCAAGTAACTAACTTCGGGCGGTTCTACTCCGCCTTCAACAAACTCACCATACACGGTGAGCGAGATGATACCCGGCGGCAGTTTGTGCTGCAGTACACCGGCGGTCGCACCGACAGTCTCAAGGAGATCACCCGATCCGAATACAACGCCCTCTGTGTCGGCATCGAGGCTCTGACAGGTTCGCATGACGAACTGAAGCGTCGCCGGAGCATAGTTCTCAAGCTGATGCAGGAACTTGATGTCGACACCACCGACTGGGCGCAGATCAATGATTTTTGTCGTCATCCCAGGATTGCCGGGCAGCCATTCGGCAAATTGACCATCGATGACCTTATGGCACTCGCCACCAAGCTCCGCTCGATCAAGCGCAAGGGGTGGCAGCGCAAAAAGGACGAGCCGGCCTCGGCCACTCCGCAACAGCATATAACTTACCTGATCAACCTTGCCGGGAACGGCATGAAATCGTAAAACGACAAACCGACTAATAATATCCTTATGACAGAAAAAGTAGAAATGACAGCCGAAGAGCGTCAGGAATTCGAGGCTTACAGAGCCGAAAAAGAAAAAAAGCTTCGTGAACAGGAACGCAAAGAGCAGCGCAAGCAGTACGCCGACATGGTGGACGAGGAAATCTCCACCACCATCCCGCAGCTCCGCGAGCTGAGCGAACAGATCAAACTGGTCAAGGAAACCATCTTCGGCAACTTCGAGGCAATCCTCAAGATGAAGTCCGAGATTACCGGCGTTGCCCGTGACAATCAGAACAGCCACACGTTCACCAATTCCGACAGCACCCTGCGCGTCATCCTCGGAGTGAACACCATCGATGGCTACCGCGACACTGTAGAGGATGGTATCGCAATGGTAAAGGGCTACATTGAGAGCCTGGCCAAAGACGATGCTACCAAGGCTCTCGTTAATGCCGTGCTCCGTCTTTTGAGCCGCGACGGGCAGGGCAATATAAAGGCCAGCCGAGTGCTTCAGCTCCGCAAAATGGCGGAGGATAGCGGCAATGAGCAGTTCCTCGAGGGTGTGAAAATCATCGAGGAGGCTTACCAGCCTACTATTTCCAAGAAGTTCATCCGCGCCCAGTACAAAAACGACAAGGGCGCATGGTGTTATATCCCTCTCGGCATGACCGATGTCGACTAAAACGTAACGAAAATGGAAAAAGAAATCAAAAGACCACCCCGGATTGCAGTGTGCCGGGAATGCAACGGCACCGGGGTACAGAGGGCCGAATCACCACAAAGGTATCCCGATCCATGCCCCCAGTGTGAGGGAAGCGGCAGGGTTACAGTAAGCAGCGTGACAACACTTGACATCAGACCTTATAAACAAAAAACGATAAAACCCATATAGTAATCGATGGCGAGCAAGCGTGGCATGTCCTACAGGAAGCGCGTAGAGGATATAAACCGGATATTTGACCAACACGCCAAAAGCGGGTTGACTAACCGGGAGATATGGCGGAGGTACATATATCCGGTTTATTGGATCAGCGAGCGCACTTTCTACAACATCATGAACGCCACGGCAGGGCTTGAAAACCCGGTCGTGGCGTCCGACATGCCTGGCCTTTTTGATTACATTGACGAAAAAACCGAAACAAACGACCCTAATGAGCGAACTTGACCAACAGATTCGAGCTGTCTTCAGAAGCATATTGCGCGACATACAGGTCGAACTTGGAGAAGAGTTCGACCAAAACTTCGAGCGGCAGGCATTCTTCAGTCAGGCATGGGCGAGGCGCAAAAGTCCGACGCGCCCCGGTGGTCTGATACTGGTTGATTCCGGCGGCTTGAGACAGAGCATCCGCAGTGAAATCCGCGAAAGCAGTATTGTATTTCTGTCAGACCATCCGGGAGCAGCCATCCACAACGAAGGTGGTGAAATCAAAGTGACGACCAGAATGAAGCGCTACTTCTGGCACAAGTATTATTCCGCTACCGGCTCCTTCGGACGCCGAAAAGACGGCTCTCTACGGCAAAATAAAAAGAATAGCCAACTATCCTCCGATGCCGATTTCTGGAAAGCGATGGCGCTCATGAAGGTCGGAAGTGCCATCAAGATACCGCAGCGCAAATTCCTCGGCACGTCGCCGGAAGTAGAAAACGCAGTCAGGCAGATCATCGAGGAGAACCTTAACGAGTACATCAACAATATAGACTTCAATATTAAATGAAAACTATAACATTAAGAATCCCGACTTCATTCAAGGAATGGAAAGAGTTCATACGAGAGAAATCAACCTCTCGCAAAAAACACAATCAGGAAGTGCTATGGGATTTTGCCAATGCCATCTCCTGTGAGGCTCTATCCAACTACTGGCGCAATGATATATCCGAAACAATGGTTAAAAGCGTATTCCGCATGGGAGGTAACTCTAAACTCACAAAAATGTATTTTGAAGCTAAAAAACAACTCAAATGAGAGAGGAATTATACCGCAAACTTAAAACCCGGCTTGAGGCACTGTGCATCAATGCCGCCGGAGAGTATTATGAACGCCCGGACGAAGCAGACATGGATGACGAACTGTATCTCCGTGCGATCAAACACATCGACCTATGGAACCATAATGTAGAGTTCCTCGAGCAGGAGGCACCATGGCCACGCCCGGCAGTGTTCATCGAATTTGTGCCTTTCAAGTGGCATGCCGTCGTGCCCGGAGTCGAATACCGGGCGCAGCCACTGATCAACCTCCATGTGGTGACCGACTGGGCTGAACAGAAAAACATCGGCGAGTTCCGGCTGCTTGACAAGATTCATGAGCAGCTTGCCGGACTGAAAGGCGAGAACTTCATGGAGTTCGACATCGACAGCTCCGCCACCAACCATAATCACGAGGATATTGTCGAGAACATAGAAACCTATACTTGCGTCGGGTTCCGTCATCTGAAATAAGGCCACATAAACGCGCCGAGTCGCAAAGAAAACAGAGAGCCGCATCCTTTATCGGGTTGCGGCTCTCTTGGCGATATATGGGCGAGAAAACGGCCTCAGACGGCATCGACGGCAGGGAGGTCGGGTGTGGTGAACAGCATGATGTCCGTGTACCGGGCATTGTAGTTCATGGTCGCGTTAAACTCCTTGCGGCTGCAACGCTCGAACGGGTTGCCAAGCGAAGGGTTGCGGCCCATCCATTCGCACAACTCCACGAGGCACGATTTCTCGGAAGTGAAATAAACAAAGTTATGGCCAGACAGCACCGACAGCACATCGAGGTAATCCGCGAGCCGCCAGTACATGCGGTATGTGCCCACGTCGGTAGACAGATAAGGCGGGTCTACGAGGAACACTACGCCGGGCACATCCTTGAACCGCTCGAACAGTTCCCGGTAGTCGCACGATTCAATTTCCAGTCCGGCGAGATACTCCGGGTATTCGGCATATCCTGCCTTGCGCACATTGTTGTAGAGCGTTTCCTTGCGCATCTCCGGGATGCTCATCCTATACTTCATAGAGAACATCAGCGACGAGGACAGGGTGATGAAGTCGAGGTAGCCTGTTTCCTGCTCTTCCTGCTCAAGCAGGGCGAATATACGCTCCCTTGCCTCTCCTGTAATGGGCTTGTGCCGCCCGAAACCGTCGGATATAGGTCTGATACGGTCGAGCAGGGCATTGGTGCGCGGAATATTGGCTATGCGCAGCCGGTAGTCGTCGAAGTCATTGTAGATGACCCGTGAATCGGGATGGGTGTGCTTGGTGATGTGTGACAACAGTCCCGAGCCACCGAAAAGGTCAACGAACACGGTGCCGGCCGGATATTGCTTTATCACTTCTATGAAGTGTTTGGCGAACATACGCTTCTGCCCGACGAAGGGCAGGGGAGCGGACAGATAAAGGCGGCTCATACGTTCAGTTCGAATTTGACGCTGTCCTCTCCGGCGAGAAGTCGGCGGGTGTTGTCGATATTGTTGTCATACACATGCACGTTGCCCAGGAACAATGTTATTGACTTGAGGGGGAAGTCGATGTGCCGGGCCATGAGGTAGAGGTGGTATATGTCGGCCGGCAGTCCGAGGTTGGCGTCGGAGCTGCGCTGGTAGGCGGACACCACCAGTTCGCCGTCCTCGATCTGGAACTGAACGAGCGACAGGCATGGGGCCTGGTTGCTCTCTGCCTCGGTCGCTCCGAGGAACAGCACATAGTTCTTTGACGGGCGACGCTCTGTATTGATCCTGGCGAGCAGCGGCGGGAGCTTCTCGAAATAGGTGGGGTAGGAGTTGACCAGGATCGAACCGCAGTAGTCCCACCAGTTTATGCCGGCCTTGCGGTACTTCTCCACAGAACGCTCGCCGCTCATGAAGAGCCTCAGTTCGGAGCGGAGCTTCTTGCGGGCCAGTCCGTGTCCCTCGAAAATTTCAAGCAGGTCGGCCGGGGTAAGCGAGAGCTGCTCGTTGATAAGGTACGTTATATTGCCCTTCTTGTTGACCTGGTGTCTGCCGTTGTCAAGAATCCGGGCGAGGATTTGGTGATATTTGTTGCGTGCCATTTCGGTTGATTGTTGATGATGGTGCAAAGGTAGGCACGCGCCATCAGCGGCACACTATCGGAACCGGGAATCACACTGCACGCGGATTGCAGTCATTCTTTGCCGGGCAAATCGGCAGAGCCGATGACTGGAAACGCTTTATCAGGCTGTAGACCTTCCTCTCGCTCACGCCATATTTGTCGGCCAGAACCGCCACCGCATACGACACCTTGTCGCCGGCGCCGACCATATTGTTGAAGTCAACAAAAAGGTCGATGTAGGCGGTGTCCTCGAGTCTTACGCCAATGCGGCGCAGTCTTTCGAGCAGCTCGCGGTTGAAATTCAACACTTCAAATATTGTCATGTCGGCGAAAATTGCTAATTTTGCAGTGTCTCACTTATTCAAATAAACACCGTATCACGGGCCGGGGGCATTTTTTTGTGCCCTCCCCCGAAGGGCGGTGCGGATCAGTCCATGCGGTAAGGTTCCAAGTCAATACTTTCCCGGGCATTCCATCCGTCAAGCTGCGCCTGTTGGATATGTTCGGAGAAAGCGCGATAGAACGCCTCGATGTCAGCCGGATTCTCAAACCGGCGGTAGACCGGCTTGTCATCGGTGCCGAACTTGAAGACCACTGACACGCTGTTTCCTATCCGGCTTTGGATATAGGCGCGCTCATAATTGGCCTGGTTCTCGGTGGAGAGCCAAACCGGGACACCCTCGTAAGAGAAGCCGGATACGATCTTCTCCCGGGTGGCATCGCTGATCCAGCCCTCGATTAGAGCCTTGATCTCATCGACCGCAGGTTTATGATCGAATTCTTCTTCCATGTAGGAAGTGGTGCCGGATTCATCGGCCGATACGTCCCAGCGGACACGCCATTTGTTTTTGACCGGGTTTGTACACTCCAGGAGTGCTACATCGGGATTGCCTTGGACTCGTTTCATTTTAAGTAAAGACGTATTTTGTTTTACCCTTGCCGAAGGTTTCAGCCTTTATGGTGGTTTCAAAGGGGAAGCCGTCGGGCATTTCTTTCACTTGTAGGAGGATGTTTTTCATCTCCTCACTGTTGGTGAAAAACTTTTTCTGCTCACCGTTTTGCTCGATGGCCACCACGCAACGGTCATCCCCCTGCGAGGTCTTTACGCCCATCTCGAAGTCGCGGATTACGATGGGAAGGTTCACCAGTTCCCGTATGCTTACCACTGCACCGGGGAATCGCTTTTTGCCGTCATCGGGCTTGTAAGCGACATTAAGGTCTTTGAATGATCTCATTTCTGTGCCTGTTAATTTATTAAAGAGGTTATTACACTGTGCGTGCTTGGCCATCCCGTAGAACGAGGCTGTAAGCACGCTTCTTCGTTTCCGGCTCCTGACATCGCCCATCTTTCGGGCGAACTTCTGCTTTATGCGCTTGCGGATGAGCGCATGGGTGGGGTAGATGACATAACCCAGGAAGTCGATGCCTTCAGTAACCGGGAACACCCTCTCGTTGGCTTTAATCTTCAGACCGATACTTTCAACACATTCATGTATGATATCGCGTATTCGCCAAAGCTCCTCCTTGCTGCCGGCCAGAACCGCCCCGTCGTCGCAGTAACGGTAGTAGAACCGTGTGCGCAGCCTGTCCTTGAGCGGGTGATCGAGAGCCACGGACAGCAGAAGGTTGCACAGCCCCTGCGAGCTTCGCAGACCGATACTGACACCTTTGGGCATCATATGTACGAACCTCTCCAGTATCGCGATCAGTTTGGCGTCCTTGAAAATGTGCCGGACACAGTCCATGATGGTCTGCTGGTCCACACTCTCGTAGAACTTGGAGATGTCAAACTTGTAGCAATAACGGGTGTCATTCGGGTGCGCCCTGAGGTCGTTCTCAATATACGTCTTCAGATCGTGCATTCCGCGCCCTTTGATGCTTGCCGAGGTGGTGCGTATGAACCGCCGTTTGAGGTGTTCGTCGACCACCGACATGACGGCATGGACGGCGATGCGGTCTTTCATCGTCAGTACTTGAATGTGCCGCTCCTTGCCGCCCTCGATGATGGTACGCTCCCGATAGCCGTTTTCGATGGTATAGCTACCATCTGCAATTTTGGCCGACAGTTCCGCGATAACTTCCTCCCGGTGCGCGAGAAGGTATCGGCCCTGCCGGGAACGCTTGCGCGTCGTACCCCGCAGAACCTGGTCGAATGACTGCGCCATATTTGGGTAGGCGACAATCTCCTCGATGATATGTCCTTCTCTTCGCATGGTAGGATGTGTTGATAATAATTTGTCAGGCTCCTTGAGCCTTCCGGTCACCGGGTCCGGGATCTTCGAGCCATACGGCCTACCAAACCCTACCCGAGCACTTGATGTTCCGGCTTTCCGCACTGGGATTATGCGCTGTTGCCGAGGCTTGCCCCTCTCGGCACCTCGATGGGGACACGTCCCCGGTGATGTACGCCGATTAATGGTTGTCCAGGCGCGACCCGACATTCGTGTTCGCATTCGAAGCATCGTTATTCGCATTCGCGTACGACACGCCGCCATTCGCATTCGCGTTGTTGTTGCCGCGATAGACCACACGGCCTATTGAGGGACACCGCCTTACAAAGTGCAAAGTTACGCATAATCCGTGTTCCGATAGGAATGTTTCAGAGCAAAAGCCATAAAACAGCAGCCATCGCTCCTCCGGCTACGGTTGAAAGCCAGTCTATCCAGTCCCACGGACATCCGTGCAGCTTGTCTTTAAGCTCAAGACAAGAACCGGCTATGATGGCCGAGTATGTGGCAGGGTAGGGGCCACAGGCGAGCAACCCTACGATAAAACCGCCTATAAGATGCTTGTAGCGGTTGGATTTTTTGAGAAATGAGATTATTTTACCCATAAACTTTTGTGTTTGAGGAATTGTTTATATCTTTGCACTAACGATTCCGTGGCTAATGACCACCGATTCGTTGCAGAAGGAGGAATGAGCGATCATTCCTCTGACTTTTTATATAGCAGCCTTAGGTGGCCATTTTCGTTTAACCATACTTCTGAGATATGGTGACCATCCTTTAACCGTTGATTTATTACGCGCTTCATGTACGCGTCAGTAAGGTCTGGTTTGTCAATGATAATTCGGTCAGATTGTTTTAGTCCGTGGTTTACCATATTAGAGAAAGCGCGTTTGGGATTGTCGGTCACAAAGCCCTCATGCTCGTACCAGTAATCGTCTATTTTTAGGTCGGGACACTTGCCGTCATAACGGGTTCCGCGTAGCGAACCGTACACACAGTCGTATTCAAACCTTGCAGGGCGAGTCATTTTGGGAGTCAGAACAACCCTTGCGCCATCGGCGGCAAAATGCCGTGCGACAGACAGCAGCCGATCATAATCCCCGTCAGCACGATCGACAAGGTGACTTATCTCGATTGTGCCTTTGCCGAGCTTTATCACTTCGCCCCGTAGCTGTTCACATTGGTGAACGAGGGCACATGCCTGGCACACCTCGTTATCCAGCACAAACGCCAGTTTGCGGCCTTTGCCGCCTTTCGCGATAGGGCAGGTCGAGCAACGGCGGATGGTATATGGATTGTAGTCCGGGACGGATTTGCCCTCCTTGCCAGCGTTGAACCGAAAGATACCTTTTGTGTCGCGCTGCAGGGCCTCATCTCCAAGGCGCATCGCCTCGTCATGGGGAGTTTCAGGATACTTTGATTTGCGCACCTGAACGACAGTGCAGCGGCAGTTCCAACCGTTCGGCGGGTAGAACTCCTCCCAGAATGAATCAGAAGGCGGCAGAGTTACACGGTCGAGTGCGGCATGCTCCGGCCGCACCTTGTCATCGCGCTGTGTACGGTATTGGAGATTGTATCGTTCGCCGTCGCGCATGAACTGCTCCCACCGGCCGGCCATCTCCGCAGATGCGGCCACGAAGTTATATTCAGCTCGGAGGTAATTGGAATTATATGTTTTGTCGATGCTTTGAACATCATTCAAAAACCGTTCGAATGGCTTTCTATTGCCGTTCTCATCGAGCAGCGACGGGAATGCCTCGTGCAGCTCATGAAAAGCCTTCATGCCGGAGAAAATGTAATTCGACCGGGTAAGGCGTCGGCGCATTGCATCAGACATCTCCACCTTATGAAAGGCCGAGTCGAGAGCTGAGGCATGAGCATTGACAAACTCCTGCACAGCCGGGTCGGCCACAAGTTCGACGCGGAACTGCGCTCCTTGCTCTTTGAAAAGCGACTTCATCATGCCGGAGAACAGCGAGGACAGACGCTTGCGCAAATCATCGCCGGGAGCGGCAAGGTTCTCTATGACCACTCCATCGAGCAAGGAGGCATAGCGTCTGTGCAGCCCCTCGTAGTCAGAGGGGCTCAGTCGAAAAAATGTTTTTTCTCCTCTTTGTCGTTATCATCTTCTTTGTCATTTTCAGCCGAGGACAGAGCCATAGGATTGCGTCGTTCACCGACCGGCATATTGTATTTGTCGGCGAAATACGACGGGTCGACCTCGTAGCGGTCGGCAATCATCGTTTCGTATGCCACCTGCTGCTCCGGCGTATAGTCAACCGCGTCATCCCACTCGAAGCGCAGCCCCTTTACAGGGAAGCCGTGCAAGACCATGATGGGGATAAGCTGATTGTTTATGATGTCGCGCAGGAAGTCGCGGTCAGACTCCACAAGATTCATGAACACCTCGAGGTGGGTCTGCGACTGTGAGAGCGACGAGCCGTCCTCGATGGTCATGGTCTGGCCTATCACCAGTTTTGACAATTCAGAGTTGGCGCGGTCGATTCGCTTGTCGTAGACGTTGAAGGCGTCCCCCTTGCCGGATTCCACGAACTGAATCTCCGTTTCCATGCCGGCAACCATGCCCTGATTGGCTCCGCCGTTGTAGATCATGTCCTGCAGACGCTTGAACTCATTCGGGTCGCGGGTCGATGTGCGGGCTATTCGCCACGGCATGCCGAATATTTCCGCGAAACAATCCCAAAACGTCATCGCGTGCTTTTTGGGGATGGTATGGAGTGCGGCCTTCAGCAGCAATCCGAGGTCATCCGGGCGCCCGGCCTCGATAAGCCAGTCGCGCCAGGGACGCTCCCGGAACTCGATGCCGGTTTCCCAGTTCATGCCCACGCGCTGCACCACTCGGCCCTTTTCAGGAATCACGTGCTTGCGGGGTATGAGCGACACGCCGGAGAAAGCCGGGTGGCCGTCGCCGTCGGTAATGACATCGCCAAGTTCGATGAGCGAGTGGCCGTACCATATCGACTCCAGACAGAGCCGGCACAAGTCCTTGAACCAGGACTGGTCGAACAGGTGCCCTGCGGCATCGTCCTGGTCGCCGTTCTCATTGACGAGTTTGAACGAGCGTGACATAACGAACCCCACGCGCTGCTGTATGCAGCCCGAAAGATGCGAGTCGGTCATGGCGTCGCGGTAGATGTCGTACAGCTTCTGTCGGGACGGGTGGCGCGGATCAATCGCGCTCTGCCACGCCCGGCGCCAGTCCTCGATGTCATTCTTTGAGAAAAACTCCGCATAGCGGTGCAGCTCCAGGATAACGGAGGTCTGCTTTTGTATCCTGCTTTTGGCATCCTTCTGCGCCCGGCTGAGTTTCGGTCTGTTCTGTCTGCGGCCCATAATCACCAGTCGTGTCTAAGTTTGGGAAATGAATAATAGGAGGTGCCGAAGCCGGGGCAGTCGTCATCAGATCCGGCAAGAGGAAGGTCGGGGACGATTTTGCCTGCCTGTACGCCCTCGAGCCATTTTATAGCGCGCTCATATCGCTCCTTGCGGATTTCGCTACCCATCTTCTGCGGCTGCGAAGCTGTGAGGTGATAAAGCACAATGTCGGCGGTGTACATCACTATAAGCCGGTTGCGGTCGTTGCCTGTTGCGGCGAAAATGGCCGCGGTGTCATATACCGGGCGGAGATAGCCTGATATTTCCTCAATGGCCTCTGCCTCGGCATTGGCTATATTTTCAGGTGATGACTGCGACACGACTTTCAAGGCCGCATCACCAATCACCACTTTGTAATCTTCGGTATCTATAAACATATTACCACATATTTTTAGGCGAGCGACGGGGAATCGCCACCGGTTTGAAAACTTCCTGACGAGTGCTGCGCTGCAGATACCAGATAGCACCCTCGTCGGCATCCGGTGCGTCATCATGCACGCGGGAGCCTCGCTCAAGAGCCAGGGTCTGCTCGATGCCGACCTCCATGTCAGGGGACTCTTTCAGAGCCTCGTTGTAAAATACGAAACCACGCTCCCACAGCGGCGACACCGCTTCGATGCGCTGCACCTTTTCCGGCTTCTTTCTGGTGTCCGGCAGTATGGGCAACTGGTACCCGCGGATATTTCCCTCGGCGGCGAACTCGTCGAGGATGATGTCCTGCATGAAATTGGCCTCCATGAAGAAGGATATTGCCACACGGTCACGTGTGCGCTCATAGAGGTCATAGAGCCAGCGTACCATTCCGGACACTGTGTCCTGGCGGACGTAGCAGTCAATGAGGTGCAGTTCTGTCCCGATCTTGCCCCACAGTCGGCAAGCCTTGTAGTCGTTTGCCGTTGTCGATTTGAACGACGGGTCGGTATAACACACGAGCATCTCGTACTTTTCGAGTTTCGGCATACGCTTGAAGCGTATCCACTCATGCCGGAATATGGAGCCGTCATTGATGGGATTGTGCATCATCTCCTTTTCCCAAGCACGGTATCCCATGAAATCCTTGACAGCCTGCGCCTCCTCCTTAGTCCACTTCTCAACCCACACCGGGTTGCCGTCACGGTCGACGGCCTTTATCTCGGACACATGCACTCCCTTTGAAGCGGCGATATTGGCAAGCACCGATTTTTTAGAAATAAGGTTGCCGACCATTATGAAGCGGCCGCGGCCAACATCGAGCGCACCGAACAGAGCCTCCTTGACCCAGTCAGTGAGTTCCTTGACACGTTTTTCATTGCGGCAGAGCTCGTCATCGTCAAGGTCGTCGATCACAATATAGTCCGGACGGGCCTCACGGTCGCGGAGGCCGCGCGGCGACTGTCCGCGGCCCACGGCGAGGAATTTTGCCCCGCCTTTGGTCTTGAACTCCCCCTGCAGCCATAAGCCGAGGTTTTTCTGTTCACCAAAATCAGCGATGAGCTTCTGGTTGTATTCCAGTTCCGCCTGAAGGTCGCCGAGCAGACGGTTGGCGCTGTCCTCAGACTTGCCGACAGTGACCATAAAATTGATAAGCCTCTTCGGCTGGAAAATCAGCCAAAGGGGAATGAACACTCCGATGTGGGTGGATTTGGCGTGGCCGCGCGGCCATTTGAACACCGCCTTCAGATTTGGCGTGTTCTTTATCGTGAGCGCCGCTTTGGTGTGGAACGGCGCATTGTGTATCACTCGGATAACCTCCCCGGTGGTCTTGTCGCGCAGGGTGAGGTAGTGTGCGAAATAATACTCGCAGAATTCGTCATAATTGGAGAGCAGCCGTTTGATGCGACGCTCCTTCTCGACAGGCGACTCCTTTACGATAGACAGGGACGCCGCCGTCATGGCCTGGACTTCGCGGCAGTGTTCCTTCCACTGCGCGAATGCCTCCTTCTGTTCCTTTGTAAGTTTAGTCGCCATGGTAAACGAGTGCTCCCTTGTTGAATGATTCGATGAGGAATCCGTCCTGCAGCTTGTTGACCTTCTTGATGAACTCGATGGTTACCTCCGGGTCTGTCTTAGCGCGGAATTCAAGATATTTGGAGAAAGCAGTGAACACCTCTATGGCGGCCACGACATTGGCCTGTGACTTGTCGAGCTTGTCGATGGCGGCGGTCAGCTTCGAGAGCTTGTCGCCGAGGCTGTCTATAAGGGCGAGGTCGCCGGATTCGTTGACTTTGTCGAGCAATGTGTTTGTCGCCAGGAGTAATTTCTTTATGAGTTCCGGGCGAGTGATGGTCTTGGCAGCGCGGGTGGCTTTCCACCCTTCAGCGGTACACCATTTGGATATAGTGACTCGTGACACGCCTATCATCTCGGCGATTTCGGTCTGCTCCTTCCCTGAAAGATACAGGGTGCGTGCCAGGTTTCTTTTATTTTCAAGTTCAGCTTTTGTCATGTCGATAATGATTTTGGCGCTTTTGCACTGCAAAAGTGCGAATATGAGGTGTGCCTTCAAAAAAAGTGTGCAACCATTGCATACAAGTGTGCAACCATTGCACACTTTTTTGGAAACAAGCGGTTTATCTCTCACTTTTGCACCGAAAAAATCATTATCGCACAGACATGGGCAACAGAGTAAGACTGACAAACGACACGCTCAACAGCTACGGGTACCGCGTCCTGACCGATGGCGTGGACATCACCCAGTATGAGCGCAATCCTATACTCCTTTATATGCACAACCGCGGCAAGGCTATCGGACTTATAAAGGACATAAAGAAAGAAAATGGCGAGATCACCGGCGAGCTCGCATTCGACGAGGCTACCGAACTTTCCACCCAGTGCAAGAAGCAGTGGGACTTCGGCTCGCTCCGCATGGTGAGCATCGGCTTCGAGGTCATCGAGACAAGCGACGCCGCGGAGCTTATCGTGTCGGGGCAGCGCTATGCGACAGTGACAAAGGCGCGCCTTATCGAAGTGTCGCTTGTCGACATCGGAGCCAACAACGATGCAATCCGGCTCCACAAGGACGGACAGTTAATAACGCTGAGCGAGGGTGGTGACTGCCCCCTTCCGAGGCTGAATCATAAACCAACCAACAACCAACCGCAAATGGACATCAAGACACTCGCCCTGACACTGGGCTTGCCGGAAACGGCAGACGAGGCGGCCGTCAACGCGAAACTCGCGGAACTCAAAACCGCCAACGACGATGTGGAGAACATCCGTAGGGAAAACGAGCAGCTCAAACTATCACAGGTCACGGCCGCCGTAGACGCGGCCATCGCCGCCAAAAAGATCCCGGCGGAGAAGAAGCAGCATTTCCTCGACCTCGGCAAGTCTGTGGGTATCGAAACCCTCAACGCCACCCTCGACGCCATCTCTCCGGCCCCGAAACTCAGCGGCACACTCCAGACAGCCCCCGCCGGCGACGATCTTCCAAAGAAAGGCCCGTGGGAACTCCGCATGGACGAAATCCGCGCAAAACTCAATAAGTAACAATACCAACCCCATACAGATATGGCAATCAGAGTAGACAACACCAATTACAACGGCGAGGTACTTGAGAGAATCCTCACCGTCGCCACCACGAGCAACGAGCTTGTGGAAAAGGGTCTCATCCATGTTATCCCCGGCGTGGAGAAAAAGATCAGCATCCCCCGTCTTAAGACAGGACGTATGCTCCAGAAACGCAAGGAGAACCCCGTCATCGAGGACAGCAAGGGTGACTTCAACTGGTCGGAGCAGACCCTCGAGCCACACGACTTCATGGCCTTCACCCTGTTCAACCCCCGCGCTTTCGAGCAGATCTGGCGTAAGTGGCAGCCCAAGGGAAACCTTGTGTTCGCCCAACTTCCCCCGGAGGCGCAGAACGCGCTTCTCGACGCACTGTCCAAGCAGGTGCAGTTCGAGCTCGGCGACCACTACGTCAATGGCGAATACGTCGATGGCGAGGATGACACCAAGCTCATGAACGGTATCCTCACCCAGGCTGCCAAAGCCGCCGACTACAAGTGGGTCGACGTATCGAAGGCTGACACCATGCTGAAGAAGCTCAAAGCGGTCCGTGCAGGAATCCCCAAAGCCATGCGCTCCAACCCCTCGTTGCGTATCATCATGAGCGTCGAGGATTTCGACAAGTATGACGACGAGCTGACCGAACGCGAGGCCAAGAACGCCAGCGAAACAGAGGTCAACCGCAAGCGCTACAAGGGCATCACCATCGAAACCGTGGCTGCGTGGCCCGAGGGTGTCATCGTCGCCACTCTTTGCTCGCCGGATGCCGATGGCAACTTCTTCGCCGCTGTCAACCTTCAGAATGACGAAAGCGTCATCCAGATCGACAAATACGCACCGGCTTCGGAACTCTACTTCTGCAAGATTCTCATGAAGGCTGATACCAACATCGCCTTCGGGGAAGAGTTCATCGTCGCCGACTTCCGCGCCACTCCCAAGTTCACCAAAAAGGAGGCTCCCACGGAATAAGCTATGGCCCGGTTGAAGTATCTTGTACTGCACTGCACAGCGACACCCGAAGGGCGCGAGGTGACAGCCGCCGACATCAGGCGGATGCACCTTAGCCCGGTGTCGGCTGGCGGCAGGGGGTGGAAGCAGGTCGGCTATACCGACATCATTCACCTTGACGGCACCGTCGAGCGGCTTGTAGATAACAACGAGGACGCCAATGTCGATCCGTGGGAAATCACCAATGGGGCCAAAGGCTACAACTCCGTCAGCCGTCATGTCGTCTATGCCGGCGGCTGTGACAGGTCGATGAATCCCAAAGACACCCGGACTCCGGCACAGCGCAAGGCTATGGAGGCGTATGTGAAAGATTTTCACCGCCGCTTCCCTGATGTGCGTATCATAGGTCACAACGAGGTCGCCGCCAAAGCCTGTCCGAGCTTCGACGTTCAAAAATGGCTCAAGTCAATCGGTATAAACCAGTAACAACCCAGTAAACCAATCACAACGATGTCCACCAGCGAAATCCTCAACATACTTCTCGGCACCGGCCTTGTGGGGCTCATGGTGGCAGTGGCCACCATGAAAGCAACCGTGCGCAAGGCCAACGCCGATGCGGAGAAGGCAAAGGCTGATGCGGAGAAAGCAAAGGCAGACGCCGAAACTGTGCGCATCACCAACACCGAGAACGCGACCCGGATTCTGGTGGAGAACATCGTCAAACCATTAAAAGATGAACTAAATGCCACACGAACAGATCTGCAGGCCACCAAAAAGGAGATGGCCTCTACCAAGAGAGAAATGGCTCGATTACGCAAGGCTGTCGAGGCTGCTTCCGGTTGTCGTCATGCTGACTATTGCCCTGTGCTTTTCAAGCTGCGCGACAACCCAAAAGACGCAGACTCAGCAGGAGCAGATATCTTCGACTTCCGCGAAGAGCGACACGACTGCGGCAGTGACCAGAGTGATAACGACACAGATGGTTCCCGAGAGTCAGGTGCACATGGCGATATCCGTGGACAGCCTCCTTAAGCTGCCGGAGGGAGCGGCCTACCGTGAAAACAAAGACCGGGCGCATGTAGAGGCCACCCATCATGACGGCATAATCTATATCACCGGCACATGCGACAGTCTGCAACGCCAGGTAGAATATTACGAGGCGCTCTATCATAATGCACGTGACGCACTGGAAAATTACCACGAGTCGGTCATCGAGGAACGTGCGTCCCGGAAATCCCCCTTTAGCATATATATGAGCGGGGTTACCTGTGGCTTTATCCTCACAATTGCACTAATCTATTTTCTCAATTTTAAAATCACACAAAAATGAGTAAGAAATTCATTTACGGCATAGCCGAAGTCCGATTCAAGAAGAAGGGCGGCACAACCGCTGAAAAGGTCGGCTACATCGAGAAAGGCTCCTGGGATTGGGGCGGCTCCAAGCCTGAATCAGTCGATGTGGAAGCCGAGCAAGTTCCTGACGCCCCTGTCCTTACCCTGCTCCAGTCAAATGGCAAGATCTCCCCGACCTTCAATCTCATTCAGCTTGACTATGAGAACCTACAGAGATCACTCGGCGGTTCGCTGATAGAATCCGGTACCGGCCAGGACAAGAAGATCACGGGATGGAATGCCCCGTCATCCCTTGTAGAACTTTCCGGCGAATGGGAAATTGAGTTCGTGTCCGGGCAGACCATGACCATTCCCAACGCCACCATCCTCGCCAACCCCGGTGGCAAGCTCACGCTTACCGAGGTGTCTAAGATAGAGTGTCAACTCAAGATCAACAAGCCGGAGGAAGATGGCGTGCCACCTTACCGCATACAGGACACCGACTCTATGGGCACCAATGTCGCATCCCAGTCTGCCGCCCCGACCAAGGGCGAATCACCCTCGGCCGGATAAAGCATGGATGAAAAGACAATCCGCCAAGTCCAACAGGAGGCAGCGGAGGCACTCCTCAATGTGGGTGTCTCCCTCCCCCTGAAGGAGTTCCGGCTGCCATTCAGGAAACGCCCTATAATACTGAGGGTAACTATGCGGCGCCCCTGTATGTCCGGGCAGATAGAAATCGCCCGGACATATCTGTCAATGAACGTCACGAGCGCGCAGATGGAAGCTTTCAGCAAGGATGAGCAGATGCGCTTCCTTGCCGACCACGGTGACAAGATCTGCCGAATGATAGCCCTGACTCTCGGACGCCCGTCCTTCGTAAAACCGCTCACATGGTTTGTCCGGCACTTCGTAAGATATGAATACCAGATAGCGGCCGTGCGCAAGTTCGTGTCGCTGATGGGTACCGACCCTTTTATACCTATTATCAGATCCGCCGAGCGTACAAATCCGCTGACGGTGCGTCTGAGCCAAAACGCGACGGGGAGTTAAAGACTCGCTTTGAGAATTCCCATAGCCCCTTCGGATTCTTATGGCAGGTGGCGAGTGCCACAGGCTGGACTATAGACTACATACTTAATAACGTAAACTACCAGACCCTCATAATGATGCTGAGCGATGCCCCCAGGTATATCGATACTGGCGGCAAATCCCAGGAAGCCGAAGACACTGAGCGCAGCGCGGAGGATGAGGCCAATGAAATAGTCGGATTTTATAAAAGCGAACTCACCAAATGAAACCGGTCGAAATAGAAATTCTGATGCGAGACGGACTTACGCCGGGGCTGTCCAATGCCCGGCGTGTCGTCAGGCAGTTCTCGGAAGATGCCAAGATTGAGCTACGTGAGGTCACGGCATCCCTTGAGGAGCAGAAGAAGCACATAAAACGACTGGAAAAAGAAGTTGCAAGCCTTGAGAAAGCATTCAAGAAGGCCGCTCCGGGCCAGGAATGGCAGACTGCCAAGTCCCGTCTTGAGGCGGCACGTAAGGAACTGGAGGATGAGAAAGGTGCCCTTGACGGACTGATTCAGAAACAGAATGAACTCAAGGGGGCGGCAGAAGGAGCCGACACCTCTCTGCGCCAACAGTTGCGCAATCTTACACAGGAGATTGCGACACTTATGGTGTCATACGCCCAGTTGAGCGACGAGGAACGGGCCTCGGCCGAGGGCAAGGCTCTGCAGCGACATATAGAGGAACTGACCGAGCAAGCCGGTATCCTACGCGACGCGATGGCCGACACCACGGCGGCCATCAACAACGCGGCATCGGATACGCGAGGGTTCGACCAGATGGCCGGAGCCCTTCAACTGGTTATTGACGGATTCGGACTGGCCACTGCCGGCGCAGAGATTTTCGGAGTCAGTCAGGAGGATCTTGTCGAGGCGCAGACAAAACTACAGGCCGCCCTTGTGGCGAGCAATGCATTGAGCTCAATGCAGAATACCCTGCAAAAGCAGTCAGCGCTTATGCAGGGAGTTAATATCATTCAGACAAAGGCCCTGGCAACCGCAGAAAATATTAAGACTGCGACGCAGGGCAGAGGAGTCATCGTAACCAAAGCGGCCACAATAGCACAGGCAGCCTTCAATGCCGTGGCCAAAGCAAACCCATACGTTATATTGGCTATGGCATGCCTAACAGTGGTTGGTGCGTTGTATGCGTTTGCAAAAGGTTCAAAGGCAGCTCAGAAGGCGGAGGAGGAGCGTCAGGCGCAGGCTGAGAAACGGAAGCAACAGGAAGAGGATTTTGCCCGTGCTGTCGTCGAGTCGGCCGGTTCCCAGATAGCGTCGTTCCTCAAGCTGAAGAGAGCTTGGGAAAATCTCGGTGACAGTCTTGACAAAAAGAAAAAATTCATCACCGACACCAAAGATGAATGGCGCAAGCTCGGAAAGGAAATAGATAATGTCAATGACATGGAGAGAATATTCCGGGATCATACAAAGGACATGCTCAACGCCATCATCATACGCGCTGAATTAAAGGCATACGAAACAAGAATACAGCAGGTTGCTGATGATATGGTGTCGGAGATAGAGAAAAACAAGACATACAACTGGAAACCTGTAAAAGCCGGGGCCGTGTCAGGAACCGGCCAGGGATTCGGCATCGGCGGACACGCTGTGCTTCAGGAACTCACCCCGGAGGAAAGAGCCGCGGCAGGCTCTCATATCACCACATGGCACTCACAGTATGGAGGACAGTCTGGCGAGAATTTGGATGCCGAAGGAGCACGCATAATTAACGAAATGCGAAAAAAACAGGGCAACCTTGATGCTCTTGGCCGTCAACAGGCAGCACGTGATAACGCCACCAACATAATAGGAGGCTATGTGGATGAAATGAACCGTCTTTCCGGCCAACTTGATTCTGTTATGTCAAACATGCCGGGAACAGATATAGAACCAGAAAAGTCGGATAAACCTGACACATCCGACAATCCGGAGCAAGATCCGCGCATCGAGCAAGAGCGCAGAGTGGCTGAGGAACTGCGCAAACTCCGTTGGAAGAACGAACAGGAGGCCATAGACCAGATGGAGGAAAGTGCGGATAAACGCCGTCGTCAGATAAAACTTGATTACGAAAAGCAGATTGCGGAGATTCAGGCACAGGAAGCCAGATGGAGAGAAGCTCAGAACGGGAGCCTTACCCCCGAACAGGACAAGGCTCTCCGTCAATCCTACGCACTTGCGCAATCCGGCATGGAGAGTGCGGTCCGACAGGTAGAAAATGACGAGGTAGCCAAGAACCGGGAAAAACTGAACGAACTCCTGCAGCAGTACAAGGATTTCGATCAGCGGCGCCGGGATATAGATACGGCTTACGGTGCCGACATGGAAGTGCTCAACGCGGAACTCAATCGACTGCGCGGTGAGGGTGCGGACACTACGGAGATAGAATCCGCCATATCCGCACGGACACAGGCATATCGGAACTCGATACTGGCGCTTGAGGGGGAGATCCTTCAGTCATCCGATTTTTACGACAAACTTTTCGGCACTGTGTCCGACAGGGGTTACAAGGTGCTGAAAGATTTCTATACACAGGCACAGGATACCCTTAAAAACGCAAAGGTTGACGGTGACGGGGTGGAAATCTCCATACCCGTCAAGGATGCCGACGGAAAATTTGTCAAGAAGGCGGTCAAGATAACCGTAGATGAATACCGGCGCATGCTCAAGCAGGTGCAGGAGATAAAGAAACAGCTTGAAAAGGACAATCCTTTTGCAGCCTTCCGCACCTCATGGTCTGAACTAAACAAGGCTATCAAGGAGGGCGGCGATGTGACCGGCGCCCTGAAGAATCTGCAATCAAAAGGCAAGGAGGTCACAAGCACCATACGCGGTTGGGGCGATGCCCTCGGTTCTGTGTTTGGCGACAACTTCAAGAACTCGATGAACGAGATAATGACCTTCTGCGACGGTGCGATGGACATGGGTACCGGCATAGCGCAGATATGGGCCGGCGATATTGTCGGTGGTATTACCAACACTTTGAACGGCCTGTCATCCATTTTCTCCCTTTTCAGTTCATGGAAAGAGAAAATGGAGGAGATGAAACGTGAATGGTACATTGCCGAAATCGAGACCAACCGCGCCATCAGGGAGCGGACAGCAGAATATGCCGCCAACCAAAGCCAGATAAGTGACATAATAAAAGATGTCGAGCTTCTCAACTGGCTCATAGAACGAGGCTATGCAAAGCCGGCGAGTGTCAGCGTGTGGGAGGCGCAGTCATCGGCACTTGATGAGTACACGAAGAACCTACGCAGCGAGACTGCTGTCTGGGATGACTTGTGGAACAGGCTCCAGGGGAGCCAGGGGCATTACGAGTGGGGTAATTCCCTGAACGGAGGCTCTGCAACATGGGACTTGCGGGGCTACTCGGCACAGCAGATAGAGCTTTGGTATAATCAGAACAAACTGAGCAGCGAAGCCCGGGCCTATTATGAGGCATGGGTGGCAAGCGGCAAGACCATCGAGGAACTCAAGCAGAATATCGAGGAATGCTACAACTCCATGCGCGAAATGGTTATGGGAGTGTCATTCGACAGTTTCCTCTCAAATGCCAGAGATGCACTAAAGGCTATGCGAGGGGATATGTCCGAGCTCGGAAAATTCACCGAGGACACGCTCGCCAATGCCATCCTGAACGGATTCATGTACAAGGATCTTGCAAAAGTGCTTGAGCCGCTTTACAACGAATTGTCGGAACACCTCATTGCCGGCACGGCAGACAAGGCTTACCTTGAGAACTGGAAGCAACGCTTTGAACAGGCCATGTCCGCAGCCAACGACAGGCTCGACGGTATCGCCGATGCGGCCGGAATAGACCTTGACACAGCCGGGAGTTCCCAGTCCGGGAAATCAGGGGTATATACCGCCATGTCCCAGGATCAGGGAACCAAGCTTGAGGGTATCGGCACGAGCATACAGATGCACTCAGCATCCATCGATGAGAATGTGGAGAATGTTTCCGACAAGATGAACGTGGCCACGGAACATCTCCGCAAGATCGAAGAGAATACCTCGGCCACCGCCAAAGAAACGAAGGAGATAAACGAGAAGTTAGAGCAGATTATAAGAGACGGAATAAAGATATAGCCATGTACCAACTTGACGGACTTGTAATAATCAACGGCGCCGATATATGGAAAGAGTTCGGAGCGTTTCTGACCGAGGAAAAGAGAGGCGGCAGAGAGAACCTCAATGCCATTCTGAAAGCATCCAAGGTCAAGGCTCATGTGGGTGTAGACATACGTGAACATAACGGCACAAAATATTCCCCGAAACTCGACGTGCGGAACCAGGAGCGCGACATCACGCTTCACTTTGCAATATTCGCCCCCACAATAGAAGAGTGGATTGACCGCTACAGCAAGTTCCTGACATTTATAAAACAGGGCAAAGACGGATGGCTGACTATGCGCTTTCCGTCACTCGGACTAACCATGCGCCTGTTTTATGTCGACAACACCGATTTCAAGTCCCTTACCTACCTGTGGAAAGAGGGAGTCCAGGCCGGCCGGTTCAAAGTCAAATTCAAGGAGCCGGAGCCGTCATTCTAACCATATTATAACGCCATTCAAACATGCTTATAACGATATACGATAGATACGGTATCCCCAAGGCGGAACTATCCCCGAATGACAGTTCCGTACAGTCGAAGGAAGTTCAGGGCGACAATGTCCTGACGCTCTCCTTCACTCTGTACGAGCACATAGCCCTTGATGTGTACGACTACGCCGATTTCGAGGGGGAGCACTATTGGCTCACCGAGAGATACCGCCCGAAGCAGAAATCCACACGCGAATGGACATACGACCTCAAACTCTATGGAATTGAGAGCCTGATAAAGAACTGGCTCGTGCTTAAGACAGTCGACAACGAGCAGGACCCGGTGTTCACGCTGACCGCACCCCCACGGGAGCATGTGGCCATGATAGTGAAATGTATGAACGACGCATGCGGCAATATCACCGACTGGAAGGTAGGACAGGTGAACGGCACCGAGAACATCACCATTGACTATTTCGGTAAATACTGCGACGAGGCGCTCAAGGAGATAGCCGAGAAAGTCGGTGCCGAATGGTGGGCCGAGGGGCAGACCGTCAACATCTGTCGTTGCGAGCATGGAGAACCCATAACACTCGGATACGACAAGGGCTTGCTGTCGATAGATCCCGGCACAGCGAACAATGTCAAATTCTACACAAGACTGTTCCCGAAAGGAAGCTCAAGGAATATTGACCCATCGAAATATGGCTTTTCGCGTCTGCAGCTTCCGGGTGGACAAAAGTATGTAGAGGCTTATTCCGACGAATACGGCATCGTGGACCATTACGAGGAATCCGCCTTTGCCGACATCTACCCCAGGCGCATAGGCACTGTCAGCAGAGCCAGGAGCGAGACCCGGAAAGGGCAGGACGGCAATACATACGATGTCTATTACTTCACCGACAACAGTCTGCCATTCGACCCCACCGACTACATGATAGGCGGCAAGGTCATCCGTGTGTCCTTTCAGGAGGGGAGCGAACTTGCCGGCCAGGGTGATGAAGATAACGGTACATTCTATTTCGAGGTAAATTTCGACAGCAAGACCCGCGAGTTCGAGATTATCACAATATGGCCGTATGACAACGACATGCAGCTACCCGGCGACAAGCTCATACCCAAGCCAGGCGACAGATACATATTGTGGAACCTCCATATGCCGGACGAATACTACTCCCTTGCCGAAGAGGAACTGCTGACTGCTGTCAATGCCTTCAACAAGGAGCATACCCTCGACATCGCGGTTTTCAAGGCCCCGACCGACCATGTATGGATAGAGGAGAACGCTGTCAGGCTCAGCATCGGACAGAGGGTGCGCCTTGAGAGTGACAAGTACTTCCCCGGCACCGGCTATCGCGACAGCCGCATCACCAGGATAACGCGCAAGGTCAACCTTCCGTCGCGCATGGACATCGAGATCAGCGACGCGCTCAGCCGGAGCACCATGCAGAAGGTGTCTGACAGTATCGGGGAGACCCGGACATATATCCGCGACATAGCCGGCTCCATCTCGATGCCGGACATCATACGCACTTGGGACAGGACTGTTCCCACCGACAACAACCTTTTTTCCGCCCGGCGCAGCCAACGGGAATTCATAAGCAAGAACAGCCCCGACCGGGCCAAAAAGAAGATTATCTTCGAGGAAGGACTGGATGCAGGCGACTTTATTCCCGGCACCCAGGGCGGAACCATAGACGGTGCCGGCAATGCCGAACTTCTTACTCTCCTTGTGCGTGCCCTGTTAAGCTCCCCGAAATTCGTTGACGGATTCGCTGGAGAGGGGTGGCGTATATGGCTTGAGAACGGGCTGTCGCACCTGACGGTCGACAGGCTGACCGTGCGTCAGATCATGACCGTGTTCGAACTGCTCGTCGAGAAGATCCGGAGCGTGGGCGGCCAGATATGCGTGTCGGCGGCCAACGGCAAGATCAAGGAGGTGCAGAGTGTCAATGGTCACTATATAATCACCTTCGAGCAGGATAACACTTTCGTTGCCCATGACCTCATGCGCTGCCAGACTTTCACCGGCGGTAACCTTAAGAGCTACTGGGTAGAAATCGCAAACGTAAGCGGTAACACTGTTGTTATTCCGGCAACAGAATTTGCCGGGGCGGTACCGATGCCTGGCGACGAGTGTGTGCTGATGGGCAATACCTCCGATCCCAAGCGTCAGAACCTCATACTCATATCGGCCACCGAGGAAGGGCAGCCACGTATCGATGTCCTCGATGGTGTGCGCGACAAGAATTTCTCCAGCTGTCTACGCGCCCGGTTCGGCAACCTTGACGGCATTACCGACGACTGGTTCCCTGCAGATAATCAGCCCCACGGCAACGGCGTGTACAGCGATAACGCCTATCTGCGAGGCACATTCCTGTTGGTTACAGGTGAGGATATAAAGACGAAGTTTGAAATAGTCGAGGGTCGAATCACAAGCTCCATCGAAGCAGTGCGCCAGGACTTCGTGGCTGACAAAGGCTATCTGAGCAACCCGACATTCTCTTTGGGGATGGAAAAGTGGGACACATCCAACGAGGCCGTGTTCTTCCTTGTCGGCAACAAATGGCTTTGGGTCAACAACAACGTCCTGATAAAGAAAGGGAACTGCGCGAGTGTCACCCGTGATTCAGACCGCACGGTCGTAAGAATCGTTGACAAATACATACTCCAGAAGAATGTCGACCTACGCAGCAAACCCACGTTCCGCACCAACTCCGACGGCAAGAAAGAGCCGTTGCCGGTGTATCTGAGCTTCTTCTACAAAGTAAAAAAGAGTGGGGTGCTGAAAGTCGGATTCGAGAATGTTGACAAGACCGGATTCGAGAATTTCAATTCATTCGAATATGCCACGGATCTGAATCCCACTGACGGCTATCAGCAGTTCTCTTGTGACGGACTTTGGAATGGGACCGGAGACTTCAAACTTAGTTTCTCTGGTGAGATATATTTGTATATGCTCGTGCTGTCCACCGACAAGGTAGAGGCACTTACATATAAATACCGCACACTGTTTGAGCAGAGCGAGAAACTGATAAGAATTTCGGCGCAGAACTTTGGCCCCGATGGCAAGGTGCTTGCCGAATCTGGCATTTTGACAACCTCACAAATGTCGGGTTTGTATGCCATCGACAGCGAAGGCAATCTCCAATCGTTTGTTGGTGCTGGGCAGGACGGTGTAAAAATCAAGGCTGAATACATCAAACTTGAGGGTATTATTACGGCAAATGGAAATATTCAGATTAAAGAAGACGGAAGTATCGTGGCTCACAATGGTAAGTTCACCGGAGTTCTTAATCTGTCTGCCGGGTACAACGGATTCACCAATGGCAATAATATAATCCACATGAAGCCATTAGAGGCGGGCGTTGTAAAAAATATGACATTCCCTTGGGATGATGTATATGAAGATATAGGGAAGGTAATTCGTTTTTACAATTCGTCGCCTAAAGGTGGTGGAATATACACTTTCGGTCTATACTCGTGGCGAGGTGCAAAAGATGGTTCCTACGGCCACCAATATCATACTTATGATGTGGTAGTGCTTCCTCAAGAAACTGTAGAGATAACGAATTTCTTGAAAAGCGACAATGAAAACAGCTACGAGTGTGAATGGATTATGACCAATAGATTCGGCCCGGAAAATTTTAGAGAAACAAACGGATACTTAGGCCGTTTCCCGAGAATGCTTGCGCTTGGGAGGCTTTCTTATAATGAATCTTCAAAAACTGCGATTATAAATGGAAAGTTATGGGATGACCGAAATATGGGTAGTTACATGACAGTTGAACGGTCGCAAGCCGGGCGATATGTTGTGTCATTTGAAAGCGGACTTTTTCCAAATGGATATAAGGTCATTGTTTGTGGGTATGGTTCATGGACGATTGACGCTCGTGTGTTTGAGGTGGCCAACGATCATTTCTCAATTGGTATGTCTGATGACGAAACGGGCAATGACTCAAATTGCGAAATAATGGTGCTTGCACCTATTTGGAGTTATAATGCGTAAAATCAGAAATATGACAAAACTTAATTTTCAAAGATTCAAGATTCCGGCAGGGATCAGTAAGTCTGTTTATAAAACAGGAGACGCGAGAGAGTGTGTGGCAGATATGATTTACATTAATGTGAATGGGATACGTGCGCATGCCCTCGCAATGAAAATCTACCGTAGTGAGGGTGTTACCGACTATACCGACGAAGAGGTACGCACCATCACGGAGGTCGCGGCCAATTACGGAACCCCGGCATTCATCGACGGGCTTAACGAGCAGATAAACAACCAGACTAAAACAGACTAATCATGGCATTATCACAGGCAGACAAGAACGAGATGCTCAACGCCATCAAGGCCGAGAGCCAGAGCATGGATGAACTCCCCGTCGTGGCGAGCCTTGACGGCATCACAACCCTCCCGGCCATCCGCGGCACCGAGGTCGTAAGCGCACCGGTGTCGCTGCTGCGCAAGCCGGCCGATGACGCGGCGAAATCCGCAACAACGGCAGCCTTAAACGCAACCAATGCGACCTTACAGGCCAACGCTGCAAGGGACGCAGCGTCACAGGCTGCGACAGTCGCTGCAAACGCGGCAACACAGGCCCGAGATGCAGCAACGGCAGCGAATGATGCCACCACACAGCTTCAGAAGGCCATAGAATCGGCGCGCCGCCATCCCATGGTACTTGTGAACGACATCTTAGGCGACCCCGAGCGGGTATTCGCAGACTGGAGCGCGGCCAAGGACGCATTGGCCGCGCACTCGCAGTCCGATGGTGACGAGTATATGTCCATCGGCTGTGTGATGATATTCAGAGGATCCAAAGGCTGGGAGTCGTGGCAGTTCATCGGTAATTCGGATAATGACATTTCCGATGCGACCAAGTGGATACCATTCGCCACCGCCGGAACCGGGAGTGGTAGCGGATACTATAACGTCACCGCCCTGCATCCGCTGACCACAGGTTATTACACCAAGACGACCGCCGTGGCTAAACTCGCCGAAGCCGACATCGATGACGAGCAGAAGCGCGGCATGATCATCACCTTTGAGAGCGCCGCCGGCAAATGGGAGGACTACCGTTTCATCGGCACGAGCCTCTCCACCTTCACCAACCCAGGCGCATGGGAGGAATACGGGTCAAAGAACACCGTCAGGAGTGTCACCGTCAACGGCGAAAAGAAAACGCCGGATGCGGAAGGGAATGTCGGCATCACAATAAATGAGACCGAGGTGGACGACAGCCTCAACCCCGATAGCACCAATCCGGTGCAGAACGGAGTAGTGACCGCCAAACTGTCGGAACTGGAATCCGGCACGCTGTTCAACAACGAGGTCATCGAGAACGAGGACGGCACCGTCACCGTGCAGCTCAAGAGCAAGAGCGCCGTCATCACCGACTTCACCATACCCGCCGGTGGCGGGGGTGGGGGAGATGCAGCCGGCACCAAGATAGTGCTGAACGCATCGCTGAGTGCGTCTACCATAAAGGATGGCGGCTCGGCTATCCTTACATGGAGCTACGACCACCAGTTCACAGGCGAGGAAGCCGGGCAGAGCACAGGGCAGAAAGCCACCGTTGAAATCACCGTCAAGCGCGGCATCGTCACCACCTACAGTGAAACAAAGCAGAATGTCAGCAAGGGGACTTACACCCTCGACCTCACAAAATACCTCCTTCTCGGAACAAGCGACATCTATGTCACAGCCACGGCCACCGACCCGACCACCGGCAAACAGCAGCGCAAGCCGGCCTATGTCAGCATCAAGGTGGTCAGCCTGAACCTTTCAAGTTCATACAACGTGGCTTCCGGACTCGCCCAGGGCGGTTACGACCTCCATGACAAGGTCGAGATACCATACGCCGTGTCCGGTGCCGGCACGAAATCCGTAATACTGTATGTCGACGGTGTGCAGCGCAACCTCCACTCGGTTACAAGGAGCGGCACCACCAACGGCAACTTTAACCTCGACATGGCCGGGCTGTCGGTAGGGCGCCATACCGTTCAGATGGTCGCCGAGATGGAGCAGGACAGTCTTACGCTCTGCAGCGAGAGCATCTACTTCGACATCCTCAAACGCGGCAGCAACGCACCCTTCATAGGCACCAAGATTATCCACCCTGACGGGCGCATATTCACCGGGGCGGCTCACTCCATCCCGGTCATCGAGGCGGGGCAGTACGAGAAATGCACATTCGACTTCGCCGCCTATGATCCGTCGGTAGTTCCGGCTACAGTGGAACTTTGGCACAACGGCACACTGGCGCGTACCGTAAGCGTGCCCAGAACCGCGCAGACCTATACCAACCGATTTACCGAGAAAGGACGGCAGATCCTGCAGCTGAAACTCGGCTCGGCAAGTTACACCATACATATCGACGTGGCCGAGAGCGGCATCGACATCGGCGAAGCGCAGTACGGCCTGCAGTTCAAACTCGACGCAGCCGGACGTAGCAACGACGAAAGCCCCGATGACCGCGCCAAATGGGAATCGAACGGCATTACAACATCGTTTGAAAACGTGGACTGGGGCAGCAGCGGATGGATAGACGGGGCCTTGAAGCTCACCAACGGAGCGAGGGCCACCATCGGCTACAGACCTTTCGCCACCGATGTCAAGTCCGGCGGCCTGACGGTCGAGATAACAATGCGCGTGAGCAACATCATGGACCGCACGGCCTCTGTGGTGTCATGTATCGACAAAGGGAAGGGCCTGCTCGTCACCACCTCCGAGGCGAGCTTCAGAACCGGGCAGACCGTCACCTACACCAACGAGGACGACGAGCAGGTCACACGCGAGATCAAGCTCGCCACCAATATAGTCGAGGGAGAGTGGACCAAGGTCGCCCTGACGATAGGCACGGCCGCACAGGACCGGCTGATGGAACTATACATGAACGGCAACCGCAACGGCGCCGACATCTATGACTCATCATTCAGCTTCCGTCAGGACACGCCGCAGGAGATCACCATTGACAGTTCCGAAGCTGACATCGAGATAAAGAGCATACGAGTATATAACCGTGCCCTCAGCGACGACGAGGAACTCGAGAACCGCATCGTCGACTGCGAGACCACCGAGGAGATGATGGGTGAATTCACCATCAACGACATCCTGGGCGACAACGGCGATGTCGACCTCGACAAGCTGCGAGCCCAAGGGAAGGGAGTCCTGCGCATCGTCAGGAAGAACATGCTCGATGATGTCTACGAGACCAACAACAAGAAGACCGACTTCCTTGCCGATGTCTACTTTTATTCGCCGCTCGGCCCCGATTACGACTTCATCCTCACCAACTGCTATATCCGCATACAGGGTACATCGTCGACCAAATATCCGAGCAAGAATATCCGCATCTACTTCACCAAGGGCAGCGAGAATCTCTCCATGACCGGCAAGAACGTACTTGCCGGCAACAAGTACAGGATGCGCCCCGGAGCCGTGCCCGTGCCCATCGTCTGCTGCAAGAGCGACTACTCCGACTCGTCGATGTCGCTCAACACCGGCGGTGCCAAGCTGTTCAACGACGTCATGAAGGAACTGGGTCTGCTGACCCCTCCGCAGCGCCACCAGTACGAGCAGGGGGGCAACAGCCTCGCGGCCATAAACGTGCGCACCGCCATCGACGGCATGCCCATCGACATCTTCTGTGCCGAAACCGCCGACGGCGAGAACGTCTACTACGGCCAGTACAACTTCAACAACGAGAAATCCAAGAGCGGCCCGGTGTTCGGCATGGAAGGGGTCGAAGGCTATACCCCGGAATGCCCCATCGCCCTCGAGATGCTCAACAACACCTCCCCGATATGTCTGTTCGCCACCGCAAGCGATGAAGACCTTGCAGCCAAATTTGACGCCGGAGCTGAGGTAAACTATGGAGTCAACACATCGGGCAAAGTCAAGAGCGACGGCGACTGCGCATGGACCCCTAACCCTGCAAAAGACGTGAGCGAACTGGGTCCGGAAGCTAAATCCGCACTCAAACGCCTTTACGGATGGATACGCTCATGTGTGCCGGCCGGGGCAAACTCCAACGACCTCTCCACATTCAGGAGCGACAAGTTCAAAAACGAGATAGGGCAGTATTTCGACAAGGACTTCCTTCTGACCTACTACATTTTCACCGACTACTTCCTGAGCGTGGACCAGAGAGCCAAGAACATGATGCTCCGCACATGGGACGGCCTCAAATGGTATATCACATATTACGATGGCGACACCCAGTTGGGCAAACGTAACGACTGCTTCCTGGTCTATCTCTATACCACCGACCGCGACACATGGGACGCCGAGGCCGGCAAATACGCCTTCGAGGGACACGACTCATGGCTGTGGAACCTCGTTCTCGCCAACCTTCAGGATGATCTGAAACGCTGTGCCGGGGCCTTCCGCGCCGTCATGACCAACGAGCGTGTGCTGTCTATGCTCAACGACGAACAGAGCGGCAACTGGAGTGACCGTGCGTTCAACAAGTCCGGCTATCTGAAATACATCGCCCCTGCCACGAGGGAGATGTACGGCAAGGTATGGCCGTTCATCTACGCCCTGCAGGGCAGCAACAGGAGCCACCGCACCTACTTCATCAGAAACCGCTTCGCCCTTCTCGACGCCAAATACGGCACGAGCAACTTCACCTCCGACAACATCGACCTTTACATGGCCCGTGCCGCAGACGACACGAATGATACCCTGCGGATCACTGCCAACGAGCCATACGCCTTCGGCTACGGAACCAACAACAGCCCCAACATCGCCAATACAGGCATTGTCGACGCAGGCGACACGGCCACCCTCGACATCACCGGGGCCTATACGGTCAACGACCCTTTGCGCGTCTACGGCGCAAGCCGCATCAAGGCGCTCGACATGACAAGGGCGGCCGGCCATCTCAAGAACGCCCTCGACCTCGGCAAATGCTCCGTTCTGCGCGAACTCAACCTCGACGCGCCACAGGGCGGCGGTTCCACAGGGTGGTGGCTGTCAATAGGCAATTGCCGCCAACTGCGTAGACTATCCCTGCGTAATCAGACACAGGCCAAGACCGGCGGCAGCACCAGCACCGCCCTCAACCTCACCAACCAGACCAGACTTGAGGAACTCGATGCCAGGGGAACGAAAGTGCAGAGCATAAACTTCGCCAAAGGCGCGCCGGTGACCATCGCAAGGCTTCCGGGCACGCTGACAACACTGCGCCTTGAATACCTCGGCAAGCTCACCTCCGGCGGCCTGACACTGGAGACCTATGGCAACGTCCGCACCTTCATCTTCGACAACTGCCCCGGACTCAACTGGGAGGCGTTGCTGAATCGCTGCGCCAACGCCGACCGCATCCGTGTCACCGGCATAGACCGCGAGGACGACGGCACGTGGCTCAACAAGTTCATGGCGATGGGCGGGGTCGATGCCGAAGGCAACTTCACCGACACCTGCGCCCTTGTCGGCACGGTGCGCCTCACCAAATATATCGAGCAGGGGCGTTACGAGCAGATGTGCGCCCACTTCCCCGAACTGAACATCGTACAGCCCGAATACACCATGATCGAGTTCGACGACTCCGTAAGCGACGACGCAAACATCAGCAACCTCGACAACGACACGGGCTACAAATACGGCAACGAATACAAGCCCAGCGGTCATATCTCCGCGATACTCGCCAAACGTCACAAAACACTTGCCAAAGTGACGAAAAAGGCCACCACACGCCCTGTCACCATCGCCAACGTAGAGACCACGATGAACAACCTCGACGGCGAGATGACCTGGTTCCCCCTGCATGACGGCAACTCCAACTACTACGCCGACGCAGAGGATACAGTCAACTGCACCCCGGCGAAACTCGACTCCACGGAAGGAGACCTGATGATGTATGAGCCCGGCATGTGGTCCAAAGGCATCAACGATTATCTCAAGGCCAAGCACTACTCATGCTACAGTAGCAACGCAAAGGACAAAGCCCCGGCCCGGCCCGAAGCCGATGTTGTCACTCTCGATGACATAAAAGCTGGAGGCGGATACATACAGGGCCGCAAGATCATGACCGGCAAGGCTACACTTGCCACCTCCTACAGCAACGACAATTCCTATGCCGTCTGCTCCGTCGACGTATCGAAACACCGCAGGGTGCGCTTCCCGACCGTTCCCGGCACCAACCTCATGGGTTCCATCTTCTGCGACGCGCAAGGCAACAAGGTCAGCGAGGTCATAGTCCCGACCCTCGCCAACAAGTTCGAGCCGGGCATGTACCTCATTGTCGATGTGCCCGAAGGAGCAGTGTCGCTCCACTTCACCATACTCATTACAGCGGAGTTTGACAAGGTCATCCTTTCCAACTCGACAAAGATAGAGGACATGGAACCCGACTGGTACTACGATGACGAACATCTGTGCGCCGTTGTCGGCACCTCCGAGGTCAACGGCAAGTTCAGAGCGGCCGTTGCCGGCAAATACACACTGGCAAGCATGTCCTGGACCGACTTCCACTATTACAGCGCCCAGCGCGGCATGCAGCAGATAGACGCGATGATGCACTTCCGCATCGCCAACCTCTTCTACGCCAAATACGGTCGCAGGGATGCCCAGGAGCAGTGCGGAGCCGGCTCCCACACCAACAACCGCACAGTCGGTGGCACCATGAAATACGGCATGACCGATACCGTGGGCTACGAGGCTGCCAAAGCCATAAATCCGAACGTAACGAACTCCATGATAGAGAACCTCGTACACCAGTACGCTTGGTACATCAAAGAGGAGTACGGGGCGCAGACCGTGGAGCAGATGAATAACATCTGCTGCCTGGGCTACGAGGATATCTACGGCCATAAGTACGACATGATGGACGGTGTCGACCTTCCGAACACAAGCGGTAACGCCGGCAAGTGGCGGATATGGCTTCCCGACGGCAGCACCTTCATGATAAAGGGTCATACAACGAACGGAGCATGGACGACTGCCGTTGCTCACGGCCTTTATATGGCAGTAGTCCCCGTAGGAAGCGCCAATGGCTCATCAAGCACCCACTACTGCGACATCTACTGGATAAGCACCGCAACAGGCCGTGTGGTCTATCGCGGCAGCGCTTACGCGTATGCGAGTGGCGGCGTGTCGTGCGCGTATGCGTATTACGGTGCTTCGTATGCGAGCACGAGTGTCGGGTCGCGCCTGGCCTTCCGCGGCAAGCTCGTCAGGGCGCAGAGCGTGGCCGCTTACAAGGCGCTGATCGAGGTTGCGTGAGCGACAAAGCCAAAGCGGTCGCGCAGCGACCCAAAGCGTAAAGCGAAACACGAAAAGAACGGTCTTCGGACGATGTTCGGAGGCCGTTCAAATATGGTGGAGTGGAGCAGGGGAGTGCCGGACACGCGCCGGGGTCAACCCTCAGACCCCGGCGAAGCCGGGCGAAATTTTTTTGAAAATGGGTGTTCCGGGATACGTTTGGTTTTAGAAAAAGCAACGCTTCGTTTCAAGAGCGCGTAACATTTCGTTTTGCGGATTATATTTCCGAACACGGAGAACATCGAGTAGTTCGAGGCTCCGGAACCGGTGTTCTTATTTGAGGTGACATTGCCCAGATAGAGATAGTCGGGGGCTTCGATCTCAAGGCCTTTGCCTTCGCCGAACATGTCTTCGAAGTGGTTGCGCTTGGCCTCGATGCCGAGGAGCGCCATGATGGAGTTCTTGCCGAAGTCGGCGTTATACTGTGCGGTGTTGGTCCAGACCCAGTCTGTGGTCTTGCTTGAATACTGATAGAGACTGTTGGTCTTGTCGCGGAGGTTGGCAGGGGTGAAAATCTTGTCGTTGCCGTTGTGGTAGTTGAGACCGAAGTTGGTCTTGATGATGAGGTTCTTGATCGGTTCGACAGAGAGATAGGCGTTGCCGAACACTCGCCAGTATTCGCGTTTGTTGTTGGCTTCCTCTTCGATCTGGCGCATGATGTTGGGGGTGTCGTTCAGGCCGAAGGCCACCTGGTCGTTGTAGTTGCCTTCCGAGTCATAGACTGTGCGGGCCGGGTGCATCTTGATTGCGTTTTCCTCTATTCTGCCGGGAGCGTTGTGCTGGCGCCACCAGTTGACGGTGACATTGCCGCCGGCGCGCAGGCGGTTGTTGATGAAGCCGTAGTCTGAACTGAAGCGGGCGTTGGCTTTCTGGAAATCGGAGCCTTTGATGATACCGTCATGGTCGAGCCAGCTCAGCGAAAGTGATGACGAACCGTTTTCATCGCCTCTGGAGAGGCCTACGCTGTAGGTCTGCATAAGCGCTGTGCGGTGGATCTCTTTTTCCCAGTCGGTGTTCTGCGGGTTGACCATTACTCCGTTGAGGTTCACGTAGGGCTGGAGTTTGGGGGTGGCGCCGTTGCCGTAGAGTTCAGAGGTCGGGGTGGTGCCGTAGGAATATTTGTAGGCTGACCAATAGACGTCGCCCCACTGGTCGGCATTGAGCATGTCAAGGCCGCTCTGATAGGTTTGGAGTGTGAGTGTGGCGTCGAATGTTACGCGGCTTTCACCCTTTTTGGCGCGCTTGGTGGTGATGATGATCACGCCGTTGGCTGCCTGGGCGCCGTAGATCGAAGCCGAGGCTGCGTCCTTGAGCACCTGGATCGACTCCACGTCGTTGCTGTTGAGGATGGTGCCCGGATTCTCGCGGGTCATCACGCCGTCGATCACATAGAGCGGACCGTTGGCCTCGCTGCGGAATGAAGAGGCGCCGCGGATCGATGTGCCGGTGCTCAGACCGCCCGGTGTTCCGTCAGTGGTGATGTTCATGCCGGCCACACGGCCCTGGAGTGCCTGGATTACGTTGCCGGTCGGGGTGTCAGACACATCTTTCATCTTCACTACAGACACCGAGCCGGTGAGGTCTGATTTCTTTTCAGATGAGTAACCCACCACTACTACTTCGTCAAGAATCTCGATGTCTTCGCTGAGGTGTATGGTCATTTCAGGCTCTGCCACGAGTGTCAGCGGCATGTAGCCTACATAAGAGATGGTGATCTTTGATCCTTCGGGAACTTTGAGTGTAAACTGTCCGTCGATATCGGTGCTTGCTCCTGTCTTCAGGACTTCTGACATGACGGAGGCCCCGATCAGAGGCTCGTCATCGGTCTTCGATAAAACCGTTCCGTGCACTGTGATGTTCTGTGCCTGTGCGCTGATTGCGGCGAGCAGCATGAACAGCGCATATAAGATAGTTTTTTTCATTGGTTAAAAGATTGGTAAATTTCTGACGCAAATTTATCACTGAATATATTGTAGTGCATATAACACCTGTTGCATTGGCTATAAAATATCGTGCTATGAATGATTTTTTATACATAAAGCACCATTTTTGACAGCCCTCCGGCGAATCAGACTCTCCCGCCGGAGAAAAGGAAACACACCGGCAGCTCCTTTGCGCAGGAGTGCCGGTGTGTCTTTATGTCAGGAAGTTTGTCTGTGGGGGCTTGACAGTTGTCATGAAACACCCTATTAGAGGTTGTACAAATGTACGGCCTCTTATTTTGATGAAAGCCGTTCGCGCAGTTCGGTAGGGGTTTCGCTGAAGGCTTCTTTGTAGCACTTTGTGAAGTAGGCCGGGGTAGAGAATCCAACCTCATAGGCAATCTCGCTGATTGATTTCCGGGTGGTGGTCAGCAGGTCGCGCGAGCGTTTCAGTCTGAGATTGCGAAGGAGCTCCACCGGACTGTAGTTGGTCAGGGCCTTGATCTTGCGGTAGAACTGCGAGCGTCCGAGCCCCATGCGTGAGGCAAGCTGATCAACGTTCAGATCAGAGTTGCCCATCTCTGCGGTGACTATCGAGAGAAAGCGGGCATAGAATTCGTTGTCAAGATCGCCGTTGGGGGCCGCAGCCTTGTCGGGGGGCAGCGCCGGGCGCGGTCTGTCGCTCATGCCGCCTATCGGGTTTGCCGACCAGAGGTCCTTGATTCTGCGCCGGTTGTCGATCAGATTACGGCATCTCGATTTCAGCACCGAAGAGTTGAACGGCTTGGCGACATAGCCGTCGGCACCGCTGTCGTAGCCCTGCGCCCGCTGTTCGTCCATCGAACATGCCGTCAGCAGGAGCACCGGAATGTGAGATGTCGACACCTCTTCTTTTATACGGCGGCAACATTCAAGTCCGTCCATCAGAGGCATCATTACATCGCAGATGATTAGATCAGGGACATATTTGGCCGCGAGCCGCAGACCGTCCTTGCCGTTGGCCGCGAAGATCATCACATAGTCATCGCTGAGAAGTTCGCGTATCATATGGCGGATGTCCTCGTTGTCATCGATCACAAGCAGCAGAGGCTTGTCGGCGTCGATTTCCTGTGGTTCCGGCTCGATTTCTCCGAGTTCGGCGTCGACAACACTCTCGCTGATGATGCCCGGCGTCACCGTCTCGGCTGTGTCGGAGATGTGTCTGACCGGAATGTTCACGGTGAATTCCGAGCCTACGCCTAACTGGCTCTCTACCGAAATGCTGCCCTCGTGGAGTTCTACGAAGGCTTTGGCAAGAGAGAGTCCTATGCCGGAGCCGTTCGGATGGACTTTGTCAACCTGATAAAAGCGGTCGAAGATATTGCCCAGGTCCTCCACCGAGATTCCGCGTCCGGTGTCAGCCACGGCAAACATCAGTTTTCCGTCGGCCAATGAGGCTGTGAAGCGTATGCTGCCGTTAGCAGGAGTGTACTTGAATGCGTTTGACATGAGGTTGAAAAACACCCGCTCGATTTTCTCCACGTCGATCGCTATCGTGAAGTCATCAGGCAGTCTGATGTCCACCGAAAGTTTTATGCCGCTTTTGCGCGCTATGGCGTGGAATGCCTCGGTCCAGTCATGGACGAGCGAGCCGAAATGCACCTCCGTGAGATTGACATCGAGCTTGCCGTTTTCATATTTGCGGAAGTCGAGTATCTGGTTTATCAGCCGGCGGAGTATCCTGACATTCTTGTCAGCTATCTTCATCAGAACCTGCTGCTGTGGGGTGAGGTTTTCGGCCCTGACAAGCTGCTCTACCGGCTCGGCTATCAGTGTCAGAGGTGTGCGCAGGTCATGCGAGACGTTGGTGAAGAAGACGAGTTTCGACTGAGTGGCGGCGTGGAGTTGTTCGTTTAGTTCTTTCTGAGCGTCGCGCTGTTCTTCAAGCAGCCGGTTCTGCTCCATGAGCTGGTGCTGGTGGCGCTGACGTTGCCAGAATGTGCGCAGAAGCAGAAACAGAACGCCGACAAGCAGCACAAGTATGGCTACGGCGGCATAGAACAGTGAGGTCTGTGCCGAATGGCGGCTCCAGAAGTCGTCCACCTGGCTTTTGAGCAGTCTGATTTTTTCGGTCTCTTCATTGAGCGATCCGTTCTGAAGCAGAAGGATGTCGGCGTTGGTGATGTCGACCGGAGAGGAGAGCGGCAGAGTGGACACCCGCTCGTATGGCTTGCCTTCGAGTATGGCAAGCGCTGTCCGGATAAGCCTGTAGCCCTCGGTGGGATAGAGAAAAGTTGCGTCGATCACACTGTCGGCCACAGCTTTGATGCCTATCTCTGGAGCGGCGTCAATGCCTATGATCTTCATTTTCAGTCCGCGGCGGCGGGCAACGTCGGAGGCTGCTATGGCCATGCGGTCATTGTGGGCATAGACCATGTCTGCGTCAGGATGCGCGGTCAGCAGTGAATCGGCTACCGGTACGGCTGATTCGTAAGTCCAGTCGCCTGAAGCAGATGCCACGACTGAAATCCCCTCGGCTGTAGCTCCGCGGTGGAATCCTTCGTGGCGTTCTATGGCCGGGGTGGAACCTTTCAGTCCGCAGATCTCTATGACCTTGCCACCCTCGCCTATGAGGTGTCGGGCATAGTGGGCCGCCGACTTGCCGATTTCGGTATTGTCTACCCCCTGGAACGCTGTGTATGTGTCACCGTTGATCTTGCGGTCAAAGACTATCACCGGAGTTCCGGATTCATAAACCTCTTTTATTATAGGTGTGATGGCGTCGGCCTCGTTCGGAGCGGCGATGATGATGTCAAAACCGTTGTCCATGAAATAACGGATGTCGGCAATCTGGCGTTCATTGCTGTTGTCGGCCGAGCGGATCTCTACTGTCGCTTCGGGATGAAACATGATCTCGCGGTTGATCTCATCGTTCATTTTCATGCGCCATCCGTCCTGGCTGCATTGGGAGATGCCGATGCGGTAAGGCTCCTTCTTCCGGCACGAGGGGAAGAAAAGCAGTGACGTCAACATGAGTAAGAGTATGATGATTCTGTTCATGGCTGATGTTAAGAAGCAGTTTGCTGTGTGTCCGGCAAAGATAAGGATAATATTATGAAAAATAAGTACTTTGCTTGCAATTTTGCGCCCATGCAACATATTTGACAGCGATTGCACTATTTTTTATAGTCATAATCGGCAGGAGTTGATAGTTTTGCATTGTCAAACAACTGCTAACACAATAACATTAATAAAATATGAACCGAATTTCTAATATCGTGATGACGATGATTGCAGCCACGGCAATCGGAGCAGCCGGCTCTCTCCGGGCTGCTGAAAGAGGGGTCGAGATTGAACATCTCGGCGTCAACAATACTCTTGTGCGCGTTACCGCTGACGGTAAATATCTCATACTCCCGGTCCAGGAGTCGAATGACGAGGCCACGGTCAACGTGCTTGTCGACGGCAAGACTGACAAGACTCTCAGCGTGCGTCTGGCCAAGTCGAAGGTCGACTATACCGTGCCTCTGAAAATAGAAGACTATAAAGGAAAGAAAGTTTTGCTCAATGTGGTCACCTCGCAGAGCCGCTCGTCGGTCCGCGAGGCCAAAGAAGATGCCTGCTGGCAGAACATATCTGTTTCCGATACTTTCGATACAAGCAATCGTGAAAAATTCCGTCCGGCCTATCACCACACTCCGCTCTACGGCTGGATGAACGACCCGAACGGAATGTTCTACAAAGATGGCGAATGGCATCTCTGCTACCAGTGGAACCCCTACGGCTCGAAATGGCAGAATCTCTCATGGGGACATTCCGTCAGCCGCGACCTGATCCACTGGGAGCACCGTCCCGACGCTGTGATCGAGCCTGACGGCCTCGGAATGATATTCAGCGGAAGTTCAGCAGTAGACCGCAGCGGCAGCGCCGGTTTCGGCAAGGACGCGGTGGTGGCTATGTACACTTCGGCTGCCGCAAGCCAGATCCAGAGTCTCGCCTGGAGCGATGACAACGGAGAAACTTTTACGAAATATGACGGCAACCCGGTGCTCACGCTTGACAGCGAAGCCCGCGACCCGAATATGTTCTGGGATGCGGAGCGCAATGTCTGGATTCTGGTGCTCGCCCATGCTCTTGACCATGAGATGCTGATTTTCTCTTCGCCCGACATGAAGGACTGGACTCTTGAAAGCAGCTTCGGCCGTGGTCTCGGCGCGCAGGACGGTGTCTGGGAATGCCCCGACCTCTTCGAACTGCCTGTCAATGGTGAATCCGGCAAGAAGTGGGTGCTTCTCTGCAACCTGAATCCCGGCGGGCCTTTCGGCGGCAGCGCCACACAGTATTTCATCGGCGATTTCGATGGCAAGACTTTCACTTCTGACACCGATGACTCAGGCAAGGTTCCCACCAAGTGGCTCGACTACGGCAAGGACCACTATGCCACCGTCAGCTTCAGCGATGCTCCTGACGGACGCCGCACGGTGATAGGCTGGATGAGCAACTGGCAGTATGCTCCTGAGGTACCGACAATGCAGTTTCGCAGTGCCAACACTCTTCCGCGCGAGATGGGTCTCTTCCGTGCGCCCGATGGTCAGCTCTACGTGTCGTCCACACCCTCGCCTGAGGTCGACGCTCTCAGAGGCGCGCTCGTGAAATCAGTATCAAAAACTTCTCTCGGCTCAAAGGCCAGGACATATTCCATCCCCGAACTCTGCGAGATCGACATGGAGATCAGTCCCAAGAAAGCCGAATCAGTGGAAATAGAGCTTTCAAATGCCGCAGGCGAGAAGGTCGTGATGATCTATGATGCAAAGTCTGACAGTCTGTCATTCGACCGCCGCAAGAGCGGAATAGTGGACTTCAGCCAGGACTTTCCGGCAGTGACCGTAAGCCCGGCCTATACCGACGGCGACAAGGTGGGTCTGCGCATCTTCATTGACCGTTCAAGCATTGAGGTCTTTGGTAAAGACGGCCGTTTCGCCATGACCAACCTTGTGTTTCCCAACAGTCCCTACAGCCGTCTCTCAGTGCGGGCTACCGGAGGGAGCGTCCGTCTCTCCGATCTTAAGATCTACTCGATAACAGTTGAATAAAACCTCCTCAAAATACTCCGAACAAGTTATGGAAATTTCACAGACTTTAGCCGGCGACAAGAAAAGTTCGCTGATACAGATAGCCCCAGTGATGCTCTGCTTCTTCGCAATGGGTTTTGTTGACCTAGTTGGCACCGCATCAAACTATGTGCAGAAAGATCTGGGCCTGACCGATTCGCAGGCCAATCTCTTCCCCTCGCTCGTATTCTTCTGGTTTCTGATATTCTCGGTGCCCACCGGAATGCTGATGAACCGCATCGGGCGCAAGAAAACAGTGCTTCTGAGCCTGCTTGTGACAGCCGTCTCGCTGATACTCCCGATCACAGGCGACAGCTATACCACCATGCTCCTCTCGTTCTCTCTGCTCGGCATCGGCAATGCCATCATGCAGACCTCTCTCAACCCGCTGGTGTCAAATCTCATAAGCCCCAGCCGGCTTGCGTCGACGCTGACATTCGGACAGTTCGTCAAGGCCATAGCCTCGTTTCTCGCACCGGTGATCGCAGCCTGGGGAGCCACAACATATCTTCCGACCTTCGGACTCGGCTGGCGCGCGCTGTTTGTGATCTACGCCGTGATAAGCCTTGTGTCAATCTCGGCCCTCGCCGCCACTCCCATCGAGGAGGAGCGCTCGGACAAAGCTTCGGGCGTGGGTGAATGCCTCAGACTGCTCGGCCGACCCTTCATTCTTCTCTGCTTCCTGGGCATCATGTGTCACGTAGGTATCGACGTGGGCACCAACACAACCGCTCCCAAGATCATCATGGAGCGTCTCGGCCTGCCGCTCGAAGAAGCCGGATTCGCAACGAGCGTCTATTTCATCTTCCGTACAGCCGGCTGCTTCCTCGGAGCTTTCATACTGCGTTCGGTGTCACCGAAACTGTTTTTTGGAATCAGTGTGGTGATGATGCTTGCAGCTATGGGAATGCTTTTCACCTGCGAGTCGCTGACAATGATCTATGCCGCGCTTGGCCTGATCGGCTTCGGTAACTCCAACATATTCTCTGTAATCTTCTCGCAGGCTCTGATGGCTTCGCCCGATGAAAAGAACGAGGTCTCCGGACTCATGATCATGGGACTCTTCGGAGGCACCGTCTTCCCTCTCGCAATGGGCTATGCCGCCGACGCCACCGGCCAGGCTGGCGCAGTGGCAGTGATGACTGTCGGAGTGGCTTATCTTCTGTATTACACATTGAAAATCAAATCGTCAAATAATCAATAAATTATCAGACACCTTCCAAATCAGCAAGATCATGAATAACTATGTAGTAGGAATGGGCGAAGCCCTGTGGGACGTACTCCCCGAAGGAAAAAAGATAGGTGGCGCACCTGCCAATTTCGCTTATCATGTCTCTCAGTTCGGGCTTCCCAGCTGTGTGGTGAGCGCTGTCGGCGAAGATGCCCTCGGCAAGGAAATAGTTGATAATTTCACCTCCAAGGGCCTCAACCAGCTTATAGCCGAAGTGCCTTATCCCACCGGAACAGTGCAGGTTGAGATCGACCAGGCCGGTGTTCCGCAGTATGAGATCAAAGAAAACGTTGCGTGGGACAATATACCCTATACCGCCCATCTCGAATCACTCGCAGAAAAGACAAGGGCTGTCTGCTTCGGATCACTCGCACAGCGCAATGTGGTGTCGCGCAACACGATCAACCGTTTTCTTGATGCCATGCCTCAGAACGACGATACGCTGGTGGTCTTTGACGTCAACCTCCGTCAGGGATTCTACAACAAGGAAATCCTCTGCAATTCGATGAAGCGCTGTAACATTCTTAAGATCAACGACGAGGAACTGGTTACCGTGAGCCGCATGTTCGGCTATCCCGGAATCGACCTCCAGGACAAATGCTGGATCCTTCTTGGAAAATACAATCTCAAGATGCTGATTCTCACCTGTGGCATCAACGGCAGCTATGTATTCACCCCCGGCAATGTATCTTTCCAGCCTACACCGAAAGTTGAGGTAGCCGATACCGTAGGCGCAGGTGATAGCTTTACAGCCGCTTTCATATCGTCGATTCTTAAAGGCAAATCCGTGGCCGAGTCCCATTCATTGGCAGTCCAGAGTTCGGCTTTCGTCTGCACCCGCAAGGGAGCCATGCCGATTCTGCCTGAAGAACTGACCACAGCGTAAGTTGCACACGCAAGGGAGCCATGCCGATTCTGCCTGAAGAACTGACCACAGCGTAAGTTGCACACGCTAATCTCTGATAATCGAGTGAGTCCGGAATAAAAATTTCACGACCAAACAATTAAACAATCAGCCACTTAGCGCTAAGCTAAGTGGCTGATTGTTTAATTTTGCCGAAAAGCGGTCATTAACTCCGCTGACGGTTGGTTTGTCCAATCAAGAATATCAGGCCGGCAGGGGTTGGTGACGGTCTTCGCCTGTCGGATGGCTTCTGAACTGGGTGTCACGCAATTTGGCGTAGGCACGCAGATACTTACGCAGGCCCGAAACCATTTCCTGAGTTTCCTGAAGCATGTTCATATACACGTAGAGCACTGTCATTGAGGCCGAATCGCCCTCGCGGAGCTGATCATACAGCCGGTGATACGTCTCAGAAATCAAATCCTTGATCTCGTCACAGTGCCGGCGCAGCATCGGAATCGCCTCTGTGCCCCCGGTATCCATCATGGCCAGAGTGTCGTTAAACAGAATCTCTACCCGCGAGCAGATCTCCCGGAATTCCCCCACATAGGCCTGCGGGAGAGGCAGGAAGTTGTTTTCCACATGCTCCTTGCAGATCTCGCTGATTCGCCGCAGATTGTAGAGAATCCCCATGCAGCAGTTGTTGCTGAGATAGAACCAGGTGCTTTTCTCGATGGCCGTCTCATGGGCCACCTGACGCAGACAGAGCGTCTCCTTTCTGCGGTCGCTTTTCAGTATGCTCTTCTGACGCGTCAGACTCGACTCAGCCTTGCCGAGCGCTCTGACATTCTCGCTCACAAAAGCTTCGGCTATGCCGCGGTATGACTCTCCGGCATATGACAGAAACTTTTCCTGCTGCTGAGTGATGTAGAGCAGAAGCAGATTCCAGTTCTCGCTCTTATCGCCAGAAGAAATGATGGTCTGAAACATCACATCGCCGTTTTCCTCCTCCTTGCGGGCCTTGAAGCGGCGGTTGCTGCGTATGATCAGGAAGATGGTCAGCGCTCCGAGAGCTATCATCACCCAGTGGCCTCCGAGATGCATCAGCAGGGCAATGACTCCGGCGCCCATGAAAGCCGCACCGGCGGTGATGAACCATCCGCCAATGACGGAGATGACACCGGTGATGCGGAACACAGCGCTCTCACGCCCCCATGCCCGGTCGGCAAGCGAAGTACCCATCGCCACCATAAACGTTACAAACGTGGTCGACAGCGGGAGCTTCAGCGATGTGCCGAGCGCGATCAGAGCGCCCGCCAACACCAGATTCACAGCACCTCTGATAAGGTCGAAGGCCGCACCCTGGTCCATGATAGTCTCATCGGTATTGAACCTGCGGTTAAACCAGCGGCGCACATGGGGCGGCGTCACACTCCTGACCCACGCTATAACCCTGAGAGCCCAGCGCACAAGCCGGCGGGCTATGCGCGACGACCCGAACAGCTCCTCGCCTCCCTGCTGCGAGCCGAGCCCGATTTCGGTTTTTGAAACATTGTGGGTCTTCTTCGAGGTGGCAAGCGAAACCACCATTATCACTCCGGCCCCGATCAGGAACCACACCGGAGTGTCTGACGGACCGTTGAGCGACCCCATCAGAAAACCGTGAGCATCGCCGGCACCGTTTGCCATATAATCATTATATGACTCAAGTCCGCTCAGCGGCACTCCAATGAAGTTGACAAGGTCATTGCCGGCAAAAGCCATAGCCAGCGCAAACGTGCCCATCATCACTATAACCTTCAGCACATTGACCTTCAGCATATGGAGCAGCTGCATGACCACAGTGAATAAAACCAGGCTTCCGCCGAGTATCAGCCACGTATTGGCCCCGATCCAGGCTTTTGCCTCAGGAGTCATGAACACCATTTCCTTCACACCCTTGAGAAGAAGGAAGTAGACGATGGCCGTAGCGCAGATACCGCCGAAGATTCCGATTTTCCACTTCATGTGGCTGCGGTAGTTGAACGAGAAAATCATTCTCGAAATGAACTGCACCACAGTGCCGAAGAAAAATGCCACAGCAACCGAAAGAAAGATACCGAGGATGACCGACAGTGCTTTTTCGGTGTTCAGCAGATCATTGAAGCCGAGCTCCGAGCCTCCGGCCATCTTGATCATAGCCACCGCAAACGTAGCGCCCAAAAGGCCGAAAACCATCGAGACGGTGGTCGAGGTTGGCATTCCGAGAGTATTGAACACGTCAAGCAGTATGATGTCCGTGACCATCACCGCCATGAAAATGCAGATCAGGTCATAAAACGCAAAATGCTCCGGCCTGAAAATGCCGTGGCGGGCAATGTCCATCATACCGTTGCTCATCGCAGCGCCGATAAACACACCTATCGAGGCCACGATCAGTATTCGCTTGAACGAGGCCGCTTTAGAGCCTATAGCCGAGTTCAGAAAGTTGACAGCGTCGTTGCTCACCCCCACCGACAGATCGAATACCGCCAGCAGAAACAGGAAGATCACAACGCAGAGAAACAATATGTCCATGTAGCGTGAGGATTACTTGATGTTTATGAATTAAATCTTGTATTTGTTTTATAACAACAAAGTAAGAGCTTAAACATTTCAAAAATGTTTCAAAAACATCAATCAATTATGAAATTTCGGAGCAAGGTTTCACTAACGGCGGTGGAATGCCTGACGACTTCAAGCACTTTCTTGAACAGAAAATCACCGAACGCCTTTCAAATCATAGCAATATGAGGCAAATGCCCCGGCATGAGCATCGAGGAAGCCTTGCGCTGTTTCTGAAATGAGCACAGAGCAAAATTGCGATGAAAAGGCCATAAACTACACTGACATCAACTGCCATCAAGAGAAGCAAAGATACCGGCCGTTGACCCTATCAGCAGAGGAACACCCTCCGAGAATCAACACAATAAGCATTATTAAGTAATGTCGCGCATTGATGCCTTTGTAAATCCCCGGTAAGAAAACTCCTGTCGAGCCACATCGAGAATACGGCGGTTTATATCTTGTTTAAGAATCTGCATAAATGAACTAAGTTCTATAATTCGTTGCAAAATTACTCAATAGCAATAAAATACACAATACCTAATAGTAGTGAGTGACCGATTGTTGATTGCAAATCAATCAGATAAACTGCAAACAATGAACAAACAAAAATAGTGTTCATTATTGCGTGTCAAGGGCTACGGACAACATGGTAAACTTCTAACCCAATACTACATCAAGTACCATCATAAGGGCAAAACCGACAGCAAAACCGATCGTCCCAAGATTGGAGTGTCCATCTTGGGCTGTTTCAGGTATAAGCTCTTCAACCACTACATACATCATTGCTCCCGCACCAAAAATTTAGAACTTTTTATTTCATACAGCAAAGTTAGATTGAAGTAGAGTATCCCACAATACTTAAAAATTGGATAAATCAGGGCTGAGAGATTATCTTAATGTATAATTATCTATGTGGGTTTACATCTTTTATATCAACTAAATTATTGAGTATCGCAAAAACCGCCAGTCCCACTGATGAATGGATTTGTAGTTTGGCAGAGATGTTTCTGCGATATGTTGTCACTGTATGTATAGAAATTAATAACTGTGACGCAATTTCTTTATTTGACAAGCCTTTGGCAACGCAGCATATTATATCCTTCTCGCGATCAGTCATAGAATCCAGCAAATCTGTTTTTTCATCGTCGCTGTTGCTGTCTTTTACTGATTCATGACGTGACAACTTCAATGACTTTTCGAGTTTCTCAACTGCCGGGATAAAGAGTTTATTCTCAATCTCACAATGGTTCTTTAACTCATTGCCACAATAAATTATGTCGAATAATGCTGATGTCAGTATTTCATTGTCCTTCACATGATAGTGTCTTATAAACAGGTCTTTAATTTGAGAAAGCTTTTCTGTCATACTACTGTGATGTGAGGAGTAGTCAGTAATTCGGAACTGCTCATTAGTAACGTCGTTCAATAAGTCGGTCACATAGCAAAACACCTCATCGTTTTCATGTTCCATGTGATTGTGTACTTCCTTCACATAATCATCAAAGAATTTCAGAAGCAGAAACGCTACGTCATTTATATCGGAGCAATTAATAGCCTCTATGAGTTTCCTACGGATGGAAGGCAATAGAAAGTCAAGGAAGTGTGTATGGGCTTTCCTTAGATATCCCATTAAAGCAGGCAGCGATATTTCAAATTGTGAATAGTTTTGTCCGTATAGGAAATTGGAAACTGCAAGGAATGACTCCATATGAACATTGTCTTCCTTACATGCTTCGCCAACTGTCTTATCGCCGAATCCGAAAGACAGTCCAAACCGACTTAAAACTCCTAATATATGAGGTTCATCCTCTATAATGGCTTTAAGGCGATCACCAGGAAATATTGATTGATTCTTTGACATAGTTTGATAGTTGAAACGGGGCTGTAAATCCCCATGCAAAATTACTATGAATATAATACCTACACCATACCTAAAAATGAGTGTTTTTCCCTGGGGAATTAAATCATGACTACCTTAATTGCTCTAATTTATCCGATTTTTGAGTATTGTGTCAGTTTCCGGATACAAGTAATTTTGCGCCCAAAATTTATCATCAACATGAAACCAAAGAAGCACAAAAAATGGAAATGGCTCCACAAATGGGCGGGACTATTGGTCTCCGTCTTCATGTTGTTGTTCTGTCTATCCGGGATAATCCTCAATCACAGGGACACGTTTTCACAATTTAATATTGACCGCTCCTGTTTACCTTCATCATACAAATTAAAGAACTATAACTATGGGATAATCCGAGGTACATTGCCACTTGACAAAGATAGAATACTTGCCTATGGCTCATGTGGGGTGTGGTTGACGGATTCGATATTCAGCAATTCTTATGATTTTAATGCCGGACTACCGACAGGTATAGATCGACGAAATGTCAGAAATATCATAAAGGATCAGAGTGGACAAATATGGTGTGCCACAACTTATGATTTATATAAATTAAAAGGTCATGAATGGAAGCCGGTTGATTTACCAAAAAATCACTCAAAGATATCTGATATTTCATCTACACCTGACAACTCAGGAATAATTGTCCTTACTCGTTCAAACATCTATAGAGTATCACATGATGATATTAAGGAGTTAACTTTACAGGCTCCATTTGATGAGGATAATAAAATAAGTCTATTTAAGTCAATATGGAATCTGCATAGTGGTGAGCTGTGGGGGCTACCAGGTAGGATTGTTGTTGACATTATAGCCATAGTATTGATAATCCTGTCTTTGACGGGTATTATCTTGTTTATCTTGCCATTTTCTATTCGTCACAGTCATAAAACAATCCTTCCAGCGAAGATTCTAAAATGGAATTTCAAATGGCATAATCTAATCGGCTATTTCACTATTGTCCTTACGATACTTGTAGTGTTTACAGGAATGTGTTTACGCCCACCATTGATGATACCTTTTGTCATGACAAAGACATCACCGCTTCCCGGATCGAGTCTTGATACTGATAACTATTGGCATGATAAACTCCGTGCTATACGCTGGGATGAAGATAATCAAAATTGGATGATTTCAACATCAAAAGGATTCGTGCAATTAAAGGATTTTTCATCAAATCCAGTCATTATCCCTTCGGATAAAAGCCCGGCAGTAAGTCCGATGGGAGTCAACGTATTTTATAGAGAAGCTCCGGGAGTATGGATCGTCGGGTCTTTTAGCGGAATCTATCGTTGGAAACCCAATGAGGGGAAATGCTATACTTTTCATGATAACACTATTGTTGACCCCAATAGACGAAATTCATTTGGATTGGCAAACGACATAGTTAGTGGCTACAGTGCTGATACCTATAAGCCTATCGTATTTGATTATGCTAAAGGGACTGAAGAACTGCATCCTATGGGCAGTGACATGAGAAACCAACCAATGTCTTTATGGAATTTTGCCTTGGAACTTCATGTCGGAAGATGTTATTCATCATTCCTTGGTCCGATATCAAATCTGTTCGTCTTTCTGTCTGGCTTGATAATATTGTCTGTTCTGGCATCAGGCTATATCATAAGTCGTAAAATCAAAAATTCACATAACATAAACCAATAAATTATTTTATCACATGAAACAAATTAAGTTTCTTTTTGCCACAATCATGGCTGTTGTCTTCTTGACAACATTCTCGTCGTGCAGCGACGAAAAAGACGAGCCTGCGGTTCCCGCAGCAAAAACAATTCAGGGTACATACGCCGGTGATCTGGAATGTACAGTGATGGGCAGTGCTTCGATATTCGAGGGCAAGACGTTCACTGTCAACGCCACGGATGAATCAACTGTCTCTGTTGTGCTCCCTGCTTTTGGCGAAGCACCAATGGCATTGCCGTCCATCACTCTCACCGGAGTAAAAGTAACAGAAGCAAATGGCGTGGTCACTCTGGCTACTACAGAAGTAACCGGTCAGACCGATGCGGGAAAATCCTACACGTGTACTTTCTCCGGCACAGTTCAGGACAAGACCCTGAATCTGAAGTTCAATCTTCAATATGGCGCAATGCCTATGCCCATGATTTGTTCATCGACAGCTCTGAAACAGTAACTCACTCCGGCAATGGAAAGAATTAAAATTTTCCTTGCCATCTACGGACTAACGCTCCCTTTCATCGGACTCGCCGATACCTTTAACGGCCGGGTGGTCGATGAAACGGGGAGTCCGTTGATAGGCGCAACGGTCAAGGCATCCAATGATAGGATTACGACTACTAATACTGATGGTGATTTCAGTATTAGTGCAGAAGGCTCCACTGCAAAGCTTCAAATATCATATATCGGATTCCTTACAGAGACGTTTATATTAAAAAGCAATACCGGCAAACATGAGTTACGGATGACTCCGGATATAGGTGCCTTAGAGGAAGTAGTGGTCACTGCAACCCGTACACCAAAGGCTCTGAAAGATGTTCCTGTTGTCACACGATTAATAACTGCGGATGATATACGCAAGACTGACGCAACAAATATACAGGACTTGCTGACAGAAGAGCTTCCGGGACTTGAATTTACATACGCAATGAGTCAGGAGACATCATTAAATATGAGTGGCTTTGGTGGAAAATCCGTTCTGTTCCTTGTTGACGGAGAACGGCTTGCCGGAGAGACAATGGACAACATTGACTTCAACCGACTCAATCTTGACAATGTCGGTCAGGTTGAAGTTGTGAAAGGTGCTTCATCTGCGTTATATGGTGCCAATGCCGTAGGTGGCGTTGTCAACCTTATCACCCGTGAGAGTAAAGAACCATGGCGTATCAATCTCAATTCAAGATATAAAAGTCTCGGAAATGAATGGAGATCAGGCGCAGACCTTAACTTTTATTCCGGGAAATGGACATCAAACACAAACTTTCAGTATAATACTTCTGAAACTGTCAAGCTTACTGATGCATTTGATACCGAATCGAATCTGCAAAACTTATATGGTGGACGAACATTCAACGTCAAGGAACGACTGTCTTTCCAGCCATCGAATGCATTACGCCTGACAGCAAGAGGTGGATATTTCAATAGGACGAGCACTCGAATAAATTATGACGACCACTATATTGACTATACTGCGGGGCTCCGTGGAGCATGGAATATAGGAGTCGGAAAGACTCTTGAATTATCATACAGCTACGACCAGTACGATAAGCAACGATATGTAAACGGCCGACGCACCCACGACCATGACTATAGTAATCGTCAGCATATCGCTCACGCTTTATATACTCAGTTCTTTGGGAATAACGCATTAACAGCTGGAGCCGACTACATGAATGATTATCTTCTGACTTATCAGTTCGTAAGTGGAGAAACTCATTCACAGTCTTCAGTTGATGCTTTTGTTCAGTTTGACTATAACCCATTGTCTTGGCTGAATATTGTAGCAAGTGTACGTGAGGATTATTTTTCGGAATCAAAAAACAATTCGGTCACAGCCCGACTTGCCACTATGTTCAAATTCAACCGTTTTTCAGTGAGGGCTAACTATGCCGGAGGTTTCAGAGCTCCAACCCTCAAAGAAATGTATATGAATTTCGATATGGCAGGAATACAGATGATTTATGGCAATCCTAACCTTAAACCGGAGAAAAGCCACAACTTCAATCTTGCGCTTGAGCATAATGGTCAGATCCGTAACAGTATTTTTGCCGGTTCCTATAGCATGAATGCAATGGGCTATTTCAACTGGTATGACAGCCGAATCACCACCACTGACTATCCGGGGGATTCGACCAATGAGCCGGGAGCCATCTATTGTAACGAGGATGGAGTAAAAGTAGCAGGTATAGATATTTCAGCACGTTACAGACTACAAATGGGATTGGGAATGACGTTGAATTACAATTACTTGCATACAATGGGAAGAACCGTTGACTCTCAGTTTTCCAATCCTCGTCCACACTCCATGACTTGGAGGCTGGATTATGAAAGACGCTTATGCAGTGCATATAAATTCTATGCCGGTATATCCGGACGGTATCTTGCAAAGCCGGAATCAAAGTATGACACAGACAATGCTTATTCTGTTTGGAAATTTACGCTCCAACAGGAGATCTGGCGCGGGATAAATGTCAATTTTATAATTGACAATCTGTTGAACTATCGACCTAAAGTATATTACTGGAACTCACTTCCTACGCTTGGACGGACTTGGTCGATAGGAGTATCATTAGATATTGACACAATGTTTAGATGAAAATGACAAGAAAAAAAATAATTCTTGCATCAGTAGCAGTGGTGATTTTAATTACCGTTGCTATTGTTGCGTGGAGAAGCATGGCATCATCCACAAAAATAGCGTTCGTAAACTATCAGCCAATCACTCTCGGAGAAATCGGTAAAGCCAATGATAACTCTTTCATTAAGATAGAAAATCTTGATGTCGAAGATTTAGAAAATGCCTCTAAATTCGATATGGTATTTGTCAATGGAATGGGATTGAGAATCACCGAGGAGCAGCGTGAGTCATTGTCAAAGGCAGCGGAGTCCGGCACACCTGTAATAACGACAGCCGCCACAAATCCCGACAATTATATCGTATCAATCGATTCCGTTGACACGGAATTTCTGAAACAGTATCTTCAAGGCGGTGGTCGTACGAATTATAGAAGTATGCTCAACTATGTAAGAAAATATATAGATGGCAAAAAACTATTTATTGGCGAAATCAGCGACCCCAAACAGGCACCAAGCGGAATGTTTTATCACCAAGACCTCAAGGATCCTGACAATGAAATGTTATATTTCGATTCATTGTCTGAATATAGGAACTTCCTAAATGAAAACAATTTGCTTAAATCCAACTCTCCTGAAATTATTCTGACCGGACAGATGGGGGTCCCCGATGAATTGATAGCCGAATTGGAATCAACAGGCAACATCGTTTACCCCATTTCAAATATCCAGAAGGCAATCAACAACGGAATAACAGACAGTATCTCCCCATCGGCAATGATAAACATGGCTCACGGAAGGATGGGCGATGTCGTCGTGGAGTATCTGAAAGAAAAGAATATACCTTTGTTTTCACCATTGAACGTCAATCGTGATTATAATGAATGGATGGATGACAAGATGGGTATGAACGGCGGTTTCATGTCCCAGAGTATCGTGACTCCCGAGATTGATGGTGCTATAAGACCTTACGCCCTATTTGCACAGTTTGAAGGTACCGACGGAGTGCCGGTGATAAAAGCTATTCCTGAACGACTGACTGAATTCGTTGAGACTGTCAATAATTATGTGAGTCTAAGGCATAAGTACAATAGAGAGAAGAAAGTTGTAATTTTCTACTTCAAAGGCCCCGGACAAAATTCTCTTGTCGCCGAAGGATTGGAGGTCGCACCCTCTTTATACAATATGCTCAACCGGCTCAAACAGGAAGGATATAAAGTGGATAACCTTCCTTCATCACTCGCAGTGTTTGAGAAATTGATCAATGACCGTGGTCGGGTATTCGGAAATTACGCGACAGGGGCAATGTCTGATTTTGTCAAAAAAGCCAATCCTGAGATTATAACCCGCTCCGATTATGAAAAATGGGCTGTAAATGATCTCGGTCAAGAAATGTCGGAAGAGATAACAGCTGTTGATGGTGAGTTTCCCGGTCATGGTCTTAAGACAGACAACGGAGATCTTGCACTTGCCAGACTTCAATTCGGCAATATTGTCCTTATTCCTCAGACGGCAGCCGGACTTGGAGATGATGATTTCAAAATTGTCCATGGTACGGATATGGCACCCCCTCATGCTTACGTCGCTTCTTATCTTTGGGCACGTAACGGCTTTAATGCCGATGCAATCATCCATTTTGGAGCACACGGTTCACTGGAGTTTACACCGAGAAAGCAGGTGGCACTCAGCAGTCGTGACTGGTCAGACAGACTGGTCGGCACAATACCTCATTTTTATATCTATTCCACAAGTAATGTAGGTGAAGCGATGATGGCAAAACGCCGAAGCTATGCCGGAATAATAAACTATCTTACCCCTCCGTTTTTGGAAAGCAATGTACGTGGAATTTACAAAAACCTGACTGATGCAATAGCATCCTATAATAAGGAAGCCGAATCAGATAATCCTGACAACAGTCGTCTTGATGCGGCATCACGACTCGTGAAGAAGTATGTTGTAGAGCTTGGAATACATAGAGAACTCCGATTGGACAGTCTTATTTCAAAACCCTACTCAGCAGGTGAGATTTCCAGAATAGAGAGTTTTGCAGAGGAACTTGCCAATGAGAAAATCACAGGCGCATTATATGTTATGGGAATACCATACGAAAAGGATAAACTGAAATCGACTGTATTGGCGATGACTGTTGACCCGATAGCGTACAGCCTTCTTACTCTTGACAAACAACGTGGCAAGATAAAGGGCAATAAGTCTGAAGGACTGGCATTCACCGGTCGATATTTGACACCAGTTCGCACACTTGTAGCAAATATTCTTGCGGAGAACCGCTTAGCTACAGATGCTGAGATTTGTAAAATTGCCGGCATTTCTATGAATGATTTGCAGAGTGCCAGAGCTGTTACCGAAGACATTAATGGTTCAAAAGACTTATTCTCGAAGATGATGGTAATGGGGTCGTCCATGCCAATAGCCGCTCCTACGGCTAAATTATCCGAAAGGAAAGAAAGTTCTTCTACCAAAATGAAAAGAATGATGAATGCCACCGGTATGTCACCGGAGAAAGCACTTGAAATGGCAAAGAAAATGGGTGCGGATTCTGCTGCAATTGCAAAAATGAGCGCCGCCATGAAGCGAAATTCATCAAAGTCAAAAGATAAAGGTGCAGCTACCTCGAAAGCCAAGGCAATGTCAGCGCCAAAATACACTAAAGAGGAGATACAAAAAGCGACGGCAATAATGGAGATTGAACGCGCTGTCAGGAATGTCAGTCTTTATGCCGAAGCGTTGGCCAACAGCCCCGAATATGAATTGGCATCGGTTATCAATGCTTTGAATGGCGGTTTTATCGCCCCGACATCAGGCGGCGACCCGGTTCTCAATCCATTGGTTTTGCCGACCGGAAGAAATATGTTTGCTATAAATGCAGAAGAAACGCCTTCGGCTGTAGCATGGGAAAAGGGAAAAACTCTGGCAGATAATACTCTCAAAATGTATCGTGAGGCCCACAACGATTCACTGCCTCGAAAGGTCAGTTATACATTGTGGAGCAGTGAATTTATCGAAACCGAGGGCGCTACAATAGCCCAGATTCTATATATGCTTGGTGTTGAACCGCTGAGGGATCCTTTCGGACGTGTCACAGATTTGCGACTTATACCGTCTGAAGAACTTGGACGTCCGCGAATTGATGTTGTAGTCCAGACCTCCGGACAATTACGGGATCTGGCAGCTTCCAGATTATTTCTGATTACAAGAGCAGTAGAAATGGCATCACAGGCAAAGGATGACAAATATCCCAACTACGTTTCGGAAGGTGTAGTTGAATCCGAAAAGCATCTTGTAGATAAAGGAGTATCACCCAAAGAGGCTCGTGAGATGTCAACTGCAAGAGTGTTTGGAGGTGTAGATGGGAACTATGGAAGTGGAATACAGGAAATGGTTGAGGCTGGAGACAGATGGGATGACGAGACTCAGATAGCCGAGACTTATATCCATAATATGGGAGCTTCTTACGGCTCAGAGAAAGATTGGGAAAAAATGCGTGATTTCGCATTTGAGGCAGCTTTGACCCGTACCGATGTGGTAGTTCAGCCTCGACAGAGTAATACTTGGGGTGCGCTAAGTCTCGATCACGTGTATGAGTTCATGGGTGGTATGAATCTCGCTGTACGTAACGTAACAGGTAAAGACCCGGATGCTTACCTTGCCGATTACCGAAATCGCAGTCATGCAAAAATGCAGGAAGTAAAAGAAGCTATCGGCGTAGAAAGCAGGACAACCATCCTCAATCCGACATACATCAAGGAAAAAATGAATGGCGGTGCCGGGGATGCCTCAGGAATTGCTGATGTCGTAAGGAACACATACGGCTGGAATGTGATGAAACCTGATGTCATTGACAACGAATTATGGAACGACATCTACGACACATACATCGCTGACAAGCATAATCTCGGAACAAGAGATTATTTCAAGTCTGTCAATCCCGCAGCCATAGAAGAAATTACGGCTGTAATGATGGAGACTGCGCGAAAAGGAATGTGGACTGCTACAGACGAACAGCTTTCTGCGCTGGCCAAACTTCATACGGAAGTCGTAAACGAGTATCAGCCCTCTTGCTCCGGATTTGTATGTAACAACACCAAACTCCGTGAGTATATCGCTTCAAACGTCGACAAAACGACCGCCAAAGCGTATAACAATTCTATAAGCAATATTCGCGCAGAGAATTTCGGTGTAGATGATGGCAAGGTAATGAAGAAAGAAGAATTGAACAATCTCGAAAAGACAACAAGTCATATCAATAGCGGATTTGTACTTGGAATTGTCGCGATATGCGTCCTCGTCGTGTTCCTCGTTATAAGACGTCGCAGAAAAATGAATAAATAATGGAGACTGTCGTTATTCTCATCATGTTTATGGTCGGTTTGAGCTTCGTGCTCAAACTGACCTTCATGCGCCCATGGCAAATGATAGCCGAAGCCGTGAGTCTGGCATTTGCTACCATATCAACTACAGATATTGCAATCAGCCAGTCGAAAATACAGATTTCTGAATGGCTACAGACTCCTGACCTGATGCTTGACTTGGCGGTAATCCTCACATTGGACGTGGCATTACAGATAGCATTTTGCCTCTTTATGATTAATAATCCAATAAAGCTCAAAGACAGAGTCGTAAAGAATCTACTTTTGTTTATTCCCGGATTGCTTATATTCCCCGTTTCATTTTATTTGCTTGTGCAGATTATATTTACTAATGCGGGAGTGGATTTTAACAATCTTAGCTACTGTCTGGGGATAGCAATAGTGATTATGATTCCATTGCTTGCTTATGGCGTAAGATACTTACTTCCTGAAAAGTCAGAACGGCTCGAACTGATTTTCTACATTAACTGTATCATTGGGCTTCTTGGAATTATAGCTACCGTAAATGGTCGGACTGCAACAACTGGAGTCAACGAAATCAATGTTAACTCCTTACTGGCAATTATTGGAATCGCTGTAATCGGCAGTATTCTTGGGTATCTTCTTTTTCGCAAAAATCAAAATAAACACAATAATCAATCATGAATGTAATTTCAAATATCCTCTACTGGATTTCGACAGGACTACTTGTACCTGTCATCGTGTTGCTGATCTATTTCTTTATAAGGTCAATAATCCTCATTGGCGGATTCTTCGGACAGTATATGACAGAAAAGAAAACTGCAACAATGTTGGATGAGAAAGTCAAGGAACTCAATCCTTCAAACATCAATGACTTTCTTGCGTCTTTTTCAGACAGGAAAGGGATCTTGGTCATCGACTATCTGAATGAAATCTATAAATCAGCTGATAGCCCTGCGAGATTGGATATGCTTGTCTCAGAATACGAGCTTGCCGCAGAGAAAAACATCGCGACATCTAAGATTCTTACTAAAATGGGCCCGATACTTGGTCTTATGGGAACACTGATTCCGATGGGACCGGCACTTGTAGGTCTCGCTAAAGGAGATATAGCTTCTATGGCATACAATATGCAGGTAGCTTTTGCTACAACTGTGGTTGGGCTTGTGGTAAGTGCTATTGGATTTGTAACACAGCAGGCTAAGGAACGCTGGGCGTTGCATAATCTCATGATTCTTGACTTCATTGTTCAAACACTCAAAGAGAAAAAATAATGGCACGAAGACGTTCTATACTCCGGCGCGGAGAGGATTCTGATCCTATGAGCGTCGTGAGCAATCTTTTTGATGTGGCAATGGTGTTTGCCGTAGCTCTGATGGTTGCTCTTGTCAGTCGCTACAATATGACTGAAATGTTTTCTCAGGAAGATTTTACAATGGTGAAAAATCCCGGTAAGGAGAATATGGAAATCATTACAAAAGAAGGCGAAAAAATAAATCGTTATACACCTTCGGAAGAGCAAAACTCATCTGGCAACAAAGGAAAAAGAGTCGGAACCGCCTACGAACTTGAAAACGGAGACATCATTTACGTACCCGAATAAATAGTTATAGCTGAGCGTTTGCATAAGAAGATACTTCACACGATGCATGGTATTTCGTCGAAGCGCAGGAATGTCTACTATGTAATATCGTTTGAAAAATCGATAAATATTGCTTCAAAACGAAAGACAGCCGACAGCATAACATAAATTATGACTGCCGGCTGATCTTTTAGAGTTTGGGACCTGCGGCGCGAAAGCCTCCGGGTGGAGTGGCTCCGCACACTCCGATTACTATGCGAGAACTTAACGGCTCACGCTGGTACGGATTGGTAGGCTCAGCCACTTCGGCATAGTGGAACGGACTTTGTACAATTAATTTGAAGCGAAGCGCGTTTGTATGATATAACAGCCCTCCGGGAATGGCAAGCTGGCAATTTAGACCTAAGCGCCGCCCGGAGGGCTTCTATTTTGAACCTATTTTGCGGATAGACGGCGTGAGGAGCTATAATAATCCTCTCGCCGTCTATTTGATTGCATTGGAAGTTTTATTACCTTTGCAAAGTAAGACCACCGAAAAGGCGCGACAACTTCAAGCCGTGTGGCAAAATAACGATTCCGTAGCTAATGACTACCGATTCGTTGCAGAAGGAGGAGCGGATTTTACCGTTCCTCCGACTTTTTAGAATTGGTCAAAAAGTCGAATGTTCCCAAATGGAACGCAACCCCAATTTTCTCACGTTTCGTTTTATTTTGTCACACTACTTGGAACTGTCAAAAAATCAGAATCATCTATTACACTGATTATAAATATGATAGATAGGAACTGCCGATTTTACGCCATATAAGTGTCTTTAAAAGGCATGCTCGGTATAGACTTTATAATCAACAACTTGGCAGAGGACCTAATTTTTAGCGGCGTGTTCCGTTTTGCACTTTATGTTTTGCGGATTACAAATAATTAAGTTAAACAGATATGTAATATTTATTATTCTGTCATGTTTTCAATATTCCCAGCCATAATGAATGGTAGATTTCTTTTTATTCTATCCTTTGTCCAATCCCACCACCGAAGCGACAGTAGTTGCTCAATAATATCCGGGCTATACCGTTTGCGGATTACTTTTGCCGGTATGCCGCAAACGATAGAGTAAGGAGGAACATCCTTGGTTACGACTGCTCTTGTTCCTATAATGGCACCATCTCCGATTTTTACACCGGCAAGAATAACTGCCTCAAGACCAATCCATACATCATTGCCTATCACGATGTCACCTTTGTTATCCCAAGCGGAGGCTACATTTGACTTTTCCAATTCCCAATCTTCATAAAACAGAGGGAAGGTATAGGTTGACAAAGATTTTAGAGTATGGTTGGCACAGTTGAACAGAAACTTTACACCACAGGCAATGGAACAAAACTTGCCAATTATCAGTCGCTCATGATTAATAGGGTAATGATACAGCACATTATTCTGCTCGAACTGACGAGGGTCTGAGATAAAATCATTGTAAATCGTGTAATCACCTACCTCAATCGACGGGTCTTTAACCACTGCGTTCAGATAAACGGTTTGTGTGTCACCCTTACGGGGATATATTTTATTCATCATATCCTGTTGTTTTTTGAATTGTATAATTTCAGATAAATAAAAGATTGAATACCGAGCATTATCACATATAGATATTCTACGCTCCAATAAGTTGCCAATCGGACATTGAGATTACTCAATCCCCATAAACAGAATAAATAGGCGATAGTAGTGATTACTTGAAAAAAGAATACGGTCTTTGTTGCACCGGTACCTGTCACCGCATTAAGATAAATATAACCCGGCAGTGCGAAGAAGTAGTTCAGGAGCATAACCACATATGGTTGCCATGCGATTTGCTTAACAACCGGATTTTCAGTATATGCTCCGATAATTAATGAATGAAGTGACAACGCAATAATAATCAATGGGGTGCCGATATAAAGCCCCAATCGGATTATCTTATGACAAAGCGGAAAAACAGCATTTCTCTCACCGGCACCAATTAAATTGCTTACCAAAGAGCTTGTGACAGCCGCAAACGCAGTTACTATAACAGAGAATAAAGCGGAAACACTTCTTACAATATTAGATACCGCCAATTCGATTTCTCCCAATCTCTCAATAGCGATAAAAAACAAGAACCAGATGGCTACGCTTGTAAAAAACTGGAGCATACTCCAGACAGAGACAGAAAACACATCTTTTAGTATTTTTATGTTTATACGCCAAGATAAACCATACTTGTGTTTTCTTACGCAAAGAAACATATAAGCTACCAATATCAACAATGAGCAGAACTCTGCAAATGAAGAGCCGATAGCGGCTCCTGATATACCCATATCATATCTGAAAATCAAAAGCCAATTGAGAGGGATGTTCATCAATACGGCAGTCAAAGCGGCTAAATTAAGAGGTCTTGTTTCTGTAATGCCGACTAAAAACGAGCGGACGGCAAGAAACGGGAAAGAGAAGAACAATCCTATTATACGCCAATCCAGATACTTGACAACAGCATTATAGACTTCGGGAGAGGTAATCAGATACTTTAATAGTTGTGGAGAAAAGAACTTTGATAACAGACAAAGTAATGACGCGAGTATCAGCAAGAAACACAGTCCTTGAAAAAACGTTGTTCCAGTTTCTTCGTATTTTTGTTCTCCGTTGCGCCGTGCAATTACAACTTGCAGCCCTACACTGAACCCTAAGCCAAGCATATAGATTGCCAAGAACCATATTCCGGCAAGTGCGGATGCGCCAAGTTCGATTTCACCGATATGCCCCAAGAACAAGGCATCGGTTATATTTATCAGCTGTTCAATAAGAAAGCTCATCATCACAGGATATGCGATGAGCCATATTTGTTTATAGCTATAATTCACTTGTTCAAATCAATATGATAAGATACAGTAAGCCACACCACATAATGCGGTGTAACGCTGCCTAATGTAAAATGAAATTGTAAAATGGGGATATATGGCAAAGCAATAAAGGGCAGGCTTCGATAAGCCTACCTATTGCTGAATAGCATTAGTTGAGAGTGCTATTCGTTGAGCGTAGCTATATGCACAACTGCCATTTCATATTGTTGAACTGTGCTGTATTTTCGATTTGTTCCACAAAGTTAATCATTATATATGAGTTTGCAAAATAATCCCTTTTTGAGTGAGTGTTATGACGGCTACGGTAAATCCGTATCCCTCAGTCTTCTGCCAGTTGGTTAACTCCTGCGCTGTGCCACGGACGAATTTAATCGCCGCGACAACCTTTAGCTCAACGAGTTTACGAGTTAATCACTGCGCCCGGTGGAAGTTTCTCTCTACGCTTCGCTGAGAGCGCCAAGGCGATAACACCACCTCGTCTTTTGCAGCCTCCATCGTCTCGACTGCTATCGGCTCGTAGCCGGCTCGCGTAAGCAAGCCAACCATGAGCCGACGGTCGGAGTCGGAGGCATCTACAATGAGGATTTTGTTCATTGTTAGATAAATTTAGATTATTAAAATACACAGTCAGATACGTTCCATGAAAGAGCATGAAACGTATCTGAGTTTTGTAGTTATTTGTTAGAATATCACATAAGCCATGTATTATTTGGTGCGGCTTACCACATGTATGGTTTTGCCTTCTTTATCGAGCAAATTCAGTTTAAGATTCTCTTTGTCGGCGGTCAGGACAGAGAATCCGGGAGAATCGTTGCAAAATACGGTGCCCTCGATTTCTTTCGGAGTCCGTGTGAGGGAGCCGGATGTGTTGACCACATAGTCGATTTTTGAATCCGGGCGGCGGATGTGCTGGTAATTGTGGATATGACCGCAGATATACATGTCCACATTGTGCATCCGCAGAATTGTGTCAACTTTCTTCTGCATATCTGTTCGCTCAGATTCCGACTTGTCGGTATAGGCATAGATGGGATGATGACCGACCACAACGATCCAGTCTTCCGTCGCCTCTGTCAAAGTCTTTTCGAGCCATTGCAACTGGGCTTCGGTATCCTGATTCACAGCATCGGGATATGTGTCGGTCTTTTTCCTGTATTTGTCAATCAAAGGAGTAGTGTCGAGAAATACCACCTTGACAGTTGTCCCTTCATCTTCAAAGGTCTTGGTGTAATATCTTGCCGGCATCTCCAAACGGCGGGATATGTCGGAATAGTCGATAACCGCCTGAGTGTTGCCGCGATATTCATGGTTGCCGCAGACGGGATACCAGTTCACCATAAGCTCCGGGTGGTCGTAGATAAGCTCATAGTTGGTCATCCACAAGGGATCTGTCACACTCTCCACTCCGCCGTAGTGATGTGTGTCGCCAAGAGCAAGAATAGCATCGGGTCCTATTTGTTCTGCAATTCTGCCCATTGTCGCGGCAACAGGCTTCTGGTCATAGTGGCCGTTGCGTCCGAGGTCTGACACTACCATCAGGTTCACATCGCCTTTGGCGATTTCAGTCTGGGCAATGGCTCCAAAAGAGGGGATGAGAGCCAAAGCCGCGATAAATAATTTACGAATCATTGTTTTGTATTTTTAGAATGTTACTTTTACACCGCCGTTGAGTTTCACTCCGTAATATTCCTGCTGCATCGTGTAGTCCTTGCTACCTTGATAATAGCGCAGAGGCTGGTTGAGGAGGTTATTGCAGTCGGCATATACGGTTATTTTTGTTTTGCGCCCGAATGTGTAGCTGACGTTCAGGTCCAGATATTTCACGGCATCATAGTATCGGTCGTAGAACGAACTTGCGCCCATTTCATCGATAAATGCCGAGGCATAGTTGAATGAGGCTCTTGCGGAGAAACCGCACTTGTCGAAATATAGCGAGAGATTGGCTGTATGCTCGGGAGAACCGGGCAAGCTAAGGCCTTTCTCGTTTTCACGACCCTCGAAGTTGAAGTCGGTAATGCGTGAGTGGGTATAGGTGTATGTAGCGTAAAGTCCGAGACACTTCATCGCCGGTGTGATGAAACTGAAATCGCGCTGCCATGCCATTTCCACTCCGAAAAGATTAGCGTTTCCACCGTTTTTAGGTTGTGTGAACTTAGTCCAGACAGTACCCTGATACTCCTTGTTGTATGCCACTTCGTCCACGATGAATCCTTCTATTCTTTTATAGAAAATTCCGGCGGACACAAGTCCGATTGATTTCCAGTAATATTCAGCGTTGAGGTCGATATTGTGAGATGTCGTTGCTCTCAGACCGGGATTCCCGATCCTTATCTCATTGTCGCCACGTTTGATATTCATGCCGGGAACGAGTGCGGAATATTTTGGCCGGGATATGGACTGGTTATAACCGGCACGCAGCATGAAATCCTTGTTGATGTCCCATTTCAATAATAATGAGGGGAGGAAATTTATATAATTTGAAGTCTCAGGCTCGGTCTTGGAGACGCTGTTGGATTCATCATCGTAATTTCTGCCTATGTAACGCAGTGATGTGTTCTCGACACGCAGACCGCCCATAAAGTTAAGGTGGTCGGAAAGTCTGGAATCAATACGCACATAACCTGATGCCACATTCTCCCTCGCATGGAAATTGCCCGCAAGTTCCTCTGCAATTTGCTCTCGTTCAAACAAATTGGAATCGTCAAGATTGAGGGAGCCAAGAAATTTCTTGTCAACGAATGTGCCGGCCTGATATTTTGAGGAAGGCATGAATCTGTCGGTACTTTGGTCTGTGGTATGTGCAAGCGCATCTGCGTTAAATGCCTTTTTGTCAAGCGGAGTGTATTCGTAATAGTCTATCTCCTTATCTTTTGTCTTGTTCACGAACTTGCATCCAAACTTGATTTTTGAGCGTTCGCTAAGTCGGGCCTTGAAATCCAGTGCCGCCTTGAAGTCCTGCTCCACAATATCCTCCTGCTGCTGTGTAAGCTCTTTGAGCGAAAAGTCATCATTCAAGGTCATTGTATATCCTTCATCGGGAGTGGCAAATGGCTCTCTCGGATTACTCAGGTCGAAACTGAACCTCTGCGATTTGAGACGGTAGTCGATGTATCTCTCATTCGGGCGTTTCTCCGTAGCCCGTGCATATCCCAGTTTCCAGTCCATGCCAAGGATACCTAAACGGTTTTCACCTCCCAAAGTGAAATCCATTGTCCGTTGGCGTTCAAGACGGGCGTTTCGTTCGTCACCCGAACCTCCTTTTGTCTGGACACGCACATCGGCTTTCCCTTCGGGCGTAATGTCTTTGAGTGTTGTCCTGTAACGGTTTTCCCAATCATTGCGGTTGTTGAAAATACCCTTGAACCAGACCTTGTTGAAGTCATTGAACTTCCAGTCGAGCGACAATGAGTAGCTCTGTCGCTCTCGTGTGACATAATACTGCCTTATCTGATAGTCGTTGACATAGATTTTGCCGTCGTCATCCTTTTCCCATATAAATTCTGTATTATATGATCCGGCTGGCGCATTATTATAGGAGGCCGCAAGCATCACTCCGAAGCGGTCATTGAAGAAACGGTTACCGAGAGTGAGGCCGAAATTCATCTGAGCCTTACGGCTTATCCAGTTGTAGCCTGTTCCCGCTACGGCCCCGACAGTAAATCTGTGTGGCGAATTTTTAGTAACGAGGTTGATAGAACCGCCGATAGCATCGCCGTCCTGATCCGGCATAAGTGTCTTGCTGACCTCTATTGTCTGAATCATATCGGACGGTATAAGGTCAAGCTGAACATTGCGAATGTCTCCCTCGGCCGATGGCAGTCTTGACCCGTTGATTGTCACTGAACTGAACTCAGCCGGAGTGCCGCGTACCTGACCGAAGCGGGCCTCGCCCTGATCATACTGCACATTGATACCGCTTATCCGTTTCAGAGCGTCTCCGATATTCGAGTCGGGGAATTTGCCAATCTGGTCGGCAGACACCACATTGGTTATATTGACATTATTCTTCTGGGCATTTATGGCTCTCTGCTGCCCGGAGAAAACGCCGGTCACTACAACTTCATTCAGTTCCCGTGATGTATCCGACATTACAATGTCGTCAACCGTCGATTTTTCCGAAACCACGATTGTTTTACTGACCGGAAGAAAACCGATATAAGTTACTTTCAGATTATGATTCCCGGATGAAAGGTTGGCAAACGAGAAAAAGCCGTCGAGATCTGTAACCGCCGACAGCTTGTTGCTGTCAATGATAACCACCGCCCCCGGCAGCGGGTTCTTCTCATTGTCAAGGATGCGGCCTTTAAGTTGTCCGTATTTCGGACTGTCAGCCGCCATAATGGTCAGACTTGAAGCAAGTGCGACCCAAAAAGTTGACATTACTTTTTTCATTGTGATTGTTGTTTTGTTTCTGATTCACGCTGCAAAATTCGCCAACTAATATTTCATGGGTTTATCAGATTTGTTTAGATTTTATGAAATAAATTGTGTCATTAAACTTTTATTAAACTTTTGATCATTAGGATAGTATTTAACCGATTATTAGTAATTTTGCGGCATGGAAACAAAAAAGAAGATACTTGTTGTCGATGATGAGGAAGCCCTGTGTGACGGCCTTGGATTCAATCTTGAAGCGGAAGGCTATCAGGTCGACATGGCGTATAGCGCGGAGGAGGCTCTTGCCCTCAACCTTGCTGCCTATGACTTGATACTCCTCGATATTATGATGGGGGAAATATCCGGGACTCAACTGGCACGCATAATGAAGTCGAATCCGGCAACGGCCTCCGTTCCCATCATATTCTGCACAGCAAAAGACACGGAGGAGGATATGATTTCGGGACTCGATCTCGGGGCTGATGACTATATCATGAAGCCATATTCTCTTAATTCTGTGCTTGCCCGAATAAGGACTGTGCTTCGCCGTACGGCGGCTTATGTCGCACCTGCCAAGACTGATTCTGACCTTGTTTCATACAGGGGGCTGGTCCTGTCTTCAAAAAACAGGACCTGCACGGTTGACGGGACAGAGGTGAGAATGCCCAAAAAGGAGTTTGAGATACTGCTCAAACTAATCTCCAACCGGGGGCAGGTTTTCACCCGCGCGGATTTGCTCAACGAGATATGGTCCGACGAGGTTGTGGTGCTTGACAGGGTTGTAGATGTGAACATAACCCGTATACGCCAGAAAATCGGCATCTACGGCAAGAATATTGTAACTCGCTCGGGCTACGGTTATGGGTTTATTGAATAAGCTCTCCTATCCGCAGCGGCTGTTCGTGTGGCTTCTTGGATATTCCTTGCTGATGGTCGGTTGCTTTGTCGTGTTTCAGTATCACAGGGAAAAGGAATTCAAGGCGGAGGAGATTGACAAGCAACTACAGCTTATCAACACATATATCCTTACCGAACTTGGTGAGGGACACGATGTGCCGGATATCAGACTGGACGATTTCAAACCGTTTGACGATATCCGTGTCAGCGTAATTTCCGACAAAGGACATATAATATATGACAACACACTTGATTCCCTGCCTAAAACCAACCACCTTGACCGTCAGGAAATACGGGATGCCGTACGGCATGGGGCGGGCTATGCTGTAAGACGGCACAGCGAGAGTACGGGCAACTACTATTTTTACTCGGCGAAAAAGAGCGATGACGGGAATATTGTCCGTACTGCGGTGCCGTATTCGGTTTCATTCAGAGGTCTGTTGCAAGCCGATTATGGCTTTCTGTGGATTATGGGGATTATCACAATGGTGATGTGCGTACTTGGCTATTTCGCAACCCGAAGGGTCGGCCTCCACATAATCAGGCTGAACAAATTTGCGGAAAACGTGGAAAACGGTGCCCAGATTTCCGACACAGAACCGTTCCCTCATGACGAGCTTGGCGAGATTTCAAACCACATTGTCCGCCTTTATGCCCGTTTGCAACAGGCTGTCGCCGACAGGGACAGCGAACATCGCGCCGCCCTCCATGAACAGCTTGAAAAGGAACGCATCAAAAAGCAACTCACGAATAACATAAACCACGAACTGAAAACCCCGGTCGCATCAATCAGGGTCAGTGTGGAGACGATGCTGGCACACAGGAATATGAGCGATGAAAAGCAGATATTGTTCCTGCAACGTTGTCTTACAAACACAGAAAGGCTCCAAAGGCTTCTGACCGATGTCTCGCTCCTGACACGCATGGACGACGGAAGCGCCTCTATATTGAAAGAACTGGTTAATCTCACGGATATAATAAATGATGTAGTTGAGGACCGACAGATAATCGCCGCCACAAAGGGCATAAGGATTGAGAATTTTGTTTCTCATAACGTAATCATGGCCGGTAATGCTTCTCTGCTTGAGGCCGTTTTCAACAACCTTATAGACAATGCGATTGTTTATAGTGGAGGAACCAGAATAAAAATAGAATTAATCAGTATCGACAACGATAAAGTTGTAATTGCATTGTCCGACAACGGATGCGGCGTTCCTCCCGAACACCTGCCAAGACTGTTTGAAAGGTTCTATCGCATTGACAAGGGACGGTCACGAGCGGCCGGTGGCACCGGACTCGGGCTTTCGATAGTGAAAAACGCCGTGATTCTTCATGGCGGTGAAATCTTCGCCGAAACTCAATGCTCAGGCGGATTATTGTTCAAAATAACATTTTTAAGAAACTCAAAATGAAGACAAAACTAAAAATCGCGCTTGTAGCTCACGACCAACGCAAAGCCGATATGGTAGATTGGGTAAAATTCAACGCCCAATACCTTTCACAGCATGAGCTGGTATGTACCGGCACGACTGGAGGGCTTATAAAGAATGCTTTCTCAGAAGCAGGAATGGATGCCCAAGTCGAATGTATGAACTCCGGACCGATGGGCGGTGATGCCGAAATAGCGGCAATGGTGGTAAGAAACGAAATTGATCTTGCCATATTCCTGATAGACGACCTCAATGCGCAGCCCCACGAGGCGGACATTCAGATGCTTTTGCGTCAATGTCGTCTCCACAACGTGCCGATTGCCTGCAACCGAATAAGTGCGGACCTGATGATTTCAAGCCGTCTGTGGAATGACCCGACGTATAAACCCATCGAACAGAGCTATATAAGGTTTGACCGCAATTAAACTCTCTGTCAGTCCGGCAGTTTTAATAAATGGTTAAGGATTTTGAAATAATCATGAAATGTTTTCTTAGTTACTTTGCGGCAGAATAAGTAATTGAGAAAACAATGGAAATACTGTTTCTTTGCGTAGTAATTTTTCTTTTCCTGCTGGCCGTGTTCGACTTGTCAGTGGGTGTGAGTAACGATGCTGTCAACTTCCTGAACTCGGCTATCGGGTCTAAGGCGGCATCATTCAAAAGAGTCCTGATTGTCGCTTCCATCGGTGTGTTCATCGGTGCGGCAATGAGTAACGGAATGATGGAGATTGCCCGGCACGGAATTTTCCGTCCCGAGCATTTTTCGTTCTATGACCTTATCTGCATCTTCATGGCGGTAATGGTCACGGACATCATCCTTCTCGACGTGTTCAACTCGCTGGGTATGCCTACCTCTACAACCGTGTCAATGGTTTTCGAGCTGCTGGGAGCCACCTTTGTCGTTGCATTGATTAAAATGGCAGGAGGCATCGGTCTCGGTTTTGATGACTTGCTTAACACGGAGAAAGCCCTGTCGGTGATTCTCGGAATATTCCTGTCGGTGGCGATAGCCTTTTTCTTCGGAACGGTGGTGCAGTTCATATCCCGTATGGTGTTCTCGTTCAATTACCGGAGCAACCTGAAATGGAAGATAGGAATATTCGGAGGTATATGTGCAACTGCGATTGTTTACTTTCTTCTGATTAAAGGGGCTAAAGATCTTTCTTTCATGACCCCTGAACTGAAAGCGTGGATAAAAAACAATACTGCGCTGATCATACTGTCCTGTTTCGCAGTTTTTACAGTGCTGATGCAACTGCTCCATGTCTGCAAGGTTAATGTGCTGAAAGTAATTGTGCTGATGGGTACATTCTCGCTTGCCGTGGCATTTGCAGGTAATGACCTTGTGAACTTCATAGGTGTTCCCTTGAGCGGTCTGGCTTCATATCAGGATTTTATGGCTAACGGCGGAGGGGACTCCAAAGGTTTTCTTATGGATTCACTTAACGGCCCGGCAAATACACCGATATATTTCCTCATCGGTGCCGGAGTCATAATGGTGGTGTCACTTGCAACGTCAAAAAAAGCCCGGAATGTGACCAAGACTGAAATCGGTCTCGGAAGCCAGCAGGGTGGCGATGAGATGTTTGGTTCTTCCCGCATTGCCCGGCGGCTGGTAAGATGGACCTTATCATTCCTTTCTTGGTTAAGGCGTGTCACACCCGCGAAAGTACGCCGTTGGTTCAACCGTCGTTTTAATGTGGATGAGACCATTATGGATCAAGGTGCGGCTTTCGACCTCATACGCGGCTCTGTCAATCTAGTACTTGCCGGAGCACTCATTGCCCTCGGCACCTCACTGAAACTGCCCCTGTCAACCACTTTCGTAACATTTATGGTCGCTATGGGTACTTCTCTTGCCGACAGGGCATGGGGGCGTGAAAGTGCTGTGTTCCGCATCACCGGCGTGATTTCCGTAATCGGCGGTTGGTTTCTTACTGCGGGTGCGGCGTTTATCGGCGCAGGACTGATTGTTGCAGCAATGCACTATGGTGGTCAGTGGGTGATGCTTCTGTTGGCGGCTTTGACGATATTCATAATCATCAACAGCAACCGGAGGTTCAGAAAGAAGACACAAGAAGATAACGGTGATGCACTGTTCCAGACTATAATATCCACTCAGGATAAAACACAGACATGGCCGTTGCTTATGATGTATATCACCGAGCAACAAGAGAAGTTCATGACCTATGCCGAGGAAAAATACCGGGATATAACATCGGCTTTCATAACTGAGAGCGCCGGGATTCTCGGCAAGACGGAATCGAGTCTCGCCCGCCAGAAAACCACGCTTAAAAACGCCCGCCGTAAGGAAACTCTATGTCTGCGTCATTTGACACGCGAGATGGCGATAGAAAAAAGCACTTGGTTCTATCTCAGCAACAACTGCTGTATGGGCATACTTTACAACCTGCGCCGCATCAACGAGGTCTGCAAAGAGCATGTCGACAACAATTTCCTTCCTCTGCCTCCCAAATATACTACTGAATACGAGATGATACGGACACAAATAAGTACACTGTTCAATGATACCGTCAAACTTATGGGGAGCGGGGATACAGATATGATAAGTACACTTCGCCGACACTGTGACGAGATAAAGGATACTGTTTCCGACACATATCATCGTGTGCATGACCAGCTCCGCGACGGAGACACATCGGCAATGGCTGTTCTGTATGTCTATGTCAATCTGCTTCAGGAAACGCAGGAAATGGTATCGTCAATAAGGAAATATCTGCGGGCGTTTGCCAAGCTGCGCGACTCGGATTTCCGCACACGCCCTGCCAAAATCATGGTACCAACAGCATAAAGTCTAAGGTAAAAAAGATTGTTCCTAAGATTGAGATGGGAGTGCATATCTCCCATCTTTTTTATGTCGTAATTGACTGATAGATTTAATGTTTATCTAATATTTCCGATATAAACGTGAAATAAAAATGCGGTTACTTTGTATCAAAGAAATACTATAAATCATGTACGTTACAGTTCTCTCGATAATGGCTTTGGCCGGAATCATCATTATGTTGCGACGGCATATACGCAGACGTAAGGTCAAGGAAATGTATTGTTTTATCCCCGCCCGTCCTGTTGAAAAGTCTTGCTTGACTATGACGATGCAGTCATGCGGTCCGATTATCGACAAAGCGTTGGAATGTCTTTCAAACAATGATAATATTGCGGTATGCAAGAATCATCGAATCGGTTCGCAGACCATTGATATAATCAGCGATAAAGTCCGGAATAGTTCGGCAGACACTGACGATACTATCGGCAAGACTGCGCTATATTGTGAATATATGCTTGAGGCTACGGACAAGATTGCCGAAATCACACGTCATCTTGTCACGTCCCCGGATGGCTATATACCTATCTCTTACAAATGTGAGATCGAAACAATTCGTGGAGGGATTGTCCGACTGTCTCAATTAGCTGACAGCATACTCAGTTCAGATGTTGATACAGTGAAGATTAATGGAGATGCGGGCTTGGAGAAAGATTTTATCGAACACAGCATCGCCATACATTCCAAAGGGATGACCCATGAAGATTTTGATGAAGGAGCCCCCTCATATTCCTATCTGATGCTCTTGTATTATCTTCATTCCTTTATCAGTTCCTTTCTACAGGCAATCAAAAACATTAAAACAAGCAATAAACCAATGACAGCATGAAACGGATTTTAATTATGACGGCATTGTCAGTATTTGCATTGTCTGCCGTGGCTCAGGATAAAAATCCATTTATCCCTGAAATACACGGGACTATCCGGGCCAAATATGAATATGAGCCTCAAATAGATAAGGGACGCTTTGAGATACGCAATGCGCGTCTGAGCGTGGATGGCAAGGTGATTCCTATTGTAAGATACAAAGCCGAGATAGACCTTTCGGACGAGGGTACTATAAAGATGCTTGACGCATATATACGTCTGCAACCTAAAGACGTGTTAAAGTTCACCTTCGGTCAGATGAGAGTGCCGTTTACCATTGATGCCCATCGTTCACCTCATCTACAGTATTTCGCCAATCGTTCTTTCATAGCAAAGCAGGTCGGCAATGTGCGCGATGTAGGGGCATCAGCATCGTGGACATTCAACGACCGTATGCCCATTACGCTTGAAGGAGGTATATTCAACGGCTCAGGACTGACAAATCAAAAACATTTCTGGACCAACAACTATAATTTCTCGTTCAAGGCGCAGACAATGATTGCCCGGCAATTTAATATCACACTCAGTTGCCAGAAGGCAAATGCCGGGGATGTGAACGTGATGATGTACGATGCAGGGGTCTACTGGCAAAACCGGAGATGGCACATCGAGGCGGAATATCTCCGCAAGCACTATGCCCACGGCTCTTTCACGCCTGTAAATGCGGTTGACGCATTTGCCGCATATCGACTTCCGATGAAAAAAGGTCTGACTTCCATATCATTCCTCGGAAGGTATGACTATATGTCAGATCACAGCAAAGGTACGAAAGATGAATCCGGCAATCTCAAAGTAGATGATCCTGAAAGGCATAGACTGACTGGAGGTGTTACATTGAGTCTGGGAAAGAAATCATTACAGGCAGATATTCGCCTCAACTATGAACAATATTTTTATAACAAAGGAGTAACTCCGGCAATTTCAGAACAGAATAAGATAGTCATGGAATTTGTAGCCCATTTTTGACTTATGGCAAAAAAGACAAAACCGACAGCATTTGATTACACCTGCTGACCGATGAGATAACCGCTGTCAAAAGATAGTCGCAGGAAGCGTTTTCGGCTGAAAACAGCACGGCAAATCAACCGTGAGTCGGCAAAAGCCATTCTCTTATGGAATATATGGATTTGGTATTTTGAACCGTGAGCCGGAAAATTTCTATACTCGTGAGTCCGAAGGACTTTTAACGCTTTGGCTCTTTGATGATTGGAAATAAAGCATTACCTTTGCATTACCGTATCATCATAACGGTGAAGAACATTGAAGTAGCGGAGTGAGCCATTAGTGAGTAGGCTCTATACTCTTGCTTGCAACTCTTTGATAGCCAGTGCTAACAGATGAAATAACCCCGAAATCTCCGGGGTCACAAGACAAAGCATCAAAATGCAGAAAGCCTCTGAAATCCAGACGATTTCAGAGGCTTTTCGTTATCCCCAACCGGCGTTTCTACGCAGAATTTTCGACTTTGGGCAAAAACAGGGTCAGCGGATTTTTCCGGTGGGCGGAAGGGGGATGTCGGAGTATAGTGTTATCTTTGCAAAATGAAACCAGACCAACTACTCAGATCCATCCTCCCCGAAGTCCTGATAGACAACTTCGACATTGACCGCTTTGAAAAAAGCGAGAGCCGTTTCGACATTTGGCTTGATGAGAAGAATGAACAACTTAGCGAAGACAAGTACAATAAAAACATAATCTGCTACGGTTTTGGTGATTACCGAACCATACAGGATTATCCCATAAGGGGGCGTGCCACATACCTGCATGTGCGGAAGCGCAAGTGGCTTGACAAATCCACCGGCGAGATATTCAGCTATGAATGGGATGTATCCGAATTCGACGGCACAAGGCTTAACGCCGAGTTCGTCGCTTTTTTAAAAGAGGGAGATTGAGAGCACTCCCGTCAGCATCTCCACTCTTGCCGAACGCAACGGTCTGAACGGACAGACACTGCCCAAGCAATACAAGGAAGTGATCAGCGACTATCGGTCATGGGACCAGCTTGACCATGCCGATGAATACATATTGTATCCTGAAAATTTCGGCGCGGACATGAGTCTTGACGAGACCTGCCTGAGCAATGGCGATGTCTATACCATACTGACCAACAAGGCCGCGCATGGAGGCAAAGGGGCTCTTGCGGCGATGGTCCGTGGTGTGTCAAGTGACACAGTGTCGGCAATACTGCGGAAAGTTCCTTTGAGGCAGCGCCTTAAGGTAAAAACGGTTACGACAGACCTTTCTTGAGCCATGATGCTGACTGTCAGAAACGTGTTTCCCGGCGCATCGCTTGTCAATGACCGTTTCCATGTCCAGCAACTCATTTCCGAAGCCGTTGACCAGCTGAGGATACGACACCGCTGGGAGGTGCTCGATGCCGAGAACAAGGCAATCAGGGAGCATCGCCGGAGGCGAAAGAATGCAACCTCAAAAGAAGAACGCGAACTGATCGGACAGTGGGAACCCGAAAGGATGGAGAATGGCGAGACCATGCCTCAGATAATGGCACGCAGCCGGCATATCATACTCAAGCACAAATCAAAATGGAACGTACAGCAGAAGATACGCGCCGGAATATTGTTCAGGATATTCCCCGATCCGGAAAAGGCATACGGACTGTTTCTAAAGCTTGTGGACATATTCAACGAAAAGACTTCTGCCGGAGTTGCCAGACTGAATCTCGCCAGATGGTACAACGAAGTGGAGGCCATCAGGAACAATGAATTCAACAAAGTCCTGGAGACTTTCGAGAACCACAACACCACAATAATCAACTATTTCGAGCGAAGGCTCACAAATGCCTCGGCAGAATCCTTCAATGCAAAAATCAAGGCGTTCAGGACACAGTCCCGGGGTGTCGGCGACATAAAGTTCTTTATGTTCAGACTGTCCACTCTATACTCTTGACATCTCCCTTCCGCCCACCGGAAAAATCCGCTGACCCGGATTCAAAACCGACTGAAATAATATCTCGAACGCTATAAGTTCGACACATAATTCGAGCCATCCGGAACACCGAATGGCTTGTTTGTTTTCGTAGGAGCCTCCGATTGCCAAAGGGTTGTCAACGTAACTATTCAGCGAATCGAACACAATCAGGTCGGTCAGCAACAATTTTAGAATAATTCTCTGAGTATCATCACGGCTTTTTCATTTAAGATAAAATAAAGTGTATACCTGCCCTTACCCGTTTCGAGCTGAAGCGGGTAATCTGTTATATCTGTATTTCAGTTGTTTATCTCTTCGTTAAAATCTTATTTTTTTCACTTTTGACTTAAAAATCGCATCAGTCTGGTAAAGCTCATCGAGATATGTCTGATCAGTTCGGCTATGCCTTTATTCTTATCCGATTGTTTCTTGCGAAGTCCTTTCCATATTGAGAACACCGAGTAAACTATTCTTTGTATGGTATCGAGGTTTCTGGCGGCTCTTGTTGACTTGCGTTTTATATTGTCCTGCTGAAGATTGTGGTCCAGCCCCCAATGCATACTTTCTATTGACCAGTGGTTGCGCACGAAGATTCCTGGCTTCGGAGTATGCGTAGGCATACTGCTGACGTACAGGCGTTTTTCTGAGGTGTGTACTCCTGTTGACTTTTTGACTGTGGACGATTCATACTCTATGATGGTCATGTTTCCGCCCCATTTCTTCTTGTCTGCGATAATGTCCAGTCCGTCATATACGCGGTAGGTTCTCGTCTCTATCCTGCCGTGGGCCAGTTCGGGACCTTCGGTGTAAGAATATACCGGTGTGTGTCCCGCAAGCCTGTCCTCAACGCCATATCGCAATGACGGCTGGTTGGCTTTGAGTTCTATCAGGAAGTCTCCGCCTTTCTTTCTGATTTTCTCGACAATATCCTTCTGCATAGACATTGCGTCGGCTGTGACAATCTTTCCTGCGACATCTATTTTATCAAGAAGTATCGGTATGGCCTTTATCTCGTTGCTCTTTTCCTGACAGGCTTCGGTGGCGAGTGTTATGCCGGTGTTGAACGAATAGGCCGAGACAATATCCGGGCTACGCCCGTTTTCCTGGACGGTGCCACGCTCAGCCTTGCCGTCTATGCAGATTATTTCAATGATGCGGCTGGCGCAAGTAAGTCTTTCAAGGAATATGTCTGCGAACTGCTGCATCCTGTCGGCCATATCCATATCGTTGATGCCGTTCTCCACACGGCAAAGCGTGGCCTCAGATGGTACGCCGTTCCTTAACAGGCCCATTTTGTGTAATTTGTTGAGGTTGTATCTGCCGAACTCCAATATCTCGGCTCGTCCGATGCATCCGGCCATACGTCCGAGTATCATCAGCATGATGATATCGTTGAGGCTGTGACGGAAATTGCCTTTGTCCAATCTACGGAAATCCGGCACGGATGAGGCAAACGCTCGAAGTTCTTCCATGATACTGCGCCTTGTGTCAAATTTATTGTGTACTTTTGCGGTATGATCAGGCGCATAGGCGTCAGTCGAACAGACTTGGTCAAGTGGCTTCATTTTTTGGCGTAACTCTTTGATTATCACCTACAAGTTACGAAAAAGCTGCCATTTGACCAATTTTTAAAGTATTTATTTTATTGAAAATCAGAGGCTAAAACATCCCTGCGTCCATACAGCTACCACTATAAAATAACACATTTTCCGGGAATGAGACTAAATCTTAAATGAAAGAGCCGTGGGAGTATCATCAAAATAATAGTGGTTTTGTTTGTGTATGTCAGATAAAATTGCTATTTTTGTATCTGTGAAACAACAGGTTAACGACATAAATTCAACTTTGGCAGGGCTATTGTCTGAGCTGAAGGAGTTACGGGGAACTATTGATTCCCAGCATGCCGAAATATGTTCGCTTAACCGAAATATAGATAAACTACTTAAGGAAAACCGTGAGCTACGCAAGCGGCTGGAGAAGTATGAACAGCCGCCGGAGAACTCCGGCAACAGCAGTACTCCGCCATCGAAAGAACCGATAAAGGCTGAGGTGGAACGCAGGACAAAATCATTGCGGAAGAAATCAGAAAGACCTGTCGGCGGTCAATCCGGGCATGAAGGAACGACACGCAAAAAGGTGGAGATGCCTGACGAAATCCAGGAAGTGTCATCCCGATATTGCAGTGAGTACGGGCGCGATTTGTCGGGTGTTGAAGGTGAGCTTGATTATGTCAGCCAAGAGATAGACCTGCCTCAGATACAGCCTATCTATCGTGAACGCAGATTTTATAAAAAAGTCTGTAGCTGCGGATGTTGCAATCGTGATTATGCACCGCGCCGCAGAGGCGGAAACGCCATTACCTTCGGTAAAAACATACGTGCCATTGCGACCTATCTGAGTGTGGTGCAATGCATGCCTTACGAACGGTTGCAGTCGCTGTTTGAGACGATGTTCAATGTCAGAATCAGTCAGGGAACGCTGGCCAATATCGTCCGTGAGATGCTTGAAAAATCCCGTCCTGCCATTGCCTTGATAGAACGTATGATAAAGGCATCCGCAGTAGTGGGCTTCGATGAATCGGGATGTTACACCAATGGGAAACTCAACTGGTCATGGATTGCGCAGACAACGTATCTGACTATAGTGTTTCGTGGAGCCGGCCGTGGCGCCAAGGTCCTTGAGGAGCGCTTCGGCGACTCACTGAAGAATATGGTCGCGGTGACAGACCGCCACAGAGCGTACTTCGCCATTGACTTCCTCAACAATCAGATATGTCTGGCTCATCTGCTGAGGAATCTCGAATATCTCAATGATATAGACAAGAAACAGACCTGGGCAAAAGATGTGCAGACACTGTTGCGGGGAGCCATACACCTGAGGAATGAGAAACCCGATGAGGTAATCCCTAAAGACAGTTGGCTGACGAGGCTGGATGAGTTGCTCAAAAAGAACCTTGACAGTCTGCGCAAAGAGTTTAATGAGTTGAAACGGGGAATAATCAGATGTCGGGATTACATATTCAACTTCCTTGAGAATCCGGCCATACCATCTGACAACAACGCGTCGGAACGAGGAATCCGAAAACTCAAGGTCAAGCAGAAAATATCCGGATGCTTCCGCTCCGGTACCGGTGCCGATGCCTTCCACGCACTACATTCCATTGCTGACACGGCCTGGAAAAACGGACAATCTCCTCTCGATGCTATATTGGCGCTCGTCTAAACTGACGGGCTATATCTTCGCATCCTTTGTTTTCGCTGAATAGTTACCTCTCACCCCTCCCAAGTTAATAAACAAAAATAAATGTTAACAAAATTGGGGGGGGTAATTTTTTATGCTTACTTTTGCACACTTAATATACCGAAACTCTGTCATCTTATTCATTTTTAAGTGTTGTTGAGTTGCTTAAAACCTATCTGTTTTTCTTTGGGTTCAATAATTTAGCCCAATCAATTTATTTAACCTGATATCCAATATTCTTAATAACCGGAGGCTGTGTCAAATCATAGTCTTGCTGAAGCGTTGCTATTTGTCTGATACCCCTCCAAATTAAACAGCCAGTCATTTATATGATTAAATTTAAGCCCCTGATCATTGCCGCTGCGTTGTCGGTGTGCACATGCCTCCCGGCATCGGCCAAAACCACACAACTGACAATCAAGTTCAAAGATGGCCGCAGCGTAGTGCTTGACCTTACCGCATCCGACAATGGAGACGAAAAACTGTTGCCCGTAATGACATTCACCCCTACCGCACTCAAAGTAAAGCTCCCGCCAAAGGAAACCGGAGAACCCGGAGTGACCGCACCACCATCAGTCTACACGTTTGAAGTTGAAGATCTTCAGGACATGGCTCCTATCGAAACCAACTCCACATCTGCCATCGCTGACATCATTGCGTCTGGCAACGCCATTGTCATAGCTCCCCTTGGTGGAGATCTTGTGAAAGTGACAGGCAGCGAGTCACTCAAATCCAGTGATGTGAGAGTCTTTGATCTCAACGGACGGCAGTGCGGCGCAGATGTCACAGATGAAAGTGTCGGCTCGATCACCCTCTCGCTAGCATCGCTCCAGCCCGGAATCTATATTGTAAATATCTCTTCTCATTCACTTAAAATTACCAAGAGATGAAAAAGACACTGACATTATGCGCCTTTGCTCTCGGCGCTTCATCAGCCTTCGCGCAACTGTCCACTGACCGCATACACAAGTTCATTCCTGTCACCTCCCAGGAATTCGGCATATTGCCCGGCCAGTCGAATCTTTCGCCGGAACTCCACACCAATGACATTGACTCCATAGCATTTGATGTTGATTCCCAGACATTTACCGTATACGGTGGATTTTCATTCGCACAAGACCGTGAGAAAAAAGCGACCTACAATCTTGAACTCCTCAAAGGCTTTGAGCTGACCTATCTTATGCCCGGATATATGCCCTCTACATGTCTTGACATGCAGAGAACCGGCAATAACGCCATTCGTCTGATGTGGCGTCCGGTCGATGATGCGGCTGGTTATCAGATCAGATATCGCATCACCGCCAATGAAATCGACTGGACCGACAGCGAAAAGATGGTAGGAGATACAATCGTAGGCGCCGGAGACTCAGACCTGTTGATCGAACATCTTGAATATAACACAACTTATAGTTTTGCGATACGCACACTATCTCCCAAGGGAGAGAACTTTCACTCCGAATGGTCTACCCGTATAAATTTCGGTCTTCCACAATGGAATTACCTGTCAATAGTGACATATCCCCGTTACATCGTACCGACAGTCGTCAGTCTTGTATCGTCCGGAGTCGGCTGTGTGACCCTTAAACTGAATACATTGTTTGACGAATCGCTCTATTCTGCCGATGAGATAGCAGAGATACGTTCTCACTTCGAATTGAATGGCAACCGTTTCGTTGTCGACAAGCTAAAACTGCGAAACTCTCTTACCGGCGAGGTTAAATACCTTCCTGTCACCGCATCAGATCTCGAAGTAGGAGAGATAACTCTGACAGACCTTGACGAAGGTGCTCTCTATAGCGTAGCCGCATATAACTCAAACATCAGGTGGGAGTGTGATGCCGTTTACAATTCAATCTCATTCCGCAGCAAAATTGACTCCTCAACTCCAATCGTAGTATCATCGGCCGATATCGGCACCGTTCTATCGGAATATATGGCAAATGATGCCCACGCAGAAAATCAGGTGTTTTATCTCGAAGGTGGCAAAACATATACAATATTTTCTAATGTAGAGATGTCAAAAGGCTTTACTCTTGCCACACGGCCTGAGGACTATGCCGTCGGCAAGAGGGCGAAAGTGGGATTTGCGAACTTATCAAACATGATGCTCGGCTCACTGAGTCAATCGGGCAACAGCCAATCTCCTGAAAACATTGCTCCAATCGTGTTTGACGGAATTGACTTCTCAGCACCGGCAGCACAGAATTACGGTTCAGGCTCAGTGACATCTAATTATTTTATTAACTCTTTGGCATCTGCAAATCCATTCACTCTACAGGCATTGGAAATCAGAAACTGTACTTTCCAAGGCTTCATCAGAGGTTTTGTCAGAGGGCAGGGTAACAATCACATCATCCTAAAAGTCAAAGTTGACGGAAATCTATTCTACAACTGCGGTTATTATGATGCCAGAGGCCAAGGATATGCATGGTTTGCCGGTCCTGGAAATGTCACAAACAATATGTTCAACAATTTTGAGTTTACCAACAATACTATTTATGACTCACCTCGCTCGAATCTTGTCACTGACAATAATAAGAATCTTAACTGGAGTGAGGACACAAAATGGAATATACGCATCGAAAACAATACATTTATTAACTTCTCGACACGTTCAATAGACCGTCATCTGATAAGCATGCGCTATATTCCCGGAGGGTCCTATATGTCAGTACAGCGCAATCTCTTCGTCCTTGCAGCTGAAGATAACGACACCCGTAATCTTTACTTCTCAGGCGCCGACATCCGCTTGGTCAATGGCAGTGGAAAATTCTCGTTTGATGTCAAGGACAACTATTCGGTAGGATGCCGAGACAAACACCTTGCAAATAACGGTATATTCACTAACTCTTCCGTTGCGTTCTCTGCTTCAAAGAACTCATTCGGAGCTTTTGCCAATAACAACAACGGCACAGCCGATGATTTAGTGGTTAAGGTTGGAGCAACCCCGCTCATGGCAACAGACCTGTTCACCAATCCTAATCCGCCATACACATCACACAATCCAACCTCATGCAATGCGCTTGACCATATAGCCCCTGACAATATCATGGAGGCTCTGCGCTACAAGCAGACCCCCGAAGTGCTCAACCACGAAATCTACAAGCTCTCGATAGGCGACCAGCGCTGGAAAAAATAGCTCCTGCACTCTGAAAATATAGAATAAACAGACGAGGGCGTATCAGATTGTAGAAATCTGATACGCCCTCGTCTGTTTATTCTATACTATTACTGTCCGCTAAACCATAAAAAGGCGAGTCCAACTTCCTGAACGGCAGAAGTTGGGCTTACTTTTTGTATTTGACAAGCCCCCTCAGCAGTTTTCAGGAACTTCGGGAGGCGATTCCGATGCTTCGGCGAGCATGATTTTCAGGTCTGCATCGGGCTGATTGAGGAACTTTTCGAGATTCAGGTAATACATCAGCACAATTCTGACGATTGTAGCCAGTCCTGAGAAGCTCCAACGTCTTTCGAGTTTGCTTTGAAGTACTGACAGCAGCAGATTTGCGATGAGTGTAACCCATATCTGGATTTTGATGGCGTTGGCGCTCTCGCCATAGAAGTATCTCAAGGGGAAGTTCTGTTTGATCTGCTTGAAAAGAGACTCTATCTGCCATCGGCGGCGGTATATCGCCACGATTGTCTCTGGCGGCATGTCGAAGTCGTTGGTCAGAAGCGATATGAGTTTTGGCTTCCCGTTCTTCTTGATGTCAACGTATGTAATTATTCTGGCGATGTGGTTTATACCGTCTTTACGGAACACCACGACCTGTTCACGGTATTCCATCAGTCCCTGCGGGTTCTGATGCATACAGTCTACAAGTACCTCATAACTTAGGTTCTTCTTCATTTTGGTGACATATACAACGCCACGGTCCGTCAGTTCCTCGAATTTGGCATAATTGATATAGGCGCGGTCAAGAGCGACTATCTCGTTGTGGCTGTAATGGCTCGGAGCAAGCATGAAAGAGTCATTGGTCGCCGCCGAAGTGAACTGCACGTCGCAGGGAACCCCCTCGTTGGCGTGTATGACAGAGTGTACCTTTATGCCGCCTTTCTTCTTTCCCGTCTTGGGGTGTCGACCAACACCCTTGAAAATAGCGTTGGAGAACAATGTGATTGTAGTGGAATCGATAATCCTAAGCTGCTTTATCCCGTTGCGTCTGCTGTCCGATGAAAGAATGTCTTTGTTGGCTGCATACAGGTCGCGATAGACATCCTCAAAGAACTTCTCTGACCGTCGGGCATTTGCATCCGACAGGGTGCTGCGCTTTGGTACAGTATCAATTCCGACATGGTGCAGTTTGCGAACCTCCGCTGTCATAGATGTCTCTATCTCACGCAATGAGTCGAAGCGCTGGATCACGGCATAGAGCATCGTAAGCAGATGCGTATAGCCGTCAAAGCTCTTTACATACTTCTCTCCGCCGTGTTTTCGGCTGAATTCAACAATTTTTTCACGATTGAGTGATTTTATCAGCTGTCCATATATCGGCTGTCCGAAGAAATTACTACTTTTACTCATGGTTATTCATGGATTGTTTGGCGACACCAAAATAACCAATTAGGGCTGACTCCTGCAATAGGTGTCAGCCCTAATTTTTCAATCGCTCAAAATAAGTTTAGCGGACAGTAATAATTCTATACGGGCCATTCTCAGCGGGTGATGTCAAACCCTCGCCGCTGCAGAGCGCGCAACATGCGGTAGTTCATAGCCTCCCGGTAATAGCCCACTATGTGTCCGGCCCAGTCGTTGTCGCTTTTCGTACCCTCGCGGGTGCGGTTATACTCGCTGACGGTCTCATCATAAGCCTTCAGTTCGTCAATCATCGCCTCGCTGTCCTGCCGGTAATGATTCTTATGGACCACAAGGTCCACAGGCTGCTTCGGCTTCAGATCAGGATGCTCACGCGGCACTCCGAGAGCCATCCCGCAGACCACAAAAGTCTTGTCGGGAAGCTTCATCAGCGATGCCACAGCCTCAGGAGCCGCCGTGCGGGCATAACCGATCGGACATGTACCCAGCCCAAGAGACTCAGCCATAGTCAGCGCGCTCATCATAGCTAGAGTCGCATCGACAACCCCGACAATCAGCCCGTCGGCCGTATTGGTAAAACCGGGGATATCAATCCCCTTCTCCTCGCTGAGCAGAGCAATCTTATGATAGTCAATAAGGAAAAGCAGAAAATGGCTGCAAGTCTTGATCTGCTTCTGACCCGTCAGGCCGTAGAGCTGCTCCTTGACATCCTGGTCAGTAATATCAATCACAGAAAACTGCTGCCCGTTGTAGCTCGTAGGAGTATTGCGGACAGCCTCGTAGATCAAAGCCATCTGCTCGTTGGTAATCGGCTCACGCTCATAACGGCGCACGGAGCGACGGTCCAAAAGTGTATCTTTCACATCTTTCATGTCAGGTAACCAAATTTATCAGTAATAGGGAGTATAGACGTTGATATGGCGGCACAATCCCGGATAGATCCGGATATATGTCGTTTAAACAAACATCTAACCGAACTTGTTCACACCTGACACCCTTCATGACTCCGCTCTTGCACACCTCTGCCAAATCGACTAACTTTGTGCCTATGGAACTCATCACCTCTGAAAACATAATCCTCATCGGCTCCATTCTCCTGATAGCCGGAGTCCTCATAGGCAAATCAAGCTACCGTTTCGGACTGCCGCTGCTGCTCATCTTCCTGCTTGTCGGCATGGCATTCGGCACAGACGGAGTCGGCATCCAGTTCAGCAACATGCACTCCGCCCAATTCATAGGCATGATAGCCCTCTGCATCATTCTCTTCTCAGGCGGCATGGGCACCAGACTCTCGGCAATACGCCCCGTCATAGTACCCGGACTCATACTCTCGACCATCGGAGTCCTCCTGACCGCACTGCTCACCGGACTGTTCATCTGGTGGCTCTCCGGCATGGATTGGACAAACATACATTTCGCCTTCATCCCATCCCTGCTCCTGGCAGCAACGATGTCATCGACCGACTCCGCCTCGGTCTTCGGCATACTCGGCAGCCAGAAAGTAGGCCTGCGCAACCATCTGCGCCCCATGCTCGAACTCGAAAGCGGCTCAAACGACCCGATGGCCTACATGCTCACCATCATCCTCATCGAAACCATCACCCTCGGCGGCGAACTCTCAGCCGGATCCATAATCATTGAACTGATCCTGCAGTTCGGAGTCGGCGCCACCGGCGGATTTCTCATGGGGAAACTCACCCTGTGGCTCATAGCCGTCTACCGACGCATCGACGCCAACGCCCAGTCAAAAGAAGACACCGGACAAGCCACATCAATGATCTCCATCCTCATGATCGGAGCCGTATTCTTCACCTTCGCAGCCACCACAGCCCTCGCCGGCAACGGCTATCTCGCCGTCTACATCTGCGGCATAGTCCTTGGCAACGCCACCCTCCCCAACCACCGCGGCATCACCAAATTTCTCGACGGCATGACATGGCTCGCACAAATCGTAGTCTTCCTCATGCTCGGCCTCCTCGTCAACCCCCATGAAATGATCGACGTAGCCGCCGTCTCCCTCCTCATCGGAATCTTCATGATCCTCATCGGACGCCCCCTGAGCATATTCCTAACCCTCGCCCCACTGCACAAAATCAGCCTCCGGTCCAAAGCCTTTATCTCCTGGGTAGGCCTTCGCGGAGCCGTCCCCATCATCTTCGCAACCTACCCCATAGTCTCAGGAATAGAAGGAGCCGGACAGATCTTCAACATCGTATTCTTCATCACCATCCTCTCCCTGCTCATCCAGGGCACCACTGTAATCACAGCCGCCCGCCGCCTCGACCTGATCTCCACCGACAACCCTGACAATGAAGACTTCGGCGTAGAACTCGCCGACGAACTCCCCACATCCCTCCAGACCCTCACCCTCACCCCCGACCATCTCGCCAAAGCCACAACCCTGCGCGACATGCAGCTCCCCCCAGGCAACCTCGTCATGATGATCCGACGCGGCAACCGCTACATAGTCCCCAACGGCACACGCAACCTTCAGCCCGGCGACACCCTCCTCATCATCAAGGAAGACAGCACAAACAAACCCGGAAAAGTGTAGAAACTCCCTGACAGCAACCCCAGCAACCAGGCCGAAGACAAAATAAATCCATCTGAAAACCAGGTCAAAATCAAAACCTTATAATATCACAGATAAAAAAATAAGCAAAAAAGCGCCTGACATATTTGACGGAAACAAAAAAATACCTACCTTTGCAACGCAAAACGCCTGAGGCCCCGTCAGCCCCGCAGTTGACATCAGCCACAAACAAAAGGCACGGTCCTATAGCTCAGTTGGTTAGAGCACCTGACTCATAATCAGGGAGTCCTTGGTTCAAGCCCAAGTGGGACCACCTCCTAAAAATCAAGCAGTTACGAAACAAATCGTAGCTGCTTTTTCTTTTATCTTGAACACAAATATGAACACAACTCCGCGCCAACTCATTTCAGCCGCCATTGACAGCCGCCGTGTTCATGCCCTTGTGTTCAAATTCTGTGTTCAAACTATAGCTGAGGAAAAAGAAAATTATGGGGAGCCATTTTCTTTTGCCCCGCCTCCATATATAGGTTTAGGTTTAACCGGGCATATATAAAGCCCGAACCAAACCAAAATAGATGAATATATTTGCGAAAGAGAAATGTTAAACTATGCTCTCGTTGCAGATAGCTATCTTGTGAGTATGCCGTGTAGAATTTGACCAACAGGGAGGCCGATTGCTACTTTTTTCTTTCCGGTGCCTACTTTGACGTAGGGAGTAACTATTGGTTCGGGACGGTATTCCTGGATGTACACCTGTTGGACGGTCTGGACACCGACAAGAACCCCAAATCGCTCGCCTAACGATTGGTTGACGTACCCTCCGAATTTAGACGTATCGTAGTAGCCAACCATTGCTGGTGGCATTGGCAGTCCGCCGCCAATCATAGGCGGTCTGCCGAAATAGTATGTGCCAAATGCTGTGAATGAGGTTGTCGGAGATAAATTATATGTGATGCTTCCATCCACTCCGTATTGAGTGTGTATGCCTCTGAAAAATCCATACTTGTTAACTTTCCCTCCAACATATATGTCAAAGTTACCAAATTGATGAAATACACGGAGAGCACCACTGTCAATCTGCATCAGTCCCGGATATACCGTAGTACCGCCCGAGGCTATGAATTCCCCATTTGTCCACCGGAAGATTGAAGCTTGTCCCGGAGCAAAGGTAAAATCGGGGATATTCAGTTTTAAAGGAGCTGAAGCACTATTATCGACGAGCGGGGTGCTCTCAGGGGCATATTGAAATGTCGGACCGATGTATGAGGTCAGATTGTCGCTTTTGACTAAACCGCCGATATTGATGGATTTAGCCAATGAGTCGCAGCGCAGACTGATTGTGTCCGGCACTTCCCGCTGTGCGAAACCCGCCAGCGGTGCCGCCAGGCAGATAACAAATGTAAGGATGTAAGCTTTCATAGTCCGGTTCATTTAATGGTGAGCATATAGCCGAACCCACGTTGATTGATGATAGAAATTGTGGGGTCGTGACGCAGGGCTCGGCGTAGTTTGTGAATGTAACCATGGAGGGAGTTGCGGTTGCTTTGTTCATCGCGCTGCCACACGGCAATCATCAGTTCTGAGGCATCGACAGTCTTCCCGATATTTGTGGCCAGACGTTCAAGTATCTTGGCTTCAAAGTGAGATAATTCTGTTTCTTTGTCGCCAAATGACAATGTCTGGGTCGTTACGTTAAAAGTATAGTCTCCAATTGCAAACTGGATATCCTCGGTGCGATTGTCACCATATCTTCTTAATAGTGCCTTAATCCGCACTATCAGTTCGCGGAGTTCAAAGGGCTTTTTAAGATAGTCGTTGGCTCCGATTTCAAAACCTTGCTCAACATCATCTATTGTGCTTTTTGCGGTGAGAAAAAGCAATGGCACTGTCGGCGACAATTTCCTTATCTCCTTCGCCATAGTGAACCCATCCATTTTGGGCATCATGACATCAGCCACGACTATATCGGCAGCTTCGGTTTTGAATTTCTCAAGTCCGACTACGCCATCAACAGCAGTGACAACTTCATAGCCTTGCCCGCGCAGAGTGTCGGCGACAATCAGCGTCAGGTCTTCCTCATCTTCTACAAACAGTATCTTATTGCTCATCTTTGCTGAATTTAATAGTGAACACCGAGCCTTCACCTTCTGTACTCTTGGCCTCAATATCCCAGCCCATTTTGTCGAGAATACTCTTTACATAATATAGTCCTATGCCATAGCCACGGACATCCTGACGGTTGCCATGCGGAACGCGGTAGAACTTATTGAACAGGTAGGGAATGGATTTTGACGGAATGCCGATGCCGTTATCTCTTACCGAAAGGTCATGGCTGTCGCCGGATATACTTATCTCAACACTCTCGTCGGAGTATTTGATTGCATTGTCAATCAGATTGTTCAGTACATTTGCCAAGTGCGCCCTGTCTGCCTCAATGGTGGTATTTTCAGGAATATTAACATTGATGGTTATATCCTTATCGCCTCTCATACGCTGGGCTGCGGCGATTTCTTCTACAAACTCGCGTAACTGTATATCTTCTGGTCTGAGTTTCATAGTTTTTCGACGTTCCATACTCATTGCAAGGATATTTTCCACAAGTTCGCCAAGTCGTTTCAGTTGCTTGTTTGCAATCGTCAGATACTTTGTCTTTTTGTCGGGGTCGTTGGTTGTGTCATAATTGAGCAGAGCGTCATTGGCTGAATATGCTATGGCAATAGGCGTTTTCAATTCATGGGTCATATTGCTGACAAAATCATCTTTCATCTCCTCAATGGTGCGCAGTCGCGAGACTGTGCGGAACAGATACCAAAACGCCAGAGAGAATGCAACCATCAGAAGAAATACCGTAATAATGATTCCAAACATCTGCGAAAGGATATGGCGGGTCAGTGGTGTCATATATGCCTTGTAATATATTCCCTCGTCAGGATTGATATTGAAGCTGAATGAATCCAATCCTGATTCTCCGTTGAATTTGGGATTGCCGCAAATCACGGAATCGTTACTGTTGACAACTTCCACACATAGGAAATCCGGATATATGAACCTATTGGAAAGTTGATTATATAAGACGCTATCCATAACCTCCATATCGTAAGGGATGTATCTATCCATTATAGCGTGAAATTGCCGGCTCATAGCATCAACCATCTGATTGGAATAGGACGCGTTTTCAGATAACATCGCGCGCTCTTCAATAACAGTTCCGTCAGCTTCAGTCCGGACTGATATGAGTTGACCGTTTTCATCTCTATATGTTGTTGCCTCCGCTTTTCTTGGAGCCTGTTTCTCTTCAACTTCTTCCTGCATTTGTACATTTGATGCCAATGCCTGCGCCCTCCCTGCCCGAAACATTAGGTCGTCAATATCTGCATCGGCCAAAGCAGTCATTACATCGCGTTCGACATTACTTCTTATAGAATTATACAGGCTTACGAGATAATAGACATTGCAGCTGAAAATAACTGCAATGACAACAATAAACGTAGTCGAGATAGTCTTAAAGCGTTTCATAATGCGAAGTTACTAATAATCCGTCACACAATTGTTTAGTAACACTTCAATTTAAGACTAAATAAGGGAGCATTTAAGACTAAATAAGGTTGAGAATTATCTGCCAAAGACCATATGCCTGTAATTTTGCATCAAACAAAAACGAAACAGCTATGAGGAAAGGTATATTATTCGCTTCATTCATTACGTTCATATCGGCTGTGGCTCAGACGGAAGCAACTGATACAATTTCTACCAGACAGCTCGATGAGGTTGTTGTAAAGGGAGAGAAACCACAAGTCAAAGGTAAGGACGGAATTATGGTAGTCGACCTCCCCGGAATAGTCAAGGACAAACCGGTTAACAATATTCTTGAAGCCCTTGGCTATATGCCCGGCATCACAAACAATAACGGTATGATCTGGCTCGCGGGAGCTTCCAATGTCACCATTATTCTCAATGGTGAGCTTACCAATATGCCGCTCCAGAATCTTTATCAACTTCTCTACAACACTTCGGTTGACAGACTGAAAAACGTGGAGATTATGTATTCCGCTCCGGCAAAGTATCATGTAAATGGCGCGGTAATCAACGTGGTTCTGAAAACGCCGACGCCTCTCGACGGCTTGCAGGGACAAGTCAGAACCGGATACAATCAGGCTCATTATGGTTCGTATGGCGGTGTACTTGCAGCCGCATACGCTATAAAGGACTGGACTTTTGACTTGAACTACGGACTGACGCGCAGTAAATCGTGGAGCCGCGAGGAAACATGGTCGAATCATCTTAATGATGGTAAGCGAACTATGATTGAGGATGACATGCGCCGAATCGGTCAGAACTGGAGCAATACCATATTTGCATCCGCTTCTTGGAAAACGCTCAAACTCACTTACAACGGTCAGATAATCTCCGATTCAAAGAGATGGAGTCTCTCATCAGGCACTTTGGGCAACTATACAAATGCCTACAACATGCTGTCGCCTGTCGGCTATCATAATATCGCCCTGCGCTACACGGCGCCATTCGGCATGACAATAGGAGGTGACTACACCCGCTATTCCGAAAACCGCTCACAGTCATTATTTAAGGACACAGACTACCTTCTTGGCTCTGAAAACCGTCAGCATATTAACCGTTGGCATGCATATATTGACCAACAGCATCAGCTTGGACAGTGGCAACTGAACTATGGCGCGGAATATCAACACTCAAAAGATCACAGTTCACAACACTACGCAATGTCCGACAATCCCGATTTCGATGATATTCTCAACGAAGATGTGGCGAGTTTTTACGTCGGCACAGAACGGTCTTTCGACTGGGGACTGTCGTTCAATCTTTCGGCAAAGGGTGAGTATTATTACACTAAATATCAGCACAACTGGAATTTCATTCCTCAGTTCGGGGCGACTTACTACAAAACACCCAAAAGCATATTTCAACTGAACTTCAACACCCAACGCATATATCCCTCATATTGGGAACTACATGGCGGCACGAGCCACATTAACGACTACTCGACAATTGTCGGTAATCTCCAGTTGCAACCCTATATTCAATATGATGCCCAGTTCAACTATATCCTCAGGCAAAAATATGTAGCGACCTTCTATTTCCAATATGGCGACAAGACCACGGTGCAGCTTCCTTACCAATCGCCGGATGCCATGAATCTCATCTATCAGACCATCAACATGAACTATAAGCGCGTTGTCGGGCTTAATCTTTATGCGCCTTTTGGTGTAGGATATATCTGGAATGCCACGGCCACAGCCAATGTTTTCAATCAGCGGGAGAAAGCCGACCATTTTCATGACATCGGCTTTGACAACAGCAAGTGGATATTCTATGGTGAATTTAGCAATTCTTTTAAGTTCAGTCAGAACTGCCCGGTATCACTGACCGTTGATTTCAGCTACATCTCGCCATCATTGCAGGGTATAGCCGACTTATCGAGTATATGGAAAGTCGATGCCGGCGTAAAATGGCAGTTCGGAAAGAATCGATGCTGTGAACTTGATTTGAAAGCCGATGACATTTTCAATAAATGGTCGCCGACCATGACTATCAACCATGCCGGTCAGGATTACCGGATGAAAGTGCGCGACATGTCTCACAATCTCAAACTGACATTCATCTGGCGGTTCAACGGCTTCAAACCCAAAGAAACAAACATTGACACATCGCGTTTTGGCACAGGAAAATAGCGTTAAACTACTGATTTATGAGAATTTTATTACTACTAATAACATTGATGGCTTTTTGCTCTTGTAGCTTAGAGAAAAAAGTTATTGTTACAACACGAGGATATGAACCATATCGTCAAACAGGAATGTCTGATGCCCAAATTAAAGGGCTGCAACGATCAGATGCTGCACGTGCGGATACGCTCTTTCTATACAAGTTCAAATAATATCAGCTTAATCATACAATAGACAAAGACAGGCAACCTCGGCAGAAATGTTGGGGTTGCCTGTCTTACGATTAGAGTAATGCTATTTCTCCGTGGGGTTGAAATAGAGGAAGGTTTCTTCTATGTGTCGGGATTTTTCGAGCTGGCGGGTGCGGTTCTTTATTGAATCCTGCTCATGTTGTGTGCCGACAGCAAAGATTTTTTCTCGGCGGAGCATATCTTCCTGTTCCTTGCCTTCCCACCAAAGCCTTTCGTATCGGTAGAGCCATTCCACATCTTTTAGCTTTGAGTTTTCGTTGAGCTGATAGAAGAATCCATAACCGAAACCTCCGGCGGCGAGAAGCAGAACCACAAAGATGGCATAGACCCAATGTGGGGTAGCACGCCACCATTGCCCCCAGATTATCGACTGGGCTTTGTAGCGCATGTCGTTCACCACGTCATAGAGCTTTCTTCGCTCATCCGCAAACTCCCTGCGGAATCCTTCATAAAGAGCGTCCTTGACCTTGTCTCCCAAATTGTCGGACAGTACATCCGCAACTCCTTTCGACAGGCTACCCGGCAGTTGCTCCATAACTTTTTTGAGTGTGCCGTCGGTTGTGGTTGCCGGTAGCTTTTCATCAAGCAGTTTGCCGACGCTTTCATTGGTCGCTATGTTGTCGGGCAATTTCACCGTTATAGGTCCTTGATTGACTGCTTGTGTCGGCGGCGTTGCCTTCGCTTTTGTTTCGAGGGTCTCGATGCGTGTGCCGTGGTTGGTAACTGTCTTTTGCAGGTCGTCAATCTGCTCTCCTTGTTTCTTGACGTCATCATATAGCTTTGACATATTCAGATTCTTCTTAATTTGCGTTTACGTTTGGCTTCTTCTTTCTTGATGGCGTTTTGAAACGCCTGTTCCTCCGGGTCGAAGCCGGGGCCGAGAGTGAACAAATTTCCGATTGCCCCGACGGTGACTTCAATCACATCTTCTACAAGTGAGGGCTTTTGCGTCGGGGTATATTCGACCGTTACTTTGGGGCGCGTCGGAGCATGATCAGACTGTTGTTGCCCATGCTTGCGGTTAAACTCAAAGAGGTTGTTCAGGCGGCGATATGTGAAAGCACGGTCGATTTTAGACCCGTTGATCGTTATATCGCCGTCTGTAAATTTCACCCCTATGTGTTTGCCTGTGTTGTGGTCGTCTTGAAATTTTACCTCAATTCCGGCACAGGCGAGTCGACGCGAGAACTCATCCCACGACTTACAACCATAAATCGCCTGACTGATCCGCTCCTTAAATACCGGAATTTTGTCCTCGTATTTCTGTTTCAGCGGCGAGTATGTGAGTCCGTATTTGTCCTTGATAGCCTTTACGACACGGTCGCCGCGCCTGAAATTGTTGCGCTCGTCGACTGCCTTGCCTGACATATTCACACGGTTATAGACGATATGGAAATGCGGATGTTCGGTTTCCAGATGGCGCACGACAAGATACTGGGTGTTCTTGATTCTCATTCCTTCCATATACTCTTTTGCGAGCTGAGCCATGAATTCATCGGTCAGGCGAGGCGCATCGGCGTTGTCAAAACTGATGGAAATATGTCCTGCCGGATTCTCCTTGCCGGGCATAAATCCATGTACCGCTTCAAACGATTGCACCATTTTCGCATAGTCGGAGGTGAAGATATTATCGCTTCCGATTATGCGCCATGTGTCCGGCGTATATTCTTCAGGGTTGTGGAACTGGCGCGTCACATACCCCACGACATCGTGAAACGAGCCGCTTTTAAGTATTCTTGCAAACATAATCAGTCTCTTTATTGGGTCTTAATTTTTTGAGAATGTCAAACATCTTATCGACAACGGTGGCTAATTTATTTGCCGCGCTGCGAAGTTTGAGCTGATGAAAACAGGTCATTGCCTGATTGAAATCGGAACTGAGATTTAGTATTCCTTTGGCAATCTCCTTTTCAATCTCGTTCAGGCGACTGACGATAGTGAGCCGGAAAGCACCGTGACGGACATACTCCGCCATCTTTACTCCGGCGGTTTTTGACCGCTCCAGAAGGTCGGAGTACTCGACATCGTTAAGTTTGATTGTCACCACATGGGTGCGCTTCTCATCGGTCGGTTTAGAGGGACGACCACCCTTTCTGACAGTTGATTTACTCATTGTAGACATTGTTGTGGTTTATGTGGATTGGGGAGGTAAAGAGCGGCTTATGCTGCGCAGTTTCGGGAAGCATTTTCGGAGAAAAAGAAATCCCGAAACATATCCTTGCCTTCCCAATTCACTACGTTCATCGGGAAGCTGCCCCACGGTGTACCGGGTGCAGTGGTATCCCGACATTATCATCTCAGAGTTTACGCCATATTTCGATGTCGTCGGCATAGAGATTGAGATGCTCCAAGAGGACGGCGTTGATGTAGCTGCCGACGGTGGTGTCACGGTCTCCAAGGATGCGGGCGATGCGTTCGAGCTTCTCCCATACGCTGTCCTCTATGTTGACAGGATGACGCTTCTCCAGCTTTGCCGGCGTAAGATAGGTAGCCTTGAAATCGGCGTAATCTGACTTGCGCTTTTGCTTGCCGATACGCTGTTGCTTCGGTAGCTCTGTCGTATCGGTTGAGAGTGATACTGTCTGCTCGTTGTCGAACAGATTGTCTGTGTTGGTAGAATTGGTGCTGTTGACAGTGTTGTCGCTGTTTATAGCATTGATAGTGGGAGTTGAGTTGATGGAGTTATCCGGTTGCATAATAATTTGAGGTTTGATGGCTGATACTTTGGCTTCGGGTGCATCGGTCAACTCGGTTGACTTGGATGCGGTGGATTTATTTGTTTTCATTGGAAAGTGTGTTTTGGGTGAAACTTTGATTTGTGAGATACTCATTCAAGTCATTGAACTCGGAGTATAGCGTAGAGCGGTCAATCACGGTTGAGCCATATACGGCTGTCAACTCGGTGAGTGCTGTTTGTCCGGCTGAGTCGTTGTCAAGATAGCAGTTGATGGTGGTGTAGTCTTTGAGATAAGGCACAGCCTTGTTGACATTGACAACCGAGTTGAGTATGATTGCATCTGTTCCGCTGATGATTCCGAGTGTGAGCGCAGAGAGATAATCAATGAATCCCTCGAACATGGCACACTCTGTTGACGGGCCATCTCTCGCCCATGGCAGATATGAGATGTCCTTGCGTCCCCGGCAACCCTTGAAATATCTGTTGCGCAGTTCCCAGCCACCGCTGACATTCTCAAATGCCACGGCAAAATAAAATCTACCGTTGACGCAGTAATGCGCCTCCTTGCATTTCGCTTTTGCAATGTGTGCCGGGATACCACGCTCTTGAAGGTATGCGACAAGTGCGCGGTGTTCCAGTGGCATGACCTCAAATCGCTCCATGCTCGGCGCAGAATGCCGCTGGGGATAAGAGGAAGCGACTGTCTGCACCGATGGCACCGGACAACTGTCAGCGATGCAACGCATGAGATAGCGCAGGTCTGTTGACTGATACATTTCGGTTGCCAAGTCTATGATGCTTCCACCTCTGCCAAGTCCGAAATCATACCAGCAGTTGAGCGTGGTTTCCACCTTAAACGACGGCGTATATTCCTGTCGTAATGGCGACTTATACCATAGCCTCGTTCCTTTTCTCGCCGTCGGTTCATGTCCGAGTTGAGACAAGAAGTCGGCTAAAGGGATTGATTTAATCTCTTTGAGCATGAGTTCTAAAATGTTTGGGTGAGCTGGTTCGTGGTTCAGGTTCTATTATATATGCCCTTTGCCAAACCAAACCAAAATTGTGGTTTTCAATAGTAGAAATCCGGATTGTAGATATACTCGCGGTTCTCGTAGCGAATCATGCCTTTGTTGTCAAGAAAGGTCTTTAAGCCCTTGACCTTATTGTTGGAATACGAGTGTCCGCAGGCGGCATATCCGGCTTTCAATGCCGCCTCGAAATTGCGACAACCTTTTATCGGGCCGTTGACGAAAACTACCGCCAACGCTTCGCGGTGCTGTTCCTCGGTCAACTCCTTGTAGGGATACGGATCTTTGGCTTTCTTGCCCGGTTCGGTGAACACATATCCGCTGGCTATCTCCGGCAGACCGTAGTCATTCACACGGAAGGCAAACGGGTCAAACTCGGCTGCGCGTATCATGGCGGCACATACCTCCGAAACAGTGTCATCGGTTTTGCTTCGGCTAATCTGGAGCACGGTCTCGGCCTTGTTGTTAAGTTCTGTGCCGACATGACCACGGGCATTGTCGTCGCTCTTGTTGAGATGCAGAACCGTGTGGATATGTATCTGGAACTTGTCAGTCCATTCCATCAGCTTGCCGATAAGGTCGGTCGATTCCTTGGCGCAGTTGATGTCATACATCAGGTCACGCACACCGTCGATGATTACAAGCCCGACACCGGGAGTGTTGATTATCGCCTGTTCGATGACTTCAAGGCGCAACGAGGGCGTAAGCTGGCGCAGAGCGGCAAACTTCAAGTGCTCCGGATGTGTGTCGGTTGGCAGTTTCGCAAGTCGCAGGGCGCGCTCCATGACCTTCTGGCAATGATACGGACTTTGCTCGGTGTCGAAGTAGAGGATTGTGCGCTTATCATCAGGAAACTCGGCAGTGTAACCTAATACCTTGCCGTTGACGAGCGATGCCCCGACAATGGCGGCGACATTGAAGGTCTTTTTACTCTTTGCCTTTCCGGTTGATGCCGAGAAGTTGCCGAGCGTGCCGATAACGCTGCCGTTGGCATACAGCACCTCCGGCGCAGTCTGAATCTCATCAGTGATTCGCAACTGCTTCTCCTCCCAAAGTCGGAGGATGTCTTGCTTTACTTCGCTCACTTTTCACCTCCTTCCTTATAAGCCTGCATAAGGTCGAGTGCTTTCTGGGCGTCTATGATGATTTTTCTGCCTGTTTGTGTAATGGCATCCTTGATTACGCCACTATTCTTGATGCGGTGCGCGGTAGCCTTACTGCACTGGAGAAGTTCGCAGAGTCCGTTGATTCCATAAACGAGCCAACGCTTTGCTGTGGTGGAAACATTTTCGTCAGAGGTCACGTTTTCGGTTGCGGTCGTGGTCTTGACAAAATGAGAGTCAAGTAATTCTAAAAATTGTTCTCCGGTGTACTGCCAGAGAGGGAGTTTGAGTAACTGGTCTTTTGTCATACGCAGTGTTGTTTAGAGTTGTACGTACCGCCCTCTTGTAGAGCGCATCCGAGTAACTCCCGGACACTGCAAAATTACTGCCGGTCATGAGTGGCGTGTATGTGGTGTATGACTATGGATATAACAAAACTACCCGTCAGAGTATCAAACTCTAACGGGTAGCATCATAAGGTCTCAAAAGTGGAATTTCAAGTGGTGAAAGTGGTGCGCGAGTGGTATCTTTAAGTTGCATGGACTCTCATGCTCGCTTTTTATGATTTTTGAGGATTCTGTCAATCTCATCAGCATACTCTCTGCTTGACACACTGGCATCATCGCCGCGTGGATGACAATACTTCTTTTCGTAGTAGCTCCACTGAATATCAAGATGAGCGAGAATATCCTCACGCCACGCCGCTTTGTGCTTGGCCGGAACAATTTCGTATAATTTCGATATGAGATAGCAAGCCTTGATTTTCTGCTTGGGACGTATCTTTATAGGTTCATGTTTGCCGTGGAGATTGAGTGATGAATGGAACTGAGTCTCGGTGCTGTCGAAAACATCAGAACAAACTTCGTATAACTCCGAAACAAGTATCATAGGGAACAGATCTTCTTCCCATTGGCGGCATGATTTCGTATTTGTCTGATTCTGTTTTACAGGTTGTTCAGGTGCCGGATAACTACCATTGGGGACCTGCATCTTTTGGATAAAGGTTTCCCTACATTTCGGATGTAACCGAATTTCACATGGCGGAAAGTATCGCTCCACCGTGATGAAAATTCTACGACAGACACTTCGCAACTCATGGTACACATCGAATGATGGCTTCAACAGAAATTCATCATATTCAACGCTTTCCTGTAATTTCTTAAGGAACTCCCGTTTCTTTTCAAGCCATCCCTCACGGGTTTCAGACATATGGAATTGCTCGATTTCCTGTTTGTATTTATCTATCGTCCAGTCGTCAGGCACCGGGATTTTGTGACAAGCCTTTAGCGCGTACTCATAATGAGCTGCACAGATATAGAACATCTCCACTTCTTTAAGGAAGTGGTTGCTTTCGTACCCGTCTATCATGTCTGCCTTGGATTTATTCTTACGTTCACGGTCCAACGTATGGAATACACTCCAGAATGTAAGTAGCCTTGTTGCAATCTCGGCACAGTAATTTCGGGTTTGGTCAGCTTGTACCTTTCCGATTTCTCCAGAGGCGTGAGATTCGATGATAGCGTTTTCGATATCAATAGAACATAGTTTGCTGGTGGCTTCGGCAATTCGCTTGTATAAAATTGTATCCTGTTTGGCTACCAGCGGAGCTTTCGTAAGCTGCCTCAAATCTTCCAATATTGGCACAACATCGCGTAGGGTCGTATGGTTTGGCATTGGCGGGGTAGTGTTTAACGGGTTGATGAATATGAATGCCAATAGCTATGCCGATTTACTGAAATTTTCGTCATAGTGACATTCAGCATATCAAACAACCTCCATTCACCAAGTGTTCACCGATCTAACAAACTACAAGCCATTCATAACGAAGCCCTATAATATACCCCCCCAAAAAACCGTTTCAGAAAGTTTTATACCGCTTACTGGGCGTGACGCATCGTATGCGCCATAAGGCATAGAAAATGAAAATGGCAGAATGAAGGATTAAAATTTATTTATAATCCATCTACCTTCTTTGCGCCCACCTTCACGCGATATAATTCCAGATTTTTGAAGATACTCCATATCCCTACGGACTGTACGGTATGTAATTGCCATGGCTTCCGCTATCTGCGGCATGGTTGCACCGGGAGTATTCTCCAATAGATGAATTATCTCCAATTGGCGTGGAGACAATTCTTTCTGCCCCTCTTTCTGCCCCTCTTACTGCCCCCTTTGTGAGGCAGTAAGATTCTCCGCACTAACTATCTTCAGTTCAAGTTTAACCTGCATCAGCTCAGGTTGTTCAATGAGCTGCGGCTCCAACCAGTGCTTTTCCTGCCATGCGTTGAGAATGAGAGGGAAACCGGAACCGAGGTTCTCGCCGTATCCAATGTTGAGACTCAGAATCCACTTCTATTCATTATCTCTCTTATATTGTCAAGGACTTTCTTTTGCATCTCATCTTGTAAGACTTTATCCGTCAGTTGCACTATGCGATTATTACATTCGGATAGGGCGGACGAAATGCCTTCAAGATAGCGGGTGTGATTGTTATTTGGAGAGTATAATTGGGCAAAGGCGGCTAACTTATATTCCGATTCAAGACGATCCTTGACAAAAAGGAGCGAAGTGAGCTTTTCAATGCTATTTCCTTTTGATACAAAATCGGCGAACTCTCTCAAAGGATTTCCTTTTGGGAAAAGAAGCTGTATTGCTTTTATGAAGTCTGATTCTGTCATATTTTACGTTCTAAAGATTGTTATTCTATGCTGTAGCAGGATTGGGGAGTTAAAAACGAGCGATGTGGTTATATCAGAAGCCATTTGTAAGCAGCACAGACATCAATGACTTGTCCCTGAACCTCCAATTCACGCTCCTCAAAGGCGGTGACCAAAGTCAATTTGTCACATTTTAGTGATGTCCCGGCTTTCACCAAAGCAGAAGTTTCGCGATTGAGAGTTTTTTCCGAGGATATGTCATAGGAGACCTGTACAAGTTCAACAACCGTTGCTCGATGACAGACTACGAAATCAACTTCGTAAGACTCTGTTTTGTGATAATAGACATCGTATCCGACTCCATATTTTCTGCATATCGCCAAATAAACCAGAGATTCAAGCCTCCATCCAAAATTATCTTTTGCAAAAGCATCCTTTCTGGCGTTCATAAGCGATACATCTATGGGGTAGCATTTCGCATTACGAATCCGCTCGCTGCTTTTGGTAGAATATTTGCGTAACTGTTTCAGGAGATAAGCCTGATAAAGGTATCCGACATAATTCTCAACGGTTTTGTCATTTTTGAAATTAAAAGTCTTCTGCAAAGCTGTATATATAACTTCGCATGGAGCATTATTCATAAGATGATGAGACAGTGACTTAAAGGCATCTTTGTATCTTACCTTAAAACGCTGCACGATGTCTCTTTCCAGAATATTTGAAACCAGAGTATCTATATATTCCTCGGCAGTTTCTTCTCCACTGATTATCTCCGGAAAACCACCTGTCTCCATGTACTTGTCAAATGCTCTGCGAAGTAAGGCGTCAGTTTTTGTAGAAAGATTCGTCGTTTCCACTTTCTCCATTTCGCAAAATTCACGGAACGAGAAAGGATACAATTCGATTTCATTATAGCGTCCGGTGAGATATGTGGAAAGTTCGCTACTGAGTAGTTTTGCGTTGCTACCGGTTATAAACACTTTCATTCCATGCCTAAGCAGTCTATTGACAAAAAGATGCCATCCTTCTATATTCTGTGCCTCGTCAAGAAATAAATGAGTGAAATCACCATAAATCTGGTAAAGGCACTTTAATACATCGTTCAGATCCTCGGCTGACAAACGGACTAAACGCTCGTCATCAAAATTCACATAAGCAAATTTTACCTGAGCTTTGTCCAATACGTTGAAACACAATGTTGATTTTCCACTGCGGCGTACACCTATTACCACTTGAGCCTTTTTGCTCTCAAGTTTAACCATATCTTCTTCCTTCCGTTTGCAAAAGCGTTGGGAACGAAGAGTGTCAAGTTCCTCTCGTTGGTCTCGTAATATTTCAAGCAGTACTGAAGCCTCCATTAATGTCTTATATTTATGGCGCAAAGATAATAAAACTTCGGTAAACCCGCAAAATTACAACTTGTAAACTACGATAATTAGGCATATTCAAGGGATACGTACTACGATAAATACATCCTTGTCCAGCTAAACCCTGTTATAATCTGCCAAAAGTGGCTCAAAAGTTATAGATTTGGCAGATTATAAGCATGTATTAGAAGGGAAGAAATCATTGAATCGGAGGCACGATAAATATTTTCTCATTGAAAGCCTGCATCATAGCGGGTGTTACGTTGGATATATAACCTGCAAGGAGTGCAGACACCTCCGATGTGGCATGACCTACCGCATAGTCTATGTAAGCGGTCATGACCCCATGATGCGCCAATGCCGAGATAAACGAGTTGCGGGCATACTGGGGAGTGACACTTTGGATTCCGAGCGATTCGCATACGTCCTTTATGTTCTTTGAGATGCGGCGGTTAAAGTCGTGAACACGGATTGCTTTCTGTTCATCAGTGACGGCATTGAGAAAAATATCAGGGAAAACCAGTTCACCGGGACTATATGGTGATGCATACACATCAAGCAATTGCCGTAACTGCGGAATAATCGGCACTGATGTTTCATCAAGCTGCTTGCCGACAGGTTTGTTTGCCCTGTCAATTTTAGAGCGGATGAAAACAAATTGCGGAAATTTCTGTGAAACTGCCGCTTTTTCTGTCCAGACAAGTTTAGCCATATCTATGGTATTCATGCCGTTGAGACAATAAAGGAGCAACCAGCGTCCCACGGCACGGGCATATTTTGACTGTTTATCGGGAGAAGCAAGCCAATATTCCCACAACCTCAATACTTCTTCCACAGTCAAGGCATTCAAGCGGCGACGGTTGCCTGCATGAATAAGACCTTTGAAATTGGGAACCATAGTGGTGTGTCCGTCTTTATATGCCTGATTGAACACAGCACGAGTGGCGCGAAGAATTACCATTCGCGTGTCCAAAGAAAGCGGCAGATCTGTGCCATTTCGCGCTTTCTGCTCATCAAGCCATTTGGCGAAACGCGTTAATATGGCGGTATCGACAGCACCGAGAGAAATTGGTTTATCCTTGCGGAACAGTTTGAACCAATCAAGCGCGGAAGAATACATCGCGCGGGTCTTTACTTTTTCTTTCGATGCTCCAAGAGCTGCCCAATAAGAAAAAGTATCATCTGCTCTCATCGTTTTTTCTGTCACTTTCCCTTCCGACTTGTCGAGATAACTTTTCAAGTCGGCTACAGAGAAGCGATTGAGCAAGATAAGCTCATCAGCTTTGGCGCATACCCGATCAAACATCTTGCGAAGTTCTTTTCGAGTTTCGATGGCTGTATTAGATTTTGAGAACAGAGCCTCGTATTCTTTCATTGATGACACCTTATATCCGGTCGAGAAATATCTTCTCGCCCGCTGATGGGTGACGCAGACTGTCAACGGCACAGATTTGCCTGTGTCGAATTTATATCTATTATCAGGAGCGAGAATGATATACACCATCGCCCCTGCGAATCTCCGGGATTCGTCGCTGAAGAGAGCCTTATTCATATTTGATATTTTCAGATTTGTGTTCAAGTTTTTATCAGATCTGCCGGACCCAATAAAACAATCAGGGAGCGTGTTCAGCAAATGGTATTTGAACACATTTTGAACACAACTCGCGAGTTTCAAGAGGTCTCATTCAAAATTATAAATTTTGTTTTGCGCTTGCAAATATCTGATAATCAAACTGTATTCTATTAACAAAGTTTCATACGGTTTCGTTCAAAATCACGTCTTCCACCTACTCATAATCAGGGAGTCCTTGGTTCAAGCCCAAGTGGGACCACCTTTATGAATCTCCAATCGCTTATATATCAAGCGATTGGAGATTTTCTTTTATAAGTATTGTCCACAATTTGTCCACCAAATTGATTTCTGACCACGCAGTGGACAAAAAATTTCCTTAAAAATTCTGAAAATAATTGATGTTGCCTCAAAAACGGGTATAATTTGATTGGTGACGAACAATAGTTGTGTAGTGAGCGTTTTGAATGTCGATGCTTATTTTGGCTCATTCACTCACCCAAGCCCACTATATGACTAAAGAGGAAAAGAACAAACTTACCAGTGATGCCCTCCGCCACTGGTATGAGAATCATCAGGAGGAATATTGCAATTTTACCGACCTTATGCACGACCGCAGAGGTATCGGTTTCGACCAAGTCTTCAAGACTGCCATTATGCTTGTGCCGAAATATGAGAAGGCACTTCTGCTCTATCTGAAGAATGACCGCTCGGAGGGCATTGAAGATCTGGAAAAGATTCTTACCGATGGAGGACTTAAAGACCAACTTGCCCTGCATTTCAGGGCTCAGATGCCTGATTGCATTGTTCCGGCAATGTTGAGCTGGTTGTTTTTCGGCCGCAGCTTCGAGTGTATGGTTGAATATGGCGAGGAGTTGATTCAGGATGGTAAACTAAATTTTCTTCTGCGCAGACTCGCATCGTTCAATATAAAAACCATCATCAACCGCAGCCTGACTATTGGCGCTCGTAAAGAGGAAGATTGGGTGAAGTTCGTGTCTGAGATGGAAGACATGGGGATCACTCCGGTTGTTACTGCTGGAGTTGTTGCCAAATTCAAATCAATACCGACAGAGACAAAGGTTGAAATGAAGAGCACTTCAGAAAAGAAACCCATTCCCGGCAAAGAAAAGAAACGCCGTAGCCTGAAAGAACTGTTGCCCAACAGTGATGAATATCTATTGGGGTCGATTGATGAGCATATCCATATCAAACAAAGCGGGAAGGATTTGGCTCTTCTTTATCTTGTCCTTGAAAAGAGCCGTTCCCTTACCAATACCTCCGTTGTCGAATTTCATGCGGCTCTTGAACAGCGTTATGAGAAAAAGCCCAACATCCGCATCCCCGGGCATAGAGGCATACAGGATAATTTGAAAATGCTTCTTACGCCTACCACAATCACAAAGAAAAGCGGAGTGGAAGTCCCTTGCATGACATTTGAGAGACCGGAATACATGTTCGCCTACAATGACCTTGTTGAGAAATTGGGAGTGCAGGATTACGCATACTCCTGCTGACATATAAAAATATTATTGACGGGAGCCATCTGACAGTGATGTCGGATGGCTCCCGTTTTTCATATCCGTACCGCCTTCTGCGCAATTTTGAGGGTCGCTGAAAAGAAAAATTCTTCGTTTTACTTCGTTACGAATCAATGCGAATATAAACCACTGTGTATCAGCGTTATAAATTTGGAGAAACATAAATCATGTGTTTTCTTTGCACCGTCAAATCGCAACGACAAGGCGAAAGTCCGTAATCATTGCTGAGGTAAAGACCGGTCACCCCATGCAATAAAAACCGACAGAGAGAAGCCAATTCATAGCGATGCGACCCTTGGACATTTCATGTTGTCGGTGTCCATTGATTAATCCAGATGACGCGAGGAATTTTAACAATGAATCTTGATTTTTCAAAATTCACACCGGAGGAGCTGACCGGACTTTCAATCACGCTCCCTCTGGGTCACCTCCTTGAAGTGGTCGAGCACACTGCTGAACGTGCTATCGAAAAATTTAAGGAGGAGGTTCTGCCGGCTATGCTTTCGGCAGACAAGGATCCACTCATTCCCCGCAAGGAGGTAATGAGAATTCTTGGAGTCTGTGCAAACACACTCCGCAACTGGCGCAAGAGCCAATATTTGGAAGCAACTCTACTTGGAGGCAAAGTCTATTACAAGACATCTGCCGTAAACACGATTCTGGAAAAGTATGGAAAAGAGCACATCTAACTCCAAAGGCATTGACCCTATGCTCATTCTCGGCAAGGCTGTGGATATGTGTGTTAGTATGCGTGGCGGTGATTTTCCGCTTGGTGCCATGCCGATGAAGATTCAGCGGATTATCCGCGAGGCTAACGACTGCTACGGTTATCCGGTGGATTATCTTGCCGGGGCTATGCTCGTGGCTCTCGGTCTTGGCATCGGTAACACCCATTTTGCCCGGCTGAAAGGGAAATGGGATGAGAGTGCCATTCTGTTCATGGCTCTTGTCGGCAGACCCGGAGCGTGCAAGTCGCATCCTCTGAACTTCGCTATCCGTCCTTTCTCCGATATTGACGGCGTAAACAACAGTGCCTTTCAGAAAGAACTTGCCGAGTACAACCGCCAGTGCGAATTACCGATGAAAGAAAGGACTGTTGCTCACCCGGTATTGCCTGTTAACAAGCGGTTCCTGATTTCTGACGCTACGCCGGAGGCAATGATGCTTATTCACTCCCACAATCTGCGCGGCATCTGCATGTGGAATGATGAACTTGCCGGATGGTTCAAGAATTTCAACCGCTACAACAAAGGCTCTGACGAGGAGTATTGGCTGAAACTCTATAACGCCAACCCGATATTCTCCGACCGCAAGGGAGCGAAAGACTCCGTCTATATCGGAAGACCGTTTGTGTCTGTTGTCGGCACTATCCAGAACGGCATCCTCAACGAACTCGCCCAAGGCAGCCGCAGTTCAAACGGCTTTATCGACCGCCTTCTATTCGTCATCGCCAACAATCAGGATAAACAGGCGTGGAGCGACAAAGAACCGTCATTCGACATTGAGGCTACATGGGCTGAGATTATCAGCAGACTTGTGGATATGCCATACAAAACTGATGAAGACGGAAAGGTTATCCCGACAATCATAGGATTTTCGCCGGAGGCAAAGACACGGCTCTATCAGTGGCAACGGGAAAACACCGAGGACTGCAACCGCGAGGAAAACGATGCTCTAAAAGGAGTGTTCAGCAAATTCGATTTCCATGCCATACGCTTCTGTCTGATAATCCAGATAGCGCGGTGGGCTTGTGGCGAGGCTGACAAAACTGAAATAGATCTTGTTTCGGTGAAGAATGCCATAGGCCTTGTAGATTATTTCAAGGCTACCGCCACAAGGGTGCAGGGCATAATCAAGGATTTGTCGCTGTCAGAACTGCAACGGGCTGTCATAGCCGCACTGCCGGAGGAGTTCACAACCGAGCAAGGCGTTGAGATTGCGATAGCCAATTCTATGGCAGAGCGGACATTCAAGGATTTTGTCAAGCGGTTCACCGGCATCCATTTCCAAAAGGTGCGTCACGGAGTCTATGCGAAATTATGATTATCCACCTGCATTTTCTGCACTTTCCGCATTTTCGCTCCGTCAAAATGCAAATAATGCAGATAGTGCAACCAAAATCTTGATAGAACTATGAGTGGATACCGATTTATTCTCCAACCCTATCGTGGTGTCGGAAGCCGTCATTCTTGCCCCGCCTGTCACAAGAAACGCTGTTTCTCTCGATACATCGACACCGAGAAACAATTCACGTTTCCTGATGATGTCGGCAGATGTGACCATGAGCAGAGTTGTGGCTACCACCTCACACCAAAGGAATATTTTGATCGCAATCCACAGCACAAACCTCAGCACTCCGATTGGTCAGCTCCGTCAGCCCGCATAGCCACGCCGACCGAGCCGCCCAAGCCAGCCTCTTTCATTGCGGCAGAGACTGTTTCACAGACTCTGCACGGTTACGACCGAAACAATCTCTTTCTGTTCCTCAAATCGAAGTTCGGACCCGATGATGCGGAGCGTATGATGAGAGAGTATTGCGTCGGCACATCGAAGCACTGGCCGGGAGCATGTGTGTTCTGGCAGACCGACATAAACGGGCGTGTCCGCACCGGGAAAGTTATGCTCTACAATGCCGAAAGTGGCAAGCGTGTCAAAGAGCCATTCAACCATGTGTCGTGGGCCCACTCGCTGATGAAGTTGCCGCACTACAATCTCCGTCAATGTTTTTTCGGTGAGCATCTGTTGCCGATGAACCGTGGCAAGCCTGTCGCATTGGTCGAGAGCGAGAAGACAGCACTGATAGCGAGTTGGTATCTGCCCGAATATGTGTGGCTCGCTACCGGCGGCAAGAACGGTTGCCTCAATGCCGAGGCACTCCGGGTTCTTAGTGGACGGCAGGTTATCCTCTATCCTGATTTGGGGGCGACCGAGAAGTGGCGGCAGAAACTGCCATTGATGAAGTCGCTCGGTATCGAAGCCTCCATCTTCAACTTCATGGATGATGTTGCCGATGATACCGACAAGTCAGCCGGATATGATATTGCCGACTATCTACTGCGAATAGAGCCAGACCAAGCAGTACTACAAAGTATGATTAGAAAGTATCCGATGTTGCAGAAATTCATAGATGACCTGCAACTCGAATTAGTGTCGGTTGAGCGGTATGACCCGACAACCGAAACAACATTGTCAAACCGTATAAACGAGAAAATATGATCAACAAGAAACCTCAGTCAACAACCTCTCCCTCCACTGCCAAGTCAACACCCAAGACTGGCAAAACATCTACCGATTGTATAACTCCAAAATCTGATGATATTATGAAATCTGATATTACACCCAATTCCGTTGACTAGGTAAAGCCTGTCAACACCGCTAACTCTGATGTTGCTGTTAACAGCAACGACCGCAACACTCCCGACAACAACGCCAATCTGTTCAACAATGAACAGAGCGCAACGCCACAACCCAAGCAACAGCGTGTGGGCATAAAGCAGCGAAAGCTGGAGTTCGGCGAATACAAGGAAACATATCTTATCCCGGTGAAGATTGTCAAGCGACATTCGCTCAACATCAGCGATGCCACATGGGAGCGTCTTGAACGCTACGCCCGTATTCTCGGCGACCGTGGCGCAAACGTTGGCAGCTATGCCGAGCGCATCATCTGCGAACACCTCGACCTGTTCGGCGACGACCTCGAGGCATGGCGCAAACTCTGAGAATTGACAGCCGGAAATAAGCGACAGATCGGGAGGCAGAAAGTCCCGTCTGGATGGAAACGGAGGTATGCTGCGCAGCCTGATTCAGTAGTAGTGGCAAGATACCTTTTGAGTTCCTCAAAAGGGGGTAATCCGACAGCCTGACGGTTGATTGCCTGCCTCCCGATGGTCGCATATTCCGGTATAATGGTTACACCGATTACAATGATTTACAACATGGATAAATCGAATGGAAGACCGCGCCTCGGCTCGGCAAAAAGAGACAGGTATGTCAAGATAAGTTTCAATGACGGCGAGTATGACCGCGTTGATATTCTCTCGGCAAAGGCAGGTATGAACAAGGCTGAATATGTCCGCATCCGGGCTTTGGAGGATGTCATCATCGCATTCCTCTCTGACGAGGAAAAAGCCCTTATCCACGAGTTGAAAAAACTCGGACCCAATCTCAATCAAATCGCCCATACAGGCAATACCGAGGGATTGACCGCTATTGAAGACAAGGCTAATTTCTGCCTTGACACAATGGCCGACATCCTCATAAATCTCAAAAAACGGACACAAAGATGATAGGAAAAATTTTGAAATCCGGGTCGTTCGGTTCAAAGGTTGACTATGTCACCCGCGAGAAACACGACAAAAGAATATTCACTCCCGACACTTGGAAGATACTCGGAAGCGATGGTCTGTTGGGTACGAAACGCCGTCAGATAATCGCAAGTTTTGAGTCGCAGTCTATGCTGAACCATCGAATAAGCAACCCCGCCGGACACATAACTTTGTCTTTCGCCGCCGAGGACAGACCGAAATTAAGCGATAAAAAGATGCTTCAGATAGCGAAAGATTACATCAAGATGATGGGCCTCGACAAGACCCAATGGCTCATAGTCCGCCATTACGAAACCGACAAACCGCACTGCCATATCGTGTTCAATATGGTAGGCAACAACGGCAAGCGTATGGAGTGCGGACGCAACCGCTACAAGAATAAGAAGGTCTGCGAGGCATTGACACGGAAGTATGGACTTGCATTGCCCAAGCAGGAGAACCCCGATTTAGAGAAACTGCACGGCATTGAGAGAGCGAAAGCGGAGATAAGAATCGCCGCCACGGAAGCATTGAAAAATGCCCGCGACTGGAATAGTTTTGCGCGTGAGTTGGCTAAAAAGAACATCTCAATCATTCCGAAATACCGCCGTGGCACTACCGAGATGCAGGGCGTTTCCTTCCAACTTGGCGACTACAAGGTGAAAGGTTCTGATGTCGGAGAGCAGTTCAAATTCAGAAATCTCGACAGCCTTTTCAATTCGCAGTCACATAGCCGACAGTCACAGCCGAGGCAGACTCAGCCACATCAAGCCAGTGTCGATCAGTCGGCAGTAGTGTCGTTGGCAAAATCCACAATGGAGACTCTGGAAAAGGCTGCGGAAGTGACCGCTGATATTGGCGAGTCTATATGCAATATGGTTGGCGGTGCGTTCCAACTTGGAAACGGTCACCTTGACGAGAACGAGCAGGCCGCAGCCAACCAACTGCTGAAGAGAAGAAGAAAACGTAACAACAAACCCAGATTATCCTGATTATGGCAAAGAAAGATAACATCTCACTTGTTCCACAGTGCGGGGACATGGATATGGAATTGCTCCGCCGCCAAATGAAACGGCTGGAGGACGCACTGACGGAGATTAAGAATGAGATGGCAAATGTGGCAACGAAAATATCGGCTCCCGTTATGCTTCCTGCCACCCCCGAGCCAATGGAAATTACGGAGATTAAAATTCCTGATAATCTCGCCAAAAGCGAGGATGTCGCCACACTCACCGGAATAATCCAGACTATGAACGGCTCAATGGCTCTTGTCGTCCAAGGCATGGCAGATCTCAAAAAGGCAGTTGAGGCAATGCCGAAGCCGGAGGACAAGACCGATGAGATTGTTAAAAAGGCAAGCGAGGTATTCGTGTCAAAAGTCACTTCAAATCTGACTCCCATCATAGAGAAAGGACATACGGAGTCCTACTATAATGGCAGAAAGCAGTATGATGGCATCAGCGTCAAGGATGCAGCTGACATTTACTATCAGATAAATGGATTGCGAACTGATGAAGACCTGAAGGAAAAGTTGGCGAAGCGAGATAAGAAAATCAAGATTCTATCCTTTGTCATCATTGGTCTTGTGGACATCATTTTCGGTTTGGGTTATTGGATACATTCTGTCAAAGTAGAGAACCGGGAACTCACAAACATTGAATGGCTATACCGCGCCCAACGAGCAATCAGCAATGACAGTAAGTTTATTGACAGGATAGAAAAGGATATGTTAGGCACAGATGAGGCTGAAAAAGATGGTTGGAAAGATCTCATCGTTACGAGAGAGTCAACTGGACCTGAATTCAACTTCTTCTATCCTCATGATGATTGGCAATCCAAAAAGAAAGAAGAATCTCCGCAGGAAGTAGACCCGGCACAATCTGAATCAAAACCGGATGAACTACCGATGCCTCACAAAAGTCCGACTCGCTACACTCCCGGTGAGATAGAAGCAATCAAGCAAATGAGAGCCAACCCTCACATCCCCGATGATGCCAAGCCTTCTCTCCCTGAAGGTTACGAATATTAATTTAAGAATTCTCCACCGAGCATTTCATTATAAATTCTTCGGTGGAGATTTTTATTTTACAGAGATGTGAATATAAGAATTGTCTTTAAGGTAGCATCCTGTGCAGTATATGGGATAGCCATAGTTCCCTTCGATATAGGGATGTCTGAAATAATCATACAAGGCATCGGATTCAGTATGAAGTTCCGCGTTTTGGTCAATGCCTGAATTGGTAAGGAGAACTACATGTGTATTTTTCAGATTTTGTTTTTCAGTTCCAATCATAGATGGTTTAGATATAATGGCCCTGACTTCAGGATATGTCAAATCGCTGCCAATAACAAAATACGCTGTGGAGCCATAAGTAATGCTCCTGACATACACCAATCCATTTTTAGATGGCATCTCATTTGCAAAAATACCCTTTTCCGGCACATCCATAGTGACAGTAAAACCTTTGAATATAATTTCTCCGATAGTCCAACTCTTGATTTTATCAAGATCCATCTTTTGCTTTACTATAATTTCAAAGGTCTCGGCAAAAGATGGATTATCAGGGAATATTTTTATGAAACTATCAAGAGTATTCATTTTGGCACATCTATATAAATTCAATTGGGGTTCAGAGTTAGATTGATATTCCTCCGACCTGAGCATACTCTTCAGAAACCGGCTATAATTTACTCCGGAAGGGTTTTCTATAGTCGAAATAAAGGGATCACTGAAGTTGGTATATACGACAATAGGATTTTTCTTACCGGAAACCTCCTTATCAAACGTGGTTGCAAAGGCATCTTCTGGAAAAACTGCTGCCGGATATATGCCTGGAGGATTGCCATTGCAATTCCAGTTCTGAACTCCGAGGTATTTAGAACCGATGAAAAGCTCGTTTACCGATAACTGATTGCAAACAATCGTATCCCATGCTAAGGCACATGTTTTATCAGAATCCGGATTGGAATCATTACCCGGTGTGGGTTCATCATAATTGCATCCACCAATCAGGAAACAAGCAATAATATAAGTCACTGCAGTCAAGATCTTACTAATTTTTCTCATGCAATTCATCTCATGTTATAATGCACTAAAAATGAGGGATTGTATATCCAAGACAAATATTCGGTAAAGCAACTACACCGTCAATAGGTGAACATTTCAGGTCTCCAATAAGTAAGGATAATCCAACTTTCATGAAGAATCCGGATTTACGTTGAAGTCGGTATCCGATATTGATTGTACCAATAATGTTAGGTCGGAAAACTTTTTTACGGGTTGAGTACCTTTCAAAATCCAATACTCCATCTTCTTCTGAAGGGAAGAAGATAGTTTTATAATGCAGCTCGTCTCTATTGACCAGATATGTTGTCATGCCAAATCCTATTTCAAATTTGCTGGCACGTTTACCCAAAATTGCATTGATCTCGAAAGGAATACTTATTCCCCGGCTTTCCGCATCATAGCTGGCATAACACCCATCCAGCCCATCATCTCTACTCCAAGAAATGTCAGTAAAAGCAAGCCCCAATGAATAGCCAAGTATTCCACCTGCCTTAAAACGGCTGTCAAGCCCCACTCCAATGCCTGTTGAGGTACCTAAAAATTGACCGTATAGATTATAGCCATGGTCGGTCTGTCCGAAGACAGATCCAGCCATGACTAAAAGAAAGGCTAATAAGGTAATTCCTCTTTTCATTATTCCATTTATGGTTTACGTGTAATATCAACAGTCGTTGTATTAGAGTCCTTCCCCTCAGTTCCGTCGATTTGAAGGATTGTTTTCGCTTCTTTGAAACCATCGGGCATTTTGTCGAGGATTATCTTGACAACTCCGGGATCCGTGATTTTTGCCGTGAATTTGCAATCAGCATCGAAATATTCCCCGTTCTCATTTTTGGTGGTACCAACCAGATTAAGTGATTTGTAGTTGGTGCATTTGAGCGTCACTTCACCGCCTTCCCCATCAGAAGTAATCTGAATCTGGTGGTAGAAACTTGGGTCGAAGGCCGCCTTAACACTCTCTGCCGGGGTAGCCGTAACTTCCCACAGCATTTTTGCGGGTTCGTCCTCGCTGCATGAGGCGAACACAATGATGGCAAAACACACCATCATCATTAGTTTTAATTTTGTAATCATGTGGTCTTTTATCTGATTGATTTTTGTTATTTATAATTGAGATGTTTACGCGTAATAGTTACCATTGTTGTACGCATATCTTTACCATTGATTCCATCTATTTGTAGATAGCATGATTTTTCCGTAAAGTCCACATCTTCCATATAGTCAAATGATATTCTTACGGTTGTTGGATCTATAACTTTTGCTGAAAACCGACAATCAGAGTCAACGTATTTCCCGTCTTCATTCTTTTGACCATATATCGACAGTTCGGAATAATTGGAGCATTTCAAAATAACTTCAGCGGCATAGCCTCCGACAGTTATCCATACTGGAGAATTATAATCATAATGAATAGATGTCTCCACATTTCCTGCCGGTTTGCCGGATACTTCCCACAACATTCTTGCAGGTTCGTCCTCACTGCATGAGGCGAATGCGAGTATCGCTATCAGAGCGACAATCAGGAATTTAATTTGGTTCATTATTATATTTTTATAAGAGTTTGCCGTTTTTATCCATACGTAGTGTTATGGTTACGCTGTTACCAGAGCGTTTGAATGTCTGGTTATTGCATGATACCTCTTCAAGTGTGGCTTTGCCACCTGATACTGCCGGAGGACGGTTGGCGATATATTTTATGTGGCATTTCAGCTCAATTTTGTGTTTTTTGAACTTCATGGTCATCTTAGAGATACCATTGGCCTCGCTTCTATCTTTCGACCATTTCATATCGTCCTGATCAGGAAGTTCAGCAATGAAAGACAGAACCTTTCCTCCATTTGCATTTTTTACATCATATTTTATCTTTGAGTGTGAAGCATCCCCCTCGATAGAAATGCCATCAACAAATTTATTGTTATCAAGAAGGCTTTTCCCACTGTGGTCGAGACATTGCACTATTATCTGACAGGCATCCGTGGAGGTTGATATTGGTTCATATCCCTCTTTATCACATGATGTCAATACAAGTATAGACATTATGAATACCGTTATTATTCCGATTGTTTTCGATTTTCCCATTGTATTGTTCTATTTGATTGTTTCGTTTATTGTTTCCCTAATGAAGTCTGTTAAATCAATCGAGCAGACTGATTTCGATTGAGCCGCCACAACACCGGCTCCGGAAGACACATTGCTATAGCCCCAAATCGGGTCTCCAAAACCGTAGTCTCCAAGTTCGGTCAGAGTGCCGCTATCACGCTGCCAAATATAGTTGGCCCAGTTGTAGTAGGAGGGCGACACGGAGCTGACAATCAAATTGACGTTGCAGTCGGGTATCTCACCTTTTGGATAGCGGAACCAGCAGTTGTCAAATTGAAGATGCAATGTATAACTTTTTCCTTCAAACTGTCGGTCTGAGAAGAATGAGAAGCCTTCAGCATCGCCACCCATGATAGACTCAAAAATACCGATATGCTCCCTGAAAATTGGTTCCATATCATATAGCAACGAGCCTATCGCAAACCCATAATTTCCGCTTGCTGCAAAGTCGTCCAACTCTTCATCGGCTTGAAAATCACTGTTGAATGAAAATTTATAATAATTTTCTCCATCCGTATCTTCAATCCGGAGGTCAACCTTTAGCTTGAACTCGACGAAAACCATATCATTGTCAGATTCCCGGCAACTAACATCATAAGCCTCCCAAGTAGCAGTCGGCGCCGGGATAGAAGCCGGGATAAGAACCTCGGCCTCACCTCTGCCAACTGCAGGACTTTCGGCAACAATCCTTATATTGTCGCCCTCCTTCGGGATATAGGAGTCAAGCTGCAACTCCCCATTGACATAAATCCTGACTTCGGCATCCCTGACTTCGGATTTTTCGGGACTGTCGGTGTAAAGCCTTGACTTTGAAATTTTAGCCTCTACAGGTTCTCCAGCGGTTATCAGGGAGTTGACGCACAATGCCGGAGTATGGGGCATATCCGGTGTGAACGCCTCCTCGCATCCTGTGAGGAGCGGTAATGCAAGAAGTGGATATATTTTTTTCAGAATAGCCATGTGTATGAAATCGAGGGTATGACAGGAAGGAGTTTGACACGTTTGAATACTGGTTCACTGGTGATATAGTATTCATCGGGTTTCGACACGGCAATATCTTGGGTTCCACGCTTCACTGCAACAGTGTTCATGTGGCAGTATGCGTTATAGAGGCCGAATGTCCAGTACCCACGTTTATTTTTGACAGTACAGCTTAAATCCAGACGATGGTAGAAAGGCAACTTATAACTGTTGATGCCGGTACGCAATGGTGACTCTCCGGCTCCGAACCAATCGGTGGTTTCAAAGTCAGGATCATCCCACACTTGATTCAACAGAGTGAATCTGTTGCCTGAATGTCCCACCCACGAAGCGTTGAGCTGCACCTTGTCACTGATTTTCCAATTCACCATTATATTTATTGTATGGCGGTTATCGAATTTGGCAGGGAATGTGTGCCCACAGTTTTTGTCGGCAAACGTGCGGTCTGCCCACGCTAACGAATAGGATATGTGTCCTGTCACCTTTCCAAATACTTTTTCAATTTTGAAATCAACGCCCTTAGCCGTACCTTTACCACTGCAAAGTTGAGCGTTCCACAAGTCGAGAGGGGGACGCAGGTAATACTCATCCTTGTATTCTACAAGATTATCCATCCATTTGTAGTAACCTTCTACTGACACTGCATAAGTCTTGTCAGGAGATTGCCAATATCCTCCCACGGATATTTTATCGGCTGTCTCCGGCTTGAACTTTCCGCTGATCGGTATCCATTGGTCAGTTGGGAGTGCAAGATAACTCTGGCTGAGTTGGTGTACGTATTGAGTAGTCCGTGCGTATGCAAATTTCACCGCCCAGTCTTCATCAGGACGATAACTGAGTGACAATCTCGGAGACCATCCGAGATTTGTCTTTCCCCCGATATTGAACAGCGAGCCATGGAAACCGGCGTTCATTCTGAACTTATCACTTATTTTCCAATCATCCTCAATATATGCGTTGACTTCATTCGCACCATAGGCCCATGTTGAATCGCGGGTTGACAAATGTGTCGTCCCGACCTCGTATGAACGAGATGTACGCGCCGGAAGGAACGAATGCCGCGTATAACCTGCACCAAAGCGAACCCAGTCATTTCCATTGGGACTCCAATCGAAATCACCACGAAATATCCAGTCATTGATGTTATTGTCTGTATTGAGGACAGTATGCGATTCGTCCATGTGGTCGGAAGATTTATCTCTATAGATATAATCATGCTTCATGCTGGAGAAGAAGCGTGTGTATGCGGCAGTGAACTCAGATGATAGATTATCATTGAAACGGTAATTGAGTCCGGCCTGCGCAAGCAGGTTTCCCCAGTGCATGTCAAACCGGTCATCATAAAACGACCCGAAATAATTAGGCTTGTCATAGCCCTTGTCTTCCATACCGGTTTTCAGTTTATCATCCCCGAAATAGAAGCTTACAAAAGCGGTAGCCTTAGGTGAGAACCGATGCTGCACACGAGCGTTGAAATCCATGAAATAATAGTTGAAGCGAAGTTTCTCATCTTCGTTCTGCGAATTGGCAATCGCAACAAACGGAATAGTGAGCACATCAAACCAAGAACGGCGCAATCCGACAAGATAGGTTGTCTTCTTGCCTATCGGCCCGGAGATATTGAAAGCTCCCGATGTCAGGCCGAGACGTGCGGACCCGTGATGACCGTCGCGGTTGCCGTTTTGCAGACGCACATCCATAAAAGAAGACAGACGGCCGTCATATTTCGCAGGAATGGAAGACTTGAAAAAGTCTATATATCTTATTATATCGGTATTGAACGCTGAGAATAGACCGGCAAAATGATTGACTTGATAGAGAGGCACATTGTCAAGCATATAGAGGTTTTCATCAGCGTTTCCGCCATGAACATACATTCCCGCCATACCCTCCGTGCCCTCAGTCACGCCCGGCTGGGTTTGCAATGCTTTTATCACATCTGCCTCACCGAAAAGCACAGGTGTATTGCGCACTTCCTCGGCGGTGACTTTCTTAGCTCCGATTTCGGCAGTCTCGACCTGAGGGGCTTCAAGACGCGATACGACAACCACTTCATCAAGCATCGTGGATTTAATCGAGGATTCATATACCTTTGTCACAGGAACAGATACAACCGGAGGTTTGATCTTTTCAGTCTTTACCACTTTCTTCCTTCGCTTCAAGACTATATTATTCCCCTTGATTTTATACTCAATGGGAGTGCCTGAGAACATTTCAGACAGCACATAATTCAGTGGTTTGTTCTTGGCTTTGACAGTGACACGTACATCTTTAAGCAGTTCCGATGAATACACAAAGTTTTTGCCAGTCTGTTCAACAATGGAGCGGAATACAGTTGCGGCAGGTTGATTGACCGCGCGGATTGTTACATTCTGCGCGACCACAACAGACACACAACAGGAAACTCCAATCAGCAATGACATCAAACGCTTCATTCCTTTACTGACATTTGGGTTTCAAGAATGTCGTTGATTGTGGCTACAAGGTCAACGGCGTTACCTTCGTAGTGCAGTGAAAGACGATACTCCCCGGCATTCTCCGGAACATTGATAACCTCAACGCCATACACCTCTTTAATTTTGGAAATGACGGTAGGGAGCGGCGTGTTTTCAAAATCAATGATTTTGACAGTCTCCAGCGATGCAGCAGGTCTGACTGATTCATTGACAATCTTATCAGTCGTGTCTTTCAATTCGTACTGATGATATATGATAGCCGCTGTCGCCGACAGGACTACAACCGAGGCAACGGCTGCCGCTATTTTGAGACCATTCCATTTTAAGGCTGGTTTTATATTCAACCGTTTCCAACTCTTTTCAACGGAGAACTTCCCTTTGCGGTAACGCTTTGCTATGTATGTTATTTCTTCATTCATAATGGTTGTTCAAAAAGTGTCCCGGGATTTGTCCCCGTTCACTTATATGACGCAACCACTATCCTCAGGTCCTATCCGGAATTAAAATTTTTATAAAAAAGGTAGGAAGAATGGCTTGTGCCCGGTTGATAACGACTCTCTGAGCCGGGCAAACGCTTTTGTCATCTGGTTCTTAACAGTCTTTATAGAGATATTCATTTCCTCGGCAATTTCCGCATTGGTCAGTCCATCACGCTTGCTCATCAAGAATATTTCACGGCATTTCTCCGGAAGTTCATCAATCGCCTTCCATATCCTTGCATCATGGAAAGAGGTGTCTATCACCTCCTCGCATACTTCCGGGATTGTATCAATGTTTTCAAATTCCTTTTTCCCTCGAAGGAAGCTCACACATTCATTTCTTACACATCGGTAGATATATGAGTTGAAATGTTCAATCTCTGCACCCGACGAGATAGCTTGCCAAGCCTTCATGAAAGTATCCTCCACAATGTCCTCCGCATCGTCGGCATTATCAACGATACGGAGTGCGTACATACCCAATGGCAAATACAGTCGTCTGAAATATGTCTCAAATTCTCTCGAAGTAATCATTGTGTCATTATCGATAGGCTATACGGCCTCAATATAAAAGACGCAATACCCTTGAAAAAGTCCTATGAAAGAAATAAATAATTACCGTCTTGGAAAATTCAGAGAATGTAGTAGAATCCCAATTATATTCTAATTAAATTTAGGTTAGGATTATTTGTTTTTGTTTATCTTCTCCTCTACCAAACGAATACGTGCTTGAAGTTCCTCAGCAGAAGGTAATAGATTCGTTTCATTAATGGTATTGACATTGTCATAAGAAGCCACTCCCATCGGTGTATGTACGCCCCTGAACGCCCAACGTACCTCAGTCTCATCCTTGTCACTGCATATCAGCAATCCGATGGTTGGATTATCATCGGGTCCTTTCAATAATTCATCGACTGCACTTACATAATAGTTGAGTTTACCTGCAAATTCCGGTTCAAATGGCCTTATTTTGAGTTCTACAACCACATATGCTTTCAGTTTGATATGATAGAATAACATATCAATACGTCGGCTACGGCCATTGACGATAAACTCTTTCTGCCGACCAACAAAAGCAAATCCGGTTCCAAGTTCGAGAAGAAAACGGGTGATGTTCTGCTCAAGAGCTGTTTCCAACTGTTCTTCCTGATAATTCTCAGGGACTGTCACAAAACTGAAATCGTAGTTGTCTTTAGTAATTTCCTGCGCAAGTCGGCTTTGCGCTTCCGGCAGGTATTTTGGAAAGTTTGAGATGGCTTTGCCTTGCTTCTCATATAATTTGGCCTTCATTGAATTTGCCAACGTTTGACGGCTCCATCCTCTTGTTACGCATTCTTTTAGATAGAAAATGGCTTCGTCTAACGATTCGCATCCGGTTACAATGTCTGTCTGATGACGCCATGGCACAAGTCCGAGAATCATTGGCAAACTATCTTCGTTCAATTCTGCCCCAACCTGTGGCAGCTTTATTAATGATTGGATTTCAGCATTTTGCAATTCTGCCCCAAGTTGGGGCAGTTTTTCGGATGCTTCAGATGTGGAGAAAAACAAATACCATTGTTTCATCCTCCACATATTGCGGCTACTGAATCCTTTTTCATTAGGGAAAGCATCTTGCAAGTCAAAGCTAAGTTGCTCAACAACTCCTGAGCCCCAACGTTCCTCTGCTTTCCGTATTACAAGGTCACGTCCAATGCTCCAGTTGAATTGCAATTTTTCATAATTAACCTTTAGAGCCGCTTTTATCTGAGCCTCCCTATATCGCTTTATTATATCAGAAAGCCATGATGAGTAATCAGAGTCAATTCTGAAATCCTTAACTCTTACGATATATGGGGTGTCTTTAGTCTTATCCATATGCAAAATTAGCAAATTATTCTGATTCTCAGAAATTAATCTCTGTCAATCAAGGAGATTGACCAATTCTTTCTTGATGTCTTCGTCGATGTCTCGGTAGCGGGCGAAGGCCTTGCTACCTTCCTTGTGACCGGACAATGCTCCGACAAGGCTTGGGTCTTTAACCTTCTTATAGAGGTTGCCGACGAATGTGCGCCGTGCCATGTGGCTGCTCGCAATCTCATTCAGCGGTTTACGCTCCTCTTCGCCGGTCTTGGGATTGAGGACAGTGACAACACGTGTGATACCGCAAAGTGTAAAAATATCCTTGATTGCCTGATTGTATTTCTGTGTGCTGATGAATGGGAACAATCGACCCTTCTCATCCACTCCTTTGTATTTCCTGACAAGAGCCTTTGCACGACTGTTCAGTGGCACACGCACAACCTCCGGTCGCTCTCCCTTTGTCTTGTTGGGCATATACTCTACCGCGCCATTGATAATGTTTTCGGGTGTCAGTTCCATAAGGTCAGACACTCGGCAACCGATAAGGCATTGGAAGATGAAAATATCGCGTTGCACCTCCAGCGATTTCTTGAATGAAAAATCGCGGTCAGCAATTTTGTCACGTTCCTCCAATGTGATGTAATACGGCACACCATATTTCTCCGCGCCGATACTTGTGCAGGAGGCAAACGGAGTGCGAGTGATGTATCCACGCTTCACACACCAGTTGAAGAAAGCACGAAGCCGTTTCATAATGGCAATTACGGCATTGTGGCCACGCTGCTCCGGCTTGCGAGGCTTGCGCTTTGTCTCCACAACATCTGATGCGTCCTTATATATGGATGGATATTTCTCATAGATTCTGGGTTCATCAATGACAAACTGCTTGAAATCGTCAACCATCGCCCCGTTAAAATCTTCGAGAGTCAACTGAAATTTCTGCCGGGTTGATTTTCGCTTGTATTTCTCATATCTATCCAACAGCCGGGCCAACACTTTATAGTGGCTTGACAGTTTTGTACCATCCTGTGTGGTGTCAAGATATTCATTGAAGGTATCGAAGAAACTGCGGCTGACAGGTACCGTCTCAAACAATTCCGGATGATTGTGACGCATTATGGCGTCCTCAAAGAATTCCTTGTTGAGTTGATTTGCAGGTGTGTTTACGCTGAGAGAGATCAATCTGCACTCCAATGATGAGAGATTGTCACTGATAATTTGTAATTTTGCAAGCGTCTTGCGGTCGGCACGCGGCATGATAAATTTGCCGTCTCTGAATCGGGAGGGTTCGATAAACACACCGCTTCTGAGACGCAGACGCAATTCGCGTGACACGGTAAGACGGAGCATGATTTCAGACTCACCGTTGCCATTTACTTTCGAGGAAAGAGACCTTGTGATTGTAGCCATAAGGAGAGGGGTTAAAAGTTATGGTACAAAATTAATCAAAATTGTCCACGCACACAAATTTCTGTCCACGGATTGTCCACATCTTTTGCGCCTACTTGCGTCTGCTTGATATAGAGGCGCAATTCACAAATACTCAAGCCAAGTTATAATATACTGATATTCAAGATATATAAAATATTGTCGTTTGAATACTCATATTCATCCAAATTCAACGCGATTCACTATTTTGACTCCAAGTGGGACCACTTATTTTAATGTTAAATTAAGGCAAAACGCTGATTATCAACATAATCGGCGTTTTACTTTTTATATGCCCTATGCACGCCGATGAAGAACGATGAGGAATGAAGGTTCCCCGTTGGAGCCAAAGGCTTGTGAGAGCCTGCCGGATGGGGGTGCATGGCTGAACTTTATACTCATTTCATTATTCTTCAACGATTTGCATAGCAAGAGTCGGAAGCGTCTTTATTATCTTCGCGTAGAAATTTCAGTATGGTCTGAAAGAAATATGAGGCCTTGCGGAGGAAAAAAATGTCTTTGGCGGAATTTCAGCAAAAATCATTTTGGTGCCAAATCGGTGCCAAAAACAGTGCCAGAAATTTTTGGCACCAATTCCTCTAAAAACCGTGGCACTAAAACGCATATAACACACTGATATATCAGTTGTTGCAGCGACAAAAAATCACCTCCGAAAAGGCTTCATTTCTTGACGATTTAACCCCTCTTTACTCATAGAAGAAATGAAGAAAGACCGATTGACGGTGCTGTTCTATCGAAGAAGCACCGTGACAAAAACAGGAGAATGTGCGATTCGCATGAGAATTTCTGTGAACGGCACAAGAATTGATTCCAATACTGGGAAGTATATCGACCCTGCTCTCTGGAATCAGTCAAAGGAACGCGCCAAAGGCACGTCCAAGAATGCAATAGATGTGAACGACTATATTGACGAGACAAACATCAAGCTGTTCAAGCTGTTTCAAGAAATGCAGTCGGAAGGAGTTGTCGCAACCGCTCAGGAACTTCACAACCGATTTTTCAATATCGGTGTCCATAAGGTTGTGGAACGTATGATAATAACGACATTTCAGGAACATAATCAGGAATGTCGTGCGTTGATGGGGCGCGATTTCGAGCTTGGCACCATCAAGAAATACGAGACCATTACCCGACTGCTACAGCGTTACATCAAGAAGAAATATGAAGTCGATGACCTGCCCCTGACAAGTCTTGACCGCGATTTCGTACATGGGTTTGAGATGTATCTCAAAATAGACCGCAACCAGCAGCAGAACACAGTGGCCAGATATATGAAAGGTCTGAAGAAAATCACTAACCGGGCTCTTGCAAACGATTGGATTACCAAAGATCCGTTTGCCGGAATAAAGGTCAGAACAGTACAGACAAATCCCACATTCCTCACCCTCGATGAACTCCATATAATATATAGGAGACACTTTGACGGTGTACTTGATGTGGTCAGAGATATGTTTGTAATGGCCGCTTTCACCGGGCTGGCGTTTATCGACATCTCCAATCTGAAAAGAGAACACGTTGTCGAGGACAACGACGGCAACATGTGGATTCGCAAGCCACGTCAGAAAACGGATATTGTCCAGAACATACCGTTGCTTGACATCCCCAAAGCAATACTCAAAAAATATGAGGACAACCAGAAGGCGGCTGAAAAAGGAACACTTCTGCCAGTACCCTGCAATCAGGTAATGAACCGCTACCTGAAAGAGATAGGAAACATCTGCGAGATAGACAAGGTGCTGACCACTCACGTTGCCCGCCACACCTATGCGACAGTATGCCTGTCACAGGGAGTACGTATCGAGAATGTCTCGAAGATGCTCGGACACACAAGCATCAAGATGACCCAGCACTACGCCCGGGTACTCGATTCCTCAATCATGGAGGATATGCAGAATATCCGTGAGGTTATGGCCGGAGACCTCTTCTCCAAAAAGAAACGGGAACGGAAGATAAAACAGTAACCACCAAACGACAACAGAGGCAAGAGTCCGGTTAAGGATTCTTGCCTCTGTCATATTCAAGGATTGTAAATTACATTACGATAATTGCTCATCAAGAGATTATCTACATCTTTTTCAGAATAGAGGTACTTGCCGCCTATTTCATAGTAAGGCAATATACCACTATTCCGGTAATCGTGAAGAGTGCGTCTGCTTACTCTGAGCCGTTGCGCCAGCTCCGCGTCCGTGAGAAAAGCATCGTTATTAAGAATCGGACGACAGTTCTCGCAGATATGATTCAGAGCGTCTTTAAGTTCCTTGCAACGGCTGAAAAACATTCTCACCCTTTCATTACGTTTGGTAAATACAATATCAATCATAATTTAGCCTTCTGCATGATTATATATTTCGCAATATCGTTTGCGAGATACATCACCCTGCAATCGATCTGTATGAAAGGAATCTTTCCAGCCGCCTTGAGATTATTTAGATGACGTGTGCTCATTCGTAATATTGCAGCGGCTTCATTGGTTGTAATGAGGTCATCCGGTTTCTTTGAGACGAGGAGTCTTGAAATTGTCCTGACTAAAGAATGAAGATATTCCACCTGCTCGAACATTGATTCCAGAATATCCTCATCAATCTCTACTGTTCTCATCCGTATATCTTGGCGGCTTTGGCGGAGAATGTCACGCCGAAACGGTTGTCGATTACCAACGATTCGCAGAACTTGCGGCCTTTGCGGTCGATGAAGCCGTAGATGGGCGATGTGTATTTGTATCGTACAAGCTGCTCGATGTCCTTGTCGGTCAGGTCGTAGCCGTGGAAGTGGCGCGGGATTGAGAATCCGCAACATTCACAGGCTATTGTAGCCGGGAACACGGTCAGCCCGTGGTTGCCGCATTTCGGGCAGGTGTAGCCCGAAACCTTGCTGGCAAAGGATTTCTTGTCGGTGATGAGCGAGAGAATAAGGGGATGAAGCCAGTTCTCATAATCCCTCATTACAGGCTTTGTGGGTTTGCGGTTCTCCGCGAGCGCGTCAGCCTCGTCTATCTGGGTGATGTACTTGCCGATGTCGGCGAGTTCGAGGTGGCCGGCGTGCGAAAGAAGCACACGCGCCTTCTCCGTCGGTTCAATGTCGCCAAGCAGATATTTTACGAATCCGTTGTCGATGAGACGCTGGAGGCAGGCTCCGCAGTCGCGGTAGCTGCTCACGGGAAGAAGCGAGGGTGTATCACCACCTGTGTTGACCAGTTCATTGAGGTCGTGCAGAAATGTTGCGGCGGTCAGGGTTTCGGGTGAGTGCTCCGAGAACGAGTAGATGCTCACACCTGAGATTGTAAATTCTATATTACCCGTTACACATTCCGCATCATCGGGCAGTTCGGCTGTGCCAAAAAGACCGACACCTTCGATATTTGCCGCGATTCCCACCTCTATACATCTTGCTGAGTCAAAAGCCATTTCTGTACGGATGTTGATGAGTTCATACACACGCTGCTCGTCGTCGCTGAGAAAAAGAGGTGTACGCTCGGTGGTGATGATTCCGTAGCAGTAAGGTATCTGCTCTTCGGGGCAGAACGGAAACGCCTTTGCCTCCGGGAAGCGACGTTCAATGTGACGTTTCAGATGATGAGGCAGCGAGGAGACCGAGGTGCGGGGTGAAGATATAAGCCCTTTCTCGAAAAGAAGGTCTGCGGCCGCCATTGTACGGGCGGGCAGGAATCCCAGTTCCTCGATAGCCACCTCCTGAAGGGTAACCATGTTGAGCAACTCGTGTCGCCACTCCACCTTCGGGTTGACCTCCACGACCTCAGCCATGACAGTTTTGCCATTAAGTTTCATGAACTTGTCATACAAGCTCTGAGCCTCTGATTTCTTTGTCCAGAGTTCAGCCGGTGCCAACTGGACAGATTTCCCATTCCAATTTCCGGTGATGCCGACGCCATAGCGGGTCTTCTTTGGGAGCTTGACTTTCATGTTGTCGTAGCTGTTGCAAAGGAGCCAGAGCGCGGCGATGTCCATACGCTCCATCGGGAACGACTGCTTGCCATACATCTGGGCGAAAGCCTGTTCCACATTGGCACGGAACAGAAAGTTCATTCCGTGGTGAACGAAACCGGAGCGGGCTATACGTGTGATGTTGCGGCCTGACTCGCGGTTACGGTAGGCATAGGTTATCGCCCGGTTGCTCAGTGTGGTCAGCCACATACGGCTGATACGGCGTCCGGCTTTTGCTGCCTGACATAGAATAGCGAATAGAGCCTGAGCCTCACTTCCGTTGTTTGAGGCGAAGATGACCTCTGCGGCCTGCTCGACAAGAGCCTGAAGCCTGACGACCGTGCTTTTGTCCTCGTCGCTGACCTTGAATTTACCTCCCACATTGTCAGCACGGATACCGTACAGGTATCTCTTGGGGATAAAAGGGAGCGTCTTGATGAAGTCGCTGCCGCCGGCGTAATACTGAAACGGTGCCGGCTCGACGAGACTGGACTCGACGGAGGTGATGACGATGCTGCCGGTGTCGTTGGTGTAGTCGCCGTTTTCGGTACGGTCTGTGCAGTTGAGGGCACGGGATACAGCGAAGGCGATTTGAGCGGAGTGTGCGATTACGAGATTCATAATATTATTTATTTTATTGATTATTGGAAAACCCAGGCTCGGATGACCCCTTAGACCAGGTTGAATTGACCCCTGAAGCCAAAATATCACTGACCCTTTTGCCCAATATAAAAATGACCCCTGTCGACGTAATGTCAGCAGGGGATTTTATATGTATCTTTGAATTCCGTTTTGGCCGACGGGGGATATAATTCAAAGAAAACATGAACACAAAATTAAAGAATATTCTCCTATGTCACGCATCAGGGATGGGCATAAAATGCATCAGTAGTGCCTTTGACATATCCCGGAACACGGTGCGCCGCTATGTGAGAATGTATCAGGACAGCGGTATACCCGCTGAGAAGCTGCCGTCGCTGAGTGATGCGCGGCTACAGGAACTATTTGCCATACCAGGGGCGAGGGAACGTAAACCGTCGGAGCGGCAGGTCAGGCTTGAAGCCCTATTGCCCGATTATGCGGCGCGACTTTCTCGAAAGGGCATGACGGTCAAGAAGTTGTATGAAGAGTATCATACCGGCCATCCCGATGGCTATCTGAAGGCATCTTTCGGGATGAAACTCAGGCAGTTCATGCTGCAGACCAATGCCATCGGGCATGTGGAGCACCGCGCCGGAGACCAGATGTATATCGATTTTGCCGGAGACAGATTGGAAATAGTCGATGAGGCAACAGCCGGGATACGAAAGGTCGAGGTGTTTGTGGCGATACTTCCATGTAGCCACTACACATATTGCGAGGCAGTGTGGACGCAGAAGAAGGAAGATCTGATAAAGGCCTGCGAAAACGCCATCCGTTTCTACGGCGGCGCACCATGTGCGATTGTGCCTGACAACCTGAAATCTGCCGTCACGCGCAGTGGCCGCGACGAGCCGGTCATAAATCCTGACTTCGAATCCTTTGCCGAGCATTACGGCTGCGCAGTGGTGCCTGCCCGTGTGCGGCATCCAAAGGACAAGGCCCTGGTGGAAAATGCAGTAAAACTGATGTATCGGTCCGTGTACGTAGACCTTGAAGGTCAGATTTTCCATAATCTGGAGTCGCTTAACGAAGCAATCCTCAGGTCTCTGGAGAAGTTCAACTCGCGTAATCTGACGCGTCGAAAGGAATCACGCCGTCAGCTCTTTGAGGCTGTGGAGCGGGACAATCTCCGGCCATTGCCTGCGAACCGCTATCAGATGAGACAGCGGGCTGTCGCGACAGTACAGCGTAACAGCTAAGTAACTCTGCACAAGCATCACTACAGTGTGCCTGTGCAATATGTAGGCAAACGTGTGGAACTGGTCTACGACACTGACACGATCGACATCTTTCATGGCTTTACCCATGTGGCGACGCATCACCGCAACGATACTCCGTATGAATATACAACGAAACCGTCACACAATCTGCCCGGACGCAAGGGGAGCTGCGAGAGCGACATTGCGGAACTGCTTTCACGCGCGGCACAGATCGACAACATCGTATTGCACTATCTGCGGGCTGTCATCGAGGACAGGCGTTATCCGGAACTTGCCTTCAGAGTCTGCCGTGGCATCATGAAACTTGAGAAAAAGTATGGACAGGAACGGCTTGTGTCAGGATGCGCCGCGGCAATGGACGCACGCCTTTACAGTGTCAGCGACATGGTGGACATACTTGAGTCCGGAGCCGATGCGGATTATTTGCCGGGGGCTGATGCCGACGGCAATGACCGTCAGACACCATCCCACCGGAACATACGCGGTAAAGAATATTTTGCCGCGAGCATAAAACTATCAGCCAACAACAACGAACAACATGGAAACGAACAATAAAACCACGCCAATAACAGCGGAGAAAGACCGCAACTCCATCTCTCTGGATCTGATGCACCGTATGCGCTTACACGGCATGTCGGCAGCGTTTTCCGAAAGTCTTCAGGCCACATTCGCCGAGACAATGACACCTGACAGCTTTCTGAACTGGCTGTTATCCACAGAATGGGACTACAGGGCCGCACGCAATATTGAGCGCCTGGTGAAAAACGCAAACTTCAGATACGACGACGCGTCGGTGGCGCAGATTGACTATAACCTTCCGCGTGGCCTGGATCGTAATCAGATGGAGCGTCTCGCATCGCTGGACTTTATCCGTAAAGGTGAAAACCTGTTCATCACAGGCTGTTCTGGTACGGGCAAAAGCTATCTGGCAACAGCACTGGGATACGAGGCATGCAAGGCCGGTATGCGCGTACTGTACGCGAACGCATCCAAACTGATGGGGACCCTGAAAATCGCCAAAAACAAAGGAACAATCGAAACGGAGCTCAAGAAACTCGAAAAAACGCAGCTTCTGATCCTCGACGATCTCTTCCTGGTGCCTCTCGACGCCAAGGAACGCGCACACCTTACGGAAATCATCGAAGACCGCCATGGTCGCAAATCAATCATCGTGACATCACAGCTCCCCGAACTGGACTGGTACGAAGCAATCGGTGACTCCACAGTGGCAGATGCAATACTCGATCGCATTGTCCACACTGCTCATCGAATCACGCTTACCGGCGAAAGCGTCCGTAAGCTTAAAGCTATAAAAAGCCGATAAGACAAAATAAAATTGACCCCGTCGGCCAGAACGTTTTCAGGGGTCAATTCAAAATATTTTCAGGGGTCAATTCAACCTTGGTCTAAGGGGTCATCCGAGCCTGGGTTTTCCAGTAACCTCATCGCCAATCACGGTTGTTATATTTCCCTCAGATACATAGTGATCATTCTTGCGAAATATGCGTAATTGGGTGTTCAGCAGAAGTTTACTGCCTATAGCATAGGAATGTTGCAATGACACCCGATGAGAAGCCATCCTGTTCGGTGTCTTTATACCATTCTCCAAACGTAGTATTTCAGCCCCGTCTGACAGAAGATAATGTTCCGAATTATCACGGTATGCTGACATTCTCCACATTGGATTAGACTGAAAATCAAGAGTCCACTCACTACGACCTGATGTGTATTTCAGTGCTCCGGTATAATTACCCCACCCACGGTTTACAGACTGGAGCAGATTGAGCGACACTCCATAGCCTGTTTCGCGTCGTTTTACAGTTATGTCTATCACGCCTTTTGCCTCTCCATATCTCACACCCGGATTTGATGTGTATTCTACTCTTGTAATATCCTTGGGCGACAGGGCTGTAATATCTATCTGTGAGGCAGGACGACCGTTAATTCTGATAGACAGTTCGCCACCACCCAGTCTTTCAACAGACCCTGTGGCAGGATTTATAATCAAATCAGGAATTTGCAGACCTGCAAGCAGTTGGACTCCATTGTTTATGGCATTTTTAAGTTCCTTTGTCGGATAGAATAAAGTCTTATTGCCGATTGTATGATTTTCAGGAGCCGTCACTACAATTTCATCAAGTTCATGCGATATGTCCAAAGTATCAGGCAATTCGCTCTGCGCAACAGCATTTAGGGAGGCTGTCGCGTATAAGAACAATATGACATGATGTAGTCGCATAAACTTTCTGATTGTTTTCATCTGTAATTTTTCCTATCGCATAGAAATGTATTGCTTCAGTGCTTCGACATATTCTTCGAAGGCATTACGACCTTCGGTTGTTATCCGGGCTGTAGTTCGTGTTTTTCTCCCTACAAACCCTTTTTCAATAGATATATATCCGGCTGCGGAAAGTTTGTCAAGCTGCACACTGAGATTTCCGGCTGTCGATTCAGTTTTCTCCCTAAGATAGACGAAATCGGCTTCCTCTACATTCATGAGAATCGACATTACGCCCAGTCTCAACTGAGAGTGCAGTAATGGATTCAGCTCTTTCATGATTCGCGATTTGCTTTCGAGTTAAGTATATGACCGGGAACAATCATCATTGCAGCAAAAGCTATGATGAAAAGCGGCATGAACCATGTTGCCATAAGCGTAATATGAGATGAGATGCAGCATGTAGTGAAAAGTCCGATTAAAAGCCCGATGCCGCCACCCGCAATGAGAGGACTCTCTTTGATGACCAGCCCTTGCATGATTTCAGCCATAGGAACGATGATTAGAGCGAAAACAAACATCATGCTCCATGAATCTTTTCCGCCAATCAGAAGAAAACCGAGGCATAAAAGGGTAGAAGCTATTCCTGTCAATCCGACAACAGACCATATTTGTGAAGTCAGTTTGTCGGTATAGCTCTTGGTGCCTGATGCCATTCGCTTTCTCTTAACCATTATTGGAGTGGCAATACCGCCTATTACCCAGATAAGGAACCATAGCCAGTTTACAGCCGGATTATTTGTTGTCACAAGGAGCACCCATATAAGTGCCGTCACTGCCACGATGAGGTATCCCCACATGAGGAGAATGTTGCCGCTACCTTTTACGAGGCGGGCTTTTGTGCGCGAGATCATCGAGGTTATTATTTCGATGCTCTCAGCTTCAGTAATCTTTCTTTCTTCCATAATTGAAGTTTTGCAGGTTTAATAAATCGGTTGATAATATAAACTATACCTTGAAAAAGAAAGAGCAACTTCGCGATTTGTCGCTCTCATTCCGTTTCGACTGCAAAGATAAAGCGATTTATATTATAAACCAAATTTTGCTATGATTTTTTTCAGATTTTCCGCCCAACTCAGGTAACAAATAATGATTGCATTTAGTCTTTCCTTTCCACAAGCAATGCCAGTGATGCTGATTTTGGTTTGGTTCGGGCTTTATATATGCCCGGTTAAACTTAAACCTATATAAATGGCTGGTATATGGCTGGGTAAAAGAAAAAGCATTCTCTCCTGTTATTTTCTTTTCCTCAGCTATGGTTTGAACACAAAATTTGAACACAAGGGCATGAACACGGCGGCTGTCAATGGCGGCTGAAACAAGTTGGCGCGGAGTTGTGTTCAGATTTGTGTTCAACGTAAAAGAAAAAGCAGCTACGATTTGTTTCGTAACTGCTTGATTTCTAAGAAGTGGTCCCACTAGTACTTTGAACTTCAAGGTAACTTATTGTAGGGCAGTTTATTCTCTATGTTAAAGTTCGGACTTGGCTCGGATGAGGCACCTCTGTACTTCATCATTCTGCAACGCCGTTCTTATCTTCGTTTGTGCAAAGTTAATCATTATCTGCCGCAGTGTCAAATTAGTCATATTAAAAGTTCCTAAAATGAACTGCCATTAGTTATAAGTTATCCGACATCAGGAACTGCCGTAATGTCAGATGTTTTATGCCTTCGTAGTTTTGAGGATGTGACATCGGATTCATGGATATGACATACTTGGGATAGTTGTCTTGTATCTTCAGTAGATTTCCAAACTCCCGTTCCATTGTCTTGTCGTCAGCGATTAGATACGCCACCTGTATATAGACCGATGTGCCGCCTTTTTCGGCAACGAAATCAATCTCACCGTTGGGAAGTGTTCCGACGCTGATCTTGCATCCGAGATTTTTGAGATGAAAATAGACGGCGTTTTCTATTACTTTCTCTATGTCGCCGGTACGGTTTGGCCCGGCAAGCATATTGCGCAGCCCCAAGTCCTCAAAGTAGTATTTGTCATTGGTCTCCAACAGACGCTTTCCATGTATGTCATATCTCGGCACTTTATTGATGATGTAGGCGTTTGAGGCGGCTTTCAGATAATTTATCGCCGACAACGGGGTCAATTCCACTCGCTGTGATTTGAGATATTTCGACAAGGACGTAGCCGACACAAGTTGCCCCGCGTTGTCGCTGACGTATGACATCAGGTTTTCAAACAGTGTCACATTGCGCAATCCTTCCCGTTGCACCACATCTTTCAAAACAATGGTATTGTAGATGTTCTGTATATATTCCCATACCATATCCTCGTTTTCAAGTCCGAGACGATACAGGTGAGGGAGACCGCCGAATCCAAGATATTTCTGAAGACTGTCATCAGAATCATCAAGCCTGTGAAAGGTCAGAAACTCCCGGTATGAAAGACTCAGGATATGAATCTCAATATATCGACCGCCGAGGTATGTGGAAAGCTCCGACGAAAGCATTTTGGCGTTACTTCCGGTCACGACAATTTGGCATTCCTCATCGGCATTAAGGCTACGGAGTACATTCTCAAAACCGTCAATGTCCTGCACCTCGTCAATGAGCAAATAATTCTCCGCATCGTCTTTCAGTTTGCCGTCAAGATAACGCGAAAGATCATCTGCATTTCTTATATCGGCATACTTTGTTTTTTCCTTATTGATATAGACGATATTGGCATCCGGATTGTCGGCTTCAATCTCTTTGACGAGTTGACGGATTATATAACTCTTGCCAACGCGACGCTGCCCGGTAAGGGCGATTATCATACCCTTGCCGATAAATCTCTGAATATGCTCAATATACTGTTGCCTTGCTATTATCTTCATGACTGCAAAGGTAGTGAATTTTGTTAATCATACCAAACAAAACGGGGTAAAATCGCAATTCTATTTGTCATACATCATAAAAATGACATAACCTGCGAGAGGCGCAACGGCTCGGCATTGTCGGTCGCAAGCGAGGCAGTGCCGATGGAGTCAATGCCGTCAGCGGCGTTTGACGAGTCTGCACTACCGCTGACCGCATTGCCAGAATTAAAGAGTCGGCTAAACACCGAGTGTCTGATAGCCTGAGCGGGTTGCTACGCAGGCTTCGCTGTACCTGCTCTTGCTATTTCAGCCACTCCGTGTTCTTACGCCGCCTTCATCTTTCGTAGTTTGAGCCGTTACGCCACTCTCCGTTGGTCAGCAGTCCACGAGTCGAGACAGTGATGTGCCGCCTTCCTGCGTTGTCGGCATATCACAGACTCGACTTTCCGGGACCGGACAATTCTATTAGCATTTCAATATTACGAAATTTCATTCGATTATGTGACAGTATGTTTTCACCGTGCCGGAGTCATGGCTCCTGTTATTGTCTAATCAACAACGATTTTCAACTTGCTTGCCAGTGGGGAACGTGCGGTGCCGGGGATATTCTTTTGCCTTTTGGCTGAAAAATCTCCAGACCTGCGGCTTGTATTTTTCCGCCAAAGGCGAACAACCCCTCTATTCACCACACGCCTTTGAGGTGTCAAGCAAGCGAAAACCGATGGTGATATACAAATAAAAAAAAGTCACAACGATGAAAACAAACAGCCACATAAAAGGTCAAAGCGAAGCTCAAAGCCTCAGGTTCAACCAAATAAAAAAGGTTGCAAAGGTGGTGGCTATCATCATCGGAGCAATAATCGGAACTCTGGTGTGGGCGATGGTCAGACCTGTAATCCGAGGTGCGGGCTGGGTTATATCCATTATAACCGCAATAATGATAATCTTTTGGTTATTCACCCTTTAATATAACACTGATATGGCTACTATGAAATCCAACAACGCTGCAATCGCAGCTATGCAGCTGATGCTCCAAGAGCGTTGCATCGCAGAACCCACATTCGCCATCAAGATGGCTAACCCGTCCAAGAGTATGGAAGGCGCAGTAAACTATCTGTGCGGACAAATTCAGAAGAGCGGTCTGTGCTGTGTCGATGACGCTACCGTGATGAACATATTGGTTCATTACTTCGACGAGAATGAGATTGAGGAAGGCGGAAAAGTCAACTGCAACATCGTGGTATCCAAGCCGGAACTTTCCGATGAGGATAAGGAGGAACTCAAAGAGCAGGCTATGGAGCAATACAAGGAGGAGCAACTCCGAGAAATCAGACGGCAGTCAGCTCCGAAGACTCAACCCAAGCCGACCGCCACCGCTCCCAAAGCCGGAGCAGAAATCAATGTTCAACCCAATCTTTTCGACTTCTAAAACTTCAAGGATATGAAACCTCGCAATAAGAAACAACAGCATATAGTGGAACTGAGTGGGCGACTTCGCCCGCTCACCACTCCCCAAATGAATTGGGCACTCAACTCTACCATCAATCACTATGGTTATAGGTTGAAGAACGGAATGTGCACCTGTATGAAATGCGGTCACGAGTGGCTGGAGACACGCAACGGAATGTGTCTATGCCCCGAATGTGGCACTCAGATTGAAATCAAGGATACAAAAGAGCGTGTTATCCGCGAAAAGTCCTATTTCAACGTAATCACCACCATCGAAGACTATCAGGTAATCAGAATGTTCCTGATGATGGTTGAAATGCGCAAGGGTATGAAGGTGAAACCTGCCTATCTTGAAATCGGTCAGTATTTCATTGACCCCAAAGGCAATAAGACCGTTGTCGCTATCCCTCGTACTCTCGGTTGCTATGTTGATACCTTTGCATTCGGCGCACCACTTGAAATCAGAAATGACGGGGAGGCTTATATGTACGTTTCAGACCAATGGGTATATCCTCACATCAAGGTCACTGACACCATCAAGCGCAACGGGTTCAAGAACTCTGTCCACCATATCCACCCCGTGACTATGTTCCAAGAGTTGCTGACCAACCCAAAAGCCGAGACACTGATGAAAGCCAACGAGATAGGATTGTTACGATACCTTTGTGCAAGACCAGCCTATAAGTCAGACATTGACAAGTATTGGAACACCATTAAGATAGCCAAGCGCAACGGCTACAAGGTTAAAGACCCGCAGATGTGGTTTGACTATATCAAGATGTTGGAGCGTATGGGCAGAGACCTCAATTCTCCCTCGCTGATAGCACCCAAAAACCTCAAAGTAGCCCACGATGAATATGTGGCTAAGGTCAATCGCCAGCGCATCAAGGAGCAGAGAGAGAAAGAACGTCAGCAAGCCATCAAGGACAAAGCCAAGTTCGAGGAACTCAAATCCCGCTACTTCGGAATGGAAATGACTGACGGAGAGATTGAAATCCACTCAATCGACACCATCGATGATTACTATAAAATCGGAGATAAACAATCTATCTGTTGCGGTACTGCCAAATATTACCTTAAAGAGGATACATTGACACTTACCGCCTACATCGGAAACAAGCAGATAGCCACCATCGAAATTTCGCTTGACGACTACCACATAATCCAATGCCGAGCCTTCGCCAATGAAATATGTGAGTACACCCAGCAGATAGCAGGTATCATCAACGCCAACAAGAAGATGATAGCAGAGAGAAAAAGAGCATAGACAGTGCCATATCAGCGATGAAGGTGGCGGAGTATAAGACCTCCGTCACCTTCATTTTGCCAAAAATTTCGGCCGCCAAAAGGCGGCGTTGTGCAGGTAATTCGTTCCGAAATTCAGCGTTTTTTAGTAATTTTGCAATGTAAAAACGTATCAAATTCAAAGCAGTACAAAATGACTAAGGCAGAAATAGCGAGTGAAATCGCAAAGACAACCGGCATCGACAAGTCCGCAGTTGTTACCGTTATCGAACAGTTCATGACCGTTGTTAAGGACAGTCTCGCACATGGTGAAAACGTATATCTCAGAGGCTTTGGTAGCTTTATCGTCAAGCAGAGAGCAGAGAAGACCGCGCGTAACATCAGCAAGAACACCACCCTGATTATTCCGGCTCATAACATTCCGGCATTTAAGCCTGCCAATTCTTTCAAGGAAGAAATTGCAAAATAATGGAAGAAGAAATTGAAAAGGATAATCCTGCAACTGAGGGAATCCATATTCAATCCGAAATCTGTAATTGTTCCACTTGTTTGGAAAATCGTAAAAGGTATGTTCATATACTTGATGTCGATAAATATATCGAATCATTAAATGACTGGGATTGATAAACTATACAAATGCCGCGATGCTATTTTGTTTCAATGAATAGCATCGCGGCATATTTTATGGTGTGTAAAGAATTGCAAGCTCCGTAAGCCGCCTTTTGTGAAGGCCGGAGTGCCACTTGCCTTTGTAATGGCAGTGGGAGGTATAGGACTTGAAGATGTTGCGGTCGCCGCGTTTCAACTTTTTCAGAACGCTGCTTTTATTGACGGCTCCGGGGCCAATGTTATAAGCGAGAGCCGCAAGAATATACTTGTCACGCCCATATTCTTTATACAACTCGCAAAACTTGGCATAGTCACGGCGAAGAAGAGCATCAGCCTCCCGTTCACTGTACTGGCGGCGTGTGAAATGTTCTCCCCGCTGAACGACATGACCATAGCATATCGTCGGCCAGTGTTTAGGCTTATGAAGTGTTTCAAACTTCTTTATAATCAGTACTGCTCGCTCAAATAGCGGAAGCTCCATAATCGACCGCTTTGCGTTGGCTGCCGGCGTTGCCGCCGCGAGGGTCAGCAAAGCCATAAAGAACATCAGTAATTTTTTCATCGGGCAATCGGTGTTATTGTTCCGGGATTGACAGGGACGATTGTTCCGGGGGTCTTGCCTCCGTCATCGTCGCCACTGTCGTTACCGTTGAACTCAAATGTCTGTTGGAAAACCCAGGCTCGGATGACCCCTTAGACCAAGGTTGAATTGACCCCTGAAAATATTTTGAATTGACCCCTGAAAACGTTCTGGCCGACGGGGTCAATTTTATTTTGTCTTATCGGCTTTTTATAGCTTTAAGCTTACGGACGCTTTCGCCGGTAAGCGTGATTCGATGAGCAGTGTGGACAATGCGATCGAGTATTGCATCTGCCACTGTGGAGTCACCGATTGCTTCGTACCAGTCCAGTTCGGGGAGCTGTGATGTCACGATGATTGATTTGCGACCATGGCGGTCTTCGATGATTTCCGTAAGGTGTGCGCGTTCCTTGGCGTCGAGAGGCACCAGGAAGAGATCGTCGAGGATCAGAAGCTGCGTTTTTTCGAGTTTCTTGAGCTCCGTTTCGATTGTTCCTTTGTTTTTGGCGATTTTCAGGGTCCCCATCAGTTTGGATGCGTTCGCGTACAGTACGCGCATACCGGCCTTGCATGCCTCGTATCCCAGTGCTGTTGCCAGATAGCTTTTGCCCGTACCAGAACAGCCTGTGATGAACAGGTTTTCACCTTTACGGATAAAGTCCAGCGATGCGAGACGCTCCATCTGATTACGATCCAGGCCACGCGGAAGGTTATAGTCAATCTGCGCCACCGACGCGTCGTCGTATCTGAAGTTTGCGTTTTTCACCAGGCGCTCAATATTGCGTGCGGCCCTGTAGTCCCATTCTGTGGATAACAGCCAGTTCAGAAAGCTGTCAGGTGTCATTGTCTCGGCGAATGTGGCCTGAAGACTTTCGGAAAACGCTGCCGACATGCCGTGTAAGCGCATACGGTGCATCAGATCCAGAGAGATGGAGTTGCGGTCTTTCTCCGCTGTTATTGGCGTGGTTTTATTGTTCGTTTCCATGTTGTTCGTTGTTGTTGGCTGATAGTTTTATGCTCGCGGCAAAATATTCTTTACCGCGTATGTTCCGGTGGGATGGTGTCTGACGGTCATTGCCGTCGGCATCAGCCCCCGGCAAATAATCCGCATCGGCTCCGGACTCAAGTATGTCCACCATGTCGCTGACACTGTAAAGGCGTGCGTCCATTGCCGCGGCGCATCCTGACACAAGCCGTTCCTGTCCATACTTTTTCTCAAGTTTCATGATGCCACGGCAGACTCTGAAGGCAAGTTCCGGATAACGCCTGTCCTCGATGACAGCCCGCAGATTGTGCAATACGATGTTGTCGATCTGTGCCGCACGTGAAAGCAGTTCCGCAATGTCGCTCTCGCAGCTCCCCTTGCGTCCGGGGAGATTGTGTGACGGTTTCGTTGTATATTCATACGGAGTATCGTTGCGGTGATGCGTCGCCACATGGGTAAAGCCATGAAAGATGTCGATCGTGTCAGTGTCGTAGACCAGTTCCACACGTTTGCCTACATATTGCACAGGCACACTGTAGTGATGCTTGTGCAGAGTTACGTAGCTGTTACGCTGTACTGTCGCGACAGCCCGCTGTTTCATCTGATAGCGGTTCGCAGGCAATGGCCGGAGATTGTCCCGCTCCACAGCCTCAAAGAGCTGACGGCGTGATTCCTTTCGACGCGTCAGATTACGCGCGTTGAACTTCTCCAGAGACCTGAGGATTGCTTCGTTAAGCGACTCCAGATTATGGAAAATCTGACCTTCAAGGTCTACGTACACAGACCAATACATCAGTTTTACTGCATTTTCCACCAGGGCCTTGTCCTTTGGATGCCGCACACGGGCAGGCACCACGGCGCAGCCGTAATGCTCGGCAAAGGATTCGAAGTCAGGATTTATGACCGGCTCGTCGCGGCCACTGCGCGTGACTGCAGATTTCAGGTTGTCAGGCACAATCGCACATGGTGCGCCGCCGTAGAAACGGATGGCGTTTTCGCAGGCCTTTATCAGATCTTCCTTCTTCTGCGTCCACACTGCCTCGCAATATGTGTAGTGGCTACATGGAAGTATCGCCACAAACACCTCGACCTTTCGTATCCCGGCTGTTGCCTCATCGACTATTTCCAATCTGTCTCCGGCAAAATCGATATACATCTGGTCTCCGGCGCGGTGCTCCACATGCCCGATGGCATTGGTCTGCAGCATGAACTGCCTGAGTTTCATCCCGAAAGATGCCTTCAGATAGCCATCGGGATGGCCGGTATGATACTCTTCATACAACTTCTTGACCGTCATGCCCTTTCGAGAAAGTCGCGCCGCATAATCGGGCAATAGGGCTTCAAGCCTGACCTGCCGCTCCGACGGTTTACGTTCCCTCGCCCCTGGTATGGCAAATAGTTCCTGTAGCCGCGCATCACTCAGCGACGGCAGCTTCTCAGCGGGTATACCGCTGTCCTGATACATTCTCACATAGCGGCGCACCGTGTTCCGGGATATGTCAAAGGCACTACTGATGCATTTTATGCCCATCCCTGATGCGTGACATAGGAGAATATTCTTTAATTTTGTGTTCATGTTTTCTTTGAATTATATCCCCCGTCGGCCAAAACGGAATTCAAAGATACATATAAAATCCCCTGCTGACATTACGTCGACAGGGGTCATTTTTATATTGGGCAAAAGGGTCAGTGATATTTTGGCTTCAGGGGTCAATTCAACCTGGTCTAAGGGGTCATCCGAGCCTGGGTTTTCCATATAGCATCGAGAGGAGATTGTCCGTTTTTCCAGGCCGTGTCAGCAATGGAATGTAGTGCGTGGAAGGCATCGGCACCGGTACCGGAGCGGAAGCATCAGGATATTTTCTGCTTGACCTTGAGTTTTCGGATTCCACGTTCTGAAGCGTTGTTGTCAGATGGTATGGCCGGATTTTCAAGGAAGTTGAAGATGTAGTCCCTGCATTTTATTATCCCCCTCTTCAACTCATTAAACTCTTTGCGCAGACTGTCAAGATTCCGTTTGAGCAAGCCATCAAGCCTTGTGAGCCAGTCATCTTTCGGTATTATATCGACCGGTTTTTCGTTTCTCTGATGAATGGCCTCGCGTAATAAGGTCTGTACTTCCTTTGCCCATGTCTGCTCCTTGTCAATATCGTTAAGGTATTCCAGGTTTCTCAGCAGATGAGCCAGACATATCTGATTATTTAGGAAGTCGATGGCAAAGTACGCGCTGTGGCGGTCAGTTACGGCTGTCATTTTCTTCAATGAGTCACCAAAACGCTCTTCAAGCACTTTTGCACTACGGCCCGCACCGCGGAACACGAGGGTCAGATACGCAGTCTGTGCAATCCACGACCAGTTGAGCCTGCCTTTGACATAGCATCCGGACTCGTCAAAGCCGACTACGGATGATTCTCTGAGCAGACGCTCTATAAGTTCGATTGCCGGGCGGGATTTGTCAAGCGTCTCACGGACGATATTGACAAGCGTCCCCTGACTGATGCGTACATTGAACATCGTGGCGAACAGGGATTGCAACCGCTCGTAAGGCACGCATTGCACCACACTCAGATAAGTCGCAATGGCTCGTATGTTTTTGCCGAAAGTAATGGCATTACCTCCCCTGCGACGCGGTGCATAATCACGATTGCAACATCCGCAGATACAGACTTTTTTATAGAATCTGCGTTCACGATAAATTGGCCGTATCTGAGGCAGATCTATCTCTTGGCTGACATAATCAAGTTCTCCTTCAACATCCGACAGATCGCACCCGCACTCACTGCAATAGCTGGATGACATATCCTGAATTTCGTCAGGCGTCTCCACCATTTTGCGTGTAGTTCCCTCATGCCCGTATTGACCGCCTACGGGTCTTTCCGATCTCTTCCGCAATGATTTTGTCCGGCGTTCCACCTCAGCCTTTATCGGTTCTTTCGATGGTGGAGTACTGCTGTTGCCGGAGTCCATCGGCGGCTTTTCATACTTCTCCAGACGCTTGCGTAACTCACGGTTTTCCTTAAGAAGTCTATCAACATTACGATTTAGCGAACATATCTCGGCATGCTGGGAATCGATAGTGCCCTGCATGGACTTGAGTTGTTCTGACATTCCGGCTAGAATGGATGATATGTCGCTAATCTGTTGTTTCACAGATACAAAGATAGCTAATTTATTTGACATTTGCAAATAAATTAGCTATTAAATTACTGAAAGATAAGATCTTAATTCAATATCCTCAAGATTTGGTGCCTATATCTTCCATTCGCTGAATAGTTACGGTGAGAGGTTAAATGGCATCTTATCAGCCGAGGCGGGAGATTCTGGCGCGGGTGTTTTTGATTTTGTGGCTGTTGAGGGTGTCGATGAGCCTTGCGGCTTCTTTGAGTGGAACTGCCACGAGCGCCGAGTGGTCGCGCAGGGCTATGCGGCCTATCGCTCCGGCGTCAAGGTTGCCTTTGGCTACGATGAAGCCTACGATGTCGCCTCGCGAGATTTTCTCTTTTTTGCCTACGTTAAAATATAGAGTGGCGGTATCGGAGACAATCGGGTCGGAGCTTTTGCCTTGCGGCACCAGTTCGCGGTCCCATTCGAGATATTCTGGCTGGTTTTCGCCTTCGGAGGTGATGACATAGACTTCGCCGGAGGCTTGCTGGCGTGCTGTGCGGCCGTTGCGGTGGGTCCAGGCTTCAGGCGAGGGGGGGAGATGATAATGGATTACGGCCGAAAGTTCGGGGATGTCAAGACCGCGGGCGCCGAGATCGGTTGAGACGAGTATGGGGGTCGATCCGTTGTTGAGCATCTCGATGGCGTTTTCGCGGTCGTTCTGTTCGAGGCCGCCATGATAGATTCCCGCCGGCAGTCCGGCTTTGCGCAGAGCCGAGTAGATGCGCTCTACGCTTTCTCGATGGTTTGCAAAGACGATCACGCGTCCGTTGTCGAGCGAGCGCAGGAGGTCGATGAGGGTATCGAGTTTGTCGCGTGTCGGTGACGGGACATTGACAATCTGTATTCTGCGGCGCGGAGAGCAGTCGGATCTGAAGTCAATCAGTTCGGAGGTCTGTGTCACCGGGAGGAAGGGGGGGAGTTCGTCAAGGCGTGTGGCTGAGGTGAGGATTATGAGGCTGAGAGATGTGAGTTTTTTGCACACGCGCTTCATTTCGTTGGCAAATCCGAGTTCGAGGGCTTTGTCATATTCATCGAGCACGAGTGTGCGTACTCCTGAAAGGTCGACAAGACCGCGGGTGATGTGGTCGAGCAGACGGCCGGGAGTGGCGATGATGATGTCAGGGGTTACAGACAGTGAGTTTTTTTCTTCCTGCATGGAGTGTCCGCCGTAGAAAGCGACTGTCTTGAGTCTGGTGGCTATAGGGCGGATTACATCGAAGATCTGGAGTACAAGTTCGCGCGATGGAGCCATGACCACGGCACGTATCCGTCCGTCGGCCGGGCCAAGGCTTTTGAGCAGGGCTATGGCGAATGCCACGGTCTTGCCGGAACCTGTCGGGGCCAGGAGTGTAATGGTGTTGCCTCCGGTTTTTACAGATGCCATGCGTTTCTGCATAGCGTTGAGTTCGGTGATGGCGAGGCGGGAGGCGATGTTTGATATGATGTCTTTTTCTTTCATTGGTCTGTTTTCGGGGGTGTGTGGAATGGGGTCAGTTGAAGATATCGTCATCGGCCACGGAGATTTCCGGAGTGTCAACGTCATGGGCATAGTCAAGATCGGAGTAGTCAATTTCATCGCCGTCAAGGAGATCATCGGGGATATTGACTTCTATGAATTGCACTTTGCCGCCGGAGTGGGCTTTGGAGGCAAGTCCGGAATAGATTTTCATTATGTTTTTGCCGTAACGCGGATTCATTGCCCAGCGGCCGGCGAGTTTTTCCCATGTCGGGGCGCAACCGCGGCTCACATAGTCGAAGCGGGGATCTATCTTGCGTTCTCCTTTCGGCAATTTGCCTGAGCAGGCATAAGCGTAGAGGTGCTGTATCATGGCTGTGACTCCTTCTTCCACGGATTTGAACGAGCATCCGCGGTCGCCACGCTTTTTCACGCCAAGTCCGCAATAGTTATGAGCTTCGGGGCGGACGGCAGTGCCGTTGTCGAAACGGAACCATCCGGTCTCGATTATGGCCTGACACAGGGCGATGTCTCCGCGTATGCCGTAACGGCGCCCGATGCTGTAGAAGGCCTCGGCAACTTCGCGTCTGAAATCTGGGTTGTGGCGCTTGACATAGGCGTACATATTGTCGACATCGACTTCTGGGTTTCCGAAAATCGGCGTTTTCCCAAACGAGAGAAGCGGAAGCAGGCTGAGTATTGCCCCGAAGATGTATCTGAACATATAGTTGTGATGCTGATGAAGAAGAATGAATAGTTGAGCTCTTCTTAATAACGCGCAAGTTAGCGAAAATCCTTCAGAAAATGAAAAAAATCCTATATCTTTGTGCTTATGAAGTATTTCTTTTCAGCCGGAGAGGCATCCGGTGACGTCCATGCGGCGCAGGTAATCAAAGAGTTGCTGAAGCTTGATGCTTCGGCGGAAATCACTTTTCTCGGTGGCGACCGCATGGCCGAAGCGGCTGGGCATGAGCCTCTGATACATTTCAGCCGCATGGCATTCATGGGATTTATTGATGTGGCAACCCACTTGCCGCAGGTTCTCGGCAATCTGCGTAGGGCTAAAGAGGCCATCCGGACCATGCGGCCTGATGCCGTGGTGCTTGTCGACTATCCGGGCTTCAATCTGAATCTGGCCAGATTTGCCAAAGAGCTTGGCATAAAGGTGTTTTACTATATCGCGCCAAAGCTCTGGGCTTGGAAGGAATATCGCATCAAGCAGTTGCGCCGCTATGTAGACTGCATTTTCTCGATACTTCCGTTTGAGCCTGCATGGTTCGGGGAACGGGGAGTCAAGGTGGACTATGTGGGTAACCCATCGGTCGAAGAGGTGGAGGAAGTGCTGAAATCACTGCCTTCGCGGGCGGAATTTCTGCAGCGTCACGGGCTGTCGGAGCGTCCGATCCTCGCTCTTGTGCCTGGCAGCCGTGTCGGAGAGATCAAGGCTAATCTGCCGGTGATGGATGCTGTGGCCAGGCGTCATCCTGAGATGCAGACCGTGGTGGCCGCCGCTCCTTCTATAGACAAGTCGATGTATGGAGCCTATACCTCTTTCCCTCTTGTAGATGCCGCCACTCTTGAGCTGATGGCCGGTGCCCATGCCGCTATGGTGACTTCAGGCACAGCCTCGCTGGAATGTGCCCTGGCGGGATGTCCGCAGGTGGTCTGCTATCGTGCCGTGGGGTGGAAATGGGCCCATGACATATTCCTTCACATTCTGAAGATTCCCTATGTGGCTCTGCCTAACCTTATAGGCGGGAAGATAGACCGTCAGACGCGACGTGAGGTCAACCGCGAGGCCGTGCGCACGGGGGGCAGGGGGTGTGTGGTGCCGGAGATGCTGGTCCACAACTGTACGGCTGACAATGTGGACCGTGAACTTTCGCAGATACTTGAAGCGGGGCCGGCCCGCGAGGCCCAGCTGGAAGGTTATGCAAAGATCAGATCCATACTTCATACCGACAGCAGCGCCGCCTCAAACGTAGCCTCGATACTTTTCCGGAAACTCTCCTGACGCTGCAAAGTTAACCACAAGAGAATAGAGTTTTAGTGCGATAATGCGTGGAGGTGCAAAAAAGGTTTGCATTTCCTGATAAGCGCTTACAGACTGGAATAGGGGATGGAGAATGTGTCGCCCTGGCTGAGGTCGCCTGTCGAGAGGCCTTTTTTGAGCCAGCGGCTGCGCCGGGCTGATGTGCCGTGGGTGAATGAGTCGGGCACGGAGTAGCCGCGGGCGCGTTTCTGCAGATAGTCATCGCCTATTTTCATTGATGCATCAAGAGCTTCTTCAAGATCACCGTCTTCAATGGAGCTGAACATCTCGTTGTCATGATAAGCCCAGACACCGGCGAGGAAATCGGCCTGGAGTTCGATGCGCACACTGATGTTGTTGGCTTCGGTTACACTTACGCGGTTCATCTGCGAATGGGCTTCGTCAAGTATGCCGAGCAGATGCTGTACATGATGCCCGACTTCATGGGCTATCACATAGGCGTATGCGAAATCTCCATCAGCTCCGAGAGTCTTGCGCATGTCACGGAAAAATGACAGGTCAATGTAGAGTTTCTCATCGGCCGAGCAGTAGAACGGGCCTACAGATGCGGATGCATCTCCGCAGGCGCTTCTGACGGCATCGGTGTAGAGCACCAGGGTCGGCGCTTCGTATTCCTTCCCCATCCGGGCGAAAATCTTTGTCCACACGTCTTCCGTTCCGGCCAGAATCTGGCGGGAGAAGCGTGCCAGTTCCTCCTCTTCTTCTGTAGGGGTGTAGTTCTGCGAGACCTGGCTGCTGCCGGAGGTGAATGAACCGGCGTTAGAGATCAGGACATCAAGAGGGTTTCCACCGGAGATCCATGCAATGATAGCCGCTATTATTACCGCGCCGATTCCGGCGCCGATTTTCTTGCCGCCCCCACCGCCTCCACTGCGGCGGTCGCTGACGTTTGAACTTTCACGTCGTCCGTTGAGATTCATGAAGAGTATTTGAATGTGTCAGATAATACGCAGGGACATGCTGACAATCCTCATGCCCCTGCGGTTTATTTTTTTAGCTACGAATGCCGATCAGTTGTCTGAGCGGAGTCCTTTCCAGACAAAGGCGCTGAGCATAGCTCCTATGAATGGAGCCACGATGAAGAGCCAGAGCTGGCTGAGAGGCACACAGTTACCTTCGATGGCTGCGAAAATGGCCGGGCCGATCGAACGAGCCGGGTTGACTGAAGTGCCGGTGATGGGGATGCATGCTATGTGGACCAGGACAAGAGTCAGGCCGATGGCGAGGCCTGCAAAGTTGCCGGCACCTTTCTTTTCGTCAGTGGAACCGAGCACCACGAGCACGAAGATGAAAGTGAAGATAAGTTCTGCAATGAAGGCAGGCACGATGTTGCCGGGGAGGAAGCTGTTTGAGCCGGTGGTCGTAGTGCTGTTGAACACGGCTTCGATACCGGCTTCATTGCCTGTGTGGACGAGGATGTAGAGGACAGCAGAAGCGATGATAGCGCCGATGCACTGGAAGAGCATGTAGCCTCCGGCTTCCTTGCCGCTCATGCGTCCGCTTGACCAGACACCGAGGGTGATGGCCGGATTGATGTGGCAGCCTGAAATGTTGCCGATGGTGTAGGCCATAGCCACTACAGAAAGGCCGAACGCCATAGCCACGCCAAGGGTTGTCACGCCATAGCCGGTTGTGCCGAGGCCAATGCCTGCGAAGATTGCACTGCCGCAACCCATGAGTACCAGAACAAATGTTCCGATCATCTCTGCGAGATACTTTTTCATAAAATAAGCAGTTGGTTAGTGAGTAGTATATGAGAAATTTGTTTATGCAGGTAAGGAGTCCTGATTGCAAATTAATGAAAAATATTTGTAAGTTACAAATTTATCGGAAGTTATAGAGGGGTTTAACATTTGTTGTCAGACATTCTCACATTTTTCTGTGCGATGCAGAAAGAGATCCTGCGGCTTGGATTTGTAGATGAATTTCATTATTTTTGCAAGACGGACGTCCGCTGTGGTGTTCCTGCTGGAATATGGAGGCTGACAGATCCTTGCATAAATTATTAAAAAAAACAAAACCAATCATGAAAATGTTCGATAAAATCGTTCTCGGAGCCCTGGCTCTGATGTCAGTTGAGCCGGCTCTGGCATGCACGAGCCTTATCGCAGGTAAGAACGCCACTCCTGACGGCTCGGTGCTTGTCACCTATGCCGCCGACAGCCATACGCTTTACGGTGAACTCTACAACCGCCCCGGAGGCAAACATGCGCCAGGCACGATGAGGAAGATCGTTGAATGGGACACAGGCCGCTATCTCGGCGAGATACCCGAAGTAGCCGAAACCTATACTACTATAGGCAATATGAACGAACACGGTCTGACAATCTCGGAAAGCACCTGGGGTGGCCGTCACGAGCTGGAAGACACAACCGGTATAATGGACTATGGTTCGCTGATCTATGTGACCCTTGAACGAGCCAAAACGCCACGCGAGGCCATAAAGATCATGACAGATCTGGTGAACACATACGGTTATCATTCAAGTGGTGAATCGTTCTCTATTGCCGATTCTGAAGAAGCCTGGATCATGGAACTGATCGGCAAGGGCGGCAAGGAGAAGGGCGCCGTATGGGTGGCCCGCCGTATCCCCGACGACTGTATTTCGGGCCATGCCAACCATCCGCGTATCCATAAATTTCCTCTGAAAGACAAGGAAAACACCCTCTACTCGCCTGATGTCATCAAATTCGCCCGCAAAATGGGCTACTACAACGGTAAGGACGAGGATTTCAGTTTCTCGCTTGCCTATGGCGAACTCGACGGCACTGCAACCCGAGGCTGTGACGGCCGTGTGTGGAGCTATTTCAACCGTTTTGCCGACGGAATGGACAGCTATCTCCCCTGGATCATGAAGGCCGAGGGCGAGCCTATGCCGCTTTGGGTGAAACCTGACCGCAAGGTGAGTCTCAATGACATGAAGTGGATGATGCGTGACCATTTCGAGGGTACTCCGATGGACATGACCAAAGATGTTGGCGCCGGTCCCTATGCGGTGCCTTACCGCTGGCGTCCGATGACGTTCAAAGTCGACGGAAAGGAATATCTCAACGAACGTGCCATCGCCACTCAGCAGACCGGTTTTTCGTTCGTGTCGCAGATGAACTCTGCCCATCCTGAACTGATGCGCGGCATACTCTGGTTCGGTGTTGACGATGCCAATACCTGTGTGTATGTGCCCATGTACAGCAGCATCACTTCAATACCTCATGAATTCGCCCAGGGCAACGGCGATCTCCTCACCCTGTCATGGGACGCTGCATTCTGGGTGACAAGCTATGTGGCGAACCAGGCCTATCACCAGTACAGCAAGATGATCGATGATATCCGCCGTGTGCAGAAAGCCGAGGAAGATACTCTTGAAAATGAAGTCAGAACGTTCCTCGCCGAAGTGCCGACTCTCGAGCCTGATGCCGCCCGCAGTCTGCTCAACGATCACTCTGCCCTTGCTTCGCGCCGCTATGTGAAGCGCTATAAGGATCTCGGCGACTATCTCCTTGTCAAATATATGGACGGCAATATCAAGAAAGAGAAAGACGGAAAATTCGAACGCACTCCCGAAGGAATGCCTGTGTCGCCGGTCTACGGCGGATATGACGATCGCTATTACCGCTCGATTGTCAACGAAACCGGTGACCATCTGCTCGTCAAGTGATGATATTGATGGACGAAAATTATCTTGATGAACTCAACGAACAGCAGCGGGCCGCAGTAGAGTATTGCGACGGACCTCAGCTTGTGATAGCGGGAGCCGGCTCAGGCAAGACCCGTGTGCTAACCTATAAGATAGTTCATCTACTCCGCCTCGGCTATGAGCCGTGGCGGATTCTTGCTCTGACCTTTACGAACAAGGCTGCCAAAGAGATGCGCGAGCGTGTGGAGCAGCTTGTGGGCGGCGCTGTGGCTTCGAAACTGTGGATGGGTACCTTTCATTCGATCTTTGCGCGTATTCTCCGCGCCAATGCCGAACTGATAGGATTCAAAAGCAATTTCACGATCTATGACAGCGCCGACAGTAAATCGCTTGTCAAGACTATCATAAAGGATATGCAGCTTGACGATAAGATCTACAAGCCGTCGGCTGTGCTTTCGGCCATTTCCGGTGCCAAGAACGCACTTGTCTCGCCTGAAGACTATGCGCTGAGCCGCGATGTGATGGAAGCCGATGCGAGAGCCAAACGCCCCGAACTCTATGCGGTCTACAGAGCCTATCGCGACCGTTGCGTGGTGGCCGGGGCTATGGATTTTGACGATCTGCTCTATTATACCAATGTACTGTTGCGCGACAATCCGGATGTGCTCCGCCACTATCGGGAGTTTTTCAGCTATGTGCTTGTCGACGAGTATCAGGACACGAATTTCGCGCAACACGTGATAGTGACCCAGCTTACACGCGAAAGCGGCAGGCTCTGTGTGGTCGGCGACGATGCCCAGAGCATCTACTCGTTCCGGGGTGCCAATATCCGCAATATCCTTGATCTGAGAAAGACGTATTCTGCACTGTCTATCTTTAAACTCGAACGCAACTATCGCTCGACACGTAACATCATCAATGCCGCCGGTTCACTTATCGACAAGAACAGCGAGCAGATACCCAAAACCGTTTATTCAGAGAACGAGACCGGGGCGCTGATAGAGGTGGTCAAGTGCTATAGCGATTTCGAGGAGGCCTATCAGGTGGCTTCGCGGCTGTCGCAGCTGAAAATGACGAGCGGCGACAGTGCCGATGAATTCGCCATACTATATCGTACCAATGCCCAGAGCCGTGTGCTGGAAGAGGCTTTGAGAAAACGCAATGTGCCTTACAGGATTTACGGTGGTCTGTCGTTCTACCAGCGCAAGGAGGTAAAGGACGCCATTGCCTATTTCCGTCTGGCTTTGAATCCTGATGATGACGAGGCGCTGAGACGTGTGATCAATTTCCCGGCGCGAGGCATCGGGGAGACAACTCTCGCCAAGCTGACACGTGCAGCGATTGACGGCAACGTAAGCCTCTGGACTGTGATTCAGGAGCCTGACAGGTATCCGGCCGGTCTCAATGCCGGGACTTTGCGTAAACTCGACAGATTTGCCGGTCTGATAACTGAATTCGTGCAGGCTGACCGCAAGGGGGCCGATGCGCTTGAACTGGCCACCAGGATCATAGAACGTACTGAGATGCTGAAGATGTATCTCCACGACAGCACACCTGAAAATCTTTCGAAACAGGAAAACCTTCAGGAACTGATTTCAGGCGTGAAGGGCTTTGTGGAGACCCGTGTGGAGGAGGGGAGTGACAGCATGTCGCTCGCCGATTTTATGGCGGAGGTCTCGCTTGCCACTGACCAGGATTCGGATTCCGGCGACGCAAGCGAGGAGCGCGTGACTCTGATGACTGTCCATGCTGCAAAGGGGCTGGAATTCAATAATGTGTTTGTGGTCGGAGTTGAGGAAGAGCTTTTTCCGTCGGCTATGGCTCAGGATTCACCGGCCCAGATCGAAGAGGAGCGCCGTCTGATGTATGTGGCTATGACGAGAGCGAAAAAATTCTGCATGCTGACATATGCCGGATCGCGTTTCCGCAACGGTCAGACGGTCAGCTGCCGCCCGTCGCGCTTCCTCAGAGATATAGATCAGCGCTATCTGCGTCTTGCCACCAATGACAATCTTGGAGACGATGCTCCGAAGGTGCGCCCGACGGTAAATTATACGGCATCAATGGCCGGCTCAGCCCGCAGTCTGAACTCGCTGCGCAAGGTTCAGCCTTCGTCAGGCGCGCCGCAGTCATTCAGACGGCCCGGACAGATGCAGCCGTCTGCCGGAAAGCCTGCGAGCGATGTCAGATATGCCCTTCATTCGGTGAGCGAAGTGGCGGAGGGAACGGTCATAGAACATGCCAAGTTCGGCCGTGGTGCGATTGTCAATATCGACACCGCAGGGCCCGATCCGAGAATCACAGTGAAGTTCGAGAATACCGACACTCGCACCCTGATGCTGAAGTTTGCGAAATTTTCAATAGTCGGAACCGAGTAACCACCATACCAAAAACAATATGAGATGAAAGCAGACGAGATCGCTACACCTTATTATATAGTATATGAAGATAAATTGCGCCGCAACCTGTCGCTGATCAACAGAGTGGAGCGTGAGGCCGGTGTGAATATCATCATGGCTTTCAAGGCCAATGCCTTGTGGCGTACATTCCCTATAATCAGGGAGTATAACCGCGATTTTACCGCCAGTTCGCTCAACGAGCTCCGGCTTGGCAATGAAGAGCTCGGAGGTGAGGCGCATGTCTACTGTCCGGTCTATACCGAGGCCACGATAAGTGAGTTTCTTTCACGTGCCACTCATCTGACCTTCAACTCTCTCGGTCAGTGGGAAAAGTATGGCGCCAAGACTCTGGCGGCCGGAGTGTCGCCCGGACTGAGAGTCAATCCGCAGTGCTCGGTCATCGAGACTGAGATCTACAATCCGGCTCTTCCCGGTTCGCGTTTCGGAGTGACCGCCGATCAGCTTGCCGGAGTATTGCCTGCCGGGATCGAGGGTCTGCATTTCCATGCTTTGTGCGAGAGTTCGAGCTATGATCTTGAAAAGGTGCTTGCCGCTTTCGAGGATCAGTTCGGAATGTATTTCAGTCAGCTGAAGTGGGTCAACTTCGGCGGTGGTCATCTGATGACGCGCGAGGGCTATGACGTGGACCATCTGATCGGGCTTCTGAAAGATTTCCGTGGGCGTTATCCGTGGCTGCAGGTAGTTATGGAGCCGGGAAGTGCTTTCACCTGGCGCACCGGCGATCTGATCACCGAAGTGCTTGATGTGGTTGAGAACCAAGGAGTGAAAACGGCTGTCATCGACGCAAGTTTCGCCTGCCACATGCCTGACTGCCTTGAGATGCCTTATAAGCCGGCCATCACCGAAAGTGTTCCGGAAGCGGAGGGGCTGCCGCGCTATAGGCTTGGCGGAAATTCCTGCCTGAGCGGTGACTATGTGGGCGACTGGTGTTTCCGGGAGCCACTGAAAGCCGGTGATCGCCTCACGCTTGAGGATATGAACCACTATACTACAGTGAAGACCTCTATGTTCAATGGCATACAGCATCCTGCTATGGTGCTTTGCGACTCTGATGGCAATTGCACTTATCTGCGCCGTTTCGATTATAATGATTATAAAAACCGCATGAGCTGATGGATGAAAAGGTGCGTTTTTCGGTAATAGTACCGGTCTATAACCGTATTGATGAGGTCCGTGATCTGCTGGAAAGTCTCAGCCGTCAGACCTTGAAGAATTTCGAGGTCGTGATAGTGGAGGACGGGTCGACAGACAGATGCCAGGCCGAAGCTGAAAGCGTGGAAAATCTGCGTGTCAGATATTTCTACAAGGAGAATGAAGGCCGTTCGATTGCCCGCAACTATGGAATGGAGCGGGCCGCAGGCGATTATTTCATTTTCTTTGACAGCGACTGTGTGATCCCGGAGGATTACTTCGCTGTTCTTAGCCGCGAGCTGGATGCAAAGCCCGTAGACTGTTTCGGCGGTCCGGACTCGGCTCACTCGTCGTTCACCTCGACTCAGAAGGCCATCAATTTCGCCATGACCTCGTTTCTGACCACCGGCGGAATCCGTGGCGGGAAGATGAGCCTTGAAAAGTTTGTGCCGCGCACATTCAACATGGGTTTTTCGCGCAGAGTCTATGAAAGGGTGGGGGGCTTCCGTGAAATGTTTTCAGAGGATATAGACATGTCGACTAGAATCCGTAATGCTGGCTTTTCGATAGCCTTGATCCGTCCAGCTTATGTCTACCACAAGAGGCGTGTTGATTTCAGAAAATTCCTTCGTCAGGTCTATGTGTTCGGCATGTCGCGCATCACCCTCAAGCTGCTCTATCCGGGGTCGCTGAAAGTGGTTCATGCTCTTCCTGCCCTGGCTGTGATCATAGGGCTGGTGCTTGTGGTGCTGTCAGCGGCAGTCTCTCCGTGGTTCCTGCTGCCGCTGGGGTTGTATCTTATTGCCATATTCGTCAGTGCGCTTGTGTCAACCCGCTCGCCGGTGATTGCGGTCAAGGCTTTGCCTGCGAGCGTCATCCAGATCTGTGGCTACGGCTGCGGTTTTCTGAAAGCATACTTCCTCAAGATAGTGCTTGGGCGCGGACGTGACGTCGAGGAAGAGATTTTAATGAGAAAAGGGAAGTAGAAGCGATGAATGACCAGACACCTTTTGTCCCGACCCGCATTCATGATCTGAATGACGACGACAAGCCGCGTGAGAAAGCGCTTGCAAACGGCATACGCTCGCTGAGCGATGCCGAACTTGTGGCATTGATTTTTGGTGGTGGACTGCCGGGCATGTCGGTGGTCGACATGGCGCGTGGCATTCTGCATGACTGTGACCAGCGGGTCGACAACCTTGCCCGCATGAGTATGCAGGAGATGATGTCGAAATACAAAGGAGTCGGTCCGGCCAAAGCCGTATGCCTTGCCGCGGCTTTTGAACTCGGCCGCCGTAACCGTGAGCAGATGGCCGGTGCCGCAGAGCCGCTGATCAGGTCGAGCGAGGATGTCAAGGATATAATGCAGCCGCTTATGGCTCATCTTGACTATGAGGAATTCTGGGTGATGATGCTCTCAAGGAGTAACCGCGTGAAGTTCAAGCGTTGCATATCGCAGGGAGGCACGGCCGCCACGGTGGTGGATGTGAAGCTGCTTCTAAAACGGGCGCTCGACTGTCTTGCCGAAGGGATAATACTGGTTCATAATCATCCTTCCGGGAATCCGCTTCCGAGCGGTGAGGATGACCGTCTGACTCAGAGAATCAAGGTCGGAGCCGATTATCTCGGAATCAAAGTGCTTGATCATGTGATAATAGCGCGAAACGAATTTTATTCCTACAATGACCAGGGACGTCTCTGAACTGGGTGAAATACGTAAGATCATCCATATTGATATGGATGCGTTCTATGCGTCAGTCGAGCAGCGTGACAATCCTGAACTGAGAGGAGTGCCTATAGCCGTCGGCCATGCCGAGGGGCGCGGTGTGGTAGCGGCTGCGAGCTATGAGGCGAGGCGATTCGGCGTAAGATCGGCCATGCCGTCGATGCGGGCAGCGAAAATCTGTCCGGGACTCGTTTTTGTGAAACCGAGATTCGATGTATATAAAAAGGTGTCGGCAGCTATGCATGAGATTTTTCATGAATATACCGATATCGTCGAGCCGATATCTCTTGACGAGGCTTTTCTTGACGTGACTGTCAATAAGGCAGGTGAACCGATGGCTGTCAATATCGCCAGAGAGATCAAGAGCAAGATCCGTGAGCGACTTGGGCTGACAGCTTCCGCCGGAGTCTCTTACAATAAGTTTCTGGCTAAGATAGCTTCTGACTATCGGAAGCCCGACGGCCTGTGTACCATCCATCCCTCGCAGGCTCTTGATTTTATACGCAGGATTCCGGTGGAAGATTTCTGGGGTGTGGGGCCCGTCACGGCCGCAAGGATGCATGCTCTTGGTATCTGGAACGGCGAACAGCTTGCAGCCTGTTCAGCCGAACTGCTGAGTCATGAATTCGGGAAGTCCGGGAGGATTTTCTATCAGTTTGCCCGCGGGATCGACAATAGACCCGTGGAGCCGCTGTGGACGCGGAAATCGGTCGGCTGCGAGATCACTCTTCAGGAAGATCTTGTGACCGTCGGAGAGATCGAGCAGGTGATCTCTGATCTGGCAGAAGAACTTGTCTGGAGGATAGGACGCAGTGTGTTCCGCGGCTGTACGCTGACGCTTAAATTGAAATTCAGCGATTTCAGCCAGTGTTCACGCAGCCATACTGCTCCACACGCCTATCAGAACAAAGATCTCATCGCCCAGGCGGCTATACGCCTGCTGGCTCTGGCGCCGGTGGTCGGACGGCAGGTTAGGCTTGTGGGCCTTTCTGTCTCGATGCCGGAACATGGAAGTTCCTCACGGACGGTCTATGATCCGCGACAGCTGGAATTTGATTTTGAAAACGGGTATGACTGACGTTTTTGCGGCGCGGCTACAGTGTGACCTCGCCGCAGAGATCAGTGTTAAGGCGTGTAGCCACGGCTGAAGGTGTCAGTCCGAGGCCGAACAGATACATCAGTTTGGTTATTGCTGCTTCTGAGGTCATGTCATGGCCGGAAATCACACCTGCGTTGGCCAGCTTGTCGCCTGCCACGTAGCGCCTGTGGTGCACACCTCCGTTCACGCACTGAGTGACATTGACAATCACTACTCCCCGTTGCACTGCCTGAGCTATTTCCTCGATAAACCATCCGGCTGTCGGAGCGTTGCCTGCTCCGTATGTGCGCAGTACAATGCCCTTTACTCCAGGAGCGTTCAGAAGATAGCGGAGGGTCTGCTGTGTCATGCCGGGGTAGAGCTCGATAAACATCACGTTGGAGTCCATGCGGGTGTTGAGCTGCAAAGGTGTCTTTGCTTTTGGACGCCACAGAGCCTCTTCTGAAAAGTGTATTCCAAGGCCTATTTTTGCCAGCTGCGGATAGTTGTTGCTCTTGAAGGCATTGAAGTTGTCGGCACTCATTTTGGTAGAGCGGTTTCCGCGCCAGAGATAGTTCTCGAACAGGATAGCTACTTCCTGGACCATCGGAGACCCGTCAAAAGTAGTGGCGGCTGCAATCTGCAGGGCGGTTATGAGGTTTTCTTCTCCGTCGGTGCGCACTTCTCCGATGGGGAGCTGCGAGCCGGTGATAATGACCGGCTTGTGGAGATTGCCGAGCATGAATGAAAGAGCCGAGGCCGTGTAGGCCATTGTGTCGGTGCCGTGGAGAACTACGAAACCGTCATATTCGTCATAATGCGAGGCTATGGCATTTGATATCTCCGCCCATCCTGACGGATTCATATCGCTTGAGTCTATCGGGGTGAACTGGATGTTGTCGATATGATAGTCGAGCATCTTGATTTTGGGCACATTGTCTATGAGGTGCGAGAAGTCAAAAGGCTGCAGGGCATGGGTTTCTGGATTTTCGATCATTCCGATCGTTCCGCCTGTGTATATGATCAGGAGTCGTGGTTTTCTTCTGGCTGTCATTTAACTGTTGTTTTTTAAACGACCTGTTGATAAAGAATGCTTTTGGGGGGAGAATTGAAAAATCCGGGAGGGGAGGGAAGCCCAACCCTCTCGGATTTCATATTGCTGTGTGGGGACGGTCGGCGCATGAGCCTTAGCCGATCTTGGCGCCGGGAGCTACTGCAGCCGAGGGGCTGAGAAGCACTATGGAACCGTCGGAGTTCTCGGCAGAAAGAATCATGCCTTCAGACACAATGCCTTTGAGTTTGCGGGGAGGGAGGTTGGCTATGAAGCAGACCTGTTTGCCTACCAGTTCTTCGGGCTTGTAGTATTTGGCTATGCCTGAAACAATGGTGCGTTTTTCCAATCCGTCGTCAATGAGGAAGCGCAGGAGTTTGTCGGCCTTGGGGACTTTCACGCATTCAAGTACGGTGCCCACTCGGAGATCACAGGCGGCGAAGGTGTCGAATTCCACATCCTTGGCCTGAGGCTCTGCTTTCCAGGCGGCTGCTTCGTTGGCTTTCTTTGTATCGGCGAGGCGTTTGAGCTGGGCTTCGATCTGGCTGTCTTCGATTTTGTCGAAAAGCAGTTCGGGAGTGGCGAGTGTGGTGCCGGCGGAAATGATGTCAAGCTTTCCGAGCATGTCCCATGTGAGTTTTCCGCTGAGGCCGAGCATCTTGGCGAGCTTTTCAGACATGAAAGGAGTGAAGGGCTCGAATGCCACAGCGATGTTGGCGCAGAGCTGGAGAGCTATGTTGAGAATTGTCTTCACGCGCTCCATGTCGGTCTTGGCGAGTTTCCAGGGTTCGGTTTCCTGCAGATAGCGGTTGCCGAGACGGGCTATTTCCATGGCCTGCTTGAGGGCTTCGCGGAAATGGAATGTCTCAAGTGCGGCTGTCAGGGCCTCTGTGGCGGTGCCGAGTTCGGTTGCAAGGAGGGTGTCGGTTTCTGTCAGCATTCCTGCGGCCGGAACTTCACCGTTGAAATATTTGTGGGTCAGAACCATTGCGCGGTTCACGAAGTTGCCGAGGATGGCCACGAGTTCGTTGTTGTTGCGGGCCTGGAAGTCTGCCCATGTGAAGTCGTTGTCCTTTGTCTCAGGTGCGTTGGCGGTGAGAACATAGCGAAGCACATCCTGCTTGCCGGGGAAGTCATTGAGATATTCGTGAAGCCACACGGCCCAGTTGCGTGACGTGGAGATCTTGTCGCCTTCGAGGTTAAGGAATTCGTTGGCCGGGACGTTGTCGGGCAGCTGGAAGTTATCGCCGTAGGCCATCAGCATCGAGGGGAAGACGATGCAGTGGAAGACGATGTTGTCTTTGCCGATGAAGTTGATGATGCGGCTTTCCGGATCTTTCCAGTATTTTTCCCATGAGTCAGGGAGGAGTTCCTTGGTATTGGAGATATAGCCGATCGGAGCGTCGAACCATACGTAGAGCACTTTACCTTCAGCTCCTTCAACCGGAACGGGCACACCCCAGTTGAGGTCGCGGCTCACGGCACGGGGCTGGAGTCCGGCATCAAGCCATGATTTGCACTGTCCGTAGACGTTTGTTTTCCATTCTTTGTGGCCTTCAAGTATCCATTCGCGCAGTTTGGGTTCCCACTTGTCAAGGGGGAGATACCAGTGGGTGGTCTCGCGCATTTTCACCGGTTCGCCTGTGAGGGCCGAACGGGGATTGATGAGGTCAGTGACGTTGAGCGATGAGCCGCAGGCTTCGCACTGGTCACCGTAGGCGTTTTCATTGTGACAGCGCGGGCAGGTGCCGACCACATAACGGTCGGCGAGAAATTCTCCGGTTTTTTCATCATATGGCTGCTGTGCGGTCTGCACGGAGAATTCGCCTTTATCATAAAGGTGGCGAAAAAATTCGGAAGCAGTCTTGTGATGGAGTTCGGAAGTGGTTCTTGAATAGATATTGAAGCTTACTCCGAGTTCTTCAAGCGAATCTTTTATGATGTTGTGGTAGCGGTCTACGACCTGTTGCGGGGTGATGCCTTCTTTTCTGGCACGGAGTGTGATGGGCACACCGTGTTCATCGCTGCCGCCGACCATGACTACGTCCTGGCCGCGCATACGCAGATAGCGGGCATAAATATCGGCCGGAACATATACGCCGGCAAGATGTCCGATATGCACAGGCCCGTTGGCATAGGGCAGGGCTGTGGTGATGAGGGTTCGCTTGAATTTTCTTTCCATTGATTTATGGTGGCTTGGCTTTTTAACGTATTGGGCCGTGGAAACGGCCGTGTTTTTATTTAAGGTGCAAAATTAATGGTTATGTAGGAAAAACACAATAAAGAAGCGAAAAAATAAAATAAGGGTTGTGGTTGCATTTGGGGTGCGATTGTGAGTGTGGGCTTGCCGCATGGCATCCGGCCGTGAGGATGCTGCGGATTTTTTGCACGGTTCAGATGAAAAATTAGCGCAAATCCGGCGCAAATCCGGTGATGCGAAAATTATTTTGGAAATGTTTGGTAGTTAGGAAAATAAGTTGTAATTTTGCATCGCTTTTAAGAACGGCTTGTCGTCACGGCTGCGTTAACTACTTGGTAATTAGCGGGGTTGATGGCGGGAAGCGCGTAATAAACAGTCAAATATACTACTATTCATTATTAAATAAATCAAAAGAAAGCAAGATGCCTACTATTCAGCAATTAGTAAGAAAAGGTCGCGTGGCTCTTGAAGATAAGAGCAAGTCACCCGCACTTGATTCATGCCCCCAGCGTCGTGGCGTGTGTGTGCGTGTGTACACCACCACTCCCAAAAAGCCTAACTCGGCTATGCGTAAGGTGGCTCGTGTGCGCCTGACCAACGGTAAGGAAGTCAACAGCTACATCCCCGGTGAAGGCCACAATCTTCAGGAACACTCAATCGTGCTTGTACGCGGTGGTCGTGTGAAAGACCTTCCCGGTGTGCGTTATCACATCGTTCGCGGCACGCTCGATACCAGCGGCGTTAAGGACCGTACTCAGCGTCGCAGCAAGTATGGTGCCAAGCGTCCCAAGGCTGCGAAGAAGTAATTAAGCGCAAGCCCTTTTCTGAAGACAAAAATTAAATTAAAAACAGAGTCGTTAAACCCTCGTTTTTGATTTGACTGGAAGGCTAAATCACAGGTTGAGTAAATGGCGCCCGGAGGGGCGGCCGTTGAAGATTAAAGATGCAGCAACCAAGCAACCAAAAACAAAACATTTCCTCAAAAAATGAGAAAAGCAAAACCTAAGAAGCGGGTGATTCTTCCCGATCCCGTGTTTAATGATGTGAGAGTGTCGAAATTCGTCAACCACCTGATGTATGACGGAAAGAAGAATACTTCTTATACTATTTTCTACTCCGCTCTCGATCTCGTGAAGAACAAACTTCCCAATGAAGAGAAAACCGCTCTTGAGATTTGGAAAAAAGCTCTTGAAAATGTGACTCCTCAGGTAGAGGTTAAGTCACGTCGTGTCGGTGGTGCGACATTCCAGGTTCCTACTGAAATCCGTCCCGACCGCAAGGAATCTATCTCGATGAAAAACCTGATCCTCTACGCCCGCAAGCGCGGTGGCAAGACAATGGCTGAGAAGCTCGCTGCCGAAATCGTAGACGCATTCAACGACCAGGGCGGTGCTTACAAGCGCAAGGAAGATATGCACAAGATGGCCGAGGCTAACCGCGCATTCGCTCACTTCCGTTTCTAAGCCTATATTAATTTCATTCATTTAGATTCACACAAATCAAAATGGCTAAATCAGACGCACATTTAAAATATACGCGTAATATCGGTATCATGGCTCACATCGATGCCGGTAAGACCACAACTTCCGAGCGTATTCTTTTCTACACCGGTCTTACTCACAAGATCGGCGAAGTTCACGATGGCGCTGCCACTATGGACTGGATGGAACAGGAACAGGAACGTGGTATCACAATTACTTCTGCCGCTACCACCACTTTCTGGAAGTATGCCGGCGATCAGTTCAAGATCAACCTTATTGACACTCCGGGACACGTTGACTTCACTGTGGAAGTTGAACGTTCGCTCCGTGTGCTTGACGGTGCGGTAGCTACTTTCTGCGCCGTAGGTGGTGTTGAACCCCAGTCTGAAACCGTATGGCGCCAGGCTGACAAATACAATGTGCCCCGTATCGGTTATGTGAACAAGATGGACCGTTCGGGCGCGAACTTCTTTGAAGTTGTCCGCCAGCTTAAGGATGTTCTCGGAGCAAATCCCTGTCCCATTCAGATACCTATCGGAGCTGAAGAAACTTTCAAGGGTGTGGTTGACCTCATCCAGATGAAGGCTATCTTTTGGCACGATGAATCAATGGGTGCTGACTATACCTTAGAGGAAATCCCCGCCGGTCTCGCTGAAGAGGCTGAAGAATGGCGTGACAAGATGCTCGAAAAGATCGCCGAATTCGATGACGCTCTTATGGAGAAGTACTTCGACGATCCTTCTACCATCACTGAGGAAGAAATTCGTCGCGCTCTCCGCAACGCAACTCTCAAGATGGAAGTCGTTCCCATGATCTGCGGTTCTTCATTCAAGAACAAAGGTGTACAGTGTCTCCTTGACTCTGTCTGCGCATATCTCCCCAGCCCCGTTGACTCAGGTGCCGTTGAAGGAACAAATCCTGAAGATCCCGACAAGGTTGAGACCCGCGAGCCTTCATCAGACGCACCCATGTGTGCTCTCGCATTCAAGATTGCCACTGACCCCTATGTAGGCCGTCTGACCTTCTTCCGTGTCTACTCAGGTGATGTTGTAGCCGGTAGCTACGTCCTCAACAGCCGTTCAGGTAAAAAGGAACGTGTCAGCCGTCTGTTCCAGATGCACTCCAACAAGCAGAATGCAAAAGAATCTATCGACTGCGGCGATATCGGCGCTGGCGTAGGTTTCAAAGATATCCGCACCGGTGACACCCTTTGCGACGAAAATCATCCTATCGTACTTGAAGCAATGGAATTCCCCGATCCCGTTATCGGTATCGCAGTTGAACCCAAAACTCAGAAAGACCTTGACAAACTCGGTGTCGGCCTGCAGAAGCTTGCAGAAGAAGACCCCACCTTCCGCGTTGAGACAAACGAAGAAACCGGACAGACAGTCATCTCAGGTATGGGTGAGCTTCACCTCGATATCATCATCGACCGTCTCCGTCGCGAATTCAAGGTTGAATGTAACCAGGGCCGTCCGCAGGTTACTTACAAGGAAGCTATCACCAAGCCTGTAGAGCTTCGCGAGGTGTTCAAGAAGCAGACCGGTGGCCGCGGTAAGTTCGCCGATATCATCGTTCGTGTAGAACCAGTTGACGAAGGCTTCGAAGGAAACCTCCAGTTTGTCGATGAAGTCAAGGGCGGTAACATTCCCAAGGAATTCATCCCCTCTATCCAGAAAGGTTTCACCGCAGCTATGAAGAACGGTGTGCTCGCCGGCTTCCCCGTAGATCAGCTCAAGGTTACAGTCATCGACGGTTCTTTCCACCCGGTTGACTCTGACCAGCTTTCATTCGAGCTTTGTGCCATCCAGGCATTCAAGAAAGCATCTGAAAAAGCCGGTCCCGTGCTTCTCGAACCGATCTTCAAAGTAGAGGTAGTAACTCCCGAAGAAAGCATGGGTGATGTTATTGGTGACCTCAACAAGCGTCGCGGTCAGGTTGAAGGTATGGAAACCAGCCGTTCTGGCGCACGCATCGTGAAGGCCAAGGCTCCTCTTGCCGAAATGTTCGGTTATGTGACAGCCCTCCGTACAATCACTTCAGGCCGTGCAACATCGACCATGACATTCAGCCACTATGCAGAGGTAAGCAACTCGATCGCAAAGAACGTGCTCACCGAATGCCAGGGCCGTGTTGACCTCATCAAGTAAGACAAACACTTTCATTCAACAAAGATATGGACCAAACAATCAGAATCAAACTTAAATCCTACGACTACAACTTGGTTGACAAGTCGGCTGAGAAGATTGTGAAGACCGTAAAAGCAACAGGTGCTGTGATCAGCGGACCTATTCCCCTGCCCACCCACCGTCGCGTTTTCACCGTCAACCGTTCGACCTTCGTCAACAAGAAATCGCGCGAGCAGTTCCAGCTCTCGTCCTACAAGCGTCTGATCGACATCCACAACTCTACCGGCAAGACCGTAGACGCGCTGATGAAACTCGAACTCCCCTCAGGCGTAGAAGTAGAAATCAAAGTCTGATCATTAAACACTCAGACATCAAAGGATTCAAGTAATCACAAACAACTCCCACAATCAGTTCACATTTTTAAATCAAAGAGAAATGCCAGGATTATTAGGAAAGAAAATCGGAATGACATCCGTTTTCAGTGCCGACGGCAAGAATGTGCCGTGCACTGTTATCGAAGTAGGCCCCTGCGTAGTTACTCAGATTAAAACGGCTGAAAAAGACGGTTACGAGGCCGTGCAGCTTGGTTTCACTGAAAAGAAAGACAAGCACACCACTGCCCCTATGGCCGGTCACTTCAAAAAAGCCGGAGTAGCTCCCCAGCGCCACTTGGCCGAGTTCAAAGGATTTGACGGCGAGTACAAACTCGGTGATACCATCACAGTCGATCTCTTCAACGAGAATGACTTCGTTGACATTCAGGGTACCTCGAAGGGTAAAGGCTTCCAGGGTGTGGTAAAACGTCACGGTTTCGGTGGCGTAGGCCAGAGCACTCATGGTCAGCACAACCGCCTTCGCGCTCCCGGTTCGGTCGGCGCCTGCTCTTACCCCGCTAAAGTATTCAAAGGAATGCGTATGGCAGGCCAGATGGGCAACGAGAAAGTGACAATTCAAAACCTCCAGGTGCTCAAAGTGATCGCAGACCACAATCTGCTCCTCATCAAGGGCTCAATCCCCGGAAGTAAAGGTTCAATCGTTTTAATTGAGAAATAATGGAAGTCGCAATTTACAATATCAAAGGTGAAGACACCGGTCGCAAAGCACAGCTCAGCGACGAAGTTTTTGCAGTAGATGCAAACGAGCACGCCGTTTATCTCGATGTGAAGCAGTATCTCGCCAACCAGCGTCAGGGTACTCACAAGTCCAAAGAACGTAGTGAAGTTTCAGGTTCTACCCGCAAGCTCCACAAGCAGAAAGGCGGCGGCGGCAGCCGTATCGGTGACATCAACTCTCCGGTACTTGTCGGTGGCGGACGTGTTTTCGGTCCCCGTCCCCGTGACTACCGCTTCAAGTTGAATAAGAAAGTGAAAGCGCTCGCCCGCAAAAGTGCGTTGACCTATAAAGTACAGGATTCACAGCTCATCGTCGTTGAAGACTTCAACTTCGAAGCTCCGAAAACTAAAGATTTTGTAAATTTTACTAAAAATCTTAAAGTTGAAGGCAAAAAGGTGCTCCTCGTTTTACCGGGTCAGAATAAAAACGTAACTTTGTCTGCCCGAAATGTGCCCGATGCCAAAACCATCGACGCTTCGGCGCTTAACACTTACGCGCTCATGAACTCTAACGCTGTCATCCTCACGGAGAGTAGCCTTGATTTCATTAACAAACTTTAACCTCATATACGAGAAAACATAGACAATGGAAATTTCAATCAAACCCATCGTAACAGAGAAGGCAAACAATCTCATCGAGAAGCTGAACCGTTACACCTTCGCCGTTTCTCCTGAGGCTAACAAGTATCAGATCAAGTCGCTCGTCGAGAATCTCTACGGCGTGAAAGTAGTCCGCGTAAACACCATCAATGTCCGCAGCAAGAACAAGTCTCGCTGGACCAAGAGCGGTCTGCTCCGTGGCAAGACCACCGCTTGGAAAAAAGCACTTGTAACCCTTGCCGAAGGACAGAATATTGACTTCTATAGCAATATCTAAATAAAATGGCAGTAAGAAAATTCAAGCCCACAACACCGGGGCAGAGACACAAAGTTATCGGTGTATTCAAAGGTACCATCACTGCTACTACACCGGAAAAATCTCTTACAGTCGGTAAAAAAGCCTCCGGCGGCCGTAACGCCGAAGGTCATCTCACCACCCGCTACCTTGGTGGTGGCCACAAGCGCAAATACCGCATCATTGACTTTAAGAGAACCAAAGACGGTGTTCCCGCTGTAGTAAAGAGCATCGAGTACGATCCTAACCGTTCGGCCCGCATCGCCCTCCTTTACTACAAAGACGGTGCTAAAGCCTATATCATTGCACCCAACGGCTTAAAAGTTGGTGATGTGCTTCTTTCAGGCGCTGATGCCCAGCCTGAGGTAGGTAACTGCCTCCCGCTGGCCAACATCCCTGTAGGTACGCTCATCCACAACATTGAGTTGCGTCCTGGCCAGGGCGCTTTCATGGCCCGCTCGGCAGGCACATTCGCCCAGCTGATCTCGCGTGAAGGCACCTACGCCATCGTTAAATTACCTTCGGGTGAAACCCGCAAGATCCTCGCCGCATGCCGCGCCACTGTTGGCGTTGTCGGCAACTCCGAGCACTCACTCGAACGCTCCGGCAAAGCCGGCCGTTCACGCTGGCTCGGCCGTCGTCCCCGCAACCGCGGCGTAGTAATGAACCCTGTCGATCACCCGATGGGTGGTGGTGAAGGCCGCGCTTCAGGTGGTCATCCCCGTTCTCGCAAGGGCCTCTACGCTAAGGGTCTCAAGACTCGTGCCCCGAAGAAACATTCTTCGAAGTACATTATTGAAAGAAGAAAAAAGTAATCTGATTTAACATTAGCAACACTTATCATGAGTCGTTCATTAAAAAAAGGCCCCTTTATCAGCGTGAAGCTCGAAAAGAAGGTCGCTGCAATGGAAGAGAGCGGTAAGAAATCGGTTATCAAGACTTGGAGCCGTGCATCAATGATCGCCCCCGAATTTGTAGGACACACTTTCGCAGTTCACAACGGTAACAAATTTATCCCTGTCTACGTTACTGAAAACATGGTAGGCCACAAGCTTGGCGAGTTCGCTCCCACACGTACCTTCCGTGGTCACTCCGGTAACCGCAAGAAATAAATTGGGCCCTGATATAACTAATTCATTTGTAAAAAAGAAAAGAATTACAATAAAATGGGTGTAAGAAAAAGAAATTCAGCCGACCTCAGGAAAGCCGAACAGAAAACGGTAGCTTTCGCAAAGCTCACCAACATCCCCACCTCGCCCCGCAAAATGCGCCTTGTCGCTGACATGGTGCGCGGCGTAGAGGTTAACCGTGCGCTCGGCATCCTTAAGTTCTCTAATAAGGAAGCGGCTGCCCGCCTCGAAAAGCTCCTCCGTTCGGCTATCGCAAACTGGGAAGCTAAAAACGAACGTAAAGCCGACGCCGGCGAGCTTTACATCAGCACTATCTTTGTAAACTGTGCTCCTATGCTCAAGCGTCTGCGCACCGCTCCCCAAGGCCGCGGCTATCGTATCCGCAAACGCGCAAACCACGTCACATTGATTGTTGACACAATTGATAACAAAAACGCTAAAGCTTAACAAATGGGACAGAAAGTAAATCCAATCAGCAATCGCTTGGGAGTTATCCGTGGATGGGACTCTAACTGGTATGGCGGTAAGAAATACGGCGATACTCTGCTTGAGGACTCAAAACTCCGCAAGTATCTCAATGTCCGCCTTGCAAAGTCAAGCGTTTCGCGCATCGTCATCGAGCGCACCATGAAGCTCATCACCATCACTGTCTGCACTTCACGCCCCGGTCTGATCATCGGCAAGGGCGGCTCTGAAGTCGACAAGCTGAAAGAAGAGCTCAAGAAGATCACCGACAAGGATGTCCAGATCAACATCTATGAAGTAAAACGCCCCGAACTCGACGCTCAGATCGTAGCATCGACCATCGCCCGCCAGATCGAAGGCAAGATCGCCTATCGCCGTGCAGTCAAGATGGCAGTAGCCTCTACAATGCGCGCCGGTGCCGAAGGCATCAAGGTTCAGATCTCAGGCCGTCTCAACGGCGCAGAAATGGCTCGTTCGGAAATGTTCAAGGAAGGCCGTACTCCGCTCCACACACTCCGTGCCGACATCGACTACGCACTGGTCGAAGCCCACACAAAGGTAGGTGTGATCGGTGTGAAGGTTTGGATCTGCCGTGGCGAAGTTTACGGCAAGCGTGACTTGGCTCCCCAGTACACTTCAAACCAGAAGGAATCTCGCGGTGCAGCTTCAAATGGCGCTCCCCGTCGCGGCGGTTTCCGCAAACCCAAAAACAACCGTTAAACCCACAATTGATTCAACAAAACAATGTTACAACCCAAGAAAACCAAATTTCGCCGCGCGCAAAAAGGCCGCATGAAAGGCATTGCGCAGCGTGGCAACCAGTTGGCCTTCGGTTCGTTCGGCATAAAGACCCTGGAGTCTAAGTGGATCACCGGTCGCCAGATTGAAGCCGCCCGTATTGCAGTAACCCGTTACATGCAGCGTCAGGGACAGATTTGGATCCGCATCTTCCCGGATAAACCCATCACCAAGAAACCCGCAGAGGTCCGAATGGGTAAAGGTAAAGGTGCTCCCGAAGGATTCGTAGCCCCCGTAACCCCCGGCCGCATAATCATAGAGGTTGAAGGCGTATCTTACGACATCGCTAAGGAAGCCCTCCGCCTCGCAGCTCAGAAACTCCCCGTGACCACAAAATTCGTTGTGCGCCGCGACTATGACCCAACCCAAAATGTGTAACCCGTCATGAAGAAAGAATCATTCACTGAAGTGAGCACTCAGGATCTCCGCGACCGCCTGGCTGTGATGGAGAAGGACTATGCCCAGCTCAAGATCAACCACGCCATCTCGCCCCTTGACAGCCCCGCTAAGATTACACATGCTCGCAAGGCTATCGCCCGCGTCAAGACCGAGTTGCGTCAGCGCGAACTTAACAACAAATAAACTCCCCCTTAAATAAAATGGAAAAGAGAAATTTAAGAAAAGAACGTATCGGGGTTGTTTCGAGCAACAAGGGTGACAAGACCATCACTGTAATGGTGAAATGGAAAGAGAAGCACCCCATTTATGGCAAATTTGTCAACAAAACAAAGAAATATCACGCCCACGACGAGAAGAATGAATGTTCCATCGGCGACACTGTACGCCTCATGGAAACTCGTCCCCTCAGCAAGACCAAACGCTGGCGCCTCGTGGAAATCATCGAAAAAGTGAAGTAAACTATGATACAGACTGAAAGCCGTTTAACCGTAGCCGACAACAGTGGCGCAAAAGAAGCGCTCTGCATCCATGTACTGGGTGGCACCGGCCGTCGTTATGCCTCTGTAGGTGACATCATTGTCGTTTCCGTCAAGAGCGTCATCCCTTCATCAGACGTTAAGAAAGGCACAGTGTCGAAGGCAGTGGTTGTCCGCACCAAGAAGGAAATCCGCCGTCCCGACGGTTCATATATCCGTTTTGATGACAACGCCTGTGTGCTCCTCAACAACGCCGGCGAACTCCGCGGAACCCGTATCTTCGGCCCCGTAGCCCGCGAACTCCGCGCTGCCAACCAGATGAAAATCGTCTCACTCGCACCCGAAGTCCTCTAATCATTCTTAACCGTCAAAAACATTAAACGTAATGAGCAAATCACATATCAAAAAAGGCGACATCGTCTATGTTCTTGCCGGCGAAGACCGTGGCAAGGAGGGTCGTGTGCTCAAGGTGCTCGTGCAGAAGCAGAAAGCCCTCGTTGAAGGCATCAACATGGTGACCAAGGCCACCAAGCCCAACGCACAGCATCCCCAGGGAGGTCTCATCAAGATGGAAGCTCCCGTCCACATCTCCAATCTTTCTCTCATCGACCCCAAATCTGGCAAGCCGACCCGCATCAGCTGCCGTCGCAACGAGAAAGGTGAATTAGTACGAATCTCTAAAAAATCAGGAGAGGAAATTAAGTAATGAGCACCCAGACAGTTAAAAAAGACTACCAGGAACGCATCGTTCCCGCCCTGACCGAGAAATTCAGCTACACCACTCCGATGCAGGTGCCCAAGCTGAAGAAAATTGTAATCAATCAGGGCCTTGGCGCAGCTACTCAGGACAAGAAAGTCATCGAGACAGCAATCAACGAGCTCACAGCCATCACCGGCCAAAAAGCAGTTGCTACTCTCTCCCGCAAGGACATCTCTAACTTCAAACTCCGTAAGAAGATGCCCATCGGTGTGATGGTTACTCTCCGTCGTGAGAAAATGTATGAATTCCTCGAACGCCTCATCCGCGTGGCCCTCCCCCGTATCCGCGACTTCAAGGGTATCGAGAGCAAGCTCGACGGCCGTGGCAACTACACCCTCGGTATCACTGAGCAGATCATCTTCCCCGAAATCAACATCGACTCGATCAGCAAGCTCATGGGTATGAACATCACCTTCGTTACTTCAGCCAACACTGACGAAGAAGGTTATGCTCTTCTCAAGGAATTCGGTCTCCCTTTCAAAAACGCTAAAAACTAAGCATCCGCTATGGCAAAAGAATCAATGAAGGCTCGCGAAGTAAAACGCGCAAAGCTCGTCGCAAAATATGCCAAGAAGAAAGCCGAACTCAAGGCCGCAGGTGACTACGAAGCTCTCCAGCTTCTTCCCAAGAACGCCTCTACAGTCCGTCTTCACAACCGTTGCTCGATCACCGGTCGTCCCAAAGGCTACATGCGTCAGTTTGGCATTTCGCGTATCCAGTTCCGCGAGATGGCTTCAGCCGGCCTCATCCCCGGTGTGAAGAAAGCTTCCTGGTAAAAAATCCCCCTTACCAGTCCAGATCCCATCAAGAGAGTCGACGGCCAGAGAGTCGTTACCTCTAAGCGGTCAGGCCCATCGTCAAAGCCGAAAAAGTTACTCCAGACCCTCTCCGGCATCCGACAGGCACCCGCGGTCGTCCTCTTCTTTCCCTCTCTCTCCCCTCAACCAAACTCCGACCAATCACAGTGAGTATTAAATATTGTTGGGAAAATCCCAATCAATTTAAACATTTTTCAAAATGACTGATCCTATAGCAGATTATCTGACAAGATTGAGAAATGCAATCAAGGCCAACCATCGCGTGGTCGAGATTCCTGCCTCAAACTTGAAGAAAGAGATCACAAAGATTCTCTTCGAACAAGGCTACATCCTCAACTACAAGTTCGAGGAAGGCGAAAATCCCGCGGGCACAATCAAGATCGCCCTCAAGTACGATCCCGTTGACAAGGTCAACGCAATCAAGAGCCTTGAGCGCGTTTCGCGTCCCGGTCTCCGCCGTTATACCGGCTACAAAGATATGCCTCGTGTGTTGAACGGACTCGGCATCGCCATCCTCTCAACCTCGAAGGGTGTGATGACTAACAAGAAGGCCCGCGACCTCAAGATCGGTGGCGAGGTCCTTTGCTACGTTTACTAATCAATAAGGAGGATACAAATTATGTCACGTATAGGTAAAGCTCCCATTGAAATCCCCGCCGGTGTCCAGGTAACAGTCGGCCAGGATAACACAGTAACCGTAAAAGGTCCCAAAGGCACCCTTTCACAGAAAGTAAATTCCGACCTCCAGGTAGCAGTCGAAGACGGCCACATCGTTGTCACCCGTCCTTCTGACGATCGCGAACACCGCGCACAGCACGGTCTCTACCGCGCACTCATCCACAACATGGTTGTCGGCGTTTCCACAGGCTATCGCAAGGAAATGGAATTAGTAGGTGTGGGTTACCGCGCCGCCGCAACCGGCCAGGTGCTTGAGCTCTCGCTCGGCTACTCACACGCCATATATATCAAGCTTCCCCCCGAAGTGAAAGTAGAGGCCAAGAGCGAGCGTAACAAAAACCCGCTCATCATCCTCGAAAGCGATGACAAGCAGCTTCTCGGTCAGGTTTGCGCCAAAATCCGCTCTCTCCGCAAGCCCGAACCCTACAAGGGCAAAGGTATCAAGTTTGTGGGCGAAATTATCCGTCGCAAGTCGGGTAAGTCGGCAAGTGCTAAATAATTAAATTGATTCAAAAATGGTTTCTAAGATACAACGCAGAACTAAAATCAAGGCCCGCATCCGCGGGAAGATTTCCGGCACCGCCGCTCGTCCCCGCATGTCGGTTTTCCGCAGCAACAAGCAGATCTATGTCCAGCTCATCGACGACCTCGCAGGCACAACTCTTTGCGCCTCATCTTCAAAGGGCATCGAAGAGGGCACCAAGTGTGAAATCGCAGCCAAGGTTGGCGAGGCTATCGCTCAGAAAGCTCTTGCAGCCGGTATCACCGAAGTGGTTTTCGACCGCAACGGCTACCTTTTCCATGGCAGAGTTAAATCATTGGCTGACGCCGCACGCAAAGGCGGCCTTAAATTCTAAAGAATATGGCTACTAAGAACAATAAAGTTAAATCCACCAACGATCTCGAACTCAAGGATCGTCTCGTCGCCATCAACCGCGTCACCAAGGTTACCAAAGGTGGCCGCACATTCACTTTCGCAGCCATCGTTGTTGTCGGAAATGAAAACGGCATCGTAGGCTGGGGCCTCGGAAAAGCCAATGAAGTTCAGGCCGCAATCGCAAAAGGCGTTGAAGCTGCCAAAAAGAACCTCATCAAGGTTCCTGTTCATCGCGGAACAATCCCCCACGAACAGATCGCCAAATTCGGCGGTTCACGCGTAATCCTCAAACCCGCAAGCCACGGTACCGGTGTAAAAGCCGGTGGTGCGATGCGTGCCGTTCTTGAGAGCGTAGGCGTGACTGACGTCCTTGCAAAATCAAAGGGTTCTTCCAACCCTCACAACCTCGTAAAGGCAACCATCGCCGCCCTCGGCGAAATGCGCTCACCCGCTCAGGTTGCACAGAACCGCGGTATCTCTATCGACAATGTGTTTAACGGCTAATCATCCATATATCAGATGGCAAAAATTAAAATCACCCAGATTAAGAGCCGCATCAACGCTCCCGCAGTGCAGAAGCGCACTCTCGACGCCCTCGGCTTGAAAAAAATGCATCACTCAGTAGTCCTTGAGGACACCCCCTCAGTGATGGGTATGGTTAAAGCAGTACGCCACTTGGTAGAAGTGACCAACGCCTAATTTCTAAAAATCATTAACACAACTATGGATTTAAGCAATTTAAAACCAGCTGTAGGCTCCGTCCAGAAGAAAACCCGTATCGGCCGTGGCGCCGGTTCCGGCAAGGGTGGAACATCTACCCGTGGTCACAAGGGTGCCAAATCACGTTCAGGCTACAGCCGCAAAATAGGTTTTGAAGGTGGTCAGATGCCTCTTCAGCGCCGTCTCCCCAAATTCGGTTTCAAACCCCTCAACCGCACCGAATACAAAGCTGTCAATCTTGTTGATCTCGAACGTCTCGCCGAGACTGCCGGAATCGAAAAGATCGGCGTAGCCGAACTCGTTGCAGCAGGCCTCATCAACGGCAAGCAGCCAGTCAAGATCCTCGCGACAGGCAAGCTTACCAGGATACTCGCTGTTGAGGCCAATGCATTCTCCGCAGCCGCAGAGAAAGCAATCGTTGAAGCCGGAGGCTCAGTAACCAAAATTTAATCCCCCTTCTCCTCGAAATGAGATTTATTGAAACAATTCGTAACATCTGGACCATTGAGGAACTGAGAAAGCGTATTCTTGTCACCCTCCTGCTGGTGCTCGTCTATCGTCTCGGCTGCTACGTAGTCCTTCCCGGTATTTCGCCGGAGGATCTCGACGCCCTGTCGAAGTTCACCAACAAGAGCGGCCTCATGCAACTCCTTGACATGTTCTCAGGAGGCGCCTTCTCTCAGGCCTCGATCTTCGCTCTCGGCATCATGCCCTACATCACTGCATCAATCGTGATACAGCTGCTCGGCATGGTACTCCCTTCCTTCCAGAAGCTCCAGAGCGAAGGCGAGAGCGGCCGCCAGAAGCTCAGCCAGTACACCCGTTATCTGACTGTGCTTATCCTGCTGCTCCAGGGTCCTGCATATCTTGTAAATCTCCAGGTTCAGGTGAGCGCCGCCACAGGCGGTGCCACCATGGGCTTCTGGACATTGGCATTCCTTACAGTAATCCTTGCAGCCGGCTCCATGTTCATCATGTGGCTCGGTGAGCGCATTACAGACCGCGGCATCGGCAATGGTATCTCCTTCATCATCCTTGTAGGTATCATTGCACGTCTTCCGGGAGCGCTCTTCTACGAATTCACAAGCCGTCTTCCGGGTGCCACCGGCAGCCAGGGCGGTCTCATCATGTTCGTAGTTGAAATTCTCCTGCTCTTCGCAGTCACCGTAGGTGCAGTCCTTCTCGTGCAGGGAACACGCAAGGTGCCCGTACAGTACGCCAAGCGTATTGTCGGCAATCGCCAATACGGAGGTGCCCGCCAGTACATCCCCCTGAAAGTAAACGCCGCCGGCGTGATGCCCATCATCTTCGCCCAGGCAATCATGTTCATCCCCATCACTCTCGCCGGATTCGGCAGCTCAGAGAGCTCATCGGGATTCTACGCCGCTTTCTCGGACATCAACGGATTCTGGTACAATCTTGTCTACTTCATCCTCATCGTGGCATTCACCTACTTCTACACCGCCATCACAGTGCGTCCCACCCAGATGGCAGAGGACATGAAGCGCAACAACGGCTTCATCCCCGGTGTGAAGCCTGGAAAGAAAACCGCAGAATATCTCGACTCGATCATGTCGCGCATCACTCTTCCCGGTTCACTCTTCCTCGGCATCGTGGCCATCCTCCCTGCATTCGCACGCTTCTTCGGCATCAGCCAGAACTTCGCGCAATTCTTCGGAGGCACATCACTGCTCATCCTTGTCGGTGTCGTTCTTGACACCCTCCAGCAGATCGAAAGCCACCTGATGATGCACCACTATGACGGACTCATGAAGGACGGCAAGATCAAAGGCCGCACCACCGGTTCAGCCTATTAATACCCGTCTCGATTACCGCTGATTCATTCTTCAATAAATGATCTATCTTAAGACACCCGAAGAAATCGAAAAAATGCGACAGGCATCCACGCTTGTGAGCCGCACACTTGGCGAAGTCGCCAAGTGGGTGGCTCCGGGCGTGACTACCCGTCACCTTGACAACATTGCCCGCGAATTCATGCGCGACAATGGAGGCAAGCCCGCATGTCTCGGTTACGGAGGGTTTCCCGGCACACTCTGCATCGAAGTCAACGAGACAGTAGTCCACGGATTCCCCTCCGGCTACGAACTCCGCGACGGAGATATAATCGGCATCGACACCGTGGTCGAACTTGACGGATACCACGGAGACATGTGCTACACTTTCCCCGTAGGAGAGATCGCCCCCGAAGTGCTCGCACTCTGCAAAGTCACCAAGGAATCTCTCTACAAAGGAATCTCGGCAGCCCAGGAAGGAAAACGCATCGGCGACATCGCCAACACAGTCCAGACCTACTGCGAGCGTCACGGCTACAGTGTAGTGCGTGAAATGTGCGGACACGGCATCGGACGCAAAATGCATGAAGACCCTGAAGTCCCTAACTACGGACGCCGTGGTTGCGGACCCGTACTGAAAAAGGGCATGTGCATCTGCATCGAACCCATGATCAACCTCGGCAGCCGCAACATCGTCATCGAAAAAGACGGCTGGCAGTGCCGCACAAAAGACCGCAAACCCTCCGCCCACTATGAACACACCATAGTCATAGACCCGGAAGGCCCGCAGATCCTCACCACATTCGACTACATCGAAGAAGCTCTCGGAGACAGATTCATTTAACAAACAACCCAACCGATATTTCATCATCGAAATAAAATATGGCAAAACAAGCAGCAATCGAACTTGACGGAACCATCGTCGAAGCCTTGTCAAACGCAATGTTCCGCGTCGAACTTGAAAACGGGCACGAAATCACAGCCCACATCTCAGGCAAGATGCGCATGCACTACATCAAGATCCTTCCCGGCGATAAAGTGAAAGTGGAAATGTCGCCCTACGACCTCTCTAAAGGCCGCATCGCATTCCGCTACAAATAAAACATCCAGAAATAATCATCTTCAATACAACAGATAAACCAATGAAAGTAAGAGCTTCAGTCAAAAAGCGCACTCCAGACAGCAAAATCGTGCGCCGCAAAGGACGTCTTTACGTCATCAACAAGAAAAACCCCAAATACAAGCAGCGCCAAGGTTAATCGGTCCGGATCACAAAGATAGACTGAAAGTCATTATAGAAACCTATTAGTTAATATTTCTCAATGATTTCTAATAAGTGTTTCGAAATGACTGAAAGCCTATTTTAAGATCGCTGAAAAAGTATTACCTTTGCAAAAATTTTAGTCAAGTAATCAAGTAATTATATGGCAGTAAGAATTGTGGGAGTTGACCTCCCCCAGAACAAAAGAGGTGAAATCGCCCTGACCTATATTTTTGGTATCGGCCGTAGCGCAGCCAAGTCAATCCTTGACAAGGCAGGCGTTGACGTGAATATCAAGGTCAAGGACTGGACCGACGATCAGGCAGCCAAAGTTCGTGAAGTAATCGGCGCCGACTACAAGGTTGAAGGTGACCTCCGCAGCGAAATTCAGCTCAACATCAAACGTCTTATGGACATCGGATGCTATCGTGGCATTCGTCATCGTAACGGTCTCCCCGTGCGTGGTCAGAGCACCAAAAATAACGCCCGTACACGCAAGGGTCGCAAGAAAACTGTTGCAAACAAGAAAAAAGCTACTAAATAATAAACGAAAATGGCAAAAAAGACAGTCGCAGCAAAGAAAAGAAACGTCAAGGTTGACGCCGCCGGTCAGCTTCACGTTCACTCGTCTTTCAACAACATCATTGTGTGCTTAGCCAACTCTGAAGGTCAGGTAATTTCCTGGTCATCCGCTGGCAAGATGGGTTTCCGTGGCTCAAAGAAGAACACTCCCTACGCAGCCCAGATGGCCGCTCAGGATTGCGCCAAAGTAGCCTATGACCTCGGTCTCCGCAAAGTGAAGGCCTATGTCAAAGGTCCCGGCAACGGCCGTGAATCAGCAATCCGCACCGTGCATGGCGCAGGAATCGAAGTTACTGAAATCGTTGACGTAACTCCGCTGCCCCACAACGGATGCCGTCCTCCCAAGCGTCGTCGCGTATAATATCCGCCCAGACCTCGCTCGACCGGAGTCCGGTGGCCGGCTCAGCTCTCACTTTCAGAATCAAAATATCAAATGAGCCGCCGCAAACCGGAAACCCGGCAACAAGGTAAATTTTGATTATTCAATTTTTTCCAACTCCTTTTCAGATCCAAAGACGATCTGCGAGCTTCTGCCTCCACGAACCGGACGGAGAAGACCGGATGGCTGAGTGAAAGCCATGATGACTCTTCAGTGAAATAGACCACATCTTTTATTCACCTCTCTGTGGTCGCGGCTGTCACCCCGGAATTCATCAGTTTTCATCATCAGCCGCAGAATCGGAGCCACTGAAAAGGAAACAACATCAAACAAAAACAGAAATGGCAAGATACACAGGTCCCCGCACCAAAATCGCCCGTAAGTTTGGCGAACCCATCTTCGGTGAAGATAAAGTCCTCGCCAAGAAAAATTATCCTCCGGGCCAGCACGGACTCAACAAAAGAAGAAAAACTTCTGAGTACGGTGTCCAGCTCCGCGAGAAGCAGAAAGCCAAATACACCTACGGCGTTCTCGAAAAGCAGTTCCACAACCTCTTCGACAAAGCATCACGCGCTAAAGGTATCACCGGTGAGATCCTCCTTCAGCTTCTTGAAGGCCGTCTCGACAATGTAGTTTATCGTCTCGGTATCGCACCCACCCGCGCAGCAGCCCGTCAGCTTGTGCTCCACCGCCACATCGTGGTCAACGGCAAAGTTGTCAACATCGCATCTTACGCAGTTAAGCCCGGCGATGTAATCGGTGTCCGTGAAAAGTCAAAGTCTCTCGAAGTAATTTCCGACGCACTCGCCGGATTCAATCACAGCAAATATCCTTGGCTCGAATGGGATGAGAACATTAAGGCCGGTAAATTCCTCCATGTTCCCGCCCGTGAAGACATCCCTGAGAACATCAAAGAACAGCTTATCGTCGAGTTGTATTCTAAATAATAATTAAATCAAGATCCATGGCTATTTTAGCATTCCAGAAACCCGACAAAGTCCTCATGTTGGAAGCCGATAATCATTTCGGTAAATTTGAGTTTAAGCCATTGGAACCGGGATATGGTATAACCATTGGCAACGCCCTGCGTCGCATCCTTCTCTCCTCCCTCGAAGGTTTCGCCATCTCGTCGATCCGCGTTGACGGAGTGAAACACGAGTTTGACACTATCCCCGGCGTCAAGGAAGATGTCACAAACATCATTCTTAACCTCAAGAAAGTAAACCTTAAGCAAAAGGTTGAAGATACCGACTTCGAAAAAGCCTCCATCACTGTGTCAGGTCAGGAAGAGTTCACAGCCGGTGACATTGGCAAAGTCCTCTCAGGATTTGAAGTCCTGAATCCAGATCTTGTCATCTGTCATTTGGATCCGAGCGCCAGCTTCACTATCGACCTCACAATCAACAAAGGTCGCGGTTGGGTTCCCGCCGAGGAAAACCGCAATGCAAACGACGCTATTGATGTCCTCGCCATCGACTCGATCTACACCCCGATTCAGAATGTGAAATACACAGTGGAGAACTTCCGCGTTGATCAAAAGACCGACTACGACAAGCTCACACTTGAAATCACCACCGACGGATCAATTCTTCCGAAAGACGCTCTCAAAGAAGCAGCTAAAATTCTCATCTATCACTTCATGCTCTTTTCCGATGAAAAGATCACTCTTGAAACGGACGAAACTGACGGTGAAGAAGAATTTGATGAAGAAGTACTCCACATGCGCCAGCTCCTCAAGAGCAAGCTTGTGGATATGGACCTCTCAGTCCGCGCTCTCAACTGCCTCAAGAGCGCCGAGGTTGAAACCCTTGGTGAACTCGTGGTCTTCAACAAGACCGACCTCCTGAAATTCCGTAACTTCGGCAAGAAGTCACTCACCGAACTCGATGAACTTCTTGCAAACCTCAACCTCTCCTTCGGAATGGATATTTCCAAATATAAACTTGATAAAGAGTAATTATAACGATGAGACACAATAAAAAATTCAATCACCTCAGTCGCAAGAAGGCTCATCGCGACGCTCTGCTCGCCAACATGACGATTTCGCTGATCATGCACAAACGCATCTTCACAACTCTCGCCAAGGCCAAAGCTCTCCGCGTCTATGCTGAGCCCCTGATCAACCGCGCTAAGGAAGACAGCACTCCCAACCGCCGTCTGGTTTTCGCTCATCTCCAGAATAAGGAGGCTGTGACTGAACTCTTCCGCGAAATCGCTCAGAAGATCGCTAACCGCCCCGGTGGTTACACCCGCATCCTCAAAACAGGCAACCGTCTCGGTGACAACGCCAAGACTTGCTTCATCGAACTCGTAGACTACAACGAAAACATGCTCAAGGACAACGGCGGCAAGAAACAGACCCGCACCCGTCGTTCTCGTCGTGGCGCCAAGAACGCAGCTCCCGCAGCTGAAGCTCCCGCCCAGGCAGAAACGCCTGCAGCAGAAGCTCCCGCAGCTGAATAATCTGAAGCTGACAACGAGATTCATTTATAAAAATTTCACCGGATTCCTCCCAGAGGAACATCCGGTGAAATTTTTTTATTATATTTATGTCCGTATCCCTGCGATATTCCGGCCGGAAAATTTTCCGGCTCGCAATTTTTGACTCTCGGCAGCCCTTAAAAGAGTCTGTCTGGGTTTAGATGTGTGGTACTGAGTGATTTATGTAACCTAAAAAATACGGCATCTGCATAATGAAAATGTTTACCTCCGGCGAAAGGCGAGGCCTCATCCTGCTTGCCTTGATTCTGCTGCTGCTTGGAGCGGCACTTGCGATCAGTGACCGTCGTCACGATCGCAATAGTGACATGTCAAATCCTGAGGTCATAGCCGCAGATGAAGCAGGGGCGCAGAAAGATCAACAGACCGTTCATCCGGATACGCTTCCAGGCAAAGACAATAAAGAAGATCCGGGCAAAAGGGTAGGGCGCAGGAAGAAATCAGACCATAAGAAATCCGGCAAGTTTCTCCGTCAGTCACCGCCGCCACGGCGTCCCTTGGACCAGCCTGTGAATTGACGGCTCAAGAAAGAAGCATCCGGGCAACAGGGCATAAAATAGAATCGCATCCGCAATGAGGTCGGAGACCCTCGGCGCGGATGCGATTTTATTGTAATGTATGTGCGTGTCGCGGACACGTGGAGCGAAGTCTGCTCCGCTCAATCCTGATTACAGATTGCGGGGATCGATTTCTTCATCGACGGGAATGTCTGTATTGACATTCTTCGAGCCAACAAGGCCGTAGAAAAGCAGATAGGCAAGCATTGCTACCACCAGCCAGTAGGAAGCCATATAGCCGATGCTGTTGGCAATGGCGTTCTGAACGAGAGGCATGATGCCGCCGCCTACCACCATCATCATGAATATGCCGGAAGCCTGGGCGGTATATTTACCGAGGCCCTCCACCGCAAGGTTGAAAATGCCGCCCCACATGATGGAAGTGCAAAGGCCGCAGAGAATAAGCAGGAAGGCGCTGACAGGCACTTCGGCTCCACCTTCATAGAGGAATTCAGGCACGGGGAGTGTGCTTTCCTTGGGGATAAAGATGGCAAGGATGATAAGCACTATCGCTGTGCATGAAACGGCTATGAGCTGTGTGCGTGACGAAACGGCTCCGCTGATGAAACCTGAAAGTGTACGGCCCACGAGCATGAACAGCCAGTAGATAGCCACGATCGCACCTGCGATGGTTGATGCCTGGCCTACCACGCCGGCGCCGTTGGCAGTCTGATCGGCAAGATAGAAATTGAGGGTGCCGGGGATGCCGACTTCAATACCTACATAGAAGAAAATGCCGATTACGCCAAGCACTGTGTGGCGGAAGTTCCAGGGAGAGTGTGAATACTTGACTTTCTTTCCGGAAGTAGTGTTCGGTTCAGGTATAGCGACGAATGACAGGATCACGAAAGCCACCGCAAAGATGCCGATACCGATGAAAAGAAGCGGATTGACATCTCCGATCTGGGTCTTGTCGGTGAGAACGCCGATGAGCATACCGACGAAGAACGGGGTCATTGTGCCGGAGAAGGAGTTGAGCGCACCGCCGAACTGCAGCAGCTGGTTGCCCTTGTTGCCGCCGCCGCCGAGAAGGTTGAGCATCGGGCAGACAACCGTGTTGAGCATACAGACGCAGAAACCGCATATGAATGCGCCGAGCAGATAGATGAAGAAGTTGAGAGTGATGGGGAAAGAGTGTGCCACACCGTCAGCATTTGTAGAATTAAAGGTGGTCACAACAGTGTCTGTCCCTACGCTGCTTGACAGGAACTGGACGAAAAGGCCGACGATGCCGACAGCCAGGGCCCAGAGAGCCGTTTTCTTGTAGCCGATTTTGACGAGCAGGTTTCCGGCAGGAATGCCCATAAACAGATAAGCTGCGAAGTTCATCATGTTGCCCATCATGCCGAGCACTGAATTTCCTTCAAACTGATAGCCCCAGATTGTACCGATCGGAGCTGCAAGGTTGGTAACGAACGAGATCATGGCGTAGATGAAAAACATCACGACTATAGCCACTATTCGCCCGTTGTTCTTTACGGTAGTTTCCATTTGTTGATTTTTGGTAGAAGAAAAATTATGTAATAAAAGAATTTGTTTTTCTTGCGAGCCTTAGAAATTTGTGTTGGTGGAAATATGGTTTGTATGACCGATAGTTTCATGACACAGCAAAGATAACCATTCTTTTTTAATAAATTTATCATATTGCGGATAATTATAGGTTTTGATTGCCTTTTCGCGTAAATTTTTTGTCTAATCCTATGACTCAGGGTGGCTTATTGTATATTTGACAGAGAGGATCAGGGCGTTCGGACAAGCTCCGGCATACAATATCATGACCGGCTGAAATGATTGCAGGAAGGATGGCGGACAGGTGTTTTATTGGCGTTTTCACAAAAAAATGTAGAGTTTTTGTTGTCATTTCGACAATATTGCCTAAATTTGTAACGCAATTCTTCATAAAACAGACAGTTCAGTGCATGATTCCGCCCGATTGGGCATTGTAGAATCAACTGACAGATTATATTCTCATGCCAAAGCGGCATAGCAAACCATCTCTGCGACATAGAAACATATGCAAATTACGGCTCAAGCCGAAAGCACGGTGCATATGTTAAATTGGGCAATTAGAAGTGTTAAATTTTTAGGCGTAGAGTTTGACTAATCGGAAGATGAAGAAGTCGCGGTCCCGGACACCACGCATTTGTGAGCGAAATATTTTGACTTTAGAGTTGAATGCCTCGGCAGAGGCATTGGTCGCACGACGACGGAAATAGTTCAGGATTGTTGGGGCGTGGTTCTTGAATGTTTTGATTACCGAGCGGAAGTTGTTGTTACCCAATGCCATTACCTTTTCATACCACTTGTTCATCCTCCCCATGGCTTTTGTCGGTGAGATTTTAGCGTTGAAAATCTTGCGCAGCTCCATCGCAAGGCTGTATGCAGCCTTCAATATTGGATAGTATTTGAACAGTATGTTGACACGATGGCGCTGTATGTCAGTCCATTTGTTCTGCGACATCATCAGAGTGTGTTTGCTGCGAGCCAGTATCTGGCGCATGGTCTCTCCGTTGGAGTACGTTACCGGCGGTTCGGACTTGTTGCGGTTGTTTTCCTCTGCGATGAGCTGTCGGCGAATGTCAATGCGGATTTCGTCAACGGCCTCATTATAGACCTGTTGGACATGAAAACGGTCGTTGACTACATGGGCGTTATAGAACACTTCTGCGGCTATGAGCATCATTGATGGCGAGAGATCGCAGGTCACTTCCTTGACCCTGCGTCTGATTGATTTCTCCATAGCTCCGATGAGTATGGATATAATTTCGTCACTCTTTGTTCCGGGAATGGCTGCCGCAAGTGTTCCCTTGCCTCCGTGGCCGTCCTTGTTGGTCAGGAACGTCCATACCTCCCCGTTGCTCAGACACGTCTCATCAAGACTCATGTAAGGGCCGATATTATCGGCGTTGAAATAGAACCCACAGCCAAGCTCCTGTTCGCACCAGTCGGCGTAACCGCTTATCTTATTGCGGTACAAGTCGGCAAAATGTTTGCCGTTGACGCAGTACATCTGCGCTATCTGTTTAATCGACAGGGCTGTCGTCTCCACCTTCGTCTTTTAAAAAAGCCACGAACTCGGCGCTGAGTCGTGTTCCTTCCTCGTTGGGAAGTTCGAGATTGTAGCTGAAGATTTCGTTGGTCTGCCTGTCCCACCACTTGTTCTTGCGCATGTGAAGAAATACAGGCCGTCCACGCATCGGATAGTCCTGTATTGTTACATAATCCGTATAGCCTCGCGCTACGATATTTGGATTACGATAGTCTTCATCAGACAGTTTCTTCTTTTCGTCAAGCCATATGTCATAGGACTGTTCCGTGCGCTCGAAGCGCACCATTTCAAATAGTTCGTCCATGCCCTCGGGCAGGCACATCCATATTGCATCTGCGGTTTTCATGCCACAAATTTAACACTTTTCTCAAAATTCATGCACCGTGCTTTCGGCTTGACCCCAAATTACTATAATGCTCATTATTGCAAATCTACCGTTTTACCAGATCTGAAACATCTGGCCGTTTCTGCTGTGATGCGGCCTTTGACATCATATTGATCCGCGGCAGGCTTTGAAGCAATAAGTGTCATCAGGCTTATTGTAGACAGCTGTCTGTCGGGCCGTCTCCGGATTGACCGCATAGATAGTAATCCTCTTTGTGAAAAGTGGGTACATCTATTTTATTTGTTACTATTGTGTGTCGAATTCCTTGCCGTTTTTGGCGGGGAATTCGTTTTTAATTTGTAAATTTGCATCACCTCACAAGTCATTCAGGCGAGGCAGTGATCGCCCCCGAATGCAATCTGAAACTATTTTTATACTTATAAATAACCCCATGAATCTATCAGCAATTAACCATGCAGCCGACAATATCCGTGTGCTCGCTGCATCAATGGTTGAAAAAGCCAAGTCCGGTCATCCCGGAGGCGCCATGGGTGGCGCTGATTTCGTCAACGTTCTTTACTCGCAGTTCCTTGTGACCGATCCCGACGACGGGAAGTGGCTTGGCCGCGACCGTTTCTTCCTCGACCCCGGTCATATGTCGCCTATGCTGTACAGTGTCCTGGCTCTGTTCGGCCACTACACACTGGCCGAACTTGAGCAGTTCCGTCAGTGGGGCTCTCCGACACCCGGTCATCCCGAACTTCACCCCGAACGCGGTGTTGAAAACACATCAGGTCCTCTCGGCCAGGGCCACACAATGGCTGTCGGCTGCGCCATCGCAGAGCGCTTCATGGCCGCCCGCTTCGGCGAATGGATGAGCCACAAGACCTATGCCTTTATCTCCGACGGCGGTATTCAGGAAGAGATCTCGCAGGGCGCAGGTCGTCTTGCCGGTTATCTCGGCCTTCACAACCTCATAATGTTCTATGACAGCAACCGCGTGCAGCTCTCCACGATGGTCGATGCCGTAGACCGCGAGGACGTAGCTGCAAAATATCGCGCATGGCACTGGAACGTAATCGAGATCAACGGCAACGATCCTCAGGAAATAGCCCAGGCCATCATTGCCGCTCAGGGAGAAAAGGAACGCCCCACGCTGATCATCGGAAACACCGTGATGGGTCGTGGCGTTGTCAAGGCCGATGGCTCAAACTTCGAAGGCCAGTGCTCTACCCACGGTCAGCCTCTGAGCGCATCAGGTGCCGACTATGCAGCCACTATGAAGAACCTTGGAGCCGATCCTGAAAATCCCTGGGTTATTTTTGACGATGTCAAAGCCCTCTATGACGAACGCCGCCGTGAACTCCGCGAAATTGTCAAGGCAAAACGCGCCGAGCAGGCAGCATGGGAGGCCGCCAATCCCGAACTCGCCAAGGAACTCCACACATTCCTTGACAACAAACTCCCCGAAATCGACTGGAAAGCCATTCCCCACAAACCCGGCATCGCATCGCGCCAGGCATCGGCCGACGTGCTCGGAGTGCTTGCCGAGAAGGTCAACAACATGATTGTCTCCTCTGCCGACCTTGCCAACTCAGACAAGACCGACGCCTTCCTCAAGAAGACCCGTCCGTTCACCAACGGAGACTTCTCAGGCGCCTTCCTCCACGCCGGCGTTTCAGAACTCACAATGGCAGCCGTAATGAACGGCATCGCCCTTCATGGCGGAGTCATCGGAGCCTGTGGCACATTCTTCGTGTTCAGCGACTATATGAAACCCGCTGTCCGCATGGCCGCACTGATGGAACTTCCCGTGAAATATATCTGGACCCATGACGCATTCCGCGTAGGCGAAGACGGCCCGACCCACGAACCCGTAGAGCAGGAAGCCCAGATCCGGCTGATGGAAGAGCTCCGCAACTTCAACGGCGAGCCCTCGATGCTCGTGCTCCGTCCGGGAGATGCCGCCGAAACCTCAGTGGCATGGGCAATGGCTATGGAGAACTTCAAGACCCCGTCGGCCCTCATCCTTTCGCGTCAGAACATCCCCGACCTGCCCGCCGCATCAGGCGACCGTTTCGCCGAAGCCAACGCCGGCTGCCGCCGTGGCGGATATGTGGTTGTCGAAGCTGAGAACCCCGACGTGATCCTCGTAGCCAACGGCTCTGAAGTGTCGCTTCTCTGCGAAGTCGCAGCCCGTCTTGCCGAAGAAGGCAAAAAAGCACGCGTAGTCTCAGTGCCCTCGATCGGACTCTTCTTCCTCCAGGATGCCGACTACCGCAAGGCAGTCATCACCCCCGGAGTTCCCGCGTTCGGTCTGACTGCCGGTCTGCCCTCTACACTCCGAGAGGTAGTCGGAGCTGACGGCATGGTATTCGGTCTCGACCACTTCGGCGCATCCGCACCTTATAAAGTCCTTGACGAAAAATTCGGCTTCACAGTCGATCATGTCAAAGGACTCGTTGAAAACTTCATCAAAGCCTGATCTCAGGAGTGACAGACTTGTTCTGAAACTCTATGACCAGGACCTTTGACGGGCTCTGCAATGTATCGCTTCTGCTTCCGCATCTTTATCAATCGGCAGCAGAAGCGATTTTTGTTGAGCGGCTGTGCCGGCGGGAATTTTGCATTTTTGGTCACTAATCTTCTCTTATCGGCCTATAAGACCCCGCAAATTTGGTCAGAAAGTAAGAAAATTAGTGATTGTTAAAGAAAAATTAGCTAAAATTTAGATAGTCTGAAAAAAAAGTTATACCTTTGACGGTAATTTCCACAGATAGGTGTGGCTCCGAATGTCATGCCAGCGTCTTAGGAATGACTATACACCTTAATTATTATAGACACAGTCTTAAACCAAACATTTTTCAACTATTTTACAATAATTTAAATTATTATGAAAAAAAGTGCTATCCTTGGCTTGGTAGCTGCTCTTTTTGTTGGTCATAGCGCAATGGCTCAGAGCAACCAAGAAATCAGCTATGTTGAGGACCCCTCTCAGGGCTATCTCTTAAATAGCTTCTCAAACAACTGGTTTGTATCGGTTGAAGGTGGTATGAACTACTACTTCCGCAACCACAACTCAGAACGTAGCTTCCTCGACCGTTTCTCTCCCAATGCCGGCATCTGGGTTGGTAAATGGTTCTCTCCCATCGTTGGTCTTCGTGCCGGTGGCAACTTCACTCAGGTCAAAGGCCTCAGCAAAGACGGTGGTGTAGGTTACTACGGAACTTTTGAAGATTTCGATAAGTACAAACGTAACGAGTTCGGCATCAACCTCGACGCTATGCTGAACCTCACCAACTGGTGGTGCGGCTATCGTCCCGGTCGCGTTTACAACGCTATCGTTTACGGTGGTGCAGGCCTCAACTGGCAGTATGTGCCCGACTTCGACTCAAACGGCAACCGTGACGGCTGGAAGAACGGTAGCAACAAGAACCTCACTGCCCACGTTGGTCTTATCAACAACTTCGCTCTCAACAAGCACCTCAGCCTCTACCTCGACGTTCGTGCAGCTCTCATGACTGACGACCTCCGTTATGCAGGCAGCCTTTCAGCTTATCAGCAGAAGCAGTACATGGACCTCCAGGCTTATCTCGGTCTTACCTACAACTTCAACAAGACCACCTGGTCAGCTCCCGTTGTGCCCGTTTGCCCCGAACCCACCAACTGCGATGCTGTTGAAGCTCGTCTCCAGGCTGCTAACGCCCGCATCTCTGACCTCGAACGTCAGCTCCGCGACTGCCTCAACCGTCCGGTTGAAAAGGTTGAAGCCAAAGAAGGCCCCCTCTGCACCATCTACTACACCATCGGCAAGTCAAACATCTCTCGTGTTGACAACAAGGTGCTTGGCGCTGTGGCTGAAATCATGAAGCAGAACCCCGAACAGAAGTACACCGTTACCGGCTGGGCCGATAACTACACCGGTTCTGATCAGGTTAACGAACGTCTCCGTAACGCTCGTGCCAAGGGTGTTGAACGCGTTCTTCTCCGCAACGGCGTTAACGCTTCTCAGCTCAACGTAACCGTTAACAACGGCAACCTCAACGACATGGGTGAGAAGTTCGTTTCTCTCGACCGCGCCGTAACTATTGAGGCTGACAAATAATCAGAGTCAACCTGATAACGATAGAAAATAGAAAGATCTAACGAAGTTTTCTATATGACGATCCCCCGTGCTCAGATCCGAGCACGGGGGATTTGCTTGTTTTGTGGAGTCTGTGACACCGCAGCGCAAAGCGCGCAGGCGTCACGGGTTTGTGGAGTCGATTATCTGCAGCTCCTCATCGCTGAAAGCCGGCGATTCCAGAGCGCTGAGATTGCGTTGGAGCTGGGAGGTGGAGCTTGCGCCTACGATCACACTCGTTACTTTCCGGTCACGTAGAATCCAGGCGAGAGCCATCTCGGCGAGGCTCTGACCGCGCTCTGCTGCCAGACCGTTAAGCTTTCTTACCGATTCGAGCAGGCCGGGAGTCAGAGAGTCGGATTTCAGATGGCCGCCGAGAGCAATGCGCGAATCTTCCGGAATGCCGTTGAGATAGCGATCGGTCAGAAGCCCCTGGGCCAAAGGTGAAAACGCTATATAGCCAACACCGTTGTCAGCCGCCTCACTGATTATGCCTCCGGCCTCGTCGGCGCGGTCAAGCATATTGTAGCGGCCCTGGTAGATCAGGCAGCGCACATCGCGTTCGGCAAGATAGCTGTAGGCCTTGCGGGCAGCCTCGGCGGGCCAGCGGGAGATCCCGACATAGAGAGCCTTACCCTGACGAACAATGTCGACAAGCGCCTGCAGGGTTTCTTCAAGCGGTGTCTCCGGATCGAAGCGGTGGCTGTAGAACAGATCTACATAGTCAAGTTTCATGCGGCGGAGGCTCTGGTCGAGGCTCGCCATAAGATATTTCCGCGAACCCCAGTTGCCGTACGGACCGGGCCACATGTCATAGCCGGCCTTGGTCGAGATGAAAAGTTCGTCGCGGTAGGGAGCGAATGATTTTTCCATGACAATGCCGAAGGTTTCCTCAGCCGAACCGTATGACGGACCATAGTTGTTGGCCAGATCGAAGTGGGTGATGCCGTGGTCGAAGGCATAGTGCAGCATAGCCATAGAATCGGACAGCGGATTGACATCGCCGAAATTGTGCCAGAGGCCGAGTGAAATCTCCGGAAGCAGTATGCCGCTGCATCCGCAACGGCGGTATTTCATGCCGCTGTCATATCTTGCAGGGGCAGGGGTGTAGATGGGGTTTATCATATAGAGTTGTGATTATTTGTTGTTGACAGGCTGGGGGAATTGCAAATTTACAAAATCCGGCATCCATCCGCCGCCATTGAGCGAGACAAATATGCCCTTTAGAAATCGGATAAAGTGGCAGTTAACAATATTTAACCGAGTAAAACGAATATATTAGTTTTGGGAATTAAAAAAATAGTTATATCTTTGCCGTGTCAACTAATGTATTAGTTTGATACCATGAATTGTTATTAAACAGCCTCTAACTCAGACAGACATTTATGAAAGCAGGAAGGAAACCACAGATTCTGACCGAGAAAGAACTGGTCATCATGAGAATGCTCTGGGAGCACGGTCCGATGTTCGTCCGCGAGATGCTTGAGATCTATCCCGAACCCAAGCCCCACTTCAACACCGTCTCAACCATAGTGCGCATTCTTGAAGACAAAGGCCATGTGGGCCATGAAGTCGTAGCTGCCTCCCACCGCTACTATGCCGTGGCGCGGCAGGAAGACTTCCGCAAGAAATCGCTTGCCCGCCTTGTCAGCGACTATTTCAACAATTCCTATAAGAATGCGGTGTCGGCCCTTGTGGAGGAAGAAAAAATCTCGCTTGACGAGCTGCGGGAGATCATAGATCTTGTTGAAAGAAAAAACAGCGACAGCGACAAGTAAAACCGCCATCCTGCTCTTCCGTTCAATAAAAAAACTCTCTTTATATTATAAGGTATATGGGCATACTATTTTCCTACTCGCTCTACAGTTCCATTCTCCTCTCCCTGCTCTATCTTTCATATAAATGGGTGCTTGCAGGAGAGAATCAGCATGCCTACAACCGCACAGCGCTGTGGCTGATATGCCTTGTCGCGCTTCTCGGTCTGCCGCTGTTGCGCTTGGCCGCATCCATTGGCGCCGATGCTCCGGCTGCAGTGATGTCCGAAATCGAGATGGGGCAGATACAGATCGGCCTGGCGGCCGACGAGAGCGTCGGTTCTCAGCCTCTGTGGCTCACCGCTGTGCTCTGGATCTACCTTTCAGGAGTAGTGCTGACGGCCGTGCAGACACTCTTGATTGTCTTAAGGCTGTGGCGCATCATCTCGGCCGGAGAGACCGTCAGCGAGGGACCTTACAGAATAATTCTTACCGATGACCGCGGCATAGCACCCTTCAGCTGGTGGCGCTATGTGGTCATGAGCCGTAGCGACTGGAACGAGAGCGGGCGCATGATCCTTACCCACGAGCTCAAGCACCTCAGTCTGCGTCATTGGATTGACCTGGCTGTAGCGCAGATCATAAGCATTTTCCAGTGGTACAATCCCTCGGCGTGGCTCATGCGCGAGGAGTTCAAGACCGTCCATGAATACCAGGCCGACAAGGCCGTGCTCGAATCAGGCATCCCTGCCCGTGACTATCAGATGTTATTAATAAAAAAGGCTGTCGGCGCGAGATTCCCGTCACTTGCCAACAGCCTGAATCATAGTAAACTTAAAAAACGTATCACCATGATGTACAATCAGAATTCATCGGCCTCCCGCCGTCTGCGCGGTCTGGCCCTGGTGCCTGCGCTCGCCGCAGCCATCGCAGTGACAAACATTGATGCCGTAGCGGCAGTGCTTGAGGAAACCTCTGCGGCGTGCTTCCTTGTCGAAGAGACTTCGGAACCGGTAGCGGCTGAAATCCTGACTGCGGTCAGCGGTCTTCCCTCTACCGAAAGCACCGCGGTTTCCACCCGCGAAGTTAGCGAAAAAACTCAGGACTCGCAAATGTCACCGGCCACAGTCTCTGACCATACCGGCAATGCCGTGGCAGCTGTTGCAGCCGAGACCATGACGGCCGCGGTCTCCGAAGGTGATAAGCCAAGCGGGAAGACTGCTGAAAAAGCAGACGCTCCGGAGTCGGTCTATTCCGTCGTTCAGAAGAAGCCTGAATTCCCCGGTGGCGACGCCGCTGTGCTGCAGTACATCTCTGACAATATCCATTATCCTAAGGAAGCCAGAGATAAAAAAATCCAGGGGCGCGTGGTGGTCCGTTTTGTCATCAACAAAGACGGCTCGGTTGGCGAGACCAGTGTGCTCCGCAGTGCAGATCCGCTTTTGGACAAAGAGGCCATGAGAGTGGTCAGCACTTTGCCGGCATTTAAACCCGGAGAGGTAGACGGCAAGCCGGTTTCGGTCTACTATGTTCTCCCCATTGGTTTCAGCCTCAAAGACGATGCCAAAAAAGAAAACACTGCCATGCCTGTTGTCAAAGTAAAGTCAGTTGATGACAAGCAGGTGGCAGATGTTGACGGACGGAAGGAGGAAGTCAAAGTATATGTCGACGGCAAACTTTATGAAGGCAATCTGGCAGACATCGACCCCTCGAAAATCGAATCAATGACAGTCGACAAATCAAAGGAAGGAGTCATCCGGATTGAAATGAAAAAATAGCCCTGTAAGAGATTTATTCCTCAGGGAGTTAAGTAATAGAAGTATAAAATGACAGCGTCAGCTGCCGGCTCTGTGGAGACGGCGGCTGACGTTTGACATTAGTTTTATCAGTCTTGGGAATCTGACATGGGTAAAGATCTTCAGCTTCATCCGCAACGGCTGTGCCTTGAAGTATGGATTTGAACGGTAGTCAGGCAGATGGCGTGAGATAGTCTTGCGGATATAGTTGTGGCGTAGCATCGGCACACGGTCAAAACGGTAGATGCAGCCGAATATGCTGTGGGTGAAATACTGGTTTATGAAAATGAAATCCAGTTTCTTGCGATAGCGCTCATACAGGCCAAGTCGTTTCAGGTGGTCCATAAGGGTCACGGCTGACGCAAGCCGGCCGAAGAAATGATAGTTGTTCGTCGATCGTGTGACCGATAAATTGTCGAAGCGGTAGAGATAGAGAGCTTCGTTGATTTTCACAGGCGTTTTGGCCGACAGCTGCATGGCGAGCGCCACGGCATTGTCCTCATAGAAAACTTTCTCCGGGAAAAACAGCCCGTTGTCAGTGATCAGCTCTTTGCGATACATCGCCGACCACACCGGGGTTGATCTGTCAAGTATCCTTCTGCGCAGATCTTCACCGCGGAGTCCGGAAGCATCCTTGCCGAGCTGGCAGATCTCCTCGCCGATATTTGCAGGGGCTGACGAGAAGCGGGCATAGTCGAAGATAACCATGTCGGCATTCTCGCGCCTGGCCGTTTCGAGGCAGACAGCCACTGCATCGGAGCGTAAAGCGTCATCTGCATCCACAAACATCACATATTCGCCGCGTGCCTCTGCTAAAGCGCGGTTGCGGCCACCGCCCTGCTTGATATTGACCGGAGAGTCGATCACCCGCACTCTTTCATGCGGATACGCATGGATGGATGGATGGATGGATGGATGGATGGATGGATGGCGCGGCAAACTCTTTTAGCAGGCGGAGACTTCCGTCTGTTGAAGCATCGTTGAAGCAGATAAGTTCGAAATCCTGACATGTCTGTAGGAGGATAGAACCGACTGAGTCATGCAGAAACTTCTCGGCATTGTAGACCGGCATTATGATGCTGACGGCCGGATGGTGGTTGGACTTCATGGCGAGTTGTGTGATGGTCTGTGTTAATGGAGCCACAAAAATAGTAAATATTATTAGCGGTAGCGGTCTTTGATGATTTTTAACATGGGTGTGTTTTCGTTTTGCCCGTCTGATGGCTAATTTTGCAACGTTATGACGGAAGCTACTCTTGAGAAACTAAAAATTCTGGCAGCGGCGGCCAAATATGATGTGTCATGCTCGTCAAGCGGCACGGTGAGGCGCAACGATGGCAAGGGCGTGGGCAACACTGTGGGCGGTGTGGGCATCTGCCACAGTTTTGCCGCCGACGGCCGATGCATCGCTCTGCTGAAAGTGATGCTGACAAACTACTGCATGTATGACTGCGCCTACTGCATCAACCGGCGCAGCAATGACATTCCGCGGGCCACTCTCTCGGTCTCGGAGGTGGTCGATATAACGATGGAATTCTACCGCCGCAACTATATAGAAGGGCTTTTTCTTAGTTCCGGCGTGGTGCGCAACCCCGACTACACAATGGAGCGCATAGCCCGTATAGCCAAAGACCTGCGCCTGATCCACCGCTTCAACGGCTACATCCATCTCAAGAGCATCCCCGGAGCCTCGCGTGAGCTTGTCAATGAAGCCGGGCGCTATGCCGACCGCATGAGCGTCAACATCGAGATTCCACGCGAACAGTCGCTTAAATATCTCGCTCCGGAGAAAGACCATAAAAGCGTCTATGAACCGATGGGCTTCATCCGTCAGGGTGTGTTGCAGTGTCAGGAAGACAAAAAGAAGATGCGCCACGTGCCCCGCTTCGTGCCCGGAGGGCAGAGCACACAGATGATTGTCGGTGCCTCTCCTGACACCGACCGTGACATACTGCTCACATCCTCGGCTCTCTACAGTATGCCTACCATGCGCCGTGTCTATTATTCGGGCTACGTCTCGGTCAATCAGTATGACTCGCGTCTGCCGGCGCTTAAACAGCCGCCGCTCGTGCGTGAAAACCGCCTCTATCAGGCCGACTGGCTGATGAGGTTCTATCAGTTCAAGGCCGAAGAGATTGCTGACGAGGGCAATCCCAACCTCGATCTGGAGGTTGATCCGAAACTCGGATGGGCTTTGCGTCATCCCGAAGCCTTCCCGGTCGACATCAACCGCGCTCCTTACGAGATGATTCTGCGTGTGCCGGGCATAGGTGTGAAATCAGCCGCTCTGATTGTCAGTGCACGCCGTTACCGTCATCTCAATTCCTCCCATCTGTCGAAAATCGGAGTGGCCATGAAGAGGGCAAAATATTTCATCACCTGCGGCGAACTGGTGGCGCCATCAATCGCCGATACCTCTCCGGAATATGTGCGCCGTCTGCTAACCGCCCGCAAGAGCCGTGGCGAAAATCCACTCCAGCTTTCATTTGATTTCTCATGATCATCTATCGTTTTGACGGCAGTTTCGACGGCCTGCTCTCGGCCGTCTTCGACTCTTTTGCGCGCAGGGAGAAGCCCGACGCGCTGCTCACCCCTGACGGCTCCCTGCCTCTCTTCTATGATCTGGTCCATCAGGTGGAGACCGACAGCGACAAGAGTGGCCGCGTGTGGCGAAAACTCACCAAAGTTATCACCGCCTCAGCCCGCGCGGCTCTGACATCGGCATTTCTGACAGACAACCCTGAATTTCCAATCCTCGCACTCCGTTTCATCAGCCGGGCAGTCACATCGCCCGGAGTGTCTGTCGAGACCGATTTTTCCGACCCTGCCGTCCTGGCCGTGCTCAAGGAATGCCGGAGGGTCAGGGGAGAGGCCCACAGACTGCTTCAGTTCGTGAGATTCCAGAAAGCGGCTGACGGCACTTATTTTGGCATGATAGAGCCTGCTTTTGATGTATTGCCCTTTGCCGTGAATCATTTTGCCGACCGTTTTTCCGACCAGCCTTTCATCATCTATGACCGCCTGCGTGACTACGGCTACCACTACGACGGCGCGGAACTGAAGCGGGTGGTCATAAGTTCCGACGGCTACCACATGCAGACCGGACTCCTCTCCGAAGAGATCATGCACCCGCAGGAACGACTCTTCCAGGACCTCTGGCGAGCCTATGTGAAGTCTACAGCAATAATGGAGCGCCTCAATCCGCGCAAGCAAAGGCAGGACATGCCCGTAAGATATTGGAAATATCTTACGGAAATGCAGAAATAATCCGTAACTTTACGGAGACAAATATGGTTTATTGAAAATGAAAAAAGGACTTGTGCTTGAAGGCGGAGCGATGCGCGGGCTCTTTACAGCCGGCGTGATCGACGTGATGATGGAAGAAGGCATAGACTTCGACGGACTGATCGGAGTCTCGGCCGGATCGAGTTTCGGATGCAACTACAAGTCGCGGCAGCCGGGCCGCGTGTTGCGCTACAATCTGCGCTTCGGCCGTGATCCGCGCTACATGGGGCTGCGCTCGCTCCTCACCACCGGCGATCTCGTTGGAGCCGAGTTCGCCTATCACACCCTCCCGCTCGAACTCGACATTTTCGACATCGAAGCCTTTGAGAGCAATCCGATGGAATTTTACCTCGTGGCCACCGACGTGACCACCGGCTCTCCGGCCTACTATCGGATGGACCGCGTCGACTACGACTCCCTTGAATGGCTGCGCGCCTCGGCCTCTATGCCAGTCGTCACCCGCCCGGTCAGAGTCTCCGACGGGCGCCGTATGCTCGACGGCGGCATCAGCGACTCAATACCGCTGGAATACTTTCAGTCTCTGGGCTATGAACGCAATGTGGTAGTGCTCACCCAGCCGCGCGACTACCGTAAGACAGCCTCTCCGGCATGGCTCTGGCGGCTTCTGCTGCCACGCTGCCCGGCTATAGCCCGTGCAATGGCCCGACGTCACGAAATGTACAACTCCCAGCTCGACTACATAGCCTCACAGGCCGCAGCCGGCCACGCCTTTGTCATCGCCCCCGAATCACCCCTTCCCATAGGGCGTGTAGAAATGAACCCCGGCAAGATGCAGCTCGTCTATGACACCGGCCGTCGCACCGCCCTCGCCATCATCCCCCGCCTCAAAGAATTCCTCCGCGGTTGAGACCAGAAGTAGTAGAGTTTAGATAAACACCCGGTCGTTGAACAGGTGGCCTTTGAGTGCCGCGAAGTGGCGCGAGGCGTCTTTGGAGCGCAGATAAGCGTCGATCGTGTCTGCATGGCGGTGGTTGTGGAGGTCTGTACCGAGAAAATCCACATAGCCTTTTTCAATCAGTTTTTCAGCCGCTTTTTTCTCTTTCCGGGTATAGCTTCCGGCAAGCGAAAGCACATTGATCTGAAACAGATTGCCGGCACGGTGAAGTTCATCGTAACGGTTGGGATGCTCCTCGAAGTAATAGAAGAAACGCTCCGGATGAGCGAGTATCGGGCGGTAGCCTTTCAGTTTCAGGTCAAACAGAAACTGATCAAGCTGCCAGGGCTCCTGAATAAACGAATTCTCCACAAGAATGTAATTGTTGGGATAGGGCGTGATATTTCCGGCTGCCAGTTGAGTGCGGAAATAGTCGTCGATGCGGTTTTCCGACGAACGGCTCAGATCAATGCTGATTTCGCGCTTGGCGAGTTCGCTTTTAAGAGCATCAAGCGCCCGGTCGAGCGTTTCAGGCGTATTCTCAAAAGAACTTTCAGTGATGTGAGGAGTGGCTATGATGCGGCTGATGCCCCATGACTTCATCCGTTCCACAAGTTCAGCCGAAGTCTGCACATCGGGAGAGCCGTCATCGACATCCGGAAGAATATGGCAGTGAATGTCTGTTGCGAACGGCAGACATAACGGATCGCTTGATTTTGAAAGAAAACTGAAAAGGCCCATAGGTCATTCTTTAAACTATTCTTAACTGAATCGCAAAGTTAAGCATAAGCGGTGAGAATAGCCCGCTTCGGGTAGTTAAATTCTTATAAGGACTCAGGGCTGAGATAGTCGGTCACCATGTAGTCAACGCCGAGATTGCTGAGGCGTGAATACTCCTCAGGAGTGTTTACGGTCCACACATTCACCTTTACGCCGGCTTCGTGATAGCGCCTTACGCAGTTGGCATCCACAAGAGCGGCTCTGATCTGCACGTCAAGTCCGTGGGCTGTCGACCACTCGAACATCTCCTGCCACTTCGCATCGGCCTGATACTGCAGGCGGATGTCGGGATGGGTCGCGTTGGCTGGAGTTTTTAAGTCGGATTTCAGTATATAGTTATTTCAATGGGATCATACTCTTATGAAGGGGAGGAGGATGGAATTGGAGGTGAGCCAGCATGATTCGGGGATCACGTAAGCGCCGGAGGGAGAGACTTCGAGATCGCCTGCTGAGATCAGCGGAATGGCCGTTGCCGTGAAAAAATCGCGGACCGGCCGTCCGAAGAGCCGCTCAACTTCATCGGGGTGCAGCCCGTGGCGGGTGCGCAGGCGGGTGATCAGCAGGTCATTGAAACGGCTGTCGGTGCTTTCTTCCTCCGTGATGCCGAAACCGCGGCCTCCGGCGGCGATATAGTCTTTAAGCGACGACGGGTTGAATGATCTTCTGAATCCGTCAAACGAATGTGCCCCAGGGCCGAGGCCTATGTAGGGCGAATTGTCCCAATAGGCCGAATTGTGTACGGCCTCGCAGCCCGGAAGCGCGAAGTTTGAAATCTCATAGTGAACATATCCGGCCATGCGGGTCATGTCACACAGAGCCTCATACATCGCCTCGGCCATATCATCGTCCGCCTCGGTGACCGTCCCTTTCCGGCGCATCGCATCCAGGCGGGTTCCAGGTTCATATGACAGCAGATAGGCCGAGATATGTTCCGGTCTGAAACTGATCAGCCGTTCAAGAGACCTGCGCCATGATCCGGCCGTCTGTCCGGGAAGTCCGTAGATGAGGTCGCAGCTGAGATTGTCTATGCCGCCACGGCGCAGACAGTCGATAGCCTCCGCCGCACGGGCCGCACTGTGGTGGCGTCCTACGGTGACAAGTTCGTCATCGCAAAACGACTGGACCCCCATGCTCACGCGCCTGAACGGAGTCTCGCCGCTGATGAATCTTACCCAGTCATCGGTCACATCCTCAGGGTTTGCCTCTATTGTAGCCTCGCGCAGATTCTCGGTCGGAAGAGCCTCAAGCAACCGTCGGAGCAGTTCAGCCGGAAGTGACGACGGGGTGCCGCCGCCGAAGTAGAGCGTATCGACCGGCTCGCTGAGCCCGGCTGACCGTTCTCCCCACTCGCCGATGGCCGCATCGACAAAGGCCTCCATCCACTCGCGGCGCGGAGTTGAATAGAAATCGCAGTAAGCGCATTTGGCATGGCAGAAAGGTATGTGGACATATAGTTTCATAGACGGTATGAGTGTGGGGGGATAGCTGTAAGACGGTCAGATCATTGCGGATTCCTGCGACAGATAGCCTTGAAACTGCAGAAAGTGCAGCTGTCTTCCTTGAGAGCCTGCGTAAACGGTATGTTGGGGTTGAAAATCTCGGCGATAGTTGAGCGGAAGCGCTCCATGAACTCCTCGTTGACCGGGCGGTAGTCGTCAAGCGCCTCGCCGGAATACTTCAGAGGGGGCAGCCCCGAAGTGGAGAGAGTGCGGAAGGGATAGATCTGAGGCCTGATGGCTCCGTCATATCCTGTCTGCTGCGCATAGGCGTTGCAGTAGAACAGCAGCTGGAGTATGGCCTTGCGGCGGTCTTTTATCTCCGGATCGAAAAGCTCGTCCATATCTTTGAATTCCGTCAGATCGCCGCCGGTCTTGTAGTCGACTATGCGGAGCAGTCCCAGCCCCTCGCCGTAGCGGCCTGAGGGATAGATGCGGTCTATGCGGTCGATGATCTGATAGATGTTGACGCTCAGAGAGTCGGTGATGCGCATGGTGCCTCTGACCTTGTGTTCGCCGTCAATGAAGTCAAAGGGTGCGATCCCTTTTTCCGCGCGGAACATCAGTATCAGAAAATGTTTCATCACGCGGGCCAGCACCTTGCATTCGCCCACAAGCGGAGTGCGGTCGCCGGCCGGATAGCGGTTATATTTTTCGTTGATCAGTTCCGTGATCACCGTATCGAGCTTTATTTCGTCCTTTATGAACGAATCGAGAATCTCAGAGGTGATCTTCACCTCGTGGCGTGAACCGCGCAGCTCCTTATAGAGTCTTTCGGCTGCGGCGTGCATGATGTCACCGTAGGTTCCGGAATCCATATAGTCCATCACCTCCTCGTCAAGGTCAAGTCCGCAGACTCTTTTCAGGTAGAACGAAAGCGGGCAGTTGATATAGCCGTTGATCGATGATGCTGAAAGCGTTCTTCCGCCTTTAACAGTAAATTCTTTCAGTTTGGCCATTATTTCAGGCGTTTTCTCCACGGTCAGCCCGGCCTCCTCGGAGATTACGCTTGAGAATGACGCCAGGTCATGGTCCACCTCGCATTCCGGGAAAAGATAGAGCAGCTGGGCTATGTAGCGTGATATCTCACTGTTTTTGCCGCTGAGAGTTCTGGCATCGTAGAAGAGCCTCACATTTGTGGCGCGGGAGATCAGGCGGTAGAACGAATAGGCGAAGATCGATTCCTGCAGTTCGGTGGTGGCCATGCCGTAGCTGCGCCGCAGCGAATCGGGAATGAACGAGCGCGAATACTGTTTCCGGGGGAAGACTCTCTCGTTCATTGACAGTATGATGAGGTTGTCGAAGTCAAGCGCGCGCGTCTCCAGCACACCCATCACCTGCAGGCCTTTCAGCGGCTCGCCGGTGAAGCGGATGCTGGCCGACGAGATGGTTGACTGAAGCAGTTGTATGAAGGTGGTGTCCTTCATGCTGATCTTCCAGTTGCGGCAGGCTCGGCGTATGTTCTCAAGCTCTATCAGATAGGTGTCGAGAAAATAATTTTCGATCATCCTCTCCTTATCGCCGGCGGTGAACTCGCGCAGAGTGCTTGCGAGCCTGAAGAAATAGTCGTGTACCTCATCTATGCCATTGGTGTCGGTCACCGGAGTGAAAATGAAAGCCAGTGCCGGAGCGGTCTCGGCTATCAGAGCGGCGCTGACCATGTAGAGACGGCGCTCCACCATCAGGCGCAGCAGCGCATTGCATCCTTCAGGAGCATAGCTCTGGAGCATGGGGTGGGTGAGCACTGCCCGCATGTCTTCATAGAAAAAGCTCCACTCGCCGCGGGAGCGGGAACTCCGGAGATGAAGATTGACGATGGCCGACATGAGCGATGAAACCGCTGTGTTTTTAAGCGGGAAACCCATTGTGACATTCAGGGCGCTGATGGCGGGGGGTACGGCGTGGACCATCGGGATGAACAGGCTCTCGTCAGGAAGCACAACGGCTGTGTCTATCGCATCGGCCGTATCCGTAACAGCTCCTGAGGCTATCCACCGGTCAAGCTGCTGTCCGGCAAGTTTGGTCTGACCGAATGCGCTCGGCACTCCGGTGATATGTATTTTCGGGAAGTCCGGATTTTCAGGATAGAGTTCGCCCAGATCATAGAGAGAAGGGAAGCAGCCCACGTTCTGCTGCATGAAAAGCGATGCGCGGTTTCCTTTTGCGCTGAAAGCCGGCGAGGCCATGTCCCAGTAGAAATCGGCACATCCGCGCGCCTGCAGTTTTTCGAAAATCTTGATCTCTGAAAGCGTCAGCACATTGAATCCCACAAAGATGTAGCGGCTGAAGGGCAGCTTGCGGTCTCTGCCTTTGCTCAGAAGATTGACGGCGTTGCGGGCAAACATGCCGCGGGTGGCCATGCCGTTGTCAAGCAGGCGTTTGTGGAAGCGCTCGAAAAGCTCGTCAAGCACCTCCCACAGTTGCAGAAATTTGTTTTCGAGCGGAGTGGGGGTGGAGTGGATGTGGTTCCAGAATTCATCCGGGCTGGAGTGTACGAACTTCTCGCCCCAGTAGCGGTTGATGATCTCGGTCTGCTCCTCGGTCAGATAGTTGGCGCTCACTTCGCGGAAGCGCTGGAGATTGACAAAGAGCTTGTGGGGGTCGACCAGATAGAGATCCACATCATTGAAATCGTTAAGCAGCATCTCGCCCCAGAAGAGGAAACGGTCGAAGTCAGCCACGTTCTCGCCGCTCAGTTCGCGGTATTCATTGTAAAGAATGAAGAGCTGGTCAAGGCGCGGAGCTTCGGTCAGTGCCGAAAAACTGCGCGTTACCTCTGCGATGGTGGCTATCTCAGGCATCAGGAAGGGCTTCCCTGCGGCTTCGAGCGCAAGATAGTGGGTGAAGAAGACTCCGCTTCGCTTGTTGGGAAACACGAAGCAATAGTCCTGGAGATTGCCGAGTTCATTGGCCGCATAGGCCCCGGCCACTTGGCGGAGGAAGGGGATCATTGGCTTTCACATTTGGTTTTAAACAACCTCAAAACCTCTTAAGGCGAGTGGGGTGGAGTGCTGGTGAGTGGGGGGATAAGGCCTCAGCGTCATGCGCGCCGGGGCCGGACTGTCAGAAATTCTTGATCAGGATGATCATTTTAATCGCGAAATCGAAGTTCACTATCTTGCCGTTTGCATTTCCGGCAATGTCAGAAGCCGCCCGGTTCATTTCGGCGATGATGCGCTCGGCATTGTTCTCGGTGATGAAGCGGGCGAAGTTCTTGCTGAACTGGGCCTCGTTGCGGTTTAGATAGAGAAGATCGGGAATATTGAAGTTGTAGATGAAATTCTCGCGGATGAGACGCTGGGAGTAATCATAGAACTTTACAGCCTGCTCTCTGCCGAGGGCCGCCACATCGGCGCTCCACTCCTTCAGGCCTTTGACATCGCGCTGGTAGGCCAGGCGCATGAGTCTGACAAAGAGATCGAAAAACATCCGGCTCACGCTTGTGGCATCCATAGCGCGCAGCGCGCTGTTGACATCGCCGGCGGCTATATGGGCCATCGAGAGCGCATCCTGCGGATCTATGGCCAGATTCTCGGTCAGATAACGGGCCACAGTCTCATCGCTGAGACGCTTCATCTCTATCGGGCGGCAACGCGAGTAGATTGTCGGTAGAATGGAGGCCGCATTGTCAGAGACGAGTATGAAAATCGTGTCGGCAAAAGGCTCCTCAATGAGTTTCAGCAGTTTGTTGGCTGTCTGTTCGTTCATCTTTTCGGGAAGCCAGATGATCACGGTCTTGTAGCGCGAGAGGGTGGTTGTCACCGCAAGCCGCTGCTCAAGAGCCTCGCTCTCTGAAACGTAGATCGCCGGCTGGGCGTTTTTCTTTTCGAAATATCCGGTCCAGCGGTCGAAATCCATGAAGGGGCTCGCGCCGACAAATTCCTTGAACTCCGACATATAGTCATCAGATACCGGAGATTTCAGCTTTTCGGTCTTGACCACCGGAAACACATAGATGCTGTCGACATGGTTGAAACTTTCATGCTGAACGCATGACTGGCAGCAGCCGCAAGGCTCGCCGTCAGGCGTGGGTGACTGGCAGTGGACAAACTGGGAGAACGTGCGGGCAAGCATGAATTTTCCTATGCCTGCCGGACCGTGGAGAAGCAGCGCGTGGGGAATGCGGCCGTCGGCCACCATGTCACGCAGCTGCCGCTTGACATTTTCATGTGATGGAATCTGACTGAACTTCATGGTAATGCAAATTTAGCATAAAAACATGAGATTTTAGACATTCTCTTGAACCGCCTAGGTAAAATCTCGCGTTTTTATACTAAATTTGCATCTGTTATGCTTGACATGTTGAAATTTTCGCGCAAGCCATATAAACTCGGACTCGTCCTCAGTGGAGGGGGAGCCCGCGGTTTTGCCCATGCCGGTGCTCTCAAGGCTCTTGAGGAGGTCGGCATAAAGCCCGACATTGTGGCCGGCGTGAGTGCCGGCTCGGTAGTCTCGGTGATGTATGCATCCGGAATGGCTCCTGAAGAGATCATCAAGGTATTCAGCGATGCCAAATTCGGCGATTTCGCTGAATTGGGTGTGCCGCGTGACGGCTTCTTCTCGATGGACGGCTTCAAAAAGTTTCTGCGCAGGCATGTCCGCTATGAGAATATCGAGGAACTGCCTCTTCCGGCGATGGTCTGCGCTACGGACCTTGACAACAACCGTCCGGTGGCCTTCTCGGAAGGCACTCTTGTGGACTGTGTGGCGGCTTCGTGCAGTATTCCTATTATATTCAAACCTGTAAGAATCAAAGGTGTCACTTACGTCGACGGCGGAGTGCTGGCCAACCTGCCGGCCTGGGCGCTCAGAGACAAGTGCAAATATCTCATCGGCATCAACTGCAGCCCCATGCCATCGCGCGGCAAGCCGAAATCTCTGATGGACATAGCCCACCGCACCTATGATCTGCTTGTCAAAAACAATTCGCAGGCTCAGATGGAGCTTTGCGACCTTGCCATCTCTATTGACGATGTGGCATCTTACAAAGTGTTTAATCTCAAAGAAATAACCCGTGTGTTCCGCTCAGGCTACGACAATACGCTCCAGGCTCTCCTGGATGCGGGATTCACCCTGCGCGGCGAACGGCGGAAGAAAAAATGAAACTATCCATAATGGACAGAAAACCAATCATCTATCAGCTATTACCAAGACTTTTTACAAACTCAAACCGTAACTGCATTCCCGGAGGCACATATCAGCAGAACGGTTCAGGCAAGTTCAACGACATAAATGAAGCCGTACTTTCAGGCATCAAGGAACTTGGAGCCACCCACGTGTGGTACACCGGAGTGATCGAGCATGCCACACGGACCGACTACAGCAGCGAGGGTATAAGCCCCGACAATCCTCACGTGGTCAAAGGCCAGGCCGGTTCTCCATATGCCATCAAGGACTACTATGACGTTGACCCCGATCTTGCTGTCAACGTCGGCAAGCGAATGGAAGAATTCGAAGCTCTCGTGGCCCGCACCCATGATGCCGGTCTTGACGTGATCATCGATTTTGTTCCGAACCACACAGCCCGCTGCTATCACAGCGATGTGAAGCCGGCCGGAATCAAGGACCTCGGCGAAGATGACAATACCGACATGTTCTTCGATCCGAACAACAATTATTATTATATAACCCGTCAGCTTTTCGCTCCGTCGGTCGACATGGGCAGCGGGAAGAAAGCATATATCGAATTTCCGGCCAAGGCCACGGGTGATGACTGCTTCTCGGCTTTCCCTGGCGTCAACAACTGGTATGACACCGTCAAGCTGAACTACGGGCGTGATCCCGGCAACTGGAGCACTCACTATTCGCCCATCCCTGACACCTGGATGAAGATGCTCCACATTCTGCGCTTCTGGGCCTCGAAAGGAGTCGATGCGTTCCGCTGCGACATGGTCCACATGGTGCCGCTGGAATTCTGGCAGTGGGCCATCCCTAATGTCAAGGACCGCTATCCGCACGTGAAATTCATAGCCGAGCTTTATGACATCCATATCTACCGCGATTTCATCGAAAAGGGCGGTTTCGACTATCTCTATGACAAGGTGAACCTCTACGATACTCTGCGGGCCATCCAGTGTCACAACCATTCGGCTGCTACAATCACAAACTGCTGGCAGACTGTCGAGGGCATTTCCCGGCACATGCTCAACTTCCTTGAGAACCATGACGAGCAGCGATTCGGCTCAAAGTTCTATGCCGGCGATCCCGCCAAAGTGATTCCGTCGCTGGTGGTCAGCTCCATGATTTCTACAGGTCCGATGATGATCTATGCCGGCCAGGAACTCGGAGAGCAGGCCACAGACAGCGAGGGCTTCAGCGGTTATGACGGACGAACCACAATTTTTGACTACTGGAGTGTCGGCACTCTGCGCCGGTGGTATAACGACGGCAAGCCAGGCGGAGCCTTGCTGACTCCGCGTGAGCGCTGGCTGAGGTCAAAATATTGCACCATCCTTAACATCTGCAACCGCGAGAGAGCCATCTCCGAGGGACGTTTCTTCGACCTTATGTATGTCAACTATCATAACCCTACACTCAATCCTCACCGCCAGTATGCCTTCATGCGCCACTGCGACGGCGAGACTCTTGTGATAGCAGTGAACTTCTCGGCTGATTCCTGTGATCTCGGCATCAACATTCCGCGCCATGCGTTCGAGATGTTAGGCATAGCAGAAGGCGAGGCCGTAGCCACAGAGCTCATAACCCGCGAGCAGGACACCAAACAGTTGAGCAGCACCGAGCCTTTCCGCACAATGGTGCCGCCTTATGATGCCGTGGTCTGGAAAATCCGCCACAATCAGATCCGTCAGAAAGCCAAAAAGTGATCAACCCGTAACCGCGTCGTTGCGGTCATGAAATAGTGAAAGGGGATGCGCCTGTCACCGGACGTTTCCCCTTTCATATTTTAAGATGGCTCTCTAATAGTCCAATACTATCGGCACCCGGTGTTCTTCCGCAAATCGGACAGCCTGGTAGAGCATCGAGTAGGCGCATTGGGCAAGATCTTCAGTGCGGTATTTTTCCTTTGGTGTTTTGTTAGTCCGTCTGATGAATCCTAAAATGAGTTTCGGCTCTTTGGTTTTTACCGGAACATAGTATTTATCGTTGCGCCATGAGAGGATAGTGGCCTCATCGGCTTTCCACAGCTGCCGGTTCAGTTCTTCCAGTTCCTTTTTCAGAAGTGACACCGTGGAGATTGAGCCTTCATTGCCTGTCGGGTATGCCGCTATAAAAATAGCATTGTCAGGAATGGGCAGCCAGAGATCTACATTATAAAGCAATGAGTTGACTATTTTTTTCGACATAGCTTCCTTGACTATAGGATCTTCAAGTGCGTCCCATCTGTTTTCCACATATTCCGGCAACGGGCGATTCAGAGACTGGCAGGCCTGCAACAACACCAGTGCGCCGAATGCTTCCCAATCCGGTTTGTCGGTATAGTAAGCGCATTCGCTTGTCTCGTCCCATAATGGCGAAGGGAGAGGCTGGTCGATGCCGGTGGCGATATTGTCAATCCATCGTGTGACCGTTTCTCTTATCTGATCAATTTCCGACGGATCTTCAACCGGTTTCATTTCATTGCCTGAACCGTCTGTCATTACGCATTTCTGTCCGTTTCCCTCAGACATCTGCTGGACGATGGTTTTCCAGTTGCGGCTGTAGTAGCGGGTCAGTTTTCCTGAATATATATCTAAGCCCATATTGCGAGAATGTTCTTTAGTCCGCTTGCAAAGTTAATATTTTTATTCAGATGTACATTCTTTATTGTTCCGTAAATGGCGAATTTTCAAGGTGAAAATTTTGTATTCCGACTCGATTGTGTAATTTTGTAATAGTATTGGCATTGTTCAGTCCCTGACATTTTGAAATAACAGGAAGTGTTGTGCTTATCATGTCTTCTATATCATAGAAGTTAAATCAAAATAATTAAATATAACATGAAGAAAATTACTGATTATCTGCTTGTGGTTGTAATGCTTTTCGCTTTGCAAGCTTGCTCGGACGATGACGAGCCCAAACATGTCGATCCCGCACGTATTTCGGGCAATTGGTACATTACAAATATCAGAGGTTGGGAATATGTTGGTGATGCTCAGGATGAAAAATATGAGTTTGACGAAACATTTAACTTTAATGGACAGGGTATTCCTGTCGGTGACAACATTATAGACGCTCAGAAAGTTGATATCGAAGTTGGCAGTTTCGATTCTGGAACCGAATCCTATAATATTGAAATTATCAGTTATTATTGGAGTGCATCAAGCCGGGAATGGAAGTTCAATCAGTCTGGCGAAGTAAGACTTAAGGGTAACCAATTCATTGACGGAACAATGAAAGCTACAATTAAAAAGCTCACTGACACTAACATGACAACGTATCAGAAAGACCAGGATGGGGAAACTTATATAACTTACACCAAGCTGTAATACGAACTCCACATAAGCTCAACTGCTGAATCATACAAATCCATAACTTGTGAAAAAAACAATCACAAGTTATGGATTTTAATTTGCTTTAATTTTTTATCAGAGGTTGTTTTTAATGACCTCTGATAAAAAATGCCGTCAGAGGCTGCGATATCAGACGCAATCTCTGACGGTCAGATTTTAGAAACTGTTGGTTAAACAGCCTTTCGGTTTCGGGTACTGTTATTTCACTACCACGCGGCGGATGTCGGTGAGGTTGGAGACGATGTAGAAGCCGGGTGTGAGCGGAAGTGTGGCGCTTCCGCTGACTGTGCGGTCGGCGAGGATCATGCCTTCGAGATTGTAGACGATGAAGCGGGAGGCTTCGCCGTGGTTCTCGATGACGAGTGAGCCGCCGAGCGAGTAGGCTTCCCAGGTCTGGATGTCATCTACTATCTCTATGGCTGACTGGCCTGCATAGTCGGTCACGGTGAAGTTGTCGATGTTCACGCGCTCGCCGGAGGTCTGGCGCAGACGGATGAGGTTGTCGCCTTTGACGTTGACCGGGAAGGTGAATTCCGTGTAAGCCGATGAGCTTATTTCGGCTTTGCCTGCACTCTGCCATGTCTGGCCGCTGTCAGCCGAGTATTCCACTTCGATGACTGCGTCATCATCGGTGCCGAAGCGTTTGGCCTGGAAGCTTATGGTGCCGATGCCGGCAGGCTTGGCCGATGCGGTGGTGATGGAGCTTGATGTGGTTTTGCCGAAGCGCACGGCGCCTGTTTTGTCAACACCTTCCGATGCGCTGAAGAGCACATCTTTGCAGTTCCATGTGGTGGCCGAGCCTTTGTAGACGTGGTTTCCGTAAGAGGTGCTTCCGATGGGGTTGAATGTCTCGATGAATGTCGGCACCGAGGGATCGGTCACGATGGCTTCCACCATTGAGTCGTCGGTGGAATAGCTTCCGGCGGTGGCAGTGATGAACGTTTCGTAGTGTCCGGCAGGGCTTGCGGCGATGCGGATGTAGAAGCGGTCTTCCATCGGGCGGAGGATCAGGGTGCGGGTCCATTCGGCTTTGTCGGTCGAGAGTTCGAACGGGCTGTTTACCGAGAGGGTGATTTCAGAGTCGATGTTTTCGGTCTCCAGCCAGAATTCCTCGCAGTCAGAGGGTTCGCCGGGCATTGCGGTGAGCACCACGCGGCTGTCGGAGCCATAGTGCATGATGTCAATTGAGGGCTGTGGCACGGCTGTGGTCACGGTCACGATATTGGATTTCATTGTGGCCGACGAGAGCTGATAAGTATAGGTGGTGCCGGGTTCGAGACCGGTAACGATGTGGCGTCCGTCATCGGCACGCACGGTCACGGGATAGCCGCTGATCGGTGTGCCGTTGAGGCTGACGGTCAGAGTGTAGTCCGAGTCTCCGGCAAGACCGGTCCAGCAGGCGGTGAAAGAGTCTTCGGTCACATAGGCTGCCTCATGGGCCGGGATGCCGTTGATGGCACTGGCTGTGAGTTTGACTTTTGTCACGAGTGATCCTGAAGTGAGAGTCAGGACCGCTGTGGCATTTTTTGCTGTCGATGAGCGGAAGGTGACAGTGACTGTGGCTGCCGAGCCGTTGATTTCGGCTGCCGGGACTGATGTGCGCGAGAGCGAGAAATCGGAGGAGCTGACGGTCAGACTGACAGCCGATGTGAGGTTCATGCCTTCGATTCTCACCGGCACCTGCAGAGGATAGTTGACGGCTGTGACTCCGAAGTTGACTGTCGAGCCGTTAAGCGGAAGATTGATCACCGGCTGCATGGTGGCCGATGAGTGCCAGCCTTCGGTTTTCTTGTCGCCCCAGATGTGGTCGGCCAGATCGGGGTGGTCAATGAAGGGGTTGCGGTTGCCCTGATATTTGCTGATGGCTTCGTTGCGGTCTATTTCTTTCTGGCTGACCGGGTCCTGGCGATGCCATTTGAGAAGCAGACTGACGGCCCAGGCATCGAACACCGGATAGCTGTTCTGGTCGAGCATGGCTCTGGCTTCGGTAGCGTTCCAGGAGGCGATGCGGTCGTTGTAGGCCGCGGCCATATAGAAATAGGAACGCGCGAAGTCACCTTTGTATTCATCAACGGGCTCAAACACAGTGCCGGAATAGCCGGGGAAGGTTGAGGCTCCGAGCTTGCCGAGAGGCTTGACTCCGTTGGCGGCGGCAACAGAAGAACCGTTGGCGCATTCGCCGTAGGGATGGTTGCTGCGCTGTCCGTTGACCTTGCCGTCAGTAGGATAGATGTGGAAAGCATCGGAATACATCGGACTTGCATCGTTAAACCAGCTTTTCGGCAGGGAGTGTTCGCGGTTGTAGCAGTCGCCTACTTTCGTGTAGCCGCCGCTTCCGCATTGTTCTTTGCGGTAGGTCCAGCGTTTGGTCGAATACATGTCCCAGATCTTTCCGTTTTCGTCAATATCGGAGGATCCGTAGACTCCCCACAGTCCGCTGTAGCCTACGTTGGTGTGCGGGCCTACAACCTTGCACAGGGCTGACAGAAGATCAGCTGCTTTTTTGCCTTCGCAGCTTTTGTAATAGTCGGAGGGAGCGGCCCCCAAAGAACTGCCGCCATTAGGAATGACGGCAGCAATGAGAGCAGACGTTTCATAGATGTCATATGAAGTCTTTATGTTGTCGGGTGAATTATCGTATAGATTATTTCAATGTGCGATATTGTTTCGAGTAGCGGAGCACCTGGGGGAGATAGTCTTCGTCGTAGCTGATTGTCACGTCGGTGATGTTGCCGTCTTTGTCGGTGACAGGAGTGTAGACGGGGTTGACGAAGCCTTTGTAAGGTGCGATGTTGAGTTTGGCGTAGCGTTCGAGTACTTCCTTGTGGAGGGCGGGATCGACTTTGACACCGTAGTTCTCCACGAGATCGCGTCCGGCCTGGTAGTCGCCTTCGCTCTTGATGCGCTGCACTTCGCCGAGAAGCTGACCGAAGAGTTCACGGAGTTTGGCGTAGTCGTTGATCTTGATGTAGGTTTTGCCGTCGCGTTTCACCATTTCGATCACGTTGTCGGGCTTGCCTTTTTCATAGACCCAGGCCGAGATGAGCTGGCGGTTGCGCATGTGGGCTTCCTCTACGTCTTTTCCGGGCTCGATGCGCATGAGCTGTGTCATGAGGCCGTTGAGGATGTATTTGTAGTACTCGGCCTTGTAGGCATCGGGGTTGTCGAGCAGACCGAGTTCAAGGAGCTTCGGATCGCCCAGGTAGTAGAGGGCAAAGAGGTCGGCGCGTGCTTCTTCAAGGGTTGATCCGTGGGCTTTCAGCGCATCGGGGTCTACACCGGGGAGCAGGCGTCCGGAGGCATGGCCGAGGCATTCGTGGAGGTCTGTGTGGAGGTTGTCAGTGATGAAGAGGTATTTGTCAAGGAGGTCGGATGTCTCCTTGTCGATGACGAATTCTTCGTTGAAGCCGTTGCCGTGCGATGCCTGGTCATATGCCTCGGTGATGTTTTCGAGGGTTACAGACTTCGAACCGTGGGCTGCGCGGATCCAGTTGGCGTTGGGAAGGTTGATGCCGATTGGTGTGGCAGGGTAGGCGTCGCCGGCGAGGATGGCGGCGGTGATCACCTTGGCGCTTACACCTTTCACTTCGTCTTTGCGGAAACGGGGATCGACGGGCGAGTGCTGCTCGAACCATTCGGCGTTGCCTGAGATAACCTCGGTGCGGTGGGAGGCTTCCTGATTTTTGAAGTTGACGATTGATTCATAAGCACCGGTCATTCCGAGGGGGTCGCCGTAGCTTTCGATGAATCCGTTTATGAAGTCGACCTGCGAGGCTGTGTCTTCAACCCATGCTATCGAGTATTCGTCGAAGGTCTTCAGGTTGCCGGTGCGGTAATATTCGATGAGCTTGTTGATGATGGCGCGCTGGGAGTCGTTTTCGGCATATTCCGCAGCTTTGCCGAGAAGATCCACTATTTTTGAGATGGATTCGGAGTAGAGACCGCCTACTTTGTAGACCTGCTCGACTACTTTGCCGTCCTGCTTTGTGAGACGTGCGTTCAGGCCCCATGAAACGGGGGTGGCATCGGTGGTGTCTTTAAGTGCGTTGTAGTAGTTTTCTACTTCGGGCTGCGAGATGTTGTCGTAGAGATTGTTGGCAGATGTGAGGATGAGGTCCTGTCCTTCGGCCTGGTTGACGCGCTTGGGCATCACTGAGGGGTCGAAAATGATGGTCAGGAGTGTTTCCAGATCTTCGGGCTGCTGGTCGGCGGGGAGTTTTGCCGCCAGGCCGGCGAGGAATTCGCGGCTGAACACGGGGGTGAACTTATCCATCGAATAGTGGTGATGGATGCCGTTGGCAAACTCGATCTGCTTCAGATAGAGTTCGAGACCTTTGAATTCGTCGCTCTCGCGGTCGCCGTCGAAGTTGGTGTAGACGTTCTCGATGAGGTCGCGGATAGCGAGGTTGTATTTGCCGTTCTGCTCCCAGAGAATGTCGCGGCCGGTGATGGCTGCCTCTGTCAGATAGTAGATGAGGATGCGCTGCTGAGGGGTCAGATTCTCAAAATCGGGCACTTTGTAGCGAAGCACCTCGATGTCGGCGAAACGGTCGACTGTGTAGTCGAAATCGTCAGCCGTTTCCTGTGTGGCTTTTGAGCCACAGGCTGTGATTGCCATTGCTGCCATTGCAGGAACAATAAATTTGGTTAATGACATGATTATGAGATTGGTTATGAGAATGTTTTTTTGACGTTCTGTCAGTTGGTTTGGCCAACTCTCTTACTCGACGTAGAGCACGAGGCCTTTGAGGTATTCGCCTTCGGGGTGGTAGATGTTGACCGGATGGTCGGCCGGCTGGGTGAGCTGATGGAGAATGCGCACCCGGCGGCCGGACATGGCTGCAGCGGTGAAGACGGCCAGACGGAACTGCTCTTTGCTGATGGCCTGCGAGCAGGAGAAGGTGAAGAGCACTCCTCCGGGAGCGATTTTCTCGAAGGCGGCGGCGTTGAGCCTGCGGTATCCTATCATTGCGTTGCGGATTGCGCTGCGGTGTTTGGCGAAGGCCGGGGGGTCGAGTATGATGAGGTCATAGGCGCCTTTTTCAACCTTTGCAAGATATTTGAAGGCGTCTTCGGCAAATGATTTGTGGCGGGTGTCGCCGGGGAAGTTCAGCTCGATGTTGGCATCGGTGAGGGTTATGGCTTTGGCCGAGCTGTCGACGGAGTGGACCAGTTCGGCGCCGCCGCGCATCGAGTAGACCGAGAAGCCGCCGGTGTAGCAGAACATGTTGAGCACTCTGGCTCCGGCGCTGTATTTCTGCAGCAGCGAGCGGTTGTCGCGCTGGTCTACGAAGAAGCCGGTTTTCTGCCCCTTGAGCCAGTCGATGTTGAATTTCAGGCCGTTTTCAATTGCGATATTAGTGTTGTAGCCACCTATTATATAGTCGTTGACCGGATCGAGGCGGGCTTTGAAGGGGAGGGTTGTCTCTGATTTGTAGTAAACGTTCTTGATTCCGGCATCGGGCAGGCGGGTCAGTTCTTCGGCTATGGTCAGGCGGGCGTAGTGCATGCCGGGGCTATGGGCTTGGAGCACTGCTGTGTCTCCGTAGATGTCTACAACGCATCCGGGCAGGAAGTCACCTTCGCCGTGGACCAGGCGGAAGGTTGAGTTGTCGGGGCGTATCAGGCCGAGGCGCCGGCGCAGGTCCCAGGCGTGGCGCAGACGCGAGGCGTAGAAGTTGCCGTCGATTGCCGAGTCGGTGTTTTCGAGCATACGCACGGCTATGGAGCCGATCTCATAGTGGCCTGTTCCGAGACAGCGTCCGTCAGAGGCTTCTACTCTTACGGTCTCGCCTTCTTCAAGACCGTCGGGCAGGCTGGCGATGGCACCTGAAAATACCCACGGGTGGAAGCGCAGGAGCGATTCTTCTTTTCCGCGCTTGAGGGTTATGGTTTTAAGCTGTGATGATGACATATTGACAGTTTATAACAATGTGTGTGGGCGGGGGAGAGGGGCCGGGTTATTTGAAGAATGCCCGGAAAATATCGTTGCCGTTGGCGTAGAGCAGCAGAAGCAGCAGGAAGGCCATGCCGATGTATTGGGCTACGATCAGAACCTTTTCCGGAGCCTGCCTGCGGGTGATGATCTCGTATAGGAGGAACATGACGTGCCCGCCGTCGAGTCCGGGAATGGGGATGATGTTCATGAATGCGAGCGCAACGGAAAGGAAGGCCGTGATTTCCCAGAAACTGAGCCAGTTCCAGCGTTCGGGAAACATGTTGCCGATTGCTCCGAATCCTCCGAGGCTCTCGGCTCCCTCTTGCGAGAAGACGTGCTTCATCGAGCTGACGTAGTTTGTGAGGGTGGTGGTGCCGATTTCCCAGCCTTTGGGGAATGACTGGAAGAAGCTGTAGTCAATGGTCACTGGGTTGTAGACGGCTGTGATCGGTCTGAGCTGGAAGCCGAGTTTGCCGTGTTCGTTGGGGGTGACTGGCAGACGCAGGGTCTTGCCGTCGCGCTCCACGGTCACTGTGGTCTCTTTCCCGGCATGGCTGACAAGGGCGGGGGTGAGCTCGGTGAACGAGGGAGTGGCTGTCGAGTCAACGGCTATGATGTGGTCGCCTTCTTTCAGTCCGGCCTTAGCGGCGGCCTCGCCGGGTACGATGCGGTCTATGTAGACCGGCAGGCGGTAGGCCAGGAAGCCCTTGTCTTCGTTGAGACGGAAGATGAAGTCATCGGGGATGGCGATGTCGACGGTATCGCGGTGGTTGCGGATCACTGTGACCACGTCGGCGTCGGCCATATGGTAGGGATAGTCACCCTTCGATGCGTCAAGCAGACGGCCGTCGGCCTTGTAAGGGATGTCGCCGTTGCGGAATCCTGCTTTCTGGGCAGCGGGAGCGAAGTCGAAGCCTTCGGTGGCAGCTTCGAAAGGTATGTACTGCGATCCCCAGTGCATGGCAATGCCGGCATAGATCAGAATCGCGAGTATGAAGTTGAAGAGCACGCCGCCGAGCATCACCAGCAGTCTCTGCCAGGCCGGTTTGGTGCGGAATTCCCAGGGTTTGGGCTCCTGCTTCATCTGTTCGGTGTCCATCGACTCGTCGATCATGCCGGAGATCTTGCAGTAGCCTCCGAGCGGGAGCCAGCCTATGCCGTATTCAGTGTCGCGCCATGAGCTTTTGTTTGGGTCTGCGCCCTCTTTGGCTTTGGGTTTCCACTTGAACAGCGAGAAGTAGGGGTCGAAAAACATGTAGAATTTCTCGACTCTGATGCCGAAAATGCGGGCGAAAATGAAGTGGCCGAATTCGTGGATGATCACGAGGAAGGCCAGGGCCACTATGAGCTGAAGGGCTTTTATAAGGAATGTTTCCATAAGAATTGTCAGTGTTGCTTATGATGTTGTTTTTTTACAACCTCTTTATTTGCGTGTCAGATTTTCTTCGGTAAATTTGATGGTGGCGTGATGTGTGGCCACATAGTCATCGAGCGACGGATATGCAATGAAATCTATGGCCTCAAGCGCCTGGGTGATGCAGCTGTAGATGGCTGGGAAGGAAATGCGTCCGTCAAGGAAGGCGCGCACTGCCACTTCGTTGGCGGCGTTGATGATGCAGGCCGTGTTTCCGCCGCGGCTGAGGGCATAGGGGGCGAGGGTCAGGCAGGGAAATTTTTCTGCATCGGGCTTCTCGAAGGTCAGCGTCGAATAGTCGGCAAGACTCAGCGGGCGTTCCGATGAGGGCAGGCGCGAGGCATCGCCGAGAGCATAGCGGATCGGCAGGCGCATGTCAGGAATTCCGAGCTGGGCTTTGACGGCGCCGTCGATAAACTCGACCATCGAGTGGATGATTGACTGAGGATGCACCACGGCCTCGATTCTCTCCGGCTCAATGTCGAAAAGCCAGCGGGCCTCGATGATCTCAAAGGCCTTGTTGAGCATGGTGGCTGAGTCGATAGTGATCTTGGCTCCCATCTGCCAGCGCGGGTGCAGCAGGGCCTCGCGGGCGGTCATCCGGGCTATGTGCTTGCTGTCCATTGTGCGGAACGGACCTCCCGAAGCGGTGATGATAAGTTTGTTGACCGAGCCTTTTTCCTCGCCGACCAGACACTGGTAGATCGCCGAGTGTTCCGAGTCGACGGGTATCACTTTTGATTTTGACTCGGCCAGAAGGCGGCTGACCAGTTCGCCGGCCACTACAAGAGTTTCCTTATTGGCCAAAGCTATTTCCTTGCCTGTGCGGATGGCGCGGACAGTGGGGAGCAGGCCGCTGTAGCCTACGGTGGCGGTCACCACCGTGTCGAAATCGTCGCGCTCCATCGCATCGGCTATTGCCGCGGCGCCGGAGGCAGTCTCTATACCTAAGGGAGAGAGAGCCTCGTGCAGACGGGCATATTTCGACTCATCGGCTATGATAGCAAGAGCCGGACGGTGAATGCGCGCCTGTTCTATCAGCTCGTCGACCTTAGAGCCGGCTGTCAGCACCGTGGCCTTGAACCGGTCAGGGAAGTGGGATATGACATCGAGTGTCTGCGTTCCGATCGACCCGGTTGAGCCGAGGATTGCTATATTATGTGGCATATGTTTTCAGATTGGTTGCTTTAAGAAGTGCAAAAATACGGAAAAATCCTCATTTTGGCATGATTTTTGCGGGAATAATAGTAAATTTGCATATACACGAACTCCAATGAATCACCATATAGATATTTCAGGAGACATTGACCGTCTTCTTGACTCAGGGCGCATCAACGACGCTCTCGATCTCATCGACAACGCAGCCTCGTCGCTCGGAGCCATCGCCGAGATCCGCTCGGCCACAGCCCGTCTGCGCGAAAGCTACAGGCTGATGACCCACTACGCCCTTCAGGGGCTTCCCGATCCGGCCCGTCCGCAGCTTTTCGCCGAGCTTTGCGGCTCGGTGCGCTCGCTTGCCGACGATCTTCACCGCCGTTCGCGCATAGCCGATGCCCCGACGCTATATTTCAACACCCTGCGCTTTCAGCTCAGCAGCCGCGACCTGACAGTGGCCGCACTCATCGGCGAATATCACCGCGTCAACCGCCGCCTGCAGATGGCAGTGCTGACCGAAGATGCCGAAAAGGCAGGCCGCGAACTGACCGCCAGGGCCGAGTCGCTGGAGAAAGATATCTTCAACTTCATCTGGACCACCTCGCCACTGTCGGTCGACGATGCCGCCGCCATAGGCAATGTCATGGCCGACCCCTCGCTGCCGCGCCATTTCAAACTGCTCTGCATCGGGGCTGTCATGATGGGCGAGCTTGAATATCACGACGAACGCCGCCTGCGTATGCTGATGGATGCCTATACTGTTGACGATGCCGAAATTTCAGTCCGCGCTCTCTGCTCTCTGCTGATAGTCATGTCGATGCGCCGCGACCGTCCGTTCTCACCCTCGCTCTTGCGCCGCTTCGACTCTCTGCGCGAGGATCCGCGCTGGCGCTCTGACGTGCGCATGGCTTTCATGCAGTTTATCCGCGCGCGTGACACCGAGCGCATAGGCCGAAAACTCACCGACGAGGTGATTCCCGAAATGATGAAACTGCGTCCTGAGATCGAGAAACTCGGCCGCAAGCCGCTCGATCCTGAGGCTATGGAAGAAAACCCCGAATGGGCCGAACTGCTTGACAAATCCGGAATTTCCGACAAACTGAAGGAGCTTCAGGAGATCCAGGAAGACGGCGGCGATGTCATGATGGTGACCTTCAGCAAACTTAAGACATTCCCGTTTTTCAACGACATATCAAACTGGTTTCTGCCCTTCCACTCGTCTCACTCCTCGATAGCCGGAAGCGGCGACACCTCAGTGCGCCTCCTCGGCGAGATCATGGATGCCGCGCCGATGTTCTGCGACGGCGATAAATTTTCGATCATCCTCTCGCTCTCACAGGTGCCCGCATCGCAGAGAGAGATGATGGCCTCGCAGCTCAAGGCCCACTCGGCCCAGATGGCGGCCATGAGTTTCGGCGATCTGCCCCAGGCCGGCAAAGACCGCGAGCGCATTGCCGGGCGCTATGTCCAGGATATCTACCGCTTTTTCCGCCTCTTCCGCCGCAAGGGTGAGTTCCGCGACCCCTTTGCCGTGGCCTCGTCGCTCAACCTTGTCACCCTGCCGCAGCTCTCGGAGGTGTTTGACGATGCCGACACCCTACGCCTTGTCGGAGAATTCTATTTCAGACACGGCCACTATGCCGATGCCTTTGACCTCTTCGACCGCCTCTCGTTCAAAATGCCACCTTCCGCCGAACTCTTCCAGAAGATGGGCTACTGTATGCAGATGACCGGCAATCTCGCCGAGGCCATACGCTATTATGAACAGAGCGAGTTGCTCAACTCGCAGAGCGAATGGACCGTCAAGCGTCTCGCCTTCTGCCACCGTCAGAACGGCGACTGGGAAAAAGCTCTCTCTTATTATATCCGTGTGGCCTCAGCGCGCCCCGACGACTCCGCCCTGGCTCTCAACATGGGCCGCTGCCACATGCTCTGCGGACGCTATGAAGAGGCCCTGAAATTCTTCTATAAAGTCGAATTTCTCGCCGGAGAGTCTGACCGCTCCTCGCGCCCAATAGTCCGCTGCTCACTGCTCTCAGGCGATCTCGAACGCGCGCGCCGTTATTCCGCCATGATCCTCTCCCGCGATCCCTCTGCCTCCGACTTCCTTGCCGCCGGCCATCTCGAAGTGCTGAGCGGAAGCCTCGACAAAGCCGTGGAGCGCTATGCCTCCTCAATTGCCGCGCGCAACTTCGACCGCGATGACTTCATGCGCGACTTCAACGCCGACCGCCACCTGTTCAGCTCGTTTCCCGCGCCTGACTCTCTGACCCTCGGCCTGCTGCTCGACGAAGCCTTCCGCCGCTCCTCCGAACTCGGCCAGAGCCTCTGATCAGCTCCTCTCAGATATCCACACCAACCGCACAGAATCTTTACCCCTCCTCCGATCCCCACATGTCACAGACCCAGAATCCATTTTTCTCGGAATTTACCTCCACTCCATACGGCACCGCACCCTTTGACCGCATCTCGGTCACCGACTACGAACCCGCCATCGACCGTGGCATCCGTCTCGGCCTTGAGGCGGTCGATGCCATTGTTGCCAACCCCGAACCTCCGACGTTTGAAAACACCATCGTGGCGCTTGAACATGCCGACCGTGATCTCAACCGCGTGCTTATGGTCTTCGACCCGCTGCTCTCGGCCATGACCGACGATGCCATGATGGAACTCTCGCTCAAGATCACACCCCGCCTTTCTGACTATTCCACATCAATCTCGCTCAACCGCAGACTCTGGGAGCGCGTAAAAGCCGTCTATGACAAGCGCGATTCACTTGGCCTCGACACCGAAGACTCCATGCTCCTGCGCCGCACCTACGAGTCGTTTGTGCGCAGCGGCGCTCTGCTCGAAGGCGATGACCGCGAGACCTACTCATGGCTCTCAAGCCGTCTGAGCGAACTGACCACTCTTTTCGGGCAGAATGTGCTCAAAGAGCTCAACACCTACGAGATCTGGCTCACGACCGATGACCTTTCCGGACTCCCCGAAAGCTCCGTCGAAGCCGCAGCTCTTGCCGCCAAGGAGAAAGGCCGCGAGGGGGAATATCTCTTCACTCTCGCACAGCCCGTCTACATGGCTTTCATGAAATACAGTGACCGCCGCGATCTGCGCGAAAAGATGTATCGCCTCTACTCCGGACGCAACGTCAGCGGCGACCTCAACAACCTCCCCGTCATGAAAGAGATAGCCGAGACCCGTATGCACCTCGCATGGCTTCTCGGCTACGAGACCTTTGCCCACTACCGCCTGGAGAAATCTATGGCGAAGACCCCTGAAAAGGTCTATGAGCTGCTCGATTCGCTGCGCGATGCCTATCGCCCCGCAATGGAAGCCGAGCTCCGCGAACTTTCGGCTTATGCCTCGCAGACTGAAGGCCGGGAGATAGAGCTGTGCCCCTGGGACTACAGCTACTATGCCAACAAACTGAAAAACGCGCGTTATGCCTATGATGAAGAGGCCCTGCGACCCTATTTCGAACTCGGCAACGTCATTGACGGAGTTTTCGGACTCGCCACCCGTCTCTACGGTGTCACATTCAGGGAAAACAATGAAATCCCGGTCTATCATCCCGATGTAAGGGCCTATGAGGTCATTGACCGTGACGGTTCCTTCCTCGGAATCATCTACACCGACTTCTTCCCGCGCGACAGCAAGCGCCCCGGTGCGTGGATGACTGAATTCCGCAGCGAGGAGATCACTCCTGAAGGTGAGCACATCCGCCCTCACGTCACCATAGTGATGAACTTCACAAAGCCTACCGCCACCCGGCCCTCACTTCTTGCGCCCTATGAGGTCGAGACCTTCCTCCATGAGTTCGGCCACGCGCTCCACGGCCTCTTCGCCGCCACAAAATATGCCTCGCTTTCAGGCACCAACGTGTTGCGCGACTTTGTGGAACTCCCCTCGCAGTTCAATGAAAACTATCTGACTGAAAAAGACTTTCTCGATGGATTCGCCCGCCACTATCAGACCGGCGAACCGATTCCCGCAGAACTCGTAGACCGCATAGTCGCAGTCTCGCGCTTCGGTGCGGCCTATGCCTGCCTGCGTCAGCTCAATTTCGGACTGATTGACATGGCCTGGCACAGCATCACCTCGCCGGTCGACGATCCGGAGGCATTCGAATGTGAGGCCGGAGCGCCGGTCGCAATGTTCGCCCACATTCCCGGATCCGTCATCGGATCTACCTTCTCCCACATCTTTGCCGGCGGATATGCCGCAGGCTACTACAGCTATAAATGGGCCGAAGTGCTCGATGCCGACGCTTTTGCAAAATTCAAGGAAAACGGTATTTTTGACCGTGCCACGGCAGAATCATTTCGCACCTGCATTCTAATGCGCGGAGGCACCGAAGACCCCGATGAACTCTATCGCCGTTTCCGCGGCCAGGATCCATCCATCACAGCCCTTCTTGCCCGCGACGGCATCACCGAATAGCTCCTGACAGCGAAGCCTCCGCATTATCGCACTCTTTTCGGGGGTGGCGTGGTGTATATTTGCAAAAATAAGTAACTCTGAAAAATTAATTTATACTATGTGCGGGATTTATTCAGAGGCAGAATCGAGGGCTGAAGAGGGAGTTTATAGACATAAACGACCGATGAAGAACTTGATTCTGACCGGAATAAAACCGCAGAGAGTATAAAAGATCCCCCATACGAGATACTTATGTACATTATATCGGTTAATTTTGAAGAGTTACTTAATAAATTTTTTTGCTCTATGAAACCCACCACCTCCCAGGACCTCCCGGTCTCGAAAAAATTTTATACCCGTCTGAGTGACAACATCCGCTCGGCCATCGAGTGCGTCAGCTGGACCGGGCGTACAGCCTCATATTACGAAACTATGGAGGCCATCAACATCTATCTGATCCACCGTATTGAACCTGCAGGCGACATCTCGACAGACTCCCTGCTGATCTTCTACCTTCTGCGTCCCGACATAGACAAAGCCGTAGAGCGCTCCCGCAAGGCGCGCGAAAGCGCGGCCCGACGGCGCCGGGCTAAGGAATCAGTTTCTGGTGAAAAGGATAATGATCTGTCAGACAGCCAATCACATCCCGACCATGCGGGCGAACGAAGCCGGCACCGGAGTGGAGAAGTTCATGTCCTTCCGGGTCATCGGATGGATAAAACGAAGCGTCTGAGCATGAAGTGCCATACGGTGAATGGGCGAACTTTTCGCCCCGTAGCGGCGATCGCCGGCAATGGGGTGACCAAGATCTTTCATATGGACACGGATCTGGTTTTTGCGTCCGGTGTCCAGAGAGACCTCCATCAGCGAATACCCGTTGCGCGAGCGCAGGGTCCGGTAACGCGTAACGGCTAACTGACCCTCCTCAGGCTTATCGGTGGAATAGACTTCAAAACGCGAATTTTCAGCAAGATAGCTGCGCACTTCCCCCTCTTCGGATTCCGGACGTCCCTCCACAACCGCAAGATACTTGCGGGCAATCACCATATTGTTCCAGTTGTGCTGGAGCTTGTCTTTGGCCTCCTGGCTCTTGGCGAAGACCATCAGTCCGGATGTGTCTCGGTCGAGACGGTGGACAATGAAGAGTTTGTTGCGCGGGTCCTGCCACTTCAGATATTCGCGCAGTATGCTGTAGGCCGTTCCTTCTTTTATCTTGTCAGTGCCCATTGACAGCAGCCCGTAGCCCTTGTTGACCACTATGATGTCATCGTCTTCATAGACAAGCTTAAGACGGCGGTTGTAGAACACACGGAACTCGCGGGTGAGATTGGCTTTCACCTCGTCGCCGGCCTTCAGCGCCATGTCAAACTGGGTGGTCGGAATGCCGTTGACTGCTATCTGGTTGTGGCTCAAAAGATTCTTGATCGCTGTGCGTTTGCGCTGAGGCATCGCGCCGATCAGAAATTCAAGAAGTGCGGCCTCCTCGGCCACCTGATAGGTTTCGATTACATCGGGCTTGAACTTGTTGCGTTCGGCGCCCGGCTTGGTTGAATATGTTCTTTTGGCCATTGATTGGGTAATGTGTCTGATGCTGAAAGGGGGTAGGGGAGAGCTATTGATTATTTCTTGCGTCGCACAGTGCGCTTGGGCGCCTTCTCCTGGTCTGCCATGATAGCCTTGACCTCATCGAGAGTAAGAGCTGCCGGATCGGTCACACTTTTCGGAATCTTATAGTTGGTCTTGTTGTGGGCTATGTAGACACCGTAGCGGCCGTTGAGTATCTGTATCTCCGGTTCCTCGGCGAACGTCTTGACAACCTTGTTGCTGTCAGCCTCGCGCTTGGCGCGGATCAGCTCGGTGGCTTCTTCAAGGGTAATCGAAGTCGGTGAAAGGTCCTTGGGGATGCTGACAAACTTGCCGTCGTGGCGTATGTAGGGCCCGAAACGGCCTATTGCGGCAACCACTGTCTTGCCTTCTATCTCGCCAACAGTGCGTGGCAGGTCGAAGAGTTTCAGAGCTTCCTCAAGAGTGATGTCAAAAACGCTCTGGTCTTTGCGCAGAGACGCGAAACGCGGCTTTTCCTTGGAATCGGCTGACCCGATCTGCACCACAGGCCCGAAACGGCCTATCTTGACCGAAACAGGTTCGCCGGTGGCCGGATCGGTGCCTAACTGGCGTTCGCCCACCTTATGCTCGGTGCGCATTTCGTTGGCCTTCTCCACTTCCGGATGGAAGAGTCCGTAGAAACGGGCTATCTCCTTGTTCCAGTCACTTTCGCCTTCGGCTATGCGGTCGAATTTCTGCTCCATGTCGGCTGTGAAGTCATAGTCGAGAATGTCAGGGAAATTGGCCGTGAGGAACTCATTGACAATAATGCCGGTGTCGGTCGGGATGAGCTTCCCTTTTTCTGCACCTACGCTTTCGGTCTTTGTGGCCGAGCTTAGTTTGCCATCGGCTTTAAGTGTCAGAACCTTGAACGGACGCTTCTCGCCGGCTTTCTCCCCTTTGACTATGTATTCGCGGTGCTGGATGGTCGAGATGGTCGGAGCGTAGGTCGACGGGCGGCCTATGCCGAGCTCTTCCATCTTCTTGACGAGCGATGATTCGGTATAGCGCGGAGGCGCGAGAGTGAAACGCTCCGTGGCGCTGATGTTTTCGGCTGTAAGCTGTTCGCCGGGATTGACCTGCGGCAACATGTCGTCACCTTCGGGACTCTGGCTGTCATCATCATCGTTGCCTTCGAGATAGACTTTCAGGAAACCGTCAAACTTGATGACCTCACCGCTTGAAGTGAAATGCTCCTGACGGCCTGAGGGACTGATGTCGATAGTGGTCTTCTCCAGTTCGGCATCTGCCATCTGTGAAGCCATTGTGCGCAGGCGGATCAGACGGTAAAGCCGCTTTTCCTGCGAGGTGCCTTCCACCGTCTCCTTGTCGATATAGGTCGGGCGGATGGCCTCGTGAGCTTCCTGCGCGCCTTTAGAGTTGGTGTGATAGCGGCGCACCTTCAGATATTTATCGCCGAGTTCTTCGGTGATGAGTTTCGATATGGTTGCCACAGCAAGCTTCGAGAGGTTGAGCGAGTCGGTACGCATATAAGTGATGTGACCTGCTTCGTAGAGCTTCTGGGCCACCATCATGGTCTGTGACACAGTGAATCCGAGCTTGCGGCCAGCTTCCTGCTGGAGGGTCGAGGTGGTGAAGGGGGGCGCCGGCGACTTTTTGAGAGGCTTGACGCTGATGTCGGAAACCGTAAACACTGCCTTCTTGCAGGCTTCGAGGAATTCACGCGCGCTTTCCTCATCAGGAAGACGCTTTGACAGTTCCGCCCTCAGCTGGGCACCGCCGGGAATGGTGAAAAGCGCTGTCACTCGGTAGTAAGGCTCCGACTTGAAGGAATTGATCTCGTTCTCGCGGTCAACTATCAGACGAACGGCCACTGACTGCACACGGCCGGCCGAGAGCGCCGGCTTGATCTTCTTCCAGAGCACAGGCGACAGCTCGAAGCCCACCAGACGGTCGAGCACCCGTCGGGCCTGCTGGGCATCGACAAGATGCAGGTCGATGTCACGCGGATTCTCGATCGCTTCAAGAATAGCGTTCTTGGTGATCTCGTGAAAGACTATCCGCTTGGTGTTTTCCGGCTTCAGTCCGAGCACCTCGTAGAGATGCCATGCTATGGCTTCTCCCTCGCGGTCCTCATCAGATGCGAGCCAGACTGTCTCAGCCTCCTTGGCGGCTTTCTTTAGCTCGGTGACAAGATTTTTCTTGTCGGCCGGAATTTCATAGACTGGCTGGAAGTCGGAATCAACCTTGATGCTGATATCTTTCTTGCGGAGGTCACGGATATGACCGTAGCTCGACATGACCTTATAGTCCTTGCCGAGGAATTTCTCAATGGTCTTGGCTTTGGCCGGAGACTCTACTATGACGAGGTTTTTCAACATATTATAGTATAACGCTATGGGTGGTGCGCCTTGACTGACACTCTGCCCCACCGATTCGGGTGGCCTGGATGATGGCCGGATTCAGAGCGCAAAGGTAGGAAAAATATAAACAGATTCTTAAAATTAGGTTAATCCTTTAACAATTTCTCACATTTAGAGATTGTAGCAAACTGTTTTGCAAGGATTTTCAACTTGCCGGGAAGCCGCTTAGAGTTTTTTTAACCTCTTATTTTCCTTCGGGCCTGAGAAGCTCTATGAGCCGGGTCACTCCCTGAGTGGCGGTCGCAGGGATCACTGTGACATTGTCAGGAACTGCCGCCGGACGCGGGTCTATGTAATAGACCGGAACTCCCGGCCTGACGTAGTGAAGCAGACTCGCCGCCGGATAGACCGCGAGCGAAGTGCCTATCACCGCGAATATGTTGGCCTCGCGCGTCCATTCTATAGCCCGCTCGATGTTGGGCACAGCCTCCTGAAAGAAGACTATGTGGGGTCTCACCGGATCTCCGTAGCTGTCGCGCGTATCCGGACTGGTCTCAAGATGCTTTTCATCGAGCGTGTAGATGCGGGTGTCATCACGCATGGACCTCACCTTCATCAGCTCGCCGTGGAGATGCAGAATCTTCGAACTCCCGGCCTTCTCGTGGAGATCGTCGACGTTCTGTGTGATCACATACACGTCATACCATTTCTCCAGCTCCACAAGCCCCCGGTGGGCGGCGTTGGGCAGGCACTTCACCAGCCCCTTGCGCCGTTCGTTGTAAAACTGGTGGACAAGCGCAGGATTGCGCGCGAAGCCATCCGCGCTACACACATCCATCACGGGATAGTTCTCCCACAGACCTCCCGCATCGCGGAACGTCGAGACTCCGGATTCGGCCGAAATACCGGCTCCGGACGAGATTACAAGTTTCGGTTTCACTGTCAGGCTATATTTTTTGATCAGGTTCTGTTTTTTTGATTATCTATGGAGAGGGAGCCGTCAGACTTTTCTGACACCGGCATATTCTAATCTAACGCTTCGACTTGAAAAAAGTGCGCATCAGCTCCGCACATTCATCTCCGAGCACCCCGGATGTCACCGTGGCCCGCGGATGGAAAGGCGATCTCGACGTGAACGACCGGTAGCCCCGCTTCTCATCCGCCGCCCCGTAGACCACACGGCCTATCTGCGCCCATCCTATGGTGCCCGCACACATCAGGCAAGGCTCCACTGTGACATAGAGCGTACAGTTCTGAAGATACTTCCCGCCAAGCATCTGCGCCGCAGCGGTTATGGCCTGCATCTCCGCGTGGGCCGACACATCGGCCAAAGCCTCCGTCAGATTGTGGCCACGGCCTATGACCATGCCCCGCGGCGACACAATCACCGCACCTATCGGCACTTCGTCTCGCTCCATAGCCTCCCGCGCCTCGGCCAGAGCCATGCGCATGAACTTCTCGTCGCTTTCCTCTTGAGTCATAAATCCAAATCTTGATTGTCGGAATGCAATTGTCAATGCAAATATAAACTTAAAAATCGAATGGACAAAACCTGAATTGCCTTTGCCCGCCTACGGAGCAATCCCCGGTCTCAGCCATGTGAAACCGGGGATTGCTCTGGTGTAGTCGGTCCGTTGATAGTGCGCGGACTCTCTTAATCGGCCTTATTGGGGATTCTGTACAGTGATATCCGCAGACGGTGATAAAGGCCGACGAGGCGGGGGATGAAAAAAGCCCGCTTGGTGAAGCGGGCTTGGTGTGACTCCTACAGGATTCAAACCTGTAACCTTCTGATCCGTAGTCAGATGCTCTATTCAGTTGAGCTAAGGAGCCGTTGTGTTGTCGTTTTTGACTCTGCAAAGTTAGAAATAATTATTCAATTGTGCAAAAAAAATATCATTTTTTGGCAATTTTTATATCAGGGGTTGCTTATAAGGGCTTTTTGATGTAATTTTGGATTGAAATAAAGCAGTCAAATATAATCACACACGCGCTAATGTTATGAAAAAAATCTTTACCGCCGCCGTCATCGCTGTCGCAGCTCTGTTATTCCCGACAGCTGTAAAGTCACAACTGATTGTCTATGGTAAGCCCGATAAATTTTTCGAGACCCAGGTCCACTTGCTGGCAGGTGGCAGCTACGTGACGGAAAACTATAAGAGCTGTTTCCCGGCTGTTTCTGATGTCAACAATTCGATGGGTTTCGCCTGGGGTGTGGGCTTCAGAGCCAAGTTCAATCTGACTTCTTTCGTCGGGCTCGGCACTGAGCTGAACTATCTGCGCAATTCGGGCAAACTGGATCTGGCGGTGACCCAGGAGGGTGAGGCCAATGTGTCAAATGTATTCATCAAGAATAATTACCGTACGTTCAACGTGCCTATTTTCGCGTCATTCACTTTCAATCTGGCTCCGAGAGTAAAATGGAATGCCGACGGCGGTATATTCATGAGTTTCGGCATAGGAGGTAAGCAGAAGGCTACGATATATAATGCCAAGGTCAATGAGCTTGGCCAGCTCGTGACAAACATATCGCACCCAACGGCTGATTACTATAAGAGTGACCGCGGATTTATCAATTCATACCGCGATTTCGACATGGGATTGCATCTCGGCACGGGCCTTACATTCATGAATAAGATCTCGCTCGGAGTGAGATGCCAGTTCGGTTTCCGGAATGTGGCTATGGGCACAAGTGCCGCGATAAAGACTCCGAATTCTCATAATGTCAATGTGATGGCTACCGCAGGCTATATTTTCTGATATTCCTGATCCGATCTCAGATCAGGTCGCGGAAGATGTCAAAGGCGGCCAGAATTTCGTCAGCGGATGCGGTGCGGTCGATCAGCGGCTGTCCGGGAGCTGAGAGGAGGGTAAAGTTGATCTGCGAGGGAGTGTCGTTTTTCTTGTCGTGGCGCATATATTCGAGAAGAGCCTGATAATCGTTGCATGAAACGTCTGGCGATCCGTAGCCCTGGTCCTTCAGATAGGCGGCATAGCGGTAAAGTTCGGCCGAGGGGAAGGCTTCGAGCGAGTGCGAGATGATCATTTCCACCAGTATGCCGAATGCGACTGCATAGCCGTGGGGCATGGGTCGACCTTTGTGCATGGCAAGCGCCTCGAAAGCATGGCCGGCTGTGTGGCCGAGGTTCAAGGCACGGCGTATGCCTTTTTCGCAGGGGTCTTCCTCGACTATGCACTCTTTGACACGCACGCTTCTTTCGAGCAAGGGAAGCAGACGGCTAAGATCGGCATCAAGAATGTCGAAATCAAGCAGCGCGGCATAGTCGGCGGCTGACGAAAGGAGACCGTGTTTCAGCATCTCGGCATAGCCTGAGAGCAGTTCGGTTTTCGGAAGAGATGCAAACAGGATTGTCGAGATGACCACTGCTTCTGCAGGGGCAAAGGCTCCGATCTCGTTTTTGAGTCCCTCGAAGTTTATGCCGGTCTTTCCGCCTACAGCCGCATCGACAGCCGAAAGCAGAGTGGTCGGTACATTGATGAAGCGCACTCCTCGCTTGAAGGTGGCTGCTGCAAATCCGCCCATATCGGTTACAACGCCGCCACCTATATTAATTACGAGTGATTTCCGTGTGGCTCCCTGGTTGATCAGGCTACTCCAGATGTGGCTCAGAGAATCGATGTTCTTATGGTCGTCGCCCGCAGGGACGGTGATTACCGGATAGTCGAGTCTGAGTTTCGGGAGCACTGCATCCGCGACGTTGGTGTCGGTTATTATGTGGACGCTTGCGGGTGTGAGTTCGTTGACGAAAGTTTTTATAGCTTGGGCTACTTCATTTGTGTAAACTATTTTCTGCATTTGGAAGGCGTGGGTGTAAGAGACGGGGTTAATGAGATTCAGGTGGCTCTTGGATGGTGCTTAATAGTCGCTGGTGATAGTCAGCAGCGAGAGGAGCAAGGACGGAAGCATGTGGGCGAATTCAGGCATTGAGCTGAACACTACTGCGGCTCCTGCTTCTTCCATAGCCTCGCGGGGAATAGGGCCGGTGGTCACTCCGACTGTAAAGGCTCCGGCACGGTCGCCGGCTTCGACACCGAGGGGGGCGTTTTCAACCACGATCGACTGCGAGGGGCTTACTCTTGCAAGCTGCATGGCTTTGATGAAGGGTTCGGGGTGAGGCTTCCCGTGGGTGACGTTGCGGGCGGTGATGCGTTTGTTATCGTCAAACATTCCGGGGAAGTCGCGCGAGATGTTGTCAAGCACCGACTGCTGTCCGGAACCTGTGACAAGCACGCGCTGCATTCCCACTTCGCGGAAAACGGAGAGCATGTCAAGCGCGCCTTCCATAGGAAGTACCGGCGGCAGTTCACGGAAGTATTCGGTTTTGCGCTGATAGAGCGATGTTTTTTCTTCATCTGTGGCATCGCGCCCGAACTGGCGCTGGAACAGGGCGTTGATTGTCGATGCTCCGGTGCGGCCTTCATAGAGATAGAATTCATCGCGTGTGCACTCGACTCCGAGCTCGGTCATGAGCCGGTGCCATGCACGGGTGTGGTTTTTCATCGAGTCATAGAGGGTTCCATCCATGTCGATGAGGGCCGCGCGCGGGGTGACGCGTTCGTAGTGATGGCGCTTGAGAAAGCGGAGTATTTCAGGGGCAAAGGGAAGCGGAGGCTGTGTCATTTGCGTTTCTTTTTCTGTTTGGCAGACTGGAGCGGTGTGGCGGTGACGGTGTCAGGGGCCGGGATCAGTCCTTCTTTGATGAAATATAGCGAATCGGCGTGAGAGATTGTGTCGGTAGCCGGATAACTGTCAGCCGGACTGACGGCGGGATTGCGGGAGAAGTCGAGACTGTTGATTCCGGCTGTCCTTACACCTCGGCGGAATATGTTGCCAATCTCGCGCACGAGGTTGATGCGGGTGGTGTCAGCAATCGCAACGGTGCGCGGGATGTTCTTTTCGTTGAACTTTGCGCGGCCAAGTCGTATCTTCATGTTGTCTACATCGCCTTTGATGTTGATGCCGAACTTGAACGGCAGGGGCGATTTGAGCACGGCCACATGATAGTTGAGGTTCATGGCCATGTCATTCGAGCCCATTACGCCGAGCTTGTAGCGGTCGAGATTGAAGATGAAGGGGAAGAGTTCGAGCTGCGAGTTGTTGACTATCATCTCGACGTTCATGCTGTCAATGACGTTTTTCTCTTTGTGCTTGAACAGTAGCCATTTGCCTATTGTACGGAATGTTTCCTGGTCAATCAGCACAAGGCTGTCGCCTGAGAGCTTGACGGCAGCTTTCAGAGTGGGTATGTCAATGTTCATGTCTGAATCCAGCCCGGTGGTAGCGGCGATATCGGCGTTGATGATGCCGCTGATGTCGGAGAGGAGCGGCATGATGGTGTCAAGCGACGGAACGAGGTCGAGGAATTGGGCTATGTGGAAATCATTGACTCTGAGCCCGAAGGCAAACGTGGCGTCATGTTTTGTCGGCGCACTGTAGAGGGCGTTCAGATCGAGCGATCCGACATCAGATCGAGCCGTCATCTGCTCAAGATTTATTGCACCCTTGTAGACGTTGAGCTTTCCGTTGAAATCGTGGAAAACCATGTTGGAGTATAATATGTCAGCGGCATTGACTTTTAGAGTTCCCTCGATGTTCGCCGGAACTACGAGCAGGGCCGAGGTGTCTGCTCCGGCCTGGACTGAAGCTGCAAGCACTGCCTCATTGTCGGTGTCAGGCGCGACGAAAGTTCCGGCAGAGTCTTTTTCGGCGAATGCTGCGCCTGAAAAAGCGGCTGCGGCGAGTTGGTTGATGTCAAGAGTGTCGCCTGAGAGCGTGAAGTCGAGTTTCAGAGGCTGCGAGTGGGTTCTTGATGTCAGGGCCTTGGTGATGTTGCTGATAGATCCGTTGATTGTCAGACCGCTGTTGCCTGACCGCAGGCGGGTGTCGGAGATGGTGACAGAGTCAGAAGTGAAGCGCATGTTGAGATCTGTCAGGCTGTTGCGCAGCGGGAAGTATGGTGTGAAGACTGCCACACGCTTGGCGCGCAGTATGCCTTTCGCATCCCAGTGGCGCATGAGGCGGCGCATGGAGTTGTCGACCGAGATGTCAATCACCTCTCCGTTGGACACAGCGGCGCTGTCGGCGTTCAGGCGGTTGTTTCTACGGGTCTGTCTGATCGAAGCCGCGAGGCTGCGCAGGGAATCCTGAGAAAGTTCGGGATGGGCCACAGCGAGAGAGTCGAGCAGACGGCTGTTGCGGTTGCGGGAAACCGCCGGGAGTGAGTCGGGATGAACGGTGACGTAGAGCAAGGCCTTGTGGAGCATGGCGCGGTTGACGCGGTCGCCGTAGAAGGCGCCTTCGGTGGCTACGTCCAGATGGAGTTGCGGTTTTTTTGCATCGCCTTTGTAGCGGCGGAGTGTGGCCCCGACGGTGGCCTTGCGCAGCCGCACCCGCAGTGAGTCTTCCAGCGATCTGAAGTAGAGTTTTTCAGCCACTATGCGGGCGCCGAGGGGATTGATCATTGTAGTGTCGGCCGACGAGGCTGTGTTGCGGCTCCCGACACCCATTTTCAGTCCGTTGCCTATGAGGGTCATTCCGGTGACATCGGCTGCTATGGTGTCGATTTTCAAAGATGCCGTCAACATCGAGTCGACAGCCACGTCTCCGCGGGTGAAAGAGGAGTTGGTGCCGAGTTTCAGTTCCACGGTGCGGGTATAGAGGTCAGCGGGGAGTTCAGGCATCGAGGCGCGGAAGTCGCGCAGAGTTGCATCGCCGGTCAGGCGTATGAGGTGGAATTTCTCTTTTGTCAGATAGCTTTTGCGCAGTGCGAAACGGCTGTCGGCACGCAGGTTGCCCGACAGTTCGCAAGGCAGTTTCTTAAGCATGGCGGAGGGGAGACGGTCAATGTCTATGCCGCCTCGGAATGTTCCTTCAGCCGAGGGGTCGGAGATCAGATTGGCGAAGTCGGCAATCAGTTCGAAGCCTACTCCGTCGCCTATAGCCGAGAGTTTCTTGAGGCTTACGGTCGAGCGGTCGAGATCACGGCCGTCAATGTCGGCCTCGGCCGAGAATGAGAAGCTTTTGAGATTCAGACGCTCGTAGCGCGCACGGCATTCTGGAATCTCGACAGAGAGATGGCAGGATGGTATCGAATCAACAGTCGGAGCGTAGGGGGCGGTGAGCTGCAGAGCGAAGCTGATTCCGAGGTCGGTCTTGATCTTTGACAGTTCACCGGCATAGGCGGCTGGGACGAGTGCCGCCAGGTCGTTGTAGGGAGTCAGCGGCAGCTTGAAATCCAAGGTGCTGACCCGCAGAGTATCGGCAAAATCAATATCGGCAGAGAGCGAGGCATTGACCTTGCCGGCCCGCAGCGCGAAATCATCGAGAGTCACCTGATAGGGGTTGTGGCGGTTCCAGCCTATGTTTCCGCCCATGCCGAAACTGAAATTTTCGAGAAACAAAGCGGGCATATTCAGATCGGTCAGGCCCTGAAGGTCGAGTCTGTAGACCGGCGCATGGCTGCCGCTGAGGCCGGCAGTGGTGAGGCAGAGCATCGCGTCGATCGAGTCAGGCACTGAGAGATAGCGCACCGGCATGGAGTCGCGGATCTCGAAGGTGCCGAATGAGATGTCCGGGACCAGCAGCGGTCCGGAGTCTTTTTCGGACTCTTCGGATGCCGGAAAGATGTCGAGGTTAGACAGATCCGGGGTGAGCTGTACGATGTTGATGCGTGGGTTTTCAAATATGATGTCATAGAACGCCAGCGCTCCTACCGAAAGTTTCGGAATGTTTATTGCAGCGTTGAAATGGCGCAGCGACAGAAGCGAGTCGGCATAGGCAGGAAGCGAGTCGGCCTGTGAGGCAGGAAGCGAGTCGAAGGTCTTGCTTCTGACCGAAAGGTTGCGCACGTCGAGTTCGAGCCGCGGGAATGTGCTCCAGAATGACAGTTCCATGCGCCCGATGCTGACATCGGCGTCAAGATATTCGTTGGCATATTTCTCGATGAGCGGTGTCAGCCGTTCCGGTTTGAGATATGAGACGGCTATGGTGATCACAATGATTACCACCACAAGTAGTCCGAGAATGGTGAAGAGCAGAGTACGCAACACCTTTTTCCAAATGGACTTTTTAGTCTTTTCCTCTTTGCCCTCAGGGGGGGCGGGCTTCTGCTGCTGATCGCTCATGAGAATGAGTTTTTAGTGGTTTATTCCTCAGGTTTGCGGGCTGTGATGTGGAAGCATGGCTGCCCTACTTCATATTTCACCCAGATCTTGCCTTCGTCACGCATTGAGCGCAGCACTTCAGAGAGCACACCTTTGAGATCGTCGGTGCTGCGGGCTTCGCCGGCAGAGTTGGCTATGAACGAGGCGTAGGATATGTCGAATGTCGTGCCCAGCTGGTGGACCGACGAGTCGATGGCATTGCGGTTGCGGCGGCGCAGGCGCTTGACGGTGCGTGGGGTGCGCAGGATGCTTGTCACCTTTATGCGGTAATCGCCTCCGCCCCTTGCCTCAAGGCTGTCACGGAAGCGGCGCCCGATTTCACGGAGGCGTCCGGCGGCTGCCGGCACAAGGTAGGGACGCGAGAATATCAGGGTGTCGACATAGTAGTCAGTGCAGGTTGTGACCTTGACTATCGGTGAGCGCAGCTGCCAGTGTGAGCGGGTATCGGTCAGAGGCTCCAGTCCATACTGCTCGGCCTCGGCCCAATGGATGTAGTTGCTGTCGTTGAAATTCTGTTTGAGACTGCCGAAATAGTTTACTTTGAGCCGCCCGTTTGGATCGGGCATCTCCGGCAGATGGCCTGTGTAGGGGCTTACGGTGTCTACCTCAAGGTCGTAGACCGACGTGAAGCGCGACACTTTCACTTCGGGCACCACTACCGAGCCGTCGCTCTCGCCGTGATTTGTCGGGGTGCACATCACCACACACAGACTGATGAACAGCATCAGAGGAAGCAGGAGTCTGAGGGTCTTGACAAGGCTGAAACGGCGTCTGGGTTTGCGCCGGCTGACGTGCTGGTCCATCGTGAGGTGCGGGTGCGGGTTGCTGCGGTTAGAAAATCAGTCATTATCAAGGACAATGCCGGCGAATTCGAGGGCTTCGCGACGTTCCACACAGGTGCCGCACTTGCCGCAGTGGTGTTCGCCGCCTTTGTAGCAGGAATATGTGTGCGAATAGTCGACGCCTAAGTTTTTGCCTCGTAAAGCGATTTCTCCTTTTGTCATATCAGTATAAGGCGCAAGGAGTTCAAGATGTTCATATGTGCCGTCGGAAATCGCGGCACCCATCGAACGGACAAATTCCGGACGGCAGTCGGGATAGATGGCATGGTCACCGGAATGGTTGGCGATCATGACTTTTTTGAGCTCCATGCTTTCGGCAAGCCCTGCTGCCACGGCGAGCATGATGCCGTTGCGGAAAGGCACCACGGTGGAACGCATGTTGTCATCGGCATAGTGGCCCTCTGGAATCTCGTCGGCTCCGGAGAGAAGCGAGCTCTTGAAGTAACGGCCCATGAATTCAAGATCAATCTCGATCCAGCGGATGCCGAGCCGCTCGCAGTTCCAGCGCGCACATTCGGCTTCGCGGCGATTGTGGTTTGAGCCGTACTGGAAGGTGACGGCTGCTGCTATAGTGTCGGCGTAGTCCCAGAGCATGGTAGTGGAGTCCATGCCGCCTGAGAGCACCAGGAGTGTATCTTTTGCCATATTTATAATATTATAATGATGTCAGTCGGTGAAATCTGTCTCAGAGATCCGAGGGAAATGAGTCGAGCATACGGCGGCGGGCCATTTCCTGATGCTCGCTGTCGCCGTGGTTGGCGAATGGGAGTATGGCTATTCCGCCACGCGGGGTGAAGATGCCTTTGACTTCGATGTAGCGCGGGTCCATGAGGGCTATGAGGTCTTTCATGATGATGTTGACGCAGTCTTCATGGAAATCTCCGTGGTTGCGGAAGCTGAAGAGGTAGAGTTTCAGACTCTTGCTTTCGACCATCTTCTCGCGCGGGATGTAGGAGATGATTATCTTCGCAAAGTCCGGCTGGCCTGTCTTGGGGCAGAGCGAGGTGAACTCCGGGCAGGTGAAGGTCACGAGATATTCGTTGTCGGGGTGCTTGTTGACAAATGTCTCCAGCACTTCAGGCGCATATTGTGTCGGGTATTTGACTCCGGTGTTGCCGAGCAGCGACACGCCGTCAAGTTCTTGTTCTGATCGCATACTTTAGAAATTGTAATAGTGTTACATTCAAATTGCAAATGTAACACTTTTTCGCAAGAGCAGCAAACCCGATCTGTGGGTTATGGCGCACCATCCGCCACGGCAGCACAGCCACCGTCCCCAGCAGCGTTGAAAGACTCGATGACACAGCCATCAGATCCGACATGGCCAACAATAAGATTAAATTCAAAAAATCGACATGCAAAACCTTTCACTTTTTCATCTTTTTGATGGGATTGATAACAGATTTAATGCTGTAAACTTTATAATTAACAAACTTTCACATTAAACAAACCCTATGCTACGCTAAAAAATATTACTTTTGTGACCGAATTGAAACATCTGTGTAAAAATTTTTTAATTCGCACAGTTGTATCTCATACAGGAGACTGGCGCGTAGCCACCCTCGCCCCCAACATAAAATTCCATTTTATTTCAAGTTTTCAATAATGACATTACGACATCATTAGAAGTTCCCCGCTTCCCGACAAAGCTCTCTCTTAACAACCCCAACCGGGAAGCACCCCGCAGAAAAGGGACTTTTCCGCACCGCTGTTTAAAATTATCATCATTTTATACTTTAACTAATTTCGTATTACTTAACTATTAGGTATGAAAAAGCTGTTTCTACTACTGACGGCCCTCGTCGTGGCTGTCGGAACGCTTGCGGCTCAGAACCGCACAGTTTCCGGCACCGTGATAAGCGCCGCTGACGGTGAGCCGTTGATCGGAGCCACTGTCATGGGTGTGGGTACCAAGATCGGTACCGCTACTGACATCGACGGAAAGTTCACTCTGAGCCTTCCCGAATCAGTGACCAAAATTCAGGTTTCTTACATCAGCATGAAGACTGTCGAGGTGGCTATCACTCCCGGTCAGATGATGATCTCGATGGAGAATGCCAACACTCTTGACGAAGTGGTCGTTACCGGTTACGGTGTTCAGCGCAAGGCTGCCTTTACAGGTGCCGCCTCTGTGCTCGACGGTGAGGTCATCGACAAGAAGTCTGATGTGAACTTCGTGAAGGCTCTCGAAGGCTCGGTCACCGGTTTCCAGTACAACAACTCTACTTCTTCGCCCGGTACATTCGGTTCGGTCTACGTCCGTGGCCGCGGTTCGCTTTCTTCAAGCTCGCAGCCTCTGTATGTGATCGACGGTGTGCCTGTCAATTCTGATGCCGATGGTATCAGCAGCGGGTCAAACAACTTCTTTGACCCGATGGCTGCCTACAATCCCAACGATATCGAGAGTGTGACTGTGCTCAAGGACGCTGCAGCAACCGCTATCTACGGTTCACGCGCAGCCAACGGTGTGATCGTCATCACTACCAAGAAGGGTGGCGAGGGCAAGTTCAACCTCAACATCGACATCAAGCAGGGTCTGACCAAGATGGGCAACCATAACATGGATTATGCCAATGCCGCAGAAACTATTGACTGGTTCACCAAGGGCTACATGGCTTTGAGAGGCGGTACGTATGACGAATGGTATGACAAGCTTGTCGGCGTTCTCGGTTGGGACGGCAAGACTGACACAGACTGGATCGACGCTGTGACCCGCACCGGTTATTTCCAGGAATACAACATCAGCTTCAACGGCACAAGCGGCAATACAAACTACTATGCCTCTATCGGCTATGTAGATTCAGAAGGTATTGTGATCAACTCAGGCAACACCCGCTATTCAGGCCGTGTGAACATCGATACCAAGTATAAATATTTCTCTGCAGGTGTCAATGCCTCTCTTTCATGGAGCAAAAACAACAACTTCAGCCAGTCGACAACTGGCGCAATGTCGAACCCTCTGACCGGAGCGGTCTCTTCATGGCTCCCGACTGATCCCATCTACAATGAAGACGGTTCATATTACGGTGTTTCAGGCTACAACCCTGTGGCTGTCAATGACGAAAAACTCGGTAACCTCTATGAGGTGACAAACCAGACCATCAATGCCAATCCCTGGCTTCGCATCGACCTGCCATTCGGCATCTGGGCCAAGACAAATCTTGGTGTCAACCTCGTTGACCAGACCGACTATGACTACTGGAGTGCCGTCTACAACCCGCAGGGTATGAAATATAACGGTCTCGGCCAGCAGTATAAGCAGCGTATCAGCACTATTACCTGGACCAACACTTTCGGCTGGACCAAGACTTTCGACAAGCATGACATCAACCTCCTTCTCGGTCAGGAATGCCAGCGCTACGACTACCACGAAGATTTCTATTCACGCACTGACTTCCCATTCGCTGACTCAGGCATGCGCGATCTGACAACCGCAGCCACAGACAACGGTAGCGCATATTACCGCAGCGAATCGCGTCTTGCATCATACTTCATGGATGCCCACTATTCATATGACGACCGCTACTACCTGTCGGCTTCTTTCCGCCGCGACGGTTCATCGGTGTTCGGCGCTGACAACCGCTGGGGTAACTTCTGGTCAGTCGGCGGCAAGTGGCGTCTCTCGCAGGAATCATTCGCAAAAGATCTCTCCTGGCTCAGCAATGCCGCGCTCCGTATCTCTTACGGTACTGTTGGCAACCAGTCTCTGCCTAACCTCTATGCTGCCCGCGGATACTATTCAGCCGAAGCTAACTACAATCAGGTTCCCGGTATGATTCCCGCTCAGATCTCAAATCCGGATCTTACATGGGAAACTTCCCGCAAGTTTGACGTTGGCTTTGATCTTTCGCTCTTCAACCGCGTGAACTTCACTTTTGACTACTACAACGATGAGACTTCCGATGCTCTCTACAAGGTGCCTCTGTCAATGACCACCGGTATGAATTCATATTATAAGAACATCGGCAAGATGCGCAACCGTGGTGTTGAATTCGGTGTCAATGGTGTGGCCTACACAAGCCGTGATCTGACTGTCAGCCTCTTCGCCAACCTCACCTGGAATGAGAACAAGATCCTCAAGCTTGCCGACGGATCTGTGGAATACACCTATCAGATTCTTGAAGAAGGCCGTCCCTTCACTCAGTTCTACACTCAGGAGTATGCAGGCGTAGACCGCGAGACCGGTAAGGCTCTTTATTACCGTTATGCCAAAGGCACAAAAGACGAGAACGGCAACGATCTCAGCAATGTGCTTACCGATGACTACAATGCAGCTGAAAAACGCTATGTAGGTTCAGCAGCTCCCAAGGTGTTCGGTGCATTCGGTCTCAATGCCCGCGGTTATGGATTTGACCTCTCCATGCAGTTCAACTACCGCCTCGGCAGCAAGGTGATCGACACCGGCCATGACTTCACCGGCTGGAACATGAGCACCTACCGCACACCGCTGAAGGAAATGATCAAAAATTCATGGACTCCTGAGAATCCTGATGCCAAGTATCCGCAGTACATCATCAGCGACCCCAACCAGATTTCTACCGACAACTATTCGTCACGCTGGATCATGAGCGGAAACTATCTCCGTCTTAGCAACATCACATTCGGCTACACTATCCCTGCTTCGATCACCCGCAAGGCTCTTATCTCTAAGTGCCGTATCTACACCAGTTTCGACAATGTGCACACCTGGACTGCATCTGATTTCATCGGCTACAACCCTGAAACCTATGCCAACGGTGAGATCGCATGGCAGTATCCCGCAGCGTTTACCTTCACCGGCGGCATCCAGCTGACATTCTAAAATTATCTTCTATCTTTCAAGAATCATAATTCACAAACTAAAGGAAAATATGAAAAAACTACATATCAAGGCTCTTGCTATGCTGCTTCTGGGCGGAAGCATGGTCAGCTGTGGCGATGACTTCCTGGATTCAAAGATCTATGATGGCATCGACATAGAAACCGGCCTTAACAGCGTCAACAATATAGGCTATGCTCTCAACGGTACATATTACAGTTTTTACCGTTACTATTTCGCCGGTAACTATGCCACTTCATTCGGCGACATCGCATCTGACCTGGCATACTGGAACCGTTCGTCGAGCCACTTCAATGCAATCAACCAGTTCACTCCGTCAGTGACTGACACTTATCTCTCATACATCTGGGAGTATGGTTACAAGGTGGTTGACAACAGCGCCCGAATCATCAAGGCCGGTGAAGCCATGAAAGAGAATGTCCACGAAGATGAAATCGCTGATCTCGACATGTATCTTGCTGAAGCTTATGCGCTCCGCGCCTATGCGAATCTTGTGCTTGTCAATGTGTTCGCCCATCAGGTGATGGTTGACGGTCAGGATTTCTCGGCACAGCCCGGTATCGTTGTGATCAACGAGCCTGTGGCTGCCGGTACGATGGTCAGCCGTAGCACTGTAGGCGATGCCTATACTTCGATTGTCAATGACCTGAAGTCTTCGATCAGCTATTTTGAACTTGCAGGCCAGACAAAAGAAAACCGTGTCTATATGTCGCCGGCGGCAGCATGGGGTCTTCTCTCTCGCGCTTATCTCTACATGGAGAAGTTCGATGAATCGATTGACGCAGCCAAGAAGGCTCTTGCCGCAGCCGGAGATCCGGCGCTTGCCTATACTCCCGCCGCCTACAAGGCTCTCTACAACGGTGAAGGCAGCAACACTGAAAGCTTCTTCTATCTTGCCATCAATACTTCCGATAACTGGAGCGCAAACTCCTGCGGTACACTTTGGTCGAACTACAGCTATGGCCCCACTCCCTATCTGAAGTCAATCATGACAGACGGTGACGTGCGTCGCGCAGTGTGGAGCTGGAATACTAATGACAAGGGTGTCGAAGAATTCGGAAGCGGCAAGTTCGGAGCCTATGGTCTCGGTGGAAACTCGGCTTACGGCACAAACTACCTGATCAACGCTCCTGAGATGTATCTCAACCAGGCTGAAGGCTATCTGCGCTCTTCGTCGGCTGACATCACCAATGCACAGAACGCACTCCTTGTGGTTGCAAAGCGTAACCCGGCCATCACTTCGGTTGCCGATCTGCCTTCTGATAAGGACGGTCTCATGAGCTTCATTCAGGAAGAACGTGCCCGCGAGCTCTTCCAGGAAGGTCACCGTCTCTATGACCTCCGCCGCTGGGATGTAAGTGCAAATCTTGCTCAGGACAATGTTTCTTATCCTGAAATCGACTGGGCAATCACCGGTTTCAAGATCTCTGACTGTGTTTATCCCATCCCTGCTGATGAGATCAATGCCGGATTCGGTGTGACACAGAATGAAGGCTGGCAGACCACATTCCCCAAGAAGTAAAGACCACATCAGCCCATAGCATCAATCTATAATACCGAGGCCGCGCCTGAATTCAACTCAGGCGCGGCCTCCGTTTGTTAATGGCTGATGTCAGTTTCCGGATTTCAGATGATGGATTTTTGGGGACGTGGGCTAAGATTAATAAAATGGAGCAGGATAGCCGTTGAACTCATATCTGAGATTGTGGTTGCGTTCGCCGATTTTTCTTGCCGGAATGCCGGCCATGATTGCAAATGGCTCTACATCTTTAGTCACCACTGCACCAGCTGCGATAACGGCTCCCTCGCCGATATTTACCGAATGAAGTATCGTGGTTCCGGGGCCTATCCAGGCTCGGTTGCCGATTGTCACCTTGAAAGCGGCACTGCTGTTACAGGCGAAGTCCGGATCACGATGATCATGCTGTTCGGTCCAGATATGCACATTGGATGAAAAATTTACATTATCGCCGATCTCTATCCCGTTTCGTGCATCGAGAATCACTTGGTCGCCAATAATTGTTCCGCGCCCGATTTTCAGTTTGTGGTGATCACGGATTTCTGCCCCCCAATATATGGTCGCCATCTTGCCTAATTTCACGCCAAAGATTTTTCGGTATATAAAATTGCGGATTGTGTGTGACGGTATTAATCCTACCTGGAAATCAATATATCGCCTGTAGCCGAAGAAATAGTATTGAGGGGTTTGCAGAAGCTTATGCAGAAATGATTTCCGTGTAGGAGTGCGGTCAGTTGCGCATGTTTCCGCTTCATCGGGTTTGTCAGCGGTGCGATTGTGCAGGCTTTCGGAATTTGTCCACGATTTTTCCTTCCGGATGCGGAATGCGACAAGCAGCGGACACATAAGAATGAAAACAATCCATTTGCCGCATACAATGAGCGCAAGCAGGAGAAGTATGTATGATTCAACATTTAGCATAGATTCAATAATAATCAGTTGGTTGTTTGGAAGCAGGTTTATATGTGTAGGGTTTTGTTACTTGGAGTGTTGCCGGCGGCCGGAGAGAATGAGGACGATGACGGCGAGGATGATGAGCACGATTCCAATCGAGGCTCTTACAGTCAGGATTTCGCCGAAGAGTGCCACTCCGAACATTACTCCGGTGATAGGTTCGAGGGCGCCGAGAATGGAGACCGGAACCGAGCCGATGCACTGGATTGAGATGGCTACTGTCAGCAGCGAGACTATGGTGGGGACAATCGAGATGCCCGCCACGCAGGCCCAGGGGAGCAGTCCGGAGGGCACAGGCTGCACTTCGGTGAAGCCGTCGGTGCGCACGGCGAAGACAATCATGCCGAAGAGCAGCGAGTAGAAGGTGAGAGTGGAGCCTGAGAGATGGCGTATGCGGCTCTTGTTGATCATCACCATGTAGAGCGCATAGGCCAGTGACGAGAGTATGACAAGGGTGACGCCGGTGGCTGTCACATGTGCGCCTTCGCCCGGATTGCACAGAAAGACTACTCCGGTGAGGCAGATGGCTATGGAGATGAGGGTCCACAGCGAGATGCGTTCGTGGAAGAAGATCCAGAGTATCAGCGCTATGAAAACGGGCTCGACAAAGAGCAGCGTGGAGGCAAGGCCTACGTCCATGTATCTGTAGGCTTCGAACAGCAGTACGGATGACATGGCGAAGAAGATGCCGAGGAGCACCATCAGCGGCAGGTCGCGGCGGGCGAGCCGGAAGCTGTCGCCGCGGATGAGCATGATGGTGCCGAGTATGATTGTGGCAAACAGATAGCGGTAGAAGAGTACGGAGGAGACGCCCATCCCAAGTTCATAGAGGGGGACGGCGAAGAGCGGGTTGGTGCCGTAGCTCACAGCAGCAACTGCACCAAGAATATATCCTTTGGTGGTCCGGGTCATGAGATTATGTGAAAAAACGGTGCGGCCGCCGGCCGGTTTTGCGCTTTAACAGTTATTGAGAAAAAACCTCTTAGTTTTTGATGAATGGGAGCAGGAGATTGTTGAGCTGATTGTATTCCACGAGGAAACCGTCGTGGCCGAAGGGGGAGTGGATCTCGCCGTAGACGGCTCCGGGAATCTTGGAGCAGAGTTCCTGCATCTCGCGGGGCGGGAACACGATGTCGGTTTCGAGGCCTACCACAAGGGTACGGGCCTTGATGCGCTTGAGAGCGGCGTCGAGGCCTCCGCGGCCGCGGCCCACGTTGTGGGTGTCAAAGGCTTTTAGAATGGCATAGTAGGAATAGGCATCGAAGCGGCGGCAGAGTTTCTCGCCCTGATACTGCTGGTAGCTCGATGCGCGGTGTATTTCGGGCAGCTCCTCGACATCTTTTTGGGTGAGATTGTAGCCATAATATCCGCGATAGCTCAGCAGGCCGATGGCGCGGGCGGCGGCAAGGCCTTTGCGTCCGGCCTGAGGGTCAGGGTCGCCGAAGGTCGGGTCGGCCTCGATGCTCATGCGCATGGTCTCGTCGATGGCTATGGTCCAGGGTGTGGCTATGGCGTCAGTGGCCATCAGAACGAGCCGTTCGAAGCGTTCGGGTTCCATCACGGCCCATTCGATGGCCTGAAAACCGCCCACAGAGCAGCCTACAAGTACCTTTATCCGGTCAATGCCGAGCGCTTCGGCAAGGACGCGGTGGGCGTTGACAATGTCGCGGATGGTGTAGGGTGGGAAATCTTTGTAGTAGGGTGAGCCTGTGGCGGGATTGGTGTGTAGCGGGGCGGTGGTGCCGTAAGGCGATCCGAGAATGTTGGCGCAGATTATGAAATTGTCGGCCGGATCGAGGAATTTGCCTTCCTCCACGGTGTGTGGCCACCAGTCCTGCACGTCGCTGTTGCCGGTAAGAGCATGGCACACCCAGATGACGTTGCTTTTGTCGGCGTTGAGTGTGCCATAAGTGTGATATGCTATGCGGAGGGCATCGAGCTGCCCGCCGAGTTCAAGGCTGAATGGTTCGGAATGGTGATAATAGTTGATCATTATGAGGCTTCTTAACAGTTGCGGAGCAAAGTTAAGCATAATAAGTAACTCTTCAAAATTACGCAGTCTGTTAGAGAGACGCTATTTGGGCGAATTTCAGAGTTACCCGGCCTGAATGATCAGAATATCACGTTGTATTTGGCCAGAAGTTCTGCGGGGTGGTATGATTCTTTGGCGTGGCGCAGACCGGGATCGCCCACGTCTTCCTCACGGTTGATGTAGATAAGGCCTGGATGGCGTCCGGTCATCATTTCGGCGAAGAGTTTGTTGATGGTCTCGCCGGCTCCGTTGACTTCATGGTCCATTTTTTCGATGTGGACAAAGAGGGTGTCGCCCTTGACTTCGCCGAGGGTGAATGCCACTATGCCGTTGGCCGGAGTGGAGAGTACTGCGCCCTCGAAGCCGAAGAGGCCTGGGGTGGAGAGCACCTGCATCACCTGCTCGCGCTCTATGTCGGCAAGCGCCGGTTTTGACAGCGGAAGATGGCGTGCAAGGAAAAACTCTTTGACAGCGGGAATCAGCTCCGGGGTCAGCGGTTCGAAGGTGTAGCCGGGATTTTCGGCTTCGAAACGGTTGACGTGGTTGCGTTTCTTGCCTAATTTCTTGCCTGAAAGGGTTGCGAGGGCCGAGGCCTCGTAGAGGTAGTCGCTCCAGTCGGCAAGCTGCTGGACGCTGCTTGCTCCGAGGGCTTTGAGCGGGGCCACGAAGGCTTCCGGGACGGCCGAGAAGATGAGGCGGCAGCCTGTGGCGGCGCAGTATTCACGCAAAAGAGCGACCGACTCCTCAAGCCCCATTTTGCCTACGGGGATTGAGAAAGCCGGCCGGCTGACATCGTCTTCAGTGACACCTTTGATGAAAAGAGTGTCATTGAATATACAGTATGAGTAGTCGAAGTATTCGAGCCACATGAATGTGCCGCCTACGGTGAAGTCGCATGTGCGGCAGCATGTCTGCGCGAGCAGCGGTCGCAGAGTGTCGATGTCTGCTATGCGCAAGGGCTTGAAGCTGAGTGAACATTCCTTTTTCGGTCTGGCCTTGAGCGCCGTCTGCGTGGCGGCCGCCGATTGTCGAAGCGTGATCATAATCTGAGATTTCTATGATTGTGTGTTTACTGAAAAACACACTGAGCCCCGATGAGGTTCATCTCAGGCTCCGGAGTGAGGCCCGATTGTGGTGGCTTACTGACGGCCAGAGGTGGCTACTTCGCGGTTGATCTTGGCAACGAGGCCCTGGAGCACCTTGCCGGGGCCGACTTCGATGAATTCGTCGGCGCCGTCGGCGATCATGTTCTGTACGCTCTGGGTCCAGCGCACTGGAGCGGTCAGCTGTGCCACGAGGTTGGCCTTGATCTCAGCGGCATCGGTGTGGGGCTTGGCATCGACATTCTGGTAGACGGGCACTGCGGGGTTGTGGAATTCAGTCGCAGCGATGGCTTCGGCGAGTTCGGCGCGGGCGGGCTCCATGCAGGGTGAGTGGAAGGCACCGCCTACCTTGAGGCGCATGGCGCGCTTTGCACCTGCTTCCTTGAGCTTCTCGCAGGCTGCGTCGATGGCTTCTTCTTCACCTGAGATCACGAGCTGGCCGGGGCAGTTGTAGTTGGCGCAGACAACTACTCCGGGGATCGAGGCGCAGACTTCCTCTACTTTTTCGTCGGGGAGGGCTATCACGGCAGCCATTGTGGAGGGCTTCAGCTCACAGGCTTTCTGCATGGCGCGTGCACGGGCGGCTACCAGACGGAGACCGTCTTCGAAGCTGAGGGCGCCGGCGGCTACGAGTGCCGAGAATTCACCTAAAGAGTGACCGGCTACCATAGAGGGCTGGAAGTCTTCGCCGAGTGTCTTGGCGAGGATCACAGAGTGGAGGAATACGGCGGGCTGGGTTACTTTGGTCTGACGGAGGTCTTCGTCAGTGCCTGCAAACATCAGGTCGGTGATGCGGAAGCCGAGAATCTCGTTTGCCTTCTCGAACATTTCCTTGGCTACTTCATTGCTTTCATAGAGGTCTTTGCCCATTCCTACGAACTGGGCGCCCTGACCGGGGAATACGTAAGCTTTCATTGAATTGTCGTGAATTTGAATTCGTTTGAATATGATTGGTTTGAGAGTACAAAGTTACGCTTTTCTATTGATTAGTTAAGGTTCAAAAACCATTTTTAACATCAGCGGAGTCTGCGGTGACGGGTTTTAAACAGATTTGCAGCAAAAAAATCACTAACTTTGCAGAAAACCCAAATATCAGAATGACACCCTGCATTTTCAATCTCGGCACCGGAGAGATCATTGTGATTCTCGTGGTGGTGCTTCTGCTTTTCGGCGCCAAGCGCATACCCGAACTTGCCCGCAGCATGGGCAAGGGCATCAGCCAGTTCAAACAGGGCATGAATGATGCCGTCAGCGAAATCAAAGATAATACGACCGAAAATTCCGACAAAAGCGCTGCTGAAAAGTGAGCGGCGAAATGGGATTCTGGGATCACGCCGAGGCCCTGCGCGGAGTGCTGCTCCGCATGGCGGCCGTCATCGTTGTGCTTACGGTCGGGCTGTTTGCGGCCATGCCCCACATTTTCGATTCTGTGATTCTGGCTCCGTGTCGGGGCGACTTCATTCTCTACCGGTGGCTTGACAGCATTTCTGCGACTTCACTGATGCCGGGAGGCAGTGGCGGCGATTTCGAAGTGCATCTGATCAACATCCGTCTGGCCTCGCAGTTTTTCATCCACATGTCAACCTCCTTCTGGCTGGCTGTAGTGCTTGCTTTCCCGATATGTGTGTGGCTGCTCTGGGGCTTCATAGCACTTGGGCTTTACGAAGAGGAGAAGCGTGGGGCGCGAGGCGCGTTTTTAGCCGGAAACCTGATGTTTTTCTTAGGCGTTGCCACCGGCTACTTCCTTGTGTTTCCGCTGACTCTGCGCTTCCTTGCCGACTATCAGCTGAGCGCACTGATTCCCAACCAGATCTCGCTTGATTCCTATATGGACAATTTCATGATGCTGATTCTTGTGATGGGCATTGTGTTCGAGCTGCCCCTGGTGGCATGGATGCTGGGCAAGGCCGGAATTGTCAGCCGCGGACTTTTCAACCGCTACCGCAGGCATGCCGTGGTGGCGCTTCTGGTGGCGGCGGCTGTCATAACCCCGACGGGCGATCCGTTCACCCTGATGGTGGTCTTCCTGCCTCTCTATCTCCTCTGGGAGCTTTCGGCTCTGACTCTCCCTTCTGAGAGGTCGTTTAAAAAAGAAAAATCAGAAACTGAAACGATAAGTAACTTATGAAAATTGGCATTATAGTGGCCATGAGCAAAGAGCTGGCCATGATATTACCCCTTCTCTCCGATGCGACTGTAGAAACCCGTGGTGCTGTCACTCTCCACCGCGGACGCATAGGCGGCAATGACATTGCCGTGATGCAGTGTGGTATAGGCAAGGTCAACGCGGCTATCGGCGCCGTGAGCCTGATCGATGCTTTCTCACCTGATCTGGTGATCAATACCGGAGTTGCGGCAGGCGCCGGAGATGACATCCGGGTGATGGATATAGTGGTGGCCGACTCTCTCGCGCATCATGATTTCTGGTGCATAGGCGAGGAGTGGGGCCATGTGCCCGGCTGTCCCCGTCTTTTCCCGGCCGAGGTGCCGGCTGTTGCGGAAAAAAGCGGAGCGAAGAAGGGTCTCATCGCCTCCGGAGAGCTGTTCATAAGCCGCAAGGAGGAAATCGATTCGATCCGCTCGCACTTCCCGATGGTGAAGGCCGTCGACATGGAGTCGGCCGCCATAGCCCAGGCCTGCTGTCTGCGCCAGGTGCCGTTCATGTGTCTCCGCGTGATCAGCGACTCGCCCTGGACCTCTCATGACAATTCGAGCCAGTATGAGGATTTCTGGACTGAAGCTCCGCAGAAGTCGTTTGCAGCAGTGAGCGAGATTCTTGCTTCATTGTGATCCGTCTACGATTCTGAAAACAATCTCTTAAGACTACTTATGGAAAAAATAGCAAGCTTTACGATTGACCACAACCGTCTGCAGCGGGGCGTCTATGTGTCGCGCCGCGATGTCACCCCCTCAGGCGATGTGCTCACTACTTTTGACATACGAATGACCGAGCCAAACCGCGAGGAGGCTCTGACACCTGAGGCGCTGCATGCAATGGAGCATCTTGCCGCCACCTTCCTGCGCAACCATCCGCAGTGGAAAGACCGTGTGGTCTACTGGGGCCCTATGGGTTGCTGCACCGGCAATTATCTGATTCTGCAGGGTCAGCTTGAATCGGCCGAAATCACAGGTCTGATACGCGAGACAATGGAGTTTGTAAGCTCCTTTGAAGGCGAGGTGCCGGGAGCCACTCCGCGTGACTGCGGCAACTGGTCGTTCATGGATCTTGAGGCTGCCCGCAAGGCTGCCCGCCGTTATCTCGACGAGGTGATCTGCTGTCTGAAACCTGAAAACCTTGTCTACCCTCAGTGATGAAAGACCTGAAAGGGATCAAGGGTAAATATTACATAGCCCGTCTGATAGAAGAGGGCGAGCATGAGCACCAGGATTTCAAATTTGCCATCTCGGATGCCCGTAAGATTGCCCGCAGCATATCGGCCTTTGCCAACAGAGACGGCGGCCGTCTGCTCGTTGGGGTGAAAGACAACGGCGTGGTGGCAGGTGTCAGAAACGAGGAAGATATCTTTGTCATAGAGCAGGCCGCCGAGATGTATTGCCGTCCTCCGCAGGAAATCCGGGTCACGGCTTTCAAGGCCGAGGAAGAGAAGACGGTGCTGCGCATCGAGATTGACCGCGCGCGGCGCCGGCCGGTGCTTGTGATGGAGGCTGACGGATCGGCCCATGCCTATTACAGGGTCAAGGACGAGAATATCTCGGCCACGCCGCTTATGGTCCGTGCCTGGGAGGCTGCTTCTTCCGAGACCGAGGGGGTGCTGATCTCGCTGAGCGAGTCGGAAAGCCGGCTTGCAGGTATGCTTGCCGAGGGGCCTGTCACGCTTGAAGAGTTCATGCTTGCGGCAAAGGTGTCGCGCTCGATGGCCGAGGATATAGTGGTCAGACTCCACACCATGAATCTGCTCGATTTCGTCTACAATGGCAAGACCTTCCTGCTCTGCCGCATGGAGGAGCCCGAAGATGAATAGCGACAGCGTCTGCGCCCGGAGGGCTATTGAAGTCCGCTCCGGTCTGAATGATAAAAAACTCGTCTGGCTGACATTTGTGTCTGCCGGACGAGTTTTTTTATGGATTGAAGTGGGCTCCTGTTGATGCAGGAGTCTACCTGTCATGCCACTTTATCAGATGCGGGCTTTGATGGCTTCAGTTTCTTTTTCATAGCCGGGTTTTTCGAGGAGAGCGAACATGTTGCGCTTGTAGGCTTCCACGCCGGGCTGGTTGAAGGGGTTGATGCCGAGGATGTAGCCGCTGATGCCGCAGGCTTTTTCAAAGAAGTAGATGAGCTGGCCGAGATATTTCTCTTCGAGGGCGGGGATGGTCACAAGGATGTTGGGAACACCGCCGTCGACGTGAGCCAGACGGGTGCCGAGTTCTGCCATCTTGTTTACTTCGTCAACGTGCTTGCCGGCGATGTAGTTGAGACCGTCGAGGTTAGCCTCGTCAGAGGGGATGAGTTTTTCGTGCTTGCTTTCGCCTACAGAGATCACGGTTTCAAATATGGTGCGTTCGCCTTCCTGAATCCACTGGCCCATCGAGTGGAGGTCGGTGGAATTGTCGACAGCGGCGGGGAAAATGCCCAGATTGTCTTTGCCTTCGCTTTCGCCGTAGAGCTGCTTCCACCATTCGCCGAAGAAGTGGAGTTTGGGGTTGTAGTTCACGAGGATCTCGGTCTTCTTGCCGGCTTGATAGAGGGCGTTGCGGGTTTCGGCATAGAGATATGCGGGGTTCGAAGCGTCAGCCGAGTTGGTCATCTTTTCCATTTCAGCCGCACCGTCGATGAGAGCGCGGATGTCAAAACCGGCCACTGCGATTGGGAGCAGGCCCACGGGGGTGAGCACCGAGTAGCGGCCGCCCACGTTGTCGGCGATGACGAAAGTCTTGTAGCCTTCTTCGGTAGCGAGGCGGCGGAGAGCGCCACGCTGGGCGTCGGTGATGGCTACGATGCGCTTGCGGGCTTCTTCAAGACCGAGCTGGCGTTCGAGCTGTTCTTTGAGCAGACGGAAGGCGATGGCCGGTTCTGTGGTTGTTCCGCTCTTGGAGATCACGATGATGCCGAAGCGTTTGTCTTTGAGATAGTCCTGGAGTTCATAGAGATAGTCTTCGCCGATGTTCTGGCCTGCGAAGAGCACCTTGGGGTTGCCCTGTTCTGCGGGACGGTATGCGGCAAAGCTGTCGCTGAGAGCTTCGATCACGGCTTTTGCTCCGAGATAAGAGCCGCCGATGCCGATGGCTACCACTGTGTCACAGTCGCGGCGGAGTGCTTCGGCTGTGGCCACGATGTCGTCAAGGAGAGCATCGGTGGTTTCCGTCGGGAGGTTGACCCAGCCGAGGAAGTCGCTGCCGGCTCCGGTTCCGTTGAGAACTTTGTCGAGCGCGCTTGCGGCATTCGCATCGAGCTTATTGATCTCGTCCTGGCTCACTGTGCCGAGGACGTCTTTGATGTCAACATGTAAGGTCTTCATGTTATTTTATTTTTTAATTTGGTAAGATCTCTGTTGCGTGGGGCGCTGATTGCAGTACCCGCTTATTTATATAAACCATTTTCCGAGCGATCTGATTGACCGTTCGGCATTGGCGTGGCGGTAAAGCACATCGTAGACGGCGTCAAGGATCGGCATTTCAACCCCGTAGCGCTTGTTGATTTCCTTTATGCACTTTGTGCCGTAGTAGCCTTCGGCTGTCTGCTCCATTTCCATTCTGGCGGTTGACACGGAGTAGCCTTTGCCTATTATGGAGCCGAAATTGTGGTTTCGGGAGAAGCGTGAGTAGGCCGTCACCAGCAGGTCGCCGAGATAGACCGAGTCACAGATGCAGCGCGGGCGGGGGCATACTTCGTCAATGAAGCGCTCCATCTCGCGGATGGCGTTGCTGACGAGCATGGCGAGTAAATTGTCGCCTCCCTTCATGCCGTGGACAATTCCGGCGGCTATGGAGTAGACGTTTTTCAGCACGGCCGCATATTCGATGCCTTCCACGTCGCTTGATGGTATGGCGCGGGTGTTGGGCGAGGTTAGCAGCTTGCCGAAGAGTTCGGCGTTGGCCACGTCATGACAGCCTACTGTCAGAAAACTCGGCCGGTCGAGGGCCACTTCCTCTGCATGGCAGGGGCCGGCCACCACCAGCACGTGTTCGGGCTTCACCCCGAAATGGTGGACGACGAAATCCGAGATGATCTCGTTGTCGCCGGGCACTATGCCCTTGACAGCCGAGACGATGTGTTTGTCGGATATGTCGGTGGTGATTTTGTTGATATGGGTTTTGAAGTATGGCGAAGGCATGACCATCAGCAGAGTGTCAGCCTGGGAGCATACGTAGTTTATGTCGCTTGAAAATTCAATCCGTGTGACGTCAAACTGGACGTCGGTGAGGTAAGCGGGATTATGGCCGAGCTTTTTGAAGTCGTCGATACGGTCATCGCGCCGCATATACCAGAGTATGGAGTCACAGTTGCGCAGGAGGAGCTTGGCGAGCGCTGTAGCCCAGCTCCCGCCGCCCATCACTGCTATTTTGTTGAATGCCATGAGTATGCGCGAAATGATTTTGAGTGTCAGGGTCGAATGAGTGTGGAGTCTGTTATTCGCCTGCCGCGGGTGTGGCGGCTGCTATCCACTGTTCGATTTCGTCGACGAGGGGAGCTTTGAAACCGAGTTTGAATTTCTTGTTGATGCCGCAGAGTTCCTGGTGGAGTTTTCCGGCGCTCTGGGCCGAGAGAAGTTCTACGGTGTAGACTCCGGCCTTGTAGAGGGGCGCTACCCATTCGGCGGGAACGCCGAGGGCGGTGAAGGCTTCCTCCTTGTCGCGGCGCTGCACCTTTTCGGGGCGCATCTGCGGGAAGAAGAGCACTTCCTGGATGGTGCTCTGGCCGGTCATCAGCATGACGAGGCGGTCGATGCCCATGCCCATGCCTGATGTGGGGGGCATGCCGTATTCGAGAGAGCGCACAAAGTCCTGGTCGATGATCATTGCTTCGTCATCGCCCTTGTCGGCAAGCTTCATCTGCTCAACGAAACGTTCATACTGGTCGATCGGGTCGTTAAGTTCCGAATAGGCGTTGGCGAGTTCCTTGCCGTTGACCATCAGTTCGAAGCGTTCGGTAAGTTCGGGGTTCTCGCGGTGTTTCTTGGTCAGAGGCGACATCTCGATGGGGTAGTCGATGATGAAGGTGGGCTGTATGTAGCTGCCTTCACACTTCTCGCCGAAGATTTCGTCGATGAGTTTGCCTTTGCCCATAGTCTCGTCTACTTCGATGCCGAGAGATGTGGCAGCTTCTCGGAGCTGCTCTTCGGTCATGCCGGTGATGTCTATTCCGGTGTGCTCCTTGATGGCATCGGTCATGGTGACGCGGCGGAAGGGAGCCTTGAAGCTGATCATGTTGTCGCCAACCTTGATCTCTGTGGTGCCGTTGACTTCGAGACAGATGGTCTCAACGAGTTTTTCGGTGAATTCCATCATCCAGTTGTAGTCCTTGTAGGCCACGTAGATCTCCATGCAGGTGAATTCCGGGTTGTGGGTGCGGTCCATGCCCTCGTTGCGGAAGTTTTTGCCGATTTCATAAACTCCGTCAAAACCACCTACAATGAGGCGCTTGAGATAAAGCTCGGTGGCGATACGCATGTAGAGCTCCATGTTGAGGGAGTTATGGTGGGTGATGAAGGGACGGGCGCTTGCTCCGCCGGCTATCGACTGGAGAATCGGGGTCTCTACCTCCATGTAGCCGTGGTCATTGAAGAACTTGCGCATTGAGTTGAGCACTTTGGTGCGCTTTACGAAGATATCTTTCACGCCGTCGTTGACAATGAGGTCAACGTAGCGGCGGCGGTAGCGGAGTTCGGGATCATCAAAAGCGTCGTAGGTCACACCGTCTTTCACCTTCACGATGGGCAGCGGGCGCAGTGACTTGCCGAGCACTATCAGCTCCTGGGCGTGAACCGAGATTTCGCCGGTCTGTGTGCGGAACACGTAGCCTTTGATGCCTACAAAGTCACCGATGTCAAGCAGTTTCTTGAACACCACATTGTAGAGGTCTTTGTCTTCGCCCGGACAGATTTCGTCGCGGTTCACATAGACCTGGATGCGGCCTTTGGAGTCCTGAAGTTCAAGAAAAGAGGCTTTGCCCATGATGCGGCGGCCCATGATTCGGCCTGCTATGGCCACATCGCGGCGGGGGGCTTCGTCTGCAAAAGTTTCTTTAATTTCGTCGGAGTAGCCGCTGACCGGAAATTCGGCTGCGGGGAAGGGGTCTATGCCACGGCGACGCATTTCGTCAAGACTGCCTCGACGTACGATCTCTTGTTCACTGAGTTCAAGGACATTCATATATTGATGATTTTGATTTTATTTGCTTATATATATTAAGGTGTAAATGTAGCTTGTTTTCCGACCGCAGTGGCGGGAAATAAGTGCAAATTTAAATAATTTTTCGCCTATGCCCAACAAAATAGGCTCCAAAACCTAATGGCTATTGTTAAAAACGCTAAAAATGAGGCCGTTGAGGCCACACTGAAATTTGGCCGGCGGTCAGATGCCGGAGCGTCTATTCAGGAGGGTTTTAAACAGTTTCTTAAACAGCCTCGAAATGATTCGCCTCGGCGAGGCTGGTTGACAGATCTGTCTGCTAACCAGCCTTGCCGAGGCGGAATATCGTGGGGGACTAATAGCGGTTGTCAGCTGCGGGTCACGGTCAGACCGGAGCGCGAGAGCGACATGTCGACGAAGCGGGCGTTGGGACGGAGCGGGTCGGCATTCAGTGTCTGACGGATGCGTGCGGCGGCTTCCGGATCTTTTGCCACCATGTAGAGATAGCCTCCGCCACCGGCTCCGGGGAGCTTGTAGCCGAGACAGAGATCGTCGATGCGGCGGGTGATGGCCTCGACTGCCGGCGGGTTGGTGCCGCTGTCAAGAGCCATGTTCTGGGCCCAGGTGTCGCGGATCAGGCGCCCCATGCGTTCGAAGTTGCAGCGCTGGATGGCGTCGAACATTTCAAGCGTGTGGGCTTTCATGTGGCGCAGCAGGCGCAGCTGTTTCCCTTCGTTGAGGAACATGTTGCGGACAATTTCGGCGAGAATGTCTTTGGCGGTGCGGGTGATACCTGTGTAGTAGAGCAGGTGGCAGGCCGAATAGCCGGGATCGGTGAACACGGTGTCGGGGAGCCAGTTGACAGCCGGGTTCTGGTCGAAGCCCTTGGTGCTCTGCAGAAGTTTGACTCCGCCGAGCACTCCGCCGTACTGGTCCTGCCAGCCTCCGCCGGTGGTCAGGAGCTGTTCGAGCACGAGAGTGCGCTTGCAGATCTCGTTTTTGTCCCAGGCCAGGGCGCAGAAGACGCTGAGGGCGCCGAGCACTGTGGCTGCGAGGATGCTGCTTGTGCCCAGACCGCTGCCTGCGGGGATGGCTGAGAAGAGGGTGATTTCCAGTCCTGAGCCGAAGTCGAGAAGCTGGTCGCGGAGTGAGGGGTAGCTGACACTGCAGAAACGGGGATGGAAACCTGCAAGCGCCAGTGCGGCCTTGGGGATTGAGAATGGACTGCCTACGCGGTGGAAATCAAGGATTCCGTCAAAGGATTCGATGATTTCTTCGGCGCCGAGGTCGATGCTGCGGCAGATAATGTGGGGCTCCGGGCAGGGCCGCACGTAGGCCTGGAGCGGCTGCTGGCCGTTGAGCTCGATGGCGAAGTTGATCACATTGCCACCTTCCATCAGACAGAACGGCGGGGTGTCGGTCCAGCCTCCGGCTATGTCGATGCGCACCGGGGAGCGGCTCCAGACAATCTGGTCGGAGCAGACGTCGCGCCGGGGGAGTTCCTTGTGTTCGAGCACGGTGCGGGTGAGGCCTTCGCGCAGGAGCGAGAAGGCACGCTCTTCATGGGCCTGCGGGTCGGCTCCGGTGAGTCTGCTGACCTCCGCGCGGAACATCGAATCGCTGATGCGGGTGATCAGCGGTTCGTCATCGGCGAGCGGAGCGGGCATCTTCAGGGAGTCATTGGCAAAGGCCGTTGCGGCTTCGCGCAGGTCGCTCTGATAGAAGACGCTGTGGCGGTGGTTGGCGGCAAGGGCCTCGCGGTTGGCACGGCGGAATCTGCGGCGCTGGTCAACGAGGCGGTCCAGGCGGGCTATGTCGGAGATGCGCTCGGCGCTGATCAGCTCATAGGCCGAGAGGTCGGCTTCTCCTGCGAGCATGGCTTTGATGACGCGGCCCGTTTCGGCGATGTCGCTGACGATGGGGAAGCGCGGGCGGGTCTGCTCTTCGCCGGCAAATTTGTCGTCGATGCCGTAGACGCGCACGGCGAATCCGTCATCGCCCACGGGGACAATGTCTATGCACTGGCCTGGGGCGAGAGCCAGCTGCCAGTCGTTTTCAGGTATGCCTGTGAGGATGTGGTCAGAGGTGAGCTGCCATCCGGCGCCTATGCAGCTGTTTTCAATCCAAATGTTGGTGTTGGCCGAGGTGAATCTGATTCCGGCCTTGGAGTTCTGGACGAAAATTGACGGATGGGGCTTGCGGTCGCGGTGCATGATCTCGCGCTGGTCGTTGACAATGTTCTGTACGGCGAGGGTAGAGCTGATCATCTCGCGTCCGGTGCCGTAGTGGTAGAACTCTCCTCCCGGCAGGGGGACTATGGCTACCTTGAGCTGGCTCAGTTCCGGATCGGCTACACCGGGATTGGTGCCCAAGGCGCATCCGAAGTCTGAGTAGAGGTCATATTCGCGGAGCGCTCCCTCGGCGTCGCGGCTACGCCGGCGCAGCAGTTCCACGGCCCGGTCGCTCAGAAGCCATACGCCTATGTCGGTCAGGTAGTAGCCGGTCTGCAGGAGTGAGTTGAGAGTGTCGACGGAGGGTTTCTGCAACATGCGGTCGAGAATCGAGGGAGTGGAGTGGGTGCTGTAGAAAACGCCGTGGTCTTTGGCTATGGATGAGTCGAGCCAGAGACCATAGCAGACCACGTCTGCCTCAGGCACCGGGGGGAGCTGGGCGGCCGCGCGGATATAGACATCGCCGCTGACAATCATGGTGTGGACGTTGGCCGGAGCGGCGTCCATGATGCGTTCGTAGAGAGGCAACTGGAGGTCAAGCAGGGTCTGGGTGATGGACTGTCCGCGCTCCCAGCGGAACACGGGGACCGGGGTGAGAATCTTGCCTGAGGGTGCGTAGGAGGGGAGGCGGCGGCTCTGCCCTCCGGCGTGGAGTATGATGCGTTTCTGGCCGGCAAGCCAGTTTTCGAAGGGCTCGGCCGATGATTCGGAGGCTCGGTGGCATTCTTCGAGTATCCAGGTGGTGCCGCCGCCGCTGCCGAGGCGGTGGCCGATGGGGTCTGATGTGCAGAAGTAGTCCGAAGCGGGAAGTCCGGTGATTTTATGGAAACAGCCCACGAGGTTGGGTGGGAGCGATAGCAGTTTTTTTGTCATGGTGATGATGGATAAGACAGGGGGTGGGGTGGAGGAAGTTTGGTTTGCTTCTTATTCAGTCTCGCCGGAGTGTGTGCGGCGATAGGCGCGGGTTCCGTAGGCTGTGATGACGATGAAGCAGATCAGAGGAATGGCGAATGAGAGATTGGTCGACGGAAGTCCGCCGGCGGTCACTCCGGAGTCGATGACGAGGGCCTGGAGCGGGGGGAACACCGAACCGCCGAGAATCGACATGATGAGTCCGGCGCTGCCGAATTTGACATTGTCGCCGAGTCCGCGCAGGGCTATGCCGTAGATGGTGGGGAACATGAGCGACATGCAGGCGCTGATGCCTACGAGGCAGTAGACGCCTGAGCGGTCGGTCATCACTATGGCGCCGACAGAGAAAATGGCCGCCAGGATGCCGAGAATTGAAAGCAGGCGTCCGGGGGCTATGTATTTCAGGAACCAGGTGCAGACAAAGCGGCTGCATGTGAAGCAGATCAAGGCCGCGATGTTGAATTTCTGCGAGAGTATCTCGGCGCTGCGTTCGTCCATGCCTTCTGACATGAAGACGTGTGTGCCATACTGGATGATAAATGTCCAGCACATCACCTGGGCGCCTACATAGAAGAACTGGGCTATGACACCTTCGCGGTAGTTTTTGATTCTGACAAGCTCGCCGAGAGCGGTAGAGAGTTTCTTGCTCGAACGGGTGTCGCCGGCCTTCGGCATCTTGAGCAGGCGCACGAGTATGATGATGGCCACGAGCACGGCGGCTATATAGATGTAGGGCTGGATGAGCACCCACAGGTCGTCGCTTTTAATCTGTTCGAATTCTTCGGGCGAGAGCAGGGCGCGCTCGGCGGTGTCGAGTGGATGAAGCCGCTCCTGCACAAAGTGCATGGCCACATACATGCCGGCCAGTGCTCCGATCGGGTTGAAGGCCTGGGCGAGGTTCAGACGCCGGGTGGCGCTTTCTTCCGGTCCCATGCAGTAGATGTAGGGGTTACAGCTCGTCTCAAGAAAAGACAGGCCGCAGGTCATGATGAAATATGCCGCGAGGAAGGGATAGTAGAACCCGGCCATCTGAGCGGGGATGAACATGGCGGCGCCGACGGCATAGAGCGAGAGGCCAAGAAGCACACCGGCTTTGTAGGAATACCGCTGGATGAACAGTGCGGCGGGGAAGGCCATGCAGAAATAGCCGAGATAGAAGGCCACCTGGACAAGTGCGCCTTCAGTAACGCTCATGCGGAAAATCTTGGAAAAGGCTTTGACCAGCGGACCGGTAATGTCATTCGCAAAGCCCCATAGAGCGAAACATGAGGTGATGATGATAAAGGGCAAGAGAAGGCTTACGCCGTCGCGCGACAGCAGCGGAGCTTGTTTTGAAGAACTCATGAGTAATTAGATATCTGTATGATATGAAAGTTTAGAAGGCTTTTTATCCGTGCAAAGTTACAATAAATCGTTGATATTTCACCTATAAATAAGGCGTGATTTGAATGACGCTCGTCAGCAGGAGAAAGTGGGAGGGGCGGATGTTTTTGTAGATCTGAGGTCGAATTTAAGCCGAATTAAACTCGTCAGATAGCGCAAATTCGATTTATTTCCTTAAATTTGCTGCTGTAATGGCAAAGTTTCAGATCAATATTCTCGGATGCGGTTCTGCAACGCCCACGGCGCGGCACCAGCCGTCGTGTCAGGTTGTGAATTTTCGCGACAAACTTTTTATGATAGATTGCGGCGAGGGCGCGCAGTCGCAGTTCCGGCGCATGGGGCTGAAATTCTCACGCCTCAACCACATCTTCATCTCGCATCTTCACGGCGACCATCTTTTCGGGCTGCCGGGATTGCTTTCCACAATGGCACTCCACGAGGTGAGCGGTTCGGTGACAATCCATATATTCCGCGACGGCGCAAGACTCATGAAAGAGTGGATGGATTTTTTCAACCGCAACTCTCCGTTTGAGATCATATATGACGTGATCGAAGAGGGCGAACGCCGCATCGTCTATGAAGACGGCGGACTGACCGTGGAGACTTTTCCGCTCTACCACCGCACCCCCTGCACGGGCTTCATCTTCCGCGAGAAACCCAAACTGCGCCATCTGCGCGGCGATATGGTGAAGTTCCACAATATACCCATAGCCATGCTTCAGGCTGTCAAGGAGGGAGCCGATTTCGTCAGAGAAGACGGCACGGTGATTCCCAACGCGCTTCTGACCTCTCCGGCCGATCCGTCGGTGAGCTATGCCTATTGCAGCGACACGATGATGGACCTGCGGGTAGCGGCTGACATCAGCGGGGTCGACACGGTGTATCACGAGGCGACTTATGATGGCTCGATGGCCGAACGTGCCCGCGAACGCGGCCATTCAACCGCCCGCCAGGCTGCCGAAATCGCACTGCAGGCCGGTGCCCGGCGCCTGATCATAGGGCATTTCTCAAAACGCTACAATTCGGAAGAGCTCCTGCTCCGCGAAGCCGGAGAGGTGTTCCCGGATGTCATTCTGGCCAACGAGGGCCTGAAAGTAGATCTCGAATAAACAGTTTAAACAACGAACTCTTAAATCAAACAGAATACTTATGCAAAATCCCGTCATCGAGCGCATAGCCGCTCTCCGCAAGGAAATGAATGAAGCCGGAGTCAAGGCTGTAGTCCTGCCCCGTACCGACGCCCATCTGAGCGAATATATCTCGGCTCACTGGCATATTGTCCGCTATCTCAGCGGTTTCACCGGTTCGGCCGGCACTATGGTTGTCACCGATAAGGAGGCCTTGCTGTGGGTAGACAGCCGTTATTTCCTCCAGGGAGCACAGCAGATTGAAGGCTCAGGCATAATCCTTATGAAAGACGGCCTGCCTGACACTCCGTCAATTGCCGGCTACCTCTGCGAGAATCTTTCGAAAGGCGACAAAGTGGGTATAAACGGAATGCTGATGTCGATCGACGAGACTGCCGCCCTGCGCAGCCGCCTCAATGCCGCAGGCATAGAGCTTGACGTGGACTTCGACCCGATTGACCGCATCTGGACCGACCGTCCCGCACTCCCCTCCGACAAGATCTTTATCCACGACGAAAAATATGCCGGTGAATCAGCCGCCTCGAAAATGGGTCGCATCCTCGACTCTGCCAAAGCCCAGGGCGCGCAGGCTTATTTCACCTCGGCCCTCGACGAGATAGCCTGGATTCTCAATATCCGCTCTAACGACGTGCCCTGCAATCCGGTGGCAACCTCCTTCCTCTATGTGGCTCCGTCAGGCAGCACTCTCTTTGTCGATGAAGCCAAGCTGACCCCGGAGGTCAAGGCTTATCTGGCAGAGGCCGGAGTGGCTACAGCTCCCTACGCCTCTGTGCTCACCGCACTGGCTGCCCTGCCAGCCGGAGTGAAGGTGCTGTTAAGCGGTTCAAGGGCATCCGGTGCGATAGCCCATGTGCTCGAAGACCGTTATGTCAAGGGTGATTCTCCTGTAGCGCTTCCCAAGGCAATCAAGAACGATGTGCAGATCGCCGGCATCCGTCAGGCACATCTGCGCGACGGTGTGGCTATGGTCCGCTCACTCATGGAAATCGAGCGCACGGTTGCCGCAGGCGAACGCCTCACCGAAATGGACGTGGCCGACATCCTGCTCCGCCACCGTTCTAAAGGCGATCTCTACTTCGATCTTAGCTTTGAAAGCATCTGCGGTTTCGGTGCCAACGGCGCGATTGTCCACTACACCGCCGACGAAACCAGCAACACCGTAATCACCAAAGGCAACCTCCTGCTGATCGACTCAGGCGCCAACTACCTCGACGGAACCACTGACATCACCCGCACCATCGCTATCGGAGAACCCTCGGCCGACATGCGTCACGATTTCACCCTCGTGATGAAAGGCCACATAGCCATCGCCACCTCAGTCTATCCCGAAGGCACCCGCGGGGCACAGCTCGACGCACTTGCCCGCATGCCGCTCTGGAAAGAAGGCAAGAGCTATCTCCACGGCACAGGACACGGAGTAGGCCACTTCCTCAATGTCCACGAAGGCCCGCAGAGCATCCGCCTCAACGACACACTCGCACCGCTCACCCCCGGTATGCTCACCTCAAACGAACCCGGAGTCTACCTGGCAGACCGCTATGGCATACGTTGCGAAAACCTCGTGCTGACCATCCCTTACGAAGAAACAGAGTTCGGCAAATTCTATGCCTTCGAAACCATTACACTCTGCCCGTTTGACCGCTCGCTATTCGACACCTCGATCATGTCGGCCGAAGAAATCCGCTGGGTCGATGACTACCACCGCACCGTCTATGACCGTCTGGCCCCGCTGATGGAAGCCGACGAACGCCAGTGGCTCGCCGCAGCGACCGCCCCCTTGAAATACCCCCCCCTAAAATCCAAACATAAAATATGGCTCTGATCATACCCGTAAGGGGATTTACACCCGAAATCGGAGAAGATACATTTCTGGCTGAAAACGCCACCGTCATCGGCGATGTGGTGATGGGCAGCGAATGCAGCGTCTGGTTCAACACCGTGATCCGCGGCGACGTCAACTCCATCCGCATCGGCAACCGCGTCAACATCCAGGACGGCTCCGTGCTCCACACCCTCTACAAAAAATCGACCATCGAAATCGGCAACGATGTCTCGATCGGCCACAACGTCACCATCCACGGCGCCAAAATCCACGACTACGCCCTCATAGGCATGGGCGCAGTGGTGATGGACGATGCCGAAGTAGGCGAAAACGCCCTTGTGGCCGCCGGCTCCGTAGTGCTCTCCCGCACCAAGATCGGCCCCAATGAACTCTGGGGTGGCGCTCCCGCCAAATTCATCAAAATGGTCGACCCGGAAACATCGCGTGAGCTCAACACCAAGATAGCCCGCAACTATCTGATGTATTCCCGCTGGTACACCGACCCTGACGCACCGACCGATTTCTGACCTCCCCCTCATCGGCAAAAAACAATCCGCAGGCACCTCTTCCGGTTCAGTACGGAAGACACCTGCGGATTGTTTTTTCAGCCAAATTTTGAAAAAGCCATGCAAAACCAAGCTCAAATAATTGGCGGTAATAAAAAAAATCACTACCTTTGTGGCCGTCTAAATCACGGACCACTTGCAAAGTCCTCCGTGAGCCGAAGCTGAAAAGCACTTGCCCGGATGGCGGAATCGGTAGACGCGCCGGTCTCAAACACCGGTGGAGCAATCCATCCCGGTTCGATCCCGGGTCCGGGTACACAGAATAAACCAACGATCACAGGAAGGATGCCGGAGTGGTCGATCGGGGCGGTCTCGAAAACCGTTGTTCCCTTACGGGAACCCAGGGTTCGAATCCCTGTCCTTCCGCAGAAAACTCGAATGAAACCCGCTGCTGGCCAGTGGGTTTCATTCGTTTTACATCTCCCCGCGCCCCCGGCAGAAGAACATTGGGGGGCAGCGATTCCGGAGCCATCCGGCTCGCATCTGACACCCGTTTTTTTGCATAGACCACAAAAAAAGCCCTGCCGGAGCAGAGCTTTTTAATGTTTGTTTCAATTGAGGATCAGAGGCTTTCGAGGAGGCCGGTCTCGGAATCCATAATGTAGCCCGCCACGCGGACATCCTTGGCCATCAGCGGATGGTTGCGTATCAGATCCACAGTCTCGTTCACCGCCTCGGCTGTATCTGAAAAACCATGCAGCCAGCTGTTGAGATCAATACCGCAGTGGCGCATGAGCGAGATATGCTCCTCGTCGATGCCGCGCTCGCGCATCAGGCCGAGCATCTCCTCGGCATCCATCCCCTGCACTCCGCAGCCGGTGTGGCCGATGACCATCACCTCGTTGACCCCAAGTTCGTAGACCGCCACCAGCAGGGAGCGCATCGTGGAGTCAAACGGATTTGTAATCGTGCCCCCGGCATTCTTTATCATCTTCACATCACCGTTTCTGATGCCGAGAGCGGCAGGTAGAAGTTCGACAAGGCGTGTGTCCATACAGGTCACGATAGCGATACGTTTGTCGGGATATTTCGAGGTCTTGAACTGCCGGAAACCCTCCGACTCGACAAACTCGCGGTTGTATTTCAGAATTTCGTCAATCATAATGCAACAAACTTCGGTTGATTTGAAAAATTGCTGCAAAATTAACTCAAAAAATCCTCACGGCGTAAATTTTCAGACGAAAAAGCCGAGCGCTCCAGCCGCTGAACACCAATTCCTTGAAAAACCTACACATGTTCCGGCAGATGAGACATGACAGCCCTCTTCCTCCGATATTCGCCAAGAAGCAGCCGCGGAAGCGACCTGATTATGTCAATGCAGCGGCCTATCTGTTTGCCCGGCTCCGAGAAAATGCGGTGGACAAACTCAAGGTGGTTCCTGATCATCCACTCAGGCGCACGTTTGATATCTTCCGAGCCGTAAAACTTAAAGGCCGCACCGACAGCTATCATCACCCCGTGGCGCAGATGAGGCTTCAGCTTGCTCATGAACCACTCCTGCTTCGGAGCACCCAGCGAAACCCAGATGATGTCAGCCCCGTCGCGGTTCACCATATCGGCTATCGCCTTATAGTCAAACTCATCGGCCCCGCAATATGGCAGCTCCACAAACTGCATCTGCTCTACGTCAGGATTCCAAGGTAAAATGTTTTTTTTCAGTCCTTTAAGTATTTCGGACGACGAACCGAGAAAGATCATGCGGTAGCGCCGGCTGCTGACAATATCCTTGAAAATCGAACTTCCGCAATACTGCGGGAAGCGCTTGCCGTAGATCCATTTTATATAGAGTGGCACATAGGAACTGTCGCAGATGGAAAACATTCCGCCGTTGACCACATCGAGATACTCCGGATTACGGTTGACCTCATTTAGAATCACCCCGTCGGCCACGCACACATAATCGCCCCCCGGCATCTCCACCCTGCGCGCAATAGCCTTGTGGACCTCACCACGGTCAAACTCGTAACGTATGTTGAAATAATTATCCATTTATATATGAGAAGAATTGTTTGTAGGCCGTATTACTGACGGCTTTGGTTGCATAAAGTGTCGTGTATTTTATTTATTTCCATGAAAGGACATCCTTATAGATATTGACCATTTGTCTGATTTTATTGTCCCAGGAAAGTTCTTGTTGTCTTTGGTGGCAGTTTTCCCGAAAACGTTGTAGAGTTTCAGGAGATGCTATTAGTTTGGAAATTGCTGTTGAAAAATCATGTACACTCTGTCTGGTGTTCGTCACGGGTATTTTTACTCCGATCTTATCATTGACAACATCTCCCTGGCCGCAGGTGTCGAAGCAGACAACAGGAAGATTGTTTTGAATAGCTTCTAAAACCACATGTGGTGTGCCCTCGTCAATACTTGTAAATAGGAATAGATCAGAGTCTTTCATCAGTTGATGGACTTCGGTGTTTGGGATCTTTCCATGAAAGGTTATGGCATTCGCGCAATTCAATTGTTCAGCCAGTCTGTTGGCCTCCTTGATTTGCTCTGGAGTGCCACTCCCTGCTACGTGCAGCTGTAGTTCTGGATGCTGAGCATGAAGCGATGCTACCGTTTTGATTGCCAATGGCAATTGTTTCCGGTAGTCGAATTTTCCAACCCATAGAATGGAAAATGAGTCAGAAGACTTTTTGATTGATTCAGTCTCCTTAACATAGCATCCGGTTTCGTTCATGACGATCACATCTTTGCGATGGTGAGTTCGGATGAATTCGCCTACTTCAGATGTCGCGGCCAGAACTTTCACCGCTCTTTTCATCGCATTTTTCGACAGGGGATAATGAAGCATCTGCCATCTGCTGACATGATTCTTCAGCCATAATTTAAATTTGGCTTTAGAATCCAGGCCATCGGTATAACCCAATGAAACTTCTTTCATTGCTCCTATAGGCCCCCAGACAAAAGGAATTCCATCAATTTTCCAAAGTGATCCTGGCTCTCTGAACCCGATCATGTTAAGCTGGTGGATAATATCAATCTTTTGATGATTTATGATTTCGCGAGCGATTTCGAGCGTTTTTTCCTGCCATTTTCTGTAATGCCAGTAAAATCTCCAGTCACCCTGATTCCAGCACATTCTGCGCACCTTATCCGGTAACGGGTTATAATAGAAATGAAGATTAGCCTTATGAGGGAGTTTGTCAACTGCCTCTTCTATTTCTTTTCTCCATTCACCTTCAGTTATCACATGGACGTTACAATATTTAGCCAGGTTAATCACCCAGTTCCATCCCAATCCTTGCTCACTGCCCCAGTTTGGAGCTACAGCATATGCGTTTATCAGAACGTTGATCATAAATTTCGTATAGCTTCCAGATGAATGTTTTCCTCTTCTTCCGTATTGAATCTCTTTTTTATGACTTTAGCCGGATTACCACCGACAATTGTCAGAGGGGCTACGTCTTTAGTAACAACCGAACCAGCCGCAATGATCGCTCCGTTTCCGATTTTTACGCCACCCATTATTATGGCGCCATGTCCGATCCATACGTCGTTGCCTATTTCGGTCGGTGCATCTGTCCCTCTCGGAGACTCCCACACGGGCGTTCCTGCTATATTATAGGAATGCTCGTTGCGTCCGATGAACGAGACATGAGCGGCACATAACACATAATTGCCGAAATGTGCATCAGCCGACACATGGCAGTGTGGACCCAGTTGCACATGATGTCCGAACGTCAGAATCCGGTGAGGAGCGTTGAGATGGACTGTACTGTGTATACGAGTCATGCCGGATGTCTTTATCCACCGTTGTCTTATGCGGAAGCGGACAAAACTTCTGGCCCAATTGGCAATGCTTCGGAGCTTATAGACAAAGTTTGAACGTCCGACAGGCTTGTTGTTGCTGATATTATTTTTCATAAGAGAGTTTTTGGCAGTGTCATGAAAAAAGTTTTTTCAGTTTTTTCCTCAATCCGATCATGCGGATACGGAAAAAGTCTTTCCGTTCAAATTTTTGCATCTGTCGGTCTACAGCTACTTTTGCCGGAGCTTTAAGAGGCCACTTCATCGGCTCGATCTGAAGATGGGCATAAGGATCAATGTCGGAGCTTTCATAGTGAGCGCCTCCAACTCCTGAACAGCCTATGTTTTTTGACAGATTTGTGCGTGGCACCAGACACAGTCCTCTGTTGGACATGATTGAAAATGCCCATCGGGTGTACCATGAATTGACGCGGTCGCCGTTTGCGATATGCCTGTGGTCAGACGACCAGTAGTAGGTCCTCATAAGCCCTTCGAACAGGCCGTAGGCTTTTATGACATCTGAAATCCCGGTCGAAGGCCATTTTGACATTGACATATCCATTCTGGCCCATGCGCGGCGCCAAGTGGCCCATCCCCATATGAGGACCGAATTAGAGAAGGTGTATTCGTCGGCGATATAACTCTCTTTGGGTGCATAGCACTGAGCTGTGACCATCATGACGCGGTCATCATTGGCATAGAGAGGCATGACCTCCTCACACATCCGATAGAAATCAGGTGACACAATTACATCATCCTCGATGATGGCACCCCATTCCACGTTTTTGAAAAACCAGTCGATAGCCGAACTTACAGCCCCGGCACAGCCGAGATTTTCTGTCCGGAACAATGTGTTTACCTCGCATTCCCAGTCTATCATATCCAGTACGGCCTTGCGGGTCTGCTCACAGCGTCCGGCCTCACCCTCTTTGTGTGGGCGCGGACCGTCAGCGGCGATAAACAATCTTTCAGGCTGATATTCTCTGATGGCCTTGAATGCTTCTGCCGTTACATCTTTTCTGTCAAAAATCAGAAAAAGGATCGGAGTCTTATGTGGTGTTTGATTGCTCATTTTTGCCATATGGATGGAAATAAGACATGAATGAAATTTGAACAGAACGTCATGCAGGCCGGAAGCAATCCGGAGTGGCGCCTGCGGAATCTGAAAAACTCAAATGGATTCGCTCCTGTCGGTGACATGAAATGACGCCAGCGTTCGGAAAACGGCTTTGAACTGTCAGCCCACTTCGCAATATTAGGATGAGTGTCACAGATCCCCGAAAAGCCTGGAGCTACCACGATGTTTATGCCCGATTCCGATGCCCGGAGACCATAATCGAAATCACCGAGACTATGGCGGAAGACCGGGTCAAGAGTGCCAAGTTTCCGATAGATCTCTGCGGGAACCAAGACGATGTTTCCGTTAAACGTCCTGCACCGGCTGGTCTTTCCGTTGTCCGTCGGATCAATCAGTCTCATGTCGGTGTCACGTCCTCCATATGTGATCCGATCCGGATTGTCGGAGGCATGGCAGGTGCCGACAATGATACAGCCGGGGTTCTTTTCTGCTGTCCGGATCAGATTCTCGATAGCATCAGAGAGAAGCGTCGTGTCATCATTGAGCCATAGATAGAACTCCGGATCAGATTTTGCCGCCTCATTCCATGCGGCGATCATACCGCGGTTCCAGTAGAGAGAACCGTCACCTGCAACGATTCTCACATCCGGAAATCTTTCTCTGACAGCATCGGCGGTTCCGTCCGTACATCCGTCATCGGTCAGATAGACCTCGATGGAATATCCTTCGGGAACACTGCCCGAAAACAGCGACTCCAGACAGGCAAGAGTCGTCTCTCTTCGGTTGAACACTGTAAGAAGAACTGCAATTCGCTTGTTCATGATCATCTGTTATACAGCTTATATATTTCCTTGATATTTCTTGGCAGAAAATATTTTGAATTGACGATATAAAAATTATTGTGTCAGACAACCAGATATAGCAATCCTGATTTCAGCAGATTATCTAAATTGGTATATGACCAGACACTATGCAGTGTCAGATAGATAAATATTGCAAGGATCATGATAGATCCGAATAAAAACATCAGGCGGCTGATTTTGGAAGTTCTGAACAGAGCTGCGAAAATCAGCGATATAAACGGATAGAGCAGCATCAGAAAGCGGGCGAATATCTCACTGAGATTTACATTCAGCAGGACAAATACAGCGATTATTGCAGGAATATTGAACAGGTGTCTTAGCCCGTTCGATGTATTGTCGGTCGCGTTTCGGGTCTGCATCTGACTGCAATAAAAGGATGTCACCAATATGGTCACAGCAAGCAGTATGGCTGCCGGAGACGCTTCGCCGAGATCGAATACTTTGGTGGCACTCGCACGTTGCAGGGCATATGATGCTGTAGAGTCGCTGAATATTGACAGTGAAAGCAGGTAGCCGCTTATCAGACGGATGCTCCCTATGATCAGAAGAACGATTGAATAGACTGTAATGTTCTTTTTGATCGGTTTGTCAAGAATCGGGATAAAAAGCAGTATCACCGGAAGCAGCGTCATAGTGTGGATGGTAGGGCAGAGTATCAGCAATATCCAGTGTGTTTTCTGATACAGACACCGTTCCACCATGACATATATGAAGATGCTGATTGCTAAACTCTGGCGCAGCAACTGGATTGAAAGTGAAAAAACATATGGATTAAAGCAAGTCAGCATTACCGCAGCCATGACCACACCTTTGTTGACTGTGGTTTTCTGGCAGAACTTTAATGTGGCCAGATTGAGAAAAATATATTGTATTACGGTTGTTAAAAATTTATATATCTCCTCCTTGCTGCTTATGAAATGATTGACACACCAGACATATGTGGCATAAGCGGCCTCGCTCTTTTTTTTCTGACCGGATAGATATGACAACAGGTCGGTATTGCCACTTCGTTTGAACCACCGGACATAATAGAATAAGTCGTTGTCATTGACCTTTGACGAGTTGATGATGGCGAGCAGCAGGATGGAGAAAATGATCAGGAAAATAATGTTTCTGTGCCATATTCTCTGGCCCATTGACGGGGAGGCATAGCAGACCAGTAGCAGCACCGCCAATGCCCCGACCGGCTGGATGAGGAAAAGGCAGGAAATAAAAACGTACAGTATCGTGTACTGGCTTTGTGTATAAGTTTTTGTCGCTGTCATAAAAAGCAAAAAACTTGGATATGAGATATCATTTGTCCCAATAGCCTGTGGCCGTGTTATTGAGAATTTTATTGATCTGTATATGTCCTGATATAGCTTGGATAAAATATACCGATGCAGGTATCAGTAATACTCCTGGGACTCCATAAAGGCGGCATAGCCATGACATACATGGATATGCGATAATGGCAAATGTCAGATATATGACAAGCTGAATATGGATCTTGCCGATACCGTTTATCATATACATGTAGATGCTTCCGCAGAAATTTGAAAAGATATAGATGGCTTCGCTGATATTGATTTCTGCCGGAACAATTACTTTCTTGTCAATCCATAGGTTGATAAACGGGGTTGCCAGAAAGTACATTATGACCGTTACTGGTATTCCGGCCAGAAGTGCTTTCTGCAGGATAGAAGCTATTCTGCGCATCCATTCAAAATTTTTCTGTGCATAGGCATCCGTGAAAGCAGACCAGACATTCCCTATCACAAGGCTTGAAACCATAGTCAGTATGCTGAAATATCTATGCGATATATTGTACTGAGTCACGACTTCAGGTCCTAAATTGCGAGAGATGATAATGTTGATTATCTGATAGATAAACAACATGGAAGTCGTGATAATGAAAAATTTTCCTCCGATCCCAAGGATATCTTTCACATATTTGAGCCGTATGTAGCCGAAATTCGGGCGAAACTGGCGGTAGCGGGTATTGAAGAATATGATTGAGCAGAGCACCAGCGTGACAAACGGGATGCCGGAAAAAATGAATGCAAGTGAGGTTATGGAACCTGATTTGACAGTCTTGGTCAGAATGAAGATCACCAGTAACGCAAGACCCTGGCCCAACACCTGTATGCCTGACGAAAAGGCTGACCGCTGGTCGGCTATAAGCATGGTCGAGAATGTCTGAAAAACTATATTCAGACCGAAAAATCCCAGAAGAACCGCAAATGTCATTCTCAGTTCCTCGCAGTATGACTGATCTACTTTCAGCACAGAACTCCAGTCAACTATGAAGCTGACAGGGATCATTACCGACATGAAAACCACAAACGAAATGAACAGCGCCGCATACGTGGTCGACACATACACGCGGGCCATCTTCAGTTTCCCACATGCTTTCAGAGTCGTAAAGCGGTTTCTGAAGCCGTTGGTCAGGCCGATGTCAAAGAAATAGAACCAGGCCATGAGCGAACTCAGAGTCAGCCAGATGCCATATTGGACCGGGTTTACGTAATTGATGGTTATAGGGACTATGAACAAAGAAATCAGCATACTGATTCCTTTAAGGACAACCGATGCCAGTATATTTTTCTTTAATAATATCGTGCGTTGGTCTCCTTTTTTGAAGAACATCCTGAGTGATCCAAGATTCATGAGCCGATTCTGTGGTTGACGGGTTTTGCCAGTGGATTAAAATGAACCGCATTGCCTCTCTCAGTCGCGGCTGAAGAGATCTCTGGTGTAGACTTTGTAGCTGACATCCTTAAGGTCGGCGGAAGTGCGGTTGGCAAGGATGGCATGCGAAAGGCGCTTGAACTCTTCCAGATCATTGACAACCCGCGAGCCGAAAAACGTTGTCCCGTTCTCAAGCGTAGGCTCATAGATGATCACCGTTGCGCCCTTGGCCTTGATGCGCTTCATCACACCCTGGATCGACGACTGGCGGAAATTGTCGGAATTCGACTTCATGGTCAGGCGGTAGACCCCGATCACACACTCCGTCTCAGCTACTGTCGAATAGGCGTTCTGGGAACTGTAGTCATAATATCCGGCCTTCTTAAGCACCTGGTCGGCTATGAAATCCTTGCGGGTGCGGTTGCTCTCAACGATTGCCGACATCATGTTCTGAGGCACATCGGCATAGTTGGCCAGAAGCTGCTTCGTGTCCTTCGGCAGGCAGTAGCCGCCATAGCCGAACGACGGATTGTTGTAGTGTGTACCGATGCGCGGATCAAGTCCGATACCCTCGATGATGGCCTGCGAGTCGAGACCCTTGACCTCGGCATAGGTGTCAAGCTCGTTGAAATAGCTAACGCGGAGCGCGAGATAAGTGTTGGCAAACAGCTTCACCGCCTCAGCCTCCTTCATGCCCATGAACAGGGTGGGGATCTCCTCCTTGATGGCTCCCTGCTGCAGAAGCGAAGCGAAAGTCCGGGCGGCCTCATCGAGACGCGCAATGTCTGTCACCGACAGAATAGCCTCGTTTTCCTCGCTGAACCGTTCGTCGGCAATGATCTTTGGAGTGCCTACAATGATGCGCGAGGGATAGAGATTGTCATAGAGCGCCTTGCTCTCGCGCAGAAATTCCGGCGAGAAGAGCAGATTGAACTGCTTTACACCCTTGGCGGCATACTTCATATAGAGCGAGCGGCAGTAGCCCACCGGGATGGTCGACTTTATGACCATCACCGCATCCGGATTTACTTCAAGCACCAGATCGATGACCTCTTCCACGTGCGACGTGTCGAAATAATTCTTCACCGGATCATAGTTGGTCGGAGCGGCTATCACAATGAAATCTGCCCCGCGGTAAGCCTCGGCGCCGTCAAGCGTGGCCCGCAGGTCAAGATCCTTTTCGGCAAGATATTTCTCGATATACTCATCCTGGATCGGAGACTTGCGCCGGTTGATGGCCTCGACTTTTTCGGGGATCACGTCAACGGCGGTGACGTGGTTGTGCTGAGCGAGAAGAGTCGCTATGCTGAGTCCTACGTAGCCTGTCCCGGCTACAGCTATGTCATATTGTTTCATTTGTGACTGTATAATGTGATATGCGAAAACGTGAGAGGCCTGAGCGTTTTTTTAGCTCGCGCCATGAAAAATGAGTGGAGCCGGTCAGGCACCAGAATGTAATGCAGTAAGGCCACAGGCCCTCAGCATGAGGCAGATGCGTGATATAGGCCAAGTGTAGACCGCACCGTCGGGTTAGAACAATTATTAGCAGAGGCCTGTGCTGACGCGGCCTCGGAAAGTGAGAAGATAGTATAGTACCGCAAAATTAATAATTAACATTTAAATTAGCAACTTTTAAGGAAATGGTTACAATGTCATACTAACATCTGCGGTCTGCCGATTGTTCATATCCCCGCCGTTTAAAAAGGCAGGGGACCACGGTCAAAGGCATCGATGAAAGACCCCGGAGTGGAATTGACAACTGTGATTCCGCAGGCTTTTGCATAAGCTTCCACCCGGTGATACGACCTGAAGGCAAGATAGAAACTCAGCAGCACATCGTGGAGCCTCACGTTGCTGTACACGCTCGCCACCCTCGAATGCTCCTCGTCATTATCCTTATAGAAATGGGGCTGAAAGTTCACCACTGTGTTCTCCTCGGTCACGCCAAGAGTCGACAGCCAGCCGTGGTCAGCCCCCGTCAGATAGATGGTGCGGAATCCGGCGAGCATCGCGGTCATCAGCGCCGGCACCAGCACATTGCGCGGACGCGGCATAGCCAGCCCGGTCCCGTAGAGCCACCGTTCAAGCCATCCGAACCCCTCAGCCCCTATGAAATTGAACCGTTCGATGCTGATATTCCGGTTAGTGATCTTCAGCCCCGACGCTTTCTGCGAGGTCGGAATGTAGAGCGTCATCGGCCAGTCCACAAGGCTGTTGAAGCGCTCAAACATTTTTCTGACATTCGGATCCGACTCGCGTCCCTCAAAGAAATGCGGATCTGCCAGAAGATAGAAATCAGGCCGCAGCATCGGAAACTCCTCGGCGTTGGCCGCGAAATTCAGAGCCATCGTCGTAGCCCTGCACAGCTGCTCTCCCCTGGAGTCGATCAGAGCCCTGAGCGACGGCCCGTTGCCGAGAATAATCAGAGGCTTCCCATCCGCGGCCATCGGCGAGGGCTTCACACCGGGCCTGCGCCCCAGAAGCGCCACTTTGGCCAGACTCTTCACACTCGTTCCGAGCCTCGCTCCGAAAACACTCAATTTTTCTGTCAGTTTCATGAAGACTTATGAATTGAATTTGAGAGGTCGTTTAAAAACAACGACCTCTAATTGCACGCTGTTCGTCTCAGCTTACTGCAAAGGTAGCCATTTTCATCGGATTGGACAACGGTGAGAAAAAGCCGGACCCCATCGTGCCCGGAGCCGTATTCCGACAAAAACGCCACCGGTCCCGGTTGCCGTAACACAGACGGCTCCCGCACCGATGGCGCTTGTAGGGGCTTATTATACCCTTCGGTCAGATATGAGGATTCTAAAAAACTCAGACTTCCACCTTGACTCTGGCGCTGCCGAAGACGTTGAGCTGAAGTTCAGTCAGTATCTCTTTCACTGCCTTGGCCGCTTTGGCGGGAACTCCGGCCTCGTTGAGTCCGGGCGAAAACGCTGCGATTGAGCCGAAGCCCGGAATGACAGTCACAAAACCGCCTCCGAAGCCCGACATTGCAGGCACACCGGTGATGATCAGCCACGGTTTGCCCATATGCTTCGGACCCTTGGCCGCCATCATGGCGCAAAGTGAGGCCGAAAGACTGCCGTCGAAAGCAATCTCCTTAGTAGCCGGATTGACTCCGTCGGCAGCGATTGTAGCACCCATCTGGGCAAGTTGTTCGGTGGTCACGAGCATCGAGCGCAGGCGCGTGTAGAGGTCAATCGAAATATCAGCGGCATCATACAGTTCATAGCCCGCATCAGCAAAAGCATTGACCTTATCGGCCCCGGCATTCTCGGCCATTGAGGCTTTGTAGAGCCGGTCATCAAGCACGGGCGACGATCCCATCAGCGAGACCATTATATCGGAAAGAATCTCCATCTTGCCGTCGAAATCGCCCGTAGGTTCAACAAGGCTCACAGCCCGCACACCCTTGGCGTGGAGCCCTTTCAGCGGTTTCTCTCCCTGTTTGTCAGGCTGAGACTGGCATCCGCATTTGCAGCCATTCTTTCCGAGCCCCATTTTCCCTACAAGCTCTTCAGGCTTCATCTGGGTAAGCAGTTGCACAGCTATCGGAAGACGGCTGATGGCCCCCATTGCAAACTGAGCCTGAGTGTGGCCGATGTCAAACTTAGAGCCGTCAGTCAGCCGCACCGAAATGCCGAACAAGCCTTCGTTCATGTCTGCGGTTTTCGGATCAGGAGTGCCGCATGTATCGTTTTTGTGACTGTCATAAGCTTTTTGTACCGCAGACTTCAGGTCAGCGAGTTTTATGATTCTTTCCATAATGAGTTGAGGTTAAAATTTTCTGTCATTATAACCTCTGGCCGCCGGCGTATGTTGGGCGCTTTTACGGAAACTTATCCAATTTTAGCGGATTTTTGAAATCATGACCGGCGTAATGTGTTAATTATGGAGTGATGTTCAACAATTTAAGGCAAAATTATGTTTAATCTGTATAAAAATCTTCATCTACAAATCTTCTACTGCTTATGAGCCGCCTTGAAAAATTCCTCTTCCTGCCGATAGTTGTCGGCATCATTGTTCTTGGAGCCTGTTCATCCAATGTCTGGGACGAAGTTCCATCCCCGATAACATCCTTTGTCGAACAGTATTATCCCGGAAGCGGGCTCAGTTCTTACAATCAGACCGACAACGGCTATCAGGTAAAAATCACCAACGGAGCCACTCTGTCATTTGACAGCGACTATTCCTGGACTTCGATTGACGGCAACGGTGTCCGCCTGCCTGAAGTCCTTGTCTACAATCAGCTCCCGCCGGCTCTGTTCAACTATCTTCAGAGTGTAGAGCTGCAGAACTCCGTCTATCGCATGAGCCGCGATGCGCATTTCTATAAACTGACTATGGAAAATACAGTCATCACCTATGACATCGCCACCGGAAAAGTCACCTATCCCGACGGCAAGACCGTAGACTCATGATATTCCCGCCCCTCGCAATTCTGACCGGTCAGATGAACTGGCTGACCAGCACTGTCGCTATCAGCAGCGGAGCCACCCATTTCACAATGAAGGCCACAATGCCGAAAATGTGTGATTTCAGCGTGCCGCCGTTTGTCATCTCGTTGTGGAAGAACGAACGCGGAGCCACCCATCCCATGTAGATGCACATCAGAATGCCGCCCACCGGAAGCATGATGTTTGTTGCCACCGTGTCGAGAAAATCGAATATGGTCATGCCGCATATGGTATAGCCGCTCCACGGCCCGACAGAAAGAGAGCAGATTGAGCTGAGAACAAAAAGCGGCAGAATCACAGTCAGCACAGCCTTTGTCCTGCTGAAACTGAAACGGCATTCCAGAAATGCTACCGAGACTTCGGCCAGCGATATGGTCGATGTGAAAGCACCCACCGACAGAAGCAGGAAGAAGAGCGCCGACCAGACCTGGGTGCTCCCCATCTGGGCAAAAATTTCAGGCAGCGTGATGAACACCAGCGCCGAACCGGCCAGATTGTGATCGGCAAGTCCGAATGTCATCACCGCAGGGAAAATTATGAGCCCCATCAGAATAGCCACTCCAAGATCCAGAAGCGAGACGGTGACAGCCGTGCGGGTGAGCTTTGTGTCTTTAGGATAATAGCTCGAATATGTCACGAGGATACCCATTGCAAGACTGAGCGAAAAGAAGGCCTGGCCCAGAGCGTTGACCACAGTCCCGGCCGAGATTGCCGAGAAATCAGGCTCCAGGAAAAATTCCACTCCCTCGGCAGCCTTTGGCAGTGACAGCGAGACCGCACAGAACACCACCAGCAGCACAAACAGCAGCGGCATCATGATATTCGACATCTTCTCGATTCCTTTCTGCACACCCTTCAGCAGCACAAAAAGGTTGGTGGCAAGCATGATGTAGGTCATCACAAGCGGGCGATAAGTCCCGGTGATATATTGGGCCATCTTGTCACTGAAAAGTCTTTCCGCATCATCAGGTCCGACAGCCGGCGATGCCGAAGAATAGAGATGGCCGGTGACGGACTGCACAAGATATTCAAGCGTCCAGCCGGACACGACCATGTAGAATGACAATATCAGATACGATGCGAGAATGGCAAGCGCGCCTACAAGCCACCAGCCCTTCTTGCCGGGAGTGACGTTGCGGAAAACTCCCGTGGCGTCAGAGGCTCCACCGCGTCCGAGCGAAAATTCGGCTGTCATCACCGGAATTCCGAGCAGAAAGACGCAGGCCATATAGATGAGCAGGAAAGCCGCGCCTCCGTTGGCCTGGGTTTCGGCCGGAAAGCGCCACACGTTGCCGAGTCCGACCGCAGAGCCTACAGTAGCGGCGATCAGCCCGATTTTTGATGCGAAAGTAGTTTTCTGTGACATTTGCAATTATATAGATTGTGTGTTTTAGTGTGTTTCAGAAGCTGTTTTCAAACAAACTCCATTATCCTCTGACCCTCCCGGCCAAGTCGCTGTGTCATCCGAATTTGGAGATCTTGCGGAGCATCGGTTCGTTAAGTATCTTGATCTTGCGGCCGTCTACCACGATTATTTTTTCCGTGACGAAGTTCGACAGTGTGCGGATGGCGTTCGAGGTGGTCATGTTCGAGAGATTCGCAAGGTCCTCACGGGCCATATAGATCTTCAGAGTCATGTTGTTATCCTCCTCATAGCCGTAGGTGTCAAGCAGCACTATCAGGGCTTCGGCAAGGCGTCCGCGGATATGCTTCTGGGTGAGATTGACGATTTTAGTGTCTGAATTGCCGAGGTTGCGTGACAGCTCATGGATGAAAAACATGGCAAGCCGGTTGTTTTTGCTGATCATCTCCTCTACAAGGCTCATGGGCAGAGTGCCTAAAGTCGAAGGCTCGATTGTCGCGGCGCTTGACACGTATGGCTCGCCGGCAAAGAAAGCCCTGTAGCCGAAATACTGGCCGGGATTGACAAGCCGGAGAATCTGGACTCTGCCGCCTACACCGTCCTTGTATTTCTTCACCTTGCCGTCAATAAGGGCCCAGAGATATTCTGGGTCCTCCTTTTCTGCATAGATGATCTGGTTCTTTTTGTAGTGGTGGATGGTGAAATTATCAATCAGTTTGCGCTTTTCCTCGTTGGTGAGAAGCGCCCAGATTTCAGCAAGTTCTTCCGTCAGAATTTTTTCAATTGTACTTTTGACCATGAGTAGAGTGTCGAGCAACTATGTTATATAACACGCAAAATTAGCAATTTGTAGTGGCCCGCATCCTCAAAGAGATGTTAAAAATTACAAATATGAAGGCAGAGGCCTATTGATGAGCCTTTGCCTTCATATAAATTGTGGAAATCTGCTGTTGAAACAGTTTTTTATTGACGATTGTATGGGGTAGTGCTACTTGCGGTTGTAGAACTGCAGCACACGGTTGCGCAGAATCAGCTCATATTTGGCCTGTACCTGTTGGGCCAGGGCGGTTATATAGTCCGACTGTGTCTGTTCCCACTCGGTGGCATTGGCTTTTCCGTAGGTATATTTTTCGGTCATGGCGTCGAGAGATGCCTTGGCGGCCTCGACTGCTATTTTCCCGGCCTCGAACTTCTTTTCGGCTCCGACTGCCTGATGATAGGCGAGCCGGATGCTCTTGTGGAGTTCGCTTTCCTGCTGTGCGAGGTTGATCTGGGCACTGAGTTTGCGCACTTTGGCCTGGCGCACGTTGTTGCGGGTCGAGAGTGCGTCGAAGATCGGCACCGAGAGCGAGAAGCCGAGCTGCTTGGAAAAGTTGTCTTTCATCTGGGCTGAGAATGATTCTCCCTGCTGGCCTGACACGGTGTAGTAGCTGCTGCCGAGCCCGGCGTTGAAATTCAGACGCGGGAGATAGCCGCTTCGGGCCACTGATATGGCATCGTCAGCCGCTTTGATATTCTGCCGTGAGGCCCGTAGAGCCGGATAGTTGGCCAGGGCATTGGCATAGACTTCGTCGGCGCTTGCAATGGCCGGACTGTTCTCGTCGATCGGCGTCACTTCAAAGCCGCTGATATCATCAAGTTCAAGGTCTTTGGCCAGATTTATAAGCGAGGTCTGATATTCGTTCTCTGAATTGACCACCTGGACCTCGCTCTGCGCCACCTTTGACCGGGCCTGGATCACGTCGACCTCAGGCACTTTGCCTCCTTCGAGCAACGCTTTCTGGCGTTCGAGCTGCACCTGGCTCAGGCGCAGTTGCTCGCGGCTCACTTCAAGGAGTTCCTTGTTGTAGAGCACCTGCAGGTAATCGGTGATGACGCTGAGGCGCACCTCGTCGCGAGCGGCTTCGGCCTGCATCTCAAGCGCTGTCAGAGAGGATTTGGAATAGCGCAGCTGGCGTATGTTTCTGAGCCCCTGGAAAACGGGCAGTGACATCTGCGCGCCCCATGAAAACATGGAGGTGTTGCGGTTGGCATAAGTGTTTGACGAGGTCAGGCCGCGCCCGAAGTCCCAATTCTGCGAGGCAGAGGCATTCAGAGTGGGGAGGAAAGCGTCTTTGGCCTCGGTTACGGAATATTCGCCCTGGATGCGTTCGATCTCGGCCGACTTTATCCGCAGGTTATGTTCGAGTGCGTAGCTGATGCAGCTGTCGAGGCTCCAGGTCTCGGCCGAGGCGGAAGCGATGGCCATCGAGCACAGCAGCAGCGGTAATGATAAGCGTTTCATCTGTATTCTTTTTAAATAACCTCTTGTGTGTTAGCGAAATGGTGGCTGTCTGTCAGTTTTTCTTGACCGCGCCGCCGCGCAGCAGCTGAGTCTTTTCGATACCGTCGGTCACATGGATGTTGATGCCGTCAGAGGTGCCGGTTCTGATGGCCTTGCGCTCGAATTTCTGTTCGGGCAGGCTGTCGGTGAGTACATAGACGAAAGTGCTGTCGCCTTCCCACTCGATGACGCTTTCCGGAATGGTAAGCACATCGGAGACCTTGCTGAGGCTCACGGTGGCGTTGGCGCTGTAGCCTGCGCGCAGGGTGTCGCCTGAGGGCACTTTGATGGCCGCCTTGATCTCAAAGGTGTTCGCTCCGTTGGTCTCGGTGCCTTTGGGGGCTATGAGTTCGATGACGGCATCGAGTTTCAGATCGGGGAGGGCGCCGATCGAGATGCTCATGGGCTGGCCCACGGAGAGGAGTCCGACCTCGGTCTCGTCAACCTTGCCTTCGAATATGAGATTGTTCATGTCGGCAACGGTGGCCACGGTGGTGCCGTCGTTCATCGTGTTGGCCTGGATTACCGAGCTGCCCACTTTGACGGGCACATCGAGCACAAGGCCGGTGATGGTGGCGCGCACAAGGGTGTTGCTCTCCTTGGCATTGGTTTTCGACACACCTTCCTTGACAATCGAGTAGGCGTCTTCAGCCGCATTCAGTTCGGCCTTGGCCTGGGCGAGTGCGGTGGCGGTGGTTTCGAACTCTTCGCGGCTGATCACTTTCTTGTCATAGAGCAGCTGGTTGCGCTCATGCTTGACGCGCGCGTCATCAAGGCTGATTTTGGCGGTCGCTATCCGTGACAGGGCCGAGGATAGCTGGCCTTCGTCAGGCACAACCTTGATGTGGGCTATGACATCACCGACCTGCACCATGTCGCCTTCCTCTACGTTGATCTCCGAGATGATGCCCGATACCTGAGGCTTGATCTCGATCTCGTCGCGCGGTTCTATCTTGCCTGTCAGCACAGTGCTGCGCTCGATCTCGCCGGTCGAGGGGCTGACGAGTTCATATTTTTCTTTTTCCGGGCGGGATTTCATGAAAAGATAGACGAATGTCCCGATGAAAACAGCGGCGATCAGACACCACATGAATATCCGCAAAATTTTCTTCATAGCGTTTTTTATGGGGTTACGTTGGTTATATTTTCTGTTGTTTGTTCCGGTGTGGCATGATGGGTTATTTGTCGTTGAGCGCCTCGATCGGCTTGATCCTCATGGCTTTTATGGCCGGGATCAGACCTGCGGCCGTACCGAGCACGAGGAAGGTGGCAAGGATGGTCACGGCCTGGCTGAAGGAGAGCTGAAAGGCTATGGTGCCGCGGTCATCGGAGAAGGCCATTTCGGCTCCTCCGAGCAGCAGGATGGCCAGGACTATTCCTGCCAGGCCTGCCACGGTGGTCAGCACCATGCTCTCGGAGAGAATCTGTGTGATGATGTCGCGTGGCTTGGCGCCGAGCGCTCGGCGTATGCCTATCTCATGGGTGCGCTCCCGCACTATTATCCACATGATGTTGCCTACTCCGATGATGCCTGACATCAGAGTGCCGGCGCCTACCACGAGGGCAAGCAGCGTGATGCCCAGGAAGAGATTGTCGACCATCTTGAACTTCTCCGAGACGTCGATGAAGAACACAGCTCCTTTGTCAGCCGGATCGACCGGGTGGTTGCGTGCAATCAGGCGGCGCACGGTTTTCTCATAGTCGCCGGGCAAGTAGCCGCTGCGCAGAGTCATCATGAACATGCCCACATCGTTACCGAGATTGTAGTTGGCCCGCATCGAGTTGTAGGGGATGATGACAGACTCGTCAAGTTCGGCACCCATGCGTATTTCGGATGTCTGTCCGGCAATGCCTACCACCTTGTAATATATGCCGTTGAGCGAGATGTCTTTTCCTATGCCTGACTCGGAGCCGAAGAGTTCGTCGGCGGCCTTTTTGCCTACCACGCATACTTTGCGGCTGTGGGCGTTGTCGGCCTCGTTGATGAAGCGGCCCTCGTAGATCTTAGGCACGAAGATTTTGTCATAGCCGCTTTCCACTCCGGTCAGCTGTGCGGTGGTCTGGTTCTGCCCGTAGAGAGCCTCGCCCCAGAGATTGTTGACAGCCGATGAGTTTTCTATCTCAGGGATGGCGCGGCGGATGTTGATGACATCCTGCAGGTTGAGCTGCACTTCCATCCCTTTGTTGAAGCCGCCGTATGAAACAGTGGTGCGGCCCGGAAACACGATGGCCACGTTCGTGGCAAAGCCCTCGAAGTTACGGCTCATGAAGCTTTTGAGGCCTTTCGAACCGCCTATGAGCATGGCGAGAATCGCCGTTCCCCAGAAGATGCCGAAGGCGGTCATGAAAGTGCGCGTCTTGTTCTGAGCCAGGGTTGTGCCTATCTCGCGCCAGTTTTCTATGTCAAATATTGGATTTTTCATTTATCGTAGTGGCGTTTTGGCTGATGGTCATTCATCTCTGAGGGCTTCGACCGGTTTGATTTTCAATGATTTCATGGCCGGGAAGAGGCCTGCGAGCGCTCCGGCTATGATGAGCACGAGTGTCACCTGGAAGGCTATCGCAAGATCTACAGTGGGATCTTTGAGTATCTGGTGTCCGCCTTCGCCGTCTCCTGCCGTGAGGGCGGCGATGCCCTGGGCGGCGAGCACTCCGAACACTATGCCGACATAACCGAAAAGAGTGGTGATGGCCACGCTTTCGAGTATGATCTGCCGCAGTATGCTGCGTGGCTTGGCTCCGATGGCGCGGCGCACGCCTATCTCATGGGTGCGTTCGCGCACCGAGACAAACATGATGTTGCTCACGCCCACTATGCCTGAGAGCATGGTCAGCAGCCCGATTATCCAGACAGCCATGCCAAGCACTCCCATTGCCGAGGAGGTGGTCAGATAGTCAGAGAAACGGTTCCAGATCCAGAGGGCTCCGCTGTCATCGTCAGCGAAGGTGTGCTGGCGGCCGAGGGTTGAGCGGAAGCCTTTCTCGGCGTTTTCGCTCTCTTCAAGCGTCCTGACATCTTTGAGTTTGACGGTGATGTTGTTGACGTAGTCCGACCCTCCGCTCATGGAGCGTGCGGTGGTGTAGGGGATGAAGTTGTCGCGGCGCCATTCCTGCCTGTAAGTGCCTACGACTGTGAATGACAGGTTGCAGATCTTGACCTGCTGCCCTATGGGATCTTTGTCGCCGAAGAGGGTTTCGGCCGATTCCGTGTGGATCACCACCACGCGCCGTTTGCTGTTGATGTCGCTCTGGTTTATGAAGCGGCCTTTCTCGATGGTCACGCCGCTGTTGCGTATTTCGGCCGGATAGACCCCTTTGTAGCCGTCGGTCAGATAGTCTTTGGAGGTGGAGATCTGAGCCGAGTCGTTTGTGACGCTTGCCACTACCTCGGCTGCGACATTGCTGTTCTGCGAGGCCACTATTGCTATGTCTTTGTCGCGCAGGCGCACACGGCGGTTTTCTTTCAGCCCTTTGTAAGCTTTCTGGGCGTAGCCGCCGCGGATTGACACTGTCTCGGTGTCGTGCTGTCCGAACATCGCGTCCATGCCGTTGACCAGTCCGCGTGACACGCTCAGGAGCACGATCAGCAGGAAGATGCCCCACGAAACGGCAAAGCCGGTCAGCGCGGTGCGCAGTTTGTTGTTGCGCAGCGTGGCTAATATTTCATTTAAGAGATCAAACATTTGAGTTGTCAGACAAGGTTGTTGAGTTTAACTGACTATACGGCCATCGGCAATGCGGATGATGCGGTTTGTCTGTTCGCCGACACCGGGGTCATGCGTGACTATAACTATGGTCATGCCTTCGGCGTTGAGGTCGCGGAACACCTGCATCACCTCACGCGAGGTCTTTGAGTCGAGAGCGCCTGTGGGTTCGTCGGCGAGAATGATGGAGGGTTTGGTGATCAGTGCGCGGGCAATGGCCACACGCTGTTTCTGTCCGCCTGAGAGTTCGCTGGGCAGATGGGTGGCGCGGTCGGCCATTCCCATGCGTTCGAGCTGTTCCATAGCGAGTCTGTTGCGCTGCCGGCGCGACACTCCGCGGTAGAAGAGCGGAAGAGCCACGTTTTCAAGAGCGTTCTTGTAGCTGATGAGGTTGAATGACTGGAAGACGAAGCCGATCATATAGTTGCGCAGGTCGGCGGCCTTGTTCTCGCTCAGATTCTTGATGAGGACACCGTCGAGCCAGTATTCTCCGGAATCATAATTGTCAAGAATTCCGAGTATGTTCAGCAGTGTGGATTTTCCGGAACCGGACGCACCCATGATTGAGACAAGCTCTCCCTTGTCAATGGTGAGGTTGATGTCTTTGAGCACATGCAGGGGCACGACTCCGGGATAAGATTTATTGATGTCCTTCAGGCTGATAATCATAGCAGAATTAAAATTATACCGATTGGCATGGTGTCAGGTGTGCAGGAAACACTGACGGTTTTTAAGATGTTTTTTCCTAATTAGACGCAAAATTACCTAAATAGTTACAGCCTGCGTCAGAAAAAGCTCTGAAATCCGTATCTTTGTAGTGTTAAATTTATGTAAACAACTGAAAATACGATAAAAATGAAATTTGTTTCATGGAATGTCAATGGCCTGCGAGCTGTGTGCGGCAAGGGCTTTGACGAGCTTTTCGCCTCAATGGATGCAGATTTTTTTTGCATTCAGGAAACCAAACTCAGCCCCGGCGCGCTTGAGCTCGAATTCGAGGGCTATCACTCCTACTGGAATCTTGCCGACCGCAAGGGCTATTCGGGGACGGCCATCTTCACCCGTCAGCGCCCGCTGTCGGTCAGCTATGGCATCGGTGTGGAGGAGCATGACCGCGAAGGGCGTGTGATCACTCTTGACATGGGCGACTGTTATCTGGTGACGGTCTACACTCCCAACTCGCAGTCGGAGCTTGCCCGTCTGGACTACCGTATGGCCTGGGAGGAGGCATTCCGCAATTATGTCCGCGGGCTTGACAGTCAGAAACCGGTGATCATCTGCGGTGACATGAATGTGGCCCACCAGGAGATCGACCTGAAGAATCCCAAGTCTAACCGCCGTAACCCTGGATTTACCGACGAGGAGCGCGGCGAGTTTTCAAAATTGCTCGACTGCGGCTTTGTCGACACCTTCCGTGCTATCCATCCGGATCTTGAGGATGCCTACACATGGTGGAGCTATCGTGCACGGGCCCGCGAGAAGAATGTGGGCTGGCGTATAGACTACTTCCTGATCAGTTCGCGGTTGCTTCCGCGTCTGGCCGATGCCAATATCCGAGGCGATGTCATGGGGTCGGACCATTGTCCCGTGGAACTGTATCTGACCGATCAGTCCTGATCCGGCCATACATTTTGAGGAACGCGATCTAAATAATAATAATAAGTCACCGTCAGAGGAATTTTCGTCCTTGACGGTGACTTTTATTATCAGGTATGCTTTTTAGAGGTTTTTTAACAACAACCTCTTATTTGCGGTGTGCTTCCGTTCAGATTTTTACCTTGATGGTCTTGAGGTCTTTGGCATCGCTTGAAGAGCCGACCATCAGTTCGTATTCACCGGGAACGACGCGCATTTCCTGAACGGCCTCGTCCCAGTTCTCGAACAGTTCGCGTGGGAAGTCGATTTCCACGGTCTTGCTCTGGCCGGGAGCGAGATCCACGCGGGTATAGCCGCGGAGGGTCTTGTTGGGGCCTGCCGTGTCAGAGGGGCGGCGCATGTAGACCTGCACTATTTCAGTGCCGCTGACCTTGCCGGTGTTTTTGACGCTGACGGTCACTTTGCCGTTCTTGTATTTCGGCTTCGAGATGTCAAAAGTGGTGTAGCTCAGGCCGTAGCCGAAGGGGTAGAGCGGAGCCTGCCGCATGTAGCGGTAGGTGCGGCCTGCCATCAGATAGTCGTCGAAGGCCGGGAGCTGTGAGTCATCCCTGTAGAAGGTGACTGGGAGCTTTCCGGAGGGATTGTAGTCGCCGAAGAGCACATCGGTCACGGCATATCCGCCCTGTTCGCCGGGATACCATGCCTGAAGAATGGCATCGCAGGTTTCGTTTTCGGGAGTGAGGGCCACTGCGCTGCCGCTGCAGTTGACGAGCACTATTTTCTTGCCTGCTTCGTGGAGGGCCTTGAGGATTTCACGCTGGGGAGCGGGGAGCTCGATCGAGGTGCGGTCACCGTCGTCAAATCCCGGTTCGCGCACTTTGGCTTCTTCTCTTTCATAGGCGGGAGATATGCCGCCTGCGAAGATCACCACGTCGGCATCCTTGGCCTGGGCTACGGCATCAGCCGCTGTCACCTGGCGTGTACGCATGATGTCGAAATTGAGAGTGGCATCGTCTTCAAGCTGCATGTAGTCAACCTCGATGTCATATTTCTGGCCTTTCTTCACCGGGAGTTCACGTTCGCGGAAGCCGAGGGGATCGGTTTTCCAGCGGTTGTGGACGGTGTCGCCGTTGATGATGATGCGGAGGCCGTCATCGTTGTTGTAGATCATGTTGAGGGTCTCGTCGCGGTCGGCCACGAGGGTTCCCTTGATGCGGGTGGTGAAGTTGGTGAGGTTGACTCCGGGGGCGAACACGGTGTTGCCTCCGTTGTCAAGCTGTATGGCTGAGGTATAGACGGTTTCAGCTGCTGGAGTGCCTTCCATTCTGGTGTTGTTCCAGTAAGTGGCCTCCATGCCGCGGCCTTTGGAGCTGGTCATCGATCCGAACACGCTCTCGCGGTCGGTCATCTGAGTGACTGCACATCCGCGCACGTAGGGCAGATCCTGGCCGAGGCGTTCGCGCAGAGCCTCAAGGATGGTCACTGTGTGGCCGGGCTGTCCGTAGTAGATGCCCCACTGCATGGTGGAGTCAGCGGCATTGGGGCCCATGACCATAATTTTGCCAGACTTGGGCGATAGGGGCAGCAGGCCGTTGTTTTTCAGGAGCACCATCTGTTCGCGTCCCATTTTGCGGGCGAGATCGCGGTGGGCTTTTGAGTTGACCACGCTCAGAGGTATCGAGGTCCAGGAGACGAGTGAGTCTGGGTCGAAGTCACCGAGTTCGAAGCGGCCTTTGAGCAGACGCTTTACGCTGACGTCGATGTCAGACTCTTTTATGTCTCCGCGTGACACAGCCTGCGGGAGCCGTTTGTAGACGCTTCCGCATTCCACGTCGGTGCCGCTGAGCACACCCAGGGCCGAGGCGGCGGCAGCGTCTTTCGATACTTCGTGGCGACCTTCGCGGTAGAAGTCGCCGATGGCGCCGCAGTCGCTGACCACGAGGCCGTCGAAGCCCCATTTGTAGCGAAGTATGGAGTTGAGCAAGCGGTCAGATCCGCAGCAGGGAGCGCCTTCGAAACGCTGGTAGGCACACATGACCTGCTGCACCTTGCCTTCCTGCACGAGCATCTTGAATGCGGGGAGATAGGTTTCCCACAGTTCACGGGCGGGGAGGGTGTTGATGTCGAACTGGTGGCGGGTCTTTTCAGGTCCGCTGTGCACGGCATAGTGCTTGGCGCAGGCGTGGAGTTTCCAGTATTTGTCGCTTCCGTCACCCTGGAGTCCGCGAACCACTCTGAGGCCCATCCGGCCGTTCATGTATGGGTCTTCGCCGTAGGTTTCCTGACCGCGTCCCCAGCGGGGGTCACGGAACACGTTGATGTTCGGGGTCCAGAAGGAGAGGCATTTGTATTTCCCGACATTACCTTGCTTGCGGGCGAGGGTGTTTTTGGCGCGGGCTTCGTCACTGACGGCGGTGAACACCTCTTCTATAAGGTCATCGTCAAAAGAAGCGGCCATGCCGATACAAGAGGGGAAAACTGTGGCCAGGCCGTTGCGGCCCACACCGTGTAGAGCCTCGCTCCACCAGTCGAAAGCGGGAATTCCGAGGCGCTCGATGGCCGGTGAGGAGTTCATCATGAGTTTCACTTTCTCTTCGAGAGTGAGTCTCGAACAGAGATCCTCGGCACGCTCGGTCGACGAGAGGGCCGGGTTCTGATAGGGTAGCATCTGGGCGCTTACAGCCGGAGCTGTCATGGCGAGCAAGGCGGCAGATACTATCGCGTGGGTAAGTTTCATGGATCTATGAATGGTTTAATTTGATTGGATTGGCGATGCAGGAGCCTGGGAAGCCTTATTGTAAAGAAAACCATATCCCGCGGGCTATCGACTTTTGTCATAGCCGATTGGTTTTATGCAAAGATACGATTAAAACTTCTTAAATCCAAATGCCCTGGCGGGGGGCTGTTTGGCAGTTAGGCGGATTCTTACTACTTTTGTGCTGAAATCAATATCCGTTTATCACAACCTCTAAAACCAATGAAAAAGTTAAAGCTAATGCTTGCCGGGGCTGTAATGTCGGTTTTTGCAGCCGAAGCTGTGGCTTCGATGCCCGCCGCGCCTGCGCCCGAAAAGCCCAAACACTATTCGGAATGGATGACACGCTCTGAGATGAAGCGTCAGCCGAAAAGTTATCTCCTGGACTTCTCCAACCGCCCGAAATGGAGCTATGTCATGGGTATCGAACTGGAGTCTATGCTCGACACCTATCTGCGCTACGGCGGTGACGACATCAAGGCTTATTGTATAGAATACACAGATACGATGATCTCTCCTGCCGGTGAGATACGCCGCTACAATCTGAAGGACTACAATCTCGACAATGTCCGCACAGGCCACTTCGTGACCCGCATGTATGAGCACTTCCCCGAAGCCAAGAATCTCCGGGCCATGAACACTCTCATGCTCCAGCTCAACGACCAGCCCAGAACCAAAGAGGGTGTCTACTGGCACAAGGCCATCTACGCCTATCAGGTGTGGCTCGACGGCATTTTCATGGGCCTTCCCTATCGTGTGCTGACCGCGTCAATGATCTATGCGCCCGAACAGGCTCTCCCGATCTACGACGATGCTGTCGATCAGGTCAAGAAGACCTATGAGCGCACTCTCGACCCTGCCACCGGTCTCAACCGCCATGCCTGGGACGAAAACCGCGACATGTTCTGGAGCGACAACGAAACCGGCCTTTCGCAGCACTGCTGGGCGCGCGCCCAGGGCTGGTACACTATGGCTCTCGTGGAACTTCTCGATGCTCTGCCTGATGACTATGCGCGCCGCGGCGAGGTGATCGAGCTGCTGACCAAGACATTTGACAATGTGATCAAATGGCAGGACAAGAAGACCGATGTGTGGTATCAGGTGATGGATTCACCTACCCGCAAGGGCAACTATCTTGAATCAACCGCGTCTTCCATGTTCGCCTACTCTCTGCTGAAAGCCGCCCGTAAGGGTTGGGTAGGCCAGAGCTACCGTGACGCCGGCATCAAGGCCTATCGCGGAATTCTTAAGGAATTCATCAAGGAAAATCCTGACGGAACCATCTCGCTCACCGACTGCTGCGCTGTGGCAGGCCTCGGTCCGGGCATGAGCCCCTCGGTTAAAGCCGCCGCTCCCAAGGTGAAGGAAAACACCCGCCGCGACGGTTCTTATGACTATTATCTCAGCGAGCCTGTCCGCGACAACGATGCCAAGGGCATCGGCCCGTTCATCTGGGCTTCGCTTGAAATGGAACAGCTTGGCTACGACACAAGCATGAAGAAAAAATAATAGAATTCGTATTTTTTTCACAATCATCGGCTGCTGCCTGCCAGGGATCGTCCTGGCGGGCAGCAGTTTTTTTGTGCGCTTTTGCGGGCCATGCGCCGCAGGGCCATCTCGCGGAGGCGGCGCTGACGGCGGTTGAGCTTTACGGTGATGGGGGCTTCTTCGGTTTCTGCCTCCTCTTCTGGTTCATCGGTGCGGATTGTAGAAAGCGCCTCGGCCGGAGTGGCGGCCACAGCCGCTTCTTTGCGCCTGCGGCTGCGCTGACGGGCTTTGGCCGAGCGGGCTATGGCTTTCTCGATCTCGGCTTTAAGCAGCATGACGGTCAGAAGTTGCCGCCCCTCAAGCCGGCGTCCGGGCGCTTTTCCGTCTCTCAGATATTCGTAGATGTAGGCTTTGACCTGATAGGTCTCTTCCTGGGTGGCTCTTACGGCCTTCATGGAGCTGTCGATGCGGGCCATTATCCCGTCATAGAAGTTTTGCGATACGCTCAGATTCTGTTTTTTCTGTCTTTTCATAACCGTATGGATGTGATGTGTGTTTGCAGTGATTTTTCACTGCAAATATACGGTTGTGCGGCGATGGTTTTAGTGCGATAATGCGGGACGGCCTGTGAATTTTCTGATTTCTTCCCTCACTTTACCGCCGAGAAGCAGCAGAGTGATCATTGTCGGGAAGGCCATGAGCGCGTAGAACAGGTCGCAGAATCCTATGGCCACTCCGAGCGGCATGACAGCGAAGACCACGAGTGTCAGGATGAAAAACCAGGTGTAGAAGCGCGCACGGCGTTCGCCGAAGAGATAGGCCGCGCAGCGGTTGCCGTAGAAACTGTAGCTGAACATTGACGACAGCGAGAAGCAGAGCACTATGCCCATCAGCAGGTACTCGCCGGCGGGAATGGCGGCGGCGAAGGCTTTCATGGCCACGTCGAGGCCCTTGATTCCTTCCACTGCCTGCAGATCGCCGCAAAGCAGCAGGGCGAGGGCGGTGAGGGTGCAGACAAGGCCTGAGTCAATGGCCGGACCAAGCATGGCGATGAGGCCTTCACGCGCTGGCTCGCTGTTGGCCGAGGCTCCGTGCATGATGGTGGCCGTGCCGACACCCGCGTCGTTGACAAGTGCGGCTCTGCGGGCGCCTATGATGGCTATGCCGGCCAGAGCGCCCCAGCCTGCGCGCAGGTTGAAGGCTTCGGCGAAGATTGATCTGAAGGCTGCGGGGACTTCGGCGGAATGAGTGATGATTATGTAGAGCACAAGGAGGAAATAAAGCCCTACCATGAAGGGTACGAGCCAGCTGGCCACTCCGGCTATGCGGCGTATGCCGCCTACCACTACCGATGACACAATCAGGGCTATGGCTATTCCGACCATGAGGCGGAAGGCTGCTTCGTGGCCCCAGCCGAGAGCCGAGGCGAGAGAGCCTACAGCCGGACTGTTTTCAAGCCATTCGGGAGTGGTGAAGGTGCTGACCACGGCTTCGGTCAGCTGGTTGGCGTTCATGATGCAGAGCGTGCCGAGCATTCCGGCCACGGCAAAAGTCAGCGCCATCCAGTGCCATCGCGGGCCGAGGGCTCGGTCTATGATATACATTGTGCCGCCTGATGTGCGTCCGTCAGGGCCGGCGGTCTTGTAGCGTGTGGTGAGGACTCCTTCATGGAATTTGGTCGACATTCCCACCAGGGCGCTGACCCACATCCAGAAAATGGCACCCGGCCCGCCCATCACAAGAGCAATGGCCACACCGGCTATGTTGCCCATGCCCACGGTTGCCGCTACCACAGATGTCAGAGCCTGGACCGATGAGATCTGCCGTCCGGATTCGCGCGACTGCTTGCCGCGCAGTTCACTGAACGCCGCAGGGAGCAATCGCAGCGACACCATGCCTGAACGCAGGAAGAGGTAGAAGCCGCCGCCGATGAGCAGGATGAACAGCGGATAGCCGCAGAGGAAGTCGGCGAGAGCCGTCACAGATTCGCCTACCATCGTCCGCCTGCGCCTCCGCCGCCTGTCATGCCACCGCCGAACGATCCGCCGCTGAAGCCGCCGCCACCGCCTCCGCGGAGTGAGCTGCCGAGAATGCTCCCGGCCACTATGGCGGCTGTTGGATCGGCTTTCCTGGGGATGCGGAAGCGTTTCTGATGCTGGTTTCCGCAGTTTTTGCAGATGTAGATGTCTACGCCCTCGCCTTCTTGGGAGACGGTGGGCTGACGCAGGGTGCGGCGGTCGACGAGCGACATGGCGCGTGCTCCGCAGCGCTCACAGATGCTGTAGTTGTTCTGACGGTTGATGTAGGGCAGTATCTCGGTCTGGTGGCACTTGGGGCAGTGCCACACGTCATAGTCGATCGAGTTGATGCGCTCCTCGGTGTCTTGCGCCGGGGTGAGATAGTCGTTGTCATGCTCTTCGTCGATCAGCTCCATGCGGGTGCCGCAGTGGGGGCAGTCACGTCTGTGGCGGCGCACACGTTTCATCTTGAAGACGAGGAGCAGGAAGGCAGGCAGTGCCATGCCGAGGGTGAGAAAGAGGCCGAACAGGGTGGGGGTGCGGTACTGGTCGAGTGCACGGTAGCGCTGCACGTCGTCGAGACGGCGGGTCGATGCGATGGCGTAGACCACCATCACCAGGAGCACCAGGGCCACTGCGCCTGCAAACGAGAGATACATGCTGAAGAGCTCGCTGCCGCTGAGGTCATTCTCGAACTCACGGCGCGAGTCATTGGCATATTTCGATTTCAGTTCTTCGGCAAGCTCCGGGTTGCGGATTATCTCTGCGATGCTGCTGACTCCTGCCGCGGTGCCTTCGTCATAACGGCCTTCGCGGTAGAGGGGAAACATGACGTTGCGGATGATGCGTCCGGCTATTATGTCGGGGAGGGCTCCTTCCACTCCGTAGCCGGTGCGGATGATGGCGGCATGGTCGTCGCGCGACAGCAGCACCAGTATGCCGTTGTCTTTGTCTTTCTTGCCGATGCCCCATTTTTCGAACAGTTTTGTGGCGAATTCCTCAGGAGTCATCGAGGCGTCTACGCGGTCCACGGCCACAACGGCCAGTTCGACAGAGGTGTCGGTCCACAGCGATCCGATTTCGGCATCAAGACTGCGGACTGCGGCGTCGGAGAGGACACCGGAGGGGTTGGAGACGTAGCGAGAGCGGTCGGCTACATGCACGTTGGGCACCTCGTCGACGGTGATGGCTTTCGCTGTCACCGAGCAGAGGAGGAGCAGCAGGGCAAGGCCCAGGCGCAGGGCGGAGGGGTGGTGGTTTCTGGTCATCATCAGTTGTTGATTTTAAGACTCATGCCCTTCAGACGGCTGTAGAGGTCGAGGGCATATACATCGGTCATGCCTGAGATGTGGTCAAGTACAGCCTGGAGTTTGCCGTAGAGCCCCGGTGAGTCTACTTCATATTGCTCCGGCACTTTAGCCAGAAGCAGGCGCGAGTAGTTCAGGTCGGGGTTGCAGACGGCTTTGACAAGTTCGTGGATAAGGAATGATATGATGCGTGTGCCGGCAAGCTCGATGTCGACCACATCGCCGGCGCAGTAGATCTTTTTCCAGGAAAGAGCCTCGCAGTCGCGGTAGGCCCGGTGTTCGGGATCGGGAATGTGGTCGAGCAGCGAGCCTCGGAACTGTCCGCGGAGTATCTCTTCCTCGTGGCTGAGGAAGGCCTCGGCGCAGCGGTTGACGAGCGCTCCGATGATGCACGAACGCAGATAGGCTATCTTCTCGTTCGGATCGTCGACGCTTTCCATGACGCGCGTTATGTGGGCGCGGCGGGCTTCGTCGAAATATCCCAGGAAGAGGGGAATGACCTCTTCGGTTGAGAGTATCTTCAGTTTGTGGGCGTCTTCGATGTCCATGATCTCATAGCAGATATCGTCAGCGGCCTCCACTATGTAGACCAGCGGATGGCGGGCGAAGCGCACGGTTCCTGAGGGTTCCTTGTGGCGGATCATGCCCAGTTCTTCGGCCACTTTTATGAAATCGTCCTGCTCGGATGAGAAGAATCCGAATTTGCCGTGTGAGCCTGCTAGCGAGGAGTCGAATGGATATTTCGCTATCGAGGCGAGGGTGGAGTAGGTCATGGCGAATCCGCCGGGACGGCGTCCGTTGAAGCGGTGGGTGAGAAGACGGAAGGCGTTGGCGTTGCCTTCGAAGTTGGTCAGGTCGGTCCACTGGAGGTCTGTGAGGCGGTCGCGGAAACAGCGGCCTTCGCCTTCGCTGAAATAAGTCGAGATGGCTTTTTCGCCTGAGTGGCCGAAGGGTGGATTGCCGAGGTCATGGGCGAGGCAGGCGGCGCTGACTATCTCGCCGATGGAGTAGAGCTTGCCGACCCACGGTTCAGAGGAGTATTTTTGCCGAAGTCCGGCGGCTATCTCGGCGGCCATCGAACGGCCTACGCTGGCCACCTCTATGCTGTGGGTCAGGCGGTTGTGGACGAAGATGCTGCCCGGAAGCGGAAACACCTGGGTTTTGTTCTGCAGACGTCTGAACGGCGAGGAAAAGACCAGCCTGTCAAAGTCGCGCTGGAAGTCACTGCGCGAGCCGGTTTTCGGGTCGTGGAAGTGTTCGAGCCCGAAGCGTTTGTCGTTGATGAGTCTGTCCCATGACATCTGTTCCATAATCGAGTTTTTGAAGATGGTTTGTATTTGCGAAGATACGCAATATTTGTGAGTGAGTCTGATAACAAATGTTAAGAAACGCTCTCTGAAGCCGGATAGACTGAAAAAGGAATGGCTGGAAAATCGGACAGGGCTGATGCGCACCGCGCATCAGCCCTGTCAGTCAGAGTATTTTTTTGTTCGGCGCGGATGCTGATTATTCAGCCTTGCCGTTTGAGCCGAGCACTGCAACAATTTTGTGCTTGTAGAGCTTCTCCATTTCGTCGCGGGCCGGACCGAGGTATTTGCGGGGGTCGAATTCAGCGGGCTTGGTGGCCATCACCTTGCGCACGGCGGCGGTCATTGCCAGACGACTGTCAGAGTCGATGTTGATCTTGCAGACAGCGCTCTTGGCGGCCTTGCGGAGTTCTTCTTCGGGGATACCGATGGCGTCGGGGAGCTTGCCGCCGTATTCGTTGATTTCGTCAACGTATTCCTGGGGAACAGAGCTTGAGCCGTGGAGCACGATGGGGAATCCGGGGAGTTTTTCCATAACGGCATCGAGTACGTCGAATGCCAGCGGCGGGGGAACGAGACGGCCGTTGGCGTCGCGGGTGCACTGTTCGGGCTTGAACTTGTAAGCGCCGTGAGAGGTGCCGATTGAGATTGCGAGTGAGTCAACACCGGTGCGGGTTGCGAAGTCGATAACTTCTTCAGGGTCGGTGTAGGTGTGGTGGTCGGATGACACTTCGTCCTCAACGCCTGCAAGCACGCCGAGTTCGCCTTCTACAGTCACGTCATACTGGTGGGCGTAGTCGCATACTTTCTTTGTGAGGGCAACGTTTTCTTCATAGGGAAGGTGTGATCCGTCGATCATCACTGACGAGAAGCCGTGTTCGATGCAGTCCTTGCAGAGCTCGAAGCTGTCACCGTGGTCGAGGTGAAGCACGATCTGGGGATTTTCCCAGCCGAGGCTCTTTGCATATTCAACAGCACCCTGGGCCATGAAGCGGAGCAGGATGGGGTTGGCATAATTGCGTGCACCTTTGGAAACCTGAAGGATTACGGGTGATTTTTCTTCAGCCGCAGCCTTGATGATGGCCTGGAGCTGCTCCATGTTATTGAAGTTGAATGCGGGGATCGCATAACCACCCTTGATGGCCTTTGCAAACATTTCTTTGGTGTTTACGAGACCTAATTCCTTATAACTTGTCATTTTAGTTAAGAGGTTTATTGATTAATAATAGTAATTAGAATTGTACTGGCTACAAAGTTAACAAAAAAATCCCGGTCTTGATCATGATTCGGGCAAAAAAGTAAGCTGAATTTGCCGGATGGACGCTGAAAAAGTGTTGCTTTCGGCTAAACGTCCGTCAATGAGGCTGTTTTGGTTCGGCGGGGTCAGCGGCGGTCGTGGAAGCGGTAGCCGAGGCCTATCATTAGATTGTTGGGGTTGCGGAAACTGTTGAGCTGATAGCCGATGTGGAGGAAGAGGTGCTGCCAGACGTTGACTTTCAGGGCGAGGACCTGATAGAAGTTGCGGCTGTCGCTGTTGCCGATGATGTTGTAGCCCATGCCGGCGTTGATAGAGAAGATGGGCATCACGAGCTCGCCGCGGGCCGAGAGTCCGGCCGAAACCTGGTGGAAAAAGCCGGGGCGGCGGAATTTGATGTTGTCGCCGTAGGTGCCTTCGACGTAATATTTTCCAAGTCCGGAACTTTCGTCATACTGTATGTCGGCTGAGATTCCGGCACGCAGAAAGCGGTTGAAGTTATACATCGGGGCGAAATTCAGCCCTGCTATGCCGAAGCGTCCGGGCAGAAGCTGGGGGGCGGAGTTGATATGGAGCATACGCTTGCGGGCGGCGCCGTAGATGACCAGGTCGTAGCTGAAGTGGGGTTTGACCGGTTCGGTGCCAGTCATGTCCGAGAGGGTGGCCTGGGTGGCGCGGCTGTCAAAGGTGTAGATCAGTCCGGCGCGGCCGCCTATGGAGTTGACTCCGGGGTTGGGCCATGAGGTGTTGCCGTTTGACCAGTGGGTCATGTCGATGCCGGCGGCAAGCGCGAGCCGTGATGTCAGGCGGTAGCGCAGCATGAAGCCTACGTTGATGTAGGCGTTGGTCTTCGAGCCGACTATCAGGTTGACGGGTGTGTGGTCTTCGTCATATTTTTTCCAGCCGAATGACGCTCCGAAGTTCCATTCGTAGTCGAAGGTGAGCCGCGGGGTCAGCCTGAAGATCGGTGCGCCCTGAAACACGTAGATGCCCAGGGGCGTTCCTACGCGCCGGTTTTCGAAAAACGATGTCATTGACAGGCCTATGCCTTGGTATGCACCCGGATAGAGCCGGCCGGTGCGGGTTGAGTGGGAGTAGCTGAACGAGTATTTCAGGTGGGCCGACATGGCCGAGCGGAGCTCTTTCTGGTCATCGCCGTAATAGCCGGCGTCACGCAGGGCTGAGGTGGAGGAGCCTACATATGCCCCGCACATGTCGAAGCCAAGATGGCTGACTATTGACGAGGTGCTGTCAGCCGCTGCGGGGGTGGCTGCTGAGACGGGTGAGAGTGCCGTGCCGGTCAGGACCGCGGCGGCTATGGCGCGGAGCTTTGTGGAGATCGCCCCGGTCAGTGATGTCCGGTTGGTGTTATTCATCGAGGGGTGATATTTTCCAGTTGAATGTATAGAAGAATGGCTGGATGACGGTTACCGTTGTCGGCAGATCGTGGCTTCGGCCTGAGATGGGGTTGCTTATGCGGAGCGATCCTTTGGCCGTCATTATGATTCTCGATATAGTCATATTGCTTATAGCGGCTGACATGGGCGGTATCTCCACCGGATAGACTGCCGAGAAACTCAGACCGTTGACCGAGGCGCTGTCGAGTGGTTTGATATAGGAGAGCTCTTCGGAGTAGCGTACTTTCTCGCCGTTGAATTTTCCGGTGACCATCTCGGTTTCAGCTGTCTGGATATAGGTCGGTATCTCCACCAGCGGAAATTCCGAATCGGTGTCGATGTCGAAGTTGCGGAGCGACGGGGTTTCGAATCTGACATATATCTGGCAGATGTTCTCCACGCAGTATGACTGGGTGATGGTATTGGGTCCGCGGTTGTTGATGGTGATACGATTGCTGGTGGTGGTGCGGAAGTCATTCGAGATGTCTGGTTCGTAGGTCAGGGCGGTGATGATGTAGTGGCCTTCTTCCTCCTCGCGCATGATGGTGAAGCTGACATATTCGGTCTTGTAGGAGTATTCGAGTTTTATGCGCCCGCTGACGTTTTCGCCGGAGATGTTTTTAAGAGAGCTGATTTTGATCTTTCCGAGCTTTTCCTGCACGAATTCCACCGTCAGATCGTTGCTGACGGCCTCGACTCTGCTGATGAAAGGCAGGCTTGAGCTGACGTCCATCAGATAGAGGCGGGTATAGTCGTTGTAGGTCTGGGTGTAGCCGTATTCGTTATAGGTTGTCCAGTCATAACTGAAACGGTCAAGCTGGAGCTGAATGCTGCGCAGATAATCGGTGGCGAATGTGACCTCTTTCCCTTCGCCGATGGCGATTTCAAAATCGGAGGATGAGGGAGGGGTATCGTCAATGAAAATATCGTTGTTGCAACCTGTCAGCAGCAACAGGGCGAAGAGCAGAAAGGATAGTTTTAAGCAGTATGTGTGCATGAAAAGAAATGTGAACCGCAAATATAGCGAAGATTTTTGGAATACAAATGGCATTTGTTTGTGAATTAATTAAAAAAAGCAATTTGAGAACAGACCGCACGGGTGCTGTTGTTGATGAGGCTGTCAGCTGACGGCCGCAGGAGAGTGCTTCCGGGTGGTTTAACTTATTTTAAGTCTACGGATGTGAATCTTTCAAAATTCAATTTGTAATTTTGTCCCAAATTCGATTTTTGCAAAATACAATATCTCTGCTGCAGGAACCAATGTTGATACCATGATTCAAGCGCCTATGGTTCTGCTTGGAAACTATTGAATTTTATCAGACATTCATTATTTACATCAATACAAAAACCATGAAACCCCTGAAACTGATTTTCGGGCTTGGACTTCTGGCAATGGCCGTGACGGCTCAGGCTGACTCGAAGGTGACCACCGTCATCAACGGGCAGACAATTGCCAAAGATCTCACAAAGCTCACGTTTAATGACAAGATGGTTACTCTGACGTTCAGTGACAACACCAGCGAGACTGCTGAAATGGGCCTCGTAGCCGTGACTCTCGACCACAGCGGCGAGTCAGGCATCAAGGAAATCCTCGCTGATCCCAAAAAGCAGAAGGGCGTCTACAACCTCAAAGGCCAGTATCTTGGCGAAAAACCTGATGGCCTCTCACAAGGAATCTACATTGTCAACGGTCAAAAAGTCTACGTCAAATGAAACATCTCTACTCTTTGCGCGGACTTCTGACCGCCGTAATAGCTTTATTTGCCCTTGTGCCGGCAATGAATGCCGAAACCTTGCTTTGCAGTTATGCGAACGGGTCGATGACCAACATCTCGATTTCAGGCACTACTGTTTCAAAATCAGTTAAGTATGCATCTAACACGACAAGCGTCACTTGTCTGCAGCTTGCAAACGGCTACACTACAGAGAACGTCTATAATGGAAACGCGATCAATCTTATCTGCTCTGATGGATTCAAGGCCGGAGATGTCGTGACTATCCAAGGTTTTATAAACAATAAGGATGCCTCGAAACGCGGCGCTGTCAAACTTATTTCTTTGGGAGAGGGAAATAAAATAGTCGAACTTAACGCGTTCCCCGATTTCATCAACGGTTACAGCTCTCCTGACACTCCTGAGAAACTGACCTACACTCTCGTAGAGGATCAGCCGAATCTCTCGCTTGTGCGTGACGGCAATACAGGCACTAACCTTATGTTCATCTCGGTTGTCCGCGATCCCGGAACCGGCGGCGAGAATCCTGAGCCGGGCCCCACTCCTTCAGGTGACCATTCGGTGGGTATGAACACTCTGAACAATCAGATGCTCCTGCAGCTCGGAAGCGGTGATGTCAAGTATTACAATACCGCCGATCTTGCAGAGGTGAACATCGACAAGGCCACCGGAACAGTGAGCGTGACTCCTCTCGCCGGCGACTGGAACGATGAGTTCAAGCAGAATGTAACCGCCATCAGATTCGCCAAGGCTCCCGAAACCGGAGCTGACGCGGAAATCAGCAACAAGGGTGTCAACATCACCGAGGCTAAAGGTTGGCTGGAGTCGGTCTATGCCAAGTGGGTGCCGCTTGAAGACGCGTCTACCTACCGTGTATATATTAAAGGTGGCAAGTATAGCGACTATACCCGCATAGACCGCGAGCTGGTGCGCAACTATGGCTCTTACGGTCGTGTCGACATGGTTGGGCTTCCTGCCGGGGTCTATTCGCTGAAGGTTGTGCCCGTGATCGGCGGAGCGGAAGACGAGAGTATGGCCAGCGAGGCCAAGGAAATGGCCGTCAAGGCTTATGACCGCAGCGGTTTCGCTCATTTCAACAACAGTGGTGTCGGTGCCTACAAGGACAATGGCGAGCTGAAAGATGATGCTCGTGTGATCTATGTCACCGCAGAGACTGCCAAGACTGTGAAGTGTCTGGTAAAGCAGAGCGACAAAGACGGCGAGGGCACTGAGTTCACCGGACTCCAGGCCATTATCAATGCTTATCAGAAGGGTGTGGAGACCCGTCCGCTCGCTGTCCGTCTGATCGGAACAATCCGTGACTCCGATATGGACGCATTAGGCAGCTCTGCAGAGGGTCTGCAGATAAAGGGCAAGAACAATACCATCCCAATGAATATCACCATCGAAGGTATCGGTGATGACGCAACCACCTGGGGCTTCGGCTTCCTGCTCAGAAATACGGTCTCTGTTGAGCTGAGAAACTTCGCAAACATGCTCTGCATGGATGATTGTATCTCGATCGACACTGACAACAAGTATTGCTGGGTCCATCACCTTGATCTGTTCTATGGCAACGCCGGCGGCGATTCAGACCAGGCGAAAGGCGATGGCACGGTAGACATCAAAAATGATTCGCAGTATATCACAGTGGCCTACAACCGTTTTCATGACAGCGGCAAGAGCTCGCTCTGCGGCATGAAGTCGGAGTCAGGCCCGAACTATATCGACTATCACCACAACTGGTTTGACCACAGCGATTCGCGCCATCCGCGTGTGCGCACTATGACAGTGCATGTCTGGAACAACTATTATGACGGCTGTTCGAAATACGGAGTGGGTGCCACGACCTCATCGAGTGTGTTTGTTGAGCGTAATTTCTTCCGCCACTCTCTTGCTCCGATGATGAGCTCGCGTCAGGGCACCGATGCAAAGGGCGATGGCACTTTCTCAGGCGAAAACGGCGGCATCATCAAGAGCTTCGGAAATCTCTATGCCGAAAAGGGCACGGCCGATAAATATAATGTGATCACTCACGCCATGAGTGCTACGGATTTTGACTGCTACGAGGCATCGAGCCGTGACGAAAAAGTGCCTTCGACATTCAAGGCGCTTGTAGGCGGTGGCACCTATGACAACTTCGACACAAATCCGGCTCTGATGTATGACTACACTCCGCTTGAGGCGTCAGAAGTGCCGGCTGTGGTGACCGGTTTCTACGGCGCAGGCCGTCTCAACCACGGCGATTTTGTCTGGGATCTCAACTACAGCGGTGCCGATACAGACTATAGTGTGAACACTCAACTCAAAGCAGCTCTCGAAAGCTACAAGAGCACGCTCGTAGGCATTTTCGAGTAAGGCGTAAAAGACCGGATTGCCGGAATCAAAAAGAGAGTCCAACTTCCTGAAAAGCAGAAGTTGGACTCTCTGTTGTAATAAGTGATTTTTGTAATTAAGAGCGGAGAGAGGAGGAGTGGAGGGATGATTATTTGCGTACGCAGCGGATGGAGTGGCCGAATGTGTAGGCATGGCAGTCATCCGGGCCGCTGACCGCTACATTTTTGGCGGTGCCATTAACGCGGAGGGTGCTGAGACCTTCGACTCGGAGCCAGCTGGTGGAAACGGTAGAGCCCCAGAAATATGTGTCGGAATACAGGCCGGTGATGTCTCCGTTGGCATAGGTGCCGGTTGCGACGGCATCAAATCCGGTGATGTTGTTTCCGGTCATGCCTTCTGACCACATTCCGAAGTCGGAGGCCTTGAAGTTGGCAGCGGCAAGACCGCCGGCGGTGCGCAGTTTTGTGAGTTGCTCGGTCGATGGTACTTCCCAGCCTTCCGGGGCGATGCCTTTTTCGCTGGTCACGCAGTAGCCGTTATACATGTAGCCTGCAACCTGGAGCCAGTCATAGTCGGTGCTTGCGAGGTAGGCTCCGGTTGTGTTGGCTTTCCAGGCGGCGTTTTCGCCTGAGGAGATGGAGGCTATTGAAGAGCCGTCGCGGAAGCAGGTGGCGCGGAGATTTTCAGCCATCCAGTATTGGGTTCCGATCTTTACGATCTTGTATGTGTTGCGGTCAAAGAGGCCTCGGTTGTCGGTAATGACATCAGGCTGAAGAGTGGCTGCGGTTGTCTCGCCGCTGTAAGAAGAGATGATGTTTCCGTCGGCTACATAGACGGTGGAAAGAGCATTGCCTTCCTCGCCTACGGTGGCGGTGTTTGCGTCAAGATCCCAGACCACAGAGGCTCCGGTTGAGGTGAGGCCTTTGGTGAGATCGGCGCGTCCGTCGGCTCCCATCGGGTAGATCACCACTACCTGTCTGTTGATGGAGCGGATGTATTCCTTGGCTACTTCGGCCACCTGTTTACCATCGGCCATGACTTTCTGTACCCATCCGGTAGAGAAGTCGGTGGGGATTTCTACTGCCACTGCCTGGGTGGTTTCCTTGGATTCATCGAATGTCATGCTGTCGATTTCATCGACGCGATACTGGACTTTGTCGCCGTTTTTGAGATTGATGCTGAGTGTGTAGGCCGGGGTTTGGGCGAAAGCCGATGCGGCGCAAAGAAGAAGGGAGGGAAGCAGATATTTTTTCATGTCTGTGATGTTTCAGTGATTGGTGGTGATTAACGGGTGAATTTGATGGTTTTGCCGTTGGCTTTTACAATGTAGATGCCCGGCGCCATAGGATTGAAGTCGATGCTGATGTTTTCAAATCCGGTGTGGCGCGCCACGGCGACCCCTTTGAGGTTGTAGACGGCTACCGAGAGGGGGACGCCTGCGGGGGCTGAGACGGAGAGAATGCCTCCGCTGATGCCGAGGGTAATGTCGTCACGGAGCGAGGTTTCGATATGGTCGGCCGCGCTTGCTTCAAGGTCAAAGGCAAGGTTGTCAATCGCTCCTAACTGATAGTCGAGATCGCCTTTGGTTGTGGCGATTTTCATTTTGTCGCCGTTGAAGGTGATACGGCTGACATCCGCGATGCTGATGGCGGTCTGTTTGCTGTCGGTTCCTGTTACAACCAGCTTGTCGTCAGCTCCAGCTTGGGCTGTAACAGCTAATGCTCCGGTCACGGCAATAGCAAATTGCAAGTAATGTAATTTCATCAATTATGATTTTAGTTAAAAATGGGTAGTTCCAAGCAAGAGATGAGGGAAAGGACAGTAAAATTTTGATTAAGCTCCTTCTGATTTTATACGATAAATCTGAGATTGCATTTTGTGAATATTCTGGCGGTAAAATTAACGATTGTTGATTAAATATGCAAATATGTGTTACAAAATGTGTGTTTTATGGGGATGTCGCTTTAAAATTGTTATTTTGGTGGCGATTCCGGGCTGTCCGCCAAATTGTGAAAAAGGCCGTTCAGAATTCTGCTGAGATTTCTGAACGGCCTGTAAGTTTTGGGTCGCCGGGCTATTGCCGAGCGCCTTTTATGGATGATGCTTTCCTGAAGTGATTACCATGCGAACATGGGGTAGGGCTGCATCGTGGCGTTGACTTTAGCGCGGACGGCTGCGATGTTTTCGGGGCTTTCGGGGTTGCGGAGCACGGTGTCGATCATCTCGGCGATTTCCAGCATGAGGGGTTCCTTGGCGCCGCGGGTTGTAATGGCGGGGGTGCCGAGGCGGATGCCTGAGGTCTGGAAGGGGCTGCGAGAGTCGAAGGGAACCATGTTTTTGTTGGCGGTGATGTCGGCGAGCACGAGGGCTTTTTCGGCTACCTTGCCTGTGAGTTCGGGGAATTTGCTGCGGAGGTCTACGAGGATGCAGTGGTTGTCGGTGCCGCCGGAGACGATGTCATAGCCCATTTCGATGAGTGCGCCTGCGAGGGTGGCGGCGTTTTTCTGCACCTGGAGCTGATATTCGCGGAATTCGGGGGAGAGGGCTTCGCCGAAAGCGACTGCCTTGGCTGCGATGACGTGTTCGAGCGGACCGCCCTGCACTCCGGGGAATACGGCTGAGTCGAGCAGCTGCGACATCATCTTTACTACGCCCTTGGGAGTGGTTTTTCCCCAGGGGTTTTCAAAGTCCTGACCCATCATGATGACGCCGCCACGGGGACCGCGGAGGGTCTTGTGGGTTGTGGTGGTCACGATGTGGGCGTATTTCACGGGGTTGTCGAGAAGACCTGCGGCGATGAGGCCTGAGGGGTGGGCCATGTCGACCATGAAGATAGCTCCGATTTCATCGGCGAGACGGCGCATGCGGGCGTAGTCCCATTCGCGGCTATAGGCGCTTGCGCCGCCTACGATGAGGCGCGGACGTTCGCGACGGGCCACTTCTTCCATCTGCTCGTAGTCAATGCGTCCGGTTTCGCGGTCAACGTTGTATTCAAGAGCCTGATATACGAGGCCTGAGAAGTTGACTGGGCTACCGTGGCTGAGGTGACCGCCGTGGCTGAGATTGAGGCCGAGGAATTTGTCGCCTAGGTTGAGGCAGGCCATGAAGACAGCCATGTTGGCCTGTGCGCCTGAGTGGGGCTGTACATTGGCCCACTGAGCTCCGAAGAGTTCTTTGAGGCGTTCGATGGCGATGCTTTCGGATTCGTCGACCACTTCGCAGCCTCCGTAGTAGCGGTGGCCGGGATAGCCTTCGGCATACTTGTTGGTGAGACACGAGCCCATTGCGCGCATCACCTGGTCACTGACGAAGTTTTCGGAAGCGATGAGTTCGATTCCTTTTTTCTGGCGCTGGTGCTCGCGCTCAATGATGTCGAAGATTACTTTGTCTTCTTTCATACCTTAAATAAAATATAGGGGGTGAGTTTTGGATCGGTTGAGGGTTAGGGGTTATTTTTTCTTTACGCTCCAGCCGAAGCGGCCTATTTCAGGACCTTGCTCGAAATAGTGGCCGTGGGAGTAGTTGAGGAGTCCGGCCGATGCGAGGTCAAAGGCTCCGGTGGCGGGGTCGATGAGGTTTTCTTCGGCGAGGACGTTGATGACGTCGGCTATGAACATGTCATGGCTTCCGAGTTTTACTATCTCTTTGACGCGGCATTCGATGGAGAGGGGCGATTCGGCTATGGAGGGGCAGCTGACTTTTTGGCCGGCGACGGGAGTGAGCCCGGTTTCCTTCCATTTGTCGTAGTCGCTTCCTGAGCGGACTCCTGCCCAGTCGGTGGCGCGGGCCATTGCGGTTGTGGTCAGGTTGATGGTGAATTCCATCTGTTCTTTGATCATGGCGTAGGAGTGGCGTTCGGGGCGCACTGAGATGTAGCACATCGGCGGGTTGGTGCAGATGGTGCCTGTCCAGGCTACGGTGAGCATGTTGCTGCGTTCTTCCGTGCCGCATGTCACCAATACGGCCGGAAGGGGGTAGATCATTGTGCCGGGTTTCCAGGATGTTTTCATCGGGGGCGTGGCTGCGGGGGGATGGATCAGATTATTTTTGCGTCGATGCTTTTTACAACCTGCGAGCAGTAGTGGCAGCTGATTGTCACGTCGTCGCGGTTGATTACGTGGAAGCGTGTGCGCATCGGTTCGTTGTTTGTGATGCATTTGGGGTTGCCGCACTTGACGATGCCTACAATGGTGTCAGGGAGTGAGACGGGGAATTTTTCCACTACTTCATAGTCGCGGATGATGTTGACTACCGCCGATGGTGCTATCAGCGCTATGCGGTTGAGGGTCGATTCGGGGAAGAATACGTCGGCGGCCTTGATGATGCCTTTGGTGCCGAGTTTCTTGCTGTCGAGGTTGTAGCCAATGGTCACTGCGCCGGTGAGGTTTTCGATTCCGAGGATTCTGACGGCTTTGAAGAGGGAGGCCGAGGGGATATGGTCGATCACGGTGCCGTTGCGCAGGGCGGCTACTGCGAGTTCTTGTTTTGAGACGGTCATGGGTGATGGTTGTTTTATTTCGAGTGTGGTGTTAGAGGGGTGGAGTGAGGGGAGAGGTGGTGAGATGCGCCGGCGCGGGTCAGGCTTCGATGCCGAGTGCGCGGCAGATTATGGCCTGGCGGGCGTAGAGGCCGTTGCGGGCCTGCTCGAAATAATATGCGTGGGGGTTGTCGTCGACATCCTGTGCTATCTCGTTGACGCGGGGCAGTGGGTGGAGTATGCGCATGTTGGGGCGGGCGTCTGTCAGCATGGCGCTGTTGAGATTGTAGAGGTCTTTGACGCGCTCATATTCCATGATGTCGGCGAATCGTTCGCGCTGCACACGGGTCATGTAGATGATGTCGCTTGTGTTGATTACTTCCGGTGAGAAGTCGCGGTGTTCGGTGTAGCGGATTCCGTTTTCGTCGCAGAAGATCTTGTATTCTTTCGGCATTCCGAGTTCCTCGCATGCCACGAAGCGGAAGGTGGGGTTGAAATATCTCATCGCCATCAGCAGAGAGTGGACTGTGCGGCCGTATTTGAGGTCGCCGACGAGGGTGATGGTGAGATTTTCGAGGGTTCCCTGTGTCTTGTAGATCGAGTAGAGGTCGAGCATTGTCTGGGAGGGGTGCTGGTTTGCTCCGTCGCCGGCGTTGATTACCGGGATGTCAGTGACTTCGGAGGCGTAGCGGGCGGCACCTTCGAGATAGTGGCGCATGATGATGATGTCCACATAGTTGCTGACCATCTTGATAGTGTCTTTGAGGGTCTCGCCTTTTGATGAGCTTGTGGTGTTGGCGTCGGAGAAGCCTATCACACGGCCTCCGAGACGGTTGACAGCGGTTTCGAAACTCAGGCGAGTGCGTGTTGACGGTTCGAAGAACAGGGTTGCGACTACGCGCCCTTCAAGCAGACGCCGGTTTGGATTCTCTTCAAAGCGACGGGCCGAGTCGAGAAGCGACATGATTTCATCGCGGCCTATATCGCTGATTGAAACAAGACTTTTGCTATTCATTGCAGTGAAATGTGAGTTCACTGCAAATTTATAGAATTTTCGTCTAATCCGACGGATAAAACGGCGGGAATTTTCAGATTAATTTTTATCCGTGGCTTCGGAGTCGGAGAGCTGGCGGCGCATTTCGCGGATGATTGTCATCGATTTGCGGTTGATGAAGAAGCCGATGGTGGCTCCGATGACTCCTCCTGCAAGGCAGCCGTAGAACATCAGGTGGCCGTAGAGCGATGAGAATGTGAAACACATGTAGAGCAGCAGCGGGAAGGCGAGTGTCATGGCTATGGCTTTGAGCCGTACTCTCGATGTCTCGATGGCGCAGACGGCGGCGAGGGCTTCGCGGACCGACATGATCGAGAAGTTGAGGCGGCGCACACGGAGGTAGTTGCGAAGGTGTAACGAGCCTATGAATATGAAGAAGCATATGGCGAGGATGGCCAGAGTCGGGGTGGCCGCGAAGTATGGAACCATGATCAGTACACCCATCAGGCAGAGCATGGTCAGTGCGAAGCTGATGGAGGCGAGACGATCGCGCAGAGTGGAGACACGGCCGGCTCTGACGCGCGACATCAGTTCGGCTGTCTCCGGCACGCCGCCGTAGCCGGGAGGGAAGCTGATGGAGTTCCAGTTGCTTTTCAAATCGTCGATATTCATGATGGGTTGTGCTTTGGGGTCTTTGGTAAATTCAGGTCGGGGGGGAGGTGGTGGATGGTGTCAGCGGTTGCTTTGGCGGGCCAGCCGCGATTTGATGCGGTGGAGCCGGGTGGCCACGTTGTTGCGGGTGAATCCGGTCACTTCTGCGATCTCGTCGTAGGAGCGTTCGTCGAGCCACATTAATATAATGGCTTTGTCAAGTTTGTCGAGGCCTGAAATCAGGCTGTACATCTCTCGCAGCTGTTCGGCTCTGGCGCTGCCGTCGTCGGCTGCGAGGTCGGCAGCGAAATCGAGAGAGGTCATTGAGGTGGCGTGGGTGTTGTGGCGGCGGAAAAATGTCACGCAGGTGTTGATGGCCGTGCGGTAGAGCCAGGTTGATATCGCCGCCTCGCCACGGAAGGAGTCGAGGCCCACCCAGATGTTTGCGAGAACTTCCTGATAGAGGTCCTGGAAGTGGTCGCGGTCGGTGGCATACATGTAACAGACCTTGCATATAAGCTGACGGCTGTCATTGACAACCTTCATGAACCGGGATTCTTTTTCGCTCTGTCGCATGTGATGCTGCTGATGGGGTTTACTGGGGGGAAGTGGGTGATGGTTTTCTTCATTAGACGCGAATTCGGCAGAAAAGTTACAGCGGATTGAAACTTTTTCGGTAATTTTGCGTCTAACGAAGAAAAAAATATCAGAAAGCTATAAAAGAATATACCAGTTATCACAACATGGACATCCTACAGGTAGAAAACGTCAGCAAAAGCTATTCGTCACACCGTGCGCTTGACAATGTCTCGCTCAGCGTTCCCGAAGGTCAGGTCTACGGACTGCTGGGCCCCAACGGCGCGGGCAAGACCACTCTCATCCGCATCATCAACCATATCACCGCTCCTGACAGCGGCCGTGTGCTTCTCGACGGCCATCAGCTGACCGAGGCCGATGTTTGTCACATAGGCTATCTGCCCGAAGAGCGCGGTCTCTATAAGAAAATGAAGGTGGGAGAGCAGGCTCTGTTTTTCGCTCGCCTGAAGGGGCTTCCGAAGCATGAGGCCACGAGGAGCCTGCGCGAGTGGTTTGAGCGCTTCGATATTCTCGACTGGTGGGACAAGAAGGTCGAGGAGCTGTCAAAGGGTATGGCACAGAAGATACAGTTCATAATCACGGTGCTACACCGGCCTAAGCTACTGATTTTCGACGAGCCTTTTTCCGGTTTCGACCCCATCAATGCCGAGTTGCTTAAAAACGAGATACTCAGGCTCAAGGAAGAGGGTGCCACGGTGATTTTCTCGACCCACAACATGGCTTCGGTCGAGGAGATCTGTGACAATATCACTCTGATCAACAAGAGCCGCAACATACTGAGCGGAAATGTGGAAGAGATCCGTCGGAAGTATTTCGGCAACCGTTATGATCTTCTTTACGAGGGCGATGACCGCAGCCTGATGGAGGCTCTGCAGTCTGTGGGCAATGAGTTTGAAGTCACGGCGGCCGATCAGCTGCAGGGACGGCGCAGACTGACATTCCATCTGAAAGAAGGCGTCGGGTTGCGCGATGCGATAGCGATAGCCAATGACTCTGTGAGGCTTGCCGGCATAAGCGAGAGCATAGCCTCGATGAACGATATATTCATCAGAGCTGTCAGAGAAGACGAAAGCTGCCGATAGGAATCAGCGGGTAAATTTTACGATTAATAAACAAACGGAGAAAACATCACAATGTCAAAAATAGGAATAGTGATAGAGCGCGAATACATGGAGCGCGTCAAAAAGAAAAGTTTTATCATCACCACGCTGCTGATGCCTCTGTTGATGCTTCTGCTGATGGCCATGCCGGCGCTGATCATGAGCTATGTCGACTCGTCGGCCGCTACGGTGGCTGTGATCGACAATACAAGGGTGATACTGCCGGAGCTGAGAAGTTCGGAAGATCTGAGATTCTGTCCGGCGGTCGATGCCACGGTGGATTCGGCGCTGACCCGCGAGGGCATAGACGCGGTGCTGGTGATTCCTGAGAATATCATCGACAATCCGCGTGCCGGGCTGAAGTACTACACCAGCGGTCCGTCATCGGTAGGCACTGAGGCCGGAATCACTGACCGCATCAACAGCATCATCGAGGCCCATCGGCTCAAGGCTTACAATATCGAAAATCTTGATGAGATTCTGAGCAGCGTGAAGAGCGATGTAAGCCTCACCACTGTGCGCGCCGACAAAGACAGCGAGGAGAGCAACTCGTCGATGTTCAGCTACGGCATAGGCATTGCCATGACTTTCGTTCTCTATATGTTCCTGCTGATCTACGGGCAGATGGTGATGACATCCATAATCGAGGAGAAGGGCAACCGTGTGCTCGAAGTGGTGGTCTCGTCAGTGAAGCCCGTGCAGCTGATGATGGGCAAGATCATCGGCGTGGCGCTTGTGGCAGTGACGCAGATGGTTATCTGGGGAGTGCTGCTCTCGGTCATGTCGGCCTTCGTGCTTCCAGCGCTTGTTCCGGCCGATGCGATGGCCGATGTGGCGGCTGTGCAGAGCGGCCATTTCGACCAGGTGGGCGATTCTTCGTCAATCGAGATCATCCAGGCCATCGGGATGCTCGGTAATGTCGGCAATATTGTTACGCTGATGGCGCTGATGACGGTGTTTCTGGTGTTCGGCTTCCTGCTCTATTCGTCGATTTTCGCAGCCGTAGGATCAGCCGTCGACAATATTCAGGATGCCAGTCAGCTGACATCATTGGCCGTGTTTCCGATTCTCTTCGGACTGATTTTTGCAATGGTGGCCGCCGCAGACCCGATGGGGAGCGTGGCGTTCTGGATGTCGATGTTCCCGCTGACATCGCCGATGGTGATGGTGGCCCGCATACCGTTCGGGATTCCGGGCTGGGAAATAGCGTTGTCGCTCGTGCTTCTTGCCGCGGGGTTTGTGGCTATGGTCTGGCTTGCCGGAAAGATCTACCGCGTGGGCATCTTCATGTATGGCAAAAAGCCTTCGGTCAAGGAACTTGTCAGGTGGATCAGATATAAGTAGGGCGAAAGCATGAAAAGCAAAATATATACGCGCGCGATTAAACTTTTGAGACGCTCGCTTGTCTAAACTATATCACAATATCTCTCACACACTATGAATATCAAGCGTATTTTCACATTCTTAGCCGGAACTCTGGTTGCAGCCGGAGCGGTGTCGGCACAGTCGTATTACGATGACGACATATATTTCGACGCCTCCAAAGCCAGCAAGCCAGCCCAGAAAACGGCCAAAAAGAACAATAATAGGACCGCAGTTGTGGTCTATGACTATCCGTCGGCTGACAATTATATGGTCAGCGGCACCCGCACCATCAGCGTCGATGACTATAACCGGCGCGGAATTTTTGCGACCGACTCTCTGACGGCCGACACTACCGCTACTGACTTTGCCTATACCCGACGCATAGAGCAGTTCTACAATCCGGAGATTGTAAGCGGTTCAGGAGATGAGGAACTGGCCAATATCTACTATATGGAGCCCGACCAGGTCAATATCTACGTGAATACCCCGTCGGCCTATTGGGGATATGACTATTTCTATCCCTACAACGCCTGGGCATCGCCTTACTGGTATAACAACTACTGGCGCTGGAACTCGGCATGGTACTGGGGATCATGGTATGATCCTTACTGGGCCTGGGGATGGGGACCGTCATGGGCTTATCCGGGCTGGGGTCCGGGTTGGGGCTATCCGGGCTGGGGTCCAGGCTGGGGCCATCCGGGCTGGGGCTGGGGAGGTCCGGTCTATACCGGTCCGCGTCGCGCTCCGAATCTTCTTGCCGGCCGTCATCCCGGTGTGGGCAGTGCCGCCCGTCCGTCGTCAAGCGGACGGCGTCCCGGATCTTACGGCTATACAAACAGCCGTCCGGGTGTGTCGACCAACCGTCAGCCGGCAGTCACCAACCGTCGGCCCAACGTGACCACCAACCGCCGTCCGGCCACCAATCAGCGTCCGAACAATAACAACAATTATAACAATAACAGCAACTACAACAATTACAATCCCAACAGCATCGGCGGCCGTTACGGCACAGGCAGCTATGGCTCCGGCAGTTACGGCGGCGGTAGCCGCGGAAGCGGAATGGGGTCAGGCGGTGGCAGCCGCGGCGGACGCGGTCGTCATTGATCAGAAGTATAACACAAAAACACTCACACTCACAAACTTCAGCTTATGAACAAGAAAGTATTGGCAGGGATGCTGGTAGCTCTTCCGTCAGCAATGATGGGCCAGACTGCACTCGATGCGTTTTCGATTTCGCAGACCGATATGCGGGGTAGTGCCCGCTTCATGTCGATGGGCGGTGCGTTTACCGCTCTCGGCGGTGATATCTCGACACTCAATCAGAACCCCGGCGGTATCGGTGTCTACCGCAGCAGTGACATCACGGCCACTCTCGATGTCACCTTCAAATCCGGAAAATTCAATGCCGGAGCAGGTTCCCAAAGTTGGAACCACACCGGTGTGGCCTGCAACAATTTCGGCTATATCGGCACCGTGAACCTTGGGTCGAATTCGGTGATGCCGTTTTTCAACTGGGGTGTGAGCTATTCGCGTGCGGCCTCGTTTGACCGCCGCTACCGCGGATCGCTCGGTTCGATCAATACCTCGCTGAGCAACTTCGTGGCTGACAATACCAACCGCACGTTTGTCAACAACGGCGGCATACCTCCGCAGCAGATGCAGTTTGTGGAAGGCAGCGATTATAATCCTTACTGGGACGACTACAACGGAAATCCCTATGCGCCCTGGCTGAGCACTCTGATGTACACTGCCGGAGCCATCAATCCGCTTACCGCCAACAGCTCCACTTATAACGGTCTCTATGACTATCAGAAGTCTTCTGGCTTAGCATCTGTGGAGGTCGAGGAGAAAGGCTATGTAGACGAATATGCCATAGACTTCGGTGGCAATATCTCCAATACGGTGTTCTGGGGCATAGGCTTCGGAATTACTGACGTGGAGTTCCGTTCGCGTTCATACTACTCAGAGAGCATCAACAATGCTATGGTTCCCGGATCGGCCTATGACGGCGGCTTTGTCACCGGTACGGCTGACTATACTCTTGCGAACTATAAGCACATCTGGGGAAGCGGCTTCAATTTCAAAGCGGGTGTGATCCTCAAGCCGGTCAATGAATTCCGCATCGGTGTGGCAGTGCATACTCCCACCTATTATAATCTTTCATATGAAGGCAGCGGCCAGCTGGGTTATCTCTACGATTCTTCCGAATATGCCGAGCCGGTTTCCGGCACAGCGGTTACGGATGACGGCTATATGCGTGAATTCGACTGGAAATGCCGCACTCCGTGGCGCTTCATGGTCGGAGCGGCCGGTGTGATAGGCGGACGCGCAATCATCAGTGCCGACTATGAATATCGCGCAAGCAATGACATCAAGGTCCAGGATTATGAAGGCACCGATTTCGCCGATGTCAACGGTGATATCAAGAACTACTACAAGGCTACCAACATCATGCGTCTCGGTCTGGAGTATCGCGTGACACCACAGGTCAGCCTCCGCGCCGGCTATTCCTATGAATCATCTCCCGTGACTACCACGGCTATGACCGGATATACCACCAACGGACAGGCGATAGATGCCAACGATGTCTACACTTCCGGCCCTGACGACACCGAGACTCAGCCCTCGTACACCTTTGACAAGGCCACTCAGTATGTGACCTGCGGTATCGGCTACCGCTATAAGAATGTGTATGCCGATCTGGCCTATGTCCACCGCCACCGTTCGGCCAAGTACAGCGCGTTTTCGAACTACAACGAGTATGGCACCGACTACTACGTGCCTGCACCGACCGGAAAGGTTTCGGATGACAACAACTCGCTTGTGCTCACCGTAGGCGTGCGCTTCTGATAACAACTGATTTATTCACAACAGCTTTTTAACAGCCCGCAAAACGAATGGCAAAAAAGAGTTCGCGACCTGCCCGACGCATAGTCGCGGATCGGAATGACAACATAGATCTCGACAATCCCGAATTCATCAAAGCCTGGGAATTGTTGCAGCACACCAAACAGTCGATTTTCCTGACCGGCAAGGCCGGAACGGGAAAATCGACTTTCCTGCGCTATATCACTGCCCATACCCGTAAGAAATATGTGGTGCTCGCACCGACCGGAATCGCGGCGGTGAATGTGGGCGGGGTCACTCTCCATTCGTTTTTCAGGATTCCGTTCAAGCCTATAGTGCCCGGCGATCCTGACTTCGCGCCAAACCGCATCAAGGAGCGAATGAAGTATCCCGGAAGCCTTGTGAAACTCATACGCGAGCTCGAACTGATAATTATCGACGAGATCTCGATGGTGAGGGCCGACATAATTGATTTCGTGGATCTGCTGCTGCGCACCTATTCGGGCAACCAGCGGGAGCCGTTCGGCGGCAAGCAGCTGCTTTTTGTGGGCGACGTGTTTCAGCTCGAACCGGTGCTTACTGGCGATATGCGCGATATACTGCGCAAGTTTTACCGCGATGCGTTTTTCTTCTCGGCCCATGCGTTTGACAGGATAAATCTCGTGCCGATAGAACTGCGCAAGATCTACCGTCAGAGCCAGGGTGAATTCGTGGAACTTCTTGACCGGATACGTATGGGCGCTGCTACGGCCGCCGATATCTCGCGGCTGAACTCGCGCTGCGTGGCGCTGTCTCTGCCTGTGGAGGGGGAGGAGAAACCCACCATGACTCTGGCCTCGCGCCGCGATATGGTTGATCAGATCAACGAATCGCGTCTGGAGGCCATTGACAAGCCGGTGTTTACATTTATCGGCGAGATAAAAAAAGATTTCCCTGAGAATTCGCTCCCTACGGATCTGGAACTGTCGTTGAAAGAGGGTGCGCAGGTGGTTTTCATCAAGAATTCGCCTGACAGATTCTGGGTCAACGGCACGATCGGCACTGTGACCACTCTCACGCAGGATCTGCTTGAAGTGAGGCTTGAAAACGGCGAAATCCATGAAGTGGAACCCGAAAAGTGGTCGAATATAAAGTATTCGTTTGATGAGAAAACCAACAAGATCATAGAGACGGAGCTTGGCAGTTTCACGCAGTATCCGGTGAAGCTGGCCTGGGCGCTTACCATCCATAAGAGCCAGGGGCTGACGTTCAACAATGTCATAATCGACCTTGGCCGCGGGGCATTTACCGGCGGACAGACTTATGTAGCGCTCTCACGCTGCCGGAGTTTCGAGGGACTGACGCTGAGGTCTACCGTGGCCGAGAGAGATATCTTTGTGAATCCGGCCATTCTGAATTTTAGCCGTTCGTTCAACGATCCGATACTGATTGACGGGGCCATGCGCAAGGCTCATGCCGAGGAGTGTTACGAAAATGCTCTCGCCAAGGCCGACGAGGGGGATTTCAGCGAGGCTTTCGATCTGTTTGCCGAAGGACTGAGAGCGAAAAGCATTCTTGACAACAAGAGTGCCATGAGGCTTGCCAGAAGCAAACTGGCCGTGATCGGCAAACTCAGAGAGAGGGTAGCGCAGCTTGAGTCGGATATAGCTGCTGACCGCGAGCGTTTCCGCGACATGGCTATGGAGTACACCTCGCTTGGCGATGACTGCCGTATAGACGAGATGCCTCTGCCGGCCATAGCGAACTATGACAAGGCTCTTGCTCTGTTGCCGGGCCATATCCCGGCGCTTTACGGCCGTGCGCTCGCAGCCATCACTCTTGAGGATTACAGTCGTTCGCTTGATGATCTGGGAGAGGTGGTGAGGCTCGATCCGGCTAATTTCGATGCGATGGTGCGCATGGGAATGACCTATTACCGCATGGATGATGTGCATAATGCTATGGACCGCTGCCTGGTGGCTCTGTCGCTGAGCGAGACCGCCGACTGTCCGCGTCAGGCGCTTCACGGTCTGCATTCGCTGTTGGCCGACATATATGACACTGCCGGCGATAAATCCTCGGCCCACCATCACAGAGAAATAGCGCGCCGTCTGCGCAAGTGAGGGGCGTCACGAGGCTCGACTCTCCAAGAAGCTATTTAAAATTTACGATAAGAGTTTAAACAGTTTCTTAGATTTCATCCATAAAAGCATAAAAAAAGAGGTTGCGTCGTGGTGAATACAAGACGCAACCTCTGTTTGGTTTTGCACATATGGATCAGGCGCAGAGACCTGTTTCCGATGCGGAGCCAGATGCTTATTCAGCAGCAGCCTCTTCGGCGGGAGCTTCTTCAGCGTTTGCTGCAGCTTCAGCCTCGGCAGCTGCGGCAGCAGCTTCGGCTTTCTTCTTGGCTACTTCTTCAGCCTTGGCTTTGTTTTTAGCTACTTCAGCTTCAAGACGAGCCTTTTCGTCGAGCTCTTTCTTGTCGGCCATAGAAGCGCGGAACTTGTCGACAGTCTGCTGCTTCTGAGCTTTCCAGGCTTCGAAACGACGCTGAGCTTCAGCTTCGTCGAAAGCGCCTTTCTTCACACCGCCCTGGAGATGCTTCATGAGAAGAACACCTTCGTTAGAGAGGATGGTGCGTACGGTGTCGGTGGGCTGAGCACCAACGTTAACCCAATACAAAGCACGCTCGAAGTTCAAAGTTACTGTAGCAGGATTAGTGTTCGGATTATAAGAACCTATCCTTTCAATAAATTTACCATCTCGTGGTGCCCTGCTATCGGCGATAACAATAGGATAGAACGCATAGTTCTTGCGACCATGACGTTGCAGTCTGATTTTTGTTGCCATTAATTTGTGATTTGTATTGATTAATTCGGGCGCAAAGTTACTGCTTTTGCGCGTGATTGCCAACCGTTGAGGCCTGACAATGCGGTGGATTGGGATTGTATTTAAGTATATTTAACATCTGTGGTGGCTTTTTGTCTGCTCAGGTCCGGAAAAAGGACGGCTTGCGGGAGCCGTGGCCGGGATCTTGCAAGCCGTCGGAATGGATATGGCTACTATTGTGTGGTGGAAGTGGCAGTTGCTGCGTATTAGTTTGACTGTAGGTTACGGGGGTGGTAGAGCCAGCCTCTGTATGGCGTTCCCATCGAGCGGACAATGCGGTGCCAGTAGGGGTCTTCCTCTCCACGAAGCAGATCGCTGACGGATGGGATGTCGGTGACGGCCCATACGTTTTTGCGCAGTTCCTCGTCGAGCTGCTCCACTCCCCAACCGCTGTATCCGATAAAGAAGCGCATGCTACCTTCAAGGGCATAGCCGTCATTGACAATGGAGATCATGGTGTCGAAATCGCCTCCGATATAAAGACCGTCGACTATCTCGCGCGACGAGGGGATCAGATCGCCGAGCGTGTGGACAAAATACAGCCGCTCGCATGACATCGGACCGCCGCAGTAGACGGGTATCGTGACCGATGCGGTGACGGAGGGAAGGAGGTCCTGAAGTGTGTAGCTGGTGCGGTTGTTGAGCACTATGCCCATAGCTGATCCGCGTTCTTCGTAGTCGACAAGGCAGATGACGGAATGGTGGAAGTAGCGCTCTCTCAGAAACGGTTCGGCGACAAGAAGCGATCCGGCGTGCGGAATGGCACTCCGGTTTATGTCTATGTTGAAAATCAGTGATTCAAAGTCGAGCATGGCCTGATTGTTTTTTTTTTGACAGCCTCTTGTCCGGGCTGAGTCCGGTGTGCGCATGGATATAGCCACGGTGCGCTCAGGCGAGCTCGCCGATGAGTGTGGCGGACGATGAGCCGGTCACGCGGACTCTGACCGTGTCGCCCACACGATAGTCGCCGCGGGGGAAGACAAGGGTCTTGTTCTGCTGGTTGCGTCCCACAAACTGTTCGCGTGAACGCTTGGAGACTCCTTCGACCAGCACATCGAAAGTCTTGCCTACATCGCGGGCATTGCTATCGCGCGAGAGTTCGTTCTGCACGGCGATCATGCGGTTTAGGCGGTCGATCTTCACCTCTTCGGTTATGTTGTCAGGCATGGTGCGGGCTGCCAGTGTGCCTGGGCGTTCGGAGTATTTGAACATGAATGAGGAGTCGAAGCCCACCTCGCGCATGAGCGAGAGAGTTTCCTGGAAGTCTTCTTCGCTCTCGTCATGGAATCCGGTGAAAAGGTCGGTGGAGATTCCGCAGTCGGGAATTGCCCGGCGGATTGCCTCGATGCGTCCGAGATACCACTCGCGGGTGTATTTGCGGTTCATGGCCTTGAGCACTTTGTCGGAGCCTGACTGGACGGGCAGGTGTATGTGTTTGCAGACGTTTGGCTTTGAGGCTATGACTGCGATGATTTCGTCAGACATGTCCTTGGGATGCGAGGTGGTGAAGCGGATGCGCATTTCCGGGGCTGCATCGGCTACCATTGCCAGCAGGCGGGCAAAGTCGATGGTCTCGCCGCTTTCGGTCTCGTAGCGGTAGCTGTTGACGTTCTGTCCGAGGAGGGTGGCTTCCTTGAAGCCGCGGGAGCGGAGATCGGCGAGTTCAGCCAGGATGCTTTCGGCCGAGCGCGAACGTTCGCGGCCGCGGGTGTAGGGGACAATGCAGTAGGAACAGAAATTATTGCATCCGCGCATGATGCTGATGAAGCCTGAGACGGTGTTGCCCGTGATGCGGGCGGGTATAATGTCGCGATATGTTTCTGTGGTGCTCAGCTCTACGTTGACGGCCTTTTCTCCGGCTTCGACTGAAGCGAAAAGGTTTGGAAGGTCAAGGTAAGAGTCAGGTCCGGCCACGAGATCAACGCCGTGACGTTCGATCAGCTCCTCTTTGACTCGCTCGCCCATGCAACCGATCACTCCGATGATGAGTTTCGGCAGATCTTTGGAGCGCTTTCTGCGGAGCGATGCGAGGTAGGCCAGGCGGGAGACTATTTTCTGCTCGGCGTTGTCGCGGATAGAGCATGTGTTGAGCAACACAGCGTCAGCTTCTTCCGGAGTAGCCGCCATCTCATAGCCTACGGTCTCCATGATGGAGGCCACGACTTCACTGTCTGCCACATTCATCTGGCAGCCATAGGTTTCTATATGTAATTTACGTGATTGTGTCATATTTTTAAGGTGGAAACTTTGGCGAAAAGCATAAGAATCCGTAATTTTGCTACAAAATTAAGAAAAACCGCGCAACGGGCAATGGAGAAACTGATATTATTCCTGATAGTATTCGGTGTCGGTTCGTTCTTTGAGTACCTCAAGAAGAAGAGGGAACAGAGAGCGGACAGCGTTGCGGGTAAAATTTTCGGCTCCGCTCAGGCATCAGAAACCACAGCCCGGACAGTGGCCCCAAAACCCAGGCGCAAGCCAAAGAAGGCGGAGCGCAAGCCGCCTCTGCCGGTCAGCTGTGTTCAGACTCCTGCGGATGCCGGGATCAGCCGCCTGTCACAGCAGCCGCCGGCATTGCCTGACGAAGTAGGCTCGATATTCGACGAGAGCCCGATTGACGAAGCCGGAAAGAACCAGGAGGTCTTTGCCTCCGGAAAGCAAGAGCAGGATCTGAGCGAGCATTATCAGCGCTGGCGCCGGGCTATAATTGACAGTGAGATTCTCCAGCGTAAATTTTAGCCTCTACAGATAGAACAGAACAAAAATCAAAACCGATCATTCGAAAAATAAATCTCTCCTTCACCTCCTAAAGAAAATTCAGAAAAAAGAAAAGTTATGAAATTCCCCATCCTGACTCCGGAAGAAGCCGCAGAACTTTTTTTCCACGATGCAAAATGTGGATTTTCCGGTTTTACCGCCCCCGGATCGCCTAAAGTGGTAACCCAGGCCATAGCAGCCAAAGCCGAAAAGCTTCATGCCGAAGGCCAGCCTTTCAAAATCAATATCATCACGGGAGCCTCTACCAGCGACAACTGTGACGGCATTCTCGCCCGTGCGAATGCCATCGGCAAGCGTACTCCCTATCAGAACCACCCGGATCTGCGCAAGCGCATCAATACGCATGACGCCCACTATTTCGACCTGCATCTTTCTGAAGCCGCTCAGAAGCTGCGCTACGGATTTTTCGGTGATCTCGATCTCGCGATCATCGAGGTGTCTGACATTCAGGATGACGGCACTGCAGTGGTAGGCACAGGCGTGGGCAACGTTCCCACGATAGCCCGCATGGCCAAGAAGATCATCATAGAGCTTAACGAAAAACTGCGCCACGCCCTCCACGGACTCCATGACATCTATCTTCCGCTCGATCCCCCCAACCGTGGCGAGATACCCATCTTCAAGGTAAGTGACCGCATCGGTTCTCCCGTGCTTAAGATCGACCCGGAAAAGATTGTCGGTGTGGTGATGAGCGACCACTATGAAGGTGTCAAGGCTTTCACTCCGCTTGACGAAACCACCAAGATGATCGGCGCTAACGTCTGCCGCTTCCTTATCGAGGAACTTCGTCGCGGCGGCATCCCCAAGAGCTTCCTTCCGCTTCAGTCCGGTGTGGGCAATGTGGCCAATGCTGTGCTCTACGGTCTTGCAGACGCAAAGGAGATTCCTCCGTTCGAAATGTACACCGAAGTAATCCAGGATGCTGTGATCGACCTTATGAAGCAGGGCCGCTGCAAATTCGGATCGACCTGCTCGCTGACCGTCTCCAACGATGTTGAGGACGAGGTCATCAGCAATATCGAGTTCTTTAAGGAGCACGTGGTTCTTCGCCCGTCGGAAATCTCCAACAATCCTGAGGTCATCCGCCGACTGGGGGTGATCTCCATGAACACAGCTCTTGAAGCCGACATCTTCGGAAATATCAACTCGACCCACGTGACCGGCACACGCATGATGAACGGTATCGGCGGTTCTGGAGACTTCACCCGCAACGCCTATATCTCAATTTTCTCCTGCCCGTCGATCACCAAGGAGGGCAAGATTTCAAACATTGTGCCTATGGTGTCACACGTAGACCATACCGAACACTCGGTAGATATCATTGTGACCGATCAGGGTATCGCCGACCTCCGCGGTCTTGACCCGGTTGAACGCGCCCATGAGATCATCAACAACTGCGCGCACCCGATTTACCGCGAACTGCTCAACGATTATCTGAAACTTAGCACCCGTGGCGGTCAGACTCCCCACACTCTCCACGCCGCACTCGCTTTCCACACCGAGTTCCTCTCGTCAGGCGACATGCGCAACGTGGACTGGTCGAAATTCGCTTAATCCACACCGACTGACGCCGCAGACTCCGCGGCACAGAGATCATAATCCAATCCGCCTTCGGTATCAAGAGTATGATGCCAAAGGCGGATTGCGTTTTTTTGCTGCAGTGGATATGACTCTTCATTTCAGTTACAAAGCTCGCTATGCTCTTTCAATTCAGAGCCATATCCATCTCAAATCTTTCGCTCAGATTTTAACTGTTGTTATGAAACACTCTCTTATCGGTTATTTGTAGCCGGATTGCGAGAGTGTGGTCTCGGAGTCGTAGAAGGCGGGAGAGAGGAGGTCGGGGAGCGCTATGGCGTGGCGGTCGAGCGTGGCGGATATTATGCGGTGGCCTATGAAGCGCCCTATGGCTCCTGGCGACCGGGGATTTATGGCTGAGGTGAACGGGGCCGGGCTTACGAGCATCGCCGCCAGCTGAGGATCGGTTGAGAATATCATTTTCTGTTCGGCCATTGTCTGCCAGACTCGATGCTCGTTGGAGTCAGCCCATTTCATCGCTTCGGTGTCATATCCAAGGGCCTGCTGCTCGCTGAGGCCGCAGATCTGCATGACGGCTTCTGTGACGGCTCCTTCATAAAGCATGCGTGAAAGTGCTGTAGGATATTCAGCGGAGGGGCGATAGGGATAATTGCCGCGGACTATGGCTTCAGCTATGTCAGGCAGGAGCCTTTCAGGGGTCTTGCTGGCGCGGATATAGTCAGGGAAGTAGGCGTAGGGCGGATAGTCTGAGCCTAAATAGTGGTTGAGGCCAAGGTAGAGGAGGGAGTCGACCGTGAAGACTGACTGATTGAACGGCGAGACTATGGCTATGACCGATGGAAAGCGATTGCCGGGAAAGAGTTTCTCAAAACTGAATCTCATGCGGCCCAAGCTGTTTTCAAGCGGCTGCATGTCATGCCAGACGGAGTCCATAGCCCGGTCATGCAGGCGGATGGCGGGATTGCGGTTGTAGACGTGGATTGCAGAGTCGGTCAGCTGACCGTAGCCGGAGAGAGAGAAGAGGGTGGCGGCTGCTGATTGCATGGCCGGATCTTCCGGCATGATGTCGGCCCGCAGGGCAAGGTCAAGGCGCCTGATCTCTACCGGTTCTCCTGCCCGGCTTCCGGAACATGATGATAGGAATGTCACCGGTATGGCAAGCATGACGGCCACATATATTATATATAAGGTGTAGTATTGTCTGACGGGAAGAATCATGGGGAGTATATGTACTGTTTAATTGTTCAAAAGTAGCTATTTTTTGCCATTAATGCACAAAATCGAGGCTGAGAAATGGCAATTAGGGATAGTTTTACTAACTTTGCCTAAAATTTGGCAAACCAGAAAATTCTACATGTCACTGTCACGAATCATAAAGCAGCTTCTACTTATACTGCTTCTGCCTGCATTGGCTCTGTCAGCCGAAGGCAAGGAGTTTACGGTAGTCATAGATCCCGGCCACGGAGGTAAGGATGCCGGAGCTCTCGGACGGAAGACAAATGAGAAGACCATAAATCTGGCAGTAGCCAAACAACTCAGAGATCTGCTGAGGTCAAACATGAACGATGTCAATGTCATCATGACACGCAGCAATGACACCTTTGTCACTCTTCAGGGACGTGCTGACATGGCCAACCGTAAGCATGCCGATATTTTCATTTCGATACATGCCAACTCGGTCGACAAGAAATCGCCGATGTTCACAAGCGTGAACGGAGCTGCGGTCTATACTCTCGGACTTCAGCGCAGCGAAACGAATCTCAGTGTAGCTATGCGCGAGAATGCAGTGATGAAACTGGAACCGGACTACTCGACGACCTATGAGGGGTTCGATCCGTCGTCGGCTGAAAGCTACATAGCGTTTGAGATGATGCAGCATGCCAATCTCGATCAGAGCATAGAGCTTGCGGAGGCTGTGCAGAATCAGCTTGTCAGAACGGCCGGCCGCAAGAACAACGGTGTGCGCCAGGCTCCTTTCTGGGTGTTGGTGCGCACGAGCATGCCGGCGATACTTGTGGAGCTTGATTTCATCTGTAATCCTGCTATGGAGAAGTTCATGGCTTCGGAGCAGGGACAGAAGAAGCTTGCACTGGCTATCTATCGCGGAATTGAAAAATACCGCAAGGTCGCTGACAAGCCGGCGGACTCACGGAAGGAACGAGTGGTGGCCGACTCAAGACCTGAGGAACTGCCGTCATCAGGCGCTGCGCAGTCAGGCTCTGAAACAATAGCCGGTAAAAAAGCTGAGAGCAAGGCCGCCGCCGCCGCTGCCGATGCCAAGGACAGAATTGTATATAAAATACAGTTCCTGACAGCCGGCTCGCCTCTGCGCAAGGGCGATTCGAGGCTGAAGGGTCTCTCGCCGGTTGAATATTATAAGGATGGAAATATGGTCAAATACACCTACGGATCATATTGCTCCCAGGCGGAAGCATCCAAAGAACTGAAAAAAATAAAGAAATCATTCCCTGACGCATTTGTCATCAAGACATGCAACGGGAAACGCATCAAATAACCCAGACTCATGAAAAAAATACGGACCAAGGAATTCATCATAGGTGCCAGTGTATTGCTGTCGCTGCTGATTCTCTTCTTCGGAATTGATTACCTCAAGGGTATCAATGTTTTTAAATCGGCCAATTACTATTACGCCTCCTACACGAATGTGGCAGGTCTGTCGCAATCGGCTCCGGTCACTCTCAACGGTTTCAAGGTGGGGCTTGTCAGAGAGATCAGCTATGAGTATGACAATCCCGGACATGTGGCTGTCGAGCTCAGTCTTGACAAGCAGCTGAAGCTTCCGGAAGGCACAAAGGCCGCTCTTGTCACCGACATGCTCGGCACTTCGAGCATTGAGCTGCAGATGGGCACAGGCAAGAATTTTTATGAGATCGGTTCTAAGATAGAGGGTGTGGTCAACGGAGGCCTGATGGACCAGCTCGGCGGAGACCTGATGCCGACTTTGGCCAGAATCGCACCTCACATCGACTCGCTTGTTGTTGCGCTGACCACCATAGCAAGTGATCCGGCTCTTCTAAGATCCGTGCAGCGCCTGGACGATATCATGGCTAACCTTGAAGTGTCGACCAAAAATCTTAACGCGGCTATGGCCGGCGTTCCGGCTTTGGTCAACACCGCCAACGGAACCATGACAAACGTGAAGGAGATCTCTGCCAATCTCACTCAGATCTCGGCGGCTCTCGCGGTGGTGTCAGAGGATCTCAAGACAATGCCTCTTGACTCGACAATGCGCAATATCAATAATATAACAGCCAATCTCGACCGCGCTACCCAGCAGCTCAACTCTACAAATTCGTCGCTCGGTCTGCTGCTCAACGATTCGGAACTTTATAACAATCTGAACAACTGTGCCGCGCATGTGGACAGCATTCTGATCGACCTTAAGAAGAAGCCCAAGCATTACATTCCGTCTATCAAAATATTCTGACACAGCGGCCTCAGTCAGAATAGAAATATACAGTAAAAAAAACTCCGTCGGTGCGAGAAAATGCACAGGCGGAGTTTTTTATCCGTAATGGTATATGAGTTTCTGGCGGTTGGTATGGCATCGATCCTCTGGTCTGCCTCAATCTTCAGTCGGGCGATTTCAGGAGGATGGATCGGAGGTCGTTGCGGGATATTACGCGAATTTCGGTCGGACCGTAGTCAATGAGGCCGCGTTCTTTCATGGAGTCGAGGGTGTTGATGAATGACGAGCGCTGCACGCCGAACAGTGAGTAGAGGTCTCGCTGGCGGCAGGCGAGCACTATGTCTTTGGCATCGCGCTGGGTGAGGGCGATGATCCAGAAGGCGATTCGTTCTTCAAGAGATCCTGATGTAAGAGCGACAACTCCGTCAATGGCTTTCTGGGCGTTGGTTGAAATGAAGTTAAGATAGTTGAAGAGGCAGACTTCATCGCTGCGGATAATGGAAATGAAGTCGTTTTTTTCGATTTCCATTATAGATACGGTGTCAATCGCTGTGACGGAGGCCGGGAAGAGGGTATTGCGCCCGAAGAGAAAGTCGGGAGAGATTACCGATGGCGCTTCGAGAGTCTGGCTTACAATGAACCGATCGGAGCTGTTGCGGATGGAGAGTCTGACTTTGCCGCCGATCACAAACATGAGTCTGGTGCAGGGATCGCCGGCCATGACTATTTTCTCGCCGGGCAGAAACTTGAGGAATGCAAGGCGGGTGCCGCCCACAATCTCAGATATACGGTTATAGCTCACGCCGTTAAACAGCGGAAGCCCCATAAGATTCTCATACATGCTGTTGAGTGCCATAGACGCTATGTTTTTATTTCTATCTATATTAACGGATTTTGGAAGAATTTAGTTTTTCCGTTCTATAGAATTGCCATTTGCCCGGTTACTTTCCGGAGTTTTCGCGGCGCATTTTGAAATAGAGCTGGGCGGAGTTGATGGTGTTCTGCCAGGCCACATAGGCTGCCGGGGCTACGGACGATACCGGATGTAGATAGGTGAGGGCCATCCATATGGCCAGGACCGTGTTTTTCTGGCCAAGTCCCTGTGCCCCTGCAATCTTGTCGCCGCCGCGGCGTCCGATCTTGCGTCCGATCCAGAATTGGGCGCAGCAGACTATGCCGGAAAATATGGCGAGGATGATCATTTCCGGGATGGCTTCAGTGGGCTCGTCCATGATGAAGCTGACGGCGCGTCCGACAACTATGAAGAGCGAGACAGCCCAGATGTAGAACGAGACGGCCTGCTTTTCGGCAACCGCGCGGTGGACTTTCGGTAAGATTTTAAGCAGACACAGCGCAAGCACGAGCGGGAGGATTATAAGCGGCATGACTTTGGCTGAGATTGTCAGCAGGGCGTCGGAGAAGGGGATGCCGGCATCGCTTCCCATGAGGGTGAAAATTACGGGGGCGAGCAGAGCGACCGCGATGTTGGATATTATAGAAAATGTAGCCAGGCGCGGCACACTGCCTCCGAGCATCCCGGTGATGACGGGTGCGGCTGTGGCGGTGGGACAGAAGACACAGATGAAGGTGCCTTGAGCCACATCGACGCTCATGGGGGCGATGATGAAATAGAGTGCCAGTGCTCCGATGATCTGCACGGAGAGCAGGCTCCACGACAGAGCTGTGATCCTGAATTCATGTGGTTTCACACGGCAGAATGTGATGAATAGCATGATGAAGATGAGGTAGGGGGCGATGAATTCAATCTGTACCATGAAGTCGTGGAAGAGCATCCCGGCTACCATTGCGATAGGGAGTATCCAGGGCTTGATGCGCTTGCGTAAAAGAGCGATGTTCATAAGTAACTTTTACTATCGGGGTGCAAAATTACCGAATTAATCCGGTAAAATTTGTATGTTTGCAATTTAAAACGAATTGAAAATTTTTATGGCAGACAATTATCTTGAAAAGCGGATGGAGGAATACCGAGCCGGGAAGCTGACTTCGAAAGGTGGAAAGACTTATGTGGCCCGGCAGCGTAAGGCCGGAGAATTTGTGGTGGCCTTTCCGCCAATGAGTGTGCTTGTGCTCTGCGAGGATGCCGCCCTCGTCAGCCGTGTGTGCAGCTGTTTCCGGAAAGCGGATTTCCAGGTGGCTTTCTGTATGACAGACCGACGTGAGGGGACTCGCATAGCCCAGAGTGCCGGATGTCGGTTCTATCCGGTGGACTCAGGCGATGCGGGGCAGCTCAACGGGGTTGTCGACGATCTGGCCGATCGTTGGGGTGCTGTCGATGTCGTGGCTGACCTGCGCGGGCTTACCGATGAAGAGTTTGGCGATTCGGCCTGCGAGGTGGCCTCGCTTCTTCTGCTGCATTCTCATCCTGATTTCAGGCTGATAGCTTCGACTGAACTGAATCTTTGAGGTGTGGATTTTTTTGATTACCTTTGTATGCTAATTTTCAATATAATTCAAAACAGTAAATAAACAAATCATTATATCATGGCTCTTCAATGTGGCATAGTGGGACTTCCCAACGTGGGCAAGTCAACATTGTTCAACTGTCTGTCAAACGCAAAAGCTCAGTCGGCCAACTTCCCGTTCTGTACTATCGAACCCAACGTGGGTGTGATCACCGTTCCTGACGCTCGTCTCAACAAGCTTGTCGACATGTGTCAGCCGCGTAGTGTGGTGCCTGCTACAGTCGAGATCGTGGATATAGCCGGACTTGTCCAGGGCGCGAGCAAGGGCGAGGGACTTGGCAACAAGTTTCTGGCGAATATCCGTGAGACGGATGCCATTCTCCACGTGTTGCGCTGCTTCGATGATGACAATGTGACGCATGTCCACAATACTGTGGATCCTGTCCGCGACAAGGAGATCATAGACTACGAGCTGCAGCTCAAAGATCTTGAGACTGTGGAAAGCCGTATGGCAAAGACTCAGAAGCAGGCTCAGACCGGAGGCGACAAGGTGGCCAAACTGCAGTATGAGGTGCTGAAGAAGTATCATGATGCGCTTTCGCAGGGCAAACCGGCGCGCACGGTGGAGCTGGAGACTGTCGACGAACAGAAATTCGCCCATGATCTTTTCCTGCTGACGAGCAAGCCGGTGATGTATGTCTGCAACGTCGATGATGCATCGGCTGTAGGCGGCAACAAGTATGTAGAGGCTGTCCGTGAGGCTATCAAGGACGAGAATGCCCAGCTGCTGATCGTAGCTGCCCAAACCGAGAGCGAGATAGCCGAACTTGACACCTTTGAGGAGCGTCAGGAGTTCCTGGCCGAGATCGGTCTTGAAGAGTCGGGTGTGGCCCGTCTGATCCGTGCGGCTTATGCGCTGCTCAATCTCCAGACATTCTTTACAGCCGGTGCCGATGAGGTCAGAGCCTGGACATTCATGCGCGGCAGCAAGGCTCCGCAGTGTGCCGGCGTGATCCATACCGACTTCGAACGCGGCTTCATCCGCGCGGAAGTGATCAAATATGACGATTATGTGGCTCTCGGAACTGAAAGCGCGGTGCGCGATGCCGGCAAGATGGCAATCGAAGGCAAGAATTACGTTGTCCAGGATGGTGATATCATGCACTTCCTGTTCAATGTCTGACCCGATATGAGGCTTCTGTAGCGGGGCGTTTCCGGCGCTGATGTCTGATCGCCCCGCAAACAGCCTCGTTCTATTTATCGAAAAATCTCTCTTTATCACGGTCTTCGGCTATCAGCCGAGACAAGATGCAATAGTTTACTTACCTGACAATACATAATTTCACGGAGTACCATGAAAAATACTCTTCTCGCTATCCTTTTTGGCGCGGCTGCCATTTCTGCTGCAGGCGCTGATGAAAATAACAGACTGAAACTGCACTATGACCGTCCTGCCGAGTTTTTTGAAGAGGCTTTGGTTATAGGCAACGGCAATCTCGGAGCCATAATCTATGGCGGAACTGCTGAAAACCGGATTTCACTTAACGATATAACACTCTGGACCGGTGAGCCGGAACGCGGAGTGACTACTCCCGATGCCTATAAGGCAATACCTGAAATCAGAGCGGCCCTTGACCGTGGCGACTATCGTGCGGCAGATTCTCTTCATCGTAAAGTGCAGGGACATTATAGCGAAAACTATCAGCCGCTGGGGCAGTTGACCATCAGTCACGAAGGTGTGGCGCCAAAGGTCAGCTCATATGAGCGGGAACTTGATCTGACGACAGCTATGGCCGCCAACAGGTTTAATGACGGAAAGGGGGAACTGAAAACCGACTATTTTGCCTCGGCCCCTGATTCGGTAATAGTGTTGAGGCTTTCGGGCGAGCATCCTTTTACCGCCACGCTCAGACTTTCATCGCAATTGCCTGCTAAGGTAACGTCTGATGCCCGCGGAGAGATCCGTTCGCTCGGCCACGCCGCCTATCTTTCGCTTCCGGGCTATACGTCGTTTGAAGAAAAACTGAAGTATGACCCTGAGCGTGGCACTAAGTTCTGCACTATTCTGAAAGCAGAAACCGATGGCGGTGAGATCATCGCCGAGGCTGACGGTGCGCTCAAACTCAAGAATGTCAGAGGAGCCGTCATCTATATAACCAATGTCACAAGTTTCAACGGCTTCGACCGTGATCCGGCCAAAGATGGCCGCGATTATGTGGCGCTTGCTGAAAAGCGTATCAAAAAAGCCGTGGCCAAGGGAGCTGATAGCATAAAGCGTGACCATATTGCAGATTATACATCGCTATTCTCACGCGTCAGCCTTGATCTCGGTGCGACGCCTGATTCTGTGGCTGTGCTCCCGACCGATGTGCAGCTGAAACGCTATACTGATCTTAAGGAGGTGAATCCCGACCTTGAGGAGCTGTATTTCCAGTATGGCCGTTATCTGCTGATCTCATGTTCGCGCACTCACGGAGTGCCTGCAAATCTTCAGGGGCTCTGGAATGAATATATCCTTCCGCCGTGGAGCAGTAATTATACCACCAATATAAATGTAGAGGAGAATTATTGGCCGGCTGAAATCACAGGTCTTGGCGAACTTCATGCCACCGCCTTGCTCCCCTGGATCAAAAATCTGTCGGCAAGCGGCAAACGCACGGCCCGTAATTATTATGGTGTGGACCGCGGATGGTGTCTCGCCCACAATTCAGATATATGGGCCATGACAAATCCTGTAGGGCTGACTGATGGTGATCCCACTTGGGCCAATTGGAACATGGGTGGCGCATGGCTCGCAAGCCATATCTGGGAACATTATCTCTTCGGGCAGGACAAGAAGTTTCTGGCTGAGTACTATCCGACTCTTAAGGGAGCTGCCGAGTTCTGCATCGGATGGCTCATTGAAAAAGACGGAAAGCTGATCACATCGCCCTCTACTTCGCCGGAGAACAACTATGTCACTCCCGATGGTTATGCCGGAGCCACATTCTATGGCGGAGCGGCTGACCTTGCCATGATCAGGCAGTGTCTGATGGATGCCCGTGATGCAGCCGAGGAGCTTGGCCTTGATTCGGACTTCCGCACAGAAGCTGATTCCGTGCTCCAGCGACTCTATCCCTATCAGATCGGACACAAAGGCAATCTTTCGGAGTGGTATTTCGATTGGGAAGACCGCGACCCTACTCACCGTCACCAGTCACATCTCTACGGACTCTTTCCGGGAAGGCATATCTCACCGGCCTCTACTCCGGACCTCGCGCGCGCATCCGCGCGTACATTGGAAATAAAGGGTGACAACACAACCGGCTGGAGCACCGGATGGCGTGTCAATCTGCTCGCCCGTCTGCTCGATTCAGAAGGAGCCTACCATATGTATCGCCGCCTGTTGCAATATGTGAGTCCTGACAATTATAAAGGATCGGATAAACGGAGTGGGGGAGGCACCTATCCTAACCTTCTTGATGCTCATGCTCCATTTCAGATTGACGGAAATTTCGGTGGAACAGCCGGCGTGGCCGAAATGCTGATTCAGTCAACTCCTGAAAGTATAGTCTTGCTGCCTGCTATTCCTGTCCAATGGTCCGATGGAAATGTTAAAGGTTTGCGTGCGCGTGGTGGATTCATAGTAGATATGGAGTGGCGAGGTGGAAAATTGTCATCCGCTACCATATATTCTCCGAATGGTGGATCTACCACAATAGTGCTTCCTGATGGCTCAAAAAAGGCCATAGAACTCAAAAAAGAGGGTAAAATCGCCCTTAAATGTTAAAATAGCGTTAAAATACTGCGAAATATTTGGAGGGAATTAGAGAAATGTCTACCTTTGCACTCTCTTTTGAGAAGCAAGGCCTGCAGCGGCAGACTGACAGAAGATATAACGCTGGAATTAGTAGGTTGGTTTGCCGATCAAATCCTAAGAAAGGTTAAAATCTTCAGAAAAATTTGCGAGATTCAAATAAAGGTTGTACCTTTGCAAAGTTTTCCACTGGCCGCCACGGCGATCGAGAAAGCAACGAGAGAACATTGAAAGATTTACAATAGACATGAAAGTAGTACAAGAGTCATTTTTAGGAAATGCACTCTGTCAATTTCAAAGTTAGATCGCAATAGATTGAACGGACATCCACTGACGGACCGGGCAGACATTCGGTTTTTGACGGTTGTTTCTGTGAAAGCAAAAGAAATAACAGAACAAACGGTCTGTATTTTAGCTTTGCTTTTTTTAATAAAGAAGAAAAGAAAAATATATAGACAACAACGAAGAGTTTGATCCTGGCTCAGGATGAACGCTAGCGACAGGCTTAACACATGCAAGTCGAGGGGCAGCGGGGAGGTAGCAATACTTCCGCCGGCGACCGGCGCACGGGTGAGTAACACGTATGGAACCTGCCCGTAGCAGGGGGATAAGCGGAAGAAATTCCGTCTAATACCGCGTAATAACTCCGAGAGGCATCTCATGGAGTTTAAAGGGTAACACCGGCTACGGATGGCCATGCGGCGCATTAGCTAGTTGGCGGGGTAACGGCCCACCAAGGCGACGATGCGTAGGGGTTCTGAGAGGAAGGTCCCCCACACTGGTACTGAGACACGGACCAGACTCCTACGGGAGGCAGCAGTGAGGAATATTGGTCAATGGGCGCGAGCCTGAACCAGCCAAGTCGCGTGAGGGAAGACGGTCCTATGGATTGTAAACCTCTTTTGTCGGGGAGCAAAAGACGCCACGCGTGGCGTTCCGAGAGTACCCGAAGAAAAAGCATCGGCTAACTCCGTGCCAGCAGCCGCGGTAATACGGAGGATGCGAGCGTTATCCGGATTTATTGGGTTTAAAGGGTGCGCAGGCGGAAGATCAAGTCAGCGGTAAAATTGAGAGGCTCAACCTCTTCGAGCCGTTGAAACTGGTTTTCTTGAGTGAGCGAGAAGTATGCGGAATGCGTGGTGTAGCGGTGAAATGCATAGATATCACGCAGAACTCCGATTGCGAAGGCAGCATACCGGCGCTCAACTGACGCTCATGCACGAAAGTGTGGGTATCGAACAGGATTAGATACCCTGGTAGTCCACACAGTAAACGATGAATACTAATTGTTCGGGGAGAATGATCCCTGAGTGATACAGCGAAAGCGTTAAGTATTCCACCTGGGGAGTACGCCGGCAACGGTGAAACTCAAAGGAATTGACGGGGGCCCGCACAAGCGGAGGAACATGTGGTTTAATTCGATGATACGCGAGGAACCTTACCCGGGCTCAAACGACACAGGAATACTTTTGAAAGGAGGTAGCTCTTCGGAGCCTGTGTCGAGGTGCTGCATGGTTGTCGTCAGCTCGTGCCGTGAGGTGTCGGCTTAAGTGCCATAACGAGCGCAACCCCCATCGCCAGTTACCAGCAAGTCAAGTTGGGGACTCTGGCGAGACTGCCGGCGCAAGCTGTGAGGAAGGCGGGGATGACGTCAAATCAGCACGGCCCTTACGTCCGGGGCGACACACGTGTTACAATGGCAGGTACAGAGAGAAGCAATGCGGCGACGCAAAGCGGAACTTGAAAGCCTGTCTCAGTTCGGATTGGAGTCTGCAACTCGACTCCATGAAGCTGGATTCGCTAGTAATCGCGCATCAGCCATGGCGCGGTGAATACGTTCCCGGGCCTTGTACACACCGCCCGTCAAGCCATGGAAGCCGGGAGTGCCTGAAGTGTGCAACCGCAAGGAGCGCCCTAAGGTAAAACTGGTGACTGGGGCTAAGTCGTAACAAGGTAGCCGTACCGGAAGGTGCGGCTGGAACACCTCCTTTCTGGAGCGGAAACAACGCCAAGCGTCAGTTTCCCGAAACTCCCGGACCGGAGATGTCCGCAGCGACTGACTTATGAAAAGAGTGACAAGCCGGAAGATGCTCCGGTACTGCTTTCAGCGTTCTATTGACCTTATAACCGGAATTTTTTTCCGGCTAAAAGGGGGATTAGCTCAGCTGGCTAGAGCACCTGCTTTGCAAGCAGGGGGTCAACGGTTCGAATCCGTTATTCTCCACTCAAAAAAGAGGACATTGACATATTGGAAGCGAAGAAGATACAATCTTCAAGCAAACACAACGAGTAAATCAAATCAAGCGAAACACGAGGTAACAAACTTCGCGTTTCTGAAATCAGACAAAAGACTGAACAATTTCAGAGAGCGAGCCGCGTGATGTTCGAACCGATTGAAAACTAAGGTCATAAAGAAAGGAGAGAAGGGCACATGAAGGATGCCTGGGCTCTCGGAGGCGACGAAGGACGTGATAAGCTGCGATAAGCTGCGGGTAGGAGCAAATATCCCTTGATCCGCAGATTTCCGAATGGGGCAACCCACTGCCCGAACAGGCAGTATCTTCCGAATGGAAGAAGCGAACTTGGGGAACTGAAACATCTCAGTACCCAAAGGAAAAGAAAATAACCCAATGATTGCGCCAGTAGTGGCGAGCGAACGCGCAAGAGCCCAAACCGGCGGTGTTCAGGCACTGACCGGGGTTGTAGGACCGTCAGCAAATGGACAGTTTGAAGTTAGCCGAAGCCTCTGGAAAGGGGCGCCGCAGCGGGTGACAGCCCCGTAGGCGAAAACAGACGACTGACAGAGACGGCACCTGAGTAAGCCGGGACACGAGAAATCCTGGCCGAATCCGCGGGGACCATCCCGTAAGGCTAAATACTACCGAGAGACCGATAGCGAACCAGTACCGTGAGGGAAAGGTGAAAAGAACCTCGAACAGAGGAGTGAAACAGACCCTGAAATCATGTGCCTACAAGCGGTCGGAGCTGCTTCGTGCAGTGACGGCGTGCCTTTTGCATAATGAACCTACGAGTTACCGTCGTTGGCGAGGCTAAGTCCACGGATGGACGGAGCCGAAGCGAAAGCGAGTCAGAATATGGCGCAATCTAGTCAGCGGCGGTAGACGCGAAACCAAGTGATCTACCCTTGGGCAGGTTGAAGGTGGGGTAACACCCACTGGAGGACCGAACCGGTAAGCGTTGAAAAGCTTTCGGATGACCTGAGGGTAGGAGTGAAAGGCCAATCAAACTTGGAGATAGCTCGTACTCCCCGAAATGCATTTAGGTGCAGCCTCGGGCGCAGTACCGTGGAGGTAGAGCGACTGATAGGATGCGAGGGCTTCACCGCCTATCAAGTCCTGACAAACTCCGAATGCCACGGCACGATCCCCGGGAGTGAGGGCGCGGGTGCTAAGGTCCGCGTCCGAGAGAGGAACAACTCAGACCACCGTCTAAGGCCCCCAAATCCGGGCTAAGTTGAAGACAATAACGAGGTGGGATTGCAAGGACAGCTAGGATGTTGGCTTGGAAGCAGCCATTCATTTAAAGAGTGCGTAACAGCTCACTAGTCGAGTGATCCCGCATGGATAATAATCGGGCATAAGTCCGGTGCCGAAGACGTGGAATTGACGGTTCATCCGTCGATTGGTAGGGGAGCATTCCGGTAGCCGCAGAAGGTCAGGCGCGAGCCTGGCTGGAGGTCCCGGAAAAGCAAATGTAGGTATAAGTAACGACAAAGGGGGCGAGAAACCCCCTCGCCGCAAGACCAAGGGTTTCTGATCAACGCTAATCGGATCAGAGTCAGTCGGGACCTAAGGCACAGCCGCAAGGCGCAGCCGATGGAAGAAACGGTCAACATTCCGTTACTCCCTTCAGGAGTGACGTGGAGACGGAGAAGTGACACTCCCGCGTGCTGACGGAATAGCACGTTAAACCGCGTAGGTATATCTGAGGCAGGCAAATCCGCCTCAGATGCTGAAACGGGACAGTACGGAGAGCCCCCGTGGCAATCCGACAGCGGAGGTAATCAGGCTCCCAAGAAAATCCGCTAAACTTAATCCTGAAGGGACCCGTACCCCAAACCGACACAGGTGGTCGGGTAGAACATACCAAGGCGCTCGAGAGATTCACGGTTAAGGAACTAGGCAAATTGACCCCGTAACTTCGGGATAAGGGGTCCCCTCCTTCACGGGAGGGGCGCAGAGAATAGGTCCAGGCAACTGTTTAACAAAAACACAGGGCTGTGCGAAATTGAAAGATGAAGAATACAGCCTGACACCTGCCCGGTGCCGGAAGGTTAAGAGGAGATGTCATCGCAAGAGAAGCATTGAATTGAAGCCCCGGTAAACGGCGGCCGTAACTATAACGGTCCTAAGGTAGCGAAATTCCTTGTCGGGTAAGTTCCGACCTGCACGAATGGTGTAATGATCCGGACACTGTCTCAACCGTGAGCTCGGTGAAATTGTAGTATCGGTGAAGATGCCGATTACCCGCAACGGGACGAAAAGACCCCGTGAACCTTTACTGCAGCTTAGCACTGTGACCGGGTGTGCGATGTGTAGGATAGTCAGGAGACAGAGAATCGGTGACGCCAGTCATCGTGGAGTCGACGTTGAAATACTGACCTTTGCACATCTGGTTTCTAACGCGCATCGGCGCGGACACTGCTTGGTGGGTAGTTTGACTGGGGTGGTCGCCTCCAAAAGCGTAACGGAGGCTTCTAAAGGTGCGCTCAGGCCGATTGGTAACCGGCCGCAGAGTGTAATGGCACAAGCGCGCTTGACTGAGAGACAGACAAGTCGAACAGGTAGGAAACTAGAGCATAGTGATCCGGTGGTTCCGCATGGAAGGGCCATCGCTCAAAGGATAAAAGGTACTCCGGGGATAACAGGCTGATCCCTCCCAAGAGCTCATATCGACGGAGTGGTTTGGCACCTCGATGTCGGCTCGTCACATCCCGGGGCTGGAGAAGGTCCCAAGGGTTAGGCTGTTCGCCTATTAAAGTGGCACGCGAGCTGGGTTCAGAACGTCGTGAGACAGTTCGGTCTCTATCTGTTGTGGGCGCAGGAGATTTGCGAGGCCCCGACACTAGTACGAGAGGACCGTGTTGGACCGACCTCCGGTTTACCGGTTGTTCCGCCAGGAGCACCGCCGGGTAGCCGCGTCGGGTAAGGATAAGTGCTGAAAGCATCTAAGCACGAAGCCCCCCTCAAGATAAGATCTCCACATAAGGGCCGTTTAAGACGAAGACGTAGATAGGTCGCAGGTGCAGGTGCGGTAACGTACACAGCCGAGCGATACTAATCGCCCAAACCCTTTCTTGGGAGCAATCCCAAACAAACAAAAACAATTTCAGCCGGCAGAACATCAAAGCAACGGCAAACGATAACAAAGCCTCTGGTTCAGTTCAGAGCGTCTGAAATACAAACTCGCGAGATAGCTGAAGAACATCAGCTTCGCTTCCAGTCACCTCTTTTTTAACGATACTAAGGTGGCCATAGCGTGAGGGCTCCACCTCTTCCCATTCCGAACAGAGAAGTTAAACCTCACCACGTCGATGATACTACGAAAGTGGGAAAGTAGATAACCGCCCCCTCTAAACCGCGGACCGGATCCTGTCACAGAGACAGCTTCCGGCCCGCTTTTTTTATATCCCTCCGCCCATCGGAAAAATCCGCGGACCCGTAATTTTTACCGAATCATTGTTATTTATTCACAGCTGGAATAAGGATGGTTCCGCTCATGGGATATAAATTTTGAATTATGTTTTTGTGGCGGCTTGGGGATTCTCACGGATTTTGCCTAAATTTGTATCGGGAATGGTTTTATCTGTCCCAAATGAAATTAAAAAAATATTATTTTACAATTTAGAATCCTGTGATGACATGAATTTTAGACGGCGATTCAGACAGTCGGTAGTGGCTTTTGCATTAGTTTTGCCTTTTGCGGTTTCTGCTGAACTTCCGATGAATTATGAGGGAGAGTTCAGTGTGGGAGCCGGAAGCGGTGATTTTGCGCCGTTTTATATTTCGTCGTTGCGTCACGGGCGTTTCACTCAGGCTGACAATGTGCAGGCGGAAGCCCGTCTTTGGCATGACATGGACTATGACCGGCGTTTTTCGTTCGGTTTCGGGTTTGACGTGATAGGCGGTTACTCTTCTGCGGTGAGCTATGAGCGCTATGACCGGGAAAGTAATTCATGGTTTTATCATTCAGAGCGTCCTTCAATGCTGAGAGTCCAGCAGCTTTACGGCGAAATAAAATACCGCGGGGTGTTTGTCGAAGCCGGGATGAAGGAGCATGATTCTCCTATTCTGCCTCAGTCGCTGACGAGCGGAGATCTGGTGGAGAGCGGAAACGCGAGACCGATTCCGCAGATAAGAGCCGGTTTCTGGGATTTTCAGAACATACCTTTCACTAATGGCTGGATGCAGATTTCCGGTGAGGTGGCATTTGGCAAAATGATGGATAGTTCATGGTGGCGTGATCATTATAACTATTATTCCTATCATATCTGCGAGAACGAGCTTTATAATTACAAGCGATGCTATTTCCGCACTAAGCCGACTGAGCGGCTGTCTGTTACGTTCGGTATGCAGGCCGTTGCCGTTTTCGGGGGCACGAACCGTTACTATCGGCGCGGAGAACTTATACTTGAAGACAAATATCCGGCAGGGATAAAGGAGTTTTTCATGATGCTACTTCCTTCGAAAGACGGAGGTGAGGGATTTGTGTCAGGAAACCATCTCGGCACATGGGATATCAAAGCCAGATATGCTTTTGCCAATGGATCCGAACTATCGGCTTACTGTTCCTGGCTTTGGGAAGATGGCTCCGGCATAGGTAAACTCAACGGCTGGGATGGCCTCTGGGGTCTTGGCTATAAGGCAAAATCGAAAGGTTTGGTAAGTGGTGCCGTTGTGGAATATCTTGATTTCACGAATCAGAGCGGGCCTATACATTTTGCTCCGGTTGACAATCCGGGAACCACAGTGCCTGACCATGTTTCAGGTGCTGATGATTATTATAACAATGCCTCGCATAACTCATATGCCTACTACGGACAGTCGTTAGGCACACCGGCCATCATGGCGCCGATCTATAACCGCGACGGCTACCCCGGCTTCATCGCCAACAGTCTGCGTGGTTTCCACATCGGAGTGGAGGGTGAGCTGGGCGGTGATATCAGTTATAGACTGAAAGGGGGCTACCGCAAAGCGTGGGGAACCTCGAAGGCTATGCTGAAAACTCCGATCCATGAAACGGCGGTTATGCTGGAGGCGAACTGGCATCCGGCTACGCTTGTCAAAGGACTTAGCCTTAACATGCAGGTTGAGCTTGACCGAGGTACGATGCCCGGAAATGCATTCGGCGCTCTTGTAGGGATCAAATATAAAATAAGCAGACAGAAATGAGACACAGACTGACCGATATATTTATTGTGTTGCTGCTGGTGCTTGTCACATGCGGCTGCACCCGGAATGATGGCGACATTGGCGATTATTTCGGCGAATGGCGTCTTGAAAAGCTTACTGCTGACGGAGAGGCCCTGCCGCTTTACACCGATGGAAGCGGTGTTGAGCTTTATACTTGGGCGTTTCAGGGCAAGATCATTCAGATTGTGGAGATGTTGCCCCGTCATGAATATGTGGAACATACCGGTTCATGGCGTGAAGAAAATGATGTGCTTGAATTGAATTTCAGCTACAGTGATGACGAGCCGGGCCACGAGCCGGGCTATAGGGCGCCGGCTGCGTTGCATCTGGTGAGCGATGGCATAACACGTCTGCACATCGACCGGTTTAAAAACCATCGTATGGTGCTCTCATATATCGGAGCTGACGATGTCACATATACATATTATCTAAAAAGACCCTATTAACACAGACATTATATATACAATAAGAGATATGGATAAGGCAAAAACAAGAGTGCTCGTTACCGGAGCCGACGGATTTATCGGCTCTCATCTGACCGAGATGCTGCTGGCCGAAGGCTACGCAGTCAGAGCGCTTAGCCAGTATAATTCATTCAACAACTGGGGCTGGCTTGAAGAAGTAAGCAGCCCGGATCTTGAAGTAGTCACAGGCGATGTCAGAGACCCGAATTTCTGCCGCCATATTACCGAAGGCTGTGACACAGTCTATCATCTCGCCGCACTGATTGCGATTCCCTACAGCTATGTAGCGCCTGACAGCTATGTCGACACTAATATCAAGGGAACGCTCAATATGTGTCAGGCCGCCCGCGACTGCGGGGTGCGCCGTCTGATTGTAACCTCGACCAGTGAAGTTTACGGAACGGCAAAATATGTGCCTATCGACGAGTCCCATCCGCGTCAGCCGCAGTCGCCCTACAGCGCTACAAAGATCGGAGCCGATGCCATAGCACTCAGTTTCTACAACGCATTCAGACTGCCGGTTGTGATTGCGCGTCCGTTCAACACTTACGGTCCGCGTCAGAGCGCCCGTGCCATAATTCCTACGATCATCACTCAGATCGCATCCGGAATGCGTGAGATAAAAGTGGGCGATCTCACACCTACACGTGATTTCAATTTCGTAAAGGATACGGCAGCGGGTTTCATTGCGCTCGGCCGCGCAGAGGACATAGAAGGCCGAGAGATCAACATTGCCACCGGCACAGAGGTCACCATGCGCGAAACGCTTGAAACAATAGCAAGGATCATGGGCGAAAAGGTAGACTATGTGACGGATCCGCAGCGTCTGAGACCCTCAGGCAGCGAAGTGTTCAGGCTTTGCGGTGACAACAGTCTGATAACATCTCTGACTGACTGGCGTCCGCGCTACAGCCTGGAAGACGGACTGCGCGAGACGGTGGAGTGGTTTACCAAGGGTGATAACCTGTCGAAATACAAGAGCGGTATCTATAACGTCTGAGGCTTATGGCAGAGGGTAAAAAGAGAATCAATATCCTTTTTCTCGGAGGAGCCAAACGGGTTTCTTTCGGGCGAAAACTCATAAAGGCCGGAAACCGGATGGGGCTTGAGATCGGAATCTACAGCTATGAACTTGAAGCTGAAGTGCCCGTAGCGCTCATAGGCGGTATAATCATTGGTCGCCGTTGGGGTGCGCCTGACATACTTGATCATATCCATCAGATTGTCGGAGCCTATCATATCGATGTGCTGTTGCCGTTTGTCGACGGTGCGATCTCGATAGCCGGGGCCTATGTGGCCACCTACGGCGATGCGTGGTCACCGGTTGTCAGACCGGGGCTGGCCGAGACTCTGTTTGACAAAGTGCTTTCAGCCTGTGCTTTCGAGAGCGCAGGTCTGAAAATACCGACAACATATCGTGGAGGCAAGCCTGTGTTTCCTCTGATAGCCAAGCCGCGGCGCGGATCGGCTTCCAAGGGAATTGAAGTGCTGAACGGAATAAGCGATTTCCGCCGGCTCCAGAATGTCAGTGACGAATATTTGCTTCAGACATATTATCCGAAGAGAGAGGAATACACTGTTGACTGCTATATCACACAGAAAGGCGAAACCCTGTGCGTGAGCCCGCGGCGCAGACTCGAAGTGGTAGGCGGCGAAGTTTCCAGAACGGTTACAGTCGATGATCAGGATATCTTTGAATCCTCACGTCAGGCTGTAGAGCGTCTCGGACTGCGCGGAGCCGTGACCCTGCAGTATCTGCGTGACCTTGAAAGCGGCCGGCTGATGCTTATGGAGATCAATCCGCGGCTTGGCGGCGGAGTGGTATGCTCGGTCCATGCCGGAGCCGATATTCCGGCGATGATTCTTGCGGAAGCTTGCGGGCAGCCTTATGACGGCAGCCGTGAAGTCAGAAGCGGAGTAATGATCTGCCGCTACTTTGAAGAAGCGGTATTTGATGTTAAAAAAAATTTCCATTGACTGTATGAACGACGCAGAAAAAATAATCATCATAGCCGAGGCCGGCGTAAATCACAACGCCTCGATGGAAATGGCGCGCAGGATGGTGGTGGAAGCCGCCCGTGCGGGAGCGGATTATGTCAAATTCCAGACTGCGGTGCCTGAACTGGTCATCTCATCGATAGCCCCCAAGGCTGAGTATCAGAAAGAGACCACCGGAGAGGCCGAATCACAGCTTGAGATGTGTAAGGCAATCCATCTGCCTCTTTCGGCCTATCCTGAACTGGCAGCACTCTGCCGCGAGGAAGGCATCGGTTTCATGAGCACTCCGTTTGACCTTGTGAGCATCGACTCCCTTGCGTCTCTTGATATGGACTACTGGAAAATTCCTTCCGGCGAGATAACCAATCTGCCCTATCTGCGCAAGATCGCTAAGACCGGCGGCAAGGTGATACTTTCGACCGGAATGTCGACCATTGACGAGGTAGCAACCGCAGTCGATATCCTCGAAACCGGAGGCATAAACCGCAAAGACATCATATTGCTGCATTGCACAACCCAGTATCCTACACCTTACAGCGATGTGAATCTCAAAGCTATGGACAGTCTGCGCCGGCTGAACACCGGTGGCGTGGGCTATAGCGATCACACACTTGGAATCGAGGTTCCTGTCGCGGCCGCCGCACTTGGCGCAAAGGTGATAGAAAAGCATTTTACACTTGACAAAAATCTGCCCGGACCAGACCACCGCGCCTCGCTCGATCCGGCTGAGCTCGCCGAGATGGTAAAGGCCGTGCGCCATATAGAAAAAGCGCTGGGCAGCGGCGTGAAGGCCGTGGCAGACTCGGAGCGACCGAATATAGAAGTAGCCCGCAAGAGCATAGTCGCCGCCCGAACCATTGTCAAGGGTGAGATGTTCACAGAAGAGAACATTACGGTCAAGCGCCCCGGCAATGGCATCAGCCCTATGCAGTGGGATAGTGTGATCGGCCAGGTGGCCAAAAAGGATTTCGCATATGATTCTCTGATCGAACTGTAGCGCTGCGGCGATGTGTCAGCGACAGTAAAAACAGCAGCAGTCATCACGGCATTGTAACAGAAATGAAAGAATCACTCAGATTATCGCTTTCCCAGAAACTCCAGCAGAGGCTCTCGCCCCTGCAGATGCGTTTTGTGCGTATGCTTGAGATGACCGGTCCGGAAGTGGAGGAAGAGGTAAGGCGCGAGCTTGATGACAATCCGGCGCTTGAGATTGCCGACCGCAGTGACAGCGAGACCCCGGAGGATGATTTTCACGAAAGTGCCGAAGAGATGCAGCTCGCAGATTACAAGGACGAAGACGAGATTCCGGCCTATCGGCTTGAAGCGCGTAATTCCTCGCGTGATGATGTCTATTATGAACCGGTGGCCGTAGCCGGAGAGAATTCCCTCGGAGAATGGCTCATGAACCAGTTGCGGGAAACCGATATAAACGACACTGAACTTCTTGCTGCCGGTTATATTATAGGGAATCTTGATGACAACGGTTATCTGACCCGCACGCTCCCGCAGATTCTCGACGATCTTGCAATAAATGCAGGGCTTGAACTGACTATGGAGCAGCTTGGTGCTGTAGCCGACCGCATCCGAGCCCTTGATCCGGCTGGAGTTTGTGCCTATGACCTAAGAGACTGCCTGTCACTACAACTCAAAAGGCTTGAACCAACTCCCTCACGTAAAATCGCTCTGGAGATAGTAGATTATTATTTCGACCTTTTTTCTCTGCGGCATTACGACCGTCTCGGAGCGGCATTGGGCATTGACCGTGACAGCCTGCGGGATGCAATCGACGTGATCCGTTCGCTCAATCCAAAGCCAGGAGGCATTATCGGTGACAGTGACGCCGATGTACGCTCGCGGCATATAATACCCGACTTCAATGTAGAAGTAGACGGTGACAGTATCACCCTGACGCTGCTTAACAACATCCCTGATCTCACTATCGAAAAGAGTTTTTCTGCCGATGGCGAAAGCTTTTCAGTGGCTTCGACAGCCGCCTCACGGAAGGATGCGATGGCGTTTGTCAGCCGCAAGCGTGAGGATGCCACAGACTTCATTGATCTGCTGCGCCTGCGCCAGCAGACTCTCTACAATGTCATGGCGGCGATAGTCAGACTTCAGCGCGATTTTTTTGTCAGCGAAGACGAGACTCGCCTGCGGCCCATGATTCTCAAGGATGTCTCGCGCGAGACAGGCTATGACCTTTCAGTGATCTCAAGAGCGACGGCCGGCAAATATGTCTCGACCCCTGTAGGCATCTATCCATTGAAATTCTTTTTCAACGAGCGTGTAGGAGGAGATGATGAAGAGACATCCTCGCGTGAGATCCTTGCAGTGATTCGCGAGATCATCGAGGGTGAGGACCCGCTCCATCCGTTCAGCGATGACGCGCTTATGAAAGAACTCAACGACAGGGGCTACGAGATAGCCCGACGGACAGTATCGAAATACCGCGAGCGCCTTGGCCTGCCGGTGGCGCGTTTGCGGAAAGGCATATAGCATGAATTAACGTTATATTTATAATCAGAGAATAATGAAAAGAATTTCGGAAATATTGTCGGTCTTGTTTTCTCCGCTGCTGGTTCCCACCTATGGCATGATCCTGGCCGCATTTCTTACCATACTTAGATATCTGCCGGTCAATCTTCTTTGCACGGCTGTCGGAATAACTTTTGTCATCACCTGTCTGATTCCAGTGTCTATCATCATGGCACTCTTCCGGTCAGGCATGGTCTCTGATCCGGGGCTCAACGAGCGCAAGGAGCGATACTTGCCCTACGGAGCTGTGGTGCTCTGCTATCTTGGCTGCGGATTTTTCTTTTTCAAGGCGAGCGCCCCGCTGTGGCTGCCTATGTTCTTCGCCGGTGCCGCACTGGCAACGGTGATAAATGTCGCGGTCAACTACTGGTGGAAAATCAGTGCCCACGCAGCAGCGATGGGCGGACTTGTGGCCCTGCTGTTCAGAATCGTAGCATCGCACTACGCACTCTATAATATGAATCTCTGGCTTTCGACCGTTATAATTCTGGCAGGGGCTGTGATGACCGCCCGTGTATATCTCGGACGCCACACATTGTGGCAGGTGCTTGCCGGATGCGCCAATGGATTCATCTGCGTATATCTGATGTCAATGCTCTGAAAAATTTAACCTCTACATATTAATAAATTAACATATCATGAAACCGATCGTAAGTATAATAATGGGAAGCACCAGTGATCTTCCCATCCTCAAGAAAGCCGCCGATTTCCTCAACCAGATGGAGGTGCCGTTTGAAATGAACGCACTGTCGGCCCACCGCACACCGTCGGAAGTTGAAAGTTTCGCCCACGGAGCGCAGGAAAGAGGCATCAAAGTCATCATAGCCGCCGCAGGCATGGCAGCCGCGCTGCCGGGAGTGATCGCGGCGATGACACCGCTGCCCGTGATCGGCATTCCTATCAATTCGACTCTCAGCGGCATGGACGCACTTTATTCGATAGTCCAGATGCCTCCGGGCATCTCAGTGGCAACAGTCGGGATCAATGCCGGCATGAATGCTGCCATCACAGCCGTGCAGATTCTCGCTCTTTCCGATCCTGCACTTGCCGAACGCTATGAAGCTTACCGCGCGACCCTTTCAAAGAAGATCGTCAAGGCCAACGAGGAACTCAAGGATGTTAAATATGACTTTAAGGTCGACTGACAGATGACAGAAAGCAAATCAAAGACACTTGATTTCAACTATCGGCGGAGAGCCACCTGGCCAGTGAAAGTCGGGAATGTCACTATTGGAGGCGACAATCCCGTGCGCCTTCAGTCAATGACATCGACAAGCACTATGGATACCGACGGTTCCGTGGCTCAGATCAAGCGGATAGCTGATGCCGGAGCAGAGATAGTGCGTCTGACAGCCCAGGGAGTCCGTGAGGCTGAAAATCTGGCTGAAATTTCAGCCAGACTCCGGGCCGACGGCTGCTCGGTGCCACTTGTTGCCGATATACATTTCAATCCGCGGGCTGCGTTTGCCGCAGCCTCACGGGTTGAAAAAGTGCGCATCAATCCAGGCAATTTCGTTGATCCTGGCCGTGTATTCAAAAAGATCGACTATACCGATGAGGAATATTCAGCCGAGATCGAAAAGATAGAGGAAGGGCTGGTTCCGCTCCTCGACATATGTAGGGAACATTCCACCGCCTTGCGCATCGGTGTCAACCACGGATCACTTTCAGACCGCATCATGAGCCGCTACGGCGATACGCCGGCCGGAATGGTGGAAAGTGCTCTTGAATTTCTGCGTGTCTGTCTGCGCCACGACTTCCGTGATGTGGTTATCTCGATAAAGGCATCGAATGTCTGCGTGATGGTCGAGACCGTGCGCCGTCTTGTCGATGCGATGGCCAGGGAGGACATGCACTTCCCGCTTCACCTTGGAGTGACAGAGGCCGGTGATGCCGAGGACGGACGCATAAAATCAGCCGTCGGCATCGGTAGTCTGCTTGCCGAAGGCATCGGTGACACAATCCGTGTATCGCTCAGCGAGGAACCGGAATGTGAGATCGAACCGGCAACCGGCATCGTCAAGTTCATCGCTTCGCTTTCTTCCGGACCGGAAGTCGCGGCAGTCACTGTCGGAGAGGATTATGACAGCTATAAACCTTCACGGCGCAAAAGCCGCTGGACTGACAGACTTCCGCAGGTTGTTGGCCTTGATATTGACCCCGATTCATTATCCGGAGCCTTGGCGCTCAAGGCTGAAGACGGAATCGCACCTGAGCTGATTGAGGAGCTTAAGGCTGATTCTGACCGCGTGGTAGTGCTCGGTTCCGAAGTCTCCAACGCGCTTGGCCACCTCAGGGCATTCCTTACCGTGCTGAAGAGCGAGGGGGTGGAAAATCCGGTGATTGTCTGTCGGGATTACACCGGGCTCAGTGAGCAGGAGCGCACAATTGCAGCATCGGTTGAATTCGGTTCGCTGCTGCTTGCCGGTTTTGCCGACGGAGTCTGGATCAAAGCCTCCGGCGAAAGCCGCGAGCGGCTGACAGCGCTTGCTCTGAATATACTTCAGGCCACCAGACTGAGAATCTCGAAGACCGAATTCATATCATGTCCCGGCTGTGGCCGTACGCTCTACGATCTACAGTCCACACTGCGAGAAATCAAAGCCGCTACCTCGCATCTCAAGGGATTGAAAATCGGAGTCATGGGCTGTATAGTCAACGGTCCGGGCGAGATGGCCGACGCCGACTATGGATATGTAGGTGCCGCCGCCGGTAAGATAAGTCTCTACAAAGGGAAAGAGTGTATTGAAAAAAATATTCCTGCCGAAGAGGCTATCAGCCACCTTGTCAGCCTTATCAAGGCCAATGGTGACTGGGTTGAACCGTCAGGCCCGGTGCGATAAAAAACTGCGGATGGAGATAAACGAAAAATATATGCGCCGGGCACTCGATCTCGCGCGTCACGGTCTGCTTGACGCATCGCCCAACCCGATGGTCGGAGCGGTCATCGTGGGGCGTGACGGGCGGATCATAGGCGAGGGATGGCACCGCCGTTGTGGCGAAGGTCATGCCGAGGTCAATGCCGTGGCCTCTGTCAGAGACAGGGAGAGTCTGCTGGACTCTACTATGTATGTCACTCTCGAACCTTGCTCCCACTATGGCAAGACGCCGCCTTGCGCCGACATGATAATAGAGCATGGCATACCGCGGGTGGTGGTCGGTACGGCCGATCCATTTGCCAAGGTATCAGGCAGGGGTATAGCGCGGATGAAAGCAGCCGGGATTGAGGTGGTCACTGGAGTCCTTGAAGACGAATGCCGTGCTTTGAACCTCAGGTTCATGACCGCTCATGAGAAACAGCGTCCGTTCATCACCCTCAAATGGGCGCAGAGCCGCGACGGTTTTATCGACGGAAAAATCTCAACACCGCTCACCTCTATGCTCGTGCACAAACTTCGGGCCACGCATGATGCCATCCTTGTGGGGAGCGGGACAGTGCTTGCCGACAATCCGTCGCTCTCAACTCGTCTCTATGCCGGAAAATCGCCGGTCAAGGTAGTGCTTGACAGGCGCAGGCGCGTCGGACCTGAAGCCGGAATATTCAAAGGTGATATCCCGGTGATCATGATGTCGGATTATGGATCGCTCGGAGACGCCATGTCGGAACTTTACCGTAAGGGAATCACATCAGTCCTTGTGGAAGGCGGAGCCCAGGTGCTCGAATCGTTCATGAAAGAGGACCTCTGGGATGAAATCAGGGTGGAAATCTCGCCGGAGTGTATCAATGGCCGTGTGAAAGCACCCGATCTTATCCGACTCCCGTTTGTTATAGACAGTGAGACTGTTGACGGTCATCGAATCATAACATATAGAAATTAGAAAATGGAAATAATAAAGGCCAGAAAGGCTGACGCACCTCTGATAGCCCGTTCAATAATGGATGCAGTGGGAGCGGAAATATGTGAGAACCTTGCAGGCGAAAACAGAACGCTTGCAGATGTGGAACGCCTGTTCACCACGCTGGCTGAAAGAGATGACAGCCAGTACAGCTATCTCAATACACTTGTGGCAGCCGATGATGACGGAAAGGCTGTAGGAGTCATAGTGTCCTATGACGGGGCTCAGCTCGCCGAACTGCGCAAGCCGTTTTTTGAGCTTGTCAAGACTGTCCTTGACAAGAACCTTGATGATGTCGAAGATGAGACTGATGCTGATGAATTTTATCTTGACACACTGGCAGTGCTTCCCGAATACCGCGGGCAAGGCATAGCCGCGATGCTGATTAAGGGAGCTGTGGAGAGAGCGGCTGACGCAGGCAAGCCGGCCGGACTGCTGGTTGACAAAGACAATCACCGTGCGCGCCGTCTATACGAGCGTGTAGGTTTCCGCGCGGTAGGAGAGCGTCCGTTCTGTTACGTCATGATGGACCATATGCAATTCAAAGGCTGATGGTAATCAAGAAAATTTGCCGCATAGCGGTCACCGCCGTTATTTTTCTGAGCGGGGCTGTCTCGGCCTCTGCCTTTCCGCTGCGTGTCAGCGGCATTGACTCAGTCAACACCGCAATCCTTATCCGCGATCTGCGTTTCGGCGCGGATATAGTTTCGGAAAACGTAGACAGGTCACTGATTCCGGCGTCAGTCATGAAGTCAGTGACCGTAGGGTCGATGCTGAACCTTGCTGATACGAGCGAATGTTTCATCACACCCGTGGTGGCCGATGGAAGCATCAGTGACGGAGTGCTTTCAGGCAATATCGTGGTCAGAGTCTGCGGTGATCCGACAATCGAATCACAGTTTCTGCCGTCATCCCAGGGCTTTGCCGACAGCATTGCCGCCGGTCTGCGCCGGCTTGGCGTCACATCCGTCACCGGCGATGTCATAATTGACTCCTCCGATTTTCCAGATGCCACTACTCCTCCGGGATGGATGGACGAGGACATACCGTGGCCATATGGAGCCAGACTCCAGGGAGCCAATTTCCGCGACAACAGATTCAGACTGCGTCTGCCCTCGAAAGAGACTGAGCCTTTTGTGCCTGATCTGAAATTCTCCTATACGAATCCAAAGCGCCGCAGGGTCAAGATAGACCGCAAGGACGGATCCGAGACCTTCATTGTCAGCGGGAATCAGCGTCGCGGACTCAACGACGTGTTCTCCATGCCCAATCCGTGGAAAGCCATGCGCCATGAGATAGTGACCGTGTTGCTTGACAGCGGGATTGAAATCGGAGGCAACAAGACCGCCTCTTCTCAGGACTCATGGACTGTCTATGAACATCATTCGCCGAGCCTCGGAGAAATCATGCGCAGCCTGATGTTCCGGTCAGACAATCTTATGGCAGAAGGGATTCTGCGGGCCATCACCCCTGGGGGCACCCGCGAGGATGCCATAAAGGAAGAGATGGCGGTGTGGTCTCTGTCAGGAATCAGCCCTCACGGCGTAGTGATCAAGGACGGCAGCGGACTCTCGCGTGACAACCGTCTGACAGCGCGTTTCCTTGCCGGAATCTATCAGTATATGATCACAGATTCTTTCGGCGGTGACTACAGTTCGCTCTTCCCTCGTGCCGGATATGACGGCACGATGCGCAATTTCCTTTTGGGGACCTCTCTGGAAGGGCGCGTGGCCATGAAGACCGGTTCGATGAGAGGAGTGCAGAGCTATGCGGGCTATCTTTTTGATGAAAACGGCCATCCGACCCATGTGATAATTTTTATGGTCAACAATTTCCGTTGCAGCCGTGCGGCGTTAAAAAATGACATAGAGAGATTGTTATTAGAAAAATTTGACGTAAGTTTGCAGTCTGAAAATCTTTCAGAGGAAGAGACTATAACTGAAAATCCGAATGATGAACAATGATATGACCGGCCTGCTGAACCTGGCCTACGAGATAGAGGGATTGCTGTTGCTCCGGATCAACCGCGGCGACGAGACTCCGTCTGAAATGAAAGAGCTGCTTGCCGGCAAGGCAAAGCTGCTTGCCGATGCGCTTGCAGCCTGCGATGCCGCGGTAGTCTGTGACGCTCCGGCAGCCGATGCCGATGCCGCGGTTGAGGAGCAGGAGGCCGAAGCCGAGGCTGAGATTCCCGCCGAGACAGCGGCTGTCAGCCATGAGGATGCCGATGTCCGGACTCCGGAATCTGAAATAGCGGAAAGCGCCGAGGCTGAAGAAAAGGCCGATGCCGATGAGGCGCCGTCAGGACTGACTCTTGACGAAAAACTTGCCCGCGAACGTGCGGCTGATATTTCAAAGGCTTTCACTCTGAATGACCGCTTCCGTTTCTGCCGTGAACTTTTCCGCAACTCAAACGAGGAGTTCAAGGAGACACTTGAAGTGATAGGCTCGATGGCCGATATGGATGAAGCCGAGGAATATTTCTACAACGATCTCTGCTGGGATTCAGAAAAGGAAGAGGTCAAGGAATTCATGGCTATAGTCGCAAAACATTTCTGATGGGCAGACTCTATATAGTTCCTACCCCGGTCGGTAATATGGCCGATATGACACCGAGAGCCATCGAGGTGCTTAAGAGCTGTGACCGCATCTATGCCGAGGACACAAGGACTTCGGCAGTGCTTCTGCGCCATTTCGAAATCACCACCCCCTGTTCGAGCCATCATAAGTTCAACGAACATGCCACAGTAAGGCCGATCATTGACCAGCTTCTTGCCGGAGAGACAGTTGCGCTGATCTCGGATGCCGGCACTCCGGGCATCAGTGATCCGGGATTTCTGCTGACACGTGAGTGCCGGCGCGATGGAATCGAGGTGGAAACCCTGCCGGGTGCCACGGCTTTTGTGCCAGCGCTCGTAAATTCAGGGCTTCCTACAGACCGATTCACATTCGAGGGATTTCTACCGCCGAAAAAGGGCCGTCAGACAAGGCTGGAGAAAATCGCCGCCAGTGACTGCACCTCAATCATCTATGAATCGCCGCTGAGGCTTGTGAAGACACTTGAGCAGCTTGCAGTGGCTTGTGGCGGAGAGCGAGAGGCTTCTGTCAGCCGTGAGATCTCGAAACTGCATAACACCACCGTCAACGGAACGCTCGACGAACTGAAGAATTACTTCACAGAAAACATTCCGCGAGGAGAAATTGTTATAATCGTAGGTGCACGGGATGATAAGGCACCTAAGGTACATAAGAATAAATATAGACAAAACTCACATTCAACAACAGATTTATGAAAAAGCTTGCAACCTTGGCAGTTATTGCTACTGCAATACTCAGCGCCTGTAACGGAGGTAAACTTCGTGAAGCCGAAGCTCAGAATGAACAGCTGAAAGGCGATCTTTGTGAGACGCTTGCCACCCAAGACAGTCTTCTGGTTCTTGTCAATGACATTTCAGACGGCATGAATCAGATCAAAGATCTCGAAAAGATCATCTCGACTCCCGGCTCACTCGGTGAATCGGTGTCACGCAGAGACCAGATCAAGAATGACATGATCGCCATACAGAAAGCTCTTCAGGAGCGTCGCGAACGTCTTGCCGAACTCGAAAAGAAACTTGCCGACAACGGCGGTGAGAGCAGCACTCTCAAACGTACAATCGCAAATCTGAAAGCGCAGATGGCCGAGCAGCAGACTGAAATCGCCACTCTGACAAATCAGCTTGCGAGCGCCAACATCCGAATTGAAGAACTTAACAATCAGGTGACTCATCTGAACAGCGACGTTGACTCGCTCAACACCGGTCTGACAGCAGAACGCGAGCAGAAAGAAGCCGCGCAGGAAGCTGCCAATGCCGCTACCAACGAACTCAACACTGTATATTATGCCATTGGAACCGGTAAGGAACTTAAAGAAAAGAAGATTCTTCAGTCCGGTTTCCTCCGCAAGACCAAAGTGATGGAAGGCAATTTCGACATGAGCTATTTCACCGCCGGTGACCGTCGCACCCTCGCCGAGATCCCCACTCACAGCAAGAAGGCCAAAGTGCTCACCTCTCAGCCCAAGGGTTCCTACACGATCGTTGACGTCAATGGTCAGAAAGTAATAAGAATTTCAGATCCAGCAAAATTCTGGCAGCTTTCAGACTTCCTGGTGATCGAGGTTGACTGATGACCGGCTCGGATTGATAAAAAATATCATTATATACATACTTACCTATCGGGAGTTCGCGCTCCCGATTCTTTTCATTTTAATACCATATCATTCAATCCAATGCATCAAAGATCAATCTATCTGACAATGCTCGCATTAAGCGCATCCGTAGCCACAAAGGCAGAGAACCCCGATGCAGTCTTTCAGACTTATCCCACCTATTCCGGTGAGGATCTTGAACTGACAGTGGACAGCAAGGGAACACACTGGCGTCTGTGGTCGCCTAAAGCTCAGGCGGCAAGAGTGATTCTCTATGACAGTGACCGAAACACACAAGCTGTGGATACTATTGACATGACCCGCGGCGAGGGTGGAACTTGGGTTGCGGCAGTGCCGCGTCAGCTCTACGGCTCATTCTACACCTTCTCGATTCTCGACAACGGCAAGTGGCTTGACGAAACTCCCGGAGTCTGGGCCAAGGCTGTCGGTACCAACGGCCACCGTGCGGCGGTGATCGATTTTGCCGCCACTGATCCGGAAGGGTGGGAGAGCGACAAGGGCCCGGCCATCGCACATATCAACGATGCCGTCATCTATGAGATGCACCACCGGGATTTTTCGGTCGACCCGTCATCCGGTATAGTCAACAAAGGAAAATTTCTCGCTCTGACCGAACCGTCAACCACCAGTCCTGACGGCGAAGCAACCGGAATTGACCATCTGAAAGAGCTTGGCATCACGCATGTCCATATTCTTCCGTCATACGACTATAACAGTGTCGACGAAGCAAATCTGCCTTCCAACCAGTATAACTGGGGTTATGATCCCTACAACTACAATGCGCCCGAAGGCTCCTATTCGACCAATCCGGCCGATCCGTCAGCAAGAATCCGAGAAATGAAAGAGATGGTCAAGTCGCTGCATGACAACGGCATCGGAGTGATCATGGACGTGGTCTACAATCACACTGCCGACAATGACAACTCCAATTTCTCTCTGACCGCTCCCGGCTACTATTACCGTCACCGTCCTGACGGCAGTTACAGCGATGCGTCGGGCTGCGGCAATGAGACAGCTTCTGACCGCCGGCAGATGCGCGACTTTATTGTCAACTCTGTCAAATACTGGGCAAAGGAATATCACATTGACGGATTCCGCTTTGACCTGATGGCCATTCATGACATCGAGACAATGAATGAGGTGGCTGCCGCGCTGAAAGAGATCAATCCTGATATTTTTGTCTATGGCGAAGGCTGGACAGCAGGTGACTCGCCTCTGCCTGTCAGCCAGCGCGCTTTGAAAGAGAATGTCAGCAAGATGCCTCAGGTGGCGGTGTTCAGCGATGACATCCGTGACGCTGTCAAGGGGCATTATACCGATGCCTCTGACCGCGGATTCGCCACCGGTAAGCCCGGACTGGAAGAGACTGTGAAGATCGGTATTGTAGGTGCCACAGCCCATCCGCAGGTAGACTATTCAAAGGGCAACAACTCTAAATTCGCCTATGCCTCGGTTCCGACACAGATCATCAACTATGTTTCGTGTCATGACGATCTGATGCTAACCGACAAACTGCGCAAGTCGATGCCTGACGCAAGCGAGGCCGACCGTCAGCGCGCGGCACGTCTGGCCCAGACCATAGTGTTCACCTCGCAGGGCACACCATTTATGTTTGCCGGCGAAGAGATTTTCCGTGATAAGAAAGGAGTCCACAACTCCTACAAGTCGCCTGACTCGATCAACGCTATCGACTGGAATCTCAAGCATGTCAACCGCGAACAGTTTGACTATTACCGCGAGCTGATCAAGCTGCGCAAGGAGCATCCTGCATTCAGAATGGCTACAGCCGATCAGGTGGCCAGGCATCTGAAATTTGACAATGTCAAGGAACCGAATCTCATTTCCTATTCACTGAAAGACCATGCGAACGGCGATCAGTGGAAAGAGATCAAAGTGGTGTTCAACGGAGCCGATGAGGCCCGTGAAGTGAAGATTCCGCGCGGCAAGTGGCTTGTGATCGCTGATGACGGCCACATTTCCGCCTCAGGACTTGGCGAAAGCAAGGGCGGCAGAATGACAGTGGCTCCGCGCTCGGCTCTCATACTCGCCTTGCCGCAGTAGAAGATTGTTTTTCCGGCAATCTTTACAAGATATAGGCCCCGCGCTTCAGAAGCCTTCAGCTTCCGGAGCGCGGATTTTTTATGCTGATGTTTTTAGGGTAGTGGAAAATTGAGTATATTTGCGGAATATTGAAATTAGTTACTTATCTGAAAAAGCAAACCGTCGTGGATAACAGAAAGAAACCTACCGCCATCCTGCGTATGCACTGTCCGGATCAGCCCGGAATCATAGCTGTAATAACAGATTTCATCACAACAAACAGAGGAAATATCATCTATCTCGACCAGTATGTAGACCGTCAGAACGGCATATTCTACATGCGCGTAGAGTGGGAGCTTGAAAACTTCATGATCCCGGCCGAAAAGATCGATGAATATTTCAACACCCTTTATGCCCGGCGCTATGAACTGACCTACCGCATCAGTTTCTCCACCCGCAGGCAGCGTATGGCTATCTTCGTCGGCAAGATGTCACATTGTCTCTACGATATGCTCGCGCGCCATATGGCCGGCGAGTGGGATGTTGATATTCCTGTGATCATCAGCAATCATCCTGATCTCGCTATAGCCGGAAAGCAGTTCGGCATACCGTTCGAGCACATTCCGGTCACACGCGACAACAAGGAGGAAATGGAAAAACGTGAGTTTGTGATACTTGACCGGCATAAGGTTGATTTCATAGTGCTTGCCCGTTACATGCAGGTGCTTTCAGAGGATTTCATCAGGCGATATCCTAACCGCATCATCAACATACACCATTCCTTCCTTCCGGCTTTTGTAGGAGCCAAGCCTTACCATCAGGCCTATGAGAGAGGCGTGAAACTCATCGGAGCCACGAGTCACTATGTCACAGCCGACCTTGACGCCGGACCGATCATAGAGCAGGACGTGGCCCGTATCTCACACAAGGATACCATCGATGAACTTGTCAAGAAAGGCCGTGATCTGGAAAAAATAGTGCTCTCGCGGGCCGTTGAAAAGCATATACAGCGTAAAATACTGACATATAACAACAAAACCGTTGTGTTCAGCTGATGCCTGCTCGGCGTTGCTGCGAAAAAGGCGTGAAAAAATAGCAAAATTTTCATTGTCAGGATATAGGAAAAATTGAAAATAATGATTACTTTTGCAGTTGTGTTGGCCAAGCAGGAGAGCCTGGCATCACAATTACAATATCCGATAGGAAATCAACGATAATAACGATATTCTATTCACTCAACTATCAAGTATTTAAATTTGCAGCTGAACCATAGCTGAAAATCAAAAAAAAACAACCGTAACCAATAAGCCGCGAGGCTTTGATCAAAAATTAATCCATACTGTATCTCAAACTTCCAAAATTCAGAAAACCACTCATGGACAGCAACGAAAAGAAAAGCAAACGCCCGCGAATCGGAGTTCGCCCCATCAATTCAGACAGTGTAGAAAACCGCAGTGACTTCTCATCACAGGAAGGTGGACATGAGGGCCAGGAACGCCAGGAACGTCATCAGTCTTCCTATGGCAACAGCTCTTATGGCAACAACCGTCCATATCAGCCGCGTCCCTATAACAACAATCGTCAGGGCGGCTATAACAACAACCGTTACAACAATAACAACCAGGGCGGTTATAACCGTTACAACAACAATAATAACCGCTACAACAATAATTATCAGCCCCGTCCGCAGGCTAATCCCCAGCTCGAAGGAGAGCCTCAGACTTCACCCGAAGGAAGCGTGAACGCAACTTCATCAGAAGGCGAAAACGCAGGCGGAGGCTATCAGCCCCGTTACAACAATAACCGTTATAACAATCAAGGCGGCTACAACAACAATCGTCAGGGCGGCTATAACAACAATCGCCAGGGCGGCTACAGCAACAACCGTCAGGGCAGCTACAACAACAACCGCCAGGGCGGCTACAACAACAACCGTCAGGGCAGCTACAACAACAACCGCCAGGGCGGCTACAACAACAATCGTCAGGGCGGCTACAACAACAATCGTCAGGGCGGCTATAACAATAACCGTTATAACAATCAGGGCGGCTATAACAACAACCGCCAGGGTGGCTATAACAACCAGAACGGCTACAACAACCGTCAGGGTGGATTCAAAAAGCAGGCTCCCCGCCAGAACCAGTATGGAATGCCGCAGGGAGGTCGCAGCTTCACTCCGCGCCCCCGCCGCATAGAATATGAAATGCCGCTGCCCGATCCAAATGAACAGATCCGTCTCAACAAGTTCATGGCCAATGCAGGTCTCTGCTCGCGCCGCGAAGCTGATGAATTCATCCAGCAGGGTCTGATCAAGGTCAACGGCAATGTTGTCACCGAACTCGGAACAAAGATCTCACACAGCGATGTGGTTGAATATGATGAAAAGGTAGTGGCACTGGAAAGCAAGTGCTACATCCTGCTCAACAAGCCGAAAGACTGCGTGACCACCAGCGATGATCCCAACGGACGTCTGACTGTGATGGATCTCGTCAAGGGAGCCTGCGACGAACGCATCTACCCCGTAGGCCGTCTCGACCGCAACACAACCGGTGTGCTTCTGCTTACCAACGACGGCGATCTCGCTTCCAAGCTGACCCACCCCAAATATGTCAAGAAAAAGATCTACCATGTCTGGACTGACAAAGATATAGCCGAAGAGGATATGCAGCGTATTGCTGACGGCATTGAGCTTGAAGACGGACCTATCCACGCCGATGCTATCTCATATGCCACCGACACTGACCGCAACCAGGCCGGTATCGAGATCCACTCCGGACGCAATCGCATCGTGCGCCGTATCTTTGAAAGCCTCGGCTATCACGTGACCAAGCTCGACCGCGTTTACTTCGCCGGACTCACCAAGAAGAACCTGCCCCGCGGTCGCTGGCGCTATCTGACCCAGGAAGAAGTAAACTTCCTCAAAATGGGCTCGTTTGAATAATCATTACTAATCAGACTCTTGCAAATGAAAAGAACAAAAGTAGCTGATCTGCTCAAAGATTCGTCTTTGATCGGAACCGAGGTTGAAGCCAAAGGCTGGGTGCGCACCCGCCGCGGCAACAAACACGTGCAGTTTGTGCAACTCAGTGACGGCTCTACAATAAAAAATATACAGATTGTGTTTGACATGGCCAAGTTCAGCGATGAGGAACTCAAGCCAGTCACAACCGGATCAAGCATCTGCGTCAAAGGCATGCTTGTAGAGTCGCAGGGCAAAGGCCAGACCTGCGAAGTGCAGGCCGAGAGCCTTAAGGTCTACGGCACAGCCGATGTTGAAAGCTATCCCCTGCAGAAGAAGGGCCACACATTGGAATTCCTTCGCGAGATAGCTCACCTGCGTCCCCGCACCAATACGTTCGGAGCCGTGCTGCGAGTGCGCAGCGCACTGGCTTTCGCCATCCACAAATTCTTTAACGAACGGGGATTCCAGTATCTCCACACTCCGCTGATCACAGCGAGTGACTGTGAGGGTGCCGGAGCCATGTTCCAGGTCACAACCCTTGACCTCAACAACCTTCCCAAGACTGAAGACGGCAAGACCGACTATTCTCAGGATTTCTTCGGCAAGCCGACCGCACTGACTGTGTCAGGTCAGCTCGAAGGCGAGCTCGGCGCCACCGCTCTCGGTGAGATCTACACATTCGGCCCGACTTTCCGCGCTGAGAATTCAAACACTCCGCGCCACCTGTCAGAGTTCTGGATGATCGAGCCGGAAATGGCTTTCTATGACATCACTGACAACATGGATCTTGCCGAGGAGTTTGTGAAATACTGCATCAACTATGCGCTCGAACACTGCATTGATGACATCACCTTCCTTCAGGATATGTATGACAAGGATCTCATCGAGCGTCTGAAGTTCGTGGTCGAGAATGACTTCGTGCGTCTGACTTACGGCGAGGGCGTGAAGATTCTTGAGGAATCAGGCAAGAAGTTCGAATTCCCTGTGCACTGGGGCACCGACCTTCAGAGCGAACACGAACGCTATCTTGTGGAAGAACACTTCAAGAAGCCCGTGATCCTTACAGATTATCCGAAAGAAATCAAGGCCTTCTACATGAAGCAGAACGAAGACGGCAAGACAGTCCGCGCTATGGACGTGCTCTTCCCGCATATCGGTGAAATCATCGGAGGTTCTGAACGCGAGGAAAATTATGACAAGCTTCTGGCCCGCATTGAGGAACTCGATATCCCGATGAAGGATATGTGGTGGTATCTCGATACCCGCCGCTTCGGTTCAGTGCCTCACTCCGGCTTCGGTCTCGGATTCGAACGCCTAGTGCTCTTTGTTACCGGCATGACCAACATCCGTGACGTCATTCCTTTCCCGCGCACTCCGGGCAAGGCTGAATTCTGATAATACTGAATCATTTTCTTTATATAGTAGAAACGCCGGACTCCGAGAAGGAATCCGGCGTTTTGTTTCGTAGAGAGCCTGACTGTTACTGCATCTGCGAAGAGGTGGGGATGGTTGATGCCTGACTTTCATCAGTAGCGGATGAAGCTTTTTTTTCTGCTGTGGCTATATCTTTCTTCTCATTTTCGATGAAGCGCTTCATTTCGCCACGGCGCTCTGAGGCACGGCCTATGAGCATGAAAATTCCGCCGACAATTATCAGCGCGCCGAATGTGACGGCGGTGGTCCATGACGCGAGAGCCACAACTCCGACAAACATCGTTATCATATATGCTATTACCACTCCCATCAGGAGTATGAAGCCAATCCAGAAAAGGCCTTTGCCAAAAGATTTCATAAGACAGTCAAATAGTTTTATAAGTGAGTAATGTTATATATAATAAATGGCTGCGGAGTGAAAAAGTTTTGTCATGCAGTAATAAAACGCTGATAAAAACTTCAAGAGCCGGCTGACAGGGTTGTCCAACCGGCTCTTGTATTGGTGTGTGGAATTACACTCTCAGGTCAATCGAAGATCTTGTCCCAGTCTTTCCAGACGGCTTCATATCCGAGGCGGCGGATGTCGGCTGCCACAGCTTCAGGCGAGCGTGGGTCAGACACCTCGAACTGTTCGAGTGCGTCAGGCGTAGAGCAGTATCCGCCCGGTTCGGTCTTGCTTCCGGCACTCATGGAGGTGACACCGAGTTTCATCATATTGGCGCGGAACTCCGGATCCTCGCGTGTAGAATAAGATATGTCCACATCGTGGTCGAATATGCGGAAAGCGAATGTCACCTGAGCCAGTTCGCGGTCGCTCATCACGACCTTGGGCTGATAGCCGCCCTCGGCCGGGCACATGCGCGGGAAATTCACGCTGTAGCGGGTGCGCCAGTAGTTTTTGCGCAGATAGCGCAGGTGGCGGGCAAGCATTGCAAGGTCGGTGCGCCAGTCTTCGAGACCTATGAGCACTCCCATGCCGATTTTGTGGACCCCGGCCTGGCCCATGCGGTCGAAGCCGTTGACGCGCCAGTCGAAAATGGACTTCATGCCTTTGGGGTGATAGGTTTTGTAGTTGGCGGCATTGTAGGTCTCCTGGAAGCATACCACTCCGTTAAGACCGCTTTCAACCAAACGTGCGTAGCTTTCGGTCTTCATTGGCATCACTTCGATGGTGAGATTGTTGAAATAGGGACGCGCCACATTCAACACCTTTTCAAGATAGTCTACGCCGTTGAGGGCCGGGAATTCACCGGATACGATAAGCAGGTTTTCAAAAGGACCTAGACGGCGGATGGCCTCGCATTCGGCCTTGACCTGATCAAGGGTCAGTGTGACTCGTTCGAGGGGGTTGTTGTGGTTGAAGCCACAATACACACAGGAGTTAGTACACGCGTTAGACACATAGAGCGGAATGTAGAGAGAGATGGTTTTGCCGAAGCGCTCCATAGTGTAGCGGTGACTAAGCTGCGCCATCTGTTCGAGATAAGGCTCCGCGGCAGGCGAGATCAGTGCCATGAAGTCTTCGACACTGAGATGCTGCTTGCGCAGGGCACTCTCGACGTGAGCTGCCGTGCGAGACTGGATGAAACGTGTGGTCTCATCCCAGTCATATTTTTTTAGTTCTTCTGAAAACATAAGAGTTTTGGTGTTTATGTTTTTGCAAGAGGCCGACGCGAGAGAGCAGCGTCAGCCTCTCGGTTAAAATCGGTAGGTTATGCCAAGCGGTAGGCGACCGACTCCCACGAAGTGGTGGCCGTTGTGTTTTTCGCCATTGATTCGTGGCTGCCAGACGGTCACCATCGGAGTCAGTGTCAGACCGATGTTGTCGGTCAGGCGATAGCTGGCGCGCAGGCCGCCTTCAAGAGCCAGTGATGTCTTGGAGTTTCTGCATGATCCCCAGCCGAAGCCGATTCCGGCCATCGGGCTGATTTCAAAGCGGCGGTCAGTCTCTCCGGTAAACACATGGGTGAGATTGAGCATATAGTCGAGGCTGAGGGTTTTGATCTCCTGATTGACGATCCGGTTGAAGGGCACACAGTCATAAGCGAATGAGAGTTGCAGTCCGGAGGTGCCGGTGAGCCACCCTCCGGCTGTGGCGTTGAAGCCCCAGGAGACTTTGCGGAACGATGTGTTGGAGAAACTTTCGCTGTAGAGCATCGGGCCTCCCGCTATTCCGACATAGGGGCGGAATTCCGATAAATCAGTGGCAGAGGCATGGGCCGAACGTTCTTTCCTGGTGCGGCCTATTTTGTAGCTGAGGCCTGCGAGCAGACGTGCTTCAGGATTGAAACGGCGTGTGTAGTTCGGGATGGCAAGCAGCTGCACCTGAGGTTCGAGGATGATGTCGACTGCGGGTGACACGCCGATGCGTCCGCGCAGTCCGGCTCTTGGTCCCCAGATAATGCTGTTGTGCTTATGGTTATAATGTGCGATACCGGCGTTCATGCCTACAAAGGCATCAAGATCGAAGCTACGTTCGCTGTCAAAGCCGCCGGCGAGTGTCGACAGGCTCAACAGATAGTCGGCCGAGAGCGAAAGGGAGCGGTAGTTTGCTCCGGTGTTATAATATTCGTATTCGCCGTTGATTCTCCAGGCGCTCTCCGGGGTGTACCATTTGCCGAAGCCCAGGCTCACTGCGCAGTTAGGCTGCCATGAGCGCGAACGCATCAGCACTCCGCCGAGCAGATCGAAGAAGTAGCGGCGTGAGGAGAGGAATTCTCGATAGTCTAAATGCGACTTGTAGGCATCATATTCGGGTGATGTGTTGAAGCGGTAGACGAGGCCAACGTTAATTCCCGGCATCAGAGCGACGCGGTGGCTGGCACGAGCTATCTCACTGTCGAATGCCCTGACATTGGGTTCAAGATAGAGCCCTACAGAGGGTGAGACTTTCCATATGCCCTGAAGTCCGGCATGAAGCCCGGGGAAAAATTTCTTTCCTTCGCCTGAGAGGCAGGCTGCGCTTGCACCCAGCACCACGTTTGTCTCTATTTTGGCATCGGGGTTATAGCCTACGAATGCCGAATTAAGATTCCAAAGGAAGTCAAGATCGGCTATTGTGCTGTAGCGTTTTTTGAATCCTGCGGGCTGCCGGAGTTCCGCGCCGCCGATCGAAAGACGCAGGCCGGCGGGTGCGCTGAACCATTTTCCGATAGAGAGGGTTCCTGCGGCGCCTATGCGGTCACGCCATTCAGAGGTGTTTTCGCCGATTGACACAATTCCTCCTGAGAGACCAATGAAGAGATTGTCGCGGAAATGGTTGTTGGCAAACATGGAGTTGTCCACGCTGATGCCTTTTCCTCCGGCCATACGGTAGCCGAGACCGACCATGACAGATGCGTTCCAGTCATATTTGTGCCATGTCTTGACATCGTCAAGCTTGTCGCCGTAGATGCCGAGACGAGGTTCCACATAGAGATAGGTGGATGATGTGAGGTAGACTCTTGGCTGCAGGGCTATTCTGGCACCGGCCACACCCCAGAGACGGTGACCTTCGCGGTGGAGCGCCTGGCCTTCGATTCCCATGATTCCGACCAGTTCGAAATGGCGTGAGGGGTTGTCGCCTCGAAGCAGGGATGAGAGGTTCATCATGTAGTCGAGTGAGAGGGCTGCGAAATACGGTTTGTAGTCTCTGAGTCCGTGGTGGCGTCCGCCGCTGATTCCGAGACGCCAGCCGTGGACGGGAGTTATCCAGTCTCCGATGGATATCCCTGCGCGGTAACCGTTTTCGGATGACGGACCTGACAGATGCGAGTTGGGGCGCATCCATTCGGGGCCGCCTTCCATAGAGATGAAAAGATGGTCGCCGAAGCGTTTGTGAGCGAATTTCTCGGCAGGGGCAGGGCGCTGGAGCACGTAGTCAAGCGCGTTCATAGTCGAGTCGATGGCCACCGGAGCATCCTGGGTGGCATAAGCGCCTAAGGGCAGAATGCAGGAGCTTATAATAGTGCAGATGGTGCGTATATTGGTTTTCATATCTGTTCCTCCTCTTCTTCACGTTCTTCCATAAGGTCAATAAGGTCGCCGTCTATTTTGGCGATTTCCTTAAGTTCGGGCTTAAGGCGGAGAGCATTTTCAAGGTGGCTTACGGCTGCCATGTATTCATCCACACGGTTTGCCGCCACAGCTTTGAGGTATTCCTCTTCAGCTGAGCCTCCGAGTTTTGAAGCCTTGCGCCAGGCCTGATCATTGGCTTTGAGGGCAAGGAGTATCACTACTTCATTGATGGGTGATTCGGCGGCTACTTCCTGCATGGCTTCCTCATAGCGTCCGTTGAACACATCGGTGTAGACCTTGGCTTTGTGGAATTTCGGAGTGTCAGGCAGAAGCGATGCCAGCGAGTCGGCTTCGAGATAGTGGTGAGAGGCGAGGCAGGCTGCTATGTGGTTGAGCCGTGATTCGTCGGGGATTTTCTTTGTCTTGTTTCCGGGTTTGAGATAGGCGGCGAGTAGGTCGTAGTCCGCTTCGCCGCGTTCGAGCTTCATGGCCGAGAGGTCAGTGGCGGCGACAATGAAGTTCGGATGTGTCTCAAGCGCTTTTTTCAGATATTCCTCTTTCTCAGCCGGTGTCTTGGCCACATAGCGGTAAAGACGGAAGAATTCGAAGCGGGAAAGCGATTTGGGATCTGTTTTGTAAACTTCGGCTATTTCATCGTCGGTCAGATAGCGGTATTGCGATGTCAGAAATTCATAGCTGACCTTACGCATGCGGGGAAGATATTTTTCGGGTATTAGCGATGAATAGAAGGGCAGTTTGCGCACACGGACTGACTGCATGTCCATCTGTCCGGGGTAGCGGGCTATGATCTCGGCCACTGCATCGGCTTCGGTGTTGAGGCTGTCGGCACGGAGCATTTTGACGAGAGTTTCCCACGGTTCGACCGAGGCATCGCTTTTGACTTCCATGTATCGGCGGGTAGTGGGGGAGAGGTTGTCCATGATCAGGTCAAGAGCCGACTGCATGCGTCTTTGCGAGAGAGTCACGTTTTTCTCATAGTTGCCTTCAGGCGACGAAGTGGAGTAGATATAGAAGCTCTTGAGGGCGGCATCCGGGTCGTTTTCGATGCGCTGCAGCTGGCTCAGAAGCGAGTTCATTTCAGAGCGGTTGTTGCCCTGGTCCATGTCAAGGCGGGCGTCGTTGACGCGGAATGTCAGCATGACGTCGCCACGGGTGTCGCGCATCTGCATTTCAGGTGTCGGATAGAATGTGGTGTCGGTGACTTCGGTCCCGATCAGATTGTACTGGAAGAAGCGCATCGGGTTGACAGTGCCGCGGGCTATGGTTGTGGTGTCGCGATAGAATACGCGGTTGTAGTTTTCCATTGCCATGAGCATGTCGCAGTGGAAGTCGTGGTCAGGATTATCGAGATAGACGGAGTCGCTCCAGAAGATCATGTCGTCCTTGCGGCTTGAATGTTTCTGGACCTCTACATAGGGTGTGAGCGGATCGTCATTGAGATCAAAATCGAGCATTCGGTCCTGGGTGATGTTGTAGCGGCGTCCGTCAAACACGAGTGGCTTGAGATACCACATTTTCGATGCCGAGACATTGTAGAGTGCCGGCTGGATTATCAATCGGGTGGAGGAGCCGAACAAGCGGTGAGGCACTTTTATGCGGGTCTTTATGTGGGCATAGTTACCTTTGATCTCGATGTCGGTAGGCTCCGGGGCCACGGTCTTGAGTTTGCCTTTGGCCTTGACCAGGACTTCATCAAGGGTTATCGAGGAACGTGTCAGCATAACATCGATGGTCAGTCGTCCCTCTACGGGGACTTCGGTGTCTTCCATGCCGAGGATGGAGAACACGAGCTTGCCGTCGCCGTCAATGATTACGAGATACTTGCCTTCTTCGTTGGTGCTTGTGAGGAGCTGTTCGTTTTCAGCATTGTAAATGCAGACTCCCTGCATCGGCTCGCCCTGTGAATTGGTAACGATGCCGCGGACATTGATGTCACGTGCTGTAGCGGCGAGCGCTATCATAAGGATAGCCGCGATAGAGGAGAGGATGCGTTTGGCTGTTGTCATTTCCATTTCTTTCGCGGATTATTTAAAAATGTAAGAGAATGAAATTCCGGTTCCGACAGGCACAGGCACCCACCGGCTCATGTTTGTGGTGGCAGGCTGGCCGTTCTGGTAGAGATAGTTGTAGCCCCATACACGTGCCATTCCAAGTCCAAGAGTGAATTCTACGTTCCAGTGTCGGTTGAGTACGAGGGCATAGCCGTAGGTCAGACCGGCGGCTACTCCGTTGCCTTTGTAGCAGTGTTCGCGCAGGCGCAGGTTGAAGACTCCGCCGCTGAATGCTACTCCCATGAAGTGGCGGGCCATCGGGCGGTTGAACCAGTAGCGCAGCGACGGTTCGATGCGCAGGTTTTTGAGCTTGATATCTGAGCCGTAGACAGTCTTGTCGAGAGGATTTCCGGCAACGCCGATCTCGAAAGTGACTCTGCGTGACAGACGGGTGTCAAGGGTGAGGTTGGGCGACATAAGCACCCAGTCAAGCGTGTTGGTCTTCAACGCGACCCTCTGCGCTTTGGCCGGGACATAGCATAGTGTGAAAGAGAGGATGGAGAGGAGCCAAAGAAAAAGCCTATTGGTCATCGGTGAAAATTGTAAAAATAGTTGAACGGTTAAGTTATAGTGTGTGATTATGTCATCAGAAGACATGAAAAGCAATAACCACTGATAGACGCAAGAGGGTGCTACAATCGCAGTAGGGTCCCTCTTGCGGTTATATACGGTGGCATCAAGTGATGAATATTTTATTTTGCGCAGTCGTCAACAAGTTGCTGGGTGATTCGCATCGCACAGAAGTTGGGACCACACATGGTGCAGAAGTGGTCATCGTCCTTGTGGCTCTCTACGTAGTACTGACGTGCGCGGGCTGGGTCGAGCGACAGGTTGAACTGGTCTTTCCAGCGGAATTCGAAGCGGGCCTTGCTCATGGCGTCATCGCGGACCTGTGCGCCGGGATGTCCTTTGGCAAGGTCGGCGGCATGGGCTGCGATCTTGTAGGTGATCACACCGTTGCGCACATCTTCGAGGTTGGGGAGTGCGAGATGTTCCTTGGGGGTCACGTAGCAGATCATAGCGGTGCCCATCCAGGCTATCTGTGCGGCTCCGATTGCCGAGGTGATGTGGTCGTAGCCGGGAGCGATGTCGGTGGTCAGCGGGCCGAGGGTGTAGAACGGCGCTTCGTGACATTTGTCGATCTGGCGGTCCATGTTCTCGCGGATCTTGTGCATCGGCACGTGTCCAGGACCTTCGATGAGCACCTGTACATTGTGTTTCCAGGCTATTTCGGTGAGCTGACCGAGCACATCGAGTTCGAGGAACTGCGAGCGGTCATTGGCATCGTGGATAGAACCCGGACGCAGACCGTCGCCAAGCGAAACTGCTACGTCGTAGCGGGCGAGGATCTCACAGATTTCATCGAAATGGGTGTAGAGGAAGTTTTCCTGATCGTGGATCACGGCCCAGCGGGTCATTATAGAGCCGCCGCGCGACACGATGCCGGTCAGACGTTCCTGAACCATGTCAGCATGAGCGCGGAGAGCTCCGGCATGGATGGTGAAGTAGTCCACACCCTGTTCTGCCTGCTCGATCAGTGTGTCGCGATAGATTTCCCAGGTCAGATCCTCCACTTTGCCGTTGACTTTTTCAAGAGCCTGGTAGACGGGGACTGTTCCGACCGGGACCGGGCAGTTGCGGATGATCCATTCGCGGGTCTCGTGGATGTTGTCGCCGGTCGAGAGGTCCATCAGAGTGTCGCCTCCCCAGTAGCAGCTCCACACGGCTTTGCTGACTTCTTCCTTGATTCCGGAAGAGAGGGCGGAGTTTCCGATGTTGGTGTTGAGTTTTACGAGGAAGTTGCGGCCGATGATCATCGGTTCGGCTTCGGGATGGTTGATGTTGGCGGGGATGACGGCACGTCCGGCTGCTACTTCCTGGCGTACGAATTCAGGAGTGATGTGGCTCTTGATGCCGAGGGCTTCGGCATTATTGTTCTCGCGGATGGCTACATATTCCATCTCAGGGGTGATGACACCCTGGCGGGCAAGCGCCATCTGGGTTATTTCCCTGCCTTCGGCCGCGCGGCGGGGTGCGTAGCGGTGGCTGAAGCGGATTGAGTCGAGAGAGCTGTCGGCTTCGCGCATGCGTCCGTAGTCAGAGGTGATGCATGAGAGTTGTTCGAGGTCTTCGCGTCCGGCTATCCACTCCTCGCGCAGACGGGGAAGTCCGGCGTTGATGTCAACGGTTACGTTCGGGTCTGTGTAGACACCGCTGGTGTCATAGACATAGACAGAGCCGTTCTCGCGGGTCAGGCGTTCGCCATCAATGATTTTTACAGTAGGGGTGAGGTTGACACGCCGCATGGCTACGCGGATCGGATGGAGTTTTCCGTCAATGTAGACTTTTTCTGAACCGGGATAGCTGTTTACGTCGATGTTTTCTATTTCCATATTCTGAGTTATGGTGATAAATGTCTGATTTATAGATTGAGAAATTCAGTGAGAGGGCTTGTTGCGGATGCTGATGAAGAGACAGATCCCAGACCGGCGAGATAGGCTTTACGTCCGGCTTCGACTGCAAGTCTGAATGCGACTGCCATTTCAACAGGGTCGCCTGCTACGGCGATTGCTGTGTTGACCAGAACGGCATCGGCTCCGATTTCCATTGCATCGGCTGCGTGAGAGGGAGCTCCGAGTCCGGCGTCGATCACCACCGGCACACGACTTTCCTCGATTATGATTTCAAGCAGATCGCGTGTCTTGAGCCCTTTGTTAGTTCCGATCGGTGCGCCGAGTGGCATTACAGCAGCGGTGCCTACTTCTTCAAGGCGCTTGCACAGAACCGGATCGGCCTGGATATAGGGGAGCACTTTGAAGCCTTGTTTTGCAAGGATTTCGGTGGCTTTCAGCGTTTCGATGGGGTCGGGGAGCAGATATTTGGGATCGGGGTGGATTTCAAGTTTGATAAAATCGGTCCCGAAACAGTCACGGGCGAGATTGGCTGCGAGCACGGCTTCTTCGGCTGTGCGGACGCCTGAAGTGTTGGGGAGAAACTGTACATGCTCGCGGTTGATGTGGCGCAGCATGTCATCTTCTTCCTCATGGTCCATGTCGATCCGCTTCATGGCCACAGTGATCATCTGCGAGCCTGAAGCGAGAATTGATTCAAGCATCAGGCGGTTGGACGAAAATTTGCCTGTGCCTACGAATAGGCGTGAGGTGAATTCTTTTCCTCCGATGGTTAAAATGTCGTTCATATATAAGCTTGTGTGATGATTTTGTCTGGAAGGGTTATCTGAGGATTACCGGCGCTTTTCGAATGCTTCCTGAAGAGCGCCGAGCACCTTGCGGGTATAGTCCACCGGGTCATCGGCGTTGATGATTGATCCGCTCATGGCTACTCCGTTGACACCTGTGGCCATGACTGCCGGGATGTCTTCAAGGGTGATTCCTCCGATAGCCACGATGGGGAGCAGGATGTCAGCGGCGCGGATTTCACGGACTATCTCCGTGTAGCCGTCAAGGCCGATTACCGGCGAGAGGCGGGCTTTGGTGGTGGTGTAGCGGAAAGGGCCGAGGCCTACATAGTCAACGTCCCAGCCGCGGAGCCGGGTGATGTCAGCGGCAGTGTTGGCTGTGCATCCGATGATGGCTTCCGCTCCCATGTTCTCACGTGCGACGAGCGGATTCATGTCATCTTTGCCGAGGTGCACGCCGTGGACCGACATCTCGATGGCAAGTTCTACGCGGTCGTCGAACACGAGGAAGGCTTCGTTTTCCTTGCAGAGCGGAATGATTTCAAGGGCTGTCTGCCGGAATTCTTCATCAGTGGCATCCTTAAGGCGGAGCTGTATCCATTTGCAGCCTCCTTCAAGGACCATCTGGACTTCTTCCGCAATTGTGTAGCGCTCGGATGGATGGGTTATGAACTGGAGCATAAGAGTCAGATTAGTTTTATGGTTTGTTCCGCAAACTGCCTTACAGTTGTGGCCGGGCTGTTCCACGGAATGGCTCCAAGCATGGCGAAGCCATTGAAGTTATAACGTTTGAGATATGGAATTCGTTCAGGAGTAACGCCTCCGAGTGCGATGACCGGAGTCGGGATATCGTCAAGAGCGGAGAGGGTCTCGCCGGTGAATGCTGAGTGATAGCCTTGTTTGGAGATGCTGTCAAAAATGGGGCTGAGGGTGGCATAGGCCAGCCCTGTGCATTTTCTGAGTTCATCGATCGAGTGGCATGAACGGCTCAAGGCTCCTCTGTAGAGGGCCGGTGCGTCCGGACAGCGGTGGTTCAGATGCAGGCCTCCGAGATTGAAATCGTTGCAGAGGTCGAAGTGGCCGTGGAGCACGAGGCAGCTGTGGAAAGCCTGGGGTATTGCTTCGATGAGTTTTCTGACATCGGTGCGTGACGCTCCGGGATGGCGGAGGTGTATTCTGTGCCATCCGGCATCAAGAAGCGCGCATACCGCTGCTGCTTCATGCCGCTCGTTTTCGAGGCGTTCCGGTGTAATGGCTATCGCTGTCATCGCGGAGAGATTTATGGCTTAGCCTCCGTAGAATGCTTTGATGATGACAATGTCATCTCCGTCGGCAAGTTTATGAGACGGACGCAGCACGGCGGGTATTACTTTTCCGTTGACGGCTGTGGCGATTCCCTGTGGTTTTATTTCTTTGGCGTCAAGAGCATCTTGCAGAGAGGCGCCGTCAGAGAGGGTTATGTCTACTTGGTTGACTTTTACGGTCATGGTTGTTGGTTTTATCTGTTGAAATAGCCTGCCGGGATCAGCGGCTTTTCGGATTGAAATTTTTTAATCGTCTGGGTGAGAAGAAGTGGTTCACGGGTCCGTGGCCGTGGCCTGTGGAGATCCATGCACCGGCTTCAAGGGCGCGTGTCACGTAGAGTTTTGCCATTCTGACGGATTCGGTCAGGGAGTAGCCGAGTGCGAGATAAGAGGCTATGGCCGATGAGAGGGTGCACCCGGTTCCGTGGGAGTTTTTTGTGTCGACAGCATCGGCTTTGAGTTCGATGGTTTCTCCGGTGGCGCCGAGATACAGTGTGTCGGTTTTGAAATCAGTGCTGTCAGAGTCGCCGCCTTTGATCAGAATGTTCTTGCAGCCAAATTTCCGCAATGCTTCGATCTGCTCTGCGGTGTCTGAAGATCCGGCCAGTTTTTCGGTTTCCATCCGGTTGGGAGTAACAAGCGTGGCCAAAGGGAAAATGCGGCTGACAAGGATTTCGATGGCATCCTCTTCAAGGAGCATTGATCCGGAGGTCGAGACCATTACCGGATCGATAATGAGATTTTTGGGACGATAGTGTTCGAGACGATCGGCTACAGCCGCGGCGACTTCTGCATTGCAGAGCATCCCGATCTTGACGGCCAGAGGCGGAATGTCGGTCATGACCATGTCGATCTGATCGGTCATTACTCCCGGCGATACCGGCATGATCGACCGCACCCCGGTGGTGTTCTGGGCTGTGACCGAGGTTATGGCCGACATAGCATAACAGCCGATGGCCGACATTGTCTTGATGTCAGCCTGGATGCCGGCGCCACCCGATGAATCGGACCCGGCGATTGTGAGAGTGGGATAGTAAGTTCTCATCGCGCTTTGTTATTATTAAAACTCCTGCTTATGCCGTAGTGGGCATAAGGCCAGACGATACTCTTCGAAGTCCGGCTGACGTCAGGCGGTCAGACGTCGGACTGACAAAGCGGCTGAGGCAAAGTCAAGTGCAATCCCTTCGGCGGTACTAACCGCATCAGGTTCAGAGGGTATCATCTCAGCGGCAATCACAGGAGGGTGAATGCCGCACCCCTTTGTCGGCGCAAAGGTAGAGTTTTATTCGTGATTTTCCAAATCATAAGCGGTCTAAAAACGGCATCGGGACTTTGAAAAATCATCTGAAAAATCACCGATGCGCCCCACTCCGGGCGCATCGGCAAAAATGAGCTCCTTTTGAGAGCAGAGTTTTGTCTGCGGTTATTTCACGATGCCTTTTTCAAGATATTCGGCAAGGTTGGTGCGTACCTGTTCGCCGGCGCGTTCTACGGCTACTTTGGCCATGTCGGCATCTACCATGAGGTTGACGAGCTGCTCGAAAGAGGTCTTCTTGGAAGGGTCCCAGCCGAGCTGCTTGCGGGCTTTTGAAGGATCGCCCCAGAGGTTGACCACGTCGGTCGGGCGGTAGAAGTCGTGCGATACTTCGATGACTACTTTGCCGGTCTTTACATCGATGCCTTTTTCATCGGCTCCTTCGCCTTCGAAACGCAGTTCGATACCTGCGCGACGGAAAGCGTAGAGGCAGAATTCACGCACTGAGTGCTGTTCGCCGGTAGCGATCACGTAGTCTTCGGGTTTTTCCTGCTGGAGGATGAGCCACATACATTCCACATAGTCCTTGGCATAGCCCCAGTCGCGGAGCGATGAAAGGTTGCCGAGATAGAGTTTTTCCTGTTTTCCCTGGGCGATGCGGGCAGCGGCAAGGGTGATCTTGCGGGTTACGAATGTCTCGCCGCGGCGTTCTGATTCGTGGTTGAAGAGAATGCCTGAGCAGCAATACATGTTATATGCCTCGCGGTATTCCTTGATGATCCAGAATCCGTAAAGTTTTGCCACTGCATATGGTGAGTAGGGGTGGAAGGGTGTCTTTTCGTTCTGAGGTACTTCCTCAACCTTTCCATAAAGCTCTGAAGTTGAAGCCTGATAGATGCGGCAGGTGTCGGCAAGGCCGGTGAGGCGCACGGCCTCAAGGATGCGGAGCACACCGGTGGCATCGATGTCGGCTGTGAATTCGGGCGAGTCAAAAGATACCTGGACGTGGCTCTGGGCGGCAAGATTGTAGATTTCGTCAGGGCGCACTTTTGACACTACCTGTAGTATCGACATCGAGTCACCGAGGTCGGCATAGTGAAGATGGAAGTTGGGCTTTCCCTCAAGGTGTGCGATGCGTTCGCGATAATCTACTGACGAACGGCGGATGGTGCCGTGAACATCATAACCTTTCTCTAAAAGGAACTCTGCCAGAAACGAACCATCCTGGCCGGTGATACCTGTGATCAGTGCAGTTTTCATTAGTCTTTAATTGATTTGTTACAAGCTACTAAGTGAGTTTTGAGCCGCAAAGGTAATGAATGTTTGTGATATATTAAAATTGAAATTTTATTTTTTTTGATATTAACGAATTGAGAGGATGCCTGATAACCAAGCATCCTCTCGAATTGTTTTATTTGATTGTTATTTTTGCCGGATTTCGTTTCTCTTTTTCCCACCGGTGTAGGTAGTCGAACCATTCGGTGGCAGAGTGGGGAGAGGCGCTGTCGCGTTCGGCTCCGGAGATAAAGCTGTAACGGATGCGGCCCTTGGTGTCGGTTTTCAGAAGCGTCAGATAATTGACGTCATCTTCCTTGACAGATCGCAGATAGGCTGCCGGCACAAAGATGCCGAGTCCGATTGTGTCGGTTATGTCGGGCATTCCTTTGTCAGGCAGATTTGTGCCCCAGCTTCCGGCAAGACCGGTTTGGGTGAGGAAGCCTTGGTTGTCAGTGGCGAGTTTTTGCACTCCTGTGCAATAAGTATATGTTTTGGGAGCGCCTGAAATGGTGATGTCTACGTCGATGTCGCGGTGACGGGCATAGATTGTGTAGCGCTGACGCATTTCGAGGGGTGCGCCGTTGTAGATCCAGCCGCGGTCAGAGACTTCGACTATGGAGCGGACCGGACCTGAGGCGATCACGCGCTGCATTCGGGTGGTGACGGTGTCAATGGTGACGGGGCTGCCGTTCTGCCATCCGCGGAACGAGCCGAGCGCTACTGAGGTTCCGGCCCAGAGCACGTCGCGGCCGTAGCCTTGTTCGAGCTGCTTGCGGGTGGTGTAGAAGCCGGTGCTGTCAAGTTCGAGCCGCGGGGTGTTTTTGGCGTAGAGGTCTACGCTCTGGCGGTTGTCCATGTAGATGCGAATGGCATTATAGAGCCCTTCAAGCACAACTCCGTGGCCGTAGATGCTGTTGTACATCTGGCGGTTGTCAACATCGCCCGGAAAAGCGATGGCCTGTATCTCAGGATGCTTCTTGTTTTTGTCGTTGAGCTTGAGGTAGGCCTTGGTTTCGGGGGTGAATGATGTTTTCGGGCGGGCCGATGAGAGGTCGACGGTCAGAGTCTTTGTCTGGTTGGCTTTCAGGTCGACGAGGAAAACGAGTTCATCGGGACGGCCGTCGTCGTTGAGATCGTCAAGTTGCCAAGGCGTGTCGGGCTGGCCTTTGATGACCGCCGAGTTGATTTCTTTACCGTTTTGTGCTATAGGAACAACAACCGGCACCGCCTGGCGGGGTGTCGGTTGTGGATTCGTAACGGTAACAGTAATTGAAAGCAGGAGTGAAAACGCGAGCATGAATTGAGTCGGTTTTGAGGTTTATGCTGATTACTGGCCGAGATATGCTTTGAGCAGGTGGCTTTTCTGACCCTTGAGCCGGCGGATGGCCTTTTCTTTAATCTGGCGCACACGTTCGCGGGTCAGGTCGAATTTGGCGCCGATTTCTTCGAGGGTCATTTCCTGACAGCCTATGCCGAAGAACATTTTGAGGATTTCGCGTTCACGGTCGTGGAGCTGCTTGAGGGCGCGCTCTACTTCTTTTGACAGAGATTCCTGGGTGAGTGTTGCATCAGCCATAGGAGAGTCATCGTTTGTGAGCACGTCAAGAAGACTGTTGTCCTCGCCTTCAACGAAGGGGGCGTCGACAGAAATATGGCGTCCTGAAACTTTGAGTGTATCGGCGATTTTGTCGACAGGCACGTCGAGCTTTTCAGCGAGTTCTTCAGGCGACGGACGGCGTTCGTTTTCCTGTTCGAATTTCGAGAGTGCCTTGCTGATTTTGTTGAGCGAACCTACCTGGTTGAGCGGCAGGCGCACTATGCGGCTCTGTTCGGCCAGAGCCTGGAGGATGGACTGACGAATCCACCACACGGCGTAGGAGATGAACTTGAAGCCTCGTGTCTCGTCAAATTTCTGTGCCGCTTTAATCAAGCCGAGATTGCCTTCGTTGATAAGATCGGGGAGGCTGAGCCCCTGGTTCTGATACTGTTTTGCCACAGATACAACGAAGCGGAGGTTGGCACGAACGAGCTTGTCGAGAGCTCTCTGGTCTCCTTGGTGAATGCGCTGGGCGAGCTCTACTTCCTCTTCGACGGAGATGAGCTCTTCGCGGCCGATTTCCTGGAGGAATTTATCGAGCGACGCGCTTTCACGATTGGTTATAGATTTGGTGATTTTTAATTGTCTCATGTCTACTTATAGCAGATAATTCGTGCAAAGGTAGTAATTTTTCGGCTTATATCAAAATTTGAGAGTCTTAAAAGAGGTGAGATCAAGGTCTGAAAGTCGAAAAGTTGCTGTTTGGATGCGCGCGATGGTGGAAAAATGAAAAAAAAATTGTAACTTTGCAATCCAATCACATAACAAAGAGCCTGGGCCAAGAGTTCAGCTGTAAAAAATATGGACCTTGGCCGGTTCGCTAAGACTATCTATCCTAAATGGCGCCCAAAAAAGTTCTATTCGTCTCGCAAGAAGTATCGCCTTATCTGCCGGACACATCAATGTCAGTCCTTGGTCGTGACATACCGCAGGGTATTCATGGCAAAGAATTCGAAGTGAGGAGTTTCACCCCGAAATATGGCTGCATCAACGAACGCCGCAACCAGCTCCACGAAGTGATTCGTCTCTCCGGCATGAATCTTATCATAGATGATTCAGACCACCCTTTGATAATTAAGGTGGCAACCTTGCTGCCTTCGCGCATGCAGGTCTATTTTATTGACAATGACGATTATTTTCAGCCATTACCTGAAAAGGGGCTCGAAACAGATCTTCTGCCGGCCGACAATGACGAACGCATCATGTTCTTCACAATGGGTGTTGCGGAGACCGTCAAAAAACTCCGTTGGCAGCCGGCTGTGATCCACTGCAGCGGCTGGGTTTCGGCTCTGACTCCACTGTATCTGCGCAGACGTTATTCGGATGACCCGATTTTTCGAGACTCAAAGATCGTCTATGCCCTGCAGCCTGAAAAGTTTGAAGGAACTCTTGACCCGCGTTTCGCAGAGAAACTGCGCATGAGTGATTTCAGCGAAGAAGATATAGCGGCTCTCGGCTCCGACCCCGTGGATTTCGCCACCCTTAACCGTCTGGCCATTGACTATGCCGATGCCGTCATCCAGGTGACCGGCGATGTCGATCCAGTGCTGGTTGAATATGCCAAGGCTTCCGGTAAACCATTCCTTGCTTATGAGGGCGAGGAAGATCGCGTTGACCGTTACACAGAATTTTATCGCTCGCTTTTAGGCGAGGATGATGATTAATCTCCGATCAGAATGAAAAAATTAGCTCTGCTTTCAGCAGGCGTAATAGCCACACTCTCCGTCATTTCATGTGACGAAAGCACCTCAACGGCCGGCGGGAGCTTGGTCGAGGATGAGGTTGAGATCGTCATAGACTCCAACTTTACCGTCAGCGGACGCCCGGTCAGCAATGATCTGGTGCAGTCACGCACTGTGCTTCAGCTTCTCGGAAATCTGGATGCCAAAGGATATGGCAATCTCCGCAGCGATATCGTCTGCCAGTATATGCCATCGTCTTATGTCGATACATTTTATGTCAAGCCGGACTATATTGATTCTGTCAAGCTCGTCCTTTCTATGTATAAGGACGGATTTGCCGGAGACTCTGTGGTGCCGATGGGGCTTACGGTTTATGAACTCAACAAACAGTTGCCTTCGCCGATCTACAGTGACTTCACTCCTGACGGATATTACGATCCTTCGGCACCTATCGGTTCAACATCGTACTCGGCGCTCATTGACGGAGCCGAGGATATAGGAGCTGACAGCGAGGGCAGTATTATAAAGGATATAAAGGTGACTCTGCCGACAGAATTCGGTGTCCGTCTCTACAATCAGTTCAAGACTTCGGAGGCCACATTTGCCACCCCACAGGCATTCGCAAAATGGTTCCCAGGATTATACATCGCCAATTCATTCGGTTCAGGACGTGTGACAAGAATAGTCAACAATATGATCAACGTCTATTACCGTTCGGTTATGCCGATTCCTGACACCGATCCGCAGCGTGACACAGTGTTCAACCTCGTCGGATCATATATGGCTGTCACTCCTGAGGTAATTACCAACAATAATATAGTATATAAGATGTCGGAAGAACTTAAGCAGCGCGCCCAGTCAGGCGAAACAATGCTTATAGCTCCCACCGGCTACGATGTGGAGTTCAACTTCCCGGCACGCGAAATACTCCGCCGCTATCAGGAAAACAGCGGATCGCTTGCAGTGGTCAACTCACTTTCGCTCTCGATTCCCGCCAAAGAGATCGAAAATGACTACGGTCTGACACCTCCGCCATATGTGTTGCTTGTCAAGAAGAAGGATAAGGACAAATTTTTTGCCGGAACTCAGATCAATGACAATCTCTCGTCGTTCTATGCTTCATACAACTCTACCACCAAGAGCTATACATTCTCGTCAATGCGCGATTATATTCTCGACATAATCAAGAAAGGCGAGGCTACGGAAGAGGATGAGGAGTTCGTCATCTGTCCGGCACTGGTGTCGTTCTATGTGAATTCCAATTCAAACTACTACAGCTATTACTACGGCTACAACACCACATCCACTCAGGTAAGCTCCATAACACCTTATGTAACCGAACCGGTAATGGCAACACTTGATTTCTCGAATGCCAAGATCAAGTTCAGCTACAGCAAGCAGACCCTTGGTAATTAAAAAATAAATTAGTAACTTTGCGCTGCAATAGTCCTGACGGGGTTGCCGCAAAGTTACTTTTTTTGTGGTCCCGGCATATGACGGACATTCAATAGTCCGGACCGCAGTCATCAAGCCGCAATAGCTCAGTCGGTAGAGCATTTCATTCGTAACGAAAAGGTCGTGGGTTCGAGTCCCACTCGCGGCTCAAAGGGAGTGACAGAAATGTCGCTCCCTGCTTTTTTTTGATACTTTGCATGTGCAAATCACAGATGCCATATCCGGTGGCGGTATGTTTTGAGTTCTTCTTCCGGGAACTTGGCTATCGCATTGTCAAATTCTCGGAGCAATGTGACTTTGTCGTTTGGAAGCGCTCCGGTGATCGGTACCGTATTGGATATGTGATGACCAAGCAGGTTGACTTTTATGCTAAGTCGGTCAATGAGTGTGCGCATTTCCATCAGCCTCTCGATTTCCGGTTCTTCCTCATAAGTCCCGTCGAGTACTTCATTAAACAGTTGTGACTCCGGGAATATCGTGAGTGATACAATGTTGATTATGCAGGGGTGGAGCTGATTGAGGACATTGGCTGTTGCCACGGCGCTTTCCTCTCCTTTCCCTCTTCCTCCGAGTCCGTTCAGATAGAACACGTTGTAGCGGATTCCGGCTTCGTCAAGTTTCGATAACTGTTCGAGAATGTCAGAGGCGTGATAACCTTTGTTCATTCTGTCGAGGGTCTCATCGTGAGCCGTCTCGATGCCGATGTTGATGCTGTCGAGCTTCATGTGCCGGAGGTTTTTCAGCTCTTCCACAGATTTTGATTTAATGTCTGTCACACGGGCGAACATTCCGAACGATACCATGTGAGTAAGATATTTTCTTAACAGAAGTGCCACATCCATCAGTTTGTTGTAGCTCAACGCAAAAGGATTGGCTCCTGTGAGATATACTCGTCTGGCACGCGGTTGCCACTGGCGAATGACTTTCAGGTCTTCTTCCACCTCTGACAGCGGCGACATACGGAACGGAGTGCCGTGATAAAGGCTACAGAATTTGCACTTGTGCCATGTGCAGCCGGATGTGATCTGAAGAAGTTGAGAATTGGCCTCGTATGGCGGACGCCACACCTGCCCGGTGAAATGGAGTTGCGGATACATCATATTTGATTATTTTTTGTAACTTTGCGGTGAGTCAGAGTGCTTTGCACCGCGCACCAGATGCGCCGACATGCGCTCTCTGCTCGCTCGCGAATGTTTCACATTTGTAATGCAAAATTAGATGATTATCAGTGTGGAAGCAATGACTTACCGATAGGTTTGACCCTTACCGAAAAGTTTGTATTGCTCGTGATCAGTCTTTTTTGAAACCTCGGTTATGGTAAAAAAACTTGACTACGAATATTGCAAGGCGGCTCCGATGCTTGAATGGCTCGGCAACAAGTGGGCGCTGGTGGTTCTCGTGAAGATTTCAGAGAGCGGACCGGTACGCTTCAACGAACTGTACCGCAACATCCCGTCGGTTTCGGAGAAGGTACTGTCGCAAGTGCTTCGTCAGCTGACCGCCGACGGCATAATCCGTCGCGAACTCTTTCCGGATGTCCCTCCACGGACGGAATATTCGGTGACGGAGTTCGGTAAAACTCTTTTGCCTCACGTCGAGGCTCTGCTCAACTGGGGACGCGAGAATTTTGAACGGATAATGGAAAACCGTAAAAATGCAAACAGATAATATGGCAGCTAAATTTAATTTCAATACCATCGGATTGTTTACGACTGACAATACCCGCATGGTGGCATTCTATCGTGACATAATGGGGTTTGAAACCGATTGGAACGGTGAAGACCCTGATGTAAGGATGCAGCTTGGCAATATGTGGCTAATATTGTTCCCACGTACCGCCTTTGAACAGATGACCGGGCGGGAATACTCTTATCCATGCGGACTGAACGGCACGGTCGAACTGGCTTTTTATGTACCGACATTCAGCGATGTAGATGAAGAGTATGCGAGAGTGACCGCCCTTGGAGCAAAGTCAGTATTTGCACCGCAAACTATGCCTTGGGGGCAACGCACCTGCTATATTGCAGACCCCGAAGGGAACCTGATTGAAATCCACTCTTTCACCAAAGACTAAATAAAATGGCGTGTACCTATGCATTTATTGAATTCATCTGTGATGCACTTGCTCCATTGGGTGTGGTTCGCAGTCGCAAGATGATGGGCGATTACGTCATCTATGTCAATGAAAAATGTGTAATCACAGCCTGCGACAATATCGCTTACGTAAAGAAATTGCCCTGTATTGCCGACTTGATGGCTGATGCCGAGTGCGGCTTTCCTTATCAGGGCGCAAAGGAGGCCTATATCCTTGACTTCGCTGACACCCGCAAGGCTCTTAAGGTGATTGAAACTCTATGGAATGATCTCCCGTTTCCGAAATCAAAGAAAAAGTAACAATAGAGAGCTCACACAGAAAAGACAGATCCCGAAGCCGTGGCGGTTTCGGGATCTGTGCTTATAGTCTGGATCTGTCTGGCTGAGTGTTTAGCCGTACTGGATTGTTCCGTCTTCGTTGCGGTACTGGTCAAAGCCTTTTTCGTACTGGTCCATTGCACGGAGGCTCATGCCCATGCTTGAGAAACCGCCGTCATGGAAGAGGTTCTGCATGGTGACCTTGCGGGTAAGGTCGCTGAACATGACAATGCAATAGTCGGCACATTCGTCGGCTGTGGCATTGCCGAGGGGCGACATACGGTTTGCAAAGTCCATGAGCGAAGACATGCCCTTCACGCCGCTGCCTGCAGTGGTCTGGGTGGGCGACTGAGAGATGGTGTTGATGCGCACTGACTTTTCGCGACCGTAGATGTAGCCGAAGCTGCGGGCTATTGATTCGAGGAGCGCTTTGGCATCGGCCATGTCGTTGTAGCCGAACATTGTGCGCTGGGCTGCGATGTAGCTGAGGGCCACGATGCTGCCGTGGTCAGCGATCGCATCAAGTCTTTTTGCGGCCTGAATCATCTTGTGGAATGATATGGCTGATATGTCAAGCGTCTTGTTGAGCAGATCGTAGTCGATGTCATCATAGAGACGTTTCTTGCGCACGTTGGGTGACATGCCGATAGAATGGAGAACGAAGTCGATCTTTCCTCCGAGGATTTCCATTGATTTCTGGAATACCATTTCGAGATCTTCCACATTGGTTGCATCGGCCGGGATAACTTCAGCATTAAGCTTTTCGCCGAGTTTGCTGACATCACCCATGCGGACTGCGACCGGGGTGTTTGACAGAGTGATTGTAGCGCCTTCTTCTACAGCTTTCTCAGCTACTTTCCAGGCAATACTCATGTCATTGAGCGCGCCGAAGATAATGCCGCGCTTTCCTTTCAAAAGATTATAAGCCATTTGGTCTATTAAATTAATTCGTTTCTTTTATTTCGCGGGTGCAAAGTTACGCAGAATTGGGCGGGATTTGAAATATTTTCGGCAAAAACGCTCCCCGGAGGTTGCAACAACCGTAATATTGACTTAATTTTGTGATAATTTGGAGTAAAGTTTTCTGACGCTCACACCCCTCCACTAACTATTGAGAATTATGCCGATAATTGAAATTTCATCATTGACCCATCCCGGAGCAGAGATTTTCAGCTCATTGACCGAAGCCCAGTTGCGTAACAGACTAGAACCTGACAAGGGTGTCTTCATAGCAGAGAGTCCTAAGGTGATACGTGTGGCTCTTGAAGCCGGTTATGAGCCTGTGGCTTTGCTGTGTGAGCGGAAACATATAGAAGGTGACGCTGCCGACATTGTGGCGCGTTGCGGAGACTCAGTCCCGGTCTATACAGGTGACCGGGATCTGCTTGGCACTCTGACCGGCTATACTCTGACACGCGGGGTACTCTGTGCCATGCGCCGTCCGCAGGCTCCGACTGTCGGTGCAGTGCTGAATGAAGCCCGCAGGGTGGTGGTGATTGACGGTGTGGTAGACACAACCAACATAGGAGCGATATTTCGCTCAGCTGCCGCTCTTGGCATTGATGCCGTGCTGCTTACGCCGTCATCATGCGATCCGTTCAACCGCAGAGCGGTAAGGGTTTCGATGGGGTCGGTATTTCTTGTGCCGTGGACATGGCTTGACGGACCGATCGGCTCATTGCGTGAATCCGGGTTCAAGACGGTGGCGATGGCTCTGACTGACAAGTCTGTCTCTCTTGAAGACCCGGCGCTGAGAGAGGAGCCTCGGCTCGCTATAGTTATGGGTACCGAGGGCGATGGACTTGCCGATGCGACTATTGAAGATGCCGATTATACAGTGCGTATTCCTATGGCTCACGGGGTCGATTCGCTCAATGTGGCCGCCGCGGCGGCTGTGGCTTTCTGGGAGCTTAGAGCCCGATAGGGATTCTGCATAAAGTATCGGTCCTGCCGGTCTGAATTTTTTCTTTCAGACCGGCAGGACCGTTTATATATAAGGAGGCTTTGGCCGCCTTTCTGGGGCTGATTATGTGTGGGTAGCTTGCGCCTGATTATTTGGGCAGGTTGAAGGCCACTGTCATCTCTTTCATCTGCTCGTCAGACATGCCGTCAGGTTCGAAGCCCATGTTCTTGGCGCAGATGTAGATCTGGGCAGATTTGTTGAGCACATCAACCTGGTCGAAGGCCATCATGATATCTTCCTCTACGGCGAAGACTCCGTGTTTTTCCCAGAGTGTCACGTCGTAGTCGGCAAGTTCCTTGATGGTAGACTCGGCGAGGATGTTTGAGCCGGGAAGCTGATAGGGGATGATGCCGAGACCGCGCGGACAGAAAGCCTTGGTTTCGGGGATCATGCTCCAGAGCAGGCGGGTGGCCACGTCTTTTTCAAGATATTTGTTGCAGTGTGACATTGCCACGAGTTCGATCGGATGAGTGTGGAGCGATGCTTTGTATTTCGAGCCTTTTCCGATGAGGTAGTTGTGGACGGCAAGATGCGAAGGCAGTTCCGAGGTGGGTTTCACCGGTTCGTCTGCGATGATCTCATAGTGGGCGCAGTCATCGGTGATGCGGATCACAGAACCGTTGGCCATAGGCTTGCGGGCGAGATCACGCATACGCTTGTTGGTGCCTTTGCAGAAGAAATAGCATCCCTTGAGGTTGGGAAGAGTCATGCCGATAGGAGCGGCGGGAGCGATGGCCGGCATGGCGCGGATCGCATCGTCGACATATTCGGTTACGTTGACTGTGATGTTGCCTCCGTTACGTTCGGCCCATCCCTTTTCCCAGAGATAGCCGGCTACTTCAGCTACTTTTTCAACCTCGGCTGTGAGCACGGGGCGGTTTTCTAATATTGATGACATAAGTATGTGATAAATATTGATGGTCAGATCAGTTGCGGAAGGAAGCACGAAACGATGAGCACTGCGATGCCTATGACAAGCACTGTGATCGTTTTTGACGAGCAGCCTTTCCACTCTTTAAGTATTATGCCCCAGACGTTGGAGAAGACCACGTTGAGCGCCATGAGGATGCAGAACGAGAGGGTCATCAGCGTAGGGGAGTCGGTCAGGAATCCTTTGCCGAGTGCGAGTCCGAAGAACTGGCTGTACCAGAGAGCTCCGGCAAGGAGGCAGAAGAGCAGGTTGTTGCCGAGAACGGCTCTGTTGGCATAGTCGCCCCAGGTCCGGTTCTTGTGGTTCTGATAGAAACAGTAGACGGCGTTTGTGACGAATCCGCCCAGGGTCACAAGCAGAGTGGCCGGAAGGGTTTTGTAGATGTCAGGGGTGAGTGAACCGAAATTGATTCCGCTGCCGAATTCAAGGCCTACGTTGAAGCAGCCGCTCATGAAACCTGCAAGCAGGGCGATGGTGATTCCTTTGGGGAAATTGAAGTCCTTGACAGCAGCCTTCTTCTCTTCTTCGCTGAGCGATGAGGCTTTCATTGATCCGGCGATGCCGATGATGGCGATGCCGATCAAGGTGACAACCACTCCGAGGATCACAGCCATTGTCAGCTGAGAGAGCGGATCGTTTTCAGGGAAGAAAATGTTGAGCAGCACGGGGCCCATTATGGTGCCTAAGCCGGCACATGTGCCGAGGGCTATAGACTGACCGAGCGCCACTCCGAGATAGCGCATGGAGAGTCCGAAGGTCAGACCTCCCACTCCCCAGAGTGCTCCGAAGAGAATGGTCATCCAGATGTTGAATGATTGGTCGGCTGTAAAGAGCTCTGTCAGCGAATGGCCGGCCGGAACGGCGAGGAGTGCGCCCAGAAACGGCAGAATGAGCCACGCGAAAACGCCCTGCACAATCCAGTAGCTTTCCCAGCTCCATGACTTGATCTTGTTGATGGGTACATAGCAGCTGGACTGGCAGAAAGCGCCGATCGCGATTATAAGGAGACCTATCAGTATCATCGTTTGCTGGTGACGTCACGTTCATACTGCTCCACTTCGACGATGTAGTTTTCGCCGACAGGCACATTGTTCTTGAGGCAGAACATGTCATAAACGGCATTCCAGGGGAGGTTCTTGCACTCTTCGAGGAGGGCAAGGCGCTGGAATCTCTTGTCTTCGAGTTCGTATTTGCGCAGAGTTTCGGTGGGTTCGAGCAGTGCGCGGAGCATGCACTTCTGGGCTGCGCGGCTACCGATCACGTAAGCGCCGATGCGGTTGAGGGTGCCGTCGAAGTAGTCGAGGCCGTAGTGCACGCGGTTGAGGGCGCCGGCACGGACAATTTCGCTGAAGAGGTCCATTGTCGGGTCGTCCATGATGGTGACATGGTCAGAGTCCCAACGGATGGGGCGGCTCACATGGAGCATCAGTTCGGGCACGAAAAGCAGCATGGCTGACACCTTGTCGGCTACACTTTCGGTGGGGTGGAAGTGGCCTGTGTCAAGGGTGATCATCATGTTGTTCTTGGCGGCGTATGATGTGTAGAAGTCGTTTGAGCCTACGGTGTAGCTTTCAAGTCCGATGCCGAACACCTTTGACTCCACGCAGTCTTTCATCCAGTCATATTTGTGTTCGAAGATCTGGTCGAGAGAGTCTTTGAGGAGCTCACGGTAGAGATAGCGGTTGACGGTGATGTCTTTTGAACCATCGTGAACCCAGGTGTTCATGATGCAGGGGTCCTGCTGAGCTTCGCCTATGGCCTGAGAGATGGCACGGCAGCGTTTTGAGTGTTCGATCCAGAAATCACGGATGCCCTTGTCGGGGTTCGAGAGGCTGAGGTCGCCGCTCTTCGGGTGAGAGAATGAGGTTGAGTTGAAGTCGAGCTTGATGTCATTGGCTTTGCCCCAGTCGATCCAGCTCTGGAAGTGTTCGACAGAGCACTGGTCGCGGTCAACGAACATGCCGCCGAAATCGCCGTAGATTTCATGGAGGTTGAGACGGTGCTTGCCGGGGATGAGGCTCATGGCATAGAGAATGTCGGCGCGGAGTTCGTCGATATTGCGTGCTTTGCCGGGATAGTTGCCGTTGACCTGGATGCCGCCGGTCAGCGAGCCGCCCTGGTTTTCAAAGCCGGCTACATCATCAGCCTGCCAGCAGTGCATGCTGAGGTGGAAGTCCTGCATCTGCTGCAGCACCTTGTCAGTGTCGATACCAAGTTTTGCGTAACGCTCTTTGGCTATTTCATAAGCTTGTTTTACAGTTCCTTCGTTCATGATAAGATAGATTTAGATGTATTTAGGTAAAATTTGATGTGTCTGTTTATTGAGGGAGATAAGTTTTTGTCTCGGTTGAGTTGATTGCCACCTTGCGCATTTCGGAGAGGTCGCTGACGCGGCCATCAGCGCGAAGCTGCACGAGTACATTGCCGAGGGCTGTGGATTCGGTCGGACCGGCCACCACGGGCATTTGGAGTTCATTGGCGGTGAGCTGCATCAGATGGGCGTTGAGTGATCCGCCGCCTATCACGTGCAGGGTATTGATTTCTTTTGGGGAGAGCTCACGCAGCCAGCCGAGCACTTCTTTGTAGCGGAGAGCCAGACTGCGGAATATCAGACGGACGTAGTCAGCCACTGTGACCGGCACTTTCTGTCCGGTGCGCTCGCAGTAGTCGCAGATGGCCTGGGTCATCGAGGCCGGATTTGCAAATGACGGATCGTCTGGGTTGATTGTGCTGTCGATGTCAGATTCGGTGTAGAGCGCACACAGATCGGCAACACTGGCCGGCGCGTCTTTCAGCTCGGTGCGGGCGCGTTCGAATATCCACATTCCGCAGATGTTTTTCAGATATCGGATGGTGCCGTCAAGGCCGCCTTCATTGGTGAAATTGTAGGCAAAGCCTTTTTCGTTGATGATGGGCTTAGGTGTCTCGATGCCGAGAAGCGACCATGTGCCGCAGCTCAGATATGCGAAATTCGCATCTTTGGCAGGTACGCCGATCACGGCCGAGGCTGTGTCGTGTCCGGCTACTGCAATGACGGGGACCTCGCCCAGTCCGGTCAGCTGCTGAACGGCGGGTGTAAGTGAGCCTATACGATGACCTGGGTTCACGAGTTTGCCGAAGCGGTCCTCGCTCAGTCCTATGCGGGCAAGAAGTTCGTCGTCGAGTCGGCCGGTTGTCGGGTTGAGTATCTGAGAGGTCGATGCTACGGTATATTCTGTCACGGCCTCGCCTGTCAGCATGTAGGCCAGTGCATCGGGGATAAACAGAATCTTGTCTGAGTTGTGGAGTGCGTTGCCCTGTTCTTTGCCTATGGTGTAGAGCTGAAACAGAGTGTTGAAATCCATGAACTGGATTCCGGTCTTGCCATATACTGTCTCTTTTGACATGTCTTCGCAGAACTTGTCGACAGCTCCGGTGGTGTGTGGGTCGCGGTAGCAGTAGGGGAGTCCGGCAAGTGTGCCGTCAGCGTGGAAATAGGCCACATCGCAACCCCAGGTGTCTATGCCTATAGACTGTGCTTTAGCTCCAATGGCATTGAGTTTTTCAGCTGCGGCTTTCAGGCCGGTAAGAATTTCGTGGTAAAGTCCGGGCAGATTCCAGAACAGGTGGCCTGCGATGGGGAGCATCGGGTGTTTGAACCGGTGAAGTTCTTCAGTTGAGATTTTTTCTCCGTCAAACGATGCAAGGATAAGGCGACCGCTGGTCGCACCGAGATCCACCGCTATATAATAGGTGGTAGATTCAGTTTTCATGATAATCGACGTTGTTTGTTAAATTCTAAGGTAGTGTGTGATTTGTCGTGGCGTGAGGGAGAAGGTGAGGGGAGAGAGGGAGTGTGTTTTCATGCGTGGAGATTATTTCTCACGCATGAAAACGTTGATCGGTGTGCCGTGGAAGTCCCATGTCTCTCTGATCTTGTTCTCCAGATAGCGGCGGTAGGGTTCCTTGACCCACTGCGGCAGGTTGCAGAAGAAGATAAATGTGGGTATGGGAGAGCCTTTCAGCATGGTCACATATTTGATCTTGATGAACTTTCCTTTATTGGCGGGAGGCGGATATGCCGAAATGGCTTCGAGCATCACGGTGTTGAGCTGCGATGTGGGGACAATGCGCTTGCGGTTTTCGCATACGTGAAGGGCTGTCTCAAGCACTTTGTAGATGCGCTGCTTGGTGAGAGCCGATGCGAATATGATCGGGAAATCGACAAAGGGTGCGAAGCGCTCGCGGATGGCGTCTTCGTAATGCTTGATCGCTTCCTTCGATTTGTCTTCTACGAGGTCCCATTTGTTGACCACAACCACAAGGCCCTTCTTGTTGCGCTGGATGAGCGAGAAGATGGAGACGTCCTGCGACTCGATGCCGCGTGTGGCGTCGATCATCAGTATGCAGACATCCGAAGCCTCGATGGCGCGGATCGAACGGATAACCGAATAATATTCGATATCTTCTGTAACCTTGGTCTTTTTACGGATACCGGCTGTGTCGACGAGGTAGAAATCGAAGCCGAATTTATTGTAGCGCGTATAGATCGAGTCGCGTGTGGTGCCGGCGATGTCGGTCACGATGTGGCGGTCTTCGTCAATAAACGCATTGATGATTGACGATTTTCCGGCATTCGGACGGCCTACGATGGCAATCTTCGGTATGTCGTCGAGTTTGGATTCCTCATCGTCATCTTTTTCAGGCATTTTGAGGACCACTTCGTCAAGAAGATCGCCGGTGCCGTAACCGCTGACAGCTGAGACACCCATAGGGTCACCGAGACCGAGACTGTAGAATTCGGCGATATTGTAGAGCGAGTCACCTGCGTCAACCTTGTTGGCCACGAGAATTACGGGCTTGGTTGAGCGGCGGAGAATTTCGGCTACCTGGTCATCAAGATCGGTCACGCCGTTCATGGCGTCGACCACAAACAGAATTTCGTCGGCCTGCTCGATGGCGAGGTGGACCTGCTTATTGATTTCGTTTTCGAAAATGTCTTCGCTGTTGACCACCCAGCCGCCGGTGTCGACAATCGAGAATTCTTTCCCGTTCCAGTCAACTTTGCCGTACTGGCGGTCGCGGGTAGTTCCGGCCTCGTCGTTGGTGATAGCGGTGCGTGACTGGGTAAGTCTGTTGAAAAGTGTGGATTTGCCCACATTAGGGCGTCCCACTATGGCGATCATTTGTCCCATTTGGATGATTATATAGATGGTTCCGGTTGTTTAGTTCCGGATTGTTAAAAACAAGCCGAACGTCAGTGCAAATTTAATGGATAATTTCCTATCCCACAACTTTCGCCCGTGTTAGAATAGGCTTAATTGCAGAATAGGAAATTATTAAGTTAAATATTGTAAAATCAAGCAGAATTTATGTTAATTTGCTTGACAAGGCTCGTTTCATGACTTATATTTGCGAATAAGTTTTTCATGGTATTAGATTTAAGGTAAAAAAGTTATTCGTCGTGATGACTAGTAATTTTTTTTGTCGTCATGTCAGAAGTAACTATCAGCAGGTCTTCTGATCCATATAAGGATTCAGACGGTGCCAGTCGGCAATAGGAGGCATGACGCCCATTTCGATTACTTCGTCGCGCAGCTTGCAAAGATGCTCATAGCTCTTTTCAAGCTCTTTTTCTTCTTCGGGAGTTCCGTTGACGGGCTTGCATTCCACGCCGTTTTTGCTGATGGTGGTTTCCATAGCCATCATGATGTGTTTGAAGCGGTCATTGTTGACATAGGCTCCGGCCGGCCAGCGGAAAGGCTGTCCGCCCATTGCTGCGGCTATCATCTCGATCGACAGATAGGCCGGGCTCTGAAATGAAGAACGGCCACGAAGGTCGATGATGTTTTTACCGCCCTGGATAACGCGCTGCTTGATGTTGATCCATTCTTCGAGAGGCAGACTCGGTGTTCCGATGATGTCTACAAGCGGTTTGCCGTCAACGGTTGTGGTCGAGGCAAATACTGCCATCTGTTCTCCGTGACCGCCGTAGGTACGGCTGTTGACAATTTCATCAGCTGGAATCTTGAGATATTTCGACAGTTCGCTGCGCAGACGGGTGCTGTCAAGAGCGGCAAGAGTGGTCACGCGTGAAGGCTCAACGCCGGAATAGAGAAGAGTTACAAGACCGGTGATGTCGGCAGGATTGAAGATGACAACGATATGTTTTACATCCGGACAATATTGTCTGACATCTTTACCGAACTGCTCTGCGATCTGTGCATTTCCTTTGAGAAGATCTTCACGGGTCATGCCGGCTTTGCGGGCTGCACCGCCTGACGATACTATATAGGCTGCTCCGGTGAGAGCTTCCTTGATGTCAGAGGTATATGTCAGATTCAATCCTTCGAATCCGCAGTGATAGAGTTCCTCGGCAACGCCTTCAAGAGCCGGTGCGAAAGGATCGTAGAGACAGATGTTAGGAGTCAGACGCATCATTATTGCGGTCTGGGCCATGTTTGATCCGATCATGCCGGCAGCTCCGACAATGGTCAGTTTCTCAGTAGTCAGAAAATCCATGATTTATGAGTTTTATTGGTTTGAGGTTTATGTATTATCAATAATAATAACATTGTCGGTCCGGTAAATGTTGCTGTTTATACCTTAAAAGAAGACTATTTGGGAAATAATCAGTATTTTTGCACTCTGTTTTGGAAAAAGAACACATTAGCCACTGACGATGACAACCAAAGAATTTGAAATTTTGAAATCTGCGTTTGATGATAGAGATAAATGAAAACTACTCAGTCTGAAATTCTAATTTTTATTTTAAAGATTGCAATTATGAAAAGATTATATGTGTTGCTGGTTTTTGCTGCTTGTGTGGTCGGCGCATCTTCGCAGGCGTTGAAATGTGATGACGGCAATATGCACTGGGAAGCTAATTTCACAGCCGGCCTTAATACCGACGGATATCAGTTTGACCTTGGCATAGCTTACTTCCCGCTTCAATATCTTGGCATAAAGACTCAGCTGGGATCAGCCGGAGAGATTGTGCCTGTGGAATACTGGGGTGATGATGAATATGATTCGCGCCTCGATTATGCCGCCCGTTTTAAATCCACATCCTCGCTGGTGGTCCGTAGTCCGAAGCTTATCAATTGGAAAAATCAGGGTGGCGGATTTTATCTTTTTGCCGAACCGGGTATAATACTTTCACCGGGAGCTTCAGGAAGCCATCGGGCTGAATGGGTTTCCTGGGATCTGAAGACCGGCATAAATCTCCAGGTTGATCGCTTCATTGTCTTCATAGGATATGGTATATCCGACTACAGCCTATACTCCGGTTGTCGACACGATTACAGGTCTCCGTCAGATCATGGCAAGTTCATAACACACTCAGGATTTATCGGCGGAGCCTACAAATTTTGAAGAGCCGGTTACTGGACCTGACCAAATTCTGCGTATCTTTGCACTGTTTTTCAATAGGACCCCCAGAGATTGAGGGCGATTAAGGTGATTTATGGAAGATACGAATCTAAATTCACAGACAAAAGCAGTCCAGGGCACCACTGCTGCAGCAAAGGAAAAACTCTGGAACAGTAATTACTGCAAGGCGATGGTTGGCAATTTCATGATGTTTTTTTCATTTTATCTGCTGACACCGCTGCTGCCCATCTATCTCGATGCGGAATTCAAGGCCGACAAGGATCTCATAGGCCTTGTATTGTCCGGTTATGTTGTCGCTGCACTCCTCGTAAGGCCTTTCAGCGGCTTTATTGTCGACAGTTTCAACCGCAAGAAGGTGTTGATGCTCTGTTTCTTTGCGTTTTTCATATGTTTTACGGGGTATATCGGAGCCGGAACCATTCTGATGTTTGCCGTGGTGCGTACTCTTCACGGTTTGCCCTTCGGTGCGACCACAGTTGCCAACAGTACAGTTGCCATTGATGTGCTCCCATCCTCACGGCGTAACGAAGGAGTGGGGTTCTATGGCCTGAGCAACAACCTTGCAATGGCTATTGCTCCCTCGGCAGGAATCTATATCTACTCTCTCAGCGGGAATTTTCGGTTGCTCTTCTGGATCTCTTTGGTGGTTGCTTTTGTGGGATTCTATTTTGTAAGCACCATCAGGCTGCCTCACCGTCCGCCGGTTGAAGGAAAACCGAAACTGAGCATGGATCACTTTTTTCTGAGCCGTGCATGGCTGATGGCAATAAACATTCTGCTTTTCGGTCTCTGTTGGGGCATCATGAGCAATTATGTGGCTATCTATGGAAAGGAAGAACTTGGCATCACCGATGGCACAGGCTTGTTCTTCGCACTTCTTTCAGGCGGACTTTTTGTTTCGCGCCTCTATGGAGTCAAGTCTCTCCGAGAGGGACATCTGACTGAAAATGCCCTTCAGGGAGCCGCCATAAGCTCTGTGGGTTTCACTCTGTTCGCTCTCGCTCCGGGAGTGTGGGCCTACTATCTGTCGGCCGTGCTGATCGGACTTGGCAACGGCCGCATGTTCCCGGCTTTTCTGAATATGTTTATCTGTGTAGCCCGTCATGACCAGAGAGGAACGGCCAACTCTTCAATCCTGACCTCCTGGGACTGTGGCATGGGGCTCGGCATACTCCTCGGTGGCTTCTTTGTGGAATATGCCGGCTATTCGGCTGCCTTCTGGGTTACTTCCGTCTCTCAGATCGCAGGCACTTTGCTCTTGCTTTTCTTTACCCGATCATTTTTTACCAGACGTCGTCTGCATGCCTGAACGGTATGAGAAAATTCAGAAAACATGGCCTTTAGGTCTGCTGATCAGAAGTTTTTAGTTAAAATATTTTTATCATATAAGAGAGTGGTGCAAAATTGAGTAATTTTGCACCCGCGTTTCAATAATACATTTATATAAGGTTATATAGGATATGGCAGTGACTGCAAGCACATCAACAGAGGATCTCGGCAAAAGTTCTGTCGGGAAATTATTGGCCCAGTATTCGATTCCGGCCATTATTGCGAGCGTCGCTACTTCGTTATACAATATCATAGACAGTATTTTTATCGGTCGTGGTGTCGGTCCTATGGCCATTGCCGGTCTGGCCATCACATTTCCGCTGATGAACCTCGTCGCGGCATTCTGTATGCTCATCGCCGCCGGCGGTGCCACTATCAGTTCTATTTTCCTCGGGCAGAAGAACTACAGTCGGGCTACAGATGTGGTCAACAATGTCTTTTCGCTCTGTCTGATCCATTCGATCGTGTTCGGTGGGCTCACACTGATCTTCCTTGATCCAATCCTGCTGTTTTTCGGAGCGACGGAAGAGACCATTGACTATGCGCGTGAATTCATGCAGGTAATTCTGCTGGGAACTCCATTGGGCTTTGTGTTCATTGGCCTCAACAACCTCATGCGCGCCACCGGTTATCCGCGCAAGGCCATGATTTCCGCCCTGATATCGGTGATTGTCAATCTTATATGCGCGCCGATTTTCATATTTGTATTGGACTGGGGCATCAGAGGAGCGGCGTGTGCTACTGTGGTAGGCCAGTTTTCGGCATTCGTTTGGGTGCTGTCACATTTCCTTTCGCGCAAAAGTTCGATTCACTTCAAGCGGCATAACAAGTGGCTTACGTGGTCTATAATAAAACGTATCTATGCCATCGGCCTTTCGCCGTTTCTGATGAACGTCTGCGCATGTGTGGTAGTGATCTTTATCAACAGGGCGCTTCTTGATTATGGAGGTGCCGACGGCAATCTTGCTGTAGGTGCTTATGGAATTCTCAACCGCACCACAATGTTTTTTGTGATGATCGTGTTCGGAGTCACCCAGGGCATGCAACCTATTCTCGGATATAATATAGGTGCCAACAATTTTGACAGAGTCAAGCGAGTGCTTCGGCTCGGCATATGGATCGGAGTTGCAATCACGGTTGTAGGCTGGATTGTCAGTGAAGGCTTCCCGGATGTGGTCTCCGCCTTGTTTACCACAGATGAGACTCTTGTCGGCATAGCCCGTGACGGCTTCAGAATCTACTTCATCTGCTATCCGGTGGTCGGATGCCAGATCGTCATTCAGAACTTTTTCCAGAGTGTGGGCAAGCCGCAGATGTCGATATTCCTCTCTCTGACACGCCAGCTTCTGTTCCTGATTCCGTTCCTGATAATTTTCCCGCGTCTGTGGGGAGTGCCGGGAGTCTGGGCTTCGATGGCAGGATCTGATATTATAGCTTTTGTTGTCGCCGTAGTCACCCTCTGGTGGTGGATGGGACACACAATGAAAAAAATGGAACTCAATGCAAGAAACTCTTGATCTACGTGTAACGCCGCGTGTAGCTGCTGAACCTCATCTGCTCAGCCAAGAGGTGGCGCGTCTGGCAGGTGTCAGTAAAGAATCAGTCAGTCATGTGCTCGTGACCAGACGCTCAATTGATGCACGTCAGCGTCAGGTGATGGTCAACCTTTCGGTCAGAGCCTATATCGACGAAGAGCCTTCGTCTCTGTCGCTTGTCCGTGCGGTGGATTACCGCTCGGTGGCTTCAGACGCTCCGCAGGCCATAGTGGTTGGTGCCGGTCCGGCAGGACTGTTTGCAGCCTTGCGGCTGATAGAGGAAGGTGTGCGCCCGATTGTGTTCGAGCGCGGCAAGGATGTGGACTCGCGCAGACCCGATATGGCCGATATAGCTCGCAAGGGAGTAGTTGATCCTGATTCAAACTATTGCTTTGGTGAAGGCGGTGCCGGGGCATTTTCTGACGGGAAACTTTACACCCGATCAAAAAAACGCGGCTCGGTAGACAAGATTCTGAATATTTTTGCCCAGCATGGCGCTTCGGAAAACATTCTGGTGGATGCCCACCCGCATATCGGTACCGACAAACTCCCAGGAGTCATAAAGGCCATGCGCGAGACCATCTGCCGCTGCGGAGGTGAAGTCCGATTTTCAACCCGTGTGACAGAATTGATAATAGAGCGTGATGAGGTAAGAGGAGTGGTCACAGCCGGCGGTGAAAAATATTTCGGTCCTGTGATTCTTGCAACAGGCCATTCGGCCCGTGATGTATATCGCTTCCTGCTGTCAGCCGGAGTGACGATGGAACCGAAGGGACTCGCCGTCGGGGTACGTCTCGAACACCCGCAGCATCTGATAGACTGTCTGCGCTATCATTCCAAAGACGGCCGCGGGCGCTATTTGCCGGCAGCCGAATATACAATGCTGACAAGGGTCGATGACCGTGGAGTCTACTCTTTCTGCATGTGTCCTGGTGGCGTTGTTATCCCGTCTGCCAGTGGTCCTGAGCAGCTTGCCGTCAACGGTATGTCGGGATCAGCGCGTTCATCGCGGTGGGCCAATGCTGCTATGGTGGTTGAAGTATTGCCTGAAGATATTCCGACAGTAGGGACAGATGATGATCCGGAAGGCATTCTGAAGATGCTGCGTTTCCAGGAGAGCATTGAGAAGGCCTTTTGGCAGGAGGCCGGACAGACTCAGAACGCTCCCGCACAGCGGATGGCTGATTTTGTCAACGGCCGGCCGTCTTCTTCATTGCCACAGGTTTCATATGCTCCCGGAGCGCATCCGGCGCGCATTGACAAGCTTTTGCCAAAGGGAATTGCCCGCCGTCTGCAGCTCGGATTCAAGGATTTTGACCGTAAGAACCGCGGCTTCCTTACAAATGACGCAGTTCTGATAGGGGCAGAGACGCGCACCTCGTCGCCCTTGCGCATACCGCGTGACAATGAGTCGTTGCGCCATATCACCCTGAAAGGTCTGTATCCCTGTGGCGAGGGCGCCGGTTATGCTGGCGGAATTGTGTCGGCTGCAATTGACGGAGACCGTTCTGCTGCCGCCGTGGCCGCTGATCTGAATGTCTCATAATGGTTATTGGGTATCTGAAGCTTGTAATGAGATCTGAAATTACCAAAAAATAGGTATTTCCCGGCTGTGAAGACCGGCGTAATTTTGCACACTGAAAAAAGAGTGTAAAACAAGCCGGTCAACAAATGATCTTCAAATCAAAATATCAGTCAGCCCTATTCATATTTGTGATGGCTGTATCGACAATGGTCGGTGCGGCCTGTCATGTATCGGCTGCAGTCTGGCTGGTTGTGAACGTAAAGGATGCGGCTACACTCGAACCGTTGGAATTTGCGGCGGTGACATTCCGCCAGCCTGCGGTGGCCGGAGTTTCCGGTGGCCATACTGATGCGGAAGGCTCGATAACGCTTACGGTCCAGCCCGGCCAGGCTGTGATAGAGCTGAATCTTGTAGGCTATAAAGCGCAACGTCGCAATCTTTCGCTTAAAGACCGTGAAAGTCTGACGCTGAATTTCAGGCTTGAACCGTCCACCTCCCTGAATGAAGTTGTTGTCACCGCCCGCGAGGGCTATAATGCCACATCCGCATCACTTATTGACACTACGGCTATGAGGCATCTTCAGCCGTCGAGTTTCACGGATCTCATGAGCCTGCTTCCTGGCGGAGTGACCAAAGATCCTGAAATGGGGTCGGTCAACAGGATTGATCTGCGCTCGGCTTCGGGCATGACTCAGAATGACGATTATGCCACAGCGGCCCTCGGCACGGCTTTCGTGGTCGACGGTGTGAGACTTAACACTGATGCCGACATGCAGATCACACCGGATGCCAACCGAACTTCAAGGATATCGACAGGTAAAGGAGTTGACATGCGCTCGCTTTCGACAGATGATATAGAGAGTGTGGAGATTGTGCGTGGTATTCCGTCAGTGGAATACGGCGAGCTGACCTCCGGACTTGTAAGCATCAAGAGCAAAAGCGGAGCCAGACGTCTCGAAGCCCGTTTTAAAGCCGACACTCAGAGCCAGCTTTTCTATGTTGGCAAAGGCTTTGATCTCAGTGGCGACAACACATGGATCATAAATGCCGGAGTCGACTATCTCGATTCGAAGATTGACCCGCGCAACAATCGCGAGAATTTCAAGCGCGTGACCGGTTCGTTGCGAAGCACAAAGCGTTGGACCGGCCCGGTGGCCCGCATTGCCTGGAATTCCAATTTCAGCTACAGCGGCATGTTTGAGAAAGATGACAACGATCCGGATCTTGCCGTCAACAATACAATTGACTTTTATCAGAACAGCAAGCACACCATGCGCTGGGATAACACTTTGCGCTATGTACCGTCTGTTGCCTCCGTGCTTCAGGAATTAAATCTGGTTTCCGGACTTAGCTACGGACATGAGCAGCTTGAGCAGCAGAAACACGTAGCTTCGTCACGAGTTATGCCGATGCCTGTCTCGCTGGTTGAAGGTGACAATTACATCGGCTATCTCCCCATGCTCTATCTTGCCGACTACCGTGTGGAGGGCCGTCCGTTTACCGCCTCGCTCAAAAGCAGCGGCCGCTTGCGTTTCGGCGGGAGTTCACTGTCATCGGCTCTGAAATTCGGAGTTGAGTGGAACATGAGCAAAAACTATGGCCGTGGGGCCGTTTATGATATTTCGCGCCCGCTGATAGCAGGCAACAACACTCGTCCGCGCGCCTTCCGTGATGTACCGGCCATGCACCAGCTCTCGGCATACCTCGAAAGCGAGACCAGATTCTATGCAGGGAAGCACACCCTTTCACTGACGGCCGGTCTGCGAGAGACTCAGCTTCTGCATCTCGACAGCAGATATGAACTGAGCGGTAAGCCTTATTTTGACCCTCGCTTCAACCTTGTCTGGAGTCTGCCGCCGGCCTATGTCAGAAACTATCCGCTCGGATTCGAACTCGCAGCCGGAGCCGGATGGCATACAAAGATGCCGGTAGTATAATCGGCAAAACGAAAAGTGCAATTTTGAAAAACGAAAAGTACATTTTTTGGTGTTTTCCGGCCATTTCGGGCGCGTCTGTTTGACCGCCGTTCAATCATCGCTCAAACGCTGTTTAATCGGTTGAAAAATAGTTATTTTTACAGCAAAATAATCCCTCAAACTTTTTGCGGTTTGAGGGATTTTTACTACCTTTGTATTGTTATCTTGGCCGCGTTCACACCGAATCTGCGGCCATTTTCGTAAGTATTCCGACGCATCTTTCTATCATTTTCGAGCGGTCGCGCTTCCATTCGGTCGCTTCCATCCCTTTGTCGTATGCCGGATAAGGTTGCTGCGGCTTTACGCACCGAAAACGCTTGTCGAGCGCGTAAATGTATCGGTAGGTCTTGACGTGGAACACTTCAAAATCGCCTATCAGCATCCCGACATTGGCGCGTAGAAAGCCCGACGGCGATGTTGAGTTGGTGAATATCTGTTCGTGTACCATCTCACCGCTGCGCCTGTTACGCAGAAACTTGGTGAGGTGAAAGCCGTAATACTGGAAGTTGGCGGCTTTGTAGATAGTGCCGCAGCCGAGGCGACCGTCGGCGAAACTCTGCACGGCCACGAGGTTAGGGTCAAGGCGGCGCAGCAGCTTGATCGAGGCGGCTATCAGAATGCTCTCGGCATTGTGGCCGAGTTCATCATCTATCCACATACGGTTGAGTTCGCACATCCACGCTTTGGGATTGGGGTGCGTGAACAGGCGCGCCTTTGGATTCTTCATGTAGCCGTAGACGGCCACGCCGAGGCAGCGGTCGGGTTCGTCGGCGCGGAAGATTCCGAAGTTGTAGACACCGAAACCTCCGTCGTTCCATTTGTGGGAGTAGTGGTTCTTGACAATCATTTCCTTTGCGGTGGCCTTGTCAACAGGCGTTATCAGAAGCCGTCCGAGCGAGGAGGTCTCCTTGTAAATCTCCGTCGGGAGACTGTTGCTGTCATTCATTCAGCATAAAATGGGGTTTGATAGTTTGTGAAACGGTTGGTTATCTCGCCCCTTTTGCGTAATTTTGCAGTGGCAACCACATACAAAGACGCGATGCCCTGCGGTCAAAAGGCTTATACAGCCCTCGACTGCGCGGGGTATCGCGTCTTTGTGATAGTATGTGGTTGCCGCCTTTACTATCTGGTCGGGGGCTGTTTTTTATTGCCCACCGACGTATGTTTTCTGTTATTCTGTTTTTTTCATCGGCTGTTTTATTGGGGTTAAGAATTTAACGGTTATCTTTGCGCCATGCATTACACCCTCGACAGTTTTGCGATTTCGATTTCAAGATAGTGTATGGTGTGTGCGGCATGTGCGATTCCCTCTCACACTAAGTTATCGCGGCAATGGCCGCGTCCGACAGCAGGGATTGAGCGTCTTATAGACCCCGTTGAGATGATTTTGAACGAAGCACCGACTGGATTAGTCAGCGACAACCTACAAGATTTCACAACAGAGCATATAATGAGTTACGACCGCCGGGGTTTTTAGAGGAGCAGTTTTTCAACCGCCCCTCTTTTTTTGTCCCTAATCGGCAGAGAACCCACGGCGCACCACGGTCTTGTTGGTCTTCTTGTCGAGATGAAACCAAAGGCGGTATTTCATACGCGCCATCTCGCCGCCCGCGCTCTTGAACGTCTTCCCGGCTGCGGCAAACTGCAACGCGATCCGCGCATAGCAGCAAGCCTGTGTCTTGGGCTTTGTGCCTTTCTTGGAGGCCTTGACGCGAGTGCCGACCACTTTGTAGAGTCCGTTCCCGGCGGCGATTTCTGACAGACTCCCGCTTGCCACAATCATATCCGAGCAGACAGATCCGAGTTCCTTTCCGATAAGGGCATTGTCCTCCTTGTCGGTTACGCCTATGCACTTAGGCACATACCAGTTGTTAGGTGAGGAGGTGGAGAGTATCACGCCCTTGTAATGCACGTATTGGTTCTTCGGTTGCCGGAGCATGGATTTCCCTTTCCATGCGGCGTTTGTGCCTGTCGTGCCGCCGGAACGACGCTTTCGGCTGCGTTTCTTCTTGCGGAGCAGCACAAGTTGAACCCCCTCCGGGATAAAGCCGTGGCGCACATAGACGGTCGATCCTTTCACAACCTTAACGTCGATATGCAGGTTTTCCGTAACCGGGTAGAAACCTCCCCACGTCTTTGCCGCGCTGTTCCAATAGCGGACGTAGCGGCGCAGGTCGGGCAGGATCTGTTCCTGCGTGATGTTGTTCGCGCTGTGGCGGTAGACGTTGATCGTGTATTCCTCCGCGCCGTTCAGAGCGAAACACCCCTTGCGGCAGTTAAGACGCACGTTGTCCTTTTGCGCGTCCAACTGAACGCGGGTGAGGCTGTCGGTAGACAATACGGTGAGTTTCTTGGCGAGGTCGCTGTTGACGGCGGTGTAGTCGAGCAGTTTCTTTGCCAACTGGTCGTTGGTTTCTATCATCGAGAACCCGGAGGCCGGATATAATCCCGGCACGTTCTTTGTATATGTCGGCACATATTCGGCGTAACGGTAAATCCGCGCCTCGCGGTAGGTCGTGCCGTCGGCCACGATGTTCTCGGTTGTCTCCCGGATCTGAATGCCGTTGCCCGGCTTGGCTGCGGCCTTGAAGCGCAGCACCTCGCCGTCTATCACCACAACGCCGTCGGCGGTGGCCGTAGGTGCGAGCAGGATGTAACGTTTACCGCCTATCCTTGCGAATGCCTGTAAAAAGGTAATCTGGTCTTGTATGAACGACAGCCCCTGCGTCGATAATGGATACAGGCCATTGCCACCGTTTGCGACCGCCGTTGATAAATATTCCGCTCTGTTCATTGCTTGAGTTTGTTGGGGTGTAAATCGGAGTTTTTGAAAGGATTCTGTATTGCTCCACAATGGCCTTCACCTTGTCGAGCTGCGTTGTGTAGATGTTGTTGGGGACGCGCACGATGAACGAGTTCTGCGGCGCGTTGAGCCGCGCTTCGTCGGCGAGCAACGGTGTCGGATGTTCCGGCGGCTCACCCTCTACGGGCTTGCGGTTCTTCTTCTCGTCCACGGCGAGCAACTGGTTCGGCATCGTCGGGTCTTTTGCATAGACCCACTCCCCCTCGTATGCCCCCGCGTCCTCGATCTCAAACCCTTTTTTCAGATTGAAAGCGTCGTTGAGAGCGGCGCGGAGATAGCACACCTGCCCGTTGTGGCTCAACCTGTATATGTGGTCGCCACGCGCCCGCAGGAAGCGCGGGTACAGCCCTGTGTCGTCGCCGAGGTAGAGCGGCGAGCATAAGGCGCGGCAGAAAGCGAACACCCGGCGCAGACGCAGGAACGTCGGCAGCATGGTCGCTATCCACTTGTCGAAATCTATGTCAAAAATCATCATTCGGCCACTTGATAGGCACGGCCTCTGACCGTGAGGTTCTGCAATGCGTAATAACCCGAATAGGGACGGCGGTAGCCGACGACACGCGAGTAAGCCTCCGAGCCTCCGGCTGCGGCCTCCACTTTCACGATGTCGGCCACGCGCACTCCCTCAATGGACTGCAAAGCGGCCATAAGGTCGGAGTTTCGGTATTCGCCGTTGAAAGGCAGCTTGGATATGACACCGCTCACGGCCTCGGTTATCACGTCCTTGCCGTCGCGCAGCAGCCTTATGGCCGTGTAGCCGTCCGCATCCGGGCGACCGTTGCCTGTGGGCTGCGCCGTGAGTATGGCCGGATCATAAAGCACCACGAGTTCCACGCGCATATTGTCTGCGGGTTCGTTCAGCACCTTTATGGCCACTCCCGCGTCCTTTATCTGCGAGAGGTAGCCTTTCAGTCCGGCGAGGTCATCGGGCTGCAGAGGCGTGGGCTGGCCGTTGTTGCCCCTCGCGGCAACCTTGATGAACACCTGCGTGTTGTCCTCGGTGGCGACCGCGTATTTCACCACACGTGCCTTTTCGATGTCGGCCTCCGTCATTCCCGACGTGTCGTAGTAGTCGGCCACGACCACGCCGTCGGTCATTATGAGATCCTTGCCGCGCATATAGGCGAGGGTCTTTGTAACGTACCAACGGAGCGTGTGCGGGCGCAGGGCATCTATCCTCGCGTCCACCTCCTCGCGGTGGCGGTCGAAAAGTTTTTCGAGCAGCCATATACAGGAGGCGACGACGTAGAACATCAGGCTCTCCAGCGACACCGGCGAGAAAGCCTTGTCAAAGGATTGGTTCTCTTTCAGTCCGTACCCTGTGCGGATAGCGTCCTGTGAGATGAAGGTCTCGCATATCTGAGCCTTTATCTCGGCGATTGACCGTGACATCGCCTCACGCTTTGTTGAGCGCGGCTATGGCCGAGCGGTAAGCGTCGAAATCAATCTCCGGGCGCGGTGCGTCGCCGTAACGCAGGTCGAGGTCATACTGAATGTCGGCCACAACTCGCTCCGGGTCGGGAATGCCTAAGTAGCGCATTTCAGAATAGGCCACAAGGCCGCTGTCAACCTCCTTGCCCTGCTGCGGTTCCTCGGCGGGAGGGGGTGTGCCGTTTTTGGCGGCGCGGCTCAACGCCTTGCGCTTGCGGAACGCGGCGCGTTTGTCAACTTCGGGGATTGTTGTCTTGACAGGCTCGTAGTCCCAACGAACAATGCAACCCCTTTTGCGACCGGTGTTGAACTGCTCAACGGCAGGGAGCGTCTCCCCGCTGAAAACTCGTGCTGTCATTCGCTTTGCTTTTGGTATTCTGTTTCTTGATGCTTGTTTACGCTTGCGGCGGAGCATACGCTTCACGCGCTCGCGGTGTTTGTATTTCTGTTTTAGTATTATCTTGGTGAAGTCCCATTCCACCACAATGTATTTCATCCACGCCTCGGAGATCCTACCGCAGAAAGCCCGGCGCATACCATATTCCTGTCCTTGCCGCATGAGGCCGAGATAGGAGTTGATGCAGCTCACGAAATGCTCCGCGTTGGCTTTGCACCATGCCGCGCCGCGCTCCTCGGCCTGTCGGTTGAATCCGTGCAGACGGCACATCGCTTTTCCGAGGGTGCGGTTGGCGATGTAGATGCGCTCTCCCTTGATGACCGTGCCGAGGAATTTAACGCCTTTCTTGTAGTGCTGCAGGTAATACTTTTTCGGGTTTACCCTCACCTCGGCTGTCTGCCACAGGTGTTCCCTGATAAGCGGCATAGCGAGTAGCAGTTTCTCCTTGTCGCAGTCCACGGTGGCCGTGTCGTCCACATAGCGGTCTATGTCGAGGCCGAGGGTCTCGGTAAGGTAATGGTCGGTCTCGTCAAGCAGAAAATTCGCCACGAGCTGCGAGGTGATGTTTCCGATCGGGAGGCCGTACCCCTCCGGCACGGTGAACAGGCTTTTGTTCGGAGGCAGTTCCTCCCACTTGCGCGGGTCGCCCTGTATGATGCACCCCTCCGCCGGGGAGTTGAGCAGAGTTACCTGCGTGAGGTAGACAAGCGTCTCCACGTCCGCGCACTTGTACCGCTCCCGGATGAAACGGCAGAGTTTATCCGTCACCATCGCCCGGTTTATCGACATGAAGAAACCTTTGAGGTCATATTTCAGAACCCAGCAGTCGCGGGTGTAGTTCTCGGATTTCTCGCGTATGGCCTCGTGCAGATGTTTCACGGCGGCAAGCGTACCCTTACCCTTGCGGCAGTTGAAACTCGCCGGGATGAACTGCGCCTCGAAAAGCGGTTCTATCCGCTGTGCGATCCAAGTCTGCACTATCCTGTCCCGGAACATCGCCGCGAATACCTCCCGCAGCGTCGGCCATTCCACGAGGAACGTGATCGAGGGCTGCGGCCTGTACCGTCCGGCCTGTATCTCTTCGCGCAGTTTCAGCAGTTCGGCCTCGTAGTGTATCTCAAAGGCCGCAGCCGCCTCAGTCCACGCCTTGTTGCGGCGGCACTGATAATAGGCGGACAAAAGACTGTCGTAGCCTATGGCGATATGTTGTTCCGGTTGGTTGTTCATTTTCCGTTGAAATTCCGACACCGCCCGCACGTCGTTAGTGTTGTTTCTGTTGTTGTTGATGTTGCCATTGTAGTTGACAACCCACGAGCAGTAATCTTCTGTGACTGGCTTGTTCCTTGCTCTTAATGAGAGCGCACAGACCTTTTCATTAAAGAAAATCGCGCTTCCGTAAGCCGTGGCCGACGGAACACTCACTCTTAGACACTTTTTTCGCCCTTTCAGCCGTGGCCTTGCGCCACGACCCGAGCTGCCCGGATATATCGGCCATAAGCTCCGACAGACTTGTCTGTTTCTGCAATGGCAGCACCCGCGCCTCGTTGCACAGCCGCATATACGTGTTCAGCACCGTGAATTTCGTCAACGCCCGGTCTATGTAGACAACCTTGTGCGCCACGTTCTGCTCATCCCACGCATACACTATCAGCGCGATCAGATCCGTTGCAGCGTCCAACGTCTTCTCCCAAAGCCACCGTCGGTATTTCACAGGCACGTTGTCGCTGAGGCCGACCATCTGCTGTATCAGCCTGTAAACGCTCTTGTATGCCCCGGCTGTCGCCGCGCCGTTTGCCATTTCAGTTAATTTTTTAATCGTCTGCAAAGTTACGAAAATTTTTTCGACCGGGCTTCGCCCGGTGTCGCTTTCCCTCTGCCCGGTCGCCCTTTAAGGGGGCGACCTCACCAAAGGAAAGGAAAAAGGTTTAATATTCAAAATGAAAAGCCGACACCGCCCGCACGTCGTTAGGGTTGTATCTGGTGTTGATGCTGTAGCCATTGACGTTGACAACCCACCCGCAGAGAGAATCGTACACGGAACTTGACCACCAATACTCCCAACGACCATTCGGCTGAGTCCATTGGCCAGTCGTTCCCGGCTTAATGTCGGGAAGAAGAAAAAAGCCCTCTTCTCCCGCATCGGTGTGCTGCTGTATTATAGCGTTGATGGCCGTGCGGTTCAACCACATAATATATAGCTGTCCCGCCGAGGGCAAGAATCTCTGTTCGTCATAATCGGACGGCGACGAAGCCGCCCATCTCGCTGCCGTATGCGTCGGGCTGAATCCGAGTATTTTGGCGGTGTTCATATTTCCGTCCATATCGGTGCGGGCTTTCTCTATTGCCGCATCATAATCGTGGGCGGTCGATCTCTTTTGAACGGCATAGTCCATCAGCGGGAACAGAGTGTTGCGGTCGCGGCTGTCGCACCACTCCATTGTTTTATCAGAGAGGCTGTTTTTGCCTATGGCAAATGTCGTTTCAGCGGTTGACACAAGAACGCCTATATACCACCATCCCTCGTTTTGAGGATATTTTTCGGAGTCTTGCGCCCAAAGATATATTTCTTCCGGCACCTCCTCCATTCTCATAGGAGTAACGAATGGTATCGCTGTGTAGTATTCATCCTCCCAACCGTCATCGCCATAATGGGCGAGATCGGTATGGCCGAGTGCCCATACCCCCACAGGGAAGTTCCACAGTCTCACGTCGCGTTGCTCCGCCACAGCGTCAAACACCAGTTGGAACGACGCGCCGAGGCCGTCTATATGGGACGAGACCGCATATTTGAAGCCGTGCGGCACGTCAAACTCCACCACGCCGTCCGCATCTGCCGTGAGCTCCTGTCGTGGCATTGCCGTGCAGGGGAAGCCGCCGATGGCAAACACGTCAAGCCGCACTGTCGCTCCTTCGGCACTGACTTTGCTTTGGCCGTCGCAAGCCGTAACCTCTACACGCACATGTTCCCTCGGTATCTCGCCGAGGGTTTCCACCACCTCGGCCACGGCTTCGGTGAGACCTGCGAGTGTCCCGCCTACCATCTCCGGCGTGATTGATTTCGGCATTACCGCCTCGCGGATCTCTGCCGACGTTGCCCGCAGTTCGTCGGGCTTCCAGTCCTGTTTCATATTGTCTGTTTATGATGATGTTGTTTGTAATGCGTCTGTTTTCTCTCCTTTCGCGCCTTACGAGAATGCCGCCGTGAACGCGCCTGTGAACACAGCAGCCCTTGTCTGCTGTTTCTTCACAGGGTCGGCCTTGATTGTCATGTAGTCCGGGACTTGTATTATAACAGGTCGGTTGAGCAGTCCCGCAAGCGTCTTTTCGTTTACTGCCGTCGCCGGGCATATCCCCTCGGCGGCGTATTTCTCGGCAACCCTCGCGTCCGCAACGTCCCCGGCCTCCCACGCTATTTCCGTGCCGTGGCCGAGTTCCCCGGTCACGCTCAGTCCGTTGCGCAGAGCCAACGCCCAAACGCCCTCCACCGAGCCTGTCGCCGCCAACGCTATGTCAACGAGGCATTGCCCCTCTCTCGCCGTTGTCTTCATTCCACCGTGATTTTTCCGTTATCACTCACCGTTACCCGGTTCACGGCCACTCCCGCCTCGCGGCACATCTGCCGCGCACGCGCAGCCCACATCCTCCCGGCAAGGCCGTGCTGCATCTTGCGGATCTCCCCGCCGAGCAGCGGGTGTTCCCGCCACTCTCCACGGTTAGCCACAAGAACGTGTTCTATCGTCTGCGCCTCCGTCCCGGCCACGATGCAGCCCCCGCCCTCTATGGCAAGGTCGCCGCAGTTCTCGTATGTCGTAAGTCCGTTCATCGTTTGAAAGGTGTTTGAACGTCGGTTAATAATCGGTTGATTCTATCACATACTCGGTGTCGCTCAACGCCGTTATCTCTATCACCTGCCTGTTAGAGTGCGTCATCTGTTTTGCAGAGAACCCGGTTACGACTATATGGCTTATCCCGAACAGGTCAAGGAACGCCGAGCTCACCTCCAGTGCCTCCGGCCTCTCCATTATCTCCCGCAGCTGCGCCACAGCCCGCTCCGGGTATTGGTCGCATATCCTGCCATCGTCGTCCACGGCGACTATCCCCACGCTTATGCTCAGTTGGTAGTCGCCGTCGGTGATATACTCCTTTATCGTTCCGGCGCGGCCTACAAGCGCGGTCTTCACCACCTCTTTTTGCAGGCTAACGTTCACCGTCGCGTCGTTGATCAGAAGCAGACCCTCTCCCGGAACTTTCACCACCATGTCCGTAAGCGCGGTGCGGCCAAGCCAATAGTCGCCGCTCCCGCTCCACTTCTCCTCGGCCTTGTTGATAGCCGCGCCCCCCTCGGTAGTGCCGCCCCCCATCGCGTAGCCTGGCAGCGTCCCGAGCTTGTAGTCCTCGTTTTTCTGCGCGTCCCTCCCTTTGTTAGGTCGCAGCCTGTAAGCGAGTCCCTTTGCCTGTATCGCCACCCCGGACGCTATGAACCGGGCATTGATTATTTCAAACTTGTATTCCTGCATGATCTGTATTATAGAGCGTAGTTTGCATCGTTGACAGCCGAAAGAAGAGCCTCGGCCACCGCATCCTTTATCCTCTCCTTGCTTTCGGAGAGATTGTTGGTCGTTATGGTGAATTTGTCGATAAGGCGGTCAATGGTGATGTTTATATTCTTGACACGGTCGGTCTCTTTCGACGCACTGCCGCCGACACTGCCGAGGGCATTGCCGATTGGTGAACCGCCGCCAAGCCCACCTCCGTTACCGACGGGATCGGAGCTGCCGTTTCCACCGCCGGAAGAATCATCGTCTGGCTGCTCCGGGTGGTCTGCCGCCCAAGAGCGGTCTGCGGCCTCCCTGCCGAGCCGGGCTATCTTGTCGAAGTTGAGTTTGGAGGCTATCCAGTTGTATTTGTCGATGAACCAGTTTATCAGAGCGTAGAACTTATCCCGCACCCAGTCAATGATTTTGCCGAAGAAACCTTTTATGGCGTTGGCTACATTCTTGAAAGCGGTAACGAGCGGCTTGCATATCGCGCTCACCTTCTCGACCACGGCATTGACTACCTTAACGACAAAGTTGCGGATCGCGGCTATGAATGAGCGGATCTTGTTTACCACGGCCATAAAGACGTTGGCGACTTTCTGTGCCATTGACTTTATGCCGTTCCACAGGCCGACGAAAAACGCGGATATTCTTTGCCACAGCCCGGACAGCCATTCCCACAAAGCGGAGAACAGGGCTTTGATGCCCTCCCACGCGGTAAAGACAGCCACGCGGAAGCCGTAGCACTTATCCCAAAGCTGCTGAATTATGGCGATGACTGCGGCAATGGCGGCGGCTATCCACCCGACAATGGGGATGTTCATAATGGCGACACCTATTGAGCGGCACACGTTCTGCGCGAGAACCTTGAATGCGAGCCAATAGCCGCCGGACGCGGTTATGGCTATATTCTGCATCATCAGACCCGCGACAACGTTCCGTATCGAGGAGACAACGCCTGTGAACGCGCCTTTGAAATTCACGCTCCGCAGAAACATGACCGCCTTTGCCGCGCCGTAGATCAGCGGCACGAGTTGGGAGAGCGGCACGAGCGCACCCACCACGACCTGCGTCCATATACCGAGGTCGCCGCAGGAGTTGAATATGGAAATTTTTATGTCGTCGAACTTCGCCTGTACCCGCGCAAGACGCTCGTTGTAGGTCTCCATAATGACCTTGCTCTGCTCCACGGCAGTATTGGTGCCGGATATGGCGGCAGTCCATTGCTCCACCTTTGGAATGCCCTGCACGAGAGCCATTGCTGCTGCGGAGTTCTCTTTGCCGAACAATTTGCTGAAAAGAGCGTCGTCGGCCATTACGGGTTTGAGTACCTGTAGACGCTCGGCAAGAGACTTTGATTTGTCGGTGAGGTCGTTTACACTTATCCCGGCTGCGGCGAGTTCCTCGCGCACATCCTTTGGCAGAAAGCGGCCTTGCGCGAGAGTTGACATGACATTTCGCAGGGCGACACCACCCTCCGAACCTTTCTTGCCCGCCTTGTCAAGAACCTGTATCGCGGCGTTGGTTTCGGCAAAAGATACCCCGGCGGCTTTCGCGGCCATACCGCACTGTTCCAACGCCACCTTGATAGTGGGCAGTTCCGCAGAACCCTCACGTCCGGCAGCGGCCATTATGTTCATCATGTCGGCCATCTGCCGGGAAGCCTCCATCGGGTCTTCAAGCGATACGCCGTATTGGTTCATGGCCGTTGTCAGAACTTCGGCGGCAGCGGTGGTGTCGCCGCCCATCGTCTTTGACAGAATGGCGACGTTGCGTCCCATCGCGTCGAGTGCCGCCGTGTTCTTGGTGAGTTCCGGCGACAGTTGCGACAGCAGCAGTTTGTATGATTCGACCGCGCCGGAGGCCGACACACCGAATTCCCTTGCCGTGGATCGTGCGAAACGCTCCACGGTTTCAAGTTCTCTCCCGGTCGCGCCGGATATGGCCTGTAAGTCCGCGAGCGAGGCGTTAAGTGCCGCGCCGGGAGCGAGTGTCTCGTTGAGAGTTTGGCTCAGATTGCCGACATACTGCGTGAATTGGTTAAGCGCGAGTATCTTCCCCTCGAATGTGTCCCACAGCGACGTGGTCGCACGGAGATTCCGTTGGAGGTTCTCGACACCTCCCGAAATCTCGGCGACCACGGCATTGCAGTTGCCGCTTATGTTGAAAGCGTAATTGAAGTTGTAATTGCTCATTCAAAGGTGGCTTTGCATTATAGGCTGCATTCGGCATCTGCGGGTGAGAATAATTTTGCGAGGATTCTTGCCATGTTTTCAAGACGGAAGTTTTCCAGCCACACGGCCTGTTGGAACAGCATAGCCCACCTTTCGTCGGTGAGTGTCTCCGGGTCTGTCCCGAAGTTGGCGCGGATCAAGGCGCACCCTTTCGCTATCTCTCCAGGGTCGTCGTCCTCCACGCCCCCGGAGAGTTGGTGCGCCTCTACAAGTTTTTTAGCTTAGACACGCACTTCCCGAAGATGTTCTGCAGTTCCCCGGTCGCCTGCATCTTGTAGACCGCATCGCTCTTCATCAGAGGCGACCCGCCGAGCCAGCAGTTGTCAAACAGAACCTCGGCGGCTCTCACCTCGTTCTGCTTGGCCGTGGCCGAGAAAGCCTGCATCGTCTTCATGTCCGGGCGGTGGAAATAGCCTCGGTGCAGCTCCTCGAAGTCGGTGTCGGCCACCTCTACCTCCACCACGCGGCCATGCTTCCCTTTCCACGTGGCTATCTGCTCCTCGGTGATGTCGCCGTTTACTACTGTGAAATTCTCTGTGTTGATGTCGATTGTCTTGTTATCCATATCGGTTTGAGATTGTTGTTTCTGAAAAAGTTCGTGTTTCGGGTTTCACACTCCGGGTTTCCGGCTTAAACGCCGTCGGGCTTGCCGTATTCGACGCTGCCGGGGAGCAGTTCGAGTTCCACCTGCTGGTTCATGTCCCCCTCTTTCCAGTCGCGTTTGTTTTCCGTGAACTGGCAGTTGCGGATCTTGTCGATGACAATGATGCCGTTGGGGGGAAGATAGGCCACCTCGATGTCGAAAGGCGCGATGTCCTGCATTCGCCCGGTCGGGGAGGTGCGCGAAATCGCCACAACCTCGCTCATGTAGAGCGTGATTTTCGCCGAGGGGGTTATGCGTCCGTAGCTGCGGCTTACCGGGTGTCTCCCCGCGCCGTAGTTGTTCTGCATGTCCTGTTTGTCGCCGTAGGCTATCGCGGTGATCCCGGTTACGACGATGCCGTTTATGCAGGTCTTGATGTTGCCCCACGAATATTCCTCGCCGTTGATAAGCGGGATTCCGTTATAGGCCGCGTCCAATGTGTTCATTCTTTTGTCGCGTTAATGGTTATACACTTGTGGCGTAACCTATTTCAAGGTCGAGGTTGCGCATAACTCCCACGGCCACGTTCTTTATCACTCCCCGCACACGCGAGGTGGCGAGTATGTTCTGGTCGGGGTCTATGTCGAAGCGGTAGCCGCTCAGCTCCCCGGCCTTTGCCATCTCCTCCAGTGCCTTGTTGCCTGTGGTGATGAGATGCTCCACCGCCGTGCGCTCCAGTTTCCCGGTGTCCGCGTCCACTTTCATAGGCCGTCCGAGTTTGGGCAGCAGGTAGGTGCGCACACCGCGCACGGCCTTGTCCATCGTGCGCACGTCGTTGATATAGGCGTAGTCGCTTGTAGGAATGTCGAGGGTGTGGTTGTCGTTGAAGAAGCACCCGGCGAGGCCGTCGTAGGTGCGCAGGAAAATGTAGCGCGAGTTGTCGAGCGTTTTTATAACTTCGTCGTCGAGATCGCGCAGTTTCTTGCCGTCGCCGAAAGCGGCCACTGCTATGTTCGTCGGGAACGATTCCACCCACGCGATGCTCTCGTGTACCTTTGCCTTGCTCACCGCGCCGAGTGCGTCGCCGAGTGCCGACACGCTCGCTTTGGCGGCGTTGGCCGCGTCGCGGTAGAGCTCGTCGGCCACTCCCGCGCCGTCCTGTCCGATGATGACCGACACGCCGTTGCGTCCGATCTTTGCGAGGTCTGAGGGGAGCGCGGTAACGTCGGAGACTTTCGGCGCGTAGAGTATCGACAGCGGTTTGTTCTGCGCTTCAAGCGTGGTGCGTACCGATTGCAGGGAGTTGACGAGGGTGTCGCTCAGCTCCACCGCGCCGTTCCACACGCCCACCTGCCGCAGACGGCCTCCGGCATGGTTCTGTATCTGCTTGATTTCCGAAAAGGCGTTTGTTCCGGCGGCGGGCTTGAAGATGCCCACATACAGGCTCACGCCGGGATTCATATTGAATATCGAGGCGAGGGTGTAGTGAAGCACCCTTGTCTCCCATGCCTCCGCGTCGGCGGTGATGCCGTATTTCTCGGCGGTCTCCGGCGATGATATGGCGTGGATGCGCTCTGTTGCGGTGAAGCCGTCCACGCCCTCGGTGGCCGTCGGCAGGGTTGCCGAGTAGAACACGAGGCCGCTTATGTGGTCTTCACCAGCGAGCGAGCGCACGATGTTGCCGTTTGTCCGGGTAATGGTGAGATTCTGCATTATTCGTCGGTGTTGGCGGGTTCGTTGTCGGTATCATTCACTGCCTCCCCGGTCAGTTCGTCCACCTCCGGCTCGGTGTCGGAGGGTGCGGCAGGCTCGGCGGTGTCGGCCTTGCTCTTTGCTGCTGCGGCTTTCAGCGCGGCAGTCCTGCGGTTGGTGGAGTACACCTCGCGGTTGGGCAGGGAGTTGGCGTGGTTCTGCGCGTCGTTGCGGGTGTAGAACGCCGTGCCGTCAGAGGTTACGTGTACCTCGTTTATGTCGGGATTGAGGCGCAGGGTCTCCTCGGCTATCCTGGCGGCGGCTTTCGCGGCCACCGTCGCCGTGGATTTTTCTGTTTCTTTTGTCTTTTTTGCCATTGTCGTATGGTGTTTAATGTCTGTTTGAACGGTGTTTGATAATTATGGCGATGACAGCGAGCGATACGAGGGACAGGGCTATCGACACCCAAACGAGGGTTTTGTCCGCGCCTTTCTCCTCCCGGCTTTCGGCCTCGCTCTCCCCGGACGTTTCGGCCTCGATGTCGGTCTGCGTGGCCTCGTCCGTCCGTGAGTGAGCCTCGCATTCGGTGGCGGTGCTGTCGCTCTTGGCGGTCTCCACCTTTGCCCGGCTGTCGCTCTGGCTCCTGGTCTCGTGACGCTCCCGGATGCGGGCTGACAGCGGCGGGGTGCCTGTGACGCTGTCCGGCGGCTGCGTCGTGTCGAATATCTCGGTCACGCGCTCGGTGGCCTCGTCCCTTGTCTCCTCGCGTTGAAGCCATGCCGCGAGCCATTCATTCAGAAGCCGCTCCGTGCGCATCGCCGCGCTGTCCTGCAGGTGGGTCTCGCCCGATGTCGTTTCTGACTGCGACGAGTGCGTTTGTGACCGCTGCTCCGACATCGCTTTTCTTGGCGCGGCGCAGCTCATGGCTGACAGGACAATCGTCAGCGTGAGGACATGAATTGATTTTTTCAATCGCATTGGTGAGGGTGTCTACTTTTTCCTGTAACTGAATCATATCCTTGCGCAGCGGCTCGACCACAAGTTCCATAATCATCTCTATGGCCTTTTTGTCGTTGTCGAGTTCACGCCCGCGCACGTCGGCGAGCGTCTTTTTCACCTCGGCGCGGAGCTGCTCCACTTCTGCCTTGTGCTTGGAGCGCAGGAATATGGCCGTGAGTAATGCCGAGAGCGGCGCGGTGATGATCGCCACCGCTGCGGCAAGGATCGTTTCAGTCATTCAGCGTTATTGTGTTATGCCGATTTCTTTGAGCCATGCGGCAACGTCGAAACTCGGACAGGCTTTCATCCACTCGTAAGGCTCTATCACGCCGTTGCCGTTGAGGTCGGGTGACAGGTCGCGGTGACCGATGATTTTTACATTAGGGTGCTTGGCGTGGAAGTCGCGCACGTATTTTGCCATTGCGCTTTTCTGCGCCGCCGTGCGGGAGTCTTTGGGGTTCATGTTTTTGTCGCAGCCTCCGGCATAGACTACGTGGCGGCTCACTGCATTGTAGCCTTTCGCGCCGTTGGTGATTTCCCACGGATCAACGAAGTTGTCCTCGTTGTTGTCGACTATACGCTCCACCGTGCCGTCGAGCCGGATTATATCGGTATAGCCGGGTTTGCTCCACCCGCGACCGCCCGCCGATTTGGGAGAGGTGTGCATCCGTCGTATGTCGGCGGCTGTCACGTCGCGTCCCTCCGGGGTGGCGGTGCAGTGCAGAACGAGATATTTCAGCGTTTGTTTCATACCTGGTTATGCTTTCGGTGCGCTCACTATCGCGCCGAGACCCTCGGCCTTTGTCGGCAGACAGATTGTGTAGGTGCGCATGGAGAAAAGGTTTTCCTGTGTAGTGGGGTTGGCTGCGGCCTCCTGCAGATAGGTCTTCGTCGAGCCGTTGGCTTTCATGGCGCGTTTGAGCGAGAATGCGACGGAGCATTGGCGGTCTGTGGCTGCCGGGACTGCGCCGTAGGCCAGTTTCTTCTTCGTGGAGGTGTTGTAGTGGGGACATGCGTCATACTCGTACACCTCGAAGCCGTACATGCGGTTTATCGCGCCGCTGTCGTAGTTGTAATACTGCGAGGCGAATTTCTGATCCTGCTCCAGCAGGTCGGCCACATGGTCGGCGCACAGCACGAGGATGCGCCCCTCGGCGGGTATCCTGGCCTTGTCGAAAGCCTTTTTGAGCGCGATGATGTCGCGGCGCGTCAGTCGCTTGCGGTCGCCGTCAACCTCGCCTGTGGTGAGCAGCACCGGGGTCTTGGCCGTGTTCTCGGCGGGTGCGAGAGAGTGGATTGCGCGGCTGAAACGCACCTCGTCGAATGCCTCTTTGTGGCGTTCTATCACTGAGGCCATCTTGTCATGGCCGAGCGCGTGAAGCTCGTCGTCGGTGATGCGGGTGGGCTTGCTCTGGTATTTGTCGAGGCGCACGGCGATGTCGCCGTCTTCGAGCGTCTCGACCTCCAGCGGATAGGAGGTGTTGTTCACAAGCACTTCGGGATCTACTCCCACATCCACCATGTGGATAACGTCCTTTTCCACATATTGGTCGTAGCTGCGGATCTTGTTATACCACCCGATTGCGGCGGCTGCGGTGCGGAATGCCTTTACAAGCTCGCCTGTCCACGCTTCGGGATAAAGCCCGGCGCGGAGCGCGTTGGCGGGTGCGAGACCGCCTATGAGCGACGTGCCTACCGCAACGCCGTTGAGCGTCAATGCTCCGGCGAGCGGCGAGACACCCACGGCCACACCGAGGGTCGCGCCCATTGCGGAGGTCAGCGCAACTCCGATAATCATGCCCATAAGGGCGAGAAGAAATCTTTTCATTCGTCTTTTGTTGATTGAAAATGTTTGTTGAGTTGATGTCAGTTGAATTTGGGTGCGAAACCGAAATACTCCTTGTAGAGCCGGGCATACTCCTCGCGGTTATTGTCGCGCAGGTCGGCAAGCTGTTCGGGGGTTGCCTTGTCCCATGTAAGGGTCGCGGTGGGGGCTGTGCCGCCTCCGGCGGGACGCACGAGGTCGAGGGGCTTCTGTGCGGGCTGCATGTCGTCAAGGAGCGTGTTGAGGGTGTCAAGGCCGACGTTTTTGCCCAGCACGATGTATTTCTCTTTCTTGTCAGGGGTGAGGCGTTTTTCCTTGATTGCCGTGTCTACCGCGTCGGTGATGCGGGCGAGGGTCATAGCGGCCTTGTCTTCCTGTAATTTTGTGATTGCGGCCACTGCTTCGTCCTCGGTGGCGTTGGGCGCGAGGCCGAGTTTCAAAAGGATCTTTTCCATGTTCTTTTTGATGTTGTTATTTGGGGGTTGTTCTGTCTTTTCTTCGTGTACGGTGAGGTTCAGAAGCGGCAGGTGGTCGCTTTCCTCCCCGGCGGCGAGGGTGAGCAGTTTCCCCTCGTGATATAGGCCGACCTGCAGCGCATCGTCATTCGCGCCTATATCCACCACCGACACCTCTATGAGTTTGCTTTTGGTTACGGTCGGGCGCGTCTGTCCGGCCACAAGAAGCGTGGGGTCTTCGCTCCATTCCATGATGTCAAGCCCGGCGGAGAGCATACGCAGCGTGCCGCGCTCCCATTTCTTCGAGATGTTGCGCTCGTCCTCGGTGTCGTCGTCGAATTTAGGCGTGCCGTAGAGCGTATCCCCCTCCACGCGCACATTCTCCATGATCCCTATCGGCATATCCTCCTTGCGCCCGCGTCGGTGCATATACAGGAGTACCGGGTTCTTTTGGTATTGCGTGAGGTCTATGCCCTCGGTCAGTACCCTTGCGCCGTAACTGTTGAGGCGCGGGGTCGATATGATTGCTTCTTTCGGCATTGGCGTGATAATGATGAAAAAATGTCGGCGCGGCTTGTGTGGCACTTCACTGTGTGAAAACCCTGTGCCGCCGCGCCGACGGATCGCAAAAGGGGGTTGTGGCGGAGGCGGGACTTGAACCCGCGACCTCAAGGGAATGAACCTTGCGAGCTACCCGGCTGCTCTACTCCGCGATGTCGTTTTACGGTGCAAAGTTGGGGAGGGTTTACTGCCCTGCAAAACAGAGTGTAAAAACTTTACACTCTATTTTCTCGCGCCGTCCGTTTGTCGCAATTTTGCACCGTAAAATCAACATTGATACAACCCGAAAACATCATTTATTATGAATGGCAAACAAGGTTTCAACAGATAAAAAGGAGTTCGCCGAGGCTCTTTTCATGCAGGGTATGCCGCAAAACTCTATCGCCGAGAAAGTCGGCGTGTCGGCCAATACCGTAGGCAAGTGGGTAAAGGACGGCTGCTGGGGTGAGAAACGCGCTGCGATGTCTATTACCCGCAAAAGTCTGCAGAATGAACTGCTCTCGGCCATAAAGGACAAGATAGAGGAACTGCGAGACCTCGACATCTCCAAGTCCGCGACGGTCGTCGATCAGCTCGTGAAACTCTCGGCCACTATCGAGCGTCTCGACAAGGAGGCTTCCGCTGTCGATTTCATCGAGTGCTTCATGGCTTTTGGCCGTTGGCTCGAATACCAGGCGGAGACAGACCTGGAGATTACGCCGGAGTTCCGTAAACTTGTCAACAAGTATCAGAACAAGTATATACTTGAAATGCTCAGCAGCAAATTGTAGCGTATGGCAAGGAACACCGCACAGAACCGCAAGGAGGCGATCGAGCAGTGGAAGCAATGGTGCGAGACCGTGCAGACGCGCTCTGTCGTGTCTGTCCGCGAGACCCCGGCGCAAAAGGAGAAACGCATCGCGTATCTCCTCGCCGACTATGGCCGCTTCTTTTCTTACTATCTCGCGCACTACTGCGACGACGAGGAGACAGGGAAGCATACCGACTGCGCACCGTTTCAGATAAAGGCGGCGCACACGCTCCGCGACCATCCTACAATCCAATATGCCGCGCAGTGGGCGCGAGGCCACGCGAAGTCCGTCCATTTCGATGTCGGCATTCCCATGTATCTCAAAGCCCTCAAAAAACTGCACCTCATGGTGCTTGTCGGCAAGAGCAAGGACAATGCCGAGACGCTCCTCGGCGACATACAGGCGGAGTTCGAGTTCAACCAACGCTATATATCCGACTTCGGGGTGCAGAAAGTTACAGGGTCGTGGGAGACAGGAAAGTTCGTAACCGCCGACGGTCGCGCTTTCTTCGCTCGCGGTCGCGGCCAGTCGCCGCGTGGTCTCCGTTACAAGAAGTACCGCCCGGACTATATCGTGATAGATGACCTCGACGACGACGAACTTGTAAACAACCCCGACCGCGTGGCGCGGCTCACAAAGTGGGTAAAAGAAGCCCTGTTCGGCACGCTCGACGGTGGCCGTGGCCGTTTCTGTATGGTCGGCAACCTTATAGGCAAAAACTCTGTCCTCGCCAATTTCATGGCCTCCGACGGTGTCGTGGTCTCTAAGGTGAATGCCATTGACAAAAACGGCAAACCCGCGTGGGCTGCTAAGTGGTCTATCGAGGAGATACGTGCCGAGGAGCGGTTCATGGGTTATATATCGTTCCAACGCGAGAAGATGAACAACCCCATTACCGAGGGCAGCATCTTCCGCAACGATTGGATACGTTGGTGTCGCCCGCTGCCTCTCGCCAAGTACGATTATCTCGTGTGCTACTGCGACCCCTCGTTCAAGTCCACCACCCGCAACGACTACAAGGCCATTAAACTGTGGGGCAAGACAGGCACGGATCTCCATTGCCTCGCGGCTTTCGTCCGCCAATGCTCCGTGGCCGAGATGGTGGGTTGGTTCTATGACCTCCACGAGAAGATTGTAAAGGCCAACGCCGTATGCTCCTATTATATAGAGGCCAATTTCCTTCAGCAGATTCTCCTTGACGAGTTCGTGCGCGAGGGCAACGAAAGAGGCTATCAGCTCCCGATTTTCGGCGACACGCGCAAGAAGCCCGACAAGTTCCAACGCATAGAGGCCATTTCCCCGCTGTGGGAACACGGCCACGTCTATTATAACGTGCGCATGAAGAATGATCCCGATATGCGCACAGGCATAGACCAGACGCTCTCCTGTGAGCGTGGTATGTCGGGACACGACGACGGCCCGGATGCCGACGAGGGAGCGATTTTCATTCTGCAGGGGCTTACCCGGCAGCAGAGGTTCAAGCCCTCCGTGGGTCGCCGCAAAGCCCCTAAAAATTCATGGTAACAATTCAACACTTCTCCTATATGAAATTATTCCGCAACATCAGAACCTACTTCCGTGCGGTCGTTTTCGACTGCCGTCTGCGCCATTGCCGACGCGAGGCCGACCGCCGACGCGCCGTCTCCGGGCAGAAGCATCTTGTCATTAACCTTAACGGTCGCCCTGTGGTCGTGAGCAAGCAGCATATCAAGCGGCTTGTGCGCGAGGGTGTCTACCGCAAAGGAGTTACCGCCGCAGACATAGAGGCCATCGCGATTTACAGAACCGTCTAATCCCTGCTCCGATGTCTTTTCTTACCAACGACGATTACCGGGTAGTTACCTGCCCGTCCGACCTTGAAATTATCTGCCAGTCCTCCGAGGATATACGCCGACAGGCCGAGCGCACGGCTATGGAGGAAGTCGCCGGATATGTCCGCACCAGATATGACATAGACGCGGCCTATTCAAAGACCGACATTCAGCGTAACCCCCTGCTCGTGCAGCTCACTGTATCAATCGCGCTGTGGTGGCTCGGCCAATGGTTGCCCGGCATGTTGGGAAGCGAGATGCGACAGACGCTTTACGACAATGCCATATCCCGCTTAAAGGATATTCAGAAAGGCAATTTTACGCCGGAGTTCCCCGAATATCCCGACGGCGGCGACCCGGACAGCGGCCTCGGAGGTAATCCGATGCGTTACGGCAGCATGAAGAAGAACGGCTATGACTGGTGATTTGTAAACCACTGTTTAATCAGCATTTGAACGATGTTAAAACTCTGTGCGAAAATAGAGATTAAGGGTGATAAGACGTGGGTCTTTGAGAAAATCACGGCTTGCGAGATCGTGCGCGACAGCGAGGCTCTCACCATCACCTGCAAGCTCATTCTCCCCCGAAAGGTAAAATGGAAAGGCGAGACCTCAAACCCCATAAAGCGCGGCGACAAAATCTCCGTGTGGCTTGGCTATGATGACAACCTCCAACTCGCCTTTACAGGATATGTGCTGCGCAAGGGTTTCAAAGCCCCGATTGAGATTTTCTGCGAGGACGAGATGTTTATGCTCAAACAGACCCCCTGCGTGAAGAAGTCCTACAAGAACGTAGATATTCATACGCTGCTCAAAGAACAGGGCTTGCCATACGACATAAAGGTTCTCGGCGAGCAGAACATCGGGCAGTACCGCGTGAATTTTGAGAACGTGGCCGAGTTGCTCGCTCACCTCAAAGAGAACAACATCCGCACTTTCTTCCGTCTTGAAGACGGCAAGCCTGTCCTTTATTGCGGTGTGCTTTTCGACCACGGCAACGAGATGCGGCAGGTATTCGCCACAGGGGTAAACATCATTTCGGACAGCAGCCTTGACGAGCAGAGAGCCGAGGACGTGAAAATTAAGCTGAGAGTGGTTAGCCTACAACCCGACAACAAAAAGAAAATCAAGGTGGAGATTGGCGATCCGGACGGAGAAAAACGCACCCTGCACTGTTACGGTAAGACCGAGGCCGAGGCAAAGGCGTGGGGTGAGCAGGAGTTGGAGCGTCTCAAACGCGACGGCCTTACCGGGTCTTTTCAGACTTTCGGTCATGTGCTGCTTGATGTCCTCGACGTGATAGGCATTAAGATCGACGGTGAGCGCAAGGGCAAGTACCAAGTCCATAAGAATACCATAACATACGGCAGCTCCGGCTTCCGGCAGGACATTACCCTCGGCGCGAGGGCGGCAGAGTGATGGATATTAGAAACGCGATAAGACAGCTTGCCCTGTCCGGCTCTGAAATGTATCTCACCGTCTGCACCGTGGACGCGGTGGACGAAGATGCCCGGACTATCGACTGCACTCCCATTAACGAGGGTGCGCCGCTCCTCGCCGTGAATTTACAGGCGGATCAGAATCAGACGGTCGGCCTCGTGTCGTTCCCGGCAGTCGGTTCTGAAGTCGTGGTGGGTTTCCTCAATCCCGCCGTGGCCGTAGTGGTGCTTGCGATGGAAATAACAAAGTCTGTTATCACCATCGGCGACACCGAGGCTACCGTCGAGGACAATTCCGTGGTGTTGAAAACCCGGAAAGGCTCGGCCACGCTCACCGCCGACAACCTCAAAATAGACATAGACGGAACGACCCTTGAAATGAAGAAAGGCGTGTCGGTATGGAACGGCGGCAGCGAGACAACGGCAAACGCCACCGAACTGCAGAAGCAGCTTAACATCTGCAAGGCGAGAATCGACGCTATCATTAACGCGCTCAAATCCTCGGCTGTCGCTCCACAGGACGGCGGAGCGACCTACAAGGCCAATATTTCCACCGCGCTCTCCGGCCTCACTTCCGAGGATTATTCAAACATGATTGACGACAAGATTAAACACTGATAAAATGGCAAAAAACAGATACGCCTCGCAGAGGTCGCTCGAATCAATACGCCTCGCCGCTCGCCGCAACAACGAGCGCGGCGGCAGCATGAAGAAGCGAAAAAGCCTCGTGATGATGCTCAACCAACAGACGCAGAGCCTCACCAAACAGGACGTTGCCCGGTGGCGGCGGGCGTGGGCTATGGCTCTAAACATAGAGAACCCCAAGCGCGGAGCGTTGTATTCCATCTATACCGACGCGCTTATTGATATGCACCTCACAGGCTGCTTCACTCAACGCTACCACAAGACGCTGCTCAAAGCCTTTGTACTTACGGACGATGCGGGCAACGAGAACGAGGACGCGGCGAAAATCTTTGAGAGCAAGTGGTTCTACCATTTCCTGCTCAATGCTCTTGAATCTATCGCGTGGGGGCATTCCCTTATCCAGTTGGGCGACGTGATTACCGACGCTAACGGCGTGATGAAGTTCTCCGACGTGGAACTGGTGCCGCGAGACCACGTATGCCCGGAGTATGGTGTGCTGCTCCGCGACCGCTCCGATTCCCCGCAGCAGGGCATTCCGTACCGTGAGGGTGCGTTGGCCGACTGGTGCGTGGAGGTCGGCGAGAGCCGCAACCTCGGTCTGTTGCTGAAATGCGCTCCCCACGCGTTATCCAAAAAGAACATGACCTCCTATTGGGACGTGTTCGGCGAGATTTTCGGTATGCCTATGCGTGTGGGAACTACCACCTCGCAGAACCCCGCCGACCGCAAGCAGATTGAGGTGATGCTCGAGGAGATGGGCGCGGCGGGATGGGCGTTGTTCCCGGAGGGTACGACAATAGACATAAAGGAATCTTCGCGTGGCGACGCTTACAATGTCTATGACAAGCGCATTGACCGCGCCAACTCCGAGATGTCAAAAGGCGTGGTCGGCCAGACCATGACCGTTGATGACGGTTCCTCAAAATCGCAGTCCGAGACGCATCTTGAAGTGTTTGAAAACCTATGTGCCGCAGATGCCAAACTGATTGCATACGTTATCAATGACGACCTTATTCCGAAGATGATCCGCCTCGGTTTCCCTCTTGCCGGGCTTACGTTCAAGTGGGACGATGCGGCCACATACTCACCGGCGGAGCAGCGCGAACTGGAACGTATGCTCTTGCAGTTCTTCGACATCGACCCGCAGTATTTCACTGAAAAATACAAAATCCCGATTCTCGGCGTAAAACAGTCTTCCGGCTCTTTTTTCGAGTAGGGGGTGAGGATTCCGAAAAACAGGAGGCCAAGCCCCGAGACAGACAAAAAGAAAAAGCCGACCATTACCGCCTGTTTAATCAAGCGTTAACCACCCTTTACGAGCCGCAGGTGCTTGCCCTCGCCGGAGGTGTCGGACGTGTGGAGTTCAACCGTGATGTGTTCGACCGCGCCGTGCGCGAGGTCTTCGCTCGTGGCGGCTTCTCCCCGGATATGCTTGCCGACCCCGCCGTGCGACCGCTCGTCGAGGAGACGTACAACGCGCTTAACCGCGCCGTCGATACGGCCATCAATACCGAGACCCCGCCGGAACTGACCGCCGCGCTCCAAAACAACGCTTTCATATTCTCCGGCTTCAAGACCTACCATTCACTCTCGGAGGTCGGCCTTGCGCTCACCGATGCGGACGGCCATGTGAAGCCTTTCGACACGTTCCGCAAGGACGTGGAGGCCATTGATGCCCGGTATAACACCAACTATCTCTATGCCGAGTATAACCATGCCGTCCACACCTCGCAGATGGCCGTTAAATGGCACGATTTCGTGGCCGACGGCGACCGCTACAACCTGCAATACCGTACCGCAGGGGATGAAAGGGTGCGCTCGGAACACGCCGCGCTCGACAATATCACGCTCCCGCCGTCTGACCCGTTTTGGCGCGACTATCTGCCGCCGAATGGTTGGAATTGCCGCTGCGACGTGGATCAGGTGCTGCGCGATGATTACCCGATGTCCGACCCGGAGACGGCCAAAGCCGCCGGGGACGCTTGCACCGATGAGCCGAAAGCCCGGATGTTCCGTTACAATGCCGGACGCGAGATGACACTGTTCCCCAAGAAACATCCATATCTCCCCAAGGGGTGCGGCTCTTGCGACGGTCGCCTCAATCTTGCTTACGACCCCAAGCGTGAACAGTGCCGGGTCTGCCGTGTCGTTCACGAGCAGCAGCGCAGGGTCGAGGCAAAGCGGCTCTATGACCGTCTTTCAAAGGACAGCAAGTATCGGGGTGTGGAGTATGACCCGGTGTCCGGCGGCATGACCGCCGCCCATGTGGGACACAATACCACATCCAATAATGCACAGGTTCTGCGGTGGGGCATGACAGGCGCGGATCTTGAAAATGAGGTGCAGCGGCTTCTGTTCCAAAGCGGCCATTCGGCTATCCTCTGCGACGAGAGCAAGAAGAAAAAGGGTCGGACGCTCCCGGCTCTTGATATGCAGCTCGACGGCGTGATGATGGATATTCGCTCTATAACATCGAAAAAAAGGCATTATGGCTCTGCGCTCCGGGATAAGAACAAGCAGCTTGCGAGATATAATGCCCGCTCTGATGTCCGTATTGCCGCCGATACCGTGTGCCTCTATTTCCACGACGGCAGTATGTACCATCCAAGCAAAATTACCAACGGCGTTAAATGGCTTAAACGGCAGACACGACATTTACAGGTAAAGCATATTGTCTGTGTGGTGCGAAAGGAGGACGGCTCGGCAGATATTCGCCTACATGATGTATAGGCATAAAAAAAGCCCGCAGCGCGGGCAGGTTGCCGCCTCCTCGAAAGAACCCACAGCGGCCTCCTATGGGATTGCAAAGATAGACATTCTTTTTCATACAACAAAATAAACCCCAACACTTTCAACAAAATGGACGAAAAAATAACAGTTACAGCCGAGTTCTCGCAGACCGATGTCGCCGCAGCCCTTATGTGTCTCGGCGAGGAATTGACCCCGGAAAGATGGGAGCAGGTCAAGGCCGCTCCCTCAAAGATAGATTTTCAGAAGATAGAGGACAAGTCCGACCGTATGCAGGTCAAACTCGGCCTTATCTCCCTGCTGTTTCTGAATCTCGCCGATTAGATCCGCGCCGCCATGCCACGCAACATTTACGACGATATTCTGAGCGATGCCCGCGTGAAGCTCACGGAGCTGTTCAAGGACAATTTCCGGCAGCAGGGTTTCTTCGGCGAGAAGTGGGTGGCGACAAAGGCGAGCAAGACAAACAAACGCGGACGCGGCTCTATCCTTATCGTTACCGGGGCGATGCGACGCTCCATCCGTTCGATGATCCGGGGAATGGCCGTGGTCTTCACCTCCGACCGACCATATACAGCCCTGCACAACGAGGGCGGCAATTTCGCCGTTACCGTCCGCTCCCACTCGCGCACGTCTAAGAAGACCGGGAACACATACACCGTGCGCTCACATTCCCGGCAGATGAATATGCCGCAACGCCAGTTCATAGGCGACCACGAAAAGGTGCAGCAAGCCCTCGGCGACATTGTTTTCAAACGGCTGCAGGAGTTCTCGCAACGCCTTGCCGATGACTTTAACCGACATTGATATGAGATTACGCATTTTTACCGATTTAGAGGCGCGTCTGTCGCGTGTCCGTCTCGTGGATGACAAATATATCTACTGCCGACCTAAACGCGACCCTGACGCAAAATTACCGGGAGTTCCGGCCATTAACCATGTCGGCCTGTGGAACGAGAATACGGCACGTCTCACGCAGATGCGTCCGTTCAACCCGCCGGGAATCTTCGTGGAGTTTCTCCCGGTGCTGTGGTCGCCGCTCTCTCGCGGTGCGGTGCATGGCGATATGACTGTGAGGCTGCATTTCGTAACGGCCACGCTCGCGCAGACCGACACGCCTTACCGCGACGAGGCTCTGTGCCGCTTCCGGCTGATCCGCGCCGTCAAACTCGCCTTGAACGGCTTTTCGGGTGGCGCGGATGAACAGGGACGCAGTTTCTCGCAGTTCCAATATTCCGGCTCGGACACCGACCATAACCATGAGCAGATATGCGAGGATTTGGAGGAGTGGCGAACCCACTGCATAGACTGTTCGGCCTCCGTCGATGACGGCTACATTCTCACACCGCGCAATGTTACCCTTGACACAGGCGACATCTTCGCCGACGCTTTCTCCGAGGAGATGGTATAGACACAACACCGCCCGCAGTTTCGGTTCTGCGGGCGGTGTCGCTTTCATTCCCCCATGTCTATGTCGTCGAACAGGGAGGGCTGTGTGTCGCGGGGCTTGTCGGAGAATCCCTCCAGCCCACGCCGAAGATAGCCGAGGAACGTGTGGTAACACATCGGATAGACAGGGTACACAAAATGCCTCCACACCTGTTTGTAGCATTTCGCAAGGTTGCCCTCCTCGTAATGCTCGCGGGTGATGTCGCAGACGTGCTGTATGCGCAGGAGTGTATTTTTGTGAGGTTTTGTCGCCATGTTAAGAATTTAACCGCTATCTTTGCAACACGTTCCACGGTGTTGCCCGTTGTCAAGCGATTTATCCTTGCGGCGGGCGCGCTTCTTTTCATGGCCTTGCTGTGGTTTTGTTGTGTGGCTCGACCGCCACGAACCCCTCTATATGTTTTCTCACAAGTCCCGATCCGCAACATACCGGGCAGATTTCCAGGACGTGGCTGCGTCCGTCCTCGGTGCGTCCGTAGACTGAACCCTCTGCCTTGCAGTTGCGACACACCTCTATGGTGTCGCGGGCAAACTCCGTGCGCTTTCCCATAAGGCTATCCCTCCGATTTAGGTTCTACAAAGAATGTCTCGTCCTGCACCACATCGATGCAGCAGGCTTCCATTACTACCTTGCATTCGTCAAGGTCGCGCTCGGCAAGGAGTTTGTCCTTTGCCACCTCCTCGACCATGCGCACGTAGTTCTTGCCTTTGATTTTGAGCAGTTCGAGAATCCCCGCCCACGTCATCCCCTTGCGGGCTTTGAGTTTCGGATTCCCGGTGCGGAAGCCGAGGATGCCATGCGTGGTCTCCATGCTCTTGCGCTTGGTGAACAGTTCCTCGCGGTTCTCTACCGCGAACACCTGCATTTTCTCGAATGCGGCCTTTTTCTCAGCTTCGAGTTCGGCCAGTCGGTCGGCGTAGTCCTCGCGAATCTCCACGAGCTTGCCGTCCATTTCGGCGGTGAGTGATCGCTGTTGTGCGTCGGCGTCGGCGTATGCTCTGAAAGCCTCCTCCATCGCCTCGCGGCTTACGCCGCTGATGATTGTTTTCTTTTCTCTTTTTGCCATTTGTCTGTTGTTTTAATGGTGATTAAATGATGGGTGATTATCCCTTTGATATTTTGATTTGTCCGGCGCGGAACGAGTTGATTCTATCCTTGCGCTCTTTATCGTTTTTTGCGCTGAAATACATTGCTTTGTAAGCATTGCATACTGCTTCGAATCGCTCTTTATCCATTTCCGTCGTTTTTCGTGTTTAGAGGATTGTTTTGCAGCTCTGTCACGATAGCGTTAGCCATTTTTACAGCGACTTCCGCAACTTCCGCATAGGTAGGTCTGTCGCTTTCCCGGTTGGTAAGATACAGCCCCATGCAGTAGGTTGCCACATTTTGGGCTGCGTCCATGCGGTAGCGTTCCCAGTCTACTTTGTTCTGATCTGCCATTTTGCGGTTCATCGCTATCACCGCGTCCATGTACTGCTTTTCGATTACTGTCATATTATTTTTTTATTGATGGTTGTTATTCTTCTTCGCAGTCAAAGTCGGGCAGGTAATCGGCGAGTTCTGCCTTTTCGTGCGCCCAGTCCGAAAGCCACCGCATAAGGGCTGCGTATTCGGCCATCTCAAGGCTGCTCGTTACCTCGGTGATGTGTGAGGTTATCTCGTTTTCAAGTGCTTTGCGGCTCATTCGTTGATGTATGTAAATTCACCATTCAGCACTTTTACAGGCTCGCCGACCCCCATTACCCACACGCCGTTGTTGCCGTTGTTTCCCGGAGGTGTCGGAATTACCTCATGGATACTGTCCGGCGTGAGATTGGCGAATTGTGATCCTACTGCCCGACAGCAGGTGATTCGGATTTTCCGCGTTTTTTTCATGCCGGGGCAGCTAAACAGTTTTTTGCGGGAGCGTTCCTGCACGGTAATATGGTTGAAATGATACATTTTCCCGGTCAGTCCGCAAGCGGTGCAACGGTAAGTGTCGTATGTGGAGCGGCCATTGTCTCCGCCTAATGTCGTGAGGTTGGTTTTCTCCCATTGGTGGCCTCCCTCGTTCATGTGTACCTCTATCATGTCTCCGGGTTTAAGTCTTGTGGAATTATATATTGGCAGTCTGATGTGTATATTTTGGTTGAAGCGGTGATTTTATCTGCGTCCGGCTCTTCCCTGCGGGTGCTGTCTATGCCAATCTCCTTGAATTTAGCGGCAACAGTCTGCAAGGATGCTTTTGTATATACCCCGGCAAAGCCGTATCGGGTATAATAGGTCGTTACCGTCTTGCCTTTGGTAACCTTGATGTAGACCGTGATATGGCCGACACCTTTCACCTGCTTGTTGAGGTTCTCTTTTTTCTTCTCTGGCATAATTATAAATCTTTGAATTGTTCGTCGAGTATCTGCTCCCAGTCTTTGTTTAAGCCTATGGCTTGGCAAAGTCGCACATTCAGAATGAAATTCTTAAAATGTTCTATTAGACACGCTTTCTGAATATGGAGTGCGGCAATTGCCTCGTCGTATTCCACGACCCCGACCACGTGGCCGTCATTGCCCATACAGGTTTTGGTGCGCTCTTTTAGATGTTCTATTGCTGTACTCATGCCTGTATCAGTTCAGAAGATTGTTATCCGTGCCAAACCGCGCTTCGTATGCTATCTTCTCGGCCACCTCGTTCACGCTCTTTGCATCTTTTTGCTTGCGCAGGAACATATTGTAGATGGTGGTGAGCCGTTCAAGAGAGATTTTGTTGAAATTGTCGGTCTTTGCCGCTTGACACGCCACGCCTTTTATGTAGTTTATCCCCTCGTCGCCTTTGCCGATCATGCGCAGCCAACCTCCGATGGCCGCTATCACGCGCTTGCGCATCTTGTCTGTTTTAGCATCCTCCGGGTTCAGTATCTCGTTGAGGTGGTCGCAGAGTTCCAAGAGTTCCGCGTTTGTAAGATCCTTGCTGCTCTCCACGCCGTAGCCGGATATAAGAGCCAGTTTCATGTCCGCGTCCATGTTGAGCCGGGCGCAGAGCGTGTGGAATTTTTTAAGCAGCCACTTCTGCTGTTGTGCCGTAACTGTTGCCATAATATCTCGTTTTTATTGGTTGGTCTCCTTGTCTATTATTTGAGCGTAGTATTTGGCCGCACCCTCCGGCCATATCACAAACTCCTCGCCGCCTCCCTCCGCGGTGGCAAAGCGGGTCGTGGGGTATGCCTTGAAACCCTCCACGCGGATCTTCACCTCGGCCAGTTTGCGGACGTGCCGCGCCACCGCCGGATAGGGCTTGCCGTTTTCCTCGTGGGCGATGAAGATGAAAAGTTTGTCGGGGAATTCGTCCATAAGCGAGGCAAAGGTGCTGCGCGTGAACCCCACAAGCGCGGTTATGGAATCTATCACCACAACCTGCGGACTTTTGCGCTTGCGCAGCCTCTCGCGCAATGCCGGGATCTGTTCCTTTGAGTAGACCACAACCTTGTTGCCGACCTCGGCCATGTTCGCGTCTAACCAAGAGTTTTTGAATGATAGCGACAAGCCCTGTTCGATGGTGTCGTAGGCGGCTTTGTCTACAAACTGCGTCAGATAGGCAAGAAGCGAGAGCGCGAAATGGGTCTTGCCGCTGCCGCTCTCCCCGAAGATGATCCACGCGCCGCGCAGTTCCGGCTTCCCGAATGTGGCGAGCCACTCCCCGGTGAAGTCGGCGACCTTGAAATTCGCGTCGCACACGTTGCGGTTGCTTAATGCCTTTGCCATTGTTTAATTGGTGTTTGACCGGGGTTTAACCCTCGGCTGATTTCAGTTTGAGGGCGCACACAAGGCGTTTTACGCGCCGCAGGTCGTTGTCGGCATCGTCAATGATACGTTCTATCTCCCGGCGGTCTTCAAGGCCGTTGGCGGTGCATACGGCCTTTATGTCGCCCCGGTTCACAACAGGCATCGGTATGAATTTGCGGCCTATGCGTGAGTATATCTCCTTGTAGCCTTTGCGGTTGTTCACCACTCCGCGCTCTATCCGCTTTTTGAGGTATTGCGTGGCGCAGAGGACGATTCCCACGGTATCTTCCAGTTTGTTGTATATGGTGATGAAGAAGTGCAGCACCTGGTCGGAGAGTTTGTCGGCCTCGTCCAACACTATCAGAACCCCCTCTCGGCGTTTGAGCTGCCGTATGGCCTCGCGCATCATGTCGGCCACCGTCGAGCCGCCGGGTTCTGTGCCGAGGCTCTGCAGCAGTTCCCCGAGAAACTCCTTGCGGTTCCAATATTCGGAGCAGCTCAACGCTATCACGTTTCTGTTGCTCCCGGCATATACCTTTATCGCCTGACTTTTGCCGCAGCCCGCGTCGCCTGTAACGGCCATCACGAGCGAGTGCCGCTGCGCGTCGGTCAGCACCTGTGTCATGCGCCTGTAACCCTCGGTCTCTATCACGACCCAGTTGCGCGGGTCATAGCCGATTTGGTTGCCTACCGTGCGCCACATGTCGTCGGAGATTAGATCCCAGTTGCCGTTGAGTATCTGGCTCACGGTGGCCGCGCTCACGCCACGCAGGGATTTGGCGGCGGCGTTTTGGCTCTCCTTGCTGTCTACATACGTCCGCAGTTTGGCGGCTATGGCTTCTTTTTCTGTCTGTTTCATTTCCTATATTAGTTTTATGATTATCCGTTAATCAATAGAGGTCGCGTGTCGATTCGGCTATGCCCGCGCCCGCGCTTTCCTCGTATGCGGTCTCCTCGGTTACGTCTGTGTATTCGAGGCGGTATTGGCTCTTGCGGTCTTTGTTCTGTCCCCGGCTGTCGGTGAGTATGCCTGTTATGTATGGGTTGCCGAGGTCGGGGTGGCGCAACAGGCTCTCACGCGCTATCTCGGTGGCTTGCCTGTCGTATTCTATCACGGTGCGTTTCAGTTCGTCGTTGAAGTCCTTTACCTTTTGCAGTTCCTCCGCGTCTCCGGGACGGCGGTCGGCAAGTGCCATCGGCTGCAGGTGCTTTTCTTTTAGCAGTATGCGGATGTCCCCCTCGTCGCTCACGGCCAAGACCTCTTGCATATTGTCGGGGTCATATTTGATGCTCCACCGCAGGTGTGCGTATTTTCTGAATTCGAGGTCGAAGCTGTCGTATGTCCTGCGCTCTCCGAGAAGCCGGACGTTGAGGCCGCTGCCCTCCAATGTGTTCTTGTAGCCTGTCTCCTGCCCGAAGTTCAGCAGGTAGCTTTCAATCGGCATCGGCAGAAGTCGGTCGGCGGGTATGCGGCTGAATCCGGCCACATATTCCTCGCGCTTGGCGGCGCGTTCCGATTCGATGATCCATTCTATCTGCGCCCTTACCCCGGCCTCGTCGGGTATCTGCCCCTTGTGCGCGTTGAGCCATTCCATATTGGGCTGGCTCTCCTTGCGGGAGGTTATGCCGTAGCCGCTCCAGTTGCCGGAGCATTTTTTAGCGTATTTGTGGTTGAGCCGTCTGAAATACGGCTCTATCGGCTTGGCCTTTGCGTTGCCTACCTGTGCGGGGGTTACATATTCGGCCATGCCGTAGGTCGGTAGCATCACCTTGATTCGGTAGTTGTCGCTCTGTATCTGCACAGGCCGCAGACGTTGGCCGAAAAGCTGCGCCGTGTGGTTCGTCGCATCGCGGAGCGCGGCTTTTATCAGTTCCGGGCTTTCTTGATAGCCTGTGGCGTAGCCTATCGGGTATTTGTTGAAAGGATCGAGTACCACTACCACCGTCATGCGGTTGCAGTATGTGGTACGACCGCCGCGCTTCCCCTCGGTGCGCTTTTTGTAGTATAGCTCCACCGTCCATCCGTCGAGCGACCAGAACAGCATCGGCGCGGTCGGTGCAAAGCGTTTGTTCTGCATTCCGTAGCGGTTCATATATTCCTTTGCTCCGTGCCGTCCGGCGTTCACAAGCCATCCGAGTTTCTGCAGCCATACCAACATCGTCTGGCGCGTCACTTTCGGCCATCCGAAAGCCTCGCATACCGTATTGTAGTAGTCGGCCACCTCCTGTCCGTCGAGGTTGGTATGATGCTCCAAGAATTTGGTGAGCCATGCCACCTGCTCCGGGGTCGCAACCCTCGCGGCGTTCTTGTTGCGGAACTTACCCGAAATCAACACCTCGTAATTGGGCTGGCCTCCTTTGAAATATTCCTGGTATTTGCGTTGCAGCACTCGCGGATTCTCCGGGAGGCTGTGGGGATAGATGTCGGCCACGCGGGGGAGGTGTGCCGCCACTGCCGCCCAAAAGTCGCTCATCTTTACCCGGCGGCTCTTGCCGACTTTTTTCTGTTCGGCCTCGGCTTCCATGAGTTTCACACGGCATGCGTTGAGTATCGAGGCGGAGTTGGTGTAGAGCATCCGTTTCTCGTCGCTCAGTCCCCGCGCTCCCTCTATGCTCACTCCCTCGTAGTAAGTGGCGGCTCTCTGGTCTATCACGATTATGTCGATGAATGCCCGCGCCTTTGCCTGTGCCTCCGGGTCTACATACCGCCGCTTGACCTCTGCTCGGTGTCCTGCCGCCAATCTGTTCACATCATAGAGTGCGGGGACACCGTTGCAACCACGACGTACCCGAAGACCTTTGTCCTTTTTGCAGTAGTACATCAGTGTGTCGGCTGTCATAATGCCGTCGGTAAGTTCGGCGTGTGTTGCGCAAAGAATGCCGTCGCAATACTCCATACTTTTTTGTAATTTTGTAGTCGTTAATTCTTTAATCGCTCTTTATGAAAAAGCCCGCTATCATCAAGCCGTGGGAGATTGCCTTTTGCGTAATCTATTATGGACGATACTCACTGTTTCAGAATCGACCGTTAGTCCACGAGACTCTAAAAAACATAGCACATCTTCAAGACTGCGAGTATTACGCACCTGCGATACCTGCCATTCTTTCTGAATCTGTCGCCAAAGGCTTAAAAGACGGTTCAGAATTGTGGGTTGAAGATTACTTCTTCCGTTCCGGAGAGAAGCCGCCAATGCCTCGATATATGTTCGCCCGTCTGATTGCTTCTGTTTTTCAGCGGTATGGACAAAATACCGATATGCCATTCTGCGTCTGTCAACGGGGGATAGCAGAGATGCGAGCTCTTGGGCAGTGCACATGGCCTTTGGAGGATTGTAATACTTGACCATACCTCAGAGCGACATCGCCACCTCCTGTATGGCTGCTATTTCGGTTAACCTCGGGCTTTGCCATTCGCCTCTGACCTCGCCGCGCTTGTCACGTATCACCACAAGCCCGGTGTCGAAGCATCCCTCCAACGTCGCTCCGTTCTCAAAAGACTGCACCATGTAGCGGTGCATGCCCTTGTCGGCATCTTCGCGGTTGGTGATGTAGATGGCCTCGAACTCCGGCGTAAGAACCATCTGCTGCCCGCCGCGCTCTATCGCTGCCTTGCGGATGCGCTTGTGTATGTCATTACTTTTGCGGTATTTTACCGCTTCCCACACGGTTACGCCTGAGCAGCCGATCATCTTCTGCAGATACTTGCGTTCCTCCGGGGTGATTACGATAATTCTTTTACGTTCCATTATTTTTTGAGTTTGGTGATTTGGTTTCCTATGCTTGTTATCTGTTCCTCCAAGATTCCGAGAACATAGCAGACCGTGCCATATACCCGGCTGTCGGCAAACTCCTTTTCGGTCTGCAAGCGAGCCTCGATGAAGTCGGCCACTCCCGTTATCTCGTCGTGTGCCTTTATCAAGGGGCGTTTGACCCCCTGTAAGGCTTCTATGTATTCCTCCGTTGTAATCATGGCTCAGTCTTCAAATTGGCTATGAAGTCCCACAGCGATGTTATACATTTCCTGCTTGGTCTCAAATTCCCAAGTGTGTGCGAGATTCTCTATCGCGTTGGTTGAGTGGCGTGTCGGGCTTCCGTGCAGAATATCATCGGCGAGGTGTTCTACCGTGTGGCGCAGATATTCCTTTGCGCTCTCCTCGGTTGTGTCCGGGTGCGCGAGTTGTGTCAGCATATCGCGGTAGAAGTTGCGCAGGAGATGCCGCTTGTATATATCCTCGCATTTCCAGCCGAGGTGATATGTGAAGTCCTCTCCAAGAGCTTTCATGTTCTCCTGTATTTTGCCATTCTCATTTTCAAGGCGGTTCGCTACTATGCGCTGCACAAGGTTTAGAGCCTTCCGTTCCGTGGTGTTGTTCGCTTCTGTTGTCATATTCCTTTCGGTTCTTTACTGTTATCTCGCCAAATTTTAGTACCTTTGGCGGCTGTTAAAATTTTAATTCGCTGCAAAGTTAGTACACAATTTGTTTACTGCAAAATTTTTTGGCGATAAAAGTACACAAAATGGAAACTTTTTCATCTGACGACATATTAGACCGCCTAAAAACGGCTCTATCACTCAAAAGCGATACCGATTTAGGTAATAGGTTGGGAGTGTCAAAGGCTGCCATCTCTAATTGGAGAAAGCGCAATACCATTGATTATCCCCTTGTGTTTTCATTTTGTGAACACATCAATATAGACTGGCTTATTACAGGTAGAGGTGATATGGAACTTAAAGCACCCCAAACTAATTCATACCTGCCACAGAGTGAATTAATGGATCGCATTGTAAATCAAGCAAAGGAGATTGGCCGTTTAGAGGCTGAATTAGCCGAAACAAAAAAACACGCGGAGCGGCTTGCGGCACTTGTCGATACAGACGCATCTGCGCGTGTAGGTTAATAGGTTTCTCACTCTTTCCATTCAAACGCCGCGACCGCTGATAGGCCGCTTTTTTAGTGCGTTTTATTTATTTTTCGCCGTTTCCATGGTCTGCGTAGCCTTAAGTCGCATAATTACAGAGGGTTATGGCGTCTTGGCAACTCGTAATTACCCCGCTTTTTGTGGTATTATAGGGGGTGTTATCGCTTAGAATTGCCCGATTTTTAACCGATTTTTGACCTTATAGGGGTTTGAACACGCTTTAAAATGGTACTGAAAACTCCAACCAACACTCCAACCAATGCTCCAAGCATCACAAAATTTTGATGATTTTCGGCTGAAACGACGGGTGCAACTGTCGGCGGCAAATATCCCGGAGCATAGCGTTCAAACGGTCTTTAACAGGCTTTCAATCGCCGCTCAAACAGTCTTTAATCAGTGTTGCGACATACGTTCCCGGCCACGCCACTACCACAGCCAACTACACGCCTATAAATGGCCGTATTTCCGCGCATTTAGCCGCGCCACGGCCTTTCCATCATTCCACGAATCAACGACCGCCACAGGCCACCGACGCGCCTCATGCAGCTGGACACGCAATAAAAAAGGCCGCACTACAAGCGCGACCGCACACAATCCAATTTCAATCCAACTTACTATCCAACCAACCGCTCCGAAAATCCAAGCAAAATCCAAGCAAATGTACTTTTCGTTTTTTCGGCCATTTCACGACATCGCGCCGTAACTCACTGAAACATCGCGGCTTCTGACCTCCGACCGCTCACTCAACATTGCACGTTTCGTTTTACCGCCCATACAATGCCATTACCTTTTCATACCACTTGTTCATCCTCCCCATGGCTTTTGTCGGTGAGATTTTAGCGTTGAAAATCTTGCGCAGCTCCATCGCAAGGCTGTATGCAGCCTTCAACATTGGATAGTATTTGAACAGTATGTTGACACGATGGCGCTGTATGTCAGTCCATTTGTTCTGCGACATCATCAGAGTGTGTTTGCTGCGGGCCAGTATCTGGCGCATGGTCTCTCCGTTGGAGTACGTTACCGGCGGTTCGGACTTGTTGCGGTTGTTTTCCTCTGCGATGAGCTGTCGGCGAATGTCAATGCGGATTTCGTCAACGGCCTCATTATAGACCTGTTGGACATGAAAACGGTCGTTGACTACATGGGCGTTATAGAACACTTCTGCGGCTATGAGCATCATTGATGGCGAGAGATCGCAGGTCACTTCCTTGACCCTGCGTCTGATTGATTTCTCCATAGCTCCGATGAGTATGGATATAATTTCGTCACTCTTTGTTCCGGGAATGGCTGCCGCAAGTGTTCCCTTGCCTCCGTGGCCGTCCTTGTTGGTCAGGAACGTCCATACCTCCCCGTTGCTCAGACACGTCTCATCAAGACTCATGTAAGGGCCGATATTATCGGCGTTGAAATAGAACCCACAGCCAAGCTCCTGTTCGCACCAGTCGGCGTAACCGCTTATCTTATTGCGGTACAAGTCGGCAAAATGTTTGCCGTTGACGCAGTACATCTGCGCTATCTGTTTAATCGACAGGGCTGTCGTCTCCACCTTCGTCTTTTAAAAAAGCCACGAACTCGGCGCTGAGTCGTGTTCCTTCCTCGTTGGGAAGTTCGAGATTGTAGCTGAAGATTTCGTTGGTCTGCCTGTCCCACCACTTGTTCTTGCGCATGTGAAGAAATACAGGCCGTCCACGCATCGGATAGTCCTGTATTGTTACATAATCCGTATAGCCTCGCGCTACGATATTTGGATTACGATAGTCTTCATCAGACAGTTTCTTCTTTTCGTCAAGCCATATGTCATAGGACTGTTCCGTGCGCTCGAAGCGCACCATTTCAAATAGTTCGTCCATGCCCTCGGGCAGGCACATCCATATTGCATCTGCGGTTTTCATGCCACAAATTTAACACTTTTCTCAAAATTCATGCACCGTGCTTTCGGCTTGACCCGTAATTTCTTCGGACAGCCGATATATGGACAGCTGATAAAATCACTCAATCGTGAAAAAATTGTTGAATTCAGCCGAAAACACGGCGGAGAGAAGTATGTAAAGAGCTTTGACGGCTATACGCATCTGCTTACGATGCTCTATGCCGTGATCCAGCGCTTCGACTCATTGCGTGAGATAGAGACATCTATGACAGCGGAGGTTCGCAAACTGCACCATGTCGGAATTGATACTGTACCAAAGCGCAGCACCCTGTCGGATGCAAATGCCCGACGGTCAGAGAAGTTCTTTGAGGATGTCTATCGCGACCTGTATGCAGCCAACAAAGACATTCTTTCATCGGACAGCAGACGCAACGGCACGGAAGAGTGGATAAAGCAGCTTAGGATTATCGATTCCACTACAATCACATTGTTCTCCAACGCTATTTTCAAGGGCGTTGGTCGACACCCCAAGACGGGAAAGAAGAAAGGCGGCATAAAGGTACACTCTGTCATACACGCCAACGAGGGGGTTCCCTGCGATGTGCAGTTCACTTCGGCGGCCACCAATGACTCTTTCATGCTTGCTCCGAGCCATTACAGCCACAACGAGATAGTCGCTCTTGACCGCGCCTATATCAATTATGCCAAATTCGAGGAACTGACGGACCGTGGCGTTGTATATGTCACCAAAATGAAGAAAAACCTCAGTTATGAGGTACTTGTAGACTGTATGCATCAGAACCCGCAGGGACTGATGGAATACCGTGAACAGGTCGTGGTGTTCCGTAAAGACGGCATAAACCACATCGCCAGAATAATTACATACGTTGACATCAAGAAGAACGGGAAGCCAAAACTCATATCGCTTCTGACCAACGACTTCGACATGCCGCCAGAGACAATCGTGGCGATATACCGCCGCCGATGGCAGATAGAGTCTCTTTTCAAGCAGATCAAACAGAACTTCCCCTTGAGATACTTCTATGGCGAGAGCGCCAACGCCATCAAAATCCAGATATGGGTTACACTCATCGCAAATCTGCTGCTGTCAGTACTTCAAAGCAAACTCGAAAGACGTTGGAGCTTCTCAGGGCTTGCTACAATCGTCAGAATTGTGCTGATGTATTACCTGAATCTCGAAAAGTTCCTCAATCAGCCCGATGCAGACCTGAAAATCATGCTCGCCGAAGCATCGGAATCGCCTCCCGAAGTTCCTGAAAACTGCTGAGGGGGCTTGTCAAATACAAAAAGTAAGTCCAACTTCTGCCGTTCAGGAAGTTGGACTCGCCTTTTTATGGTTTAGCGGACAGTAATATTTTTCTAACGGGTTTGAAAGTGATTCCGGGTCAGCGGATTTTTCCGGTGGGCGGAAGGGGATGTCGGAGCATAGTGTTAGCTTGGCAAAATGAAACCAGACCAACTACTCAGATCCATCCTCCCCGAAGTCCTGATAGACAACTTCGACATTGACCGCTTTGAAAAAAGCGAGAGCCGTTTCGACATTTGGCTTGATGAAAAGAATGAACAACTTAGCGAAGACAAGTACAATAAAAACATAATCTGCTACGGTTTTGGTGATTACCGAACCATACAGGATTATCCCATAAGGGGGCGTGCCACATACCTGCATGTGCGGAAGCGCAAGTGGCTTGACTGGAGACAGTTTGCTGGAAAGAATGAGCAATGATTGTCATATATAAGCATTTGCCATATATTTAGAGGCCGTTTAAAAACAATAGTTAAAATCTGAGCGAAAGTTTTGAGGTGGATATGACTCCTTCCTCATTTGCAACAATTTATCTAAAAGATAAACCACTCAGTTTTTAACTATTGGTTTTAAACGACCTCTTATATCCCGTTCCCCGATATTTATTAATTCCGTGGGCGCATATCTCTCCGGATTACCAGGATCGGAAGTATTAACAAAATAGCAAGTATTGAGACTGCCAGGCCTCCCATTGTACCTATGGCAAGCGGAAACCAGAAAGATTCTTTACTCTCGCCGATTATAAAAGGTATGAATCCGAGGATGGTCGACATGACAGTCAGCAGTATGGGAACTATCTTGACGCGGAAAGCACGCAGATAGGTTTTCAATGGTGCCATTTGCGGATATCCGGCTTGCAATGAATTGTATTCATTGAGAATATATATCGCAGCGTTAACGGTGATGCCTGCAAGCAGTATGAAGGACGCGAAGCCTCCCTGATCAAAGTTAAGTTTGAACAGATAGAACGAGGCGAAAACTCCGATGAATGACACCGGTATGATGAAAATGATGGCAAATGGCTGTCGCAGTGAATTAAACAGTATCGAGGTTGTGAAGAATATTATGCCCATGACGAGCAACAGCAGCAAGTAATTCCCGCTTTCATCTTTGGCTTTCCACTGGCGCTGCTCTCTTTCGGCTTTATATCCCACCGGCATGAGGGCATTGATTGTCTCAAGGTCGCGGTCGAGCACTTTATCGCCCTGCATGTTGGAACCTATATATTCATATTGAAGACACATCACATATTCCTGGTTTTTCTTGACAATGTCCTGCGGGGCCTGACGTTTTTCTATCGAGCCTATATCTGACAGTTTGAATGTGCGCCCTCTGACGGTAAAAGGCTGACGCATGAGGGTGAAAATATCGTAGGCATCCGACTGGATGGAATAGAGATTTATACGCTGCGATGTGCGGTCTACAACAATCTGCCCGCAGTTGATCTCCCGACCGAATGTCGGCTTGATTGCCGAGAATAGCTGTGTGGCTGTGATGCCGTATTTAGCCATGCGGTCCCTGTCAAAAACCAGGTGAAACTCCGTATAGTCATCCTTCCAGTTAGAGAACTCGGATGCTACCGCCACTTCCTTGATGCGACGGTGGGTCAGCAGTGTGTCACGCATACGGTAGGCCCAGTCAGAGAGTTCGTCATAATTGTAGCCTGTCATCTTCACGCGGTAGCTTCCGGCCGTCTCTCTGACATCGTTGCTGAACCCTTGGTCTTCAAGACCATATACGCTCCATGAACCGCCACCGAGTGTAAGAGCCTTGGATATGACCTCGCCCTTCAGTTTGTAAGGGAATCCGTCATGCTGATGCCCCTCATTGAACATCACCGAAATGGATGCACGACGGGCACTTGACACGGAAGTCTGAAACTGGCGTATTTCCTTAAACCCGCACAAATAGGCCTCCATCTGCCTTACAAGTGCGTCCATCTGCCGGAGTGTAGCTCCGTTGGGCAGAGTGGCGTTGATATGCAGAACCGGCTCACTATTGTCGCGGTCCCAATAGGAACCGTTGTAGACTTTTTCGACAAACAGTCGCAGAGTGCCACCGAGTGCAATGTCGGTCACCGGTCTGATTTTCTCCCGATATGTCGGGCTTCCGAATATGGAATTATATTTCTCTGTCCAGTATCCCTCACCTTCGATTTTATCCGGGAGCATGAACACCGGCAATCCGAAAGAGAGTATCACAATAACAATCATGGCGACCCTGAACCGCAGCATAAACCGAACTATGCTGGCATAAAGACGTGAAAGGCTCAGAGAGACCCGATGGCGCAGACTGCGGAATTTTACGTTCTTGCCATTCACCCTTTGCAGGCCAAGCCTCTCCACAAGTGCTGGCACAAGCAGCAGTGCCACCGCGAGCGAGACGGAGAGATTGATGATGACCACTGTGACAAAATCCTCCAGACTTAGGCGTGTTTTCTCGTCCATGAAATAGACCACCGACAATGCGCCGATTGTGGTAATTGTAGCGGCAAGAATGGCGGTGAAAGCCCGCAGGTTACGCCGGCGCGTGTAGTGATCGGCCATTACAATGAGATTGTCGATGACGAGATTGAGTGAAATTGTGATTCCTGCGAGTGTATAGAGCTGGATTTCGATGTGGGCGAAATAATAGAACACTGCCGCCACGGCAAGATTGATTGTCAGGCCTATGGTTATCATCAGCACATAGCGAAAATTGAGAGTGACAAGGCCAACGAACAGCAGGAGTATCAGCACTGTGAGTCCTGTGCGGAAATATATCTTATCGAGCTCGCCGCGAATGCTTTCGGTTGCGTCATATGACAGGTCAATCATATAGCCCTCAGGCATTACAGTCTCAAATCGGCTGACGGCTGTCCTGATTTCTTCAGCCAGCGTAAGCTGATTGGCATCCTCCTCGGATGTAATATTTACATAGATGGAGTTAAGCCCGTTGATGCGGAAATGACTTTTAGGTGCCGCCTCGGTGTGGATGACACTCACAAGTTTATCAAGAGTGACCGATAAGCCGCTGTTCAGTCTGACGGAAATTTCCGATGGGATAAATGAGCCGGCCGTGCCATCGGTATGCAGCGATAGGCGGATGTATTCAGATTTGTCACCGTCATCGGCTATGACAGGTGCCATGCCAAGAAATTCGCTGGTATAATGCTCGCGTATGGCCTGACGCAGATCGGACGGCGTAAGGCCGAGCGATGACAGCCTGTCTATATCGTAATGCAGCTGCCACTCCATAGGCTGCGCACCGTTGAGTTCTACCTTATATACTCCGGGGATACGGGCAAGGAGCGGTTTGAGATTTTCTTCTCCATAAGTCTGGATTTCTGACGGATTGGCCGGAGCGTTGAGACGGTAGACCATGAATGGCCTGGAGCTCTCCTTCTCAACCGCGCGGGCCGATATGGATGGGTAGCTGACACCCTCGGGCAGTTCGCTCCATATCTGCCTGACGAGTGTCGAGACCTCAAAACGCACCATATCGATGTCGGCATGCTTGTCAAGGTCGATTGACACGCGGCCGCCCCCGTTGGATGATTTTGAGCTGATGCCTTTCACTCCACTGACACGCGCGAGCACTGATTCGATGCGTGAAGTGACCTCGGCCTCGATGGTTCTGGCCGAACTGCCCTGCATCGAGAAACTGACTGTGAGTGACGGCAGATTGCGCGAAGGAGCGAGTTTGACCGGAAGGAACGGCACAAGCGCGCATCCCACCAGCGACAGGACGATAAAAATGACTATTATGGAAAACGATCGTGAGGCCATCTGTCAGTTTTTCAGCTCAAATTTCTCTGAGAGCGGCATGTCAAGTTCAAAGTCGTGTAGCGTCAGACGCCGGATTTTGTAATGGCTTAACCAATAGTTCTGGAGGGCGGCTATATAATTTTTGGCTGCTTCCTGCCGGCGGTTGAGCGAGAGGGTTATACTGTTTATATCCGCCTTGCCTATTATGAACCGTTGCCGGGTCTGGGTGTATGCGGTCTCGGCAAGATCGAGGGCTTCAGATGCCGATGCGATCAGACGCTGACGCACTTCATAGTCGGAGACGGTCATGATAAGGTCTTCCTCCACACTGAGTTCATCCTGACGGGCGGCGATACGCGACACATTCAGATTGTTGCGGGCCATGTTGACCTTTCCCTTTCTCACCCCCCAGTCAATAAGCGGCACTGAGATGGACACTGACACAAGATCCTGGCGAAGCGGCGAGCGGTAGGCGCCTGAAAAATCATCAGCCACCTGGTTGAAACCAACCGAGGCGTTGACTGAGACGTTAAACCGAGACTCAACCTTGGCCCTGTTAAACTCCCTCTCACCCTCAAGTATGGTCTGGCAGTGGCCAAGCAACGTAGGGTTATTCTTTTTGGCCATTGCAAGAGCCAGATCCAACGGAATTGCTGTGGTAAGCGGACGGCCAGGCATCTTAAGTTCTATTTCGGTATTCTTATCCATGCCGAGGAACGAAGCGAGCGAAAACGATGCCCTTTTGAGCGCTATACGGCAGTTTTCAAGAGTATTGCGGGCATTAACCTTGTCGAGTTCGAGAGTGAGCAGGTCGGCACGGGAGATGGCCGCGATTTTAAAACGCCGCTCGCCGATAACGTAGAGTGTGTCGCATGAGGCCACATTCTCTTCGGCAAGACGATATTCAGCCTGAGCAAGTGCGAGGGCGAAAAAATAGGAAACAGCCTGCTCGCTGACAGATTCCATGTTGTAGATCAGTTCCTTTTTTGCTTTCTCATAGCGCAGAGGTTCTATTTTGCGCTCCCACTTGAAAGCATTAAATCCGAGCAGGTCCTGACGGTAACCTATACGCACGGGCACAGACGAATACTGAGTATATTTGTTCTGCCCGAAGTTGCGCATGTATTCGAGGTCGGTCTCAAGATATAATGAGCCCCCAAGGAGGTCAACGTTCTGAGTCACCTCCAGTCCGGCCGAAGCACTGAACATCTGCTGCTGACGGAATATGTCGATATTCTGCTCCGAGTCATAGCGCTGGGTCATGTAGCGGTAATATCTTGCCGGTGTAGCCGTGAGCGACAGACTCGGAAGCCTGTTGGCCTTGTAGCTGACATATTGCCAATAGCCAGCCTGATACATATTGCGGTATCTGAACGCCATGAGAGAGGAATCGTTGGCGAGCTCGATTGTCTTTTCAAGCGTTAATGTCATTGCCGAAGCCGTGACAGGCAGAAGCAATGCGATTATAGGCAGGAATATCTTACTTATTTTCATGTTTGCGATAGATTAGCCAGTAAAACAACGGAATAACGAAGATGCTGACAAGAGTGCCGACCACCATCGAACCGATCATAGCTATGGCGAGCGGGCGCTGAAGTTCAGAGCCCATATCGGACGTAAAAAGCACGGGGAGCATGGCGAAGACGGTGGTCAAGGAGGTCATGATTATGGCGCGCAGACGGCGTCGGCCCGCTGTATGTATTGCCTCTGTCAGAGGCATGCCTCCCTTGCGCAGTTCGTTGATGGCATCGAGTTTGAGGATTGAATCGTTGACTACGATACCACACGTCACAATTATACCTATGGCCGACATGAGATTGAGTGTCTGTCCGAAAATCATGAGGGCAAGCAGTGCGAAAAATGTGTCGACCGGAATTTCAAGCAACACTATGAGTGGCTGGAGGAAACTCTCGAACTGTGCACAGAGAATGAAATACATTAGCATGACTGACACAAGGAGTATCACCGTCAGTTCTCTCATCATGCGGGCATTACTGAAAAAACCGCCGGCAAACTCAACTTCATGAGAGCCGTCAGCAGCTACTGTCTCGCGTATGGTCTCGATGACTTTCGCTTCACGACCGGGGACTTCAAGACCTATAGGCACATATTCGCCGGCCACGCCGGCCGTAATGGTCTTGAGATCGCGGCTGTGACCGACCGTCACGAGCGAGCGAAGTGGAATCTCAGTACGGACACCATTTTTATCGGCACGCGATCTGACGAAAGCGTTGCCAAGTATCTCGCCGACACTCTGTTCACGCCCTGATATTTCTATCGGAGTATATTCCTGATAGGAGCGGAGTGTCGACACTGTGTTGCCCTTGAATGCGGTGCACAACGCCCGCTGCACCTCGGAGTAGTCGACATTGTAGATAGCGAGAAGCGTACGGTCGACCGATATGTCAATCTGCCGGCGCAACGGAACCGGTGACAGGCTCTCACCAGTTGCCTCCCCTATGCGTCCGCACAGTGATGCAAGACTGTCAATCTCGCCGGCATCTTTATTCCGGTTGCTGATTCTCGCTTCGATGTCAGCCTCGTCTGACGAAAAGATTTTTTCAAAGATATTGCCAGTTTTATGGAATGAAACTGTCGCAGACGGATATTTGTCTCTGATACGGTCGGCAATACGATTTTGAAGCGGTGATATATCTTCAGGTCCGGAGGTTTTGAAATAAAGCTCGGCTTCAGATGTTGAAAGGTCGAAGTCGGATGACAGCATGTAATCCTGCATGCCGATATAGGCTGAACTTTCGACTGATGCTGAATCCGAGAGAGCCTCGACCCGGCTGCGGTTTGTGTCAAGATTGATATTCTCGTTCCAGTCGATGCGGACGATTGTCTCGTTGCTGTCTATCTCAGGCATGCGCTCCTGACGCATAAGCATGAACATTACGACGCATAGCGGGACTGTGAGCAAAGTCGAGGCGATGAACGTCCATTTATGCCGGAAACAGAAATCCATCCCGCGGTCATAAAGACTGATAAAAGACTGATGGGAGGCTGGTGACTGATTCTGATTTGAATCTGCTGATTTTCCCTCTTTTATCCCCGATTTCTTATTTTCAAAAAGATAATACAGCACCGGGAGCAATGTGATCCCGACAATATAACTTGCCGCAAGACCGGCTGTGATCGAGAATGCCTGGTCAGAGAATATCGCTCCGGCGATACCGCTCATGAATATCAGCGGGACAAACACGGCTACAGTTGTAAGCGATGATGACAGCATGGGCGTTATCATCTCGTCGGTGCCTTTGACGCAGGCATCCATAAGCCCGTTGCCGCGATGACGGAACTGGGTGATGTTTTCAGTGACTATGACGGAGTTGTCGATCATCATGCCGACGGCAAGAATCAGTCCGGCCATAGAGATGATATTGATTGACACGTTAAAGAGATAGAAGAGCAGGAATGTAAGAATTACTCCGACTATTATACTCAATCCGATGATGAATGACGATCGCGCACTGCGCATGAAGATGAGACACACCACAAACACGAGCAAAAGGCCCAATATGAGGTTCTGCTCAAGATTGGAGATGGTGAAGTCAAGCAGCTCGGTCTGGCTTCGGGTTTTGGAGAACTCTATTTCGGGATAGCGGTCTGAGAAATATTTTATGGTCGAGTCGAGAGCCTTGTTCATTGCATCCATGCTCTCCTCACCGTGCTTGATTATGGCAAGAGTCACAGCCCGTTTGCTGTTATGCAGTGAATAGCCGGAAGGCACACGGTTGGTCAGACTGACTTCTGCAAAATCGCCCAATTCCATAATCTTCCCGCCCTTAAGGAGCTTGATCCGCTCCACATCCTCAACCGAGCGCAGGAGATTGGTGACGGTTATGTTGTATTCATAGTACCCGTCGCGTACGGTCATTGAACCGGGCTCGACATTGTTGGCGGTGAGAGCGGATTCAAGATCTTCGACGGTCACACCGGCTTGTGTCATACGGTCTAAATCAGGGGTGACCCGCAGAACTTTTCCAGGCACACCCGTTATGTCTACCATTGCAATCTCCGGCTGCTGTTCAAGACGGCGTCTGACAATGTTTTCGGCAATTCCTGACATGTCAAGAAATGACATTCTGCCGTTTTCGTCTCGCAGGGTCATTTGCAGATACAAGACCGGTATGTCGGTAGCGCTCGCTTTGACAGCCTTTGGTCGTGTAACGGTCTTGGGCAAGGAGTTCATTGCCGCGTCAATCTTTTCATTGACTTCTATAAAGGCGAGGTCGGTGTTGACACCATAGTCCATTGTCAGCGAGATTATCGCCGAACCGTCGCGGGTCTCGCTCTTGATTTCGCCAAGTCCGCCGACCTGCATGAGCTGACGGCGCAAGGGTGTGACAACGGTATTTTCGAGTTCGCGCGCCGAGACATTGTCACCCGTGACCTGCACGGTAATGTGAGGGATATCTATGTCAGGCAACAGCGAGACGGGAAGCGTTGTGTATGTCACACTTCCGAGTATCACCATAGCAAGAAACGCCATGATGACAGCTATGCGATGATTCAGGAGATAACGGACCATGTCATTTCTCAATTATCCTGACCGGAGATTCGTGGGCGAGGTTGACGTTACCGGATGTTATGACTTTCATGCCCGGCGTGAGACCATCGGTGACGGTGTATTCGCTGAGATTCTCAAGGCCGGTGGTGATATAGTTCCACATTGCTTTATTGCCATCAAGGGTAAACACGACCTGACGGCCTGAGCGGAGTACCACGGCGCTCTTGGGTATGACCAGAGCCTTGTCGATTGCGCGTTTCACGCTTATACGGACGTTCATGCCGTCAATCAGTCCGCCTCCGCCATCGACCGATGCCCAGACTTTGACCATGCCGTTGTCATCAACCATCGGGTTGATTTCAGTGACATGTCCGGTGCGCGAGTCTGTGGTCGAAAACGGAGTCACAGCGATTTTATCACCCGGCCGAACCATCGGCAGTTCGCTTTCCAGTACAGAAAATTCGGCCTCCATGCCGCTGTCGTTGATAATCCTGCACAACGGTTCGGTGGATGACGACATGTTGTGGGGAGTGGCGGTGAGATTGGAGATGACGCCACTGACCGGAGCATGGAGGGTGGCATCTTCAAGATCCTTGCGAGTTGCCGCGAGGTTAAGTTCGGCCTGCTGGAGACCGCTGCGCAGACGGGCGAGTCTCATAACGTCATCAGGCACTTTTTCAAGCCGATCCGGGTCGTAGCCCTGGCCGATGAGCACATCCTGCATCTCAAGCGTGGCTGAGGCAACGGCACTCTGCTCCTTCTCAAGCTGGTTGTCGAGTTTGTAGGTGTCAAGTGTGGCTATGCGCTGCCCTTTGGTGACCCTCTGTCCATTACGCACATATATGGAAGCGATGAGTCCGGGTGAACGGAAATTCACATCAACTTTCTCACGAGCTGAAATACGTCCGTTGCTCACGATCTCATGATTGAACACTGTAGATTGTAGATCCATGACGGTGACTTCAGCTATATGGTCGGTCTCAGCCGTGGCTACACCGATCTCATCTGCATTATGTTTTTTATCCGTTTCTGGAGATGAACATGATGCGAGGAGGACCGACAAAATGAGTATGGCAGGGATATATTTCATGGTATTCAATGTTTATTGATAGCTTTGAACATACGGTTAAGAACATGTGATTTCCAGCGGATTCCGGCAGTGCCGACTATAAATTTCTCAGGCACAAGCCCAAAATAGCGCGAGTCTTTAGAGTCGATTACGTGGTCTCCGGCTGCGAAGCAGTAATTTTCTGTAAAGATATAACTTTTTATCGGCTTATCATTAATAAATGCCGCAGAATCTTGCCACTTTAATTTGGATTTCGTTTCCCATTCGATATACCGTCGGTAGAGTAGCCAGCTTTTATAATCCAACTCTACAGACTGCCCCTTGCCCGGAATCAGGAACGGCCCCATGTCTCTTACCGTCCAGCCAACCGCTGAATCACGGGGGCAGCATCGCATCCAGGAGGGCCATGTGTGCGGATCAGGATTTTCACGGGTGAACTCACGAACATATAGTCGCAAGGCCTCCTGCTCCGAGGCTACACCAAGAGTGTCGCGGCATCCTCTGACATGGTAGAAGCAATTGCGGATTTCCAGAGTGTCGCCTGCCACAGCAACGGCCCGCTTGCAATAATATGTAGCGAGGTTCATGGCAATGCTGTCGCGCTTACGGTCAGAGTCAAGATATGGGTAGTTGAATACTATGATATCGCCTCGCTCCAACTGACCGTAACCCGGAAGACGCCTTATCTCGTAAGGCTTCCCCTTGATGGCATCGAAAATATTAAAAATCCGCGCACCCATTTTCCACTTGTTCACCAACCCACTCTCATCGGGCAACAATGTCGGCGACATTGAGCCCGAAGGAGTGTGGAATGAACAGGCTGTGGTTATCTGAATCAGCCAGTAAAGCCCTACCCCGATCACCGCGACCATGAGCATGTACATGATGAACTTGCTTAATCCAAGCATATATAATCTGTGTTTCTGTGTCTTTCAATCATTGAGATACACCCTCTAAGATATCCTTTAAATCATATTTTTTAAATATGTCGTTTTTAAAATTTAATGTATATAGTGTATGATTCCGGAAGTCTATGTCAAAAGAAGTAGCCAGTTCAGGAAGTTTTATGTCCAATAAGGGCATACCGTCCCAATTAAAGAACCATAGTTCAGATTTTTCACCATTAATCTTATTGATGACGAAAAACTTCTCATAACCGTTTACGCCACTGTAAATCAGCTCTTTATTCTCAGCTGTTTCGTTGTCGATATATCGTTTATAACTATCTATCTTACCTTCAGGCATGACTGTCACTGAAAAGTTATCATCAAGAGAATATATGTTAAATTGTGGATATAGTTCTAATACTTCAACAATACGGTTCTTATCACAATTGAAGATAATGTTGGGCATAAGCAGTCCAAGTTTATCAGGTGCGGGCACTTTATATTGATTCAGATGCTGTATGCTGTTTAAAGACAGTTCCGACCCGTCTTTTAAGATTGTTCGTTCTATAGACCCTTCGGATGGATTAACCGAAACAAATATCCGGGTACTGGTGTCTGAGAAGTTACTATAAACAGAAAAATTATTAATCCGAGGATTATTCTCTACATCTGATTCCATTTGACCTGAATCAATTGACTTTGAAAGATCAATCTTTCGAAGTTGCTGCCGATAATTGTCAGGCAGAAGTATGTATATATTTCCATCACCATTAAAAAAAGAAGCCTGAGATATCAGAGGAGAGGAGACGAATTCATCCGGTCCACTGCCTATCGATATAAACTCTAACAAAGTGGAATCTCCCTGAATACTTCTGACTTTCCATGAATTTTCTCTTTCAGCCGTTGCTATGACCATTAGAGAATCAATTACGCGGAATTGTAGATTTCCAATAGTTTTTGTATCGATAATAGTACCTGAATCGAGACTTACTACGGCAGGGAACTCTGAAAATGAGATCCGGTTGTCGAATGAAATCGTTGTTGCCTGATCTTCAGGAGTACATCCAGATAGTACAAGACAAATAGTCAAGATTACAATATTAAAAAAGATCTTCATGTCGAATAACACGTATTTGAATTAAAATAGAATTTCGGTTGGCGACATCCTGATAAATATCGGTGCGTAGAGGTAGCTGCTCAATCAATTTTCGGTATTAGAGGGTACTTGTTGCCGCATCTTATATATTACAAGTGCACTACCTTCAGATTTCAAAATATCTTCCACCGATTCAGACGCTTTTGCAAATCCATGATCTACGGCTGATTTATATCTATCATATGAATCATAATAGCCGATAAATTTGTCACCATCAACACCAACAACAGGCATTATAGCCTTTGAAATATTGTCTGATGGCATTGGAAGTATTCCATTTACATCTTTATTCCACAGCCCATACTCTATGTAACCATCGCCAAGAGTGTACGATATTATGGCATTGTTCCCACTGATGAATGGAGGCAATGTAAGATGATCGTAGTTTTTGACATCTCGCATATCAATATCACTTTTCCCTTGCAGTCCGTTCTTAAAATCAATTTTGACTTGATGATATTTTGAGGGGTCACGATCATCCATTACTGTATAACCGTCAAACATAAGAGATCCGAACACAATCTTGTTATTATTCTTCGTCAAGTAGTAGCGCTGGCCAATAGGATCAAACTCATCATCTTTATACTCGAATAAATTGTCCACAATATTCAGGTCTTTGTCTGATATGTGAACCCTGTGATTTGAGTTTGGCAACTTTCGCCTGGAGCCAAGCGGCACGGTAACAAACAGAAAACCGCCATTATCCAGTGACTCAACATCATCCGGGATAATAGGCATTCTTTTAGATTCAATAAATTTACCGGACAAGGCATCATAGGCCAACATCTGCTGACGTCTGTTATCAACAACGTATATCCGAGATTTATCACAACAGAAGCAACTCAATTCGGAATATTCACCGGGCCCCTGGCCGATATTGTTTATAATGAATCCCGGATTTCCACTCTCAGAATCGTATGCGCATATAATTCCTCGCCGGAAATCACCAATTACATACAGACTGTCAACACGAACTATTTTGTCAATTCCGGAAATTTCACAATCATCTAATGGTTTCAATCCCAAATACGTGACTGATTCCACCAATGTATCGGATGTGAATCGACCGGATTTATTTATGCTAATCACATCAATCCCTTTTTCGGCATCAGTTTTATTTATATTGACGCAAGAGCTTATTAGCATGGGGCAAATAATGGCCACTGATTTTAATATATTCTTCATTTGTAAGTATTATTTATCTGATTCTATGACCGATTGAAATCAAACTGCCATATTTTCAATTATTGAATTTATAAAGTAGAATAGATGGATTCCCGTCATCAAGAGGCTGTTTATTGGTCACAAAGCAGTCCTGATACACACCGATAGCACCTTGCAAAGCGCCATAGAAGGGAGGTGTGTTCATATTGAGCGAAAACATCTGATTGTCACTGAACCGATAGCAAATGTGTCGTGATGGAGTTGAATGAAGCCCGAACAAAAGTATATTATCGCATTTGAAAGCATACAGAACGTCAATGATCGTAGCGGCATCAATACCTGAAAATGAGTATTGATGGTCCATTGTCGCATTAACCAGAGCTTTCACAACATCACTATCCGGAATATCATCTGATAGAATTGAAAAATAAGGGCTTACGGAATCATTTCTTATCAAATAGAAATCGGGGGTGAATCTGTCATAGAAAATTACATCGTTTCCAGATCTCCAAAAATGTGTATTCCCTGAGCCAAAGGCGAGGTTCTCATGTTTGTGTTTTGATTTTATAATAGGCTCAATGTCTCCGTCAGCAGTGTTAAAATGCCCAAGATTGATATTGAGTTCATGCTTGTCACCAGCCTTGTTCACGAAATAAGATGTGTCGCTACCAATAGAGAAACCACAGGCTCTTTCCGGTATTTCTATGCTTGAAACAAAATTGAGAAATCCGTCATATCTATGAATCTTGCCAGTCTTGAAGTCAAGTACGGCCAAATCCCCGTTAGGATACACATCAATCTCACTCACACAGCTATATTCCCCCGGACCATTGCCGACACTATGCAGCTTACCTATTTTTTCTCCTGTTTCACTGAATTTCCATATGGTATTTCTGAAGGCATCCATAATGAAGAACCCATCTTTTGCAGGCACAAACTTCGACATATGTCCGATAGGATCATCTCCTGTAGACAGACTGATTTCTCTGACTACAATTGGAGTTATAGATGTCAGTTCCTGAGTCAAGTCAATGGTGAGAATATCATCGAATTTTTCACTCAAAGACCTGCAGCATGAGGTCAATAGTGCAAGAAAAATTATCAAGAGATATGATTGTAATGTAACTTTCATCTAAAATTGGTTTCGGCTTGAGTTTTAATTCTTTAAATTGTTCATGATTTGATTTATTCTTCTTTGAGCCTATTATTTCCAATCGCAGCTTCATAATATATTTTTGAAATCGCAGGATAAGCTATTAAATCTACGATCGAGTAAGCTTTTAAATCTGTACTAAGCCTAAAGATAAACACATCATGGTCGATATAATCCAACAACTTTGAATTCTTATCAGAATACATTTTTAAGGGAATGTTTTCATGAAATATTTTCATTTTACGTAGACTTGAAAAATTGCCTAATATTATAATGTCATCATTATTGCCATTCCTAACTATAGATTTCAATAATTCTATTTCCCGCTCTGCACATGAGGTACAGTCGATGTTATAAAGTCCGATTATGACGATTGAATTATTCTCCACAAGCGTTTTAATGGAAATTGTATCCCCTAAAATATCTGTTATGGCAAAATCTTCTATGCTTGTATCATCCGATACAAGCATTTCATAAATGACATTTTCCATTTGAATATTAGTCTCTTCCTTTACACATCCTATTGTTGATAGGAAAAGCGCACAGAATATTATAACTTTATACCAAAGACTCATTTTTATTGGATTTGCGATTTCAATAATTCAACTTCACCAAAAAGATTTAAGTTTCCTGTATTACTTATCAGCATATTAAATATCTGTTTCTGCCATTGACGTCTTCAAGTTGAATTTAATTATAATCGGATTATTATTTTCAAAAGTAGATTCCCCAAAAGAAAGGTTACACCCCTTTGTTAAGAAACATTCCCTAAGATAATTCAAATTCTCTTCACTTAGCGCATTGGAAGCAGTTTCATCCATGTAAGACAATAAAGATGCAGCTCCATTTTTACCGACTATTACAAACGGAAAGTAACAGAATTTATTGGATATATCAGTGCGAAGATACCTTTTTGATCTGAGTGTAAGAGGGTCTACTATACATGAATAACTGTATTGTGGCGTCTGATATTCAATATACCAACTATCAGGCATAACTGTCATTTCTATATAATTGACAATTTTTATGTCGGAAGACGTATTCATGAATCTATAATAATCACGGTTATTCAACGCAGAAGTTGCTTCTATAAAATTGGGCACATCATTTGGTCCGTACAAGCCGAATCGCCCAATTGCATTTATAACGGAGTCCGAGACGCTATATATTGTATCACATAAACTTGTATAAAATAATTGTCCAAGCCGTGCGTCTTTCACAATATGTCCTGCGGGATTTGGGCGAGTATATTTAAACGGAAGAGCAGTTCCTGTCACAACCCCATCCATACCAAAGGTGCGGATATTAAAAGGATTACGTTCAAAGTAAGCTGCATACGTGCCGATATAACCGCCATCTGTCAGATATATGTTTTCGGGCCTTTCCGGTCTTGCTATTTCTATGGCCGAAATAAATTCCCCCGTTAGTTTATAAGTTAAGAGTTTAGATCTCGTCCAATCTAAGATATACACAGACCCATTTGCAATAAATACCTGATTTATCGACGAATAATCTTCAGGCCCTTCACCAATCGCACCAATCTGATGGCTAAAAGTTCCGTCTATATTGAATGCAAGAACTTTCTTTGGAGCTATATCGTCTGCTACTATGATTAGACTATCAGTAATTTCAACCATCGAAATGCGGCCAATCAATGATTTGTCACTTGTCTCAAGACAAATAGTCTCGATTGATTCCACCTCGGAAAGGATAAAATCATTGGATAAAGTTATCTCCTTTAGATTTAGAGAAAACAAGCTGTCAAAATCTGATAATAAAATGGAAGCCTGTGGCTGATTAGTCACTACATAAGATTTTCTTGATTCGCATCCTGTACATAGGGCAAAGCAAATGACTAAAAATGTATAAAGTATAAATTTCATGTTTTAAACTGTGATTGATTTATTAAATCCGATAGTTACGGAAAGTTGTAAGATTTTACCACCATATCTGCCTGCCATTATTAAGGGTGAACGGGCGCTCTTCTTTCCCTTCGGTGAGGTCGTGGAGTATTAGAAGAGCTCCTGAGGGAATGTTGTCAAATGTGAGGCTATAATCATTACTATGCTGTCGGCCGATAGCTCTCCATCGGTCTTTATGCCAATAAGCCAATTCATAATCATGGCCAGGGACTACGAAATTGCCGTCGTTCCACGGAAAGTAGTCAATCCGGCTTATCGTTTTTGAAGTTCCAAGATCCAAAAGCCTTTTCTTTTCTGAGGCAACCAGGGTGCCGGTTTTGTCATAGATGTCAAGCCGGTCCATATTTGCATAACTCGGCAGATCGGCTATTACTCTAATATATCTGTATCGTCCCGGCGAATCAATCAGAGCTGTATTATGAAACACAGGCACCTCAGTTATGGTAAACAATGTGTCAGGATGCTGAAACGACGGTTCATTGCAACCCTCCAGACGGGTGGATGGGATTTGAGCATAGCGGTTGAGCCATCCGGCGTTTATCGGATATTTCCGGGTAAATGTGGCTGATACAAGTTTTGTCGTATCTGCATTTAACTCTATTTTCCGGCCATTGCTGATATAAAATGGCTCACCTAAAGCCGTTTTTACGTCTTCAATGATTCCCATAGGCAGAAGCATGACTGAATCGGATATGTGCTCAAACTTTGCCTTCCCCATCTTTACCTGGGCATGAGCCTGCGGAATCCATCCGCCTGATAAAGAATGGGAACACAGCCATACATCTTCTATCTCACAGTCCGGCTTGATTTCGACTTTCCCATTCAGTCCATATTCTGCAGACACATCAACAAGTCGAGGAGAGGACAGCCGGGCAGAACTATCATCAAACAAAGGGGCATCATCTATCGGATTGAGGTCAAAAGTTTGCCGCCACACCTTGACCAACCGTTTCTTAAATTCACCCGTATATGGATAATCCTCCGGCATAGTCTGATTTTGTGCGAAAGTCGATGCATCAATTTTATTGAACTTTCTTGCCACTGAATCTTCATCTACCACCGTGTATGTGCCATCGTCAAGGACGAGTGCCACCCACGTATGGGAGCGATTACTGTAATTGGCCCATTGCCCACAGTTGTCTATCACGACAGGCAGGCCAAAAGCCCGACAGACAGCCGTGAAATACACACACCGTTCAAGGCACACGCCGGAGTAGTGGTTGCGTAAGGCCACGGCATCCATAACATATGGAAAATCATACTTCCCTTTTCTCTTTACGGAATTTACGGCTTTTCGCAGACGTTCAAAAGCCTCCCGCGCAGTTTTTGCGTCTTTGATGACCGGCGCATAGGTAGCTCTAAGTGAATCGCGCCAGCCGATGCGCAGCAATTCATTGTCGGCACGATATGGCAATACATACTTTTTGAACCGGTCAAAATCCACTTCGCTTTTCCAGGGGCTTTCGCTCCATGCCCGGAAAGCCTTGTCAATATTGTCAATCAGAAACTCGGCCGACAATGTTTCTATATCACGTTGTTTTTGTGGTGTAGCGGATATCTTCTGCAATGAATCCCACAATTGATTTCCCCTTTCCTGAGAAAGCCCCTGATGCATTACTGAGTCCGCAAAAGCCTGTACTCCTTCACTCCACATCACCGAATGTCCCGGCATATTGGCTACGAGCCAACGTGCAGCCTCCTGTTTCTGCGTATCGCCAACATAATGAGTCAATACCTTTTCAATCTCATGCCGATTGCTGCGGGCTTGTTCAAGGGCATAATCAAGCAATTCATCATGTGATGTACATGATGAGACCAGCAAACAGGACAATATGTAAGATAATAACCGATTCATTCTTCTACACCTAAAATTTCATTTGCTTCCTCTCGCATTTCTTCTATGGCCCGTGAGTGGATTTTTTCACGAGTGTTCAATATGAGTCTCGCTTCCTGACGTTGACGGACCGGGTTAAAAAAAGTGGAATCGCCATAAAGCTGCATGAGCAGATAGTGGGGATAGAGGCGGTTGGGACAGCGGTTGACTGATTTCTGAAGGTAATGCTCCGCGCTGTCAGGCTGCCCTAAAGCGCGATAGTTTTTTGCGATGATATTGAGTATCATGGGGTCTGCTGAATGTGGGAGCATTCCGAGAAGCAGATTGTTTGACTTGCGGTAGTTGTGCGCACGGTGCAGATTATGGGCTACTGCAAAATCAGACCTGACATCACCGGTTGCATTATTGGAGAGAAACAGACAGGTAAAAACCACTATGATTCCTGCCGAAGCCGGGCCGATTATCCGGGAAGCGGATGAAAGCCACGCACCGGAGAGGACAAGAGTAATGGCAATAACAAACAGAGGAAACTGCAATGGATATGAGGCAAACATTACTACTGCAGCTCCTGCTGAACTACCGGCAAAGTCATAAACCTTGTTATTAATGGCTGTCATAAGGGCGCCTGCTATCATGACAATCACCCCTGCCGCGGCCAACGGGCCATAGGCTATGGCTATCTGAAGATATTCGTTAAACACATATTCGGGAGCATCGGCCACCATGATTTCCTGTTCAGAACCTTTGCCGGACGCAAAATATTGCTCCTGAGCTTCTCCGTAGGTCCCGGCGACATCTGACCAGCCTACCCCTGTAAGCGGAACTTCCATCGCAGCCTGAACCGCGACTTTCCACATCAGCAGTCTTCCGTCAGCCGAGTTTTTCTTTACTATGTATATACCTCCTGCAATAATCACACACATGATACCTAAGGCTAATAATCTTCCTTTGCTCAATCGCCGAAGATTCAATCTATCTGACATTGCAATGATTCCACCGATACCGCAGGCCGCTATAGCAGTCCTGCTCATTGTGACGGGGATGAGAATGGCGCAGAGGAGCGCCATTGTCCATCCCGTCAGTTTTTGAAGCTTATTGTCTGATAAATTTGCATCACGCAAAGCAAATGGAAAAACCAACGCCAGGCAGCACGCGTAAGGTCCGGGATTATAAAAACTTCCCGTGACGCTGTAAGATGCATTCAGACTTTCGGCCAAGCCCAAGAGTTGCAGAACTCCCGTCACGGCTTCACGCAATCCAATGCAGTAAAGCATGACTATCAACAGAATTCTAATGTTGCACTTTTTCATGTGACCGATAGTTTTGCCGAGCGCCCTTGAAAGTTGTTTTATTACATGTCAAGGTATTTCTGATTTCAGTATTTTTTGAGTTTCCACTTCATGATCAGCAGGTTTGTATCTTCCGTGATATCAGATGCAGGCTGCTTTTTTCATACGTCAATTCCTTATTGCCGGAATAAATATTGACCACTGGAGCACCACCGTTGTTTACTGCATCTTGATTCTTACATGATTGAAGAATCAAGATGAAAATAAACATTACAACAGTCCGGATTGATATTGCTTTCATGGCCTATCTTTCTGTTGTGCCTGCCGGACAGTTTAATTCAAGGTGTTTAAAACCAATACACGAGCCCCAGATTTAAGAGAATCTTTTATCGAATCTGGAAGAGTCGCATAATCACGGCAACGATGTGCCAGCTCCTCATTCATAAGACTTACTACGACAGAGTCACCTACAGATGTCAGAGGCTCGATGATGTCATATACAGAAGAATTGCTTGTAAACTTACGGCTTCCACACATATTATTTACCGGATCACAAATAATTGTGTACTGCGAGCTCTCATCTTCCACCAGCCCTATCAATAGGCTGCCCGACAGGGGAAATGGCGTGTCTACAAGCCTCAGATAAGATTTGTCTTCTTCATTGCGCCGAAATGCCAGAAAATCTTTTTTTGCTATCTGAGATATTCCCTTTTCCATGAAATCAAAAATTATTCGGCCGGTTACATTGCCGTTTTTATCCATTTTTATTAAAGTATCTAACGGACTTCTGTAATATAATATACCATCAGAGGTTTCACGTAACACATTGTTTGTCGTACAACCACCTACATATCCGTCTTCATAATAGCAGAAAGAAGTCTGTATATGTCCTGATGGGTCAGTAATACAAAGGCTTGGTGATGCTTTCCCGTCAGGAGCGATATTGAATATGAAATTTCCATTCCGAAGGCGTTTGAAAGCATCCGCGAGAAACTTGAGCTTTGATTCACTGATGAATGTACCATCGTGGGAATAACGGATTACTTTTCGGTTATTTGTATCCAATACATATACACCAGTTGAATCCACATCCATATCCCATGGAAAAACGTATTCTCCAGGCCCATTGCCCTGTCTCCCGTAGCTTCCCATCGGTGATCCATCGGAGGTAAATGACACGAGTTTCCGAGCCGAACTTCTGTCGAGAATATAGTAATTCCCATTGAAAAACCTCACTTTATCTATATCCATAAACATCGTTTCATCATCCTCTTTCAAAATTACGAATGAAGCATGATGATCACGATATAAGCCGTCATAAGAATCCTTGCACATATCTATATTAATAACGGACTGTGGCACATCTGTGTCTCGTGCATTATTATCCTTTGAGCATGACAATACGCATCCGATAAAACATGTCGTAAATAATATTCTAATGAATAAATGGTTCATTTCGGAAGTTTATTTATTAAATTGGGGAATGATTCATATCAAATAATATTACTTAAGTATTATTGAGCGTGCTGAAACCGAAAGGCTATACCGACTTCTTCATCCAAACATGTTAATAACAATCTGTACCTGAGCATGGATGAGAGTTTATACAGCGACACACCATCCTATGACCGCCGCCATAGCATCTTTTTTCTTCTGCTGGCCCCGTATTGCTGTAGCCTGACGTATCTTCCTGACTTGAAAGAGCCTCAACATTTGCAAGCGCCAAAGCACCCAGCTGTTGATTCGGTGATTGATTGTAATAGCCGATGATTCCGCTTACAGCGGCAATAACCACGGTTGTGGCGAGCATGTTTTTTTTCATGATTATGAATGTTTTAATTAAAATATTATTGAATAAATGTTTATGTAACTTGCTATTCTTTCAACTTATACTTTAACAAATACAAGGCTTCATCTTCAACCTGTTTAAATATGCTGTCAATGTCTGCAACATGATTCAGCAGCAACTTCGATCTTGTTGCCAGAACCTCCTTCTTCACTATTGCATAAGCATATTCTTCATCAGTTTCTTCTATATACGTGAATAGATATTTTGTATCAGCGACAGATGTTTTATTAGATTATAATGTCATTGCCTGTCAAAGCATTCTTGAGCTTCCACTTCATTATCAGCAGGTTTATATCTTCCGTGATATCAGATGCAAGCTGCTTTTTTCATGCGTCAATTCCTTATTGCCGGAATAAATATTGACCACTGGAGCACCACCGTTGTTTACTGCACCTTGATTCTTACATGACTGAAGAATCAAGGTGCGAATAAACACGATGAGTGGTAGGGTTGATTTTTTATTCACTCATATTAATTAGCCTTACTTATCATCCTATAGGATATCATCCAGCTCGATATACCCAAACTGAATGTTTTCGTCGTTGAATATGCAGAACAGCCTGTTTGACGCTTGGTTATATGCCATGTCTGTTATGTTTTTTCCGACAATTAGCGTTTTGACATAACTGCCGTCATGCTTGTACACTCTGATCCTGTCGGCACTGTAGGCATTTTCCCCCTCCCGCCCTGAATAGGAGGCCAGAATATAATGCGGTATCACTTCTATCTCTCTGAAAAACACTTTGTCTTTCATTACCTCAGATGAGTAATCCGGTCCTTCAGTTTTATGAAGCAATTCACCTTTAAAATTATATATGTTCAGAATATCATTATTGGTAGCGCCCTCGGCAATAATGCTGTCGGCTAATGAGATACCAAATAATGACTTCAGCCCGGCCATACGCTCCGGATCGGAAATTTCTGTTAATTCGCCCGTTGTTATGTTATATTTGCAAAGGCCCTGGGAATATCCTCTGCTTTTGGGATCCATAGTGATTGACCTTGCAAAACCGATTGAATCATTGACATGGACATAGCGGTCTGGAAATTGCCGATTATTGAAATCAGCCTTTATCGAAGGACTATAATCGGCTTTAACCAATGCACTGTCGATGTCATAGGTGGCAATTTTCAATTGTCCATAATCGAATATGGAAATAGATTTTCCGCTATTGTCAATAAAAACAGCTCCAGGAACCGTTATTTCATCCGGTCCGGGGCCGAATTGTGCTATTTGCCCTTTGACTTTCAGCGAAGGAAGATCAATGATTGTCAGAATCTTGTCCTTGGCATGTCCATCCACAACAACAATCATGGAGCCAAATGAGTATATGCCGGCTCCATTACCTACCGAAATTGTATCAAGTTCAAATGGAATCACATTTTGTGATATGTCCACATCCTTATCAAGAGAGTTATCTCCTGAATGCCCGCAAGATACGGCAAGCACGGGCAATACTATCAGCAAAATCTTATTAAAAAATCTCATTTTTTCAACATCATTTTACAACATTACCTTCAATTACAGCAATAGTAGGTTTCTTCACCCCTTTATAATACACCTTTATCGTACCACGGAATTTCCCTATAGGAGCTTTAAATTTAAGATATCCTTCAAGACTGATCTTCCATTCCGGCATCATCCACGGTCGTGAAGTTGCAAATTTCATTCCCGGATCAGAAACTACAAGTTTTTCAATTTCCAGTTTCCGGTTAGATTGATTATGCAGGGCACAGCCGGTCTCCACCTTCTCTCCGACATGGACTGTCCCGATGTCTATTTTTGTTATCTTGACAGCCGGGAAACCACGCAATAAAGACACTTTTACACTGTCGGCTATTATCTCGGATTCTGCTTTAGCCGTATATACAGCGAACTGCGACATAAAAAACAATGTAATAAAAATAACACGTCTCATAACTTTGAAATATATTTTATTAAGTAGCTTTGGAAAAATTAATTTATACTATATGCGGGATTTATTCAGAGGCCGGAATCGAGGGCTGAAGAGGGAGTTTATAGATATAAACGACCGATGAAGAGCTTAATTCCGGCCGGAATAAAACCGCAGAGAGGATGAAAGATCATCCGTAGAAGCTACTTATGTACATTATATCGTTTAATTTTGAAAAGTTACTTATGTTATTTGTTTCATGGTTGACGATCGAATGGATGGAATAAGTGTGAGATTCACCTATTCCATCCATCAGAAACGTTTTTAGCATATCCGATCATTCGGCAACCAATTATATGGGCCAGAACAGCATCCATCTCCACCAGGGGCACAACATCTATCCCAATCGACTATAATCTCGCTGTTTGACAACGCTTCAACATTTGTGAGAGTCAATGCATTGTTCAATACTGGATTCTGAGACTGATGAAAAAAGCCATAGCACGAACTTATGGCTGCTAAGACTACGAATGAGGCTAAAAAGATCTTTTTCATGAGTAAATCTTTATAAAATTGAATAAAATTTAATTGATGACAGATCCTGAGACTTCCAGTACTGTCGGGTTTTCAAATCCGTGATAATATATGTACACATTCCGCCTGAATATGCCGGTAATAGAATCTTCATGGAATTTAATCTGGATCGGCAAAGTATCATTTGGAGGGATGACGCTATCTGAAATAATAGCTTCCGTGCAATGACATGATGAAATGACATCTCTGACAAACACGGTGTCCATACTTTCATTCTCAAGCGCATAATTGACAGTTAAAACTTCTCCCAATCTGACTTCTCCGATTTCTTTTTTTGAATCATCAACAGTAATCATCTGAGTCCCGCCTTCATTGAAAGTTTTTCTTCCTGAAATAATGGCTCGGTATAATTCTGCAATACCTACATTGTAAGCGGGGTTGCCAATAGCTACAACATGATTGTTTCGATCCAAGAGGAAAGTACGGAGCATAATGTCATCAGGAAACTGATTAAGTTTCTGCAAAGAGTCGTTTACATCATTAACAACTTGATAAGGATAATCATCGCGTTGGATAAGATAGGTCAATTCGCGGTTGTCTTTTGCATTAGCGACAAATACAGCATTGAAATCCCTCTCTCCGGCAATCGAGTCCAACGAACCGAAAAACTCTTTCCAAATCGGTAATTTCATCTTGCAACCGGTGCAACCGGTACTGTCAACATATGTGAGAATCGTAAAATCTGCATCTGACAGATCAATTGTATCTCCTGTAATAACATCTGTCATTACATCAGGAAACACTATCTCCCGTCCCTGCCACTCGGATACAAGCCTGGCATAAGCATCTGTTTCAGATGCACAAGACCATAAGGTAATGCTTGCAAGAAACATCAATATTATCTGTATGACTGATTTCTTCATGGCTTAACAAATGTGTGTCAGAACGACCAAATTAATCTAATCAATTTTCAGTATTTCTATACTGTCGTCACTTCTATTCATATATAGATTGGACTCTTCTACATATAACGGATTGTAATACTCCTGCTGTGAATCGACAAAAGAGCGGGATGTATGGTCTATTTTATCATATACCGTAATGTACAGTTTCTTGTTAAAATTTGCTCCAACCACAAGCCATCTATCGCTTTCAGCGACTCCTTTGATGTGAATCGGGAAGTTTATGAATTTCTTGGCCCAGTCATTCCCCTGATATTGAGTCGCGATTTTCTCAATCGAAGGCCACTTACCCATGAAGTCAAGTTCATACATCATAATGGCGCGACCGTCACTGAGGGCATATATATATGGCTCTATTGATGGTATATATCGCAGTTCTCCATTTGTAAGCTGTACCATATTCATAAGTGGAACAGTAGTCATGCCCTTAAGGTGTTCCGGTACTGTTAAGACGGTTATGGGTTTGCTTTTCTCATCTTTTTTCCATATAAGCTTCTCATTACCGTATTTTTGATTGGAAAAATCCATCCAGATTCCTCCGTTTGAATCTTTAATCGCAGCCTTCACATCCATAGATAGATTTATTCCCTGCTTAAACCTGCCGTCTTTGCTGAAGCTGATGAGTTTCTTAGCCGAGAAATCAAAAACATTTATTTCAGAATCTGTTACTGCAAGACTCATGGGCGAAACTATATCTTCAGGTCCCGTGCCATTGTCACAATATGCGAATAACTGTGAGCCGTCTTTAAGATACGCATAAAGACCCGGATTCTTTGCAGGATCAACTACAAATATCGTATCTCCTTTGACTGCAATCTGCTGGATTCCACCCGGTATGTTTTCAGTCTCCTCATCAAACGTAATGATACCATTTTTTTTAAGATCGGTCGAGATTTCGCATGCATTGTCAAAATCAAATTTTACAGAATAAGGGACTGTGTCTGATTTCAAGGATGTAGCATTTTCATTTCCTGCTCCCTGGTAGTTATTCTTACATCCTGCCATGAGTATAGACATGACAAGCAGAATGAAATGTGAAAATTTTACCTTTTCCATATAATGAAGTGATTTAAACTAATTTCAAATCGTTAAAATTGATACCAAACATTTTCGTCCTGCATTGAATGAGTATGGTATCATCGCAAATGTATGTCCTAATACGAGAAACGCAGAACACAAAGAAAATTATTTCTTTGAAGAGGAACTTTATAAAGAACTGTTCGTAATCGAACGTACCAATGCATGGATGGATGGCTTTCGCTCCTTCTCACTAGATTTGATACAACAATTTCCAATTGGAAGGGCTGGAGTTATCTCGTATTCGCAGTGATATGGCTTAATAAAACTCACAAATCACAAAAGTTTAAATGAGTTCAATGTGTTTTCGTGGCATGAACATGTTCATGCCACGAATGATTGGAGTTAATCACTGAGTATTTAGCCACAACATTCTTCTGAACCGTTACCGGCACAATTACATCCCCATCCCCAAGAATATTCTATAGGCGTGACGTACTTGTATCCGCTCTCGGTGCGAGACAATGCTTCAATGTTGGCTAGCGTAGTTGCGCTCAGTAGTCTTCTGCTGTCTTCGGAATGGTAGAAGTATACGCCTGAAACTGTAGTTATGGCCACGAAGACAAGGTGAAAAACAATCTTCTTCATTGTTTGTTTTTTTGGTTAATTAAGTTTATGAGGAGAGAATGGTTATTGTATTATGTTACCAGAAACGTTTATCACTGTAGGGTATTCGAAATCCTCCAAGTAGACATGGATAGTCCGTTCGAACTCTCCGTAGATGGTGTCGCCGGTGAAAGACAATATCGCTAATACTATCTCCCGTCCCTGCCACTCGGATACAAGCCTGGCATAAGCATCTGTTTCAGATGCACAAGACCATAAGGTAATGCTTGCAAGAAACATCAATATTATCTGGATGACTGACTTCTTCATGGCTTAACAGTTGGGTTTTAGCGTAAATAAGCGGTCAATTGTTTCTCTGAATTTATGATTCTATTTTCCGGGCAACTCAATATATCCTATATATTGGTACGACTCGGTTATAAATCTAAGCTGATAAAGACCACTGACATCACATAGTAATCCGACAAAATCGGGTTCATCTATATATTGAGCCACAAGTGCTGTTCCATCAGAATCCCAGATCTCATAAGATATGATTTCTGAAGTCAATGTGGTCTGGACTGTGCCTGATGTTAAATCTATGGTACATATTATAGGCATAGATCTTCGCCCTTTGTGGTCTGGATTGCATATCTCCGGATCTGAAGAAATAACGGACTGTTCCAATGTCAAGGTGATACAATTGTTGGCTGCAGCCAGATCCATTGCAAAGAGAAGGATGATGGCCAATGTGATTGATTTAAGGAGTCGGTTCATAAACTAATTTTTTGTTTGCAAATTTATCGCTTATGTCAGAAAGAGTTGCAACATATCAGTACGGAAAAAGTACGGAAATATACTTTAGTACGGGGATTCGTACAATTTCCGTACCGGGCAAATCTCAATTTATCGGAAGTCATGAGGCTCATAAATAGCATATTATGGAATCAAGCAACTTGATGCTTTGGCCTGGGCCAAATATTTTGCAGCATAGAGAAGACCGACGTGAAGAAATTGTGCTTTTTGTGCGGTTCAGCAAGATGGCCATATTTGATGGGGAAATCCCATAGCGGATCAATAATGCTATCTGAAAGTCGGCGTTTGACATTTTGCAATTGGTAAGAGTGGCCAGACGCGCTTTAAAGTCGGGGGAATCTTTTTCAACAGCCATCGCCAGTTCATCCCACAAATCATCAGAATCCGGTATGGATTTCTGTTTCTGTATGACTTCCTCCAGCCGGCGAAATGCCTCAGAACAGAGTACTCCCTGCCTGACTGAAAATGCGGAGCTATCGGCATTTTCCATCGCCTCAAACTCATGCAAGATCTGCCGGCGCAGAAATTCGGTCTCTGAGCAGGCTGAAGTCCGGGAGGTCATTGGCTCGAAAGACTTGCTATTGTCAGCCTGATTGTATCTCAATGTCTTTATAGTATTCAAGGTTTTCTGAAGATGCAAAATCTGCCTTAGATTACGCGTTCTGAGATAAAGCAGTCCTATAATAACAAAAGCAGCCAGTGCTGATATGGTGTAGACAAGAATATACATTCTGTTTCTGGCCGTTTCAGCTTTCTCTTTATCGCGCACATGGAGCTGATAGTTATAAAGAGAATTCTGGATGAGCGTTTCACTGGCATCATGTTGGGCGAGGTATTTCTCAATTGTCTGTTTATACAGTGGCAGATAAAAACGGAGTGTGTCTTCGGGCACTACGCTTTTAAGTTCCGGCGCAAACATGATTTTGAATCCTATCCGGCTATTGTCATTTCCCGCCAGAACCAGTTCCCTGGCGTAGATATAGGCACTGTCAGGCACTCCGGCGTCTCTGTATATCTGTGCGGCGACTGCGAGTGCATAGCATCTGCGCAATGGGTCTACCCTGTCCGGTAAACCTCTGATAACATATAAGGCTGAATCTATTTTATTTTCCTGATACAGCAGTAAGGCTAAATCTATTTTCATATCGGCCTGTTCGATTGCAGGCAATGCTTCGGAGTATTTCATGGCCTCGGCATTGCATCGTCGGGCAGATGGCAGATCGTTGACATGAGCAAAGCACTGGTATAGATGACTGTAGTCATAAGCCACCCCGAAAGTGTCATCGAGCAGTTTGCCTGCTTCAATTGCTTTTTCTAAATATGGTATAGCCTGTAGTGGCAGCCTTATATTGCGTAGCAGCCGGCCTGTCTGGCTTAAAGCAGCAGCCTTTAATTCCAAATTATCCATATTCTCCGGAATGACATCAAGCGCCGACTGGAAATATCGAAGAGCCGTCGGGTAATCGCCAAGATCGGAGTAAACACGACCGCCATAATAGAGAGCCAAGGGATATAATCGGTCATCCTTGTGTGAAGAATAGTAATCCATCACATCAAGCACAAGGCTGTCTGAAGTATGGGTGATGTAGGCTTTGTCACGAGATTTGATTGACAGAAGATCGGCCAGATGGCGGTCGGCCTCAGTCAGAGAACTCCGGTCGATGCTGTCGAGGATCACGATTGCCTTTTCAGGCGAATCGGATATCATCTTCTCGATATAGTCAAAATCCACCGCATTGCCCCTATGGCTACAGGCAATGAACAAAATGGAGAGAGCAGATATTAAGAGTGTTTTTATCATTAAAAGAGCTATCAGAGCGCAAATTTATTGAAATTACTCCGAAAATTCAAAAAATCAGTAAGCAACATTGCTGAAGTTTGTTAAAATCTTCAATGCTCAAAGTTACTTATTACAAAATACTCACACACTGTACCATCGGAAGCCCAAGACAGAGGTGTATAAGGAGCAAAGTGGGAAACCCGGACAAATAATAGGGATGAGAATTCAATATTTCGAGGCTGAATCGTAATCCGGCGCAAATATCGCTTTGTTGAGAAGTGTTATCAATAGATAACGCGGTATAATAAATGTATTGGGAATATAAAAAGCAAATATCATTGATTAATTATCGTTAATCAGTATGTATTTTCATATTTGTGACTTGTTATAACAATGAGCATCAGATGGATGCCGTCAATTTTTGAAAATCTGTTCTTAGATCAAGTATTTTGAGTTTACAAACTTAAATATACACTATTCTAAATTGCAAATGCAAGTTTGCAATCCAAACGTAAAATTCTCATTTGCATTGTCGCTCTTTGTATTTACATTTATTATGATTTATGACATCTCAATTTCAATTTTCAAATCGCAAATTCAATCCATTTACATTCTTGAATTTATATTTACATCATCTGTTTTTGCAATCCTAATTCATATTTGCTATCTGTCCGAATTTCAAATCTACGCATCACAATTGCAAATTATAAAGCATTAACATTCAGAATAACTAATTAATTATCACCTATATTATAAAAATAATCCAAATCAAAGCTTTAATATATCACGCCATCCCACAGCCACTTACAGGCCATTACTAAATTCAAATCCATATACACATATAACTCCCCGATTATATAGAATTTTACAGCTTAACCCTAAACCATTGCTTCAAATCTTGCATTTACAATAGCAAACTCGCCATAAGGTAATTGACTTTACAATTGATAATCCACACCAATCTAATTTCAATTCTCAAATTTTAGAGTTTTCATTCTTAAATTTGCATATTCAAAATTATATAATTACATTTGCAATCGCATTACAATTCAAAATTCTAAAGAATTTGCATTATGGACCTCGTTTCAAGACTCAAACACTATCTCGACAGCCGTCAGATCAGCATAACCCAGTTTGCAGATGAATGCGGAATCCCTCGCCCCACTGGCAGCCAGCTACTTGCCGGACGCAACAAGAAGGTGAGCGACGAAATCATCAGCAAAATCCACAGCGCCTACCCCGATCTAAACATCGTATGGCTGATGTTTGGCGAGGGAAATATGGTGACGAACGGAAATATTGAAATCTCAGAGCCTCAAAACAGCCGGCCCTCAACACCAGAGCATCAGCAAACGCCAGTCACACAGCAAATTGACTTCGGCTTAGACTTCGATGACACCCCAATGCAAAATTCTTCAGAAAAATCAGCAGCAACGCCATCTGCGCCGGAGGCCAACACAACATTCACATTTGCCACTCCGGTTGAACCGGCCGAACCGCCAACCCGACCATCAGCAGGATTCCCCTCCTCATCTGCCGTGACCGACTCCAACGATGACTCCATCACGCTAACAACCGGAAAAGGCAAACGAGTCACAGGCATTGTGGTTTATTACGACGACTGCACTTACGAATCCTTCATTCCTGATCCGGCCCACGGCCACCCTTTCATGCGGTAGCCCCCCAGACTTCCTCCACCACCACCAACCCGGCCTCACACTCCACTCCATCGGCATCGCCCCATGCTCCCCTACAAAACTCTTGGCAGTCTGCGGGATTCTGAGTAATTTTGCAATCCGAAAAACAAAATCACTCAAAACCCATCCATCATACTCCCGCAATCCGCTATGAGCATTTCAATCAACAGCCTCTCGGTCGAATTCAGCGCAAAATCACTCTTTGACAACATATCCTATATAATAAACCCCAAAGACCGCATAGCCCTTGTCGGCAAAAACGGAGCCGGCAAATCGACAATGCTCAAAATCATAGCCGGACTGCAGAAACCGACATCAGGCAACGTGGCCATGCCACGCGACACAACAGTAGGCTACCTTCCGCAACACATCAACGTCAGCGACACCTCCTCCGTCATTGACGAAGTCCGCAGCGCCTTCAGCCACGTCGACAAAATGCGGGCACGCCTCGATGAAATCAACAACGAACTTCTCACCCGCACCGACTACGAATCTGACGCCTACCAGGAGCTCATCGAGACAATGACCTCGCTGACCGACCGCCTCGCCATTGAAGAAAGCGAAAACTTCGAAGCCGAAATCGAAAAGACACTCATCGGCCTCGGCTTCCTTCGCAGCGACTTTCAGCGCCCCACGTCAGAATTTTCAGGCGGGTGGCGCATGCGCATCGAACTCGCCAAGATTCTCCTCGCCCGCCCCGACGTACTCCTGCTTGACGAACCCACCAACCACCTCGACATCGAGTCGATCCAGTGGCTCGAAAATTTCCTCATCACAAAAGCCAAAGCCGTGGTGCTCGTCAGCCACGACCGCGCTTTCATCGACAACGTCACCAACCGCACAATTGAAATTTCACTCGGCAAAATCTACGACTATTCCGTCAACTACTCCAAATATCTCGTCCTGCGGCAGGAGCGCCTCGATCAGCAGATGCGCGCCTATCAGAACCAGCAGAAAATGATTCAGGACACCGAAGACTTCATTGAACGCTTCCGCTACAAAGCCACCAAGAGCGTCCAGGTTCAGAGCCGCATCAAACAGCTTGCCAAAATCGAGCGCATCGAAGTAGACGAAGTAGACACCTCCCGCCTCAACCTCAAGTTTCCTCCCGCTCCACGATCCGGTGACTATCCCGTCATCGCCGACAACGTTGGCAAAGCCTATGGCAACCATCAGGTTTTTGACCACGCCACTTTCACCATAAAGCGCGGCGAGAAAGTAGCCTTCGTAGGCAAAAACGGCGAAGGCAAATCAACCCTTGTCAAATGTATCATGGGCGAGATACCGTTTACCGGAAACCTCAAAATCGGCCACAACGTAAAGATCGGCTACTTCGCCCAGAACCAGGCCACGCTGCTTGACGGAGAAATCACCGTGTTCGACACTATCGACCGCGTGGCCGTCGGCGATATCCGCACCAGGATCCGCGACATCCTCGGCGCCTTCATGTTCGGAGGCGAAGCTTCCGACAAGAAAGTCAAAGTCCTTTCCGGCGGTGAAAAGACACGACTGGCCATGATCCGTCTCCTGCTTGAGCCCGTCAATCTGCTGATCCTCGATGAGCCCACCAATCACCTCGACATGAAAACCAAGGACATTCTCAAGCAGGCTATCAAAGACTTCAACGGAACAGTCATCGTAGTCAGCCACGACCGCGAATTCCTTGACGGCCTTGTTGAGAAAGTCTATGAATTCGGCGGCGGTCAGGTCCGCGAATGCCTCGGCGGCATCTACGAATTCCTCGAAAAGAAAAAACTCGCATCACTCGCCGAGCTCGAACGCAACACCATCCGCCCCGTCGCCGACAAAACTCCGGCAGCTTCCAAGCCCAAAGAAGCCGATACCTCCAGTGATGCGCCGGCATCAACCGCCCCAGCTCAGCGCAAGCTCAGCTACGCCGAACAGCGCGAACACGAAAAGCTCGTCCGCAAAGCCCGCAAAAAAGTCGAAGAAGCCGAAGCCGAAATCTCGCGCCTTGAACAGGAAGTAGCCGACATCGAGTCCGCCATCTCCGCAGGCAACCCGCCGGCCGACATCTACGACCGCCACGCCACAGCCACCAAGCAACTCGAAAACGCCATGTCACTCTGGGAACTCGCCTCAATGGAACTCGAAGAAATCTCACGCTAATACAAAAGCGCACCAAAGCACAGAAAGAACACCAAGAAAAAGCAAGAGGAGCCCGCTTTTCATTAAGCAGACTCCTCTTGTCTTTTCTTTCCCGGACATTCCCCTTATGCAGAGTAATGCCCGAATGTTTTTTACACTGAAGAAATCACGCCTTGACCAGCCTGATACCGCCGTCAGCTATCACAATCCGGCGCTCACGATAGAGATGGCCTATCGCCTTCTTGAAATCCTTCTTTGAACACTGAAACGTAGCTCTGACAGTTTCCGGAGCCGCCGAATCTGAAATAGGCAGAAAACCATCAGGTTCATTGGCCAGCCGTCCCAGTATCCGCTCCATAAGAGCATCGACACGGCCGTCATTGCCGCCACTCAGCACAAGGTCAATCTTACCGTCATCTCTCACCTGCTTCACATATGCCGTGATAGCCTCTCCGATTTCCAGCGGAGCAAAAAGTTCGTTTTCATAGATCATACCGTGAAACAGGTCATCGACAATCGCCTTATACCCCAGATCGGTCCGCTTGTAGACCAGCGCCTTCACCCGGCCGCCGAGCTTATAGCGCGGATAGGTATTGCCAAGAAACTTGTCAATCTTCGCCGAAGCCACAACTCTTTTCGTGGCATCATCAAGATAAACATAAACCAACACCACCATTCCGCGCGACAGCTTTACCGTCTGTTCGCGGAATGGCACAAGCAGATCTTTCATGATACCCCAGTCCAGGAAAGCACCGGTCTGATTGACATCGTTCACCTGCAGATAGGCAAACTCTCCCACCTGAGCAAACGGATGTTCCGTAGTGCAGATAGGCCTACCCTCGGAATCCTTATACACAAACACCTCTATATCATCGCCAGGCTGAAGCGGGTTGACGATATAGCGCGAGGGCAACAGCACCTCATTTCCGTCGGCATCCTGAAGATAGGCACCGAAATCAACATTGCGGGCCACCCGCAGAGTGTTATATTTTCCGATCTTGAGCATATGGAGTATTATTTTGTGCAAATTTAACCATTTTTTCACGAATTACCCCTAATTTTGCATAATCAGGCGACAATTAGTTCCATCTGATATAAACGCCTGAAGACTTCCGATTGTTAAACAGACTGACCGGCAGGAACCCACACCCGTTCCCGATCCCCCGGTCCGCTATCAGACCCATCAACCCAAATGGACGAAATTCTCAAATATTTTCCAGATCTTACTCCGGAGCAGATCGAACGCTTCACCGCCCTTGGACGCCTCTACCCTGAGTGGAACGAGAAAATCAATGTCATATCCCGCAAAGACATTGACAATCTATACACACATCATATACTCCACTCCCTGGCGATAGCCCGATTCATGACCCCGGTTGACGGATCGCTGCTGATCGACCTCGGCACCGGCGGAGGTTTCCCCGGCATACCCCTCGCCATCCTCTGGCCCGGATGCCGCTTCCACCTGATAGACCGCATCGGCAAGAAAATCCGCGTCGCATCTGAAATCGCATCTGAAATCGGGCTCACCAACGTCACCTTCCAGCACGGCGACATGGGCGAATGCAAACTAAAAGCCGACTACGTGATCAGCCGCGCCGTCATGCAGCTCGACGAACTCGTCAGAATCATCAGCCGCAACATTTCGTCTGAACAGCGCAACCGCATCCCCAACGGGCTCGTCTGCCTCAAAGGCGGAGACCTTGCCCCCGAACTCGGCCGCGTCAAGCGACCGATACTCGACATCCCCCTGAGCGACTGGTTTGCAGAAGACTATTTCAAGACCAAAGACCTTATTTACGTAGAACTATGAAAGTAAGCCGTTTCGTTTTCAATATGTTCGGAGTCAACACCTACGTCATGTGGGACCCCGAAAGCCTTGAAGCCGCCATAGTCGACCCCGGCATGATCGATCAGGCCGAAAAAGACGCCCTTGACAGCTTCATCTCTCGCAACAGCCTCTGGCCGACACAGCTGATCAACACCCACAGCCACCTCGACCACATATTCGGCAACACATATATAAAAGAGAAATACGGACTCGAAATCAAAGCTAATCCCGCCGATGATTTCCTTGCCCGCACCCTCCCCGAACAGGCAGCCCGTTTCGGCATGCGCCTGCCGCTCGCCCCGCAGAGTCTCGACGTCGAACTCCACGACGGCGACACCATTTACCTCGGCAAAGAACCCATCGAAATCATCGCAGTCCCAGGCCACTCGCCAGGCTCGATAGCGCTCTATTGTCCCGAATCAGGCTTCGTCATCACCGGCGATGCCCTCTTCCCAGGATCAATAGGCCGAACCGACCTACCCAAAGGAGACCACGCCACACTCATAGACTCCATCAGGCGCCGGCTCCTCTCACTCCCTGACGAGACAGTAGTCCTCGCAGGCCACGGAGGCGAAACCACTATCGGACGCGAAAAGACCACCAACCCCTACCTTTGATCGCCCAACGCAATTTCAACTGGCAACACCATCCCGCTTGCCCAGCCACAGACTCCTGTGAGGCATATTTGAGACTTTTTTCACAACAATTAAAAAATAATTACGGAATTTTTTCTTTAATAAGATTAAATCCCTTATATTTGCCGACAGCTACCAAGCCTCGGCGCCCTGACCCACTTCCACGCCATCGCAGCCGGGCTTACGGTCAAACCTACTCGTTCAACTATCTCAAAAGTTATGACACGACCCAAACTTCAGATCCGCGACCTCACACTGCGTGACGGCCAGCAGTCGCTCTTCGCGACCCGCATGAAACAGGAGACCATCAACCGCCTCCTTCCTTACTACGAGGATGCCCGCTTCCATATCATGGAAGTCTGGGGCGGTGCAGTACCCGACTCTGTGATGCGCTACCTCGACGAATCGCCCTGGCAGCGTCTCCGCACTTTCTCCGAGGCAATGGATTCAAAGAGTGACCACCCCAAAGCGCTCCTCTCCGCCCTCTCTCGCGGCCGCAACCTCTTCGGCTACGTGCCCTATCCCGACTCGGTACTCGAAGGCTTCTACAAGGAAGCGATAGCCAACGGGCTGAACGTAATGCGCATATTCGATGCACTCAATGACATCGACAACGTCAAGGAATCAATCCGCCTCATCAATCGACTCGGCGGCATAGCCGATGGAGCCGTATGCTACACCGTCGATCCCAAGCCCGAAGCTCCCGCCAAACCCGAAGGCTTCCTCGGCAAGCTCAAAGCAATGTTCGGATCACGTGAAGGAGGCCCGACTCCGATCTTCACTGACGAATACTTCGTCAGCAAAGCCAAGCAGATGGAAGCGCTCGGCGCAAAGATCATCACACTGAAAGACATGGCCGGACTGGTCAACCCCCTCCGGGCCGCATCAATAATCTCAGCCCTCAAACGCGAAGTCAAAGTCCCCGTTGACTTCCACACCCACTGCACTCCCGGCTACGGCCTGGCATCATCGCTCATGGCCATCATCAACGGAGTCGACATACTCGACACCAACATCTGGTGGTTCGGCGGAGGCTCCGCAGCTCCGGCCATCGAACTCATCTGGATCTTCTGTCAGCGCATGGGAGTCGAAGTTGACGTCAATATGGAAGCCGTGGGCCGTATCCGCACCGGACTTCTCGAAGCCCGCAAAGAGCTCGCACAGTTCGACCTCAACAAAGACAACATGCCGCGTCCGTTCGATCCGCTGACCGACAAACTTCCACCAGAAGTCCTCGCCCTCTTCGACAGTGCCATCGAATTCGCCAAAGCCAAAGACGAAGCAGCCCTCCTTGATGCCTGCCACAAGATTGAAGCTTACTTCGGCTTCCCCAAACCCAACGAACTCGTCAAGACCGCAGAAGTTCCCGGTGGCATGTACTCCAACATGGTGGCCCAGCTCAAGCAGCTCCAGAGCGAAGATCTCCTTGAAGATGCCATGCGCCTGATCCCGATGGTGCGCCGCGATGCCGGCCTGATCCCCCTCGTCACCCCCACCAGCCAGATAGTGGGCAGCCAGGCAGTGCTTGTGGCCCTCGACCGCAAAAACGGCAAGCCGGACTATACCAACAAATCCAACCAATTCATCTCACTCGTCAAAGGCGAATACGGCAAAACCCCGGTGGCCATAGATCCCGCATTCCGTGAGAAAATCACCGGCAACCCTGAAGAAAAGCCCTATGACGTCAGCGCCTACCGCAAGCCTGAAAATCCTGAACTTCCGGAACTCGGCGGACGCAAACTCGCATCGAACACCGAAGAGTATCTCTTGCTCGAACTCCTGCCATCTGTGGCCAACGGATTCCTCCGTAAACGCCGCAAAGAAGAATTCGAAGCCGAAGAATCAGTCAAGGCTCCCGCAGCCGAAGAAGCTCCCGCCGAAACTGCCGAGCCCATCACCGGTCCGGTAATCGCAGCCCCGATGAGTGGCAGAGTCGTTTCAATCAACGTAAAACCAGGTCAGGAAGTCAAGCCGGGAGACACCGTGCTGGTCTATGAGGCCATGAAGATGGAAAACGATATTGAATCCGAAATCAGCGGCATAGTCAAGCGGGTACTTGTTAGCGTAGACGACCAGGTGGCTACTGACACCCCTCTGATCGAATTTGAAAACTGACCGGCTAAAAATACGACATCCACATATATAGGACCTGACCACCAGGCAGGTCCTATATATGTGTTTCATGGCATACCATATTTTTTACAGCGATCCAATCATATACAATTTAATTTATCACACAATCACAATTCATGAAATCTATCAAAGCAATCATGTTGGTGCTTGCGTTCATTGTCAGCGCAACCACATTCACTGCTGACGCGCAGTTCCGTTTCGGACCCAAAGTTGGACTTACCGTCAATGACATGCACTTCAACAAAAGCGTGCTCGATTCCGACAACCAGACCGGCTGGACCGCAGGTGTGATGGGTGAATTCACCATTCCCGTCATCGGCATCTCAGCTGACCTTTCAGCAATGTATGTCCGCCGCAATGCCAAATTTCTTGCCGAGCAGGAAATATCCAAGGACAACCGTAGCTACATCGAGCTGCCGCTGAACTTTAGATACAACTTTTCGCTGCCGCTTATCAGCAAAGTCGTTGTTCCCTACCTCGGTGTTGGTCCGAGTGTGTCATTCCTCACCAGTCGCAAAAATATCCACGATGCCTACCGCAACCGCTCGGTTGACTGGGCTCTTAACTTCGGCTTCGGTCTGCGTTTCCTAAGCCACATCGACATCAACGCCCGCTACGGCCTCGGCCTCACTAAAGCCGTCCGCGCTATTGACGACGAATACGGCAAAGCCGGCATTGAAGGCAAAAACCGCTACTGGACCATCACAGCAGCTTACCTATTCTGATTTCTGAGCAACAGAGGGTGTTGCAAAGTCCTCTGAAATCCATAGGCCCGTGGTTACTGCGCAAAAGCCACGGGCTTTTATTTTATAAGTGGACTTTAGAGGAAGGCACTCCATCCGGAGCGGTAAATCGGTGTCCTGCCGGACTCCACATGTAGGGGGGCGCAGGCCCGTGGCACCTGCGCGCTGTGCGCTGCGGTGTCACGGGCTACGAGTAAATCGATGTCCTGTCGGACATCACCATCCAGCCTCAACGCAGCGTAACCCGGACAAATCCGCAGGCAACGACAAGTCCGACAATACGTTTTCCGAACGGCTCCACGGGCAGCGGGTGTTCGGAAGGACACCGATTTATTCGTAGCCCCCGACACCGTAGCGCTCAGCGCGTAGGTGTCGGGGGGGAAGACATTCAAGCAAATGTGGTGTCCGGAAGGACACCGATTTACCACCACGGAAGGCCCCACGAGCGGCGGGTATCCGACAAGGAGCGTTCCAGATGAGATCGTAGCTTTCTTAAATGCCTTTGAGACATCGCTGTCTGAATCTCACCTGCAGGGGCCCATGAATCTTGCTTGGGCTATCCTCTGAATCCGCTGCCTCCCTTTACGGGTTTTGCTGCTGATTTCTTTAGAACCGGTTAGAGTAACACCACCGCCCCTATTCCTGTAAGCAAAACAAGCCGGCCTCCTTACGGAGATCGGCTTATGTTTTTCTCAGAAGTGAGAGCTGATTACTTTCCGGCGATAGAGTCAGAAACGGTCAGGCGAGCGCGGCCTTTGGCGCGACGACGGGCGAGGACCTTGCGTCCATCGGGGGTAGACATGCGGGCACGGAAACCATGCTTGTTAACTCTCTTTCTGTTAGAAGGTTGAAATGTTCTTTTCATTGCCGTATATTTTTATTTTTTTCGTTATTCTGCATTTTGAGGTGCAAATTTAAGAAAAAACATTGATACGATCAAACAAATTTCACATTTTATAACACTTTTCCATGCTATTTACCTCCTTGTCCATTCTTGCCCATTCCGTTCTCACTCACATTCCTTTTTGATTTCCTCGCACCATGCCTTGACACGCGCCTCGGTCTTTTCCGGATGATTGACATTATCAATGCAAAGTCCCACTATCATACCATTGACATCACTGGCTGAATGATCGTAGTGGTAGCCATCATTGCTGAAAGGAGCTATGAACATAGCCTTCGTGTTATGGAGACGATGATAGATCTCCCCTACCGAATTGCAGAAAGTATCAGCCATCGACTCATCGCCACAGCCAAAAATCGCCACCTCCTTGCCTTCAAGATCAAGCGACTGCAGACCATCGAGAAAACCGGCCATATCCTCCTGAAGATCGCCTGCCCCCCAGGTACTCGCACCGAGAATTATCACATCATAGTCAGCTACGTCTGACGGCGCCGTCCGGGCCACGTCATGCACATCCTGAGGATTTACATTCAGTTCGCGAGCTATCATTTCAGCGACTTCGAGAGTCGAACCTGTGGTGGTTCCGTAAAATATACCAATCTTTTTCATTATATTATCTTAAATTATCCACAAAACAGACGTGAACGTCTATGAAATATAAACATAAGTTATGCAAAATTTGTTCGCCACCGCCGTCTGGATTTGCGTTTTTGGCTAAAAATCATTAATTTTGTCACCTGATACCATCAAAACTTAACCGGCAGTGGCATCATGAGGCGGAATCCTGCGAAAGGCCCTCTTCCTCTAAGCTTCTGTCCATGCACTTCGGAACCAGTTCAACTATTCAATAACCATAATATCAGAAAACTTATCAATTTTTTACTTTAACTTGTTAGCATGAAAAAAACTTTTTTATCGTGCATGGCGCTGCTGATGTCGCTCGGAATGTCGGCGCAGCAGTCCAAGTACTCCCACACGATCCAGCCCGAAAAGCTTGATCGCGGAGTCATAGCCGTAAAGGCCGACAATGGCGTCTTCGTTTCATGGCGCTCGCTGCTCGGCGATTCGAAAGATCTGCTCTTTGACGTCTACCGCGACGGCAGCAAGATCAACGAAACTCCCCTCAAAGTAACTAACTTCACTGATCCCGCCGGAACTCCCGGAGCAAAGTATCAGGTCAAAGCCATCCTCAACGGCACCGACATCGAGACCTCAAAGGAAGTAGCCGCCTGGGCTGAAAATTTCCTGCGCGTACATCTGAACCGTCCCAAAGGTGGCACATCGCCCGAAGGTGGCTATAGAGAGATGCGCAACTATACCTATACTCCTGACGACGTTTCCGTAGGCGATGTCGATGGCGACGGCGAATGGGAACTCATTGTAAAATGGTTCCCGACCAACCAGGCAGACAACGGTGACCAATACCGCTACACCGGTAACACCATCCTCGATTGCTACAAGCTCGACGGCACCCAGCTCTGGCGCATAGACCTCGGCCAGAACATCCGCTCAGGCAACCACTACACCCAGTTCATGGTCTACGACTTCAATGGCGATGGCAAGGCTGAGCTCATATGCAAGACAGCTCCCGGTACCATTGACGGACAGGGCAAAGCAGTGCTTCTCGGCGATGCCAAAGTGACAGACGATCACCGCACAAAGTCCAACGGAAAGAAAGACAAGAACGATCATGCCGGCATAGTCGTAGCCGGTCCCGAATATCTTACCGTATTCAACGGCGAGACCGGAGCCGAAATTCACACCATCGAGTATAATCCTCCACGCACAATCCGCACAAACAGCCAGTGGGGCGACAGCAACGGCAACCGCTGCGAACGCTACCTCGCAGGCGTGGCCTACCTTGACGGCAAAACTCCGTCGGCCATCTTCTGCCGCGGTTATTACACCGCCGCCTATGTCTGGGCTGTGAACTTCGACGGACAGAAGCTCACAGAAAAATGGCTCCACAAATCAGAGACTTCAGGCCAGGGCCTCTATGGCGAAGGCGCCCACTCTCTGACAATCGGCGACTGTGACGGCGACGGCTTTGACGAAATTGTCTACGGATCTGCCATCCTTGACCATGACGGCGTAAAAGTATTGCGCACAGGTGCAGGCCACGGCGATGCTCTCCACCTCGCTGACATGGACCCCGACCGCGAAGGCCTTGAAATCTTCATGGTCCACGAAGAAAAGAAATCTCCCTATAAGTGGGATGCAACTTTCCGCGATGCCCGCACCGGCGAAATTCTTTGGGGCAATCCCCAGTCAGCCCACGACATCGGCCGCGGTCTCGCAGCGAACATTTCATCCAAATTCCGTGGCTACGAAGTATGGCCTAACGCATGGTATGCAAATAGCTCGGACACTTCACGTGCCAACAAGACATTCACCTGCACAGGCGAGATCGCTATCGACGGCAAAGTTCCCTCGTCAAACTTCCGTATCTATTGGGACGGCGACCTGCTTGATGAACTTTTTGACGGAAAATACAATTCCAGTGCAGGCAAGTCATACCCCATCATCGAGAAACGCAGTGAAAACCTCAACGGAACAGCGGCAAGCTGGGTATTCTCCAGCTACTCAAACGCAGGCTCCACCAACGGAACCAAAGCCACTCCCAATCTTCAGGCCGACCTTTTCGGCGACTGGCGCGAGGAAATCATTCTCCACGATCAGGAAACCGAATCCGATCTGCTCATTTTTTCAACCACCATCCCGACCGACTACCGGGTCAACACTCTGATGCAGGACCGTCAGTATCGCGTGGCCATAGCATGGCAGAACTGCGGCTACAACCAGCCTCCCCACCTCAGCTATAACCTTGAGGAAGCCTTCAATACCGTGGGTGCAATCACCGTCAACGGCGGCGCGCTCAACCAGGTGATCTATCTTGGCGATGAAATCCAGACTATCGGCTTCACCGTGATCCGCGCCACAGGCGTAAAAATCGAAGGCCTCCCCGAAGGCATGACCTACAGTTTCGACCCTGCCACTCTCTCCGGCTCAATCTCAGGCGCCCCCAAGGCCGAAGGCGAATATGCATTCACCATCACCACCACCGGTGCTGAAGAAGACCAGAATGCGACCATCTCCGGCACAATCAAGGTGCGCTTAAACACCTCGATTGAACTCGTGGCCCACTACCCATTCGAAAAAGTAGGTGAAACCACCCCCAATTCAATCCTTGGTGAAATCGCTACCGCCAACGGCGGGAACGGCGAAGCCGTAGAAGGCAAGCACGGCAATGCTCTCAGCCTCAACGGATCGAACCGCTACGTTCAGGAAAGCTATGACCTAATTGACTTCGGCAGCAACTCATTCACCATTGAACTCTGGATGAATTCTACCGCTGTTGACAAGAACTGCTACCTGCTCAACAAGGGTGTCATTTCTCCCAATAACGGCTCCGGCAACTGGTATGGCATCGAATACAAAGACAACAAGGGCACAAAGGAACTCCGCTTCGCTATTGACGACAACGTGACCAAGAAGCAGATCGAAGTCTCCGGCGCCGACAAATATTTTGACGGCGAGTGGCATCACATCGTTGCCACCCGCGACGTTGTCAACAAATTGCTCAATCTCTATGTTGACGGCGAACTCGTAGCCTCAGGCGATGATCCCACCGGAGAGATCATCAGCGATGACGAACCCCTCATCATCGGCGACGTGACCGCATTTGACAACTCCTACAACGGCAAACTCGACGAACTCTCACTCTACCGCGGAGTAATGAGTGCAAGCAAGGTCAAGGAACACTACGAATCACAGGCCGGCGACTACATTCTCTACTTCCCGATGGACGAAATCGGCGAGACAACTCCCAACCTCGCCCACGGTGAGGCCACCGCAACCGCAGGCATCGCATCCGTTCAGGGCGTGAAGGCCGGAGCAGTTGAATTTGACAATGCCGAATACTTCACCCAGCCCATCTATGATGCGATCAACGTAGGCGAAGGCGATTTCACTGCCGAACTCTGGGTGAAATCAACCGACGATGACGGCTATCTCTTCTGCATCGGCACTCACAACACCACCAACGTGGAAGGTGGCACAGGCAACTGGATCGGCCTCGAACGCAAGAACGGCTACCTCAGCTTCTCAATTGACGACAATGCTGATAAAGCAGACTGCAAGATTGAAAACGCCGATTACGTATTTGACGGTAACTGGCACCACATTGCCTGTGTGCGCAACTTTGCAGGAAAAACAACAACCCTCTATATCGACGGTAAGGAAGCTGCAACCCTCACAGGTGTGAAAACCGGAGGTATCAACTTCTCGGCAAGCGAACTCATCTTCATCGGAGGTGATGACGAAAGCGGACACCGCACTTTCGGCGGAGCCATTGACGAATTCATCGTATATCCCAAGGCACTCTCGGCTGAAGAAGTAGAGGAACACTTCAACCTCCTCCGCCTCTCAGAGATCGAAGACATCATCGCCAACGGCGGCAACGCCCGTTACACTGTGGTCAACGCCTTCAGCGGCATGATCCTCCGCACAGCCGTAGGTTCTGACCGCGAAGATATCATCGACACTCTTGAAGCAGGCGTTTACGTCCTCGTGGTTGAAGACGGCAAGTCAATGCGCACATTCAAGTTCGTAAAACGATAAGACAAGCATCCCGCACCTTATATATCATATATAAGATCCAATAACGGCAACCGCTTTCCCGGCTTCGGGAGGGCGGTTGCTTTTTTTACTCCAAAAAAAATTGCCGAGTTGAATTTGTGAAATAAAAATTGTAATTTTGCTATCTGTTTAGGCTTTGTCACATCAAAAGCACACTTACTCAAAACACAGCGATAATTTCAAGATAATTCCAATAAGCGATCTCGACCAAGCGATCACCCGATTATACATATATGTCCACATCATACTCCCCGATTGACGAACCCTCGTTCACAGATACCGCATTCGATGCTGAAGAGATGCTCAACGGACATCGCTCCGACCGCCACGACTCAACCCCGCAGCCGGACGATGCTCCAGCTGCATCACCTTATGACGAATCACCTTATGCCGGCAACAACAGGCAGACAGCCTCTGCCACCCCTTCCCGACAGACAACCTATGCCCCCCAGGGCAATCAGCCCGGCTATGGCTCCACGACAGGAACCACCGTTGTCCCGGAGCAGACAGCCGTCAGCCGTCGCCGTCCGCGCGCCGGAGTGGCAAAAACGCTGCAACTGATCCGCGACTCACGCACCGTGATGTTCATCGGACTGGTCTTCACGATCCTTGCCGGCTATATGCTGATAGTCACCATCTCCTACTTCGCCAATATAGGGTCAGACCAAAGCGCGATGCTCAATGGCGATTTCGACCCGACTATGATACGCAATGCCGGAGGTCCGGCAGGAGCATGGATAGCCCATACACTTCTCTACAACTGGCTCGGAATAGGATCGTTTCTGCTTATCTACTATCTGGCCGCCTGCGGACTGTCAATGCTGCGCGTCTACCGTCCGTCATTCTGGCCGCTGACCATGCGATGCCTGCTGACAGCAGTGGCACTTTCGATTATCTGCGGTCTGGTGACCTATGAATTCGCCTCGCCAGTCTACTGGGGCGGACGCCACGGCCATCTGCTCAACGATCGCCTGATCACCCTGACCGGCATCTGGGGAGCACTGGGCATCAGCATTATCATGGGCGGCCTTGTCATCATCCTCTATCTGACAGAACTGAAGCGCATCTACGGAGTGGCTTCACAGGGCATCCGGACCTACAATGAGCGCCAGGCACAGCGCCGCGCCGAACGTGAGCGCATACGCGAGGCCGAAGAGGCCGAACGCCTTGCCCGCGAAGCTGCCGAAGAAGCCGAGGCTCAGCGCCGTGCAGCCGTTGAAGCCGAAACACAGCGGCAGGCAGCCATACAGCCGGCAGCGGCAGTGGCAGTGGCGATGCAGCCGGCTATGACAAAAAATGCAGTGGAAGGTCATGCAGAAAATGAGTCTGCGGATCGGTCCGGAAATAGCAGCGGCGACATCATTGAAGAAACCGATGAAGAGATTGCAGAGATCGAAGTTACCGATTTCGAGGACAATGGCCCGGGCTCAGACCATCTTCAGTCAGCCGGTAGCCGTGAAGACAGCCTGCTGCGCCCGCTTTTTGCCGGAGATGACAGCGACATAACAGACAGCTACAGCCGTGATGATTCCAACGACATTGAATCTGACGACGAAACTCCCGCAGACAGCACAGAGACCGCAAGCGTGCAGAATGCAGAAGAAGAGGAGGCTGATTTCAACACTCCTCTGTTTGCCGACAGCGACAATGACTCTGATGATGAGACAGAACAGCACGGAAACTCAGACCCATCTGCTCAGACAGCTCTTCAGGCTCCGCTCGCGCCTACTACAGTGCGCCCGGCCACAGCAGAAGAGGTTCTGGCCTCGGAGCCTTACAATCCACGCGCCGAACTTTCTCTTTTCCGCTTCCCCTCCGTAGATCTTCTGCGTCCTACGAAAGACAACGGACCCAGCGTGGATATCCAGGAAATGGAGTTCAACAAGCGCCGCCTGACAGAAACTCTGCGCACCTTCGGAGTGGAAATTTCCAAGATCGAAGCCACTATCGGCCCGACCGTGACCCTATATGAGATCATTCCGGCCGAGGGTGTGCGCACACGCTCGATCAGAAGTCTCGGCGATGACCTGCAACTGCAGCTTGCAGCCGAAGGTGTCCGCATCATCGCACCTATACCTGCCAAAGGCACAATCGGCATCGAGGTGCCTAACAAAGACCCTCAGGTGGTTTCGATGCGTTCAGTACTTGACAGCGAAGTCTACCGCAACTCCAAAATGGAGCTTCCGATGGCACTTGGCAAGACTATCTCGAATGACATTTTCATGGCCGACCTCGCCAAAATGCCCCACCTGCTCGTGGCCGGCGCCACCGGTATGGGTAAATCGGTAGGCCTCAACGCCATCATCACTTCGCTTCTTTATAAAAAACATCCTTCGGAACTGAAATTCGTGCTCATCGACCCGAAGCGAGTTGAACTGAGTCTCTACCGCGAGCTGGAGCGCCACTATCTCGCATCGCTCCCCGGCGAAGACGCCATTATCACCGATATGTCAAAGGTGGTCACCGTGCTCAACTCTCTCTGTATCGAAATGGACAACCGCCTCTCGCTGCTCGAACAGGCCGGAGCACGAAACATCAAGGAATACAACGACAAATTCATTGCCCGCAAGCTCAATCCGGAGAAACACCGTTTCCTCCCCTACATTGTGCTGATCATCGACGAGTTCGCAGACCTGATCATCCGTCAGGGCAAAGAAATTGAAAATCCAGTGTCGCGTCTGGCTGCCGTGGCCCGTGCGGCAGGCATACACCTGATCATAGCAACCCAGCGTCCAACGGTCAACGTGATCACCGGTGGCATAAAGCTCAACATTCCGGGACGTATAGCCTTCCGTGTGATCCAGGGCAATGATTCCCGCACTATTCTCGACCAGCTCGGTGCAAATCAGCTGATAGGCCGCGGCGACATGCTCTTCTCCATCAACGGCAAGCTCGAACGAGTGCAGTGTGCCTTCATAGACACCCCGGAAGTGAGTGCCATCTGCGAGAACATCGGTTCGCAGGTTGGCTACCAGTCGCCCTACGAACTGCCTGAATATACTCCGGAAGGCGAAGGTGGCAACATCAGCGGCGCAACTCTCGGCGACCGCGACCCACTGTTCGATGAATGTGCCCGTCTGGTGGTATCGACTGACACCGCATCGACCTCATCGCTGCAGCGCCGTTACTCAATAGGCTACAACCGCGCCGGAAAGATCATGGACCAGATGGAAGCCGCAGGAATCGTAGGCCCCTCGCAGGGAGGCAAGCCACGCCAGGTGCTCGTAGACGCAGTGACACTCGAACATATCCTCGAAAACCGTTGATAATCCCACCTTTCAAAAACACCGATAAGAAACACGACCATGCTGACAAAAAACATCATACTTCTGATCCTCGCTCTCTGCTGCCTTCTGCCGCTCCATGCGGCGGAATCAGCCACAGCCGTGCTTGACAAAGCCGCTGCGAAGATCAGAGCGTCGAAATCACTCTCGGCATCATACACAATCACTGCCGACGGCCAGAGCAACAGTGGCACACTCACCATTTCGGGCGACCGCTTCACGATTGTCTCTCCGCAGATCTCATCGTGGTACGACGGACGCACACAGTGGACCTATTCGACCCATGTAGGCGAAGTAAACATCACCGAACCAAGTCCGGAAGAGCTTCAGCAGGTCAATCCGTTTGCGATCATCAACTCGTTCAAGACCCACTACCGCGCATCCATGCTCAAATCAGCAGCCGGAGAGAAGAAGATCAGGCTGACAGCCACGCAGGCAGGAAGCGATATCCATAGCGTGGATCTGACCCTCAACGCCTCTACCCTCTACCCGACCCGCATAGTGCTCAACATGGCCAATCGCCGCAGCGTCGGCATCACTGTCAGCTCCGTGAAGCCCGGCGAGGCACTCCCGGTGTCGTTTTTCCGCTATGATGCCGCAAAGCATCCCGGACTGCCGGTGGTAGACCTGCGTTAAAGCCCGCGTAGACGCTCAAAAGAGTGAACAATCAGAAAAAATATACATTATATAATAGGTATGGTTCAATAGACTGAACAACTTAAAATTGTCTGACCAACTTAAAATCTAACCGTTCAAAAACATCAATTCAAAAACAAGAGACTTATGGCAGAAATCAAAACCCGTTGCCTCATCATCGGCTCAGGCCCTGCAGGCTACACCGCAGCAATCTATGCTTCACGCGCCAATATCTCGCCGCTCGTGATCGAAGGCCTCCAGCCCGGCGGCCAGCTGACCATCACAACCGAGGTAGAGAACTTTCCCGGACAGCCCAACGGCATCACCGGTCCGCAGCTGATGGAAGACATTCGCACTCAGGCACTCAAATTCGGAGCCGACATCCGTTCGGGTCTTGTGACAGAAGTCGACTTTTCAAAGCGCCCGTTCAAGGCAGTGACCAACAACGGTCTGGAGATTCTCGCCGACACAGTGATCATTTCCACAGGAGCATCAGCACGCTATCTCGGTCTGCCTGACGAAGAAAAATATTCAGGTCTCGGAGTCTCTGCCTGCGCCACATGCGATGGATTCTTCTACCGCAAAAAGCGCGTGGCAGTTGTAGGCGGCGGTGACACAGCATGCGAAGAAGCCCTCTATCTTAGCAATCTGGCATCCGATGTGTTCCTGATCGTACGCAAACCCCACCTCCGCGCCTCTAAAGTGATGCAGGAACGTGTGCTTGAAAAGAGCAATATCAAAGTGCTCTTCAACACCAACACCACCGGACTCTATGGCGAAGAATATCTCGAAGGCGCACATCTCGTGGAAAACGTAGGCACACAGAACGAACAGCACTACGACCTCGCCATCGACGGATTCTTCCTCGCCATCGGCCACAATCCCAACACCGAGATCTTCCGCCAGTACATCGACTGCGATGCAGCCGGCTATATCAAGGTCAAAGGCTCATCAATGCAGACCAACATCCCCGGAGTCTTTGCCGCAGGTGATGTTGCCGACCCCGTATTCCGTCAGGCCATCGTGGCTGCCGGCTCAGGCTGCAAGGCTGCGCTCGAAGCCGAACGTTTCCTCAACGAAGAGGGCCTCTAAAAAAATTAGCCTATAGAATGCTGACAGACGGCACTATAAGCCTCAGGGCACTCGAACCTATTGATGTCGACACCCTTTACCGCTGGGAAAACGATCCGGCGGTGTGGGGTGTCGGCCTCACACTTGCACCATACTCGCGCAAACAGTTGTGGGACTATGTAAATAACTATGACGGTGATATCTACGCCGCACGCCAACTCCGGCTGATGATAGACCTCATCAATGCGGAAGGTATGACTCAGACCATCGGCACTCTCGATCTCTATGACTTTGATCCTGCCAATTCGCGTTGCGGCGTAGGAATCCTGATTGATTCCGACGCACGTCGGCATGGCTACGGCCTGCGAGCACTCAACCTTGCTGCTGATTATTGCCGTGGCAGGCTTTCGCTTCATCAGCTTTACTGCATTGTAGGAGAAAAAAATGCTGCCTCACGCTGGCTTTTCGAAAAAGCCGGATTCAGAATCAGCGGACGTTTAAAATCGTGGCTTATGTCAGGCAACAGCTATTCTGATGCCTACATCTGCCAGAAATTCCTGTGATCATACCACCACATTTCACACAATAGAAGAGACGCGTGACGAAGTTTCAGCGGCGGATTGAATCTGAAAAGAGTGTGCGGTTAAGCAGGGAACGACCGAGGGTTATCTCATCGGTATATTCAATTTCGTTGCCGACCGACACACCACGTGCAAGCTGAGTGATGCGAACGTCGGCATAAGGAGCAAGACGCCGATAGAGGTAGAAATTGGTGGTCTCCCCTTCCATCGTGGCGCTGAGAGCAAGAATCACTTCACTCACCTCTCCGGAAGCCACTCGCTCGACCAAAGAGTCGATTTCAAGCTGGTCGGGGCCGATGCCGTCCATCGGCGAAATTACTCCTCCGAGCACGTGATAAAGGCCACCGTACTGGCGAGTATTTTCAAAACTCATGACATCCTTGACACTCTCCACCACACAGACCGTTGACCGGTCACGACGCGAGTCGGCACAGATCGGGCAAACTTCGGTCTCGGAAATATTGTGGCAGATCGAACAGTAACGCACACCGCGCCTCATTCTGATGATCGACTCGCCAAGAGCCACTCCCGCCCCTTCATCACAGCGAAGAATGTGTAGCGCGAGACGCAAAGCGGTTTTCCGCCCGATGCCGGGCAGGCGTGAAAGTTCTGTGACGGCTCCTTCAAGGAGTTTAGAGGCAAATTCCTGTTGCATTTTGCAGTGTGGATAATAAGGCGAGGTCAAGCGCCATTTTTTAATACCATAGACCTTGACAGGCTTTGAAATTCACATCAAAATTACTAAAAAATCCCGTCAATCGACATCCGGAGACCGAAACCTGCAAACTTTTTTGGGAAATTTAATACATAATGTGTAATTTTGCACTCTGAAATTTTCAGACATATACAGAAAGAAATGGAAATAATTCGCACTGTAGCAGAATTAAAAGCCAAGCTTGACACCGCCCGCAAGTCTGGAAGCGTCGGACTTGTTCCCACGATGGGAGCACTTCATGCCGGCCACCTGTCACTGATCGAGCGCGCCCGCCGCGAAAATGATTTCGTGGTGGTAAGCGTGTTCGTCAACCCCACACAGTTCAACAACCCAACAGACCTTGCCACCTATCCCCGCACCGAGGAGGCTGACTGCGAGCTAATGAGATCAGCCGGAGTCAATGTGGCCTTCATTCCCTCGGTAGAGGAAATCTATCCTCAGAAAGACACCCGCGTGTTTGATCTTGGTCCGGTGGCCGAAGTGATGGAAGGCGCTATGCGTCCGGGCCATTTCAACGGAGTGGCCCAGATAGTCAGCAAACTTTTTGACTTCACCCGTCCGACCCGTGCCTATTTCGGAGAAAAAGACTTTCAGCAGATAGCCGTGATCCGCAGAATGGTCGAGATTGAAGGCTTTGACCTCGAAATAGTGGACTGCCCGATCAAACGCGAGGCCGATGGTCTGGCCATGAGCTCACGCAACGTCCGCCTCAGCGCCGAGCAGCGCGCCATAGCCCCCGCCATCCACCGTACTCTTGAAGGCAGCCTTTCATGGGCGCGTGACCACAGCGTTGAGCAGACCAAACGCTACGTGATCGATGAACTCAACTCTCTTCCTCACCTGCAAGTAGAATATTACGAAATTGTCGATGCGCTCAGCATGCAGCCAATCACAGACTGGGCCGAATCGGAAAGCCCCGTAGGATGCGCCACCGTGTTCTGCGGCGAAGTCCGCCTGATCGACAACATAAAATACCCCGCAAGGAAATGACACTCGAACTACTCAAGTGCAAGATCCATCGTGTCACCGTGACAGAAGCACGGCTCGACTACATAGGAAGCATCACCATTGACAGCCAGCTGATGGAAGCCGCCGGAATTTTCCCAGGCGAAAGAGTCTACATTGTCGACAACAACAACGGCGAACGCTTTGACACCTACGCCATTGCAGGCGAGCCGGGTTCAGGCGTCATCTGCCTCAACGGCGCCGCCGCACGCAAGGTGCAGGTGGGCGACGTAGTAATCATCATGTGTTACGCACAGATGACCCCGGAGGAAGCCCGCACCCACAAGCCCGTGGTGCTCTTCCCCGACACCCGTACCAACAAACTTTTATAAACCCTCAATCCCCAGCCACCCAACGTGTTTGAAAATCTAAGCGAAAGACTTGAAAGAAGTTTCAAGATACTCAAAGGTGAAGGCAAGATCACCGAGATAAACGTAGCCGAAACCCTTAAGGACGTGCGCCGCGCGCTCCTCGAAGCCGACGTCAACTTCAAAGTAGCCAAGCAGTTTACCGACGAGGTAAAAGCCAAGGCTCTGGGCATGAATGTGATCAACGCCATCAAGCCGGGCGAACTCATGGTCAAGATTGTCCACGATGAGCTGGCACGGCTTATGGGTGGCGAGACAGCCCAGGTAAATCTGTCAGGCAATCCGACCGTCATCCTCATGTCAGGTCTGCAGGGTTCCGGTAAGACCACCTTCAGCGGCAAACTCGCCCGCAAGCTCAAGTCAGAGCAGGGAAAACGTCCGCTCCTTGTGGCATGCGACGTCTATCGTCCCGCAGCTATTGACCAGTTGAAAGTGCTCGCCGACCAGATCGATGTTCCCGTCTATACAGAGGATGGCAACAAGAATCCGGTAGAGATTGCAGAAAACGCTATCCGCTACGCCAAAACAAACCATCTTGATCTGGTGATCATCGACACCGCCGGCCGTCTTGCCGTCGACGAACAGATGATGCAGGAGATCGCGGCAATCAAGAAAGCAGTCAAGCCTCAGGAAACTCTGTTTGTGGTCGACTCCATGACCGGTCAGGACGCCGTCAATACTGCCAAAGAATTCAACGACCGTCTGGACTTCGATGGCGTTGTCCTCACCAAACTTGACGGTGACACACGCGGCGGCGCGGCCCTCTCTATCCGCACTGTAGTAACCAAGCCCATCAAATTCGTAGGTACAGGCGAAAAACTTGATGCCCTTGATCTCTTCCACCCCTCGCGTATGGCCGACCGTATTCTCGGCATGGGCGACATCGTATCGCTCGTTGAAAAGGCCCAGAACGCCTATGACGAAAAGCAGGCCCGCGAACTCCAGCGCAAAATTGCCAAAAATCAATTCAATTTCAACGACTTCCTCCAGCAGATCCAGCAGATTCAGAAAATGGGTAATCTGAAGGAACTTGCATCAATGATACCCGGTGTAGGCAAAGCTATCAAGGACATCGACATTGACGACAACGCATTCAAAGGCATCGAGGCCATCATCCGCTCAATGACCGAGCAGGAACGCCAGCATCCTGAAATCATCAATGGCAGTCGCCGCAAGCGCATAGCCAAAGGCTCCGGCACAGACATCCAGGAAGTCAACCGCCTCATAAAGCAGTTTGACGATGCCCGCAAGATGATGAAGGCCGTTTCAGGCATCAAAAACCCGATGGCCCTTATGAGAGGCATGAAGGGCATGCGCCGCTGAACTGCCGGCTGAAGAAAACCGATTATTATTTCACCCCCATATTTCCACCCCACAAAGACTATGACCCTCATAGACGGAAAACAGACTGCCGACGACATCAAGCGCGAAATTGCCGCTGAAGTCGAAGAAATGGTGGCTCAAGGCAAACGCCGCCCCCACCTCGCAGCCATCCTTGTCGGCCACGACGGAGGCAGCGAAACCTACGTAGCCAACAAAGTGAAAGCCTGTGAAGCCTGCGGCTTCCGCTCGACCCTCATCCGCTATGAGGACGATGTGACCGAAGAAAAACTGCTTGAGACCATAAGCCGACTCAACGAAGATCCGGAAGTCGACGGATTCATTGTGCAGCTCCCCCTTCCCCGCCACATCTCGGAACAGAAAATTATCGAGGCGATTGACTACCGCAAGGATGTCGACGGATTCCATCCGGTCAACGTGGGCCGCATGTCGATCGGGCTGCCATGCTTCGTTTCAGCGACTCCTTCCGGCATCATGGAACTTCTGAAACGCTACGGCGTGGAAACACGTGGAGCAAAATGTGTGGTTCTCGGCCGTAGCAACATCGTCGGCAAGCCGGTGGCAAACCTTATGATGCAGAAAGCCCAACCGGGCAACGCGACAGTGACAGTGCTTCACAGCGCGTCGACCAACATCAAGGAAGCATGCGCTGAAGCAGACATCATCATCGCCGCCCTCGGCCGTCCGGGGTTCGTCACCGCCGACATGGTCAAACCCGGCGCCACAATCATCGACGTAGGCACCACCCGTGTGCCTGACGCCACCCGCAAGAGCGGTTTCCGTCTTAGCGGTGACGTTGATTTCGCCAATGTTGCGGAAAAGTGCGCATTCATCACCCCTGTTCCAGGCGGAGTAGGCCCGATGACCATCTGCTCGCTCATGCGCAACACTCTCCTTGCCGCAAAGAAAGAGATCTACAATTAACAAAAATATTTCCGACCGGTCTGTAGGTAGGGGTCCTAACTGATTCCCTTTTGCAGACCGGTTATTTTTTTCACTCCCACTCACAACCCAAGCACCCTCCTCCGTGAGCATGATTTCAGTATTTCTGTCGCTGCTCTCGATGCTGATTCCACAAGACAGCGCCGAGATAGTATTCGCCGGTGATGCCATGCAACACCAGCGCCAGATCGATGCCGCGCGCCTGGCTGACGGCTCGCTGGACTACGGCACTTATTTCACAGCCCTCAGGCCTTATATTAAATCGGCCGACTTCGCAGTGGTCAATCTCGAAACACCTCTTGGCGGCGCGCCCTATTCAGGCTATCCGATGTTTTGCGCGCATGACAACTATGTAGACGCACTTACAGAAGCCGGGTTCGATCTTATGCTCTCGGCCAACAACCACATCCTCGACCGCCGCGACCGTGGAGTGAGACGCACCATCAGCACCTTTGAGAAAAAAGGCGTGCCCTATCTCGGAGTCTACCGCAACCGAGCCCACCGCGACTCGATACTGCCCATGATCCATGTCATCAACGGCTTCAAAGTCGGATTCCTGAACTATACCTATGGAACAAACGGCATCAACAAGACCTCTGACATAGAGATTGACTACATAGACCGCCAGCTGATTGCTTCTGACGTAAAAAAAGCCCGTGAGAAGGGTGCCGAACTGATAGCCGTCTGCATCCACTGGGGCGAAGAATACAAACTGCTGCCCAACAGCGCTCAGAAAAGCCTCGCGAAATATCTGCGCGATCTGGGTGTAGAGCTGATCATCGGAGGCCACCCTCACGTGATCCAGCCTATGGAACTCCGGCTGAACGAAAAGACAGGGCGACCTTGTTTCACAGTCTATTCGCTCGGCAATTTCATATCGGCAATGCGCACCACCGACACCCGTGGCGGGGCTATGGCACGAGTGAAACTTGCGCGCGACATCTTCGGTCGGGCCTATGTCAAGGAAGCCACTTACAAGCTTGTGTTTACAGAGCCCGGCAGCTCCGACGGCAAATTCCGTCTGCTGCCGGCTGAAAGCAAAGCCCTGCACAAGAGCATGGACACCTATCGCAACGGCTTCGTGAGAAATGCCGTAGGGATTTTTGACCGGCACAATATCAATGTGCCGCGTGACACCACAGAAATCAAACTCTGATTCTGCCCTGCCAATCCTGACATGGATTTCAAAAATCCGCTCAGCCCAGCGGTCTGTCATTTTTGCATATTATTTAACAAGATTTGTCAGTTTTGCAGTCTGGCATTCTGTTTGCTGTAGTGTTATATGTGTGTATGCACCCGCCGTCAGCGAGTCACCACATTATATAATATAACAAAAATCAAACAAAACTGAATATATCATGCAAAAAGGACAGATTGGAGTAACGACCGAGAACATCTTTCCGGTCATCAAAAAGTTTCTCTACTCCGACCACGAAATTTTTCTCCGCGAATTAGTTTCAAACGCGATTGACGCCACTCAGAAACTCAAGACTCTCGCATCATTCGGCGAATTCAAAGGCGAACTCGGCGAGATGGACGTGCGCGTCAAAGTCGACAAGGAAGCCGGGACACTTACAGTCAGTGACCGCGGCATCGGCATGACAGCCGAAGATATAGACAAATATATCAATCAGATCGCCTTCTCAGGCGCTGAAGAATTCGTCAACAAATATAAAGACACCGCCAATGCCATCATAGGCCACTTCGGACTTGGCTTCTACTCGGCATTCATGGTGGCAAAGAAGGTTGAGATCCGTTCGCTCAGCTATAAGGAAGATGCTGAAGCCGTCTGCTGGGAGTGCGACGGAAGCCCCGAATACAGTATGGGCCCCGCTGACAAGGCCGAACGCGGCACAGACATAGTTCTCTATATCGACGATGACAACAAAGAATTCCTTGAACAGGCCCGTATCGACACCCTGCTCAAAAAATACTGCCGCTTCCTGCCCGTGCCCGTAATCTCCGGCAAGGTTCAGGAATGGAAAGACGGCAAATACGTGGATACCGACAAAGACAAGGTAGTCAATGACACCGAACCCACATGGACCAAAAAGCCGTCGGAACTAACTGACGAGGACTATCGCAAATTCTACCGCGAGCTTTATCCCGGCCAGGAAGATCCGCTGTTCTGGATTCACCTCAACGTAGACTATCCTTTCACACTGACCGGTATCCTCTTCTTCCCAAAGATCAAGAGCAATCTCGATATTCGCAAAGACCGCATCCAGCTCTACTGCAACCAGGTGTTTGTCACTGACTCGGTTGAAGGCGTGGTGCCTGAGTTCATGACCCTGCTTCAGGGCGTGATCGACTCGCCCGACATTCCGCTGAACGTGTCGCGCTCCTATCTGCAGAGCGATACAGCGGTCAAAAAAATCTCCGGCTACATCACCAAGAAAGTGGCCTCGCGCCTTGAAGAACTTTTCAAGGAAAACAGAGCCGACTTCGAGTCGAAATGGGACGACATCAAGATTTTCATCGAATACGGTATGCTGACCGATGAAAAATTCTGTGACGCCGCCATGAAATTCGTGCTCCTGCGCGACACCGAAGGCAAATATTTCACACTCGAAGAATACCGAGCACTCGTTGAGAGCGCTCAGACCGACAAAGACGGCAACGTGGTCTACATCTATGCAACCGACCCGACCGGACAGTTCAGTTTCATCAACGCCGCCAACGAAAAGGGCTACAATGTGCTGCTCATGGACGGACAGCTCGACGGTCACTTCATCTCGATGCTTGAAAGCAAGCTTGAGAAGACCCGCTTCGTAAGAGTTGACAGCGAAGTAGCTGAAAAGCTGATCCCGAAAGAAGACAGCAAGGACAGCGGTCTGAACGCTGATCAGATTTCACTGCTGACCCCACTCTTCCGCAGCCAGATTCCGGCAGTCGACAAAGCAGAATTCCTTGTATCGTTCGAGTCGCTCGATCCGGCAGCAAGCCCGATTCTGATCACCCAGAACGAGTATATGCGCCGCATGAAAGACATGGCCGCCACTCAGGCCGGCATGAGTTTCTACGCCGAACTGCCTGACAGCTACAATCTCATCGTCAACACCTCACAGCCTGTGGTTGCTCGGATTCTTGACGAAGCAGAGAAAGCTTTGGCCGACAAACTCACACCTCTGAGCGCTTCTATAGACTCTGACAACGAAAAGATCACCACCCTGCGCGCTGAGATCAAAGACAACAAGCCGACCGACGAGCAGAAAGCCGAAGAGCAGCGCCTGACTGACAGCGTGGAGAAAGCCCGCAAGGAAAAAGACGAGATCATAGGCCGTTATGCCGCTGAAAAACCTGTTGTGAAACAAGCTATTGACCTTGCGCTTCTTTCCAACGGACTTCTCCGCGGCCGCGATCTGAGCGAATTCATCAAGCGTTCTACCGCTATGCTCTGATTGTCCAACAACCTCTAAGAAATCAGCCTACATTTTATGTAAGCGGGGTAACGCCGACTGCCGAACAATTTCAGAGGTCGGCGTTACCTTTTTTATTATATCCATAACATGCCACAACATGAAAAGCGACAATTCAAAAGAAATATTCCCGGTGGTCAATGAAGAAGGAACAGTAATCGGAAGCGCCACCCGCGGCGAATGTCATTCAGGGAGCAGACTGTTGCATCCGGTAGTCCATCTCCACGTCTTTGATAAGCAAGGGAGTCTGTATCTTCAGAAAAGGCCTGAATGGAAAGACATCCAGCCGGGGAAATGGGACACAGCTGTAGGCGGACACATCGACTTTGGCGAGGATGTAGTCACAGCGCTCCACCGTGAAGCACGCGAGGAACTTGGCATAGACGATTTCGAGCCGACATTTCTGAAGCGATATGTATTTGAATCCGATCGCGAAAAAGAGCTCGTCAATGCATTCAGCACTGTGATCTGCCACGAACCGAAACCCTCTGACGAACTTGACGGAGGCCGCTTCTGGCCGCGCGAGGAGATTCTGGCAGGAATCGGCAACGGAATATTCACTCCTAACTTCGAGCAGGAATACATTATGCTTTTCGGAGAGATGAAAGATTGAAAGCCAAGTGACAGACAGAGCAAGCCGCAACTTATTTTAACCTACATGTGCAGGATTATCGCCCATCAGGAACACTACATTTGCATATCACTTCCAATTCACACACTCATTCTCTACAACTCTCAAACTCAAAACAAATTCCTGCCATGAATTCATCAGTCATTATCTCACCCCGCGTAATCGACACCATCAACTCTCTTTCAAGCGCCGACCGCACACCTATCAGCAATGCTCTGAGCATGGAATTCATTCTCGGACAGAATCCGGAAGACACGCTTACTCCGAATCAGAGCATCATCTATGCTGTGATACGCTTCTATGTCACTCAAGACACTGCCCGTCACCGCCGGAATCTGGCAAACGTCAGTTAAAACAACTGGGTACTATTTCAGAAAAACCGGTTCGGATTCAGCTGAAAAACCGTCAAGAGCTGTCACCGCATATGAATATGAGCCCGGTGAGCCGACTCTGAATTCCTCACCATAGACCACGCCGAGAAGATAGCAGGCACGCAGGCCGTCACCATTCTCCTCAACCAGCTCATCATGAGGCAGATTTTTCGGAAAAGCATAGACCGCATAGCGCACCGGAGCAGCCGCATTGCCTTTCCCATGCCACGACAGAACCCCGCCTTTTAACCTTAGTGCCGTCGGAGCCTCAACCGGATCGAGCGATGATCCCCGACGCACCTGCGGAGTCAGTGACTTCAGCCCAAACGGCGATTTTGTCAGATCGGAAGCCAGTTTATATAAATGCTTGGCACTATAGAGCACCGTGCCTTGATCACCATCGAGGCTTGAATCACGGTTGATTCCTATCTGACGCAGCAATTCCTGACGCTCACTGTTGGTATTGCGCTTGTCAAGCGGAGCCAGAGTGATACTTGCATAGAAATGCCGCCCGTAGAAATTTGCAGCCTCGCTCCACCAGCGCGCAAGAGGCTCGTAAGGAGCCACGGCATGAGTGGTGGGCCAATAGATCTGTGGCGATATAAAATCCACAGTTCCCTGATAGAGCCAGCCGAGAGGATCAGAATAAATTTCGGAATATTGCCAGTCGTCACCCTTGACCTCACAGCCGGTCATGCCCCACTTCGGCGCCGAAGTGTGCTTTTTCCCGGCTATCCCCGCAGGCGAGATGCCGAAACGCAAGCCCGGTTTCAGATCTGAGACCAAAGCATGGACATCGGCCACGGTTTTGTGGACATTGGCCCTGCGCCAGTCTCCGAAGGCCATCCAGGGTGCTTCCGCCTGCCATAGATCATAGTCGGGAGCCGAACTGTCTTCCGGAATGCGGTTTGGATAAAAATAGTCATCAAAGACAAGACCGTCTATGTCATAACCGCTGACAATCTCGCGGCAAATGTCGACCACATGCTGTCTGACAGCCTCAAGGCCGGGGTTAAAAACGGTATATTTACCATAGGTCAGCAACCACCCCTGCTCTTTCCAGCGGCGGTCAGGCACACTGTTGTAGTCTGTGCCGGAACTCCACCTGAACGGATTGACCCACGCATAGCACTCCAGACCGCGGCGATGACACTCTTCGACAGCGAATTTCAATGGGTCCCAGCCCGGCGACACACCGCGTTTGCCTGACACGAAGGCCGACCACGGCTCCAGCGATGATTCGTACATGACATCGGCCATACCTCTCACCTGAAAAAAGACAGATGTGAGATTAGCGGCCTGACATCTGTCAAGCAGCGCCTTCAGTTCGTCCTGCTGTTGTCGGCACACCTTCTGAGAAGAGCCGGTGACCGATGGCCAGTCAATGCCCCATACTGTGGTGAGCCACACACCTCTCATCTCCCGCTTCGGCCCGGCAGCGGACAGATCGGAAGAATTAAACAAGACTGTCAGAAGCATGACGAATATCTCGAAACGTATAAAATGTGATTTCATGAAGGATCAAAAGGGAATTTTGAGCCACAAATTTAAGTGTTTTTTGCAAATAATCGTTCCACAGTTGTGAAATATCACGAAAAAATAGCTAATTTTGCAAGTTGAAAACAAACTCTCAATTCATTCACGAACACAGACCACCGAAAACCGTGATCAGATCACTCAGAAAATACGCAGTCATGCTTGGCGCAGCAATGCTTCTCGCCTCTTGCGGCGAGTATCAGAAGGTGCTCAAAAGCCATGACGCCGACTATAGGCTCGACTTCGCCAAGCGCGCGTTCGAGCAGAAAAAATACACCCAGGCAGCCACCGTGCTCGAAGACATCGTCACCCAGTTCAAAGGCTCGGAAAAGGCCGAAGACTCGCTCTACCTCCTTGCCCTTTCGAACTACGAAAACAAAGACTACGAAACTGCAGGCTCATTCTTCAAGACCTACTACACCCGCTTCCCGAAAGGAAAGTACACCGAGCTCGCCCGCTACTATGCCGGCTACGGCTATTATCTCGACTCTCCTGAGCCACAGCTTGACCAGAGCGGTACAATCAACGCCATTCAGGAACTCCAGGCTTTTCTCGACTACTTCCCCAAAAGCGACAAAGTGGCCAACGCCCAGAATGCCATCTTCGAGCTTCAGGACAAACTGACCCTCAAACAGCTCGAAAACGCCCAGCTCTACTACAACCTCGGAACCTACATGGGCAACAACTACGAAAGTGCTGTAATCGTAGCACGCAACGCCATCAAAGACTATCCCTATTCAAAATATAAGGAAGACCTTGAACTCCTGATACTCAAAGCCCGCTACCAGGAAGCCCGCGAAAGTATCGACGAAAAGAAACCCGACCGCTTCCGCGAGGTGATCGACGAGTACTACTCATACATCAACAACTACCCCGACACCCCTAACCGCGAGGAAGCCGACAACATTTTCAAGATCGCCCAGCGCTACGTCAAAGAATAAGCCGCAGGCTCCACAAAAACAACAGAAAAGGAAACAACGTAAACAACAGAGATATAATGGACTACAAGAAGACCAACGCACCTCTCAACACCCAGACCCGCGACCTCATCTCAATGAGCGAGGACACCGGAAACGTCTATGAAACAGTCTGCATCATCGCAAAGCGCTCAAACCAGATCGCCGGCGAGATGAAACACGACCTCAAAAAGAAACTTCAGGAATTCGCATCGCTCAACGACAACCTCGAAGAAATCTCAGAAAACCGCGAGCAGATCGAAATTTCACGCTTCTACGAACGTCTGCCCAAACCCACCCTCATCGCAACCCAGGAATATCTCGACCACAAGATCCACTTCCGCAACCCTGCGAAAGACAACCTCAACAACCTCGACTGATCACATACAGGTTTTGATCTCACCTCGGCACAAGACAGTGCTGACAGAGACAAAATCCGAGGATAAAATGAGGATAAAAGAAAAAAACGCTTAGAAAAGCGTCGCAAAGGTTGGATATGTTAAATTTAATTCTTACCTTTGTGCGCTCTTTTGAGACAATTTATATTCATTAATCACTTTTAAACATCTGTATCAATGCACTTGAACTCTGATGAAAAAGTAGAAATCTTTGAGAAGTACGGTAAGGGCAAGACTGACACTGGCTCGCCTGAAGCGCAGATTGCATTATTCTCTATCCGTATCGCTCATTTGACTGAACACCTTCGGTCAAATCATAAAGATTATACGACCGCACGAGCTCTTAAGGCTTTGGTAGGTAAGCGTCGTCGTCTTCTCGACTACCTGATCCGCAAGGACATCAACCGCTACCGTGCCATCATCGCCCAGAAAGAACTCGGTATCAGAAAGTAATTTTCTCCTGACAGAGAAAATCAACTTGAAGATTACAAGAACTGTCCGACTCCCAAGGAGACGGACAGTTTTTTCATATATACAACTTTGCCATATCACCGCGCAGCCCCCAAAAAAAATCTTGCAGCTCCATCCCTACCACACACATATCAACAGACCGCCCATTAAAAGCCGACAAGCAAAACAAAGCAAAACAAAGAAATTAGGCATCCGGAATAAATTATAATTATTTTTAATTCCATTGCTAAGTAATTTTCACTAACTTTGCACTTTCAAAACCGAAATCAGTTCTATCATTTTAAATCAGATAAGAATAAAATCAGTCATGTCTGACAACAAACGTATCAAAACCGCACTCATTTCAGTCTTTTACAAAGACGGACTGGAAGAAATTCTTTCATTACTCCACGCTGACGGCGTGAAATTCCTCTCAACCGGCGGCACCCGCTCATTCATCGAAGGCTTAGGCTACGAGTGTGAAGCAGTCGAAGACCTCACAGGTTACCCGTCGATACTCGGCGGTCGAGTAAAAACACTCCATCCCAAAGTATTCGGAGGCATCCTCAACCGTCGCGACAACGAAGGAGACCGCGGCCAGATAGCCCAATATGAAATTCCTGAAATCGACCTGGTGATCGTTGACCTCTACCCCTTCCGTGCCACCGTTGCATCCGGAGCCCCCGAAGCCGACATCATCGAAAAGATCGACATAGGCGGAATCTCGCTCATCCGTGCAGCCGCCAAGAACTATAACGACGTCATCATCGTAGCCTCGAAAGCCCAATACAAACCTCTGGCCGAAATGCTCAAGCGCAACGGCAAAGCCGAATCATCGCTTGCTGAACGCCGCTGGTTCGCCGCTCAGGCATTCGCAGTCTCTTCCGGCTATGACACCGATATCTTCAACTACTTCGCATCGACTGAAGTTGAATCGCCGATCGAACACACCGATGAACTCCGCATAGCGTTTGACGACGCAAAGCAGATGCGCTACGGCGAGAATCCCCATCAGAAAGGCACATTTTTCGGTGACTTCGACGCAATGTTCACCCAGCTCCACGGCAAAGAGATCTCCTACAACAACCTTCTCGACATTGACGCAGCCGTAACTCTGATTTCAGAATTCACCGAACCGACATTCGCAGTGCTCAAACACAACAACGCCTGCGGTCTCGCAACCCGTCCTACCATAGCCGAAGCCTGGAAAGACGCTCTTGCCGGTGACCCTGTCAGCGCATTCGGCGGAGTGCTCATCACAAACGGCACTGTCGATGCTGCCGCAGCTGAAGAAATCAACAAAATCTTCTTCGAGGTCATCATAGCCCCCGCCTATACAGATGACGCGCTCGAAATCCTCAAGCAGAAGAAGAACCGCATCATCCTGATCATCAAGAAGCCTCTTGACACAACCCGCCAGTTCCGTTCTATCCTCAACGGCGCCCTCGTGCAGGACCGCGACCTTAAGATCGAGACTGTTGAAGATCTCAAGCAGGTTACAGAGAAAGCCATCACCCCCGAACAGGCTGCAGACCTCCTCTTCGCCAACAAGATCGTCAAGAATTCGAAGAGCAACGCAATCGTGCTCGCCAAAAACGGCATGCTTCTGGCAAGCGGCGTAGGCCAGACTTCACGTGTCGACGCCCTCAAGCAGGCCATCGAAAAAGCGCGCTCGTTCGGCTTTGACCTCCACGGTGCAGTCATGGCCTCTGACGCCTTCTTCCCCTTCCCCGACTGCGTGGAGATTGCCGGCGAAGCTGGTGTGACAGCAGTCGTACATCCCGGCGGCTCGATCCGCGATCAGGAGAGCGTAGACTACTGCAACGCCCACGGAATCGCAATGGCCATCACCGGATTCCGCCATTTCAAGCACTAATCAGACTGACACAACTGACAACACATGGGATTATTTTCATTCACCAAGGAAATCGCGATTGACCTCGGAACGGCCAATACGATTATCATACACAATGACAAGATTGTCATTGACGAACCCTCGATCGTAGCGTTGGAAAAGCGCACCGGCAAGCTCATAGCTGTGGGACGCGAAGCCAAACTCATGCAGGGTAAAGAAAATGACGGCATAGAGACCATCCGCCCGCTCCGCAAAGGCGTTATAGCCAACTTCAACGCTGCGGAAATGATGATTCGCGGCCTTATCAAGAAAGCAAGCTCCAAGAGCAACTGGTTCTCCCCCTCCATGAAGATGGTGGTCGGAATTCCTTCAGGCTCGACTGAAGTTGAGATCCGCGCCGTACGCGACTCATCGGAACACGCCGGCGGACGCGACGTCTACATGATCTATGAACCGATGGCAGCAGCCCTCGGTATAGGCATCGATGTGCTCGCCCCCCAGGGCAACATGATCGTCGACATAGGCGGCGGTACAACCGAAATCGCCGTCATCTCGCTCGGAGGCATCGTCTCAAACAAGAGCATACAGGTGGCAGGCGATGACCTGACAGACGACATCATGGAACACATGAGCCGAGTTCACAACGTCAAGGTGGGCGAACGTACAGCGGAGCAGATCAAGATCCACGTAGGCTCAGCCCTCACCGAACTTGAAAATCCGCCGGAAGACTTCATTGTCCACGGTCCCAACAAGATGACCGCCCTTCCGATGGAAGTACCCGTCAGCTATCAGGAAATCTCCCACTGTATCGAGAAATCAATCTCGCGCATCGAGGCCGCCGTACTTCAGGCTCTCGACGAGACTCCGCCGGAACTCTACTCCGACATTGTCATGAACGGCATCTTCCTTGCAGGCGGCGGCGCAATGCTCCGCGGTCTTGACAAGCGCCTCACCGACAAGATCGGTATCCAGTTCCACATTGCCGAAGATCCGCTTCTCGCAGTGGCCAAGGGAACCGGCGTGGCACTCAAGAATATCGAGACATTCTCCTTCCTGATCCGCTAAACAGACTGAGAAGAATTGAGCGAGCTACTAAAGTTTTTCGTCAAATACAGTTCATGGTTCCTGTTTGCCGCCTATCTGGTGGCAGGTTGCGCACTACTGTTCTCGCGCAACCCCTATCAGCACCATGTCTATCTGTCGTCGGCCAACTCGATCGCTTCGGCCGTCTACAAGACGACCAACAACGTCACCTCCTACTTCTCTCTGCGCGACATCAACGAAGATCTGCAGCACCGCAACTCCGACCTTGAGCTTGAAATCTACAAACTCAAGGAAGTGATACGCGGCTATCAGCAGCAGATCTATGCCGACACGATGACCGTTGACTCAGCCCTCACCCGCTATCAGTTCCTGATCGCCCACGTGATCAACAACTCCATCAACCACTCCCACAACTATATAACTATAGAAAAAGGACGGCTTGACGGAGTGGAACCGGAGATGGGAGTCATGGACCAGAACGGCATTGTCGGGATTGTCAACGTTGTGGGCGATCACACGGCGCGTCTCATCTCAGTGCTCAACCCCTATCTGCGCCTTTCCTGCAAGGTCAAAGGCGAGGATCAGGTAGGTTCGCTGGTCTGGGACGGACGCGATCCGGGCGAAGCGATACTCGAAGAGCTGCCCAAACACGCCAAATTCGTGAAAGGCGACACTATTGTCACCTCAGGCTACTCTTCGGTGTTCCCCGAAGGAGTTCCCGTAGGCACGATCCTATCAGGATCGCGCGACCGCGAGGACAACTTCTACACACTGCGAATCAAACTGTTCACAGACTTCTCCACCCTCTCTACCGTCCGCGTTATCCGCGACAAGATGAAAGACGAGCTCAAGACCGTGGAGAAAGAACTTGAAATCAAAAACGTCAACTGAAAAACCGCCGCCGGATTCCCCCGTTTCAGAGAATCCGGCGGAGGAATTTCATAAAAAAACAAGCGCTACGTGAGCAAAACGGTGCTTCAGTTCATATTGTTGGGATTCATCCTCGTGCTGGCGCAGGTGATAGTGTTCAACCACATCTGCCTTTTCAACGTGGCTGTGCCGCTGGTATTCATCTACCTGCTGGTGCGACTGCCTATCACCCTGTCGGTCAACTGGATGCTTACAATCGGATTTTTCCTTGGCCTGATAGTCGACATCTTCTCCGACACATACGGAATGAATACCCTCGCCTGCACTATCGAGGCAATGATGCGCAAGCCGATCCTGCGTCTCTATGTGCCCCGCGAGGAAGACCTCACCCGTCCTGAACCTTCGATGTATTCTCTCGGAACAGCCACATACCTGAAATATCTGCTCACATTGACGCTGCTCTATTGCAGCCTCATATTCCTTATCGAAGCATTCACATTCTTCAATCCCGTCAGACTGCTGCTGCGCATAGTCTTCAGCACCATTCTCTCAATGGCTCTCATGATCGGGATTGACAGTTTCATGACACCACAAAGTGAGAAAAGATTATAATCTCGAAAAAAGGCGCTATATCATCAGCGGTTTTATCGTGGTTATAGCCCTTATATACATAGCACGTCTTGTCAGTCTGCAGGTACTGGACTCGAAATATAAAGAATATGCCGACTCCAACGCATTTCTGCGCAAGGCGGTCTACCCATCGCGCGGCATAATCTATGACCGCGACGGCCGCCTGGTGGTCTACAACCAGCCGGCCTATGATGTGATGATGATTCCGCGTGACGTCAAGGAGTTCGACACCCTCGATTTCTGCCGCGCCATCAACATCACGCCCGAAGATCTGCGCAAACGCTTCATCGACATGAAAGACAAGCGCCGCAATCCGGGCTATTCGTCATATTCGCCGCAACGGCTTCTTACCCACCTCAGCGCCGAGGAATACGGACGCCTGCAGGAAAAACTCTACCGCTTTCCGGGTTTTTATATCCAGAAAAGAATTCTGCGCGAATATAATTACCGCACAGCAGCAAATGTGCTGGGCAACATCCGCGAAGTGGCGCAGAAAGACATTGACAAAGATCCGTATTACATGCCCGGCGACTATATAGGTGACATCGGCATTGAGCACACTTATGAAGAATATCTCCGTGGCAGCAAAGGGGCCGAGGTGCTGATGCGCGATGCTCTCGGACGAATTCAGGGACGCTACGAAGACGGAGCGCTCGACCGCGATGCCGTGGCCGGAAAAAACATCAAACTGTCGCTCAACATCGAACTTCAGCAATATGCCGAATCTCTGATGGTCAACAAAAAAGGTGCCGTGGTGGCGATCGAGCCCTCAACGGGCGAGATCCTCTGTCTTGTGTCAGCACCCTCTTACGACCCGCGTCTGCTCGTTGGCCGCGAGCGCGGAAAGAACTACAACGAAATGATGCGCGACCTTGACAAACCGCTTTTCAACCGCGCGATCCAGGCCGTCTATCCTCCGGGCTCTACCTTCAAGCCTACACAGGGTCTTATTTTACTTGAAGAGAACATCATCACCACCGGAACAATGTTTCCTTGTGCCCACGGTTTCATTTCAGGAGGTCTTAGAGTCGGCTGCCACGGCCACGGCTCTCCCCTGCCTCTGAAACCGGCTCTCCAGACATCGTGCAACGCATATTTCTGTTGGGGGTTCAAGGCTATGATCGACAAGCGGAGCAAATATGGCTCGTCAGCCAATGCATTCGAAATCTGGAAAAACCACCTCGTCTCAATGGGCTACGGCTACAAACTCGGCATTGACCTGCCCGGCGAATACCGAGGCTACATACCAAATTCCAAAACCTATAACGGATATTACGGTGAAGGTCACTGGAGCGCCAACACTATTATCTCGGTTTCTATCGGCCAGGGAGAGATCCTTGCAACACCGCTGCAGATAGCCAACCTTGCAGCCACCATAGCCAACCGCGGTCATTTCATCACGCCCCATGTAGTCAAGGAGATACAGGACACTGTGATGCCCGCCCAGTATCTTGAAAAGCATACGCCGACTATCGCAGCCCACTGGTATAACGACATTGCCGAAGGTATGCGAATGGCCGTCACCGGCGGTACATGCCGCATAGCCAACCTTTCTGACATCGAAGTCTGCGGCAAAACCGGTACGGCTCAGAACCCCCACGGACGCGACCACTCGGCATTCATGGGCTTCGCTCCTTATCACGACCCGAAGATCGCCATTGCGGTCTATGTGGAGAACGCAGGATTCGGTGCCACGTTCGGTGTGCCGATCGGCTCGCTCGTCATGGAGCGCTATCTGCGCGGCTACATTCCTCCGGAGCGCAAATATCTTGAGGAACGCATGCTGCAGTCCAACACCATTCAATTTGCCGGCACCAAAAAGCATTGATCGACCGGCAGCTCTACATATCCCACCACTTACCATATCCACATATTTTCAATAAACTATTAAAAATAGACCAAGGTGCAGCAAAAGGAAAACAGCGGTTCGGTATTGAAACAGGTTGACTGGTTCACAGTCATCCTATATCTAATACTTGTAATGGCAGGCATGGTGAGCATCTATGCCGCGAGCTATGATTTCGACCATGCGAATATGCTCAGTTTCACCGAGTTTTCCGGCAAGCAGTTTAGATGGATAGGGCTCTCGCTCGTGTTGGGTCTCGTACTGCTGCTGATAGATGTCAGAGTCTATGAGAATTATGCCTATGTCATCTACGGCACAGTGTTGCTATTGCTGCTGATCACCATATTCATAGCGCCTAACACAAAGGGATCTCATTCATGGCTTGTGCTCGGCCCGATGAGTCTGCAGCCGGCTGAATTCGGCAAATTCTCCACTGCTCTGTGCCTTGCCAAACTCTTTTCAAGCTACAACTTCGTCCTCAATGCCTCGCGTAAGAACTATATGCTCGCATTGATGATAATATTCATGCCCGTGATCCTGATTCTTGCCCAGAACGAAACCGGATCGGCGCTGGTCTATCTCTCATTGTTTTTTGTACTCTACCGCGAGGGAATGAGCGGACTGGTGCTGCTTGCTGCATTGTGTGCGGTTACATTTTTCGTGGTAGCGGTGAAGTTCACCGGCTCCATGCTCCTCGGCATTCCCTCAGGTCAGGCAGCGGTCTTCATCATGATCATGGTGCTGATAGTGGCTATGCTCGCTGTCTACTGCAAGGAATTCACAGCTGCCCGCAATGTGTTTCTCTGGTTTGCAGGCACCGGCATCGCAGTCACCGTGCTTGAGATATGCGGGGTGGAAGTTCCGGGTACAATCTTTTTCATAGCTGTGATCATGGCGGCCCTGGCCTACTGCGTGCTGCTGATGTTCAAAACCACAGCCCGCAAACTTGTCATAACAGTGGCGACAGCCCTGTCCGCCATTGTATTTCTGTTTTCCGTGAATTATGCCTTCACTTCCATCCTCCAGCGCCACCAGCAGATGAGAATCAAGGTGGCACTTGGCATGGAAGAAGATCTCCGTGGAGCCGGCTATAACGTCAATCAGTCGAAAATAGCCATCGGTTCAGGCGGCTTGTGGGGCAAAGGTTTCCTTAACGGTACACAGACCAAGCTAAAATATGTGCCTGAACAGCACACGGACTTCATTTTCTGCACCGTGGGCGAAGAGGAAGGCCTCTGGGGATCGGCAACAGTGATACTTCTGTTCCTTATACTGATTCTCAGGATAATTAATATTGCAGAGCGGCAGCCTACGGTGTTCGGGCGCGTCTATGCCTATTGTGTGGCGAGCTATCTGATTTTCCACATATCGATTAATATCGGCATGGTCATCGGGCTGTGTCCGGTCATCGGCATCCCGCTACCCTTCTTCAGCTATGGAGGTTCATCGCTGTGGGGATTTACTTTCCTCCTTTTTATATTGCTGCGTATTGATGCCTCACGCCGTGAACGCTCGTTTTAACATTTTTTAATTACCGGGGGGGTGATTTTTTGTCGTAACTTTGTAACTCCGTCAGCATGCCCGGCATCTAACGTCACACATACATACGAATCCATAATTCGAAATCATACACATAACAAGCCAAATGTTACGTCAACAGCTATCAGTTATCTTTATCACAGCCTCATCACTACTTGTGTCGTCCCAGCAACAGCAGTCCGACACCATCGCCACCCAGGAGCTGCAGGAAATCGTCATCCAGGCGCCAAAAGTATTGCGCAAATCAGATATGGATGTGTTATATCCGTCAGTGAGCGCCATCGAGCATTCAAAAAACGGCCTGCAGATGCTTAAAAATCTGATGATCCCCACACTCACCGTCAATGAGGCTCTCTCAAGCGTGACATCATCAGGCCAAAGCGTTCAGGTCCGGATCAACGGCCGCGAGGCAAGCCTTGATCAGGTACGCAATCTCTTGCCTGAGACTATAAAGCGGGTGGAATGGATAGATAATCCCGGACTGAGATACAAAGGAGCCAACGCTGTGCTCAACTTCATAGTGATAAACCCTTCTGCCGGCGGTTCGCTTATGACCCAGGCGATGCCGGCGCTGAACTGCTCGTGGGGACAATACAATGCCGGCCTAAAGCTTAACAACGGCCGATCGCAATTCGGGATGAGCGCCAATTTCAAGCTGACCAACAAGGTGGAAATGCACCGCGAATATCACGAAGTGTTCACTTACCCCGACGGCCAGACTCTGACACGCACTGAAACGCCTACCCGCGGATATATGGACGCCACTTTCGGAGGTCTTCAGCTTGACTACAGCTACATAAAGCCTGACACGACAGTACTGTGGGTGGCAGTCCACGGCTACAAGGCATGGCCTGAGACCAGCCTCTATGAAGGGCTGCTTTCTCTCAGCAACTCTCCAGATGCCATACTGCTGCATGACTACAACTCAAAAAAAGGCTTCACACCAAGTTTCCAGGCCTATCTGGAACAGCATTTCGTCCGTGACCAGCTCATTGCCATTGACTTCAACGGCTCTCTCTATAACGGCCGCACCACTCACAACTACAACGAGCGCAATGCTGCCACAGAGAATCAGCTTACTGATGTCAACACTCGGATACGCGACTGTAACCAAGCCTACGGCATCGAGGCTAACTATATCAAAAACTGGAAAAATTCACGCCTGACAGCCGGAGTTTCATATACGGCCAACCGCAACCGCTCAACCTATGAAAATCTCGGCGGAGCCATCTTCCACCAGAGCCAAGACAAGGTATACTTCTTCGGAGAGTATTTCCAGCGCATCAAAAACGTCACCCTTACAGCCGGTCTCGGCGCCCAATACACATCGTTTCTCTTCAAAGAAACAGACCAGGGTAACTCAAGCTGGAACCTGCGGCCTCAGTTCACAGCCACTTACCGGCTCAATGAAAGCTCACAGTTCAGACTGAATTTCACTACCTGGCAATCCGCTCCGACTCTCGCGCAGACCAACGTGGCTCCGCAGCAGATTGACGGCTTCCAGTGGCTCGTAGGCAATCCACACCTCAAGACCTCGTCGTCATACATGCTGACGCTGCGCTATAATTTCACTTTCCCGAAAGTGATGGGCACCTTCGGCATCAGAGCCTTCACAAGCCCTGACGCTATCACTCCCTGCTTTGAATGGAGCGAAGACCGTCTGATAAAGTCATACGAAAACAGCCGCGGCCTGAAAAATCTGAGTTTCTATCTCTCGCCGCAAGTGGAAATCATACCGGAATGGCTGAATGTCAGCGGGACGATACAGTATCGCGCCGAACAGATGCGCGGACGCGACTACCGGCTCCACAACCATGACTGGAGCGGCGATGTCACAGCCATGCTGCAACACTGGGACTTTACCCTCACAGCCCAGTATCAGAAAGCCCAGCGTGACCTCTGGGGCGAATCCATCACCTGGGGCGAATCTCTGTCAATACTCGCTCTGAGCTATGAATGGCGTCTGTGGGAGTTCACAGCCGGAGCCATATGCCCGTTCACAAAATATGACCGCGGTTCGAAATCACTTAACAAATACAACACCAATTCAACCCACATCAGGCTTGACATGGCTCCGATGCCATTCATCCAGGTGCGTTACAACATCCAATGGGGACATCAGAAACGTGGCGCCCGCAAGATTGTCAATGCCGATGCCAGTGTAGACCAGTCATCAGCCGGCAGCCGATAAGGCCTGGCGAAACCTCTCAACTTATATCATACCACTGCTCAGATACTCTACATCTTCACAAAAACAAGTAAGTCCCGCAGACCGGCCGGCAATCGGCTTTGGGTCTGCGGGACTCGTTTCATTTGTCTTCTTAATAACAGACAGTCTTATGCCTCGCCATCAATACGGACATCTTCGAAGTCTTCCTTGATGTTGGGGTCTTCGAGACCGTAGTGGTGTATGGCGTTCATTGATTTGAGAATGATACCGAAAATCAGTGCAAGTACGCCGAGTGAAGCGAAGCAACACATCGGCACAGTGTAGTTGTACTGCAAGGGATCAGTGATGCCAGGGTTAGACCATGTGATGACCTTGCCGATAATGATGGGCACAAATGCCAGACCGATATTCTGCACCCAGAAAATCAGAGAATAGGCACTACCAAGGAAACGCTTGTCCATGATCTTGGGCACTGAGGGCCACAGAGCCGCAGGCACAAGCGAAAACGAAATGCCGAGAACGACGATAGCCGAGTAGGTTATAAGCTCGCTCTGAGTTGTCGGAACAACGAATGCGAAAGTCAGGTGGCAGACAATCATCAGTATCGCGCCAAGAATGAGCATGCTCGCGCCTTTGCCCTTACGGTCAAGGAAATAACCGAGGAAGGGAGTAAGCACAGCAGCTCCGATCGGGAACCAGCGGAAAATATCGGAAGCCTGGGTCTCGGAGATGCCGAGGTTGCACTGAAGCATATTGGCCGCATAACGCTGGAAGGGGAAGATGGCCGAGTAGTAGAGCACACAGAGCATGGCGATGATCCAGAAGAGTTTGCTGCCGAAGATGGCGCCTACGTCAGAAAGTTTGAACTCTTCGTCGGAAGCGGCTTCTTCAACCTTGGCAGCACCCATTTCCTTGTCAAGTTTCGAGTCCATGAAGGTGAACACTATGAAGCAGAGCAGGCCTATGCAGAGGAGAGCCGAGCAGAAAGCCACGGGCACTACCACTGTCGGAGATGCCGACCAGTCGGCCAAACGGGGCGAGATAGTGAAGATGAAGAACACGCCCACACGCGCGATAGCCATTTCAAGACCCATCGCGAGAGCCATTTCCTTGCCTTCAAACCATTTGGCAAGAGTCTTGGAAACAGTGATACCGGCCATTTCGCAGCCACAGCCAAAGATCATGAAGCCGAGAGCGGCAAGCTTGGCGCTGCCGGGCATGGCGGTCCACCATGAACCGAGCCACTGGTCAAGGGCTGTGCCCTGGAATGCATCGCTGATGGCATAGAGCTTGATGAAAGCTCCGATCACCATGAGGGAAGCAGAAAGTGTACCGGTGAAGCGGACTCCCATCTTGTCGAGGATGATGCCGGCGAGAATCAGGAAGCCGAAGACATTGAGGATATACTCGGCTCCGGCATAATAACCGAATGCATCGGGCGACCATCCGCGCTGGGTCTGGACAAGTGACTGCAGGGGCGACATCACATCGACAAACATGTAGGCGAACAGCATCATCGACGCCACAAGCGCCAGAGCTGTCCAGCGAGCCCATGCCTTGTCAGAAAGCAGCTGACGCACAGGCTGAACGACATTTTGATTTAAATTTTCCATTGATAAGTATGTGATTTTAATTAAATTATCTGCATCAGGCGCAACTGACAGTCTCGGCAGACCGCAGCGAAAGTGCATGTTAAGCATTACAAAATTACGCAAAATAATGGGAAATCAGAATTTAAATTGTAATTTCGTGGCAAAATATCCTACACACGTTTCACCACCACAACCCTAATTCCTACTATGCTTGTACGTCAACGCTACGATCTCGACCGGACAGTCAGACTTCTGATCAACTGTGTACTGTTTGTCGGACTGATCTGGCTGGTCAACATACTTAAAGGAGTGTTACTCCCCTTCTGCGTAGGCTGTCTGATAGCCTACCTGCTTGAGCCGTTCGTCCAGTTCAACCGTCAGTTGCTAAATCTCAAAGGACGAACCATAGCAACATTCGTCACTCTGTTCGAAATGACTTTTTTCTTCATCGTGCTCTGCTATCTGCTGGTCCCGATGATTGTACGAGAGTCAAGCCAGATGGCCGGACTTATCAAAGCCTATGCCGCCACAGACCTCAAAATACCGTTCGTGCCGGAAGAACTTCATGAATTCCTCAGAAAAAACGTAAACTTCGAACTTATAGCCCGGAAACTCTCCCACGAGGAATGGATGAAAATGATCGAAGAGGGCTTCTCAGCCTCCTGGCAGGTGATCACCGGCTCGATCTCGCTTGTCATGAGCCTCTTCAGCTGGATCATAGTATTCCTGTATGTGGTCTTCATCATGCTTGATTATGAAAAAATATCGTCAGGATTCAGGCGCATGGTCATGCCGAAATATCGCCGCATAGTCTTCAAGATCGGCCATGACGTGAAAATCTCGATGAACCACTATTTCCGCGGACAGGCGCTTGTAGCCTTCATCGTCGGCATTCTCTTCAGCATCGGATTCCTCATAATAGGACTGCCAATGGCCATAGTGCTCGGCATGTTCATCGGTTTGCTCAACATGGTGCCCTATCTCCAGCTCGTGTCACTCATCCCGGCCACACTTATATGTATAGTCGTGGCAGTCGGCGGAGAGATCGGCTTCTGGACACTGTTCTGGGAGATGATAGCCGTCTATTGCATCGTGCAGGCCATCCAGGATCTGGTGCTCACTCCAAAGATCATCGGAAAAGCCATGAGCATGAATCCGGCAATCATTTTTCTGTCTCTCTCCGTATGGGGAACACTCTTTGGAATGATCGGGCTGATCATAGCTCTCCCCCTCACCACCCTCGTCCTCGCCTACTATGACGAATATTTTATACGTCCTCATGAAAAAAAGCGCAGAAACCGAAAGAAGGTTGCAGAGCTGCCTGAAGCCCCTAAAAGCTAAAATATTTAACAAACGAGGATCAAAACAGCAATTTTAAGTTAACATAGGTTAATTTTATGGCAAACATTTGGAAGTTTAAAAATAACTCCCTACCTTTGCATCGCTTTTGAGAAACAAAGCAACGCTTTTGAAAGATAATCGGGGTGTAGCTCAGTTGGTTAGAGTACGCGTCTGGGGGGCGTGAGGTCGCTAGTTCGAGTCTAGTCACCCCGACAAAAGCAAGAGAAAACAGGTTTAGCTCAATAAGTTAAACCTGTTTTCCTTTAAACAGCCGGGACAAAAACGGGACACGCCGTCTCCGGCGCCCGAATCACGGGTCAGCGGATTTTTCCGGTGGGCGGAAGGGGAATGTCAAGAGTATAGAGTGGCCAGTTTGAACATAAAGAACTTGATGTCGCCGACACCTCGGAACTGTGTTCTGAACGCCTCGATTTTGCGATTTCAGCCCAATTCTACCACTCTGAATCATATTGAATAAACCGAATCTAAATTCTTTAACACTAATTAATATACTTACTACTGAAGTCATGAACTACCTTTCTATAGAGCAATCCATCAGTATTCTTCCACCAGAGTTCAAGAATATAGAAAAATACCCTGGAAGGAGACCAATCTATTCTTCTTCAATGGGAAATCTTTATTTCAGGGGCTCTAAAGATTTCGGATATAAACACAAGACGTGGTGGTATAGCATAGATCCGGAAGTAATAAAGAGTGAGAGAATCGCCTACATAGTTCTTGCTGCCGATACAAAAGGGATATTCCGGCTCAAGCCGAAAGCACGGTGCATATGTTAAATTGGGCAATTAGAAGTGTTAAATTTTTAGGCGTAGAGTTTGACTAATCGGAAGATGAAGAAGTCGCGGTCCCGGACACCACGCATTTGTGAGCGAAATATTTTGACTTTAGAGTTGAATGCCTCGGCAGAGGCATTGGTCGCACGACGACGGAAATAGTTCAGGATTGTTGGGGCGTGGTTCTTGAATGTTTTGATTACCGAGCGGAAGTTGTTGTTACCCAATGCCATTACCTTTTCATACCACTTGTTCATCCTCCCCATGGCTTTTGTCGGTGAGATTTTAGCGTTGAAAATCTTGCGCAGCTCCATCGCAAGGCTGTATGCAGCCTTCAATATTGGATAGTATTTGAACAGTATGTTGACACGATGGCGCTGTATGTCAGTCCATTTGTTCTGCGACATCATCAGAGTGTGTTTGCTGCGAGCCAGTATCTGGCGCATGGTCTCTCCGTTGGAGTACGTTACCGGCGGTTCGGACTTGTTGCGGTTGTTTTCCTCTGCGATGAGCTGTCGGCGAATGTCAATGCGGATTTCGTCAACGGCCTCATTATAGACCTGTTGGACATGAAAACGGTCGTTGACTACATGGGCGTTATAGAACACTTCTGCGGCTATGAGCATCATTGATGGCGAGAGATCGCAGGTCACTTCCTTGACCCTGCGTCTGATTGATTTCTCCATAGCTCCGATGAGTATGGATATAATTTCGTCACTCTTTGTTCCGGGAATGGCTGCCGCAAGTGTTCCCTTGCCTCCGTGGCCGTCCTTGTTGGTCAGGAACGTCCATACCTCCCCGTTGCTCAGACACGTCTCATCAAGACTCATGTAAGGGCCGATATTATCGGCGTTGAAATAGAACCCACAGCCAAGCTCCTGTTCGCACCAGTCGGCGTAACCGCTTATCTTATTGCGGTACAAGTCGGCAAAATGTTTGCCGTTGACGCAGTACATCTGCGCTATCTGTTTAATCGACAGGGCTGTCGTCTCCACCTTCGTCTTTTAAAAAAGCCACGAACTCGGCGCTGAGTCGTGTTCCTTCCTCGTTGGGAAGTTCGAGATTGTAGCTGAAGATTTCGTTGGTCTGCCTGTCCCACCACTTGTTCTTGCGCATGTGAAGAAATACAGGCCGTCCACGCATCGGATAGTCCTGTATTGTTACATAATCCGTATAGCCTCGCGCTACGATATTTGGATTACGATAGTCTTCATCAGACAGTTTCTTCTTTTCGTCAAGCCATATGTCATAGGACTGTTCCGTGCGCTCGAAGCGCACCATTTCAAATAGTTCGTCCATGCCCTCGGGCAGGCACATCCATATTGCATCTGCGGTTTTCATGCCACAAATTTAACACTTTTCTCAAAATTCATGCACCGTGCTTTCGGCTTGACCCGATATTCCTCATTCCATCAAGTATATTTTTTGCATATAGACACCGACATCCAGTGGGAGCGGTAAAAGGCGGACGGGAAGACTTCACAATCTTACGCAACGATAATCGCTACATTAGGCACGAAGCAAAATGCGAAGATGAAGATATTACAAGATACTTTATCCCTAACCCTGAAAACCATGTTAATGTTGTAAAATAATCCAGTTCAAGGTTAAGTTTATGATATTACTTGCAGCGCGGGTCGGAATGGACTGTAAAAAAAGATGGAGATAAGATTTCTTCTATATACTTTGCATCTGATAGTAGATTTTCATCCAGCCTCAGTACACGTAGCACACACCTCCAAAAGACCACCAATCCACCTAAACGCCAAAAGAGCTGCAAATCTATGATTTGCAGCTCTTTTGCGGAGAGAACGAGATTCGAACTCGTGGTAGGATTGCTCCTACGTCAGTTTAGCAAACTGGTGGTTTCAGCCACTCACCCATCTCTCCAGGTGCTTGTTGAATTGTTTTACACTTAGTTAAAAGTGTCTCACTTTCTCTAAAGCGTTGCAAAGGTAGATATTTTCTGCGAACTATCCAAATTTTGCAGCAACTTTTTTATTTTATTTTTCACGACCACTTGTTTCACCCTACTGCGTAGACTTTAACAATCAGGGCATTGAATGTTATAATCATCCACATTCAATGCCCTGATAATACCTTACAGCAATTGTCGCCCGTCCGCAGCCACTTCCGCCTTAGAATTCCGAGGAGAAGTGGAAACGGATTTTGGGGAAGTCATTCTGGGCCATCTGGAGCACGTAGCCGGAGTCGGCGAGGAATACGTCGCGACCCTCTTTGTCGACAGCCATGAACTGATGCTTGCGTTTTTTAAAAGCTGCAAGCGCTTCGGCATCGTCACTCTCGATCCAGCAGGCCTTGTAGAGCGATATTGGTTCCCAACGACACTGCGCGCCATATTCGTGGAGCAGACGATATTGTATGACTTCAAACTGGAGTTGTCCGACAGTTCCGATGATCTTACGGCCGTTGAACTGGTTGACAAACAGCTGTGCGACGCCCTCATCCATCAGCTGCTGTATGCCCTTGTCAAGCTGCTTGGCCTTCATTGGGTCGGAATTCTCTATATATTTGAACATCTCTGGCGAGAAACTCGGAAGGCCCTTGAAATGCAGAGTCTCTCCGGATGTCAGAGTGTCGCCGATTTTGAAGTTGCCGGTATCGGGAATACCGACAATGTCACCGGGATATGCCTCGTCGACAATATTCTTTTTCTGTGCCATGAAGGCAGTCGGGGCTGCAAATTTCATGGTCTTGCCGGATCTTACATGCTTGTAGGGAGCATTGCGTTCAAACTTTCCAGAGCATACTTTGACAAAAGCAATGCAGGAACGGTGATTTGGGTCCATGTTGGCATGAATCTTGAACACGAAACCCGAAAAGCCCTCTTCGTCAGGATTGATGGCACGTTCTTCGGCATTGACCGGACGGGGAGAAGGAGCGATTTTCACAAAACAGTCCAGAAGTTCCTTCACACCGAAAGTATTCAGCGCCGAGCCAAAGAACACCGGAGCCACTTTGCCTTCGAGATAGGCTTCGGTGTCGAATTCGGGATAAACGCCCTCGATTAACTCCAGGTCTTCGCGAAGCTTGGCGGCATCAGTCTCCCCTACCGCTTCGTCGACACGCGGATCTGTGACGGAATCAATTTCGACACGCTCGCTGACACGCTGCTTGTCGGGGGTAAAGAGATCCAGAGAATGCTCAAAAATATTGTAGACTCCCTTGAACTTCGCACCTATATTTATAGGCCATGACAGCGGGCGCACGCTGATCTTCAGTTCGCTCTCAAGTTCGTCGAGAATATCAAACGGATCGCGGCCCTCGCGGTCGAGTTTGTTGACAAAGATAATCACCGGAGTGTTACGCATACGGCATACCTCCATGAGCTTACGGGTCTGCTGTTCGACACCTTTGGCAACGTCGACCACTATGATCACACTGTCTACCGCTGTCAAGGTGCGGTAAGTATCCTCCGCGAAATCCTGGTGACCGGGAGTGTCAAGAATGTTGATCTTATAATCACCGTAGTTGAAACCCATTACCGAGGTTGCCACAGAGATGCCGCGCTGCTTTTCGATTTCCATCCAGTCGGAAGTCGCAGTCTTCTTGATTTTATTTGACTTTACGGCACCTGCCACATGGATCGCCCCACCGAAAAGCAGAAGTTTTTCAGTGAGCGTTGTTTTACCTGCGTCAGGGTGTGAAATGATTGCAAACGTGCGTCTGCGGGCTATTTCGTCGGTAAGAGACATGGGTTTATTGTTTTTTATGATTTTATGGTGCAAAGTTACGATTTTTTTTCCGAGTTGAGAAGTTTTTCCCGACGCTGAAAAAGGGTCAGAAATCAAGCCGTCTGAACGATGCGCGAGCTTTGGCCTTATTGACAAGGTCGAAATGCCACCACTCTGTGCGGATGGTGTGAAATCCGGCCGAGGTCATGACACGACGCAGGAGCAGACGGTTCTGCCGCTCGGTCTCACTGATTACGCCACGCCTTACCAGCGCTTCCTCGGCATCGATATTCGCTTCCGGACCAAGATGGTCAACCGGAGTTCCCATAGGAAGTTCACGCTCCTCCTGATCGACAATGGTTATATCAACCGCCAGTCCATAGTTATGCAGACCGCCGCCTCTGGCCGGGTTGGCCACATAATTTGCCTTGGGGGTTCCGCTGACAGCTCTAAACATCCGGCGCTGGACGCTCATCGGACGGGCGGCATCCTTGATCAGCAACCGATGACCCGGACTGATCCTGCCAAGCTCAGCCTGCGCCCGCACTACCGCCGCAGCCGCTTCCGGTTGCAGATAAGCCCGCTCAAGGCCATCGGTGTAGAGCAACACGCCCGTAAAATTATCCTCTCTCGCATACATCAGACTTACACATATGGTTGAATCAAGACCCGCCACATCGACAAGTCCATGATCCTTAAGTTTTTGTTCGAGCGTCAGCGGCGACGGTCTCGATTGTGAATGTAAGCACATAACAGACAGAGATAAAAGAATCGCAATAATAAGAAATCTAAGAAATCCGGATTGTTTCATGGCCGCAAAAATATGAAAAATCCTTAAATCATGACCGTGTTTTGTGCGAAAACATTACTTTTGCAAGTCATAACCCTGCAAGATGATCATTACGACACCTAAAATACATATGCTCCGGCGCCTGTTGCTCCTATTGATGCTCATCACCGTCACGACACAGGTCAGCGGACAGATCAACACCGAGCAGGTGTTGCGGATCGGCGCCAACACCCACTACTTTGAAGACTACGTGCTTTCGATCCAATATTTCAACCAAGTCATAAGCGTCAACCCATCCCAGGCCAAGCCTTATTTCTACCGTGCTGTGGCCAAGCTCAACCTTGATGACTTCCGCGGAGCTGAAGAAGATGCCACTCTCGCGCTTGAACGCAACCCGTTCATCACCGAAGCCTATGAAGTCAGAGGTGTGGCTCGACAAAACCAAGGCAAAAACGCCGAAGCCATAGCCGACTATGACCGCGCGCTTGAAATGCAGCCCGAAAACAGCAGCATAATCTTCAATAAAGCCATAGCCCAGCATGAAAACCGCGACACAGTCGGAGCGAAAACCACCTTCAGCCATCTCATCAGACGCTTTCCGAAATTCGAAGAAGGCTATCTGGGCCGAGCGCGCCTGCGCCTGGAGATGAAAGACACGATCGGAGCAAAAGCCGACATAGACCACGCGCTCTCACTCAACTCCAATGCAGTCAACGCCTACCTCCTACGTGCCGATATAGCCATCCATTCAGGCAAAGACTTCAAAAGCGCCCTCGCAGACATGGACAAAGCCGTGAAACTGCGTCCTGAAGCCGCCGGATTTTATATTAACCGCGCCTATCTGCGTTACATGAACGACGATATCCACGGAGCCTTCGAAGACTATGATCGTGCGATCGGGCTCGAACCCGCCAACACCGCAGCTATATTCAACCGCGGCCTGCTCCGTGCCGAAGTCCATGACACCAACCGTGCCATCGATGACTTCTCTCGTGTGCTCGACCTTGACTGCGAGGACTACAAGACGCTCTACAACCGCGCCATACTCCTTTCAGAAATCGGGTCGTTCGAAGCTGCATTGGCCGATCTCGACAAAGTGATCGAAGCCTTTCCGGACTTTGCCGGAGCCTACTTTCTGCGATACGACATCAAACGCCGCAAGGGAGACAGCCGTTCGGCCCAAAAAGACTACGACAAATCAATGGCTCTGGCCAAGACCACCGTCCAGCTGACACCTGACAAGCAATTCAGTGGATCGGCATATTCCGGTTCCGCGAAAACCGACAAATCCAACACCTCGACAGCCGGCGACAAGGTCTCCGCGGCAACCCAAAGCACCACACAGCCGAAAAGCGAGACCATAACGGAAACACAGGAGCAGGTGAAACGCAGATTCTCGTCACTCACCACCGTGCGCAGCAACTATTCAGCAGAAAAAGATTACTCGACAGCTGACATTCGCGGAAAAGTCCAGGACAAAGACATGGCCGTAGAACTTGAGCCGCCGTTCATGCTGACCTACTACACCTCGCCCAACGAGATCAACCCAAGCAGCGAATACATCCGTGAGGTCGATGAAATAAACTCCCTGGGGCTACTGCGCTTCGTCCTACAGGTTGCCGGACACCCTGCACAGCTGCCAATGTATGAACTTGAAGGCCCGCACCGCCAGTCGATCAGCTACTACAACTCCTACATGGCCGGACATGCCCCCCGCGCCATCGACTACTTCGGCCGTGCTATGGATCTCATAGCGCTCAAAGACTATGACCGCGCCATAGCCGACCTCAACGAAGCCGCCAGACTCACTCCCGACTTTGCGCTCGCCTATCTGTTGCGAGCCCAGGCAAGATACGAGACAGTCAAAGCCACATCCGAACCGGGCAAAGCACTGTCGCGCAGCGGCATCATGGAAGCTATAGTCGATCTTGACGAAACCCTGCGCCACTCACCGTTCATGCCCGTAGCCTATTATAATAAAGGTGTACTGCTGGCAGAATGCGGCAGCTACGTCGAAGCCATCGAAGCCCTCACCCGCGCCATAGAGCTGAAACCGGTCTTCGGAGAAGCCTATTATAACCGCGGATTCGTCTATCTGTCTCTCGGTGACAAAAGCTCAGCCCTCCCCGATCTCAGCCGGGCCGGCGAGCTCGGAATCGTAGCCGCCTACCCGCTTCTCAAACGCATGAAGTGAGCGAAGGGCATAAAACCAGACCTATTTGCTTGCCGGACACTATGATTTACGGCAACTAAGCCAGTCTGGCAACCGTTTTGGTATCACAATGCTTTGATGTGAATTTTTTTTTGTAAATTTGCGCAAAATACTCCTATCGAATTATCACATACACAACATTTAAAATATGAAAGTCTTAAAGTTTGGAGGAACTTCTGTAGGATCAGCCGAAAGAATCCGCCACGTAGCAGACCTCGTCAGCGCAAGAGGTAAAAACATCATCGTTCTTTCAGCCATGTCAGGCACAACCAACTCTCTGGTTGAGATCTCGGACTATCTCTACAAAAAAAACACCAACGGAGCCAAGGAAACGATCAACCTCCTCGAATCGAAGTATCTCAAGACAATCGCCTCTCTCTACGACCGCCATGAGAGCCGCGAAAAAGCACTCAAAGAGATAAAGGCCTGCTTCAACTACATCCGCTCGTTCACCCAGCGCGAGACTTTCGGACCGACTGAAGAAAAAATCATCCTTGCCCAGGGCGAGATCATGAGTGTGGCCATGATGACCATCCTGCTCAACGAGCGCGGTCTCTACGCCGAAGCCCTCCCCGCCCTTGACTTTATGAAAACAGGCCAGAACGGAGAGCCTGACATGCAGCACATAGCTCTGCATCTCCAGCCGCTGCTTGACAAATATGTCGATGCCGACATTTTTGTGACCCAGGGATTTATCTGCCGCAACTCGACCGGCGAGATCGACAACCTGCAGCGTGGCGGCTCGGACTACACCGCATCGCTCATCGGCGCAGCCATCGAAGCTGACGAGATCGAAATCTGGACCGACATCGATGGTATGCACAACAACGACCCGCGCTTCGTGGAAGGCACCAAGCCCGTCAACGAGCTCCACTACGAAGAAGCATCCGAGCTGGCCTACTTCGGCGCCAAGATCCTCCACCCCACCTGTGTGCTCCCCGCCAAGGTCAACAACATACCTGTGCGCCTGCTCAACACACTTGAACCGGAAGCTCACGGCACTCTGATCTACAACAACATAACCGAACCGTCAATCAAAGCCGTCGCAGCCAAAGACAATGTGGTCGCCATCAAGATCAAAAGCTCCCGCATGCTTCTGGCCTACGGCTACCTGACACGCGTGTTCGAGACATTCGAAAAATACCGCACCCCGATTGACATGATCGCCACTTCTGAAGTAGGCGTCTCACTGACAATCGACTCCGAACGCTTCCTGCCGGAAATCATTGACGAGCTCAAGAAGTTCGGCACCGTGACCGTTGACAAGGACATGGTCATCATCTGTGTTGTAGGCAACATGGAGTGGACCAACACCGGCTATGAGGCAAAAGCGATGGAAGCTCTTGCCGACATCCCCGTGCGCATGATCTCCTACGGCGGTTCAAACTACAACATCTCGTTCCTCGTCCGCAGCTGCGACAAAGTCGAGGCTCTCAAACGCCTCAGTGAAAAACTTTTCAGCTAAAGACCGCACACCTAATTAAAGAGATCAGACAGAAAAAACATGACACGTTTCCCCATAGAGGAATTTTCAAGCCTCAAAACACCGTTCTATTTCTACGACCTGCGTCTGCTCGAACGCACTGTCAAGGAGATCCGCCGTACCGCCCGTGATCCCCGCTTCAAAGTCCACTATGCCATCAAGGCCAACGCCAACCCCGGCATACTGCGCACCATCCAGGCCGCAGGATTCGGAGTGGACTGCGTCAGCGGCTGGGAAATCGAGGCAGCGATCGAAGCCGGATTCCGCGGCGACCGCATCGTGTTTGCCGGCGTAGGCAAAAGCGATCCTGAAATCCGCTCTGCTCTTGAAGCAGATATCGAATGCTTCAACGTAGAGTCAGAACCGGAACTGAGAGTCATCAGCGAAATTGCAGCCGAGATGGGCAAGACAGCACGTGTGGCAATCCGCGTCAACCCCAATATCGACGCCCACACCCATGCCTATATCACTACAGGGCTGGCCGAAAACAAGTTTGGCATCAATCTTGAACAGCTCGACTCGATTATAGGCCTCGCCAAAAGCCTGCCCGCCATCGACCTCAAAGGTCTGCATTTCCACATCGGATCGCAGATCACTGAGACAGAACCCTTTGTGATGCTCTGCGAGACCATCAACCGCCTGCAGGACGAATATGAACAGAAAGGTGTCAAATTCAGCCTTATCAACGTTGGCGGCGGTCTCGGTATTGACTACGCACACCCCGAACGCCACCCGATCCCCGACTTCGAAGCCTACTTCACCACCTTCCACAACCATCTGCGCCTGCGCCCGGATCAGGAACTCCATTTCGAACTCGGCCGCTCGGTGGTGGCACAGTGCGGATCGCTGATCACCCGTGTGCTCTACATCAAGGAAGGCACAAGCAAACGTTTCGCCATAGTCGATGCCGGAATGAGCGATCTCATCCGTCCGGCCCTCTACAGCGCGCACCACAAAATCGAAAACATCTCAAACCCCAACGGCGAACTCCACCACTACGACGTGGTAGGACCGATCTGCGAATCCTCAGACCGTTTTGGCGAAAGCGAAACCCTGCCTGAAGTAAAGCGAGGCGATCTGCTCGCACTCCGTTCTGCCGGTGCCTATGGCGAGATCATGGCCTCACGCTATAATTGCCGCCCCTTCCCCCACTCCTATTTTTCAGAAAACTAATTCCCTGAAAAGCCAAAATGAAACCCACAGAAAACCCCAAGGAAGTCTATCAGGACGCAGATCCTGTGGAACTCCCCGAAAACGCGTTCCGCGAACTCGCCGAGGATGAAGGCTACAGGCCTATCATGCACCCGGCCCGTGACTACCCCGAAGTGACGCCCTACTCTGTCGGTATGGGACTGCTGCTTGCCGTAATATTCAGCGCGGCAGCAGCCTACCTCGGCCTTAAGGTCGGACAGGTCTTCGAAGCCGCCATTCCCATCGCCATCATCGCTGTAGGTCTTTCAGGCGCTCTGAAAAAAGAGAATCCCCTGGGCCAGAACGTCATCATCCAGAGTATCGGAGCATGTTCGGGAGTCATCGTTGCAGGAGCCATATTCACCCTGCCCGCACTCTACATTCTTCAGGCCAAGTATCCGGAAATCACCGTCAACTTCCTGCAGATATTTCTCAGCTCGCTCTTAGGCGGCATACTCGGCATACTCTTCTTCATCCCGTTCCGCAAATACTTCGTAAAAGACATGCACGGGAAATATCCTTTCCCTGAGGCGACTGCGACCACCCAGGTGCTTGCAAGCGGTCTCGGCAAAAGCTCTGCCGGCAACAGCGGGCAGGCCCGCACCCTCGTGCTTGCCTCGCTCATCGGCGGTATTTACGACTATATTGTGGAAACTTTCGGATGGTGGGCCGGTGTCCTCAACACTCATGTCACCGAATGGGGCCAGACTCTGGCCGAGAAGACCAAACTCGTGCTCAGCTGCAACACTGGAGCCGCAGTGCTCGGTCTGGGCTATATCATAGGACTGAACTATGCGTTCATCATCTGCGCCGGCTCAATCTTTGTATGGTGGATTCTGATTCCGCTTCTCGGCACATACGGATCAGCTGAAATCGCAGCCATGAGCCCCGAAGCCATATTCTCTGACCACGCCCGCATGATCGGTATCGGCGGCATCGCTATGGCAGGCATCATCGGCATAGTGAAATCATGGTCTATCATCCGCGGTGCCGTAGGTCTCGCCTCACGCGAGCTCCGCGGCAACACATCTGAAGGCAAAACCGTGCGCTGGCAGACAGATATTTCGATGAAACACATCGTGTTTTTCATTGCGCTCGCGCTTGCAGCCGTGCTCATATTCTTCTGGATAGGCGTGATCCATACCTTCTGGCAGGCTCTGGTGGCGTGGCTGGTGGTCACAGCTATCGCATTCCTCTTTACAACAGTGGCTGCCAACGCAATCGCCATTGTCGGCTCCAATCCCGTGTCAGGCATGACACTGATGACTCTGATTGTCGCATCGGCCATCTTTGTGGCCATCGGCCTTAGCGGATCGTCAGGCATCGTGGCCTCAATGGTGATCGGCGGCGTGGTCTGCACTGCTCTATCGATGGCCGGCGGATTTGTCACTGACCTCAAGGTGGGCTACTGGCTCGGCTCAACCCCACGCAAGCAGGAAAGCTGGAAATTCCTCGGCACACTTGTTTCGGCAGCCACTGTAGGCGGTGTCATCCTCCTGCTCAACAAAGTCTATGGCTTTACCGGCGACAACGCCCTCATCGCACCCCAGGCCAATGCAATGGCCAAGGTGATCGAACCGCTTATGATGGGCGGAGACACCCCGTGGATCCTCTATATGACCGGTGCCATTCTGGCTCTGATACTCAACTGGCTCGGCGTGCCTGCCCTTGCATTCTGTCTCGGCATGTTCATTCCCCTGCAGCTCAACACTCCGCTGCTTGTCGGAGGCGCTATCGCATGGTTTGTAGGAAGCCGTTCTACCGACAAAGCCCTCAATGACGCCCGTCGCGACCGCGGTACTCTGATCTCGTCAGGCCTCATTGCCGGCGGTGCCCTCTTCGGCGTGTTCGCCGCCCTGACACGCTTCCTCGGTTTCGAATACACAAGCCCTCTCAGCACCATCGCCACACAATGGGCCGGACTTGCCGTCTATGCCCTTCTCATCGTCTACCTGATCTGGGATTCGATGAAAGCGAAACGCCTCAAAGACTGATCGGATCTGCTAAATTCCGATGAATGAAATCAACCGCGACATCTTGTCGCTCGCAATTCCGTCGATCATCACGAACATCACCACGCCACTGCTGGCCCTGATGGACGTGGTGATCGTCGGGCATATGGGGAGTGCCGACTATATTGCCGCCATCGCAGTCGGCGGAACAATTTTCAACATGCTTTACTGGCTTTTCGCCTTTCTGCGGATGGGCACAAGCGGACTTACAGCCCAGGCCAATGGCGGAGGCGACAGCAAAAGTTGCGCCCAAGTGCTTGCCCGCGGACTGACAGTTGCTCTCTGCGCGTCAATTCTGATAATCCTCTTTCAGAAACCACTTCTTGATCTCACTCTGAACTTTCTTGAAGTCAGAGACCGGGTAAGGGATCTCGCATCAGTCTATTTCTCGATTCTTGTCTGGGGAGCCCCCGCTTCGCTGGCCACATTCACTGTCACCGGATGGCTGTTAGGAATGAAAAACGCCCGCGCGCCGATGTGGGTGGCATTCGTGGTCAACATATCCAACATAGCCGTCAGCCTGCTGCTCGTGCTCGGTTTCGGACTTAAGGTCGAAGGTGTTGCTTCCGGCACACTGACAGCCCAATGGCTCGGAGCGCTCACGGGCCTCGGCATTGTGGCAATCAAATATCGCCCTGCTCCGGGACGGCTTCGTGAAATAATCCGCCTGAGCGATCTGAAAAGATTTTTCAAAGTCAATACTGATATATTTTTCCGCACACTCTGTCTGATAGCCGTAACAGTCTGGTTTACACGCACAGGGGCAACTCAAGGCACCGTCATACTGGCTGTCAACACACTGCTGATGCAGTTTTTCATTCTTTTTTCATACTTCATGGACGGCTTTGCCTTTGCCGGCGAATCACTGTGCGGCAACCTGATCGGAGGTGGCGACAGCAGGGGGCTGCGTGAATGCGTCAAAGCACTGTTCAGATGGAGTGTGGCAATGGTCTTGCTCTTCACCCTGGTCTATGCTGTGGGAGGAGAAAGCATCATGGGCCTCCTAAGCGATGATGCCGGAGTAAGACTTTCAGCCAAGGAATATTACAGCTGGGTCATAGCCATTCCGGCTGTAGGATTCGCGGCATTCACATGGGACGGAATTTTCATCGGCGCGACACGCACAAGAGAAATGCTGCTCTCAATGGCCACCGCCACTGCAATTTATTTCGTGATGCTCCGCATCCTGTTCCCTATAATAGGAAACCACGGACTCTGGATAGCCTTTCTGGCATATCTCTTCACCCGTGGTCTGGCTCTGACGGCCATGAGCCGCCGTATTTTCCAAGACACATAATCCTAAAATACAAAATAAGGTAACTATCAGGCGAGTATGCTGATCAGTTACCTTATTTTGTCTGTCAGGATAGAATCAATTCTCCTTTTCAGCGTAAGTCTCTTTGACCAGTCCGACACTAAGCGCGCCGGCAACAAGAAGAACTCCGCCGAGCACCAGCATATTTACCTGGTGGCCTCCAAGAAGCGGAAGAATCAGACCGCCGAGAGCGGCAGCGCAGATCTGAGGCACACATATGGTCCCGTTGAAAAGCCCAAGATAGGTTCCCATGTTCTTACCGGAAATCGAGTTGGTCAGAATGGTAAACGGAAGTGCCAGCATTGCGGCCCACGCACAGCCAATCAGCAGGAAGGAAATGAACAGCACATATTGGTCAGTGACAAAGAGAGTGGAGATAAAGCCTGCTGCTCCGAGAAGAAGACTGAGCACATAAACTGTCTTGTGGCTCTTGAATCGCGGAATGACCACTGCCCAGAGCACTGAGCCTACGGCCTGGACGGCGAAAAGCACACCGACCCAGTTGCCTGCAGTCTGATAAGCCTCCGAATTGGTATCGGTAGTGCCCCACACGGTATCGGCAATAGCACCTGGCGTGTAGGTCCACATATAGAGGAAAGCCGCCCAGCAGAAAAACTGCACGAGACCGACAGTCCAGAACGTGCGCGGAGCATGTATGAGCAACTTCAGCATCGAGGTCTTTTCTTCATTCTGCTGCTCGGTGATGCCATGATACTCGGCATATTCTTTGGGAGGCATCTCACGGATGGTGACAAAACTGTAGATGACACACAGTATCAGCACAGCGGCTCCGATGTAGAATGAATAGGTCACCGCATCAGGCACTTGTCCTGCCGGAGCGAGATTGCTGACACCGATTGCCGTCAGGGTGATCGGCGCAAGATAACCGACGAGACTGCCGGCATTGCAGAGAAAACTCTGGATGGAATATGCAAGACCTTTCTGACGCTCGTTGACCTGATCGCCGACAAGCATCTTGAACGGCTGCATGGCCATGTTGATGGAAGTGTCAAGAAACATCAGGGCGATAAAGCCGAAAATCATAGCTCCGCCAACTGTCAGTCCGAAACTTCCGGCATTAGGGAGAAGACACATGACCACAACAGCGATAGCTGCTCCAAGAACAAGGTAAGGCAGGCGACGGCCGAGACGATTCCATGTGCGGTCACTCGCAGCGCCAACCAATGGCTGCACAATAATGCCCATCAGCGGGGGCAGAATCCAGAAATAGCTCAATGAATGAGGATCGGCGCCGAGAGTAGCGAATATTCGCGAAATATTTGCGCTCTGGAGAGCATAGGCGATCTGTACGCCAAAAAAGCCGAAACTCAGGTTCCAAAGATTCAGAAAACTTTGGTCTGGTTTATTTTTAACCATAGGTAAGTGTAAGTTGATGATGATATAATCAAAAAATAATCTCTCTACATTTATATAATAAACAAGATCCGTCAGTCAGCGGATCGGCAGGCCGGATACAGCCGGATGCATGTATGCGGCAGGCTTCAGTCTGATTTACGGCTGTCAAGCGAGTAAAGTAGACTGATTTCCTCTGCCCATATTGCCTCGTCAGGGGTCTCAAGTATCAGCGGGATATCATCGAAGCGCGGATCGTTCATCAGTCTCGACCAGAATTCGCGGTCAAGATTGGCGGTTGCGATCGGTGCATGACGGTCAACATGCGAGCCGAGTCCCTTCTGAGTATCGTTGAGATGCATTCCGCAGAGATAGCTGAAACCGATGATGCTGTCAAATTCGGCCCAAGTCTTGTCATAGCCTTCGGCTGTGGCAAGATCATAGCCGGCCGTGTAAGCATGGCAGGTGTCAATGCAGACACCTATTCTCGTCTTGTCATCCACGCGGTCAATAATTCTGGCAATCTGGTCGAACGAATATCCGAGGTTACTTCCCTGCCCGGCAGTATTCTCGATCACAGCCTTCACCCCCGCCGTCTTTTCCAGCAAACCGTTGAGCGAGTCGGCTATCAGGTCAAGACAGGCATCAGTCTCCATCTCACGCATGTGGGAACCAGGATGAAAGTTGAGCATGGTAAGTCCAAGTTGCTCGCAGCGGCGCAGTTCATCAAGAAAAGCCTCACGCGACTTTTCGAGTTTCACGGCATCCGGCGAGCCGAGATTGATCAGAAAGCTGTCATGCGGAAGGATATGCGCCGGGCTGTAACCGTAGCGCATACAGTTTTCCCTGAACGCCTCAGCCTGCGCCTGCGGTATCGGTTTCGAAGTCCAGCGCGACGGGTTGCGGGTGAAGAGAGCAAATGATTTCGCTCCTATCAGATGGGCGTTCAAAGGAGTATTGCTCACACCGTCTCCGGCAGAGACATGTGCTCCTATATATTTCATAAGTATCGGGTCTGTTTTGAAGATTCCAAATCGAAGTGCAAAACTTTGAGCTAGGAATTATTCATTCTCCTCACTCCTTCTGGCGAGGGGATGCCCAAGCGGCGGGGGCGGCCTAAACCGCCCCCAAGAGCGGACAGCAGCAGAACATACTGGCAATACAAAATAAAAAAGGAGACCGAAGTCTCCCTGAGATTAACTAATTTTGTATTGCTAATGTACAGACAATTAACCTCGCAGCAAAGGTCGCAAATTTTCGCCTTACTGCAAAGAAAAACTCCAAGAAAAGAAATCGCCCTCATTGTAGGGTGCAGTCAATCAACACTTTGTCGTGAACTGAAGCGCAATTCCACAACCAAAGGCCACTATCTGTGGGAAAAGGCTCATGCCAAAGCCCTTGAACGCAGAAAGCGCACCACATCCAACAAGAAGCTCGACAGCGTGTTGGTGTGGCGTATAAAACAGATGATTATTGACCACCAATGGTCACCAGAACAAATTCGTGGCGTGTTGGCCAAGGAAGGCGTTTCCGTATCCATACAGACCATTTACAACATTATAAACGCTGATGAAAGCGGAGAACTGCGCCGTCACCGCAGACATCCCGACTTCCGACGACGACCAAAAGGCGAACGCAAACCCACTAAAGCCACCAACATACCAAACCGCACAAGCATACACGACAGACCGGCCGAGGCCGACGGCAAACGCTTTGGCGATTTTGAGATGGATCTTATTGTTGATGCCTACGGGCACGCGATTCTAGTGCTGCTTGAACGCATGACTGGCTTTGTGATGATGGAGAAACTACCTTACGGAAAAAGAGCCAAGCCATTGTCAAAGACTGTCGTGAGAATGCTGTACGCATACCGTAAATATCTTAAAACCATCACTACTGACAACGGCAGCGAGTTCGCGGCACACCTCGACATAACCGCCGGATTACGCATCAAAGGTCTTGATGATGTGACTGTTTACTTTGCCGACAGCTACTGCTCATGGCAGAAAGGAGCGGTCGAAAACATCAACAAACTCATCCGTCAATACATCCCCAAAAAGTCAAATTTCAATGATTTCACTGACCTATACATCAAAAACGTGGCAAAGAAACTGAACTTAAGGCCTCGGAAAAAACTTGGTTTTTCAAACCCGAAAACCGAGTTCTTCAAACAAATCGCTAATTTTGCACTTGCCAGTTGAACCTGCAGTATCGGGTCTGTTTTACGAGTAAGTATGTTTACGCATTAAAGTGACGCAAATTTAGCAAATAATCGCTATCTTTGCAAAATAATTCGTACTAACTTTCAACGATAATATATTTAAGAACAAATCGACAGATATACATGGCACAGAAACCGTCAATCCCCAAAGGCACGCGCGACTTCACCCCGGCTGAAATGGCGCGCCGAAACTATATATTCGACACTATACGCACTGTTTTCAAACTCCACGGTTTCCAGCAGATCGAGACTCCGGCAATGGAAAATCTCTCGACTCTCATGGGCAAATACGGCGAAGAGGGCGACAAACTGCTGTTCAAGATACTCAATTCAGGCGACTTCCTGCGCGGGGCTGATCCCCAGCTGATCCAGTCGGCCATAGCCGGCGACGATTCGGCAAAACTCGCAGCCAAGATCTGTGAGAAAGGTCTGCGCTACGACCTGACAGTGCCCTTCGCGCGTTTCGTTGTCATGCACCGCAACGATCTCAGTTTCCCCTTCAAGCGTTTTCAGATCCAGCCGGTGTGGCGTGCCGACCGTCCGCAGAAAGGCCGTTACCGAGAATTCTACCAGTGTGATGCCGATGTTATCGGATCTGACTCGCTGATCAACGAAATCGAACTTCTCCAGCTCATCGACGATGTGTTCAGCCGTCTCGGCATCCGTATCACAATCAAACTCAACAACCGCAAAGTCCTCGCAGGCATAGCCGAACTTGTCGGCGCGCCTGACAAAATCGTGGACATAACCGTGGCCATTGACAAGATCGACAAGATCGGCCTCGACAACGTGAAAGCCGAACTCGGCGAACGCGGACTGTCGGCCGAAGCCATTGACCGCATCACACCGCTCATCACCCTCTCCGGCTCCAATGCCGAACGCCTCGCAAGCCTTGAAGAAATGCTTGCTTCAAGCGAAACAGGCCTCAAGGGCGTAAGCGAACTGCGCGAAGTCATGGCCGGCACAGAGGCTCTCGGTCTGTGCGCCGACCTCGAACTCGATGTAAGCCTGGCCCGCGGCCTGAACTACTACACCGGAACCATCATTGAGGTCAAAGCCCGCGACGTAGAGATCGGCAGCATCACCGGCGGCGGCCGCTACGACAACCTTACCGGAGTGTTCGGCCTGCCCGGAGTCTCAGGTGTAGGCATTTCATTCGGCGCCGACCGCATTTATGATGTGCTCAATACTCTCAATCTCTACCCTGAAGGAATCGAAGGCGCGGCCAAGGTGATGTTTACCAACTTCGGTCCCAAGGAAGCCGCCCGCAGCCTTCAGATCATCAAGAAACTGCGCGAAAGCGGAATCCCTGCAGAACTTTATCCCGATGCTGCAAAAATGAAAAAGCAGATGGGACGCGCCGACAGCCTCGGCATTCCCTTTGTGGCCATCATCGGAGAGACCGAACTCCAGAACGGGACTGTCACTCTCAAGAACATGACCACCGGAGAACAGTCTGAAATCAGCACCGAGAAACTGACAGAAGCCCTCGGCTGATCCGAAACCGGATAAAATTCTCTCTTCTTTCCTGAATTTTGGCCAATAGCCCCACTACAGCCTCGGCAACAGGTGACAAATGCTTACCTTTGCCGAGGTAAATGTAATTTTCAACCTCTTGACATGGTTATAACCGACTCACTCACCACTTTCGGGCAATACTGCCTCTTCATAAACAAGATATTTTCGGTTCCCGACCGCTGGAAGACGTTTTTCAGACGCACCTTCTTCGAAATCACCAAACTTGGCGTGGATTCCATTCCGCTGGTGATAGTGATCTCACTGTTTATCGGCGCTGTGATCACCATCCAGATGCAGCTCAACATTGTCTCTCCCCTCGTTCCCTCCTACTCCACCGGTCTTGCCACCCGCGAGATCATCCTGCTGGAGTTCTCCAACTCCATCCTCTGTCTGATCCTTGCCGGCAAGGTTGGCTCGAACATCGCGTCGGAAATCGGGACAATGCGAGTGACAGAGCAGATTGATGCACTTGATATCATGGGCATAAATTCCGCCAACTTCCTTGTTCTGCCGAAAATAGTAGGCTTCCTTGTCTATATGCCCATACTGGTGATTTTCTGTATTTTCACATCGTTCCTCGGCGGAGTGCTGATCTCGATTTTTACAGGCATCATCCCGCTCAACCGCTTCATCTACGGCCTGCAGACTATGTTCGTAGAATGGTACGTGTGGTACGGACTCATTAAGTCGCTCTTCTTCTCCTTCATCATCACTTCCGTCTCAGCCTACTATGGCTATTTCGTCAAAGGCGGCGCTCTTGAAGTCGGAAAGGCTTCAACCAACGCCGTCGTTGCTTCCAGCATTCTGATTCTGCTGCTTGATGTCGTACTGACAAAACTCCTACTGCAATGATCGAAGTAAAGAATATAACCAAATCATTCGACGGCAAGACCATCCTCCATGATGTCAGCGCCAGATTCGAAACCGGCAAGACAAACCTCATCATCGGCCAGAGCGGTTCGGGCAAGACAGTCCTCGTCAAATCGCTCGTGGGCCTCATACGCCCGGAGAAAGGCGAAATCCTTTACGACGGACGCGACCTGATGAAGATGGACACCAACCAGATCAAGGACCTGCGCAAGGAAATCGGCATGCTCTTCCAGGGTTCGGCCCTCTTCGACTCGGAGACCGTGCTCGGCAACGTGATGTTTCCGCTCACCATGTTCACATCCATGACTCCGGCCGAAATCAAAGACCGCGCGCAGTTCTGTCTTGAGCGTGTGAAACTGAAAGGTGCCGACTCGAAATATCCGTCGGAAATATCAGGCGGTATGCAGAAACGTGTGGCCATAGCTCGCGCCATAGCCCTCAACCCCAGATATCTTTTCTGCGACGAACCAAACTCAGGTCTCGATCCGAGAACCTCGATAGTGATCGATGAACTTCTGAGTGACATCACCCACGAATACAACATCACCACCATCATCAATACCCACGACATGAACTCGGTGCTCGGCATCGGCGAGAACATTATCTTCATCAACAAGGGCCACCGCGAATGGGTTGGTGACATGCACCAGATCTATCAGACGTCCAACGAGGCCCTCAACGAATTCGTTTTCGCCAACGACCTCTTCCAGAAAGTCCGCGCCTACGTAATCTCAAACGCCAGCGACCGGCAGCTGAAGTAAACCCCGGCCACCCTGTAACGGAACCAGGCTATACAGTCTCTGTATTTACCACTCCCACTCGACAACATTGCCGACCGCAGAGCGTGCCACATCGACCAGCCGCTGATTGGCCGAGCCGCGAAAAAGCAGATGCACATCGCGCTGCGCCTCGATGAAAGGCCCGTCGACAAGCACATCGACATATTCAAGCAGACGCCTCATAGGCTCATTGCCCATGACAGCCTCATAGCTGAAACCGGAATAGCACCAGATGCTCTTTCCGGCTTCTTTTATTCTGGCGGCAAGCGGTATCAGCTGCTCGGCGCTATACATCGGATCGCCGCCGGTCAGAGTGACATCGAAATCATTTTCTATCACTTCGAGCATCACCTCATCGATGCTCATCTCACGCCCTGCCCCGAAATTCCACGACTGCGGATTGTGACAGCCTGGACATCCGTGAGAGCAACCGGCCACATAGATGGCCGTACGAAGTCCGGGGCCGTCAACCGACGTCCCCGGAACTATATCGAGAATTCTCATTCTGAAAAAAATCTGTCTGTATGAAAAACCGTGATCACTTGTGGACTATGCGGTCATTGAGTTCCGCCAGTTTTGCATTGTTCCAGCGGTCAGTGGTGCCGACAAGATAGCCGGTGATGCGCTGCAGGCAGTCGATATTGTGACTGTGGCAGCAGGGGCATTCTTCAAGCGACTCCTGGGCATCCTCATATCCGCAGTCCATGCAGCGGTTGCGGTTATGATTTACCGAGCAGTAGCCGATGTTGTACTTATCCATCAGATCAACGATATCGCTGATCGCCTTAGGGTTGTGGGTGGCATCGCCATCAATTTCCACGTAGAAAATGTGGCCGCCGCCGGTCAGTTCGTGATACGGAGCCTCGACCTTGGCCTTATGGCGCGGCGAGCAGTGATAGTAGACAGGCACGTGGTTAGAGTTGGTGTAGTAGATCTTGTCTGTGATGCCGGGAATCACGCCGAACGATTTGCGGTCGCGTGAAGTGAATTTTCCTGACAGACCTTCGGCCGGAGTGGCGAGCACAGAGAAGTTATGCTTATACTGTTCGCTGTAGTCATTGACGCGCGAGCGCATGTGTGACACGATCTTCAGACCTAACTTCTGCGCATCCTCGCTCTCGCCGTGGTGCTTCCCGGTCAGGGCTATCAGACATTCGGCCAGGCCGATGAAGCCGATGCCGAGTGTGCCCTGGTTGATCACGCTCTCGATAGTGTCAGTCGGGCTGAGTTTCTCAGCTCCGTTCCACAGACGCGACATAAGCAGCGGGAACTGCTTGGCCATAGCCGTCTTCTGGAAATTGAAACGGTCACAGAGCTGACGGGCGGTGATATCAAGAACATCGTCGAGTTTTTCGAAGAAGCGTCTGATGCGTTCATCCTGATCAACTATATTCATGCACTCAATTGCAATGCGAACAATGTTGATTGTAGAGAAACTGATGTTGCCGCGGCCAATCGAAGTCTTTTCGCCGAAGCGGTTCTCAAACACTCGTGTGCGGCAGCCCATCGTGGCTACTTCATACTTATAACGCTCCGGATCATTGGCATCCCACTTCTCATGCTGGTTGAATGTCGCGTCGAGGTTCACGAAGTTCGGGAAGAAGCGGCGCGCTGTCACCTTGCAGGCAAGCTGATAGAGGTCGTGGTTGCGGTCGCCGGGCAGATAGCTGACTCCCTTTTTCTTTTTCCAGATCTGAATGGGGAAAATGGCTGTGGCTCCGTTGCCCACACCTTCGTAAGTCGAGTTGAGAAGCTCGCGGATGATGCAGCGTCCCTCAGCCGAAGTATCTGTACCGTAATTGATCGAGCTGAACACAACCTGATTTCCGCCACGCGAATGAATGGTGTTCATATTATGTATGAAAGCCTCCATGCTCTGATGCACACGGCTCACAGTCTGGTTGACGGCATGCTGTTTCCAGCGCTCGGTGCCGGTCATACCTTCAAGCGGAGCCTTGATATAGTCCTCTATTTCAACATCGTAGAGCGCCGACAGATCCTCCCCGCTGAGGTCTTCGAGTTTCTTGACTTCTTCTATATATGAATATCTCACGAAAGGAGCGAGGTAGAAATCAAATGCCGGAATGGCCTGACCGCCGTGCATCTCATTCTGGGCTGTCTCAAGTGAGATGCAGCCTATGATGCTGGCCGTCTCGATGCGCTTTGCCGGACGCGACTCGCCGTGGCCGGCCACAAAGCCGTATTTCAGTATGCGGTCCAGCGGATGCTGTACGCAAGTAAGGCTCTTGGTTGGATAATAGTCCTTGTCATGGATATGAAGATAGCCATTCTGCACAGCCTCGCGGGCTTCGGGCGACAGAAGGTAGTCATCGACGAAAGGCTTGGTTGTCTCGCTGGCAAATTTCATCATCATGCCTGCGGGCGAGTCCGTGTTCATGTTGGCATTCTCACGGGTGATGTCGTTGTTTTTAGCCTCGATGATTTCCAGAAACATGTCGCGGGTCTTTGCGCGGCGGGCTATCGAACGCTGGTCGCGATAAGCGATATAGCGCTTGGCCACTTCCTTGCGGGGCGATTTCATGAGTTCAAGTTCCACACGGTCCTGAATCTCTTCAACCGTCATTTGCTCGCAGCCGATCATTCCGATCCGGTCTGTGATGCGTGAAATCAAGGCTTCGTCTTCTCCCATCTCTGTGGTGAGCATTGCCTTGCGGATTGCAGCCTTTATTTTCTCTTCGTTGTAGCCCACGACGCGACCGTCGCGCTTTACCACTGTCTGTATCATCTGATTTTTGTTTTGAGGGGGAATATTGTTTTTTGCAGGTGTTCTTTTTAGTCGTTTTTGACACTGCAAAGATAGGCATAAAAAAAGAAAAGTCCAACATAAAAGTTAGACTTTTTATATCACACCGTATGCCGTTTTGGATAACTTTCTGTATTTTTAAAATTAGCAATATATTATATATCAGCAATATACATGTTCATTTTGGACAACTTTACTAATTTTTAAATTCATAAAAATCAACAAAACGGAGCAATTCACCCAAATTTTCTATCTCGACTGACGGTCGGTTTTCTTCCGGAAAATCAGCCGGATCAGCCTGCGTGATATTCTCGCCGTTGCCGCCCCTCCGGAAACCTACCGTAGTCCAGCCGAGACGGTTAGGCGCAATAAAATCTTTCGCCGGGTTGTCGCCGACATAGACATAAGCCCCCCTGCCTTCTGTACGGTTCATAATGGAGCGGAAAGCACGGCCCGACACCTTTTCTTCCCCCACCTCTTCAGAAATCATGATCAGGTCAGGACTGATGAAACGGGCAAGTCCGAGAGCCTCTATCTTGTGGCGCTGAGTGACGCTGCGACCATCGGTCACCAGCCCCAGAGTGTGGCCGGTGCGAGCAAGACAACTCAACACATAGAGCGACATCCAGGGCAATCTGATGTCCGGGTTATGATTTCTGTAGAGACCGATCACGTCGGACACCGGCAGACCGGTAGAGTCAAAAGCCTCGCGCGGGTCTGCAGCCGCAAGCATGGCCGGCAACAACCCGCGGCCATATTGGCGCGCTATCGTCCTATAGGCCGATCTCACGAACTCCATCTCCGGATAAAGCGTATCATCCAGATCGAAGACTATGACCATTCCACTGCCTTTGTCAGTTCCGGCACCTTACCCAAATCCGGACTTATCATGAGAAATAATAATCCACACAGGCCCGTGCCTCCTTATGAGCACCGATTATCGAAGCCGCTGCAACGTGGGCCGGGTGCCTGGCATAAACCATCACATCATCCATAGTCGGAACCACAGCAGTAAGCACCACATCCCAGTCTTCCGACGGATTTTCATTTATGCCGACCTCCATCGAGCGGAGCACATCAATCTGCGCCGGGAGTTCCATCAGCGCATTTCTGAAACGTTCGGCAACCTCGCGGCGTTCTTCCGCGGTGCCCTTAAGTTTGAAGCTTACTATATGTTTTACCATTGCCAATAAAAATTGTATAGTATGATTGTATAATATATATGTATATTATAATATAGGTATCAGTGTGATTTTGCCGGTTTGCAAACCGACATCCAAAATTAGCCATTTCCCGCGACCCGGACAAATAAAACGCACCTGAAAAATCACTTGCGTGATTCGTTGGTAAAAAAGCAGAAAATTCGCACTTATTTTTCCATTTTTTATTGCAGATTTAAAAGCAAATTACTACTTTTGCTGTTGAAAATGAGTTTCCAACGAAACCGTTTCATGACACACATCACAGTTATAGTCGCATTTTAGTATAGTAGTAACACGTTTATGCCACGTAACCAGTTGGCTTATAGTAGTATCGCCAAAAGTGCTGGGGTTTATTCTCCATGCCCTTGAATTTCTGCGCCTGACTCATCAGTGAGACATTCGCAGGTGCTTTTGTGCGCCTACATCTGACACTGCCCCGCCGGCATAAGCAATAGTAACAATTATATAGATTATCTATGTTGCCGATCAAAAGAGTATTGCTTGCAATCATGATGATTGCGAGCTTGTTCGAAATGTCGAAAGCTCAGGATCTTGCAGTCAAGACCGACCTTTCGTCTGATATCTTCACCAACATAAACATCGGAGGTGAAGTTGGCCTCGCTCCCAAATGGACACTCGACCTCTCCGGCGAATTCAATGCCTGGACATTCAGCGACAACAAGCGCTGGAAACATTGGTTCGTGCAGCCCGAAGCCCGCTACTGGTTCTGCGACCGCTTCGCAGGCCACTTTGTCGGCGCACACCTCCACGGAGGCCAGTACAATGTCGGAGGCCTTGACATGGGCTTCTCCATGCTCGGCACCGATTTCGGCAAACTCAAAGACTACCGCTTTCAGGGATGGTTTGTCGGCGCCGGTGTGGCCTACGGCTATGCCTGGGTGCTCGGACGTCATTGGAACCTCGAAGCGGAGATAGGACTCGGATATTCCTACACCCGCTACAGCCAGTTCAAATGTGCGGGATGCGGCAAGAAGCTGAAATCAAACCGCCCTCACAACTACTTTGGCCCGACAAAAGCCGCAATCAACGTAGTGTACGTATTTTAACCCTGTCAAAAACGCACTGAAATGAAATTTCCCGCCTTTCACATATCCGCAGCCATCATCCTCGGCCTTTCGGCCGGCACATCGGCAGCCGAAACACGCACCATTCCGGTAGGCGTCAGCGTGGACCACGCCTCACTCCAGCGCCACGGCGATTATATGAACGTGGATCTCTCACTCGATTTCAGCAAACTCCGGGTAGAAAGCAACCGCGCGGTGCTGCTCACTCCGAGCATTATCAACGGCTCCGACACCCTCAAGCTCCCCGCCGTAGGCATCTATGGCCGTGTGCGTTACTATCAGTATCAGCGCAACAGCCCAGGCATGATCTCAGGCGCAGACGAGACCGTGATCCGCGCATCAGAACTCCCTGACAGCCTGCACTACTCACAGATAATCCCCTATGCCGACTGGATGAACGGCTCTTCGGTCTACCTTGACCGCTCCGACTTCGGCTGCTGCCGCAAACTGCTGGCCGAAGCTCCATTCGAAGGCCCTTACGGCTATTTCGGCTACTTCACTCCGAAATGGGTCTACGTGCGCCCGCAGGGCAACGGCGAGAAACACCGCGAACTCTCCGGTTCGGCCTTCATTGACTTCCCAGTCGACCAGACCGTCATCTATCCCGAATATCGCCGCAACACCACCGAGCTGGCCAAGATCCAGGCCACCATCGACTCTGTGCGCGGTGACGGTGACGTGACCATCACCCGCGTGTGGCTCAAAGGTTTCGCTTCGCCCGAAAGTCCCTATTCCCATAACCGCGACCTTGCCATCGGCCGAACCGCCGCACTCAAAGACTACATCCAGAAACTCTACCGCTTCGACTCTGGCATCATAGCCACCGATTTCGAGCCTGAAGACTGGGCCGGTCTCAAAAAAGCCGTTGACGGATCAAACCTCCCCAACCGCACCGAAATCCTCGCCCTCATCGACTCCGACATGGAGCCTGACGCAAAAGAGGCCCGCATCAAGAAGCTCTATCCTGAGGACTACCGCTTCATGTTGCAGACCTACTACCCCGCCCTGCGCCACACCGACTACCGCATTGAATACAACATCCGCACCTACAGCGATGTCAATGAGATACGCCGCATCATGAAGGAACAGCCGCAGAAGCTCAGCCTCAACGAGTTCTATCTCTTAGCCCAGGACTGCCAGCCCGGCAGCGAAGAGTTCAACGATGTCTTCGAGACAGCCGTGCGCATGTATCCATCAGACCCCGCAGCCAACCTCAACGCAGCAGTCTGCGCCCTCGAACGCGGTGATCTCGACCATGCTGCCCGCTTCCTCGACAAGGCAGGAACTTCAGAAGAAGCCGAATACATCAGAGGTGTGCGCGAAGCCTTGAAAGGCAACTACTCAGCCGCCCGTGCATACTTTGAAAAATCGTCCTCGATCCCCGAAGCGGCCGACGCCATCCGCCAGCTTGACAAACTCAACGCCCGATAGGCAAAATATGCTTGCCTAAGGTCCTCCTCCACGCTCGCCTCTATCTTCTCTCCACCGACATCAGACAATAGTCACAATAACCTGATTTTTCAACCATCCATTCAATCACACATTTCAAAACTACACAGATTCATTAGTAACAAATTAAAAACCAATTCAATAATCAATCACAATGAAGTTTAAAAGCTTATTTCTGACAACAGCCGCAGCAATGGCGTTTGCTGCCTGTTCAAGCGACGAACCCGCTAAAAACGGCGGCAACGGAAACATCGACGGCGAAGGTGCAACCATGTACCTGACCGTCAACATCACAGATGCCAACACTGTAGGCCGTGCCGAAGAAGGCGATCTCGTTCCCGGCGATCCCCAAGAACATGTTGTTAACACCGCTCACTTCTTCTTCTTTGACAAAGACAAGATGTTTGTCACCGAAGCCAGCGTCTGGAGCCGCGGTCAGTCAGGTGACTTCGAGGACCACAATGTTGAATTCCAGAGCAACAACGTGCTTGTTCTCAAGAATCTCACTAAGAAAAACCTTCCCAAGTATCTCATCACTGTTCTCAACGCCACTCCCGAACTTCTTGCATACGTCCGCGCGACTCCCCGCACAATGGAAGAAGTGCGCAATTACACTCTCCAGTGGAAGAACGGCGAATCATTCGTGATGTCTACTTCAAGCTTCAACGGCGGTGCAAGCGCTTTCCCCGGCCAGTATGACAATGCCGTCTACTATGCCAACCTCATTCAGGAAAGCAACCTCAAGACCGAACCCGTTGACGTCAACAATGTTCCCGCCTCTGACGTTGTCAAAATCTACGTTGAGCGTCTTGCCGCCAAATACACCATCGACCTCCCCAAAGGCAATCCTTTCCCGGTTGATGTTACAATCGCCGGTCTCGACAACGACAACAACAATAACGTCGAGTTAGGTGCAGAGCGCGTTTATGTAAAGATCGAGAACTTCGGCGTGACCGGAACTGAGAAAGAATCATATCTCGGCAAGAACCTCGACGGCCTCACCGGACTCTGGAACACATGGAACATCGCCCAGCTCCACCGCAGCTACTGGGGCAAGTCTGTAAGCTACGACGATGCCAATGCAGTACTTGACCGCCCGACTTTCAGCGAGGTCAACACCGACCTCACCAAGCCCGTCTACTCAAACGAGACCACCAAGGATTTCACCCTGATCCGCAACGAGAACAACGTGCTTACTCCCGCAGCTGTCACCAACATCGTCTTCACCGCTACTATCTATGCCGACAAAGAAGCCAAAACTCCCCTTGATCTCATCCTCTTCAGCGGTGTCTACTACAAGAAAGACCAGTTCGTTCCCTACATCCTCAACCGCCTGAACGCCACCAACCAGCTCAACTACTGGATCAAAACCGGCAGCGAGACCGAAACCAACCCCGACGGCACTCTCAACCGCGACAACTACACTCAGGTAAGCGCTAAGAATGTCGAGCTCGCCAAAGACGGCGCAAGCACCGGTATCTTCAAACTCGTGCCCAACATCGGCGCTGACACTCAGCTCTACGCCATCAACGGCAACACTGCTACTGCAGTAGAGACTTCAGCTTTCGAAACCGCGCTCAACACATTCTTCACCAACGAGAAGCCTATGGCCTACACCGGCGGTGCAAGCGTTTACTACGTGCCTGTTGAACACCTCCTCGGCAAAAATGCCGGTTCCGGTGAAAACTATGACTACACAGTGAGCGAAAACGGCCAGTATGGCGTTGTCCGCAACCACTGGTATCAGATCGAGGTAGGCAAAGTCTTCCGTCTCGGCCAGGGCGTATTCGATCCCAGCGACAACAGCACTGAAGATCTCATCCCTGACAATCCCTCAAAAGAAACCTTCGGCATGGCTGCTAACATCAGCATCCTCTCCTGGAAGGTTGTCAAGCAGAGCGTAGACCTCTGATACTGACAGTCATCACATAGAGAATATTATCAACCACCTTGAAAGGTGCGGGGCCGTGCGGAGCCCCGCTCAGTCCCGCACCTTTTCCACTTTTTTCTCTCCCCGCACTCAACACCGAACCCTCTCCCCCTCTCTAAACCCGAATACAGCCATAGCGCCTCTCACCTCTTCTTCAACCCGACACTGACGAGAGGATCTCACCGATCCTCCTCACTATACATACTCTCATTCAAAGAACCAATCGCTTTATAATGCCATTCACGGATTGTAAAATGAAACCTGATACAAAACTCCGCCGTCTCAACCTGCGAATCGCCGCAATCATGCTCTCCGCACTGTCACTCGCCAGTTGCAACGGAGTCATGTATGACGAAGAAGGAGACTGTGACCCTCACTACAAGGCACGCTTCATCTTTGACATGAACATGCTCTATGCCGATGCCTTTTCAAAGGAAGTCAACGCCGTAACCCTCTACCTGATCGATCCCGCCACCGGCGACATCGTATGGCAGAAAAGCGAACGCGGCGACCGGCTACGCCAGGACGGCTATCTGATGGATCTCGACGTGGCCCCCGGAAGCTATCAGCTACTGGCCTGGTGCGGAGAAGGACGTGACGAACATTTCGCCATTCCGGCCGATGCAAGCCACCACACCCAGCTCACCTGCCGCCTCAACCGCGAATATGACCCTGTCACCGGCGCCGCCCTCTCCCGCAAAGACCTCAAGAGACTCTACCACGGCAAGACCGATGTCAAGATTTTCCCTGAAGAGGAGGGCACATACATCTACAATGTTGAACTCATTAAAAATACCAACGATGTCAACATTGTGCTTCAGCACCTCTCCGGCGAGATCGTAAAGGAAGGCTACACCTTCACCATTACCGATGCCAACGGCTCGCTTGACTGGGACAACTCCATCATGCCCGACGAGGAAATCACCTATCAGCCCTGGCAGGTACTCGCCGGAACAGCCGGAATCGAATATCCTGAAGCCGACGATGTGCCCGTCATCACCACCATGAGCGCCTGTGTGGCCAATCTCACAGTCTCACGCCTGATGGCCGACCGCAGCAACGACATGCGCGTCAAGATCTACAATCCATCCGGCGAAAAAATCGTAGACATTCCACTTATCCAATATGCCTTGCTCGTGCGCGGACGCTATGAACACACGATGACCGAGCAGGAATATCTTGACCGACAAGACAAATATGATCTCGTGTTCTTCATCGACGAAGGAAACCGCTGGGCAGACTCCTACATCTACATCAACAGCTGGATGGTTGTACGCCAGTCTTCCGACCTCTAAAGGACTCCATTCTCTATTCCACACGCAAGACAATTCGACACACAATGTTTAACAAATACACTGCAAGTTCAATCCGGACACTCCTCGCCCTGCTGCTGTCGGCCGCAGCCTTTGGATTTGCCGCCTGTTCCGAAGGATCGGATGATCCGGGTGGAACGGACGGCACGGGCGGTGTCACGGTTGAACATAAAATAGGTCTTTACCTGCAGACAGGATCCGACCTTGCATCACGCACCACTCCTTCGGGTGACTATGACCGTGGCGCCGGCTATGAAAACTACATTGACATAGCGGGCGGCGACCTGCTCGTGGCCCTCTACGGCACAGATGACCGCTGGATAGCCACAGTGAGAAATCCCGTGGTCACTCCCGTCTCAGAGACATTAAGCTCCAAGACATATCTCCTCGAATTCAAGGTCAGCGGAGATATCCGCGATGCTCTCGGCTCTTCATTCAAAGTGCTGGTGCTTGCCAACTGGCATCACCGCTACCCCGATCTCGCAGAGGCAGGCTCGCTCCAGGCTCTGTTCGACATAGTCTCCACCGCCGACTACTGGATCGACTACTCCGCCGGACTTCCATCATGGGATCTCACGGCTGCCGACAAGATAGCCATGTTCGGCATCAGCCAGTATGACAACGTCAGCCTGCGTCCCGACATGGCCGCCTATCTCGGTAATCTACATCTGCTCAGAGCCTTGGCAAAAATTGAAGTCTGGGACAACTCAGACAGCGCCGACGAAATCGAATCTGTAGCCCTCACGCGCCACATCACCAGAGCCGTGCCGATGCCCAAAGGTGTCACACATCAGAACCACTATGTCAAAAACGACTATCAGAAAGACTATGTGCTCTACCCCTCGCTTCCCGCAGGCTCCGGACTCTATCCCTATCCAAATGAAAGTTCCGAGCCGCTTCCGCTGGTGAAAAATCCGGCTGACGGCCACTACACGGTCTACGTGCCCGAATTCCCTAACTCTCAGAGGGGGGAGACTGACGCCACCCGCGCCCGTCTGAGGATCAGATACAAGGAATATAACGCCCGTGACTATTTCATAGACTTCAAATATTACAACGATCCGCCGGAAGGAGCCGCTGCAGGCGACTATTTCGACCTGCTGCGCAACTACTGGTATCAGTTTGAAGTCCGCAAACTGGCCGAACACATCAATGTGGAAGTCCAGGTGGTCCCCTACTCCCATGTGCCCCTGAAACCCGGCTTCGGCATAGGCATTCCCAAGGAACTCGTGCCCGTCTATGATGACAACGGCAACCTGATCTGTTATTTCAACTCAGAAAACGGCAACTATTACGACACCGATGCCACTACAGTGATCAAAAACCCATTCCTCATCGAAGGCAACCCCAAGGATCCGGCCACAGGCTGGGACATTGTGCGCGACGACAACGGAACCTTCCGCTACTTCCGCGATCCGGCCACCGGCAAGTGCTATGATGCCGATAGAAACGAAATCCCTGATCCAGACAACAATTAGGACTATCAATCCAGCAATGAAATCCAGACACTTCAACACATATTATATATGGCTTCTTCTTCTCCTCTCAGGAGTGACGGCTTCATGCATCGATGATTTCGACCGCCGCGCCGACGTGTATGTCGAGGGCACGGCTGACATTGCCGTAGAGCTGTCATACGAAGCGGAGTCTTCACGTTCGCTCAACTCCCGCGCCTATGAGGGCGGCGAGGCTGGCGACCGGATCAAAAACATATCATCACTTGTGATGCTCGTCTATAAAGGCGACAATCTCTACGGACGTTATGTGGTGGTCAGCGACGGCTCCGAACCTGTCCACCCCGACATCTCCGAAGTCCGCAACCTCAATGACCAGGACAATCGCCTCGACCCTGACGAAAGTAACCTCACTGACAGCCGCACCGGCAAAGTGACTTTCAAACTGCAGCTCGAATCAGGCAAGGATTACCACATCTATGCCGTGGCCAACATGGGTACCCTCCGCGAGGATGAATATCAGACAGCCATACAGACACGCGACGGTCTGAAAAGCATTTCCCGCTCCTGGGACGTAACTTCGCTGGCCAACAACAGCGAGATGTTCGGCATCTTCTCACTCAGCCCCGACCGCGAGGCATCTGACAGCTCTCCGCTGGTCATCTCTGCCACCACCTCGCAGCTCCACTGCTGGGTGCGCCGCCTCGCGTCAAAAGTGACAGTAGCCTTTGACGGCTCGGAACTTTACAACGACGTGCAGGTCTACATCACCGACATCTATCTGAAAGACATCCCAAAGACATGCCTGCTCGGCAAGCCGAACACCGCAGGCGAAGGGAGTGAAGTCTCTGCCGACAAGCGTCATGACATTCCCAACGGCGTCTACGAGGACGGCGGCAGGATCACCGTGCAGAGACTGCCCGATGACCCTAACTCCATCATCCCCGAAAACTGCCTGCACGTCTGCAATGACGCCCACAGTTTCCTCGGAGCCTACGGCAACAGTGATCAGAACGATGTCATTGACGCTACCCACGCCAATACTGCTCCCTCGCTCTTCTTCTACGAAAACATGCAGGGCACAGGCAAATCAAAGCAGCAGGATGCCATCAACAATGACACCAAAGAACCGGGAAGCGACAATAAGATCGACTTTCCAAATCCCGACATCGACACCGAAGGCTCCGGCTGGAAAGACGAGAAACCTTTCGGCACCTACGTGGAAGTGAAAGGCTATTACCGTTGCACCACGGCCGACGGTCATGTCAGCTCAGGCCCCATCACCTACCGCTTCATGCTCGGCCAGAACGTCACCACTGACTATAACGCTACCCGCAACACCCACTATCAGCTGACCCTCGCCTTCAAAGGCTACGGCAACGATGCCGACTGGCACATCGAATATCAGGAAAAGCGCGGTCTCTACGCCACTTCTCCACAGTATATCTCCTATCTCTACGACAAAAAGATGGTTACAACCATCAAGGTTGTCGGACGCATGGAACCGGGGACCAAACTCAAAGCTCATATCATCGATGTGGGTGATACGGAATACAATCCGGACAGCATCTCACTCTGGCGACCCTGGGGCGACGGTTCAAAGGCATTCCCCAAAGTAAAAGGCACTATGAGCGCCGAATGGCCTTCTATCAAATATTATTATGAGAATGCCGTATATGGTGACGGACGCCATCAGGCTTTCCTCTCGCTCCAGCAGACCCGCCTGACGCAGATTCCGCCCCCTGACGGATATGAAGGCCAGCCGTCATGGAATGTGCCGTTTGCCAGCGCGCTCAAGAAAAGTCAGGATTACTACAAAGAACACAGCATCGGCGACCGCGAATATGAGATAGGCAACGACTCATCGGATGACCTTCAGGAATTCGGTTCAAATACAACCGATGGCAACGGACAGCACACTGTGATTGTCAGCAAGCGCAATCTCCGGGGCGAGCCGACAGAGCGCATCTTCAAGATTCCGCTCTACACCCGCGCCAAGGAGCTGGTGACCCGCACAGGTTTCTCCGGCAACAACCCCTGCTATTCCTATCCGCGCAAGCAGAAAGTACGCTTCACGGCCTCAATCTGGAAAGACGAGATCAATGCCTATGCCGACACCACTTTCATTCTCGATATAATTCAGGTGCGACGCATCCTCAATCCGAATGGTGTCTGGCGCAAGTCAGGTAGCACCGAGGACTTTCATGTGACTCTGCTCCGTCTGACCGAAGACAAGGATGACTCAGACTTCTCATCGTTCAACTCTGAAGGCGCCTGGAGCGCGGAGGTCATCGCCGGCAACGGAGTGGTCACTCTTTCGTCAACCCGCGAAGGCAGCGGTGACGACACCGCCCCGCAAGTCCACGTGAAGCGCATTCAGGGAGCCACCGAAAAGCCTATCGACTTCAAAATCAACTTCACCGGAGCCGACGGCTGTGCGATTGTGCGTGTGCGCTACCACAACTACACCTGCGAGCATGACATCTTCTGCCGCGAGGGCTATGACCCGATAGCCTTACGCGAGGGCAATGACAAGAACGGGGAACCGTATGCAAAATGGAGCTCGTTCAATGTCGATCACTTCGAAAACGGCAAAGCCATAATGACCAACTCGCCGCTTGACGAAGGCTCTCTCTTCCGCCGCAAAAGTAACATCGCCATAACCTCGGCTAACAATGCGAAATATCCGCGTCCGCGAGGCGACAACCGCTATGCGCCGGGCAATTTTGATGTCATTGACGCTTCCGGCAAGGCTACCACCATGTCATGGGATCAGACCAAGGGTGACTGGACTTCAGATCATACCTGGGATATCACAAACACTGACTACCAGATAGCCACCATTGAAAACTACTTCCAGCTCATGTCTGAAGGCAATGAGACAAATGACCTCTCCTTCCCTATCAGCAAAGCCTATGGAATTGTCTATGGCGATGGAGCCCGTGAAGTGAAAACCAAACGCTCCGATGCCTACGGCTATCTCAAAACAGCTGACGGAAAGTCGGAAAAGGGCATGATCGGTGTGATTGTCTACAACAACCAGACGGCCGCCCAGATCTTCTTCCCCCTCGGCACCGAAGGAGTCGGACGACGGAAAGGATCTGGAACTCCAGACGGTGCCGCAAACTGGCAAGGGAAATGGGACCCAAATCCGGCCAACAGAGACTATCCCGGAACTCTGCGATATAGTAGCCGAAGCGCTTATTACGGCTTTAGAACCACAGCCGGTTTCAGTGATGTTGACAATGTCAAATACCAGCCGATGTTCTATGACCTATACCGTCGTCCGGGAGCTGTCTACTGGGCTTACAAGTGGTATTCAGACGGCAATACCGGCTTCAACCATTCCTCGGCCTTTGACATGAACTTCTTCACGATGGGCTTCGAAGGTTTCCAGAACGGAGCCGCAGCCAAAGCCGAGACTTCCGATGCCTGCTTTATCCGCCTCGTCAAGAAATAAGCTCCTCTCCGCTTAAAGCCACTTACTTTTCATATATTGCCTGTAACGCCGATGTAAGCCAACATCGGCGTTACTATTTCATCATCTCCCATCCGGGCAGACAATAGAAAAATCATAAGAAAGTGAAATCTCCTTCATAGCCCACCACAAAAGCAACAAAAAAGCGTCCCCGGTCTCGATTGACCAGGGGCGCTTGTGTATATTTGATCAAAAAGTTCTTAGTGATCAGCGCTGAACGCGACCGTTGGCGTTACCGCCGGCGAGTGACATAACTTCGTCTACTGTAACGAGGTTGAAGTCACCGGGGATAGTGTGCTTGAGAGCAGAAGCGGCTACTGCAAATTCGAGAGCCTCGCCCTGGGTCGGCATGGTGAGCAGACCGTGGATCACACCGCCTGAGAAAGAGTCGCCACCACCTACGCGGTCGATGATCGGGTTGATGTCGTAGCGCTTGCTTTCATAGAATTCCTCACCGTTGTAGATCATAGCCTTCCAGCCGTTGTGAGTAGCTGAGAATGATTCGCGGAGGGTAGAGATGACATATTTGAAACCGAATTCCTTAGCCATAGCCTTGAAAATGCCCTTGTAGCCTTCGGCATTGGTCTCGCCGCCTTCAACGTCAGCGTCAGGTTTGAAGCCGAGGCAGAGTTCGGCGTCTTCCTCGTTGCCGATGCAGACATCAACGTACTGCATGAGAGGACGCATGATAGACTGAGCTTTTTCTTTGGTCCAGAGTTTCTTGCGGAAGTTGAGGTCGACAGACACAGTCACGCCGTGACGCTTTGCAGCCTCGCAGGCAAGACGGGTGAGTTCGGCAGCCTTGTCGCTGATAGCGGGAGTGATACCGCTCCAGTGGAACCAGTCAGCACCTTCCATGACAGCATCGAAGTCGAAATCTTCGGGATCAGCTTCTGAGATGGCAGAGTTTGCGCGGTCATAGATCACCTTTGAGGGACGCATCGAGGCACCGGTCTCGCAGTAGTAGATACCTACACGGTCACCGCCACGGGCGATGTGATCGGTGTGGACACCATAACGGCGGAGTGCGTTGACAGCAGCCTGGCCGATTTCGTGCTTGGGGAGTTTTGAAACGAAGTAAGCGTCATGGCCGTAGTTGGCACAGCTTACAGCCACGTTGGCCTCGCCGCCACCCCAGATGACGTCAAAGTTATCTACCTGCACAAAGCGATTGTTCCCTTCGGGGGAAAGGCGAAGCATAATCTCGCCTAAAGTTACAACTTTCATAATTTAATAAGTATGGTATTTAATTAGGTAAAATTTGATGATTTTCTATATTCTTGCATTCAGTCGAGACGTGTGTTGCGGATGATCTGCTCGAAAGCCTCGGCCATCGACTTTGCAGCCTTGCGGCCGTCGCCCATAGCGAGGATCACGGTGGCCGCGCCTCTGACTATATCGCCTCCGGCATAGATCTCCGGTGACGATGACTTCATTGACGAACCATCGACAAGGATATTTCCGTTACGCGAGAGATCGACGTCAGGGAGTGAGACAGGCGGGTTAGGCAGGAAGCCTACGCAAACCACAGCCAGATCGACCTCGACATCAATAATGTCGCCTTCGACCGGCACCGGAGTGCAGCGGCCCGATTCGTCAGGCTCGCCAAGCTCCATGCGCTGGAGTCGGACTGCCTTCAGCAGACCATTTTCATCGGCAATATATTCAAGCGGATTGTGAAGCGTAAGGAATTCGGCTCCTTCTTCCTTGGCATGACGCACCTCTTCCTGGCGTGCCGGGATCTCCGACTCGCCGCGGCGGTAGATGATCATGGCCTTCTCGGCTCCCAGACGCAGGGCTGCGCGCACGGCATCCATCGCGGTGTTGCCAGCACCGATGACTGCCACTCGTTTCTGTTTCAGAGTAGCCACGTTCTGACCGTAGATTTCATGCTGGCTGAAATTGACGCGGATCAGATATTCATTGGCGGTCATGACACCAGGCAGGTTTTCACCCGGAATGCCCATAAACCTGGGCTTTCCGGCACCGGTGGCCACGTATATGCCCTTGAACCCCTGCTCCTGCAGATCGTCATAGGAAAGAGTCTTCCCGACAAAGGTATCTTTTACAAATTTCACACCAATGGCGCGAAGCTTTTCAATTTCGGCATCAACCACATGATTAGGCAGGCAGAACTGCGGAATTCCATATTTCAGCACACCGCCGAAACAGTCAAGCGCTTCGAACACGGTCACATCGTAGCCGCGTTTGGCCATATCGCCGGCAAAAGCGAGTCCGGATGGGCCGGAGCCGACAACCGCGATCTTTATGGCGGCAAAATAAGAAGGGGCCTGCACTGCCGGAGCCGATGACTGCCGGGCTACAGATTCATCAAGTTCACGGTTATAGTCGGCCACGAAGCGTTCGAGATGGCCGATGGCCACCGGCAGCTTTTTCATCTTGTTATAGATGCAACCGTGCTCACACTGCTTTTCCTGCGGGCAGACACGTCCGCAGACAGCCGGAAGCACCGTGGTCAGCGAGAGCACTTTCAGGGCCTCGCCGAAGTTGCGCCGTTCCACATTCTTTATAAAGGCCGGAATATTGTTTGAGACCGGACACTCTTTCATGCAGCCTGGATCCGGGCAGTCGAGACAACGGCGCGCTTCAAGAACCGCCTGTTCGGTAGAAAGGCCCTGGTTTACCTCGTCGTCGCAACGGACGCGATAGGCGGCATCCATCTCAGGCATTTTGACCCGCGGCACAGCTGTGCGCTCTCTGGTCGTGAAACGCTTGCGCAGTTCTTCACGCCACCCGGAATCGCGGGAAATCAGATTGTTTTCTTCGATTGTTGTCATACGAAATGGCGCTGGCGGTTTTGCAGTTGGTCAAAATCAACATGATGCGCGTCAAAGACAGGCCCGTCAATGCATGTCAGCATACGTTTGCCATCGACCATGACGCGGCAGATGCCGCAAAGGCCCACTCCGTCAAGCATCACCATATTGAGAATGCAGCGGGTGGGAATCTGTCTGACACGTGTGCACTCGGCAATAGCTTTCATCATGGGAGTCGGCCCGGTTATAACGGTCAGATCCACTTTCTCATCAGTGAGCACCCTGTCAATGAGTTCCAGAGTAGCCATCTCTTCAGAAGAATGGAGAATCACGTCGCTGTAAGGCTCGACATTAGCTCTGAGGCACGAGGTTTCCGAGGTAAATTCCGAAAGGATTGTCACCACTCTGTTGCCGGCCTGCTTCAAAGCTTTGATCACGGGGATGATGGGCACGAAACCTACACCGTCGCCACAGCAGACCACAGTACCGTAGTTTCTGATCTCGAACGCCTGTCCCAAAGGACCGAGCACATCACCAATCCGGTAATCTTCGTGGAGCGAACCGATCAGGTCGGCCAGACGGGCACCCTTGTGGATTATAATGGTGAATGTGCCGTCGGCGGGAGAGGCATCGACGATAGTAAACGGGATGCGGGGGCAATCAGGAGTGAAACGTACCATCACGAAATGACCGGCACGGGCCGAGCGGGCGATAGAAGGGTTTTCTATCACCACCTCGGCCGTGTATTCCGAATGCCGGACTATTTTCCTGATTATATTCATATATTCAGTCAAGATTTCTAAAATCTTCAGAGTCTGCTCTGAAATTATTCCATCTGAAGGTAAGTGATCTTGTCCATGTCGCCATAGTCAAGATTTTCGCCGCCCATGCCCCAGATAAACATGTAGTTCGAAGTGCCTGCGGCGGCGTGGATCGACCATTCGGGAGAGATGATGGCCTGTTCGTTGTGGAGCCATACGATGCGGTTTTCCTGAGGCTCGCCCATGAAGTGGCAGATGGCGTTGCCTTCGGGCACGTTGAAGTAGAAGTAGGCCTCCACACGGCGGTCGTGGGTGTGGGCGGGCATTGTGTTCCAGACGCTGCCGGGCTTGAGCTCGGTGAGACCCATCTGAAGCTGGCAGGGACCTTCTTCAAGCACATTGTTGACAATGAGCTGATTGATCACGCGGTCGTTGCTCTCTTCCATTTTGCCTGCGGCGAAGGAATTGGCTTTGAGAGAACCCTTGCGGCCGTCGATGGTGATGAGCTGGGTTTTGTATTCCTTGTGGGCGGGAGTTGAGTTGAGATAGAATTTAGCGGGTTTCGAAGCGTCCTTGCTGCGGAAGGTCACGTTTTTCTTGCCGCGGCCTACATAGAGCGCATCCTTGAAGTGGAGTTCATATTCCTTTCCGTCGACAGTCACTATGCCGTCGCCGCCGATGTTGATCACGCCGAGTTCGCGACGCTGAAGAAAGTAGTCGGCTTTCAGGGGGTCGATGGTTTCAAGAGTCATTTCCTTTGCCACTGGAATCACGCCGCCATAGACCAGACGGTCATATAGGCAGTAGGTAAGGTTGATCTTGTCTTCTTCCATGACTTTCGGCATCATGAAGTGAGAACGGAGCTGCTTGGTGTCATAGTGCTTCACGTCATCGGGATGGCAGGCACGGAGTATTGTGTAATCGGTCTGTGCGAAGCCACTGAGAGATACGCTCATAAGTGCAAATGCAGTTAATAATTTTTTCATATTCGTTAATTGCTTTTTATTCTTTGGATAATTTCAGCCTGCGCCACGGAGACTTATTTCAGATGCCGGGCGTGTGCTGAATGTTTTTATTCAGTTGTCTGGATCTTTTCTGAGTTTCTGGCGATCATGTCGCGCTGGTTGCGGATGATCAGCATTCGGTTCCACACCATAAGGCCTGAGGTCATGAGCACAAGCAGTCCGGCACCAATCCATTTGAGATTTTCGGTACACTGGTAGATTACCCATGCAAGCGGGCTTGAGGCGAAGTCGAGGCTACCGCCATCGAAACCGGCGGGAATAGCCACAGCGGCATCACCGGTAGCGGCAAATACGTCCTTGGCTGCAAGAGTGAATGCCGGCGCGAGATTGGTCACCATATAAAGGCCCATAGTCAGCACTACCAGGCCGATGATAAATGTCTTGACAACGTTGCCCTTGGTGAAAGGCAGCACGAGGGGGAATACATAGAACATGCCGGCCAGCGATGCAAGCGGCAGGAACTGGTTGCCGGGAAGAACGACGGCAAGAAGGAGGGTCACCGGGATGAGGAGGAGCGAAACCACAAGTGTGGTCGGATGGCCAATCACAAGCGCGGGGCTCATGCCGATGTTAAGGCCGTCGGCGCCTTTGAATTTGCGGGCAATGAGGCTGCGTGTAGCATCGCTGATAGGCTTGAGGCCCTCGATGAAGAGGACAGTTACACGGGGGATAAGTTCCATGACGGCACCCATCTTGATTCCGAGTCCGAGGATGTAAGGAATCTTGTCGACGATCTCGGCCCATGTTTTGCATGTGAGACAGCCGATGACTACACCCACAACCACACCGAGGAACAGAGGCTCGCCAAGCAGGCCGAACTTCTTTTTCATGCCTTCGGCATCAATTTCGAGCTTTTCGATGCCCGGAATCTTGTCGAGCCCCTTGTTTATGAGCCATGCGAAAGGCACAAAACCGCCGCAGAAGGGCTGTGGGATCGAGATGCCGTCCATGTCTTTGTAGAATGACTGGAATTTTTTGGCAGTCATGTCGGCGATGATCAGGGTGATGATGTAGCAGATGATGGCACCGAAGAAGCCCCAAACGAGTGATTCACTGGCAAAATAAATCACCGCACCGATGAAGGCGAAGTGCCAATAGTTCCAGAGGTCGATGTTGACAGTGCGTGTTGTCTTGGTAAGCAGCATAAGCAGATTGACGCCAAGACAGACTGGGATGATGAACGCGCCGACGGCAGTGTTATAAGCCACTGCGGCAGCGGCGGGCCAGCCCATGTCAAAAACTTTAAGCTGAAGGTCATAGATCTTGACCACAGTGTCAAGCGCAGGACCGAGAGCGGAGGTGAGAAGAGCGGTGACAATAGAGAGGCCGATGAAGCCGACACCGACTTTGAGGCCCGATTTAAGAGCATCGCTGAACCTGATGCCGATGCAGACGCCGAGAATCGTGAAGATCACAGGCATCATGACAGCCGCGCCAAGTCCTATAATGTAAGAGAATACCTGTTCCATTTAAACAGTTGTGTGATATTGATTGGATTTTTATTCAGAGAGCAGAGGCCATAAATACACCTCTGCCCTCTTTGATAATATTGCATCAGCTGTTGCCATCGCCTACACATATATTATATATATTCAGGCGGATGGACAGACACCAGACTCTTATTTAGGCTGCTTGCCGATGTAAGCGAGAATACCGCCGTCAACGTAGAGAACGTGGCCGTTCACGAAGTTGCTGGCATCTGAAGCGAGGAACACGGCAGGGCCCATCAGGTCTTCGGGAGTACCCCAGCGGGCAGCCGGAGTCTTCGAGATGATGAACTGGTCAAAGGGATGACGCGATCCGTCCGGCTGGATTTCGCGGAGAGGTGCAGTCTGGTCAGTGGCAATATAGCCGGGGCCAATGCCGTTGCACTGGATATTGTGTTCGCCGTATTCAGAGCAGATATTGCGGGTCAGCATCTTGAGTCCACCCTTTGCGGCAGCATAGGCCGACACTGTCTCACGACCGAGCTCACTCATCATAGAGCAGATGTTGATGATCTTGCCGTGGCCTTTCTTGATCATTCCGGGGATAACAGCCTTGGCGCAGATATAGGGAGCAATGAGGTCTACGTCGACAACGCGGCGGAAGTCTTCTACGTTCATTTCCTCCATCGGAATACGCTTGATGATACCGGCGTTGTTGACAAGAATGTCGATTGTGCCGACGGTTGCCTCTATGTCAGTCACCATAGCTTTGACGGCTTCTTCGTCAGTAACGTCGCAGAGATATCCTTTAGCGTCGATTCCAAGTTCTTTATATGCTTTGAGACCGCGGTCGACAGTTTCCTGGCGCGAACAGTTAAAAACGATTTTAGCCCCTGCTTCGGCATATGCCTGAGCGATAGCAAGACCGATTCCATAGGCTGCGCCGGTCACAAGCGCTACTTTGCCTTCAAGTGAAAAATTTACCATATTAGCGTTGTTTATCTAAGGTTCTATATGATATGTATCTATAAGTTTTTACATGGTTCCGTGAAGAAAATTCGGCGTAAAATTAGCAATTTTAACACGATCCCACAAATTAAAGCACTTAAAACTTCTAAAATCCAGAAAATTGGGACTTCCTGTCATAATAGCTGAACTTTTTTGTCACACCAATGGGACTTTTTCAACTTATTTATGTTACATTTGTAGACACTCACCACTCTCCATTCAACGCAAACAAGGGATAAGAACCGATTCTAAAACCACAACAGCACGACTATGTCGCCAATTGACAGCAAAACCAACGAACGGCAAGTTGAAAATGACCGCCGCATACTCGAACTGCTCGCGCAGACATTTCCGAATATCAGCGCCGCCAGCACCGAAATCATAAATCTTGAAGCCATATTAAACCTGCCGAAAGGCACCGAGCACTTTGTGGCCGACCTCCACGGAGAGCACGAAGCCTTCCGCCACATTCTGAAAAACGCTTCGGGAAACATCAAGCGCAAAGTCACCGACCTCTACGGAACCTCAATGCGCGAAAGCGAGATACGCCAGCTTTGCTCTCTCATCTACTATCCGGAAGAGAAAATGCAGATTGTGCACTCGACAGAGGAGAACATGTATGACTTCTACACCATCACCCTCCATCAGCTCATCAGAGTGTGTCAAAGCGTATCGTCGAAATACACCCGCTCCAAAGTCAGGAAAGCCCTTCCGAAGGAATTTGCCTACATCATCGAAGAGCTTCTCCACGAATCAAGAGGAGAATATGACAAGCAAGGCTATTTCAACCGTATTCTGGAGACAATCGTGTCAACAGGTCAGGCCGACGCATTCATAGTGGCACTATGCAAGGTGATCCAGAAACTCAGCATCGACCAGCTTCACATTCTGGGGGATGTCTATGACCGTGGTCCGGGCGCTCATCTGATCATGGACACTCTCTGCCACTACGGCAACTGGGACATACAGTGGGGCAACCATGACATTCTCTGGATGGGCGCGGCGGCCGGAAACAAATGTTGCATCGCCAACGTGATCCGCGTCTCACTCCGCTATGCCAACCTCACCACTCTTGAAGACGGCTACGGAATCAATCTGCTGCCGCTTGCCACAATGGCTATGGAAACCTATGCCGACGATCCATGCATTGAATTCGCTCCGAAAGTCGATGCCGAACAGACCGAGCACCCTGAAAAGGCTCTACGCCTGATGGCCCAGATGCACAAAGCCATAGCCGTAATCCAGTTCAAGCTCGAAGGGGCTATGACGCTGAAACATCCGGAATGGGAAATGACAGGCCGCAATCTGCTCCACCGCATAGATTTCGAAAAAGGCACTGTCAACATCGATGGTAAGGACTATGAAATGTCTGACATGAACTTCCCGACAGTCGATCCGGCAAATCCCTACCGCCTGACAGAGGAAGAAGAGGAACTGATCAACAAACTGCACCATTCATTCACGGTTAGCACCGGACTGAAACGTCACATATCATGCCTGTTCAGTCATGGCTGCATGTATGGCATCTATAATTCAAACCTACTGTTCCATGCCTCCATGCCGCTCAACGCCGACGGCTCTCTCAAAGAAGTCATGGTCAACAGACAGAAATACCGCGGACGCGAGCTCTTCCATCAGATAGGAATGCTCGTGCGTTCGGCTTTCAACGACGATACCCCTCCGGCCGACAAGGACTATGCGCGCGACTATTACTGGTATCTCTGGTGCGGCCCCGACTCCCCGCTTTTCGACAAGAGTAAGATGACCACCTTCGAACGGTATTTCATCAAAGACCCCGAAGCCCACAAAGAGGAAAAAGGCCACTACTACACCCTCCGCCAGAAAGAGGAGGTCTGTGACATGATTCTCGACGAATTCAAGGTTGAAGGCTCACAGCGCCACATTATCAACGGCCACGTGCCCGTGCGCGCCAAAAAGGGAGAAAGTCCCATCAGGGCCAACGGCAAGCTGATGGTGATCGACGGCGGTTTCGCCAAAGCCTACCACAAGACCACCGGAATAGCCGGCTATACGCTGATCTACCACAGCAGCAACTTCGAACTGGTAGAGCACGAACCGTTCATCTCCGAAGAAGAAGCCATCAGGAGCGGCACAGACATTGTACGCTCAACCAAAATGGTCGAGCAGACCTCGCAGCGCATCCGTGTGCGCGACACCGACAAGGGAAAGATACTCCAGAGCCAGATCGATGAGCTGACCGAACTTCTCTATGCTTTCCGCCACGGCATCATCAAGGAAAGCAATGCTGGGAAGATAGTCCTCTGACACCGCGGGCCGCCCGACCTCAGACCGGAACATTACGGCAACACATATATAGCACAGGAGCCGGATTAATCTGCAATCCGGCTCCTGACTTATATATACACATTATTAGAACTCTCAACAAAATTTCATCAATCCTCCGAATAGTGGCGCAGCACACGGCGGTAGGAGTTGAAAATTTTTGATTTCGACACAAACCCCACGTATCGACCTTCTTCAACCACCGGCAGATTCCATGCGCCGGTAGCGTCAAAAGTCTTCATGACAGTCTCCATGCTCTGCCCAACTTCGACCTTGGCCGGAGGGATTGACATGAACTGATTGACATACATGCGCTTGTAGAGATCAGGCCGGAACATGATGTTGCGGATTTCATCAAGGATCACCACTCCGAGCAGCTTTCCGTCATCGCCAATGACCGGAAACAGATTGCGCGATGAGCGTGAGATGGCATTAACCATCTCCTTGAGGTTCATGTCAGGCCGGACTGCCACAAAGTCAGTCTCTATGACATTGTCGATCTTGAGCAGTGTCAACACAGCCTTGTCCTTGTGGTGAGTGATCAGTTTGCCTTCATGGGCAAGACGCATGGTGTAGATACTGTAAGGCTCGAAAAACTTGATAGTGCCGTAGGAAATCGCCGAGACAATCAGCAGGGGCAGAAACAGTTCATAGCCTCCGGTCAGCTCGGCCGTAAGGAAGATACCCATCAGCGGGGCATGCATGACACCTGACATGACACCTGCCATACCCATCAGCGCAAAGTTCTTGGTCGACAGATCCAGACCGAAGACCGTATTGATGAAATAGGCGAAAAAGAATCCTGCCATACATCCTACATAGAGCGATGGGGCGAAGGTGCCGCCGACACCGCCGCCACCGTTTGTGGCCGAGGTGGCGAATGATTTCAGAAGGACAAGCGCGGCGATAAAGCCGAGAATCCACCAGACAGACCCTCTGTCTTTGTAGAAGATCGAGCCGTTGACAATCGACTCCGTGTTGCCGCTGAGAAGGTCGATGATCGACGAATAACCCTCGCCGTAGAGCGGCGGAAACAGAAAGACGAGGAGCGCCACTACAGAGCCTCCCACCAGCATTTTCCGCCACGGAGTGCCGAGTTTTCTGAACAGCCCCTCCATCATGTTCATCGACCGCGTGAAATAGAGCGACACAAATCCGAGAAACAGACCGAGAAGAATGACATAGGGTATTCTTCCGGTCACAAACGGCTCGCTCTGAAGAAAGAAGAATTCTGCATCATAGCCAGTTGCGACATAGGCCACCGTTGCGGCCGTTATCGACGCTATCAGCAGAGGCATCACCGAGACCGTGGTCAGATCGAGCATCAGAACCTCCAGAGTGAAAAGCATACCGGCAATCGGAGCCTTAAAAATGCCGGCGATACCTGCTGCGGCTCCGCAGCCCACAAGGATCATCAGAATCCGTGGCGACAGCCGGAACACACGTCCGAGATTCGAACCGATTGCCGCTCCGGTATAGACTATAGGGCCCTCGGCTCCAACCGATCCGCCGAATCCGATGGTGATCGAACTGGCGATTACGGATGAATACATATTGTGGCGCTTCAGGCGCGACTTGTTCTGCGAAATGGCATAAAGCACTCTTGTGACACCGTGGGATATATTGTCACGGACCACATATCTGACAAACAGCATGGTCAGAAGAATTCCGACTGCCGGATAGATCAGATACAGCAGACTGCCTTCGTCGATATTGATGTTGGACGTCAGCGCGTGGCTTATCAGATGGATCAGCGTTTTCAGCACAAGAGCCGCCACTCCGGCCAGAATGCCGACCAGCAACGCCAGTATGATGACAAACGTCTTTTCCTTTATATGACGCTCGCGCCACATCAGAAACACCATGAAGGCATCCTGAAAGCTTTTTGCTATGGATGTGAAAAACAGTTTCATTTCTTTCCTTTTTTACCTTGTCTCAGAGACCCTCGCCCCTTATGACTGTGCGTAATGTATAAAACAGTATCTTGAGGTCCAGCGAGAGAGAAAGATTCTGGATATAGAGAAGATCGTATTTCAGCCGTAAAAGCATCTCTTCGACTGTCGATGCATAGCCAAACTTGACCATGCCGAGCGAAGTCAGTCCGGGTCTTACCTGGTGGAGAAGAGTGCAGTACGGAGCGGCCTCGCGCATCTGGCTTAGAAAAAACTCCCGCTCAGGGCGCGGCCCGACAAGCGACATGTCGCCACGAAGCACATTCCACAGATTAGGCAGCTCGTCAAGACGATATTTCCTCATAAAACGCCCTATGCGTGTTATTCTCGGATCATCTTCCGCCGACAATGCCGGACCGTTCACTTCGGCATCCGCCTTCATTGAACGCAGCTTGTAGATTCTGAACGGTATGCGGTGATAGCCGATACGTTCCTGCGAATATATGGCCGGACCTTTCGAGCCGACTTTCACCAGAAGAGCAAGCACAAGCATCACCGGCAGCGACACAATCAGCCCGATGACTGATAAAGCCACATCAAGACTGCGCTTGACTGCTACAGTCGAGTCGGGAAGCGTAAGTCTCGAAATATCCATCAGCGGCTCTGACATGAGGTTTTCATACACCACCTTTGAAGTCAGCAGGCGGTAATCATCGGCCGAAACTATTATCGGGCAATCAAGAAGATAGAGCTCACATATTATCTTCAGCAGCCTGTCCTGCGGCAGCGATGAAAGCGACAGCAGAAAGCCGTCTGCGTCATGTTTCTTCAGCTGTCGGCCGAAATAACCATGAGTACAATGGCTATCGGCGGAGGAGCAACCGAAGCTATCAAACGGGATTGTGGCGACAACCTCCTTGCGGCAGCTGTCCGCGTCACGTATCAGGCGCTCATCGCCGGTTCTGTCACAGAGCATCAGCAATCTCTGACGGTCATGACGACGGGCGGACGATGATTTTATGAGAGTGGTAAGCAGCAGGCGTGTGCCATAGGCCGTCACAAACAGGCATCCAAAAAGAATCAGCAGCAGTTCATAGTTGTGGATACGGCGCGGCAAAACGTCATTGAGCAGCACAACCATGAAGAAGATCACCGACCCGATGGCCACACAACAGAGCGTATTGAGAAACTCTCTGATTCTCGACTTGTATGCCACATTGACATAGTATCCCGACACACAATACAGCCCCAGCATCAACGCCGGAAACAGCGCCAGCGTCAGCCGCGAGCCGGGAGTATTGACAAAAGCCCAGAACCCGGAATAGGTATTGTGCAGAGGACCGATCATAACAAATCGGGCCAGAGTGAACAAAAGCACTCCGGCGAGAGTCGACAAATAATCGGCGCCGACATAACAGGTCCTCAGTATCCGGCTCCTCTTCGATTTCACGGCCGTATTACTGTGACGGAGCCGTCTGGCTCTATTTTCATTATTCTTGACGGCAACGCCGCGCTGACATCATCGCGCCGGGCCTCGACCACATAATCAGCAGCATCGAGGATCTCCTCGGAAATCTCGCCAAACAAAGCCGGCGCCGGGCAACCGCTGATATTGGCCGATGTAGAGACCAGCGGACGGCCAAGGCCTCGGCATATCGCAGCCGAGACAGCCTCGGAAGTCAGCCTGATGCCCACACTCCCGTCATCTGCTATCAATTCCGGAGCAAGTCCCTTGGCACCCGGATAGATAACGGTGGTCGGACGCCGGCTCTCTCCTATCAGCTTCATGGCCGTAGAAAAATCTGACGATGTATAGCGCGCAACATCCTCTCCATCGGCCACCAGCGTGATCAAAGCCTTGGAATCGGCCCGCCGCTTGATTTCAAAAACCCTGCGCACGGCCTCGGAATTACAGGCATCGCAGCCTATACCCCACACTGTGTCTGTAGGATAGACAATGATTCCGCCTTTGCGGAGCACGGCAACAGCCGAAGAAATATCTTTAGCCAGATCTGTCATTGCACTGGAGTGATTGAAACGTTTATGTATGCAAATTTAATCTATTTCTTTCTATTACACCACTTATATATAAACTAATTCCAAAAAATATCTTCGCCAGCACCTTTGCCACGACAAGTCCGACAGTGGTAAAATGCAGCTTAAATTTGACCATTTTTATCATTTTGATAATAAAATTACAATTTTAATTGCAATTTGCTTGCAAATTCAAAAAATTGCCATTACCTTTGCCACATATCAATAAAACCTCAGCAAAACATTCACCCCATGCCACTTATCATCCCCAAGAAATATCATCGCAAACTGCTTCCGGAAACAACCGAAGTAGCGATCAAAATGGTCAAAGACACCTTCCAGACCATCTTCGCCCGCGAGCTCAGACTGCGCCGAGTGACCGCCCCGCTCTTCCTTCTGACAGGCACAGGCCTCAACGACAATCTCAACGGCGTGGAAGAAGCCGTCTCATTCACCATCGACGCGATGGGAGGCCGCAAAGCCGAAGTGGTCCACTCGCTGGCCAAATGGAAACGTTACAAACTCGGAGCCTATGACATAGCCCCCGGCTACGGCCTCTATACCGACATGAACGCCATCCGCACATTCGAGGATCTTGACAACATCCACTCGCTCTACGTCGACCAGTGGGACTGGGAAAAAACCATCCGCAAGGAAGACCGCACACTTGACTATCTGAAAAAGACCGTAAGAACCATCTACAAAACCCTTCTTGAAGTCGAACAGACAGTCTACGAGAAATTTCCGCATATCACCCCCGTCCTCCCGCCGGACATCACTTTTGTCCATGCCGAAGAGCTGGCCCGTCTTTACCCCGACAAAACTCCGCGCGAACGCGAAACCATCTTCGCCCGCGAACACGGCGCTATATTTATAATAGGTATAGGAGCTCCTCTGAGCGACGGACAGCCCCACGACGGACGCTCGCCCGACTACGATGACTGGATCAGCCTCAACGAAGAAGGCTATCAGGGCCTCAACGGTGACATCATACTCTGGAACCCCGTGCTTGACATACCCTTTGAAATCTCCTCAATGGGCATCCGCGTAAGCCCCGAATCACTGCGCGAACAGCTCAAACTCCGCGAATGCCCCGAACGCTCATCTCTGACATTCCACAGACTTCTCCTCGAAGGAAAGCTCCCATATTCAATCGGAGGCGGCATAGGCCAGAGCCGCCTGTGCATGTTCCTCCTCCACAAAGCACACATCGGTGAAGTCCAAGCATCAATATGGCCTGAAGATCAGATCAAAGCATGTGCCGATGCAGGCATCGAACTGCTCTGACCCAGACACCGGTTTACACATAACAACCTATATATTATAAACTAACCCCAACATCCCTTTTTTACACATAGTTCTGCGGTCTGCCTATACGAGTCTGTCGTATTGGCAGACCGTGTCAGTTTTCATGTCACAACAATCCTCACACCAAAATCAGTATCCGTCAGTACCTTACGCCTGCCACAACCTTTTTGGCACAAAATTTGTTACATTATTGGATGTCGAACCGGAAAACCAAGCCGTATACAACCATCCCCAGGCTCCACATTCCGAAATCCGACAGAAACAACAGACAAATCAAAAAAAACAAAAAATAAAAAATTATAATCATTATGGGAAAAATTATCGGTATTGACCTTGGAACAACCAACTCCTGCGTTTCAGTCCTTGAAGGCAACGACCCCGTCGTTATTCCTAACAGCGAAGGCCGCAACACAACCCCTTCAATTGTAGCATTCGTTGACGGTGGCGAACGTAAAGTCGGTGACCCCGCAAAACGTCAGGCCATCACCAACCCTAAACGCACCATCAACTCCATCAAGCGTTTCATGGGTGAAACCTACGATCAGGTTGAAAAAGAAATCGAGCGCGTGCCCTACAAAGTGGTCCGCAGCGACAACAACACCCCGCGTGTCGACATCGACGGCCGCGAATACACCCCCAGGAAATCTCGGCAATGATTCTTCAGAAAATGAAGAAAACCGCTGAAGACTACCTCGGACAGGCAGTGACTGAAGCAGTCATCACAGTGCCCGCCTACTTCAACGACTCTCAGCGTCAGGCAACCAAAGAAGCCGGCGAGATCGCAGGCCTCACTGTAAAGCGTATCGTAAATGAACCTACCGCCGCAGCCCTCGCCTACGGCCTTGACAAATCAGACAAAGACCAGAAGATCGCAGTCTTCGACCTTGGCGGCGGTACATTCGATATCTCGATCCTCGAACTTGGCGACGGCGTGTTTGAAGTTAAATCAACCAACGGTGACACCCACCTCGGCGGTGACGACTTCGACCACGTGATCATCGACTGGCTCGCCAACGAATTCGAAAAAGAAGAAGGCATCGACCTGCGTAAAGACGCAATGGCCCTCCAGCGCCTCAAAGAAGCCGCCGAGAAAGCCAAGATCGAACTTTCGTCAACCACCTCTACTGAAATCAACCTCCCCTATATCACTGCCACAGCCACCGGTCCCAAACACCTCGTCAAGACCCTCACCCGCGCGCAGTTCGAACAGCTCGCCGACAAACTCATCCAGGCAACCATCAAGCCTTGCGAACAGGCCCTTAAGGATGCCGGCATGACAGCAAAAGACATCGACGAAGTCATCCTTGTAGGCGGTTCAACCCGTATCCCCGCAATCCAGCAGGTAGTAGAGAAATTCTTCGGCAAAGCACCCTCAAAGGGCGTAAACCCCGACGAAGTAGTGGCAGTCGGCGCAGCCATCCAGGGCGGTGTGCTCTCAGGCGACGTAAAAGACGTTCTTCTTCTTGACGTTGTGCCTCTGTCAATCGGCATCGAGACCCTCGGCGGCGTAATGACCAAGATGATCGAAGCCAACACCACCATTCCTACCCGCAAGAGCGAAACATTCTCCACCGCCGCTGACAACCAGCCCTCGGTTGAGATCCACGTCCTTCAGGGCGAACGTCCTATGGCCAAAGACGACAAGACACTCGGCAAATTCCACCTCGACGGAATCGCACCTGCACCCCGCGGCATCCCCCAGATCGAAGTCACCTTCGAAGTCGACGCCAACGGCATCCTCAACGTATCAGCCAAGGATAAAGCAACCGGCAAAGAACAGAGCATCCGTATCGAAGCCTCAAGCGGCCTGACCGACTCAGAAATCGAACGCATGAAGAAAGAAGCCGAAGCCAACGCCGCAGCTGACGCCAAGGAAAAAGAAAAAATCGACAAGCTCAACCACGCCGACACCGTGATATTCCAGACCGAAAAGCAGCTTCAGGAACTCGGCGACAAGATCCCTGCAGACAAGAAAGCCCAGATCGACAACGCCCTCAACAAGCTCAAAGAAGCCCACAAGGCCCAGGACATCGCAGCCATCGACTCTGCCATAACCGAAATCCAGAACACCTTCGGAGCCATCCAGCAGGAAATCCTCAATGCCCAGCAGGCAGCCGGAGGCGCACAGGCAGGTCCTAACCCCGGAGCCTCACAGGCAGGCAACCCCGGCGAAGGCCACGTCGACGACGTAGAATTTGAGGAAGTGAAATAAGGTCTCAATTCAGAACAATCTAAATCCATATAAATGGAGTGTGACTCAAAAGGTTACACTCCATTTTCTTTTTCACTATTTTAATCAAGATAGCTTGAAATTGATTTATTTTCGTTATATTTGCACCATATTTGGAACGTCCCTTAATTGGCGATGAGGTGTCCCTTATTTGCCCTTATGTCCTCTTATGGGTTCTTAATAGTAATAATATGCCAACAGCACAATACGAAATAAAGAGAAAATGTAAATGCTGCGGGGCGATCTTTCTTGCAAAGTCGCTCGACTCCTATTATTGTAGCCGCGCTTGTTCTAACAAGGGCTACAAACAAAGAAATGCACTGAAACTGCAACGCGAAAGATGGGATAAGGTCATAGGTGAAATTCCGGATAAGCGAGACTATATAAGCGTTACGGAAGCCGAAGCCGTGTTTGGTGTATGTGCAAAAACGATCAGGAGGCTAATAAATAGCGGTAAAGTGTCAAGCATCAATCTAGGACAACGGCTTACAAGAGTTCGAAAATCGGAACTGATGGGCATACTGCCATTGCGTGAAGAACCCGTTGACGCCAGACAGACACTACCTAAACCGTATAATTTGGAGCCTGAGGATTGCTATACTATTGGCGAGATTGCTGAGAAATTCGCTATAGCCGAGAGTACCGTATACTCCCACATAAGGAAATACTCTATTCCCATTCGACAAATAGGGCGCTTCGTCTATGCCCCCAAATCAGAAATTGACCGCATTTATAAAGATGTCGTGAAGAAATGAAAAAGAAGCTCGCAAACACCAAATGCACTGTTAAGTTACGCAAGTCAGAATATCGTGATGAATGGTATCTGATAATTGACATATACCCCGTGTATAAGACACCCAATGGGAAGCTCACCCGGATTAAGGAGGGTGTCAACCGGAGTGTTACTACACCCATTTGGGATAAGTCTCATGTTGCAAAGACGCATCCAGATGGGAGCGTGACATACAAGCCAAGGCGTGATGCGAATGGCGTTATCATGTGTCGGTCAGCCGTTGATAATGAATCCTGTTTGTATGCAGATAAGGTTCGTGAACTTCGACAGCGTGAATATGATAATCAGGAACTATATACAGAAACCGAGGCAGCATTGGCGGCCCAGAGTGAACGCGCCCAGGCTAATTTTATTGACTATTTTGAGCAGGAGGCCAAGAGACGGCACACAGCCAACTCGGAGTCCATTAAGGTGAACTGGAATCGTGTTCATGAACTGATTAAAATATTTGCCGAGAGTGATAATGTGCCTTTCAGCAACATTGACCTCCGTTTTATCGAGAATTTCAAACAGTTCATGCTCACTGCTCCTCAGGGTGGAAAGAAGAGTGGGAATGTGTCTCGAAACACAGCTGCCACTTATTTCTCAATTTTTAAGGCGGCACTGAAGCAAGCCTTCGTGGACGGCTACCTTACCGTCGACCTGGCAGCTAAAGTAAAAGGCATCCCGGAGCAAGAGAGTCGCCGAGAATACCTTACCATAGAAGAGTTAAACCAATTAGCCGCAACAGAATGTGACCAACCAATCATCAAACGAGCTGCACTGTTCTCAGCATTGTCCGGTATGCGTCATGTAGATATTCAAAAGCTTAAATGGAAAGAGGTGGTAAAGGACGGCGACCATTGGCGAGTTAACTTCAACCAGCAAAAGACCAAGGGTGTAGAATACACACCAATCTCTGAACAGGCATACCTGTTATGCGGGGATCGTCTGGATGGAGATCGATTGGTTTTCGAAGGATTGCCTTCTCCATCCTGGATTTCCAAACCTCTGGAGCGATGGATCAAATCCACCGGTATCACCAAACACATCACCTTTCACTGCTTCCGCCATACCTTCGCCACGCTTCAGCTTGCCAACGGGACAGACATCTACACCGTCAGCAAAATGCTCGGCCACACTAACGTCCGCACGACGCAGATATACACTAAAGTGGTCGATAAAAAGAAAGAGTCCGCAGCAGATGCCATTAAGATTAAGATTTAGGACTTATTTATAGGCCGATAAAAATATAGGCGCACCACAAAAGGATGCGCCTTATTTAATCTTGTGCGGTCAAGCTTTTTAGCTCTCTGCGTAGTTCAGTAAATATCTGATGTTCAAAAGTTTTTGGGTTTAGTATTCGATCCTTATAAATCCTCTGTTGGTCTCGCATGGTCCGCGAACTATAACATAGGAATTCATCTGCTTCTTTTTTATTCAAACGTCGATTTGCTATACGGCATTCGAAACTGGATAATGTAGCCTCAATGATATATTTTGCTGCACTACAATCCATCGATTTAATTTTTGAGCCTCGTGCTAATTTTTTTGCTATACTTTTCTCTTTCTCTTTTAATTGTTTTTTTATGTCGCCGGTCAACTCGATATAGACATGGACTTTTCGTTTAAGTCTTGGAACTTTCCAACCGAGTTTCTCCAATAACTGGTTAATAATAAAGGGCGAATCTTCAAGAAATCCTTCCCTCTGGAGAGTCATCTCGTAATGCTTAACTAGACCGTCGATATTAAGAGGGAATGCCTGCTCTAATTGCTTAGAGTCTGTCACTGATTAACCTGTGACTGATGCCTGTTGTTGATATAATTCCGCTACTTCAGATCTGTCAATCTAATATAAACGTACAAATAAGAGATTCTCAACTACGGATTTCAATGTTCTTCTTTCAAACTTGATTTGCAGTGCTGGCTCAGTTTGCAAGCCCTCTTCTACGATACCTTGATGTATCATAACATCAAAATTACTAATTTAAATTTTTACCTCAAAATTAATTCCAACATTTTTACACGTCACATCGGAGTTTTTCATGGCCCACCCCTGGCTTATATGGGTAATCGCCGTAGTCACCGGCATCTGCCACGCCAAGCAGGCGGCAATGGCCGACTACTACCGCCAGTTCCACCTTTATTTTCTGAAGGGCGAGGACGGCAGCGAGCTCGAAACCGCATCGGATCTCAAGGCCAAGCTGAAAAATCTCTCATGGAGTCATGATTTCTGGAAAAAGCTCACTCTGACCGTATATACCAACTATACCGTTCAGCAAGAGGCGACAGCCCCGGCGATGCAGGCCCTCCGCCGCGAGTTGAAGCAGCGCTTCCCATCGGGACGCATCCCCCAGTCGTTCCGCGATGCCTTCCGTGCCGCCTCGCTGCCGCTGATGAAGTACACCAACATCCTCTCGTTCAACTGGCGCACGATAGCCCTCTTTGTATCGCTCTTTGCCGGCATGCCGTGGCTCTATTTCGCCTTTGAACTTGTTGTGCTCAACAACCTCCTTGTCTATATGATCATTCGTCACGAAGGCATCTGCCGCAAATTTACCGCCGAACTGAAAGATGGAAAATACTGAAATCAAAGGAATAATTTTTGACTACGGCGGCACAATCGACAGCCGCGGCGTTCACTGGAGCGAGGTAATCTGGGACGGATACCGCGAGAGCGGCATCACGGTTGACAAGGAAACCTTCCGCGAAGCCTACGTTCATGCCGAGCGTGAGCTGGCCCGCGTGCGCCACATCCTCCCGCATCACAACTTCCACGACCTCTTGCTCATCAAGATGCGCATAGAGCTGGAATGGCTTGCCGAGCGCGGCCACATCGCCGCCGACACTGTCGAGCCACTTGCTGCCCGCGTCGCACAGTATTGCTACGCAGCCGCCCGCGAGTGTATCGAGGAGGCACGTCCCACCCTCGAGGCGCTGCATGCACGCTTCCCCATGGTACTCGTGTCCAACTTCTACGGCAATGTCAGCGCCGTGCTTGAAGACTTTGACCTGCTGAAATACTTCAACCGCATAATCGAGAGCGCGGTAGTGGGAGTACGCAAACCCGACCCCGCAATATTTGCGCTCGGAGTCGAAGCCCTCGGTCTGCCGGCCCAAAACGTGCTTGTCATAGGCGACAGCTACAAGAAAGACATCCTCCCCGCCCTCTCGCTCGGCTGCCATGTGGCATGGCTCAAAGGGAAAGGATGGACAGCCGACGAAGATGCCGTCACCCACCCCTCGGCCATCACCCGCCTCTCCCAAGTCCTCGACCTGGTAAAATAACCCCCTCCCCCACCATATAGTTGCGCCGCGATGCCATCAAGCATCGCGGCGCAACTCATTTTGTGAAGGATTCGGATGGATTGAGGGTTACTTGGTGAGGTATTTTTTGCCGTTGCGGATGTAGATGGTGCCGGTGGGGATGGCGGGGAGACGGCGGCCTTGCAGGTCGTAGATGTTGCCGCGGAGGTCATGCGGGTCACAGGGCACGGTATCGACTGAACTTAAGTCGCTCTCGGTCATCTGCCATGTGTCAAATTCGACTTCGCCTTTCAGTATCAGGTAAATCGTGTGGGTGCCGTCTTCAATACTTGTCAGGGGGACTGTGTATTCGTTCCAGTCACTTTTACTGCTGTTGACCACGGCGATGTCGGCGGCATATCGGTCGTCAATCCTCAATGCCACGCTTCCGTCGCCTTTCAATCGGCATTTGAGGTATTTGCATCGGGTTGAAAAATCGACGTTTCTCACTTCGATAATCCCTTCGGGCATCGCGGGGGCTGTGATACTGGTCATGCCCACCGTCGCTATCATGTGACCGGCCTCGTCAGTGGGCTTGTAGAGAATGCCGAGTGTGGCGGCCGACGTGGCGGCATACTGAGTGATGGCAGGGTCGAGATTTTTAATGGCGCTCACGCCTTCACGGGTGGGTATACATTCGCTGATGTCAACGTTCTGCTCGTCGACCTCTATTTCATCCACATAGATGCTTCGGAAGCCGCTGTTTGCACCCAGCGACGGCTCCAGCAACATGGTTTGATAAGTAAGTCGTAAAAATTAATTTATACTAAGCCGCATGGACAAAATTGATATTGAGTTCAGATCCAAGCGCAGCCAACGCACGGTTAGTTGCATAGAGCAGGGATTCTGTGGAGCAATAATCCGCAGGTCTGAGCCATTTGCCCTTGAGGATTCTCCAGAGCGTCTCGGCGATATTCAAATGTGGACTGTACGGTGGAAGGAAAAAGAGATACAACCCACGTTTCTCCCATATTGGACGGAGTTCCCGCATGAGTTTGCATCTGTGGACGCTTGCATTGTCAAGGACAACAAAAGTGTTTTTACGGATACGGAGAGAAAATCGGTCAAGAAAGTCGGCAACCTTGTCAGCGGTCATATTCTCAGTTGTGGAGAATCCTTCATATCGATTGTTGCGGTCTATCATGCCGAAAATATTGAGTCTCAGACCTCTTTCAGATGGGATATAGACATCTTCACCTCGGAACTGCCATCCGTATGGCACATATCCCTCGGTGCAGATGTGGCTTTCATCTCCATAATAAATGTCGATGAGACAATCTTTTTCCTGTTGTACGAGTTCTTGCAGCTTCTCGGTCTTATACGCATAGAGCTGCGGCGAGGGTTTCCCCTTTGGACGTTTTCTTATACGTCTATATCCCGCGCCAAGGCGGATAAAAAAGCCCTGAAGGTACTCTCGGAGGCTTCTTTCCCTGAAGCCTGCTGCCATGCCTCTTTCGCTTTCTTCACGCTCTGCCTGTCGTTCTCTATGGCTTTGCGTACCGACTCTTCGTCCGAGCAGTCCATTATTGGCTTCCGACCCCGTCCGGGACGTGTTTCCAGTCCTTTGATTCCTTCGGCCTCGAAGCGTTTCACCCAGGAATTGACTGATATATGGGTCATGTCGGTCTGTTCTCCAACCTGTTCCGAAGTCAGGCCGGTGGATTTCAGAAGCACTGCGCGACAGCGCATGCGGTATGCGTGGCTCTTGCCTTGGCGAAAGCCTTCCTCTAATTGCAGACGTTGTTGGTCTGTCAGTTGTATAACTTTGATTTTTGCGATAGCGTTGTGTCTTTATGTGTTTACACAAAGATACGCAAAAAAATTGATATAAACTAATTTTCAACATCTACTTAGAACAGATACCATTTATCATTGTATTTGTGCAGATGGGTGTGGTTGTTATTTAAGGTCATGCCGTTATCTCCGGGATTCTTGAAGTAGTTGCCGCCATAGGTCCATGAATCCTGTTTCAACGGATCGGTGCTTTTCATGTAAACCATGCTGCAGGCTGGGGTTTTGTGCCGCCCCATGTCCATGGCTCGTGGTCCGACCAGTCATTATTGAATGTGTAGACATAGGTGCCATTTATAAAGTTAAGCTCGTTGGCCTCATAGTGGAAGGGTGAAGGGAGTTTCACGGGGTCGGCGGCAAAGGAATGAAGATCGGGGTTCAGCCGGGCTATCCATCCCTGACTGTTGCCGAATGTCACCCATGCGTCACCGTTGTCGTCGATCACCGCTCCGGGGTCAAAGACAGCTCCGCTCCCGGCCACAACAGGATTGGTGCCGTCAATGAGGCTTTTACTCAGCGGAGAGGTCCAGGGGCCCACAGGCGACTTGGCCTGGATTACACCGACGCCCCATCCGCTGTTGGAGAAGTAGAGCGAGAACAATGTAGTGCCGTCGGCCTGTTTCTTGCTGATGATGCTGGGTGCCCATGATGCCAAGATCCAGGGTGCGATTTCGTCAACCTGAATCAAGCCATGATAGGTCCAGTTTACCATATCATCGGTTGAAATCATGACCAGTGACTTGATTTTTTCATAAGAGTTTTTCTCGGTTCCGGCTTCATATTGCTGATGGTCATTGGTGCCATAGACATAGAGCCGCCCGTCATGCTCTATAGCGGTGGGGTCGGCACAGAATTGGAAATCAAGAATGGGATTTGCCATTCCGGTTCCGAGTTTAGGCGACTTAACCGGCATGTTCCCTATCAGGCCTGTTGAATCCTTGGCGCGTATCACTATGCTGTCATAATAGATGGTTATCGGGCCTTGGGGACCGTCCCAGCCATGGGATACGGTAATCTTTTCAAGAATCTTGTCGGCTTCGAAAGCCAGATTGTGGCTTGTCGCTCCATTGACAATGGTGCTTTCGGTCGTGGTGCCGTCGCTGTAGGTTACCGTCACATGGATGTTGTCATAATCGACCGGAGTGGCAAATTTCATATCGAGGCGGTCATAGACATCGGTGGACAGGTCGTGTATGTCCCAATAGTTGAGGGCATACTGATTATAGGTGTAACTGTTTGTCTCAGAGTCGGCTTTTCCGCCCGAGCCTCCCCAATCGGTTATTATGTCCTTGACATGAAGGGCAATGTCGTCGTTGGCGGCATAGGAGCAGTTGATCATGGCTGTGACAACCGCCAGAAGCAATAATAAACGTTTCATTGTATCATGGTATTTTTAGTAGATGAAAAAAATGAATTTTGTCGGTTATATTGTTGATTTTTAATTAGTTATTTCTTGCAAAAGTCCCTGAAAATTAGTTTCTTTAAAGAAAAGTTTGACCGCTTTTTCCATGAAAGTTACGACAACTCCCAGGGACTGCGACAAAGCTAATAAAATCGTCCCGATTATGCAAGAGCAGCAAGAATCTTGCTCGCATAAAATTGCTTGCGTTTGTCCTTCACGCCATTTGTGTTGTGCAGACGGTCAGCCTCCACAAGATAGCGTCTGCGATGCCTACAAGCGTCGAGCGTGATTCCAATCTGCGCCGCCTGCAGAGGTTCCTTGCAGGATATGCTCTCAATCTTGACCTCATAGCCAAAGTGATATTTGCACTTCTGCCAGTCAAGACAGGACTGGTTCTGAGCCTTGACCGCACCAACTGGAAATTCGGTGAGGTCAACATCAATAACCTCATGCTTGGAGTTACACACAAGGGTGTTGCATTTCCATTGCTCTTTACCATGCTTGACAAGCGCGGTAATTCCAATATATTGGTAATCATATATGGTTAGATTCGAGGAAGTGAAATAAGGTCAACAACCATCCCTGATAACCAAAGAGTGCGGTCCAGACATCGGACCGCACTCTTTTTTTTAACCCCAACCGACTGACTATCCACTCTTTTTTCGTACCTTTGCACTGCAAAAACTCAAGCATATAATCTTACCACAATAATCTCACAAAACGCCATGACAGTTGTTGACCGTTTTCTGGACTACGTCAAATTCGACACTCAGAGTGACGAACTGACCAACATGACCCCATCAACCCCCGGACAGATGATCTTCGCGCAGCATCTTGAAAAAGAACTCCGCGCAATGGGTCTCGACGACATTATTCTTGATGACAACGGCTATCTGATGGCAACGCTCAAAGGCAACGTTGACAAGCAGGTTCCCACAGTCGGCTTCATCGCCCACCTCGACACATCGCCTGACATGAGCGGAAAACACGTGGCTCCGCGCATCGTCGAAAACTACGACGGCAATGACATAGTACTCAACGCCGCCAAAGGAATCGTGCTCGAAACCGCCAAATTCCCCGAACTGCTCGACTACAAAGGTCAGGACCTCATCGTGACCGACGGCAACACCCTCCTCGGAGCCGATGACAAAGCCGGAATCGCCGAAATAATCACAGCCGTTGACTACCTCATCAAACACCCTGAAATCAAACACGGCGACATCCGCATAGCCTTCAACCCCGATGAAGAAATCGGCCAGGGAGCACATAAATTCGATGTCAGCCTCTTCAACGCCGACTGGGCCTACACTATGGACGGCGGCGAGATCGGCGAACTCGAATTCGAAAACTTCAACGCAGCCGTAGCCAAAGTAACCTTCAAAGGCCGCAACGTGCATCCCGGCTACGCCAAACACAAGATGCTCAACTCCATCCGCGTCGCCAACCAGTTCGCCATCATGCTCCCCCGCTGGGAGACTCCCGAACACACCGAAGGCTACGAAGGCTTCTACCACCTGATCTCGATTGAAGGTACCGTAGAAGAAACCGTGCTCACCTACATCATCCGCGACCACGACCGCGACCGCTTCGAACGCCGCAAAAAAGAGCTCGAACACCTTACACGCAAAATCAACAACGAATTCCCCAACTGCGTCTCTATCGAAATCAAAGACCAGTACTTCAACATGCGTGAGAAGATCGAACCCGTAATGCACATCGTCGACACTGCCATCCAGGCGATGAAAAACGTAGGTGTAGTCCCCAAAGTACAGCCCATCCGCGGCGGCACAGACGGCGCACAGCTTTCATTCAAAGGGCTCCCCTGTCCCAACATCTTCGCCGGAGGCCTCAACTTCCACGGACGTTATGAATTCGTGCCCATCCCCTCGATGGAAAAAGCCACTCAGGTCATCATCGAGATTGCCCGTCTTGTAGCCGAATAAGCAGCAGATTGAAAACTCTCGTAATAGTCACAGGCCCGACCGCAAGCGGAAAGACCTCACTCGCAATAGAGCTGGCGCAGGCGCTCGACACGGAAATCGTGTCGGCCGACTCGCGCCAGCTTTTCCACGACCTCCCCATCGGGACAGCCGCACCGACCCCCGCCCAACTCGCAGCCGTGACCCATCACCTCGTCGGCACCCTTGATCTCACCGACTACTACTCGGCCGCCCGTTTCGAGGAAGACGCCCTCCGCATCCTCTCCGAAATCTGGCTCCACAGCGACTACGCCGTCATGTGCGGAGGCTCAATGATGTATATCGACGCCGTCACCAACGGAATCGACCAACTCCCCACCATCTCCCCGCAGATCCGCGCCGAAGTCATGGACCTGTATGAAAAAGGAGGCCTCCCCGCACTCCATGAACACCTGCGCCGGCTCGACCCCGCCTACCTCGACAAAGCCGACCCCTCAAACCACCGCCGCCTCATCCACGCCATCGAAATCACCCTCCAGGCCGGAATCCCCGCTTCCACCCTGCTCACCGGCAACCGCAAGCAGCGCCCGTTCCGCATCATCAAGATAGCCGTCGGCTGGGAGCGGGCCGAACTCTTCGACCGCATCAACAGGCGCGTCGACGCCATGATAGCCGAAGGCTTCGAGCAGGAAGCCCGCCGCGTCTATCCCCAGCGCCACCTAAACTCGCTCAACACCGTAGGCTACAAAGAACTCTTCGCCATGTTCGACGGCACTATGGACCGCGAGACAGCAATAGCCCGCATAGCCAAAAACTCCCGCGTTTACGCAAAAAAACAGCTCCTCTGGCTCTCGAAAGATCCTGACGTCCGCATTCTCGACCCGCATAAACCACTGTGCCCGCAAGCGTTAAGATTTATTAAAGAAAATAGCACTGCAAAAATGGCCGATAATTCCTAAATTTGTGCCAAATTTCCCCTAAATTCAATCTATCACACCCCATACTTCAGAATAATGAAAGATCGCGAAAGCCTCAACCTATATTTCCAGGACGCAATCCGTGACAACTGGGACCTCCCCGCCCTTACCGACTTCGGCGGTGCCACCCTGACCTACAAGGACGTAGCCCGCAAAATAGCCAAACTCCACCTCCTCTACCAGGAGAGCGGAATCCGTCCGGGCGACAAAGTAGTACTTTGTGCCAAGAACAGCTCCATGTGGTGCGTGGCTTTCATCGGCACCCTCACCTACGGCGCCGTCATAGTTCCCATTCTCGCCGACTTCAAAGCCGACAACATCCAGCACCTTATCAACCACAGCGATGCCCGCCTGGCCATAATCGACGAGAACATCTGGGAAGACCTCAACCCCGACGGCATGCGCACCCTCCTCGGCGCAATCTCAGTCCGCGACTTCTCGATGCTCCACAGCAACGACGAAAAACTCATCCACGCCCGCAGACACCTCAACGAAATCTTCGGCCGCCGCTACCCCGACCGCTTCACCCCTGAAGACGTCGTCTACCACATTGACACCAAAGAAGAACTCTGCCTCATCAGCTACACCTCCGGATCCACCGGCTTCTCAAAAGGAGTCATGCTTCCCTACCGCAGCCTGTGGTCCAACGTGCAGTTCTGCATCGAGAACATACCCACCGGTCCTGGCGACGGAGTGGTCTGCATGCTCCCCCTGGCCCACATGTACGGTCTCACAATCGACATGCTCCGCCCATTCATCTGCGGCAACCACATCCACATCCTCACCCGCACACCCTCGCCGCGCATCATCATGGAAGCCTTCGCCAAGGTCCACCCGCGCTACATCGTCACCGTGCCCCTGATCATCGAGAAGATCATCCGCACCCGCGTCTTCCCGATGCTTGAAAAGCCCCTCATGAAACTCATGCTCATGGTGCCATATGTAGATGAAAAGCTCCTCGGCAAAATCAAAGACCGCCTCACCGAAACCTTCGGCGGCAACGTGCAGGAAATCATCATCGGAGGTGCCGGCCTCAACCGCGACGTCGAAAAATTCCTCCGCCGCATAAACTTCCCCTACACCGTAGGCTACGGCATGACCGAATGCGGGCCCCTCATCTCCTACTCGCCCTCCAGCGAAAACCGCATGGCATCATGCGGACGCATCGTAGACCGCGTAGAAGCACGCATCGACTCCACTGACAGCGCCGTCAAACCAGGCATTCTCCACGTCAAAGGCGAAAACGTAATGCTCGGCTACTACAAAAATCCGGAAGCCACCGAAGCCTGCATGAGCGAAGACGGATGGCTCTCCACCGGCGACATCTGCAACCTCGACAGCGACGGATTCCTCTACATCCGCGGACGCGACAAAAACATGATCCTCGGACCCTCCGGCCAGAACATCTACCCCGAAGAAATCGAAGACAAACTCAACAACCTCTCCTACGTAGCCGAATCGCTCATCATCGACGGAGGTGACGGACGCCTCGTGGCCCTCATCTACCCCGACATCGAAAGCCTCACATCCCAGGGCCTCGACAACGACGGAATCATGGGCATAATGGAGGAAAACATCAAAACTCTCAACTCCAGCCTCCCGGCCTATTCCCAGGTACAGCGCTTCAAACTCATGAGCGAAGAATTCGAAAAAACGCCCAAACGCTCCATCAAACGCTACCTCTATCAGTCAAAATAAACTGGTCAGCACATGCAATGGTTTTCAGAGCTCTTCATGAGCCACACGGCACTCCAGGCGGTGATCATTATCTCAGTGATCATCGCCTTTGGCCTTGCCTTAGGTAAAATCCGCGTCTGGGGCATATCACTCGGCGTCACATTCGTATTTTTCGCCGGAATCCTCGCAGGCCACATCGGGCTCTCAATAGACCCCACCATCCTGCACTACACCGAAAACCTCGGCCTTGTGCTCTTCGTCTACGAACTCGGCCTGAAAGTCGGTCCGGGCTTCTTCAGCTCATTCCGCAAAGGAGGTCTCGAACTCAACATGCTCGGCCTCGGAGTCCTCGCCATAGGCACCCTCATGGCCGTCCTCTGCACCCTTTGCCTCGGCATACCCATCGGAGAAGCCACCGGACTCCTCTGCGGAGCCACCACCAACACCCCCGCACTCGGCGCCGCCCAGCAGGCCCTCGAACAGGTAGGCCGCTCAGCCAGCGGAGCCGCCCTCAGCTGCGCCGTCACCTACCCCCTCGGAGTAGTCGGAGTGATCCTCGCCATCATAGCCCTGCGCGGCTTCCTCCGCCGCTCCGGCGCACCGCTCACCCCTCCGCAGGAAGAACCTGACGGCACATTCATAGCCGAATTCCAGGTCTGCAACCCCGCCATCTACGGCATGTCGGTCCGCGAAATCTCAGCAGTCTCCAAAACCAGATTCGTCATCTCCCGCCTCTGGCGCGACCATGACGTAAGCCTCCCTGACTCAACCACAATCCTCCTCAAAGACGACCACCTGCTCGTCATCACCACCCCTGAAGACGCCGCAAAACTGAAAGTCCTCTTCGGCAAACAGGAAGCCCGTGACTGGAACAAGAAAGACATCGACTGGAACTCCATCGACAACCAGCTCATCTCGCGCCGCATCATCGTCAGCCGTCCCTCGATCAACGGCAAAAAACTCGGCTCGCTGCGCCTGCGCAACCAATACCACATAAACATCAGCCGAATAAGCCGCAGCGGACTCCACCTGCTCGCCACCCCCGAACTCGTCCTCCAGCTCGGCGACATACTCAACGTAGTCGGAAGCGCAGCCGACATCGAAAAAGTCGAACAGATCCTCGGCAACACCGAAATCAAACTCAAAGACCCCAACCTCGGAGCCATCTTCATCGGCATAGTCCTCGGACTCGTCATCGGCTCCATCCCTATCATGATCCCCGGCATCTCCACCCCCATAAAACTCGGACTCGCCGGAGGCCCCATCATCGTAGGCATACTAATTGGCCGCTTCGGCCCGCAGTTCCGCCTCGTCACCTACACCACCCGAAGCGCCAACCTCATGCTACGCGGCATCGGCCTCTCGCTCTACCTCGCCTGCCTCGGACTCGAAGCCGGAGCACACTTCATTGACACCATCATGCGCCCCGAAGGCCTCGTCTGGATACTCCTCGGCTTCCTTATAACCATAATCCCCGTACTCATAATGGGAGCCATAGCCATGAAATTCTGCCGCCTCGACTTCGGACTCACCTGCGGAATGCTCTGCGGAAGTATGGCCAACCCGATGGCCCTCAACTACGCCAATGACATCATCCCAGGCGACTATGCAACCGTAAGCTACGCCACCGTCTACCCCCTCTCAATGTTCTGCCGCGTCATCATCGCCCAGCTCATAATCCTCTGCCTGATCTGAGAGAAGTAAACAACAAAAGAAATTCGGTGCATTTGGCATCAGCGGATTCAGAAAACTCATCAGGCAGGGGGCAGTGAATCGCTCAGACAGGATGCAGACAACTGTCCCGGTCACGCTGTGCATGCTGAGGCCGGATGGGCGTCCGGAGGACGCAGATTTACTCGTAGCCCGTGACACCGCAGCGCAAAGCGCGCAGGTGTCACGGGCTTGCAATCCCCCGGCATCTGGTGTCCGGTCGAGGACACCGATTTACCGCTCCGGATGGAGTGCACTGACAGACTGTTGTATATTGCAGAACTTCTTTCCGATATAGATTTTGAAATGCGGATTTATGTTCATGCCGGTTCTCAAAAAGAAAAATGGAAAGTAAACCTCAGCCCCTGCTTGCAGGCTCCGGGGTTATCGCGGTAAGTCAGGCGCCAGGTATAATCCACACGGAAAACCTTCAGCAGATTGTCAAGACCCACACCCACCTCCATATAAGGAGTATCAGACATCAGCTGCGTATTGTTGATCTCCGGAAAACCATAAAGATCCGGATTTAACCAAGGCTTGTTGCGGTCACTCAGATGGCCCCAGACACCCTTGAACATAAACGCCTCGCGCAACTTAAGCCGTTTGATGATCGGAATATAGTTAAGAATCAACCCGTTGGCCCAATAGGTCAGATCCCACTGCGCGTAAGAATCATTGATGAACTCCATCGGATTCATACACGAAAACAGGTCAGGTATAATCAGATATGACAGATTGGCCCCCGGAATCAGCAGCCCCGGATAAGGAGTGCGCGACCACACATGGCCTCCCTTAAGCGTCATGTCGACATAACCGAAAGCCGAAAGCCATATGCGCTTGAAAAACGAAGCCTCCGTCACATTCAGAGCAAACGGATTACCCATGAACCCCTTCGGAGCATAGGTGTGTGAAATAACCATCTCCGGAGCATCGAAATTGATGCGGGTGCGTCCCGTAGTCAGCTGATAGAACTTCTCGCCCGGAGCATAGCGCAACTGCAGGCGGAACGAATTCATAGTGTAATGCCTGAAATTCTCGCCGTAGCCGTTGATGAAAGTCATAAACGGAGTGGAATACTGCCGCTCCTGCTGAATCCGCGCCTCAAGCGAGAAATGCTGCTCTGTCTCAAGAATATACTCAAGCTTGCTTACACGATGATAGGTCATCTGGCAGTCAGGCAGACGGCTCACCGAAAGGAAGAAATTATCAGCATTGTGCACACTCGATATCTGGCCCAGGCGGTCGAGATCATATAACTGCGTGGCCCTCAGGGAATGTATCGGGAACTCACGCGAATGATAATTTTTGTCACGGAACGAATACTCCAGCTCCGCCTTATACTTCCACTTGTGGTCTCTGAAACCATAAGCCCCGTAGCCGCGGGCAAACCACCGGCGCGAAAGATTGGCCGTAGTCATGCCGCCCGCTCTCAGGCGCAGACCTTCCACAGAGTTATAGGACACGAGCGAAGTCATCGGCCCGATATCGAAATATGACTTCTTGGCCGTCGGCACATAGCCCGACACGAGAACCTTGACCACCTTCTCAGTCCAGTAGAACAGAGGCACCTGCCTCATGCGTTCCATCATCTTCTCGATTCCGTTGACACCCTGGGCAATCTCCGCCTTGCGGTTCTCATCCCAGAAATCCTGACCGCGATACTCCGCGCCTGGGGCATAGATCTGGGCCACTCCGCGCTTGAAAATCGACGCATCAGGTGCCGGATCGAAATTATGACTGTCATAGACCGTCTGACGCCGGCCGTAGAGACCGCCTGAACCCGGAACCACGCTCGCTTCGAGAATCATGTCGTCCTTGGTCTTCAGACGCGACCCGTCAGGAGCCTTCTCATAATCCTGGCTGATGACAAGACCGTTGATGAAATTGAGATTTATGTCGTGAGGCACACGCAACACAATTCTCTTTATAAACATGGTCGTATCGCCAACAGGCACATAAAAACGCCCCGTGAACCCCATCGTGCTCGGATTGCGCGGCACGAACGTAAGCTCCACACAGCGCGTGGTGTCGACAAAAACCGTATCCGTAAGATAAAATTTATAGAAATCAGGCGCGATTCTTGACAGCGGCGACACAAAGCGGGTCTGCATCAGCACGATATCATTGTCATAGACATCCACCTCACGCAACACGTCCTCATAGAACGTCTGCATACTCTGCTTGTCAAGCATCTCGTCAATGCCCGATGAACGCAGCCCCGTGACGAACTCCTTCTCCCCTTTAGGCTCCTTCCGGTAATGCACCGATGACAGTTTTTCTCTCAGAGCCACATTCAGGATCGGCTTGCCCGAAACCTCTGAAGTGTCGATATACTCCTTGACAAAAGAAAACATCTTGTCAAAGCCGCGCTTGGCCGAATCGTTAAACTGATAGTCATTCAAAGCCAGCGTTATACGCTCGTACTTGTTATAATTATAATTATCGTGGCGCCGCGGATCGTTCAGATCCTGAGTGTGGCGTATTTTCTCCATGAAAGCCACAGCCGGATTATTCTTTTTCGAATAATGCTCCCGCTTGGGCTTGGCTATCACCTCTCCGAGCAGCACACCGGTCGACACCAGATCAATGTCAACCTGCACATTGTCGCCCCTCTTCCTTGAGGCAACAGCTTTTGTTGTATATCCCAGCGACGAAGCCATCACACTGTCAAAAGGCAGCGTGGTCACTATAGTGTAGCGGCCGTTGTCATCCGTAAGAACGCCTCGGTCAGTACCTTTGAGCAGTACAGACGCATATGGTATCGGCTCGCGGGTCAGCGAATCGCGCACCACTCCGCGCACTGTCACATTACGGCCGGATGCTGAAAAAGAAATCAGGATTACGCTTACACAAAATATGATGATGCGCATGAGCGCACACAATTTGGTCATGGAAAATTGTTGCAAATAGTTACAATCTTTTTTAATTTTGCAAAATTACGCATAAATGCGTAGATAATTGCTATCGGCATAACCTCTTTACACTCTTTTAACACTCTGGAAACAATGGCAAAAGAAATAGAACGGAAATTTCTTGTCAAAGACCGCAGCTTTATCTCTCAGGCAGAAGCCGCAGTAAGCATTCGTCAGGCCTATATCTCAACTGCCCCTGACGCCACGGTGCGCATCCGCATCCGTGACAAAGAGGCATTTCTGACCGTCAAAGGACGCAACTCAGGAGCCATACGCGACGAATGGGAATATCCCGTCCCGGTAGCTGACGCCGAAGAAATGGCCCGGCGGCTCTGCGGAGGCTTCGCCATTGACAAGACAAGATACATCGTTGACCACCTTGGGTGGAAATGGGAAGTGGACATCTTCCACGGACACCACGAAGGGCTCATACTCGCCGAAATCGAAATGCCCTCAGCCGACTCCAACCCGCCGCTGCCCCCCTTCATCGGCCCGGAAGTCACCGGCGATCCTCGCTACTACAACTCAACCCTCTCCCGCAAATAATCGCGGTCATCTCACTCCACCGCTCCGGCCACTCCCAGACAGGGCCAATGTAAAAGAGTGGTAATCCGCGATCTGCATGTGTCCAGCAAGACGGATTCCGGATGAAATCGCATCTTCCCTAAATGTCTCGAAGAGACTGAGTTTTCGAAACCCCAGGGTAAGCGATAGTCCAAAGGGCCGAGCGATGCCTGGGTATTGAAGCGAATCAGATTTCTGCTCTAAGAGGCAGGTTAACAGCCGGATATGTTATCCAGCCTCCGATTTCCTCATTTATCTTCACTGAGTAGAGACAAGTTCAGATCCGCGATCAGGAAATTGCTGCCGGCTATGAGAATCATGTCATCCGTCCCGGTGGCGGCGGCCGTAGCCGTGGCAAGAGCCTCGTTCACATCAGCTATCGCCGGCCCGTTCAGTCCGAATTCGGCAGCCTGGGCCGCAAGCGCATCGGCATTCAGCCCGCGTGGCACAGACGGAGCGGAAAAATAAAGTCGCTTATCGCCTCCTATCTCCACTATTTTACGCAAGATGGCCGAGATATCCTTATCGTTGACAAAACCCATAATCAGATGCAGAGTCCCGGACTTACGCGCCGAAAGCTGAGAGGCTATGTATTCCCATCCGCCTATATTGTGACCCGTGTCGCAGATGGTCAGCGGATCGCGCCGCAGAGTGGTCCAGCGCCCCATCAGTCCGGTGTCCTCGCAGACATGTGCGAATCCATCTCTGACGGACTCGGCAGGAATTGCGAAACCACAGCCTGACAAAACACCAAGAGTCTCCATCACGGTAGCCGCATTTCTTATCTGGCAGTCACCGGAAAGTTCTCCGCGGATCTTGCCGTAAGGAGTATGCTCATAGACCATCATCCCATCCTCGCGCCGTCCGTCAAGCGAAGCGGCATATTTCAGAGGTGCGCCAACAGCCTCCGCACGCTCCTCGAACACAGCCATGCACTCTGGCTGACGCTCTCCGATCACCGCAGGCACTCCGGTCTTGATGATCCCCGCCTTCTCAAAGGCAATTTTTTCAAGGCTCTCGCCAAGCAGCGCCGTATGGTCAGGCGAGATATTGGTGATCACACTGACAACCGGAGTGATGATGTTCGTGCTGTCGAGCCTGCCGCCGAGACCGGTCTCTATGACAGCCACGTCAACCTTCTCGCGGGCAAAATACTCGAAAGCCATAGTTGAGGTGAGTTCAAAAAAGCTCGGTGTCAAATCCGACTCCACAGCCATCCATCGCTCCACGAAATCAACCACGGCTTCATGTGATATCTTCTGACCGTTGACCCTTATGCGCTCACGGAAATCAAAAATGTGCGGCGATGTATAAAGCCCTGTCCTGTAGCCCGCACGGGCCAAGACAGCCGCAAGAGTGTGGGCTGTCGATCCCTTACCGTTGGTCCCGGCAATGTGGATGCAGGCATACTCACGGTGTGGATTTCCAAACAGATCGTCAAGGGCCACAGAGGTTCCGAGCCCCGGTTTATAAGCCGAAGCGCCCTCGCGCTGAAACACCGGAAGAGAATTATATAGAAAATCAATAGACTCCTGATAAGTCATGGCTGTCAATTTTTTAAGCGATAAATTTACACAAATACCTTGATTGAAGCAAGGCTGGAAATATTAAAATTTAATTCGCGGCATATCAATAGATAAGCCACCCCGCCGCGCCGGCGAGGCATATAATCAGAATCGGATGGAATTTGAATTTATAAACCATCAGAAAAGCCGCCAGACAGATGGCTATGCTCCATGCTATATGCGACCATTCCTCTCCGAAATTCGCGCCGTTCATCAGCAGCAGAGCTGCTGATGCAATAAGCCCTACAACCACCGGACGCAGCCCTGCGAAGATGCCCTTGACAACCACACTGTCCTTATGGCGGCGTATCAGATGGCTTGTATAGGCCACAAGCACAAATGACGGCAGCACGACCACCAGCGTGCAGAGCACCGATCCCAAAATACCGAAAACCGGCGAGGAGAAAGCCTCGGAATACTCCGCCGGAGCCACATAACCTATATATGTGGCCGAGTTGATGCCGATCGGTCCGGGAGTCATCTGCGAAATGGCCACTATGTCAGTAAACATCTGCCCGCTGATCCACCCCGGCCCTACTATCTCGCGCTCGATCAGCGCCAGCATGGCATAACCGCCGCCAAATCCGAAAAGTCCGATTTTCAGATAGGCCCATATAAGTTTGAGATATATCATAGCTTCTCGTCCTCCTTTTTTATTTCATTCTCAACCTTGTGGAGCGCCTTGACATTGCGCGAAAACCAGAGCCAGCCGAAAAATCCGCCGAGCACTATGTAAAGGATCGGATTTGACACCACCGGAAGTTTCGAAAATATCAGCAGTGCCACTCCGACAGGTATCACAGCCGTCTTCCAACCGATTTTCGCAGCCTTGGCCGACGAAATCACCGGAGCTATGATCAGCGCCACAACCGCCGGACGGATTCCCTTGAAGATTGCTGACAGTGTCGGGTTGTTCTTGATCAGATCAGGCGTCAGAAACACCGCTATGCAAAGTATCATCAGAAACGACGGCAGGATGCAGCCCAGAGCGGCCGCAAGCGAACCTTTCATTCCGCGCAGCTTGTCGCCGACGGCCACAGAGATATTGACGGCAAGAATGCCCGGAAGCGACTGCGCCACCGCAAGCAGGTCAAGAAACTCGTCGCGGTCTATCCAGCGGTGCTTGTCGACGATCTCCTTCTCGATTATAGAGATCATCGCCCAGCCGCCCCCGAAAGTGAAGGCTCCTATCTTGAAGAAAGACAGAAACAGTTGAAGACAGATATTGTTCATAATGGCTCTGTTATGATTTCGGCCGGACAAACGGTAGCCTGAGGCGGCGCCTCCCGCCGGTTCCGGCCGACAAAATTACAAATTAATTCCCGAACAAGAGCCAAAAATCAACTTTTCAGCCCGTATAGTGTTGTATAAGTACAGATTTATGAGAAATACCCATAAAATTAACGCACACACGTTAAAATCCAAAATCATCTATTCTTAATATATTTACTATTATGAACACTGCCCCACTACAAGGAATCAAGGTGATTGACTTCACCGAAGTACAGTCAGGACCTTCATGCACCCAGATGCTTGCCTGGCTTGGAGCCGATGTAATCAAAATCGAGCGTCCCGGAGTCGGCGACGCCACCCGTAAAGAACTTCAGTTCGACCCTAATCTGCCAAGCTACTACTTCCTGCAGCTCAATTCAGACAAAAAATCAATCTCTCTTGATGCCAAGACCCCTGATGGTAAAGCCATCCTTACCAAGCTTATCCAGGGTGCCGACATGTTTATTGAAAACCTCCATCCGGGTGCTATGGACAAACTCGGTTTCAGCTGGGATGTGGTCCACAAACTCAACCCTAAATGTATCTACGGTACAATCAAGGGCTTCCCTGTATCATCAAAATACAAAGACCTCAAGGCCTACGAGCCTATCGCCCAGGTGACCGCAGCTGCAGCCTCGACCACAGGCTGGTATGAAGGCGAATATGACATCCCTACCCAGAGCGGCGCGGCTCTCGGCGACTCCAACACCGGCATGCACCTGCTCATCGGCCTTCTCGCCGCCCTCCAGCAGCGCAACAAAACCGGCGAAGGCTGCTTCGTCTATCAGTCGATGCACAACGCATGTCTTAACCTATGCCGCATCAAGACCCGTGACCAGCTGACACTCGAAAAGATCGGCTATCTGTCGCAGTTCCCGCAGTACCCCGACGGAAAATTCGGTGACTGTGTGCCCCGTTCAGGCAATATAGAAGGCGGCGGCGTGCTTGGCTGGACCTACAAGTGTAAGCCTGCCGGAGATCTCGACTCGGCCATTGATGCCAACAACTACGTCTATATCATCCTCCAGCGTGGCGAAAAGGAATTCAAACTCGCCTGCCAGGGATTCGGCTTCGAGGACTGGCTCACCAACCCCGACTTCGCCACAGCCGATGCCCGTGACAAGCACAAACAGGAAATCTATCAGCGTATCGGTGCATGGACTGCCGACAAGACCAAATTTGAGATAACCGAAATCCTGTCGAAATACGGTGTGCCTGTAGGTCCTGTCCTTTCGACCAAGGAAGTGATGTCTGACCAGAGTCTCTATGACGGCAACACTCTCGTCAAGATTAACCAGGGTGGTGAGATCGGCGAATTCGTAACCGTCGGATGTCCGTTCACCATGAGCAACTATCAGCCGGCCTACGGCCCCTGCCCGTCACTCGGCGGAAATACCGATGAAGTGCTCAAGAGCCTCGGCTATACAGACGACCAGATCGCATCGTTCGCCAAGAACGGTACAACCGCACCCCTGCCTGAGGCCAAGTAAACCTACCGCACGTAATCAACGAAACTGAAAAGAGGGGACAATTAACGATTGTCTTGTAAAGCAAGCCCAATTGCTAATTGTCCCCTCTTCACTATTCTGCAACCAACTTCAAAATCTGTTTTTATATGGCAACTACAACTAACAGCAGCAACACATCCGCAGGGTGCGGATGTCAGCCTAAAGCCGCGCCCCACTTTCCTGACCAGGTGACCGGCATGTATATACTTGCCAGGGCATTGAAGAATGTCGGCATTGAAAATGTCTACGGCCTTGTGGGCATTCCTATCACCGAAGCAGCCTATCTCATCCAGGGACAGGGCATACGTTTCGTAGGATTCCGCCACGAGCAGCAGGCCGGAATGGCCGCCGCCACCGAAGGTTTTCTCACCAAGAAACCCGGCGTGCTGATGACCGTATCGTCACTCGGATTCATGAACGGCCTGACAGCCACAGCCAACGCCACCGTCAACTGCTATCCTATGATACAGATCTCAGGCGCATCGGATCCGACTATGGTCGACATGAACATGGGCACCTATGAACAGCTCGACCAGTTCAACACAGCCAAGCCTGTGGTCAAGGCCGCATTCCGATGCAGCCATGCCAAAGACATCCCCGCTGCCGTCAGCCGCGCATACCGCGCGGCCGTGTCAGGCCGTCCGGGCGGTGTGTATATCGACATGACCACCCCGGCGCTCGGTGAGATCATGGACCGCGATGAAGCTGAAAAGCTTTTCTATGAGTCGGTTGACATGTACTCTCCCGTAGCTCCGAATGCCGAATCTGTCGACCGCGCGGTCCAGGTGCTCACCTCAGCCAAGCGTCCGGCCATCCTTCTCGGCAAAGGCGCCGCCTATGCTCAGGTCGACGACAAGATCAAGACTCTGATCGAAAAATACAACATCCCCTATCTCCCGATGTCGATGGCCAAGGGCCTGATGCCCGATGCGGGTCCCCTAAGCGCCCTGTCCTGCCGTTCGACCGTCATGGAGAAGGCTGATGTGGTCATGGTGATCGGCGCCCGTCTCAACTGGATGCTTTCATTCGGCCGCGGAAAATGGAACCCCGATATGAAATTCATCCAGCTCGATGTCGATCCCGAAGAAATGGATGTCAACGTGCCTATCGCTGCGCCGGTTGTCGGTGACATGGGCCTCGCTCTTGATGCCATTCTTGCAAAAATGGACGGCGCGAAGATGTCAGTCGATCCTGCATGGGTCAGCTCCCTACAGGCAGAGGCCAAGGAGAAAAACGCTAAGTTCTCCGCACGTCTCGATGCCACGAAGGGCCTGATGCCGATGCACCACTGGACCGCGCTCGGAGTCATCAAGCCTATCATCGAGGCCAACCCTGACATCATACTGATCAACGAGGGCGCCAACACTCTTGATGACACCCGCGATGCCATTGACATGACCATCCCTCGTCACCGCGTAGACTGCGCCACCTGGGCTATCATGGGTATGGGCATGGGATCAGCCATCGGTGCCGCCGTGGCCACAGGCAAATCTGTTGTGGCCATCGAAGGTGACTCGGCTTTCGGCTTCTCAGGCATGGACTTCTCTACCGCCTGCCGCTTCGGACTCCCGCTCACAGTTGTCATCTTCAACAACGGCGGTATCTACAACGGCATCGGAGTGCCAATGGACAAAACCACCGATCCGGCGCCGACAACCCTTGATATCCACGCCCGCTACGACAAGCTCGGCGAAGCCTTCGGCGCACAGACCTACTACGTCCAGACTCCCGATGAGCTCCGCGCAGCTCTGACCGAGAGCATCGCAAGCAAGAAACCCTGTCTGATCGACGTGCAGCTTGCCGCCGACTCCGGCAAGGAATCAGGCCACATAGGCTATCTGAACCCCGCACCCCTTCAGAACATCACTGTATAGTCTTTTCCCGAAACCTACTCACACTCAGACTCAAATCCGCCGGATGGAGCCTCACCCCTATCCAGCCGGTTTTGATATTCTCCCCTGATTATCAACTTTCAAACAACTATTTATGGAACACATTATTCTCTACGCCATAGTCCCGATCATCGTAGTGATGCTTGCGGGCTATATTTCGGGAAAGAAGGGAATATTTTCCGGCGAAGATGCCAAGAAGTTCAACAAGGTTGTGCTTGACTACGCCCTTCCAGCCGCCCTTTTCGTCTCCATAGTCCAGGCCACGCGCGAAATGCTCGCCCATGATCTGAAACTGTCCATAATCTCACTTGTGGGCATCATGCTCTGTTTCATGATTGTCTACTTCGTCTTCCTGATGTTCAAGAAAAACACCGGAGCCGATGCCGCCATCTCGGCGCTTATCAGCGGTTCGCCGACAATCGGTTTCCTCGGATTCGCCGTGCTGGAACCTATCTTCGGCACCACCCCTACTGTGGCACTCGTTGTGGCTATCGTAGGCATTGTTGTCAACGCCGTCGGCATCCCCGTGGGCCTTTCACTGCTCAACGCATCTCTTGAAAAGCAAAATCCCGGATCATCGAAAAACAAAAGCGCCTGGGCTCCTGTGATCCACGCGCTGGAACAGCCTGTGGCATGGGCCCCGATACTCGCAGTCATCTGGGTGCTCGTCGGAATACCCTGGCCCGACTGGGCAAGCCCCTCGTTCACACTCATCAAGGGCGCCAATGCCTCAATGGCCGTATTCTCAGCCGGCATCACCCTTTCGGCCATCAAGATCTCTATCAACTGGCAGGTAATACTCGGATCAATCCTCAAGATGATCATGATGCCAGCCGTGCTGCTTATCATGGGCTTGATCTTCCATATGGATCCTCTGAACCTTAAGATGCTCGTTGTGGCCGGCGCTCTGCCTCCTGCATTTTCAGGCATCATCATCGCCGACGAATATGACACCTATGTGGCCGAGGGCACTTCGTCACTGACCCTCTCGGTCATCCTCTTTATAGGTTTCTGCCCGCTCTGGCTCTGGATCACAGACCTCTGCCTCGCAGGATCATTCTAAAAAAGATTTCAGGCAGTCTGTCAAGCTGCAATGAAACTCATCAGGGTATAAGTGCCTGACCGCACTTATGCTCACCATTCAGATCTCCTCACAGACTCTACCATCCACCTTTCAATCCGACCGAAATGAAAAAGCAGATCCTTGACGGTTGCACAGCAGCCGCACACGTGGCATTCGCACTCAGTGACGTCGCCACCGTCTACCCGATAACCCCCATAGCCGCAATGGGTGACACCGCCCAGAAGTGGGGGCTACAGGGACGGCGCAATCTGATGGGTCAGCCCCTTGAGGTAAAGGAAATGGAGAGTGAACTTGGAGCAGCCGGAGCGGTCCACGGTGCGGCCGCGGCCGGGGCACTGGCCACCACATTCACAGCCTCGCAGGGCCTGATGCTGATGATTCCGAACATGTACAAAATTGCCGGCGAGCTGCTGCCGGTGGTCTTCCATGTGGGTTGCCGCTCGCTTGCCACTCATGCGCTTTCGATTTTCGGCGACCATCAGGACGTGATGGCCTGCCGTGCCACGGGCTTCACAATGCTTGCCTCAGCTTCCGTGCAGGAGACTATGGATCTCGCCCTCGTGGCCCATCTTGCAGCCATTGAAGGCTCACTTCCGGTGTTGCATTTTTTTGACGGCTGGCGGACATCGTCAGAGATGGATACCATCGATGTGATCGACTACGAGTCGATGCGGCCCCTTGTCAACTGGGAGAAAGTCAATCTTTTCCGCCGCCATTCCATGAACCCTGAGCACCCCGATCTGAGAGGCTCGGCCCAGAATCCGGATGTCTACTTCCAGAACCGCGAGGCAGCCAACAGATTCTACGATGCCTTCCCCGCAATCGTGCAGCAGGCAATGGACAAGGTAAGCTCCATCACCGGCCGCAGTTATCATCTTGTGGACTACCACGGCGCTCCCGATGCCGACAGAGTCATCATAGTGATGGGCTCCGCTGCCGATGTGGTCAGCGAGACATCAGACTATCTCAACTCCGAAAATGGCTACCGGACAGGGGTGGTGAAAGTGCGCCTCTACCGACCTTTCCCCGCCAGGGAACTTTGCGAGGCGCTTCCGCCGTCGGTGCGCTGTATAGCGGTGCTTGACCGCACCAAGGAACCGGGAGCCTGCCATGAGCCTCTGTGCGAGGACGTCATCACAGCGCTCCATGATTGCGGAAAATTCCGCGACACCCGCATCATCGGCGGACGCTACGGACTGTCAAGCAAAGAGTTCAATCCCTCGATGGTCAAGGCCATTTTCGATGAAATGACCAGGGAAGAGCCCCGGAATCCGTTCACCATAGGCATCACCGATGATGTCACCCGGCTCTCGATTCCGGTCACTGAAACCGTGGAGACCAATGTGGCCTCCGGGACCTATCAGACAATACTCTATGCCATCGGTAACGACGGCACTGTAGGCGGCACAAAGCAGGTGGCACAGATCATAGGCAACACTCCCGGTCTCTACGCCCAGGCCTATTTCAGTTATTCGGCAAAGAAATCAGGCGGCTACACCATCTCGCAGCTGCGAATCGGGAAGAAACCGGTAACATCGGCCTATGCCATTGACGGGGCCGACTATGTGGGCTGCCACAAGTCGTCATATGTAAGGCGTTTCGATATGCTCGACAAGATAAAGCCCGGAGGAATCTTTGTGCTGAACTCACCCTGGACTCCCGACCGTATGCCCGAAAAACTGCCCGCCGACATGCGCAAGGCTATCACTGAAAAGAAATTGCGTTTCTACAATATCGACGCCGACCGCATTGCCGCTGTCTGTGGCCTCAGCCCGCGCATCAACATGGTGATGGAGACGGTGTTTCTCTATCTCAGCGGCCTGATTCCGTTTGACGAGGGTGTGGCCGCTCTGAAGGAGCGTCTGTCCGAAACCTACCGTCATGAGGGCGGCGATGTAGTGAGCCGCAATATCAAGGCCGTTGACATGACTATCGCCGCGCTCAAGGAGATCAATGTCAGCGAAATCAGCGGCTGGTCTGCTCCGGAGGCTCCGGCAAGGCCGGAACCGGCATTTGCCGATTCCGCGCTTGAAACATTCATCCGCACAATCCACACACCCTGCATCAAAGGCCGCGGCGACCTGATCCCTGTTTCGGCCTTCTCGCCTGACGGTAAAATGCCTATGGGTACCACCGCCTGCGAGCACCGCCGCATTGCCACCCGTGTGCCGGTCTGGAACGCCGACAAATGCGTTGAGTGCGCAGAGTGTTCGCTTGTCTGCCCCCACGCCGCCATCCGCCCCTTCCTCCTGTCGGCGGAAGAGGCCGCCAAAGCGCCTGAAGGCTTCACGCTCAAGGATGCCACCGGAGCGCAGCAGCTCAAAGGCTACAAGTTCCACATCCAGAACTTTCCGGAAGACTGCCTGGGGTGCTCGTCATGCTCTATAATCTGCCCCGGACACGCACTGACCATGACACCGCTTGAAGATGTGGTTGACCGCGAGGCCCCGCTTGCAATGTGGGCTATGGCCAACGTCACTCTCAAAGACCGCCTTCTGCCGGCCGAGACAGTCAACGGCTCGCAGCTGCGCCAGCCATGCCTGCAGTTCTCAGGAGCCTGCGCCGGCTGCGGGGAAACTCCGTATGTCAAACTGCTCACACAGCTTTTCGGGCAGAGGATGCTGATTGCCAACGCTACGGGGTGCAGTTCGATCTGGGGTGCCAACTATCCTTCAAACGCCTATTGCACCGATCCGCAAGGCAAGGGTCCGGCATGGGGCAACTCTCTGTTCGAGGACAACGGTGAATACGGCTACGGAATGCTCGTAGCTCTCGAACACCGCCGCAAGCGTGTGGCCATGCAGGTCAGGGAGCTGATAGACAGTCCCGATACTCTCCCCTATCTCAAACAGCCGCTTGAGGCCTGGTATTCGGCAAAGGACGATCCTGAACTCTCGGCAGCAACCGGCGGGCAGCTCAGAGCCATGCTCGAACCTGTCAGAGATCTCAGTCCGGCCTATGCGGCCCTGCTTGAGGAGGCCGATCTGTTCGGGCGGAAAACCGTATGGGCCATAGGCGGCGACGGATGGGCCTATGACATAGGCTTTGCCGGACTCGATCATGTGCTTTCTTCGGGCGAGCCGGTGAAGGTGCTGGTCATGGACACTGAATGCTATTCCAACACCGGCGGTCAGACATCAAAGGCCACGCCCCGCAGCGCTGTGGCCAAATATAACCCCGACGGCAAGCGGGTGGCTAAGAAAGAGCTGGGGCGCATGATGATGACCTACGGCAATGTCTATGTGGCTTCCGTGGCCTTGGGCGCAAACTATCAGCAGACCATCGATGCCCTCGCCGAGGCTGAACGCTATCCCGGACCGGCTATAGTGATTGCCTACTGCCCCTGTCTGAACCACGGCATCCGTCCGGGTCTCGGCCACTCCATAGTGGAACAGCGACGGGCTGTCGAGGCGGGCTACTGGCCTCTCTACCGCTACAATCCGCAGGCTGCGGCTGAAGGACGCCCGGCTCTGACCATCGACTCTGTGATTCCGGGGGCCGACAACAGCGGAGCCAACGGCTCGTCGCCGCTGACCGAATCGCCCCGCTACCCCGATCCGGAACCGGTCAGCACCGTTGAGCAATTCGCCATGAATGAAGACCGCTATGCCGATCTTTCCATGATCGACCCGACGGAGGCCGGAATACTCCGCCCGCAGCTTCAGGCCGACTGCAACCGCAACCGCGAGGCACTTGAACATCTTGCAAAGAAGCCATAAAATCAAACATACGGCGCTATATAACAATAGTTTTGACGTTGATTTTGAAGCCGGGGGAGATGACGTTGCCGTAACGCCGTCTCCCCCTTTTTCAGCAACGGCAGGTTCATATCACAACCGGGGATATTCATCAACGGCGCCGAGAGGCCTCGCGGCGCGCCTTTCTGCGCTTCTCACGCTCTATCATGCGCCGCTGCCTGCGGTTAAGTAAAATCGGCTCCGCCGGTTCATCCGCCTCGTCATAGTTATCCTCATCGTCACAATCAAACTGCTCCCTGATCTTCAGAAGTTCAGCCAGGCGCGCCATGTCAATGCCGCTTCCTGAGGCCTTGGGTTCGCACAGAGACTCTTCCGGGACATTCTTTCCGGCAGATTTACGCCGAGGGCGGCGAGGAGCCGTCTTCTTGCGCCTACGGGCAGCCGCCGAGCGGGCCATAGCTTTGTCAAGCTCACTGCGGATCAGCGCAAACATCAGCCTGACAGTCGCATCAGAGTCATCGGCCGGCAGACAAGTTCCGCTAAGATAATCATTCACGGCCTTGACCGTCTTCTCGGCAAGCTCATCGGCTGCACTTCCGCCTATGGCCTGAAATGAAGCATGAATACGGCTGACGGTTTCCTGATAAAACTTTTTTGACACCGGACAATCCGGCAACATGCTGACTGACTTTGCATTTTTCATCGCTTGTAATGGCTGGGTTATGTTTTTTTGATAATTCACACCCGCAAATATACAAGCGCCCCGGCCCCTTTAAGTGCGATAATGCGGGGAGAGGCAAAAAAATTCAGGCGATCCGCGAATACGGATCGCCTGAGGTGGATTTTTTAGAGGTTGTTTTATTTCAAATGTGACGTCTGAGATCAGTTGCTCTCACTGTCCTTTGAGCCATCGCCTTTGTAGGGCGGCGGGGTCACACAAGTGTCTTTTTTCTCTTCCGAGTCTGCAGTCTCAGCCGTTTCGGAGACTTCCACATCAACCACTTCCTGACTGTCAGCAGAATCGCCTGAAGGCTCTGCCTCATGGGGCTTTTCAGACTCTCCGGCAGCTTCCTTGGCTGCATTTTCCTCGGCGAGGCGCTTGGCGTCACGCGCGGCCTGAAGCTCCATGATCTCTTCGGTGCGAGATTTCCACTGGCGCTTGCCGAAAATGTTGACGAGGTCTTCGGCATACATGACTTCCTTTGTCAGAAGTGTCTCGGCAAGTTTGGCGTGGCCTTCTTTATGCTCGGTAAGAATCTTCTTGGCGCGCTCATACTGCTCGCTGATGATGCGCGACACTTCGTCGTCGATCTGCTTGGCGCGTTCACCGCCGTAGGGCTTGGAGAAGCCGTAGGCCTGACCGGTCGAATCGTAGTAGCATACGTTGGGAATCTTGTCGCTCATGCCGTAGTAAACCACTATTGCATAAGCCATTTTGGTCACTTTCTCAAGGTCGTTGAGCGCACCGGTAGAAATCTGGCCTGTGGTCAGTTCCTCGGCCGCACGTCCTGCGAGAGTCATGCAGATCTGGTCAAGCAGAGCCTCCTTGGGAGTGATCTGGCGCTCTTCAGGCATATACCATGCAGCTCCGAGAGCCATTCCGCGTGGCACGATCGACACCTTGACCATCTCATTGGAGTATTTCAGGAACCATGATACGGTGGCATGGCCGGCCTCATGGATGGCGATTGATTTCTTCTCGTCGTCGGAAATTATCTTCGAACTGTGTTCGAGACCTCCTATTATACGGTCGATAGCGGCCATGAAGCTGTCGCGGTCAACGGCCTTCTTGTTGCCGCGGGCAGCAATCAGCGCTGCCTCGTTGCAGACATTGGCAATGTCGGCACCGCAGAATCCGGCTGTCTGACGCGCCATCAGGTCCACATCCACCGAGTCATCGGTCTTGATGTTGCGCAGATGCACCTTGAACACCTCTATGCGGTCTTTCAGCTCAGGCAGATCGACATTGATCTGACGGTCGAAACGGCCGGCGCGCAGCAGGGCTTTGTCAAGAATATCAGCGCGGTTGGTGGCGGCAAGGATGATGACACCACTGTTTGACCCGAAGCCGTCCATCTCGGTAAGCAGCTGGTTGAGGGTGTTCTCACGCTCGTCATTGGCCCCCATGTTGGGATTCTTGCCACGGGCACGGCCCACGGCGTCGATCTCGTCGATAAACACTATACAGGGAGCTTTTTCCTTGGCCTGACGGAAAAGGTCGCGCACTCGCGAGGCTCCGACACCCACAAACATCTCTACGAAATCAGAACCTGACATCGAGAAGAAAGGCACATTGGCTTCGCCGGCCACAGCCTTGGCAAGCAGCGTCTTGCCTGTTCCGGGAGGGCCTACAAGGAGAGCGCCTTTTGGAATCTTGGCACCGAGGTCGGTGTAGCGCTGGGGATTGCGGAGAAATTCCACAATCTCGCGTATCTCGGTCTTGGCTTCGGAGAGTCCGGCCACATCCTTGAATGTGACGTTGGTCCCCTCGCCTTTCTCAAACATCTTGGCTTTGGATTTGCCTACATTGAACACTCCGCCGGCTCCGCCGCCTGAGGCTCCGCCTGACATGCGGCGCATCATGAAGAACCAGAAGAACACAAGAAGCAGAATCGGGCCGAACGACCACAGCAGCGAGCCGTAGTCCGACGATTTGTCATACTTGACCTCGCCGTGCTTCACTCCCTCCTGATTCCAGAGGTCGATCTGATCTTCGAACTTGTCGGCCGACGGAATGTCGGTGATGATCTTGGCGATAGTGCCCTTGTCGCCCTTATACTGGCTTTCCTTGAAGACGCTCCGGGCAAGAGAGTCGGAGAGCACGGCCTCGGCCTTGTTGGTGTTGGAGAACACGGTGATCTCGCCCACACCTCCTGTGGCTACATATTCCTTGAACTTTGTGTAGCTCACTTCCTTCTCTATAGAAGTGTCATCGACATAGAGCATTCCGAGAAGAAACAGGATTATTATGGCATAGGCCCAGTACATGCTGAACCCGATCTTAAACTTCTTCGGGTTCGGATTATTGTTGAGTGGAGTCGGAGAACTCATTTTGGAATCAATTGATTATGAGAGGATTTTTTATATCAGTCTTCATCAGGATAGTCGGTGATGACGGCATCGCTCCAGAGCTCTTCAAGCGCATAAAGATCGCGGGTCTCGCGCTGAAAGACGTGGACAAGCGTGTCACCGTAGTCTATCACAATCCATGTTGAATTGCCGTAACCGTCATAGTTATAGGGCTTGACGCCGATGTGTTCAAGCAGATATTCTCGGATGCTGTCAGCCACAGCGGCTACATGCTGAGTGGATGTGCCCTCGCAGATCACGAAACGGCGGGCGGCGGCGGTGTCGATGTCGCTCATGTCGACTGTGGTTATCTTGCGGCCCTTGCGGTCGCGGATCCCTTCGATGATTGAGGGCAATATGTCTGTTACTGTTTCAGTCATTTGTCTGATTCTGTGTAAGATGTGGTTGAAACTAAGAGCGTATTCTCTGTTTTTTAAGTGATGAGTGTTTAATTTAAACATGCAAAGATAAGCATTTTCCCTGAATAACCATAGATTCGGCCTGCGGTTGATTACACCTGGAGGGTAAAATGTGCTGTCGATGTTTTAACAACCGGTAAGGCGGTTTGGTTTTTGTTGATGATTCCTTGTCAGATTTGTAAATATATGTTAAAACGGGAATCTTTATTTGCAACACTCAAAAAAAGCCCTTACCTTTGCAGTGCAAAACCGGGAAGGAACGCAGTGCTGGAGAGCCTCGCCGACAGAAAAGTTCCTTTCAGAGAGTAGTGAATGGCGATTTAGTGTAGTGGCCTAGCACGCCACCCTCTCACGGTGGAGACCTGGGTTCGATTCCCAGATTCGCTACTCGAAAAAGATGATTTCAGACTTCTGAAATCATCTTTTTTTTGCTATATACCTACGGAAACCCGCCCAGGCTGACCCTCTCTGCCTGAATGGCGCCGGATGGTGATGTCCGGCAGGACATCGGTTTACTCGTAGCCCGTGACACCTGCGCGCTTTGCGCTGCGGTGTCACGGGCTTACAATCCCACCCTGCATATGGTGTCCGGTCGAGGACACCGATTTACCGCTCCGGATGGAATGCCCCATTATTATCGCCATTTTCCAAGCCGTACATGATAAATTCATGGCAAAGTTGCATGAATATATGCCTATTTTTCATTATATTTGCGATATTACAGAAATAATAAACCCTCATGGAACGGCAACGGGCTAAGATAATCGGTATTGCGCGGCATCGCCTCTCGACTGACGGCGACGGCGTGACTACGCTTGTGGCTTTTCACGGCTGTCCGCTACGTTGCCGATATTGTCTTAACCCGCAGTCGTTAGGCGACGGCGGACGTTTCCGCGAGTATTCGCCGGAACAGCTATATACAGAGACCCGCATTGACGAGCTTTATTTCATTGCCACAAACGGCGGCGTGACTTTCGGCGGCGGAGAGCCGTGTCTGCGGCCTGATTTTATCCGACACTTCCGCGAACTGTGCGGCGAGAGCTGGCAAATCAATCTTGAAACATCGCTAAATGTTCCGGCAGACAATATCGCGTCCTTGCTCCCTGTGGTAAACACACTTATCATTGACATCAAGGACATGAATCCTGAGATTTATCGCAACTATACCGGGCGGGGAAACTCCATTGTCCTCTCCAATCTCCGACTGATAGCCAACAGCGGTCGGCAAAGCGACTGCATTATCCGCATACCGCTGATACATGACTTCAACACTGATGCCGACCGCGAGGCAAGCCGCGCCGCGCTTGAACAACTCGGCTTCACCCGATTCGATTTATTCACCTACCAAATCCGCAAACACTGACACTATGGCACGAGGAAAACAGACCTGCAAGATATTGAAGGAGATACGTCGGCAGATTGCCGAGGCTAACGGCATCGAGTTCGCCACTTCGGAATGTCGCTACAAGGGCGACTGCCTCGGCACATGCCCCAAATGCGAAGCCAAGGTGCGCTACCTTGAGCAGCAGCTCCGCGCCCGATCCCTCGCCGGAAAAGCCGTAGCCCTCGCCGGCATCTCTGCGGGTATGATTCTTATGTCGGGGTGCAGCGGCATATCGTCAAATCAATCGAACGTTACATTGCAGGGCGAGCCTGAGATATCAGTCGAGCAGATTGAGGTTGCCGACACAATCGAGGAGGGCGAACTGCCCGCAATTGAAGATACGGTTGTCTTAAAAAAAGGAGAAATCGATGATACTGAAATTGTTGTGGGGGAAATTATTGACCCTGAACAAGATTATAAAGTGTATGAAGCTATTGTAGATGTTCGCCCAACATTCCCCGGCGGCGATGAAAAACTAATGGAATGGATATCACAGCATATCGTCTATCCTCCGGGATGCTATGAGTCGCACATACAAGGTCGCGTTACAATTCGGTTCTTGATAAAAGCTGACGGCTCCGTAGGGGAAGCTGAAATTATACGTGGAGTTTATCCGGAACTTGACAAAGAAGCCTTGCGTGTCGTCAAATCCTTGCCCAAATTCAACCCGGCAACCCTGAATGGGAAAGCTGTTGAATATTGGTTTACCTTACCGATAACATTCAAATTAACTGATTGACTATGGCACGAGGAAAGCAGACCTGCAAGATATTGAAAGAGATACGTCGGCAGATAGCCGAGGCCAACGGCATTGAGTTCGCCACTTCGGAATGTCGCTACAAGGGCGACTGCCTCGGCACATGCCCCAAATGCGAAGCCGAGGTGCGCTACCTTGAGCAGCAGCTCCGCGCCCGATCCCTCGCCGGAAAAGCCGTAGCCCTCGCCGGCATCTCAGCAGGGATGATTATCATGTCGGGGTGCAGCGGCACATCATCATCGAATCAGTCAAACGAAACATTGCAGGGCGAACCGATCGAAATAGCTGATACATTGGATTTCGAGGGCGAAATTGATGAGGAATGCTTATTATCCAAAACCAGAGATACAATTTTCAATTCTGCAATCGAAGTTTCAGGTATCAAAGAAGGTGAGATAAGCCATGATCCTAATGAAGTAGTAACACAAGGTGAAATGCCGGAAGAGCGGCCGAAAAATCCGGATGAAAGTGGAATTTACAGTTGTGTTGAACAGCTGCCACAATTTCCGGGAGGTCCCGCTGAAATGTTACGTTTCATAGGTCAACATTTGAAATATCCCGAAGAGCAATTAATGGAGGAGATTCAAGGTCGTGTGGTAGTACAGTTCTATGTTGACACATTAGGTCGTGTTTGTGAGCCGAAAATAGTACGAGGTAAAGATTCTGCTCTTGACCGTGAGGCTTTACGGGTAGTAAGATTATTCCCTAATTTTACTCCCGGCACTATTAATGGCAAAAAAGTCAATACATATTTTACTCTTCCCATTACATTCAAATTACCCCCAGATTGATTATGGCACGAAGCTTATTGAGAGAGATATAACTAACGGCTACTTAAACAATGATAAAGAACTGATATGGCTGGAAGATGGCGGGGGCGATGAAGTAGACGTCCTTATAAATCTTGACGAAAGCAAACTTGAGGTTTTCGGAGTGCATCAACACGGGTAAATTCAAGAATATCATCGTTCAGGGCTGATTTTCACGCACACTTGGGACATTCGTAACATCCAATGTCGATTATTCTTCGTATATTTGATGTAGTCTTGGGTTAATATTTTGACTACAAGGTTATTTTTGAGAATTCGCGTGAGGATGGGCAATGGATAAGAAATTGGTAGTGTGTTTGGTTACGCTATATTTCTCACGCTTTCAAATAACTCTTTTACTTTGATGCAAAGTTAGCATTTATTTTTGGATTACGCCTCATTCCGGGGCGCAATTCTCTTTTAGATTGCCTTTTCCGTGTCGCAGAAGCCACAGATTGTTATTCCCTTATTTTTTCTTAAATTTGCAATATGAAGCAGATGAGAAAAGCAGCAAGGCAGAAAGATGAGGACTGGGCGCTTAATGTGTTTGACCGTGCTCCCTTTGTAACGATGTCGATGATACGACCGGACGGAACGTCATACGGACTCCCGCTGTCGTTGATACGGGGGGAGGGGCACACGTTTTATTTCCATTGCGCCGACGAGGGGGAGAAGATGGATTGCATAAGGGCCAATCCCATTGTCAGTCTGAGTGCCGTCAGCCGATGCTCCCCGAAATTTGAGACCGGGAAAAAGAATTTTACTATGTATTATGACTCTGCCATCGCTTTAGGGGAGGCGGAGATTGTGACTGATAACGCGGAAAAGATTATGGCTTTGCGTCTGCTATGCCAACGCTTTTTACCTAATTACATGGGGAATTTTGATGAAGCGATCAAGCGTAGCCTCGACCGCACAACCGTTGTCAAAATAACACTCACAGAACCGCCGGTCGGCAAATCCAAACCATAAATGAAGATAGAATACGAAATCAGGATCGTAAAAGAGATGATCCGTCTATATTGCCGCCTGAAAGAGGGAAATAGAGATACTTGTCCCGGGTGTGAGAATTTGGCGAGGTATGCCGAAAGCCGTCTGCGCCATTGTCCTTTCAGCGATTCGAAAGGAAGTTGCCGCAAATGCAGGATACATTGTTACCGTCCGGATATGAAAGAAAAAATAAAGACGGTCATGCGCTTTTCCGGCCCGAGGATGCTCATTTATCACCCGATAATGGCTATCCGACATCTAATCGGGAAATAATAAAGGCATCCGGGGAGTCCATACCCTCAGGATGCCTGAAGACCGAACGATGCCGTGCTCATGCGTTGAGCTTTGTGACAAGAACCTTGAACCGTTCCGTAGCCTTTAAGGAATGTTTCACACCCGGTGTCATAGTGAGCGCATCACCCTCTTTCAACTCAAGTACTTTATCCTCAATGTTGAACTCCATGCTCCCATCTATTACCTGGACGAGCACGTCGGCATTAGCCGTATGTGTGGGAATCTCAAGTCCCTTGTCAACTGCCATAAGGAGCGAAAGCCCGCTATGGTTCTGCATGACAATCTCCTTCGCTATGGAGCCGTCAGCGTACGGAATTCTGTCTTTTAATGGGTCAAGCCGAAAGCACGGTGCATGAATTTTGAGAAAAGTGTTAAATTTGTGGCATGAAAACCGCAGATGCAATATGGATGTGCCTGCCCGAGGGCATGGACGAACTATTTGAAATGGTGCGCTTCGAGCGCACGGAACAGTCCTATGACATATGGCTTGACGAAAAGAAGAAACTGTCTGATGAAGACTATCGTAATCCAAATATCGTAGCGCGAGGCTATACGGATTATGTAACAATACAGGACTATCCGATGCGTGGACGGCCTGTATTTCTTCACATGCGCAAGAACAAGTGGTGGGACAGGCAGACCAACGAAATCTTCAGCTACAATCTCGAACTTCCCAACGAGGAAGGAACACGACTCAGCGCCGAGTTCGTGGCTTTTTTAAAAGACGAAGGTGGAGACGACAGCCCTGTCGATTAAACAGATAGCGCAGATGTACTGCGTCAACGGCAAACATTTTGCCGACTTGTACCGCAATAAGATAAGCGGTTACGCCGACTGGTGCGAACAGGAGCTTGGCTGTGGGTTCTATTTCAACGCCGATAATATCGGCCCTTACATGAGTCTTGATGAGACGTGTCTGAGCAACGGGGAGGTATGGACGTTCCTGACCAACAAGGACGGCCACGGAGGCAAGGGAACACTTGCGGCAGCCATTCCCGGAACAAAGAGTGACGAAATTATATCCATACTCATCGGAGCTATGGAGAAATCAATCAGACGCAGGGTCAAGGAAGTGACCTGCGATCTCTCGCCATCAATGATGCTCATAGCCGCAGAAGTGTTCTATAACGCCCATGTAGTCAACGACCGTTTTCATGTCCAACAGGTCTATAATGAGGCCGTTGACGAAATCCGCATTGACATTCGCCGACAGCTCATCGCAGAGGAAAACAACCGCAACAAGTCCGAACCGCCGGTAACGTACTCCAACGGAGAGACCATGCGCCAGATACTGGCTCGCAGCAAACACACTCTGATGATGTCGCAGAACAAATGGACTGACATACAGCGCCATCGTGTCAACATACTGTTCAAATACTATCCAATATTGAAGGCTGCATACAGCCTTGCGATGGAGCTGCGCAAGATTTTCAACGCTAAAATCTCACCGACAAAAGCCATGGGGAGGATGAACAAGTGGTATGAAAAGGTAATGGCATTGGGTAACAACAACTTCCGCTCGGTAATCAAAACATTCAAGAACCACGCCCCAACAATCCTGAACTATTTCCGTCGTCGTGCGACCAATGCCTCTGCCGAGGCATTCAACTCTAAAGTCAAAATATTTCGCTCACAAATGCGTGGTGTCCGGGACCGCGACTTCTTCATCTTCCGATTAGTCAAACTCTACGCCTAAAAATTTAACACTTCTAATTGCCCAATTTAACATATGCACCGTGCTTTCGGCTTGAGCCCTTTTAATCTGAACATGTCGTAAATTTATTTAGAGGTTTCTTTTTTTGCGAATCTTCATAGTGATGACAAAGCCGATGCCGAATATCAGAAAATATAAAGCGGCAAAGACAAGTCCGAGGCAGAGGAACAGTTCGGATGATATTTTCATAGCTTTACAGACTGGAAGGTTTCCTGCAAACGCGGGGGTATCCGCCCGTTCATATATTTCTGCCATCCAGCGTTAAGTATGATGAGGAGCAATATCCACCATTCGGGGTATTTCAGAAAAAGCAACGACAGGGTTATTGCTACCGCTATGTTCACGACAATCCATCCCCACAATCCGGCCTTCCTGAAATCAATCCTAACATCACCGGCAGCGGCCGCCACGCGCCATGTGCCCAGTCCGGACTCACAGACATATGCACAATATGCCATGAGCGTGGAGCCGAGAAGCGCCTCGGCAGCCGAATATCCGTGGTCAAGATGGAAATATGCGGCAAGAGACAGCGCCGCCAGCCAAAGGATGGCGTGCGCCGCCGCTATCATATATTTATGGATAAACCGATTCACATTCCAACCGTCCATTTCTTTCAACCGATAAGGGTAGCCAAATCTTCGTCAACGGTGGCGATGGTACCTATATTGAACTTCTCCTGAAGCACTTTCAGAATTTCGGGGGTGAAAAACGCCGGCAGCGTCGGGCCGGTGTGGATATTCTTCACTCCGAGGCTCAACAGGGCCAGAAGCACTATCACCGCCTTCTGCTCATACCATGCGATGTTGTAGACAATCGGCAGATCGTTGACACTCTCCAGGCCGAAAGCGTCCTTGAGAGCATTGGCAATCACGACGAGCGAATAGGAGTCGTTACACTGTCCGGCATCGAGCACGCGCGGAACACCCTCGATATCACCGAGCGGAAGCTTGTTGCAGCGGTATTTGGCACAGCCTGCGGTGAGAATCACGCAGTCTTTAGGAAGCCTTTCCGCAAATTCCGTATAGTATTTGCGCGAGGGCATTCTGCCGTCACAGCCTGCCATGACCACAAACTTGCGGATTTTACCGCTTTTGATGAGGTCGATAATCTTAGGCGCCAAAGCAAGCACCTGGTTATGGGCGAATCCGGCGACAATCTCACCGTGCTCGATCTCTGTCGGCGGCTGGCATGTCTGCGCCCGCTCTATGATTTCGGAAAAATCCTTTTTGCCGTCCTTCCCCTCGGTGATAAAATGTGTGCCGGGCATTCCGACGACACCGGTCGTGTAGACGCGGTCCATGTAGGTGGTTTTCGGACGCGGGGGCACGATGCAGTTGGAGGTGAAGAGGAACATGCCGTTGAATGTCTCGAACTCGTCAGTCTGCCGCCACCATGCGTTGCCGTAGTTACCTGCAAAGTGGGGGAATTTCTTGAAGAAAGGATAGCTCTGGGCAGGGAGCATCTCCGAGTGGGTGTAGATGTCAACCCCTTTGCCTGCTGACTGATCGAGCAGTTCCTCAAGATCCTTGAGGTCGTGACCGCTCACGAGTATGCCCGGACGGTTCCTTACTCCGATGTTTACCTTTGTGATTTCGGGATTGCCGTAGGTCGATGTGTTTGCCTTGTCAAGCAGAGCCATAGCCTTGACACCCCCGTCACCCACATTGAGCACGAGCGAAAACAGCTCATCCACGCTTATGTCAGGACGGCTTATCTCGGCAAGGGCGTTCTCTATCACGACATATATGTCTTCGTCCTCATAACCGAGGTTACAGGCGTGGCGGGCATAGGCCGCCATACCCTTGCAGCCGTACATGGCAAGCTGCTTGAGACCTCTTATATTCGGGTTCTTGTCATGGAGCACACTTGTGATTTCTTCTTCAAGAGTGCCGCTGTGTTCGATTACCTCATGTACGCCATATTCCTCCTTTGGGATATGATACGACACCTCAGGCATGAAAGGAGGCTCCATGCCGCGCTTTTTCGACTCTCCTTCGAGTTCGTTTTTCAGGTCGAGGGCTTTTGTGATATAGCCGTCGAGCATATCATTGTCGAAGTTCGCGTTGGTGATGGTGGTGAACAGTGCGTCGACGATGAACCGGGATGCATCCTTGCTTGATGCGCCTTTCTCTCGCAACTGTCGGTTTACGATGGCCATGCCACGGGCGATGTAAAGCAGCTGATCCATTCTTGCAGACGTTTCGGGTTTCTTTCCGCATACACCTTGTATCTCGCAGCCTTTGCCGCGTGCGGTCTCCTGGCACTGGTAACAGAACATTTTCATAAGTAGAGGATATGTTAAGAGATTATTTTGTCAATAAGTTGTAAATCACAATGGCATTGTTATGTCGCTCATCATGAGACGAATAAAGTAATGTCACTACAGATTTCTGTGCAAGAAGATGTCGCAATGCCCCGAACGAAGGGCTGGTCTCCAGTTCTTTGGAATATCGAGTCTCAAATTCAGACCATCGGTTATCGGGATCCGCATGAAACCATTCGCGGAGTTCTGAGGATGGCGCGATATCCTTATCCCACAAATCATAATGGAAAGTATCGTGCGAGAGACCTCTCGGCCAAAGTCTGTCTATATATACCCTGAAACCGTCTTCCGGAGAAGCGGGTTCGTAAGCCCGTTTTAATTGATATTGTGTCATAAACTGTGATATTACATATATTTACTATTCAATTTCAACACCTGTATCCGCTGTATGGTTCATAATTAATAATGCGTCATGAGGATTGAATTTTATTTGAAACAAAGCATACAACAAAACTTGATATTAGTAGAACCCCATTGAAAAATGACTGCATGAAACAGGGTCGAGAGGAATAGTCTGGCTGACAGCCCCGAAGAAACTACCGGGCAAAATTAGCGTCCGCCTCTTTCGGACTGCAAGGCCGGGCCTATCGGTTTCGGGAAAAATCATCCTCGCTTCGCTCCGGTATTTTTCCCGAAAGCCACTTTTGGGCATAGTTTAGAATATGTTTTGGTCAACACAAACTAAACTAAAAGGACTGACTCCTGCAATAGGTGCCAGTCCTAATTTTGTTTTGCCTCAAAAAGTTTTATCGGACAGCAATAATAAAATTTAAACTGCACCGCAAAAGTTATAAGAAAAACTTTTATGCAGCGCAGTTTATTTTGGAAGCCTTTAAGTTATTTTTAATCTGAGAGATTCATGGTTTTATCGGTTTGATGACGAATGAGTAACTATATTCCTTCCCAACAAGGCGATATTGTTCGTAAGGAAGGGCCCACCAGCTATTGTCACCACCAAGGCCACGCTGCGCGAGGTCTACATAGAGATATACATCGCGTAGTGAAGGAGAGATGTCGTTGCTGTGCTGCTGATGCTTTATAAGGCCTGGGTCAAGTGCGGAGGGAAGGATGTCAAGAGCGCTAACTTCGAGTGGCTGGAGGCCCAGAACTTTTATGCCGTAGCCTGTGGCATCAGTCAGAGACGCTTCACGCACATCTGTATGGTTGCCTGTTTCCTGCGGACGGATATAATTCCAGCGCATATCCGCAACTTTGCCGCTGTACCGGCCGAGAAACGCCGAAGTCTTGCGGTCGGAATAGTTCTCCTGTGGACCGCGTCCATACCAAGCAAAGTCATTGAAACTCCTGGGCATTGTGATAATCATGCCAAAACGCGGCAGCTCGGGCGTGAACGCGCCATCGTCCGCCTTCCAGGCTACGGCTACACTTAGGCTGCCGTCGTCGAGAGGGGTATAGACCACGGTGTAGTCCGACGGCACTTCCTGGAGGCGGTAGACGGCTTTAAGGGAATTTCCGTCCCTGGCGAACGACACAAGGCGGCGGTTTTGCGCAGCCGTGCGCCAGGCGTTGGATTTCACATGGAGATTGTTCCCGAAATCGTTGTCGGTCGGCGCACGCCAAAATGATGGCATCATAGCTCCGGACAGCAGATTCTTTCCATCTATTGTATATGCGGTGAGCTCTCCGGTGAGTGCGTCGAATGTCATGCAGGCTCCGGCAGCTTCGGCAGTCCAGTTGTCGCAGTCGTGGATTATCTTGGCCTTGGCCTCTGCAAGAGAAGTCGCGCCAAGGTCTTTCTGCGCGAGAATGAACTGCTCGCGGGCCACTTCATGGCCTGTGGGGATTATCTCGTCTCCTTTCTTAGCGCAGGCGTATATGTCCAGAGTGTAATCGGCTCCTTTGTCTATTGGGGGAAGGGGCAGTCGTATTGTTTTCGATGATCTGGCGGCGACCTTGAGTTCGAATCGACCTTCGGTCACCACGTTGCCGTCGCACAGGAGTTCCCAAAAGAATTCGTAGGGCTCGGTGGAGAGCGATGGAAAGAGGTTTTCTACGGTCACTTCACCTGATATGGGATTGTCGGAGGAGAAACGGATGTCCTGATACACTTTCTTGACCTCGCTCAGACCGGGGTGAGGCTTGCGGTCGGGATTTACTAGGCCATTAATGCAGAAGTTTTCGTCGTGAGTGTAGCCGGTGGCACCATAGTCGCCGCCATAGCTCCAGTATTCGCGGCCGTTCTCGTCCTTCATCCGGAATCCCTGGTCAACCCAATCCCAGATGAATCCGCCCTGAAGCGTGGGATATGTGCGGATGAGGTCGAAAAGATCTTGAAAATTGCCAGTGGAGTTACCCATAGCGTGGGCGAACTCACACATAATGTAAGGGCGTGTCACCCCTTCGCGTTTGCCATAGTCTGCAATCCATTCGTAGGGGGGATACATCGGACACACGATATCTGTGTTCTCACCTTCGCCAGCTTGCTCGAACTGCACGGGGCGTGTATTGTCTCGTTTTTTTATCCAATGGTAACTGTCGATGAAGTTTTTCCCATTTGATGTTTCGTTACCAAGTGACCATATTATTACCGATGGATGATTTTTATCGCGTTCCACGAGACTGATTTCGCGGTCAAGGACTGCATCACGCCACATCTCAGCATGACCAGGATGCGTTTTCTTGGCTTCATCACTTATATCATACACACCAAGGCCATGAGCCTCAATATTGGCCTCGTCGACCAGCAGTAGACCATAGCGGTCGCAGAGGTCATACCACAACGGTGGCTGCGGATAGTGTGAGGTGCGTACAGCGTTGATATTGTGTTGCTTCATTGTGCGGATATCCTTTATCATAGTCTCTTCGTCGATGGTATGGCCGTTATCGGGGTGATGTTCTTGCATATTTACCCCGTGCACCTCTAGGGGGATACCGTTGACATGAAGTTGCGAGTTCTTGATTTCTACCTTGCGGAATCCGACGTTGGTCGATGTTGCCTCGACGGTTTTACCGGAAGCGTCGCGTAGATCGAGTACGAGGCGATACAAATAAGGAGAGTCGTAGTTCCACTTGTTTACTTTCGTGAGCGTGCTCTTGAAGCTCACGGTTTCATTTGCGCCCACCTTCCTGTCCGTACTGTACACCTTACGCCCACCCGCATCATATAGCGTGGCACTGAGCGTCAGGGGTTCGGATGAGTCAAGCTTTACATCGACATTGAAAAGCCCGTTGCGATATCTGCCGTCGAGGTCGGCTTTCACGAAGAAGTCGGCGATTCGACCACGCTTGTCGGTATTGTACAGATATACATTGCGGTCAATACCCGAGAGACGCCAGAAATCCTGATCTTCGAGATAAGAGCCGTCGGTCCAGCGATACACTTCGCAGGCCAACTCGTTCCCTCCGGGCTTAACAAAGTCGGTGATATCGAATTCAGCCGGATTTTTCTGCGACTGTACGTATCCCACCTTCTTCCCGTTCACCCACACATACATACCGGCTGTTGAACCATCGAAGTGAAGGAATGTGCGGCTGTTATTCACCGTGGCACTGTCGAGCGTGAAGGTGCGCTTGTAGCTGCCAACGGGATTATCGTCGTGTGGCACATAGGGCGGATTGACTGGAAAAACATAGGTGGTATTGGTGTATATAGGTATGCCGTAGCCTTGAAATTCCCAATTCGAGGGCACATCGATACTATCCCACCGGCTTACATTGTAATCGGTCTTGTAAAAATCGGCAGGACGCGATTTAGGATTTGGAGAATAGCAGAAGGCCCACCGGCCATTGAGACATGTCACACGAGACGACTGCCACACATTGGCATCAAGCGCTTCATTTACGGATGAGTATGGATAAAAAGTGGCTCTCGGTGCCATTCTCCCTTCGGCAAAAGCACGAGGATTCTCCCACTCGGCAGCTTTGGCACCGAAGGTGACACCAAGCGTCAGCAGTAGAGATATAGTTTTCATTTTGTTCAGATGTATAACGATGGTGTATTTTATAATCATCTAATATCGCCGTCGAATTTGATTTCATACGGCGTGCGCACGTTTGCGTACAGGGTGGAAATTTGTGATTCATCCGCGTTGACATGCAAAATGTTATCCTGCCGGCTGACACGACAATTGTAGGCCGCGATGCTGCCGTCCGGACGCTCTACGATGAAAGCGTTGCAGAGTATTGCCTCTGCAATGAATTTGAAACATTCATGCACATCGTTGTCACTCGAAACTATTGTCTGCCAATCGGCAATCATCGGTACATACTGCTCCCCTACAATGAATTCCCGGTTGGGATAGCATTCAGGATGCGGATTGCCGTATGTCGCATCATCGGACGTGTGGTTTGGATGCGGCTCGCATACCTGCCGCGCGCGGACATACGGGTCGATGACAAAAGCCCAGTTGAGGTCGCCGGATTCATGGTCAATGAGGGCTGCGAAAGCCGAGGCAGCATCGAAAGTCTCGCGAAGCCAACGCTCTTCACCCGTGAGAAGATAGGCATAATAAGTCGCATAAGCCCGCCATGCGCTCCACCCATGTGGTGAAGAAATCATGTTCGGTAGCATGAATACGTCATATTGTGCCTCCCAAAAGCGAAGCGTACCGCCTCTGCGCCGCCCGTCGGGCACCCGCAACTGTGTCAAACAATCGTGTCCCTCAAGCAGCTTGAGCATTGCATCGGTGTAACGTTTCTTATCCTTGGTGTCTTTGCTGCGCAAGGCCAGTTCACCGAGCTGCAGTGCCGAGCAGCTCACCATGCCGTCTTCATAGGTCAGTTGCCCCTCGGTTTCGAGATTGCCGTCCACCGCAGCAAGGTGTTCTATGGCTCGTTTTGCCGATTTCTCAATCCGTATCGCTTGTTTCTTTCGCCCTGCAATGCGCTCCGCATCAGCAAATTCAAACATACTTTTGGCTGGATAGATTACAGAGGTGTAGTCTGTATTACCATTCATATAAGCCCCGTCTGCCCGTTGACAGCTCATAAGATAATTGGCCATGCGTTCCCCTAAGATAAGATCGGATATATTGCCGTAAGCGAGATAGCGGTCCGCCAACATTCCGAGGGTGGAAGATACATTCTGTATTCGCCATTTCCATTCATGCGGTTCACCTGTGTCAAGATCAAACACCTTCTCGACAACCATGTCGAAGCGTCTGTTTAGAACACTGTCTATACTGTGATTGGGCATGATCCGTGCGACATCAAAGGCGGTATGGAAGCCATACCAACTTTCTACGTGCGAGGTAGGTTTCTGTTTGTATTGTTCTACGGCTTTACGTGCCAGCTCCATAGTCTTGTACCAGGGATGACGCACCGCCACCGTGCCATGAGCCTTTCTCTCTCCGTCCCTTACTTCAATGGTTTTGATACCCGGAGCGGTGGCATGGTATATTGCACGCCATAATGCCGTATCGATTTGCTTTAAGTCGGTCTTATTGCCTTCGATGGTCATTACCGGAGCGTTTCCGAAAATATCAATTGCAAGCGTATCCCCCGGAGCACAGGATGTACTCTCCATTGCAATTACGGGAGCTCCGGTATTACGGTATACCGTCTCTTCGAAATTGTCATTATTGTCAAGATCAATGATTTTCACCGTCCATGTTCGCTCCTCTCCCGGTTCAAGTTTCCAGAGGCTCGGATGATGGTCGGGCAATGGCCCCTGACATAACATATCGAGATTCATACATTCTATGCGGTGTCCCCAGAACCAGTGCGGTTCCGGATCCTGATAGCCCAAGTTGTAATCAAGGCTCCATGAAGCTATCGGGTCGATGGATACTACTGCTTTTTTCTTGCCTTCAGGCGACTGCATGTAGCCGTAGAAATGGTCCGGTTCGCAAACTGCGAGTGTTGGAAAAAATTTGCCGTACCATTCCGGATAGGTGTCCATGTAGGTGTCTACTCCAAGTTTAAGGCCAGCCTTTACGGGCTGGAATGGTGTATGGCGGGTGTTGCGCAATCGCAGTGTTATGGTTTCAGTATTGCCTGATTTGTCCACATTGACTGTGGATTCAATCCCTTCGGCAATGCTATCACCCGATGCCTCAATAGCATAAAAGCGATGCTCTGCACCCGAGACCGCAAATGTCACACCTATTGATATTAAAACAATGCTCAATAATCTCATATGTAAGTCTTATAAATTGAACTACTTTGGCTTTAGGAAGGCATTATGCGGATTTTTGATTTATATCTGGTTAAATCGTCGGGATTTTTCTGCGACTGCCATACATTACCATCGGGCACTTCATTTACGGAAAAGTAAGGGTAGAACGTAGCCCTCGGCGCCATTCGTATTTCGGCAAAAACACGATGATTCTCCCACTCGGTTGCTCCGGCACCGAAGATGACACCAAGCGTCAGCAGTAGAGATATAGTTTTCATTTTGCTCAGATATATAACGGTGGTTTGTACCTATTTGCCAATCATTCTACTGGTTTTATTGAAATTGCGAATCCGCCGCCACGAGCCATATGGATTTTGTCTTTTGACGTACTGTCTACCGTCTTGGTGGTAATGGTATAAACTTCGGGATTGTCAAAACCGTCGCCATCCGGAGCATCGGCATAAATGGTTGCTTCATACGTTTTGCCAAGTGGCAGGAAGTTGTAGTCAAGTGTATAGTCTCGGACATTTTCATCAGTAACGCCTCCCACATACCATGCATCGCTGCCTTTGTCTTTGCGGGCGACTACAATAAATTCTCCCGGTTCTGCATCAAGATATACACTTTTGCTCCAATCAACCGGTACGTCTTTGATAAATTGGAATGCGTCCATGTGCTTTTGATAGTGCCCGGGCATATCCGCAGCCATTTGTAAGGGGCTGTACATGGTGAGATACAATGCAAGCTGGTTGGGGATGGTCGCACGCTTCTGTCTACCTTGACCGCCGGGAGCAAAGTCGGTTATCTTCATACGGAATATGCCCGGAGTGAAGTCCATAGGGCCTCCCTTAAGGCGGGTAAAAGGCAATATGGTGCAGTGTTGCGGACTCATATCGGCGAACTCCTGCCCCATAGCACTTTCGTTGCCTATGAGATTGGGGTATGTGCGGCATAGGCCTGTCGGGCGTACAGCCTCATGTGCATTTACCATGATATGTTTGTCTGCGGCCTTTTTAACTGCGTCGAGATAGTGCTTTACCTGTTTCTGACTATAGTGATGTTCTCCTTTTGGTATAATGTTGCCTACATATCCGCTTTTTACAGCATCGTAACCGTAGTGGTTCATTAGGTCATAGGCAGCATCCATATGCCGGTCATAATTGTCGACTGATGAGGAAGTTTCATGGTGCATCATCAATTTGATGCCTTTGCTGTGGGCATAATCATTGAGTGCGGCGATGTCAAAGTCGGGGTAAGGAGTGACAAAATCGAATACATAGTCCTTTTCTTTGCCAAACCAATCCTCCCAACCGATATTCCAGCCTTCGACAAGAAGTTGGTCGAAACCATGCTCTGCCGCAAAATCAATATATCTCCGCACATTCTCATTATTAGCCCCATGAATGCCATTCGGTTTGGCTTTTGAATAATCAAAAGTCGCAAGATCGAAATTATCGGCCCATGTATAACTCCATGAACTTTTGCCGGTAATCATTTCCCACCATACTCCCATATATTTGGTAGGATGAATCCATGATACGTCGTCCAAAACACAGGGATCGTTCAGATTTAAAATAAGATTTGATGCGAGAATGTCAGTTGCTTTCTCTCCTACGGTGACGGTGCGCCACGGCGTTTTAAAGGGAGTGTGTATAGTCGCGATCGTACCGCCTTGTCCGGGCGTGAGATGGCTTTTAAATGTCATTGTGGTGTCATTGAGTTCGAGACTCATCGCAGGGAAATCGACCAATGCCGCCTCGTGGAGATTAAGATAAAGGCCATCGTTGGTTTTTAGCATCAAGGCTGTCTGCACTCCCGTAGGTGAGAATCTTTGTTGCGACGCATTATCCATGAAGTTATCATCGGCGTGGGCGCGTATTTCGCTTAGGCGTGATGTAGTGTATTCATATTCCTGGGTGTCATAATCTCCGGGGATCCACCATGCCGTATGGTCGCCAGCCATTGCTATCTGTGTGGCTTCGTCTGCGATTACAAATGCTTTGGCCGTCTGCTCAGGGAATATATATCGGAAGCCGAAGCCGTCATTATATGCTCGGAACTCTATGTCCATTTTCCGGTCGCCCTGTTGGAGGTTGACGATCATCTGTGTGTAACAGTTCTCTATACTGTCATTTTCACCCCATACTGGTGTCCATGACTCATTGAAATCAGAGCGTTCGATGCCTGTTATCTTGAAATTGTCGGTTAGAGAGGTTGTATCTTTAAGTACAAAGCCCAGCAAAGAAGGCAGAACGATGTCGTTGCCTTTGTACTTTGCGGAGTAGGATGGCTCGCCTTTGTCTGTAAGAGTAAAGGCAATCTCGATATTGCCGTCTGGCGAAAGCAGATTTTCAGTGGTAGAGCTACAGCCGGTAAGGACAAGGGCAATAGCGAATAATTTTATAGGCACATTCATGTGAAAGATTCGATTATATGATTTTAGGAAGGCATTATGCGGATTCTTGATTTAAATTTGGTCGTATCGTCGGGGGATTTCAGGTTCTCAAATTCACACGTCACGGGAGCGGCCAATTCAAAGAAACGCACCACCTCGCTTATGTTCTCGCCGTTAAGAATCATCCGGAATGTTCTCTCTTTCAATTCTGGTGCAATATCGAACTCAACATCATATATTTGCTGAAGCCTATTACAGATATTAAAAAGAGGTTCATCCTCAAAGATTAACGTGCCATTTCTCCAACAGCAATATTTTTCTGTATTTATATGGTTGCTAATTGTTGGACGGCCATCTGCTACTGCCAGATGTTCGCCGGGATTAAGTGTCATTGATTTACTTTCTACTTCTACACTTACTTTACCATCGACTAATGTTATGGAAGCGGACGAGTCATAGGCATTTACATTGAATTCCGTACCGGTTGCCGTGACTGTCATATATGGAGTCTTTACATTAAATGGATGTTTCGCATCAGCTTTGACATCAAAGTATGCCTCTCCGTGTAATATCACATTCCTCACATTGTCATCCATCATGGGGTCATATTGCAATGAGCTGTTTGCGTTAAGCCATACGATTGTGCCGTCTGGAAGAACCGTGCTGCTGAGACAGCCAAAAGATGTGGTGATTGTCACATCAGCAATATCTCGTCCCTCCGATTGCCTATAAATCAGATATCCTACCACTGCAAGTAGTGGCAAAATAGCAACAGCTGCAATGCGCGACCAATATCCGAGCAACTTCTTGAATATTGCAAAACGTGAAGATACGATACCGGTCTTACGAAGCACTTTCAATTCTGCGCTTACGGTATCTATATCGTTTATATCTATAGTCGGATTCAAGACTGCCCATATATCCTGTTGTCGCTGAAAGTATTTTCTATTCTGCTCATCCGACTCAATCCAACGCCGTAATTCCTCAATCTCATGCGATGAAGCATTACCCATCAGATAGCGGCTAATTAAGGAATCTATCGTATTATTCATGTTATTATCCATCGTAATTTCTTATAAAAGGTGTTGAAACGTTAGAATCCAATATATGATGATCTTATAATTTTTGAGATTCTGTTGAAGGAATTTTATCGTTTTGCTGACGCGAGATTCCACAGTCCTGACCGAGATATTGAGTTTCTCGGCGATTTCGGTATATTTCAGATTATGTGTTCTTGACAACCTATATGTTTCAAGAACATCCGGTTGGAGCTGTGAGAGCAGATTATCAATAGCGTCACTCAATTCCGAATACAGGACATGTTCATCAGCTGGCAGGGACATGATAATCTCATGGTTCATATCCTGATATAGGGTCTTAACCTTGCGGTGCTTGATTTCGTCTAAAGCAAGATGCTGTACTAAGGATGTAAGATATGTCCTCAGTGATGTTCGAATTTCAAGAACTTTTCGGTTCGTCCAGATTTTCACAAATGCTTCCTGGACTATATCTTCGCATGTCTCCTTATCCGGGATGAAATGGGATGCGAAGATTACAAGGTCTGAATAATAATGTCGAAAAATTTTAACAAACGCTTCATGGCTGTCTATCTTCAAGGCAGCCACTAAAAGCATTTCGTTTTCAAATTTTTCGTTTTCCATGTTATGATATTTGTTGCGAAGTTAATCATTATTACGCTCGCTTCCAAGCACTTCAAACAAAAAATGAATAAATTGAAAATTTTGTACTTTCTCGATGTGGATTATTTTTTCACAATCGTTCTTTATTTAGATTATCATAAAAATCTATAAATTACCTCAAAAATCATACCAGAAAACAATACCAATCATATCAAAATAATGGAAAAAACAAATTCACATCCAATGCGTAGCCGTTGGCATCTGATGTTTAGGGCTATGCTCTTCCTGATGATGTTTGGCTATGGGCTATCGGCCTACGCATCCAACAGCAAGGTATCCATTGATGTCGATGGAATTGCCTTGGAAAATGTTCTTAAATCCATAGAACAGCAGACAAAATACCGGTTTATTTATAGCAAAGAGACTATAAATGTAAATGTTCCCGTAACACTCAAAGTCAAGGATGAGGCCTTAACATCTGTCCTTGATAAACTTTTTGCCACGCATGGTATAAGCTATGTTATCGACAAAAAACAAATTGTACTCAACAGTAGGCCGACTAAGGTAAATAAAAAAGACTCTGCATCCAAAGGTAATAAGATTAAAGTTTCAGGTATTGTATCGGATCCCTCCGGGGAGCCTCTGATTGGAGCCTCGGTAAGGAGTGACGTTTCAGCAGTCGGTGTGTCAACCGATATTGATGGCAGATATGAAATAGAGGTGCCTGCCGGCAGTAACATTCTATTTTCATATGTAGGCTATTGCTCCGAAAAAAAGAAAGCAGAGAAAAGCGGGGTACTGGATGTCACTCTAACCGAAGACTCTCAGTTGTTAAGTGAAGTCGTGGTCATCGGCTATGGCACAATGGATAAGAAAGAACTGACGTCGGCGATAAGCCATGTTGGCGAGAAAGACTTCTTGACTATCAGCTCTTCGGACCCCGCAATGCTCATACAAGGAAAAGTGCCCGGAGTGTCAATTACCAATACCGGTGCAGGTGATCCTAATAATCAAGCAAGTATCCAGATTCGAGGTGTGTCTTCGCGTTCAGCCGGTCTCGGTCCATTGATTGTTATAGATGGTGTTCCCGGAGGAGATCTAACCAATGTTAACCCTAATGACATTGCTTCGTTTGACATCCTGAAAGACGGTGCCGCATCTGCTATATATGGCACGCGGGGCTCGAATGGTGTGATAGTAGTGACCACTAAGAAAGGTGCAAAAGATGGAAGCTACAAAGTAACTTATTCGGGAAGTGTGGCATGGGATAAAATTATTGATGAGCTTGATTTCATGGACGCTGACGATTACCGTAATATCCGTCTTGGCTGGAGTGACAGTGGTACCGACCTTGGTGGCAACTATGACTGGTTCAAAGGTGTGAGCCGCACAGGATTCGCCCAAAAACACACCTTGAGTATCTCTGGAGGTACACAGCGTGCTAATTTTAGAGTTAGTGCAGATTATAGTAATTCAAATGGCGTGGATTTGCGCTCAAATCGCGAAGAGTACGGCGCGCGTGCCTCTATGGAATTGAAGTCGAAAGGTGATCTTTTTGATTTTAATATAAATGTTGCACCCCGCATCATTTACAAAGACTATGCCGACTGGAATGTGTTCGGCTATGCCAAGCAGGCAAATCCAACCACTCCGCTTATGGATGTGAATAGTCCTCAGCTTTATTATAACTTCCAAGGACAAGTATGTCCTTACAATCCCGTTGAAGTTCAGGAGCTTGAAAAGAATCATGGAGAAACAAAGCTGCTTGATTGGGATGCAACGGCGAAAATCAATCTGCTTCCTTTACTATGGAACTCTCAAAAAGAATGTCCGTTTACTCTCAACAGTCAGCTAACGTTTGCCGACCATCAATATGACAATAACAACTCCTGGTTCCGTCCCTCGACAAGCACAATGGCCATTAACAGCGGTCGTGAAGGCGAGGCAAGCAGAGAATATTATAAGACACGCCAGTACATTGTGGAGTGGCTTACCAATCTTGGATTCAGAATGGGAAAGAACAATGCGAAACTTATGTTGGGCTATTCCTATCAATATACTCAATATCAGCGCCTTTATGCGGAAAATAAGGATTTTCCCAACGATGGTCTCGGATACGACAATCTCGGTTCGGGCTCCTTTGCCAAAGACGAAGGAGAAGTTTGTATGGAGAGCTATCGCGATGACAACAAACTTATATCATTCTTTGGTCGTCTAAGCTATGACTACGACGGAAAATATCTGATGACAGCATCCATCAGACGTGAAGGCTCTTCAAAATTCGGCATCAATAACAAATGGGGTAATTTTCCCGCTGTGTCGATAGGATGGCGCCTCAGCCAAGAGACTTTCATGGAAGGATCGAGGAGTTGGCTCAACGACCTTAAACTCCGTGCCGACTATGGCGTCACAGGTAATCAGGATTTCGGCAACTACCTGTCAATAGCCACAATGCAAGGTTTTGGTTATTATAATTGGGGAGGCAAAGACTTTCAAGTTTGGGGACCGGCCAACAATGTTAATCCCGACCTCAAATGGGAAAAAGCTAAAAACTGGAATGTCGGAGTTGACTTTTCAATGTTCAACAACCGATTCTACGGATCGTTCAACTATTTCAACCGCCGAACCGAAGACCTGTTGGGATATTATAAAGTGCCGGTGCCACCATATCTCTTTGACGAGACGTTTGTAAACGTGGGCACAATGAAAAATTATGGATTTGAATTTGACCTGAACTTTAACGCTGTCGAGACTAAAGATTTCAGCTACAATTTCAGTGTGATCGGCTCGACAATGGCCAATAAATTCGTGGATTTCAGCAATTCGGAATATGTCGGACAGGACTACTACTCCTTATGTATGACAGAAGCGCCATATGCAAATTACTATCTCCAACGCATAGAGAAGGGAGAGTCTATCGGCAATTTCTATATGTGGAAATATGTGGGAGTGGATACTGATGGCGAGTGGCTTATTGAAAACAAGGATGGCAATGTCATCAAAGCCGGCCAAGGAACCGAGGAAGATCGTCAAAAAGTCGGCAACGGGCTGCCTAAATTCACGATGTCCACCACACATAAATTCCGATACAGGAATTTTGACCTCTCCTTGTTCTTCCGTGGCGCTTTCGGTTTCGATATATTCAACATACATGATTTCTATTATGGGACACGTAAATTTACAGGAAATGTCCTTAAGAAAGCATACAGCAAGAACTTTGCCATTAGTCCGACGGCAACACATGCCGTTACCGATTACTTCCTTGAGCGAGGTGATTATTTCAAGCTCGACATGCTCTCCTTAGGCTATACAATCAATTTGCAGCATGCCCGGTTTATAGATAAGGTCAGAGTATATGGTACAATCCATAACGTGTTTACTCTTACCAAGTTTTCCGGCGTTGATCCTTCAACATATCAAGTCAACGGACTGACACCAGGCACATCGGGTACGACTGCCACACGCAGTTATTTCCCATCTACACGTCAGTTCATGCTTGGTGTGCAAGTTGACTTCTAATATAATTAATGACTATCATGAAAAGTAAACTCATACAGTACGCATTTGTCCTACTGGCGTTGACCATGGGATGCGCATGCACCGATCTTGACGAGACACTCTATAGCTCGGTAGCAACTAAAAATTTCTACAACACGAAGAGTGATATCGAACGTGCTGTTGCACGCCCGTTTGAACATGCTTTTGCCACGATAAAAGAACGTCAGGTTCTTCAGGAACTCACGGCGGATCAGTTGATCACACCAACCCGTGACGGATGGTGGGATGACGGTGGCCGCTGGCGCAGGTACCACTACCACACATGGAATGCCGAAGATGGTACCGACATCCTTTATCTTTGGAACGGTCAGTATCAAGGAATAGGTCAATGTAACTATGTGATTGAGGATCTTGAATCTCTTGACCCGGCCAAATTCGGCCTGACAGAATCGGATTTCAACGATTACAAGGCACAGTGCCGCACTCTCAGAGCGATGTTCTATCTGACATTGTTGGATGCGTTCCGCAACTGCCCGCTTGTAGTAAGTTTCAATGACAAGACCGAAAACACCGATTATCAGGTAGCGCCCAAAGAGTTGTTTACATTTATTGAAAACGAATTGAAGGACTGTGTCAATAAGCTTGCTCGCAAGGAATCATTGGGAACTCAGGCTCTTGTACAAGGTAAATGGACTCAGGCTGGAGCCGCTGCGTTGCTTGTGCGCCTTTATCTGAATGCAGAGGTATATATTGGCGAGGAAAGATATGACGATTGCGCCAGACTCTGTCAGAATATACTTGACGGCGTATATGGGCCCTATGAAGTTTCCGACCGTTGGGACGCAGCCTTTGACTGGGACAACAATACATGCGACGAGGTAATTTTCGGCTACCCGGCAAGTTCCGGTTACTCATATTGGCACTATTCGGGCGATGTCTACTGGTATGCAGTTCCTTCGCAGGCTCGTTTCTATCTTAAGGATTCCAAATGCAAAGCAGGTGAGCATAACGTGAAATATGCCGCTTCTCCCAGCTATGATGTCGATGGCACTCTGTATAATTATAAATTGGGTATGCCCATACAGAATTTCCGCAAATATCCCGGCGATGAACGCATGAAACTGTACCGCAACCTCGGTAACAGCAAACGAGAAGGTATGTTTCTGTTTGGCTACCTGGAATATGTGGACGATAATGGCAAGACTGCTCGTGTACGTGCGCCGGAACGTTCCTATGATCTATATATCCGCGACGCGGTCGGAAATTTCCAGGGAATGGCTCCTGATACATGGCCACAAGGTCAGACAAGCAATCTGATGAACGGAGACCATAATTCGGGATGGCACTTTGTAAAATACCCGATGTATACCGATGCTGACGCACATCAGCTTGAAAGTGATTATACGGAAATTCGTCTTCCGGAAATAATTTACTCACTTGCCGAGTGTAAGCTTCGTTCAGGCGATGCTTCGGGTGCCGGCAAACTTCTCAATAGTGTGCGGAAGCGTAACTATCCATCCGAGAATCTGAACGAAGTCCTGTATCTGCCGGATGGAAGGGCCAAGTTGGATATGGAGGAAATGTTGGCAGAATGGGGACGCGAATACTTTGCCGAAGGACGCCGCCGAACCGACCTAATCCGTTTTGGCAAATTCTCCACAAGCTCATGGTGGGATAAGACTCCGGACGCAGACCATCATACAGATATATTCCCGTTGATGCGAAACGTCCTCAATGCCAATCCTGCGCTAAAGCAAAATCCGGGTTATAATGATTAAATTAACGTATAACCAATCACCAAGAATCATGATTAAACTAAGAAATATACTTTTATTGTTGGCCATCATTGGAATGACCGCATGGTTCTCTTCCTGTGACAGCGAGAAAGAACTCGTTATTTACGAGGAAGATTTACCCATAATGTCCGAGACGCTCTACATGCTCGGCAGTGCCGCCCCCTGCGGATGGTCGATTACTGACCCTACTCCGTTTACACCAACTAAAGAAGACCCTCTTATATTTACATGGGAGGGAACTCTCGGTATGGGTGAACTGAAGCTTTTGCTGACACCATCGGAAGACTGGAACATCACATTCATACGGCCTACCGTAGTAGGACAAAAAATTAGCAAGACCAATCTTGTCGACGAGCCGTTCACGATGTACATCACTCCTGATGACAAGTGGAATGTGACCGACGCCGGCGAATACCGGCTCACCTTTGATTTGAGGCACTGGACCTTCAGCACCGAATATCTGAAAGGCCCGGAACGGCCTGATGTGGTGCCGGTTCATGCCGAGTCGGTTTATGTTATCGGGGACGCCACAGCAGCTCAGTGGAATATTGACGAAGCCATCGAAACGATAAAACAGAGCGAATATGTTTTCGTATATGAGGGCAATCTGACCGAGGGCGAATTCCGCGCATGCACGGAACGCTCGTGGGGAACCCATATCCGCCCTGTGGACAATCAGGCCGAAATCAACGAGAATGGTGTTGCTGACGAGGATTTCATATATGTCGCAACCCCGGATATAAATTGGCTGGTAACAAAGGCAGGGAAATACCGCATAACTTTTGACCTTGAACATTGGAAGATTTCTGCAAAATATCTGACAGACGGAGAGGATGATCCCGTAAATCCAGTCGACCCCATAGAGACATCCACACTATTCCTGCTCGGTACAAGCACCAAGGGCGGATGGGACGGAAACGCAATGACTCCGTTGCAGCAAGATTCATCAGATCCGTATGTGTTCACCTATGAAGGCACGCTATCGGAAGGAGAACTGAAACTGTATACAGAATTAGGTGGTTATGATGGAAAGTCGGCAATCAGGCCGACAGTTGCAGGAACGCCGATAGGCCGGGACGACATAAAGGACGCCTCTTTCATTTACACTGCCTGGCCCGATAATAAATGGAACGTTTCGGCAGGGAAATATCGACTGAAATTCAACCTGCGCACATACAAGATGAGTTCGGTTTATCTTGGGGAAGCAGAGTATGATTGGCCCGAGGTAACCCCGATTAAGACTGACGTCCTATATATCCTTGGCGATGCAACTCCGGGCAATTGGGACATTTCAATAGCAACTCCCTGCGTCAAACAGGGCGAATACATCTTCACGTATGAGGGCAAGCTCAATGTCGGAAGCATGAGGGCATCGACTGTACGGGACTGGGGTGCTCATATCCGCCCCAAAGTCGCCAATCTTGAGGTAGGCAAAAATGGATGTTCCTCAGAGGAGTTCGTAAATATAGCCACCCCCGATTTCAACTGGAATATAGTTGATGCGGGAAATTACCGCATTACCTTCAATCTTGAAAACTGGACTGCAAAATTTGAGTATTTAGATAATTGAAAAATATAGTTACGATGATAAAGAAATTCATAATCACGGGCGTTGCATGTTGCGCAATCTTCGGTTTGTGCTCCTGCAAGGAGGATTATTCCGACATGCAGCTCCCCAACCAACACGAGCATCCGACTCTTGAGGAAGTCGGCAATATACATACATTCAAGGTGCCCCTATATTGGAGTGTCTACGAACGCGCCTACGAACTCGACGGCGATGATTGGGATAGCCGCAACATTCCCCTCGAAGAATGGGAACTCAACTTTGATTGGGTTGCCCGAGAACTGCTCCCCTACGGGTATGATATGGTCTGCACCGACGGATTCCTGCCAATTAACTGCGATGGCGGACAGCCATATATGACACGTTTGGGGCAGGTCCCCATCAAGGATCTCATAGCGGCCGCGAAGCGGCGCGGACTGCGAGTGGGAATCTACGACTCTCCTCTGGAAATGTGGTGCGATCCGGAAACCCTGATTCCCGGGACGGACTATACGGTGGGTTCACTTCTGTATGATAAGTCCATAGATAAAGTAAAGCATCCAAAGGCCAAGGACAAATGGCATACATACATCGTGTTCTCTCATCCGGGTGCGAAGGAGTATATTGACGGATTTTTCAAGCACTATAACGACTTGGGTGTAGAGCTAATCCGAATCGACTTCCTATCGTGGTTTGAAGATGGTGAATTCCGTCATTCCGATACTCCGGTTGGTAAAGGGTATGGCAGACAGATGTATGCCGATGCACTTGCTTACATATGCAAGACCGCACAAAAATATGGAATCTATCTATCCTTGGTAATGCCTCATCTTTACAATGATGCTGAAATCGAAAGCAGATATGGAAATATGGTAAGGATAGTAAACGACACTTTCAACGGAGGTTGGGGTTTCACTTCTTCAAAAGACCAGGGTCGGTATTGGCTCTCTTGGCCGAATTGTGAAAACCAATATGACGGTTTTACCTATTGGAGCCGTATTTCGGGCCGAGGCAAGGTAATTCTGGATGGCGACTTCACAATCATGCACAGCTATAAGACGCCGGCAGAAAAAGAGTTCGCAATATCTATCCAACTCATGGCTGGTGGTCCGATAGCCGTGACAGATCAGTACTGCACCATTGGTGATGGCGATGTCGCATATTACACCAATGAGGAAATGTTGGCTCTGAACAAAGACCGATTCGTTGGAAAACCTTTGGATGCTACTCTTATGTCGCCTGGAAGCAATATTTGGTATGGCCAAATGACCAATGGAGACTATATCATAGGTCTATTCAACAGGGAAGATGAACCCAAGAAATTCGATGTGTCTTTCGCGGAACTGGGGATAGCCGGTGAGATGAAAGTACGCGACCTATGGAAACATGTTGATGAAGGCTCCGCCTCGGCAATCAGCGCGCAAATCGAGCCCCATGGATGCAAAATAGTAAGGCTTTCCAAATAACACAAATAGTTCAACTCCGAAAAACAACAATTAATCATGAAAAAAATCTGTTGGTTAGCCGCTGTTGCAACCCTGTCAATATCAGGCAGTGCATCAGCTCAAGCAACCTTGTCGGAAATTTCCGAGCTCTATATGGTCGGATATCAAACCTCGTGGAGCGCATTCGAACTCATCAAAACATCCGATCACGTATTTTTCTACCAAGGCAAGGTGGAAGGCGGCGATGGCGTCTCCAACGGGAGCTTCCGCGCCAGCCCATTCGGTGGGGATGCAGTATTCAGCCGTCCTCAGGTTCATGCCGTCGAGGACAAAACTCTCCTCAGCCCCGCGACATCGCCCACTGCCGTGATCGACTATGGCAACATGGAAGGCGGCGATAAGAACTGGTATATCAGCGAAAGCGGTAACTACCGTATCGTGTTCGACCTAGAGAATGCTCGCGTTTCCATCTCCCAGGACTTCAGCGAGGTACTTCCCGTGATTACTCCCAGCATATACGCTGTGGGAGATGCGACTGTAGGAGGCTGGACTCCAGCCTTTGGCACTCCTTTGACAGTGGATGAGACTGACCCCTACATTTTCACATATCAGACATATATGAAGGGGGGAGCTTTAAAGTTCAGCCTGCGCAATGATAAGGAATGGGATGGTAACTGGATTCATCCAGTACAGAACACCGCCTTCGGTGCTGACGGTTTGAAAAAATGCGCTATGGAAGTATTCCGCGGAGCCGACCTGAACGACAACCAGTGGACTGTATCTGATGCAGGAACGTACAAAATTACACTTGATTTGCGTAACATGGAGATGAGCGCAGAATACCTCAGCGACAAAGTTATCGCTAACCATCTCTATCTGGTAGGCGACCTTACAAACTGGTCTTTCCAGCCAATGGAACAGGTTTCGCCTAACGTCTTTGAGGCGACTTTCGACAACTGCGAGTCCGGCAAAAGATTCCGCGCATCGATGGCTCCCGTATGGGGAACACATCTTCGCCCCGAAGTAGACAATACAGAGTTGGCAATCGACAACAAGGACGGTCTGGATATCAAGACGGATCAGAACGAAGATTACAACTGGGCAATCAAAGAACCGGGCACTTACAAAATCCGCTTCGATCTCAACAAAATGAAAGTCTCAGCCAACAACGAACCCACGACATCAATAACAGAGATCATTCAAGATGGCGGCGATGTCACCTGCGAATACTTTAACCTTCAGGGTATACGTGTAATGAATCCTGTTGCCGGGGAAGTATACATTCAGCGAACCGGGACTACAGTCAGAAAAGTTATCATCCGCTAACAAAGGGATATAATACAATATCGGGGGTTGCAGTCCATCGACTGAGTATGAACTGCAGCCTTTACTATTTTCATTTCACGAAACAAACAATACGCATTTCTACCATGGCTACAAAACAATTCGTCATTGCAACCGCCATTTTATGCTCATTCACCGCACAAGCGGCTGATTCGAAATACCTCGACTATTCGGCTCCACTGGAAGAGCGTATCGAGGATGCACTCTCGCGTATGACTCTTGAGGAAAAAGTCAAGATGGTTCATGCCCAGTCGAAATTTTCCTCTGCCGGTGTGCCCCGTCTCGGAATCCCGGAACTATGGTGTATTGACGGGCCTCACGGCATCCGTCCGGAAGTATTATGGGACGAGTGGAACAGTGCCGAGTGGACCAATGACTCATGCACGGCGTTCCCGGCACTAAGCTGCCTTGCCGCCACATGGCGCCCGGAATTAGCCCGTGAATACGGAAGAGCCTTAGGAGAAGAAGCACGATATCGCCGCAAAGACATTCTGCTTGGCCCCGGGGTGAATATGATGCGTACACCGCTGAATGGTCGCAGTTTCGAATACATGGGCGAAGATCCGTTCCTTACGTCAACAATGGTCGTGCCTTATATTCAGGGAGTTCAAAGCAATAATGTCGCGGCATGTGTCAAACATTTTGCGCTGAACAACAACGAGGACAACCGTTATACGACGAATGTACATGTCGGAGAACGTGCCTTGCATGAAATATATCTCAAGCCGTTCAAAGCTGCCGTAGAAGGTGGTGCGTGGGCTATTATGCCGGCTTATAATCTCTTTGAAAACCGCAACTGCTGTGAGAATCCACGACTTTTAAGGGATATATTAAAACGGCAGTGGGGATTCGACGGTGTCGCAGTCAGCGATTGGGGCGGAGTGCACAACACCGACGCTGTTCTTGAGGGCGGCCTTGACCTTGAAATGGGAACCGGTACTGACGGCGTGTCGGTAAATATGAATGCCTACGACAGCTACTATATGGCCAACCCATATCTTGAGCGGCTGAGGGATGGCCGCGAATCCGTTGACGATCTCAATGACAGAGTGAGGCGCATACTCCGCACAATTTTCCGTACGTCAATGGCTCCTTCCAGTTGGAAGGGCCGTTTCACATGTCCCGAACATTATGCCACAGCCCGAAAGATTGGCTCCGAAGGAATTGTTCTATTAAAGAACAACGGCATACTGCCTCTTAAACAGGATATACGCAAAATCCTTGTAGTAGGTGAAAACGCAGTGAAGATGATGACCGTCGGAGGAGGTTCGGCTTCTTTGAAGGTACAGCATGAGGTTACCCCCTTGGCCGGATTGAAATCGGCATTGGAAAACGCGAATATCGATTGGGAACGAGGATATATCGGAGCAGGAAGTACGGTACAAGACAATGTGACAAGTCAGGACGTTGAGATGCTGACCGAAGAACGAACTCCAGAGCAACTTAAAACCGATATGCTTGCAAAAGCGAAAGACGCCGATGTCGTGATATTCATTGGCGGCTTGAACCACTCTCACTGCCAGGACACCGAGAATGCCGACAGAAAGACCTTACAGCTACCATATGGCCAGGATGATCTTATTTCAGCTATCGCCGATATTAACCCGAACTTGATTATGGTGAACATCTCCGGCACACCCGTTTTGATGCCCTGGGCGGATAAGGTTGCCGCCATCGTCCAGGACTGGTATCTCGGCAGTGAGGCCGGCAACAGTCTTGCCGATGTACTTACAGGCAAAGTCAATCCGTCGGGGAAATTACCGTTTACTTTCCCTATGCGCATTGAGGACTTGCCCACCCACGGCCAGCGCCGCTATCCGGGTATTTGGCGCGATGATTCAGCCATCTGTGACATCTATTATGATGAAGGCATACTCATAGGCTACCGTTGGTATGATTATAATGATATCCCTGTACTGTTCCCGTTCGGTTATGGCCTCAGCTATACGGATTTCAACATTGGCAAACCAATAGTGACCCGAACTGGGATTGGCTATAACCTGAAAATGGATGTAACCAACATTGGGTCCATATACGGTTCGGAAACAGTGCAAGTTTATGTATCAGCTCCTAAATTGAAAGGACTGCTTAGGGAAAAGAAGAAACTTGTTGGTTTTTCAAAAGTGGATCTCGCGCCGGGCGAAACCCGCAGTGTGTCTGTTGACATTCCGTTCTCTTATTTGGCTTATTATGACGAGGAAACGGCATCCGAATGTATACTGGATGGTAAATATGTCTTTTCCGTAGGTTCGTCATCTGCCGACCTACCACATAAAGTAGCTGTGAAATATGATAGTGCGACCGATATAGGGGGAAATCCCTGTTTCCCCGGATGGTATGCCGATCCGGAGGGAATCGTGTATGGCGACACGGTGTTCATATATCCTACGCGCAGCCTTCCTTTCAAGGAGCAGACCGCAATGGACTGCTTCTCTACCACCGATCTCATCCATTGGACTAAACATGAAAACATCATCAGTACAGAAGATGTCAAATGGGCCTGGGGTGCGATGTGGGCTCCGGCAGTGCTTGAGAAGGACGGGAAGTATTATCTTTTCTTCGGGGCAAACGATGTCCACGAGGGCGAAATCGGCGGTATTGGTGTCGCAGTCAGCGACAAGCCGGCAGGTCCGTTCAAGGATCTGCTTGGCCGACCACTGATAAATGAGATCGTGAACGAGGCGCAGCCAATCGACCAGTTCGTTTTCAAAGACAAGGATGGGAGTTATTATATGTATTACGGAGGCTGGGGACACTGCAACATGGTCCGTCTCGCCGACGATTTCAAATCTCTTGTCCCTTTCCCCGACGGCTCGCTCTACAAAGAAGTGACTCCAAAGGATTATACAGAAGGGCCGTTCATGCTTGTTAAGGACGGGAAATATTATTTCATGTGGAGTGAAGGCGACTGGACAAAAGATGACTACCGGGTGGCCTATGCAATTGCTGATTCCCCTTTTGGTCCTTTTAGACGAGTAGGCACGATTCTGGAATCAGACCCCGAGATAGGAACGGGGGCAGGGCATCATTCCGTAATCCGGTCCTCGAAAACAGACAGATACTATATTGTCTACCACCGCCATCCGCTCGGAGCGACCGACGGTAACGACCGCGTCATATGTGTCGATGAGCTTCATTTCGACTCAAATGGCAGAATACACCCCGTGAAGATGACTTTCACAGGGGTGCCAGCAACAAAATTCTGAACCAACCGAAGCAATAGTATGAATCATTCTAATATAACCACAGCCGTCCTGCTTTTACTGTCTGCCGCTACCGCTCAGGCTCGTGATACAGATAACAAAGGCTTCATCGACAGTCTTATGGCTGAGATGAGCATTGAGGAGAAAATCGGGCAGCTGAATTTGCCCGTCGGCGGAGATGTGGTGTCAGGAACAGCACAGGCAGCCGTGCTCGACTCTCTTATCATGCAAGGAAAAATTGGCGGCTTCTTCAATGTCAAAGGAGTTGATGCGGTTTCCCATTTTCAAAGGTTGGCAGTTGAGAAAGGACCTCACGGCATACCCTTGCTCGTGGGAGCTGATGTAGTACATGGTTATGAGACAGTCTTTCCAATCCCTTTGGCATTGTCGTGTTCATGGGACAGCACCGCCATAGCCGAAATGGCCCGTATCTCAGCTATCGAGGCTACAGCCGACGGTGTAAACTGGAATTATAGCCCGATGGTCGATATCTGCCGAGACCCGCGTTGGGGCCGTATCGCCGAAGGCTCCGGCGAGGATCCGTATCTCGGAAGTGTTCTCGCCCAAGCGTATGTTCATGGATATCAGGGCGACGGGATGCGTTCTGACTCATCCCTTATGGCTTGTGTGAAACACTACGCATTATATGGAGCGGCGGAAGGCGGACGCGATTACAACGGCGTTGACATGAGCCGCGAATGTATGTTCAACTATTATATGCCCCCTTATAAGGCTGCCGTGGATGCCGGCATCGGTTCAGTGATGACATCGTTCAATCTTATCAACGGTCAGCACGCCACTGCCTCTGAGTGGCTTATCAACGGGGTGTTGCGTAACGACTGGGGTTTTGACGGTTTTGTTGTCACTGACTACGGCTCAATAGACGAGCTGCCGCTTATGGGAGTGGCAGATAAAGAAGATGCCGCCGCTGTCACATTAAGGGCCGGTACAGATATGGATATGGTTACAGGCAGATATCTCAACGATTTAAAATGTGCTCTTGAGCGCGGACAGGTTACTGAAAAGATGATAGATGACGCATGCCGTCGCATCCTGACAGCCAAACAGCAGCTCGGACTATTCGACAATCCATATAAATATTGCAAGCCTGAGCGTCTGGCTAAAGATATGTACACGCCCCGACATCGCAAGATTGCACGGGATATAGCCGCCGAAACCTTTGTATTGCTTAAAAACGACAAGCATCTCCTTCCTTTGCAAAAGAAAGGGCGGATTGCGCTTATCGGTCCTCTCGCCAATGCCGCAAACAACATGAGCGGGACTTGGAGCGGCTATTGCAAGCCTGAAAATCACAAGTCGCTACTTGACGTTTTCCGCGACGCCCTCGGCACCGATGCTGAACTGCTTTATGCGCAGGGAAGCAATATCTACTATGATGAGACTACCCAACGAAATTGCGACTGGGGCCGTTCTATCGCTCGCGGGAACGATGACGAGATGCATCGTCAGGCCATAGAAATTGCAAATAGCGCAGATATCATAATCTGTGCGCTTGGCGAAAGCGCGGAAATGAGCGGTGAGTCGTCGAGCCGAGCGGAAATCACAATTCCCGATACTCAGCGCGATCTTCTCAAACAGTTATACGCTACCGGGAAGCCTGTAATACTGTTGCTTTTCACCGGCCGTCCTCTTGTGCTTGACTGGGAGGACAATCACATTCCAGCCATACTGAATGTGTGGTTCGGAGGCAGCGAGGCAGCCGATGCCATAGCGGACGTTGTCTTCGGAGAAAAGGTGCCGTCCGGGAAACTGACTACCACATGGCCGCGTTCAATCGGCCAGATACCGCTGTATTACAATCATCTGCCCTCAAGTCATCCCGACTTTGATTCCACGCAGTTTAACCCCTATCGAAGCAACTATATCGACGTGAGCAACGAACCTCTTTATCCGTTCGGTTATGGATGCAGCTATACCACATTCGCTTATTCAAAACCATATATAAGCACCGACCGATTGGCAAAAGGAGGGGCTATATCGCTTTCAATAGATGTCAGCAATGCCGGGGATTACGATGGATACGAAATTGTGCAATTGTATATCAATGATCCAGTTGCCCGGATAGCCCGTCCTGTCAAAGAATTGAAATCTTATAAACGGGTATTCATCCCGAAGGGCGAGACCGTGAATGTCAGCTTTGAGATAGACAGCGACATGCTCAAATATTATGACAACGAGCTGAAATATGGTTATGATCCGGGTGAATTCCGCGTTATGGTGGGTCCAGACTCAAAGGATCTTCAATCCTTGATTTTTTATGCCGAATAAAACAATGAAACATATCATCTATTTCGCAGCCGCACTGATAATGGTTGGCTGCGCATCAAATCAAAAGACGACTTTATCAGGCCTTGACAAAAATGATTTTGACACCATTGTCAACAATCAGAAAATATCCCTGTTCACCTTGCACAACGGCGATATGGAAGTCTGCGTCACAAACTACGTAGGCCGAATTGTGTCGCTTATGGTTCCGGATAAAGACGGCCGACCACGCGATGTCGTGCTCGGGCATTACAACATCCGTGACTATATCGAGATCGACGGCAACTTCGGAGCGATTATCGGACGATACGGCAACCGAATCAACAGAGGCCGCTTTACGCTCGATTCAATAGATTATCAACTGCCACAGAACAACTATGGGCATTGTCTCCATGATGGGTCCATAGGCTTTCATCATTCAATATGGAGTGCCACCCAGACAACAGACACCACACTTGTACTTACACTGCACAGCACTGACGGCGATGCGGCTTCCCAGGCAACCTAAACGTCGAAGTTGTATATAGTTTTATTGCTGTCCGATAAAACTTTTTGAGGCAAAACAAAATTAGGACTGGCACCTATTGCAGGAGTCAGTCCTTTTAGTTTAGTTTTAAACCAATTTAAACATTAAGGAGCACACAAAACCCTCAATCAGAGTGTTGAAAGGAGAAAAAGGTTTTTGAATATGCATAAAAAATAGCGCAAAAAGAAAGTGTAGCCGACTGAATATCAATCAACTACACCTTGTGATCCGGCCGCGACTCGAACGCGGGACCGTCTGCTTAGAAGGCAGATGCTCTATCCAGCTGAGCTACCGGACCAGCCTTTTGCGGTGCAAAGTTACAACTTTTTTCGTAATTCCCAACAAAAGTGACTACATGTCTTTGACAAATATTACTTATTTTGTATTATAACATTATATATCCGGTGGCATATCAGCCATATAACAACAGAGACGCTTTTTTAACCAATTGCATTTATTTTCCATTTACCAACGCTGATATGCACTGACGCGCCGATCGGTCACCCACTACGCCACCAACGAAGCTATCTTCAATACTTACTCAAAACTTCTAAATTGCATTTTGCCGGGCATCAATCATGCTGAAAATTTTGAGACCTCGGAGTGATTTTGTACCTTTGCAGATTGTGATACATCTGCCTGTCATAATATTCCGAGGCCTGCTTATAGGCATTCTTGTTTCGGCTCCGATGGGGCCGATCGGAATGCTGTGTATCCAGCGGACGCTCAACCGCGGACGCTGGCCGGCGTTTTTCACCGGTGTCGGCGCCGGTGTCAGCGATCTGCTCTACTGCCTGCTGACCGGACTTGGCCTGTCATTTGTAACTGATTTCATACAATCAAATCAGAGCGTTCTGCAGGTGATCGGTTCAATTGTTCTGATTGTCTATGCCGCCTATCTGTTTGTGGCTAATCCATCGCGGGCTCTTCAGCCGGCGGCAATGCAGCCGGCAAGCTACTGGAAAGATTTCGGGACTGGGTTTCTTTTCACTTTCTCCAATCCTCTGATACTTTTCTTCATCATCGGCCTTTTTGCCCGTTTCAGTTTTCTTGCTCCTGAGTTTCAGGCCTATCACTATGTGGCCGGCTACATTTCAATATTCCTTGGTGCTGTGCTGTGGTGGTTTGGCGTTACATATTTTGTCAACAAGGTGCGCCGCCATTTCAACATACGCTCCATGTGGCTGCTGAACCGCATTTTAGCCGCCATCATTCTCATTATGGGCGCTATTGGATTCATTACCGGTATTAAAGATCTGTTTTTCAATTAACTGATTCTATCCCCCACTCTATTTCATAACAGCAAATATGCAAAAGACACTACACGTACCCTATATAGCTGATCTTGATTTTTTAAATACTGATGCTATTTTCAACCGTCTGGAATCATCAGGCGTACGCCACAGCATAGGTGAACTCAACTGGAAGGATCTGTTTCCTTACCATCCGCTCACCACGTTTACCATCGCACATTCGGACAACCATATCTACATCAATTTCTTTGTACGCTGCAACTATCTGCGTGCCATGAATTTCGAGAACAATTCACCTGTCTACGAAGACTCCTGCGTTATGTTTTTCGTGAAGCCAGACGGATCTGAAAAATACTGGAATTTTGAGTTCAACTGCATCGGTGCGATCAAAGCCTCTCACCGAGAGTCGAGGGCTGTCAACGTCACTCCCCTCTCTGATTCAGAGATCTCCACTATAGCCGTGCTTCCGTCATGCGGACGCCGGCCGTTCCGTGAAGTGGAAGGACTGTTCACCTGGGACCTTCTTGCAGCAATTCCGCTGAATCTTCTTGGAATCAAGTTTGAAGGAAAGCCGGTCGAACTTAGTGGCAACTTCTACAAATGTGCTTCCGGGACTTCTCAGCCTCACTATCTCAGCTGGGCTCCGGTGCCGACTCCTGAGCCCGACTTCCATCAGTCTCAGTACTTCGGACAGATCATTCTTGACGGAGTGTCTGACTGACAATCCAACCTTATTTCAAATATGGCATTCAGCCCGTCTGTTGAGGTCTCAACTGACGGGCTGAACGCTATATATATCTGAATGATTATCGATCAGACAAGATGTGCGATCAGATCTTCGCGTTCGCCGGGCAGAAGATCAATCACGGGGATTTCGACCATTGTATATGCTCCAGGTGTGAGGCGCATTGATGCGCGGGCCACTCCAACAAGCAGCTGGGCGGTGAGAGCCGGGTTGTTGATCGACATATTGAATTCAAATCGCTGATTTTGGGTCTTGCCGGAAACGCCCTTGCGCACCATGTGCACGCCGTGGCCCATGTCTTTTACAGCATCGACACTTTCAACTGCCATCACATGGGTTTCATCAGACGCAAAATAAGGATCTTCCTTAACAGCCTTTGCCACATCTTCAAGACGTGCCCCGTCTTCAAGTTCTACATAGACCATACGGCGGTGCATGCCGTCACCTTTTGGCATGGTCATTGAAAGTGCATTCTTCACACCTGCTTTCGATTTTACACATACTGTATGCCCCATGCTCATGCCTGGGCCGAAGTTGGTGTATGTAAGGCCCTTCGGAGCGGCTGCCTCAAGGAGTGTGCGCACGATAGAATCGCTTCCCGGATCCCATCCGGCAGAAATAACGGCCACGCGGCCGGCCTTTTTTGCTGCGGCATCGAGGGAGCGGCGAAGGCCGATGATCGAAGTGTGGATGTCGAAGCTGTCAACGGTGTTGATTCCCATTGCCAGATATTCGAGAGCATATTTTTCAACTTCGCGTGTGGGAGTGGCGAGAATTGCTACATCCACATGACCAAGTTCACGGATGTCGGTGACAACCTTATAAGGGGCAAGTTCAGCCGGAATTTCGGCCACATTGCGGCGTACGACGCCGGCAATTTCAAAATCAGGGGCTGCTTCAAGAGCTTCAATCGAGAAGCGGCCGATGTTGCCGTAGCCAACTACGGCGGCACGGATCTTTGTCATATTTGCATTATTAATATCAGAATGATTCCACGCCTGAGATGCCAGCTTGGAACGTGGCAGTGATCCGGCGCGGAATCAAAAATTTTATAGTCTCTGATTATTTCTTGGAAACAATCGCTTCAGTATCGCGGGCAATCATCAATTCCTCGTCAGTAGGAATGACAACGACCTTTACTTTAGATGCCGCTGTAGAAACAACTGCTTCCTTGCCACGGATACCAGAGTTCAGCTCCTTATCTATTTCGACTCCCATAAACTTAAGGGGCTCGCAGACTGCTTCGCGGAGTGAAGTCTGATTTTCGCCTACGCCGCCGGTAAATACGATGATGTCTACACCGCCCATTTCAGCGGCATAAGCACCGATGTATTTGAGGATACGCTGCTCATACATGGCAAGTCCGAGGATAGCGCGCTCGTCACCGGCATTAACAGCGGCTTCAATTTCGCGCATATCGCTTGAGATGCCTGTCACGCCTGCCATTCCGCTCTCCTTGTTGATGATTTTCTGGAGATCTGTGGCTGACAGATTGTGTTTGAGCATAAGATAAACAAGCGCTCCGGGATCGACATCGCCCACGCGGGTACCCATCATGAGGCCCTCTGTCGGGGTGAGGCCCATAGAAGTGTCTACGCTCTTTCCACCGTCAACAGCTGTGATCGAGCCGCCATTGCCGACATGGCAGGTAATAATTTTTTGATCTTTGCTGTCTACTCCGAGGAATTCGCAAACACGCTGAGAAACATAACGGTGGCTGGTTCCGTGGAAACCGTAGCGGCGCACACCGTCTTCCTCATAATACTTGTAAGGCAAAGCATAGAGGAACGACTTTGCAGGCATTGTCTGGTGGAAAGCGGTATCGAAGACTGCTACCTGAGGCTTGCCGGGCATGAGAGTGGTGATAGCGTCAATACCGGTCATGTTGGCGGGGTTGTGGAGAGGCGCGATGTCGTAGCACTGCTTGATCATGTCTTTGACTTCATCGTTAATAAGCACACTTTCGCTGAATTTTTCAGCTCCGTGAACTACGCGGTGGCCCACTGCGTCGATTTCGTCATATGACTTGATGCAGCCTTCCGCAGGATCAGTCAGAAGGTTAAGAATAGCCTGCACGGCACCATTGTGGTCAACAAGACCAAGTTCGATGACAGCCTTTGAGCCATCGTTTTTCTTGTACTTGAGAAATCCGTCGTTAAGTCCGATTTTCTCAACGCCGCCTTCGGCAAGCACACTGTTGTCCGCTGTGTCGATAAGCTTATATTTTACTGAACTGCTACCGCAGTTTAATACTAAGATTTTCATTCTTTAGTCTGTCTTTGCGTATGAGAGGTATGATTAGTTGTTTTCCTTAAGACCGATTGCCTGGTTGCAGGTAATGATGATGGTCTTGTAGATATCTTCGGGATAGCAGCCGCGCGAAAGATCGTTGACGGGAGCTGCAAGACCCTGAAGAACCGGACCTACAGCCTGAACGCCGCCGAGACGCTGCACGAGCTTGTAGGCAATATTGCCGACTTCAAGCGAAGGGAATACGAGCACGTTGGCACGGCCTGAGAGCGGACTGTTGGGAGCCTTGCTGTTTGCCACTCCGGGGACGAGGGCTGCATCGGCCTGAAGTTCGCCGTCAAGAACGAGAGAGGGTTCCATTTCATGAGCGATCTTTGTAGCTTCGATTACTTTGTCGACTCGTTCGCTCTTGGCGCTGCCCTTGGTTGAGAAGCTGAGGATGGCAACACGGGGTTCGATGCCTGCGATGTCACGCGCGGTTTTTCCGGCTGACACTGCGATCTGGGCAAGCTGGGCCGCATCGGGTTCGGGCACAACCGCACAATCGGCAAAAATCAGCAGTCCGTTTGTGCCATAGGGAGATCCTTCGGGGAGCACCATCACGAAAGCGCCTGAAACCACGTCAATGCCGGGCATGGTCTTGATTACCTGGAACGCTGCGCGCAGCACGTTGCCGGTAGTGTTGAGCGCGCCGGCAACCTGGCCGTCGGCATCGCCGGCCTTCACCATAAGACAGCCGAGATAGAGAGGATTGGCAGAAGTCATGCGGGCCTCTTCCATCGAGATGCCTTTTTTCTTGCGCAGTTCGAAATAGATAGGAGCATATTTGTCAATCACTGTTTCATCAGCGGGGTTGACGATTGTAGCTTTGCCGATATTCTCAAGATTGAGATCCTTGGCCATTGTCATGATCTCGGCCGGATCACCGATCAGAATGATGTCGGCTATACCGTCGGCTATGATGCGGTCGGCAGCGGTGAGAGTGCGGGGTTCTGTGCCTTCCGGGAGGACGATGCGTTGACGCTTTGCTTTTGCGTTAGCGGTAAGTTTTTCAAAAAGACCCATAGGTATGTGATTTAATATTAAAGATTTTGACAATTACAATTTGTCAGAATGCGCTCAGGCTTAAGAGGCTGTTTAAGTCGGGCCATGCTGAATTATCGCACAAAGATACAATGATTTCGCCGCTTTTCCAAAATAAAATATTCACATGATTTCTACGTTAAATTATCAAAAGCATATCTGAACGGCTGTACAAGCCTTATAAGAAACTTCCATCATCACCAGTCATGACCCGTTTATACCACCTTATATATATAGCGCTTATAGCAGGCGCACTGGCCGGATGTTCCGGAGCAAAGATGAGTGTAGCCGACGAGCAGCTTGCCCGCGGCGAATATTTCGATGCCCAGAAAACCTATCGAAAAATCTACAACAAACTCAATCCACGCGAACAGCGCAGCCAGCGGGCTGAAGTGGCTCTGAAGATGGGCGAATGCTACACACGCCTTGGCCAGGACGCACGTGCGACTGCCGCCTATCAGAATGCCTTGCGTTACGGATACCCTGACTCCACAATACTCCTTCAGCTTGCCAGCGCCCAACACGGGCAAGGCAACTACGCCCAAGCAATCAAAAGCTATGAAGATTATCTGAAGATCAAACCGGACGACAGCCATGCCCGGCAGGCTCTTGCCGGTGCGCGCCGAGCAGCAGAGCTCAAGCGCAACAAGACACGCCACGTGGTCAGAAATGCAAAACTCTTCAACTCCCGCCGTTCCGACTTCTCTCCCATGTTTAACGGCGAGGTGCTGTATTTCACAACGACCAATGAGAAAGTAACCGGATCGAACCGCAGCGAGATCACCGGCATGAAACGCAGCGACATCTGGATGGTGCGCAAGAACGAACGCGGCGACTGGCAGCGGCCCGAAGCCGTGGAGGGGGAAGTGAACACAGAATGGGACGAAGGCATCATTTCGTTTTCGCCTGACGGATCGACCATGTATCTCACCCGCGCCATACGTACGCCCGACCGGAATACGGGCGTAGACATCTACACCTCGCGCCGCTCCGATGCACAATGGAGCGCACCGGTGAAGCTTGAGATCACCAACGACACGCTTTCGAGCTATGGGCATCCGGCAGTAAGCCCCTCCGGAGAGTATCTCTATTTCACATCCGACATGCCCGGACACGGGGGCAAAGACATCTGGCGCATCAAACTTAACGAGCGGGCCGGAAGCCTTGAAAATCTCGGAGACGCGATCAATACACCAGGCGATGAGGTATTTCCCTACATGCTCACCGACTCTATAATGTATTTTTCGTCTGACGGACATCCCGGCTTGGGTGGACTTGATATATTCCGGGCCACGCTGACCCCTTCCGGCGGCTGGCTGGTAGAGAATATGGGCTCGCCCATAAACTCCGAAGGTGACGATTTCGGCATCACCTTCGCCAACCCAGGCAAAGAGTCAGGCTATTTCAGTTCAAATCGCGGCGACGGCCGTGGATATGACCATCTCTATTCATTCGAACTCCCCGATCTCAAGATTCAGATAAGCGGCTGGGTGCTGGACCGAGATGAAGAACCTGTGCCGAACGCCGTGATACGCATCGTAGGCAATGACGGCTCCAACCAGAAAGCCGTAGCCCGCAACGACGGATCGTTCTCCTTCCCGCTGCAGCGCGGAGTGCGCTATGTGATGCTCGCCGGCGCAAAAGGTTATCTCAACGCCAAACAGGAATTCACATCAGATACTGCCGAAGAAGACGCCGAATACGGCATAGACTTCATACTGGCCTCGATCTCAAAACCAAACATCGTGGAAAATATCTTCTACGATTTTGACAAAGCCACTCTGCGGCCTGAATCAAAAGGCGCTCTCGACAGCCTCGTGCAGATGTTGCGCGACAACCCCAACATAACAATCGAAATGGCATCACACACCGACCGCTGGGGGTCTGACGAATATAACATACGCCTCTCCGAACGCCGCGCAAAAAGCGTGGTCGACTATCTGATAGAGGCAGGAATTCCGGCAGCTCGGCTTCAGTATCAGGGCTATGGCAAATCGCGCCCGAAAAAGATCACCAAGCGTCTTGCCCGCGAGTTTCCTCTGTTTGAAGAGGGCCGGGTACTTGACGAGGCATTCATTGAAAGCCTTCCGGAAGAGCAGCAGGAAATTGCAGACCAGATAAACCGCCGGACTGAATTCCAAGTGCTCTCGGTAGACTATCAGATGTATTGACAGAGGCACTCAGAATAGCAAAATCGGCCTCCGACGCCGATTTTTGGCGCAACAAAGCAGATATTAGCGAAAATAGTTGTAACTTTGCACCCTGAAAAATTTTTGGACAATGCAGAAGATTAGAAATATTGCCATCATCGCCCACGTGGACCACGGCAAAACCACGCTCGTAGACAAAATGCTAATGGCCGGAAAACTGTTTCGCGACAATCAGTCAACCGGTGAACTCATACTCGACAATAATGATCTCGAACGCGAGCGAGGGATAACAATCCTCTCCAAAAACGTCTCAATCAACTACAACGGCTACAAGATCAACATCATTGACACTCCGGGACACGCCGACTTCGGTGGCGAGGTAGAGCGAGTGCTCAACATGGCCGACGGCTGCCTCCTCCTTGTCGATGCCTTTGAAGGCCCGATGCCCCAGACCCGATTCGTGCTTCAGAAAGCCATCCAGATGGGCCTGAAACCGGTAGTTGTCATCAATAAAGTCGACAAACCCAACTGTCGTCCTGACGAAGTGCAGGAAATGGTGTTCGACCTTATGTGCAATCTCGATGCAAGCGAAGATCAGCTTGATTTTCCCACCGTCTACGGTTCGGCAAAACAAGGCTGGATGAGCACCGACTATACCCAGCCGACTGACAACATCACTGCCGTTCTTGACGCCATCATCGAATATATCCCCGAACCAGAAGTGCTTGAAGGCGATGCACAGATGCTGATAACTTCACTGGACTTCAGCAGCTATGTAGGCCGAATTGCCATAGGCCGTGTACACCGCGGTGAGCTCTGCGAAGGCCAGGACATAGCGCTCTGCAAGAAAGACGGCACAGTTGTACGTCAGCGCATCAAGGAGCTGCATACCTTCGAAGGCATGGGCCGAAAGAAAGTGCAGTCAGTGAAAAGCGGCGACATCTGCGCCCTTGTAGGCATCGAAGGATTCGAGATCGGTGACACTGTGGCTGATTTCAATAATCCGGAGGCGCTCCCGCGTATCGCCATCGATGAGCCGACAATGTCAATGACTTTCACTATCAATGACAGCCCCTTCTTCGGCAAGGATGGCAAATACGTAACCTCACGCCACATCCATGACCGCCTGACAAAAGAGCTTGACCGCAATCTCGCACTGCGCATAACCAAAGCTGACCACGAGGACTCATGGACTGTATTCGGACGCGGTGTGCTTCATCTCTCGGTGCTCATCGAGACAATGCGCCGCGAGGGCTTTGAACTTCAGGTAGGCCAGCCTCAGGTCATCCTCAAAGAAATCGACGGGCAGAAATGCGAGCCAATCGAAATGCTGACCATCAACGTGCCGGAAGAATATTCATCAAAGATCATCGACATGGTGACCCGCCGCAAAGGCGAGATGGTCTCGATGATGACTCAGAACGACCGCATCCATATTGAATTCCTCATCCCCTCACGCGGCATCATAGGCCTGCGCAACAATGTGCTGACCGCATCGGCCGGAGAGGCCATTATGGCTCACCGCTTTCATGAATACCAGCCTTGGAAAGGTGACATCGAACGCCGCACCAACGGATCGCTCATCGCAATGGAAAGCGGAACCGCCTATGCCTATGCCATTGACAAGCTTCAGGACCGCGGACGTTTCTTCATCTTCCCTCAGGAAGAAGTCTATGCAGGTCAGGTGGTAGGCGAAAACGCCAAAGACAACGATATCGTGGTCAATGTCACCAAGTCAAAGAAACTGACCAACATGCGTGCAAGCGGCGCCGATGACAAGGCCCGCATCATCCCTCCGGTAGTATTCTCGCTTGAAGAAGCTCTCGAATATATCAAGGAAGATGAATATGTGGAAGTGACCCCTCATCACCTCCGCCTGCGCAAGATCATTCTTGACGAAATCGAACGTAAGCGCGCCAACAAATCCTGATCAGCCCCGCTCAGCAGAACGGAAGGAACCGCCACAGATCATTGATCCTGCATCAGTATGCGGAAATGCCCGCCGACAGGATCATAGCAGATTCCTTCACGGTCAAAATACACCCCCAGACTGCCGTCAGCGGCAAGTCCGCGGGGTGTTCCCGTTTTAAGGCCATGATGCTTGTCGAGCAACCACACGCGGTCGGCAATCTGAAGAGCAATCTCCAGATCGTGAGTTGAAATAAACACAGTGGTCTGTCTGAATCGTGAAAGAGAACGCAACAGCCGCATTATCTCGACTTTGCTTGGAAAATCAAGAAAAGCAGTAGGCTCATCGAGAAATATGACCGGAGTCTGTTGGGCGAGCGCTTTGGCTATCATCACTTTCTGCCTTTCGCCATCACTGAGCGAAGCAACCGGCCGTCCACACAGCGGGCCTATACCGACAAGACCCACTGCATCGTCAACAATCTTCCGGTCATAGTCGCTCAGACGCCCCCAGAAGCCTGTGTAAGGGCTGCGCCCCATCGCTACGAGCTGTTCCACTTTCATGTTTCCGACAGCAGGCTTCTCCGTAAGCACCAGCCCTATCACCTTGGCCAGTTCAGAGACAGAATAGTCCGAAAGAGACTTGCCGTCAACCGTCACTGATCCGGAAAGAGGAGAAAGCATACCTGACAAGGTCTTAAGAAGAGTTGATTTTCCGGCGCCGTTCGGACCGAGAAGACATGTCATCTCCCCTTTGTTCAGACACGCATCAAGCGGTCCGGAAACTTTGACGCTCCCGTCACGCCCTTGATAGCCGGTCAACAATCCGTGCAGTTCAACAGCTGTGTGGCTCATTTCTGTTTTCTGTCTGTTTTTGTTTTTACCGCGCTCTACCGTTTGCGGTGAGTGCTCCAATAGTGGAAATTACATTGGCTCTCCACCTCTTTTTCTATCTCGTCAGGCAGCGAGGAGAAGAAATCGTGCCCGGTAAGAGCCTCAATGGAGTCAATTGTGACCGCACAGGCCTGCATGCCGCCTTTGACTTTTTCATTCGGCATGATAAATCCGATACCTCTCGCCGGTACAGAATAAGGTGAGATAATAGCCTTGAAAAATTTTCTCGGAACATAGACGCGCGAGTCACCTATATATTCAATCGGATTTCCGTCTATAACCGGCCCGCAGACTATATAGATGGCACTGTCAGCCTCTGCCCACTGCCGGCATTTTTCTTCAAGCCCTTTCCATGAGCCGGCATTAAGGCTCTTTGCCTGAGGACATATATTGGTAAGCAGAAATGTCTCGGCCATTGCTTCAGCGCTCCATTTCATATCGCCCGCAGGCGCCATGTGCCCGCGGTCATAACCGGAATAACTATAGTCCCAGGTATAGGCACAGCCTTCAACGTCAGGGTCTGACGCAAATTTATTTGTCCTCGATGCGGAGCCGCTTGTCTCCTTGGCGGTCAATTCCCATGAAACCCAGTTGGGTATATGGCATTGCGGGTTGAATGACAGATCTATCCCACGGTAACTTTTGAGCACCGAAGGTGTTCCAGGCCTTGTTTTGACTTCGAGAAGATTTCCATAGTCCCCAGAATGTGCGGACAGCACCTGTTCATTTGTTTCCTGACCGCTAAGGTGTGAGGCAAGATAACCACATCCAGCCATAAGGATTACCGCTATAAGTCCTCGCCACATATTTCTGATACTTTTTCCTACTTTTTTCTTTCTTGTTCTCCTTCTTGATTTTGCCATATATTATGAATGATTTTTCAGCCGCCAAGGTCAGCCTGATTGATAATACTGGCTATTTCGGCCGCATCGGCCACGGATGTACCGGTGGCTATAGGAAGACTTACTATCTCTCCGGCAAGGCGCTCTGTGACCGGCAGCGGGCCATGTGCCAGATCTGCATAACAAGGCTGACAATGCGGGGGCACGGCGTAATGGATGTCAGTGTCCACTCCCCTTTCGGCAAGTTTCTGCCGGAACTGATCCCGTTTTCCGCCTGTGACCCTTATCACATACTGATGCCATACGTGGTCTGTGACTTCTGATGACATATATGGCAACACTATGTCAGGATGCGAGATGGTGCGCTGATAAGCCAGTGCCCTCGCGAATCTGTCGGCATTCTCCTGAGCCAGATACGGAAGTTTCACGCTGAGGAAAGCCGCCTGCAATGGATCAAGACGACAGTTGAAGCCTTTGAATATGTTGTTGTAACGCGACTCTGTGCCATAATTAGCCAGAGCTCTCACAGTTTTGGCCAGACCGGCGTCATGAGTAACAACCGCACCTCCGTCGCCCAAAGCTCCGACATTCTTGGTGGGATAGAAACTGATTCCCGCGGCATCGCCAAGCGCACCGGCAAACGGCGAAGCGTGAAGGCCCTCAGCCAGAGTGCGGGCGCCGAGAGCCTGCGCGCAGTCTTCAATTATTTTCAGCCCATGTTTTTCGGCACAGTCTGTAAGAGTCGCATCCCAGGCCACACGCCCGTAGAGATGCACTGCCATTATTCCACGAGTGCGTGGCGTGATGGCAGCCTCAAGGAGAGATGTGTCAAGATTCATGGTCTTCTCATCTATATCTACCGCAACCGGAACAAGCCCGGCATCGCTGATGGCAAGCACTGAAGCTATAAATGTATTGGCCGGATAGATGATTTCGTCTCCCGGACTGAAAACCCCCATCACGCAATAGGCTCTCAGTATAAGCCGTAGGGCATCGAGACCGTTGCTGACACCTATCACAAACGGAGAGGCAAGCATTTCGCCAAGGCGCGATTCAAAAGCCTCCACTTCAGGGCCTCCGATATAACGGCCGCTGCGTATCACACGCTCTGCCGCGGCTACAAGGCTGTCGGCATACGGTTCATTCACACAGCCAAGATCCAGGAAAGGATATTTCATAAATAGGGTCCTTTCTGCCGTGAGGCCAGTTGCTTGAATTCTTCGTAATCACGGATGTATTCATCCGGATCATAGAGGATTGAAGTCATGACCACACACACACTTCCGGAGGCAAAATTATCGAGCGTACGCCAATAGCCTGGGGGATATACAGCCCTTCATACGGGCGGTTAAGCGTATAGGTCATCCAAGTGTCACCGTCAAAGAGATTCACATTGAAGCATCCGTTGACAGCCACCAGCAGCGATTTAGCCTCCTTGTGGGAATGTCCGCCACGGGCCTCTCCAGCCGGGACATCATAGGTCCAGTAACACCGGGCGATCTCAAACGGTATCTGATCATTGTCCTGGACAAAAGTGAGACTCCCGCGGGGGTCATATATACGTGGAAGAGGAATGATGCAAGGTTTTGTTATATCCATAGGCTTTTTCTTTGGAAATAATACACGCAAAGGTAATAATATTATGGTGACGTTGGAGCATCGAGAGAGTAAAAAACGTCAGTATGTTGTAAAACACATTTTTTTGCGCACCGAAAACGAAAATTTATTACTATTTTGCGGACGTTTTCTTCTTACCTAAAACTAAAACCTAAATTAAATATGAAGGTCTATCAAACAAACGAGATTAAAAACATCGCCTTGCTTGGGAGCAAAGGCTCTGGTAAAACCACACTCGCCGAAGCTATGCTTTACGAGTGTGGAGTTATAAAACGCCGCGGCACCATTGAAGGAAAAAACACTGTAAGTGATTCGTTCCCTGTTGAGAAAGAGTATGGCTACAGCGTATTCTCGACAGTTTTTTATGCGGAATTCCTTGGGAAGAAGCTTAATGTGATAGACTGCCCCGGAGCCGATGACTTTGTCGGAAATGCGATCACCGCACTCAATGTGACCGACACCGGTGTCATACTGATCAACTCGCAATATGGCGTGGAGGTAGGCACACAGAACATCTTCCGTACAACCCAGTCTCTGAAAAAGCCAGTGATTTTCGCTCTCAACCAGCTTGACGGCGACAAGGCCGACTATGAAAACGTCATGGAGCAGATGCGCGAGCATTTCGGCAACAAGATCGTGGCTATACAATATCCTCTGCAGTGCGGAGCCGGCTTCAATGCCATGATTGACGTGCTGCTTATGAAGAAATACTCCTGGGGCCCTGACGGTGGCACTCCGACCATCGAAGAGATTCCGGCCGAAGAAATGGAACGCGCCAAAGAACTCCACCAGGCCCTCGTAGAGGCTGCGGCTGAAAATGACGAGACTCTGATGGAAAAATTCTTCGACCAGGGCCATCTCAGCGAAGACGAAATGCGCGAAGGCATACGTAAGGGCCTGATTGACCGCTCGATCTATCCAGTGTTCTGCGTAAGCGCAGCTAAGGACATGGGTGTACGCCGAATGATGGAATTCCTCGGCAACGTAGTGCCGTTTGTTGAAGACATGCCGGCTCCTGAGACAGTAGAAGGAGTGGAAGTGAAGCCTGACAGCAACGGTCCGCTCTCACTCTACTTCTTCAAGACCACTGTAGAACCGCACATCGGTGAAGTCAGCTACTTCAAAGTCATGTCCGGCACACTGACTCCTGGCGTAGACCTCGAAAATATCACACGCGGTTCACGCGAAAGAATCGCTCAGATCTATTGCGTCTGCGGCAACATCAAGACTCAGGTCGATAAACTCTGCGCAGGAGACATCGGCGCAACCGTGAAACTGAAAGATGTACGCACCGGCAACACTCTTGACGGTAAGGACTGCGAATACAGCTTTGATTTCATCCGCTTCCCTGAGCCGAAATACCGCCGTGCGATCCGCCCCGTGACAGAGAGCGATTCAGAAAAGCTCATGGGCATCCTCACACGTATGCACGAGGAAGATCCTACATGGGTAATCGAACAGTCGAAGGAACTGAAACAGATCATCCTGTCAGGCCAGGGAGAATTCCATCTTCGCACTCTCAAATGGCGCGTTGAAAACAATGACAAACTCCCGATCATCTTCGATGAACCGCGTATCCCCTATCGCGAGACAATCACAAAAGCAGCCCGCGCGGACTACCGACACAAGAAACAGTCAGGCGGCGCAGGCCAGTTCGGCGAAGTACACCTCATTATCGAACCCTATACAGAAGGCATGCCTGCACCGGACACCTATAAATTCGGCAATCAGGAATACAAGATGAGCGTCCGCGACACTCAGGAACTACCACTCTCATGGGGCGGAAAACTCGTGGTCCACAACTGCATTGTCGGCGGTGCGATTGACGCACGATTCATCCCGGCCATCGTCAAAGGCCTCATGGACCGCATGGAACAGGGACCTCTGACCGGAAGCTATGCCCGCGACGTAAGAGTCTGCATCTACGACGGTAAAATGCACCCGGTTGACTCAAACGAAATCTCATTCCGCCTGGCCGGCCGAAACGCCTTCAGCGAAGCCTTCCGCAACGCCAACCCCAAAGTGCTCGAACCGGTCTATGACGTCGAAGTCATGGTGCCCGGTGATGTCATGGGCGATGTCATGAGCGACCTGCAGGGCCGTAGAGCAATAATCATGGGCATGTCAAGCGACAATGGTTTTGAAAAGATCTCGGCCAGAGTACCTCTGAAAGAAATGTCGTCATACTCGACCGCATTATCCTCAATCACCGGCGGACGCTCGGCTTTCACAATGAAGTTCGCATCCTATGAACTCGTTCCGGCTGACGTCCAGGAAAAACTCCTGAAAGAATATGCCGAAAAGTCACAGTCTGAAGACTGATCTACCCCGTTTGCCTGACCGCACCCCGGTGATCAGACTGCAAATCTGACATTCTTCTACCTTAATATCTTTGACCGCAGGCTATCGCACCTCTCCATCGCGATAGCCTGTTTTGCGTCTTGGGAATAAATTGCTAATTTTGCAGATAGACTCCAGGAACAATCCACTGAAAGAGTTCCCGATGATCATTGTATCGTTCAATTTCGAAGAATTACTTATGTATCAGTATAACGATTCAGACACCATATGCGCCATATCCACCGCCCCCGGCTGTGGAGGCATAGCAGTAATCCGCGTGAGCGGACCCGATGCAATCAGCATCATCAATAAAATCTGGCGCGGAAAACCTCTCTCATCAGTCGGCACACATACCGCCCACCTGGGCACAATAACAGACCCTGAAAACCCGACAGAACCGCTTGACAGCGGAGTGGCCACAGTGTTTCGCGCTCCCGGAACATTCACAGGCGAAGACGTAGTTGAAATCTCGGTCCACGGCTCCGTATGGATACAGCGCGAACTGATCAATCTGCTTATACGCACAGGATGCCGTCTGGCTCAGCCCGGAGAATTTACACGTCGCGCATTCGCCAACGGCAAACTCGACCTTGCCCAGGCCGAAGCCGTGGCCGATGTAATTGCCGCCACCTCCCGAAGCGCCCACCGCCTTGCGTCATCCCAGATGAGAGGCGATTTTTCAAAACGGATCGGAACACTCAGAGAAAAACTGATCGAAATAGCCTCTTTGCTCGAACTCGAACTCGATTTTTCAGAAGAAGACGTTGAATTCGCCTCGCGCATCCACCTGGCAGAACTGGCCAAAAACCTCCACACTGAAATCAGCAGCCTTGCCGCTACATTCTCAACAGGCAGTGCACTTAAAAACGGCATCCCGGTAGCGATCGTAGGCGAACCAAACGCAGGCAAATCGACCCTGCTCAACGCCTTGCTGAATGAGTCACGCGCCATCGTCAGCGACATACCTGGAACCACAAGAGACACCGTCGAGGACACAATAGAGATCGACGGCGTCATGTATCGATTCATCGACACAGCCGGCTTACGCGAAACTTCAGATCACGTAGAAAACCTCGGCATCGGCCGCTCATTTGAAGCCATCGAACGCGCACGCATAGTCATATGGCTCGTAACACCAGACATCAGTCAGGAGAAACTGACCGAACTGTATACCGAAATAAAAAAACATCTAGCAGAAGGAGCAACCCTCCTTACAGTTCTGAATAAAACAGACCTACTTGCCTCACCGACCGATCTCCCCCACCCTTTGCAGAACATTTTCACTGAATCACAAGAGCCTGTCACAACAGAAAAATCGACACAAAGGCCTATATTGATCTCTGCATCGACAGGCCACAACATAGACCGGCTCACCCAAGCACTCCACACCCTATCAGGAACCAATGATTCTGCGGGAGCAGACCTCATGGTTACAAACGCGCGCCACTACGAAGCCCTGACACTCGCCGCAGAATCATTAGCCCGCGTCCTTGACGGCCTTCGAGCAAACCTCTCAGGCGACTTCATCGCCCAGGACCTCCGCGAAACCATCCACCACCTCTCCGCCATCACCGGCACCATCACCACCACCGACCTCCTCACCTCCATCTTCCAGAACTTCTGCATCGGCAAGTAGCCTATTGGTGACAACTGGTGCCATTTGGTGTAAAATATTGAAAAGTCGCTCGTTATCGGGCGGCTTTTTTCGTCTTCATACTGCAATATAACCGCTTTTCACCCCTTTTTACCTGTGTTTTTGTACCCGATTTGTAGCAAGTCGGTCAACCCCGTCAATGCGTGCCGCAAGGTCGTGGACGATGTTTACGTAGGTTTACGTCAGTTTACGCCCATGAACACTTTTGGCGAAATAAACGGCGAAATAAACACTAACACAGGATAAAAATGAGTAGCAACATTGAAATCAAAAAGAAATGCCGTTGGTGTGGAGCTGAGTTCATTGCTCGCAAGACAACAACGGAGTATTGCAGCCACCGATGCTCAGGACTCGCATACAAGGAAAGAAAGCGTCAGGAGAAACTGGATTCATACCAACGAGAATATGAATACCAGCAATCAGGACAGAAAGAGGTCGCTAAACAAGAGTTCTTGACTCCAACACAAGCAGCTACCCTATTAGGAGTATGCCACGTCACAATCTATAATTATATAAACCGTGGAGTAATCAAGGTTTGGAAACTGAAACGCAAGACACTCATTCGTCGAGCCGATGTAGATTCACTATTTTCAGTTCTTGATATTCAGAGTACACAGGTCAAGAATCCATCAGCTCCAATCACTGATTTCTACACCTCCAAGGAGATTCAAGAGAAATATGGTGTGTCTAACTCCGGGATGTATAAGATTGCGGAGCGTGAAGGCTGGCCGAAGACTCAGAGCCGAGGAAAGACTCTTTGGAGCCGAAGCCATGTTGACCGCTACTTTGCCAATCAGCAGCCGAAGGAGGAAATCAACGAGTGGTACACCGCGGCTGATATTCAAGCCGCCTATGGAATGACACTATCGGCAATCTATACTCTCGTATCAAAAGAGGGTATTCCGAAGAAAAAGCAAGGCAACTATGTGATGTATTCCAAGTATCATTTCGATTTGGCAAAGGGTGCGACCGTCCCAAAGGCACCGGAGTATTACACCTATCCAGAGGCGATGGAGAAGTATGGACTGACCCGCGACCAACTCCACCACTATCTGAAATACCACAACATCACTCGTGTGAAGAAAGGAAAATACACTCTCATACTCTGCTCGGAACTTGATTCTCTCCTCGGTTCTCCGGAGATTTAATCTCCAGAGAGACTTTGGAGAAGCCTTGGGACTGCTGGAGAACTCATTGTTCTCTCATGCTTCTCCCGCTACTTTTGTATCTGATTTTCAAACCCTCAAACCCCATAAAACAATGACAAACACCTGCACCAAAGTGTTCCTCCGTCGTCGCCCGTATGCCGGAGGTAAGGTATCGCTCTATCTCGATTATTATCCCGCGATACGCAATCCCCACACAAACAAGATGACCCGCCGCGAAACTCTCGGCATAGTCATCTTTGCCGAACCGGCCAACGAGATACAACGCCGTTTCAATCAGGAAATGGAGGAGAAAGCCGAGGCCATCCGTTGCATCCGTTATCAGAGCCTCGTAAACGAACAGTTCGGATTCCTTGACAAGACTAAACAGAAGATGGACTTTCTTGCCTACTTCGAGAAGAAGGCGAAAAGCAAATATGACAAATGGATGAGCGTCTATCTCCATTTCAAAAAATTCTGCGGTGGCCGATGCACATTCGGCGATATTACTACGGAACTGTGCGAAGAATTCCGGGAGTATCTTCTCTATGCACATAGTCTGCGCCACCCTGGCAAAAAGATATCGTTATCCAACAACTCTGCTTCAGGCTATTGGTCAACATTCCGCTGTCTGCTGAAAATGGCATATAAGGAAAAATATATCACCGAGAACGTCAACGACTTTCTTGAAGGCATCAAATGGCAGGAGGTAAAGAAGGAGTATCTGACGCTCGACGAGATGAAAATCCTTGATGCTACCGAGTGTGAGGTGCCTATCCTCAGACAAGCATCTATGTTCGGTCTGTTTACCGGATTACGTCTTAGCGACCTGTTGCAGCTCCGATGGGATAATATTGAGCGAAGTCCTGACGGTGGCCACTGCATACGCCTATGTACCGAGAAAACCGAGACAGAAGCGACATTACCGATAAGTGAAGAGGCTCTGAAATATTGTGGGGAGCGTGGTGAAGGACTTATCTTCAAAGGCTTCCGCCGCTCAATGGCACAACAGCCATTCAAGAAATGGGTAAAGGCAGCCGGAATCGAGAAAAAACTGTCGTTCCATTGTCTTCGTCACTCGTTTGCCACACTCCTTATCTCGCTGGGCATCGACGTATACGTGGTATCAAAGATGTTAACCCATCGTAGCGTAAGAACTACTCAAATTTACGCCGACGTGGTCAGTGAGAAAAAGCGCGAGGCATCCAACGCCATCTCTCTGAAATAATAATAAGATAGACCGAGATAATTGCCTTATCAGCATTGTCTCGGTCTATAATTATATTGCTATTATAGTGTCTAATCGATTGACTTAAACATAGCCTCTACAGATGATGTATCAATGGGAGGTTTAGTCCTCAATTTTCCACTAATAGCTTCCTCAAGAGCGGCCTTTGTTATCTCATTAGGTTCATTATAAGCAGCTTCAAACAATATGCTCTCAACCAAATTGTCAAGGCTACAATGCTCTTGTTTAGCCATATCTTTAAGACGTTCTATGAGATCTACTCTCAGAGAGAACGTAATTATTTTCTTTTGAGCTGATGTCGCCATTATGTTATTTTTGAGTGCAAAGGTACAACGAATCAAGCATATCTCCAACCAACAATGCTGATTCAATTTTCGGAGAATGAACAATCGAAAGTGTTACCGTGTTTTAACCTTGTTTGCATAACTCATCATTTTTTAAGGCTATACGATTAAACAATTACGCGAATGAAAGACCTATTCAAAGGCCATCATCCATGGTTGCTTGTGCTGGTGATTGCTGTTGATATTTTTTCAGCACTGACCATCCGCCACTCTATTTTATCAAAAGGAGAATCAGAGTTCAATGCTAACGTTTTCTTTTTAATTGCCATTGTCGCCGGACTTGCACTATATGCTTTGCTCGTCGAATTTCTTTCAGGCAAAGATATGCCGCTAATCGGCGAAACAGAAGAAAAGGAAGCGAAGATTGTACAGCAGATTCCTGTATCGCAACCGGTTATTGACACCAATTCATCCACTCCACAGGCCAAAGAAAAGCCCTTATCTCGTGGTGATTTTGAGGATATGATGCTTAATGTTGTAACTAAATTGCGGCAAGAAACGGCAATCCCGCCGGAAGCATCATTAAAGAAACATGATGAGACCGGAGTCGTATCCTTCAATATAAATGACATGAAGGAATCCGCCGCATCTCTGGTACAATCGCAGGAAGACGCCAAATATCGGTTTGCCTGCGAATACACCGCCGAGAAATTAGGTCCATATGTCAAACCTTGTGATTTGGAAAAGCTGTTTTTCCGTTTGGGATTGTTTCAAAGAGCATCGTCTCCAAACTGGGATTCACGTACTCCGGAGGAAATCGAGGCTAATATACCGGCTGCAAGAATCGAGGTCGCATCACCGATAGAGAAGTGGGCATTATTGCATTTTGGCTGGAACATGGGAAGACTATTTGGCAAACCTAATAATTTTATTAACCATTTTCTAAAGACCACGTTCCATTACCACCTTGATGGTCTTTCAGATAATCAACTACCAAAGAAGCTCAAGCAAAATCCTCTTCAAGGCGTAATCAAAATTGAGGAACGTTTTGACAAAGGTCTAACAATAGCGGATTATAATATCGAGGAGTATACAACCACTTCCGCAAATACAGAAGCATCAAATATTGAGCCTGCCACTGAAAAGGTCGTTAAGGAAACAATCCCTAAAACGGCTGCTCCCATATCTTATAAACCCGATCCACCAATCTCTACCGAAGAAAAATCGAAAATTGCCGAATCAGAGGAAGCCCAAGAACCAGCAGATGAAGAACGCGACGATTACGATAATCTTAACGACTACGATGAGGATAGAGATATGGATAATGACAACGATGAGCCTATGAATGACGAAGAGTGGGCAGAGTTCGTTCAACGCTCTATGGAACGTGGTAAGGATTCGAGAAGTCTCGACTGTGGCAACCTTATTGCCGGATAAAACTTCAATCTCCTATTGGAGAATCATATATCTCCAGTAGGAGAGGCTTTGGAGACGTTTTGGAGAACGTTTTGAGAGGGATTAGACCTCATTGTTCTATGTTTTTTCTCCTTATACATTTGCAACCGAAATCTTAGCCCGGACGTGCCGCGTTGGCATGACGGTTTCCTAAGGTTTCGGTTGCATCATGTTCACAACACCCGTGACTTTCGACAGACTGCCCGAAGCGGTTGTCTATCTCATCGAGCGAGTCTCAGCCTTGCAAGATGAGCTACGGGAGCTGCGCAACGCGCTTGCTCCACCATCAAAAGACAGTTCTCCTTTCATCACCACAAAGGAGGCCTGTCAACTACTCGGAGAGTGCAAGAACACTCTCTATGAAAAGGCTCGCGCCGGAATCATACCGGCATGCAAGAATCCCGGCGGCAAGTCGTGGAGGTTCATTAAGAGCGAGCTTCTCGAATACATGGCATCCGGCAAGCCCAAATCTCAGCAGGAGAAGTATGATGAAATGGTTGCCGAGATGAACAAAGGTCTGCGCCCAGGCGGACGAAACTGTTTGAGCCGTTAGCCTATGAGCGATAAGATTACTCCTCAGCTCGTGCTCGACAAGGCCATTGACCATTGCACCGCAATCACAGGCGGCGGTTTTCCCATTAGCCTCTATCCCTCCAAAATACAACGTATCATCAGGGAGGTGAACGACTGCTATGGATTTCCTGTCGATTATGTGGCGGCGGCAATGCTGGTGGCGGTGTCGGTAGCGATAGGCAACACGCATCTCGCGCGGATGAAAGAAGGCTGGGACGAGAGCGCCATTCTATATATGGCTCTCATCGGAAGACCCGGTGCCAACAAGAGCCATCCGTTGAGTTTTGCAATGCGTCCGTTTGTGGAACAAGACTACGAACAGAACCGGATTTACGAGAAACAGTATCTGGAATATCTGGAGCAACTTGAAATGAGCCGGAAGGAACGTGCAGAAAAAGGTATTGAGGTCTGCCCCCGTGAACCTGTCCGCCGCCGTTTTCTTGTGTCTGATATTACTCCGGAAGGTCTGAGCCTCGTTCATTCGCAGAATCGCCGTGGTCTGTGTCTGCTGTCCGATGAACTGTCGGCATGGGTCAAGAACTTCAACCGTTACAACAACGGCTCTGAGGAACAATTCTGGCTGTCGGTGTTCAGCGCAAAGCCCACCATGTCCGACCGCAAAAGCTCGCGTAGCTCTATCTTTATCAAGCGTCCGTTTGTGTCCGTAATCGGCACGATGCAGAAACGCATCCTTTCCGAACTTGCCAAAGGGGAACGCTCTGCCAACGGTTTCATTGACCGCATCCTGTTTGTCCTGCTCCGACACGAAACTTCTACCCGGTGGTCGATGAAGCATCCGACATTCGATGTGGCCGCTGAATGGCAGCGCATTTTATCGAGGCTCATGGAATTACAATGTACCGTTGATGAAAACAACGATATTCTGCCGATAACTATACCGTTTACTGAGGAAGCTATGATACGCCTGTTCAGATGGCAGCATGAACTGTCAGACATATGCGACCGTGAGCCAAACGAGACCATTGTCGGCATCTACTGCAAGCTACAAATCTATGCCATACGTTTCTGTCTGATTATTCAGATGGCACGCTGGGCGTGCAATGATGCCGGTAAGGATATGATTGACCTCATATCTGTTGAGCGGGCCATTTCTCTCGCCGAATATTTCAAGGAATCAGCCGTTAAGGTTCAGACTATTCTGAAGGAACTTTCGCTAACCTCGCAACAGTTGGCAATAGTGAGCGCACTCCCTCAGGAATTTGAGACCGGAGAAGGCATCGCCATAGCAAAAGCTAATGATATGGCAGAGCGCACCTTTATGGAATTCCTAAAAAACAATCTTGGCAAATTATTCCAGAAGTCCTCGCATGGCAAATATCTTAAACTCTAACTCCATGCAGCTTCCGCAGTTCCGACAGTTTTGTCAAGCAAACTGCGGAAACTGCAAAAACTGCACCACACAAATCTCATAATTAATGCTATGAATAATCATAGATTCATTCTCCAGCCCTATAAAGGGGTTGGAAGCCGTCACTCTTGCCCTGCCTGCCACAATAAACGCTGTTTTAGCCGCTATATCGACACCGAGAAACAAATATCGTTTCCTGATGATGTTGGCAGATGCGACCATGAGCAGAGCTGCGGCTACCACCTGACACCGAAGGAATATTTTGAACGTAATCCGGAGGCTAAGCCATTACACTCCGATTTCACAGCTCCGTCAGCATGGCGAGCCAAGCCGACCGAGCAGCGAAAGCCGACATCCTTCATCGCGTCAGAGACTGTTGCACAGACTCTGCACGGATATGAGAAGAACAACCTCTATCTTTTCCTCCGCTCCAAGTTCGGAGCCGAGGACGCTCTCCTGCTGATGAAAGATTATCGCGTCGGCACATCGAAGCACTGGCCGGGGTCATGCGTGTTTTGGCAAACCGACATCAACGGCAGCGTCCGCGCCGGAAAGGTAATGCTCTACGATGCCGAGACAGGTAAGCGCGTGAAGAAACCGTTCAACCATGTTACATGGGTTCATTCGTTGCTCCGACTGCCTGATTTCAATCTGCATCAGTGTTTTTTCGGAGAACATCTCTTGCCGATGAACAGAGGCAAGCCTGTTGCCATTGTCGAGAGCGAAAAGACCGCACTTGTGGCAGCTTACTATCTGCCCGAATATGTGTGGCTCGCTTCCGGCGGGAAAAATGGGTGCTTCAATACTGATGCACTCCGCGTTCTCCGAGGCCGTCAGGTAATTCTGTATCCCGACATCGGCGCGACCGACCAATGGCGGCAGAAACTTAGTTTGCTCCGCAATCTCGGTATCGAGGCAAGCATCTTCAACTTTCTTGAAGAAGTTGCCACCGATAACGAGCGAACAGCAGGGCTTGACATAGCAGACTACCTCCTGCAAATCGAGCCTGACCAAGCCGTGCTGCAAGCCATGATTAAAAATAATCCGATGTTACAGAAACTCATTGACGACCTGCAACTCACTCTCGTGTCAGTTGAACGGTATGACCCTGATACTGATGCAATCAACAAAACCTCAAATACTGAAAAACAATGACTGCGAAGAAAGCTCCGTCAACACCAGCATTTAAGTCAACCGAGTTGACCGATGCAACCAAATCCAAAGTATCAACTCTTAATCCCGATTTTATTATGGAATCAGATAACCCTATCAACTCCACCAATCTTGTTAACAGCGGCAAGACTGTTAACAGCACCACACCTGCCAACGCCGACAATCTGTTTGACAACGCGCAGGCAGCAACCGAAGCAACAGCCGCAACCGACACGACCGAGCCACCTAAGCAACAGCGCATCGGCAAGCAACAGCGCAAATCAGACTTCGCTGAGTTCAAGACAGCCTATCTCATGCCGTCAAAGCTGTCAAAGCGTCATCCGATAAACATTGAGGACAGTGTATGGGAGAAGCTCGAACGCATCGCCCGCATCCTCGGTGACCGCGACTCTACTGTCGGCAGCTATATCAATGCCATCCTGGTCGAGCATTTAACAATATATGCTGACGACATCGAAATCTGGCGTAAACTATGAAAAATTTCTATCTGACATCTCATAGGTCTAACGACATTCTGACCCATAGACCGTTCGGTAGTCCGACCTTTCCACCTAAGGTACGTTGGTACCTCAGTACCTACTTCAGTACTAAATAACGTTAGTATTAACCCGACAGCAGGGAGCGGTTATCGTCAGCGCACAACTAAGAAACGATAGTGGATTAGTTGGGGATGCAAGGGTATGTTTCGGGAGGTAAAAAATTCCCCCGCCGAAACCCCTCGCATCCCGAAGGACGCTCTCTGTTCCCTGCGGTCACCATCCCCAACCCAACGAATGAGAAAGTTCAATCAGGACGCTCCCGGTGTGAAACTCCGTGGGCGACCAAAGAAAGAATCCAGTGATAAGAGAGACCGAAAAGTCTCTGTGAATTTTACCGATGCGGAGGAGCGTGAGGTGAAAGCCAAAGCTGCGGCTGCCGGTGTCAGCATTGCCGAGCTGCTTAGAATTTGCGTCTTCCGGCTCTCCGTTGTCGGTCGCCTCACCGATTTTGAACGTGAGGCGATACGGGAACTGATGTATCAAGGCAAGAATCTGAACGCTCAAGTCAAGGCGTGCCAGGCTAACGCATGGCCCTCGACAAAGCGAAAAGCCGAGGCTTGTCTCGATGGAATTTTAGCCACACTCGGCAAGTTGAAAACCTCAAATTCCTCATTGTTATGATAGCAAAAATACTCGCAAAAGGAGCCGCAGCCGATATTGTTGGCTACGTTATGCGTGAGTTTCACGACAAGGAACAGTTCACCGACGATACTTGGCGAGTGATAGATTCCGACGGGATTCTCGGCAACGATTACCGCCGAATTGTGGACAGTTTCGACATCGGGGCGAGTCTCAACAAGAGAATCAGCAAGCCCATCGGACATATCGCCGTGAGTTTCGACAGGGCAGATTTGCCCCGTCTCACCGATGAGTTTATGGTTCAGTTGGCTAAAGAATATATGGAATGTATGGGCATCCGGGATACGCAATATCTGATAGTTCGTCATCTCGAAACCGGCTCTCCGCACTTTCATATCGTCTATAATCGCGTCAATCTCCACGGTAAAGCCATCGACGAAAGTAATAATTTCGACAAAAGTCGTAATGCTACCAAGGCAATCAAGCTGAAATACGGACTGACTTTTTCGCCGAAAAAGAAACTGTATGAAGATGCAATAGCTGAGATGAAACCCAAGATTCAGGCTGCGATGTACCGCTGCAAATCGTGGGACGAATTCCGTCGCCGCCTCGCTCCGGCAGGTATAACAGTTGAATTTTACAACGACCGCGACACAGGCAAACCGCAGGGCATACGCTTCTCAGACGACGATTTTACATTCAACGGCTCGAAGATTGACCGTGCTTTCTCCTACAAGCGTCTTGACAAATTCTTTGCCAAGAACGCTGGGATAAGAGAGACACAGCCTCAGCAATCGGCACCGATTTCTGTAACGACAAAAGTTAAGGAATCGCCTGTGGCAAATGTCGTAGAGAGCATAATCGAAACCGGATGTCAGGCTATCGGAGGATTGTTTCAGGTTGGGCCCGGCTATGACCCCGAGGAACAATCCTTTATCAACAGAATGAAAAGAAAACCCAAAAAGAAGAAAGGAAGATCACTGTAATGGCAGATTTATACTCACTCGTCAAGAAACAAGACGAGAAGATTGACGACCTTCTCAAAACCGCAAAAGAGAATAAGGATATGCTTGTAGGCATAGACACCCGGCTGGTATCAAATCCAGCTCCATCGCAAACAGCATCGCCCGTTTCTTCTGGTCCTCAGAAGATTCTGGTTGAGTTGCCCGACAATGTTGCGACCAACGAAAGCATAGGCAAGCTGCTTGATGAGAAACTACCGTCAGCTTCAACCAATGAGACTGTCAATAATATGCTTGCAGCCCTGCCGGACAGCCTCTCAAATGGAGTAGCCAAAATATTGACCGATAATATCAACGGAAAGGTAAAGGATGCTCTCTACGAAGGCTTCCGTAAGGAGTTTGCCAAGGAGCGTAAGGCCCTCTATGATGTAGTAAGCGACCTGCGTTATAAAGTGCAATCTCTTGTCACAGGTCAGTGGTGGCTCGCCACCCCCAAATGGGTATATCTCATTTTCTCTGTATTATTCCTCACTTCGATAGGGCTTGGCATCTGGTGCTACAATCTCAATCAGGAGAACACACATCTTCAGAAAGTAGAATGGCTCTATCGTTACGAGCGCATCAGCTACGACGCTGAGGGCATCCGTAACATGATGCTCCGCGAAGAGGCGATGATGGTGGGCAACCGTCAGGAGCAGGACAGCATAAAAGAAATGACTATCCGACTCGAACGCCGCAAACGCGCCGAGCGTACCCACGTCTATTTCCGACCCTCCGACTCTTGGACACCGGAATCAGGCAATCTACTTTGGTAATTCACAAACCTCAAACTCAACAAACAATGCAATCAAATTCTTTCAATCCCATCTCGGCAGGTGCTCAGACGAGCATCAAGGCCTTCTACTATGACTTCTGCGAATTCATGGTAGAGAACTATTCAGCAATTCCCGACCAGCTCACACTTGACTGGAACTGTGTCGGCGCCACCGCACGCTACCATGGACAGAACTGGGCCTTCGAGTTCCGTCTATGGGAGCATTCCAACGGACATCTCGGAATACCCGACATGACCGTCATCGTTTCCGTGTTCCACATCTCCGGGCTCGTGGCGAAACCTCAGGCAGAAGCCGATACCGTATCTTTATGGTTACGCGATGCGGCAAAAGCTAACGGATTCCGCCACATCGCCGACGAGAGCCACGGCCCCACGGACGCACCGAATCAGGTACCCGGATGCAAAATCGCTTGTTTAACCCTTTAACGCCCTATCCGACAATGCAAGAAATCAAATCCTCAACCCACGACGCCATCGTGGACTTCTTCCTGAACTTCCGTTCCTATATCTCCGAAGTGTTCGGAGCCAACCCCGATGATGCCACTCTCGACTGGAACTCCGTCGGAGCCTGCATCCACTACTTCGGCGAGGACCGCGCCATTCAGCTCCGCCTATGGGAACGCTCCGGAGGCCATCTCGGAATCCCTGATATGACACTCATAATCATCCGCATCAGCTTCCGAGGCGCACAGGAGGTCATCCGCGCCGAGATGAAAGCTTTCATCCACTGGCTGAAACAGACCGCCAAGTCGCACGGCTTCCTCCACTTCGCCGACGAAGACTGCCAGCCCCTCGCCACCAGCCAAGTCCCCGGCTGCCGCATCGCCTGCATCCGCCTCTGATTCCATCCGCTAATACGCCCATAACCCTTTGACCAACGCCCCGATAAGACTCTCCTTCTTGCCGGGGCGTTTTAATCTTATCTTTCGCGGGTTTGCTTTGCAGACTCAGATTTTATTAGTAATTTTGAATATAAAACAGACATATGAACAAGATGAAAATCAAATATCTCATACTTATTATCGGGCTATTATTAGTACCCGTCGCATTGAATTTTATTCTCCAAATTCCATGTGGTTTACCAATTATAGGAGAACCACAAACGTGGTTATCTTTTTGGAGCAGCTTCATTGGTGCGTTAGCATCATTTGCGATGATTATTGTAACCATTCATACTCTTAAACAAAATAAGATGCAGTTAGAGGAGATGAAACGACAATGGGAAGAAGAACATCGTCCCCATCTTACTTGTCGAATAATAGTATATAAGAAAGCTTTCTTTTTGCAAGTCTCAAATCCCAGCAGATATGATGCCTCTAATGTATGTATAAACTTTGGAGATGAATTAATCCAGAGTCTTGACAGCAAATTTCAAAATATGTATATCAACACATCTCAGAATCCTGTCTATATTGCAGCAGGAAAGGCTTGGAATAGTATGATTGGTTGGTGTGAAGATATAAATAAAGAATGGTGTGATAAAGATTTCGATATTATTGTTGATGTTAAGTACAACGATAAGTATAATCTTCATGCAGTGATTCCTATCAAGACGTTTGTAAAGAGAATAAATATGCTTGTTCAAAGTCCGCTTGAAGATTCTATGGAAGATTTAGTCTTAGGGTTAGTTAAACCTCATTCTGTTTCCAACCATAAGACAGTCCAAGTATCATTAGAAGAAATCTCAAAGACTTTGAATAAGATCGCCTCTCAAATGTCTAATCCCGACAGTGCCAAATAAAATATTATGGCTGATGTGAAGACACCCGAGCAGAGAAGTCGCAATATGGCGGCGATAAAGGGGAAGGATACGAAGCCTGAGATAATTGTGCGGAAGTATCTTTTCTCTCGTGGTCTGCGGTTCCGTGTTCAAGTCAAAAAGTTGCCGGGTAATCCGGATATAGTATTGCCAAAATATAAGACAGTCATTTTCGTCAACGGATGCCTCTGGCACGGCCATGAAGGATGCAAGTATTTCCGGTTGCCAAAGTCCAATGTCGAGTTCTGGAAGGAGAAGATTGAGCGCAACATTGAGCGCGATAGAGAATCAATGCAGGCGTTACTTGATTTGAGATGGAAAGTAATTCGTGTATGGGAGTGTGAACTGCGCAACAAGGCAAACCGCGAGGTCACACTCAATAAGATTTATAATAGCATTACATCGGCTGATAGAATCGGTTATAGCTTTGAAGAGACCGAGGTGCCAATGGCGGCAGAACCAGAAGCTGACTATTCCAGATAATATTTCATTGCACGAAATGCAATTTCTTAAAATGTCCTTTCAATTTTATGGCATAGCATGACTGACTTCTCGGAAAAATTCGTTAACTTTGCATTAATGAATAGGACAAAACATCATGGGCAAAGATATAAACCGAATCAAAGTCATGCTTGTGGAGAAGAAGCGGACCAACAAATGGCTTGCCGAACAGCTCGGTAAAGACCCCGCCACAGTCTCCAAATGGTGTACTAACACAATTCAACCGAGTCTCGACACCCTTCTCAGGATAGCCGAGCTCCTTGATGTGCAGATTCAAGAACTTGTAAGAATGCCCGAATAATCGCTCTAATCAATTCTAATGGCTACTGTCACTAAAGATATACAGGAAGAGTCTGAAAAAATCACTAAGGTAAAACGTATAATTAAGAAACGTACGGAAAACCTTGAAAAAAAAGACATTCAGCCTACTCCTCTGTCAAAAGGTACTTCATGGAAGGAGTTGCCGTTCTCTCATCCAGAAAATACAGTCCGCATCGGAACAGTATTTTCAGGTATTGGGGCTTTTGAACATGCTTTCCAGCGGCTTGGTCTAAAGCATAGGATAATGTTTGCCGGGGATATTGATGCCAAATGCAAACAGAGCTATTTCGCTAATTATGAAATCAGCGAGGATGATTGGTTTACTGATATTCGCGATTTTGATGCAAGGAAGTATGCTGGGAAAGTTGACATCGTTGTTGGGGGTGCTCCTTGCCAAGCTTTTTCTATGGTGGGGCATCGTTTAGGATTCGAAGATGCCAGAGGTACCCTGTTTTATGAATTTGCCCGCGTGGTAAAAGAAACCCAGCCTAAAGTTTTCTTGTTTGAAAATGTAAGAGGTCTGCTTAATCACGATAAGGGCAGAACATGGCATGTTATACATGACATTTTTGAAGAACTGGGCTATGATGTAAAATTCAGAGTCCTCAACAGTTGTGACTACGGCATTCCTCAGCATAGGGAGAGAATTTACTGCCTCGGATTCAAAAAGAAAACAGATTTTGAATATCCAGCTCCTATAGACTTGGAGTATCGCATGTACGATTTCCTCGAAGACTTCATTGATACAAAGTATTTTCTTAGAGAAAAGGGAGTTAAATTCGTCACCAGTCACAAAAATCGGATGAAGAGTTATACTCAAATCAATGGAGACATTCAGTTATGTCAAAAAAGAAACCAACAATTCAATTGGCATGGTGATTTTGTATTTCATCCAGATTCTGAATTAACAGAACATAATACAGATTTCGACGAGTTCATTTTCGATGTTAGAGATGTTGAGGAGAAGTATTATCTTTCCGAGAAAGTTGCCAAATACGTATTGGCAGGAGGCACTAAGAACTTCAAGACTTCAACCGAGACAGATTTGGATGTAGCGCGTCCTTTACTTCAGTCAATGCATAAAATGCACAGAGCAGGCGTTGATAACTATGTAACTCACAAAGGGCGCATAAGGAAATTAACTCCTCGTGAATGTCTGCGTTTGATGGGTTTCAAAGACTCTTTTAAGATAGTCGTGTCTGACACATCCGCCTATCAACAGGCTGGCAATAGTATTGTTGTAGATGTATTGATAGCCATTCTTAAGCAAATGGATATCACACAATATGGTATAATCGAATAACGACAATCTTATGGCTGATATAATTTGTCGATGGAGAAATGGCACTCCTAAAACTGTGGTGGAGTTAGTGAACTCAATGCCACATGAAGTAATGTCTTCAGATCGTTTTAGGGACATTATGTCAACACAATGGGATGGCGACTTTTTTAGGACGCCCTACCAACTGGCGTGTCAACTGGGGTTGTATTATGAATCCGATGATGGGTATTTCCATCCACGGTTTGATCATAATATAACAACGGAAGAAGCTGAAGAATATCTGTACCATTGGCTTCCACGCTACTATATACCGAATCCGTATATCAGTAAAAAAGGATTTAACGATATTGAGTGCCCCACTTTCTTCTTGAAAACGCTATATGAATATGTGAAGGCACATCCAAATTGCAATTATCATGATGCCTGTCTCGCATGTTTCAAAGAAGAAGCCAAGAATAATGATGACATAATCCGCAATTATATCAACAACTATTCTCGCATTCTGACGTTTTCTTCAGAAGGCAAACTAAATATAACAGACATAGACCCAACCCCAATAATATATCGAATGGACAGATCTGATAAACAAAGTTTTTTCGATAATTTCAACAACGAAAAGAACGAGACCTTAAAGCCCATAGCAGAATCACTCCAGCAAATATACTATGGGGCGCCGGGAACCGGCAAATCGTTCACCATCGACGATAAGACCGACGATGGGAACTCGGTACGCACTACATTCCACCCTGACAGCGACTATGCTTCGTTTGTGGGCGCTTATAAACCTACGATGGAGGACGTACCCATTTCAGCCACTTATCAGACAAAGGAGGGCAGTTACGGAGAATATCTCACAAAGACAGAAAAACATCCCGGTACAGAGCGCAAGATTGTCTATAAATATGTGCCACAGGCTTTCCTGAAAGCATACGTGGCAGCATGGAGCAATCTCGACACACCTTATTTCCTCATAATCGAGGAAATAAATCGTGGCAACTGCGCTCAGATTTTCGGCGACCTTTTCCAACTGCTTGACCGTAGCAATGCGGGTAGCTCGTCATATGCCATTCATGCAGACGAGGACATAACGCAGTTCCTCAGTGGCGATGATAAAGGTTTTGCTTCTCTTTCTGACGACCAGAAAGATACTATCCGTGCTTTTGTTTTGCACAAAGATAACGGCAAGACACAAGCTGTCGGTCAAGACATTCTCAACGGCAAACTTCTACTCCTGCCGCCCAATCTTTATATCTGGGCTACAATGAACACCAGCGACCAGTCGCTTTTCCCCATCGACTCCGCTTTCAAACGTCGTTGGAATTGGAAGTATATGCCCATTGAGTACCACCCAATCGATAAGAAAACGCAGCAACCAATAGATTGGAAATTCCAAATTGGAGACAACATCTATTCATGGGGGCAGTTCCTTAGCAAAATCAATCCAGAAATATATACGCTTACCGAATCGTCGGACAAGCAGATGGGATATTTCTTTGCCAAGGCTGATAATACCACCGGCATTATTTCAGAAGAAGTATTCTTGAACAAGGTATTGTTCTATCTTTGGACAGACGTGTTTAAGGATTTTGATGTGTCGAGCGAGCTTTTCAAGAATAAGAAAGCTAACCGTTCATTCTGCTTTACCGATTTCTTCGAAGATCCTGAGGCCCTCGGGAATTTCATCGACAACTTCAATCTTGATGTCGTCGAGGATCTTGAACATGTCGGCGAAATTCAAAACGAGAAAGGCGAATGGGTTCAACCTACTTTCATGGTAGACGGAGAAAAAATTTCTTCGATGATTGACACAGTTCTGACCGTATTAAAAAAATATTTTGAGAAGTATCCTGATATCTCAACGGAAGAAGCTATTCAAGTGTGGAATAGCTTTGGGTTGCCTAAGCATGCTCTAGAAACTGAACAAGTATTTGCTGAAAGGACAGATATGTCTAAGAATAGAGCCTCAAAAGTATTCATCACTGCTGATGGACGTAAATTCTATGTTTCTGCTCAACTTAGAAAACAACACATGGATAAGTTGATTTCTAAGGCTAATGATTGGGATATCCATATTAGTCGTATTTCATAATGAAACTACTGATTGAAGAATACCAGTATAACGTAGCCGACGTTGAAAACGTGCTTGACGGGCTTTTTACCCTGCAAGACGTTGAACAGAAAGTGTCGGTCAGCTACGTTGGGTATTATTACAATCCGCACCCCAAAGTTCGCGACATAGTTTTCATTCTCCCCAAAGTGCTTATCGACGAGCAGGGATTGGTCTTTGGCGAATATGAGCCGAAAGACCTTATCCACCTTGACAATGCGAAGATGGACGAGAAGCACCGTAAGTTCCTCTATGAATTTGCCGTGTGGATTCACCGCGCAATAATAGTCTACAACGACTCGCACGAGAAGAACGAAATCGTTCTCCACCGCCAGATTCAAGACGAGGGGAAAGGCTCGCACAAGAAAAAGAGCAACACGCTCCTTGACGTAATCCTGTCGCTCATCCGTTTCAACAAGGAAAATCAGCAGTTTTTCACTTTCATACTGAAGAACCTGCACTCCGGCTTCAACAAGATAAACTGGGGCAAGACCATTGCCCGGACTACCGCCATTGTTCAGGACAGCAGCCCGACCTACCTTAACCCGGTCAACAAAAAGCGTCAGGTGAATTTCGATGAAGAGCTCATTGTGATCTTCTTCTCAATTCTGCAATACATCTCGGACACATACGGCTTCCGCTCAAACATAAACTTCGGTTTCAAGCTCATCACCGGTGCCAAGTTCAAGCGATACCTTGACGGATTCGGGCGCACACGCCTGCGTCAGATAAAGTATAAATATTTCTCTGACACCGCCGTCAAACTGTGGGATTTGTGCTATGCCTTCTTTGATAAGACATACAAAATCCGCGTCAATACCTCGCAAAGCGAATACCTGCTTGTGAAATCCTTCCACATCGTATTCGAGGCGATGATTGACGAACTTATCGGTGATACTGACATACCGCATGGCCTGAAAGAACAAGACGATGGTAAGCTCGTCGACCACTTCTATACCTACGACGGTCTGCTCATTGACGATAAAGCCGACGATGATATATACTACATTGGCGACTCGAAGTATTATAAAATCGGCAACTCGCTCGGTAAGGAATCCATCTACAAACAGCGCACCTATGCGCGTAATGTAATCCAATGGAATCTTGATATATGGCTCAATGGCAAGCCACACAAGCCGAACATGGCCGACCCATTCGAGCGCATACAACTATTCGATGAAGTTACCGAGGGCTACAATGTTATCCCCAATTTCTTCATTTCTGCTTCTATCGACAAGAAAACATTGTCGTATGAAGACTATACCGAGCCACATCCCAATCAGCCGCCTGTCAGCCGTCAGTTCAAAAACCGACTATATGACCGCGACACGCTGCTGCTCTCGCATTACGATGTCAACTTCCTATTTGTACTTGCACTTTACGCCCGAAATAATGCTGGGACAAAAGCTACATGGCGACACAGCGTTCGTGACAAGTTCCGTCGTGCCGTGCAGGATATGCTCAAAGAAAAATTTGAGTTTTACGCATTGGCAGCACACCCTGATGTCAATGCTTCGGACTACTTCAAAGCGCACTTTCAAGATACCCTCGGCAAGACATTCCGACCATACGAGAATCAGAATCATTTCTCACTTGCGTTAGATAAATCATATCCTGAAGACAACAAACGACTTCGGGCATTGCTCGGCGAAAACTTTTATGTTGTTCCTGTCGAACTCGGTAAAGACCCGACCGTTCAGTTAGAAAAAGAGCGAAAAGATAAAGGTATAGTAAATAGTCCTGATGGTATGGGTAAATTCCTTACCTGTCTTGTGCGCAAGGAAGAAACTGGAGAAGACGGTCGAAAAAATGTCGCAAAACTTTATCAACTGTTCTACAATCATGAGGCAGAGGGTGCTACTTATGTTATGCTTAATATGCCAGGAGGTGACATTTCCGAAGCCAAGTACCTTTTGCCTCTTATCGACAACACAACCGACGGATATTATGACATTGAGCGCATCTCGTTCGGGACACGCACAAAGGTAATGAAGGACGGGCAATCAATCCCGAATTATCCAACACTTCGTATCAAGATAGGCTCTTACCATCCGCTCGAACGCCGTTGCACCGAGGGCATCGTGCCTCGCATGGCAAACCAAATTTGGAGTTACTCCCAGCTCCAGAATGTCATAGCTAAATCACAATCGTATTTTTATGAGAAGAATGATGAGAAATTAATTGCGCAGGAGCCTGAAGTACAATACGCATACCACCAAGTAGAGAACGATTATATAGATGAATCATCTGATCCCGTAAATAAAAACGCCCAAAATGCAGAATAAACTTAAAATATTACTTCTATCGGATATACATTTTCTTTCTCTGCCTGCTGAGCACGACTCTCATGCTCAGGTTAGGCGTGCATTTTTACAAGATATTGAAGGATACAAGCTTGTCAACGGTGCCTTTGACGTCATTTTGGTAAGTGGCGACATTGCATACAAAGGAGTGGAATCGGAATACGATAAGGCATTAACGTTTTTTCATCAATTATGTGATGTATCTGGTTGCGCTTATGAAAGAATTTATGTGGTTCCTGGCAACCATGACAAAAACTTAAACGCTGTAAGAGCGGAACTTAGACATCTAATAAACCAAGGACTTAGTTCTGAAAAAGCGGATCATGAGCATTCTTCAAAACTATACCTCAATTTGTTAATCCGTGATAAGGAAGCTTGCAAAGCATTATACTCGCCATTTAGAGAATATGCAGAATTTGCTATCAAAATGGATTGTTGTGATTCTATAATGTGCAAATTAACAAGTTCTGAAGATTCTGTATTTGATGAGGAAAATGATAAGGCCTACTATAAACAAGAAATTGGGGTTCTTAATGAGTATCCAGTTGTGCTTTATGGATTCAATACCTGTCTCAATAGTGATTGGTTTGATGAAGATGATCATGGATTAGGTCACAAATTGTTTTTGCCTATGCTTGGGTACCACGCCCTTGTTGATATCTCGGGGACTATCAACATAGCCATGATGCATCATCCATTGGACAGAATTGTTCATTCCGAGTCAATTTCCACATTTATGGATAAACATTATCCAATCCAAATTTTTGGACATCTGCATAAGCCTGTATGCTGGGAAGATAAATGTCTTCACATTCAGTCTGGTGCTCTTCAGCCTCAAACCAGTTCAGAGGGCGGAGACGAATATTTCTCGGTATACAATATATTGGAATTAAATGTGACTTCAGATGAAAACGGAAAAGACTTCTTGCAGGCTAATCTAAGCGTTCAAAGATATAGACCAGAATCTGAAGGGTTTGAAACTCTTGATTCCGAAGGTCATTCCTTCAAGACACAATTACATCGAACTCCGAGCAGATGGAGCAATGACAATAAACAAAAATCATTGACAGAAAGACTTCCACCTGATGTTTCAAAACGGCAAATACGTCTACGCTTCCTTAATTTTCATGATCAGAAATCAGTTATCAAACGCATGAATATATATACATATAACGACAATATTTCCCTCCATGAGAATTGTTTCCATTTTCTTGAAACTGTTGACAACCAGCATAAGTATGCTACATTGTGGTCTTTAGTGAAATAATGGCATGAGTATAATATTAAAAAAACTATTAGAGGGGGCCTCAGCGCTTCCATATTCCGATTCAACAATAAGCATGTTGGAAGAGGCGGCGGTCTCTTATATCGACCTCACACGTGTATATGAAATTGTAGAAGAACTCTCTCTATGTTATTTGGGAGGTAAAATTTCCCACACATACAGACAACACATTTCATTGAAGATAGCGGAAAGTTCTCCTACAATCATTCTTCCTGAAAATGTGCTACGTCGTATCGCATTCTTTATTGTTTGGAAAATAATCATGGATACAGATGATGTCACTGAGCTTACTCAGGCAATCTCAACTACTGTATTTATGAACTTTCTTGTCATAAAAAAACAGGATTTCTACAGTATACCTAATCCTGTTGAGGTAAAAAGTATATATAAACATCATTTATCCTCACTCATACATACCAAAGGAACGTCTACAACTGGATCTGCTGATGATTTGGCAGAAAGGATATTCAATGATGATTTTGATATCAGCGAACTTACAGCCTCCGATGTATCTAGTTTGCGCGAATTAGCGCAAGAAGCGTCTTTGTATTATGTTGAAAAGTTTATTTCAAAAATTCAACATGGGAATGAGGAAGATGAATTCTTAACTACCTATAATATTGTTAAGTATATTGTAGATACTATCAAATCTCCACTCTCACCGTGCGACATTGTTTATTATCTAAAGCAAGGTCTTGGTAGCAAAGTTGCAAAACGAAAGAAACTTAAGAATATCATAACAGTCCTACCCAAATACTCTGAGGATGGGGTCTTTTCAAATTCATCTATAATTTTGCGGCTTCTCAACAACGATGTCGTACCAGAAGGGCTCCAACTATTAGAGATGCATTTCAGCGTGTATGAATTTGGGATTTACCTGTTTTACGAACTTCTTGTTGAACGTTTAATCGAGCAAACTGAGATATGAGCGATTTAACTAATTTTGTAAAGGACAATGTAGGAGATTCTATTTCTAAGGAATCTACAACAAATACAAATGGACAAATTGACGGAACGTTTTCCGGAGACGCTATTAAGGATGAAAGTTCCGTTAACAGTCTACACTATGATAAAAAGCCTACAGTTGTTTCTATCATAGGGTTCCCTGCATATGGCAAAACTTGCTTTATAGCAACGATTTATCAGATCTTATTGAACGAAGGTAAGCTTGATGAATTTAGTTTTGTTGATTCTGATACATTTGTGGGCTTTGAGCGTAGAATTTATATGAGACGGTGCTCGGTATTGGATGAGAACAGTGCTCCTCAGACCAAGAGGACTTTACGAGGAGAGGGACATATCCTCACCTTGCGATTCACCCATCCACAAGATGGAGAAAAAATTATCATTGTCACTGATAGATCGGGAGAGGACTATATAGATTGTGCAAATCAAAAAAACAAGATTAACGATCATCTATTGCTGAAGCATTCTGACTATATTCTGCTATTTGTGGATAGCACAATTCTTGTAGATTGTGCTCAAATGATGGAATTTTCAGATACTCTCTCTGACTTATTAACCAATATTCAACAGGCACAAGCCATCCAAAAATCTGCACAGATTTTAATTGTGTTTAATAAGATTGATGCCGTTGAATTGTCTACTCAATTCCAAAAGAGTAGTGATACAATTGAGGCTTTGATAAAAGAGAAATTTCCTCTCAATAACATTGTGAGCAAAAGAATTGTTTCAAATAATATAGCGAATAGTAAAGGACTTAAACAATTATTCTCTGAAATAGTCAACTTCGATACGACCGCAATTACTCATAATGATCGTGATTACGAAGGGATTGATTGGGTCAATAATATCATAAAACAGAAAAAAAATGGTTAACGTCAACGTTCTTATTGCAGGTCTTATAGGCTCAGGCAAGTCTACCCTTATTGGGGCTCTTGCCTATGCTATAAAGATGGGGAAATGCAGTTATTCGTTTGTAGATAGGCCAGAGGACTTAACTCCACTAGCGAAATTATACAAGCCGTGGTTATCCCTAACTCCAGTTAATAGGACGGCACTGGGAAATTCAGAGACATTCGAGTTTTCTCTTAAAAAGGAAGTCGGACCTCAGATAACTATATCTATTCCGGATTATGCCGGTGAAGATTTTGAAAGACTTATATCAAAGCAATCTGACATATTAAATCATTGGGGAGGGGAAAAGAATGCTCTAATTTTTCTTATTAAAGACTTTGAATTAGATGCCTTAGAAGAAGCCTTTGTTACTGAAGTAGAAAATAGGGAAAATTTACCCATTCATCCTTTTTCATTAGAATTAACGACTTCCCAAGTAAAAAATTTACTATTACTTAAAGAACTCCTTAAGTGCGTTCGATGGGAATCTGTTGTAATTGGAATCTCCGCTTGGGATAGATATGATGATAATTATCTGCCTGATACTTTTTTAAAGGAAAAAGCACCGGTGCTATATAATTACATCAGACACTATCTCCCGAAGACTAAAGTAATTGGCGTAAGTGCCCAAGGTGCGGAATATGCTGAAAACCTTCGTCAAGAACTTTCAGAAAGAACCATGAACAATACACGTTCATGGTCAGTAATCAATAATGAACGGGGGTATGATCTTACAAAAATACTTGATTTGATATCTTGATAAATATGATTATACATCAGTCCCTTCATGGTTACAAGAATGGCCATCACAAGTTAGCCTCCTCACTTTCCCTCCCAATAGAAAGCGAGAATAAAATGTTGCTTTTCAGTGACTGGTCGGAATATGATGGTGGCGTAGACGGCGATATGTCGTATCTCACTTGTTATCCATTAGGAGACAGCACTCATTACGTGGTGGCAAAAACCTGGTATGCGCAAGAGGCTGAAAGACCGGGGAGTGTCTGGACCCATTCATTAATTATTCCCATAGATGATCTTGGGGATGAATTTAATTTTGCAGCGCTTGAATGTTATTTTCATCGTCCTGATGGTTCAGAATACAATTACTTCCTTCCTCTTGAAATCTCCACGAAAGAGGAACCAATAAAAGATGGCTCAATCCAGATGTCTGGAGAGAAAGACATTATAGAAAGTGCATATTATACCCTATCACTTTTGTCTGGTAAAGTGATTATTCCTATCATACAACCATCGAGGTATTATAGAACATTACTTCTTTCTATACTTCAACACCTTCCATTGGGAATATTAAGAAACGTAACTGCATGTAGCGGGTGGTCTTCTCATAAGAAGAATGATTCATATTCTTTTAATTTAATTTTTTGTTCCGGTATAAACTCAGTTTTCGGTTTAATTAAAGAATGTGAAATACCTGTAGCTTACTCCGAACAACTGCACCATATTTCTGATTCCATTACACAGGGTAGTTCTACTCTTCCCGACCTTATTAGGTTTTTCTCTGATGATATTGAGTCAGACCCTAATAAGTTGTATTCTGTTATTGCTTTGGTAAGCGCTTTGGAAAATGCGTATAACAACGCTTCCAAAGAACTTACGTATTCAGATATAGTTGAAACTATTACTCGTTGTTTCCCCTCATCTTATGAAGGCTCAACTTTAAAAAAGTTGTTTTTTGGAAAAAATACAGCTTTACTTTTTTGCGAAGAATTAGATTATTATGAGATATTGACTACTTTAAAAGATAAGATTTTTGTTAATTGGGAATCGATTAATTTCAATCAAAATGCTTCCTCATATCTACTATCATCATTTGAAAATTATACTGCAATCTGTGAACAATTATCTTCAGAAGAAGTAAAGATTAATTGTAAAGGTAATTGGCTTTTAGAATATGCTTCCAGACATTTGCCCAAAGAGTGGATTACGCGTTTATTTACTAATAATTGGAATGTATTCATCCGATTGGCTACAATAAATCACGATATTTTATCAGGGGATTATTGGATGAATTTAGTTGATGCAAGAATTAATGAAATATTGGCACTTGTGCTTACTGACGAGTCAAATATTGATTTAGATTGGTCAAAACTAACCGTGTCCATGATTTCCAATAATATTGCTATCACAATGGCACAGATGAAAGTTCTTCATAATAAGAACTCCAATCTAGTAAATTTGTTAATGGACAACATTGACAATGGAACCATCACAAATAATTCACATTGGATTACTTTTGTATCTAACCATCCAAAAGAAACATTAACATGGTTGATAGGAAAAAATAGATTGTCTAATAGAACTACTGATTATTTAGTTACAAGTTTTAACGCTAATAGTTACCTAGTTAAATCTATGGGGAGTGGTGTATGGGAAGCTTTTTATAAATCGTCTAATGTTTTTAAGAGTCTCCGAAATTATATCTTCATGTTTGCATTGGCCCGCAATTGGAAAGATAATCTTTCATTAGCAATGTTAAAGTTGTCATTCGTTAAGATTCACAATTCTTTGTCAAAGAACAATATTAGCGAAAATGAGTGGGCTGCATTATCTCCATATCTTGCGTCCTTACCATTTTGGCAAAACTGGGACAATTGCAAAAAGCTTAGAGTGGGCGTAGTCGAAACGCTTATTTCTTTAGGCTATTCCAAAGATGTTTTATCGGATTTCACCAGTTCAAAAAATTTAAATTCCATGTTAGTAAAGATATGGGAGAAAAAAAACAAGTAGGCTTATTTCGTCTAGATGGTTTATATAAACCCGAATGTAGTCATTGACATTAACAATATCACAAACAGTTAGTAGAATTTTCGGATGAGCAATCTGCTATATAAATATCTTGATATTAACGGCGCTATAATGATGCTACATCATAGTAATTTGATGTATGCTAACGCGGCTACATTTAATGACCCGTTTGATTGTCATCCAAACTTGATTGACTTTTCTAAAGTGCCATCTGAAAAATGTAAAATATGGGATGCAAAAGTAATTGAAGATTTAGAATCTAATAGATACATAAATAATAGGAACGATTTATGGATTTGCTGTTTATCTAAAGTATACGATTCTCTGTTAATGTGGAGCTATTATAATAAACATATGGGAGTCTGCATAGGTATTAATATGGAGTATGTAAAAAAATATATTCATGTTGGATATGGTCTGATGGTAACTACGCAAGGTCAGGAAGTTAATTATAGAGATATCATAAAAAAGCCGGATTACTTTCGTGACTATAAAGATTTTTTCAATTATCAAATATTTACTAAAGCAAAAGCCTGGGAACATGAACAAGAAGTGAGATTGTATATTTTCAAACCCTCCCCAATGTTTATGGCTTTATTACCTTTTCAACAAGATAAAAATGAGCTTAATTGGAAAGAAGTCAGGTCCTTTATAAAAATAGGGCCGGAATGTTTTGATTCAATATATTTAGGTGTTAACATTAGCAATACCGATAGAGACCGAGTAATTTGTCTTGCAAAGAAGATCAATCCTGAAATAAAGGTATATCAGATGTTCCCCGATACGAATTTCTTTAATCTAATAGCTGTTCAAGAAGAAGGAATATAAAACTTTAATGTATTGCAATCCTTACGATGGCGAAGAAGTTTGAGATACGAAATAGCACTGCGGAGTTCCTGATCTTTCAGATTGAGGGGAAGGAGGATGGTGTGCAGGTTGTGTACCATAAGGAATCTGTGTGGTGTACGCAGAAAGCTATGGCGCAGTTGTTTGACTGCTCCACTGATAACATCGGTCTGCATCTGAAAAATATCTTCAAAAGCGGTGAACTTCAGGAGGATTCAGTTACCGAGAAATTCTCGGCAACTGCTTCTGACGGGAAGAATTATTTGACGAAATTCTACAATCTCGATGCCATCATATCAGTCGGCTATCGTGTGAACAGTACCCGGGCCACGCAGTTCAGGCAGTGGTGTACTTTTATTTTGCGTCAGTTTGCCATACGCGGATATGTGATTGACAAGAAACGGATGGAAAACGGCTCATTTATTGGTGAGGACTATTTCGAGCATCTGTTGGCGGAAATCCGTGAGATACGCCTCAGCGAGCGGCGTTTCTATCAGAAGCTGACGGATATTTATGCTACTGCCATCGACTATAACCGCGATGCCCCTACCACAAGATTGTTCTTTAAGAAGGTTCAGAACAAGATGCACTATGCCGTGCATGGACATACAGCCGCCGAGCTTATCGTGGAACGAGCCAATGCCGATAAAGAACACATGGGACTGACGACATGGGAGAACGCTCCTGACGGAAAGATTGTCAAGCCTGACGTAAGTATCGCCAAAAATTATCTCAAAGAAAGTGAGCTGGAGGATATGGGACGAATTGTCAACTCTTTCCTTGACTTGGCGGAAGATATGGCAAAGCGTCATATTCCCATGACAATGGAGGATTGGGCTAAGCGTTTTGATAAGTTCCTTGATCTTACCGACCGTCCCGTTCTGACTGATGCCGGAAACGTATCAGCCGAACAAGCTAAAGAATACGCTGAAACTGAGTTTGAGAAATATCGCGTCATTCAGGACAAACTCTTCCAGTCTGACTTTGACCGTTTCAACGATGACAACCTCCTGCCATTGGACATAGAATAAAACTTGAGATGAAAGCTTTGACATATATTGCGCCGGGGCGGTTTGAGCTGATTGAGAAACCGAAGCCGGAAGTTTTGGATCCGAAGGATGCCGTGGTAAGGGTTACTCTTTCGAGCATCTGCTCGTCGGACCTTCATATTCTGCATGGGGCCGTGCCTCAGGCTGAGGTCGGCGTTACTGTGGGGCATGAATTGGTTGGCGTCGTTGAGGCTGTCGGTTCGGATGTCTCCAAGGTAAAGCCTGGTGACAGAGTTGCCGTGAATGTCGAGACGTTCTGCGGCGAGTGCTTCTATTGCAAACGGGGATACGTGAACAACTGCACATCCGGTGGATGGATGCTTGGTTGCAGCATCAATGGCGGTCAGGCGGAATATGTCCGTGTACCCTACGCCGACAACGGTCTGACTCCAATTCCCGATAACGTGAGCGATGAGCAGGCTCTGTTTGTCGGCGATATTCTCGCTACGGGTTATTGGGCTGCCAAGATTTCTGAAATTTCCGAGGAAGACACGGTGCTTATCATCGGAGCCGGTCCGACAGGGTTATGTACGCTCGAATGTGTGCAGCTGTATAACCCTCGAAAGATAGTAGTTTGCGAAGCTGACAAGAGTCGCCGCGAATTTGTGCGCCAGCATTATCCAAATGTCAATGTAGTTGAGCCGACAGAATGCCTTGAAATCCTTAATACATTGACAGAGGGTCGTGGCGCCGACCGCGTGATTGAGGTTGCCGGAGGCGAGGAGACGTTTGAACTCGCATGGCGTTGTGCCCGTCCCAATGCCATTGTTACGATTGTCGCACTATACGAAACGGAACAGATATTGCCCCTTCCGTGGATGTATGGCAAGAACCTGACGTTCAAGATCGGCGGTGTCGATGCCTGCGACTGCGACAAAATCATGCAGCTGATTTCCGAAGGCAAGATTGACACGACCCATCTGATAACCCACCGCTTTCCTCTCAGCCGAATCCAGGAAGCCTACACCCTCTTCGCCAACCGCGCCGACAACGTCATCAAAACCGCCATCTCTCCCGATTGAAGAACATAATCGGGAACTTTATACATAGAAAGACAACGGCGTCTTGTTCGCAAACGAGACGCCGTCGAGAAGGTAAATACTTAGTCCGATTCAATCTGCTTTTGAATCTTGGCGCGTACTTCATAGAAAGACAGAGGTGTGAAGTTATTGTTGTCTACACCGACATCAAGCTGTGTCGGGAAAAGGTACTGAAGGCGTCCGGCGTCAATCCCGGTGTTCGATGGGCGAGTGTGCATATGACCGAACAGTTGCCACACATCGTTATGATAGCCGCCATCAAAGCACAGATAAGGAAAGTGATTCAGGTAGATTTTCTTCTTCCCGACCTGAATGCACATCGCCATTGCAACGTGCTCGAACCTGTCTATGAATCCTTGTCGGATATTCTTGAGGTCATGATTACCGAGAACGAGATAGATTCTGCCGTTTAGTCGGTCAAGAATCTTATTCCACTCTTCAGCTCCACCGAGACAGAAGTCTCCGAGATGGAAGACTACATCATCAGGCTCAACCACATTGTTCCAGTTAGTGATGATGGTTTCATTCATCTGATCGACAGTCTTGAACGGGCGATTGCAATATTGCAGTATGTTGGTATGGTTAAAATGGGTGTCGGAAGTGAAGAACAACCGGTCACCGTCAAACTTGAAGTTCATTGTCATTTATTTCTATTATGGCATCCCGGTGGAAATCAGCCTGTTCACCATGGAAGGTGTAACCAAGCTGATTGCAGATGCACCGGGTATTGCCGATGGCTTTATTTATGTTTCGATGCGAGTGGCCGTATATCCAGTATTCGATACGGCTACTGGCAATAAAGTCGCCAAGTTCGGATGTAAAGGCACCGTTTATCGGGCTACCCTTGAACTCGTCGGCCATGAGCTCGAAAGACGGCACATGGTGTGTGGCGACTATGATGTGCTTGGCCTGACTTTCCGCCACACTTCTCTCGATAAACTCACGACAACGCTCATGCTCCTGATTGAAACGCTGGGCCGAGAGACGGAACTGTCCGTTTCTGATACGATGAAAGTCAGTTACTCCGCGTTCGGTCTGATACTCATCATAAGGATGAATCTTTGCCCAAAGAGTTGACGCGATGAGATCGATGTTGGGAGCCAACTGAATCACACAGTTATAGCACGCTTTTACATTCGGACGTATTTCTTGCTGCCAGCCTTCGTGAAGGTCGTTGATGTCAAAGCTTTTGTATAGCTCATGGTTGCCGGGGATGACGATAGTCTGCCGGAACGATTCGGCACACCAATCCCAAAATGGATGTCGCCTGTAGTTGTCATCACCGAGATAGCCGATGTCTCCGGCTAATATCAGAACATCGCCGACTGCTGCCAGCAGATTCTCTTTAAGCCAACGGCTGTTTTCATGAAACTCCAGATGGAGGTCAGATGCGTATTGTATTTTCATATTTCCTTATTGCTGAGTTGTTAAGCGAGAGGACTTACCTTCTCAAGCTTATTCCATTTAGTGTTTGCGACTATTTCCTTTATAACAACCTTGCCGACTTCGTCCGCATAAGGGAGTTTCATCTGGCTACCGATGTCATCGCCCTGCATATATCGATACGCATAAGGGGTAATCTCTACAAAGTCGGTTTCCTTCAAGATTCCGAGAATATGATCGACTTCTCCCAATTCAACCGAGATTCCGGCATCAGACAATCCTATGACAGCTCGAAAGCAATCATCAAGATTCCAATAGCTACCGGTGCCGACATAAAAATGCCATTGACCATTGGTATATGTAGGGTACAAGTGAACTCTCGCATACACCACATCAAAGCCGTGATAAGGTGAGACATCGGACTTCCATCTTCTGAAATCATCCTCAGAATCAAGATTATATTCTCTTGCCTCGTGCCCTTTGCTTGAATGCCTGAAGACTTCGACATCATCTCCCGACATCTTGCCATATACAGCTTCGTATGCTATACGCCAATAGTGCATATAGCGTCTGAGGGTCATCTCGGAAAACTGCGTAGGCTCGACCTGATTCTCGTATAAGTTGATTACCCGAGGTATATCGATTCCGTCATAGCTATTGTCAGGAATCAAAGAGTTCAGGACTGATCTCTTTATCAACCCTTCTCTCCGGTAGTAACTCAAATATTTATCAACATACGAATTATATTGTTCGGGCGCAGACAAGATGTTGTCAACGAGTCCGGCAACATACTTCTCGATTTTTGAGAATATTCCGACGAGTTCATCCTCATAGAAACAATGGCGGGAATTACAATCATCCTTGTCACAAAATACATGATGGTCATAAGTGTCTCCGGTGATATAGAGATAATGGCGATTCTTATAGGTTGATACCGACAACCTATACCACTCCCATCTTTTACCCTTGACCTCAAACCAAAGACTTCTCCTCTCATCATCGCCCATAGGAGCCAGACGACTCATCGAGCCATGTATGCTGCGTATGATATCAGCACACTTCCCCGAAACGACGGTCACATCAAGACCGCGACTGTCGGGGAGGTAGAGGATGTCTGACTGAGTCAGAGCATTCTGGCGATATAATTTCTTTTGATCATTAAACTTCATTTTCATTCGGGTTATGCGTCATAAGACGCGATTATTGAAATGTGTGTCCGCAGCTAATCGCGATGGAGAAGGTTATATCGGTTTGGACACAAAAAAACGACTGTCGGGAAGCTTGGTAAGGACTTTCCGACAGTCGTTATATCTCAGTAGTCTGTATTTGTAGACTAACTTATGTCAGTTGGGTTACTGAAACGAAACGGTCGGACAGTTCCGCAATATGATGTGCCTGTTGTTGACGGCATAAGCACACATGCATTGCGTTCAAAGCCTTTTAAGCTCTGAATACTTTTGATGATTAGTATGTTGCAATGCTGTCTTGCCATTTGTTTCTTTTTTTGTGGCCGCAAAGTTAATACTTTTTCACAAATCCGCCAAATAAATTTTCACGAGAGGCGTAAAAAGTCTAATATATCATACCAACCGCAGGTTCAACTGGCAAGTGCAAAATTAGCGATTTGTTTGAAGAACTCGGTTTTCGGGTTTGAAAAACCGAGTTTTTTCCGTGGTCTGAGGTTTAGTTTCTTTGCGACATTCTTGATGTATAGGTCAGTGAAATCATTGAAATTTGACTTTTTGGGGATGTATTGACGGATGAGTTTGTTGATGTTTTCGACCGCTCCTTTCTGCCATGAGCAGTAGCTGTCGGCAAAGTAAACAGTCACATCATCAAGACCTTTGATGCGTAATCCGGCGGTTATGTCGAGGTGTGCCGCGAACTCGCTGCCGTTGTCAGTAGTGATGGTTTTAAGATATTTACGGTATGCGTACAGCATTCTCACGACAGTCTTTGACAATGGCTTGGCTCTTTTTCCGTAAGGTAGTTTCTCCATCATCACAAAGCCAGTCATGCGTTCAAGCAGCACTAGAATCGCGTGCCCGTAGGCATCAACAATAAGATCCATCTCAAAATCGCCAAAGCGTTTGCCGTCGGCCTCGGCCGGTCTGTCGTGTATGCTTGTGCGGTTTGGTATGTTGGTGGCTTTAGTGGGTTTGCGTTCGCCTTTTGGTCGTCGTCGGAAGTCGGGATGTCTGCGGTGACGGCGCAGTTCTCCGCTTTCATCAGCGTTTATAATGTTGTAAATGGTCTGTATGGATACGGAAACACCTTCCTTGGCCAACACGCCACGAATTTGTTCTGGTGACCATTGGTGGTCAATAATCATCTGTTTTATACGCCACACCAACACGCTGTCGAGCTTCTTGTTGGATGTGGTGCGCTTTCTGCGTTCAAGGGCTTTGGCATGAGCCTTTTCCCACAGATAGTGGCCTTTGGTTGTGGAATTGCGCTTCAGTTCACGACAAAGCGTTGACTGACTGCACCCTACTATGAGGGCAATTTCTTCTCTCGAAGTTTTTTTTTGCAGTAAGGCGAAAATTTGCGACCTTTGCTGCGAGGTTAATTGTCTGTACATAAGCAATACAAAATTAGTTAATCTCAGGGAGACTTCGGTCTCCCTTTTTATTTTGTATTGCCAGTATGTTCTGCTGCTGTCCGCTCTTGGGGGCGGTTTAGGCCGCCCCCGCCGCTTGGGCATCCCCTCGCCAGAAGGAGAGAGGAGAATGACTAATGCCCATCTCAAAGTTTTGCACTTCGATTTGGAATCTTCAATATATCATACCAACACTTTCAGAACATGAATGATGAATGGGAAAACACAAGAATAGTCCAATATATCAGACTTCTATCACAGCAGAGTCGTTGAAGTTGGTGTTTTCGCCGCAGAAAACATAGCCGAGGGGATTGCTGACGAGGTGAGTGTTGTCAATCATCAAGTCGGTGGAATGATGGGAATGACCGTAAATCCATGCGGAGATTCGGCTGTCGGCTATATAGTTGCCGAGTTCTGTTGCATAAGCTGCGTTCAGGACATCGCCAAAGTGTCTTTGCTCTAAAGCAGAGATGGTGGGGAGATGGTGAGTTACAACGACAATCTTCTCCGCATCGCTATCTTTGACTGCCTTCTGGATGAATGCAAAGTTCTTATCAAATTCATCGTTTATGTTTTGGGGAATCAAGCGACGCTTGTTATAAAGAATCTGCGAATAGTCGTTCATACCATTCTTGATTACGAACTCATCGACAATGGGTATTCTTGACCACAGCGTTGAAAGAATGAAATCGACATTGTCGATGCGTACCACCCTATTGTGATAGTAACCAACATTCGGCAGAAACATCTTCTGCCAGCTTTCGCCCTGTGCTGCTATATCGCCATTGTTATAAAACTCATGATTCCCGGCTATCATCAGTACTTGACGATAGTTTTCGGATGCCCATTTCCAGAACCTCAGATGCGGAACGGTTGAATCCACAAGATACCCTACATCACCGGCTATGACGAGCACATCGCCGACCGGTTCAAGCGGCAGCGACTTCATGAAGCGCATATTCTCATGAAACTCCATGTGCAGATCGGAACAATATTGAATCTTCATGGGCTGTGTTCTCTTATAAAAGTTTCGAGACCTTACTTTCTAAAGTCGAACATGGATGACAGGACTATTACCGTATCATTATCTTTTCTTCCTCCCAACAAACGCGTGTCTATATTATCAGGCGTGTCTGTCAAATCGGTTGCAAGGTTGCCGTAGTCGCACGGAACGATGTGGTCAATCGCGGCGTAAGTCGGTATCCCTTTTCTCGTCGTCGCAGGGAGCCAAACCTCTGTGTCCGGCTCAAATTGCTGTAGTTTAATTATAAGTTCTCTCGCTGTCATTATCGTCACTGAGTTATTTGAGAGTTACAGCTTAGGTTGTCAATTGACTTAAATCCACGTCAGGAATGATTGATGTAGTAAGTTTATCCTTTATCAAGAAGCCCATATATAACGGTATAGTCAGCACATCGCCCTCTCTACCCACATTATATTGACCTAACTTGATGCCATTATTAACGTGATATATATTCTTGTTCTTCAGAACGGTAGACATGCTTTTAGCTTTACCTGTCTTCGCTTTGACTTCTATAAGAACACATTCCCCCTTAAATCTTACCAAGAAGTCTATTTCAAGGCCACTGTCCTTATGAAAATAGTAAAGCTTTTGTTCTGACTTACAAAGGAAATCTGCCATAAGGCTCTCAAAAATTGCTCCCTTATATCCAAGAAGATTGCCTCTCAATATATCGGCCTGTGTACCATAATCAAGCATTCCCATCAGAATACCGATATCTGTAGTATAGACCTTGAAACAATCCGGGATTGAATTACCGGACAAAGGGAGTTCTGTGATAGTGGTATTGTAGCACCGTTCCGCAATACCTGCATCTTCCAACCATTGAAGACTACCTAAATACTGTGAGCCTCTTCCGCCTTTCTTGACTACCGAGTATTGGAATTTCTTATTTTCTTTGGCCAACTGTCTTGGTATCGACTCGAAACATTCCCGGATGTGAGGTTTATCTGAATCATCTGCGTATTTGACCATATCTTCTTCATACTCAGTAATGAGAGTACGCTGCTTCTCATATATCAGTTCAACATTCTTCGTCTCAAGGAAACAATTCACAACTTCGGGCAGGCCTCCGACAATAATATATCTATAAAGCAGTTCCATCATTGCTTTATGAACACCTTCCGGGACGGCTGTCTCTTTTTCAAAACAAGAGCGTATTGTATCAATCACATTCGTTCCAATTCCGTTCGCCCACAAAAATTCCTCAAAGTCCAACGGATACATCTCCACTAATGTTTCATATCCTACCGGAACAGAATCTTCTCCTTCACTTTTGTCTTTGCGTTTACCATATCCTTTTACCCCCAAGAGAGAACCGGTGGCGATAACATCAAAACGTCCGTCCATCTTAAATGACTTCAAGGCCGTTCTTGCCTCTTTACATTCTTGGATCTCATCAAGAATAATGCATGTTTTACCACTAACGAAACGACTGTCTGGTATCAATGCCGAGAGGTTGAGAATGATGGTCTCGACATCCAAATTACCGGCAAAAGCAGACTTCTTGTCAGGTTCGAGGATAAAATTCATATAGACAACATTCTCGTAATTGTCCTTTGCGAACTTCTTGACGATATATGTCTTTCCACACTGCCGCACGCCTTTTATTACCAAAGGCTTCTTGTTGTCTGACCGTTTCCAATCAGATAAATATGTCTCTATCTTTCTTTTAAGCATGACATTCTATTTATCGTCTGCAAAATTACACTTTTTAGAACGAATAGACAAGCCTTTATTACACTTTTTCAAACGAATAAACAAGAGCCGACAGCATTTTTCTTAACGAATAAATAACAGCCAACGACATTTTTCCAAGCGAGTATACGATGGCCACTTGCAAATATTGGTAAAAACAGCTAACTTTGCGAATACAAAAACATAGGCCCGGGAGGGTCTGAAAATGCGATTTTCAGAAGGTAAAAACAGAGCACTCTGGGGCTTTTGTATCCGAAGATTTGCAATCCGCTGAGCGGCAACGTGTTCTACGCACTGCATCGGCAAGTGACCGACAGTTAGAGATAGGTAACAATAGTTAGGAATAAGTGTCAAGGCGTTCTGTTTGAGCGCCTTTTCTCATATCCGCACTCGGCTGTTTTTATTGGTAGAACCCGTTTCTACCTATTTTTCACTCCATTTTTGAACCATATTTGTTGCTCGTCTGCTACTCGGGTCAAGTCGCTCTGCCTGGTAGTGGATGGTGTATACTATGGTCTACAATGATATACGATGGTATACATATTTGGCTCAATGAGCGGCTCTTTTAATGATTCAAAAATGGCAACTTCAAACATTAGGATCAAAAAAGTTTGCGAGTGGTGCAAAAAGGAATTCTACTCGCAAAAATGCACAACACGTTTCTGTTGTAAACGATGTGCTGAATACGCTTATAAAGACCGTAAGCGTCAGGAAAGGAAGAGTTATACCGAGGCTCAGGTGCAGAAATGCCTTCACGAGAAGGCTCAATCCGAAATCAGCGTAAAAGAATATCTTTCAATTTCGGAAGTTGCAAAAATATTAGGCATTACAAGAGATGGTGTCTATAAGCTAATCTATCGTGGGGTATTAATCGCCTATAAAATCTCTTCACGTTTTACCGTAGTCTTCCGTAAAGACATTGACGCGATGATTGAAGCACGACCTTACGAACGCAAACCGAAAGCGACCTCATTAGCAACCGATGAAAACGGCGAAGCTATCACTGAGTTTTACACTACAAAGGAGATTATCGAGAAGTTCGGGGTGAGCAATTCATGGGTGTTTGCTCAGGCGAAGAGGCACAATATTCCGAAGGTGTATCATCGTGGAAAGACGCTCTGGAGCAAGGCGCATTGCGACCGGGTGTTTACTGCAAAACCTGAAACACCGAAAGAAGAAGACTGGATTTCATATTCAGACGTCCGAGCGGAGTACAATCTGACGCATGACCAGCTTCACAATTATGTGAAGTATCATGGTCTGCGTCGTAAGAAAGTCGGCAAGTACACTTACATTCTTCGTTCGGAGATTGATGCTATTCTCCGCCCTCCCATGCTCTAATATCAATCGGTTATAGGTTATTGCCTGGTTTTCCGACCAATAACTTGATAACCATACTATCACTCACAAACTTTGCAATCAAAAAAAGCTATGGATATATGTACTAAAGTGACCCTGCGTCAACGCCTGTTGCCTTCGGGAAAAATTACGCTCTATCTCGACTACTATCCGGCGATACGCAATCCTAAGACCAACCGTTCGCAACGCCATGAATACATGGGGATATATCTCTACGGCAATCCAACGAACCAGGTGCAACGCAATTTTAACAAGACGATGCTTGAAAAGGCGGAGCTGATACGTTGCCGCCGCCAGGAGCAGGTGATAAACCGTCAGTTCGGCTTCATCGACCATACCCAACAGCGGGAGGACTTCCTCGCTTACTTTGAGGAAGTCTGCAAGAAACGCTATGAAAAGTGGAAGATTGTATTCATGCACTTCCGTAAATTCACCGGTGGCAAATGCACATTCGGTGATGTCACTGTTGACCTCTGCACGCGTTTCCGAGAGTATCTTCTCACGGCAAAGCAACTGAAACATACGGAGAAGACTGTGTCACGCAACACGGCCTCAGGCTACTTCTCTACCTTCCGGGCATTGCTCAAGCAAGCCTATAAGGAACGGCTAATCACCGAGAATATCAACGACTATCTGGAGTACATCGAATGGGAAGATGTCGTGCGGGAATTCCTCACTCAGGAGGAGTTGATTCAGTTGGCTCAGACTCCCTGCAAGCATGATGTTCTGCGCCGGGCATCGTTATTCTCATGCCTCACAGGATTGCGTATAAGCGACATCGAGAATCTGCATTGGGACAACATCCAGTCAGTTACAGGTATCGGCTTGTGTATAGTCATCACAATTCAGAAAACCAAAACTCCGGTTAAGCTACCGCTATGCGATGAAGCCGTAGAACTGATGGGAGAAAGAGGCGGTGGTAAAGTGTTCGTTGGCTTGAAGCGTTGCATGATTGGCAAACCGTTGAAAGACTGGGTTGCGTCATCAGGCATCAAGAAGCATATCACGTTCCACTGCTTCCGACACACTTACAGCACACTGCAATTTGCGGCCAACAGCAATCCGTATGCCGTTCAACAATCCATGTGCCACAAGGACATCGGCACCACCATGCGCTACACCCACGAAGTCCCGACCGCCCTGCTCGAAACACTCGGCAAAATTACCATCAAGCCAAAGGACGTATAATCGTCACTTTTTCAGCCATTCATTACGAGCCACCGCCCCAAACGGTGGCTTTTATCATGTTCATAGGATGGCATATTATATCGGTCAGTGTCATTTGATTATTTCGATACAATAAACCTGTCCAAAAACAATGCCGGGATGAAATTTGAAATATAATTTTGTCGGACAAAAAACTGTTCGGAATTTATTATTTAGCACTCCGGTCATAATAATTTTGCACTCTAAAAACTCTATACAAATGAAAGGAAACACAACTCATAATAATATACGGTTATGGAACGTGGCGAATCTCGCGCTTTTTATCTGCGCCATTTTCTGCCTCAGGTATTATATTATAAACACTACTGATTCATTGATTATCTGTTTGATAATGAATATGACTATCGTTATATCCATTATTGGATTAATCGCATATCTTGTTGACGGATATATTAAGAATCGGCCGAGGATAATACCAGCAAATAAAGTTGTTGAGGTGGATTCAACCCTTACTGAGACTATCAGTCAGGATAATGCCGAACTAATCCGACAATCTGAGGAGGAAAACAGACGCAGGAAAGAGGAGCAGTGGGCAGAAATTGCGTCTTATACCAAAGCGACATTCCAAAAGATATTTACTCCGGCACAAATTGATATTCTGCTCAATAATATCACGGAATTGACTGGTGATGAAAATTATATCGCTGTCGAAACAAGCATCAACAGACATCTGAAATCTGACGATCTACTTCATTTCGGTTGGAATGTAAGTAAAAGACTACTATCAGGAACTCAGAAGAAATTGGGCGTGACCACAGCCCTGTTTCTCAAAAAGAGTTTTCCGATGACCCTCAGCGGTTATGATATTGGTAATATCCCATCAAAACTCCGTGTCGAGAATTTCAAGGTGTTGCCGTTGATTAATCCGCCTAAGCCTCTTGTTCCATACGTTTTCCCTGATACGGAGAATTTGCCGGTGCTTTCATAGTTCGGTTATCGGTTATTCATAGGTTATCAGCGTAATAACTTGATAACCGCCTTATCTCCGGAGACCTTTGCGGTGCGATTCAAAACCAATCGCTTCCGCCATAATGATTAAAGAACCTACATTTGAGGCTATGCCTCAGAACATGGCTCGGCTTGAAGAGAAAGTCGATGCCCTGACCGAAACAGTCAATAAACTATCGCAACATATCTTCTCCCTCAAAGCCTCTGTCAAGGACGAGGAGATGATATGCGTTGATGAAGCGTCCAAACTTCTTCATCTGTCGCCATCGAGGATATACGCGCTGGTGCAGGAAGGACGCATACCGTGTTATAAACCCGGACGGAATCTTTTGTTTCTCCCCTCGGAGCTTCGCCGATGGCTGACCGACAACCGCCGCACCGGTCAGCCTACCGTCGAGGAACAGGTGGAGGCTATGACCAAAGGTATGCGCAATAGCGCGCGTGGAAGGAGGTTGCTATGAGAAGCGGCGCAAATGCTCTGGAAGATGCCTTTTGCCGTGCTTACACCTGTGCAGAGGCTATTGAGAAGTTCCTTGCCAGAAGTCTTGCTCCGCTTAATGAGCCGGGGACATACGCATTGCCCGGTGAAACAAAAATGACTGTTGCCATTGACAGCGACAGGCAGGTTGCATGGTGTAATGACAGCGATGTGCCGAGAAATGCGTTCAACATTGTCAGGCATTACCGTTTTGGCGAACTTGATGCAAGCATTAAGGATGGGACTGCGATGAAGCGTCTCCCCTCCTACAAAGCGATGCTCAAACTTTGCCGTGAGGATATTGCCGTAAGAAAGAAGCTGATACATGGCATCGGGACACATGATACAAATGATAGTGATGACTGGGAATTGAAGTTGACCCTGAACGATAACAACCAGATTGAGAAAACCGGGCAGAACATCAAACTGATTCTACTTAACGACCCCAAACTGTCGAAAGTCCATTTTGACCGCTTTACAAAACGGGATATAACGCAATGCCCTGACTTCTGCAACGAGCGCGACAATCGTATTGATGATGAATCAGTCGGTAAAATCTGCCTGTATTTTGAAAATCAATACGGGTTGCAACTGTCACAACCGCGTATTCTTGAAATGCTGAAAACGACCTCGAAGGAGCGAGGTTTCAATCCAGTACAGAATTTCATCATGTCTGATAGCTGGGATTATGTTGAGCGCATCGACACTGTGGTTATACGCTACCTCGGTGCCGAGGACACTCCGTTGACTCGCGCACAGACTCGTAAATGGATGATTGGAGCCGTGGCGCGTGCATTTGCTCCCGGTTGCAAATTCGACCATATCCTTACATTCACCGGGCCACAGGGTGTCGGCAAGAGTACATTTCTCAGCATCATTGCCGGTGAATGGTTCTCCGATTCATTCTCATTCGCGCATGATGACAAAACGAAAATTGAGGATATAACCGGAGCATGGATTGTGGAAATCTCCGAACTCAACGGCATGAAGCGTGCGCATGACGCCGAGGCAGCCAAAGCATTTCTCAGCCGTGTGCGCGATGACGTGCGTCCGGCATACGCACGGAAGAGCGAGTCTATACCCCGGAGCAATGTATTCGCAGCCACAACCAACGAGACGGAGTTCCTGCAAAGCTGCAATGGCAACCGCCGTTGGTGGATAATCCCAATAAAAGGAAATGGTGAAGTTATGGATTGGATTGATGCGTTGAAATCCGAGGTATCGCAACTGTGGGCCGAGGCCCGTCATTATTACACGCTCAATGAACCGCTGTATCTCTCGTCAGAATTGGAGGACGCCGCAAATCAACGACAGGCTGAATATACCACTGCCGCAGGCGATGAACTGCTTGAGGAGATTGAGGCATTTCTAAATCGTCCTGTGCCGACAGCATACGCGGGTTGGCCCCTGTCACGCCGTTTGCAGTGGCAACAATGGGCGGTGGATTCTTCATCGTATCTTGATGACCAATATAAGCAGATTGGAACCGAACCGCTTTTAATAGTCTCGCCGAAAATGATCAAGCGGGAATTGCCAAACGACACCATACGGACATCCTACCGCTACTCATCGCAATACATAAATTCACTGATGGAGCATATCTCAGGATGGGAACGTTCGGAAAAGGAGAAACTGCCGGGCATGCACCCGGACTATTGCGGTGCTGACGGACGAGTTAAACGCCCCTGGGTACGGTGCAATATACCTGTCAATCCCTCGATACTCAATTTCAGCCAAAATGAAGACGCCCCATTCTGACCCAACCGACCCAAATGTCCCCCTTAACTCCAATCAACTTTACAAAAGGGAAATAGAATACTATGGTTGTGCATCAAAATATTCTGTGGCTTTTGGAAATTTTCGTGGGTCATTGGGACATTCGGGACAAGCTGTTATAAATCTCAATTTTTACAAGAATATGAATAAATCTATCTCTGCGATGGAGTTTGACTCCATAATTCCTGTTGATGATGTCTGCATGGCTATCGGCCTAGTTTGCCAATCGCAACGCCGCTCTCTCCGGCATTATCTATTGCCTGACGGTGGCAAGCTGACTGTGAACACCGCCCGTAATGAATGGGCAATCAAGAATCCGGACTCTTTCGGTTCTGCCTCCGATTTGGCACGAAAGTATGATATTGCAGACGGCGATGACTTCTCGAGAGCAATGCAAATGGTTGAAAAACTATATTCGGAGCGGGAGAATTTGCCATCGCAATTTCCATACTCTCCTATCAGCCGCCCTGTTTGGGATTTTACAGATACCTGCCATCCAAAAGATACCGCTATCGGATGTATGATAACCCGCATCGGGCTATCTATGAATACTGTTCGGCACTTCTCCCTTGAAGGTTCGTTACCGAAAGCCAAAGGCAAAGGTTCGGAGCGTGTCATTGCATTCCGCTGCGGGGAAGACTCGGACAACTTCATCGCATTCAACGGCAAATCATTCCGACAAATCGGAGAGCCGGGAATGACTGTATTTGGCGAACGGCGGAAAGACCAGGTGTGCATGGTGTATGAGAATCCGCTCGACTTCATGGCTCTTATGGAGTCTGTCGAACGTAACGGTGTATATCCCGTGATGGCTCGTCGCTACCATATCATTCTCAACGGCAGAAAAGGCATCCGCGAGGCTTGCGAGTATCTGAAAGCTAATCCCGACTGTCTTGAAGTACGCTGCTTTATGTCTGCAACGGAAGACGGAGCGCGTCTGTTCACCGCAATAAATGATGCAATCAAGGGCACCGCCATCAATCGTTCAGACCTGTATCGTGGCTATGGTTCCTTGCTTGGAAGATACGCTCCGAAAGTGCCGGAAAGTTATCGAAAATGGAGGGAGACGCAGCACGTTCAATCCGTAAAAGCCGATGAGCGGATTGTCCGACAACCCGAACCGAAGCCAAAGGTTACACATACCCCGACGCTCGGTGAGAAAAAGAGCGCGGTAATCGACCGCACGGATGGAGGCTTGAAGTTATGAGAAGCTCGAATTTCTTTTGGATTCGCGTGGCTCTGCAAGATGTGTTTTTGTCAGACACTCCGCTTTCGCTCCGGCCCGAAAAAACACCCTTGCAATGGGAAACCCCTCGACCCGATTTGTATGACAGACGATTTGTGAAACCTGCGGTTTCGAGCCGTGCTAACTCAGCCATAAAATGAATGCCGTTGTAGGAAAATCGTCCGACATTTCCCATAGCCTGAGCTATGCGCAAAATCATGGGAAGGACGGCACAATTTTATTGGCTAACTTCACCGACTTGTCGGCGGCTCTGGCTGAACAGGCCGCTGATTGGATCGCCACCGCGAATAATTACAGGACACAATGCTATACGATTATCATCTCGTTCACACCGGAAGAAACAGCCCTGCTCCGCTCTATGCCTGATAACGGACGCGATAAGGTGAGAACTATTATCGGTGACTTTCTTGATGAGCTTTCGGCACGTGGCAATGATGTTTCGGCGTGTCCGTATATCGTTGCCAGGCATGACAATACGGATAACGAGCATTATCACATCGTAATCCGAACTACCGATGTCAACGGCAAGCGTTTTCGTGATAATTTCATCAACAAGAACGCCAACCGTGCAGCCGCCTGTATTGCAATGAAATATGGACTTGAAGCACCAAAGAAAGCAGCCGAGCGGGAAAAGGCTCATCTGGAAGCTGTGGGTCGGAGGAGGAAAGAACGTACACGCCGTCAGCACAAGCCATCTGATTCTCAATCTCAGATTGATGAACGTATGCGCCGCAAAAGAGCCGTAGAGGAAGCCAAAAAACGCAAAGCCCGGTTGAAGTATATCATCGAAAAGGCCGCGCGCGACTCTCCGGATTTTATCGGAACATTGGCGTCCGAGGGGTTGACACTGTTCCATGACCCGAAGAAAGGGCTATGCGTCAGAATGGTTGACTCCGACGGCAAAGAACGTCAATACAGTTTGCAGAAAGACCTCGGCATTGACATGAGTATTCTCCCTGCTACTGTTTTGGCCCCTTCTCCCTCAAAGCAATCTCGGCCAACTTATTCTCCCTCAAAGTCAAAGCATAATTCGAGAATAAAAGATGCCCCATCCGGTAGTTCCCGTAATGCCGAACATGAGATTCGTGACAGTCATAGTTCCGATGACCTTGACGATGAATGGAAACGCCGGAACGGCTACAAATTATAAAACTCTAAAATTCAGAATATGAAGAAACAACCATCTGCCTTGCAACGAAACAAGCGCAATCCCGTTGAGAACCTATCGGAACGCATAACATTCCGACTGTCACGCTCCGAGCGCGAGACACTGGAGGCGAAAGCGAATGAGCGGGGTGTAAAATTGAGCCACCTTTGCCGACTGATTGTTATGCGGCGCAAGATTCCTGATCGTTCACCTGAAACGCGCCAGTGGCTCCGCGACCTCATCGGCATGAAGAACAATCTCAACCAGATAGCACGCCACGTCAACACTCAGAAGCAATGCGACCAATGGGCGATTGACGCGCTGAAATACATAGCGACCGAACTCTCTAACGCAAAACAATCACTCACAAACAATAACGATAATGAGCAACCCATTTGACAATGTACCATCTTCGGCAAACCTGCCGGAAACGCCTGATAAGAAAGATATTGCCAATCTCGCAGAACTCGTCTCACGCATCGAGGATGCCACACGCTGCTTTGAGGCTTCTGCCAAATCGAGCGAGGAACTTGCCGGAGCGGTGTTTGAGGCACTGCTTGACGATGACGGAACGATGAAAGACTTTGGTCACGCCTGTGAAATCCGAATGATGCTACGCGACGAGGCGACTATCCGCGCCATCTTTCATGACCGATTGGAACGGCAACTCGACTCTATCCCGACCTCCATTGATGCAACCCTTTCCGAAGATGACCGCAAGCGTCTTGATGACAACTTCAAGAGTTGGAGCGACGTGTTCCGGTTACACCTTCCCACATTCGGAATTGTAGGCTTGGTTGTCGGCATCTGCATAATGGGCAGCATACTTGTGTCGCGCTCGGCATCCGACACAAGACGTGATTATGAGAACCGTATCGGGCAACTCGACCGCTGGTATGAGGACAACGCCGAAGCCATCGCCTTCGGACAATTCTACCGCGAGAACTTCCCAAAGCAATACCGCGACTGGCAAACCGGCCGTTGGCAACAAGACATCGCCTACCGCGACTCCCTCCGCCACGCCCACTCCCTTGATCGCCTGAAACGCCTCTACACCCCGGCGGAATAATCCTCACATCGTAGCTCCACACCCGACAAAAACCATATTTGCCCAATGTAGAGCTACTTTTTTCTCCCTCAACGCCTTGTCTCGCTCAAATAAAATGTGTAATTTTGTAAAAGGAATAGTAACGTCTATCTGAAAATGACCAATTAATAGAAAATACAACCGGCACGAGCCGAAAACTGTTTGAGAACTCCTGAGTAGTCGTTACAGGCATTCTTTGCGGATGCAAAGCGAGCATAGCTCGATTAGGTCAGCCTTCAGATGCTACTTCGTGGAGTTTTCGCGTTTTTATTATCAATGGCGACAAGCACCCAACAGAAACAGGAACTTTTCAAGGCTATCTGGGCTACAGCCGAAGACCTGCGCAACTCGGTCGATGGCTGGGATTTCAAGTCCTACGTCCTCGGCATATTGTTCTACCGCTTTATTTCGGAGAACATCACAAATTACATCAACCGTATGCAACGCGAAGCCGGTGATGCCGACTTTGACTATACTTCATTCTCCGATGAGGAAGCTATTGCCGCCAAGGAGGACCTTGTGCGTGAAAAAGGATTCTTCATTCTGCCGTCGCAATTATTTTGCAACGTGCGTAAGCAAGCAAAGAATGACCCCAATCTAAATGTAACACTCTCTGAAATATTCAAGGCTATCGAAGCATCGGCTGTCGGCACAGAGAGCGAGGATGACCTCAAAGGACTCTTTGCTGACATTGATGTCAACTCCAATAAGCTCGGCGGCACTGTTGAGAAGCGAAACGAACAACTCACTAAGATCCTCAACAACATCGGAGGCATCGACCTGAAAGGCGACTATGAGGATAATCAGATTGACCTTTTTGGCGACGCATATGAATACCTCATGGCGATGTATGCCTCAAATGCTGGAAAGAGCGGTGGCGAATACTACACTCCTCAGGAGGTCAGCGAACTGCTTGCCCGTATAGTCAGCCACAACCGCCAGTGGGTAAACAAGGTTTACGACCCTGCTTGCGGCTCCGGCTCCTTGCTGCTTAAATTCGCCAAGATACTCGGTGCCGACAATGTGAAACAGGGATTCTTCGGACAGGAGTTGAACATCACCACCTACAACCTCTGCCGCATCAATATGTTCCTCCACAACATCAACTACAATAAGTTTGACATCCACAATGGCGACACGCTGCTCGAGCCATACCATTGGGATGACGAACCTTTTGATGCCATAGTCAGCAACCCACCTTATTCCACAAAGTGGGTGGGCAAAGATAACCCATTGCTCATCAATGACCTCCGATTTGCCCCAGCCGGTGTTCTCGCACCAAAAAGCAAGAGCGACCTTGCCTTCACCATGCACATGCTCGCATGGCTATCCACTGAAGGCACAGCCGCAATAGTCGAATTTCCCGGCGTTCTATATCGCAGTGGCGATGAACAAAAAATTCGTAAATACCTTGTTGATAACAACTATGTTGATACTGTAATCCAACTACCGCAGAACCTTTTCTTCGGAGTAGGAATTGCCACTTGTATCATTGTTTTGAAGAAGTCTAAGAAAGAGAATAAGACCCTTTTTATCGATGCATCCCAACTCTTTGTGCATGAGGGCAACAAAAACAAACTCTCGCCCGATAATATTAATGCTATTGTTGTCGAATATGCAGACCGAAAGGTAGTTAAACATTTCTCAGCACTCGTAGACAACGCTACCATCGCCGAAAACGGCTACAACCTCTCCGTCAGCTCATACGTCGAGGCCGAGGACACCCGCCCTCAAACCGATATAAAAGAGCTCAACGCCCGCATTGCCCGCATCGTAGAGCATGAAAACAAGCTCCGTGCCGAAATCGATGCTATAATCAAAGAACTTGAAGCCGAAACAATATGAGCAAACTACAAGAACTTATCAATCATCATTGTCCAAACGGAGTACCTTACAAACAATTAGGACAGATATGCGAAATTAAGGGTAGAATTGGTTTTCGCGGTTACACACGAAAAGATATAGTTCCAAATAACGAAGGTGCCATATCCTTAAGCCCATCGAATATAGTCAATGAAGTTATCGACTATAATAATTCAACCTATATTTCATGGGATAAATATTATGAATCTCCAGAAATAATGATTGAAGAAGGAGACGTCGTTTTTACTAAAACTGCATCTGTTGGTAAATGTGCGTTAATCAAAAATCTCCCATGTAAGGCAACAATAAATCCTCAGCTTGTTGTATTAAAAAATATTCAAGTCAATCCATCGTATCTCAACTATATTCTTCAAGATACTCGTTTTCAATCTGAAGTTAAGAAATTTACTGGAATTGGCTCTGTCCCAAACATCTCCCAATCGGCCCTTTCAGAAATCTCGATTCCCGTTCCACCCATTGAGGTACAGGAGGAAATTGTGAAAATTCTCGACCGCTTCGCGGACTACGCAGCGGAGCTGCAAGCGGAGCTGCAAGCACGTAAAGAGCAATATGAATATTATCGCAATCTTTTACTCACCTTCAATCCCTCCGCCTGCGGCTGCGGGACCGATGGTGAGCAAAAGATGGATGACGTAACTACCTGGGGGGGCATAGTTACAAAATTACTTGGAAAGCTATGGGCGAAATTGGCACATTTATTCGTGGCAAACGCTTTGTTCGGACAGACATAGTGGATAATGGTGTCCCATGTATTCACTATGGAGATATGTATACTCATTATGGCTTATATGCAGATAAGACACCCGGCTTCATCAATGATGACGTTGCTAAGAAAATGAGATATGCCAACAAGAACGATGTGGTTATAGTGGCAGCTGGCGAAAACAAAGATGATCTTGGTAATGCTCTCGCATGGCTTGGTGATGAACCGGCAGCAGTGCATGATGCCTGTTTCATTTTCAAAAGTGAAATGTATCCTAACTTTGTTTCTCATGTATGTCGATCTCTTAAATATCATAAGCAGGTACGGATGTATGCTAATGAAGCTAAAATATGTTCCGTTTCAGGTACTGATTTAGCTAAAGTAATAATTCCAGTACCCGAGTATGAACTTCAAGTAAAAATTGCTTCCATCCTTGACCGCTTTGAGACGCTGGTAAACGACCTCACTACCGGCCTCCCCGCTGAAATAGCAGCTGTCAAGGAGCAATATGAATATTACCGCAACAAATTATTGACTTTCAAACAAATCGCATAATATATGGCAGAGCAGTATCAAATGGTGTCGGAGAATCCGGAATCGACGGTTGTTGCCGAGTTCGAGCCGGGTTATTACAATGCCGCGCAATATCAGAGTGAAGCAGAGATGGAAAGCGATTTCATCAAACGGCTCACTCGCCAAGCATACGAATATCTGACAATCACCTCGGAAAAAGAGTTGATTGCCAACCTCCGTCACCAGATTGAACGGCTCAACAATATTATTTTCGAAGATAAAGAATGGTCTGACTTCTTCAATGAATTTATCGGTAACCCCAATATGGGTATAGTTGAGAAGACCAAGACCATACAGGAGGACAACGTCAAGGCTTGGACACGCCCAGACGGATCTCTTGTCAATGTCTCGCTTATCGATAAAATCAACATCCACAACAATTCGCTTCAAGTCATCAACCAGTATGTGCCGGAAGGTGGGGCTTTTGACAACCGTTATGATGTGACAATCCTTGTCAACGGTCTTCCGCTCGTCCATGTGGAATTGAAGCGTCGCGGTGTAAGCATAAAGGATGCATTCAACCAGATTGACCGCTATCAGCGTGATTCTTTTTGGGCAGGAAGCGGATTGTATGAGTTTGTGCAGATTTTCGTAATTTCCAACGGCACTCTTACCAAGTATTACAGCAATACCACCCGTGATGCCGTCAGCAAAGCAAATCAGAAAAATGGCAAAGGTAAAGGGAAGAAGCAAACCTCAAACTCGTTTGAATTCACGTCCTATTGGGCAACCAAAAACAATGAGCCTGTTTATGACCTTATGGACTTCACTCAGACGTTCTTCTCAAAGCATACACTCCTGAACATTCTTACTAAATATTGTGTATTCACGTCGGAGAATCTTTTGTTGGTAATGCGCCCATACCAAATTGCTGCCACAGAAGAAATTCTGCTGCGCATAAAAACCTCCACCAACGCCAAGACATACGGCAAGCGTGAAGGAGGCGGCTATATCTGGCATACAACCGGATCGGGCAAGACCCTCACATCATTCAAGACCGCGAGGCTTGCATCACGGCTCGATGAGATTGACAAGGTGCTGTTTGTAGTTGACCGCAAAGATCTCGACTATCAGACGATGAAAGAGTATGACCGCTTTGAGAAAGGCGCGGCCAACTCCAACGGATCTACTGCGGTGCTTAAAAAGCAGCTCGATGACCCTAATGCCCGAATCATCATCACCACCATTCAGAAGCTTTCCAATTTCATCGCCCGCAATCCGCAACATAAGGTTTACGGTCAGCATACCGTCTTGATTTTCGATGAATGTCACCGCTCGCAGTTTGGCGATATGCACAAGGCTATCACCAAGAAATTCAAGAAATACCATATGTTCGGTTTTACCGGCACACCGATATTTCCCGACAATGCCGGAGCAATACGCAACGTCGAGTTCACAACTACCGAGGGCGCTTTTGGTGACCAACTCCATAGCTATACGATAGTTGATGCCATCCGCGACCAAAATGTGTTGCCGTTTAAGGTTGACTATATCCGCACCATGCGTGAAGAAGATGAAATACTCGATGAGCAGGTGAGCAATATTGACCGAGAGCGAGCATTGATGGCTCCGGAGCGCATCTCACTGGTATCGAAATACATCATGGAGCACTTTGCGCAGAAAACTCGTCGTGATGCCCGCAGCTACACTTTCTCTAAACTGACCAATGTCGGTGAAGTGGCAACCGCCAAAGACCGCAACAAGGTCAAAGAGATTAAAGCCAAAACACGACTAACAGGATTCAACTCTATCTTTGCAGTCGCCTCAATACCGTTTGTTAAGCTCTATTACTCTGAGTTACAGAGGCACAACAAACTCCTGCCGCCCGACAAGCGGCTTAAAATCGCAACTATCTTCAGCTACTCGCCTAACGTTGACACAGAAGATGAATCACCTGAAGATACCGACGGACTCGACCAGCCGAGCCGGGACTTTCTTGAAAAGTGCATTGAGGACTATAACGATATGTTTGGCACAAGCTACGACACTTCGGCCGATAAATTCCAGAATTACTACAAAGACCTGTCGCTTCGCATGAAAAACCGCGAAGTCGATTTGCTCATTGTGGTGAATATGTTCCTCACAGGCTTCGATGCCACAACGCTCAATACGCTATGGGTTGACAAGAACCTTCGTTATCACGGATTGTTGCAAGCCTATTCGCGTACCAACCGCATACTCAATTCCATCAAAGACCATGGCAATATAGTCTGTTTCCGTAATCTTGAAAAGGCCACAAACGACTGCCTACAACTTTTCGGCAACAAAGATGCCGCCGGGCTTATATTACTGAAGACTTTTGATGACTATTTCTTCGGCTATGATGATGAGCAGGGAAAACATCATCCCGGTTGGAAAGAGCTTATTGAGGAACTTCTCGCAAAATACCCTCTCGGCACTCCGATACTTGGAGAAACCGCCGAGAAAGAGTTTATCAAGCTATTCGGCACTATACTTCGGGCTTACAACATCCTTGTGACCTTCGATGAATTTGCCGACAATCACATCATTTCAGACGATGATTTTGTCGATTACCGAGGCTTTTACAATGAACTGCACGACAAATACCGTCCGAAGAAAGGTGAACTGACAAACATCAATGATGACCTCGTTTTTGAGATGGAGCTGATGAAGTCGATTGAAATCAATATCGACTACATCCTGTTTCTTGTGGGTCAGCTTGACGGAGATGAGAACCACGACCGAGAAATCATTATCAAGGCCATGAAATCGGTCGAGGCTTCGCCCGACCTCCGCAACAAGAAAGAACTTATTGAGGACTTCATCGAGAGTCATACGCCCGAAAACGACGTTCACGACCAATGGCATGAATTTGTGCGTCAGAGCCAACAACAGCAGATTGAGGATATTATCACCGCAGAAAACCTCAAACGCGATAAGACTTTTGATTTTGTCAGTCAATCATTCCGCGAAGGTGGAGTGAAAGAGAGCGGCACTGCCATTGCCGAGATACTTCCGCCAATGGGCTTATTTGGAGGAGCCGGCGCCAAGAGAGCCGAAAAGAAGAAATCAGTCATTGCGAAACTCAAAGACTTCTTTGACCGCTTCTTCGACATCTCTGGCGGCGAGTTTTATAGACCCGAGTAAGTGCTAATCCTATAATCTGTAAAAAATCAGCCATTAACACCAATCTAAATACCAATCATAAATAGAACCGTCATAGAAGCGTCAAACAATGGAACTAACGCACGTTTATTTAGATGAATTCGGGAATTCGAATTTGGATGTTTCAAAACAAGGAGCATCCTCTCATTTTATCATCGCAGCCATACTTGTGCCGGAGTCGAAAGTAAAAGCTCTTGAATCTGGAGTGGAAATAATCAGAAAGCAGGAATTCCAATCTGGGGAAATGAAATCGAGTTCTGTAGGTAAGAATCATACTCGAAGAGCAAGGATTCTTCAAAAACTTGCCAAACTTGATTTCAATATACTGCTTTTGGTAATTGATAAGCACAAACTGAGTTCTCAATCAGGACTCAAATACAAAACAAGTTTCTATAAATTCCTTTATCAGAGGATTTATGAGCATTTACGCTCCAACATTAGCAGACTTCGTCTACATAATGATGGTATGGGCAGCCGCGAGTTCCTGAATGGATTCGTAGAGTACGCAAAAAAGAGGAATCCAAATCCAAGTTTGTTTGATGAATTTGACATCACGTTTGAAGATAGCAAATCAAACGTGATAATCCAACTTGCAGATTTCATAGCTGGATCACTGGCTCGAAACATTGATGAATCTGTTTATGATAAAAAATGCAATATAGATTTTGCCGGAATCATAAAGAACCATATGTTCCCAATTCTATATTATCCAAGAACTTTCAATGATTTTCTATCAAATACAGCATTTTCCGAAGATGAGGATAAAGAGATAGCTGAAATTTGTTATAGAAAAGCCTATAATTATATCGTTACGCACCAAAGAAGCGATGACGAAGTAGAAGCTCAGCGCACTGCAATCTTGACATATCTTCTTTTTAGAGCAATTAATAATCCTATGCGAGATTACATTTTAACCAAAGAACTGATTGGTCATCTTAGCCGCATAGGATACAATGAAATGAACAAAACTACATTCCGTAATAAGATCATCGCTGGCTTAAGAGATGAAGGAGTTGTAATTGCTAGCAGTAAAAGCGGTTACAAAATCCCCACAAAAGTAAAGGAAATTCACGATTTCATCAATCACAGCAAATCCATTCTTATGCCAATGCTTAATAGAGTCAAAATATGTGATGATGTTTTGAGATTGGGAACACTTGACAACATTCAGATTCTTGACACCCCTGAAAACAAAGGTTTGAAAGCATTATTAGCAGCAATGGAAAGAAAAGACTAAGTACTATCTGAATATGAGAAACAAACTGAGCATATATTGTGGCTTTATAAGCTTATCGTTTTCGCTAATAACACTTGCTTTATTCTTTGTTAAGGTTAAAGCATCCAGTGTAGTTGACATTTCAACATTTATTGGCGTTATGGGGGCTTTTATAGGCATTTCTGTAACTTTACTAATCGGATACCAAATTTTCAACGTTTTGGACTTCCGGAACAAATTATCACAACTCGAAAGTCTGAGAAAAGAACTTGAACACCAGAGAGAGGAAACCAATTCCATAAATTTACAACAACAGGAAGGATTCAATATTATCCTCGCAAGGTTATATCACAAAGATTGTCTCCAGACTCTTAATGCGGTGCTTTCCCTTATGCAAGCAATTCCTTATTCTTTATCCATGCCTCAAAAGGCGGAGGGGTATACTTGGCTGTTGGACGAACTAAAGGAATATATGCTTGAAGTCACGATGGTGTCATTCGGATCTGGCACTCCAGAATTTTTCAAGAAAGCTGTTAAGGAGTTTAAAAGCATCTTTGACCCTATTGACAATGAGATTAAGGAGCATCAAAATTTCATTTATATTAAGGATAAGTATACCCAGTTAATTGACGATTTCAACATCCGGTTGCATAATATAGCCACATTTAAGAATGTTGATTTGACTGAGATGACTAAAGCTATACCTTTCCCTGATTATAAATATGACGACTGAGTATCCTTTCATGAATTAACCTACTTTGATGTCTCTATATTATTATGTCATTACATATAAATGTTGAAGGTATGTTGATGCAGAGAAAAGTGGAAGCCAACCGTATTGAGTTCAAGGACGGTTGGAACCTAGATAGAACATACCGCTCGATTTGCGCATTTGCCAGCGATTTTGACAATAGAATTCGAATTAACAACAATGTCGGAGTTTGACGAATATATAGTTCACGAGGATCAGGGACATAAAGAGAAGGCTGATGCTTGGCAGACGAATATCGGAAGTCTTTAATGAATGTAATCATGGCATACCAAGATAAATATCAGGAGTTTGAGCAGTATTTGCGTTCCTCTGAGCCGGATAAGGTGCAAAGGGCGAAGAACTGGTCTATTGCCATCGGCTTGCAGCAGGTTGATGGGTTGACGCCATCGGATTTTCTTGTATCGCAAGCTAAAGAGAATATCGAAGGGAAGATAAGCACTGAAGATGTACGCCATCGACTTGAAGAGTACTATCAGCAGAAAGATGTGCGGGAAAAGGCAGAGGCGGACAGAACTCTTGAGGCGGACGGTGTATCTGAACGAATCAATGCTCTGTTGGCGCAAAAGGCTTTTACTTTCTCTCCTATGGAGTTGGCACATATTCACGGCTATCTTTTCAAGGGTATTCTGCCTCATGCCGGATTGTTCCGCACATATAATATCACTAAGAATCAGTGGATTCTTGATGGTGATACAATCGAATATGCCAATGCCGGGAATTTGATGGACCTGATGACATTTGATTTCTCTGAGGAAAAGAAGTTTGATTATAGTAGCCATTCCGCACAGGAGGCGATCAACCATATCGCCCGATTCATATCAAGCGTTTGGCAGATTCACGCTTTCGGCGAGGGCAATACCCGCACTACTGCCGTGTTCCTGATAAAGTATCTCCGTAGTTTCGGCTTTGATGTCAACAATGAGAGTTTTGCCAAACATTCATGGTTCTTTCGGAATGCGTTGGTTAGGTCTCAATATGAGAACATCCCCAATGGGATTCACCGCACATTTGAGCCACTTGAACGCTTCATGAACTTTGCGGTGTTTGGCGTACCTGCCGACTTGCGAAATCGCACACTTCACATCAGATGGAGTGAAGATAAACGTCAGTCTGACGTTTCAAAGGACGCTAAACGCCAAAATGACGTTTTGGAAACGCCAATGCGTTTAACCGCGCACCTTTCCCTGAAGGAGATGGCTGTAATAAAGATGATTCAAGAGAATCCTCAAATCTCAATCGCAGCCATTGCAACCAAAACCGGACTGAGCAAGCGAACGGTTGATCGCGCCATTGCCTCCCTAAAAGAGAAAGCAATCCTCTCACGTATCGGAGCAAAGAATAATGCCACTTGGATCATAAACAAATCTGAATCATGAGCGACAAAATATCAATACGATTTTTCAATGACCGCGAAGTGCGTGCAGCATGGGATAGCGCTAACTCTCAGTGGCTCTTCTCGGTAGTAGATGTTATTGCAATTCTCACTGAAAGCAAGAATCCACGCAATTACTGGAAAGTGATGAAGCACCGTCTGGCAAAAGACGGAAACGAGTTGGTTACAAAATGTAACCAACTGAAGATGGCTGCTGCTGACGGGAAACGTTATCTTACAGATTGCCTCTCGCAAGCAGACATACTTTCTCTCATTGATGCCACCCCAAGCCGAAATGCAATGGCGTTTGCGAAATGGCTAATCACGGGAGAAGACCAGCTTGACAATAAAAGTCGTGACAAGGCATACGAGTTGTGGGATAGCTCGTTGATGTCGACCATTGAGGTAGGAACAGTAATGGGTCTGCAGCAAATTCATTCATATCTCTTCGGTGGATTATATGACTTTGCCGGTAAGATACGTACTAAGAATATTGCCAAGGGTGGTTTTCAGTTTGCTATGGTGCAGTATCTACCTACTTCGCTGTCCACTATTGAGAGGATGCCGGAAACTACATTCGATGAGATTATGGACAAGTATGTGGAGATGAACGTGGCTCATCCATTTATGGAAGGCAATGGCCGCAGCACACGTATCTGGCTAGATATGATGCTGAAAAGGTCATTAAAACTTTGTGTCGACTGGAGTAAGGTCGGGAAATCGGAATATATGGATGCAATGGTTGCAAGCGTGGTAGATTCCGCTTCAATCAAGAATCTTATCAGACCGGCTCTCACCGATCGTATTACTGACCGCGAGATGTTCATGAAAGGCATCGACTACTCATATTACTACGAAGAAGAATAACTGTCAAATTTTATTACCGCCGTAATTATTACCGTGGTAATAATTACAGTGGCTGAGATGCCAGATCAAATTTGGTTATTTGTCTGACAATCGCTAACTTTGCCATTGAAATAAGCAACTGATATGGTTGCACATAATGGAGCTGAGACAGCCCAGGATATGACAAAATTGCTACTTCGCTCACTTTCAGTCACTTTCTGCGAGATGGCTTGAACCAGTTAAACCGCAAACGCTTGACACTTAACCCCCTTCCCAAACTGCATCGGAAAGAAGAAATTACCGAATGGTACACCGCTGCGGAGATACAGGAGCGTTATGGCATGTCGCTCTCGGCAATCTATAATCTTGTCTTAAAGGAGAGAATTCCGAAAATGAAAATAGGTTGTGAAGCCCGCTATTCAAAATGGCATTTCGACAAGGCAAAAGGTGTTGCAGTCAATGAGCCGGAATACTATACGATTCCGGAGGCAATTGAAAAGTACAACATGACACGCGACCAAATTTATCATTATGTAAAGACCTATGGCATAAGCAAGATTAAGGTCGGAAGAATCGTCAAAATATCAAAGCAAGAGCTTGATAATCTGTTTTCTCCACCCAAGATTTGATGCGGTGGAACTACGGTGGGCTATCGGTGGGAATTGCCCTTAACAGGGTGTTTGAGTCCACTATTTGAACACTCCCTACCTTCGCATCAAATCTCTAAATCAAACGCGTATGAATACATGCACCAAAGTTTTCCTTCGTCAGAAGGCTATTTCGGGTGGACGCATATCGCTCTACCTTGATTTCTATCCTGCCATCCGTAATCCTCATACCAACCGGATGAGCCGCCGTGAAACCCTCGGTATCTATATCTATGCCTCGCCCAAGAATGAGCGGGAGCGTCAGTTTAACTCCTCAATGCTTGAAAAGGCTGAAGCTATCCGCTGCCGTCGCTTCGAGCAGTTGCTTAACGAGCAGTTCGATTTTCTTGATAAGGAGAAGCTGCGCATGGACTTTCTTGCCTACTTCAAGCAGAAATGCCGTCAGAAGTATCAGAAATGGGACTGCGTTCTCCGACACTTTGAAATCTACTGCAAGGGCAAGTGCCGTTTCTGCGATCTGACAGTTGACTTCTGCAAGGGCTTCCGTACTTATCTTCTCTCTGCCCAACGTCAGCATAACAATGGGAAAGGGCCAATCTCACACAATTCGGCGGCAGGATATTGGTCGACATTCCGTGCCTTGCTGAAAATGGCTTATCAGGAGAAATATCTCCGCGAGAATGTCAATGACTTCCTTGAGAAAATCGAGTGGAAGGAAGTCAAGAAAGAGTTTCTTACACTCGCGGAAGTCAAGCTGCTTGTCGCTATACCTTGTAAGATTCCCGTTCTGAAACAGGCGGTTTTGTTTAGCTGTATGACCGGACTTCGCATAAGCGACATTCTGCAACTCTCATGGGAGCATATCCAGATGGGGCAGGACGGAGGCTATCTTATCAGAATGTGTACTGAGAAAACCGAGGAAGAAACCAACCTCCCTATCAGCGATGAAACTCTCGCACTCTGCGGTGAACGTTCGGAAGGGCTGATTTTCAAAGGGCTCAAACGCCACATGGTGAATCATCCGCTGAAAGAGTGGATTAAATCCGCAGGCATATCAAGACGGATAACCTTCCACTGCGCCCGCCACACATACGCTACACTCCTGATTACCAACGGCACCGACATCTACACTGTCAGCAAAATGCTAACGCATAAAAACGTGGCCACCACCCAGATCTATGCAGAGGTCGTGAACCAAAAGAAGCGCGATGTCGCTAATTCCATCTCGCTGAAATAACGTCCAAGTGAAACATCCCAAATATTAAAAGCGAATCACCCCAAAAACACCGATTTGTTTGGAATCATAATCTGTGATGCCATCAACTCAATCTCTCTGAAATAAATACATGAATAATTTTGCCAAAGTAAACTTTTTAGTTAACTTTGCGGTTACATAATAAGATATGGCGAACCGAACCATAAAGCTATACAAAGATTACTTCAAGGAGTTCTACGTGGCTCAGACTGATGCAGTGAGACGCAAAATAAACTACTGCATCAACGTTGTCAAGACTGTGGATAGAGTTCCAAAGACCATTCTGAAGAATATGGAAGATGCGGACGGGTTATATGAAATTCGCGTTGAAGTCGGAAATAATATATTTCGCATCTTCTGTTGCTTTGACGAGGGTTCACTTGTAATTCTCTTCAACGGTTTTCAGAAGAAGACTCAAAAGACTCCCAAGCAGCAAATCGAGCGAGCTAAAAAAATAATGAAAGAATACTTTAACGATAAAGAACATGAATAAAGCAAAGAAAGAAGCCATCATGAAGGCGCGTACATTCGACGAGCTTCTTGATGCAGAATACGGCAAAGCTGGCACCCAGGAGCGTGAACAATTTGATGCCGACGCAGCTGCCTTTTGTCTGGCCGAGACGCTTAAAGCAGAACGTCTTAAAGCGGGACTGACGCAGGAACAGCTTGCTGAGCGTATCGGTACAAAGAAAACCTATATATCCCGTCTTGAAAACGGGAAATCCGATGTTCAGCTCAATACCCTCTTCCGAATCTTCGAAGGTCTTGGAAGACGTGTGTCGTTGACGATTTTGTAAATAATCCCAATGCACGAGCCGAAAGAACAATCATATTTAATTATGGATACTCTTGTAAAAACTTGCCGATATCAGCAAGTTTTTACCGTGTTAGACTCAACTTTGATAAAAGTTTTGCCGATAAACAGACTCTATTCGGTTTATATATGGCTTTTTTGCCACAATTATAATGTATAACATTTATTAGCATTAGTGCGCCTTATTATTGCCCATGTTTGATATTAAATTTGCACCATGAAAAACGAAAAGCAAAAACTTACATTAGATGACGGCAATATTGTCGATGCTCAGACTCCGCTGATTGTTTCAGCAAGTCGAGCCACCGATATTCCGGCGTTCTACAGTAACTGGTTTTTCAATCGTCTCAGCAAAGGGCATGTAAGATGGCGTAATCCCTACAATGGCAAGGATTCATACGTTTCTTTTGACAATACCAAATTTATCGTATTCTGGTCGAAGAATCCTGCGCCGCTATTTCCGTTCCTGCCAATCTTGAAACAAAAAGGGATTGGTTGTTACGTCCAATATACACTTAATGACTACGAGGCCGAGGGATTAGAGCCGAGTGTTCCACCTTTGCACGGGCGAATTGAAACATTCAAACGTCTGGTTGATGAATTGGGCTTAGGTTCAGTCGTTTGGCGATTCGACCCGTTGATTCTGACAGACAGAATTTCGGCAGAGGATTTATTGCATAAAATCAGCAATATAGCAGGCGGATTACGCGGATATGTCGAGAAACTGGTGTTTAGTTTTGCTGATATATCCTCGTATCGCAAAGTCGGTCGGAATCTTTCCGATGCAGGGATAAACTATCATGAGTGGTCGGAGGACGAAATGGTTGAATTTTCACGCAGACTGGCAGATATGAAGCTCGGTCTCGAACTTGCGACCTGCGCCGAAAAAGTTGATCTGTCAGAATTTGGAATCAGTCACAACCGCTGCATAGACCCGGAGCTGATATGCCGATTATCGCCGGAATTAGAACCTTTGATACGCAATTCTAAAACAGACAAAGGCCAACGCTCACTCTGCGGTTGTATCACATCAAAGGATATTGGGACTTACAATACCTGCCCGCACGGATGCGCATACTGCTACGCTAACACGTCCCCGGTTTCCGCCCGTCAGAATTACCTTCGGCATCAGCAGAACCCAGACAACGACTCAATTATATGAAACAGACATCAGCATTTCATTTTATCCCACAATTCAATGCCTCTCGATTATCGTTTGACGATGTTGTGGAGTCTGTGAAACAACATATCAACTCACTTTCAGAGAATAAACAAAAGAAGCTGAAAGATGAGTTGGGAAACGGCCTCGCCAACCTCACGACTAAAGAGCAGCTTGATATGTATATATCTTCTTACGGAGAAATACATAGACAAAAGCTTCAGATAGCGTATGACCGCATCCCACATAAGGTATGGTCAGAAGGAAGTATCTCTGTCGTTGACTATGGTTGTGGCCAATGTATTGCAGAAATGGTGTTGTCTGACTTTCTTAAGAACCATTATATTGACAACGATAAAATATCCGATTTCACTGTAATCGAACCAAGTAAAGCTTCACTGACGCTAGGATTACAATATTTGGAGCAGTTCTATGAAAACTCTAAAATAACAGCATATAATGTCTCTGCCGGACAATTGACAGAAGACGATATACGTCCGCAATCTGATACGGTAATCCATCTATTCTCGAATGTTTTAGACATCATTGAGTTTGAACGTCACAACATTGCCAGTATTTTAAATTCAGACATGAGTCACAATCATATTTTAGTATGTGTCAGTCCTTTTTATCAAGAGAATGGACGAGGCGCACTCATGGATGAGTTTGGCAATATGTTACGTAGCATGAGATGTGAATATAAATTAGAGAAACACACTGATGATTGGGAAAACCCATTCAGTTGCCAGGTACGCATATTTGTGAGTGCTTATTATTAATTTCGTCTGAACAAAATCGTGGGTGGAATTGTCTATAAAGACGTAAAAATTTTAATCCTCTATTTGCTTATTAGAAATACGCCCCAGCGCACGAGGATCTATGCTTCCCCTACCCGGGACAAAATTTTTATCTGGAGTGCCGTTGTTGCCGGATGTGGCATAATGGCTTTACTTGGTCGCCACGCTTCCATTCATCGTTTTGGTACCGACCAATTTACCGGCAATGTACTCTTTGCCGTTTTCTTTGTCCTATCAATCGGTCTTTATTGTGGTTTTCAATCAGTAATCGAAGACTTGTTCAACCGCCTTTCGGCTCTTTTTCGTCGCCGTGAAGTCATGGCTATTGCCGAAACTCCGACCAGTGAAAAGGTATCAGTAACCACGATAGATGTATCGGAAATACAGGAGCAATGCTCTGAGCCAATTCCAAAAACTGCTTGTGTAGCAGAGAACAAAGAAGAATCGAAAGTTGCCATTCCTATGAATGAAAACCGACCGTTTGAGGTATTGGAAATCGTAGACGATATGCGTCATATACGTTTCCCTGATGGAGAAGATGCTTATGTAGGCATGGAATTATCTGACGATGAGATTCTGATTGAGAAATCATATAATGATTCGAGAGACTATGATGCTGAACTTGAGGAAGCATACAACGTAGATCTTGACTCTATGACAGATGAGGAGCGTTATGACCATGAACACGGAGTTACCCGCATTCAAAAGAAGCGGGAATATGATGAAGATGTAGGTTTCTTCTCATCGGTATGCATTCAGGATGTTCACAAGAATCCGGATGGAAGTACTTTGATAGAGGAAACAGAGCAAGAGGTTTACGTTACTCCCGATGGTTCGGTGTATTATCTCGAGGACATGGGTCCAATTTGTGATTTCTATGAGAAACATAAAGACAATATCGAATCGCACGAGGAGATAATGACACGAAAGCAGCGATGTGATGAGGCGTTTAACGAACTAAAACGTCACGAAGAACTATATAATCTTGAACAAGTGTCGTTTATCTGTGCATATATCACACATACGATGGAACAGTTCATGGAGTCTCACGAACTGGACAAACTACACAATAATGCAAAAATCTGGACAGTCAATCCGTTAGCCCGGTTCGATGCTGTTCAGCTACGGAGCAATCACCTGTCAAAAGAAGACCTGAAGCATCTTGGCTATAATGTCGGGAAATTCCTGAAACTGAAAGGCGAAAACATAGCCTTATTCATCAAAAATGTATTTGCTAAAAGTTTCGGCTCCGTGCAGGTAGGAACTATTATTGCGAAACTTGCCGATAGGAATCCGGGGAAAGACCGCATTCCTTTACTCTCTGCCAAAGAAATGAATTATCTTTTCGAGCATTATAAACGCTATAAGACCATTAATCTCGACATTATCCCCAAGAGATTGGCAGAGGAAGAGGTTAAAGCCAAATTAGAGGCAGCTAAAAAGAAGAATAGGAAATAACAAGGGAACTTCCCGGTATAGTATTGGCGAATAGCCGTGACTTTTGTCATGGTTATTCGCCCTTTTGTTATAAATCAAGCTTATAAAGCACATGAACACACAGCGGAGAATCATCCGACAGATTAGGATGCCTGAACTCTCCGGCCTTTACCATTCCAATCTTTTGCATCACACGCTCTGACGGTGCATTTATCTTGGCAGTGAAAGAAAACAGCCTTTCAATCCCCGCACTCTTTGCCAGACTCAGCACAACTTTGGCTGCTTCGGTTGCATATCCCTGATTGTGATAGTCAGCGGCAAGACGCCACCCTATTTCAACTCCGGGAGTGAAGTCTGCATCGAAACCAATCTCATGCAGTCCTACATATCCGATAAATTCACATGTGGATTTTATTTCCACAGCATATAATCCCCAGCCTTTAGAGTCAAACTCATTCTGAATACGATTGTAGAAAGCCTCTGTCTCAGCATTACTCAGTGTTGCTGGGAAATAGCGCATAACACGTGAGTCCTTGTTCATCTCGGCGAACAAATGTAAATCCCCTGGCTTCCACGAGCGAAGAATCAATCGGTCTGTTTCAATAACTATCATTCAAAAATACTTTACAACACTGCCGCAATATTACGAATTGAAGAAAGACGCTTCATAAAAGATGCGTCTGACTTCGCCATCTGCATATTATAATCACTTTGCAGATTAAGCAATAAATCAGCCGGTATATTCAATGCCGCTTCTATAAGTAAAGCTATTTCGGTATTAACCCCTCTCTTCCCTTTGATTATCTCATTAAGCAGAGAATGCTTTACACCTATACTCTCGGCGAGTTTTGCCTGAGTAAGGCTATTTGCCTCAAGTTCATCTCGGATAAGTTCTCCCGGATGAGTGGGTTCAAACGGAGTAAGATTGTTAGCTATCATATAACTGTATTACGATGCAAAGATATAAACAGTTTTCAAACTTCACAAATTTGTGAAGTTTGTTTTATCTAAACTTACATCATTACATCGAACCCTACATCGGGCAACTTAATATTGCATTAAGTCAAGATCGCTTAAATTTAGGTTATCTGTAATCCCAACCATCAAATCACTCTAAAATTCATTTAATCACCACTTGAAAAGTTTATGCACGACCCGAATTGATACTCAATAGCTTACAGGATCAAATGAGGTTATTTTCGGTTATTTCAAGGTGTCCATATGACACTGACAACTCACTTTCAATCAGCGCGGTTTTATTTCCGTAAAACAATTTAAAATCGTACTGATATGGAAACATCCAAAATCTCTTTCGACCAGCTGCCACATGTGGTAAGCGATCTATCCGAGAAACTCGATCGAGTGCTTGACCTGCTTGAAAAGGCAGGCATCGCCGGCCTCTCCAAACAGTCCAAGTCCTCATGCAGACTCGTGTATGCGAAAGAGGCTTGCCAGATAATCGGCAAGTCACTTTCTACCCTCTACCGCGCGGTCAAAGTTCCGAATGACCCCATTCCGAGCTATAAGCGCGGCAAGCTCCTCTATTTTTATGAGGATGAAATCTACGCATGGATCGAGGGAGGGCGCAAACATTCCGCCGCTCCTTCTCTCGCCGAAACAGCAGCGGCCATCACTGCCGGTATGAAACGCCGTCCCCGCGGGGGCTATAATTTCTGAGCCTATGGAAAAGAATATTACTCCGGACTCTGTAATCAGCGCACTGATGAATCACGCCAAAACATCCGACAATGATTTTCCGGTCCACGTGTTCCCCGCCAAGATGCAACGGATTATACTCGAACTCAACACAACCTGCGGATTTCCGAATGACTACACGGCATCGGCTATGCTCGCTGCAATATCTGTGGCAATCGGCAATACACACCGAATCGAGGTGAAACGCAACTGGCAGGAATCGGCAATCGTGTATATCGCGATTGTCGGACGCCCTGGAGACTGTAAATCACATCCGCTTACATTCGTGATGCGCCCGCTGGTCAATGCCGATTGGAAAACAATCAGGGTTACTACCGATGAGCAGGATTGATGATGCAATGGTGGAGGCCACCATGCGTGGCTACGACCGCAATAATCTCTTTGCTTTCGTGGCGGCGATAATTGGAAGTGATGAAGCACGGCGATTGATGGAAATGTATCGCGTAGGCACATCAAAGCATTGGCAAGGTGCCACGGTATTCTGGCAAATCTCAAATGATGGTGAAGTCCGTGGCGGAAAGATTATGCTGTATGACCGATTGACCGGACATCGTGTTCAGGAGCCGTTTCCACACATCAACTGGGTACACTCGGTGTTGAGATTGCCCGACTTCAAGTTAACCCAATGTTTCTTCGGTGAGCATCTGCTCCCATATATCCGCGACAAGCCGGTTGCCATTGTGGAGAGTGAGAAGACGGCAATACTCGCAACACATTACCTCCCGCAATATCTGTGGCTCGCTACAGGCGGCAAGTGCAGTTGTCTCAACCGCGAGGCAATCAAAGCACTCCGAGACAGAGAGGTGATGCTGGTCCCCGACCTAAACGCTACTGACGATTGGCGCAAGAAACTGACGCTATTCGATGATTCCGGAATAAAGGCGACACTGTTTGAATCGCTTGAACAGATGGCTACCGATGAGCAGCGTACACAAGGTCTTGACATTGCCGACTTTCTGATATCCGAGCAAACTCCACATGGCATCCTTGAACAAATGATGCAACGAAATCCGGCATTGCGCCAACTTGTTGACGCGCTACATCTGGAACTCGTAGGCATCGAAGAATACAAACTGAGCGAAAGCTCTCTAAAATCTGAATGAAATGGCACAATCAAAAATCTCAAATCCTCAGTCATCCGAAATGACTGATATGTCTAACAATTCCATTTTCTCTGAAACTATGGAAAATCCTACCAACCCAGAAGTTCAGCCCATCGCTGAACAGAGCGAAGCCGCTCAGTCAAAGTCACCTCGCCCCACTGCCAAACAGCGCAAGAGCGAACTCGAAGATTACCGCACCGCTTTCTTTGCCCCGATTAAACTCGGCAAGGACAACAAACATCAGGTAGCAATCAGCAATGAGACGTTTGACCGTGTCGAGCGCACTGCCCGATTCTTCGGTGGTCCCGGCTACAGCGTCAGCAACTTTGTCGAGCACATCATCAATGAGCATCTTGACAATAACGCCGCCAATTATGAAGGCTGGTTCACACTAATCAGTAAATCGTTCTGACCACTGCTCCAAGGCAGTGAAAATGGCGAAGCCATCGGCAACGCCGGTATCCGGATATTCTGTAAGGAATAGGAGGATAGCAAGGTAGTGGCAATGTAAACATTTCCGACCTTGCATCCTCCGTTACCGGGCGGCTGGAGTCCGTTCCCGATGGTCACAAAGTCGAATCTCAAAATCCCAAGACAATGACATTCACAAGAAGAAAGAAAGCTCCTCCGGGAGCATCCGAGAAATCTGGCAAGTCATACGTTGTCAGTGTCAGGCTCAATGAAGAACAGTATCAGACCGTTCAGGAAAACTGTCGAAAATCCGGCAGAAAGTTGTCTGACTTCTGGCGCCACGCTCTGCTCAACGCCAAGGTTACGGCAGTAGCCACACCCGATGATATGGCGATTCTGCGTCAGATCGGGAGCATGGCGAATAATCTGAATCAGCTTGCGAAGAAAGCCAACGAAGCGGGTTTCAAACTCGTGGAGTGGTCTCTCAAAGGTCTGAGCAAGGAGATAAAAACGCTTTATACAAGACTGTCTTATGATTGGAGGCATAACTAAAGGAAGCTGTTTTTCCGGCTGCGTAGAGTATGTTCTCGCGCTGAAAGAGAAAAACAAAGAGGCACGTCTGCTCTATTCCGAGGGTCTGCTGACCGATACGCCGAAAGATATTATCGACGGTTTTGAGTGTCAGCGACATCTCAACAGCAGGGTCAGACACTGGTGCGGACACATATCTTTGTCCTATTCTCCGAAAGATGCCGAGCGCATGAGCGATGAATTTATGGTGAAACTCGCGCTGGAATATATGGATAAAATGGGTATCAAAAACACCCAGTTTATCATAGCCCGGCACCTCGACAAGGAGCATCCTCACTGTCACATCGTCTATAACCGGGTGGATAATGACGGCAAATGTGTAAGCGACAGTTTCGAATATTACCGCAACAACGAGATATGCGACGAGATGAAAAAGAAGTACGGTCTGACCTATGGTGAGAACAAAGACCAAGTGAAAACTGAGCGTCTTAAAGGACGGCCGAAAATCCGACAGGAGATTTATCTCGCCGTTCAAGCCGCCAAAAGATCAGCAAAGGACTGGACTACTTTTCAGCGCGAACTCTCACAAAAAGGTGTAACGGTAAGGAAAAAATTCCGACGTGGCTCTACCGAAGTCGACGGTCTTTCCTATTTCAAGGACGGGCAAAAGTTCAAAGCTTCGCAGGTTGACCGCAACGGCAGATGCTCCTACGATGTCATCTGCAAGGCTCTTGACCGGAACAAAAAAACGGCAGTCCCAGCCGGCATCGCCCTCGCCAAAACCAATGCGACAGCAGCCTAAACAGGGACCAAATGCAGTCGGCAAAGTGCTTGAAGCGGGAGCCAATATTGTCGAAGGACTCGGCAATGCACTCGGTGGTCTCTTCCAAGTCGGACCTGCCTATGACCCGGAAGAGGAGGCTTTCATCAACGAGATGAAACGCCGCCAAAAGAGAAAAAGAGGCAGAAGTGTGTAATTTCAAAAACTGAAAAACATGAAAGGAAATTCTGAAAATTTCTCGGAGAATATTCTCCAGAACATAGCTGACGACCTCAGCACAATCAATGGTACGTGCACCGAAATCAAGGAGTCGCAACTCAACTGCGCCACCGCCGACGATCTGAACAATATGGGTACCACCATAACGTCAGCCGTTACAGAAAAAGTCGATGAGATGCAGGCATCCATCGAAACACAGACGCAGACGGTCAGCGAAATCGGGAGCAATCTGACAGCCTCAGTCGATGACCTGAAGACTGAAATCACCAACAAGATTGACAACTTCACCGCCAATCCACCGGTACAGAAGATTGAAAAGACAATCCGTATCGCCAAGGAATCATGGCAAGTCTATCTCACCATGTTCATCTCGGTGTTCACCTTCATCTTCTTCGGAGCTGCCACTATCTGGCAAGAGTCGCGCATCGAACGAGCCCGTATCTCCGACATCAAGTATCACTACATCCTGATGCACGGAGGAGTTAACTCCGAAGGACTCGACAGCATTCAGAGCTGGTTCCGCGACCCTGAACGTGTCAAGCAAATCGAAAAAGAGGTGAAAGACTACGAAGACCGTGTGCAGGAAACCGCCCGCGCTCTCGATCAGAAGCACCGCCTCGAAGAAAAAATCAACGAACTCAATTCACAAACAAACCCCAAATCCAACAGAAAATGAAAGTATCCAACAACCTCAATCAACTCCTCTCCCGTGTGAAAACCCTCTTCGGCCACAAGGCTCCCAACGAAGAAAAACCGACAGAATCTACGACACAGCAGCCACTCAATACCGACCAGCGTGTGCGAAATGCACTCGCCGATGTAGAGAACTATCTCGCCGACAAATTCGGCACTCAGCCTTCCAATCTGACCTACAAAGAGTACAGCAATGGCATTAGCCTCACCTCTGACGACCCGACATTTTCTACTGCACTTGTCGTCCTGACACAGACCAAGGGCATGCTCAATCTCCCCGACAATGTAATCCTCTTAGGCTACGTCAAAACTGACAAAGGCGATGACTACCTCATCGAACTCCTCGGAAACTTCATCATCTTCCTCAAAAGACTTGGGCTCAAACACCGCATCCAACACCTCGCCATCGCCTTCTCGAAAGAGCACTATGACACACCATACGACGTCAAAACCGCCAACATAACCTGCGTCCGTCTCTACTAATCCCTCATCCTTCTCACTCGCCCCGACAAGAATCATCCCCTCTTGTCGGGGCATTTTTATGCTTAATAACATATATCGCCCTTATGGTTGTGTGAAAAATTTTCACTAAATTTGCAGCCGAACAATAGATTTGAATTTTATGGAAACAGACATAAATCGCATAAAAGTAGTTTTGGTTGAAAAGAAGAAGACAAATAAATGGTTATGTGAACAGCTAAATGTAAATCCATCAACTGTTTCAAAGTGGTGTACAAATTCTTCTCAACCAGATCTTGAAACGTTAGTTAAAATAGCAAATCTCTTAGAAGTAGAATTAGCAGATTTAGTGAATAAGCAATGTTTATCAAACGTATCTAAAAGTTGATAAATCATTTATTATGAAGAATCAACGTATAGAATATATAATCGATGAAATTTTAGATCAGTATGCGTATGCTGATGAATCAAATCGCCCATGGATAATTGGATTTAGTGGCGGTAAGGATTCTACAGTATTGCTTATGCTGGTCTGGATTGCCATGCTAAAATTAAAAGAGCAACCAGTTCCATTCCAATTACGACGCCCAATATATGTGGTATGTAATGACACATTGGTTGAGAACCCAATCATTGCAACTTATGTTGATGATGTATTGGCGCAAATAGAAACTAAAGCAAGAGAGGCAGATTTACCTATATTTGTAAGGAAAACTACACCACGACTTGAAGATTCTTTTTGGGTTAACGTTATAGGCAAGGGTTATCCCGTTCCTAACACTGCCTTTAGATGGTGTACCGAAAAAATGAAGATAAAGCCCACAGCGCGTTTTATCACAGAACAAGTGGACGAATGTGGTGAAGCAATAATATTAATTGGCACCAGAAAAGCAGAAAGTGCAACCAGAGCACGTTCTATCAAGAAACATGAAATACATGGCAAACGCCTTACTAAGCATACACTTTTGGCAAATACATTTGTATATGCTCCTATAAAAGAATTACTGCTTGAAGAAGTTTGGTATATAATTAATGCCATCCCATCACCATGGGGATTCGACAACAAGATACTATTTAATATATATCTTGACGCAAGTGCTGATGATTATGAATGCCCTACCGTTGTCACGGATAAAAGTCATGGTTCTTGTGGTCAGAGCCGTTTTGGTTGTTGGACCTGTACGGTTATTAAAGATGACAAGTCTATGCGGTCATTAATCAAAAATGGTAGAGAATGGATGCAACCTCTCTACGATTTTAGACTAAAACTTGATCAAGAACGTAATGTTATCGAAAATAGATTTCCACTACGGCGCGATGGTAAGAAAGCGGTTAATGATATGGGACCATATACGTTTACATACCGTGCTCAAATGTTGGAAGGTCTATTAAATGTACAACATGAATTACAACAGCATAATCCCCAAATAAAGCTTATTACCGATCAAGAATTGATTGCTATTCAAGTAAATTGGTATAGAGATTTCAATTTCGGACATCAGGTATCAGAAATATATAATAAAATCTATAATTCCACATTCGCTATGGAAGATGGCAAATTGAAAAATAAGTTGGAAGCAGATTTAATGCGAGAGATTTGCAAAGAAAATATTGAAGAAGGCGAATTAATCGAACAACTTCTGATGCTCCAAAAAAGTAAGTCGCTGATGCAACGACGTCGTGGACTTAAGACTGAAATTGAATCTCGTTTAGAAGAATTTGTTAAAACGAAAAAGAAACCATGACCATACGAGAAATCGAACTTAATAACTTCCGTATCTATAAAGGAAAGAATAAAATAAATCTTTCCCCCGATGGAGACCGAAATTTGATTATCGTTAGCGGTAATAATGGTTTCGGTAAAACTACTTTTCTCATGTCACTTGTGTGGTGTCTTTATGGCAAAAACATGGGAAAGGTAGATGAACTATATCGCAAGGAAATTGACGAGAAAGGTGGCTATAGCAAATACATTGGGAACAGTCTTAATTTTGAAGCTCAGAAAAATGGAGAAACTAAGTTTTCTGTGGCAGTCACTTTCACTGACGTAGAAATACCCGATACCCCTTGTACTGAAATTACTATAGTAAGGTCTTACGATAGTGCCACTAACTATGACGATGAATTAGAGATTCTAATTGACGGCAGAAAGAACGATTTATTTACTGGATCTAAGGAAGAAATAGCTAAGGAGGAGGAAATTTTTATTCGGGATTATATCCTACCCATAGAAATTGCTAAGTTCTTCTTCTTTGATGCTGAAAAAAATTGTATCATTCGCTCAAATCAATACTCCTGAACAGAGAAAGGATTTAAGTCTCGCCTATTCACAGGTTCTTGGTATACAGAAATATGAGGACTTGAAATCTGAGTTAATAAGGATTCAAGATGATTATAGAAAGGCATCCGCTAAACCTCAAGAGAAACTCGAGTTTGACGGGCTAATCAGTGCCATAAAAATAAAAGAAGAAAGTATCCAGAACCTGCTAGATGAAATTGATAACTTGGAAGATGATCGTGTAATTAAGCGTCATGAATCAGCCGAGTTACAATCCCAACTAATTCGAGAAGGTGACTTAATGTCTATTGATGAATTAGATAGACTAAATAACCGTAAAACAGACCTTAATACTGCATTAAGGGAGACTGAAGACGGTTTGAAAGACTTTTATAGCCTTATTCCATTTGGCTTATCTGGTGGAATCATGGCTGAACTCTTATCTCAACTAGAGTCAGAAAAAGCATACAAACAAAATATACTTCAACTTGAAGGAATCAACGATAAAACTGATATAATACTTGGCGATATTGAGGAAGCTAGAAAAGATATAACTTTCCGAATTGACTACAAGACGCGAGAGTTCTATGAAACTCAAATAAAGCAACTCATCAAAAAACATTTTTATAATGGTTTTGATGATAGTAAGTTCGAAAATTTCAGCACTCTTCACGATTTTAGTCAGGGACAGATTGAAGACTTCACTCGTTTAATCGTAAAGGTTAAGGATAGTAAGTCTTCGTTTGAACTACTGTTTAATAAGTATTCGAAACTTAAAGCTGAGCTGTTTTCTATAGAAAAAAGAATCCGAGAAGCAGAGAAAAAAGCTGAAAGTGACTACGTTCAAAAGATTCGTGCACGAAAAGAAAAGCTTGATCGAGAAATTGATTCAATTGGTGAGGAAATCGGAGAAAAACGAAAAGAAATTGAATCTATTAATGAGCAAGTAATCGCTCATAAGAAGCAGAAAGAGATTCTTTCAAAGAAAATTGATGTGGCCGACCAAAACAGAGCTGTAGATAATGAAGCAACCCGTTTGATTCATAAGATACAGAAATTCCTCATTCGCTTTAAAGATGAGAAGAAAAAGGCTCTAGCAAAAAAATTAGAGACTAAACTTCAATCTTATTTGCATAAAACTAATCTAGTTCAAAAAGTTATTGTTGACATCAATGGAAATGGTGATGATGTTGATATTAGCTTATATGACTATGATGATAAAAAAATAGATAACAGCATTCTTTCAATGGGAGAACGCCAAATGTTTGCATCTGCACTTTTAAGTGCTTTAGTTGATGAAACTGAGATAGAGTTCCCAGTATTCATTGACAGTCCAATGCAAAAATTTGACCCACTGCACACCAAGAACGTGCTAACAAAGTTCTATCCCAACGTTTCTAAACAGGTTATTCTTTTCCCGCTACTTAAAAAGGAGCTTACAGAAGATGAATACCGTTATATTGAACCTATTGTAAGTAAATCCTACTTGATTAGCAATAAAAAAGGCGGTTCTCATTTTGTGGAAGTAAAACCAGAAAACCTGTTCGAAGAATATAAAAATAGAGAAAATGCAAATTAATATAAGGACTTCGGGTGAGAACCAAAATGTTGTAACCCAATTAACCAGAAAACTCCCCGGTGGAACGAAAGAAAATGTGATAGCTCGTATCGCATTAGGATATTCATTGTCAACCGGGAAGAGATTTACTCCGCAGGAGTTTTCCTCCTATGATTCTCAAGGCAAAGAATATAAAGATCACATTCTGTTTGACGGACAGTACCGAGATTTTTTTATAGCCTTGATTTGTCAAGCTTATGGAATTACCAAAAATGATGAGCTGATTCCTAAGTATATAAAACTTCATGTTGATCATGGGCTTGAAAAAATAAACTATCTTTTCGAGCATAATCCTCAGTATACATTCTTCGATTTTCTTACTGAATATTTTAGTAATGGAGTTGATGCGATAGAGGATACCCCTGAGAGCTTTGACTCCGTAGAGAATAGAAATCAACACATATCTAAGAGTGTTTTCTCTGGTCCGATAAATATTAAAGTGGGATATAATCTCACTACAGGAGAGGACATATACTGTTGCTTTAATAATTCAAGACTTTACAATAACCAACATATTGCTGTTGCTGGAAAATCTGGCTCAGGCAAAACTCAGTTTGCGCTTGAGTTCCTTCGACAGCTTCATAAGAAAACGCAAGGACAGGTTAACTTTCTATTTCTTGACTTCAAAGGACTCAGTGAGGATGATAAATCTAAGATGAGTGACTTCTTTACCGAGACCCATACTGAGTGTATAAGTGCACCTCATACCCCATTCCCATTAAATCCTGTTTCTTTCATTGACAACATTAATGAAAAGAATAAACTCGTGGGAATAAATAAATTTGTAGATATTATTGCTAAGTACTCTAATATAGGTAAGAAGCAACAACAAACATTAAAGGACGCGACTAAAGAGGCTTTTATCAAACATAAAGATGGCAAACATCCTTCCTTAAAAGAAATTTACGATCTCGTTCTCGATACAGTTGGAGAGACTCGTGACACACTTACTGAGATTATGGAACGACTCAGCGAGTATGAACTTTTTGCGTCAAAAGTCAATGATCCAAGTATATTCCTAAATAATAACTACTACTTCTCGTTATCCGGTGAACTGGATAGCACTGTACGTTTTACTTCAATTTTCCTCATTATTAACTACATATTTAATGTCTTTACTAATATGGGTGGAACTGAGGTTGTTGACGGAAATAGGAGCATGCGCTATGTTTTGATGATAGACGAGGCTCATGATCTTTTCCGCGAGAAAAAATCATTAGAAATATTAGAGGTTCTTTTAAGGAAGATACGTTCCTATGGTGTTTCTATTGTTCTCTTGTCACAGGGTATATCAGAATATAATCAGGGGAATTTTGACTTCTCTCAAGAGTGTGAAACAGCTTTCCTTCTACCTATAAATGACCTGAACAATACTAAGGCGATAAACAAATTCCTTGGTCTGAGCGAAAAGGATGGTTCTCGCGCAATGCGAAATCTTGAGAAATTAGAGAATGGTCAGTGTGTTTCAAATATCAAAGAATTACCAAAAGGTGAATTGTTTGAAGTAGTCCAATATTATAAGGAAAAGTAACAAACTACATATGAAGCAAGAAAGGACTATAACACAAGCGGCGATAGAAGTTCTGAAACATTCAGACAAGACACTGTCTGTCTCGGAAATATATGCAAAAATCATAGAAAACTCACTGTATGATTTCCATGCCCAAGATCCTTTGTCTGTCTTAAGGGTCGAACTTAGAGGCCATGCTTATGGTATTGATTATCCCTCTGCTTCCTCTAAGAAGTTCTTTTCATATGATGAAGAAAGTCGTACTTTTGGTCTTGTCAATCGAAATATTAAGCAGAAGAATATTAAAGAAGATATAACACAACTATCTAAACTCAGAGAACTTCATAGACAGTACACCTCTGAGTTTAAAGGCAAAATCCTTAAACAACTAAAAGGGCTAAATCCTTATGATTTTGAGTCATTTTGTAAGAATCTGCTTGGAAAGTATGGTTTCCATAATTTGACTGTCACGAAAAAAAGTCGTGATGGAGGTATCGATGGACACGGAAAATTAAAAGTAGGTCTTGCATTTATGAATGTCGCTTTCCAATGTAAACGTTGGGATACAGGAAAGGTGAGTAGAAAAGAGATAGACGCATTTCGTGGTGCAGTTCAAGGAGAATATGAACAAGGTCTATTTTTTACTACGTCTTCTTTTTCAATGATTCGGTAAAAATCACCGAAGTGGTTGAAACTTAAGTTAATATATCGAATCGTCAAATACAAATGAATCGCCAAAGCGTTCATTATAAAAACATTAAACAATATGAACGTATTGGCGATTCTCAAAGACTTCACCTTTCAGTGTAAGTCGGTATTTGAAAATACTACAACCAAGATGAGCAAAAGGTTCCTCAACTGGCTGATTTTAACAATACGCACTGTGGCGTTGATTCCGGGCAAAGTCAATTTTACCCGGCTGTCGCGCTATGGCGGTCGTACAGCCAAGACCTTTGCCTCCAATTTCAAGACACCCGTAGACTGGATGAAAGTCAACATAGGTATGGCGCAGGATTGTTTTGGACCGTCCGATGACATGGCAGTGGCAATCGATCCGTCGTTCATTTCAAAGTCAGGCAGCCTGACATATGGCATAGGCCGTTTCTGGTCAGGGGTGGCACAACGTGTCAAACGCGGTCTGGAGATAATGGCGATCGGGGCAATAAGTCTGAGTAAACATACATGTGTGATGCTCGGTGCTGTCCAGTCACCGAACTTCAGGACTCTTGAATCTGAGAAACAAATGTCAATGCTTGACTGGTATGTGGCACTTGTCAGGTCAAAGGCGGCAGAGCTGCTCTCACTGACGGATATTCTGGTTGCCGATGCCTTTTTCTCCAAATATGAGTTTGTAAATGAGGTGATTGGCATGGGATTCCGGTTTGTCGGGAGATTACGTGCCAATTCATATCTCAGGTATTTGGCCATACCGGATTCCTCCGCCACGCGAAGACGCGGCAGAAAGAAAAAGTATGGAGAGAAAGTGGATTTCTCAACTCTTGATATGTCCGTGTTCACTTCATTCATATATGAGGATTCCAAAGGAATCAAAACCCGATGTCACACGGCGGTCGTACATTCGAGGGCATTGAAACGCGACATCCGTATCGTGGTATGTCCGGTTGAAAACGGAGAGCCTCTTCTTTACTTCTCTACCGACACCGACATGAGACCTGAAAAGATCATCGGTTTCTACCGCACACGCTTCCAGATCGAGTTCGGTATACGCGATGCCAAGCAGTTTACCGGACTTCAGTCACAGCAGACCCGCGACAGGGAGCGGCTTGACTTTGCGTTCAATCTTTCCTTCACAGCCCTCAATGTCTGCAAAGAGGTCATAAGGAAGGATTATCCGGATCTTTCGGTAGCGCAGTTCAAACGGCTTATGTTTGAATCTTATCTCGCCTCAACAATTATTTCGACTTGCGGAAAATCTCCGCATCTCAAAATAATTCAGAAAATAAATCATCGGTTGGCTCAGTTAGCGGCTTAGCCAAGGCTGAACAACCTCAAATTTTACCGAATCATTGCTTTTTCAAAGGAAGCAGAAAATAGTTCCATAAAACCAGGTGCTGTGCCTATAATACTAATAGATGGTAATATGATTGTTGATTTCATGATAGACAAGCATTTTGGAATCGAACATGAAGAGTTGCCCATTTATGTCAATGCGTTAGACCACGTTTTATCATAGCTAAAAATAAATTTATGTCAAATAATATAATTGAAGGTAACCCAACCAAGAAGTTTTTTATTGATATGATCACTCGTGATATATCAATAGAAGACGCCATCATTGATTTACTAGACAACTCTATCGACGGAGCGAATAGAATAAATCCTAATGATTACACTAATCTAAATATATACCTTACGGTTAATAAAGACTATTTTGAAATTAAAGATAATTGTGGCGGTTTCTCAATCGACACAGCAAAAAAGTATGCGTTTCGATTTGGCCGGCCAGAAGAAGCTCCAAAAGGTAATGGAACAGTCGGTCGTTTTGGAATCGGTATGAAGAGATCTCTCTTTAAAATAGGTAAGAAATTTACTGTTGAATCTAAACATCAACAAGATTCATTTAAGGTAGAAGTTGATGTTGACGAATGGAGCAAAAAGGTCCGCAAAATAACTAATGAGGATGGGACATCTGATATAATTGACGACTGGTCCTTTTCCTATCTTGAAATTCCGAATACAGATGAAGTAGATGGAACATCAATAAGTATTACTAATTTAAATTCAGAAGTAAGCAATCTATTTGCTGATGAGGGCTTTATTACCACACTGGCTGATAATATCCAGAAACTTCTGAACTTTAGTTTACAGAAAGGTCTAACAATATATCTAAACGAAAAACCGTTATCAGGTAAGCGTGTAGAGTTGTTATTATCAAACAATACGATCCCTTATCATATCGAAGGGGCAATTAATAATGTTAAATATAAATTGATTGCAGGACTTGGTGGAATTGGTGAGCCTAAACTTTCCGGATGGTACATCTATTGTAATAATCGTTTAGTTTTAGAAGCTGATACATCTAGTATAACCGGCTGGGGTGTTCAACCTATACCCAAGTGGCATATTAACTATGTAATGTTTCGTGGAATTCTTTTCCTTGATTCGGAAGAGACATTAAATTTGCCCTTAACTACAACCAAGAAAGGAATAGATGCAACTTCCGAAGTCTATAAGGCAATTGTTCCAATAATGAAGAATGGTATGCTCAAAGTTTTTGAGTTTCTAAAAAAAATCCCTCAAATGGGTGACGAAGCAAATGAATACAGGACTATGCTTTGGGAAAATACTTCAAAAATTGGAGCAGTAGAACTAAAGTCTTACAATTTTACGAACATAGAAAAGACCTTTATTGCTCCTCCACTAGATACGGATACTATCGCTCGGAAGAAAAGCACGATTCGTATTGCGTATGACGTCTCAAAAGAGACTGCGGAAGTTGCGAAAGATCACGCTGAGGTTAAAAGTTTTAAAGAATTAGGAGAGACTACATTCAATTATTACCTTAAACTAGAAGAACTCGCAAATGAAGAGTGCGACAGTGTTGAATTATGAGATTCGTCCATGCAAATTTGCTGAACGGAGAATGCTTCTTGCTTCCATTGCAAGGATAATGGGCGTTTTGAAATTAAAGTATCAATACATTGGTTTTGGTGGATTGTCTTTTACCGATTTTAAATTATTTCATAAGGAATTGCATATCAAAGACATGTATAGTATAGAGGCGAAATATGAACCTAATAAACTGGAGTTCAACAAGCCTTATTCGTGCATCAACATTCTCCATGGCCAATCTTCAGATCAATTGTCTCTAGTCGATTTATCAAAACCAAGTATTGTTTGGCTCGATTATGACAATACGCTATCAATGACTTTTTTTACAGACATAGAATTGGTCCTTCGAGAAGTGCCACATGGCAGTATTATTATCATATCATGTAACAGGGAACTTAAAAATGGAAATACTCCATATACTAACGAAGAATTTAAAGAAATCTATGGTTCCTTAGTACCTTATGATATAACCGAAAATTGTTGTGCAGATGTTAATTCCAGCGAAACAATAAAGAGAATGCTAGAAGGTTATTGTCATAGAATTATTAAAGAACGAAATTCAATTGGAGATAATCTATCGTTTGTTCCTCTTTACAATATAAAATATGCTGAATACCGCGGTGCCAGAATGCTTACGTATGGAGGCATTGTCCTTAGTTCTGAATGTGAAAAAGATGACCTAAATATTGATGGATTTGATTTTATTTCAACTATTCAACCTTATGAAATAAATATTCCAAACTTAACATACAGAGAAGCATCTTATCTAAACCAGATTTTAGATATTGAAGAAAGAGAAAAAGAACTAATCGATAAGAGAATATTAACAGCAACCGAAGTGGAAAAATATAAACGGATATATCGTTTTTTACCTCATTTTTATGATGTAAGACTATAAAAATATTTATTGAAGTTTTGTACCGCAAGAAAACTTTATGGCTAAGAAGTTTGAGATACGAAATAGCACGGCGGAGTTCCTGATCTTTCAGATTGAGGGTAAGGAGGATGGTGTGCAGGTTGTGTACCGGGATGAAAGTATCTGGTGCACGCAGAAGGCTATGGCGCAGCTATTTGATGTGGGTGTGCCGGCTATAAGCAAGCACCTGAATAATATTTTTTCTGAGGGAGAATTGAAACAGGATTCAACTGTTTCCAAAATGGAAATAACTGAGTTAATCAACTACCGAGAAATCCTCGGTAGTTGACAATAAATGAGAGAATATGGCTTACGAAGATAAATATCTGGAATTTGAACAATATTTTACTTCTGGAAAACCGGGAGTGAAAGAATATGCACGCAATTAGTCTATAGCTATAGAATGTAGGATGCTAACAGATTGAATAACTTGTTATGAGCGAATTTGACGAATACATAGTTCATGGAGAACCGGGACAGAAGGAAAAGGCGGATGCTTGGCAGACGGCTATCGGTCTTCAGGATGTGGATGGGTTGAAGGTTTCGACCTATCTACTTGACACTGCGCGCCAGCATATCGAGGGTGACATATCCATTGATGAGGCTCGCACCCGCATCAAGGCTTACTATGAGACTAAGTCCGGACATGATACTGTGGATGAAGAAGGAGACAAGGCTTCCGTCAACATCGCAAAGATTCTCAATGAACCGTCATTCGCATTTTCTTTAGTTGGACTTACATCTATTCATCGACGTATCTTTGAAGGTGTATTCAAGTTTGCCGGACAACTGAGACAGGTCGAACTCAGCAAAAAGGAATGGGTGCTTGGAGGAAATGCCTCGGTGAGTTACCAACCGGCTGTTGACTTACGCGAAGCTATCGAATATGACCTATCTCGGGAGAAAGAGTTTGACTATTCAAATCGTCCAATGGCAGAGATTATCAAGCATCTGTCTCAGTTTATTGCTGACCTTTGGCAAATCCACCCGTTCCGGGAGGGAAACACTCGCACAACTGCGGTTTTCCTCATAAAGTATCTCCGCTCGATGGGTATTCCGGCAACCAACGATATGTTCAAAGAACATTCATGGTATTTCCGCAATGCTCTCGTAAGAGCGTCTTATAAAGGGTTAAATATCGCGCCTACGACTGAGTTTGTGGAACGATTCCTACGCAATGTGATTCTCGGCGAAAAGAATGAACTCCGCAACCGTGATATGCTCGTCGGGGTATCCCTTCCGACAACATCTGCCCAAAGTATCACGACGCCCAATCCAAAGTCTCAATTTGACACTTTGAATTGTACTTTGGAAGAGTTAGCCGTACTAAAGATTATCGAGGATAATCCTAAAATCACCCAGACTGAGATTGCAAAATCTATAAAGAAATCAGCATCTACAGTCAAGCGCATTACCTCTGACCTCGTCAAAAAAGGCATAATAAGTCGTCGCAACGGTCGTCGCAACGGCTGGTGGGAAATCTTATCAAAAGAATAACGATTATGACTGAAAAAGAAATACTTCAATTGCGCGACTTGGCTGAGGCCGGACAGGTGCAGTTTAAGGAACGTATTACAAAGAAAAAGGATAAATATGACATCGGCTGCGAGATGGTGGCATTCAGTAACTCTCGTGGCGGCAGACTTGTTATTGGCATCAATGACAAGTCGGGAGAGATCAATGCACTGTCATATATGGAGTTGCAGGAAACAACCAATCTGCTGACGAGCATTGCCTCAGAAAACGTGATTCCTAATGTACTAATTGACGTTGAGAATGTACCGACTACGGGTGGAGCGGTTGTCGTAGCAACAATTCCAGAAGGCAAAAACAAGCCTTATCATGACAATAAAGGTATAATATGGGTTAAGAATGGAGCGGACAAGCGTAAGGTATTTGACAATTCGGAGCTTGCCGACATGATGGGCGACTGCGGTCGTTACGATGCCGATGAAGAGGCTGTGCGCAACGCTACCATAGATGATCTTGATGCCAACACCATCAAACTGTATATGATGGAGCGTTTCGCCCCGGTATTCCGTGGCAAGGAGATTGACGAACTGTCGATGAAAGACTACTCGCTTGACCAGATGGCGGGATTCGTCATCAAGGGAGCGACTATCGAGCGGCTTTTGCGGAATCTTCGTTTCATTCGTCCTGACGGTCAAATGACGAAGGCGGCGATGATGCTTTTCGGTAAATACACTCAGCGTTGGTTGCCGGAAATTACGGCTAAATGTATCTGCTTCTTCGGTAATTCTGTCGGAGGCACTCAGTTCCGCGACAAGATGCACGACATGGAAATCGAAGGAAATTTGCTTCATCAGTACCGTACCATCATGAACTTCTTTACCCGCAATCTACGGAAGGTGCAGGTAAAACGCGACTTCAACTCTCTCGGGGAAATGGAGATTCCCTACGAGAGTCTGACGGAGTATGTTGTCAATGCCTTGGTGCATCGGTCGCTGAATATAAAGACTCCGATTCGTATCTTCATCTTTGATGACCGGGTAGAGATACACAGTCCCGGTTCACTCCCCAATGGTCTAACTATCGAAGATGTGAAGAACGGAACCTCCATGCCTCGTAATGTGTTCCTTTTCACAAACGCAAATTATCTGCTTCCATACACGGGAGCTGGAAGCGGTGTACGCCGTGCGTTGGAATATGACCCGGATGCGGTTTTCTCGAATGGTGTTTCCGACAAGGAAATCACCCATGCCTCCAATGAGTTCGTCATCACCATTCCCCGGAAAAGTAGCCAAGTTACTGACCAAAGTAACTTAGTTACCGACCAAGCATCCTCAAAAAGTGAGCAAATTACTGACCAACCTCACCGCAAAAGTGACCAAGTTTCCGACCCAGTTATTAGTAAAACCGACCCAGCTCACTTTGAAGCCGACCCACCTATCGACCCAGTTCCATCAAAATCCGACCTACCTACCGACCCAGTTAGGCTAAAATTATCAAAAAAGCAACAGGATATTCGCAACTTTTGCTCCGTACCAAGAAGTCGTAAAGAGATATTGGAACGTGCTGGAGTTTCTGCGCATTTTGATAATAGAAAGAAATATATCTATGATTTGGTTGAGGCTGGTGTACTTGAACCCACCATCCCCGAAAAGCCCAATGATCCGAATCAGAAGTACCGACGAAAGAAATAATCGGATAACTTTACCCTCAAATTAACGACAGAAACAATGAATAAAGACCTTGACACACAGATAAAGGAGGCTCTTAAAGCTTATCTGGCTTCGGGAGTTGAGGATCAGGTGGACTATCATAAATTTTACCTTTATTCCATCGTGACCAATTCCACTTCCATTGAAGGTTCTGCTGTTACCGAAGTTGAGAACCAACTTCTTTTCGATGAAGGTATTACCGCCAAAGGACGTTCGCTGACTGAGCAGATGATGAATGTTGACCTGAAAGATGCTTATCTTTATGCTTTCAAAATTGCAACTGAGAATCCCACATATACGCCTCAGTTATTGCAGCAACTGTCTGCCCTTGTTATGCGGCGAACAGGGAGCGAATACTCCACTATTGCCGGACATTTCGATTCGTCAAAGGGTGAGTTTCGCCTGTGCAATGTCAGTGCAGGTATTGGCGGCAGAAGTTATCTGGCTTATAACAAGGTTTCACATACTGTAGCTGATTTTTGCGAATGGCTTAATCAAGAAGTTGCAAATGTTGACACAACGGATATTGCGACATGTTACCGTCTGAGTTTTGAGGCTCACTTTAGGCTGGTTACCATCCACCCTTGGGTGGACGGTAATGGCCGGACTACAAGGTTGGTGATGAATATGATTCAACGGCAGTTGGGACTGGTTCCTTCCATAGTCAGAAAAGAAGACAAGGGAGAGTATATCCAGTCGTTGGTTGATAGCCGTGAGAATGATAATTCTACCATAGCGCAGGATATGATGCTTCGTCACCATATATCGAACCTCAAACGTCGGGTTTTACAGTATCAAGAAGGCGATGGCTTGATTAATAACAATGTCGGTGTAAATGTCGGTGTAAACAAGAATGGTGTCGGTGTAAAACTTACCAACACACAAAGAAAGATATATGAGTTGATACAGGCAAATCAAAGCATCACCCATTCTGAAATGGCAAAAGCTCTTTCCGTTACATCCAAAACAGCTGAACGAGCCACAAAAGCATTAAGAGACTTCGGATTGTTAGGGCGCGAGGGTTCTGACAAGACTGGCAGATGGATAATTCTGAAATAGCCGCTATTTTTTAACAGCATCAAGTAACATTGTCGGTATAGTAACATGAAGTATTGATTATGGAAAAGTATGAAGGGACAAGATATAATTCAAAATGGGATGGATCGACATGGTTCATTCTGGGACTGGTTGCTGTGTGCTGCGCTGTTCCTTATTTCTTGGATGACGGAATTTGGCCGACGATTATTTGTCTTGTGATGTTGGCGTTTGTCTTAGTGACATTCCTCAGTATCTACTACCGCATTGACGGAGATACACTTGTGGTATATTCTTTTTTTATCCCTAACGCCTACCCCATTGATAAGATTAAGGAGATTAAGCCGACTAAAAGTGTACTCTCATCACCGGCAACATCGCTGTCTCATCGTTTGGCAATCACCTTCACCGACCGAAAGATTCTCAAAAGCTCCATTCCTCTCATTATATCGCCCGTGCGTCAAGAGGAATTTATCCGGCAACTTCTTTCTGTCAATCCACAAATTAAGCATTTGGCATAGGTAGGTTGAGGCAATAGCTGCAATCATTCACTACTCAATATATCATATAATAAATATTTTTACTATATTTGCAGTATTAAAATATAGATTGAGTATGGCAAAGTCTTCAGTTTAGACACTTTGCACTTCTTAAAATAAAGGCAATGGCAAAGAACACTATGGGGACTAAGTTGCCCCGGAAACTGGAACAGAAGATGGCTCTTATGGGCGAGCAGATTAAGCTCGCCCGGCTGCGTCGTAATCTTTCGATTGCACAGGTTGCTGAACGTGCGACCTGTTCGCCTCTCACTGTGAACCGCATCGAGAAAGGCTCTCCTACGGTTTCAATCGGCATCTATGCCCGTGTTCTTTATGCTCTGCAACTTGATGACGACCTTCTTTTGATTGCCAAGGAGGATACCCTCGGACGCAATCTACAGGATTTAAGCCTTAAACATCGCCAACGGGCATCAAAGAAGTCATAATTTGTAGGCAACATGAATATATCGGCTCAAATCAAGTGAAGATTCCAAATCGAAGTGCAAAACTTTGAGCTAGGAATTATTCATTCTCCTCACTCCTTCTGGCGAGGGGATGCCCAAGCGGCGGGGGCGGCCTAAACCGCCCCCAAGAGCGGACAGCAGCAGAACATACTGGCAATACAAAATAAAAAAGGAGACCGAAGTCTCCCTGAGATTAACTAATTTTGTATTGCTAATGTACAGACAATTAACCTCGCAGCAAAGGTCGCAAATTTTCGCCTTACTGCAAAGAAAAACTCCAAGAAAAGAAATCGCCCTCATTGTAGGGTGCAGTCAATCAACACTTTGTCGTGAACTGAAGCGCAATTCCACAACCAAAGGCCACTATCTGTGGGAAAAGGCTCATGCCAAAGCCCTTGAACGCAGAAAGCGCACCACATCCAACAAGAAGCTCGACAGCGTGTTGGTGTGGCGTATAAAACAGATGATTATTGACCACCAATGGTCACCAGAACAAATTCGTGGCGTGTTGGCCAAGGAAGGCGTTTCCGTATCCATACAGACCATTTACAACATTATAAACGCTGATGAAAGCGGAGAACTGCGCCGTCACCGCAGACATCCCGACTTCCGACGACGACCAAAAGGCGAACGCAAACCCACTAAAGCCACCAACATACCAAACCGCACAAGCATACACGACAGACCGGCCGAGGCCGACGGCAAACGCTTTGGCGATTTTGAGATGGATCTTATTGTTGATGCCTACGGGCACGCGATTCTAGTGCTGCTTGAACGCATGACTGGCTTTGTGATGATGGAGAAACTACCTTACGGAAAAAGAGCCAAGCCATTGTCAAAGACTGTCGTGAGAATGCTGTACGCATACCGTAAATATCTTAAAACCATCACTACTGACAACGGCAGCGAGTTCGCGGCACACCTCGACATAACCGCCGGATTACGCATCAAAGGTCTTGATGATGTGACTGTTTACTTTGCCGACAGCTACTGCTCATGGCAGAAAGGAGCGGTCGAAAACATCAACAAACTCATCCGTCAATACATCCCCAAAAAGTCAAATTTCAATGATTTCACTGACCTATACATCAAAAACGTGGCAAAGAAACTGAACTTAAGGCCTCGGAAAAAACTTGGTTTTTCAAACCCGAAAACCGAGTTCTTCAAACAAATCGCTAATTTTGCACTTGCCAGTTGAACCTGCATCGGCTCAAATCAAGTGCTAACATGGCAAAAATCGGCTCTATTTGAGCCGATTTTCCAATAAATTTTAGTAATTTTGAGCCGATAAAAACTTTGAGATATGACTCAAGAGATTGAAATCCTTCAGTTCCTTCACTACAATCCGGAGGCATCACGTGCTGAAATAGGCTCGTCATTGACCAATGCCCCAAGCCCGGCAACACTCAAACGATTGATTGCCGATGGCGTCGCTAAAGGACACATTGAGGTTGTCGGTCGTGGTCCAGCTACTCGTTATAGACTTACTCCGCAGGCTCATGTGACTATGGAGTTGAACCTTGGCACATACTTCGACAAGGATGTCGACGAGCGTCAGGTGCAGGAATCGTTCAATTTTGAACTCATAAATGAAATTCTTTCAAAGGTGGATTTATTCTCCGATGAGGAACTGCAACGGCTTGATGACGCACAGGAACTGTTCCGTAAGCATCTTTCGGAAATGTCCGAGTTGGAATATCGCAAAGAGATGGAACGTCTCGGAATTGACTTGTCTTGGAAATCTTCGCAGATAGAAGGCAATACTTACTCATTGTTGGAAACGGAGAGATTGCTGAAAGAAAAACAAACAGCAAGCGGTAAGACAAAAGAGGAGGCCGTGATGCTCCTCAATCACAAAGATGCTCTCGATTTTATTCTTGATGTGCCTGACTATCTTAAAAATTTGACTGTCGCCCGTATCGAGGAGATTCATGCCCTGCTAACAAAAGAATTAGGTGTTGAGAGAAATATCCGTCACCGCCGAGTAGGTATTACCGGAACCAACTACACCCCCCTCGACAATGTGTTTCAGATTCGCGAGGCTCTTGAAGATACCGTGCGACTAATAAACGGCAAGAACAATATCTTCGAGAAAGCCCTGCTCGCACTTGTTTTACTCAGCTACATTCAGGCATTCACCGACGGCAACAAGCGCACAGCCCGAATAGTGAGCAATGGCATTCTAATCGCCAACGGCTATTGCCCGATTTCATTCCGCACGGTAGATTCGATTGACTACAAAAAGGCAATGCTAATGTTCTACGAGCAGAACAACATCGCCGCTTTCAAACACATTTTCATCGACCAATTCCTTTTTGCTGTCAAGACCTACTTTTAAGCAATTTTATATGAACCGATAATCAATCTCATTTTCAAATTTGTTTCATCAATAACAACATATCCAACTATTATGGCTAAGAAGAAATCCAAGAATAAAAGCAAGGGACAACAGCAGCCCGCACTCTCACCATATCGGTTCATGCGTGAAAAAACGCGAACCCTGCCAATAAGTAAATGTTACATCGCTCCTCCTGATTGGCTTGAATCCGGAATGGCTCACGTCATCGTTACCAGAGTGCGACCAAGCGGCAATCTGGTTATGGCATCCTTTCTTGTCGACACGTTCTGTCTCGGCGTAAAGGATGCCGGGTACCATGAAAATATGACTCCGTATGATTTTGAACAATACCTTGACAATTATAAAAACGGGATGGGACTTGAAGAAATCAGTTATAATGAAGCCCACAACATTATCTATGGAGCAATGGCTTTCGCTGAGGAAGGTGGCATTAAACCGTCAAAAGAGTTTGATCCTGCCGGATATATTCTGGAAGAGGACACAGACGACATACCGCTGATAGAATATGATTTTGGTAAGAACGGCAAACATTTTCTTGTTGTCAATCCCGACAGAAAGGAGATGCCATATTACCATACGCTGAAGAAAAAACTTGGCGATGATTTTGAATATGTCATGCCTTATGGTGAAGACATCGATAATGAGGACTTCGAGGATGATGACGAGGAATCTCCTTTCTCCGACATCACCTTAAAAGACGTAAAAAAGGCTTTGGACGGTATGCTTAAAATGAAAGAGGAATCCCGTCGGTATCCCGATGAAAAATACACCTATCAATACCCCGATTATCCTCAGACGCTTTCCGTCAAGAACCAGTTTATAGCGGATGAGCTGCTTTCTCCCGACAATTACAGCTGTCTGCCCTGCGAGGTCATTGACCGGATTCTTGCCCTGCCGAAAGACGAAGCTGCACAAGATATCAGCAATGTAATACTCTATTCCATCGGCAAAACATATAAAGGTATCAATGATGATACAATCGAGAATTGGAACAACAGTGCTATTATGCACTCAGTGATACTTCTCGCCCAACTTCAAAGCGACAAAGGTCTTGGTGCAGTTCTCGAAATAATGCGACAAAACGGAGAGTTTGCCGATTATCACCTTGGGGACTTCGCACCCGAACTGCTCCATCCTGCACTCTATGCGTGTGGCAAAGATAATATCCCTGCAATAGAGGCATATCTGAATCAGCCCGGACTGGACTCTTATCTCCGCTCACAGGCACCCGATGCTCTGGCAATGATAATCTTCAATCAGCCGGAAAGACGTGGCGAAATTATCGAATTGTTTCGACAGCTTCTAATAAACATGATCTCCAATCTTCCTACTCAGAAAGCGTGTGACGGCACATTCGCCGGTTTTGTGATGAGCAATCTGATGGATATAGACGCGAAGGAACTCATCCCCGAAATCAAAGCCACATTCGCAACAGATTGTGTGAATAAGACCATAGCCGGAGACTGCAAAAATGTCATCAAAGACATCGAACTCGGTCGTGGAGCAATACATAATGACAAATATCAGATTCCTGACATATATGAGCAATATGAGAGTCTCAAAAAATTCATAACGAAACCAGAATAGTCCCGTTTTGTACGCTCATCTGTATGTCGCGAAAAGTTAAAGATGCGATATCCCTTTGATAATCGGATTATTGTAGCTACCTTTGCATTGAGTCACTGTTGTCGGTTTGGCAAATGCGACTTGTAACGATTTAAGTAGCAGACGGTTATCAACTTACAACTATAGAAAATTCACGTCACTTGTACGGATTAGAGTTACACTTATCTGTATATCAACAAATTAACCGCTTCTGCATCGGCAAATGACGTAATTGTCACAATCCGTCACAATCCATTAGTACAGCGTGCTTTACAGCACGCTTTTTTCATACCCTTACTGATGGATTCTAACGGATTCTGACCCCTTTTTCGCCCATTTTTGTATCCCGGTTGTATTCCGCCAGTCACCCGGGACCAATAGCGTGATAAAGAAAGTGGACAATTGCACATGGGTACACGTCAATACACGCCCTTACACGCTTTTGGCTGAATTACAGGCTGAATAACTCAGTAAAAACTCAGCAAGAATGAGCAGTAACATTTTCGTTAATCGAGTCTGCCAATGGTGCGGTAAGGAGTTTGTGGCAAGAACCACGACTACCAACTATTGCAGCCATCGTTGCTCCGGGCTGGCTTATAAAGAGCGAAAGCGACAAGCCAAGCTGGAGAAGGTTCAAGAGGAGTTCGAGAGGGTCAAAGGATGTCCTCCAGAATTAGAAAAGCAGGAGTTCCTGACTCCGAGACAAGCGGCCAAAGTTATAGGTATCTGTTACAAGACAATCTATAACTACATCAACAACGGCACTCTGAAAACATGGAAGCTTTGTCGCAAGACTCTAATCCGTAGAGCAGACATTGATGATCTATTCTCGACATCATCAGAGCGTCCGGTCGTCATCAGTGAAAAGAAACCAATATCCGAGTTTTACACTACCCAAGAGATTCTTGAAAAGTTCGGAATTTCAAATTCCGGTTTCTACAAGATTCTAAAGACAGAGAAGTTCCCTAAAACAATCCACCGAGGGAAAAGTATGTGGAGTCGTGAACACGTCGATCGCTACTTCGCAAAGAGAGCACCGTCACCTGAAATCACTGAGTGGTATTCGGTGGAAGAAATGCAAAGAAAGTTTGGCATGACTGTATCTGCGGTCTATTGCTTCATCTCAAAGGAAGGAATTCCTAAAATGAAGATAGGACGCGAGACACTGTATTCCAAAACTCATGTAGATGCAGCCAAGGGCTTAATCAAAAAAGAAGAGCCTCAATACTACACCTATGCTGAAGCAATGGCTAAATACAATATGACCCATGACCAGATGCACCACTATGTGAAGTATCACAACATCCCGCGAGTAAAAAAGGGTCGATACACCTACATATCCCGCAAAGAACTGGATGATTTGCTTGCGCCACCTACGATTTAGCCGAATCCGGCTATAGTGGCGCGATGGTGGCTGATTCCACCATGCAAACACTACCGAACTTTGCGTCAAACTTTTAACTCTTCCAAGATACAATGAATACCTGCACTAAAGTTTTCCTTCGTAAAAAGGAAATATCGGGCGACCGCATATCGCTCTACCTCGACTTCTATCCCCCAATCCGAAATCCTCACACCAACAGGCTCAGCCGCCGTGAGGGTCTGGGAATATATCTCTACAGGCATCCGGCAAATGCCCGTGAACGAGAGTTCAACGCCTCCATGATGGAAAAGGCGGAGGCTATCCGTTGCCGTCGCTTCGAGCAGTTGCTCAACGAGCAGTTCGGCTTCCTCGACAAAGAGAAACTCCGCATCGACTTTCTGGAATACTTCCGCAAGAAGTGTTTCAAGAAATACCAGAAGTGGAAGATTGTCTATCAGCACTTCTATGATTTTTGCGAGGGTAAATGTACCGTCGGAGAAATCAACGAGGACTTCTGCAAGAAGTTTCAGGCATACCTTCTTAAAGGTGGCCGTCGTGATGGTCGCAAGAGTAAGCTCGCCCATAACTCAATCGCCGGTTACTGGTCAACATTCCGCACTCTGCTCAAAGAGGCGTATCAGGAGAAACTCCTCCGAGAGAACATAAATGACTTCCTCGAAAAGATTGAGTGGAAGGATACCAAAATTGAGTTTCTCTCGCTCGACGAGGTTAAGAAACTCGCCGCGACTCCATGCAAACATGAGGTGCTGCGTCGTGCGTCGCTGTTCTCTTGCATGACCGGACTCCGCATCAGCGACATTCAGCAACTCCGGTGGGAACATATCGTCAAGACCGAAGACGGGTATGTTATGCGAATCCGCACGGAAAAGACCGATGAGGAAGCCACTCTCCCAATCAGCGAGGAAGCCCTCGCCTTTTGCGGTGAACGAGAAGAGGGACTTGTGTTCAAGACTCTCAAACGCTCAATGATAAACTACCCTCTCCGGGCGTGGATAAAGGAGGCTGGAATCAACCGCCGGATCACGTTCCACATCGCAAGACATTATTCAAATCCTTATCAGCTTGCTGTTAATGAGTACCGAGATTTGCGGTTTAACAGGTAACGATTTGGAAACGAGCGAGGTGCTTTGTTCGACCTAATTTTGCATCAATTCTAAAAACGCTTTTCTTTTCCGCAAAGATAAGTTTTTTATTTGGATTTTCGCGTATATTATTCAGAGAATTACATGGAATTATCACGGCTCTTTCATTTAAGATTTCGTCTCATTCTCGACAAATGTGTTATTTTATAGCGAGAGCAGTACGGGTGGAGAGGCTTTAACCTCTGATTTTCAAGAAAATAAGTGCAATGAAAATTTGGCCAAGTGGCAGATTTTTAGTAACTTTATAGGTGATAATCAAAGAGTTACGCCAAAAATGAAGCCACTTGACCAAGTCTGTTCGACTGACGCCTATGCGCCTGATCATACCGCAAAAGTACACAATAAATTTGACACAAGGCGCAGTATTATGGAAGAACTTCGAGCGTTTGCCTCATCCGTGCCGGATTTCCGTAGATTGGACAAAGGCAATTTCCGTCACAGCCTCAACGATATCATCATGCTGATGATACTCGGACGTATGGCCGGATGCATCGGACGAGCCGAGATATTGGAGTTCGGCAGATACAACCTCAACAAATTACACAAAATGGGCCTGTTAAGGAACGGCGTACCATCTGAGGCCACGCTTTGCCGTGTGGAGAACGGCATCAACGATATGGATATGGCCGACAGGATGCAGCAGTTCGCAGACATATTCCTTGAAAGACTTACTTGCGCCAGCCGCATCATTGAAATAATCTGCATTGACGGCAAAGCCGAGCGCGGCACCGTTCAGGAAAACGGGCGAAGCCCGGATATCGTCTCTGCCTATTCGTTCAGCACCGGCATAACAATCGCCACCGAAGCCTGTCAGGAAAAGAGCAACGAGATAAAGGCCATACCGATACTTCTTGATAAAATAGATGTCGCAGGAAAGATTGTCACAGCCGACGCAATGTCTATGCAGAAGGATATTGTCGAGAAAATCAGAAAGAAAGGCGGAGACTTTCTGATAGAACTCAAAGCCAACCAGCCGTCATTGCGATACGGCATTGAGGACAGGCTAGTGGAACACACACCGGTATATTCTTACACCGAAGGTCCCGAACTGGCCCACGGCAGGATAGAGACGAGAACCTACCGCGTATATGACGGACTGGACATTATCGCAAACAAGAAGAAATGGGGCGGAAACATGACCATCATAGAGTATGAATCGTCCACAGTCAAAAAGTCAACAGGAGTACACACCTCAGAAAAACGCCTGTACGTCAGCAGTATGCCCACGGATACTCCGCAGCCCGGAACCATCGTACGCAACCACTGGTCAATAGAAAGTATGCACTGGGGGCTGGACTACAATCTTCAGCAGGACAATATAAAACGCAAGTCGTCGAGAGCTGCCCGAAACCTCGACACCATACAGAGAATCGTTTACTCGGTGTTCTCAATATGGAAAGGACTTCGCAAAAAACAATCGGATAAGAATAAAGGCATGGCCGAACTGATCAGACATATCTCGATGAGCTTTACCCGACTAATGCGATTTTTAAGCCAAAAATGAAAAAAATAAGATTTTAACGAAGAGATAAACAACTGAAATACAGATACAACAGATTACCCGCTTCAGCTCGAAACGGGTAAGGGCAGGTATACACTTTATTTTATCTTAAATGAAAAAGCCGTGATGATACTCAGAGAATTATTCTAAAATTGTTGCTGACCGACCTGATTGTGTTCGATTCGCTGAATAGTTACCGTCTCCGTTACTGACATTGTAAATTGTTAATGCCAGATACACACAATTAGTCCAGATATATGTTCTAAATGTAATATTGTTTGCGCTTTTGGATGTTAACCATGAAAAGAAAGCCCCTAAACCCCAGCAAAGCAAAACTGGAAGTTGGAATATCCATTCTGAAAACCAATTAACCTGAGATAATGCAAACCAAGCCCCGGCAGCGATGCAGAATGTTAATTCTCCACATAAAAGAGATAATGCCTCAAATATCCAAAATCGTTTATCGGTCAGTTTCATGGTGTTCAAGGAGTTTTCGGGTTGAGTTTATGATGTCTTTCCATGATGCGCCGTCAAGGTCAAAGGATATTGCGCGGTCATAATCCCAGTCAAGACCTTTGTCATCAGTAGCTTTCCGGGTGGGCAAAATCTCCAAAGTGCGGCTGTCGTGTTTCAGAAGCACACCTGTGGAGTGTTGATAAAGATGTCGCCATGAGCGTTGCTTCATGGCTTTGATCAGTTCTGCGTTTTTCAGCTCCACATATTTGCCATGCAGACTTGCATGGAATATTTCCATGAGAGTATTCTCAAATTCTCCGTTACTACAGCCTATGGGGAGGAATTTAATCGGAAGACTCGCAGTGACATTATATACTGTAACCAATATATATTCTTTGTCGGTGCGGTAAATACTACACCTTCCAGTGCCATCCAACTCCGGGCAGCTCTCGTTGTATTTTCGATTGATTTTTCGCCATCGGTATAGAGCCAAAATAATCGCAGCGAGGACGAATATTGCGACCGAACCATACGACGGGCCATCATAATATTCAAACACCGTCATATTATTCTCCGGGTTGTCTTTCTGATATACCACACCTATGCTGTCGCCAACGGCAAAACCATTGGCATGCATACCACCTTTATATGTTACACCGTTCACTGTAAATTTGTAATGTATTATAGGACCACTGTTGCCTATATAGCCGATATTTGAAATCACAGTCGATGTATGTTCCGGATTTGCCGACAGAGCATTGTACTTGTGATTCTGGAAATACAGACCTACAATGAGAAAAGGCACGAGAATCAGTAGCATAGCACCAAATGGCAAGCGAATTTCACCCCGCCGCCCAAAGAAAAACCGATATATTTTGCTGTCTGATTTCATTTTTTACCCATGTTGGTGTACTACGAAGGTTTCCAGTTTGCTCTCATCAAGATTGATTAGGACATCGACTTCATCGCTTCCACCATCTTCAATCCAAAACAGTTGACCATTATCTTCAAAATTGCCCAATGAAATATAATGCTCAATAAGCTTCTTGCTGATGAGTATAACCATAGCAAAATGCGTTCCATCCCGGTCTTTCCAACCGAAATATTGACGGCGATATTGTTCATACGGATATGCTATATATTCCAGCCAGCCTCCGGGATGTTCTATAAGGTATTCACCATTGGTAGACGGCTGTATGGAATCGGCGAAATGCTTTATCAATATTTCACGAGCCTTTTCATATTGCGATTGTGTGAGCTGATAAAATTCAGAGTTGCTTACTCCGTAAAGACCAAGCTCCCCCTTATCGTAATCGCTTATAATCACATCATCGGCCTCCTTGGGAATCGCAATCATATAATTCTCAATCGACGAGCCTTCCTGAATCTCACTCCATCTATCTTTCCTACTATCATAAACATAACTGCCATATTCATAATTCATAGATAACGTATAAGCGTTTTTATCGCAGGAATATCCGAGATGAACATTATCATTTATGAACAGGCTATCGTTATCGATGTTGACATTAATGTCGCTCAAATCTTTAGGATATTGTCCGTGTCTGGCGTGGAAATCCTCAATTTTGTCAATAACTTGGTTTTCGGGATAATTCCTGTCACTCACAGCCACATATAGCAAGCCTGTGCCAAGTATCAACAATGCCACATATACCAGTCCTTCAATTTTCAAGATTTTCGATTTTACCTTGCTTGATAATTTCTTCAAGAAAAGAAGAGGAATTTGAGATATTATGAAGATAACCGTTGTTACAATCAATGCTCCAATGAAACGAGGACCTACATATTCCCGCCAAGGATGAAGGTCAATGTTTAAAGCTTGCTTTCCAAGCCCCATAAGAGTAAAGAACAGAGCGAAAAACAGACCGATCAGCAAAAGCATCAGGCAGACAGTCTTGAAAATATACAGTCCCGGTCTCGGCCATTTTACCATAAGACCGACAAGCAGGATAATAACGCTTATAATTATGAGAATCTGAATCATACGCTATTTTGAGATTTTGTTAACAATAAACCATAAAAGAAATACTAATCCAGATGATACGACAACGGAGAGGATTGTCAAAGGAATTACCCACGGCCAACTTTTATAATAGAATGCCTCCAAGTGCGTTAGCCCAGTCACAACCATCGGTGCTTTTTCCTTTGCTTCAAGGGGTGATTTATATTGCGTTATGCTGTCAGTTTTAGTGTCAATGACAAAGTAATGATCTCGTCCGGCAGGCTCAAAAGACTGTTCTCCACAAATCGAATCGCCTACAATCTTGATTTTAGTTACCCATTCAAAAACGCGCGCTCCGTCTTTGCGGATATACCCTGTGAAATATTCGCGGTCGAAGTCATCCGCAAGGGATTCTATCTGATAACCGTTAGGCAAATCGGTCTTATAGTATCCGTCCATTCCGCAGCCGGTATCAAAGATTGATGCACAGGTGAAACCGCCGATTAGACAAGTGAAATAGAACGAATATATAAACACAAATGGCGATGATAATGCCAGTATGGTATTACGTTTCCTATGCTTCCTGCTTAGCCAACATACAATACCGGCCAATGGCAATGCAATCACCACCGCCAGTAAAGTAAAGAGAATCAGATGTATTATAATTCCGAGTATTAAAATCATGGTAGTTGGATTATAAGGATAGTTTTTCGGTCATCAAATCAATGGTTACCGTAATCTCTTCCGGTATTAGACCCTTGTATTGCACATATTGCCCCACATACTCCGGAGTGTATTCTGTTGTGAGATATATAGTGACGGTCTTTCGCCCATTCTGCCAGACACCAAGGTATTGTTTGAAATACCGGTCAATAGGAAACATCCTTATTATCCTATCGACGGATGATGTGTTGCCGGACTCAACGCATTTGTACCCGCCTCCATCTCTGATTATTTCTTTCGGAAATGAAGATTCCAGAACCCATTTTGCGGTTTCATAATCTTCACGGTCAATATCGAATACCGAATCTTTGCCGTAATAATTCTTTATGGCTTCTTCTTTGCTTATAATTATATCTTTATGTTCCGATTGCTCGTTGTATCTATTCTCAAAGGTCGCCTGATTTATTGCCTCAATGTCTTTCTCTCTGTAATGAGCTGTATTGTATCCCATATGATAAATTGCGACAATAGAAACTGCTATCGCTATAACAATAAGGAGAGCGATAGAATATGCGATTATTTTTCCGGCCTTTTTCATAGTATGGAGTAAATTATGAAGAATACGAATACTGCCAATAGTGCGAAGATCATAATATTTACGACATAGCGGTTCTGTTGGCTTGAACCTTCATAATCGAATATTTCGGTTCCGCCAAACTTTTCAATGGCTTGTCTTACGCTCCTGTTTCGGCATAATTTGCCAGATAGTCTTACGTCGTGGAATTTTTCTCGTTTCCCTGCCAAAGTCTTTATGCCCAGACAACGGAAGCAGTGCCCCATAGCGGTGCGCCATGCTATGTCGCATTTCTCGATTTCCTCCCAATGCAGGATTTCATTCTTTCGCCAGTCTTTTATAGTAATTCCGGCTTCATCAATCATCAATACGCTGCGTCCATATTTCACATACTTGAATATGTAAACGACCATGCCGATAGCGAAAAATACCAAACCGCCAACACTGAGTATATTCCAGCCCTCCGTGCAACCAGCCCATATGCACCATGCTGTCATTACGACACACAAAATGGGTGCAGTAAATGATTCCTTTGCTATGTATTTATCGGTATTCATTTGAGAATACGTGTTGTTACTAAATTCAACAGAATAGCTCCGGGAATGGAGATAATTGCGAAGCCTATTGCGAACAGGACAATCCATCCGTTTATCGAGGGTTCTCCGTTGAGTAAGTCAAAGGCCGCTATAATGAAATTAACCCCGATTGTGGATAAATATGCTGCGACGCTCAACAGATAGTTTTTCCTGTCAGGAACGATAAGCCACGCTATCAATGCACCGATTATCCAACACGAAATGATTGTGACAGGTATCACCAAAAAATCCAACCAATTCACGCCTGAAACCATATACCACAATCCGCAAGCGATAGCGAAAGTCAGTATGCCGCTAATAGTCGCCACACCAATAAATTTGCCAGTGTTCTTATCTTTCAGTTTCATGTTTTCTCAATTATTATATTGTCCGAACCATCTTCCAACGAGTTTAAGGAATCCAAATGTATATGAGTGCCGAGAGGCACATCTGCTTGCGCTAAATTCGTAAGATGATTAGCCAATGAGAGTAACCCTTCTTTGTTCGCCTTTATTACCATCCCATTCTCACTTACATTGCTCCTGATTTCAAAGCCATTTACCCAATCAAGTTTTACTCCCCCATTTGAAGAATATTTGGGCAACTTCTTTTCTCGATCTCCTTTCCACCACAAGTAAACGAACAGTCCGAGTGCTACGAAATAGTTTATCCACATGGCGCATGAAAGTGAGTCGATGCTCAGGTACATTCTTTCAATTATGACATGAATATCAAATGGCTCTACCATGTATTTCAAGTCAAGGTATGCGTTGCAGACTAAAAGCAATTCAATGACTGCTCCTAATCCGAAGATTACGCAACCCAATATTTTCTGCCACTTTTTCATGCCTCTATTCGTAATAATATGTGTTGCTGTAAACCTCGTATTCAATACCGTTCTTATTCAGATAATCTGCAAAGTTCTTGAATGAATCCAGATTCTTGAGATAGTTCTCGTAAGCGGAATAGAATTTGCGACAATCGGCAATCAATGCACTGTCATCATTCAACGAAAGTCTTTCTGATAAGTATTGAAACTCATCTACAATGTGAAGCATATCCAGAATGGCTGAAACCGAAACTCCATTCATACCGTCGAGTATGCCTGACGGTATTTCGTGGAGGGAAAATTCCAAATATGATTTCAAAGAATAATACTTGAAATTCAATACATCAAGATTTTCAGGTTCCACATCAAGAACTAAATCAGCCAACTGTATGGGATTGTACTTATAACCAATAGCGTCACAAAAAATGGATAGCGGACTATTGGCATTGTTATATAACCTATCGTGACCACGGAAACAACTGAACAAAAACTTGATGCCATCAATTCCGTTGTTTTCAAAGTCAGCGGCTACCACAGGCACAACCACGAATTTTATGAAAAGATTGTTATAACACAATTCGCCATAACAATCCCGAAATTGGCATAATTCCGCCAATTCCAGAATTTCAGCTGTATGAATGTTTTTAGCCCATTCCGAAAGCATGGCATGTCGCTGTTTCCTTTCAGGTTTGCTCAAGCCATCTTTGCGGAATTGAGAGCATATAGAAATGTATTCTGCCAATACCTTATTCATTTCTCAGTCCTCCTTTCCACAGCATTGCTCTTGTCCATCCATCTGTAAATGATTGGAATCAATATTATTTGAGGAATGAAAGACACAATAAAATTCACACACGCTGCCATAGGCCACCATGAGCCGAATGTGTCTGCAAGCCATACTAATAAGACAAAGATTATATTATACAGAATCCATGTCATGACTACCGTAATCAAAGTGTTCGTTTTACACAGCCTGTAAGCAAGCAGACCGCTCAAAGGATATAGAAGAACATTACAAACAAAATATGCGATAAGCAATAGCCACGGATGTCTGATAAATCCTGTTGCACTTTTAAAGATACAAATCATTAGGCATGGGAGTATTGACAATATGATTCCGCATATCGCCAATATCCGCAAGTATTTTGTGAGCGTCTTATATCGGAGAGAGGTTTTCATATCTTGGCTTTTGGAATTAATGTAATTGATTCAAGTTTGGCGATATTGGTTGAAATCGGCTTGATTGTCAGCCTTACATCGTATTGTTCAAGAAGTAGCTTTACATTTGGGTAGTTGTTAAGATTGTAACTTCTCCAAAATGGAGTTTCGTTATAACGGAAACAAACCTCATCTATTCGATGTGTTGAATATCCCTTTAGGGAAGTTATCAAGGTTGTTGGAACGATTGACTGTGTCGTTATATTCCAATAGCTAAAGACAGCAAGGAAAACTGAAAGTCCACCAATGACAATAGATTTCAAATACTTTCCATATTGGGATTTCCGCGAGAAAACAAAACAACCGATTGCAATAAGCCATACGGCAATCATCAGGAAATCATATATCCGACTGGAGATAAGAAATCCTCTTGAAATCCATAACACTGCACTCATAAGCGCGATAATCGCCCATAGAGAATAGTCAATCGACCGTGAACGTGTCGACTGATATATTCCCTTGCCTATGCCATAGACAATAGCGATTATTACTATGTAGCGCAGTGTCGTTTCCATATTGTCATGTTAGTATTTCAAGCATACGCTTCTTAAGTTTCTTATAGTTGGCATATAACGCGAATCGTAGAAACAGGAAATCAATCAAAACAAAAGGTATAAATATCAATAGCTTTGCTATGCCCACAGCGATTCCATTTGTAAAACAAGATGATAACACAAGCATAAATATAAATAGCAATCCCATATTCCATACGGCCATCATAACCAATACAAACTCACTCATACCAACCGCCAAATGAACACGACATTTATCTTTTCCAACTTGCTCTACAATGCCGACTGCATCGGAGGCAAAGGAATTAACATAGTATGTATTCAGAGCTAAGTAGATGTTGAAAATTAGTTTATATCAATTTTTTTGCGTATCTTTGTGTAAACACATAAAGACACAACGCTATCGCAAAAATCAAAGTTATACAACTGACAGACCAACAACGTCTGCAATTAGAGGAAGGCTTTCGCCAAGGCAAGAGCCACGCATACCGCATGCGCTGTCGCGCAGTGCTTCTGAAATCCACCGGCCTGACTTCGGAACAGGTTGGAGAACAGACCGACATGACCCATATATCAGTCAATTCCTGGGTGAAACGCTTCGAGGCCGAAGGAATCAAAGGACTGGAAACACGTCCCGGACGGGGTCGGAAGCCAATAATGGACTGCTCGGACGAAGAGTCGGTACGCAAAGCCATAGAGAACGACAGGCAGAGCGTGAAGAAAGCGAAAGAGGCATGGCAGCAGGCTTCAGGGAAAGAAGCCTCCGAGAGTACCTTCAGGGCTTTTTTATCCGCCTTGGCGCGGGATATAGACGTATAAGAAAACGTCCAAAGGGGAAACCCTCGCCGCAGCTCTATGCGTATAAGACCGAGAAGCTGCAAGAACTCGTACAACAGGAAAAAGATTGTCTCATCGACATTTATTATGGAGATGAAAGCCACATCTGCACCGAGGGATATGTGCCATACGGATGGCAGTTCCGAGGTGAAGATGTCTATATCCCATCTGAAAGAGGTCTGAGACTCAATATTTTCGGCATGATAGACCGCAACAATCGATATGAAGGATTCTCCACAACTGAGAATATGACCGCTGACAAGGTTGCCGACTTTCTTGACCGATTTTCTCTCCGTATCCGTAAAAACACTTTTGTTGTCCTTGACAATGCAAGCGTCCACAGATGCAAACTCATGCGGGAACTCCGTCCAATATGGGAGAAACGTGGGTTGTATCTCTTTTTCCTTCCACCGTACAGTCCACATTTGAATATCGCCGAGACGCTCTGGAGAATCCTCAAGGGCAAATGGCTCAGACCTGCGGATTATTGCTCCACAGAATCCCTGCTCTATGCAACTAACCGTGCGTTGGCTGCGCTTGGATCTGAACTCAATATCAATTTTGTCCATGCGGCTTAGTATAAATTAATTTTTACGACTTACTTATTATCAGCAACCCCATACAAGCCATACACAACGCTCGAAGAACTCAACGACTCCAATAATGACGAACAATATAAGGATTTCCATCGTCTGATGGATTTCCTGCATATCAACGATGTCAATAAAATTGATTTCAAGGCCATATGGAGAGACTACTCTTCTGCCTTGAAGCATATTGAAAAAGAAACAGAAGAAACAATCGGACTGAAGCATCAGTCAGCAGAAAATATGCTCTATAATGTCATGGGACGTACCGAACGGTCCAACGAGGGCATTATTCATGAAATCTTACCTCCTGTTTATGATTTCCTGTCAGCCGGCGACATCACATCATTTATTCAGATGCAACACCTGATAGACAACTGCCGGAAGTTTGGCAAGAAGGTATATTCCGCTCCTGTTGACTATACAAAATCATCAGCATTCCAGCTCTCGTTTATGGACAACTATAAACTGAAAGATACGATAGCAGAAGCCTGGAAAGCCGGAGCCGGCAAGGGTATCAGGAAAGACTGTCTGTTACTTGACCGGGATAAAATCGAAAACTACTCCCTTGAAGACTATCGGAATGCAAGGCTCGGTTTCATTATGGCTACCATATTCGGCAAAGGCAAAAAATCGACGGGTGCAGAATCATTATTATGGATTCCTGCCTCTCACCCTTACTATACACAGCAACCGAATGTGTTTACACGGAATGAATCCTTCTCAAAATATCTGATATTTTCTTCCTGGGGCATGGTCCCGAAAATGCTTGCATGCATGATATCATACGAGGCCGAAAGACGTCTGCTACGCAGAACCAACGAATCCTACCGCAAAGAAGATTTCCAGATCCTTAAGGATAGCACAAAAACAAAAACATTAACCATCATGCATACTGTTTCAACTTCTCTGGCAGATATGTATGATCCTGAAGACAGCTTTGGAAAACCTTTAAGCGATATCAGACAGCAAATAAAAAAGAAAATCAGAAGCAAACTGAATGAATTTGACGGCAAAACCGTCAGCCGTGTAAGTTCGTTGGACATTTATCACCTTCTGACAGCTCTCGACAATTCCGACGCGGAAGTCAGAAACATACCCAAAGAAGCTGATGAGATATTGGTCTCAATGGCAATCGGAGCTCCGGCAATGTGTCTGTACCGTACATTCAAACGGATTGGCGATCTGAATGCCAGGCAACATGCTGAAGAAGTAGCCAAAGAACTGACGGGCATCTTCAACAACCGCCAAGGCATTGCCGCAGTCCGAAGCAATTGCAGAGATCATAGCAACTACTTCCGGAATGTGGTTGACTATTGTATCCAGGGAAATCTCCAGGCCGTTCTTGACGAGTTCGTACACATGATTGGGGAGAATAAATCACCTGAAACCATTGTTACAAGAATGAAGGAGTCATTTGCACCGGCATATCCACAGCCGATAAATACAATACAGACATTCGGCACAGACGATAAGTACTCTATGCGCAAACACTTTGCTGTTGATTTCGGAAGTGGCAAGCAGACAGAAAAAGATGTCAACCACGCAACAAACGTGCGCTCAGCCTTCAACAGTCCTTTCCGCCCCTTTGTCTTAGCCTCGACATCCGTGGGTCAGGAAGGCCTTGATTTTCATTGGTACTGCCGGAAAATAGTCCACTGGAACCTGCCGTCCAATCCACAGAATATGGAACAACGCGAAGGACGTATCAATCGTTATAAATGTCTATCCGTCAGAAGGAACATTTCCAGACTTTATCCTGACATCTTCCGGTGGAATGAAATGTTTTACAAAGCTTCAGCAGAACTGAAAGGAAATAATTCAGAGATGGTGCCATTCTGGTACCTGCCGTTGAACGATATCCACTTCAAAGACATCAAAGCAGAAAAGATCGAACGCATTGTACCGATGTATCCAATGAGTGAAGACGAATCGCGTTATGGAAGGCTCATAAAAGTTCTTTCTCTTTATCGTCTCACTATGGGACAACCGCGTCAAGAGGAATTATTACAGATACTTGACGGCAAAATATCGCCAGAACAGATTAAACGGCTTTTGTTTGACTTGTGTCCATTCAGCAGAAAGCACCACTGATGCAAGTCGGCGTGTGTTTCATCCTTTTCCAATAGCCCTGTTGATTTTTAGCGATTTTATATCTACTTTTGCAGACACAAAACATATTTTTAATCACACGTCGACATGTATCACAATAATAACATCAACCTTACGCCCGGAATCCTGAAAGGTATCATCTGGAGTGTGGCAGGCATAATACTGATTATTGTAGCAATGGCCTTCATCCGCCCCTGGTACAACGTCTGGTCACAGGAGATGGAGGGCAAGGCTGAGTTTGCCAAGGCCGAACAGAACCGTAAAATCAAAATCGAAGAGGCCAAAGCGAATCTTGAAGCTGAAAAACTCAACGCGCAGGCTGAGATCGAACGCGCCAAAGGTGCAGCCGAAGCCATCCGCATCGAAAACGGAAGCATTACCTCAACCTATATCCAGTATCTGTGGGTACGCCAGCAGTCAGACCTCAGCAACAAGACTGTCATCTATATCCCGACCGAAACTAATCTTCCTATCCTGGAATCCACCCGCGCCCTGATGACGCCAAAAGAATAACACACTCTTCCGGCGGCCTAATTAGGCGCTTCTGAATTAGCACATACGCCGGACAGCTATCTAAAAATCATACTGCATATGTCTCAATCACATCATTACACTGGGCTGACTGACGCTGAAGTTTCGGCCAGCCGGCTAAATAATGGTATCAACATCCTGACTCCCCCTGCAAAGAAACCTTTGTGGAAAAGGTTTCTTGAGAAGTTCAGAGACCCGCTGATCATCATCCTCATGATAGCGGGAGTGTTGTCAATCTGTATCTCATGCTACGAATTCTGGGGCCTCGGTGAGGGCTCCGGCGTATTTTTCGAACCCTGCGGCATCTTCATAGCCATACTGCTTGCCACCGGGCTCGCATTTTTCTTCGAACAGAAAGCCGACAAGGAATTCGCCCTGCTCAATCAGATCAACGATGACGAGCCGGTGCAGGTGATCCGAAACGGCTGCGTTACGCAGATTACAAGGCGAGATGTCGTTGTGGGCGATATCGTCATTCTCAACACTGGCGAAGAAGTCCCGGCCGACGGCGAACTGCTTGAGGCCGTTTCGCTCAACATCGATGAATCGACTCTGACCGGAGAACCGATATGCCACAAGACCACCGATCCGGCCCGATTCGACAAAGATGCCACATTTCCCGGCAACCACGCTATGCGCGGCACCAAAATAATGGAAGGCCACGGAGTGATGCGTGTGTTCGCCGTCGGTGACAAAACCGAGAACGGAAAAGTCTTCGAAACAGCGCAGATCGACGACAGCGTCAAGACCCCCCTCAACGAACAGCTTGACCGGCTCGGCAAACTCATCTCCAGAGTCTCCTACGCTTTTGCATCCGCTATTATCGCCGGACGTATCGCCATGTATTTTATAAATGTGTCCGACTTCGACTGGGTGGCATTTCTCGCATTCTTCCTGCAGACCCTGATGGTTGCTGTAACCCTGATCGTAGTGGCAGTGCCAGAAGGTCTGCCAATGGCAGTGACACTATCGCTGGCCTACTCCATGCGCCGTATGCTCAAAACCAACAATCTCGTGCGCAAAATGCATGCATGCGAGACAATGGGTGCCACAACCGTTATCTGTACCGACAAGACCGGAACACTCACCCGAAACCAGATGCAGGTCTACAAAGCCGACTTCTTCGGAGAACCGTCTGACGAAATTCTCTACGAAGGAATAGCCGTCAACTCTACAGCCCAGCTTGACATGTCAGGCGACCGCATCCAGGTGCTCGGCAACCCTACCGAAGGAGCACTTCTGCTCTGGCTCAGAAAGAGAGGCGTCAGCTACCTTGATCTGAAAGACAAAGCGGTCACGGTCGAGGAACTTCCGTTCACAACCGAGCGCAAATACATGGCCACCACAGTCCGGTCATCGACCGGGAAGACCATACTCTACGTCAAAGGCGCCCCGGAAATTATATTCGGGATGTGTAAAGACACCGCCGGAGTCACAGCTGATGAGATCAATGCCAGACTTCTCGAATATCAGAACCAGGCCATGCGCACACTCGGTTTTGCGTATCAGGAAATCAATGACGGCGACAAGACAATAGCCGACGGCAAAGTCGTGGCCACCGGTCTTACATTCCTCGGCATTGTAGCCATCTCCGACCCTGTCCGCACCGATGTCCCTGACGCTGTGAAGGAGGTTATCGAAGCAGGCATAAAAGTGAAGATCGTCACCGGCGACACTCCCGGCACAGCCAAAGAAATCGGACGCCAGATCGGACTGTGGAACGACAGCACTGACAGCGACCGCAACATTATCACCGGACCGGAATTTGCCGAACTCTCCGACACTCAGCTGAAAGAGCGTGTCAGAGATCTGAAAATCATAGCCCGCGCCCGCCCGATGGACAAAAAGCGTCTCGTAGAAGCCCTTCAGGCCAATAATGAGGTAGTCGCAGTCACCGGCGACGGCACAAACGACGCTCCGGCACTCAAGACAGCCCACGTCGGGCTCTCGATGGGCGACGGCACATCAGTAGCCAAAGAAGCCTCAGACATAACCATCATTGACAACTCCTTTTCATCAATCGGACGGGCTGTCATGTGGGGCCGTTCACTCTATCAGAACATCCAGCGCTTCATCCTTTTCCAGATGACCGTCAACGTCGTGGCCTGCTTCATAGTTCTCTTCGGATCATTCATGGGCATGCAGTCGCCACTGACAGTCACACAGATGCTGTGGGTCAACCTTATCATGGACACATTCGCAGCGATGGCGCTTGCCTCTCTCCCACCCTCCGCATCTGTTATGAAAGACAAACCACGCCCGCGCGAGGCATTCATCATCAACAATGCGATGAAGAGATTCATCATCTGCATAGGAGGCATATTCTTCCTGGTGCTCCTCGCCATACTCTACTATTTCGAGCACACTGACATCACATGTCTTACCGAAATAGGCTCTGTCACGATGGGCGGAAACACCGGGCTGAGCGGCTACGAACTTTCGCTCTTCTTCACCATCTTCGTATTCCTCCAGTTCTGGAACATGTTCAACGCCCGCGCCTTTGAGACCGGACGCTCGGCATTCCACTTCAAAGGCTGCGAAGGCTTCAGCCTAATAGCCCTCTCGATCCTGTTCGGCCAGATACTGATTGTAAGCATCGGCGGAGAATTTTTCAACGTCGAACCGCTTCGACTCATTGACTGGCTAATCATCATAGCCGGCACATCACTCGTGCTCTGGATTGGCGAAATCATCCGCCTTTTCAATAAACAACCTCTTTGAAACAGGCACCATCATTTAATAACATATCTCTCTGAAATAGACACTCCCACCGCAAAGCGACACGGCTGCCATCACGCAACCGTGTCGTTTTTTTCATCCCATCCCCCGAAAAATCAAGGGGTTGTGTCGATGAAATTAATACCTGTACATTTTCCCAGCAGACATTTCTTTACGGATATCACGAACTGAGAGACCACGGATTTCTCCGGCTCCGTGAATCTGTTGTATAATTCAATTCTTGGATTCCAATAATTGAACAATCAACTCACGGGGTATTCCCCAATTGAACCGTACAGCTGAAGTGTTATGAGGGATTTCGTCTAACTGAGTATGAGTGATAATTCCTTTTATATCCAAGAGTTTCTGGTCTGAAAATTCAGCCGAGAACTTCGCAGGAATGACCAGTGTTGTGTTTACTATTTTCCCGTCTTTTAGAACAGTCAACTCGCTCATAATTAGGGTTAGTATTTTGCCATATATTCACTGATATTCAAATACATTCATTGCCATTCATTTTCAAATAGTTATATCGCAAAGTATTTCTATGCTTTTGCCTTAATTTGCCCTTATTTTCGCATTTAGTACACAATTAGTACGATTAGATTGTTAATATCTGTTGTGAGCCGTTTTCACGTTTGATTACGCCTCATTACCTTTGCATCAAACAAAGATAATCACCTATGGCTAAAGTAGAAAGCAAGAACAAACAGAACCCGAAACTCGTGCAGTCCGAATTGCAGGACGGTCGGGCAAGCCTTGCGTTGGAGTATTATCTCAGACGCAACGAAACCCCGGTGCTTGATGAAAACGGCAACCATGTCCTCTATACCGAGGGGGCGATGAAAGGAAAACCGAAATATAGAATCAAGCATATCCGCAAACGAGAGGAGCTGAACCTCTATATATGGCTACACCCTCGCAACCAGCAGGAACGCACCCAAAACAAGAATACTCTCGCACTCGCCGAGAAGATACGGTTTGAGCGTGAGCAGGAATTTCTCGAAGACCGTGAGGGATACCGACTGAAAAAGGACGGTGAGAACGACTTTATCAAATACTTCCGCAAACATTGGGAGAACGAGTTGTATTCAAAGCCAGTGAGAACTACCTACAAGACCTCTTACAACCGCTTTATGAGATTCCTTGAGGCTACACCACGCTTCCAACGTTACACATCGTTTCTGCGCATGGAATTGATTACACCCGAAATGGTGACGAGTTTCACAGACTATCTGAAGAAAGTCGCCAAAGGAGAGGGAGCGCATAAGTCATACTATATGTTCCGAACCGTAATTCTCCATGCGATAGAAGAAGGACTGATGAAAAAGAATCCGTGCAAAGGAATCGTAATCCACCGTGACGTGAACACGCTGAAAAAAGAGATACTGACAATGGATGAAATCAAGTATCTTGCCTCCACCCATTACGAAGGAGAGGACACGGCACTGCAACGAGCATTTCTATTTTGCTGCTTCACTGGCATACGCTGGTGCGATGCAGTGAGCCTCACATACGCCAATGTCGATTTCTCGGCAAGGATACTCCGTTTCAACCAGCAAAAGACAGAGGGACGTAGCGCACACAGCGGTGTCACAATCCCGTTAAGTCCCGCATTACTTAAACTCATCGGAAAACCGGCACAACATACATCCGAAAAGATATTCAATATCACCTGCTACCGCACAACCGCAATCACACGCTTGCAGAAATGGGTAAAGGCAGCAGGAATCAACAAGACTATCACATGGCATTGCGCCCGCCACAGTTTCGCTGTAAATGTGCTTGGTGCAGGAGCGAATATCAAGACCGTTGCCTCTCTAATGGGACATTCAAGTATCAAGATGACCGAGAAATATCTCCACGTCATTGACCAGCAGAAGCAGGACGCAATCAACAGCCTCGGCGACCTTGACTATGACTGCGAGGCGGTCAGCATGTAGATTTTACCCCGTGGCATTTTTGACACTTTGGCACTTTTGGAACTCTCCGACCGACATCGGAGGGTTCTTCTTTTTTCCGGCGGTCATCATCTATGAATTTTGGTTTGGTTCAGTACGGGGGGTATATATAGGGTAAATCCGAACCAAGACAATATATGAGGGCAGAGAAAAGAAAAAACGATGAAAAACGCTCGCATTTTCTGCATTATCCGCATTTTGGAACTTGAAAATGCAGGAAATGCAGATAGTGTGGCGGTGTCAGTCAACATTTTTCAGGAATTATCCCATTGCACACCTTGCATTCTTGCACACTTTGAAAATGCCAAAGTGTCAAAAATGCCACGGGGTAATATTGAAATAACACAGATACCACACACCCTTATTCCTTGATGAAGCTGACCCTTGATTGTGCAAAAGTGCAAAGAATGCAAGGGGGACAATGAGAAAAATCGGATTTTCGTAATCGGCAAGATACCTTCTGACTACCTCAAAAGGCTCTCTCCCGACGGTCGGATATAATCACTAAATTGCTACAGTCATTGCAGTGGATGTGTTGACTTAAACGAATACTGTCATTACACTGACTATCGTCATTATGACGATGAGAAAAAAAGGAGTGCAAGGATATGTTTCGGGATTCCTTTTTCTCCGAAAAGCCACCGCCGAAACCGCAGTCACTGCCGTGACCGCTCTTTGTTTTTCTCATTGCCATAGGAGGTCGTTTTAGGGTGGAGCGAGTTTATGTTTAGGTATTACCTGTAATCCCAAAACGCTCCACAACCTCATCACCCAATAATGCCCTCTAACATCAATGATGAAATGACTGAATGACAAAGTGACCAATCATCCGGATGATTAAATGATTCGATGAATTGATGACTGAATGATTAATCATTTAGATGACAAAATGACTGAGTGACTAATCATCTAATCATTCAGTCATTTAATCATTCAGTCATTCCGTAAATCAATATCAAAACCAATGCAAAATACAACCACAACACCGTCGTGGAAATTACACCGACAAGAAATTCCTTAGCTCATTAGGGAATTTTCCGAGCCGCATTGACAAGTCAACGCTGAAAATATCCCGAATGAGCCAAAGGTTAACCTTTGGAAACCGTTGGCATGATTATTAGAAGGTGTATGCCAAGTTAATTGAGAAAGAATGCTCGGCAGGATTATAGACTGGTGATATGACCATGATATCTGAACATGGACTGTCCCATTTAAACCATCTTTGATATAACGGAAGCATCCAATAGCCTATCCTTGCAGATAGGATGCCTACACCTGCTCCCGCAATAACATCGTTTAGCCAATGGCGACCGTTATAAAGGCGCAGGAAAGCAACACCAACAGCAACGCTATAAGCCCCTATTCCCATACCAAGCCCATATTCTTCTCTCATTAATTCTGCTCCGGTAAACACGGTGGCAGTATGTCCTGAGGGAAACGAATTCCTTGCATTGGAATCCGGTCTTTTTTCTTTGAATGAATATTTACCGATATTTGTAAACGCCGTCATGGTTAAGTAGGCGGTAGCTTCCACCACGACACGCTCTTTAAAACTATGTTTTGATTTGATACCGATTGATCCAAATGTCAGATACGTTATGGCAGGAAGATATTGGACATAATCATCGGCACGGAAGAAATGATTTCCACGCAGATTATCCATTCCATTTTTGATGTTTGTGTCTAACTTTTTGAATGCTCCATTGTATACTCCAAAAGTACCAACAGCTATAAGAACTCCTGGTAAAATTAGTTGTTTAGCATTGAATTTAGAACATTCAGGTTTGTACTGATTGAAAACTAATGTACTGTCAATCGACAAGGTGTTGACAGTCCGCTGTGTATCTTGAAAAATCATATCTGATGATTCTTCAAAATTGGATGTTTGGGCGTACCCAGAGACTTGTGAGGTAAGAAGCCCCAATGTTATCAGACCTCCTACCAATCCATTTTGTTCATTGGCATATCGTTTGTGCGAATGCCAATGCTCATAAATCAAATTCGACGAATGCAAAAGCATGGGCAATGACTGCCCAGAATGCACCCGTCGGATTGGTGTTATGAACGGCAAGTCACGCCCATGCAATGCACGGACGTTCGCGACTTGTTCCTCATTCATAACACAATAAAATTTCCGACGTTTCATTCTGATTGGAACAAATAGCAAACGCTATTAATTATGTTATCAGAAGCCTCTGCCTCCGCTATTTTCAACTGCAAAGTTACAACTTTTTATGGCTCGTGTCAATAGCTTATGAGAAAATAGGTTTGGTTTAGCCTTAGATATATACATCTATACCGAACCAAACCTATATATGTGCTGGGCAAAAGAGAAATGTCCGTATCAGTTTTTCTTTTCACCAGCCCATATCCCGACACCAACCTTACCACCGAAAGAAGAAAAATAAGGCAAATAAATAAAGTTAACTACCGCAAATTATCTATAAATCGTTTCTATTTGTTTTCAGCCAACTGTCTAAATAGTACAAATTCAGTACAATGGCACATAGTTATGGCATTGATAATCAACACAAATATACCCAAAGCTAAAATTGATGTTAGTCTTTCTATTATTAAAATCCACGAGTTCTTCCTCTGAAAAGACCTTTAATATCTCAAGAGACATTTGATTAAGCTTTTTCGTTTGGCTTTTCATGTACTCTGACAACTCAAAATGTCTAATTCCTTTATTAACGATGTATGTTGCGTCGCATGAATCATCTAAAAAAGTAATTCTAACAAATTTCGAATGTGAAACTTGTTCACGGACTATCGATGTGTTGGAATTTTTTGCCTCATGCGAAACAGTATCTTGCTGATACGAATTATTTGCAGTTGAATCACATTCTAATGTTTCCAATCGAATGCCGGAATCAGCTTCTTGTGCCGGAATATTCAGACACAAGAGCAACATTGATACGATTATTAATAGTCTTTTCATAACGGGATTGATTAATCTTTTCAAATTAACGTCCAAATTCGCCTCATAGCATTCTTTAAAACATAAAACAAAGAGGTTGTGCAGGCCGACGATATCCAGTTAACTCATACAGACAAAACTCCCTGCCACAGAATTCTGCAGCAAGGAGTTGATTTTGTCCGGACAGACAATCTGATTTCAAAACCGGTTCTTACTCCGGAAGAATTTCATAAGAAATTGCCTGGAGGCAATAGAATGACAGATAAGGCTTGCCTTCCTTTTCCTGACGGGCTGCGATTTTGGCACGATAGTCAGCGATACGGTCATCAAAGGCAGTCAGATTTTTCTGTCCCTGGGCCGCGCGTTCTGTAGCGCATCCGCTTTCAACTTCAGCCTGAGACTCTTCGCCTGCTTCAGCAGCCGCTTTCTGAGCCTCTTCATACTGACGGATCATATTCTGAATAGCAGCTTCGTCGATGCGCTCCTCACAAACCACACCCTTGACACGGATGGGCTGATGGATTGTAGACTTCGGAAACGGTTCGCCCATAAGAGGAAAGGCCTCGCAGCGGATAAGCACACTGTCAGCCGATCCTACCACGAATGCCTTACGACCGCCGTGACGGCAAAGATGTGAGCACACGCCTTCGATCTCGATTGTGTCACCTACAAGGTTTTCAGCATCGGCAAGAAGCTGATCTACACTGATTGCTCCGGCTGCGTCATCGGTTGAAGCGGAATTAGACGCTCCTCCGCAAGAAACCATTGCAAGGCATAAGACTGCCAGAAGCGTAAAGATTGATGTTTTCTTCATTTTCTTTCTGTTTTTATTTTTGATTAATGATTGATATTTTTCAATTTCTTATAATGATGAACGGAATGAAAGCAAAAATTCCGAATACGAGAGTGACAAGCGATGCTAACGCAGGACGGCATATGGCATCTGCCGTCCGTCTGCGGTAAACTATGAAAATCACAAGCGCAAACATAGCATTCAGAACAAATGCCGCCCAGGAGAAAGATTCAATGCGCGGAGTGGCATAGCAGTCTGACGTCGATGTAAATGACAGAGTGTAAGGGAAGATATAGGATCCGATTTTTGCCACCATGCTCTTCTCGCTTGTCTTGGCATAGCTTGCCAGCAGAGAATAGTCATCGGCATCAAGCGCACTCCAGCGGGTTCCATCCTGGTTCGAGACTCTCACTATGATATTGAATAGGTTTTTGACCACGGAAAACCGGTCTTTCTCAGGATCGACCTTCCCGACGGGCAGCTGACACAGACGATAGCCATCGCGCTCTATGAGATAGAGATTATGGGTTTCATCTGACATCAGTCCGATAGCTTCCTTGTCAATATTTTCCATTATAAACACATGGGCAGCTCTGATCGAGTCAGGTTTGCGCACTTTCGACATATAAGGTCTGCCGGCCTGCATCTTCATATGGAATATATCACCGTTGTCATCGACCATAAGATAGCCTTCGTCATAAGCTTTTCGGCTTGTGATATTGGCCGAGAAACTTTTCACTGGCAAAGTGAACCCGCGGTCATTGAATATTTCGGTAAATCTTTTGCTTCTTGCCTGATTGATCTGATTGGTCTCCATCTCGATGAATTCCACACGACCGTCACGAAATCGGAATACTTCAGTAGGATCTTCAAGATCAATACGCGCCGGCATGGATTCCATTATAAGATAGACATCGGCAAAACGCTTGTTGATGTCGCGAGGCGACGATGTAAAAACCCAGGAGTTATGTTTAAGCAGCGGAATGGAGATCTCAATGCCGTTGATCGAATCAGGCATCTGCTCGCGGGCCACAAGCTGAGTGAAATAGAGCTGGGGCAGAAGCGAATCGCGCTGCTCTTTCGTATAGACCACTCCTTCCTCGCGAACTCCATCGGCATCAAGCGGATAGATCACGGATTCCTTCTCGCCGGTTCTTTCTGACACGATCATCCGGTCGCTTATCGGTGAGTATGCGATAAACGGATCAGAGGCCCCCACCGGAAACAGAAGTGAATAGAGCCAGGGAAGAAACCACGAGAGGACAATGACGCTCAGCGTCACGAGTAATATTGTATATGCTTTTTTCATGATTTTTCAGTGTCGGTTAATCCTGACGGCCCTCCTTAAACCTTATGATCGAGCCGAAAGAAAGAACGGTCAGAAGAACAACTGTTATGATTATAAGGATGAGCATTCCGTTGTAGGCCTCAGGTGCAGGCTGAAGAAAATACATTATCAGCACCGCGATAGCCAGAAGAGAGAGAACTATACGACGCTTCCAGGTGCCTTCGAGACAGACAGCCGTAACAAACAGATAGGCTGTGAAACCGGCAAAATACCAAGGGAGAGTGGTCAGCATCACACGCACTACAAGTTCTGACGGGAGTATTCTGAAATCATAGACCATGATAATCAGTGCCTGCACAAAATAGATTGTCAGCAATTCCGCCAGACCGGTCAGAAGCATCAGCCCAACAAGCCTGCGCTGAGGGTAAGGCAGGTGTAGAGTAAGTTTCAGGCGTTTCTGCGCCATCTCCGGAGCCATCTGCGCTACTCCAACGGCCAGACCTACAAGCAGAGGCACGTATTTGATCATGTCAATGAACGTATTGTCTTTGAGCAGTATTATGAGCCACAGATGCTCTACTCCTTTGAGTTCGATCAGCCGGTTCATCATCGCGACCGTATAAAGGCCTATGCACACAGCCAGCCCAAGAGATATGAAGAAGACCATCCGGGTCTTTACCCATTCTTTGAATATCAGAGCTCTTTCCATTTTTTCAGTATCAATATTTTCCGGTGAGTCCGATGAAGGCGTCTTCGAGCGACATGTCCTGACGGACAAGGCTTCCGGAATCGACTCCGAGAGAGCCAAGGGCCGCTCTGACTTCATCAATCGGTTTGAATGTATAGAATTCGAGTTCATCCTTGATCTTGCCAGGATTGACAAACAGACTGTCAGCCAAGAATTTCTCAACAGACATGTCTGTCTGAAGAGTGTAGCGGCAAAAGTCACGCAGAAGCTCATCGACCGGCATCTGGGTAAGGATCTTGCCATAGTCAAGTATGATGCAGTCATCAATCAGTCGTTCAAGATCCTGGATGATATGTGATGTCATGAATACGGTCTTCTCCTCAGCTTTGGCAAATTCACGCAGATAGTCTGTAAACAATCTGCGGTAGCCGGGATCAAGGCCAAGAGAAAAGTCATCAAGCACAAGCAGATCGGCATTCTGTGCGAGAATCAGACCGAGTGCCACCTGCGAGCGCTGTCCGCATGACATGGATGAAATCTTCTGGCCTAGCGACACATGGAGCTTGTTCATGAGTTCATAATAGGCATCCCTGTTCCATTTCGGATAGAACCGTGAATAGAAACGCTCTATCTGCTCGATTGTCATGAACGCATACTGCACATGGCCTTCGATCAGCAATGCGATCCTTGCACGGGTCGCCGGTGACATTTCTGTGATTTTTTCACCGAATATCCTGCACTCGCCTTTCTGCGGGCGCAGGTAGCCCATAAGTATATTTATTGTGGTGGTCTTTCCTGTGCCGTTTTTACCCAGCAGGCCGAGAATACGACCTTTAGGTACTTCGAAGCTCAGGTCACTGTAGATGATCCGCCCTGTGCCGTAGCGCTGAGTCAGATTTTTTACAGATATCACCGATTCAGAATCATGGTTCATTATCAAGTTTTCTTAAATTACATTTAGAGGCCGTTTTTAATAACATCCTCTTACTTACTATTTGTCAGAATTCAGCTGCGAGTGTGACTGCGGCACCGTGGCGGAGTCCTTCACCTATATAGTCAGTCAGCCGGTATGCCACCCTGAGAGAAACAATGAAATTCATTACAGGCCGCGATATCCCCGCCGAGACATTGAATGCGGTGCGGTCGGCTTTGAGCATCGAATAGTTTGACAGCACACATTGCCCAAGCGGAGTGTCCGGTTCAAGATCTGTCAGAATTTCTTCTTTCGGATCTGCTTTGGCATAGGAGACTCCGGCTGAAAGATTCCAGAGCCAGCTTTTGCCTGAAACGGCTGAAAAATCAGCATCAAACCCTGATATGACATGGCTTGCCCCCAGACGGCGCAACGGATCGGCATAGCTCTCCTTCTCTGATTCATAGGCTATGTCAGGGGTGAGCGTCATGCTTGAGTTTCCTTTCTCAAACCGCACTGGAAAAGAAAGCCCAAAGTGGGAGCTTTCGAATCTATACGGCGAACTGCTGCCTATGCGGTCATAGCTTGATCCGGCTGAAGACCCGAATATATTTTCAGTGCCCTTGCGCCGAAACATATTGCCGTCAATTGTGGGCTGGATCATGATTCCTCCGCCGAACTGAAGACGGTATGAAATGCCAAGATCAATAATATCATTGCCGGTATAGCCGAGGGTCAGATTATTATAGTTGCGCAACTGCTGCTCCATCCGGTAACCGGTATAGCCAATGGTCGCTGCAAAGCCTTGGCCGGAAACAGGCAGCCACTGAAACCCAATATTATAGCCGAACGATGAATAACCGCTGTTTTTGTTGGCATTGCCCATAAAGCGCCGGTAATAAGTGCCCATACCGGTCAGGGTGTAGGTGTTTATTTCATTCAGCGGATTATAAAAATCGAGATCACAGTTCTGATTATAGATATTCACTCCGGCATTCAGCCCGATGACACTGTGATCATTCACCGTATAGCCGCCACCCAGAGCGATGTCAATGTCAGAGACAACGGTCTTGACTCTCGGATCACGGTTACGGTAGGCAATCTCAGCTCTGTACGCAGCGTGAACGCCGACTGTCCATCTGGAAAAACCGCAGGCATAGCCTCCGGAAAATCTATAGCTGCGGGTGCTCAGGTCACCACCGGCTTCATCACCCAGCACATAAGGAGCCACGCGGTTATAGTCTATGCAGTCAGTCCATCTGACCGAACGATAGGTTCCGGTCACAAACGAAGCATTGCCCCAGACCACCCTTTCGGCTCCCAGACGGGTATATGATCCGGCCGAAACTCCTAACAGATCGGATCCATCGCCAAGTTGTTCCATCACCGGCTTGTCCTGACGGTCATACTCTCCGCTTATGGCAAATGACGAAAGCGAAACGCTGTCACGAAACAGCATTGCAGCCGGATTGCTCTCATATCTCTGCATCAGCGCGGCATTTACCGGCTGAGAGAGCCGTTGAAGCTCAGACAGAGACAAAGGCTGCGCCATGACCCCGAATGAAGGGATCATGGCTACAGCTATTATAGCCAGGCTGTATTGAAATCCAGAGACTTCCGACATCGATCTGTTTTTACTTCGTTAATCTGTTATTTCGCTGAAACAATTTCAAAATCCCTGGCAGAATCGTTGGTGTCCATCAGCACGGTATTGCCGGCGGCTGACACTCCGGCCACTTTGCGGACAAACTTCTTACCGAAACGGTTCTTGTCAGTCTTAGCCTCAGAGATAGCGGCATAGCTTGCGTCAACAGATGTGCTCAAAGCTCCCTGTATCCAGCTTTCAACCGGACAGAGGTTAACACCGTCGATGATCCAGTCATATTTGACAAGATAACATTTTGTTCCGGTCATTTCCTTCTGAGTCACACTGCTGATATATTTATATGTTCCGTCATACTCGGCGAGATACTGTTCGGCTGTCATGCCTTCGGGAAAACGAACAAGCGCATAGGAACGGTTGCACTGGTTGCTTGCAATCCAGATTGTCGGCGAGTAGGAATACCATTTGTCAAGGTTGGGAACATCAGGATTGTCGGTATCCTTCACCGAGGCGGAAATCGATTCATCATACCATTCAAAATCAGCATCGGTGTGATTGAGAGCTCCGGGCACCTGGGCTGTCCAGTCAATAGCCTGATCGACGATCTTGATTGACTCGCCGGGGGCAATGGCTACATCCTGACCGCTGCCGGGAATAACATACACGGTCTGCGCTGTGAAATTGGCTTCACGCTGATTGGCTGGGGTAACGATCACATTGGCATCAGTGTTCAGCAGCTTGCTTTCAACAATCGCAATGCCGTCGGCATACTGCACCTCGTCGGTATTGTTATAGATAGTGAAATATGTGTCATAGAGACCATTAGTTCCTGCCGCGTTGAGCGAGCCGGCAAAGTAGATTTCACCGAATACGAGTGTATTGGATGGATTATAGAAGAACCATTTGAGACTTGCTGACTGGGCTGAAGAGCTGATGACCTGCTGAGATGCCACGGCACGAAGTGTGCGTGTCACGCTGGCGCCCTCGTCATTGACGAAACTTACCTCCATCTGTCCGTCGATGTCATAGGTTCCGGCAGGAATCACATCTGAGTCGGTCAGAGGGAGTTCAAATGTATATGAGCGACCGGAATTCAGTTCTTTGTAAGTTATAGTCCCGGATTCTACCGTGTAGGATGACGGAAGTTCTGCGGGATAAGTAGGAGCAATGACAACCGGATAAGTCACCACGGTGTTGTCATCATCTGAACATGAAGCCACACTCAGTCCCATTGCGGCACACAGAGCCACACTCAGAAACAGATTCTTGATCTGAATTTTGTTTGATGTCATGATAATTGGTTATTTTGATGATTTTGATTGATTCCTATATTTTGAGATTGAGCTCCATCCCGAAATATGGAGTGGAGTAACGGCGGATGGTGATTCCGTAGCGTTCATAGTCAGGCGCTATGTACACCAGACGGTTGACGTAGACCGCCAGCCCTACCCGCTTCTGCCAGAATGTCTTTGTGGCTTTGAAATTGACGCTTGTCTCTGCCGGCACATTCTGTCTGACAAATGAACTTTCGGTGAAATTGCGCACCAGCTGTTTCAGGTATGGATCCGACAGACATTCATCGGTATAAGGATGTATGGCACCGTTTACATCCATGTACTGCACCGGAATTCCATCGCGTCGCAAAGTCTTACGCGAGGTCAGCCAAAGATTCTGCACACCGATCGAAAAATTCAGTCCGAGCCGCGGGAGATCGGTGTCAAAAAGTATATTGGTGTTGACGCTGCGGTAGTTGTTGCCGTCAAGGTCATCATAAAGTCCTACATACTGCAGCTCCCGGCCGTTGGCTATGATGCTTGGCTTGTACCACAGCGACTGACTGTTACTGTTGGTGGTGCTGAAGAATGCGCCGGAAATTGTCAGACGTGTGTTGATGACGGGCAGACGGCGCGACTGCAGAGTGTATTCCACACCCTCTTTCAATGTGCGGCTGCCGTTGGTTGTCTTGCTTCTCACTGCAAGGTAGGTCTCGGTCTGATAAGGCAGATCCTCGATCAGCGGAGCGCGTCCGGCGGCGTATGGGTCGAAGCCGGAAGCATCGTAGCGGTTATATGTATAAGTATGAACAAATCCGGAACTGCGGAAACCATCTGTCATATTCTCGCGGAAATATGTCACGGAAAGTCTGTTGCCACGATAACTGATGTCGGCGCGGACTTCCCACTTGAAGTTCCGGGCGGCCCGCAGACGGTAGTTGGTCATGTCCTCTATATAGGTCCTCACATTCATCACCCGATAGTCTTCCACATTGTGGTAATAGTTGAGCTGCTCGAAATCCGAATAGAGTTTTTCAGGATAAAGATATGCTGCTACTATGGGCGGTAAAACGAAACGTGCAATGTTGAGTGAGCGGTCGGAGGTCGGAAGCCGCGATGTTTCAGTGAGTTACGGCGCGATGTCGTGAAATGGCCGAAAAAACGAAAAGTACATTTGCTTGGATTTTGCTTGGATTTTCCGGGCGGTTGTTTGGATAGGAGGTTGGATTGATATTGGATTGTGTGCGGTCGTGCTTGTGGCGCGGCCTTTTTTATTGCGTGTTCGTCTGCATGGAGCGCGTCGGTGGCCTGTGGCGGTCGTTGTTCCGTAGGATGATAGAAAGGCCGTGGCGCGGCTAAATGCGCGGAAATACGGCCATTTATAGGCGTGTGGCGGGCTGTGGCCGTGAATAGATATGCCGCCGCGCATTAAAGGCTATTTGAGCGGCGATTGACTACCGATTAAAGACCATTTGAACGCCATGCGCCGGGATAATTGCCACCGATATTCGTACCCGTCGTTTCAACCGAAAATCATCAAAAATTTGTGTTGCACATAGGCTTGGACATAGTGTTGGACATAGTTTTCAGTACCATTTTAAGATAGGTTCAAACCCCTATACGGCCAAAAATCGGCTAAAAATCGGGCAATTTCACGCGATAACACCCCCTATAATACCACAAAAAGCGGGGTAATTCCAAGCCGATAAAGCACTGTAACCAACTGAAACTGTGCAGAATACAAAGGCTATAAGCCTTAAAAGCCGCGAAAAATAAATAAAAGCGATGAAAAAGCGGCCTGTCAGCGGTCGCGGTGGATGAACTTAAACGGTATCAGAGCGAAGCCAATCACCCTACATGCGCAGTAGAATCTGTGTTTACAAGAGCGGCAAGACGCTCCGCGTGTTTTTTTGTTTCGGCCAATTCAGCCTCTAACCGTCCTATCTCCTTTGCTTGCCTTTCGATTGTCGCCAACAACTCCGAAAAGAATTGCGGTGCTTCTTGCGTAGGCGAGATTTCTTGCTTTTGCTCCTGTGATTCTTGATTTAAGGGTTGATCCAGCGTCATATTCCCTACTCCCAAAATCAACCACGACGGATTGACTTCGGGAAAACACTTGAAAAAGCGAGAGATGTTGTCTTCGCTGATTCCGTTATTTTGCGCTAATACACCTCTCGTTACTCCCGATTTTCGGTAAAAATCGGCGGCAGACATGCCTATTTCAGCGAGATAAAGCAATATTTTTTGCTTTATAGGTGATTTTTCTTGCGAGATTTCTTGCATAGGCGAGATTTCTTGTTTAACTTTGCAGCGAATTAAAATTTTAACAGCCGCCAAAGGTACTAAAATTTGGCGAGATAACAGTAAAGAACCGAAAGGAATATGACAACGGAAGCGAACAACACCACGGAACGGAAGGCTCTAAACCTTGTGCAGCGCATAGTAGCGAACCGCCTTGAAAATGAGAATGGCAAAATACAGGTGAACATGAAAGCTCTTGGAGAGGACTTCACATATCACCTCGGCTGGAAATGCGAGGATATATACAAGCGGCATCTCCTGCGCAACTTCTACCGCGATATGCTGACACAACTCGCGCACCCGGACACAACCGAGGAGAGCGCAAAGGAATATCTGCGCCACACGGTAGAACACCTCGCCGATGATATTCTGCACGGAAGCCCGACACGCCACTCAACCAACGCGATAGGGAATCTCGCACACACTTGGGAATTTGAGACCAAGCAGGAAATGTATAACATCGCTGTGGGACTTCATAGCCAATTTGAAGACTGAGCCATGATTACAACGGAGGAATACATAGAAGCCTTACAGGGGGTCAAACGCCCCTTGATAAAGGCTCACGACGAGATAACGGGAGTGGCCGACTTCATCGAGGCTCGCTTGCAGACCGAAAAGGAGTTTGCCGACAGCCGGGTATATGGCACGGTCTGCCACGCCCTCGGAATCTTGGAGGAACAGATAACAAGTATAGGAAACCAAATCACCAAACTCAAAAAATAATGGAACGTAAAAGAATCATCGTAATCACCCCGGAGGAACGCAAGTATCTGCAGAAGATGATCGGCTGCTCAGGCGTAACCGTGTGGGAAGCGGTAAAATACCGCAAAAGTAATGACATACACAAGCGCATCCGCAAGGCAGCGATAGAGCGCGGCAACCCGCAAATGGTAATCGCGCCGGAATTCGACACAATCTATATCACCAACCGCCGAGACGCTGACGAAAAGATGCACCGCTACATGGTGCAGTCTTTTGAGAACGGAGCGACGTTGGAGGGATGCTTCGACACCGGGCTTGTAGAGGTACGCGACAAGTGCGGCGCGGTCAGAGGCCAGTGGCAGAACCCGAAAGTAACCGAAATAACAGCCATACAGGAGGTGGCGCAGTCGCTTTGAGGTATGGTCAAGTATTACAATCCTCCAAAGGCCATGTGCACTGCCCAAGAGCTCGCATCTCTGCTATCCCCCGTTGACAGACGCAGAATGGCATATCGGTATTTTGTCCATACCGCTGAAAAACAGAAGCAATCAGACGGGCGAACATATATCGAGGCATTGGCGGCTTCTCTCCGGAACGGAAGAAGTGATCTTCAACCCACAATTCTGAACCGTCTTTTAAGCCTTTGGCGACAGATTCAGAAAGAATGGCAGGTATCGCAGGTGCGTAATACTCGCAGTCTTGAAGATGTGCTATGTTTTTTAGAGTCTCGTGGACTAACGGTCGATTCTGAAACAGTGAGTATCGTCCATAATAGATTACGCAAAAGGCAATCTCCCACGGCTTGATGATAGCGGGCTTTTTCATAAAGAGCGATTAAAGAATTAACGACTACAAAATTACAAAAAATATGGAGTATTACGGCGGCTCACTTGGAATAAGCCAAGCGGAACTAACCGACGGCATTATGACTAAATCAAACCTTGACTACTACAAACGGAAAGGTGTGATTAGAACCCTAAGGCGTGGCTGTTACGGTACTACTGCATTATACGATGTCGAGACCTTACCGACGGAACACCGGGCAGAGGTAAAGCGGCGGTATGTAGACCCGGAGGCACAGGCAAAGGCGCGGGCATTCATTGACATAATCGTGATAGATCAGATAGCCGCTTCCTACTACGAGGGAGTGAGCATCGAGGGAGCGAGGGGACTGAGCGACGAGAAACGGATGCTCTACACCAACTCCGCCTCGATACTCAACGCTTGCCATAAAATGCTTATGGATGCAGCCGCCGAACAGAAAAAAGTCGGCAAGAGCCGCCGGGTAAAGATGAGCGAATTTTGGGAAGCTCGCGCCAAAGACCTGCCCCGCGTGGCCGACATCTACCCGCACAGCCTCCCGGAGAACCCGCGAGTGCTGCAACGCAAATATCAAGAATATTTCAGAGGAGGCCAGCCCAATTACGAGGTGTTGATTTCGGGTAAGTTCCGCAACAAGAACGCCGCGAGGGTAGCGACCCCGGAGCAGGTGGCATGGCTCACCAAATTCTTGGAGCATCATACCAACCTCGACGGACAGGAGGTGGCCGACTACTACAATACGGTATGCGAGGCTTTCGGATGGCCGAAAGTGACGCGCCGGACGATGTTGGTATGGCTGCAGAAACTCGGATGGCTTGTGAACGCCGGACGGCACGGAGCAAAGGAATATATGAACCGCTACGGAATGCAGAACAAACGCTTTGCACCGACCGCGCCGATGCTGTTCTGGTCGCTCGACGGATGGACGGTGGAGCTATACTACAAAAAGCGCACCGAGGGGAAGCGCGGCGGTCGTACCACATACTGCAACCGCATGACGGTGGTAGTGGTACTCGATCCTTTCAACAAATACCCGATAGGCTACGCCACAGGCTATCAAGAAAGCCCGGAACTGATAAAGGCCGCGCTTCGCAAAGCCACCAACCACACGGCAGAACTTTTCGGCCAACGTCTGCGGCCTGTTCAGATACAGAGCGACAACTACCAAATCAAGATTATGCTTCCGACCTACGGCATGGCCGAACATGTAACCCCGGCAGAGGTAGGCAACGCAAAGGCCAAGCCGATAGAGCCGTATTTCAGACGGCTCAACCACAAATACGCTAAAAAATGCTCCGGCAACTGGAGCGGCTACGGCATAACCTCACGCAAGGAGAGCCAGCCCAATATGGAATGGCTCAACGCGCACAAGGGGCAGATACCCGACGAGGCCGGGGTAAGGGCGCAGATAGAATGGATCATCGAATCGGAACGCGCCGCCAAGCGCGAGGAATATGTGGCCGGATTCAGCCGCATACCCGCCGACCGACTTCTGCCGATGCCGATTGAAAGCTACCTGCTGAACTTCGGGCAGGAGACAGGCTACAAGAACACACTGGAGGGCAGCGGCCTCAACGTCCGGCTTCTCGGAGAGCGCAGGACATACGACAGCTTCGACCTCGAATTCAGAAAATACGCACACCTGCGGTGGAGCATCAAATATGACCCCGACAATATGCAAGAGGTCTTGGCCGTGAGCGACGAGGGAGACATCCGCATACTGCTAAAAGAAAAGCACCTGCAGCCGATGGCACTTGCCGACCGCCGTCCCGGAGACGCGGAGGAACTGCAAAAGGTAAAGGACTTCAACGACGAATTGAAACGCACCGTGATAGAATACGACAGGCAAGCCACCGAGATAGCGCGTGAGAGCCTGTTGCGCCACCCCGACCTCGGCAACCCCTACATAACAGGCATACTCACCGACAGCCGGGGACAGAACAAAGACCGCAAGAGCCAATACCGCCTCGAATACACAGACGTAACCGAGGAGACCGCATACGAGGAAAGCGCGGGCGCGGGCATAGCCGAATCGACACGCGACCTCTATTGATTAACGGATAATCATAAAACTAATATAGGAAATGAAACAGACAGAAAAAGAAGCCATAGCCGCCAAACTGCGGACGTATGTAGACAGCAAGGAGAGCCAAAACGCTGCCGCCAAATCCCTGCGTGGCGTGAGCGCGGCCACCGTGAGCCAGATACTCAACGGCAACTGGGATCTAATCTCCGACGACATGTGGCGCACGGTAGGCAACCAAATCGGCTATGACCCGCGCAACTGGGTCGTGATAGAGACCGAGGGTTACAGGCGCATGACGCAGGTATTGACCGACGCGCAGCGGCACTCGCTCGTGATGGCCGTAACAGGCGACGCGGGCTGCGGCAAAAGTCAGGCGATAAAGGTATATGCCGGAGGCAACAGGAACGTGATCGCGCTGAGCTGCTCCGAATATTGGAACCGCAAGGAGTTCCTCGGAGAGCTGCTGCAGAGCCTCGGCACAGAACCCGGCGGCTCGACGGTGGCCGACATGATGCGCGAGGCCATACGGCAGCTCAAACGCCGCGAGGGGGTTCTGATAGTGTTGGACGAGGCCGACAAACTCTCCGACCAAGTGCTGCACTTCTTCATCACCATATACAACAAACTGGAAGATACCGTGGGAATCGTCCTCTGCGCCACGCAATACCTCAAAAAGCGGATAGAGCGCGGAGTGGTGAACAACCGCAAAGGCTACAAGGAGATATACTCACGTATAGGCCGCAAATTCATACCGATGCCTGTTGTGAACCGGGGCGACATAAAGGCCGTATGCACCGCCAACGGCCTTGAAGACCGCCGGGAGATAGAACGTATCATTGACGATGCCGACAATGACCTGCGGCGCGTAAAACGCCTTGTGTGCGCCCTCAAACTGAAATCAGCCGAGGGTTAAACCACGGTCAAACGCTGATTGAACAATGGCAAAGGCATTAAGCAACCGCAACGTGTGCGACGCGAATTTCAATGTCGCCGACTTCACCGGGGAGTGGCTCGCCACATTCGGAAAGCCGGAGCTGCGCGGCGCATGGATCATCTTCGGGGAGAGCGGCAGCGGCAAGACCCACTTCGCGCTCTCGCTTCTTGCCTATCTGACCCGGTTTGTGGATAAAGCCGCCTACGACACCATAGAGCAAGGGCTGTCGCTCTCATTCAAGAACTCATGGATAGACGCGAACATGGCCGATGTCGGCAACAAGGTAGTGGTCTACTCAAAGGAGCAGATACCCGCTCTGCGCGAGAGGCTGCGCAAGCGCAAAAGCCCGCAGGTGGTGGTGATAGATTCCATAACCGCGCTCGTGGGATTCACGCGCAGCACCTTTGCCTCGCTTATGGACGAATTCCCCGACAAACTTTTCATCTTCATCGCCCACGAGGAAAACGGCAAGCCCTATCCGGCGGTGGCGCGGCACGTCCGCAAACTGGCCGAGGTGAAGATCCGCGTGGAGGGTTTCAAGGCATACCCCACGACCCGCTTTGCCACCGCGGAGGGAGGCGGCGAGGAGTTTGTGATATGGCCGGAGGGTGCGGCCAAATACTACGCTCAAATAATAGACAAGGAGACCAACCAATAAAAACGAGATATTATGGCAACAGTTACGGCACAACAGCAGAAGTGGCTGCTTAAAAAATTCCACACGCTCTGCGCCCGGCTCAACATGGACGCGGACATGAAACTGGCTCTTATATCCGGCTACGGCGTGGAGAGCAGCAAGGATCTTACAAACGCGGAACTCTTGGAACTCTGCGACCACCTCAACGAGATACTGAACCCGGAGGATGCTAAAACAGACAAGATGCGCAAGCGCGTGATAGCGGCCATCGGAGGTTGGCTGCGCATGATCGGCAAAGGCGACGAGGGGATAAACTACATAAAAGGCGTGGCGTGTCAAGCGGCAAAGACCGACAATTTCAACAAAATCTCTCTTGAACGGCTCACCACCATCTACAACATGTTCCTGCGCAAACAGAAAGATGCAAAGAGTGTGAACGAGGTGGTCGGAAAGATAGCATACACGGCACGGTTCGGTGCGGACAACAATCTTCTGAACTGATATGGGTATGACAGTATTAAGTCTATTTGACGGAATGAGCTGCGGGCAGATAGCCCTGCGGGAACTCGGAATCTCGGTGGACGCATACTATGCCTCCGAGATAGACAAGTTCTGCATCGCGCAGACGCGGCTCAACTTCCCCGGCACAATCCAGTTGGGAGACGTGCGCGGTGTGGATCTCCGCTCGCTCCCGAAAATAGACTTGATACTTGCCAGATCACCCTGTCAAGGTTTCAGCATGGCGGGCAAGCAACTGAATTTCGACGACCCGCGCTCCGCTCTGTTCTTTGAATTTCACCGCATACTGCGCCAAGCCGCTCCCACGACAAAATTTCTGCTTGAAAACGTGAGAATGAAGCGGACAAGTGAGGATATTATAACAAGACACCTCGGCGGTCTCCGTCCTGTAGTCATAAACTCCGCGCTTGTATCGGCGCAGAACCGCGTGAGGTTGTATTGGAGCAACATACGCACCGCTCCTGTAAATCTCTTTGAGAGTTACACCGACATACCACAACCCGCCGACCGTGGCCTGTATCTCGCCGACATATTGGAGGACGAGGTGGACGAAAAATACCATATCACGGATAAAGTGCTGCGCAACCTCATAGCCCACAAGGAACGCAACGAGAGAAACGGCAGGGGGTTCGGCCTTACCATCAAGACACCCGCCGACAAAAGCATTGCCGTGAGGGTCGGCGGAAAAGAGATGTATGACATTGTGAAAATAGACCGACGCGGATATGTCAAACGCGACCAATTGAAAGCCTCCTGCCTCACAGTCGGAGGGCATGGGTGCGGCAATCATTCCGACATGGATATAATCCTACAACGGCCACGTGGCGATAAAGGCTGCACGGTCTACACCGAAAAATCCCCCACCTTGACCGCGAATGCCTGGGAACAGAACAATATAGTCTGCCGTCGCATGGTAAGGCAGGTAAATCCCTCTACGGAGAGCGGCGGCAAGCAGCCGTATCAGCAGAACCGGGTCTACTCAGCAGACGGAATCTCTCCGGCACTATGTTCATCACGTCCCGGCCACGCGCCGATAGTGATACTGCCCGGCGACATACTGCGCCGCATGACCCCCACAGAGTGCGCAAGGTTGCAGACAATCCCCGAATGGTACATGTGGGAATGCTCTGCGACGCAACAGTACAAAATGTTGGGCAACGGTTGGACGGTCGAGGTAATAAAGCACATTCTATCATACCTAAAAATATAAAAGATGATGACAGTTATTGAAAAACAATACATGGACGCGGTGATAGCGATGAACCGCAAAATGGCAGATCAGAACAAAGTAGACTGGGAACGCTACCGCATGGACGCAGCCCAAAATGTGGCAACCTACTGCATGGGGCAGTATCTTACCAACCGGGAAAGCGACAGACCTACCTATGCGGAAGTTGCGGAAGTCGCTGTAAAAATGGCTAACGCTCTCGTGACAGAGCTGCAAAACAATCCTCTAAACACGAAAAACGACGGAAATGGATAAAGAGCGATTCGAAGCAGTATGCAATGCTTACAAAGCAATGTATTTCAGCGCAAAAAACGATAAAGAGCGCAAGGATAGAATCAACTCGTTCCGCGCCGGACAAATCAAAATATCAAAGAGATAATCACCCATCATTTAATCACCATTAAAACAACAGACAAATGGCAAAAAGAGAAAAGAAAACAATCATCAGCGGCGTAAGTCGCGAGGCGATGGAGGACGCTTTCAGAGCATACGCCGACGCCGACGCAAAGCAGCGATCACTCACCGCCGAAATGGACGGCAAACTCGTGGAAATCCGCGAGGACTACGCCGACCGACTGGCCGAACTCGACGCGGAGAAAAAGGCCGCATTCGAGAAAATGCAGGTGTTCGCGGTAGAGAACCGCGAGGAACTGTTCACCAAGCGCAAGAGCATGGAGACCACGCACGGCATCCTCGGCTTCCGCACAGGCAATCCCAAGCTGAAAGCCCGCAAGGGCATGACGTGGGCAGGGATTCTCGAACTGCTCAAAATCAAAGGCAAGAACTACGTGCGCATGGTCGAGGAGGTGGCAAAGGACAAACTCCTTGCCGAGCGCGACCTTGACGAGTGCAAGGTAGTGATGGAAGCCTGCTGCATCGACGTGGTGCAGGACGAGACATTCTTTGTAGAACCCAAATCGGAGGGATAGCCTTATGGGAAAGCGCACGGAGTTTGCCCGCGACACCATAGAGGTGTGCCGCAACTGCAAGGCCGAGGGTATGGCGATAGTCGAGGAATTCGACAAAGCCGGAAACCACACAGGCAGACATAAAGAAATCTGCCCGGTATGCGGCGGTTCGGGATTAGTGAGTAAACATATCGAGGGGTTCGTAACGGTCGAGCCTTACGACAAAAAGAAAGCAAGGCCATGAAAAGAAGCGCGCCCGCCGCAAGGATAAATCGCTTGACAACGGGCAACACCGTGGAACGTGTTGCAAAGATAGCGGTTAAATTCTTAACATGGCGACAAAACCTCACAAAAATACACTCCTGCGCATACAGCACGTCTGCGACATCACCCGCGAGCATTACGAGGAGGGCAACCTTGCGAAATGCTACAAACAGGTGTGGAGGCATTTTGTGTACCCTGTCTATCCGATGTGTTACCACACGTTCCTCAGCTATCTTCGGCGTGGGCTGGAGGGATTCTCCGACAAGCCCCGCGACACACAGCCCTCCCTGTTCGACGACATAGACATGGGGGAATGAAAGCGACACCGCCCGCAGAACCGAAACTGCGGGCGGTGTTGTGTCTATACCATCTCCTCGGAGAAAGCGTCGGCGAAGATGTCGCCTGTGTCAAGGGTAACATTGCGCGGTGTGAGAATGTAGCCGTCATCGACGGAGGCCGAACAGTCTATGCAGTGGGTTCGCCACTCCTCCAAATCCTCGCATATCTGCTCATGGTTATGGTCGGTGTCCGAGCCGGAATATTGGAACTGCGAGAAACTGCGTCCCTGTTCATCCGCGCCACCCGAAAAGCCGTTCAAGGCGAGTTTGACGGCGCGGATCAGCCGGAAGCGGCACAGAGCCTCGTCGCGGTAAGGCGTGTCGGTCTGCGCGAGCGTGGCCGTTACGAAATGCAGCCTCACAGTCATATCGCCATGCACCGCACCGCGAGAGAGCGGCGACCACAGCACCGGGAGAAACTCCACGAAGATTCCCGGCGGGTTGAACGGACGCATCTGCGTGAGACGTGCCGTATTCTCGTTCCACAGGCCGACATGGTTAATGGCCGGAACTCCCGGTAATTTTGCGTCAGGGTCGCGTTTAGGTCGGCAGTAGATATATTTGTCATCCACGAGACGGACACGCGACAGACGCGCCTCTAAATCGGTAAAAATGCGTAATCTCATATCAATGTCGGTTAAAGTCATCGGCAAGGCGTTGCGAGAACTCCTGCAGCCGTTTGAAAACAATGTCGCCGAGGGCTTGCTGCACCTTTTCGTGGTCGCCTATGAACTGGCGTTGCGGCATATTCATCTGCCGGGAATGTGAGCGCACGGTGTATGTGTTCCCGGTCTTCTTAGACGTGCGCGAGTGGGAGCGGACGGTAACGGCGAAATTGCCGCCCTCGTTGTGCAGGGCTGTATATGGTCGGTCGGAGGTGAAGACCACGGCCATTCCCCGGATCATCGAACGGATGGAGCGTCGCATCGCCCCGGTAACGATAAGGATAGAGCCGCGTCCGCGTTTGTTTGTCTTGCTCGCCTTTGTCGCCACCCACTTCTCGCCGAAGAAACCCTGCTGCCGGAAATTGTCCTTGAACAGCTCCGTGAGCTTCACGCGGGCATCGCTCAGAATATCGTCGTAAATGTTGCGTGGCATGGCGGCGCGGATCTAATCGGCGAGATTCAGAAACAGCAGGGAGATAAGGCCGAGTTTGACCTGCATACGGTCGGACTTGTCCTCTATCTTCTGAAAATCTATCTTTGAGGGAGCGGCCTTGACCTGCTCCCATCTTTCCGGGGTCAATTCCTCGCCGAGACACATAAGGGCTGCGGCGACATCGGTCTGCGAGAACTCGGCTGTAACTGTTATTTTTTCGTCCATTTTGTTGAAAGTGTTGGGGTTTATTTTGTTGTATGAAAAAGAATGTCTATCTTTGCAATCCCATAGGAGGCCGCTGTGGGTTCTTTCGAGGAGGCGGCAACCTGCCCGCGCTGCGGGCTTTTTTTATGCCTATACATCATGTAGGCGAATATCTGCCGAGCCGTCCTCCTTTCGCACCACACAGACAATATGCTTTACCTGTAAATGTCGTGTCTGCCGTTTAAGCCATTTAACGCCGTTGGTAATTTTGCTTGGATGGTACATACTGCCGTCGTGGAAATAGAGGCACACGGTATCGGCGGCAATACGGACATCAGAGCGGGCATTATATCTCGCAAGCTGCTTGTTCTTATCCCGGAGCGCAGAGCCATAATGCCTTTTTTTCGATGTTATAGAGCGAATATCCATCATCACGCCGTCGAGCTGCATATCAAGAGCCGGGAGCGTCCGACCCTTTTTCTTCTTGCTCTCGTCGCAGAGGATAGCCGAATGGCCGCTTTGGAACAGAAGCCGCTGCACCTCATTTTCAAGATCCGCGCCTGTCATGCCCCACCGCAGAACCTGTGCATTATTGGATGTGGTATTGTGTCCCACATGGGCGGCGGTCATGCCGCCGGACACCGGGTCATACTCCACACCCCGATACTTGCTGTCCTTTGAAAGACGGTCATAGAGCCGCTTTGCCTCGACCCTGCGCTGCTGCTCGTGAACGACACGGCAGACCCGGCACTGTTCACGCTTGGGGTCGTAAGCAAGATTGAGGCGACCGTCGCAAGAGCCGCACCCCTTGGGGAGATATGGATGTTTCTTGGGGAACAGTGTCATCTCGCGTCCGGCATTGTAACGGAACATCCGGGCTTTCGGCTCATCGGTGCAAGCGTCCCCGGCGGCTTTGGCCGTCTCCGGGTCGGACATCGGGTAATCATCGCGCAGCACCTGATCCACGTCGCAGCGGCAATTCCAACCATTCGGCGGCAGATAGTCGCGCCAAAACGGGTCAGACGGCGGGAGCGTGATATTGTCGAGCGCGGCGTGTTCCGAGCGCACCCTTTCATCCCCTGCGGTACGGTATTGCAGGTTGTAGCGGTCGCCGTCGGCCACGAAATCGTGCCATTTAACGGCCATCTGCGAGGTGTGGACGGCATGGTTATACTCGGCATAGAGATAGTTGGTGTTATACCGGGCATCAATGGCCTCCACGTCCTTGCGGAACGTGTCGAAAGGCTTCACATGGCCGTCCGCATCGGTGAGCGCAAGGCCGACCTCCGAGAGTGAATGGTAGGTCTTGAAGCCGGAGAATATGAAAGCGTTGTTTTGGAGCGCGGCGGTCAGTTCCGGCGGGGTCTCGGTATTGATGGCCGTATCGACGGCGCGGTTAAGCGCGTTGTACGTCTCCTCGACGAGCGGTCGCACGGCGGGGTCGGCAAGCATATCCGGGGAGAAGCCGCCACGAGCGAAGACCTCGCGCACGGCGCGGTCGAACACATCACGGTTGAACTCCACACGTCCGACACCTCCGGCGAGGGCAAGCACCTGCGGCTCGTAAAGGGTGGTTAACGCTTGATTAAACAGGCGGTAATGGTCGGCTTTTTCTTTTTGTCTGTCTCGGGGCTTGGCCTCCTGTTTTTCGGAATCCTCACCCCCTACTCGAAAAAAGAGCCGGAAGACTGTTTTACGCCGAGAATCGGGATTTTGTATTTTTCAGTGAAATACTGCGGGTCGATGTCGAAGAACTGCAAGAGCATACGTTCCAGTTCGCGCTGCTCCGCCGGTGAGTATGTGGCCGCATCGTCCCACTTGAACGTAAGCCCGGCAAGAGGGAAACCGAGGCGGATCATCTTCGGAATAAGGTCGTCATTGATAACGTATGCAATCAGTTTGGCATCTGCGGCACATAGGTTTTCAAACACTTCAAGATGCGTCTCGGACTGCGATTTTGAGGAACCGTCATCAACGGTCATGGTCTGGCCGACCACGCCTTTTGACATCTCGGAGTTGGCGCGGTCAATGCGCTTGTCATAGACATTGTAAGCGTCGCCACGCGAAGATTCCTTTATGTCTATTGTCGTACCCTCCGGGAACAACGCCCATCCCGCCGCGCCCATCTCCTCGAGCATCACCTCAATCTGCTTGCGGTCGGCGGGGTTCTGCGAGGTGGTAGTTCCCACACGCATAGGCATACCGAAAATCTCGCCGAACACGTCCCAATAGGAGGTCATGTTCTTTTTGGATAACGCGTGGGGAGCGCATTTCAGCAACAGACCGAGGTTGCGGCTCTCGCCGACCTCCACGCACCAGTCGGCCAACGCACCCTCACGGTACGGAATGCCCTGCTGCGGGGAATCGGAGCGGTCGCGGAGCAGCACACCATACTCCGGGCATACGTGGTCTCGCGGCACCAGTTCCACGTCGGAGAACTTCATCACGCCGTTAGCGTCGGTAATCACGTCGCCCAACTGGATAAGGGAATGCCCCCACGCGATAGATTCAAGAGCATTGAGCAGGAAATGGTAGAACCACTTGCTCTCAAAGATTTTCGCCGCGTCCTCGTTCTCGTTGCCCGCATCGTCCGTAAGTACAAAGGCTTTGAGCAGCGTCTTGTGGTAGCGTTGAGTGAAGCAGCCTGTGAGGTGCATATCAATAAGCGCGTCGGTATAGATGGAATACAACGCTCCGCGCTTGGGGTTCTCTATGTTTAGAGCCATAGCCCACGCCCGCCGCCACCGGGCAACGTCCTGTTTGGTGAGGCTCTGCGTCTGTTGGTTGAGCATCATCACGAGGCTTTTTCGCTTCTTCATGCTGCCGCCGCGCTCGTTGTTGCGGCGAGCGGCGAGGCGTATTGATTCGAGCGACCTCTGCGAGGCGTATCTGTTTTTTGCCATTTTATCAGTGTTTAATCTTGTCGTCAATCATGTTTGAATAATCCTCGGAAGTGAGGCCGGAGAGCGCGGTGGAAATATTGGCCTTGTAGGTCGCTCCGCCGTCCTGTGGAGCGACAGCCGAGGATTTGAGCGCGTTAATGATAGCGTCGATTCTCGCCTTGCAGATGTTAAGCTGCTTCTGCAGTTCGGTGGCGTTTGCCGTTGTCTCGCTGCCGCCGTTCCATACCGACACGCCTTTCTTCATTTCAAGGGTCGTTCCGTCTATGTCTATTTTGAGGTTGTCGGCGGTGAGCGTGGCCGAGCCTTTCCGGGTTTTCAACACCACGGAATTGTCCTCGACGGTAGCCTCGGTGTCGCCGATGGTGATAACAGACTTTGTTATTTCCATCGCAAGCACCACTACGGCCACGGCGGGATTGAGGAAACCCACCACGACTTCAGAACCGACTGCCGGGAACGACACGAGGCCGACCGTCTGATTCTGATCCGCCTGTAAATTCACGGCGAGGAGCGGCGCACCCTCGTTAATGGGAGTGCAGTCGATAGTCCGGGCATCTTCGTCCACCGCGTCCACGGTGCAGACGGTGAGATACATTTCAGAGCCGGACAGGGCAAGCTGTCTTATCGCGTTTCTAATATCCATCACTCTGCCGCCCTCGCGCCGAGGGTAATGTCCTGCCGGAAGCCGGAGCTGCCGTATGTTATGGTATTCTTATGGACTTGGTACTTGCCCTTGCGCTCACCGTCGATCTTAATGCCTATCACGTCGAGGACATCAAGCAGCACATGACCGAAAGTCTGAAAAGACCCGGTAAGGCCGTCGCGTTTGAGACGCTCCAACTCCTGCTCACCCCACGCCTTTGCCTCGGCCTCGGTCTTACCGTAACAGTGCAGGGTGCGTTTTTCTCCGTCCGGATCGCCAATCTCCACCTTGATTTTCTTTTTGTTGTCGGGTTGTAGGCTAACCACTCTCAGCTTAATTTTCACGTCCTCGGCTCTCTGCTCGTCAAGGCTGCTGTCCGAAATGATGTTTACCCCTGTGGCGAATACCTGCCGCATCTCGTTGCCGTGGTCGAAAAGCACACCGCAATAAAGGACAGGCTTGCCGTCTTCAAGACGGAAGAAAGTGCGGATGTTGTTCTCTTTGAGGTGAGCGAGCAACTCGGCCACGTTCTCAAAATTCACGCGGTACTGCCCGATGTTCTGCTCGCCGAGAACCTTTATGTCGTATGGCAAGCCCTGTTCTTTGAGCAGCGTATGAATATCTACGTTCTTGTAGGACTTCTTCACGCAGGGGGTCTGTTTGAGCATAAACATCTCGTCCTCGCAGAAAATCTCAATCGGGGCTTTGAAACCCTTGCGCAGCACATATCCTGTAAAGGCGAGTTGGAGGTTGTCATCATAGCCAAGCCACACGGAGATTTTGTCGCCGCGCTTTATGGGGTTTGAGGTCTCGCCTTTCCATTTTACCTTTCGGGGGAGAATGAGCTTGCAGGTGATGGTGAGAGCCTCGCTGTCGCGCACGATCTCGCAAGCCGTGATTTTCTCAAAGACCCACGTCTTATCACCCTTAATCTCTATTTTCGCACAGAGTTTTAACATCGTTCAAATGCTGATTAAACAGTGGTTTACAAATCACCAGTCATAGCCGTTCTTCTTCATGCTGCCGTAACGCATCGGATTACCTCCGAGGCCGCTGTCCGGGTCGCCGCCGTCGGGATATTCGGGGAACTCCGGCGTAAAATTGCCTTTCTGAATATCCTTTAAGCGGGATATGGCATTGTCGTAAAGCGTCTGTCGCATCTCGCTTCCCAACATGCCGGGCAACCATTGGCCGAGCCACCACAGCGCGATTGATACAGTGAGCTGCACGAGCAGGGGGTTACGCTGAATGTCGGTCTTTGAATAGGCCGCGTCTATGTCATATCTGGTGCGGACATATCCGGCGACTTCCTCCATAGCCGTGCGCTCGGCCTGTCGGCGTATATCCTCGGAGGACTGGCAGATAATTTCAAGGTCGGACGGGCAGGTAACTACCCGGTAATCGTCGTTGGTAAGAAAAGACATCGGAGCAGGGATTAGACGGTTCTGTAAATCGCGATGGCCTCTATGTCTGCGGCGGTAACTCCTTTGCGGTAGACACCCTCGCGCACAAGCCGCTTGATATGCTGCTTGCTCACGACCACAGGGCGACCGTTAAGGTTAATGACAAGATGCTTCTGCCCGGAGACGGCGCGTCGGCGGTCGGCCTCGCGTCGGCAATGGCGCAGACGGCAGTCGAAAACGACCGCACGGAAGTAGGTTCTGATGTTGCGGAATAATTTCATATAGGAGAAGTGTTGAATTGTTACCATGAATTTTTAGGGGCTTTGCGGCGACCCACGGAGGGCTTGAACCTCTGCTGCCGGGTAAGCCCCTGCAGAATGAAAATCGCTCCCTCGTCGGCATCCGGGCCGTCGTCGTGTCCCGACATACCACGCTCACAGGAGAGCGTCTGGTCTATGCCTGTGCGCATATCGGGATCATTCTTCATGCGCACGTTATAATAGACGTGGCCGTGTTCCCACAGCGGGGAAATGGCCTCTATGCGTTGGAACTTGTCGGGCTTCTTGCGCGTGTCGCCGAAAATCGGGAGCTGATAGCCTCTTTCGTTGCCCTCGCGCACGAACTCGTCAAGGAGAATCTGCTGAAGGAAATTGGCCTCTATATAATAGGAGCATACGGCGTTGGCCTTTACAATCTTCTCGTGGAGGTCATAGAACCAACCCACCATCTCGGCCACGGAGCATTGGCGGACGAAAGCCGCGAGGCAATGGAGATCCGTGCCTGTCTTGCCCCACAGTTTAATGGCCTTGTAGTCGTTGCGGGTGGTGGACTTGAACGAGGGGTCGCAGTAGCACACGAGATAATCGTACTTGGCGAGAGGCAGCGGGCGACACCAACGTATCCAATCGTTGCGGAAGATGCTGCCCTCGGTAATGGGGTTGTTCATCTTCTCGCGTTGGAACGATATATAACCCATGAACCGCTCCTCGGCACGTATCTCCTCGATAGACCACTTAGCAGCCCACGCGGGTTTGCCGTTTTTGTCAATGGCATTCACCTTAGAGACCACGACACCGTCGGAGGCCATGAAATTGGCGAGGACAGAGTTTTTGCCTATAAGGTTGCCGACCATACAGAAACGGCCACGGCCACCGTCGAGCGTGCCGAACAGGGCTTCTTTTACCCACTTTGTGAGCCGCGCCACGCGGTCGGGGTTGTTTACAAGTTCGTCGTCGTCGAGGTCATCTATCACGATATAGTCCGGGCGGTACTTCTTGTAACGGAGACCACGCGGCGACTGGCCGCGACCGCGAGCGAAGAAAGCGCGACCGTCGGCGGTTACGAACTTTCCTGTCTCCCACGACCCTGTAACTTTCTGCACCCCGAAGTCGGATATATAGCGTTGGTTGAACTCGAACTCCGCCTGTATGTCGCCGAGGAGCGTCTCGGCATTGTCCTTGCTCTTGCCGACAAGCACCATGAGGTGCAGTTTTTTGAGGGCTTTGAGATACATGGGAATGCCGACATCGAAATGGACGGACTTCGCGTGGCCTCGCGCCCACTGCGCGGCATATTGGATTGTAGGATGGTCGCGGAGCGTGTGCGCCGCCTTTATCTGAAACGGTGCGCAGTCGGTATGCTTCCCTGTCTCCTCGTCGTCGCAGTAGTGCGCGAGATAGTAAGAAAAGAAGCGGCCATAGTCGGCGAGGAGATACGCGATGCGTTTCTCCTTTTGCGCCGGGGTCTCGCGGACAGACACGACAGAGCGCGTCTGCACGGTCTCGCACCATTGCTTCCACTGCTCGATCGCCTCCTTGCGGTTCTGTGCGGTGTTCCTTGCCATACGCTACAATTTGCTGCTGAGCATTTCAAGTATATACTTGTTCTGATACTTGTTGACAAGTTTACGGAACTCCGGCGTAATCTCCAGGTCTGTCTCCGCCTGGTATTCGAGCCAACGGCCAAAAGCCATGAAGCACTCGATGAAATCGACAGCGGAAGCCTCCTTGTCGAGACGCTCGATAGTGGCCGAGAGTTTCACGAGCTGATCGACGACCGTCGCGGACTTGGAGATGTCGAGGTCTCGCAGTTCCTCTATCTTGTCCTTTATGGCCGAGAGCAGTTCATTCTGCAGACTTTTGCGGGTAATAGACATCGCAGCGCGTTTCTCACCCCAGCAGCCGTCCTTTACCCACTTGCCTACGGTATTGGCCGACACGCCGACTTTCTCGGCGATAGAGTTTTGCGGCATACCCTGCATGAAAAGAGCCTCGGCGAACTCCTTTTTATCTGTTGAAACCTTGTTTGCCATTCATAATAAATGATGTTTTCGGGTTGTATCAATGTTGATTTTACGGTGCAAAATTGCGACAAACGGACGGCGCGAGAAAATAGAGTGTAAAGTTTTTACACTCTGTTTTGCAGGGCAGTAAACCCTCCCCAACTTTGCACCGTAAAACGACATCGCGGAGTAGAGCAGCCGGGTAGCTCGCAAGGTTCATTCCCTTGAGGTCGCGGGTTCAAGTCCCGCCTCCGCCACAACCCCCTTTTGCGATCCGTCGGCGCGGCGGCACAGGGTTTTCACACAGTGAAGTGCCACACAAGCCGCGCCGACATTTTTTCATCATTATCACGCCAATGCCGAAAGAAGCAATCATATCGACCCCGCGCCTCAACAGTTACGGCGCAAGGGTACTGACCGAGGGCATAGACCTCACGCAATACCAAAAGAACCCGGTACTCCTGTATATGCACCGACGCGGGCGCAAGGAGGATATGCCGATAGGGATCATGGAGAATGTGCGCGTGGAGGGGGATACGCTCTACGGCACGCCTAAATTCGACGACGACACCGAGGACGAGCGCAACATCTCGAAGAAATGGGAGCGCGGCACGCTGCGTATGCTCTCCGCCGGGCTTGACATCATGGAATGGAGCGAAGACCCCACGCTTCTTGTGGCCGGACAGACGCGCCCGACCGTAACCAAAAGCAAACTCATAGAGGTGTCGGTGGTGGATATAGGCGCGAATGACGATGCGCTGCAGGTCGGCCTATATCACGAGGGGAAACTGCTCACCCTCGCCGCCGGGGAGGAAAGCGACCACCTGCCGCTTCTGAACCTCACCGTACACGAAGAAAAGACAGAACAACCCCCAAATAACAACATCAAAAAGAACATGGAAAAGATCCTTTTGAAACTCGGCCTCGCGCCCAACGCCACCGAGGACGAAGCAGTGGCCGCAATCACAAAATTACAGGAAGACAAGGCCGCTATGACCCTCGCCCGCATCACCGACGCGGTAGACACGGCAATCAAGGAAAAACGCCTCACCCCTGACAAGAAAGAGAAATACATCGTGCTGGGCAAAAACGTCGGCCTTGACACCCTCAACACGCTCCTTGACGACATGCAGCCCGCACAGAAGCCCCCCCTCGTGCGTCCCGCAGGCGGCACAGCCCCCACCGCGACCCTTACATGGGACAAGGCAACCCCCGAACAGCTTGCCGACCTGCGCGACAATAACCGCGAGGAGTATGCCCGGCTCTACAAGGAGTATTTCGGTTTCGCACCCAAATTCAACTGACATCAACTCAACAAACATTTTCAATCAACAAAAGACGAATGAAAAGATTTCTTCTCGCCCTTATGGGCATGATTATCGGAGTTGCGCTGACCTCCGCAATGGGCGCGACCCTCGGTGTGGCCGTGGGTGTCTCGCCGCTCGCCGGAGCATTGACGCTCAACGGCGTTGCGGTAGGCACGTCGCTCATAGGCGGTCTCGCACCCGCCAACGCGCTCCGCGCCGGGCTTTATCCCGAAGCGTGGACAGGCGAGCTTGTAAAGGCATTCCGCACCGCAGCCGCCGCAATCGGGTGGTATAACAAGATCCGCAGCTACGACCAATATGTGGAAAAGGACGTTATCCACATGGTGGATGTGGGAGTAGATCCCGAAGTGCTTGTGAACAACACCTCCTATCCGCTGGAGGTCGAGACGCTCGAAGACGGCGACATCGCCGTGCGCCTCGACAAATACCAGAGCAAGCCCACCCGCATCACCGACGACGAGCTTCACGCGCTCGGCCATGACAAGATGGCCTCAGTGATAGAACGCCACAAAGAGGCATTCGACGAGGTGCGTTTCAGCCGCGCAATCCACTCTCTCGCACCCGCCGAGAACACGGCCAAGACCCCGGTGCTGCTCACCACAGGCGAGGTTGACGGCGACCGCAAGCGACTGACGCGCCGCGACATCATCGCGCTCAAAAAGGCTTTCGACAAGGCCAGGATACCCGCCGAGGGGCGCATCCTCGTGCTGTGCGCCGACCATGTGGCCGACCTGCTGGAGCAGGATCAGAAATTCGCCTCGCAGTATTACAACTACGACAGCGGCGCGATAAACCGCATGTACGGCTTCGAGGTGTACGAGTATGACGCATGTCCCCACTACAACACCTCCACGAAGAAGAAACTGGCCTACGGCGCAGTCCCGGCAGCCACAGACCGCCAATGCTCCGTCGCATTCTCGCTCAAACGCGCCATGAAAGCCAACGGCTCGACGAAGACCTATCTGCAGGAGGCCGCAGCCAACCCCACTACACAGGAAAACCTTTTCTCCATGCGCACCTACACAATCTGTCTGCCGACAAAGGCCGAGGGTCTCGGCGCGATAGTGAGCGCACCGAAAGCATAACCAGGTATGAAACAAACGCTGAAATATCTCGTTCTGCACTGCACCGCCACCCCGGAGGGACGCGACGTGACAGCCGCCGACATACGACGGATGCACACCTCTCCCAAATCGGCGGGCGGTCGCGGGTGGAGCAAACCCGGCTATACCGATATAATCCGGGCTCGACGCACGGTGGAGCGTATAGTCGACAACAACGAGGACAACTTCGTTGATCCGTGGGAAATCACCAACGGCGCGAAAGGCTACAATGCAGTGAGCCGCCACGTAGTCTATGCCGGAGGCTGCGACAAAAACATGAACCCCAAAGACTCCCGCACGGCGGCGCAGAAAAGCGCAATGGCAAAATACGTGCGCGACTTCCACGCCAAGCACCCTAATGTAAAAATCATCGGTCACCGCGACCTGTCACCCGACCTCAACGGCAACGGCGTGATAGAGCCTTACGAGTGGATGAAAGCCTGTCCGAGTTTCGACGTTGCCGCATGGCTCAAAGAAATCGGCATAACACAATAACGCTGAATGACTGAAACGATCCTTGCCGCAGCGGTGGCGATCATCACCGCGCCGCTCTCGGCATTACTCACGGCCATATTCCTGCGCTCCAAGCACAAGGCAGAAGTGGAGCAGCTCCGCGCCGAGGTGAAAAAGACGCTCGCCGACGTGCGCGGGCGTGAACTCGACAACGACAAAAAGGCCATAGAGATGATTATGGAACTTGTGGTCGAGCCGCTGCGCAAGGATATGATTCAGTTACAGGAAAAAGTAGACACCCTCACCAATGCGATTGAAAAAATCAATTCATGTCCTCACGCTGACGATTGTCCTGTCAGCCATGAGCTGCGCCGCGCCAAGAAAAGCGATGTCGGAGCAGCGGTCACAAACGCACTCGTCGCAGTCAGAAACGACATCGGGCGAGACCCACCTGCAGGACAGCGCGGCGATGCGCACGGAGCGGCTTCTGAATGAATGGCTCGCGGCATGGCTTCAACGCGAGGAGACAAGGGACGAGGCCACCGAGCGCGTGACCGAGATATTCGACACGACGCAGCCGCCGGACAGCGTCACAGGCACCCCGCCGCTGTCAGCCCGCATCCGGGAGCGTCACGAGACCAGGAGCCAGAGCGACAGCCGGGCAAAGGTGGAGACCGCCAAGAGCGACAGCACCGCCACCGAATGCGAGGCTCACTCACGGACGGACGAGGCCACGCAGACCGACATCGAGGCCGAAACGTCCGGGGAGAGCGAGGCCGAAAGCCGGGAGGAGAAAGGCGCGGACAAAACCCTCGTTTGGGTGTCGATAGCCCTGTCCCTCGTATCGCTCGCTGTCATCGCCATAATTATCAAACACCGTTCAAACAGACATTAAACACCATACGACAATGGCAAAAAAGACAAAAGAAACAGAAAAATCCACGGCGACGGTGGCCGCGAAAGCCGCCGCCAGGATAGCCGAGGAGACCCTGCGCCTCAATCCCGACATAAACGAGGTACACGTAACCTCTGACGGCACGGCGTTCTACACCCGCAACGACGCGCAGAACCACGCCAACTCCCTGCCCAACCGCGAGGTGTACTCCACCAACCGCAGGACTGCCGCGCTGAAAGCCGCAGCAGCAAAGAGCAAGGCCGACACCGCCGAGCCTGCCGCACCCTCCGACACCGAGCCGGAGGTGGACGAACTGACCGGGGAGGCAGTGAATGATACCGACAACGAACCCGCCAACACCGACGAATAATGCAGAATCTCACCATTACCCGGACAAACGGCAACATCGTGCGCTCGCTCGCTGGTGAAGACCACATAAGCGGCCTCGTGTTCTACTCGGCAACCCTGCCGACGGCCACCGAGGGCGTGGACGGCTTCACCGCAACAGAGCGCATCCACGCCATATCAACCGGAGACCGCCGAGAAATACGCATCACCGCCGACGCGGAGGCATGGGAGACAAGGGTGCTTCACTACACCCTCGCCTCGATATTCAA